>NZ_CP017688.1:0-2400000 GCF_001831475.1 Flavobacterium crassostreae | reverse complement strand
AAGTAAAGAAAAACGGGTATTTTCGGGAATGTTCTCTAATAGTTCTTGCACGGCGCGTTTTAGCAGTGGGCCGTGTTTGCCTTTTGCTTGCATACTAAAAGAATTGTCTAAGATAATATACAACTCATTAGAAGCGTTTTTAGCATCTTTGGCAACAAAATAAGGCTGGGCAAAAGCAATAACCAGTGTGGTTACTAAAAGCAATCGGCAAGCCAGTAAAAGCCATTTTTTGAGGGTAGCGCTTTTTCGGGACGCAATAGAAACGGTTTTTAAAAAACGTACATTAGTGAAATAATGTGTTTTAAAACGTCTTAATTGAAATAAATGAACCAAAATTGGCAGCACTAATGCGAAGAGAAAATATAAAATTTCGGGATTTTTAAATTGCATTGCAATAGTTATTTTACTTTTCGGAAGGTGTTTTTTCTGTTTCCAAATTTGGATTGGTGTCTCAAAAATACAAATTTGAAAACAGTTTTAAATCAAGTAGGACAATTTTTTACGTAAAGAATGTATTTAAACAATGGTTAGGGTAGTCTTTGTGTCGTAATTGCGCTATTATGGTGCGGACAGAATAGGAGGTAGGTTTCTAAATTATTTTTTCTTTTTCTTTTTCTGAGCTTGTATTTTTAGCATGTTTCGGTTAACAGATCCATGGGTTTTTTTCTTGGTTACTCCAGGGCCTCCAAGATTGACTTTTTTATTTTTTTTACTTTTTTCCTGAAATGCGCCATCGCCAGCTAGTTTTACTTTTTTCATCATAAATTTCATCGGTTGCCTGTCTTTTTCAGGTTCGATTAATTTTGAAGAAATCTCTACAGCTTCTGGAAATGGGCTTAATTGCAATTCCATATTCATCAATACTTCAACTTCTACTCTGGCTTCTTCTTCCCGAGCGGTAATAAAACTGATAGCGGTACCAGAGGCATCTGCACGCCCTGTTCTACCAATACGGTGCATGTATAATTCGGGCATTTCGGGCATTTCAAAATTAATTACATGGGTAATATTAGAAATATCCAGACCTCGGGCCATAATATCGGTGGTAATTAATCCTCTTAAATTTCCTTGTTGAAATTCTGCCATTGTGGTTAAACGGTAATTTTGGGATTTATTAGAGTGTATCACTCCAAATTGACTCTCAAAATCTTCCTCAATGCGTTCCTGAACCATGTCCGAAATTTTCTTGTTGTTTACAAAAACCAAAACCCGACTCATCTCAGGATTGTTTTCTAACAAGTATTTTAGTAGGTTTATTTTGGTGTTAAAGTTGGGTACGCTGTAGGCTATTTGTTGGATGTTTTCGAGTGGTGTACCAGAGGCCGAAAGAGTTACTTCTTGTGGGTAATCAAAGTAATCGTTTAGGATGGCATCTACATCGTCTGTCATGGTTGCCGAAAAGAGAATGTTCTGACGTTTTTTGGGCATCATGGCCAAAATAGACGTTAGTTGTACTCGGAACCCTAAATTTAGCATTTCGTCAAATTCATCAATAACTAATTTTTGCATTTCCTCAAATCGGATCACGTTGTCTAGGGTTAGATCCATGATTCTACCAGGGGTTCCTACCAGAATATCACAACCGGTATAAACAGCCGTTTTTTGTGTATTGATATTTACGCCACCAAAAATACCAATGGTCCTAACAGACATGTATTTGGTTAATTTTTCGACCTCTTCAACAACCTGTACAACAAGCTCTCGAGTGGGTACCAAAATTACAATTTTAGGGGTATGGCCAGGTGTAAATTTATATAATTTTAATAAAGGCAATAGGTAAGCAAATGTTTTACCAGTACCGGTTTGGGCAATTCCCATCATGTCTCTTCCGGACATGATTACGGAAAAAGTTTTTTGTTGAATAGGAGTAGGTGCGCTAAAGCCCAGATCATCAATTGCTTTTTGTACGGATTTAGGAAGATTAAATTGCTCAAAAGTGCTCATAAAACGTGTATTTTGTGCAAAGATACGTTTTTATAAGGATAGTTGGGTTTGCTATAAAATCTTTAATGCTAAAAGCCTTCAAATATACCTAGTCCAAACAATGCAAAATCATATTTTACGGGGTCATCAGGGTCGAGCAATCGTAGCTTAGTATCCAACTCTAATAACGCTTTTGTATCGTTTTGTTTTCGAGTGAGTAAGCCTAATTTGCGGGCCACATTGCCAGAATGTACATCCAATGGGCAAGAAAGTTTGGATGGAGATAGGGTGTCCCAAATGCCTAAATCTACTCCAGAGGTATCTTTTCTAACAAACCATCGCAAACACATGTTGATTCTCTTTGCCACGGATCCTTTGTTGGGGTCTGCTACATGTTTTCTGGTTCGGGGTTCGTGTGGGATTTCAAAGAAAGCCTCATTAAGGGCATGTATAGCTGGCTGCAGCGACGTATCGGTTTGGTGTTCCATAAAGATTTGGTGTAAACCTCCTCTATTGGAATAGATGTGTTGTAACGCTTTTATAAAATGTTTAAAATCTTGGGAGTTAAAGGTTCGGTGTACAAAACCATCGAGTCTTTCTAACTGTAACGCATCATGACTCATAACAAAATCATAGGGCGAATCTCCTAGTAAGTCCATCATACGGTGCCCGTTTTTAGTAATCATGGTTCGGTTGCCCCAGGCGATAGTTGCTGCCAAAAAACCGGCTATTTCGATATCTTCTTTTGATGTATACCGATGTGGTACACTAATGGGATCTGGTTCGATAAAGGCTATGGTGTTGTACTGAAGAACTTTGGTATCTAGGAAGTCTTTTAATTCATTTTCAGGAAGGGCCATGTTGGGTTGGTTTTGAGGCTTTAAATTTAGGCAAATATAGGCTTTGTTGCTTGTGGGGATGTGTTTGGTATGTTTTGAATTCTAAATAGACTCTAAAGGATTTTTTAGCCCAGATAGCAGTGAAAATCCTTTTTTATCCTGATTTTTTCAGGATAAAAAAGATTGTAACGTATAGCTGGAAATAGCTCCTAACTACTAATTAGACCGTCTACCATGACTAGTTTTCTATCGGCCATGTTGGCTAGTTCTTCGTTGTGGGTTACAATCACAAAGGTTTGGCCTAATTCTTCTCGGAGTTTAAAAAATAATTGGTGCAAATTTTCGGCAGAGGCGGTGTCTAAGTTTCCGGAGGGTTCGTCTGCAAAAATAATTGCGGGTTGGTTGATTAGGGCTCTTGCAACGGCTACTCGTTGTTGTTCTCCGCCGGATAGTGCGTTGGGTTTGTGGTGTATTCTGTGCGAAAGACCTAAGTAGTCGAGGAGTTTTTTGGCTTCTGTTTCGGTGTCTTTTTTGTTTTTATTGGCTATAAAAGCGGGGATACATACGTTTTCTAGGGCGGTAAATTCGGGCAGCAATTGGTGGAACTGAAAGATAAATCCTAAATTTAAATTTCGAAACTTGGAGAGGTTTTTGTCGTTCATTTTTAAAACATCTTCGCCATGGATTACCAACGAAACTTCTGGTTGGTTATGGGGTCTATCTAAGGTGCCTAGGATTTGCAATAGGGTGGTTTTGCCGGCACCAGATGCTCCTACTATAGAAACGATTTCTCCTTTATGGATGTGCAAATCTACTCCTTTTAGTACCTGTAATTGGTCGTAGTATTTGTGTATGTTTTTGGCCTGTATCATTTTTAATCTGTTTTGACAAAGAAACAAAGATTTTAATAATTAATTGAACAATATTGGCTTGACAAAGTATAAATTTTAGTTAAGTAGTTGGGCAATTTGTTTTAAAAGGAGCTAAATTTGGAAGTATTGCTTCTGCAAAAGCTGTTTTGAGGCGTACTAATAATTTAAATTAAGGTATAATGAATGTATCACAAGACGCAGTTTTGAATCCTGAAGTTGCCATTTTTGGAGGCGGTTGTTTTTGGTGTACTGAGGCGGTTTTTTTGGCCTTGAAAGGGGTTCAGAAAGTGGTTTCGGGCTATATTGATGGACATACAGAAAACCCCACTTATGAGGCGGTTTGTAAAGGAGATACCGGACATGTGGAGGCAATTGAAATTACTTTTGATAGCCATCAAATTAGTTATTTAGAGTTGTTGCAGGTGTTTTTTGCCACCCACGATCCTACTACTTTAAATAGGCAAGGCAATGATGTGGGTACGCAATACCGCAGTGCTATTTTTTATTTTTCAATGGCTCAAAAACAAGATGCTACGCAGTATATCGCTAGTTTGGAGGCTGCTGCTGTTTTTGAAAATCCGGTTGTAACCACCATTGGTCCTGCAACACATTTTTATGCTGCCGAGGCATACCATAACAATTATTACAACCAAAATAGCTCCCAAGGCTATTGTGCTTATGTGATTACTCCTAAGCTACAAAAGCTACAAAAATACTTTAAGGACAAACTAAAAACCTAATGGCATTACTTTTGTATTGGTACCCAAAACAGAACTAAAATACACCACATAAAATGAAGTACATACAAAACCATCAAGACAAAAATAGTAGCAAATATCGCAATTTAATTCTCGGAATTATTTTTGACGCTATAGGGATGCTGTCTTTTTCAATCCCCATGATTGGCGAGTTTTCGGATGTTGTTTGGGCGCCACTTGCTGGTTTTTTGATGACCAAAATGTATAAAGGAACCACCGGTAGGGTAGGCGGATGGCTTGTTTTTTTGGAAGAGTTACTGCCATTTACAGATATATTGCCTACGTTTACTTTGACGTGGCTCTATACCTATGTGTTTAAAAAACAATAGTTATTTTTGGAACAAAAAGCCAAGTCCTAAGCGTTGCAGCATTTTTTTTTCGAATGCCCAAAAAAAGGCAAACTGACCAAAAAGAAAACCAATGGCCACTAAAAGAATCTGATAAATAGGAAAAATAAGCAGCAACCTAACTGGAGTAAACCAGATACCCAAATCGTTTGGACGGATGCCTAGCATAGCACACAGTGGCTTAGATAACCATGCAGCGCTAGAACCTGTTATGGCAAAAACAATAAATACAATGGTGAGTTGTAAGGTAGAGGTAATGCCCCAGCGTTCTTTTAATTTCTTCATTTTTTATTTATAATGATTACAAATATACTAAGATTATTGTATCCAAACACATCCAAAAGGTTTTGTTTAGCCTAAAATTACAAAAAAATAAAGGATTGTTTGCTGCTTTGTTATATCCAAAAAAAAGCACCTACAACGTAAGTGCTTTTTGGGTGTATTTTTGTACCAGCGGATAAAATTATTTTCCAAATAATCCACCTAACATACCACCAATTCCACCACCTTTTTTGGTAACGGCATCCATGGCATCACTAATATCTACTTTTCCGTCTCCGTTTTGGTCTAGACCAAATTGTCCTCCGTATTTTGTGATGGCATCCATGATTCCAGAATTGTTTTCAGAATTTCCAGAAACCGCACGGATTATATCTGCTATTTCAAAGCTTGAATCCTTAGGATCTTTTGCCTTACCTACCAAGGATCCCAGTATTTGAGGAATCAAACTAGCAGCTACTCCAGATGCAGCACTACTATTGATCCCTAATTTTTGACTTAAATTGCCTGTAAGTTGCTCGGTGAGTTGTTGCACCACAGGGTTAGAAGCGTCGTTAGCGTTATTGCCCTGAAAAAGCCCAGCTAATTGCGCTACACCACCATCGGCAATAATTTTTTGTAAACCCGAAACAACAGAATTACTTGCTTCATTAATAACAGCTTCATTTTTTTCGTTAGGAATAGCCTCGTTTTTAACTACAGCGTTCTCTCCAAATTGTTGTGCTAATTGCGTTAATTGTTCAAACATTTTATCTTTATTTTTTTGGTTTGTGCTCCAATTTACTAAATTAAAATATAATTTGTAACCAAATTTACTAAATTACCTATTTTACTGCTCCAAAATAACCAATTATCCCAGTATTTCTATAATTTGCGTAGCTAATTCCGTACTTATTCTGTCTTGTGCCTCTGCAGTAGCAGCACCAATATGCGGCGTTAATGAAATTTTAGGATGCATCAAGATGGTTATCTCTGGATTAGGTTCGCTCTCAAATACATCTAATCCAGCAAAGAGTACTTTACCGCTATCTAATGCTTTTATAAGTGCCACCTCATCAATAATACCACCACGAGCACAATTAACAATACCAACCCCTTCTTTCATAAGTGCCAATTCAGGATCACTAATTAAATATCCGTTTTGAGCCGGAACATGTAGACTAATAAAATCCGATTCTTTCCATACAGACTCTAAAGATTGGCTAGTTAGAGTGGTAGTAACGCTTTGTCCATCAAAAAAGTGCAGTTCAATAGCCACCTCAGACAAGATAGTATCCGTAGCAATAACACGCATGCCCAAAGCCAATGCAATCTTGGCAGTAGCTTGACCAATGCGTCCCATACCCACAATACCTAATGTTTTACCTCTCAATTCTAACCCATTTGCATAGGCTTTTTTCAAACCATCAAAGTGCGTATCTCCCTCCAGAGGCATGTTTCTGTTCGAGTCATGCAAAAAACGAACCCCAGAGAATAAATGTGCAAAAACCAATTCTGCCACAGACTCCGACGAAGCCGCAGGAGTATTAATCACCCTAATCCCTCTACTAGTGGCATACTCCACCTCAATATTATCCATTCCAACCCCACCACGACCAATAATTTTAAGATCTGGGCACGCATCAATAATATCTTTAGTAATTTTGGTAGCACTCCGTACCAATACCACACCAATCCCGTTTTGGTTAATATAATTGGCAACTTGTTCTTGAGCAACTTTGGTCGTTATTACCTCAAATCCATTTTTTTCTAGAATCGTAACGCCATTTTTTGAAATGCCATCATTAGCTAATATTTTCATTCTTTATTGTATTTATAATTTAGTCAGAATCCAAAAAATGGGTTCTTAAATTGATTTCTTTAGGAGCTATTTCCCGCTATACGTTACAATCTTTTTTATCCTGAAAAAAATCAGGATAAAAAAGGATTTTCACTGCTATCGGGGCTACAAATCCCGTATTGATTTATACCTTAGATTCTAATTCTTGCATCACCGCAACCAGTACCAGCACACTCGCAATAGGCAGCGCATTATACATCGAAGCCCTATAGCCTCCCACCGAACGATGCCCTTTTATGCCCGAAATTCCTGCAGCCTCACAAAGAGCCTCAAAAATTGGAGCATGTGCCATGTTGCGCAACAAAAAAGTAGCATTCATAGTGGATCTATCCTCCGGCCGTACCGTGCCTTCAAACAACGGATTTCGGTCAATTTCGTGGTAAAGTAATTCCGCTTTTTGGTTGTTTATTTTTTCAATAGCCGCAATTCCGCCTTGTTTTTTTAGCCATTGTAGCGTAAGCAAAGACGTATAGATCGCAAAAACAGCAGGCGTATTGTACATACTCTGGGCTTTAATCTGTTTTTCGTAATCTAAAATACTAGGAATAGCCCTAGTGGATTTGCCCAAAATTCGGTTTTTAATAACCACCAGAGTCGTTCCCGCAGGCCCTAAATTTTTTTGTGCTCCGGCATAAATCAGATCAAATTTAGAAAAATCCAGTACCCTCGAAAAAATATCCGAACTCATATCGCACACAACAGGCACCTTTGCAGCAGGAAATTCTTTCATTTGTGTTCCATAAATGGTGTTATTGCTGGTACAATGAAAATAATCTACCGCTTCCGGAACCGTGTAGCCCTTAGGGATGTAGTTGTAGTTTTGGTCCTTCGAGGATCCAACCACAACGGTTTCGCCAAAAAACGCAGCCTCTTTAATTGCGCCATTTGCCCAAGTTCCAGAGTCCAGATACGCCGCCTTGCCAGAGGTTTGCATCAAATTATACGGAACCATCATAAATTGATGGCTAGCACCACCCGATAAAAATAATGCCGTATACTCCTTAGGGTCTAGCTTCAGTAATTCTAAAACAAGTGCTCTTGCTTGTTCTATGATGGCAACAAAATCCTTACTTCGGTGCGAAATTTCTAGAATAGAGAGTCCAGAATTGTTGTAGTCTAAAACAGCCTGTGCTGCTTTTTCAAAAACTTCTTGAGCGAGTATGCAAGGTCCTGCACTGTAATTGTGTTTTTTCATAGTATAAGAGATGTCCAAAAAAGTTATAAAGCAAATTTCGGTATTGGAACACAAAGTAGTGTTAGTTTATGAATACCATTTGCATCCAAAAAAACAATTATTTATTCCAACAAAAACAACAAGGTATCTCTATTATCTGCATAATCCCATAATTTAGGTTGTTGTGTCTGGCCAAAGGCAATGCTTCCTGCAATTAAATCTTTGCTAACAATACACTGTATTTGGTCTTGTTCAGTACTTAATTTGGTTTGCAGCGCTGCAATAGTATCGTAATATTCATAAAAAACACTAGATATCGGAGAGGCATAACTTGGATCTTCTTTTAAGGTCAAAAAGCCGTTGTCTAATAACTTAAAATTACTCATCAAAAACACCGCCTTATTGTAGTCGTAATTGTTGGCGTATTTTTCGTAATGAATTACGTCTTGGTATTCAAAAATAGCTTCAAAAAAAGCATCAAAAGAATAGCCCTTTGGCACAAAAAGTTTAGAAACATTACGGCAACCCAACCCAAAATATCTAAAAATATCTGCTCCTAATGCTACCAATTCTTCTTTGGTTTCGGATCCGTTTAGTACCGCGACAGAATTTCTATTTTTTCGGATAATAGCAGGTTTGTCTTTAAAATAATATTCAAAATAGCGTGCCGTATTGTTGCTTCCGGTAGCAATTACGGTATCAAAATTTTCTAATTTTCCTTCTACAAAAGTAATTTTATCTGCAATTGGAGGAGCAATAGTACTCAAATATTTTGCCAAAAAAGGCAGCAAATGCTGGTCATTAGAAGATGTTTTGACCACCACACTATGTCCTGCTAGGAGTACACACAAAAAATCATGAAACCCCACCAATGGAATATTTCCGGCAAGGATCAAAGCAACTTTTTTGGGAGTTACGGACTCAAAATTGTAGTTCGATAACCATTGATTGAGGTTGTCTTCAGACAACGCAGTTGCCCAAGATTGAATGGAAAAATAAACTTGCTCCGGAGTATACCAACCGTTATGGGATTGTGATAATTTAATTAATTTGTTAAATTCATCAAAAAACAAATCATTTTGGAGAACATTTTTGTTTTTAATGCTTTCATTGTCAGTGAATTGATTTAAAAAACGCCCTAATTCAATGAAAATGTTTTTTTTAACTTCTAATGTCATAATGTTTGTTTATGAATTGTTTTGATTGTAATTTTGCACAAAAATAAGCATATTTAATTCTAAAGTCAAAAGGCAATACCTCAAAAGATGTAATGTCTTTGTAAATCAATTAGCGAATTGAAATTTAAGATACATCAATTTTTAAGATAAAAAAAAATGGCAATAATTATAACGGATGAATGCATTAACTGTGGTGCATGCGAACCAGAATGTCCAAACACTGCAATTTATGAAGGCGCAGATGATTGGAGATACAAAGATGGAACAAAATTAAGCGGTAAAGTGGTTTTGCCAGATGGTACCGAAGTAGATGCAGAGGATGCACAAACGCCAATCTCAGACGAAGTATATTATATTGTTCCGGGCAAATGTACGGAATGCAAAGGTTTTCATGATGAGCCACAATGTGCTGCGGTTTGTCCGGTAGATTGTTGTATACCAGATGATAACCACGTAGAGACCGAAGAAACCTTGCTGAATAGACAAGCTTTTTTACACAATGAATAATTTTGTAAATCAAATACTACTAAGAAAACCTGGATATTGTTCAGGTTTTTTTTATGGACAGAATTAAAACAGACTATTGGACTGTTTGGGTTTATAATTTTTTATAATTTTATAGTATGAAAAAATGTTTTTTCTTTTTATGGATACTCTATAGTGCTCGTATTTACAGCCAAGCAGAGGCATATTCTGTGCAGATCAAAGATATTGAAACACAGTTGCCAATTGAAAATGCTACTTTATCGGTTGTCAAAACCAAACAAATTTTGTTGAGCAACTCCCAAGGGATAGTATCTTTTGAACTAAAAGGATCTTCTAGCATTCAGGTCTCTGAGGCTACATACGAGACTTTAAATCTTAGATGGAGTGAGTTACAGCAAAATAACTATACTGTGTATCTAAAAAGTACCAGAAATGCGCTAGACGAGATTATTTTGACTACAGAAAATCCTCAAAAAATCCTCAAAAAAATTGTAGCCAATTCGATCCAAAAAATAACGGTACCAGCTCGATTAAAGGTCTACGTTAGAGAATTTTTTAAACTAAACCAGCAATATGCCTATTATAATGATGGCTTGGTTAATTTTCAGTTTTCAAAAGACCAGGATAAATTAAGTACCACTCTATTGGTAGAACAAAACAGATCGTTTGGTTTGTTGGATCAAGACATCACCGAAGATCTTTTGGGCTACAATCTGAATGATATTATGGAAAAATACTGTAGTTTTAGGTATTTAGACCCTATTTTGGAGGTAAAAAATGCCCACGAATTGGATTTTTTGATTACAGCCCCTCAGAACAACAAAAAAAACAATATCATGACCATAACGCCGCAAGATTCTTCCGAGAATTTTTTGGATACCTTTGAAATAATTTACGATACCGAAAAAAAAATAATTAAAGAATTTACCATCAAAAGAACCCCAAAAGCAACAGCAGCCCACAAGGATATTATTTTTGGTACCACTAAGCAAATCACCAATTCTTTTGTAAAAGTAAATTATAGACTCGATGATCAAGGGTATTTTTTGTTAAATGCTAACGAGAATATAGCTTATGATGTACAACTAAAAGACACCGTTAAAAATATTGAGGTACAAAATAGTTTTATTACCACCCACTTTAATAAACAAAATTTTACGTACAAAGAGAGCGATGTTTTTAAAGAAAAAACCCTTTTTAACAAAAAAAACAACATCCTTACCAATTACTGGGATTTTTCAGGTTTTATAGCCACAGAACACGAAAAGGAAATAATTGATTCTTTGCACTATAAAATGTAAGTAGTTGTATCTATAATAAAATTTTGATTGCTACATAGTATATACCAACGCAAAAGCCCATTTTATGCAGTAAAATGGGCTTTTTGGCAGGTTGCGAGTGGTGTTTATTTTTGGTATTTCTTTTTCTTTAATATATCCGAAGCAGTTTGGTAGTAAGCAATGGTTTCTTGGATTAAATCCTCACGAGGTATTTGTATTGGTTTTTGATCATAATACAATTGAAAATTAGCTGCAACTCCTTCTTTGGGCAATAAGGTTAATTGAAATTGTTTTACTTTTTGTTTTGGTGAGAGTATGGTTAAAACATTGTCTTTAATCAGACCTAAATCCTGATAAGTAGCTATCAAAGCTCTTGGTTTGTAGGTGGATTTAAGAACATCTTGACCAAAAAATTTACTTTGGTACTTAAAGTTAAGTAAACCCAAAACGGTAGGCATAATATCAATTTGAGACATTAAGTTGGGGTAGTGCTGTGGTGCAATAAATCCAGGGCTATAAACCATAGCCGGAATTCGGTATTTATCTACCGGAAGCTCTGTTTTGCCGGCACTAGATGCACAATGATCGGACAGAATAACAAAAACGGTATTGGCAAACCAAGGTTGTTTTTTGGCCATGTCAAAAAACGTTTTCAAAGCATAATCGGTATATTTTACGCCACCTTCTCTAGATTTAGTATCTGCCGGAATATCAATTTTGTGGTCAGGATAGGTAAATGGTCTGTGGTTGCTTACCGTCATCCAGTGGTTAAAAAAAGGTTTTCCGGTTTTTGCCTCAGCGTTCATTATTGTAATGGCTTTGTTGGCCATATCTTCATCACAAACTCCCCACACGTTTGAGAAAGTAATTTCTTGTGGAGTTAGGGTCTTTTTGTCTACAATATCATAGCCGTTTCCGGAAAAGAAATCTTCCATATTATCAAAAAAAGCATCCCCTCCATAGAGGTATTTTACTGTATAACCTTTGTTTTTAAAAACAGCACCAGTTGTAAATTTGTTTTTATTGTCTTTTCGTTTTACGACACTCTCACCGGCAGTAGGAGGCAAGCATAGCGTTACTGCTTCTAGACCCCGTACGGTTCTATTACCAGAGGCATACAAATTGGTGAACAACAAACTCTCTGTTGCCAATTGATCCAAAAAATGGGTGATGTTTTGGTTGTTGCCATACATTTTCATGAAATCGGCACTGTAGCTTTCAATGGTAATCAAAACCACATTTTTATGCATTTCTGCAGCGCTGTTTTTAATGTCTTGTAGTGTATATTGGCCTTTAATACCATTTATTTGAGTGCCTAATGTGGCATAAGCATCTTTCTCGGGTAGCAATTTATAAAACGTAAAATAATCCAATTCGCTATTGACAAAAGCCAGATAAAAACGGTAAATTCCGTTGGCTTGTAGTTCCTTGCTAAAGGTATTTGGCGAATTTTCCATTAGTGCCAATTTAGGAATTGCAAACAAAGACAACGCAAACAACGCAAAGTAAATAGCAGAGAGTTGTATTTTTTCTACAAAAGTAGGAATGTTTTCTAGATAACTTTTGGAGGCTCTAATTATAAAATACGAAACCACCCCAGCAAGCAAAAATAAGGTTGAAAACAAAGGAATCACTGGATAAGACTCCATAATATTGCCAATAACTTCGTTGGTGTACACTAAATAATTTACGGCAATAAAATTGTATTTTACTCCAAATTCATTCCAGAAAAAATACTCACTAATGGCGTTTTGTAAAATTAAAACCACAAACAAGAACATTACAAAGCTAAAAAGCCAAAATCTAATTTTGTCTCGGTATTTAGGAACAAATAGCAGTAAACCAAACAAAAAAGTTTTGATTCCAACAAATAGCAATCCAATTTTGGGCAAAGCTCCACCGTATTCATTAAGTATGGATTTGCCTGAGGCAAGGTATAAAAATAAAGCAATAAACAGCCCCAAAACAATATATCCATAAGGCTTGTAGTATTTGCTATTGGATATAAAAATTAAGTACAACCACAAAAAGCCACTCGCAAGAATTATTACAAAGAAATCCGAAACGATCCCTACACCAACTATTTTTAGAACCTCAAGGAGCCTAAAATTGGCTTGGGTTATGGGATGAAACAACAATACTATTCTTAGTATAAAACTTACCGAAATATAAAATAAGGTAAGGTTGTAAAAGGGAGCTAATTTTTTAAATAATGCCATAGGTTTTTTTTGGTAGCAAAGCTACGGTATTGGATAGTTAACTAACTCAAGTTTCTAAAAATAGAATTCTTAAGTTTTGCTTAATACGGTAGCCAAAACAATTTCAGGAAATTCTTTTAGTTTAAATTTGGTACAAATATATCTAACTATACGTTATTTTAGCATTAAAATAGTGCTAGGATAGGTTTTAAATTAGAAATGGAATAAAAAAAGTAAAATGCATATTTTAATTGTAGAGGACGAAGCAGGAATTTTGCAATTTTTGCAACAAGGCTTAGAAGAAGAAGGCTACTCAATTAGCAGTGCTACCCACGGCAGTAGGGCTCTTGAGCTCATTCAACAAAACCCTTTTGATCTTATTTTGCTAGATTGGATGCTTCCGGAGATAAGTGGTTTGGAGTTATGCCAAACAATCCGAGAGACCGACTTCAAAACGCCAATTATTTTTTTGACAGCCAAGGATACCGTTCAAGAAACCATTGCAGGGCTACAAGCAGGAGCCAATGATTATATCAAAAAACCATTTAGTTTTGAGGAGTTAGTAGCACGCATCAAAATACATTTTAGAAATCCCACTCAAAACCCCATACTCACCTTGGGGAGCATACAAATAGACACCAACAAACACACCGTTACCGCAAGCGGACAAGAGGTAGCACTCACTCAAAGAGAATTTGAGTTACTCACTTATTTGGTGCGTAATAAAGCAAAAGTATGTACCCGAAATCAAATAATAGAAGATGTTTGGAATATTCATTTTAATTATGATACAGGAGTTATAGATGTTTTTATCAATGCAATACGTAAAAAATTAAATTTAAAAATAGAACAAGACTACATTAAAACCATACGTGGTGTAGGATATTTAGCCAATGATTAGTTATGCAACAACTTTCTTTTAAAAACCGAATTGCTTTCAATTATATACTAACCACCGCATTATTGATTTTTGGCGTTTTTGGGGTGTTGTATTCTTTGGTGCGCCTTACTTTTTATAATGATATTGATGCCAATATTGGCATCGAAGTTAGCAACCACTTGAGTGAAATTAAAATAAATGCCAGAACGTACTGTCTTTCTCACAAAGAAGAATGGAAAGAAAGAGAACACAATACTGTAGATGTAAACCCTGTTTTTATTACTTTTATGGATCCAAAAGGGCGCGTTTTAGAAAAATCGCCCAACCTCAAAATGGATCTTTTGCATTTGCACACTGCCGTAAAAGATACCCAACTATTTGACACCACCTTATCTGGAGACAAAATACGACAAGTACAAGTGCCCATACTTTCTGAACAAGGAGTGAAGGTAGGATATATTATAGTAGCCATGTCTCTTGAAGGAGCATCCGTGGTACTCAAAAAATTAGCTCAAGTACTCCTAATTGCGTATCCATTAATTCTGGTTTTGTTATTTTTTATAGCTCGATTTATAGCTGGCCGTAGCATAAAACCCATCAGTGCCATCATTAAAACCTCTAATGTTATTACCAAAGACCACCTAACAGCTAGAATTGCGTTGCCACAAAATAAAGACGAATTGTACACCCTTTCCAAAACAATTAATCAACTATTAGACCGTATAGAATATGCCATTGCCAGAGAAAAACAATTTACCTCCGATGCTTCTCATGAATTAAGAACCCCTTTAACAGTACTCAAAGGCACCTTAGAGGTACTGATCCGAAAAACCAGAGAACCAGAAGAATACCACCAAAAAATACGTTTTTGTATCACAGAGGTAGACCGCCTGAACGATCTAGTGGATCAATTATTATTATTGGCGCGGTTTGAAAACCAAAACAAACCCCTCTTGTCAGAAAAGGTATCCTTAAACGCCCTTTTTTTGGATGGTATTGCGCACTATTCCGAAGATATTACGCAAAAAAACCTTCAATTACAGACCAATTTTACGCAAGACTATTATATCTATACCGATAGAGATTTATTCACCATATTAGTTAGTAATTTGCTTTCTAATGCAGTAAAATACTCTAATCCCAACGGTATGCTGCGCATTAGTATACACCAGCAAGCCGGCACCACAGAATGCCACATTACAGATACCGGTATTGGTATTGCCTCCCAAGATTTGGATAACGTATTTCATCCTTTTTTTAGATCCCATGCTACAGCGCATCCAGAAGTCAAGGGTACTGGTCTGGGCTTGTCTATTGTAAAAAAAATAGCCTTACTATTAGACATTAGTCTTGCGGTTACCAGCAAATTAAACCAAGGCACCACAGTGATTTTAAAACTAAGCACATCAGAACTTAAGTAATTCTTAAGGCTTTTATTAAATAGTTACTGTATTTTTGAAATGTAAAATAAAGTAAACATGCTTGAAAAAATTATCGCCTTTAGTTTAAGAAACAAATTTATTGTTTTGTTATTTACCTTAGGGATTTTTGGATTTGGATTGTATTCCGTTTTTCAAATTTCTATTGGTGCAGTTCCAGATGTTACCAATAATCAGGTACAAGTCATTACTACCTCAGAGAATCTTTCTACCCAAGATATGGAACAATACATCACTTATCCGGTAGAAATTGAAATGGCCAATTTGCCCGGAATTAAAGAAATTAGATCTGTTTCTAAATTTGGTTTGTCTGTTGTAACACTTGTTTTTGAAGACAATATGGGTACTTTTTTGCCTAGACAGTTAATTGCCGAAAAAATTAAATCTGCTTCAGACAAAATTCCGGCTGGTTTTGGAACACCAGAAATGGGCCCTATAACCACAGGACTAGGAGAGATTTACCAATATACCTTAGAGGTAAAACCCGAGTTTAAAAACCAATATACCGCAACCGATTTACGAACAATTCAGGATTGGGTTATTAAACGGCAGCTCTCTGGTATAAAAGGAGTGGTAGAAATAAATACTTGGGGTGGGTATTTAAAGCAATACGAGATTGCCATTAATCCATCCAAGTTAAATGCCATGCATGTGAGTACACAAGCAGTTTTTGAGGCACTTGAAAACAACAATAGTATTGCAGGTGGTGCGTATATCGAAAAAGTAAATCAAAGTTATTTTATACGTGGCGAAGGAAAAGTACACTCGTTACAAGATATAGAAAATATTGTTGTAGAAAACACCAACGGCACCCCAATTTATATTAAAAATGTTGCCCAAGTACGCTTTGGTCACGCCAATCGTTTTGGAGCAATAACCGGAAACGGCGAAGGCGAAAAAGTATTGGGTCAAGTGATGATGCTTAAAGGTGCCAACTCAAAGCAGGTTATTAATGATGTTAAAGCTCGAATTGCCAATATAGAAAAAACCTTGCCCGAGGGTGTCTATATTAACGGCTTTCTAGAACGAAGCGAATTAGTGGCAAAAACCACTTTTACCGTGGCCGAAAACCTTATTTTGGGTTGTTTGATTGTTATTTTTGTAGTAGTGCTATTATTAGGAAACTGGCGTTCTGGATTAGTGGTTGCTTCTGTAATACCGCTATGTTTACTTTTTGCCATTTCACTAATGAATATTTTTGGAATAGATGCCAATTTAATGAGTCTAGGAGCCATTGATTTTGGAATCATCATTGATGGAGCCGTTATTATTGTTGAGTTTATCGCTTTTCAAATAGCCAGTAAATCAGCACAATTAGGAACTCTTTCTAAAGAAGATAAGCAAAATGAAATAGATCAGATTACTTATAAAAGTGCTTCAAAAATGATGAATTCGGCTATTTTTGGACAACTAATTATTCTGATTGTATTTATCCCAATTCTATCTCTTTCTGGCATTGAAGGTAAAATGTTCAAACCAATGGCAATGACGTTTAGTTTTGCTTTAGTAGGAGCAATGCTTTTTTGTTTTACGTATGTGCCAGTAGTTGCTTCGTTGTTTTTAAAACCCAAAGAACAAAATCCTAATTCTTTTTCGGCAAAATTACTACATAAATTGAATTCTGGATATTTACCTCTAATTACTTGGTCTTTAAAATATACCAAAAAAGTATTGTACGGTGCGGCAGTATTATTAGTTGCGGCAGTAGCACTATTTGCCACTATGGGAGGAGAGTTTATACCAACATTAGATGAAGGTGATTTTGTAATTCAACCTGTTTTAAAAACAGGAACTTCATTGACTAAAACCATTGCAACAACTACTAAAATAGAGCAAATAATACTTAAAAACTTTCCAGAAGTAGAACAAGTGGTCAGTAGGATAGGCGCTGCAGAGGTACCAACAGATCCCATGAGTATGGAAGAGAGCGATGTTATTGTGAAGCTAAAGCCAAAATCGGAATGGGTTTCTGCGTCCAGTAAAGACGAATTGGCCGATAAAATAAAAGCAGCTATCGTAAAACAAATTCCAAATATGGAAATAGAATTTACACAACCTATAGAAATGCGTTTCAACGAATTGATTTCTGGAACCCGATCGGATGTTGCGGTCAAAATATTTGGCGAAGATTTGGATATTTTAGCCCAGAAAGCACAAGAAATTAAAACAGCCATTCAACACATTGAAGGTGCCTCCGATGTCATTATCGAAAAAACAGAAGGCTTGCCGCAAATGATAGTTCGGTATGATCGATCAAAAATAGCCCGATATGGTTTGAATATATCGGATTTGAACAACATGATAGCGCTTGGGTTTGCCGGAAAAACGGTAGGAAATGTTTTTGAAGGAGAAAAACGGTTTGATATGGTTGTCCGTCTGGATTCCAAAAACCGACGCACTATTGAGGATTTAAAAAACCTGTACATAACCACACCAACAGCACAGCAAATTCCGTTGCAAGAACTGGCAACGATTACTTACTCCGAAGGTCCTGCAAAAATATCTAGAGACAATACCAACCGCAGAGTTGTGGTAGGGATCAACGTTAGAAATAGAGACCTACAAAGCGTTGTTACAGACATTCAAAAAAGTATTGCCACCAAAGTAAGCTTGCCTACGGGCTATTATGTGCAATATGGAGGACAATTTGAAAACCTACAGAGTGCCAAGGCCAGATTAATGATTGCTGTTCCAATCGCATTGCTTTTAATTTTTATCTTGCTGTATTTTGCTTTTGGTTCCATCAAAGAAGCCTTAATGGTTTATTCTGCCATACCACTTTCGGCCGTGGGAGGCGTGTTGTTTTTATGGATGCGAGGTTTGCCTTTCAGTATATCAGCAGGAGTAGGGTTTATAGCGCTCTTTGGTATTGCCGTTTTAAACGGGATTGTATTGATTGAACATTTTAAAGAATTAAAACATCAAGGAATGAAAAACATTGATGAACTCATATTAAAAGGAACCACAGACCGGTTACGTCCGGTATTACTTACGGCTGCTGCGGCTGCGCTTGGTTTTTTACCTATGGCCATTTCCTCTTCTGCAGGTGCGGAAGTACAAAGACCCTTGGCAACAGTAGTTATTGGAGGATTATTTACCGCCACAATTTTGACCATGATCGTATTGCCAGTTTTGTTTAAGGTATTGAATCAAAAAGAATTTAAAAAACCAAAACCTAACCAATCAAATAGTGCCATTGCATTGCTTTTATTGCTTTTATGTAGTCCTTTTGCCTTTGCGCAAAAACCCAACTCAGAATTGGATAGTTTGATAGCCATTGGAGTACAAAATAACAAAGCACTAAAGGCGCAGCAGTTGCAAGTAGACAAGTACCAAGCCCATATTCCAAGCGCATATACCTTCGAAAAAGCGACCGTTTATTACAATTATGATGCTAATAATTTAGCCAATAATGATTCTCCATTAAAGGTTTTTGGCATACAACAGCGTATTGCTTTTCCGACCGTTTATGGAGCCCAAAAAAGAGTAAATCAAGCCGAATACCAACAAGTGAAAGCAAATTATGCATTGCAAAAAAATGCTGTAGCCCTAGAAATTTCTAAAACCTATTATCAGATTGTATATTTACAAAATCAAGAAAAACGCTACTTTTATTTGGATAGCTTGTATCAAAACTTTTCTAAAGCAAGTGACCGCCGTTTTGAACTAGGCGAAACAAATTATCTCGAAAAAATTACTGCAGAAGCCAAGTTTAGACAAATAAAAACAAAGCTTTCTCAAATTGAAAATGATAAAAATGCACAGTATGATGTATTGTATTCATTAATTCAAACAGATAAAAAAAATGTAATTAAAAATAATTCAATAACACCAGTAATAGTTCTAACGGAAGAATTAAGTAAAAATATTCATACAGCATATTTAGAGAGTGTCACTAATAATTATAAGAGCCAAGTTAGACTTCAAAAACAACATTGGTTACCTGATTTGAATATGGAATATTTTAGAGGATCTAATAAAGGATTATCACAATCATTGAATGGTTTTCAAATTGGAATAGGTGTCCCTATTTTATTTTCAGGGAATGTTTCAAAATCAAAAGCGGCACAACTGGAGTTGCAAAGTTGGGAACAACAAAAACAGAATGAAGAGCAAAAACGGGAACAGTTTGTTAACCAAAAAAAGAACGAATTAGCAAAATATCAGCAAGCTATCAATTATTATAACCAATACGGAAAAAAATTATCGGACGAAATAATTAAAGTAGCAGATAGAAGTTATAAACATGGCGAAATTGATTTTTTTCAATACATACAAAGTCTAGAGAATGCAACTGCTATCCAAGTAGAATATTTAGACAATGTACTTCAATTCAATCAAATTCAATTAGATACACAATACCTTAATTTCTAATAAAGTAAAAAATGAAAAAATCAATATATATACTAGCCTTGTCTGTCGTTTTATTTTCGTGTAAGGAAACCAAAACAGAAGAAACAGCTGTTAAAGAAGATACTGTAATTTCGGTTACCACAACACAATTTAAATCTTCGGCAATGGAAATTGCCAATCCAACCGAACAAGATTTTGAAGTAACCGTAAGAACATCCGGTAAGATTGATGTTCCGCCACAAAACAGAGCTAAAGTAACCACATTTGTTGGAGGTAATGTAAAATCAACTAGATTGTTAGTTGGTGATAAAGTGACAAAAGGACAAGCTTTGTTAACATTAGAAAATACAGAATTTCTGGATATTCAAAAAGAGTATCTTGAGGTGGCTGAACAGATTAATTATTTAAAATCCGAATACGAACGTCAGAAAACCTTATTTGACGAAAAAATCACTTCTCAAAAAAACTATCTGAAAGCCGAGAGTGATTATCGTAAAACCAAAGGAATGTACCAAAGTCTCAAAGCAAAATTAAAGATGCTAAACATTAGTCCTGCAAATGTAGAACAAGGCAAATTGACCTCGGTAATTACTATTTTTTCTCCCATATCTGGAGATATTGTTGTAATGAATGCCAATGTTGGAGCATATGTGGCCGCTACAGATGTGCTGCTAGAAATTATTCAGACAGACCATTTGCATCTTGAATTAGATATATTCGAAAAAGATATTCTGAAGATAAAAGAAGGTCAGAAAATTAATTTTACTGTTCCAGAAGCTTCAAAAGATGTGTTTGATGCTGAGGTTTATTTAGTAGGAAAATCCATTGAAGGCAACAACAGAACCATCAATGTGCACGGCCATTTGGATGAAAGTATAAAACAACAATTACTAACCGGAATGTTTGTAGAAGCTGCCATTGTGGTAGATTCAAAAAAAGGCATGGCAATACCAACCGAAGCATTAATAACAGAGAATAATAAATATTCCGTACTTTTATTGAGTGAAGAAAAAAATAATAGTTTTTTCTTTAAAAAAGTACCTGTTAAAATTGGGGAGAAATCAGAAAAATTTGTTGAACTTATTCCAGGTAATCAAATAAATTCTACTTCAAAAATATTGACCAAAGGTGTTTTTGATTTAGTTAATTAATACTAAAAATATGGATTTAAATAAACTAAAAGGGCAACTACAAACGGAAGTTGACACCGCTTTTTTGTATGATAGTATTGCTGCCATACAAACGAATGATAATTTAGTTCGTGTACTACAGAGTTTAGGTGAAATTGAAAAAGGACATGCTAAACATATGCTTGATAAAGTAGTAGGTTTAGAACCTAATTACAAAATGCCATTACCATCATCTAGAGCTAAACTTCAGTTGAAATTAGGGAAGATTTTTGGATACGGTTCAATAATCAGCAGTTTATCAAGTGTTGAAAAACAATTTGCAGCCAACGCCATAAAAAATAAAATTGAAAGTGGAGAAAAACCAACAGGTTTTGAACATAATCATCTTAAAATAATTGAGGCTGTAAACAATAATGCCGCTTTAAATGTTTCTGGAGGATTTCTTTCTAAATTCGAAAGTCGCCATAAATCAGTAGGGGGGAATGCACTTAGAGCTGCTGTTTTAGGCTCGAATGACGGATTGGTCTCTAATATGAGTTTGGTAATGGGAGTTGCAGGAGCAGCCGTTTCTAATAATACTATTTTATTGACAGGATCCGCTGGTCTTTTGGCGGGAGCTATTTCGATGGCGTTAGGCGAATGGCTTTCTGTACAAAGTTCAAGAGAATTAAATCAACGCCAAATAGAACTAGAAACCGAGGAATTAGAGGCTTCTCCTGAAGAAGAAAAAAAGGAGTTAGTCTTGTTATATCAGGCAAAAGGAATGAATGCAGTTGAAGCACAAAAATTAGCAGATAAAGCATTTGAAAGCCCTGAAACAGCTATTGATGCAATAATTACGGAAGAATTAGGTATTGACAAGAAAGAATTGGGAGGCTCGGCTTGGGAAGCTGCAATTGCCTCATTTATTCTATTTGCTATAGGAGCAATTATACCTTTGTATCCTTTTATTTTTTTAACAGGAAAAAACGCTATATATTTAAGTGTTGGTAGTAGTGTACTAGGGCTTTTTGGAATAGGAGCAGCGATTACTTTATTAACAGGGAGAAGCGTGTTGTTTTCTGGCATGAGACAGGTGTCATTTGGATTAGCAGCTGCAGCTATAACTTATGGAATCGGATCCTTAATTGGTGTTTCATTAGCAGGATAAATTGATTAAGTTTGTTATCTATTAATTATACCATTAAAATTATAAAACTATGAATGATGCACATTTACACCTACTAGTAAACCATTTCCCAATTATTGGAACCATATTTGCCTTCGGGATTTTGGCCACTGCAATGCTCTTAAAGAATACTACCATCAAAAACGTAGCGTATGTTTTGTTTGTATTGGTGGCTATTTTTGGCGCATTAAGCATGGCAACAGGAGAAGGAGCCGAAGAAGTAGTAGAAGAGCTGCCTGCAATTGGACACCAGATTATTCATGAACACGAAGAATTGGCAGAAAAATTGGCAATTCTGCTGTATGCTTTAGGCGGTTTTTCTGTGTTAGGACTTTATTTAAATTTCAAAAAAAATAGCAAAGAAACATTAATTTCTTTTATTGTATTGGTTTTGGCTGTTAGTAGTATTTTTCTGGCGCAAAAAGTAGGTACTTCAGGTGGAGAAATCCGACATACCGAAATCCGTTAGAACGCCTTATTTATGGTAGAGTATATACGGGTTTTTGTTAAAATAAAATTAAACAGTAAAGATTTTATTTTAACAAAAAGTAAATAATACGTTAAATTATTTTTCCTATTCTTAAAAAATAAAATATATTTACAGTCGTAAAAACATTTTTATCTTGGTATGCCATTGATTTAAAGTGGATTATTAAATGAGGATTAAAATGTTTTTTACATAACTTTAAATGTATAAATACATGAAAAAAATTTTAATTATTTGCTCTTTTTTAAGCGTTTTTAATGCTTTTTCTCAAGGAAAAATAGCCGAAAAAGTACTAAAAAACCACCAAGCACAGAAAGGAATTAGTGCGTATCAAATTTTTGATTATTCTAAAAATGTAACTTCTAAATCCAGTGCAGAAGCACAAATTGGAGCCACGTATTTGACACTCTCCGATGCTAGTTTTCAGGAATTATATACGCAGAGTAAACCAAATATAGAACTTACGGTGCCTTATAACGGCAAAAATCTAATTTTACAGCTCTATAAAGAAACTATTTTTGCAGATGGATTTACACAAATTATTGCAACATCTAAAACCGCAAGCACTAAAACTTCGGGCGTTTTTTATAAAGGGATTATAAAAGGAGATCTAACTTCTGTGGTTTCTATAAATATCTTTGATGACCAAATAAATGGTTTGATCTCGTCCAAGGAACACGGTTTTGGAAACTTAGTTTTGGGCAAAAGTACGGGGCTACAAAATAAATCTAATTATGTTGTGTATTCGGATGCAAATCTAAACCAACCTATTGCCGCTCCTTGTCAAACTCCAGGTAATTCTAAACCGTTGCCTTTGTCTGCATTACAAAAAATAGATCGATCTGCAGCAACAAAATGCGTTTCTGTTTATGTGGAAGTAGATTACGATATTTACAAACAAAATGGCAATAATGTTACCCAAACCACCAATTGGGCCTTATCGGTTTTTAATAATTCGCAGACATTATACGAAAACGACGGAATTAGTATTCGCCTACAGGCAATAAAGATTTGGGATACTTCGGATCCATACCAAGGAACTTCTTCGGTTCAAAACGTACAATCTTTCCGTAGTTACAATACCTCTTTTGTTGGAGATGTTGCTTTATTAATTGCAAATGATCCAGGAGGACTCGGAGGTGTGGCTTTGGGTATTGGTACTATGTGTACGCCAAATTCTTACGCATACGCAGATGTGGATGTAAATTACAATCAATTTCCTACCTATTCTTGGACCGTGGGGGTAGTTGCCCACGAACTCGGGCATGTATTGGGTTCGCCCCACACCCATGCTTGTGTTTGGAACGGAAACAACACGGCAATTGACAATTGTGGGCCTGTAGGGTTTCCGGGTTATGGCGGTGATGAATGTTTAACCAATCCACCCACACTACCGTATCAAGAAAAAGGAACCATTATGAGTTATTGCCATGGCGTTAGCTCTGTAGGAATTTCTTTTGCTAATGGTTTTGGAGCACAACCCCGTACTGCAATACAAAATGCAGTTAACAGATCCAACTGTTTAAGCTCTAGTTGTGTAACTACTCCGGTTAGTCCAACGGCAGCTTTTAGCGCAGATGCTACTGCAATTTGTTTAGGCAAATCAGTAAAATTCAAAGATACCTCTACCGGATCTCCAACCTCTTGGGCATGGACTTTTCAGGGAGGAACTCCTGCTACAGCCACTACCCAAAATCCTGTTGTAACCTATTCAAATTCAGGAACGTATACCGTAACCCTAAAAGTAACTAATGCACAAGGAACCAATACCAAGCAATCGATTGGATATATTAATGTTGGGCAAACCAGCTCTGTGATGCCAAACGAAAACTTTGGAGGTGTATTTCCTCCCCAAAATTGGAGTATTTCTAATCCGGACAATGGACTTACTTGGGAAAAACGTTCGGATGTTGGCAACGGAGACAAAGCATGTATGATCATGAATAATGCAGACAATCCAACCATTGGAGAACAAGACATTATTAGATTGCCTTATTATAACTTTACCTCTTTAAAATCAGGAAAATTATTTTTTGACATTGCCTATACGCAATTTGATGCTTCGAGTGCAGATGTTTTAAAAGTGCAAGTATCCGAAAATTGTGGTACCAACTGGACCGACGTGTACTCCAAAACACACACCCAACTAGAAACCGTTGTGGTTCCAACAGCAGATTCTAATGCTTGGATCCCTACTAAAGCTTCAGACTGGCGCAAAGAAACCATTGATTTAAGTGACTATGACGGAAAAGAAAGTGTTTCTATACGTTTTTTAAATACTTCGGGCTATGGTACCCGTATTTGGATAGACAATTTATTGATAGAAAATGGCTCTATATTGGGGACCCATTCTTTAAATTATAGTTCTGAGGTGTCTTTATATCCTAGTCCTTCAACAGGAATATTTAATCTAAACTTCCCGGAATTAGGAAAAGACTACCAAGTTAAAATATACAACTTAGCCGGACAACAAATCTTTGCAACTAGCTTTACAGAAATTTCGGTTTCTGAACACAAGATAAACCTACAAGCTCAACCCAAAGGACTTTATTTGGTTACCGTACAATCCAACCAAAAAGAATCGGTTTTAAAAGTACTAATACAATAACGTAATTTTAAGAACATCCAAAAGCCTCTTAGAATTTCAGAGAGGCTTTTGCATACAAAACAGATGGCAATTTGTTTTTTTAACAAAATAGCAACATTAAGTTAAAGTTAAAGTTGGTGTATAAGCAAAAAAGCTTTTATATTTGCAATATCAAATAACAACAACAAGTCATGTTTACAACACCAATGCATCACCATCATTTTCATTATTGCTCTCAAGCGATGTGTTAATGATATGTATGTAAGTCATCATATTTAAAAACCCGTTTGAGTACATCAAACGGGTTTTTTATTGCCTAACTTTTGTACTCGGACACTTTAGCAATCTAAACTAAAACAACAAGAAAAATGAGTACATTAAAAATTGCCATCCAAAAATCCGGACGTTTAAACGAAGACAGTATCCAAATTCTAAAAGACTGTGGTATTTCTATCAACAACGGTATAGACCAATTAAAAGCCGAAGCATCCAACTTTCCGTTAGAGGTTTTGTATTTGCGAAACTCAGATATCCCACAATATTTAATTGATGGCGTAGTAGATATTGCTATTGTAGGCGATAATTTATTGGTAGAAAAAGGAAAAGGAATTCAGGTGGTTCAAAAACTGGGTTTTTCAAAATGTAAAGTCTCGGTAGCAGTACCCAAAACATTTCAGTACAATTCTATCCAAGATTTAAACGGATTGCGCATTGCGACGTCTTATCCTAATACCGTTATAGAATATTTTAACTCTTTTGGTGTTACGGTAGATATTCACCAAATATCTGGTTCTGTAGAAATTGCACCTAATATTGGTCTTGCAGATGCTATTGTAGATATTGTTTCTAGCGGAAGCACCCTATTCAAGAACAATTTGAAAGAAGTAGAAATTATATTAAAAAGCGAAGCCGTTTTGGCAGTTTCACCAAAGGTAACTCCAGAGGTGCAAAAATTAATTGATACTTTAAAATTCCGGATAGAATCCGTACTAAGAGCCAGAAAATCCAAGTACATCTTGATGAATGTACCCAATGATAAAATTGAAGAAGTAGGTAAAATTTTGCCAGTATTGCGTAGTCTAACCGTATTGCCGTTAGCCCAAGAAGGATGGAGTAGTGTACACTCTGTAATTGATAAAGATACTTTTTGGGAAGTAATTGACCAATTAAAAGAGGCTGGAGCCGAAGGGATTTTAATTTGTCCAATTGAAAAAATGGTACTGTAATTACGTTTTAGCTAGTTAGTTGTCCGTAATGAGCATTTGGATATTTATGGTGCTTTGACCAACTTTGACCTGCTAAACTTTAAATCAAATTTAAATGAACAAAATATACGAACCAAAACCCAATACATGGGCAGCTATTTTAGAGCGACCTACTAAAACAGTTGACGATATCGAACTTACCGTAAAAGAAATCTTTAAGGAAGTTCAAAAAAAAGGGGACGAAGCTGTAGCAAAATATACATCGGTTTTTGACGGAGTGCTTGTTGAAAATTTAGAGGTTTCAGAACAAGAAATTAAAAGTGCCGTTGCTGCTGTCCCAACCCAATTAAAAGAGGCGATACAGTTGGCAAAAAGCAATATCGAGAAATTTCATGTTGCCCAAAAAACAGCCAAAATAGAAGTAGAAACAGTTGCAGGCGTGCAATGTTGGCAAGAAAAAAGACCCATCCAAAAAATTGGTCTGTACATTCCGGGTGGTACCGCACCCTTGTTCTCTACAGTTTTGATGCTAGCAGTACCAGCAACTATTGCGGGTTGCAAAGAGATTGTTTTGTGCTCTCCTCCGGACAAAAATGGATCCATTAACTCGGCAATTTTGTATGCGGCACAACTCTGTGGCGTTACTAAAATACTAAAAGTTGGCGGAATTCAAGCCATTGCAGGGATGACCTTTGGAACCCAAACCATACCCAAAGTATACAAAATATTTGGACCAGGAAACCAATATGTTACCGTTGCAAAACAATTGGCAACGCAATTTGGAGTTGCCATTGATATGCCAGCTGGACCTTCAGAATTGTTAGTGATGGCAGATGCTACTGCGGTTCCGGCTTTTGTAGCTTCGGATTTATTATCTCAGGCAGAACACGGCATGGATAGCCAAGTAATCTTGGTTTCGACCTCAAAAAAAATGATGGATGCCGTCGAAGAAGAAATTCAAATGCAATTAGAATTATTGCCCCGCAAAGCCATAGCCGAAAAAGCCATAGCCAACTCCAAATTAATCTTTGTCGAAAACGATACCATTGCCTTGGATTTAATCAACGAATATGGCCCAGAGCATTTTATTGTATGTGCTGCCAACGAGGCTTTTTATACCAACGGAATCGAAAATGCAGGCTCCGTTTTTATAGGGAATTATACCCCAGAGAGTGCTGGAGACTATGCTTCTGGAACCAATCATACTTTGCCAACAAACGGTTACGCTAAGAATTATAGCGGGGTTAACTTAGATAGTTTTATGAAATCCATGACTTTCCAAAAGATTTCTGAAAAAGGAATTCAGAACATTGGAAATGCTATCGAAATCATGGCTGAAGCTGAAGGATTGCAAGCGCACAAAAATGCAGTAACTTTGAGATTGAAGAGTTTAGAATAAGAGGCAAGAAGCAAGAAGCAAGAAGCAAGAAGCAAGAGGCAAGAAGCAAGAAGCAAGAAGCAAGAAGCAAGAAGCAAGAGGCAAGAAGCAAGAGGCAAGAAGCAAGAAGAAAGAGGCAAGAAGCAAGAAGCAAGAGGCAAGAAGCAAGAGGCAAGAAGCAAGAAGCAAGAGATGTGGTATAAAAGTTTTTTCTCTTGGTTCTGGATTCTAATTTTTTTCTCTAAAAACATAAGAAAATGAAAAATTTTGATTTAAATAATTTAGTTCGGGCGAATGTCCAAACCATGAAGCCGTATTCTTCGGCTCGGGATGAGTTTAAAGATTTTGATGTGGCTCAAATGATTTTTTTGGATGCCAACGAAAATCCGTATCCCAACGGGGTAAACCGGTATCCAGATCCTCAAC
Source organism: Flavobacterium crassostreae (assembly GCF_001831475.1). Lineage (NCBI taxonomy): Bacteria > Pseudomonadati > Bacteroidota > Flavobacteriia > Flavobacteriales > Flavobacteriaceae > Flavobacterium > Flavobacterium crassostreae. The sequence continues at coordinate 2,371,773 of NZ_CP017688.1, read as the reverse complement.
AAAATAGTGTAAAGGCCGTTTTGGCCCAACAAAGAAACCTAAAAACAGATCAGGTTTTGCTTGGTAATGGTAGCGATGAGGTGTTGGATTTATTGTTTCGGGCTTTTTGTGAGCCCAAAGTAGATAACGTAATCACCTTGCCGCCTACTTATGGTATGTATGGGGTTTTGGCAAATATTAACGCTGTTGAGAATAGAGAAATACTACTTTCTGCAGATTTTCAGCCAGAGGTAGATGCCATACTTGCAGCGGTAGATGCGCATACTAAAATAATTTTTTTGTGTTCGCCAAACAATCCAACCGGAAACTCTTTTACAGACCAAAGTGTGGTTACGCTATTGCAAAATTTTAAGGGTTTAGTGGTTGTTGATGAGGCGTATATCGATTTTTCGAATAAACCAAGTTGGCTCAATGAATTAGACGAATATCCTAATTTGATTATCACACAAACACTTTCAAAAGCGTATGGTTTAGCAGGAATTCGTTTGGGAATAGGGTATGCTTCTGGGGCTATTATTGCGGTTTTAAATAAAATAAAACCACCCTACAATGTTAACGAATTGACCCAACAAAGGGCATTAGAACGGTTGGCGGACACAGAAAAAATACAACTTGAGATAGATTCTATTATTATTCAAAGAGAGGATTTGCTTAAGGTAGTGCAAGAAGTAGCTTTTGTTTCTAAAATTTACCCTACTGAAGCTAATTTTGTATTAATAAAAGTTGATGATGCCACAAAAAGATACAATCAATTAATTGCCAAAGGAATTGTTATTAGAAACAGAACCACCCAACCGCTTTGCGAGAACACCTTACGTTTGACTATTGGAACTACTGAAGAAAATAAACTGTTGATGGAAGTATTGAAATCAATATAAAGCATAAGTTAGTCATGGATTTCAAAGAAATTACAAAATCTGGTTTTTTAGAAGTAAGTGCTATTCATAAGTTATATTATGAAGTTTGTGGCAATCCTAATGGAGAGACTATTTTGTTTTTACATGGTGGTCCAGGTGCCGGTTTCGCAGATAGAGACAAAAGGTTTTTTAATTTTGAGAAACAACAAGTTGTGTTTTATGATCAAAGAGGAGCTTCAAGAAGTTTGCCTTTTGGGAGTATTGTAGAAAATACAACACAACATTTAGTTGAAGACATAAACAAATTGCTTGACTTTTTAAATCTTGACAAAGTAACAATGTTTGGAGGATCATGGGGTACCGCATTAGCACTCATATATGCAATTCAATTTCCAGACAAGGTTAAAGAGTTATTGTTGCGAGGTGTATATATTGTGGATAAAGAATCTACAGAACATTTTCTTGAAGGTGGTGTAGCTAAAGAATTTCCAGAGGTTTGGAAAAGATTTAGTCAAAACGTACCTAAAGAAAGTAACTCGTCAATTATAGATTACTATTTAGATAAAATGCAAAATGGTAATACTGAAGAAAAAAAACATTTTGCTTATGAATGGGCTTTTTATGAAATATCCATTTTTAAAAAGGGAATTACAAGTGAGGAAGTTGATTTGATTTTAAATCAATTTCCCTACGAGTCGCTATCAATTATGGAAACACACTATTTATCTAAAGGTTGTTTTATAAAGGACAATTACATTTTGGATAATCTGCACGTGATTGATGCAATTCCAATGAAAATTGTTCATGGAAAAGACGATACTATTTGCCCTGTGAGTGTTGCAATTGAGTTAAAGTCAAGATTAAAAAATTGTGAGTTGTATGTTGTCGAAGGAGGACACTCCGATTCAGAACCTGAAATTGAAACAAAGTTGATTGAGTTAATAAATAAAATGTATTGATATATTTACAGTTCAAAATTATACAATTGTTGCGTGAGGGATAGTAGTGGAGCTCTTTTTTATCTGGACTTTTTGGTCTAGATAAAAAAAGCGGGAACGTATAGCCCGACCCGCAGGGACACGCCCTAATAATGCTATTTAAATGGGCAATAAGTAATTAAAAATAATAAAAACAACGAGCTGATGGCCAAAAGCTAGCCGCTAAAAGCATGTATATAAATGAAAAAAGTACTTTTTATAGATCGGGATGGAACGATTGTTTTGGAACCAGATGGTTATCAGTTGGATAGTCTTGAAAAATTAGAATTTTATCCTAAGGCGTTTCAGTATTTGGCTAAAATTGCCTCAGAATTAGACTACGAATTGGTGATGGTAACTAATCAGGATGGGTTGGGTACGGCTAGTTTTCCGGAGGATACGTTCTGGCCGACGCAAAATTTTATTCTAAAAGCGTTTGAAAACGAAGGGGTGTTGTTTGATGCGGTTTTTGTGGACCGTTCTTTTCCGGAAGATAATGCGCCTACTCGCAAGCCTAGAACAGGTATGTTGACTCAATATATAGACAATCCGGCGTATGATTTGGCAAACTCTTTGGTTTTAGGTGACCGTTTGACGGATGTAGAGTTGGCCAAAAATTTGGGAGCCAAAGCGGTGTTTATGAATGCGTCTGAAGGTGCTGGAAGTACTGAAATAGCCTCCAAAAGAGAGGAGTTGGATGCGGTTATTGCATTGCAATCTACCGATTGGAAAGTTATTTATGAGTTTTTGAAACTCGAGGCTAGATCGGCTACAATTGCTCGAAAAACGAACGAAACCGATATTTATATTAACTTGAACTTGGATGGAACCGGAAAAAGTAAAATTGAAACCGGGATTGCATTTTTTGATCATATGTTAGATCAAATTGCGCGTCATGGGCAAATGGATTTGGAGATTTTGGTTAGAGGAGATTTAGAAGTGGATGAACACCACACCATTGAAGATACTGCCATTGCCCTTGGAGAAGTTTTTGCAAAAGCGTTAGGAAACAAACTTGGGATTGAAAGATATGGGTTTTGCCTGCCAATGGACGATTGTTTGGCGCAGGTGGCTATTGATTTTGGGGGTAGAAATTGGTTGGTTTGGGAAACCGAATTTAAACGCGAAATGGTAGGAAAAATGCCTACGGAGATGTTTTTGCATTTTTTTAAATCGTTTTCGGATGGTGCTAAAGCAAACATCAACATCAAAGCCGAAGGGGATAATGAACACCATAAGATTGAGGCTATTTTTAAGGCTTTTGCCAAAGCGATAAAGGTGGCTGTAAAACGCGATACCGAAAAGATGATTTTGCCTTCAACTAAAGGAATGCTGTAATAAGTTATAAAGACGAGAGTTATAAAGTCCAATATCCTCAAAGAGGCTATTGATGGCCTGCTTTATGACTTTTGACTTTACAACATTAAGACTAAAACAATGAAACTAGTAATAATAGACTACGGAGCAGGAAATATTCAGAGTATTATGTTTGCTTTGGAAAGATTGGGATATAAGGCGGTTTTGAGTAAGGATCCAGCCGAGATAAAAGCGGCAGATAAAGTGATTTTTCCGGGTGTGGGTGAGGCGAGTTCTGCCATGAAAATGCTTTTGGCTAGTGGTTTGGATACGTTGATCCCTACCTTGACCCAGCCTGTATTGGGGATTTGTTTGGGGATGCAATTGATGTGTACTAAAACCGAAGAGGGAAATACAAAAGGATTGGGAATATTTGAGGTGGATGTGCTTAAATTTTCGGATAAAGTAAAAGTGCCTCAAATGGGTTGGAATACGATTTATAATTTGCAATCGGATTTATTTAAGGGCATTGCAGAGCAGGAGTACATGTATTTGGTACATAGTTTTTATGCGCCTGCTTGTGCTGCAGCTATTGCAACAACAAATTATGATGTTGAATATGCTTCGGCATTACAAAAAAACAATTTTTACGGAACTCAATTTCATCCCGAAAAGAGTGGTGATGTGGGAGAAAAAATTCTGAGCAATTTTTTAGCTCTCTAACCACCAAAGTAAGGACTCACAGGAGTCGAAAATTTAAAAATAACTAAAAAAGCCTATTGCCCCTAATAGGAATTTTCCCCTCGGGGGTAAGGGGTTTACCATGAGAATAATACCAGCTATAGACATCATTGACGGAAAGTGTGTGCGCTTATCCAAAGGAGATTACAACACCAAAATTATATACAACGAAAACCCGCTTGAAGTTGCCAAAGAATTTGAAGCACACGGAATGGAATACTTGCATTTAGTGGACTTAGATGGTGCCAAATCAAGTAAAATTGTTAATTATAAAATACTAGAACAACTTGCTTCTCAAACCAGCTTGAAAATAGATTTTGGTGGCGGCTTAAAATCGGATGCGGATCTAAAAATTGCTTTTGAAAGTGGTGCCAACCAAATTACTGGTGGGAGTATTGCCGTAAAAAACAGAGCTATTTTTGAAAAATGGATTGCGCAGTATGGTGCAGATAAAATTATTTTGGGTGCGGATGCAAACAACGAAAAAGTTGCCGTTTCAGGATGGTTAGAAGAATCTAAGGAAGATTTGGTTCCATTTATTCAGGATTATCAAGCCAATGGAATTCAGTACGTGATTTGTACCGATATTGCAAAAGACGGTATGCTAGAAGGCCCCAGTTTTGATCTGTATGCAAAAATTTTGGCAGAAGCTCCAGGTATTAAATTAATTGCCTCTGGTGGTATTTCGACCTTTGATGAATTGCCTAAATTGGCCGAGTTAGGTTGTGAGGGAACCATTATTGGAAAAGCGATTTATGAAGCAAGGATTTCGATGAAACAATTGGAGCGTTATATTTTAAGTAGTAACTGATCAGAACTTTTACAAGCAACAAAATCTATTTGCTAAAAAAAATCAGAAGGCTTATATAACGATCGTATTAATTAATATTTACTATACATGTTAACAAAAAGAATAATCCCCTGTTTGGATATAAAAAATGGGCGTACCGTAAAAGGCGTAAATTTTGTAGATTTGCGAGATGCGGGTGATCCGGTAGAATTAGCCAAAAAATATTCGGAGGAAGGAGCCGACGAGTTGGTTTTTTTGGATATATCTGCCACCGAAGAACGCCGCAAAACCTTAGTGGATTTGGTGCGTAAAGTAGCCGCTACGATCAATATTCCGTTTACAGTTGGGGGTGGTATCTCTTCGGTAGAAGATGTGGAGATCTTATTGCAAAATGGAGCGGATAAAGTTTCTATTAACTCTTCTGCCGTCAAAAACCCACAGTTAATTACGGATTTGGCCAATAAATTTGGAAGCCAATGTGTGGTAGTAGCCATTGATGCCAAACAAATAGACGGGCAGTGGATGGTGCATTTAGTTGGCGGAAAAGTACCTACCGAACGAAATTTATTTGATTGGGCTGTAGAAGTAGCCAAAAGAGGAGCAGGAGAAATCTTGTTTACCTCTATGGACAATGACGGCACCAAAAACGGTTTTGCTAATGCCGCTTTGGCCAAATTAGCAACTTTAATTAATATTCCGATAATCGCTTCGGGTGGAGCAGGCAATATGCAGCATTTTGTAGATACTTTTATAGAAGGAAAGGCAGACGCGGCATTGGCAGCAAGTGTATTTCATTTTAAAGAAATTGAAATCAAGACCTTGAAACAAGAATTAAGAAACCATACTATCGCAGTGCGATTATAAAACACCCAAAAAAAGAGCCAAGAGGTTAGATTGGAAAATCTTTCCCTATTGAAATCTTTTAATCCTTAAAAAAAAACAGAAAATGAATATCGATTTTTCAAAAAGTGCACACGGATTACTTCCGGCGATAATACAAGACAGCCAAACAAAAGCAGTTTTAATGTTAGGGTACATGAATGCAGAGGCGTATCAAAAGACAATAGACACACAAAAAGTAACCTTTTTTAGCCGTTCCAAACAACGACTTTGGACCAAAGGCGAGGAGAGTGGTAATTTTTTGAACTTGGTGGATATAAAAAACGATTGTGATGGCGATACCTTATTGATCCAAGCCCAACCAGTTGGACCAACATGCCATACTGGTGCGGACACCTGCTGGCAAACCCAAAACAAAGCGGATTATGGCTTTATCTCTGATTTGGAACAAACCATCCAAACCAGAAGAGAAAATGCAGATTCTGAGAAGAGTTATGTAGCTTCTTTGTTCCAATTAGGAATAAATAAAATTGCTCAAAAAGTAGGCGAAGAAGCCGTAGAGGTAGTTATTGAGGCCAAAGATGATAACGATGATTTGTTCTTGAGTGAGAGTGCAGATTTGTTATTTCATTATTTGATTTTGCTTCAAGCCAAAGGATTTACATTGGAAGATGTTGTTACGGTTTTAAAAAGCCGTCAGAAATAAAAAGCTGTTATTTGGTTTTTAAATGCCAGTCACACACCAGATGCCCCAAAGAGTTAGCTGCTTTTTGGGGCGTTTTTGGTTCTACTGGATTTATTACAGGGTTTTTGTTTTGGGTTTAATAGCAATAAGCTATATTTACTATCTTGATTACACTAGGTCTACCTTTGGTATACACCTACAAAAAACGGAATATACCCATATCTTAACATACTAAACATGAAAACAAAACACACCGCTAGTTTAAAAGATTTTTCAGGAACCGTTTTGGTTCCGGTATTTGAAACCACTGCCCAGAATTTAATTCCGATTCAATTTGAGGGACTAGAGATCTCTTCTAAAGTGTTTTTTGGTAAAAAAGACACCTATTATCTTGCCGAGAAAAACGGTACCACGTATGTTTTTATAGGATTAGGTAAAGAAACGGAATACAAATCACTAAAAAATAGTTTTCGTAGAATTGCCTCCAAAGAGAAAGATTTTTTTGCAAAAACAATTGCCTTAGTTTTGCCTAAAGAATTGGTAGATCACCAAGTAGAAGCACTAATTTTAGGTTTGTTTTTGGCAACCTATAGCTTGGGTCATTATAAAAAGGAAAAAACACATCCTTTTTTGAAATCGGATTTTGTATTAGAAATAGTCTCTTCAAACCAATATACTGCAAGTATAGAGAAAGCCCTAAAAATTGCTCGTGCACAATTAGAAACGCTACGACTAGTAGACTTGCCACCTAATAAGATTACTCCAAAATATTTAGCAGAATGGGCAACAGCAACTGGCAATAAATATGGTTTTAGTACTACAGTTTTGGGCAAAGAAGCCTGTGAAATAGAACAATTGGGAGCTTTTCTGGCGGTAGGCAAAGGCAGTCAAAATGAACCTCAGTTTGTCATTATGACCTATGCTCCCAAAACAGCAGCTCCAAACCTCCAACACCTAGGACTTGTAGGCAAAGGGGTAACCTTTGACACTGGTGGCTTGAATATTAAAACTGCTGGAATGCTAGACATGAAGAGTGATATGGCTGGTGCTGCTGCTGTTTTTGGTGCCATGCAACTAATTGCAGATTTGCAAGTACCAATACGCGTTACAGCTGTTGTGCCTTGTGCAGAAAACGCAGTGAGTAGCACGTCTTTTTTGCCTAGTGATGTTATCAAGAGCTACAGCGGTAATTCTATCGAAATTATAGATACAGATGCTGAAGGCCGATTGCTGTTGGCTGATGGATTATCGTATTTGATTAAAAACTTCCATCCGGATTATGTGGTAGACATTGCCACACTAACCGGAAGCAGCATAGGTACATTTGGGCACGAATGTGCCGCCTTGTTTACAAACAATTCTTTAGTTTCGGCAAGCCTGCAACAAGCAGGAGACAGCATTGGGGAGCGCATGTGGCCGTTGCCATTGTGGGAGGCCTATGATACAGATATAACCAGCGAAATTGCAGATGTACGCAACTATAGTGGCAAACCAATGGCAGGAGCTATTACAGCAGCAAAGTTTTTAGAATATTTTACTCAAAAACACCCTGCTTGGGCTCATTTGGATATTGCAGGAGTTGCATACGGAAATGATGAATTTGCCAAAAGCAAGCACGCCACGGCATATGGAGTCCATTTGCTGACTAAATTTGCAGAAAATCTATAGTGTTTTTAAAGCGTCAAACCCATTAAAAACAAAATAGTTTAAGATTGTAATCCATGAAAAACAACCGATACTTCTTTTTGATTGCCTTTTTGACTGCTAATGTTGTATTGGCACAGGGGTTACTAAAAACATCCCAAGTAGCATTTACCAGGCAAGATACCCTTAGAGGGAGCATTACCAAAGAACGTGCTTGGTGGGATGTAAAAAAGTACCATCTAGATATAAAAGTACATCCTGCAGATAGTACCATCACTGGTTCCAATACGATAGTGTACCAAGTACTAACGGCACACCACAAAATGCAAATAGATTTGCAGTATCCAATGGAAATTACCAAAATCACGCAAGATGGTGTGTCTTTGGAGTATACCAGAGAAGGAAATGTTTTTTGGGTAAACCTAGCTTCGCTACAGCAAGTTGGTAGCATTAGAGAATTAGTTGTTTTTTATACCGGAAAACCAAAAGTAGCCGTAAACCCACCTTGGGATGGCGGAATTACTTGGAAAAAAGATGCCAACGGAAAGCCGTTTATTGCGTCTTCTTGTCAAGGTCTGGGGGCTAGTGTTTGGTGGCCTAACAAAGACCATATGTATGATGAAGTTGAAAACATGACTATACGTGTAAATGTTCCTGAGGATGTAATGAATGTTTCTAACGGTCGCTTGCAAAGCGTTCAAAAACTAAAAGACGCAACCAAGACCTATACTTGGGTTGTAACCAATCCGATTAATAATTATGGCGTTGCTATAAACATAGGGGATTATGTTTTGTTTTCAGAAAAATACCAAGGCGAAAAAGGGATTTTGGATTGCAACTACTATGTTTTGAGAGATAATTTGACCAAAGCCATAAAACAATTCAAAGATGTCTCTAGAATGCTAAAAGCCTTTGAATATTGGTTTGGGCCGTATCCTTTTTACGAAGATAGTTATAAATTGGTAGAGGCGCCCTATCTAGGCATGGAACACCAAAGCGCTGTAACTTATGGAAATGGCTACAAGAACGGCTATCTCGGTCGGGATTTGAGCGGCAGCGGTTGGGGGCTTACCTTTGATTTTATTATTATTCATGAGTCTGGACACGAGTGGTTTGCTAACAGCATTACTTACAAAGATATTGCCGATATGTGGATCCATGAGAGTTTTACCAATTATTCAGAGAGCCTTTTTGTAGAGTACCACTATGGCAAAGAAGCCGGTTATCAATACGTGCGTGGTCTCAGAAAAAACATAGCCAATGACAAACCCATTATTGGACAACTGAACGTCAATCACGAAGGATCTGGAGATATGTATTTTAAAGGAGCTAATATGCTGCATACCATTAGACAACTAGTCAATAATGACCAAAAGTGGCGTACTATTTTAAGAGGATTAAACCGTAGCTTTTACCACCAAACCGTAACCAGCAAACAAATTGAGGATTATATCAGTACCGCTGCTGCCATAGATTTGACTCCAGTTTTTGACCAATATTTAAGAGGAATTAAAATTCCAGTTCTAGAATACTTTTGGAAACAAAACCAATTAAATTACCGCTGGTCCAATTGTGTGACCAATTTTAATATGCCTGTAAAAATAACGCTCCAGGATCAAGAAAAATGGTTGTATCCGACTACTAACTGGAACAAAGTAGCCCATTCAACCCAGAACTTTAAATTACAAATAGATTCTAATTTTTATATAAAAGGGCACGAAATTACCGAATAATTTGCGCTACTTTTGTTTCGTAATACGACCAAATTAGGGTATAGATTAGTTGACTTATGAAAAAAATAATTCCCATTTTAGTGGGGTGTATTCTGGCAATAAACACCACTACTTTAGCACAAAAAAAAGCAGTCCCAGCAACGAATAATGCCCTCTATAGCAGTAATGCAATTGCTACAGACCCTTGTTTTGAGCCAGATTCCTTGACGGTGTCTAAAACCAATAAAATGTTAGAAGAAGCGCACTATTGGAATATAATTGCTGCTTCCTTAAAAGAAACATCCAACCAAGAAGATCAAGAATTGTTTTTGGTATCCCAACTTGAAAAACTAACTCCTGAAGAAATTATCGGATTTAGATTAAGAACCGATCAATTGCTTTATGATACCTATAATTCAGAGTTGTGGTGTGCGGCTTATATTATAAATCATGGATGTTCGGATGGAGGTTTTGAATATTTTAGATGTTGGTTGCTATCCAGAGGAAAAAAAGTTTTTTATGATGCCAAAGCCAACCCAGACTCTTTGCTTGCAGTGCTCGATAAAGAAAAAAAAGAATACGAATTTGAAGGGTTTTGGTATGTTGCTGTAAATGCTTTTAAAAACACTACCCAAAAAGAATTATTTAATTTTATTGATTACGAGACTTTTACCACAAATGACGAAAATTATCCTATTTTAAAATTTTCTTGGAATATTGAAAACCCACAAACCATGCAGCAAATTTGTCCTGTTTTGTATGCAAATTTGTGGCTGCAACACGATAAATAACAAAAACGGTTTGCATTAGTTCAAAATTAATGCAAACCGTTTTTTATTTTAGGTAAGTAGTTTATTACAACAGCTCTATTTGACTTTTTAGACGCTCCTGTAACATGCGCATCATGCGTTTGTTAATGTTAGAGGAGTTGTTGGCGTATATTTGGTACTCTTCTAGAGTGAACCATCCCACAACCATTCCTTTTAGCGTGTTGCGGTATTTGGTGTCTTTTTGAATGCTGTTTTCTATAAAATTATTTTTTTTATCTAAAGTATAATTAGCAAAATCGGCTTTGTTTTTGGCAATATAATTAGCAAATGAAGCTATAAATAATTCGTTCTGTAGTTTTAAGATAGGCCGAAGAACTTGATTTTGAAATTGTTCTTCTTTGGACGATTGATCGCTAACGGACCCAATGGTTTCAGTTCTAAATTCTTTTATAAAAGCAGCTCGATTGGTCATCTTTTTTTCTTTAAAATTAAAGAAATTATACTTGCTAACCTCTTTTTCGGGGTATTAAATTCTAAAAAAAAATATTCGGTTTGCAAATTTAATACCTTTATTTAGTACTGTTTTAGTCTACCAAGTTGCCTTTAGAGGGGAGCTCAAAAATTTCTAAATCAAAATAAGCTACACAAGCAAAGATATGGTCAAAAATATCCGACATTACATACTCATAGTTTTCCCATCTTTTATCGCTAGAAAAAACATAAATCTCAATAGGCACCCCATGGGAAGTAGATTGTAATTGCCTGCACATTAGGAGCATTTCTTGATTTAATGCCGGATGATTGCGCAAATATTGTGTAATGTATTTTCTAAACAATCCTAAATTGGTCATGTTGCGTCCATTTATGGCCAAGGATTTGTCTATTTTGTGGTCTGTATTGTATTTGTCAATTTCCGTTTTTCGGGTACTAATATAGGCACTTATAAGGTTAATTTTTTTGAGATTATTTAGTTCCGTATCGGTCAAAAAACGAATAGTACTGCTTTTAATTAAAACATGTCTCTTGATTCGTCTGCCGTCTGATTTGAGCATGCCTCTCCAGTTTTGAAAAGAATCCGAACTCAAACTATAGGTTGGAATTGTAGTGGTAGTGTTGTCAAAGTTACGCACCTTTACGGTGGTCAAATTGATTTCGATAACGTCTCCATCGGCACCAAATTTGTCCATAGTGATCCAGTCTCCAATACGGATCATATCATTGATAGAAACCTGTACGCTGGCCACAAAACCCAGAATAATATCTCTAAATATCAAAATAATTAAAGCAGATACGGCTCCTAAGGTGGTTAATAATTCTTTAAACTCAAAATCAAATAGCTTGGATATAATAACGATTACACCCACTATCCAGAGCACGATCATGATTACCTGAATAAAGCTATCAATAGGTTTGTCACTATATCGTGGCTTTTGTTTCAAATAATCCCGTAGGGCATTAAATACCGTTCGGATAATCCACAAAACCAGAAATACAATATAAATACCAACTAGTTTGCCAAAAACACCTTCCCAATATTCAAATTTATCCAGAATAACGGGCACGGATTTATAAATAAAAAGCAGCGGAATTAAATGCGCAATATATTTGGCGGTTTTATTACTCACCAAAAAATCATCAAACTGGGTGTGGGTACGCTGTGCAACAAATACAATGATAGTGACCAAAACAAGTCTAAAAACCACATAAATACTGTATGCCAGCAAGCACAACAAGGCAATGTTTAGGATTAAACTCAAATAAGACGAAAAATTGTATCCCATTCCCCATTTCCTAAATATAGGATACAAAAAACCAAATACTTTTTCGATAAATTTAAACATTTCTTAAATATTTATAGTCTACATAAAAAGTCCCTAGAGGAACCAAAGAGGCCAATAAAATAATCCCAAAAGTAGATAATGACCATCGCATTTTATTTTTCAACAAAAAGGCCAACAGTACATACCCTATAAACAACACCCCATGACTCATACCAATGGGATACAATAAACTGTGGTACAATTCAAAATACGATGGTTTAATAAAAAGCATGTTACAGAACAAGGCTAGATAGGAAATTCCTTCCAGAATAGCGGTAATTTTAAAAATTCGGAGCATGGTAATTTTTTAAGGTTCAAAAAACACAAAATTAAGTATTATCCTTGATTATAACCGTATTCTTGAGCAAAGTAATTTACTTTTGTACACGCATAAAAACAAAATTATGAGCAAACGCGATTTAAAAAAATATTTAGACCAACTAAACCAAGACCAACTAAAAGACCAAATAATAGCCTTGTATGAAAAATTTGGTCCCGTTAAGGTATACTATGACTTTGTTTTTGATCCCAAAGAAGCCAGTTTATTGCAACAAGCCAAGCTCAAAATCAGCCAAGAATACTACCCATTGCAAACCAGTTCCAGAAAAAAAAAGCCCAAAATGCGGCGTTCAGTAGCTCAAAACACCATCAAGCACTTCCTTTTATTAGGCGTAGACCCCTATATAGTGATGGATATTATGCTTTATAACCTAGAGATAGCCCAAACCTTTGCCTCAGAGAATCCCATCAAACAGCCCCTTTTTTACAAAAGTATGGGCAACTCCTTTGAGCAAGCCGTGCATTATGCCGTTGCAAATGGTGTTCTAAAAGACTTTGAATCAAGGATTAATACCATTTTTCAAGAGGTTGTTGCCCAAAAATGGCAAAACCAATTCCAGTTAGAAGCCATTATGGAAAGGATTTAACCTACAAAAAAGCCATAAATCAAATTTATTTAAACATCCTATTATATTTTGTCAAAATTTTTATAGAAAAACTGTTTTTTAGGTGTATTTTTGCAAAAACCCAACAAAAAAAATGTTTGAAAATACTATAGAAATAGAAAAAGAAGACAAAAAAGAAGCCAAAAAACAACTTTATACGTACCAACAACAGGATATTGACGCCATTTTTGAACGTATAGACAATGCCCCCAAACAACATCATTTATTATACCAGCTTCCTACAGGTGGGGGTAAAACTGTGATTTTTTCTGAAATTGTACGCCGCTACTTATCCCAAAACGATAAAAAAGTAGTAGTCTTAACCCATAGGATTGAGTTATGCAAACAAACCTCCAAAATGCTAAAAGGGTTTGATGTAAAAAATAAAATCATCAACAGCAAGGTCAAAGAACTCCCAGATCAAAACGAATATTCTTGTTTTGTAGCCATGGTAGAAACCCTCAAAAACCGTATCAATGACGAAAAACTGCACCTAGACAACATTGGTTTAGTGATCATTGATGAGGCCCATTACAACTCTTTTAGAAAACTATTGAGTTCCTTCAAGAACGCCTTTATATTAGGAGTTACCGCAACCCCTTTGAGCTCCAATATAAAACTACCCATGCATCAGAGTTATGACGAATTAATAGTAGGAGATACCATTAGTTCTTTGATCGACAATGGTTTTTTGGCCAAAGCCGTCACCTATAGCTATGACGTAGGTTTAACCTCATTAAAGGTAGGGATCAATGGAGATTATACCGTAAAATCATCCGATGATTTGTACACCAACATGGCCATGCAAGAAAAACTATTGCATGCCTACACCGAGAAATCCTTAGGCAAAAAAACCCTAATTTTTAACAACGGAATCAACACCTCTCTATACGTTTACGAAACCTTTAGAGAAGCAGGATACCCCATTCGGCATTTAGACAACACCAGTAGCACCGAAGAAAGAAAAGAAATCCTGCACTGGTTCAAACATACCCAAGACGCCATTCTAACCTCCGTAGGAATACTTACCACAGGATTTGATGAGCCCACCGTAGAAACCATTATACTAAACCGAGCCACCAAATCCCTGACACTCTACTACCAAATGATTGGTCGTGGGTCCAGAAAACTACCCAACAAAGATCTATTTACCGTAATTGATCTAGGGAACAATGCCGCTAGATTTGGACTATGGAGCGAACCCGTAAACTGGCAACACATCTTTAAATCTCCAGAGTTTTATTTAGAAAACCTAAGAGACGACACCGAGATCGAACTGTATTTTAAATACAGCATGCCACCAGAACTACGAGCCAAATTCAGCAAAACAGCCGAAGTAGCCTTTGACGTAGATGAAGAACACAAACTAGCCATTGCCCAAAACCTACGCTCCAAAGTAGTTCTAGAAAAATCACTAGAACAACACGCCGCCATGTGCGTAGACAATACCGAAACCCTGCAAGAAGCAAAATCGTTATCCAAAGAACTAGACGACGATATTGATTGCCGCATCAAACGGTACTCCAAATGCCTGAGCCAGTGCAGCAAAAACTACCGCGAATGGCTAATAGACGATTACAAATTAAAAATGACCCTACTAATCGGCAAAAAATATCGTGAAAAAATCATGAACGAACCCGATGACGAAGAGTAAAACAAGGAGCCCTTTCCTGCTGTACACTTTATCTCTTGTGGCGAACCCCGCCACAAGAGGATATCGTTTCCATCAGGGCTAAAAAATCCACATACTACACTATTTTTTATAAAATAACACCTCCAAAACCATGTCCCAACAATTCTCAGACTTAGGAATCTCGGCCCCAATTTTAAAAGCGCTCACCGATTTGAAAATTGTTACGCCCACAGAAATCCAACAAAAAGCAATTCCGCTATTAATAGCCAACAACACCGATTTAGTAGGACTTGCCAAAACAGGAACCGGAAAGACCGCTGCTTTTGGATTGCCACTTTTGCAACTAATAGACACCGATGCAACGCATGTCCAAGCCATAATTTTGGTTCCAACCAGAGAACTCGGACAGCAGATATTTAAAAACCTAAACGATTTTGCCAAGTATGTACCCCAAGTTTCCATTGCAGCAAGCTGTGGCGGAATTCCCATCAAACCACAAATAGAGCGCCTAGCAGACCCTACACATATCGTAGTGGCAACACCAGGACGTTTGATTGATTTGATACAACGCAAAGCAATCCACCTAAAACAAACGAACTTTCTAATTCTAGACGAAGCCGATGAAATGGTTTCTATCTTAAAAGAAAGCCTAGACCAAATCGTAGCCGAACTACCCAAAGAACACCGTACTTTTTTATTCTCGGCAACCTTGCCCGGAACCATCAAGCAACTAGTACAAAACTACCTGAACAAAAATGTAGTGCAAGTAAGCGCCAACATGGAAACAGTAGGAAATCAAGGCATCGATCACCAATATATTGTAGTGGATCCTATCGAAAAATTAGATGTTTTAATGCATTTCTTGAACTCCAGAGAAGGCGAACGCGGAATCCTCTTTTGCAAGACCAAAGCAGCTGTAAACAAACTAGCCAAAAACTTGGCCATCAACCGTTTTTCTTCTGGAGCCCTACACGGGAGTTTATCACAAGGAATCCGGGACCGTATCATGGAGCAATTTCGCGAAGGACACATCAATATATTAGTCGCTACAGATCTTGCAGCTAGAGGTATTGATGTAAAAGAAATCTCGTATGTAGTAAACTACCATTTACCCGATGCCTATGAAGCTTATGTACACCGTTCTGGTAGAACAGCCAGAGCAGGAGCAAAGGGACTATCTTTGACTGTTTTACAACCCGAAGAAGAAAAAGAAATAGCTGATTTTGAGAAAGAATTAGGGATTAAATTTACCCAATTCAAAAAACCAAGCACATCCAGCATAGAAGATAACAATACCTTATTGTGGGCTAAACAAATATTCAAAACCAAGCCCAACCACGATGTAGATGCCGAATTGAAAACCAAAATAAAAACGGTATTTCATCACCTAACCAAAGACGAATTGATCGAAAAGCTATTGGCCAACTACCTGTTACAAAACAAAAACGAACCCACAGAAAAACCGGTAAAAAGACAAAAAAAACAGTAATAAAACACTGTTTTTACAAAATAAAACCATTGCATTGTAAGTACTAACAGCAAAGCAATGGTTTTTTGTTTGTATATGGTTGCTGGCTGAATTTCTGAATAACTGCAACCAATTTTTTACAACTATTTTTATAAGAAAACTTTTAACCCTTTTTTAATAATTTCTATTTCAGCAGCCCATATAATTGCGGTACATTTATAGTTCGCATTTCAAAAATTAAATCAGAACTATATGGATATTGTTATCATAGGGGGTGGGTTTGCCGGTTTGAACCTCGCAAAAGAATTATTGAATCAAAAAGGCATTCAAGTTACTTTAGTAGACAAGAATAATTACAATTTTTTTCCACCATTAATTTACCAAGTGGCCACAGCTTATTTGGAGCCCTCGAGTATTAGCTATCCGTTTAGGAAATTTTTTGCCGGAAAAAAAAACTTACAATTTAGATTAGGAGAATTAAAAAAAGTAATTCCGGAGCAAAAAAAAATTATTCTTGATAACGGTACGTTGCATTACGATTACTTGGTTTTTGCAACCGGAGCAGAAACAAGTTATTTTGGTATGGAGAATGTCAAAAAAAATGCCATTCCGATGAAAACGCTCAATGATGCTATTGCAATGCGAAATACCATTCTAAAAAACTTAGAAAAAGCGGCAATTTGCAAAGATACCAGAGAGAGACGCAAACTATTGACCATTGTAGTTGCTGGAGGCGGCCCTACAGGAGTAGAAGTATCCGGAATGTTTGCCGAGATGAAAAAAAGTATCATTCTCAAAGAATATCCAGAGTTAGCCACAGCAGCCAGTAATATTTATTTGGTAGATGGAGGACCAGTATTATTAGCCCCCATGAGCAAAGATTCTCAAAAAGATACCTTAGAGGCCTTGACTAGTTTGGGAGTAGTGGTTAAACTAAACAACAGAGTAGTAAACTACGAACAGGATACCGTATTTTTATCCAATGGACAAACCATTCAGACCAAAAATCTAATATGGGCGGCAGGAGTTTCGGCAATAACCTTTGAAGGAATTCCGGCTGAGAGTTATGCCCAAGGCAAAAGAATGCTAACCGATCCCTACAATAAAGTAAACGCAACAGATTGTATTTATGCCATTGGAGATACCTGTTTGCAACGCAATGATACCGCTTTTCCGCAAGGACATCCACAAGTAGCACAAGTAGCCATTCAGCAAGGTCTTAATTTGGCCAAAAATTTTAAACTCTTGCAAAACAACAAACCTCTACTACCTTTTAAATACAAGGACAAAGGTGCAATGGCCATAATTGGCAAAAATAAAGCGGTAGTAGATTTGCCTAAACCCAAAATGCATTTTAAAGGTTTTATTGCCTGGGCTATATGGTTGTTTGTACACCTTATTTCGTTGATTACTTATCGAAATCGCTTTCAAACTTTTTATAATTGGACTATTGCTTATTTTGCCAAAGACCAATCCTTACGGATGATTATAAGGCCCGAAAAAAAGAATAAAAACACCCGTACGCCCAATAATCCAGAGGCTTAATATTTTGTTTTTATTTTTGGTTTTGCAATATTCAATACCAAAAAAGCCGTTAGAGTGGATACAAAAAGAAGTACCACCATAGGCAATACAGTATCTTTTAAAAAAACACCCACAGCAAAAGAAGCAAGTGCGCCTAAGCCCAATTGTATAGCTCCCATGAGTGCCGATGCACTTCCGGCATTTTTGACAAAGGGAGCCAGCGTTAATCCAGCGGTATTGGGATTAGAAATTCCTAAACAAGCCAAAAACAAAAATAACAAAAGTATGGTTTCGTAAAGTTCTAAAAGATCATTCATGGCGGCAATCAAAAACACAATAACAATTATGGATTGAGTAAGCAAAGCGCCATAAATTAATTTTTCGCTGCTAAAGCGTTTAAGCAATACAGAATTAAGCTGACTAGCGAGTATAAAACTCAGAGACATGAATGCAAATATCCAACCATAGGTTTTGGGATCTACCCTAAAAATAGTCATAAACAACACCGGAGAAGCCGCTACATACGTAAAAAGTCCCGAAAAAGAAATAGCACCCGTTAAAGCATAGGTATAAAATTGAGGCTCTTTGAGAACCGTCAAAAAATTAGCAATTATAGGCTTTGGTTTTAACGAAATAGAATCATCTGGAGCATAGGTGCTGGGCAAACCAAACTGAGCAGCAATTAAAACCAATATGCCAATACACATTAAAATAAAAAACACCGTATGCCAGCTGTAATAAGCAGTTACATATCCTCCAACCGCTGGAGCAAGCATTGGAGACAACCCAACTACCAACATCAATAATGAGAGTACTTTGGGTATTTCTCTTACGGCAAATAAATCTCTTACCATTGCAACAGAGGCAACTGTTGCAGCACAACTGCCCACAGCTTGTATAAAGCGCAATCCTATAAAAGTATCAATATCTGTCACAAAAACACAGCCTAAAGAAGCCAATATATAGACCACAAGACCTAAAAACAACGGTTTTTTTCTTCCAAAACGATCCAATAATGGGCCATAAAGTAATTGTCCAGCCGAAATCCCTATAAAATAGCTAGATAAGGTCATGGCGACCTTGGCAACGGTGGTGTTTAAATCTTTGGCAATGCTCGAAAAACCGGGCAAATACATATCTATTGAAAAGGGACCAAGTGCAGTAAGGGATCCTAAAATTAATATCAATTTTAAATACGACATTCTACTCATCAAATAGGCTTTAAATTTTAGGCAAGGTAGATAATTGTAGCGCTATATAATAAAATGCTTGCAATAATTGTAAAACAAAATAGCTAGTAATTATAAGGTAGTGTGGGATTCTTATTTTCAAAGTTCGTACCTTTGTGCCTTAGAAATTGAAAGAATATGATTGAAATAGGAAAATACAATACGCTCACCATTTTAAGAGACACCAAAGTTGGGTTGTTTTTAGGAAATCCAGATGAAGATCCAGAAGGAATTCAGGATATTTTGTTGCCTAATAAATACGTTCCTAATGCCTTTGAAATAGGAGAGGAGTTGGTTGTTTTTGTGTATCTAGATCATGAGGAACGTCCAGTTGCAACTACTTTAGAGCCTTATATTTTATTGAATGAATTTGCGCTTTTGCGTGTTAATTATACCAATCAAATAGGTGCTTTTATGGATTGGGGTATGGAAAAAGATATTTTGGTTCCCTTTAAGGAACAAGCCCGCCCTATGGAAAAAGGAAAGCGTTACTTGGTTTATCTATACATGGATGAAAAAACCAATCGTTTGGTGGCATCAAGCAAGACGAATCAGTTTTTAAAAAATGATGCCCTTACCGTGGAGCAAGGGGAAGAAGTTGCGTTGATCGTATCTCACATTACTGACTTAGGGATTAATGTGATTGTCAATGAGTGCCATAAAGGATTGTTATACAAAGATGAGGTTTATGATGATGCCATACGCACCGGAGACCGTATGCGTGGGTATATTAAAAATATTCGTCCGGATAACAAGATTGATGTTTCGTTACAAATACAAGGCTATCAAAGTATTGAGCCTAATGCAGAGAAGATTTTGGCAGAATTACGTGCCAGCCGTGGTTTTTTGCGTCTTACTGATAATTCGCATCCCGAGGATATTAAAACGGTTTTAAAAATGAGCAAAAAAACCTTTAAAAAGGCTGTTGGTGCCTTGTACCGAGAAAAAATTATTGAAATCAAAGAAGACGGTATTTACTTAATTAAGGAGTAGTTATAGCGTTGTAGTACCTATAAAAAAAGAAGACTAATCCTGCTGGGGTTAGTCTTCTTTTGGTTTGTAATGTTCTTAATAACGTTTTTTGGGACTTGTTTTGCCCAAAGATTTATATGCTAAAAATACCTTAAGATATATTTAAAATTACGGAACTACATACCAACTAAATCCCATAATAACTACAATACTTTTGGTTTGGGTATGCCGAAATGGTATAAAGTCTAAAAAATGATTTATTTTTACGCTATAAATTTAAAATACCTATCATGGATTGGATAACTGCTCGAGAATTTGAAGATATAACCTACAAAAAATGCAATGGAGTTGCGCGTATTGCTTTTAACAGACCCGAGGTACGTAATGCATTTAGACCCAAAACTACCGCCGAATTGTACCAAGCTTTTTATGATGCCCAAGAGGATACTTCTATTGGGGTTGTTTTGCTATCTGCGGAGGGGCCTTCCTCAAAAGACGGGATCTATTCTTTTTGTAGCGGTGGGGATCAAAATGCACGAGGCCACCAAGGATATGTGGGCGATGATGGCCAGCACCGTTTGAATATATTAGAGGTACAACGTCTTATTCGGTTTATGCCCAAAGTTGTTATTGCCGTAGTTCCGGGTTGGGCAGTTGGTGGTGGGCATAGTTTGCATGTAGTTTGTGATATGACCTTGGCCAGCAAAGAACACGCGATCTTTAAGCAAACGGATGCAGACGTAACTAGCTTTGATGGCGGTTATGGCTCCGCGTATTTGGCTAAAATGGTAGGTCAAAAAAAAGCCAGAGAAATTTTCTTTTTAGGAAGGAACTATTCTGCTCAAGAAGCCATGGATATGGGTATGGTAAATGCAGTTATTCCGCATGCTGAATTAGAAGACACTGCTTATGCATGGGCGCAAGAAATTTTGGGCAAATCTCCGATGGCTATAAAAATGCTAAAATTTGCCATGAACCTTACCGATGATGGTATGGTAGGACAACAAGTTTTTGCTGGCGAAGCAACTCGTTTGGCTTACATGACCGAAGAAGCCAAAGAAGGAAGGAATGCCTTTTTAGAAAAACGCAAGCCTAATTTTGAAAAAAAATGGTTGCCTTAAAAATTAAATAAAAAAAAGATGCATTTTACCAATGAAGTAATAGACAAAACAGAATTACCTAAATTAGAAACCGTTGTGTTATCTAAATTGGACCCACAATATTGGAAAGTAGTTACCATTTCTATTATTATAACGTTTTTGGTTTTGGGTCTCGGATTGGGGTGTTTGCTATATTACCAACCAGAATTACAGATTTATAGCACAACTATTGCTCTACTTTATGGCTTGTTGTGCGTATTGGTACTGGGAATTTCAAACCTAAGCGCTCAAAAAAAAGCATTTGCATTTAGAACCCATGACGTGATTTTTAAAAACGGTATTTTGGCTACCAATACCATTGTAATTCCGTACAACCGAGTCCAGCATGTGGCGTTGCAAGAAGGTTTTATAGCTCGTTTTTTTGGCTTGGCTACCGTTGCGCTCTATACCGCTGGCGGAAGCTCTAGTGATATTGCAATTCCGGGTATTGCCAAAGAACAAGCTGCGGGTATTAAACAATTACTGATGGGCAAAATTCAAAACAAACTCTAATGGAACCACCATTTAGCCAACCACAGCGGCAGTCCGCATTGGGTATTTTGATCTTGTTCCTAAATAGTCTACAACGTTGGCTAAGAGCTTTGGGGCCAGTAATAGTACTCTATCTTTTTAAAACCAATACCTTAAATAAAACCTACCTCTGGTTAGGCTTTTTTTTGGTTTTGATGGTTATAGCACTAACGGCATATTTGAGGTACCTGCACTTTAGTTTTTTTTTAGACACCCCCAATAACGCATTTGTAGTCCAGGAGGGTGTTTTTAACAAAACCAAAACAAGCATTCAATTAGATAAAATACAGCAAGTAACCATCAACCAATCCTTTTTGCAACGTTTGGTTCAGGTATATGAAATTAATGTAGATACCGCCGGAAGCGCCCAAAAAGAAGTCCAGATAAAAGCCATCTCTCATGAAGTAGCAACCGCACTAAGAGCAAAATTATTAAAAAACAAAAAAGAGCTAACTATTGCCTCCCCTGAAGATGCTTTGGATCCCAATCCAGAAGAAGCCATAGCCTCAAAATGGTTTCTAAAAATTAGTTTCTGGAGTTTATTAAAAGTTGGGATCACCTCTAATTATGTACGAACCTTTGGTTTAATTTTGGCTTTTTTGGTATCCGTCTATGACACGCTCCGCAACGTGATTTCGGAATCCGATTTGGAGGCACAAAACCAACAGATTAACACTTGGTTTACACAAAGTTCTATGCTTATTACCGGATTGGTACTGCTTTTTGTTTTAGTTTTACTAATCAATACCCTACGAGTAGTTTTTCAATATTACCGGTATACCATAACCAAACAGAAAGATTCTTTGTTGCTCTCCTATGGATTATGGAACACCAAAAGTACCCTTATCCAACCAGAAAAAGTACAGTTGGTCACCATCACCAGAAATTATTTTCAGAAAAAAATGCATATTCTGGAGCTTAAAATTAAACAAGCCAGCAGTACGCAAAATCAACAAAAAAAGGACCATATCGAAATTCCGGGCTGTAACGAAACCGAAAAACAAACAGTTCTAGAACTAATATACAATACCTTGCCTACCAAAGGATTGGTTTTAAGACCCAATTACCGAAAATTAGTTTTTTCTGTTTTTGTCTACTTGTTGGTACCTCTTATGGGTTATTTAGTATGGATAACCTACATCGATCCCACATTTTCGAGATACTGGTTTGCTGCAGTAGGTTTTGCTGTACTAGGCAGTATTCTGTTGTTTTTTGGATTTAAAAACAACAGACTTTATATAACAGATGCTTTTATAATCAAACAAAGCGGCGCTTGGGATGTGGCTACCACCATCCTAGAGCCCAAAAAAATACAAGCCATAACCACCACCCAGTTTTTTTGGCACAAAAAAGCAAATATTGGATCCATAACGATACATACCGCAGGAGGTACATTGTCTTTTCAATTAGGCAATTTCAGCACCATACAAGCACAAGTTAACCTTTGGTTGTATACCGTTGAAACAACAAATAGCAATTGGATGTAAAACAAAAAAAGCAGAATACTAATCAATAAATACCTTAAAATGAAACATTGGATTGAAGCAGCACGATTAAGAACCTTACCCTTATCTGTTTCTGGCATTATCGTAGGGAGCATTTATGCCCTAGCGCACCCCACAGATACTATATTAACCCCCACAGAAGTTTTTAACTGGAACATCTTTGGTTTTGCACTACTCACCACCCTTGGATTACAAATACTATCCAATTTTGCAAATGATTACGGAGACGGAATTAAAGGCACAGATAACGCCAGTAGAGTAGGACCAGCGCGCGCCATACAGAGTGGTGTTATAACGCCAGCAGCCATGAAACGCGCCATTGTACTCACCGCGGCACTAACCTTACTCTCGGCAGTATTGCTGATCTATTATGCCTTCGGAAACAGCCAGTTCTATTACTCTCTATTTTACCTGTTTTTGACCGTGTTGGCTATAGGCTCTGCAATTCGGTACACAGTTGGTACGTCTGCTTATGGCTACAAAGGATTTGGAGACCTATTTGTATTTGTGTTTTTTGGACTAGTGAGCACCCTTGGAGTACATTTTTTGTATGCCCAACAACTAGATCCAGCACTTTTTATGCCCGCAACCGCCATAGGTTTATTGAGTGTAGGAGTTCTAAACCTAAACAACATGCGAGACGAAGCCTCGGATAGAGCTGCAGCAAAAAATACCTTAGTGGTACAA
This sequence comes from Flavobacterium crassostreae, assembly GCF_001831475.1. Lineage (NCBI taxonomy): Bacteria > Pseudomonadati > Bacteroidota > Flavobacteriia > Flavobacteriales > Flavobacteriaceae > Flavobacterium > Flavobacterium crassostreae. The sequence continues at coordinate 2,348,009 of NZ_CP017688.1, read as the reverse complement.
ATGGGCGGTCAAAAAGCCAAAATATACCACTATTTCTTAATAAGCACTGCCATGGTATTGGTATTGCTTTTTGCCCTATTAAGCCATTTTCAGTTAGATCAGTATCTGTTTTTACTAGCCTACTTGCCACTAACCAAGCACCTGATAACCGTCTATAAAAACCAAGATCCAAAAGCATTAGACCCAGAATTAAAAAAACTAGCCCTAAGCACCTTTGCACTCTCCATACTACTTGCCTTGAGCATGGTGTATTTTATTTCAGACATTATAGTAAACACCTTCTTAGGAGGCAGATAAATCCCATATAAAACCATACCACATGAAAATCACCTATTACGGACACGCCTCCTTAGGCATAGAAGTAGGCCAAAAACACCTACTAGTAGATCCCTTTATATCCCAAAATCCCTTAGCAGCATCCATAGATATAGCCGCAATAAAAGCAGACTATATATTACTGACCCATGCCCACGCAGACCACATTCAAGACGTCGAAACCATTGCCAAGCGTACCAATGCCACTATAGTATCCAATGCCGAAATAGCCGCCTATTATAGCGCCAAAGGATATACAACCCACCCCATGAACCACGGAGGAAGTTGGGATTTTGATTTCGGAAAACTAAAATTTGTCAACGCCATCCACTCCAGCTCCTTTCCAGACGGAACCTACGGAGGCAATCCAGGCGGTTTTGTTATCGAAGGTGAACACAAAAACATCTACCTAGCCGGAGATACCGCCCTAAGCATGGACATGCAATTAATCCCCATGCGCACCAAGTTAGACCTAGCCGTTCTACCCATAGGCAACAACTTTACCATGGACATCCAAGACGCCATAATAGCCTCCAATTTTGTAGGCTGTGACAAAATTCTCGGATACCATTACGACACCTTTGATTACATCAAAATCAACCACCAGCAAGCCATCAAAGCCTTTTTTGACGCCCAAAAAGACCTCATGCTGCTAGATATCGGGCAGAGCATCAGCCTATAAACCCAGTGGCAACACCCCAAAACCAATACAAAAATCCTCAAAAAACCAATTTCATTATTTAGAAGCCATTTCCAGCTGTACGTTACAATCTTTACTGCCAAACCCTGGCAGCAAAGGATTTTCACTACCATCTGGGCTAAACCACCCATTTAAACAAAAGCATCCAAGTGAAAAAAATATACTACCTATTATGGCTTTTTTTGCTCCAGCAATCCCTACAAGCACAACAAGACGGCTACTGGGACAAAGAGCGGTCCATCACCCAAGAAATCCAAGTCACCGCCCGAGAGAGAGCACTTTTTAAAGTAGAAGACCTTCCTGTAGGAACCACAGAACTCCTCTACAGAATCACCATTTTGGATGACAAACAACAACTAGCCAGTAGTTTAGTTTCGTTACTAAAAGCCATACCCGATCCCACTGGCATCAGCCAAGGATCCGCAGGAGCCGTATTTTTAATGTCCAAAATTTCAGGTCAAGACAAATGCAAATACGCTCTATTTACTCAAAAAGAACAAGCAACATCCTACCAAAAAACCGGCAACACAGACCAATCCTGCTACCACCAAGAAACCCCCGTAAGCAAAGATGCCAAGCGTCTGGTTTTGGACCAATCCAGTTGCATACAAGCAAACAAAAACAATTTGTGGTTTGGCTTTGAAAGCTCCAACTGGTTTATGTCCCAAAAAATAGTTCTAGAAATAGTACCCTGGGTAGACACCAAATCCAGTCGAGGCTGGACCTTAGAAAACCGAAAAACAATAATCCAATCCTGCAAAACCTCGGTAATGGCCAGAAAAATGCAAAACTCGGATGATTTTTGTATTTGCATCGAAGAAAAAATAGAAAAAAAATACAAATTTCAAGAATTTCAAAAACTACTACCCATCGAGCAAGCCAAAAATTACAAAACCTTTGGCGAGAACTGTTTTATAGAAACCGGTGCACTCAAAACCCAAAACGATGCCCTTAGAGCAGCAGCACAACGTTTTGAAAAAAACGCAGACTACAGCAACGCAATTGCCCAATACCACCAAATTATAGCCACCCAAAAAGCAAACACATCAGATTATAGCGCCATAGGCTACAATTACATCTTGACCAAACAATACGCCAAAGCCATCCAGTTTTTAAACCAAGGACAGCAAGCAGACCCCACAGAACTCCTAATTCAGCTACGTCTTGCCCATGCCTACTTGTTAAACAACCAATACCAAAATGCCAAAGCGCTACATAAAACCTACCAATACCAAAACGTAACCAGTACCCAAAGCTGGGCAGAACAAACCCAAAATGATTTTAAAATATTTAAAAATGCAGGATTACCAACCGAAGATTTTGACAGAATTTTAAAACTACTAAAATAACCCACAATGGTATTTTGGGTGTTTTTAGTTTAACACAATCAACCGCTCAAAATGCTATTTTACCACACCGCCACATAGGTTTAAATAAAAAAATAGTGAAAGCAACCTACCACCAATACATACTAAATTTTAAACAACCCTCTGGAACCTCCAGAGGAGTTTTAGTCCAAAAAGAAACCTGGTTTATACAACTACAAAAAGACGGCAAAAGAGCCATAGGCGAGTGTGGCTTGTTACGCGGTTTGAGTATCGATGACAGACCAGATTATGAAGCCAAATTAGCGTGGACCTGCCAAAACATACACCTAGGCGAAAAAGCACTTTGGGAAGCCTTGATAGAGTTTCCATCCATACAATTTGGTGTAGAAATGGCATTTCGATCCTGGTCCAGCAACACGCCTTTTTTATTGTTTCCTTCTGCCTTTTCGCAAGGTACCCAATCCATTGCAATCAACGGATTGGTTTGGATGGGAGATACCCAATTTATGAAACAACAAATACAACAAAAACTAGCAGATGGATTCCGTTGTATCAAACTAAAAATTGGTGCCCTAGATTTTGATAAAGAACTGGAGTTAATAGCCTTTATCCGAGAAAACTTTACGGCAAATCAGATAGAAATAAGAGTAGATGCAAACGGTGCATTCGATACTAGTGATGCTTTAAGTAAATTAGAACAATTATCTGGTTTAGAACTACATAGTATAGAGCAGCCTATTGCTAAAAATCATACTGACACTATGGCAGAGTTGTGCAAAAACACTCCTTTGCCTATAGCCTTAGACGAAGAGCTAATTGGAGTATTTACGATCCAAGATAAGGAGGCTTTATTGCTCAAAATAAAGCCCCAATATCTTATTTTAAAACCTAGTTTTGTAGGTGGTTTTAGAGGCACACAAGAGTGGATAACCTTAGCCGAAAAACACCAAATAGGGTGGTGGATTACTTCTGCTTTAGAGAGCAATATTGGTTTAAATGCTATTGCGCAATGGACCTTTTTAAAACAAAATTTATTGCCCCAAGGTTTAGGAACTGGCGCCCTTTATACCAATAATTTGGACAGTCCATTGGTGGTTAGCAACGGGCAATTGTGGTATGATTCCTCTATAGATTGGCATTTGGATTGGGATTCCTTTCTGTACTAATTTTTGAATCTCTACTTGTGTTACATGGTTGGATACACCAAAAATAATACTAAAATTCACTTTGATATTTAGATACAAATAAGCCCCTTTTTTATAGAAAGTAAAAAAGAGGCTTTGGTTTTAATTGGCTATTCTGAGACAGAATTTACTGCATTTTTTTGGCAAATTTTCCTATGGTCATTCCTTGTACTAATATTGAAAAACATACAATCACATAGGTAATCGTAACCCATATATCTTTGTTATATTCCGGCGCTATAGATAAGGCTAATGCAATAGAAATTCCGCCTCTTAAACCACCCCAAGTCAAAATAAGCAATGTTTTTTGGTGGATTCGTTCTTTTAGACGTACTGCAATAGAAGGAATATAAACAGAAATGTATCTTGTAATTAGGGTTACAAATAATAGGATTACGGCAGCAATAAATATTTTTGGATTGGTTTGTATAATTAACAGCTCTAAACCTATTAAAACAAATAAGACAGCATTTAATATCTCGTCAATTAATTCCCAGAATTTATCAATATATTCACTAGTTACATCAGACATTCCTAAACTTTTACCTTGATTACCGGTTATTAATCCTGCCGCAACCATGGCTAATGGTCCAGAAACATGGGTATAATGTGCTAGAGTGTATCCACCCATAACAATGGCAAGGGTGATTAGTACTTCTACCTGGTAGTTATCAATACTGGCTATGAGTTTGTATCCAATATAACCAATGGCAATACCTAAAATTAGACCACCTATGGCTTCTTGCCCAAACAACAGTAAGATGCTACTGATATCTAGATTAGTTCCTGGTTTGGCTAACTTTAGGATGGTTATAAAAACCACTACCGCTACACCATCATTGAATAAAGATTCTCCAGCGATTTTGGTCTCTAATGATTTACTGACTCCTGCGCTCTTTAAAATACTTAGTACTGCAATGGGATCTGTAGGAGATATTAACGCTCCAAATAGCATGGCATGGATCAATTCTACCGGAATTCCGATTAGGTTTAGTATATAATAACTTGCAAAGCCAATAACAAAGGTACTAATCAATACACTTATGGTAGAGAACAATAATATGCTGAGTTTTTCATTATTTAAATCTTTAAATTTAATATGTATTGCTCCCGCAAAAAGCATAAAACTTAGCATGCCTTCGAGTAATAATTCACTAAAATTAATGTTATTCATTTTGGAAGCAACATTTTCTTTAAAGCCAGGAAAATAATACCCAATAAGTAGTATAAAAAAAGAAAAAATTAAGGAAACAAACATCAGTCCAATGGCATTGGGTAATTTTAAAACTCTAAAATTAATGTAGGCAAAGCCTGCCGATAGTACAATAAGTATTGAGAAAAGATGAAAAAAATCCATTAGTTATTTTTTAATGTTAATATTGAAATCGGGTGCTTGAACCAGCTGAAAGGTTGCTGAGGCCATTTTTACCAACCCATTGGTTGCGTCTATCTCGGTCATTATTTTGGTAAATAAAATAGTTTTGGTAACTCTTCTTTTTTTGTAATCCACCACGTAACGTAGAGTATATTCTGCCCAATTATCATTGGCTACCAAAGATACCATTGGTTTTGTCTGAGCTTCTTCTAGGCGGTATTTGTTCTGTAAAGAGTGCCATTTTTCTTTAGAGGTTGCTGGGAGTTCTTCTGCAACTGCTTTGCCTGCATTTAAAATTATTTCTTGTGCTTTTTTGTAATTACTTCCGTACTGAATAGGAATTTTTATTTCGTCCCACAAAAAAGGGAATTCTCCAGAGTAGTTAAAAACAGGCTCTTTGAATACGTAACTATTGGCAATAAGTACAATACGGCCATTGTAGAGATCTCCATCAACCCATTGTCCGGTTTCCATAATGGTAGTTCTTAATACCCCAATATCCATTACATCTCCTTTGATACCACCCAATTGTACCCGATCTCCAGTGTCATAAAATCCGCCAAGCATTATAGCTAGCCAACCGGCAAAAGAAGCTATAACTTCTTGTAAAGCAAAGGCTACTCCAGCTCCTGCAACTCCTAGGGCAACGGTAACGCCTCCTAATTTATCACTAAAAACAATGGTGAGTAACAGTATGGATAATACATATCCAATAAAACTACTAATTTTTTTTGCTTTGTAATGGTTGCTGTTATCTTTTATTTTTGTGAGCAGTCTTTTTTGAATTATTTTGATAAAAGACCAAATTAGAGCTACACCGACACTAAGTGTTACTATTTTTCCAACGGTTGGATTGTAGAGGTATTCCTGAATTTGTTCTTCCATTTTTTATTGGTTTAAGTGTACCACTCGTTGCGGAAACGGAATGGTGATGTTGTTTTGTTGGAATAATTCAAAAATTCTGATGCGGAGTTCGCTTTTACGATTTTCTACTCTAAAAACATCTTCAGACCAAAAATAAATAGCAAAATTTAAGGAAGAATCTCCAAATTCATTAAACCGAACAAAGGGTTTAGGGTCTTGCAGAATGCCTTCTTGTTCGGTAACGGCTTGGTGTAGTAATTGCATTACTTGGTTTACGTTGGAGCTATAATCTACTCCAACAGAAACGTCAAATCTAGAGGTCAAATCACTGTGAGTCCAGTTGATTAATTGGTTTTTGGTAAGATCCGAATTTGGTAAAATGATGTATTTGTCATCTCTGGTTAGTACGGTAGTGGTTCTTAAATTGATTTCTTTAACGGTACAAACAAGACCATTGGATTCTAAAACATCATTTACTTTTACGGATGAGTCTACCAATAAAATGATTCCGGAAACAAAATCACTAAACAAGTTTTGTAAACCCAAACCAACACCTACCAATAATGCCGCAGATCCTGCCACGAGTACCGATAGGTTAAAACCAAACATTTCTAAACCTACAATTATGGCAATAACAATAATTAGGTATTTGACTAAATTATAAATAGAATATTTTTTGCCAATATCTATTTTATCTATTTTATAAATAGTTTTTCGAACTACTTTTAGAAAAATAAGAACAATTAATATAAAAGCAATAAGTTTAAATATAGTTATAATTTTTAGGTCATAATTTCCTATCTGAAATAGCGTGTACTCTAAAATTTCTTTCATGATTTTTGGGTAAAATAATCCAATGGATTACATAATTAGACGTACGCCACCAAGCTCTGAAACACGATAAGAAAAACGGTCTCCAGGAGAACCAATAAACATAAAGTTTTTGGGAATATTCCATTCTTTGGATAGGGTATCAATAATTTCAGGCCCAAAAACGCCGTCTAGTTCAATAAACTCAATATCAATATCTGGATAGGCACGATCCAGTACTCTAAGGTCTTTTATCAATAATTCATTATCATCATGATCTTTATTGATGTTTACAATTTTTAATTTTTTGGTGGTCTCGTTATTCTGAACGTATTGCATTACTTTGTTAATAATTGCAACGTCATCTCCTTTTGTAAAAAACACAAATTCTTGTGAGTTTATCTTTAGATGCATCTTCAATAAGTATCGGTTACTAAAAATAACCATCTTGCGTAAAGGTTTATAAAAATACTCTAAAGCTTCAATTAAAAGTCGGATTAAAAGAGAGCGGTTGAGCATAATGGCTACAAAACCAAATGCTGGAATTAGGTATTGTAAAAAAGTATAAAACGAATCAATGTTTAACTTCATATTGCCAATAAATGCTACAATGATAAATGTAACGGCTACTACAACAGAGATACCACGGGCTTTCTCTGGTCTTGGTAATTTTTTTCTTTTAAATTTTAATAATAAATTTCCAATCCCGAATAAGCCCATTACTGCCAAAAACGAAAAAGTATATACCCCTGCAAGGGCAATAATGTTTCCTTTGGTAACAAGCAATACCGAAATACAGAGTATTAAAAAACTAATAATAATTCTATAATTAGAGCCTCTTTTATTTTGTTTCAAAAAGTAGTTTGGCAAAATTCGATCCAAAGTCATGCGGTTTAATAAACCAGAAACCCCAACAAAAGAGGTTAATACTGCACCACAGAGTACTAAAACAGCATCTATAGAAATTAAGTAAGCCAACCATGAACCACCTGTAGTCTGGCCCAAAAAGGCAAGCAAAGATTCTTGGTGTTCGCCAACTTGAGCTAGTGGTATGATACATATCAGTAATAAAGCGATTACGGGATTGAAAAAACTAACAATTGCCCACATATTACGTAGTGTTTTTGGAAAAACACCGGCTTCTTGCTCTTCTACAAAATTTGCCGAACTTTCAAAACCCGATATTCCTAACATTGCTGCAGAGAATCCTAAAAACAAGGCGTTCACAATAGTTCCAGAACTAATGGGTAGACTCCAATTTAGGTCAAATACCTCAAGTCCATTCCTGAAAATAAACCAAACCGAGGCTATAACCAATAAACTTAATGTGGTTAAATGGGTTATAAAAATACCTACTGCCACAATAGCAGATTCGCCGATACCTACAATGGCTAATGCCGTAAAGATTAACAATACAATTATCGTTGCAATCGGTATGTTAATCCCAGGAGCTATATTATGTAAGTAATGCATTCCTTCTGAGGCCGAAATTACGGCAGTTGCCATATAGGATAAAACCGTCAAAGTGGCTGCTATTGACGCAAGTCTTTTAGAAGAGGTGTTCAATAGTACATTATAAGCACCTCCATTTAATGGAAGCGCACCAACTACTTCGCCGTATATTTTTCTAAATAAAAACAGTACTATTGCAACAAATAATAAGGAAATCCAAGCATATTGTCCTGCATACATAATCGTAAGTGCAGAAACATACAAACAGGAAGAACTAATATCGTTTCCGCAAATTGCTGTTGCTTGTAATTCATTCAGTTTTTTGTGTACAATTTCTTTCATTTTGATTGCTTGCTTTATATTTTTTTTAACATTTTTTTAGGATTGCAAGATAGCAATTCAAAAACAGAATTACAAAATACCGTTGTTTTTTATATCCTTACCATTTATGGATTATTTTTGAGGATACAAACGAATGCTTTTTAAGGATTTGAATAGCAATAACTTATTTACAATTTTTCTTTTTAAAATTTGGACAGTAGTTTATAATTATATCCTATTTGTATTACATTTATATACTTATTTTCAACAAGGCATTCCGTTTACATTGAAAAACCTACTCGTTTTTTACTCTTTGGGGGTAGTATTTTGAGTTCAAAATAGGTATTTAATATTCTCACTACAGATAGAGTATCAAAAAATAGAATCGTAACATTTATAAGTAGAACAGCCTTATTTTTTTAGGTAAATAAGCACAAAAAAAATCGAGAAATTGCTTTCTCGATTTTAAGATAGTTATCCAAAATTGGATCGTTTAGCAGGATAATTAAGTCCTTTTGGTTTTGTGCAGTACCGTGTCTGTTTGTTTAGAGACAAAATTGGTTACTAAAAATTGTACTACTGTTCCTACTATTTTTTTGATCGGTCCTTTGGTTGTACCAAACATTATTTTTTTGGACAAATAGCCTGTAGAGAGACCTATAAAACTATTTAATAAATTGTTTTTTAAGTCTGGAATTTTTACAATTTGGTTCACTACCGTTTGGAGCAAATTAGCAGGCTTAACACTTTGATAAAGTTCCTGAAAGTCTTCTTTAAGCAGTGCCAACTCTTGAGATTGTTGCTGTTTTAAAATAGCTATAGAATCATGCAAAGCAGCTGTTTGGGTTTTATTTTTCATACCTTATTTATTTTTTTAAAATTTTGGTGATGATTTTGTCGCTTATAGGTGTTTTAATCCATGGTGTTCTGTAGAGATATAAAAACAAAGATAACAGCAAATAAAACAATGCTACTATAAAGAAACCCCAGTACACGTTACCCAATTGTTCTCCAATCATAAAAGAAGCTCCAAAACTAAAAAATAGAACAAACGCAACAACAGCAATAGAAACAACTATTCTGGATAGGAAAGAAGATAAAACATCTGCAGATTTTGCAATAGTAGTCAACTTTGTTAGTTCTATAGTGGTTTTAGCATAGGTTTCAAATTTTTCAATAAGAAGTTCTATTGAGGTTGTTTTGCTGTCCATAATTCCCTTTTTTAATTTATGCTTTCAAATTTTTGGCTTGGTTCTCTAAATCTTGGTGCGCTTGCTCTATTTTGGATTTTCCTTCCGCATACATTTCTTTACTCTCTTTTTTTAAGTCGTTGTATTTTTCTGAAATATTTTCTACTACAGCATCCAACTTGCATTTCAGATCGTCTGCACAATCCATGCTCTTATCCTTAATTCTTTTTCTGGTTTTTTCGCCTTTGTCTGGAGCGTATAATATTCCTAAAATTGCTCCTGCAGCTAAACCGCCTAAAACTCCTAAAATTACGTTATCTGTTTTCATGTTTTTTTTATATGTTATTAGTACTTTATGGTTTATTTATTACAAACTTTTTCCTTGAATTAATCTTAAAAGGATAGCGATAATGGCTATAACCAATAAGATATGTATGATGGCTCCTGCGCTATATGCAAAAAACCCGATTGCCCAAAAAATAATTAAAATTACGGCTATAGTATATAATAAGTTGCTCATGATTTTGGTTTTTAAAGATTATTAAAAATAGAAACTACAATTAGTTTAAATTAAGTCCTACGTATACATTTAAGACACTGTTTTTTGCATCTGGAAAAGTGTAGTTGGTACCCGCAAAACTTCTTTCTTTACCCACTTTGGTCAAACCATAGTTGTAACGTACACCAAAACTCAATAATTCTAAGTCAATACCAACTCCAGCGGCTATACCTGCATCAAATTTATTAAAGTCATTGGTATCTAAGTCTTGATCTACGTCTAAAACAGAAGATTCGGTTGTTGCTTTACCGCTTACCATATAAGCCGCATAAGGTCCAGCATGAATATTAAATTTTTCGGTCAGATTTACCACCAACAATACCGGAACTTCTACATAATTTACTTTAAATTTAGAATTTCCTTTTATAAAAGCATTGTCATAAGTCACCTCTGCACCTTTGGTAGTATAATACACCTCTGGTTGTATTGCAAGAGATTTAGCAATAGGCAACTTGGCAAAAAGTCCTGCATTAAAACCCGTGAGCACATTTTGGTCATCTACGTCTTCGGCATACATATTAGAGAAGTTTACACCTCCTTTGAAACCAATTTTTGGTTGGTCTGAGGATGTATATTGTGCCTTTGCGGTAGTAAAAGCCAGACAGCTAAATAAGAAACTTGCTAAAACTATTTTTCTTGATTTTTTCATTTTGTTTTTTTTTAAATATTAATGATTTACTTAACAATTCAAAGGTCTATATATTTGAGAGGTTTTGTGTTATGGTACTTTCGTCAAAAGTTACGGGATTTTCATGTTTGCAATAAATGGCAGTTTTTAAAGGTACTATTATGTATATAACTGTTTGTTTAGTAACAACATAGTTTTTTTTATAAAAAAAGGGCTGTTTACTTAAAAACAACCCTTCCAGTATACTAAAAAACGAGTACAAGCTACCTTGGACTGTAACACAACGCACAGGTACTTGTAATTGGATTTTAGCTCAAGTATCTTCTTAAAATCCAAGCAGTTGTTTCGTGATCTTGCAATAAGCCAGTCATGAAATCTGCAGTTCCAATATCTTTAGTTTCATCTTCAATGGTTTCAATATCTTTGCGTAATTGGACCACTATAGTCTCGTTGTCTGCTAACAATTCTTTTAGCATTTCTTTTTGATCTGGATATACATTTGGAGATTCTTTTAATCGGGTTAATTCTTTAAACTCTGCCATAGTTCCTATGGTTTTACCACCCAATTTATTGATTCTCTCGGCAATTTCATCAATGTTTGCTTCTAGTTCTTTGTATTGATTTTCAAACAATTTATGAATTTCCATAAAACTTTGTCCAGAAACATTCCAATGAAATTTTCTTGTTTTAGTATACAGAGTTACTGCATCTGCAAGGGTTGATTCGAGTATCGTAATGTTGTTTTTGAGGTTTTTGTCTGTAATTCCAATTGTTGGTTTCATCTTTTTTTATTTTAATTATTAAATACTTATTTTCTTTTGTCTGCAGCTACCAATACCACTCCGCCAATAACCAACACAACGGCTACTATCGGAGACCACTGTACGGGGTTGTTTTGTTCTTTATTGATTTCTATGGGTCCTAAGTCTACTACTTTTTCTTTGGTTACATAATTAAATCCGGTATAAAATACCATTAAAGCTCCCACTACAATGGTTACAATTCCTATTGTTTTCATAGTTTTTTGGTTAGATTTATAAATAGAACTTACTACTTTGCGTGTAACAAGCAGTACATAATGGACAATTGCTATTGTCTCTGCTTTAGTAACGAATCACTATGCAAATTTATGTACTTCTGTTAGAGCATGTTTTATGGAATTGCCGTGTTATGTTATAGCATTTTCAGTTTTGCTATCCAATTACCGTGTTACTGCTTATCTAAGCAGTTACTATTTCGTTTTTTATATAAAATAATAAAGGCCAATTACCCCTAATGATAGTATAGGTAATTGGCCTTGGATGCAGTATATTGTTGTTGGTAGGCTAAATAATTTTAAATATAGCCGCTAATTTACTTATTTTTTTCTTTCAAAATTAGGTTCCCAATCCATTGATTTAATTCCGGAGACTTTGTTATCCGAGTTCATATAAACCCGAAGCTCTTTGTTGGCTACTTCTTTTGTGTACAATGCTTTGTATCGGAATATGGTAGTGGTATCCGCATCATCTTTATAGATTTCGGTTAATTCTAGATCTTTAAAATCACCGTAAAATTGTCGGTATCGGTTGCAGGTAGCAGATAGTTTTTCTAGAGTAATGTTGTTAATTACACTTTGGGTGGCTTCCTCGGGAGTAAATGGTTGAAATTTAGAGGTATTACAGGTCATTAAAATCCGTTTACCTAAATCATAGGCGCGCATTTTATTCTTTGCATTTACGTCGGTTATTGCTAATTTTTGAATGCCTTCTTTTGCTATACTAGGTTGGTTGGTTGCTTTTTTGGTGGTGTTACAGGATGCGAACACTAATAAAATTAGGATAATGGTACTTTTTTTCATTTTTATTTAGGTTTTGATTTTTAATAATAAATTAGGATCAGGACAATTTTCTAAATAGTAATTTAATGTCTCTTTGTTACAAACTCCGGGATAGTCTCCTTCATGATTTGCAATATCTTTTATAATCTGAAAATGCAAATGCGGGGCATAATCTCCATTTACTGCAGCACAACCTAAGGTGCCTAACTGTTGTCCTTTTTTAAAAAAAGTGCCCACATGGAGATTCTCTAAGCTTTCTAGAGATAAATGCCCGTATAAGGTATAAAATGACCGCTCTTCTAGTTGGTGCTGTAATATTATGGTAGGGCCATAATCTCCTAGTTCTGAATTGTTTTTAAAACTGTGTACCACACCATCCAGAGCAGATAGGATAGGAGTACTTGCATTTATCCAGAAATCCATACCAATATGTATGTTGCGTTCTAACTGGTCGTTGGTCTTAAAAATAGTGCTACGTTGGTATATATTTCGCTCTTCGTTATAGCCGCCATAGGCCACTTTTGCATGATGATCTGCGATATGTTTTTCTATGAAATTTTCAAATTCAGCAGCATTATTAATTGCCAGATTATGCAATTTAGGATTGGATGTAGCTAAATTTAATGGCGTGTACTGATCCAAAGGGATAGATTCCGGAAGTACAAAAACATTTTTGGTTTGGCTCAATAAGGTTTCTAAACGGTTCATGACAGTATTTAAATTATAGCTATTTTAATATAAAATTTAAAGCTACTACAAATACGATACAAATCCTATTGGGACGAAATATTTAATGGTAATTTAGAGATTGCTTTCCAAAAAATTTGTTTTAAAGATGGTGGTAATCTTTCCAAAAATACCTACTTTCCAAAACTTAGAAAAGAAGCAAATAAAAAAGGTTGCTATTTATTTTGACAAAAAGCAACCTTTATAAAACATCGAAAATACAATTTTTTAGTACAAACTAGGAAACTTCTTAGGATTTACTTCGTGCATTATTTCGTATACTTTTTCATAAATATCCTCTGTAGAGGGTTTCGAAAAATAATCCCCGTCAGAACCATAAGCTGGTCGGTGTGCTTTGGCTGTTAGGGTTTGTGGTTTGCTATCCAAGTGCAGGTAGCTATCTTGGACTTCAATAATTTGTTGTAAAATGTAAGCCGAAGCACCACCCGGAACGTCTTCGTCAATAATTAATAACCGATTGGTTTTGTGCAAACTCTTGACAATATCTTTGGTAATATCAAAAGGTAATAGAGATTGTATATCTATTATCTCGCAATCAATACCAACCTCCAAAAGCTCTGTAGCAGCTTGTTGCACCAATCGTAAAGTAGAACCGTAAGAGACTAGGGTGATATCGGTACCTTGTTTTATGGTCTCGACCACACCAATTGGTGTTTTAAATTCTCCGTAATTGGTGGGTATACTTTCTTTTAGGCGGTAGCCATTTAGGCATTCTATTACCAGAGCAGGCTCGTCACATTCTAGCAAGCTGTTATAAAATCCAGCGGCTTTGGTCATGTTTCTAGGCACCAATACATGGATTCCTCTAATGGCATTGATAATCATACCCATAGGCGATCCAGAGTGCCAGATACCTTCTAAACGATGGCCCCGTGTACGAATGATTAAAGGCGCTTTTTGTCTGCCTAAGGTTCTGTAATGTAACGTTGCCAAATCATCGCTTAAAATCTGAATGGCGTACAATAAATAATCTAAGTATTGAATTTCGGCAATGGGACGCAAGCCACGCATAGCCATACCAATACCCTGACCTATAATGGTGGCTTCTCTAATTCCGACATCGGCTACTCTAAGAGCACCGTATTTTTCTTGCATTCCTTCTAGGCCTTGATTAACATCGCCAATATTTCCGGAGTCTTCGCCAAAAATCAATGCTTCGGGATGTTTGGTAAAAATAGCATCAAAATTGTCTCTAAGGATCATTCTACCATCCGTTACGGCTTTAGTATCTTGAGAATAGGTTGGCAAAACCTCTTTTATGCTACTAATATTGCTGCTAGATTGGGAGTGTAAATGACTGCTAAAATTAGGTTGGTTTTTGGCCAAATAAGCAGTAATCCACTGCGATAATTTGGCTTGTCCAGGTTCCTGATGTACCCATCGCAATGCTTTGCGGGCTACTACTAAAACTTGTCTTTTTAGTGGATCGCTATTTTTTTGGAGCTCTACAGCTTGTTTCAAAACGGCTTCTTTGTTAGCGCTATCCTGGGCTACTTGTTCCAATAAAACAACAAGTTCTTTTTGCTCTTGTGTTATTGGGTTAATAAAATCAGCCCAAGCGGCTTTTTTGGCTTCTAGTACTTCTTTTTTGGCGTTGGCATCAATTATGGCAAGTTCTTCTGCAGAAGCTATATTTATGGCAAGCATCCACAAACGCATTTGACGAATACAATCAAACTCTTTTTCCCAAGCCAAACGCTCGGCACTTTTGTACCTCTCATGTGATCCGGAGGTAGAGTGGCCTTGTGGCTGGGTTAATTCATTTACATGTACCAAAACAGGAACGTGTTCTTTGCGGGCTATAATCGATGCTTTTTCGTAGGTGGCAATTAAATCGGTGTAGTCCCAGCCTTTTACACGTAGTATTTCTAAGCCATTTGCTTTTTCGTCTCGTTGGTATCCTTGGAGTATTTCGGATATGTTTTCTTTGGTGGTTTGGTGTTTGGCATGGACTGAAATTCCGTATTCATCATCCCAAACACTTATAAGCATGGGTACTTGTAGTACTCCAGCGGCATTTATAGTTTCAAAAAACAAACCTTCAGAGGTACTGGCATTCCCTATTGTGCCCCAAGCAATTTCGTTACCACCTACAGAAAAATTAGTTTTATCCTGAAGTCCAGGCACTTCTCTATACATTTTAGAAGCTTGTGCTAATCCTAACAAACGGGGCATTTGCCCAGCAGTAGGTGAGATATCTGCACTAGAGTTTTTTTGTTTGGTCAACACATTCCATTGTCCATTTTGGTCTAAACTATGGGTAGCAAAGTGTCCTCCCATTTGCCTGCCAGCAGACATGGGTTCTTGTATAATATCTGTAGTACCATATAATCCAGCAAAAAACTCTCTTGCCGACAATTTGCCTATAGCCATCATAAAGGTTTGGTCTCTATAATAACCAGAACGAAAGTCTCCATCTTTGAAAAATTTAGCCATTGCCAATTGAGGCACCTCTTTACCATCTCCAAAAATTCCAAACTTTGCTTTTCCTGTCAAAACCTCTCTTCGGCCTAACAAACTACACTCTCGGCTAATCATAGCGGTCTTGTAATCTTCCAAAACTTCTATTTTGAAGTCTTCAAAGGTCAAGGTAGTATGTGGGTTTTCTTTTATCATAATTCAAAGGTATAACTTAAGTGGACAAATTTACTCAAAAACTACTACTTTTCATAATTGTATAAAAGAAATACAAATTAATTTTTGGTGTATAATTTTCAGTAATTTTTTATATAATTAAATTATATGTAATTTTAATTCCTTTTAATTATTTATAATATAATTTAATAGCTTTTAAAACTATATTTCAAAACCATTTTCGGTTAAATAAGTTTATAAATCCTCTGGGGGACAAAATAACAATAAAACGAATTTTCTCGGAGTAATTATTTTGGGTTATTTCCCAATTATTGGAGGAATAAACCGGTAGATACATTTCAAAATAATCGGGCACAATATTGAGTCTAATTCCGGTGTCGAACACCAAGCGATGTGGTTGGAAGTGATTTTTTATAAACCCCACATCCCCGTAGACCTCTATCCATTTGTATAGGGAACAACCGGCATTTAATGTAGTAATCCATTGGTTGGCATACGCAGTGGATAGCTTGGACTTAAAACCTCCTTCGGCAATGATCAATTGTTGGCTAAAAAAACCGGTGCTCTCGGATCTTCCGTAATAATTGTAGTCAAATAAATAATCTGTTGGGCGGTCCAGGGCAAAGCTAAAATAATCGGACTGGGTTTTGTTGTACAAAAAACGTCCTGCATACCAGCGCAAATTGATTCGTTGGTTGTTTAAAAACAAATGATTGTACTCTAACTCTGTGGCTAATTTGCCAAATTTTCCAGATATTTGTAGGTCTGTTACAAAACTAAAATGATTTGTAACCTCGGTTTTGCTATTAAAATATTTGGCATTAAATACCGTATACTTCTCGGCTGTAGTGTTGGCCAAAAGCGTACTTTGTTCTTTATTGACCAATACTTGCCTTAACAAGAGCAGTTGTTTCTTGTTGTCTCTAAAATCATTTTCTCTAAAGCGAAATTGCACCATGGGATTGATTTTTAAATACGCCGCATCTGGTGCATAATGAAAATAGGAGCCATTGCAGGAGTATCGCACGTTATAAAGTGCGCCGTGTCTATAATTTTGATTCACTACAACGGATCCAGACCCAGAGAAGGTTTTTGTATTGATGGCGTAGGCTGGGTTAACATCAAATACAAATGGTTTTTCTAAGAGGGTTTTGTTGTGTAAACGCATTCCGGGCAACAAGCCATCGTATAAATTGTAGTCCAAGGTTGGCACATAGAGTATTTGATTGTAATACGGATCCTCAAGATCTTTCATAAAAGCAAATTTTATGGGTCTGTTGTTTGGAAAAAACCCATTCAAAGCTTTCCAGTTGTTTCTCAAATTGTATTCTGGCACTTCATTTTTGTAGTTGAGTACTAATTTGTTGGCACCATTTCTGGCTAGCCTAAAAACACTATCGTTTGTTTTGGGTTCCAACCATTTTTTAAAAACAATCTCATTTTTATAAATTCCGTAAACCGGAACTGGAACCGCAACGCCTGTTTTGTTTTTTATACTAAAAGACACACTGTCTTTGGTTTTAGTAGCCGATCCAAATTTATAGTCTACCAAATCTCTGGAGTTAATAATGGTTTCAAAAAACCAATCTATATTTTTTTGGGAGCTAGATTTTAATAGGGTTTCAAAGTCGGCACTGGTTTGTTGTTGCAATTGACTGGATTTATAAAAAGAGGCGACTGCCTTAGAAACACGATTATTTGCCAAATAAGTATCTAAAAAACGCAAACTTAATCCGGCTCTATACTTGCTGGCAATTTGTTCGTTAAATTTAATTAAGGTGTTTTTGGGATTTATTAAGGCTTGGTCTAGATTTCTGCGAGCCATAAGCATATAAAAATAACTGTATTGCTCATTAAAATCCAGAGTAGTCAGATGGTAGCTCTTTAGGAGTTTAAAACTAGAGGCACTACCCAGCATTTTGGTTTTAGGGTGGTTGGTCTCTATGTATTGCATCATCGTAAATACTTGTATAGCATCATAAATCCAAGCATCTTTACGGTGGTCTAAACCCAAACTGTTTTTTAAATAAGCATTTAGATAGGTTTTTAAAAACCGAATTTCATAACTAAACGCATTAGTAAAAGGACTTATAAAAGCAGGCAATTGATTTAATCCATAAAAAGGATTGCGCTCATAATCCGTTTGCGAAACCACGATCTGTTGGTGAGGGTAGTGGCCTATTTTTTGGGTTACAAAATCTACTACGCAATCGATACTGCGTTTTTGTTGTTCCAAACTAATTTTTTCATCTTTAAGATTGGTTAGTACCGTGAGGCTGTCTTTTTTAAAACTATAAAAAGAAAGTTTAGGCTCTACAAATAGCGTCCAATTGGTGTGGTTTTTTCCGGTGAGTTTCCAAACCGAAGAAACAGAATCGGTGGCAAGGCATTGTGTTGTTAAGTCTGAGGTTACCGCATATCCAGAAGGTATTTGGAGCTCTATGTTAAAATCAGAGGTTGCATTTACAATATCGTCTAAATTTTCATTGCTATACCTTACAAAAGCACCATTAGCAAAGCGGGAAGGAGTTAGAAACCAGTCTTTCAGCAAGAAAGAACCACCAGCTTCAAAACCATATTTAGTAAATTCGGCACTAGGGATTTTGACGGTATACTTAAGATTTAGTGTTATTTTTTGGTGTGCCGCTAAGGATTCTCTCAATTTTATGCACACTAAGTCCGGATGGTTCTCTGACCTGCTCCAATTTAAAAAAAAACCATCCGTATCTACCATGCTCTCTAGTGTGGTTTTGCCTCTTTGGTAGGCTTTCGCCAAATGAAAACCACGATAAAATTCATCCGAAAAGCGTTTTGATAGTGGTGTTTGCACACTTGAGTAGGCAGTGTTCCAGTCGTTCAAAACCAGAGTGGTTAGCACCTCTTCGGAATTATTTACAAAGGTGAGTTTTTGTTGAACATCGAGTGTTTTGGTATCGGTATGCAACACAACTACCATATTAGATTGGTGTTGGGCGTGTTGTTTTAGCGGAATCATTAAAACAAAAAGGCAAAGCAAAAAGAAGTAATTTGATTTCAAACTCAGCGTAGATTAATAGCATTTTCTCAAGATACTGGCATCCTTGTAGGGTACATTTTTAAAAATAAAAGAGCTGCACCAAGACAGCTCTTTTGTTTTTAAAAATTAGGTTTTAAATTGTATTTTCTATAAAAGTTATCCAATATTGTAACTACTTCGTCTTCATGATCTACAATTTTAATCAAATCTAAATCTTCAGGACTAACGGTTTGGTGGAGCTCAATTAATTCGGTTTTGATCCATTCTATTAAGCCATTCCAAAAACTACTACCCACTAATATAATAGGAAATTTGGCGATTTTTTTGGTTTGAATGAGGGTTATTGCCTCAAATAATTCATCTAAAGTACCAAAACCTCCAGGCATTACTACAAACCCTTGCGAATATTTGACAAAGATTACTTTTCTAACAAAAAAATAGTCAAAATTTAAATTCTTATCGCTATCAATATAGGGGTTAAAATGTTGTTCAAAAGGCAAAACAATATTTAAACCTACAGAGTTACCACCACCTAAATGTGCACCTTTGTTTCCGGCTTCCATAATTCCGGGGCCTCCACCAGTGATAATCCCATAACCCGCTTTACTGATTTTATAAGCAATTTTTTCGGCCAATAAATAAAATTCATGATCTGCTTTGGTTCTAGCAGACCCAAAAATGGTGACACAAGGACCAATACGGCCCATGGTTTCGTAGCCATTTACAAACTCGGCCATAATCTTAAAAATAGCCCAACTGTCATTGGTTCTAATTTCGTTCCAAGTTTTTTGTTTTAATCGGTCATGAATTACTTTTTCTTCGTCATTATCAAAATCTTCTAATCTCATTTATTGTTTGTTTTTAAATGGTTGTTTTTATAGCCATGGCGGTGTTTACAGGTTTTTTGGAGTACAAAACAAAAAAAACGATTGCCCCTAAATCCGTAAGATACTAAAGTAATTCTTTTTTGAAAAAATTGGGAGTTATACGATACTTTTATTTTACAAAATCCTAAATTAGGAGCACTATAGCGTACGATTTTACTGATAACATACCAATACTCCTGTTTGGGATTTAAAATTTGTAGTTATATCCAAGTCGAATGAGCTGCGTCTCGTAATAATCTCTGCTGGTGTAGTTAAAATCTTGTCCATGGATTTCTTTTTGGATAACCATAGAATGCAATAAATCTGTGGCGTTACAAAAGAGTTCTCCTTTGCCTTTTTGAATTGTTTTTTTGACCCCTGCATCTAATGAAAAACGCGATTGTATTTTTCCTTGCGGAATAATATCAGGTGCCAAATAAATAGCCGTTAGTTGGGCTTCTATATTTTTAGAAAAATGAAAATTGTTATTCAATTTTACATTTCCGGAGAAAATAGTTTGTTGCTCTGCCGAAAACAAATGCGTAGTTGGGTATTTGTTTTCTACTCTAAAGGCATCAATTTGATTTCTATAAGCGTTTAGATTGACATTAAAAGAATATTTTTTGGACACTTCTTGTGTTATAACGGTCTCTAATCCGGTATTAAAGCTTTTGTCTACGTTCTGAAATGTAGCATAAATTAGTTTGCTAGGTGATACGGTGCTGGATATTCTGGTAATGGTACCATTAGCAAATCGGTGGTAGAGTGCAGTGTAGAGGCTTGCTTTTTCCCAGTTTTTTTTGTAACCCATCTCTAGCGTGTTAGTAAATTGTGGCCGCAAAGCAGGGTTTCCTACTTTAATAATTTCGGCATCGTCGTATTTTGGAAATATACGAATATCCACTTCGTTGGGTCTGTCTACTCTTCGGTTATAAAAAACAGAAAGCTTGTTGTTGTCATTTATTTTGTATGCCAAACGCAAATTTGGAAAGGGTTGGGTGTAGTTATAGCCATCACTCTTGTAAACAACATGATTTGGATTTACGTCGTATTGTATTTTGACGTATTCGACTCGGAGACCTAATTCTGCTTCCCATTTTTTGTTTTCAAAAATATAGTTTTCATACAGTGCAGGAATTAATTCTTTATAGGTTGCCCAGCCTCCTGCATTATAGTCTAAAACAGAGTTTGCACCAGGCATAAATTGCATATTGGTTGGAATGTCTCGGTTTCTAAATTTAATTCCGACTTCTATTCTTCCGTATTGGAGCGGCTTGATATAATCTAGATTAAAATCATAGACTTGCTCATCAGACAGCAATTTAAAAGCGTCAGACCCGGTAGTATTAGGTAAATAATTAGTATAAAAATATTTTTCGTCTTCTCTATGAAACGTGTAGTTAAACCCAAAATTTAATAAATGACCCGCTTGCGAAAACTTGTGTTGGTAACTGGCAGATGCCATGATGGTTGTTTTTAGTTCGTCTTCTAAAAACTGCCAAAGTCTTTTTTGTTGGGATAAATCGCCGTTAAAAAAAGGTTGGTCTCCTCGATCTATAATTTTCTCTGTTCCAAAAAGTCCAGAAATTGTCCACGAATTTTGTTCGTCCAGGGTATAATCCACTCCCGTTTTTAGGGTGGTAAAATGGGTATTTCGGTTGCGTTTTAGTTGCGAGTTAATAACCGTAGATGGGGTATAGGTTCGGGTTACAAATTCATTTTTATTTAGTGTTTCGGTGTATAGATAATCTCCTTGAAAAAAAATATTTGCTTTGTTTTTTTTATAATTAAGAGAAATACTCGGATTTATTTTGGGCGTAAGGGTGTATTGTGGCCTTATATTGGGTAGATTTTCTTTTCGGACCCAGAGAGAACCCAGACCAGTGGTGAATCCAGCCTTGCCGTTAAAGCTATTTTGCTTGTTTTTTTTATAAATAATATTGATAATTCCGGCAGTACCATTAGCATCGTATTTTGCAGAGGGATTGTTGATGATTTCAATTTTTTCGATGGCAGAAGCAGGGATGTTGTCTAAACCTGTCTGATTGCCAAAACCAGTTAAGGCGGTTTGTTTGCCATCAATTAGCACGGTTACTTTTTCGCTACCACGAAGTTGTACTTTGCCATCTTGAACCGTAACACTAGGCAAATTTTGCATGGCTTGCAGTACAGAACCACCACTTTGGCTACTATTGTCTTTTAAAGAAAATGTTTTTTTATCCATTTTGGAAGAGATGGTCTGTGCTTTCTGGAGTATCACTACTTCATTTAGTGCGGTAGATTTTTCTTCTATTTCGATGGTATTGAGGTCTAAATATTGGGTTAAATTGCCTACAAACAAAGCTTGTTTTTTGGTGGTATACCCCAGGTACGAAAATTCTAAGTAGTAATTTCCGGGTTTTATTTTAGATACAGAAAAAGCACCTTTATCATTGGTAATGGTCCCAGTTACAAAGCTACTGTCTTTTTCGGTTTTTAAAACTACATTTACAAAAGGTACTACTGTTTTGGTGTTTTGATCTTTTAAAATTCCAGAAATGGTTACATTAGTTTGACTCTTAGCGGTACCCACAAATAAAAGATGTAAAATTACGGTCAGTAATATTTTTTTTTTCATTGTTCTAATTTATAAAATAGTAACTAAAATTAGTTTTTAGCCAAACGAAAATACAAATTAAAAATAGCACTTAGGATCAATTTAGAAACGAATTGTGACAATTATTTATTTTCATTATAAATTGGTAGCCAGGAATACAGTCCTTTATTATCGATGGATCTTGAATAGAATTGTGACTACTGTTTTAAATTAGATTATTTCTTTCTTTTTTTCTTTAATTAAATGCACCCAACCAGGATTCTGAAATTTTTTAGTTCTGATTTTTTTAGTTGATTTTAAAACCTTTTGTGTAAACCACATACCATTTAAAAACACTTAAGTAAAAACAAATAATATTCTATATGCTTAGGAGTTATATGGAATTTGTTGATCCCCAAAAAAAGGAGTTATATAATTTTTTTGATAACTCGTAATTTGTGTGTGTGTCTGTTTGCCTCGGCGTTGTATATCCCTAGGTGGTCCAATCTATCTATACGTACTTTGCCACTAGCGTGAATGATATAGTTGTTTTCCATTATGATTCCAACATGAATGATGTTTCCTTCTTCGTTGTCAAAAAAAGCCAAATCACCAGGTTCGCTTTCTTCAATAAAACTTAAAGCCTCTCCTTGTGTGGCTTGTTGTGAAGCATCTCTTAATAATTTGTAGCCATTTAGCTTGTAAACCATTTGTGTAAAACCAGAGCAATCAATCCCAAAAGGTGTTTTTCCGCCCCATAAATAAGGTGCGTTAAGGTATAAAAAAGAGGTTTCAATTAGGTGTTTTTTGGCTTTAACGTGGTCTATGGTATTGCCTTCATACCGATATGCGGCGGTATTAATTTGGTCTTTTTCTAAAAACGATAACGAACAACCGAGCGGAACGGGCATCAATAAATTGTGTGGGCCCGTGATGTATTCAATCAAATCGGCACTCAA
The DNA here is from genome assembly GCF_001831475.1 of Flavobacterium crassostreae. Lineage (NCBI taxonomy): Bacteria > Pseudomonadati > Bacteroidota > Flavobacteriia > Flavobacteriales > Flavobacteriaceae > Flavobacterium > Flavobacterium crassostreae. Next base: position 2,324,706 of record NZ_CP017688.1, on the reverse strand, counting down.
AATACGTTTTTGGTTGCCTAGTTGTTCAAAATCAGCTTCTGTAATGGATTGGTATTGTTTGGTATCTACCCAACCTTCGTACCCATCATAATGCACTTTGATTTTGCTCCATTGTTTATCAGATTCTAAAATTTCAAAATGTTCACCAAACAACAATTGCGAAACAATTTCGCTCTTGTCACTTGGTTCTAAACGAAGGGGGATGATAGCCAGATTGCAAATTCCGAACATTTATATGCTATTATGGTTTATTATTTATACAGTCTAAAAAGGAGATTTCTCCTTAAATTTAGCTGCTGTTTTTTACTTTTTGTAAAACTACATTCGTTCTATAACTACGGCCGAAGCGCCACCACCGCCATTGCATATTGCTGCGGCACCTATATTACTTTTGTTTTGTTCTAATACATGCAGCAAAGTTACCAATATTCTTGCTCCAGAACAACCCAATGGATGCCCTAATGAAACGGCACCTCCATTAACATTGATTTTAGTAGTGTCTAGCTCTAAAATTTTAGCATTAGCTAATCCTACAACCGCAAAGGCTTCATTAAATTCAAAATAATCTACATCTTCCAAACTAATTCCTGCTTTATCTAGCGCTTTTGGTAATGCTTTTGCAGGGCTTGTGGTAAACCATTTGGGTTCTTGGGCCGCATCTGCATAGCCTTTGATGTAGGCTAGGGGTTTTAAACCCAATTCTAAAGCTTTTTCTTCACTCATCAATAGTAGTGCTGCTGCACCATCATTAATGGTAGAGGCATTTGCGGCAGTTACGGTTCCTTCTTTTGTAAAAGCAGGATTCAGCGTCGGAATTTTATCTATTTTTACATTAGTGTACTCCTCATCTTTGGAAATAATAATTGGATCTCCTTTTCTTTGGGGTACAGCCACTGGAACTATTTCGGAATCAAATTTGCCAGAATCCCATGCTTGGGCAGAACGACGGTACGATTCTATGGCGTAATTATCTTGGTCTTCTCGGGTAAATTTGTAGGTGCTGGCGCACAAATCTGCACAAACTCCCATCGCATTATGGTCATAAGCGTCCACAAGGCCGTCTATCTGCATGCCATCTACCATCGTGGCGGGACCAAATTTAGTAGCAGTCCTTAAGTGTATATAATGGGGTATTAAACTCATGTTTTCCATTCCTCCGGCAATTACGATATTTGCATCTCCACACTGTATGGCTTGTGCGGCAAGCATTACGGCCTTCATTCCGGAGGCACAAACTTTATTTACAGTGGTACACGGTATGCTCTCTGGTAAGCCTGCATATAGAGCTGCTTGACGCGCAGGCGCTTGTCCTGTTGCTGCAGAAACTACATTACCCATGAATACTTCATCTACTAATTTAGGGTCTAAATGTACTTTATCTAAAGCTCCTTTAATAGCAACAGCACCTAATCTTGGTGCAGAAACAGTAGATAATCCTCCCATAAAACTACCAATAGGCGTTCTAACTCCAGAAACAATGACAACTTTTTTATTCATGATACGTATACTGTTGGTTTGTATAGCAAATCTAAGGTTTTTTAAACAGTTTTTAATTTTAACGAGCATTTTATATTAAGTCATAAAAAAAGAATGAAGCTATTTATTTGATAGTGAAGCTATTTGAAAAAATCTTCAAAAAAAAATAAAAATAAACTCAAAAATACTTGTGGGAAACGTGAAGATGTCTTAAATTTGCAACCGCAAAACGAGACAAGTTTCTCTGAGCTTGGAGGGGTGCCAGAGTGGTAATGGAGCAGTTTGCTAAACTGTCACCGAGTAATCGGTGCCAGGGTTCGAGTCCCTGTCCCTCCGCTTATTTTTTGCCTCGGGGTGTAGCGTAGCTCGGTTATCGCGCCTGCTTTGGGAGCAGGAGGCCGCAGGTTCGAATCCTGCCACCCCGACTTTTTTATGGAGCAATGGAGGCATAGCTCAGCTGGATAGAGCACCTGCCTTCTAAGCAGGCGGTCGAAGGTTCGAATCCTTCTGCCTTCACAAAAACCCTTATAATCTTTTGATTATGAGGGTTTTTTTGTTTACCATTGCCAATTTAGGGATCAATCCCAAAACCTGTGGAGCGACAAGAATTAGGCATAAATATTAGTTAGCCTAAAAAGGAAAAACTCAATGTTTCTAACACCTCTAAACTGAGATCTAAAAGCTTTTATTTTGGCGTTAAAGGATTCTGCTGATGCATTAGTACTTCTGTTATCAAAATAGTTTAATATGCTTTGATAATGATTGATTATGGTTCGAGATATTGTATTGAAAGACTTAAATCCTGATTGATTTACTTTTTCATGCCATTTAGCTAGCCTGGCAAAACCAATGATTTTGTCAGTTGTGTTTTCAAAAATGTTCCGTAATCCTTGAGATAGATTGTAAGCTTCTTTTATGTCGGGATATAATTCAAACAACAATAATGCTCGTTGTAATTGATTCGCCGTCCATTTTGATTTATTCTTGTATAAGAAATACCTACTTCTAGCAAGTAACTGCTTAATAGTATCTCCATTAGTCAATACTTCAGGCTCAAACCTTTTCTTGTTTTTCTTCGCTTTTTCTATTGCCTGATTTTCTTGGTCTATAGCTTGCCAACGGTATTTAATTCTTATTTCCTGTAAAGCTTCTGTCGCCAATTTTTGAACATGGAACCGGTCGATGACGCGAGTAGCATTAGGGAAACATTTTTTAGCAATCAATCCCATGTTTGCCGCCATGTCAAGAGTTATTTCGGTAACAGAATTTCGTAGTTTAAGCGGTATTTTTTCGATAATAGCAATTACTGTTTCTGCTTTGGTTCCAGCAATCATAGCGACTATAGTTCCTTTCTTTCCCTTTCCAGCTTTGTTGGTCAAAATAGTATAGAGTTCGCCATTGGACAAGGAGGTTTCGTCAATTGATAAGCGTTTGCCTATGTTTTCTGGAAATATAAGCCATTGTTTTGCGTGTAGTTTTTGATCCCATATTTTGAAATCACTTAAGAAATCTTTGTATTGATGTTGTAGATTCTTACCGCTAACGCCATAGAAAGAGGCGATAGCATTGCAATCATTAGGCTTGGAATCTATGGATCTCTTTTAAAAAAGACGCAAACTCCTGTGTCACCCGAGTTCCGTCTGCTACTAAATTCCAATCTCTAAAAACTACTTTTCCAGTATCTTCATTCAGCCATCTTCTTCGAGTGATATGAAGATATACCTGATGCCCACGAATAGGGAAATCCTGAACTGTTATTTCATCAAAGAATCCTTTTGAGCTCAATTTTGATTGTCGATGTTCTTTAGGAATTGAATTAATCTCCTTTAAGTAAAGATGAAGTATCTCTTCCTCTTTTTTATAGGAAGTCAGTTCAAAGTATTCAACTATAATTTCAGGAAGTAACAACTTGAGAAGGTCGACAAAAGAATCTTGCATTTGTATTAAATTTTAAAATGCAAATATCTAAATTTAATATTTCCCCACAACATTTAGACTTGATCCCAATTTAGTTGTCTTTTAGGGTTGTTGAGGGATCAAGTGCAAAATTTGGGGACTATGCAAATAATTTAGTTAATCTAAACAGGAAGAAATCTACTTTTCTTACTCCTCTAAATTGATTTCTAAAAGTTTTTATTTTAGCATTAAAAGATTCTGCTGAAGCATTTGTACTTCTGTTATCGAAGTAGTTTAAAATAGAGTCATAATAAACTTTTAGTTTGTTCTCCCGTGCGGGCGTATTGTGTCATTTTAAGCTACAAAAAACACTATTTAAATATCTTTAAACACTATTTTAGACCAATTCAGACAAAATTTATTCGTCCTGCATTGGAAATAAAATGAATGGCAAAGTATGGTATTTTGTTTTTGCCATCAATGGTTTCGGCTTGTATTTTATACGCTTTGTTGTTGCTTGTGATTATGGGATGATTTTTTACACTATTCTCGTTTTTCTTATACGTTCCCATCAGGGATTTACTTCTAATTTTTGGATATGCAAATAAAAACTACATATTAAGTTAAGCTACATTTTTGTAATTAATTGGATTATTAAATTCTTCAATAGTTGCATAATTTAAAGCCGAATGTCTTTTTTTGTTGTTGTAGTAAACTTAAATATATTGAAAATTTTCATTTTTTATTTAAAAGCTATGTCATAAATTTTGCGGACTTGTTTGATAGTTTAGAATTAAGATTATTACTTAATCTTTCTGGATAGCTAAGTTAGTACGTCCAGTATTGGTTTTGATTTATTGCTGGCGGATTAACTAAAACGCAGGCGTACATATACGTGTTTGATGCCTTTTTTGTCTGAGTCTCTTTCGTCAATTTCGAGTATGTCAGATAGGGATTTTAGCATGGGTGTTAGTTTTGTAAAGCCATAATTCCGGGGGTCAAATTCTGGTTTTTTCTTTACGATTAGGTTGCCTACATCTCCTAAAAATGCCCATCCGCTGTCATCTGCTATGTCATCTATGGAGTCTTCGATTAGGTCAATTGTTGGTTCGTCAATTTTATTGAGAGGCTTTTGTATGGTTTTTTCGGGTGTTTTTCCGATGGTTTTTTCTACGGCTTTTTTGGTTTCGGTTGTGGTGGTAGCGGTGGTTCTTTTTGGGGCGTTTTTCTTGATGGCTCCGTCTAGAACTTCTATAAACACAAAACGGTCACAGGCGCTGATAAATGGTTTTGGGGTTTTTTGTTCGCCGATACCAATTACTTTCATGCCGGATTCTCGCAATCGGATGGCCAAGCGGGTAAAATCGCTATCGCTAGATACGATGCAAAAACCATCTAGTTTGCCGGAGTATAATAGGTCCATGGCGTCTATAATCAAGGCGGAGTCGGAGGAGTTTTTGCCTGAGGTGTAGCTGTATTGCTGGATTGGTGTGATGGCGTGTTCTAATAATACGGCTTTCCATCCGCTGGCGTTGGGGCGGGTCCAATCTGCGTAGATACGTTTGGTGGTTGGGGTGCCGTATTTGGTTATTTCTTCCATCATGCCTTTGACGTTGCTGTAGGGTACGTTATCGGCATCAATTAAGACTGCTAGTTTGAGTTCTTTGCTGTGTTGTGACATAGTAATTGGGTTGCTTGGTATGATGGTTCAAAGATACAAAGTTTATTTAGGAATATGGTTTTAGCCCCGATAGGAACGGCATCCTTTTGCTTTTTTTCTTTAAAAAAGCAAAAGATATAGTGGATAGCGGGAGTGGCTACAAAAAAATAATTGTAGTTTCAAGACTTTTATAAAATATAAATATTTATTTTTGCAACGTCTTAAAATTAAAATTATTACTTAAATATATTATGGTAAAGGATTTATTCGAAAGAATTCAAAACAATAAAGGTCCTCTAGGAAAATGGGCTTCGCAGGCAGAAGGGTATTTTGTTTTTCCTAAATTAGAAGGAGAATTGGGACCAAGAATGCAGTTTGGCGGAAAAAATATTTTGAACTGGAGTTTGAATGACTATTTAGGTTTGGCAAATCATCCTGAGGTGAGACAAGCCGATACGGATGCAGCGATTCAGTTTGGAGCTGCTTACCCAATGGGTGCTCGTATGATGAGTGGGCACACCAAATACCATGAGCAATTGGAGCAAGAATTGGCTGCTTTTGTGATGAAAGAATCTGCTTATTTATTGAATTTTGGTTACCAAGGGATGGTGTCTATTATTGATGCTTTGGTTACTAAAAATGATATTATTGTTTATGATGTGGACTCGCATGCGTGTATTATTGACGGGGTGCGTTTGCATATGGGTAAACGTTTTACGTATAAACACAATGATTTAGAGAGTATGGAAAAAAACCTGCAACGTGCCACTAAAATGGCTACCGAAACAGGGGGTGGTATTTTGTTTATTACCGAAGGGGTTTTTGGTATGCGTGGCCAACAAGGAAAATTGAAAGAGATAGTTGCTATGAAGCAAAAATACAATTTCCGTTTGTTGGTGGATGATGCACATGGTTTTGGTACTTTGGGTAAAACTGGAGCTGGAGCAGGTGAGGAGCAGGATGTACAAGATGATATTGATGTTTATTTTTCTACGTTTGCTAAGTCTATGGCCAATATTGGTGCTTTTGTGGCGGCAGATAAAGAAATTATTGATTATTTGAAATACAACTTGCGTTCGCAAATGTTTGCTAAGGCGTTGCCAATGATCCAAACTATTGGTTCTTTAAAGCGTTTGGAATTGTTGCGTAACCACCCAGAATTGAAACAAAAATTATGGGAAAATGTGAATGCATTGCAAAATGGTTTGCGTTCTAGAAATTTTAATATTGGAGACACCAATACGTGTATTACTCCTGTTTATTTAGAGGGAAGTGTGCCTGAGGCTATGGTTATGGTGAATGATTTGAGAGAAAACTATGGTATTTTCTTGTCTATTGTGATTTATCCTGTGATCCCTAAGGGAATAATTTTGTTACGAATGATTCCTACGGCTTCTCATACTTTATCGGATATTGAGGAAACTCTTGTTGCTTTTGAAGCGATTCGTGAAAAATTAGAGAATGGTACTTATAAAGAAATTGCAGCCAAAACTAAAGTTGATTTGGATGCGTAACTTGGCTACGTAGTACGGCTATTTAAAATAGTTATTTCGATATATATACCCCCAAGAAGTTAAGCTTTTTTGGGGGTATTTTTATGATGTATAAAATGCTTTAATGGCCTTATTATTGCTGAATTAGTACCAGAATAGAGCTTTTTTTACCTAAATTTTTCAAGGAGTTGTTGCATTTAGTGTATGCATAAATGTATCTAACTCTCCTTTGTTGTATAAAACTGGCCCGTGTCCAAAACAAATAATCTTTGGTTTTAAGTCATGTATTTTTTGAATAGATTCTCTATTAATCTTTTTATTTGTTGTAAATAGACTTGGAGGTTGTTTTAACCCAACAATTGTGGTTACTAAATTCATGTTTACTAGGGTGTCTCCAATAATTAAGACTTTATCTCTTTCTCTGAAAAAAGAAATATGCCCCATGGAGTGACCTGGAGTTTCAATAACAGTAAAGCTACCTACACTGTCCCCTTCTTTAAGAATACGAGAAACTTTATGACCTTTTCCTGCCCAAAAGTGCTGTTGAAATCGTGCTATTGGATGCTCTTTGTTAGCATATTCTGAAGTAACGTTTCCGGTTTCTGCATTGTCTTTTTCAAGGGCAGAGGTCCAAAGAGGTATATTTAAGGTAGTACATATAAACTCACTACTTCCTTGATGGTCGGCATGGGCATGCGTTAAAACATGTTTGGTAATATCAATATTTTTTATTGAATTTAGTATTTTATTTGCCGAACTTTTAATTCCTGAATCAACAAGTATATCATCAATAACATAGCAATTAATACTATTTCTGGGCATCAGCGGAATTTGGAATACATTTTTTGTTATTTCTTTCATTTTTATCTATTTTAGATAACAAAGTTGCTGATTGATAATTAATTTACTCTTGACAAATGTTAATATTTTAATTTTCGTAATCGACTAAGTGATTCTGGGGTAATTCCTAAATAAGAAGCAACATGAATTAAGGGAGTCCGTTTTACAATTTTGCTAGGTGCAGTTTTTAAAAAGTTATCATATTTTTCCTTTGCAGATATGGATTGTAAACTTAAAAGCCTATCCGCCAAGCAAATTACGTTTTGCTCTGCTAAATAGCGTCCTATTCTTTGCCATTGAGGAACAATCTTGTATAGTTCCTGCATATCTTTGTAACTGATAGAGAATGTTTCTGTACTTTCTAAACACTGGATACTCTCATATGATTTTTTTTGATTTATAAAACTTGAGTAGGATGAAACAAAGCCATTATCACTAGATAGGTAGGTTGTTATTTCTTTAGCATTCTTTAGATAAAAAACCCTTACTAGACCTACTTCAATAAAGTGTATATGAGTTGCTACTTGTCCTTTGTTAAGTATAAATTCTTTTGTTTTAAAGATATTGTACTGAAACTTTGATTGGATAATTTCTAGCTCAGTTTCTGAAAACGTATAATAGGTTTTAATTTGTTTAACGATATTTTCTAGTGTCATTTAATGGTGTTTTTAGAGTGTCTAGCATAGTTACTAATGGGTATAACACTTAAAGTAGTATTGAAAAACGGCATTAGATCCAATTGTATTTAAGTTTTGGGTAACTTTAATTATTGGCTCCAGATTCCATTTTTAAACAATTGGAACCATTTTTCTATTTCATTTTCGGATTTTAGTTGTGTTTTCTTGAAGATTGCCGCTGCAAATTCAATGGGTGCAATGCCATTTGCAGTAATAATATTAAGATCTGTTTGGGCTAATACATTCTGATACTTATCGCTTCCTTTGTATTTAGGAGAAATAGCTTTTAAATAGCTTAAATCATTACTGGTATGTTTTAAGTGATTCAATATGCCTAGCTGTCCTAAAAAAGTTGTTGCTGCGCAAATTGCCGCAATGGATTTGCCTGCGTTAAAAAATTCAAGCGTTAATTTCTCTAGTTCATTATTTTCTGCTTTTTCCCAAGCCATTCCGCCTGGTAGAATTAACATACCAATCTCTTTGCTTTTTAATTCGCCTAAGGATGTGGTTGGTATAATTTGTAACCCTCCCATGGAGGTTACTGGATTTCCATCTTTAGAAAAATAAATTAATTCTAATTTTTTACTTTTTGTAATCTCTGGTGTTAAATAGGAAATCTCCCAGTCCGAAAACCCATTAAAAAGGAATACTGCTATTTTATTTGTCATGAGTTTTAATTTTTTTTGTAGGCTTTTACAAAATTATTGTTTTATCATAAGATAGGTACCTGCGTGCAAACTTGCCGGAATAGGTGTTTCTCCCTCTTTGCGAGAACCAATACCGTCCCACCAAATTTCTACTTTTAGAGCCTCTTTACCATTTACAATTGTTTTTCTTATATCTATACTCGCAATATTAGGTGATTTGTTATCTACAAAACTAAGTCTAAGTCGTTTTTCTGTAGGAGAACAATCTGGACATCCTAGTTCAGTTCCTGTTAGAATCATATTACCTGTAATCAGATGATTTGCATCTTCGTCAGTATAGTTTACATTCATATTAGCCAGTGTATTGTTGAGTTCTACACCATTTTTTATAAATTGAAATTCTCCTACTATAAGGTCTTCATAATAGTAGCCATAGGATTTTATTTTTTCTTTTAAAATGATTTTCAAAGAAGTATTTCCGTTGGTGTATAAGTAAGTACCATCATAACCATTGAGTACACTACTAATATCTTTGTAATATGTTCCTTGAGGCTTACCTCTTCTAGGTTCTGATATATCATACACCGGACTTTGGGCATTACAAGCCGTTATTGTAATTAGTACTACTATAAAATGGATGTATTTTTTCATGGGTTTTGTTTTTTTGGCTTTAAGCCCAAAACCTTGCATATTGCTGTTATTTGCGGCTTTTTATTTTAATTTGTATGTAATCCCAAAATTACTATTTTTGGAATGTACATTATTGGTTCCACCAACAAATCCTTCTCTATAATTAACTAAACCAGTCGAATAACCAATTATGAACCCAAATTTTTTAAATTCGGTTGCTAATTGAATTTTTGGACTTACGTCAATAGTTATTGTTTTTCTGTCGATTGATGTTGAATATTTTATATTATTTGAATCTCTAGCATTTCCAATTTCTTTTGTATTTAATATATAATCAAAATTTATTCCACCTACAATATCGATTGGAATTTTGTTTATTTCAAACCTATATCCAATAAATGGATTGGTAAATAGCGACCTATTTATAATAAATGTTTGTCCAATAACAGATTTATTATAGGCATTAGTCCCATCATAACCAAATACTGAATTTATTATTATTTTACTCTTATTCGCCTGAAAGCCAGTATTAACTCCAAAAATTAAATTTATTTTATTTACTCTTTGTAAATTTAACGATAAACCATAACTAAATCCACTTTTTGTTCCATATGGATTGTTTGTATACCCTAAATTTGAATCACTAGATAGATTAAATTGAGAAATCGCTTCGGCGGATTCTCCGCTAAAATGAAACAATCCAGAATTCAGACAAATTTTCAGTTCCGTTTTTTGACTAAACCCTTTTGTCATTACTAAAATTAATAATAGAATTTTAATGTTTTTTTTCATTTTCTTTTTTGGTGGGTTTGATAGTTTACTAAAGGTGTTTAAATTTTAGGCAACCTATTTTAGGACGCTACATTTCTTAAGGTTGCCGCTAACGTCCCCGCGCTACAAGTAGTTTGGGACTAAATTAAGCCCATTATTCGGATTTGCCAAATCTTCCAAATACAAAACCAATTTCAAATTAAGCCTAATACCCAAATTGCTTGTAGCGTGTGTTAGTGGCTGGTATTCTTCTTGAATAGATTTTCAATTCTTGTAAAAATATTTCTTTTTTTATATTTGAAAATTACAACTTCTCCCATTAAAGCATCACTTAAAATCATTTCTATTTTTAAGTTGTTTTTTGTTTTAAAAACTTCTTCTTCTTTTGTTTCCATTCCAATATAACTAAAGACAAGAACAACTTTATCTTTAAAATCTTCAATTGGAATTTTGATTTTAAAGTCTCCATCAAAATTTGATTGTACAATATTTTTTGTGCCTTTTTGAACAATGTTAACTCCTGGAATAGGGTAGCTATTCTCATTGTCATTTCTAGGTTTATCCATTATTTTACCGTAAAACTCAATATATTCGTCTGAGCTTTTTTGTTTCGGTTCATCATCTGTTTTATTTTCAACAATTTCTGTTTTTGACTTTTCATTTTGTGAATAAACAGGTATTGATAAAAACAAAGATGAAAAACCAAGTAGTAATCCAATTCGACGAAAACGATTTGTTTGTAATGAGCTTAACTCTTTATCAATCTGATTGGGTGAAAACCTTCCACAAATTTTTTCATTTTCATTTAAACTTTTTAAAAGTTGATTGTCGGAATAATATTGGTAATTGATTACTTCTTTTCTACAATTTAAACAAAACATACCTCGTTCTGTTGGAGTCATTTTACTCCAATTTTCATTACAAGGTTTAGGGATTTTAATTGTATATTTCATCAACTTTTTAGGCGGATTCAAGGGTCTAGCGCAACATCGTTAGTTATTTTTAATAAATCAAATTTAGTATTTTTCATAGATAATGTGCTTAATTTTAGAATAACTTTTTTAGTTTTTTCTTCAAAAAAAATGAAGATTAAAGAAGTGGCATTTTGAAAATGCCATCTTCATTTTCTTGGACTATGGTTTTGGCACTCTTCGAGTTGCTCCTCAGCATTGCTCGTTTCCATCCTCACATAGCATTACAATAGTAGTAAATCGGTGTTTAAATAGCAATTTTTTTTGTCTTTTTATAAGATTTATTTTTCTGTTTATTGTATTGTAAATGAACAGATTGTGGTGTTTTTAAGTCTAAACTCCAATGAGTTCTTTCGTTATTGTAAATTTCTACAGCTTCTTTGGTCATTGCTTTTGCTATTTGAATGGATTTAATTGTTTTTTTTAGTCCAAATTCATATTTTAAAATTCCGTTAATACGCTCTGCAATTGCATTTTCGTAAGGGTCATATTTGTGCGTTGTACTTAATATAAACCCCTTGTTTTCAGCAAATTCACTATGGTCTGGACAGCAATATTGTATGCCTCTATCGCTATGATGAATGATGTTTTTAGGATTAAAAATACAATTTTTATAAGCCATATTAAGTGCGTTTTTAACCATTTCTACCCGCATATTGTTCTCTAATGACCAACCCATTATTTTTCGAGAATAGGCATCTGTAACCAAGGCTAAATAAGCATGTCCTGCATCGGTTTTTACATAAGTTATATCTGCAACAAAAACTTGTTCAGCGTGTGTTATTGCTAAGTTATAGAGTAGGTTAGGAGACTTGTAAAAATAGTGTTTAGAGTCCGTTGTGATGTGAAAACGTTTGGTTCTCTTTATGAATAAACCTCTAACTCTGAGCAAATCAAACAGCGCATCTCTGCCCATTTTTATGTTATGTTGAACAAACTTTTCTTTTAAGTGATCTAAGAGTTTTCTTGTTCCTGTTCCTGGCATTCTTTCGCGTATTTCCAAGACCAAATCAATCACAATGTTATTGCGTATTTCTTTGATTTTATAGGATTCAATTCTTTGATAATAAGCTTGTTTACTAATCCCGATTGATTCGTAAATCCATTTTATTTTAAAAGCTTTTTCTTCTTTTTCTGAATTTCGTTTGCTAACCAATCGGGCAAGTACTTTTTTGAAAGTTCCTCCCCAGTAACAGACTCAAATTCAATGATTACCTCTTGTTGAAATGCTTTAATTCCCTCTAAATCTTCTATTTTATTTTTTAGCAAACGAATTTCATCGTCTTTGCTAATAGATTTATTGGTTTGCTCGTAATTGGTTAGTTTCTTCATCCAGTATTCGATTGTGCTTTTTGAAATAGCGTATTTTTTAGAAGCGTAATTTAAAGAAATTTGTCCATTGTTGATTTGTTGAATTACAGAAAGTTTGTATTCAAAACTTACTTGTTTTCCGTTTCTTCTTCGGACGGGCTGATTTTCGGGTGTTTCCATTGGTTGCTAAAGGTGTTTAAGTTTTAGTCAACCTATTTTAGGACGCGACGTTGGGTAAACTGACGGCTAACGTTTCGCCAGTTTGAGATGGTTGGAAATTCGTAACCGCTAAATTTTATGCCTAACGAAAATTTTATGCGAAACGGTAATTCCACTAAATTCCAGCTATATCAAAATGGCTGTTGTATGCTGTAATTTTATTTATAAAAAAGTCAGCCCAATACGTTTATTTAGTCCTAATTCAAAAATTCTAATTAAAGTAGAAAGTTGAATATTACCTTTTCCGTTTTCAATTCTCGAGATGTAACTTTTTTTAGTTCCTGTTTTTTCTGCTAATTGCTCTTGAGTTATTTTTGCTTCTTTTCTAGCATCTTTCAGCATTTCACTGATAATAAACATCTGCGTTTTTTCTTCGTAACTATTTCTACTTTCAGTTCCGATTTTTCCGTGTTCAACCTCAATAAGTTGGTCAAAAGTTGTTATTCCTTTATATTTTTCCATTTTGTTAGTTTTTATGTTGAAAATATTCATTCATTAAAATCAATGCTTTATCCAATTCATTTTTTGGCGTTTTTTGAGTTTTCTTTTGAAAACCATTAAAAAGCACAACCAATTTTCCTTTGTCAAAACAGCAAAATATTCTATAAATATTTGACTGATATTCAATTCTAATTTCATAAAGCCCATTTGTTCCAGTTAAATGTTTTAAAAATTTCTCAGGAACCTTTTCAACTTGTTTAATTAACTCTAGAACATATTTTATTTTCTCTTGGACTTTTCCATCTTGTTTTTGGAAGAAATTAATAAAATGATTTTCGTAAAATATAATTTGTCTGCCCATTGCACAAAGTTATCTTAAAAGTTAACAAATAACAAATAAATACTATATTATTTCGCAGTATTTTCATCCTGTGAATTATTATAGCATACAACGTCTTCGCGCCTCATGCAGTTTGCAGGCTTTAGATACGGATATTTTTCTTCGAAACGAATATACAATTAAAAACGGTAATTCCACAGAATCTGCAAATTAGTTAAGACGATTGTTATGGGCTGGTTTTTTCTTCACAAACCTAAAAACACAAACAAATTTCTGCTTCAAATTCGAGATTTTTGTATTTAGATACTCACTTTGTAAAGAACAAATCACACTTTTTTAATTTTTCACGTAACGCTGATAAAATCCCGTTTTAAGATTTAAATCCGAGATTTTTCTTATTTGCAAAATCACTTTGTAAAACACAAATTATACTCATTTATTCTTTCCCGTCAAGCTGATAAAATGCCGTTTGCGCTTCAACTTGAGGATTTTCTTGTTTGAAAAATCACTCTGTAAACCACAAATCACGCTGTTTTATGTCATTATTTTGTTTTTCAGTATTTTCTGTTTTTAAATAATACTCTTTAAAACAACAAAGCCTGTTTTTTTAGATTTTAAGAATCCAGTTTTTTTGCGTTTTTTTAAGAATTTAGAACTCTAAACCTTAAAATTACAAACAGTTTTTTCTTACAAAAACGACTTTATCTGCGCAAAATGGGCAAAACTAGCCCATAACGTCCTCGCGCCTCATGCAGTTTGCAGCTTTTGGATGCGATTATTTTCTTCATTACGAATATACAATTAAAAACGGTAATTCCACAGAATCTGCAAATTGCTTGAGACGTGTGTTACAGGGCGTAGCAATAGCCACAAAACATTTCCATCTTGCTTTTTTTGGCGGGAATTCTCTTTAAAAAGAGAAACATTTTCCATTTAAAAAATACATTATTGAGTGGTTTTCCTTATAAAATTAAAAAATTTTCTTTTGTAAAATAAACTTTCTGAAAATACCATTATACACTTTTGACGTCGCAAAAAAAATCCGTTTCAATTCCGTCTAACCTTTTTCCCTTTTGGGCTTAAATTTCTGGTCACTCTCTTTTATGCAACTTATTTTGATTGATTTTTTCGGTTTTAAATTGCAACATTTATTCCGGCGGATTCAAGGGTCTAGCGCAACATCGTTAGTTATTTTTAATAAATCAAATATTTTAGCCCCTTAATAGTTCGGAGTGATATTTTAAATTTCAAATAGTACATTTGAGATATGAAATACAAGAAATGGAGTTTAGAAGAAAAGCTAGAAATCCTATCCTTTTCAGAAGAATTAGGAGCCGTTGAAACCTGCCGTAAATACAGCCTTAGCACTGGCACTTTGTATAGCTGGAAGAAGAAACACGAGAAGCAGGGAGAAGCAGGTTTAAAAGTAACTTATGACACTAGTAGTAAAGAGCTAAAGCAAGCTGAGGAAGAAAACAGAATTCTACGCAAATTATTAGCTAACAAGGAAATCGAATTAGAAATCGGGCGTGAACTTTTAAAAAAAAAGTTTGGGACATCCGATCCAAGAAAGATTTAGTAGATAGTTTTTATAGTAAACATAAGATTAGTAAAACTAAAATTATTGCTATGGTAGGCATGGTTCAAAGTAGTTATTATAGAAGACCAAGCTCAGGTAAGAAAGGTATTAAACCTAGTGAATTTACCTTTAATAAACATCAAGGATATGTAAGTCAAGATACTGTTGTTGAATCTGTTAAAGATGTTTTAAGTAATGAGTTTATTGACTGCGGTTACCGTTTAATGACTTCCTATTTACAACGAGAGGGGTACTTAATTAATCCTAAAAAGTTGTATCGAATTATGAGAGAAGAGGGTTTGTTGAAACTAGAAAACCGAATAAACAGGAGTGGTTCTGGTCGTAAATTTGTAAAATATAGAAAAGTTAAAACCACTAAACCTTTTGAATGTTTAGAAATGGATATTAAGATGGTTTGGATCCCAAAGGTAGGTAAAAACGCTTATTTACTATCTATAATAGACGTTCATACTCGCAGAATATTAAAGGATTTTTTCTCTTTTTCTATAAAACAAAACAAAGTAATCGCTTTGCTTTCTGATTTATTTTTAGAATACCAATACCCTGAAAATGTTGTGATAAGAAGTGATAATGGAAGTCAATTTATTGCCAAAAGAGTTCGGGAATACCTTGGACTCATTGGAGTTCAGCAAGAATTTACCCATGTAGCAACACCAGAAGAAAATGCACATATTGAAGCCTATCATGGAATACTAAAAAAAGAAGTGTTCCAAAGAGTTGATTATAGAACTTTTGGAGAAATTGAACTAATACTAAAAAGATATGTGATTTTCTATAATAATACTAGGCTACATGGACTTTTAGGACGCATTACCCCAATAGAGAAATGGAACCAGGATAAGCATCTAATTTTGATGAAAAAATTAACCGCATAAATAATAATCGAAATTTACAATAATACTCTTGTTTTATAGGGGTCAAAACATCAAATTTAGTATTTTTCTTAGATAATGTGCTTAATTTTAGAATAACTTTTTTGGCTTTTTAAGGAGCCAAAAGTTATTTCCAAAATTAAGCCTGTGTGTTACTGATTTTATTAATTTCTTGGTTCCTCATTTCATTAGGTGTTTTGAAACCTAAAACCTTTCTAGGTCTGTTATTTAGGTTGTTTTCTATTCGTTTCAGCTCTTCAGTAGTTATTGTGTTAAAGTCGGTTCCTTTGGGTAAAAACCTTCTAATTAGTCCATTAGTATTTTCATTTGTGCCTCTTTCCCATGAGGAGTAAGGATGTGCAAAATAAATATCCATTCCAGTCTTTTCAGAGAGCCATTTATGATTAGCCATTTCCATTCCGTTATCGTAAGTCATTGTTTTTCTGAGGTATTGAGGATGTTTATTTAACAGCTTTGCAAATTCATGAGTTACTGTTTTTGATTTTCTGTTGCTGATTGGTACAATAATAACATATCTAGTTTTTCTATCTACGATGGTTCCAATGGCACTTTTGTGTCCGACACCAATCATCAAATCTCCTTCTAAGTGCCCTGCTTCCAGACGTTTTTCAATTTCAATAGGTCTTAGGTCAATACTGACTTGGTCTTTGATCCGTGTTCTTTTGTTACCAAATTTTCTTTTGTCACGTCTTTTGTGATGATGATAGGGGAGGAGTTTGATTAGTTTTTTGCCTAAAGTAGACTGCCTAGACCTATAAATATGCTTATAAATAGATTCATAAGAAATAGACATGATAGGGTCATTTGGATATAATAACTTGATTTGTCCAGCCATTAATTCAGGGCTCGTTCCTTTTAATAAGCTTCTGTAAACGAATATCTTAAGTTTAGGATATGAATTTATTTTGTCTTGAGTTCTTTTGTTTTTATTGGTTTCTAAAGCATACCAATGTGCTAAATCAGCCTTGTAAATATCGGTTGGGTTTCTTACCCAAAGATTTACTTCTCGGGTTATGGTAGATCGATTTCGATTTAATTGCTTTCCAATGTAGTTTTCGGTCCTGTTTTCCTTAAGTAATGTCTCAATTATAATACGTTCTTCTAAGGATAATCGCTTGTACTTTTTTTCCATAATTCAACAAAGATAAAATTTATCATTTGTTGCGCTAGGTTATTGAATTCTCCATTTTGGTTTTGACTGTCGCACAACGTTCCCACGCTTGTGGCTGTTGCGGACTTCAAAGACGAGTTTTTTTGGTTAAACGAAAATACAATTTAAAAACGATAATTCCACCAAATTCCGCAATAGCCACAAACGTGTGTTAGGCGTTCGGTTGTTTATTTATTATTACTTAAGATTTTTATTTTTTAGTTAGTTTTCTTATTGATACTAAATGGCCAAATATAATAATAGGAACTATAAAAGTTGGTAGCCAACTGAATGGAAAATTTAATATTGCAATATTTGGTTGCTCAAATGCAAATTTTTGAAACGGGGAAGGAGTAGATAGTAATGCATTTATAATTATATTAATTAAAAGACCGAGACAAATAAAATTCCAAATTAAAATTCCATTTCGACTTAATTTTTGGGTTTTAATTCCATAATAAGCAATGAACGGAGCTGAAATTCCTGCTAATATGTCATAATTTCTCCCTTCAAAAGTCATAAGCTCAGGAATAAGATTATATACAGATAAATAAAATAGGACTATTTCGACAGGAATTCTTACTATATTTAAATAGGTTATTTTTGCCAAATCTAAAGAGTCAATAAAATCTCTTCCATTCTTTGTGATAAAAAGTAACATAATTGTAAAAATAGGTGGAGCAATTCCAAAAATTAAAATTTTAGGTGGAATTGAATTACCGTCGGAATTATAAATATTTTTTAAAGTTAAAATTCCCTGGATTATTAGCCAAATAAATAACCCAAATAAAATTAAATTTGATTTATTTCGAATATTTTCTGAATTAGGTTTTTTCAATATATCGTAAAAAAAATATAGAGTTACAATTGTAATAATTGCAAAACTTATAGAAATAAAATCAGGTAAATTTTCTATCATATCATTTTAGTTTTTTTTCAGTTTTGCGGTCAACTGACGCCTAACGTTCCCGCCTTAACTAGTTTGCAGGTTTTGGATACGGGTGTTTTTCTTCATAACGAATATACAATTAAAAACGGTAATTCCAGAGAATCTGCAAATTAGTTAAGACGATTGTTATGGGCTGGTTTTTTCTTCACAAACCTAAAAAAAGCAAACATTTTTTGGCTTTAAATTCGAGATTTTTTTATTTAGATTCTCACTTTGTAAAGAATAAATCACTCTTTTTTAATTTTTCCCGTAACGCTGATAAAATCCCGTTTTAAGATTTAAAACCGAGATTTTTCTTATTTGAATAATCACTTTGTAAAACACAAATAACACTCATTTAATTTCTTCGTCAAGCTGGTAAAATGCCGTTTGCGCTTCAACTTGGGGGTTTTCTTATTATCGAATTTACTCTTTAAACAACAAATCACGCTGTTTTATGTCATTATTTTGTTTTGAATTATTTTCAGGTTGGAAATAATATTCTTTAAACAACAAAATCTTTTTTTTTGGCTTTTAAGAGTCCATTTTTATTGCGCTTTTTTAAGAATTTAGAACGCTAAACCTTAAAATTATAGACAGTTTTTTCTTATAAAAACGGCTTTATCTGCGCAAAATGGGCAAAACTAGCCCATAACGTTCCCGCCTTAACTAGTTTGCAGGCTTTGGATACGGGTGTTTTTCTTCATAACGAATATACAATTAAAAACGGTAATTCCACAGAATCTGCAAATTAGTTAAGACGATTGTTGTAGGCTGGTTGTTTTCTTTATAAACCTAAGAACACAAACAAATTCCTACTTTAAATTCGATATTTTTTTATTTAGATTCTCACTATTTAAAGAAAAAATTACTCTATTTCAGTTTTTTAATTTTCGTTGTTGATTTTTTTTAAGATTTAAATCCGAGATTTTTCTTATTTGAATAATCACTTTGTAAGGAACAAATTACACTCATTTAATTTTTTCCGTAAAGCTGATAAAATGCCGTTTGCGCTTCAACTTGGGGATTTTATTGTTTTAAAAAATCACTCTGTAAACTACAAATCACGCTGTTTTAGGTCATTATTTTGTTTTGAATTATTTTCAGGTTGGAAATAATATTCTTTAAACAACAAAATCTTTTTTTTTGGATTTTAAGAATCCATTTTTTTGCGTTTTTTTAGGAATTAAGAACCCTAAACTTTAAAATTATAAACAGTTTTTTCTTAATTAAAAGGTTAATTATGCGCGATTTGGGCGCAACTTGCCTACAACGTTCCCGCCTTAACTAGTTTGCAGGCTTTGGATACGATTACCTTCGCTGTAACGAATATACAATTAAAAACGATAATTCCACAGAATCTGCAAATTAGTTAAGACGATTGTTATGGGCTGGTTTTTTCTCCCCAAACCTAAAAACGCAAACATTTTTTGGTTTTAAATTCGAGATTTTTTTATTTAGATTCTCATTTTGTAAAGAACAAATCACACTTTTTTAATTTTTCTCGTAACGCTGATAAAATCCTGTTTTAAGATTTAAAACCGAGATTTTTCTTATTTGCAAAATCACTTTGTAAAATACAAATTACACTCATTTAATTTTTTCCGTCAAGCTGGTAAAATGCCGTTTGCGCTTCAACTTGGGGGTTTTCTTATTTTAAAAAATCACTCTGTAAACTACAAATCACGCTGTTTTATGTCATTATTTTGTTTTGGATTATTTTCAGGTTAGAAATATATTCTTTAAACAACAAAATGTTTTTTTTGGCTTTTAAGAATCCAGTTTTTTTACGCTTTTTTAGGAATTAAGAACCCTAAACCTTAAAATTATAAACAGTTTTTTCTTATAAAAACGGCTTTATCTGCGCAAAATGGGCAAAACTAGCCCATAACGTTCCCGCCTTAACTAGTTTGCAGGCTTTGGATATGGATGTTTTTCTTCATAACGAATATACAATTAAAAACGATAATTCCACAGAATCTGCAAATTAGTTAAGACGATTGTTATGGGCTGGTTTTTTCTTCACAAACCTAAAAACGCAAACATTTTTTGGTTTTAAATTCGAGATTTTTTTATTTAGATTTTCACTTTCTAAAGAACAAATCACTCTTTTTTAATTTTTCTCGTAACGCTGATAAAATCCTGTTTTAAGATTTAAATTCGAGATTTTTCTTATTTGGATAATCACTTTGTAAGGAACAAATTATACTCATTTATTCTTTCCCGTCAAGCTAATAAAATGCCGTTTGCGCTTCAACTTGGGGATTTTATTGTTTGAAAAATCACTCTGTAAACCACAAATCACGCTGTTTTATGTCATTATTTTGTTTTTCAGTATTTTCTGTTTTTAAATAACACTCTTTAAACAACAAAATATTTTTTTTTGGCTTTTAAGAATCCATTTTTTTTGCGTTTTTTTAAGAATTTAGAACTCTAAACCTTAAAATTATAAACAGTTTTTTCTTATAAAAACGGCTTTATCTGCGCAAAATGGGCAAAACTAGCCCATAACGTTTCGCGGCTTCAAGAAGTGGCGAATTTCGTAACTGCGAACTTTCGACTAAGATAAAATTTCTTGCGGAACGAGAACGTGAATTTACCACAAAACTTGCCATTTTTTGAAACCGCTGTTGGTGGCAGTTTTTATTTTAGCTTCTGTTTTAAATGTTCAATTGCTTTTTCCATAACTGGGTCTTTTTTTGATAAATAATCGTTGAGTGTTCTTTTTACGATTATGTCTGGCTTTATTCCATATCCCACAAATTCTCTCCCGTCTGGATAAGTGTCTTTCTTTGTGCAAATACGAGCCGAGCCACCACCTGGTAAATCAAAAACAAATGGTTGTCCTGTGCTTCCGAATGAATTTTCTCCAATTTTTGTCATATGTTTTTGATTGTCTGCATAAATCAAAAAATCTTCTGCAGCTGAAGCAGTATTGTGTCCCATTAATAAAACAGTTGGGACAACAATTCTTTTTGCATCTAATTCTATTGTATCTACCTTATAGTCAAAGTTATACATAAATTTATCTTTGAAATTTAAATATGTTTTTTTATTCCAATCATTTTTTAAACTGTCTTTGGGTTCTACAAACTTTCCCCAAGCTTTGAATGTTGGAATATGAAGTCTGCTTGAGCTTTTAGAACCATAAAGGACTTTGTCATTTGTTAAGTATTGTAAAATGATACCTCCAATATCTGTATTTCCGCCACCATTATATCTTAAATCAACTATAAGTGCTTTTGCTTTATAGAGTTCAGGTAATTTTTGAATAAATAAACTGTCAATTTTTACTTCCTCAAAAGAATTTAAAGACATATAAGCAATTTGGTTATTAATCCATTTAAAGTCTAAAAGTTGTCTGTCAGGTTCAAATGCTGGATAAACTTCTTTTTCTTCTGTCTTTTTATGGGTAAGATTAAGTTCTAAGATTTTATTGTTTGGCTTTTTTATTTTTATCTTGAAAGTTTCTCCATCTAAACCCGTTAGTAATCTTCCGATACTCCAATCTTTTAATACATAGTCTGTTGAAGAAGAAATATAAGGTGCTAAATTTTCCTCAATATATTGTTTGGTTGCTATTCCGTTAACTTCTATTACTTCACTTCCAAAAGGGATTTCATCTTTTTTACTAAAATTTGTTCTTACTATAATTGCTTTTCCATCAATGTTTTCAATAAAAATACGATACTCTCCAAACATTGTATTCATTTGTTCAATACCCTTTGGAAAGTACACATTCGTGTGTCCATCTTTCAATAAAGCACAGAATTTTTGAAGTTCACGATAATATTCATAATCGTTTTTGGTGTTTTGCACAATAGGAATTAGTTCACGATAGCGATTGTCCCACATTGTTCTATCAACTTTATCAAGATAAACAAAGTTGTAATTCACTTCTTGCCAAAATTTTGAAAGGCCAAAAACTTTGTCTGTTGGTGTTAGTTTGTTTGGAATTTGTCCAAATGAAAGGGTTGTCAGAAATAAAAAAAGTATTAGAAAAAAATGTTTCATCTTTTAATGTAAAATTTTGTTTGTTGATGCGACGCGGTCTAAAATTGCCACCAACGTTCCCACGCTTGGCATCAGTTGCGAACTTCGGAACTGATTATTTTCTGTTAAAGAAAATATTTCTTGCGGAACGAGAACGTGAATTTACCACAAAACTTGCCATTTTTTGAAACCGCTGTTGGTGGCAGTTTTTATTTTAGCTTCTGTTTTAAATGTTCAATTGCTTTTTCCATAACTGGGTCTTTTTTTGATAAATAATCGTTGAGTGTTCTTTTTACGATTATGTCTGGCTTTATTCCATATCCCACAAATTCTCTCCCGTCTGGATAAGTGTCTTTCTTTGTGCAAATACGAGCCGAGCCACCACCTGGTAAATCAAAAACAAATGGTTGTCCTGTGCTTCCGAATGAATTTTCTCCAATTTTTGTCATATGTTTTTGATTGTCTGCATAAATCAAAAAATCTTCTGCAGCTGAAGCAGTATTGTGTCCCATTAATAAAACAGTTGGGACAACAATTCTTTTCGCATCTAATTTTATTGTATCTGCCTTATAGTCAAAGTTATACATAAATTTATCTTTGAAATTTAAATATGTTTTTTTATTCCAATCATTTTTTAAACTGTCTTTGGGTTCTACAAACTTTCCCCAAGCTTTGAATGTTGGAATATGAAGTCTGCTTGAGCTTTTAGAACCATAAAGGACTTTGTCATTTGTTAAGTATTGTAAAATGATACCTCCAATATCTGTATTTCCGCCACCATTATATCTTAAATCAACTATAAGAGCTTTTGCTTTATAGAGTTCAGGTAATTTTTGAATAAATAAACTGTCAATTTTCACTTCCTCAAAAGAATTTAAAGACATATAAGCAATTTGATTATTAATCCATTTAAAGTCTAAAAGTTGTCTGTCAGGTTCAAATGCTGGATAAACTTCTTTTTCTTCTGTCTTTTTATGGGTAAGATTAAGTTCTAAGATTTTATTGTTTGGCTTTTTTATTTTTATCTTGAAAGTTTCTCCATCTAAACCCGTTAGTAATCTTCCGATACTCCAATCTTTTAATACATAGTCTGTTGAAGAAGAAATATAAGGTGCTAAATTTTCCTCAATATATTTTTTGGTTGCTATTCCGTTAACTTCTATTACTTCACTTCCAAAAGGGATTTCATCTTTTTTACTAAAATTTGTTCTTACTATAATTGCTTTTCCATCAATGTTTTCAATAAAAATACGATACTCTCCAAACATTGTATTCATTTGTTCAATACCCTTTGGAAAGTACACATTCGTGTGTCCATCTTTCAATAAAGCACAGAATTTTTGAAGTTCACGATAATATTCATAATCATTTTTGGTGTTTTGCACAATAGGAATTAGTTCACGATAGCGATTGTCCCACATTGTTCTATCAACTTTATCAAGATAAACAAAGTTATAATTCACTTCTTGCCAAAATTTTGAAAGGCCAAAAACTTTGTCTGTTGGTGTTAGTTTGTTTGGAATTTGTCCAAATGAAAGGGTTGTCAGAAATGAAAAAAGTATTAGAAAAAAATGTTTCATCTTTTAATGTAAAATTTTGTTTGTTGATGCGACGCGGTCTAAAATTGCCACCAACGTTCTCGCCTTAACTAGTTTGCAGGCTTTGGATACGGATGTTTTTCTTCATAACGAATATACAATTAAAAACGGTAATTCCACAGAATCTGCAAATTAGTTAAGACGATTGTTATGGGCTGGTTTTTTCTCCCCAAACCTAAAAATGCAAACATTTTTTGGCTTTAAATACGAGATTTTTTTTATTTAGATACTCACTCTTTAAAAAACAAATCACTCTATTTCAGCTTTTTAATTTTCCTTATTGATTTTTTTTAAGATTTAAATCCGAGATTTTTCTTATTTGGATAATCACTTTGTAAGGAACAAATTACACTCATTTAATTTTTTACGTCACGCTGATATATTTTAGCCCCTTAATAGTTCGGAGTGATATTTTAAATTTCAAATAGTACATTTGAGATATGAAATACAAGAAATGGAGTTTAGAAGAAAAGCTAGAAATCCTATCCTTTTCAGAAGAATTAGGAGCCGTTGAAACCTGCCGTAAATACAGCCTTAGCACTGGCACTTTGTATAGCTGGAAGAAGAAACACGAGAAGCAGGGAGAAGCAGGTTTAAAAGTAACTTATGACACTAGTAGTAAAGAGCTAAAGCAAGCTGAGGAAGAAAACAGAATTCTACGCAAATTATTAGCTAACAAGGAAATCGAATTAGAAATCGGGCGTGAACTTTTAAAAAAAAAGTTTGGGACATCCGATCCAAGAAAGATTTAGTAGATAGTTTTTATAGTAAACATAAGATTAGTAAAACTAAAATTATTGCTATGGTAGGCATGGTTCAAAGTAGTTATTATAGAAGACCAAGCTCAGGTAAGAAAGGTATTAAACCTAGTGAATTTACCTTTAATAAACATCAAGGATATGTAAGTCAAGATACTGTTGTTGAATCTGTTAAAGATGTTTTAAGTAATGAGTTTATTGACTGCGGTTACCGTTTAATGACTTCCTATTTACAACGAGAGGGGTACTTAATTAATCCTAAAAAGTTGTATCGAATTATGAGAGAAGAGGGTTTGTTGAAACTAGAAAACCGAATAAACAGGAGTGGTTCTGGTCGTAAATTTGTAAAATATAGAAAAGTTAAAACCACTAAACCTTTTGAATGTTTAGAAATGGATATTAAGATGGTTTGGATCCCAAAGGTAGGTAAAAACGCTTATTTACTATCTATAATAGACGTTCATACTCGCAGAATATTAAAGGATTTTTTCTCTTTTTCTATAAAACAAAACAAAGTAATCGCTTTGCTTTCTGATTTATTTTTAGAATACCAATACCCTGAAAATGTTGTGATAAGAAGTGATAATGGAAGTCAATTTATTGCCAAAAGAGTTCGGGAATACCTTGGACTCATTGGAGTTCAGCAAGAATTTACCCATGTAGCAACACCAGAAGAAAATGCACATATTGAAGCCTATCATGGAATACTAAAAAAAGAAGTGTTCCAAAGAGTTGATTATAGAACTTTTGGAGAAATTGAACTAATACTAAAAAGATATGTGATTTTCTATAATAATACTAGGCTACATGGACTTTTAGGACGCATTACCCCAATAGAGAAATGGAACCAGGATAAGCATCTAATTTTGATGAAAAAATTAACCGCATAAATAATAATCGAAATTTACAATAATACTCTTGTTTTATAGGGGTCAAAACAATAAAAAACGATTTATTAGCCGAGGCAATAAACTCTTTAAAATCCAAAACCGACTTTAAGTATAATGCTACCAAAAAATTAGAATTTAGAAAACTTGACAAAGGTAAAACTGAAGGAACAAGTTATGATTTTAAATCGGAGATTATGTATGCCGTAGAGTTTGAAGATAAAATTGTATCTGTAGGAATTGATTTTCTTGTAGACTCTTTAAAAAGTCAAGAATTAAATGAAAAACTTAAAAAAGAATTAAATTACAATTTTACTTTTTTTGATTTTCAATTTATACTATATATGATTTTTGCAGCAGATATAAGTTCAGGTGAAACTTGGTTTAAAAATTCTATTGGAGAAATTCTTGAAAGTTTAAAGATTGGAAAAGCTAACTTAAACGGATTTGAAATTTCCAACGAAAATGAACTAATTTCATATCTCAGAAATAAATTATACGGTTTAAATGAAAAGACAGACAGTGAAATTAAAATGTATTACGAAAAATAAAAAAGCGAACGCACAACATGGGTTTGGCAAAAGTGGGGCTTTTGTGCTAAATTGAGCATTTGTGCTTTCTATTAACTTTTGTGCTAAATTTGAACTTTAGTACTTTTTAACCCCCACCTTCGCCAAGCCCAAAAACGATGAATTATGTTTTTATGGTTAAAAATACAATTTTTATAAGCCATATTAAGTGCGTTTTTAACCATTTCTACCCGCATATTGTTCTCTAATGACCAACCCATTATTTTTCGAGAATAGGCATCTGTTACCAAGGCTAAATAAGCGTGTCCTGCATCGGTTTTTACATAAGTTATATCTGCAACAAAAACTTGTTCAGCGTGTGTTATTGCTAAGTTATAGAGTAGGTTAGGAGACTTGTAAAAATAGTGTTTAGAGTCCGTTGTGATGTGAAAACGTTTGGTTCTCTTTATGAATAAACCTCTAACTCTGAGCAAATCAAACAGCGCATCTCTGCCCATTTTTATGTTATGTTGAACAAACTTTTCTTTTAAGTGATTTAAGAGTTTTCTTGTTCCTGTTCCTGGCATTCTTTCGCGTATTTCCAAGACCAAATCAATCACAATGTTATTGCGTATTTCTTTGATTTTATAGGATTCAATTCTTTGATAATAAGCTTGTTTACTAATCCCGATTGATTCGTAAATCCATTTTATTTTAAAAGCTTTTTCTTCTTTTTCTGAATTTCGTTTGCTAACCAATCGGGCAAGTACTTTTTTGAAAGTTCCTCCCCAGTAACAGACTCAAATTCAATGATTACCTCTTGTTGAAATGCTTTAATTCCCTCTAAATCTTCTATTTTATTTTTTAGCAAACGAATTTCATCGTCTTTACTTATAGATTTATTGGTTTGCTCGTAATTGGTTAGTTTCTTCATCCAGTATTCGATTGTGCTTTTTGAAATAGCGTATTTTTTAGAAGCGTAATTTAAAGAAATTTGTCCATTATTGATTTGTTGAATTACAGAAAGTTTGTATTCAAAACTTACTTGTTTTCCGTTTCTTCTTCGGACGGGCTGATTTTCGGGTGTTTCCATTGGTTGCTAAAGGTGTTTAAGTTTTAGTCAACCTATTTTAGGACTCGACATTTTTTAAGCTATCTGCTAACGTCTCGTGGCTTGGCGATGTGGCGGATTAAGGAAGCATAAACTTTCGGTTAAGCACTGACTTTCAAGTATAAAACCAATTTCAAATTAAGCCCAAAACCCGCCATATTGCCAAACTGCTGTTGGGCGATGTTTTTTATTCGTCTTCTATTTTTGTATCAATAAATTCATATTCAGAATTTTCAAAACTTATTCCAATTTGTTTTGCTTTAAATTTAACGTGGTTTTCATCTATAAAAGTATAGGTGTAAACATCAGTTTTCCCTGAATCAAAATGCAATTCGTGAAATTCTCCGTTTTCAACCCACCATTGACCTTTTTCAACAAAGCTTTCAACTTCACCATTTTCAATTGCTGTAAATAAAAGTAAAAACGTGCCATCCTCAAATCTATGCTGAATCCAATATTTTACGAGACCTTTTCTTTGATTGTCATTTTCTGATCCTTTCCAACTACCAAACATTTTATTGTCTAGTTTGTTAACTTTAGAATCTTTTTCTTGTGCATTTGAAATGGCCATTATTCCAAAAAAAGCAATTAATAATAATTTTTTCATAAGTTTTTATTTAAAATGAATTGTTAACGGTACTTTGCTATTGACAATTTCTCCCATACTTTTAGCAGGAATCCATTTAGTTTTTAATATAAATTCTTTTAACTTACTCGTAAAGTATGAAGAATATTTATAATTTTTTTTATTTTGAAAAGTTAATTCAATATCTATGTCTGTAACAGTTCCGTCTTTGTGCAAAATGAAATCAGCTGAAATCCAAGAATAAGAATCCTTTTCCTTTCTAAACTCAAAATCTTTCGGATATTCAGCAATTTTAAAAAAGTCATTTTTATAATTTTTAAAAAAGTCTGAATAACTTTTATCATTTGGATATCTGGATAATGTATCGCATTCCTCAAAGTCATAGATTTTATTCGGATTATTTTTTACAAATTGTTTTTCCGCAACAATACGCAATGAGTCGATAAAATTTTTTCCAAATCGTTTGTCTATTTCTTGTGCCATTTTATTTGCGTAACAATTCTGTAATTCACCTGGAACTGTACAATAATACAAAGCAGAATCGATTCTAATATTGTATTTTGAAAGCAACTTATTCATTTCCTCATTACTTCGATATTGAACTACCATTCCGAAAGAATGAAAATACGTTAACTTATTTTGTTTAATATCTTTTTCAGCATTTTTAGTTTCTACTTTGCAAATCGAATCCCAATATTTATTTTCAGAATCAAGTTCAACTCTTTGTTCTTTTAATGCTTGATTTTGATAAGTTGATTTTCCGCAACTAATAAATGCAAAAAGTAACATCAAATAAATTATTTTCATATTTCTCATTTTGGCGGATTCAAGGGTCTAGCGCAACATCGTTAGTTATTTTTAATAAATCAAATTTAGTATTTTTCTTAGATAATGTACTTAATTTTAGAATAACTTTTTTGGCTTTTTAAGGAGCCAAAAGTTATTTCCAAAATTAAGTCTGTGTGTTACTGATTTTATTAATTTCTTGGTTCCTCATTTCATTAGGTGTTTTGAAACCTAAAACCTTTCTAGGTCTGTTATTTAGGTTGTTTTCTATTCGTTTCAGCTCTTCAGTAGTTATTGTGTTAAAGTCGGTTCCTTTGGGTAAAAACCTTCTAATTAGTCCATTAGTATTTTCATTTGTGCCTCTTTCCCATGAGGAGTAAGGATGTGCAAAATAAATATCCATTCCAGTCTTTTCAGAGAGCCATTTATGATTAGCCATTTCCATTCCGTTATCGTAAGTCATTGGTTTTCTGAGGTATTGAGGATGTTTATTTAACAGCTTTGCAAATTCATGAGTTACTGTTTTTGATTTTCTGTTGCTGATTGGTACAATAATAACATATCTAGTTTTCCTATCTACGATGGTTCCAATGGCACTTTTGTGTCCGACACCAATCATCAAATCACCTTCTAAGTGCCCTGCTTCCAGACGTTTTTCAATTTCAATAGGTCTTAGGTCAATACTGACTTGGTCTTTGATCCGTGTTCTTTTTTTACCAAATTTTCTTTTGTCTCGTCTTTTGTGATGATGATAGGGGAGAAGTTTGATTAGTTTTTTGCCTAAAGTAGACTGCCTAGACCTATAAATATGCTTATATATAGATTCATAAGAAATAGACATGATAGGGTCATTTGGATATAATAACTTGATTTGGCCAGCCATTAATTCAGGGCTCGTTCCTTTTAATAAGCTTCTGTAAACGAATATCTTAAGTTTAGGATATGAATTTATTTTGTCTTGAGTTCTTTTGTTTTTATTGGTTTCTAAAGCATACCAATGTGCTAAATCAGCCTTGTAAATATCGGTTGGGTTTCTTACCCAAAGATTTACTTCTCGGGTTATGGTAGATCGATTTCGATTTAATTGCTTTCCAATGTAGTTTTCGGTCCTATTTTCCTTAAGTAATGTCTCAATTATAATACGTTCTTCTAAGGATAATCGCTTGTACTTTTTTTCCATAATTCAACAAAGATAAAATTTATCATTTGTTGCGCTAGGTTATTGAATTCTCCTTTTTCGGTCAAAATATCGCCCAACGTCTCGCGGCTTGCAGAAGTGGCGAACTTCGTGACCGAGATCTTTCAGCTAAGATAAAATTTCTTACTAAAGATAAACCTTAATTTACCACATATTTCGCCATTTTTGTAAACCGCTGTTGGCTGTTAGGTTTTTATACTTTTTATTTTTAATAATCCTTTATAAATTCCTTCTAACCATATTTTACCATGATTATCAATCTTTAGTTTTTCATATTCCCATTTTATGTTTTCATTTTCATTTTTTCTAATCCAATTGTTTATTTTAAATAAAGATTTATTAAATTTTTCTTCATAACTATCTTTATAGCCACTAAAAACAAAAAACTCTTTACTTACTGTTCTATTTTTAATATAGAATTTTTTTGTATGTTTAATTAGTTGTTCGTTATCATAAGTGAAGTTGGGACTTAATAGTATATTTGATTCAAAAAAAGAGGGTTCTTTTATGTTAAAATACATCAAAAAAGTTCCGCCTAATGAATGACCAATTCCAAGTTTTGAATTTTCAATTCTATATTTTTCTTTTAAATATGGTTCAACTTCATTTTTAATATGAATAATTAAAGTATCAGCTCCACCTATTGGTGGTTCGTATTCTTTTAACGTTTCAGGATTATTATTCACAGGCAAAAATTCAAACCATCTATCTTCTGTTACTATACCAACAATTATCAAAGGTTCAATATGATTCATTGATAATAATTCAATATTACCTTTTACATAATTAAAAATTCGTTGGTTCTGTGAGTCAAATAAATATATAGTTTTAAATTTTTTCTCTGGTTGCTTAAAGTATTCGTCAGGCAAAAATATTTGTAACTCTCTTGATTTATTAAAAACTAAAGAATTTAGATACACAGTTTTGGTTTCAGCATAATATTTGTTTTCATCAATTTCTTGTGAAAATAAAAAATTTATGAAAAATAAAAGTAGAATAAGTATTCTCATTTGTTATATTAAGTTATTAAATTCTCCCTATGTTTGTTTTAATTGCTCACAACGTCTCGCGGCTTTGCGAGGTTGCGAACTTCGTAAACGAGAACTTTCGGCTAAGATAAAATTTCTTGCGAAACGAAAACGTGATAAAACCACAAAATTCGCAATCTTGCAAAACCGCTGTTGGCAGATCGTTGTTTTTTTTAGAATTTTGTTTTCAATGTTGTAATTGAACTATTTATTGCTTCTTGAATTGAATTTGTTAGATTTCCATAATCATCACCTTTTTTCCAATTTCCATTCATTTTTGCAGCAGTTTGAAAAGTTTCTTGTTGTAAAAGAGAATTATCAGTTAAGTCAATAACTTCAGTTCCAATATTTACATAGCCTTGTTTATCCAATTCAATCATTCCGTAATAACTTACTAATATACCGTATTTCACTTTCACGAACATTATTTCGTCAACATTATTTTTCGATTTAAAGTTTCGAAAGTCTTTTTTGCTATACTTTTTATTTGAGTTTGGCTTTTCAAATTTATTCAGAGTTGAATAATCAAACTTTTCTGTAATAAATTCAAATGTTTTGTTTTTACTTTTGAGAATGTTTGTAATTTCAGTTTGAATTGTTTCGTTCATTTTTAATTTTGGTTCAACTTTTTTTAAAGGTTCTGTAAATCTATTTCCTGGTGTCAAAGCCATATCTAATAATCCTTGTCCGCCAGCTTTTGCCATTCCGATACTGTCAACTTGTAAAATTACACCAACTTTTTTGGTGTTATAGAATTGTTGATTTAATGGTAATGTTGTTACGCAACTTGTTAAAGTTAATGCTAAAAAGATTCCGACAGTTAATTTTAATAATCTCATTTTTGTTGTTAATTAATTTGTTAAGTTGTTGATTTATAATTTCTGTTTCTTCTGTTTTTTTGTCTTGTCCTAGCCTATGTTGACCTTTTTTTTGTTAAAAATTAGGTTAAAAATGACCAAATCGGTTTGCCAATTTTGGTTTAGGTTTTTTTAGTTTTTTCTTCAAAAAAAATGAAGATTAAAGAAGTGTCATTTTGAAAATGCCATCTTCATTTTCTTTGACTATGGTTTTGGCACTCTTCGAGTTGCTCCTCAGCATTGCTCGTTTCCATCCTCACATAGCATTACAATAGTAGTAAATCGGTGTTTAAATAGCAATTTTTTTTGTCTTTTTATAAGATTTATTTTTCTGTTTATTGTATTGTAAATGAACAGATTGTGGTGTTTTTAAGTCTAAACTCCAATGAGTCCTTTCGTTATTGTATATTTCTACAGCTTCTTTGGTCATTGCTTTTGCTATTTGAATCGATTTAATTGTTTTTTTTAATCCAAATTCATATTTTAAAATTCCGTTAATACGTTCTGCAATTGCATTTTCGTAAGGGTCATATTTTTGCGTTGTACTTAATATAAAACCTTTATTTTCAGCAAATTCACTATGGTCAGGACAGCAATATTGTATGC
The DNA here is from genome assembly GCF_001831475.1 of Flavobacterium crassostreae. Taxonomy (NCBI): domain Bacteria; kingdom Pseudomonadati; phylum Bacteroidota; class Flavobacteriia; order Flavobacteriales; family Flavobacteriaceae; genus Flavobacterium; species Flavobacterium crassostreae. The sequence goes on along the minus strand of NZ_CP017688.1, from coordinate 2,292,846 downwards.
CTCTATCGCTATGATGAATGATGTTTTTATGGTTAAAAACACAATTTTTATAAGCCATATTAAGTGCGTTTTTAACCATTTCTACCCGCATATTGTTCTCTAATGCCCAGCCCATTATTTTTCTAGAATAGGCATCTGTTACCAAGGCTAAATAAGCATGTCCTACATCGGTTTTAACATAAGTTATATCTGCAACAAAAACTTGTTCAGCGTGTGTTATTGCTAAGTTATAGAGTAGGTTAGGAGACTTGTAAAAATAGTGTTTAGAGTCCGTTGTGATATGAAAACGTTTGGTTCTCTTTATGAATAATCCTCTAACTCTAAGCAAGTCAAATAGCGCATCTCTTCCCATTTTTATGTCGTTTTGAACAAACTTTTCTTGTAAGTGATCTAAGAGCTTTCTTGTTCCTGTTCCTGGCATTCTTTCGCGTATTTCCAACACAAAATCAATCACAATGTTATTGCGTATTTCTTTGATTTTATAGGATTCAATTCTTTGATAATAAGCTTGTTTACTTATCCCGATTGATTCGTAAATCCATTTTATTTTAAAAGCTTTTTCTTCTTTTTCTGAATTTCGTTTGCTAACCAATCGGGCAAGTACTTTTTTGAAAGTTCCTCCCCAGTAACAGACTCAAATTCAATGATTACCTCTTGTTGAAATGCTTTAATTCCCTCTAAATCTTCGATTTTATTTTTTAGCAAACGAATTTCATCGTCTTTACTAATAGATTTATTGGTTTGCTCGTAATTGGTTAGTTTCTTCATCCAGTATTCGATTGTGCTTTTAGAAATAGCGTATTTTTTAGAAGCGTAATTTAAAGAAATTTGTCCATTGTTGATTTGTTGAATTACAGAAAGTTTGTATTCAAAACTTACTTGTTTTCCGTTTCTTCTTCGGACGGGCTGATTTTCGGGTGTTTCCATTGGTTGCTAAAGGTGTTTAAGTTTTAGTCAACCTATTTTAGGACGCGAGGTTTTAATTGTTGCTAACGTAATACCACTTAGCGAGGTTATGGACTTTTGAAAACGAGTACTTTCGGTTGAACGTAAACGTTATTTAAAATGGCAATTCCACTAAACCCGCCATATTGCCAAAGGGCGGTTATGTGATGCCTTTATTTTTCTTTTGTTTTCGATTATCTGTTTTCAGCACTTCTATTTTTTATTTTATTAATTATTTTTTGGTCCAATATCAATTTTCTTTTCAATTCTTTTCAACTCTTCTTCATCTTGTGTTTCTTTTTGTTTATGTAATGCAGAAAATTTTCCAAAATTGTAACTTAAACCAATTCTAAAATTTTGATTATCTCTAGTTAATAAATAATCAACATTGATGTTTTTTGACTGGGTAAGTGCATTTGTTTTGAAAGTATTGAAAACATCTCTTGCACTAAATGTAACTTTCAATGCGTTATTAAAAAATGATTTATTCAGTGTTAAATCTAATTTTTGAATAGGATTGTTTATTTGATAAATTTGATATGTCCCTTTTGATACATAGGAATAATTAAGACCTAGTTTAACTTCAAACGGTAATATTATTTGCGAATAACTCATAAAATAAAAGTTGGGTTTAAATTCGCTTATATATTCTTCAGCATTATTGATTTTATAAAAATTGTATCCTGTTGTTAGATATAAAAAACTTGTTTTATCAATGTTTATTCTTTTTTTGAAGAATTTAGTACCCTCGGTAAAAATAGCATACGGAATGGGTAATCCAATTGATAAATTGGAGTTTCTTAATCCTTCAAAGCTTTTATAAGTTTGTGTTGTTTTAAGATTTCCTATATTTTCTACAATTAATAAATTTTCTGTTTTTGCATAACTATAATTATAACCTATATATGCGTATTTTAAGAGTGATAATTTTGTTTCAAAATTATTATAAAAATTAGGTTGCAAGTTTGGATTACCTTGAATACTTGTAAAATTATCAAAAAAACCATTCAAATTTGGGTCAAGTTCTGTATAACCTGGCTGTTCTATTTTTCTAGTATACGAGAGTGTAAAATCGGTTGCTTTATTAACTTCATATAACAAACTTGCACTTGGAAATAAATTTGTAAAAGTTCTGTCATAATTTGAATTCTTGTCTTCGATTTCACTTTTTATAACATAATTTTCAAAACGCAAGCCAGCATTTAAACTTAATTTATTTATTTTTTTTCTTGCTTCGACATACACTGCATAATTAGATTGATTGAAATTAAAACGCAGTTCATCATTATAAATGGGATTGTTTAAAATACTACTATTTGTGTTATTTAGATTGTACACCCCATTTGAATTAACTTTACTATGTGATAATTTCACACCTGTATTTAATGTGAAGTTACTTTTAATATATGGTAAGGTTAAGTCTGCTTTTAAATATTTAGTTTCTATATTCAAATCATTATTATTAATGCTATATGAATTTGAATTTGTTGACGGTAATATTGTTGTAGTTTGTGTTACCGCATTGAATTTGCTTTTTTCAAATCGTGTCCAGTTAGTTGAAATATTTAATTCTCGACCCAATGTGTCTAATTTCTGTTTGTAGTAAAGTATTATTTCATTTTGATTATTTTTTTCAGACGGAATACTATAACTGTTGAAATTAAAATTTGGTACGACATTGTTACTTGTTAAATCTCCTGTAGTTTGTGGATTATTTTTATTGGTGTTTAAGTTGTATTTAAATCCAATAGTAGTTTTTTTATTCATATTGTAATCAAAGGATGTTCTTAAAAAAAATGGTTTGTTATTACTTTTGGTAAAATAATTTTGATTTAAAATTACATTAGGATTGTAATCTAAAAATTGATTTGTCATTTTTTTATTCTCATCACTATTGTTTCCACTAATGCCACTAGAAAGTTGCCAACCTATTTTTTTTACTCTTCCGTTTAAGGTAATTGAAGTTCCAAATTTATTATATCTGCTTCTACTGTAATAAGTATTTATAGTTCCACTTAAACCTTTCATTGATTTTGCAGATGTAATAATATTTATAATCCCTCCAGATGTATCGGCATCATACGAAGCTCCGGGATTGGATATAATTTCTATTTTTTCGATAATATTTGCGGGTAGATTATTTAGAAAATTAACCAAATCTTGTCCTGACAATCCACTTGGTTGTCCGTCAATCCATATTGTTGTTGCTTTGCCATTTAACATAACATTCCCATTTGGGTCAAGTAATACGCTTGGAAGTTTGAGCATTGCATCGTATGCACTACCTTCTGAAAGCATAACATTGTCTTTTACTGCAATGGTTGTTTTGTCTGCTTCTACTTTAATAAAATCTTTTCGTATTCCCATAATTGTAACTTCCTCTAAATTTGTTACAACTTGTTTTTGTAATACGACTTCGTCTAGCATTAATGTATCTTTAGAAGTGGCTTGAATTTCAAAGGCTAAAGATTTAGATTGGTAATTTTCGGAATTGATTGTAACTTTAAAACTTCCTAAAAATTTGGAAAAAGTATAATAATTTAAGCAATTTTTTATTACAAACTTTTTTACGGTTCTGTAATTATCACCTGTTTTCATTTCAAGTAAAACTATTTTTTCGGTATTTTCAGTATCGCAAGCACTCTCGGTTCTAATTTTAGAACCAATTACAATATTGTTTTGTGAAAATGATTTTATAGAAAATAAGACGAATAATGTAAAGAATATGTTTTTCAATGAATGATAGTTTTATTTTTTAGTTCTTCTAACAATGTTCCATCAATCTCTGAAAAATTATTATTTTCTAATGCTTTTGATAATTCCAGAGTTATAGGATATGATTGATAATCAAATAAATCAAAAATGAAATAAGAACTTTTCACAACAAATATTGTAAACCTATTAGCATTAAATTCATTTCTGTCTTTTTCATTTTTTGTATATGGTGTTGTTATATTCCTCATGAACAAATTATGAATAGTTAGCCAAGAAGTCCATTGTTCAGGGAATTGATAAATTTTATTTTCTAAATATTTATATGAAATTTCAATAGATTTTGATATAAATTCTTCTTTATTTTTAAAATTTTCAATTTTAATTTCGTTGTGAAATTCAATAAAACTATTTTCATTATTATCTCTATATGAAATTACAGGAATAATATGTGCACCAAGTAATAATGCTAATTTTGAAATGCCATTTTTAACATAAATTTTTTGATTTAAAAATTTTATTGAAATAAAGCTTTTGTCAAAATTTTGACTTTTAACATTAATTCCAGTATTTCCATCAAGATAGACACTCATTATATAACCATCTGAAATTAATTGTTTTAATTTAAAAATAGAAGTTTTATCATGAACACTCAAAATAATGAAATCAGAACTCTTCTTTGATTTTAAAAGAGGTTTAACTTTGAATAATAAATCATCTTTTTGCAAATTCATTATTGTTTCATCAATAATTATAACAATTTTATGACCTAATTCATATAAAATTGAATTATATAATCTGAATGAACCAAAATGAAAAGAAGCAAAAATTAATGGCGAGCTTTGTGTAATTTCAGAAAGCGAGATGTTACTGTGATTTACAATATTTACAGATTTTAAATAATCCATACAATATTGTTCTAAACCAGATAATGCCTTATGGTATATGAATTTTTCAAATAGAATTTTATAATTCTCTCGTTTTATATTAGGTATAAACTTGTTAATATTTGCAGAAAACAATGAGAAACCATATGTTTTATCATCTATTTCTTGTTTACTTGGATTATGAATTTTTTCTTTTATTATTATTTTTTCGTTTAGTAAGTTCATTATGATTTTTTAAATTTATTTTTTAGCATTCTATAAATGAAATATGTTAATAATACAATTGGAATAAAGTCATTCCATTTTATGCTATCGTTGTTTATCAGTTTAAGTATAAATTTGAACGTGCTATTTGCGATAATATATATTAACCAAATTATAAATAATAATCTAAATACTGAATAAAAAATTACTGTTTGTTTTTCTTTTACTTTTTTAAAAGCAATAATTTTTTTTAGAATATTATTTGATTTCTCCATCAAATTTTTCTCATTTAATAAATCTGAAATTATCCAATATCCATCAAATTTTAGAAATGGATTTAGATTTAATATAATTATGAAAAAATTTGCGTGAAATATGTGTGTAAAAATTGGATCTTCAGGTTGGATAAGATATAATATGTAGAAAAAACACCCTAAAATTAATTGAATAAAAATCCCTGAAAAATTAATAATTGTTCTTTTTTCAATGTTTAATTTCCAAGACTCTCCTAAATCTACATAAAAAACAGGAAAAATGGAATAAATACCAAAACCAAGTTCGTGAACTTTTACATTGAATTTTTGAGCAGAAACTGTATGTCCTAATTCGTGAAGTATCAAGACAATGATTAACAAAAAACTCCAAATTAACCAATCTATTGTAGTTGTAAGTGGTTGGTTTTTTTTTGTAAAGAAAAAGAATAAATTTATGAGTAAGACTATAGAAAAAAAAGAATAAAATATTTTTTTATCAAAAATTGTGGTTACAAATGAAGGAAATATAAATTTACTTGGTTCAAGTATTTTAAAAAGTTTTACTAATGTTGTTGGTTGCTTCTGTGAAAGAAAATTATTGATTTTATTTGTAATGATTTCATTTATGTCTTCTTCATTTAATGTTATTTGATACTTCTTATTTAGTATATTAATTATTTGGTTTATTGTTTTGCTTTCTTTTAGAAGTTCAACAATCTCTTTTATTAAAAATCCAACATACATTGTTTTATCTTCTAGCTTTAGAAGATATTTATCTTTAAAATCGGTATCATATATTTCTATTTTACTGTACATTTTAATTATTGTAAATTTATAAAATAAGGACGAGAGTATTCTCGCCCTTAAATTTTTGTGTAAAATCACTAATTTCTTAGCAAGAACAAATTACACAAGCAGCGCCTTCAGCACCTGCTGCACCTGCTGCTGTAAATTCATTTCTTTCTTGCAATTCTTCAATTGAAAGACCTTTTAAAATTTCTGAATTAGGCGGATTCAAGGGTCTAGCGCAACATCGTTAGTTATTTTTAATAAATCAAATTTAGTATTTTTCTTAGATAATGTGCTTAATTTTAGAATAACTTTTTTGGCTTTTTAAGGAGCCAAAAGTTATTTCCAAAATTAAGCCTGTGTGTTACTGATTTTATTAATTTCTTGGTTCCTCATTTCATTAGGTGTTTTGAAACCTAAAACCTTTCTAGGTCTGTTATTTAGGTTGTTTTCTATTCGTTTCAGCTCTTCAGTAGTTATTGTGTTAAAGTCGGTTCCTTTGGGTAAAAACCTTCTAATTAGTCCATTAGTATTTTCATTTGTGCCTCTTTCCCATGAGGAGTAAGGATGTGCAAAATAAATATCCATTCCAGTCTTTTCAGAGAGCCATTTATGATTAGCCATTTCCATTCCGTTATCGTAAGTCATTGTTTTTCTGAGGTATTGAGGATGTTTATTTAACAGCTTTGCAAATTCATGAGTTACTGTTTTTGATTTTCTGTTGCTGATTGGTACAATAATAACATATCTAGTTTTTCTATCTACGATGGTTCCAATGGCACTTTTGTGTCCGACACCAATCATCAAATCACCTTCTAAGTGCCCTGCTTCCAGACGTTTTTCAATTTCAATAGGTCTTAGGTCAATACTGACTTGGTCTTTGATCCGTGTTCTTTTTTTACCAAATTTTCTTTTGTCTCGTCTTTTGTGATGATGATAGGGGAGGAGTTTGATTAGTTTTTTGCCTAAAGTAGACTGCCTAGACCTATAAATATGTTTATATATAGATTCATAAGAAATAGACATGATAGGGTCATTTGGATATAATAACTTGATTTGTCCAGCCATTAATTCAGGGCTCGTTCCTTTTAATAAGCTTCTGTAAACGAATATCTTAAGTTTAGGATATGAATTTATTTTGTCTTGAGTTCTTTTGTTTTTATTGGTTTCTAAAGCATACCAATGTGCTAAATCAGCCTTGTAAATATCGGTTGGGTTTCTTACCCAAAGATTTACTTCTCGGGTTATGGTAGATCGATTTCGATTTAATTGCTTTCCAATGTAGTTTTCGGTCCTGTTTTCCTTAAGTAATGTCTCAATTATAATACGTTCTTCTAAGGATAATCGCTTGTACTTTTTTTCCATAATTCAACAAAGATAAAATTTATCATTTGTTGCGCTAGGTTATTGAATTCTCCATTTTTTTTTACACTTGCCACCAACGTTTCGCCACTTTGAGATGGCTGGAAATTTGTAACTGCTCAATTTTCTGCTTAACAAAAACTTGATGCGAAACGGTAATTCCACTAAATTCCAGCTAGCTCAAAATGGCTGTTGGCAGATAGTGGCTTTATTTACTTTTCAATTAGCATTAAATTTTCTTCAATATATTTCTCTATTGATTTCGGTAAAGATTGAAAATACGGATTATCGACTTTCTCCCAATAATTTTCTTCAAATTTACTTGGTCTTTTAAAATAGTAAAAGTTATCAAACTGTTTTGTTCCTAATTCATTTACGTTTTCTTTTTCAATTAAGAAAAATTCGTGTGTCGCTTCTACTTTTTGAAATTTGTCATTTTTCTTTCTTTTAATATTATAACTTCTCATTTCTTTATAGTAAATAATATTTTCTAAATTTATTTTTTTGACTTCATTGTTTTCATAAATCGAATTTATGGTGTAATTATTATAATCCGTTTCCATTCCCAATGCTTTCATTATTTTAGGTTTTGATTGTGAAATGATTTCTAATTGTAAGTTAGATTTATTATTTTCTGTTGCAATTGTTCCTTTTTTAAGGCTTGTTTCTTGGTCTAAAATATTTGTTTGTAAATTGTTTACTGTTTTTATATTATATTCAGCGTTTAGATTTTCAAAATTTGAAAATTTATTAAATGTTGGAACACCTGCAACCATAAAAAAGAAAGTCTTACTTAATTGCTTTACTGACTTGTTCTCAAATGAACGATTAGAAATAATTTTCAATTTTGCTTTTCCTGACTTCAATGAAATATATATTTCAGCAATTCCATCAATAAAATAATGTGGTCTATCTTCATTAATTTGTAGACTTCTAAAATATCCTTTTAATTTCAAATATTTATAGATTTTAGGTTTAGTTATTACAACTTCCCTTAATTCTATGGAAACTTTGTTCAAAGATATAATTTGTGTGTTATTATATTCTTCAATACTTAACGCAGTTGTTACGTACAAACTATTTACAAAAGATAGATTAGTTGTTTTGGAAGTTCGAATTTTATCTTCTAAGTCCGAAGAAATTACACCTTTTATATCAGTGATACCAATTAAATCACCTTTTTCCGAATAAATTTCAACAAATGGGACGAACTTTTCTGAAAACGTTTCTCTTATTTTATGTTGTGAATACATTAATGAAAGTGAAAATAAAATTAATAGTATTGAAAATTTAAATTTTGTCATTTAATGTATTTATTATTTGAATTCTCCCCGTTTTTTTGCCATTTCTGCCAACGTTCTCGCGCTTGTGGCTGTTGCGGACTTCGAAGACGAGTATTTTCGGCTGAACGAAAATACGATTTAAAAACGATAATTCCACTAAATTCCGCAATAGCCACAAACGTGTGTTGGCGGATGTTTTTTTAACTTATCCAAGTTCTCCATTTATCTACTATTTTCCATTTTCCATTTATTTTTTTCAAGTATATAGATTTTCCACTTCCGCATAATCTTCCACAATAATGATTCAATTCTACATAAGCTTTTTGGTTATCAGATGAAAAAATTGGTATTGTCATTTCATAGAAATTATAAAATTCGCCTTTTCCCTTTTTATTAATCTCTTTTTCTTTTGACGTTAAATTAATTTTCTCAACTATTTCTTTTTCTATTTTCAGTTTTTGCGGATTTAGATTTTGTTTAAGTAAATACAAGGAATCTTTAGATGTAAAAAATATTTGATTTTCTATTTTATTATTCAATAAATTTTGAATTGAAATGTTATTGAAAGAAGGCGGAGGTGGAGGAGGAATGGGTTCGTTGTCTTTTCTTTTTTCAGGAATATATATGTCAAGTTTAATTAAATCTTCGCAAAACATTTTAGTTTTTTTATCATTTTTTAAAACATTTAAACTGTCTTCTAAAATCACGGTTTTGACAATTTCACTTATGTCTTTAATTTTAGAAGAATTAAACTCTGGTTCATCTGAAATATTTTTACATTTCGTAAATGATAAAGAAACTAATAATATTAATAATAAACTTTTCATTATTTAATTGATTTTCTTGTGTTTACGATTTTTTTTTTCAAAATATCCGCCAACGTTTCGCCAGTTTGAGATGGCTGGAAGTTCGTAATCTCTCAATTTTCTGCTTAACGAAACTTGATGCGAAACGGTAATTCCACTAAATTCCAGCTAGCTCAAAATGGCTGTTAGCTGTTGTTTTTATTTTCGTTTTCAATTATTATATCGTAATGTTCAACTATCGGAAACGGATCGTAATAGTGATGTAAAATCTTTTTCCATTCCAAATATTCTGCTGATTGTCTAAATCCAATTGTATGGTCCTCCAAATTTTCCCAATCTACAAGTAAAATGTATTTATTTTTCTGTTCCAAACATTTTCGCAGTGAGTGTCTCAAATACCCTTTAATAGAACTAATATATTGTCCTGCTATCAAAAAGTCTTTTTCAAAGTTATCTTCTTGTCCACTTTTTACATTTAATATAGCTACTTCTAAAATCATATTTCTTCAATTATTGATTGTCCTTTTGATTTGTCACCTGAAGTCCATTCCCAACTTTCGTGAAGTCTAATTTTCCCATTTTCAAGAATTTCTGGTATTGAATAACAAATTCCTGTCATAATTTCGCATTTGTCGTTTACTTGATGATAACGCATTTCTATATTTCCGTTTTTGTCAACCAAACCAATTAGATGTCCATATTTAATTTTTCCACCCGAGTATTCGGAAGTCAAAACATTTTCAATTTGTTTGTAATGAAAAATGGTTTCGATTGAAGTTTCCCCATTTTCAGTATTACTTATTGGTCTAAATATTTTGTCGTTATAGTTCATGATCTCGGTTTTCTAAAATAACAGCTAACGTTTTGCAGCTTGCAGAAGTGGCGGATTAAGTAAGCCTAAACTTTCGGTTAAACACTGACTTTGCAATTATAAAACCAACTTTAAATTAAGCCCAAAACCCGCCATTTCTGCAAACTGCTGTTGCAAGAAGCCTTTCTATTTACAACTTTCTTCGTATATTTTTACAATTTCAAAAATTGCATTTTTTCTTTTAAAATCATTTTTTTTAATATTTTGACAAAATGAGTTACAACTTTCATTAAATAAATATTTTGATACTTTATTAATATATCCTTCTAAACTTGTCAAACTAATACTTTGCATACCCGATTTGTAATATATGTAAAAAATTTCATCACTATCTTTTTTACTTAAATAAAAAAACTGGTCAGTTTCATTTATGTATCCAACATGTTTATTTACATCACCCCAAGATAAAGAAGTTGTATATACAACCAATCCTTTATCATAAACTTTATATAACCAATGCAGTTTTGTAATAATTTTCTTTTCGCCATTTTTTTTCAAATCAATTATATTTTTTTTCTCAGCAGTTATTTTTGTTCCATCAATTTCATATATAATTTTCAAAACATCTTCGGAATTTATTTTTTCCTTTTTTGAATCTTCATTTTTTTTAAATAAAACTGTTTTATCAAACATACTTACTAAACTAACATAACCTGTTTGTGTAATATTATTTTTCATTTCTAATGTGGCTTTAACATTCTGTGAATGCAAATTGATTGAAAATAAAATAATGATAGTCAAAATAATTGTTTTTTTCATAATTGTTTTTTTGTTATTAATTTTACGTTTTGTTGTCATAAGGTTTCTTGCAACGTGTCGCGGCTTGCAGAAGTGGCGAATTTCGTAACCGAGATCTTTCGGCTAAAATAAAATTTCTTGCGAAAGATAAACGTGAATTAACCACATATTTCGCCATTTTTGCAAACCGCTGTTAGTGGCTGTTTTTTTCTATTTCTGTTTCAGTTTTTGTTTCAATTTTACTTCTAAAATAAGTTTATTATTCCAATTAATAATATTCCGCCAAGAAAAAATGGTAGAAAAAAGATGATTAAACTAATTATTGACCAAAATAATGGACTTTTGTTAGTACTATTTTGATTGCTAACTTTTACTCTAATTTCTGCAACGGTTAAATTACTTATTTCTGCTTTTGTCATTCCACAAGTTATCGAATTTCTCATAGTGAGTCCATTTGCAAATGCTTTTAAGGTAGATTTTCTGTGAAATAAAATTCCTAGACCCATTGCCCAAAGAGTCAAAAGCCAAGGTGTTAAAAAGTTACCCCATCCTCCTGAGGCAATTTCCCAAGCAGATACAGCACTTTCGCCTTTCCAAGATGTATTGTTGTCAGTAATTATGTGGTGAATGTCGTGCAAATAGACATTATTTTTTCTGCTTTCAAAGTTTGGAATTGGAATTGAAAAGAAACCAAACTTTATCCAGGCGAATTTCGAATTAATTCCGCCGTCTTCTCCAAAGTCATTTTCTTCATAAAATTCTTGGATTGATTTTCCTACCGTTTTATTCAAATCTATTATTTCCATTTTATTTTTATGTGTTTTTTTTGCAGTAAAATAGCCACTAACGTTCCCGCCTTAACTAGTTTGCAGGCTTTAGATACGGATGTTTTTCTTCATAACGAATATACAATTAAAAACGATAATTCCACAGAATCTGCAAATTAGTTAAGACGATTGTTATGGGCTGGTTTTTTCTTCACAAACCTAAAAAAAGCAAACATTTTTTAGGTTTAAATTCGAGATTTTTTATTTTTTTGACTTACTATTTAAACAACAAATCGCTCAATTTCAGCTTTTTAATTTTCCTTATTGATTTTTTTTAAGATTTAAATCCGAGATTTTTCTTATTTGGATAATCACTTTGTAAAACACAAATTACACTCATTTAATTTTTTCGTAAAGCTGATAAAATGCCGTTTGCGCTTCAACTTTTGGGATTTTCTTGTTTGAAAAATCACTCTGTAAACCGCAAATCACGCTGTTTTATGTCATTATTTTGTTTTGAATTATTTTCAGGTTGGAAATAATATTCTTTAAACAACAAAATCTTTTTTTTTGGATTTTAAGAATCCATTTTTTTGCGTTTTTTTAGGAATTAAGAACCCTAAACTTTAAAATTATAAACAGTTTTTTCTTATAAAAACGGCTTTATCTGCGCAAAATGGGCAAAACTAGCCCATAACGTTCCCGCCTTAACTAGTTTGCAGGCTTTGGATACGGATGTTTTTCTTCATAACGAATATACAATTAAAAACGATAATACCACAGAATCTGCAAATTAGTTAAGGCGATTGTTGTAGGCTGGTTGTTTTCTTCATAAACCTAAAAACACAAACAAATTCCTACTTTAAATTCGAGATTTTTTTATTTAGATTCTCACTCTTTAAAAAACAAATCACTCTATTTCAGCTTTTTAATTTTCCTTATTGATTTTTTTTAAGATTTAAATCCGAGATTTTTCTTATTTGAATAATCACTTTGTAAAACACAAATTACACTCATTTAATTTTTTCCGTAAAGCGGATAAAATGTATTTTAGCCCCTTAATAGTTCGGAGTGATATTTTAAATTTCAAATAGTACATTTGAGATATGAAATACAAGAAATGGAGTTTAGAAGAAAAGCTAGAAATCCTATCCTTTTCAGAAGAATTAGGAGCCGTTGAAACCTGCCGTAAATACAGCCTTAGCACTGGCACTTTGTATAGCTGGAAGAAGAAACACGAGAAGCAGGGAGAAGCAGGTTTAAAAGTAACTTATGACACTAGTAGTAAAGAGCTAAAGCAAGCTGAGGAAGAAAACAGAATTCTACGCAAATTATTAGCTAACAAGGAAATCGAATTAGAAATCGGGCGTGAACTTTTAAAAAAAAAGTTTGGGACATCCGATCCAAGAAAGATTTAGTAGATAGTTTTTATAGTAAACATAAGATTAGTAAAACTAAAATTATTGCTATGGTAGGCATGGTTCAAAGTAGTTATTATAGAAGACCAAGCTCAGGTAAGAAAGGTATTAAACCTAGTGAATTTACCTTTAATAAACATCAAGGATATGTAAGTCAAGATACTGTTGTTGAATCTGTTAAAGATGTTTTAAGTAATGAGTTTATTGACTGCGGTTACCGTTTAATGACTTCCTATTTACAACGAGAGGGGTACTTAATTAATCCTAAAAAGTTGTATCGAATTATGAGAGAAGAGGGTTTGTTGAAACTAGAAAACCGAATAAACAGGAGTGGTTCTGGTCGTAAATTTGTAAAATATAGAAAAGTTAAAACCACTAAACCTTTTGAATGTTTAGAAATGGATATTAAGATGGTTTGGATCCCAAAGGTAGGTAAAAACGCTTATTTACTATCTATAATAGACGTTCATACTCGCAGAATATTAAAGGATTTTTTCTCTTTTTCTATAAAACAAAACAAAGTAATCGCTTTGCTTTCTGATTTATTTTTAGAATACCAATACCCTGAAAATGTTGTGATAAGAAGTGATAATGGAAGTCAATTTATTGCCAAAAGAGTTCGGGAATACCTTGGACTCATTGGAGTTCAGCAAGAATTTACCCATGTAGCAACACCAGAAGAAAATGCACATATTGAAGCCTATCATGGAATACTAAAAAAAGAAGTGTTCCAAAGAGTTGATTATAGAACTTTTGGAGAAATTGAACTAATACTAAAAAGATATGTGATTTTCTATAATAATACTAGGCTACATGGACTTTTAGGACGCATTACCCCAATAGAGAAATGGAACCAGGATAAGCATCTAATTTTGATGAAAAAATTAACCGCATAAATAATAATCGAAATTTACAATAATACTCTTGTTTTATAGGGGTCAAAACAAAATGCCGTTTGCGATTCAACTTTGGGAGTTTTCTTATTATCGGATTTACTCTTTAAACAACAAATCACGCTGTTTTATGTCATTATTTTGTTTTGGATTATTTTCAGTTTTTTAGTAATACTCTTTAAACAACAAAATATTTTTTTTGGCTTTTAAGAATCCATTTTTTTTGCGTTTTTTTAAGAATTAAGAACTCTAAACTTTAAAATTATAAACAGCTTTTTCTTATAAAAACGGCTTTATCTGCGCAAAATGGGCAAAACTAGCCCATAACGTTCCCGCCTTAACTAGTTTGCAGGCTTTGGATACGGATGTTTTTCTTCATAACGAATATACAATTAAAAACGGTAATTCCACAGAATCTGCAAATTAGTTAAGACGATTGTTATGGGCTGGTTTTTTCTTCACAAACCTAAAAACGCAAATATTTTTTGGCTTTAAATTCGAAATTATTTTTATTTAGATTCTCACTTTGTAAAGAACAAATCACTCTTTTTTAATTTTTAAGTGACGCTGATAAAATCCCTTTTTAAGATTTAAATCCGAGATTTTTCTTATTTGCAAAATCACTTTGTAAGGAACAAATTACACTCGTTTAATTTTTCGTCAAGTGGATAAAATGCCGTTTGCGCTTCAACTTGGGGATTTTCTTGTTTTAAAAATCACTCTGTAAACCGCAAATCACGCTGTTTTATGTCATTATTTTGTTTTGGATAATTTTCTGTTTTTAAATAACACTCTTTAAACAACAAAATATTTTTTTTGGCTTTTAAGAATCCAGTTTTTTTACGCTTTTTAAAGAATTTAGAACTCTAAACCTTAAAATTATAAACAGTTTTTTCTTATAAAAACGGCTTTATCTGCGCAAAATGGGCAAAACTAGCCCATAACGTGTTTGTATATGGTTTGTTGCGTGGTTTAAGTACCTAATTTAGTAAATAAAAACCGAATAGAAAATCCGTGATAATTTTCGTAAGTAAGTTGGAACTAGCAATAAATTATATACGGTGTTAGCAAATGTTATTTTCTATAAATGGATTTTTTTCATTTTCTAAATGATTAACTAATTTATTAAAACCTGTTAAGTAAAATTTTGCTTCTCCTTTGTATTTAGGGTTTTCTAAATCTTCTAAAATGAAATCATATAGACCTTTTTTATATTCTAAATATTTTTCATCTTGATTTCCCCATTTTAAAATAGCAAGTTTTTTAAAAACACTAACTGGATATTGACCACCAACAGGAATATCTAATTGATTTTCAAATGAAACGGAACCAACATATTCTGCTAAAAAATTAATATCTAAAAGTTTTGGGAAGACTTTTTGTTCGTGATATTCTAAGCATTTTACGAATTCGTTTAAAAATTCTTCTAGATGTATTTCGGATAAAATTTCTTGAGAAAAATCATAGTCAGTTTTGTAGAATTTCTTAGAGTTAAAATAGAAATATTGAATATAATATTTTTTCAATTCTTCAATTATAATATTTGATACTTCATTCTCAATTTCTTTTGACGAGAAAATCGAAAACCCTTCAAAAGTTAGTAACCTTCTATATTGAATTCTAAATCTAAATTCAACAGAATAAAACTTATCTTTAAAATTATAAATTAAATAGTCTGTGTCTCCATAACTAACATTATATTTTTGCTTTATTTTACCTAAAATTAAGCTTTTAAGGAATTTTTTGCTTAGTTCCATATTTATAACTTTTTTAAACCTACAAAATTACTGTTTCCATCTCCAAATAATTTATAAAAACTCTTTATTTCAATAAGAATTCCTTGATTTATTTCATCAGGAAGGTCTAGATTTGAAGTTTCATCTTTAATTTTTGAATCTATTGGTTTATAAGCCAAACTTCCTTTTCCAGATTGATTCTTTGCAGCAGTTTGTCCACTTGTTAATGCAGTACCTTCGCTTAGTTTAGCATCGACAACAACCATATCTTGAATTCTACCACGATTATCATATTTTATCCAAACTTGGTCAGCTATAAAATATTCTCCTTTTTTTTTGCATGGAATTTTAAAACCTGGTAAACAAAACTGCATTTGACTAATAAGTTTTCGTTCTCCAATATCTGGAATTTCTTTTAGAAGTTTTTCATATTCTGGACCAGTTTTTGTTTTAACTTTGTTTAGCATAGCTATTTCAAAATAGTTTCCTTTTTTAGTGACTACCTTAAAAAATTCTCGGTCTTTCCATTTTAGCCATCTAGTGTCTGTTGATTCTTTTATGAATTCACCAGCATAAAAAGGGTCGTCTTTAATTTTTTTCCATATTTCAATCTCAGAAATGTCGCTATCAAATATTTTTTTTAGCTCGTATTTAGTATTGTTTAAATCATTAACTAAGGAAGTTAATAAATCAACTTTTGTTTTTTCTAAATTCCCATTGTATAAATATTTGTAAGCATCATAATGACTAGTTGTAGCATCTTTAAAAAAAAGCTTAAAATCATTAGAACCATTCGCAACATCTACTAACATATTATTAAACCAACATTGGGAATGAAGGTTAAAACTTAATAAAAAAAAGAATAAAATTTTGAATATTTTCATAGTTTATTTTTAATATTTGCTAACGTCCTCGCGCCTCATGCAGTTTGCAGCTTTTAGATGCGATTATTTTCTTCATAACGAATATACAATTAAAAACGGTAATTCCACAGAATCTGCAAATTGCTTGAGACGTGTGTTAGCGGTAGTGCTTTATTCTACTATATTTTTATAATTTTGTTCTCCTAGTTTTCCAAATCGATAATAAGTTCTAAGTTCATCTGTAAACATTTCTATATTTTCTGTCTTTGTTTGAAGGAAAAAGTATTTCTTATATTTTCCATCTTTTTTATGTATCTCAATATAATTTTTAACTCCATTTGATTTTTTGCGTTGCCAAGCTATAGTGTTGCCGTTAAATTTTCCGTAAAAATAATCACTTAAAATACTTATTTTTTCAATTTCGTAAAGTGTATAAACATCAAGATTACAAATAATTTTTTCAGAATCTATTATTAAATAGCCCTCAAATTTTCCATTTGTAGTTTCACGTAAAAAAAAGTTACTTGTAATAAAAAAAAGAGAATATAGAAAAGCAATTATTACAAAGAAAAGTCCCAGAGTTTCCAAGTTCTCTTCAGATGAAGGAAATTTTGATTTCACTGTATAAAGTATAAACACAATTGTCCATAAAAGCAATAGACTTAATAAGCGTCTATCAACTTTAAATGAACTGTTTGGAGTATATATTCTTAATTTTTTTTGCATTAATGTTTTCACAATTCCAACTGGATTATTAACTTTTTAATAGCTGAATTTTCTCATTTTTCTACGCATTACCGCTAACGTTTGGCCGCTTGGCGATGTGGCGGATTAAGGAAGCCTAAACTTTCGGTTAATGACTAATTTATCAAGTACAAAACCATCTTTAAATTAAGCCTAAACCCGCCATATTGCTAAACGGCGGTTAACTGTTGTCTTTATTTGAGTTTATATTTTATTCCAATATTTAATAGAATATTTTCCATTTTATAGTTTTGAGTTTGCATAACTGCGTTAAAATCTGTTCCTGAAGTTGAACCTCTTTTTGCTCCAAAATATGGTTCAAATCCAAAAAAAATGATAGATTTCCCAATGTCATAATTGAGGTTAAAACCACCGTTTAATCCTATAAAAGTTGTACTATAATCTTTATTCACTTCTGTTGGATAATTGTAATTACTTGATAATTCATAATTTAACGAAGGTCCAATTCTTAAACTGCCCGATAACTTATTGTGAATTTTAAAATTGTAATTTAAAGTTAATGGAATACTTAGTATCTTCCCGTTATATTCCGCATCAATAAATTGATATTGATTCCCCAACCAATTAGTTCCTGTAATTCGTGAATAATTAAACTTTACGGTACTTTCATAATATTTTAATTTTCCCATTATGCTAAAATTTTTATTTAAAAGATATTCGCCTAAAATTCCTATTTGCATCGTGATATTTTGAGTGTCATTAACATAGTCCGATTGATTTATATTAATTCCTGTTTCAGCACCCATAAAGATTTTATTTTCAGTCTGTGAAAATAAATTGAGAGTCAATAAGAATAGAAGTAAGGTTAAATATCGTTTCATAGCGGAACTTTTTTTTTGTAAGATAACAGTTAACGTTCCCGCCTTAACTAGTTTGCAGGCTTTGGATACGGGTGTTTTTCTTCGAAACGAATATACAATTAAAAACGGTAATTCCAGAGAATCTGCAAATTAGTTAAGACGATTGTTGTAGGCTGGTTGTTTTCTTCCCAAACCTAAAAACGCTAACATTTTTTGGTTTTAAATTCGATATTTTTTTATTTAGATTCTCACTATTTAAAGAGCAAATTACTCTATTTCAGTTTTTTAATTTTCGTTGTTGATTTTTTTTTAAGATTTAAATCCGAGGTTTTTCTTATTTGAATAATCACTTTGTAAGGAACAAATTATACTCATTTAATCTTTCCGTCAAGCTGGTAAAATGCCGTTTGCGTTTCAAATTTGGGATTTTCTTGTTTTAAAAATCACTCTGTAAACCGCAAATCAAGCTGTTTATGTCATTATTTTGTTTTGGATTATTTTCTGTTTTTAAGCAATACTACAACAGAACCTTTTTTTTGGATTTTAAGAATCCATTTTTATACGCTTTTTTAGGAATTAAGAACTCTAAACTTTAAAATTATAAACAGTTTTTTCTTAATTAAAAGGTTAATTATGTGCGATTTGGGCGCAACTTGCCTACAACGTTTTGCAGCTTGCAGAAGTGGCGGATTAAGTAAGCCTAAACTTTCGGTTAAACATTGATTTTGCAATTATAAAACCAACTTTAAATTAAGCCCAAAACCCGCCATTTCTGCAAACTGCTGTTGCAAGAAGCCTTTCTATTTACAACTTTCTTCGTATATTTTTACAATTTCAAAAATTGCATTTTTTCTTTTAAAATCATTTTTTTCAATATTTTGACAAAATGAGTTACAACTTTCATTAAATAAATATTTTGATACTTTATTAATATATCCTTCTAAACTTGTCAAACTAATACTTTGCATACCCGATTTGTAATATATGTAAAAAATTTCATCACTATCTTTTTTACTTAAATAAAAAAACTGGTCAGTTTCATTTATGTATCCAACATGTTTATTTACATCACCCCAAGATAAAGAAGTTGTATATACAACCAATCCTTTATCATAAACTTTATATAACCAATGCAGTTTTGTAATAATTTTCTTTTCGCCATTTTTTTTCAAATCAATTATATTTTTTTTCTCAGCAGTTATTTTTGTTCCATCAATTTCATATATAATTTTCAAAACATCTTCGGAATTTATTTTTTCCTTTTTTGAATCTTCATTTTTTTTAAATAAAACTGTTTTATCAAACATACTTACTAAACTAACATAACCTGTTTGTGTAATATTATTTTTCATTTCTAATGTGGCTTTAACATTCTGTGAATGCAAATTGATTGAAAATAAAATAATGATAGTCAAAATAATTGTTTTTTTCATAATTGTTTTTTTGTTATTAATTTTACGTTTTGTTGTCATAAGGTTTCTTGCAACGTTTCGCTGCTTGGCGAAGTGGCGGATTTAGAAGCACTTACTTTCATTTTAGCACTAATGTTTATTTGAAAACCAAATGTTCAATATAGCACCGAACCCGCCATTTTGCCAAACTGCTGTTAGCACCAGTTTTTATTTTTTCTTAATTAGTTTCAAAGTAAAATTAATTTGCGTGTCTGTATTATTTAGGAAGTCACTAAAAGTTTGAGTAATATTATAATCTGGAATAATACCTCTGTTGTATTTTTGATTTTCTTTTTTCGGAACATCTTGTTCTAAATTTACTACTGAAAATTGTATAATGATTTTTGATTTTGGTAATTTATATTCTAATGATGTATGTCCGTTGTGTCCGTAATAACCTCCCATTGTTTCTTCTCCAATTGTTGTTGTATTTTCATTACCCGCTAGCATTGCTGCAAAAAGACTTCCTGCTGATGCAATTCTTGGACTTGTTAAAAGATAAACATTGCCTGTAAAGGCATTTTGATTTGGGGTTCTAATTTTATGGTCGTCCGAATTTTCATCTTGATAAAACTTACCATTTTTTTCTTGTGGGAAAATTTGTTGAAATTCTTTATTAAATTTACCAATGAATAAAGGTCTTATAAAACTCGGAACTTTATGGTCGATGTATTTTAACATTGGAATTTTGTTAAAGCTTATCCACGCTTGAATATTTTCTTGAAATTTTCTATTTGTTAAATATGAATATGTTATCAAATCATTTGGGTCTGTTCCGCCACCATTGTTACGAACATCAACGATTAAGTTTTTCAATCCTTCTGTTTTAATATCTGCAAAAATACTGTCTAAAAATTGATTGTATTTTAAATGTTCTTTTGTTGTTTCATTTCCCATATCGAAAGTTTGAATAGTTAGAATTCCAGTAATTGAATCCAACTGTTTGTATTTATACTTTTGATTTTCTTTTAAATCTGCATAATAATATTGGTCAACAGACATTGAATGCATTTTACGAAAGTTTTCTATATATGTTTTGTAATCAACACCTTCTACATTTTTTGTTTCTAACTGTTTTGAAATTGGATTTACATAATTTATTTTGAAGTTTTGAGTTAAGCCAAAATGAAGTCTGTAATACTTTGAAAAACTAGTCATTAAACCTATTCTTTTACCTGTTAGATTATTTCCATCGGTCGAATAATATTTATAAAGTTCAGGAATAATTTTTTCTATTTTTGTGTCGTTTAGTTCAATAATTTCTGCACCCAAAGGAATTTGTTCACTATCAATATTTATAAGCCACTTGTCATCAATCCATTTAATAGGATATGGAAAATAGCCGTAAATTTCATTTTTCAAATTTTCGGCATATTTTTTAGGCAAAGAAACATTATTGTGTACACTTCCTTCAAAATTTGAAATTGTGCAAATTAGATTATAAAAATCTCTGTAAGTTATTAACTTTTCAATTTGAAGATTTCCCCAATTATAAATACTATCAATCTGTTGTTTGGTTCGGTATTTATAAAGCCCTGAATTTGTTTGCTTTGATATTTGTTTAAAAATTTCAAAATCTTGTTTCATTTTCTTCTGGGTAAACCGCTCATCAATTGATTGTCCGAATGTGCAAAATGAAATAAAAAATATTAAAAAAAGTGTTGTTATTTTCGTCATTTTTCGGTTTTCTAAAATTGGTGCTAACGTTCTCGCGCCTTGCGCCGTTTGCGACTTAAGAAGACGAGTATTTTCGGCTGAACGAAAATACGATAAAAAACGCTAATTCCACTAAATTCGCAAATGGTGCAAGACGTGTGTTGGTGGCTGGCTCTTTATTCATTCTAATTTTTACGTTTATACTTTTCAAGTTTCGCTTTTCAAGTTTCGCTTTTCAAGTTTCGCTTTTCAAGTTTCTTTTCTCAAGTTTCTTTTCTCAAGTTTGTTTGTCAAGTTTCTACAGATAAACATCAACTTTAATATTTTTTCAAATTTCACAGCTTCGCAATTCAAAGTCACATTTTGAATGTAAAATTTAATTTAAATTACTGTTTTTCAGTATTTTGAGTTTTTCTGTTTTGAGTTTGCCACCAACGTTTTCGCGCTTGCAGCAGTTTGCGATTTACGAAGACGAGTATTTTCGGCTGAACAAAGATATGATAAAAAACGCTAATTCCACTAAATTCGCAAATGTTTAGAAACGTGTGTTACAGCGCGTAGCAATATGTCTCAAACTTGTCAGTTTGTGTTAATTTTGGTCTGTATTTTAATTTAGACAAAGATTTATTTTAGTGTTTTCTACTTTTAAAACAGCTTCTTTTTTGACTTTTATCAAAGTTAAATTTAATTTTTGACAAAACTTTTTTGCATCAATAGTTCAGTTAAAGTTTCTTTTTTTCGGCAATGTAAATTCAACTCAATTTTTATTTTAAGATTTCTACATTTCAAAATATTGGAGAAGATTTTAGATGAAATTCTAAAATTCATTAAAGAATATCTTCTGCTAAAATCCGAATTCATCAGCTATGTCTAATAATCAACAACTTTTTTCTTCGGGTAAATTTTTCCAGTTTATGTATCCACGAATATTGATTACTAGAAATACGGCATTTCCAATTGCTGTACCTAAACTGTTCATTAAAACAAATCCTAGAAAAATCCATACCACATTTGAAATAGCAAAAATTATAAATCCCCATTTATTTTTATTACCTAACAGATAAACTGATAAAAGACTAAGCGATATTCCGAGCCAGTCAACTAAATAATATTCAAATATGTTTGCCATAAAATTATAAAATAATGTAAGTTAAAAATTACGTTAGATTCTTGAATTCTCGTGAATCTAAGGAGCTATGCTTTGTAATGTCTGATTTTCCTTCGGAAAATCAGACATTACAAACACGCAACGCCCTTTGATTAAGCACTAAAACCGGAATTATTTTTATACGGTGTTGTAACCAGTTATTTGTTTTTCCATTCATTTCTTAAAATACTATAATAAACAGTATCACGTCTACGATTATTAGTCATTAATGTATGACTTCTTAAAACTCCTTCTTCAACAAGTCCTACTTTTTCCATTCCTTTTTTTGCAGGAATATTCAGTACATCAGTTTTGAATTCAATTCTCAAAATTTTTGTTTCCTTAAATAAAAACTCAAATAATAAATTTTTCACGTGTCCATTAATTCCAGTTCCTTGATACTTTTCAGAAATCCAAGTCCAACCAATCTCAACTCGATTATCTACTTCGGATAGATTTCCTATTCGAGTTGTACCAATAATTTCGTTATTTACTGCGTTAGTGATTGTAAATGGTAAAGATTTATGTTCTTTTAAATCCATTACAGCACTTTCAATCCATTTTTTTAAGGTTTCTTCATTTGAAAGGTCAGATGTGAAATAATACCACATTTGTGAATTTTTTGTCAAATTTTTCATTTGCTCAAAATCATTCAGTTCCATTGGTCTTAAAATAACCCTTTCAGAATGGATGTTTTTCTTAAAATCTATCATTATTTAGTGGTTCGGTTTAATTGGTTACAGCGTTCTCGCGCCCCGCGCAGTTTGCGATTTACGAAGACGAGTATTTTCGGCTGAACGAAGATATGATAAAAAACGCTAATTCCAATAAATTCGCAAATTGTTGCAGACGTGTGTTGGTGGCTGGCTCTTTATTCATTCCAATTTTTACGTTTATACTTTTCAAGTTTCATTTATTCAGCTTTTTCGTCAGTTTTGTTTCTCAAGTTTTGCTTTTCAAGTTTCGTTTATTCAGCTTTTTTCTTCAGTTTGTTTGTCAAGTTTCGCTTCTCAAATCTCTATAGATAAACATCTATTTTAATATTTTTAATTTCAAAGCTTCATAACTGAAAGTCACATTTTGAATGTAAAATTTAATTTAAATTACTGTTTTTCAATCGTTTGAGTTTCTTCTGTTTTGAGCTTGCCACCAACGTTCCGCCGCTTCTCGTCAGTTGCGAACTTCGGAACTTTATATTTTCTGTTAAAGATAAAAATTCTTGCGAAACGAAAACGTGAACTTACCACAAAATTCGCAATTGCGAGAAACGGCTGTTGGCAGTAGTACTTTTTAGATTTCAATTATTGGTTTTATATTTTTCACAATCTTATTTCCAAATAATCCAAATCTCGTTAGTAAGTTAATAAGGATAAAAATAGGAAATAAGATTATTGATATACAACCATAATTTGAACCATAATAAGTTAGAATTTTTTCTTTTTTAGTTTTGTCTTTGTAACTAATTGCTTTGTAAAAATCACCAAATAAATAGTATTCTTCGGAATACCTATTTTAGCCCCTTAATAGTTCGGAGTGATATTTTAAATTTCAAATAGTACATTTGAGATATGAAATACAAGAAATGGAGTTTAGAAGAAAAGCTAGAAATCCTATCCTTTTCAGAAGAATTAGGAGCCGTTGAAACCTGCCGTAAATACAGCCTTAGCACTGGCACTTTGTATAGCTGGAAGAAGAAACACGAGAAGCAGGGAGAAGCAGGTTTAAAAGTAACTTATGACACTAGTAGTAAAGAGCTAAAGCAAGCTGAGGAAGAAAACAGAATTCTACGCAAATTATTAGCTAACAAGGAAATCGAATTAGAAATCGGGCGTGAACTTTTAAAAAAAAAGTTTGGGACATCCGATCCAAGAAAGATTTAGTAGATAGTTTTTATAGTAAACATAAGATTAGTAAAACTAAAATTATTGCTATGGTAGGCATGGTTCAAAGTAGTTATTATAGAAGACCAAGCTCAGGTAAGAAAGGTATTAAACCTAGTGAATTTACCTTTAATAAACATCAAGGATATGTAAGTCAAGATACTGTTGTTGAATCTGTTAAAGATGTTTTAAGTAATGAGTTTATTGACTGCGGTTACCGTTTAATGACTTCCTATTTACAACGAGAGGGGTACTTAATTAATCCTAAAAAGTTGTATCGAATTATGAGAGAAGAGGGTTTGTTGAAACTAGAAAACCGAATAAACAGGAGTGGTTCTGGTCGTAAATTTGTAAAATATAGAAAAGTTAAAACCACTAAACCTTTTGAATGTTTAGAAATGGATATTAAGATGGTTTGGATCCCAAAGGTAGGTAAAAACGCTTATTTACTATCTATAATAGACGTTCATACTCGCAGAATATTAAAGGATTTTTTCTCTTTTTCTATAAAACAAAACAAAGTAATCGCTTTGCTTTCTGATTTATTTTTAGAATACCAATACCCTGAAAATGTTGTGATAAGAAGTGATAATGGAAGTCAATTTATTGCCAAAAGAGTTCGGGAATACCTTGGACTCATTGGAGTTCAGCAAGAATTTACCCATGTAGCAACACCAGAAGAAAATGCACATATTGAAGCCTATCATGGAATACTAAAAAAAGAAGTGTTCCAAAGAGTTGATTATAGAACTTTTGGAGAAATTGAACTAATACTAAAAAGATATGTGATTTTCTATAATAATACTAGGCTACATGGACTTTTAGGACGCATTACCCCAATAGAGAAATGGAACCAGGATAAGCATCTAATTTTGATGAAAAAATTAACCGCATAAATAATAATCGAAATTTACAATAATACTCTTGTTTTATAGGGGTCAAAACAATACCAACCTTTGTAAATTGGAATTTCTAAAATGTCATTTATTTTATTTAAGTTTTCTTGATTAAAAACCCCATACTTTTCTGGGTCGGCAGCACAACTTTCTCCGCTCCAACTTTGAGTTTCTTCACTTGAATATTGACAATCATAAAGTATTAAATTTTCACCATGAAGTCCATTAAACCATATTTTCGTTTTATTTGTTTTACTGTTAATTTTTATAAACTCTTCTTGTTCTTCTTTTGTGTTTTTTTCAATTTCGAAGTAATTTTTGTCAGCAAATTTAAGTTCGATATATTCAATCCAATTATTAATTTCAATTTCTTTAAAAACTACTTTCGTCATTTCTATTTCGGGCGGATTCAAGGGTCTAGCGCAACATCGTTAGTTATTTTTAATAAATCAAATTTAGTATTTTTCTTAGATAATGTGCTTAATTTTAGAATAACTTTTTTGGCTTTTTAAGGAGCCAAAAGTTATTTCCAAAATTAAGCCTGTGTGTTACTGATTTTATTAATTTCTTGGTTCCTCATTTCATTAGGTGTTTTGAAACCTAAAACCTTTCTAGGTCTGTTATTTAGGTTGTTTTCTATTCGTTTCAGCTCTTCAGTAGTTATTGTGTTAAAGTCGGTTCCTTTGGGTAAAAACCTTCTA
This sequence comes from Flavobacterium crassostreae, assembly GCF_001831475.1. Lineage (NCBI taxonomy): Bacteria > Pseudomonadati > Bacteroidota > Flavobacteriia > Flavobacteriales > Flavobacteriaceae > Flavobacterium > Flavobacterium crassostreae. The sequence continues at coordinate 2,267,022 of NZ_CP017688.1, read as the reverse complement.
ATTAGTCCATTAGTATTTTCATTTGTGCCTCTTTCCCATGAGGAGTAAGGATGTGCAAAATAAATATCCATTCCAGTCTTTTCAGAGAGCCATTTATGATTAGCCATTTCCATTCCGTTATCGTAAGTCATTGTTTTTCTGAGGTATTGAGGATGTTTATTTAACAGCTTTGCAAATTCATGAGTTACTGTTTTTGATTTTCTGTTGCTGATTGGTACAATAATAACATATCTAGTTTTTCTATCTACGATGGTTCCAATGGCACTTTTGTGTCCGACACCAATCATCAAATCACCTTCTAAGTGCCCTGCTTCCAGACGTTTTTCAATTTCAATAGGTCTTAGGTCAATACTGACTTGGTCTTTGATCCGTGTTCTTTTTTTACCAAATTTTCTTTTGTCTCGTCTTTTGTGATGATGATAGGGGAGGAGTTTGATTAGTTTTTTGCCTAAAGTAGACTGCCTAGACCTATAAATATGTTTATATATAGATTCATAAGAAATAGACATGATAGGGTCATTTGGATATAATAACTTGATTTGTCCAGCCATTAATTCAGGGCTCGTTCCTTTTAATAAGCTTCTGTAAACGAATATCTTAAGTTTAGGATATGAATTTATTTTGTCTTGAGTTCTTTTGTTTTTATTGGTTTCTAAAGCATACCAATGTGCTAAATCAGCCTTGTAAATATCGGTTGGGTTTCTTACCCAAAGATTTACTTCTCGGGTTATGGTAGATCGATTTCGATTTAATTGCTTTCCAATGTAGTTTTCGGTCCTGTTTTCCTTAAGTAATGTCTCAATTATAATACGTTCTTCTAAGGATAATCGCTTGTACTTTTTTTCCATAATTCAACAAAGATAAAATTTATCATTTGTTGCGCTAGGTTATTGAATTCTCCTCGGATTTTTAGTATTACTGCCAACGTTATGCCACTTTGAGATGGCTGGAAGTTCGTAACCGCTCAATTTTCGGCTTAATGAAAACTTGATGCGAAACGGTAATTCCACTAAACTCCAGCTAGCTCAAAATGGTTGTTGTGCGTTCGCTTTTTTTATTTTTAATTATTCGGTTTCGCAATTTCATAAATGGTTTTTCGATTGCTAAATTCAGAAAATATGCTCCAATTATGCAAGTTACAATACAAATAAACATCATTAAATTACTTTCTACGTTTATATTTTCAAATAAATTTTGAGTTATGTGAATTATTCCTTTGTGAGTTAAGTAAATTGCAAATGATAATGATGCAATAAATGTTGTTGTTTTTGATTTCCATTTAAAAAGAAAACTATTTGGGCTAATTGCTCCAATTACTAAAAATCCGTAACCAATTGCAACCAATGGAAAGCCAAAAATGGAAGCGTAAAACGTTCGTTCTTCATAACACAAGAAATATGCACAAGTCAAAATCAAGAAGCTCACAATTAGGTTCAGATTTCCAAATTTTGAAATTTTGTCCCATAAATTTGGAAGAAACTGATAAATACCTGCAATTGAAACTCCAACTAAAAGTCCGTCAAGTCTATTGTAAGTTGGATAATAAATAAATTTGTACCAATATAGCCATGAGTTTTCATCGTTTATTTTTGGAATGTAAAAGTTATTCCAACTATAAAATCTAACTATAAAACCGATTAAAAAGAGAATCACTAATAACCAATATGATTTTTTAAAAAGATTTTTGGCTTTCAATATTATTAAGATAATTGGTAAGAAAAAGTAAAAATGCTCTTCTACACATAACGACCAAGCGTGAGAAAATGTTCCAAAATCTTTCAAGTTAGTTCCAAAGTTTTGAGTAAACGTCAGAAATTTCCAAACTGGTGGTAAACTTTCTTTTTCTCGAAAAAGAGGAACAATAAAATAAATTCCAACAACAACTAGATATGCTGGAATAATTCTAAAAAATCTTTTTAAAAAGAATTCTTTGTATGAAATTTTCTTTTCTTGTTTAATTTTTAAAAACAATTGGGATGAAATTAAAAAACCACTTAACACGAAAAATAAATCAACTCCTGTCCAACCAAATTTCGCATAATCTGGTAACCATTTAGGTTCTCCTCCGCTTAATATGAAATAATGAAAAAAGAAAACTAACAAAATTGCTAATGCTCTTAGATGATCTAATCCATAAAATTTTTCTGCAATTATGTTCTCTGAAATCACTATAGTTTATTTCTTGTTATTTTATGTTCTCTTTTCTACTTCTGTTGCTCCAAAGTGACGCACAACGTTTTGCTGCTTTGAGATGGCTGGAAGTTCGTAATCGCTCAATTTACGGCTTAACGAAAACTTGATGCGAAGCGGTAATTCCACTAAACTCCAGCTAGCTCAAAACAGCTGTTGTGCACTGGCTTTTTAGTCGTTTTTACTGATACTTAAAACTGTTAGATTTTCATCATTTAGAACAGTTGCTGAATATTTCGATTGTATGATTCCACCAAAACTGTTTGTTCCTTTTGCAACAAAATCAACATAATAAACAGCTTCTTTATTTTCATCAGTTTGTTTTTCTAAAAAATTATATTCAGTTTCAATATGTTTTAATAAATCTTCTGATGGAAGTTGTTTATTTATCTCTTTTATTTCATTCAAACTTTTTAATGTTGTAGTTTGCTTTCTTTCTTTAACGGTAAAAGTTTTTGATATATTCATACTAACAAATTCAAAACTATCTGGATTTTTTAGCTGTTCTTTTAATTTTAAAGTAATATTCTCTTTCATTTTATCTTCTTTTTTCTCACAAGAAACCAATGTAGCGAAGCAAAAAATTGCAATAAGGACTTTTTTCATTTTTTTTAATTTAGTTGTTAAAATATTTATTTTGGGAAATGATATATATAATTAAAATTAAAAAACCGATTGTAAAATAACCAATTGATTTAAATTTGTTTTTAGCTTTTTGTTTTTCATCTATTTCAATATAAACGGGTACTTTTATTTCTTTATAACCGTCGAATCTTTTTCCTGTTGTGTATCTTCGGTCAATTGAATAGACAGGTTGTTTCTCAATTTTATACATTTTAATATTGTTTTTTTTGATATTTACATAACCACGATATATAACTATTAAACTTCCAATTAAAGGAATTAATGCGGATAATAAAATTGCCCATAAAAATTTTATAAAAACATATTCTTTCTCCTCAATTAGATTTTCGGAAACATTTATATTATTATTTTCTGTAATGTTTATTGGAGTTGAATGAGAACTTCCATAAACTTTATTACTTTTCCACCATCACGACCAACTTGGTTAACGGCTGAACGAACAAATCCTTTTGCTAAATTATTTATAAATGACATTTTCTTCCTTTTTGGGTTAAGCTTGTGCACAACGTTCCCGCCTTAACTAGTTTGCAGACTTTGGATACGGATGTTTTTCTTCATAACGAATATACAATTAAAAACGGTAATTCCACAGAATCTGCAAATTAGTTAAGACGATTGTTATGGGCTGGTTTTTTCTCCCCAAACCTAAAAACGCAAATATTTTTGGCTTTAAATTCGAGATTTTTTTTATTTAGATTTTCACTTTCTAAAGAACAAATCACTCTTTTTTAATTTTTCCCGTAACGCTGATAAAATCCCGTTTTAAAATTTAAATCCGAGATTTTTCTTATTTGAATAATCACTTTGTAAAACACAAATTACACTCATTTAATTTTTTCCGTAAAGCTGATAAAATGCCGTTTGCGATTCAACTTTGGGAGTTTTCTTATTATCGGATTTACTCTTTAAACAACAAATCACGCTGTTTTATGTCATTATTTTGTTTTGGATTATTTTCAGTTTTTTAGTAATACTCTTTAAACAACAAAATATTTTTTTTGGCTTTTAAGAATCCATTTTTTTTGCGTTTTTTTAAGAATTAAGAACTCTAAACTTTAAAATTATAAACAGCTTTTTCTTATAAAAACGGCTTTATCTGCGCAAAATGGGCAAAACTAGCCCATAACGGTTTCGGGCTTGGCGAAGGTGGCGATTTTCACCACAAATGTTGATGCGGAGAACCAAACTTTGATTAACCACAAATGTGTCTGCGGAGCACTGAACCGCCACTTTTGCCAAACCCGTGTTAGTGCCAGTGCTATTCGTCCGTCTCTTCCCAATTATGATTTTGTATAACATTCGGTCAGTCCTTGAGAATAAAGGTAGTAATACTTTTTACTAATTCATTTGAAATCGGTAAATCACCCTTATTATACGTTGCTATGTTTGCTTGTTTGTCTCCGTCTATAATTCTGAATATGTGATTCATGTTATTAATAAGCACCAGTTCGGCTTTGGGGTTTGCATTTGAAAGCCGTTTGGCATCTTCAATTGATACTTGAATATCATTCGTGCCTTGTAAAACAAGTGTCGGAATGAATAGTTTCTTAATTTCATTTTGAGGATCATATTTAAACCATGAAATCATATAAGGTTGAACAGTCGGTCTGAAAAGTGAGTTAAGCATTGGAGGAACATTATCAATAGTTTTTCCGCTTTTTAAGCTGTCAATAATTGGGAATGATAAGTCCTGAACTACTTTTGGTTGAGAACTCAATTGCTCTTTTATAATTTTGTCAGCTGATTGACCTGCACCTGCAATAGAAATAAATTTGTCTACTGATGTTCCTGCAATCATTCCGATTAGCGAACCTTCGCTGTGTCCGATGACAATAACTATTGAAAACCGTTTATCTTTTTTTAATAATTGTATCCATTCTTTTGCATCGTTAACATAGTCGTCAAAACGAAGGTCTGATTCACTTTTTCCTGCGCCCTTACTTTCTGCAATGCCTCTTTTATCATACCTCAATGTTGCGATGCCATTTTTTGATAATTCAGATGCTAATATTTTCAACGAATTATTTTTCATCATTGGGTTATTTCCGTCTCTGTCTGTCGGCCCAGACCCTGCAATGATTAATGCAACAGGAATTTTGTCAAACTTTTCGGGGGTTGTTAAAGTCCCGTAGATTTCTCCTGTTTTAGTTTGTAATATGATTTTTGATTCAATAGATATAGTGTCTTTAATTATTGAAGCCTTTACTGTTAGCGTTGCAAACAATAAAAGTGCTATAAATATGTTTATTTTTTTCATGTGGATTATTTTTTTGTTTTTGTAATTATTTATTGATCTAGAGTGTTCTTTTCTTTTTTGAATTCAGTGTAGGAAAAAACCACTGGTACAATTATGATTAGGGATATTATTACACCGAATATAATAGCGAACAGATGGTTGTTGTTAATAAAAAAAGCAAGAATGGCTATAAGGACACCACCTACTATCCAAATTCGACCACCTAAACGATGTGTGCTTTTCCAGACTTGCTCATTTTCAAGTGTCCATGGAGTGCGAATTCCAATGAAATAATTTGGTCTTACGGTTTGGAAGTAATTGCCAAGCATAGCAAACAAAACACCAATTAAAGCAAATAACATATTTGGGTTTTTTAAACTACCTGTGTCACTTGCATATAAAAGATAGGTTGCTAAGAGTGAAAAGAAAATTGTTAGCATAAAACGCAAGGTGTAATACTTGTCTCCCATTTGCTGAATTTTCTTTTTTGGGTCAAGAATTGGAATAATAAGCATTAAAAAGTAAATCCCAATTCCTAACGCTCCTGGAATAAATAACAAAGTGGTTTTACTTGACCAATCGTTCGCAATGCCTTCGATGTTAAAATGCGTTGGTACTTGTTCTGGCAATTTGTTCCAGATTGTTGTAAGGTAAACATAGGGCAATGCTACAAAAGCCCATAATATTGATTCTTTAAGATACTTGTTCATATTTTTTTTTTAAGTGTTAATACATATTGAAGTAAGTCGTCCACAATTGTTGTGTTAATTGAATAAAGTACGTATTGTCCTTGTTTTACGGTTGTTACAAGTCCAGCACGTTTTAGCTTCTCAAGATGATGCGAAATACTAGGTGCAGTCATGTCAAACTTGGCAGCAATGTCTCCTGCTGTCATGTCTCGTTTGCGTAACATTTTTAGAATTTCCCTTCGTGTAGGGTCGTTCAGGGCTTTAAATACATCGTTCATTTTTTTGTTTGTTTGTTGAATACGATAATTAAATATTTAGACAAATGTCTAATTATTTAATTGAACCACAAAATGTTTTTTTAAATTATTTTTTAACATACTGAATATAAATGAATTACTGTCGGCTAAAAATTCAAATAAATTGCAAAATGTCGTGGCGAGCCTGTCTCAGAGTTTTGTCGAAGGAGCTTATTGGGGTCATTTTTTAAAAATATGCCCACCGTGTTAGGGTTGTCTTTTAGCATTGGCACTAACGTTCCCGCCTTAACTAGTTTGCAGGCTTTGGATACGGATGTTTTTCTTCATAACGAATATACAATTAAAAACGATAATTCCACAGAATCTGCAAATTAGTTAAGGCGATTGTTGTAGGCTGGTTGTTTTCTTCATAAACCTAAAAACACAAACAAATTCCTACTTTAAATTCGAGATTTTTTTATTTAGATTCTCACTTTCTAAAGAACAAATCACTCTATTTCAGTTTTTTTATTTTCGTTGTTGATTTTTTTTAAGATTTAAATCCGAGATTTTTCTTATTTGCTAAATCACTTTGTAAAACACAAATCACACTCATTTAATTTTTTCCGTCACGCTGATAAAATGCCGTTTGCGCTTCAACTTTGGGATTTTCTTGTTTGAAAAATCACTCTGTAAACCACAAATCACGCTGTTTTAGGTCATTATTTTGTTTTGAATTATTTTCAGGTTGGAAATAATATTCTTTAAACAACAAAATCTTTTTTTTGTATTTTAAGAATACATTTTTTTGCGTTTTTTTAGGAATTAAGAAACCTAAACTTTAAAATTATAAACAGTTTTTTCTTAATTAAAAGGTTAATTATGCGCGATTTGGGCGCAACTTGCCTACAACGTTCCCGCCTTAACTAGTTTGCAGGCTTTGGATACGATTACCTTTGCTGTAACGAATATACAATTAAAAACGATAATTCCACAGAATCTGCAAATTAGTTAAGACGATTGTTATGGGCTGGTTTTTTCTTCACAAACCTAAAAACGCAAATATTTTTTGGTTTTAAATTCGAGATTTTTTTATTTAGATTCTCACTTTCTAAAGAACAAATCACTCTATTTTAGTTTTTAATTTTCGCTGATAAAATCCCGTTTTAAGATTTAAATCCGAGATTTTTCTTATTTGTAAAATCACTTTGTAAAACACAAACTACACTTATTTATTTTTTTAGTCAAGCTGATAAAATGCCGTTTGCGCTTCAACTTGGGGGTTTTCTTATTTTAAAAAATCACTCTGTAAACTACAAATCACGCTGTTTTATGTCATTATTTTGTTTTGGATTATTTTCAGGTTAGAAATATATTCTTTAAACAACAAAATGTTTTTTTTGGCTTTTAAGAATCCAGTTTTTTTACGCTTTTTTAGGAATTAAGAACCCTAAACCTTAAAATTATAAACAGTTTTTTCTTATAAAAACGGCTTTATCTGCACAAAATGGGCAAAACTAGCCCATAACGTTCCCGCGCTACATGCAGGCTGGGATTAAAAATGCGTAATCTTTCGGTTTAAAACTAATTTTTCAAATACAAAACCATCTTCAAATTAAGCCAATTGCCCAGCTTGCTTGTAGCGTGTGTTATGGGCAGGGCTTATTCGCCTAAAGTTCAATTCCACCGCTGTCTTTAAACTTTTGTTTGTATTCACTTTGCTTTTCAATTAGTCCTATTTCGGCATATAGTTCAGATAGTTCCCAAAAAGTATATTCAGAAGAAGGTCCAAATTCTTCACTTATTTTAAATGCTTCAATAGCTTCTTCTGTTCGTTTTTCGTCACGAAGAATATAACCAAGGTCTTCTGAAACAACGTTTTTATTTGTCGATTTGGTAAGCCCGTCTTTCAATATGTCAATGCCAATTTGAGGGTTTTCTTTTGCGTAAAACAATTCATAATTACCATAACATTCAGATGCAACTGCTGGAATTATTGTCTGTTTTTGGTCATAAATACTCTCAACTTTTGTCTGTCTAATTATATTTCTTTTTATTATTATTTCTGCAATTCTTTCAGGTGTCATTATTCCAATGAAACAGTCGGTTGTTTTATTGGTAGAAACTTGCTTTGCTTTTACGAAATAATAATTATCTTCTTCTGGTAATAAATGAAAGTTTGTTGGCTCAATAGTCCAATTAAGTTCGTTCTCATCGTTTTGGTCTGTTACAACAAAAACCTTTGTATTAATATCAGAAAAAATGTCTTTTAGTTTCATCGTTGTCTTTTGTTAGCCTTGCCCATAACGTTCCCGCAGTTGTGGTTGTTGCGGATTTGAAAAGCGTAAATTATCTGTAACCACAAAACATAAACTAAAAAATTAATTCCAAAAATGCCAGCAATAACCACAACTGTGTGTTGGCGGTTCGGTTTTATGGGCGGTTCAACTTTCAATTCTAATTAATAATACTTAAAAATTATGCGAATATCATTTCTAAAAACAAAAACATTATTTTTCATTTCTCTTTGTGGTCTTTTATTTTCAATAATTTGTTTTTTACTTGTACTGAAAAACCACTATGCTCTTTTGGATAGACAAAATAAGATGAATTCTGACTGTGAAAAATTAAAGAATCTTTATTATCATTCAAATCTTTGGCATTCTTCTCTAATTGATACACTCTATTTTCCAAATCAGTATTATTGTCGGAAATGCGGTAAGAAACATAAAGTGATAATGCAGAAATAAAAACACTTATAATTACGGTAGCAAATGTTCCAATTTTAATCCATCTATTTTCTATGTTTTCAAAGCTTCTATATAAATAAATCTTTCCATTTTCTGTTAGAGTTCCTAGAAACATCGAATAAGGTAAATTTTTTTCATCTTTTTTCTGAAAAACTCTAATTTTAGCAAGACCCGAAGTATTTAGATTATGCTCTAATCTGGAATAAACAAATTGAAAATCTGTTTTTATATTTTTTTTTAAAAAAGGAGATATATCTATTTCGTCTGGCCTCCCGCCATTTTTGAGCAGATATTTCAACAAACCATATTCTAAATCTATAAAATTAGTTATTTTCATTTACTATAATATTTAGTTTGGTTATACTTTCTGTTTCGGTTCTCCAAACTGACCGCCAACGTTCCCGCCTTAACTAGTTTGCAGGTTTTGGATACGGGTGTTTTTCTTTATAACGAATATACAATTAAAAACGGTAATTCCACAGAATCTGCAAATTAGTTAAGACGATTGTTATGGGCTGGTTTTTTCTCCCCAAACCTAAAAACGCAAATATTTTTGGCTTTAAATTCGAGATTTTTTTTATTTAGATTTTCACTTTCTAAAGAACAAATCACTCTTTTTTAATTTTTCACGTAACGCTGATAAAATCCCGTTTTAAGATTTAAATCCGAGATTTTTCTTATTTGGATAATCACTTTGTAAGGAACAAATTATACTCATTTATTCTTTCCCGTCAAGCTGATAAAATGCCGTTTGCGCTTCAACTTGGGGATTTTATTGTTTGAAAAATCACTCTGCAAACCACAAATCACGCTGTTTATGTCATTATTTTGTTTTGGATTATTTTCTGTTTTTTAGTAATACTCTTTAAACAACAAAATATTTTTTTTGGCTTTTAAGAATCCAGTTTTTTTGCGCTTTTTTTTAGGAATTTAGAACTCCAAACCTTAAAATTTTAAACAGTTTTTTCTTATAAAAACGGCTTTATCTGCGCAAAATGGGCAAAACTAGCCCATAACGGTTCACCGCTATAATTTCGGCGTGGAATTGTGAAAACTGAACTAGATTTAAAAAACAAAAAACAATTATAAACGGTAATTCCACTAAAACAACGCTGAAATATAGCGGTTGTTAGCGGCACACCACGAATACTTAACTATTATGACAAGACTAATAAAATTTAAAGGAAAAACAACTGATACAAACGAATGGGTTTATGGTTATTTAATGGGAAAAGATATTATTGGAGATTTTATGAATCACTATTTTGTAATTCCAAAAACGGTATCGCAGTTTACAGGGAAAATTGACAAAAACGGAGTTGACATTTATGAAAATGATATTTGTAATGCCAATTATTTTAAGCTGCATATTGTTGATTTTTGGCAAAATGGATTTCATTTTAAGTGTTCTCGATTTGAATCGCATCATACTTTTTCAACTGCCAAACATACATTTGAAGTTGTAGGAAATATTTTTGATAACGCTGATTTAATCGCAAACAGAAGCGGTTGCCACTAACGTCCTCGCGCCTCATGCAGTTTGCAGCTTTTGGATGCGATTATTTTCTGCGTAACGAATATACAATTAAAAACGGTAATTCCACCGAATCTGCAAATTGCTTGAGACGTGTGTTATGTGGCGTAGCAATAGCCACAAAGTACTTCTATCTTGCTTTTTTTGGCACGAATTCTCTTTAAAAACAGAAACATTTTCCATTTAAAAAACACATTATTAAGTAGTTTTTCTTATAAAATTAAAGATTGTCTTTTATAAAATAAACACTCTGAAAATATCATTACACACTTTTGAAGTCGCAAAAAAAATCCGTTTCAATTCCATCAAACCTTTTTCCCTTTTGGGCTTAAATTTCTGGTCACTCTCTTTTATGCAACTTATTTTGATTGATTTTTTCGGTTTTAAATCGCAACATTTATTCCTTTTATACTTTATTTTCCTTAAATATATTATTTGGTGAAAAATTATACTAATTCGCCCGATTTTTCGGCAATAAAAAGCCGTTTCTAAGAGAAAAGGAGGGAGGTTTTAACTTACATTACTTTTAAAAAATATATGCTTAAAAACGTTAATTTTCTATTTTAAAAACGAATTTTCGGAGCTATGCCACATAACGTCCTGCCAGTTTGAGATGGCTGGAAGTTCGTAATCTCTCAATTTTCTGCTTAACGAAAACTTGATGCGATACGGTAATTCCACTAAACTCCGGCTATATCAAACTGGCTGTTATGCCTTCGGTTTTTTATTTATTCCAATATTCAAGTTTCAATTTTCGGTTTCGCTTCCGCACCGTTCAAGTCGGAAGTATTTTTAAAAATAATCATTATGGATGTTTCATATTTAAGACCTCGAATTATTTGGGCGAATGAAGAAAAAACAGAAGTCAAAATAGTCTCGGAAGAAGAATATCAATCTTATTGCGAGAAATTAAGTTCAGAAACCATTAATGGCGAAGTTCCTTCAGTCAACCTAAACACAACTTGATTTTTAACTATTTCAGAAATACAGAATACGCAATATTTTCCAAAATCGCCATTATTTCTAAAATCATCATATTCGGTTTTATTGAAGTTTAAATTATCTATATTATAAACTTTTGATTCTTTTTTGTCGATTAAAGTTAGGCTGATTTTGGTATTACTAATAACTCTAAACACAAGACTTATTTCGTCTTTAGTTAAGTTTTTAAGTAAATATTCGTAAGCTTCCATTCCGTCGGTATATTTATCAAATACAATAGATACTACTGGTGGTTCAATGCTATAATCTTCCGCTTTAAAAAACAAAATTTGTTTAGATTTTTGGAATGATTTTTCAAATTCTGTTTCTGTCATATTTTCTGTGTTTCGGTTTAAACTGAGGCATAACGTCTTGCGGCTTGCAGAAGTGGCGAACTTCGGAACCGATTATTTTCCGTTAAGATAAAATTTCTTACGAAAGATAAACGTGAATTTACCACATATTTCGCCATTTTTGCAAACCGCTGTTGTGCGTTCGGTTTTTTATTATTATTAATTATTCCAATCACTTTTATTTAATTCAAACCAATTGTGTTCAATTCCGTTGTAATCAAATGTTTCAACTAATTTTAAACCACTTTTCAAAAGCACATTTTTTGAGTCGGAATTTTCTATGTCACAAATTGCATAAATCTTTTCCGTTTTTAAGTTTTCAAATGCATATTTCACCAACGCAATACTTGTTTCAGTTGCAATTCCTTTTCCCCAATATTTTTCTATTAATCTATATCCAATTTCATAAAAATTAATATGATTATTCATTGTTTCTTTTATAAGTTTGATTCCTGACCAACCGATAAATTCGCCAGTAACTTTATCAATTATTGCCCAACGCCCAATTCCGTTTTCAACATATTGTTGTTTGATTATTTTAATATTTTTTTGAACTTCTGTAATATTTTTTACGGGTTCCTTTCCTAAATATCTATGAACTAAATGGTTGCTATCTAGTTCAAATAAACCATTTTCATCATTTTCAGTTATTTCTCTTAAAATAAATCTTTCAGTCTCAATTTTTATATTCACTTTTCTTTCTGTAAAATTTCAGGTTTATTTCGGATTTCTGGGCGCTTCAAACTGACGCACAACGTCCTCGCGCCTCATGCAGTTTGCAGCTTTTGGATGCGATTATTTTCTTCATTACGAATATACAATTAAAAACGGTAATTCCACAGAATCTGCAAATTGCTTGAGACGTGTGTTATGTGGCGTAGCAATAGCCACAAAGTACTTCTATCTAGCTTTTATTGGCGGAAATTCTCTTTAAAAAGATAAACATTTTCCATTTAAAAAATACATTATTGAGTGGTTTTCCTTATAAAATTAAAGGTTTTATTTTGTAAAATAAACACTCTGAAAATACCATTACACACTTTTGACGTCGCAAAAAAAATCCGTTTCAATTCCGTTTAACCTTTTTCGCTTTTGGGCTTAAATTTCTGTTCACTCTCTTTTATGCAACTTATTTTGATTGATTTTTTCTGTTTTAAATTGCAACATTTATTCCTTTTATACTTTATTTTCCTTAAATATTATTTGGTGAAAAATTATACTAATTCGCCCGATTTTTCGGTGATAAAAAGCCGTTTCTAAGAGAAAAGGAGGGGAGTTTTGACTTACATTACTTTTAAAAAAATATATACTTAAAAACGTTAATTTTCTATTTAAAAAACGAATTTTCGGAGCTATGCCACATAACGTTCCCGCCTTAACTAGTTTGCAGGCTTTGGATTCGGATGTTTTTCTTCATAACCAATATACAATTAAAAACGGTAATTCCACAGAATCTGCAAATTAGTTAAGACGATTGTTATGGGCTGGTTTTTTCTTCACAAACCTAAAAACGCAAATATTTTTGGCTTTAAATTCGAGATTTTTTTTATTTAGATTTTCACTTTCTAAAGAACAAATCACTCTTTTTTAATTTTTCTCGTAACGCTGGTAAAATCCTGTTTTAAGATTTAAATCCGAGATTTTTCTTATTTGTAAAATCACTTTGTAAAACACAAATTACACTCATTTAATTTTTCGTCAAGTGGGTAAAATGCCGTTTGCGCTTCAACTTTTGGGATTTTCTTGTTTGAAAAATCACTCTGTAAACCGCAAATCACGCTGTTTTATGTCATTATTTTGTTTTGAATTATTTTCAGGTTGGAAATAATATTCTTTAAACAACAAAATCTTTTTTTTTTTGATTTTAAGAATCCATTTTTTTGCGTTTTTTTAGGAATTAAGAACTCTAAACCTTAAAATTATAAACAGTTTTTTCTTATAAAAACGGCTTTATCTGCGCAAAATGGGCAAAAATAGCCCATAACGTCCCGCTAGTAGGCGATGGTCGGGCTAAATAAAGCAATTATTTTCGGATAATCACAAATTTCCCAAATACAAAACCATTTTTCCATTAAGCCTAATTCCCGACTATTGCTTACTAGCTGTTACCTGTAGCCTTTTGATTAATATTCTTAAACTTCTTCTATCTGAAAATTTTCCTTTTTTGCTAATTCAAGTAAATTGTGAATATTTCCTATTCCCCATTCTGTTGAAACTGCGAATGGAATGTTATCTCCACTTATCAAAATATAATCATTTTCAACAAAATGACGTTTTTTTGGAGCGTTTTCATATTTAGTTTTAATATGATCCAAAGTATTTATAACACCTGTTGAGCCTTGCATATTTGGAGGGAATTTTTTATATAATTCTTCAAAAGTTGAGTTTGGATTTCTTTTCAAGTATGCTTTAACAACCTCATAAACTAATCGCCCTTTTCCAAGTTTCATTTCATTAAACAAATACTTAGTATTATCTCTTGAATTCTGAATTGCAATCTGTCTTTCGATTGTTTTTTCTTTGATTTTAATTAGATAACTTTCGGCTTCTGGAAGAGGAATAATTTGGTTAATATCTAATAGTAAATCATCTTTAAAATTATATGGAGTTAATTTTACGCAAGTAATATCAATTCCTTTGCTTATTAACCACATAACTGAAGTCGTTAGTTCTTTTGAAAAGTCTCTTGATGCAAGAACTATTTTTACATTTGAAGCAAATTCATTTTCTAAAGGAGTTTCCCATTCCAAAAAATTCATCAATTCATCTTTTGCATTTGTTTGGAAATCTCTTTTGTCGATATAATTTTGATATATAGAAACACATTTTTCAAAATTCAAAGTTGAAATCATTGATGCATATCGTAACGCTTGGAGTTCCATATGATCTCCTGTATCAGTTCTTTTTAGTTCGATTACTATGAGATTTGCGTCTTTATCAATTCCAAGCAAATCAATTCTTCTTCTACTTTCATCCCAATCTGAAAACTCTTCGGAAATAATTAAAGTATTTGGACAAAGTATGTGAATTTTATCTCTCAGATAATTTTGCAAATGAGTTCTTTCAAGTATTCCATTTGCATGAAAACTAGTTTCATTGACTTCATAAATTCCATCTTTTGAAATATTGAATATTGCCATTTATTTTCTTGTTATATGATTATTTCTGGTAAGGTTACAGGTAACGTTCTGGCGCTTGTAGCAGTTGGGGAATAAAGATGCGAGTTTTCTCCATTAAACACAAATTTTCCAAATACAAAACTATCTTTAAATTAAGCCAAAAACCCCAATTGCTACAAACGGCTGTTAGGTGTTGTTTTTTATGAAGCTCGGTGTTAAATCACTTATTTTTTCATTTTTAATTTCAACTTGATTTATGAAAAAAATAATATTATTAAAATTTATTGGTAATGGTATGTCAATCTTTGAAAGTTTGTCCAAAATAAGACTTCTATCTGCTTTTAATAATTGTTTTGCTAGATTTGAATCTTCATTAAGCAATTGCCTTAATTCATCTTTTAAAGGACTTAATTGAAACTTCAGTCTATATTTATTTCGGAGCATTGCTTCCCAATTTTTTTCTTTAAAGTGTTGATAAGCTAGCTCACTAAATAATGATTTCATAGCTAAGTCATTTACTTCTAAATTTGCATAAATACCATTTAGTAATCGTTCTTTTTCAGAATGTTTAGACCATTCTTCTTTAGTTTTATACCTTAAACTATGATCAATTTCGTGCCAACCTTCAGATAGTATAGTTCTTAACTGAAGTTCAAAAGTATTATCTGACAAACAGAGTGTTTCACTGTTAGTTACATTAATTATATCTTCAAAAATTTCCTTTTGTTTTTCATCAAATGAGCAAATAATGTTTGTTCTTTTGGGTTTAAATACTGTTAATTCTATTTCATCAATTTCTTCATCAATGAATTTAAAAACACTTGAAAGAATTTCTTTAACTAGATTTACATCATCGTGAAAGTAAGTTACAATTCTAATTCCAATAATATCTTGTATTTTTTTTCCATTTACTGAATATGGTTTTCCTTCTTCCTTTTTTCTTTCAATTTTTTCAGTTATAGAGTTATTATCTTTAACACGACTGAATGTTCTATATAATAGACCTACTTTATCAAGTCTTTCATATATTTTAGAACAAATATCTTTTTCTATAAGTTGTAAATCTCTATTCATTAGTTATTATTGTGGTTTAAATAGTTCATTGCTTCTCTTGTAATAAATCCAACGTCATCTTTGAAGTGAAGAAACTCTTTTCTAATTAGAGAATCAATTACAGCATTAATCTCTCTGTCAGAATATTCATTTAAACGCATTTTAATAACTGAAAATTTTCTTGGCTTAGGTCTTTTAATATCTACTTGTAAAAATTGTTGTAATACTTGTTGTTCTGTTAATACTTTTTTATCTAAAACTTCATCTATATCATTATCTTTAGAATATAATGAATTAATATCCTTAATGAAATCATTATTATCTTGACAAACGTAAATACCAAAATCATCATAAATTATTGATGTTTTGTTTAGTAAATTGCAATTGTAAAATTTACAATTTTGAAAAGAGGATTTTTGAAAAGAAGTAATTGAAAAAATACAATTTTCAAAAGTTACACCTGCAAAAACGCAGTTTTCAAAATTATATTTTTCAAATTTTAAATCTTTTATAATTCTATCTGACAAGAATAATTGATTATAATTACGAGATATCTTATTCATTAACAAATAATCAGAATCAAAATAAAATTCAGAATCATAACCAAAATTATGATTGTTATAAACTGTCCATAATTTTATTTTATTTTCTTTGCTTTGAATTCTTGATGCTTCAATTGATTTTTGAGCAAAATCTTGAGGGATAATTTTCGTGAAATTATCTTTATAATGTTCTTGAAATTTATTCAAGATTAAATTCTCGCTTATTAAAAAACCAAAAATAAAATCATTAATAAAACCAACATTTCCATCTGATTTTCTATCTAAAAATACGTGATTAGACAATGTTTCAGTTAATTCTTCTATGGATGGTTTTTCTTCAGGTTTATATTTTTTTAAACTTTCTTGTAATATTTTTGGATTGTAATCCTTAATAAAGTCTTTGATAGTTTCTTTTGTTTCTGCTGTAAAGTTATATTCAGACATAAATCTATTTAACTTTCTAAAGATTCTGAACTGTGTTTGATTATCTAGTTTTAAATTTTGTCTAGTCCTTTCTCTAGTCAATAGATAATCAAAGTATTTATCAATTAAAGTACTTTCTTTTGATGTTAGAAATTCTTTTAATTTTTCCAATGGAATATTTCTTAAATATGAAAGAAGAACAGGATTAGAAATTTGATTTATTGGAAAGCCATTATCTTCAATAAATTTCATTCTTTCTGAATGTAACCAATTTTCAATAGTTGGTTCTTTTATTTCAAATCTCGCTAATGAAAAATCTTCTATAGAAGAATTAATTGTTTCTATAAATTCCTCACTATTTAAAATTGCAGTTTTTCTTGAAGTGATTACAATTTTTGCGTCATTTTGAAGTAAATCTACTATTGTTGAAAGCATACTTTCAACATCTTTTTTGTTACTATCTTTGGTAATTAATTCATCAAAACCATCAATTATTAAAGGAATTCTCCCTTTGTAAATTTGTTCAAGTACAACATTTTGTTTTATTCCATTTGGAAATTGGTCGTCAATTTCATTTAAAAGTATATGTTTAAAAACTCTTGCTTCTCTATTTCTTGAAAGTTCTGTAAAAAACGGTAATTTCTTAGAATTTTCAACTGTTATGCTATTTAATATTTCATTTGCTGTACAAGTTTTACCAAAGCCCGCAGGTGCTTCAATAATAATAAATAATGCACCTTTAGTTTCAGTAAATAATTCGTTTATTTTTGTTATAATGCTTTTATCTTTTGAAGAGTATGATTTTGCCTCCGTAACTTCTCCAAGTTTATTCTGCATAATAAAATCAAAATCACTATCAATATATTTATAGTGGCTTTTTTCTGGTAAATTTAAAAGTTGTTTACGTACAAAATTTTTATATCTATTTTTTAATTCATTTCCTAACGGAGTTTTTATAAAAAAACCTTCAAATAAATATTCTTCAACTTCTTCTATGTTTTTAACTATTTTAATATCTGTTGCATATCCCAAATCAGATAATTCTTTTTTAAATATAGAGACGTCTGTATTTTCGTCAAAGGAAATTATCTCGGCAGCGTGATACATTCCATATTGTAAAGTATAAATTCTAACTTCTTTAGTTGAATTCTTAGATATTTTATAGTTATATGATTCAAATAATCTATCAACTAAATTTAGTTTTTCGGTCATAAAAGGTTTATTATTTTCTGATTTAATTCTTAATGTTTGAACAAAATTTTCTTGTAAATACGATTTTTCTTCAAAATAACACCTAACGTTCCCGCCTTAACTAGTTTGCAGGCTTTGGATACGATTACTTTCGCTGTAACGAATATACAATTAAAAACGGTAATTCCAGAGAATCTGCAAATTAGTTAAGACGATTGTTATGGGCTGGTTTTTTCTTCACAAACCTAAAAACACAAACAAATTTCTGCTTTAAATTCGAGATTTTTTTATTTAGATTCTCACTTTGTAAAGAATAAATCACTCTTTTTTAATTTTTCCCGTAACGCTGATAAAATTCCGTTTTAAGATTTAAATCCGAGATTTTTCTTATTTGAATAATCACTTTGTAAAACACAAATTACACTCATTTAATTTTTTCGTAAAGCTGATAAAATGCCGTTTGCGCTTCAACTTGGGGGTTTTCTTATTTTAAAAAATCACTCTGTAAACTACAAATCACGCTGTTTTATGTCATTATTTTGTTTTGGATTATTTTCAGGTTAGAAATATATTCTTTAAACAACAAAATGTTTTTTTTGGCTTTTAAGAATCCAGTTTTTTTACGCTTTTTTAGGAATTAAGAACCCTAAACCTTAAAATTATAAACAGTTTTTTCTTATAAAAACGGCTTTATCTGCGCAAAATGGGCAAAACTAGCCTGTTTTGACCCCTATAAAACAAGAGTATTATTGTAAATTTCGATTATTATTTATGCGGTTAATTTTTTCATCAAAATTAGATGCTTATCCTGGTTCCATTTCTCTATTGGGGTAATGCGTCCTAAAAGTCCATGTAGCCTAGTATTATTATAGAAAATCACATATCTTTTTAGTATTAGTTCAATTTCTCCAAAAGTTCTATAATCAACTCTTTGGAACACTTCTTTTTTTAGTATTCCATGATAGGCTTCAATATGTGCATTTTCTTCTGGTGTTGCTACATGGGTAAATTCTTGCTGAACTCCAATGAGTCCAAGGTATTCCCGAACTCTTTTGGCAATAAATTGACTTCCATTATCACTTCTTATCACAACATTTTCAGGGTATTGGTATTCTAAAAATAAATCAGAAAGCAAAGCGATTACTTTGTTTTGTTTTATAGAAAAAGAGAAAAAATCCTTTAATATTCTGCGAGTATGAACGTCTATTATAGATAGTAAATAAGCGTTTTTACCTACCTTTGGGATCCAAACCATCTTAATATCCATTTCTAAACATTCAAAAGGTTTAGTGGTTTTAACTTTTCTATATTTTACAAATTTACGACCAGAACCACTCCTGTTTATTCGGTTTTCTAGTTTCAACAAACCCTCTTCTCTCATAATTCGATACAACTTTTTAGGATTAATTAAGTACCCCTCTCGTTGTAAATAGGAAGTCATTAAACGGTAACCGCAGTCAATAAACTCATTACTTAAAACATCTTTAACAGATTCAACAACAGTATCTTGACTTACATATCCTTGATGTTTATTAAAGGTAAATTCACTAGGTTTAATACCTTTCTTACCTGAGCTTGGTCTTCTATAATAACTACTTTGAACCATGCCTACCATAGCAATAATTTTAGTTTTACTAATCTTATGTTTACTATAAAAACTATCTACTAAATCTTTCTTGGATCGGATGTCCCAAACTTTTTTTTTAAAAGTTCACGCCCGATTTCTAATTCGATTTCCTTGTTAGCTAATAATTTGCGTAGAATTCTGTTTTCTTCCTCAGCTTGCTTTAGCTCTTTACTACTAGTGTCATAAGTTACTTTTAAACCTGCTTCTCCCTGCTTCTCGTGTTTCTTCTTCCAGCTATACAAAGTGCCAGTGCTAAGGCTGTATTTACGGCAGGTTTCAACGGCTCCTAATTCTTCTGAAAAGGATAGGATTTCTAGCTTTTCTTCTAAACTCCATTTCTTGTATTTCATATCTCAAATGTACTATTTGAAATTTAAAATATCACTCCGAACTATTA
The DNA here is from genome assembly GCF_001831475.1 of Flavobacterium crassostreae. Taxonomy (NCBI): domain Bacteria; kingdom Pseudomonadati; phylum Bacteroidota; class Flavobacteriia; order Flavobacteriales; family Flavobacteriaceae; genus Flavobacterium; species Flavobacterium crassostreae. The sequence continues at coordinate 2,247,056 of NZ_CP017688.1, read as the reverse complement.
AGGGGCTAAAATATAGCCCATAACGTTTTGCCACTTAGCGATGTTGGGAACTTCGTGACCGTTTATTTTCCGTTAAAGATAAAACTTTTTGCGAAACGTAAATGTGAATTTACCACAAAAATCGCAATATTGCTAAATGGCTGTTAGCAGTAGTACTTATTTGTTTTTCAGTTTAATATTTGCTAAAATTTCTTTTTCAGTACGTGCGAATTTTTCAGCTTTTTGATTACTTATCGATCCATAATCTGTCCACATTATTTCGCATCCATCTTCAATATTATCGTCATAGATTGGAATTAAATCTGCAATTCCAACAAAAGTATATTCCATTTCAATATTGTCGGAGTTAGTAAATTTAATTTCTGCATCTTTTCCAATTTTAACCGCTTTTTCATAGGCTAGCTTTGGATTTTCAGCTTTTATTAAATGAAAATTTCCCCAAGTGACAACTCGGCGTAAATCATTATCTTTTTTACGTTCAACAGGTTCACGTTTTTCAATAATTTCTACAATAAACCAATTTCCTTTTTCGTTAGATATTTTCTCAATTTCTTTCATTTTGATCGTTAAATTTCTGATTCTACGAACGCATTACTGCTAGCAAATTAATATAAGTCCAGATCTTTTTTATCGATATATAAAGAATTCTTAATTGGATTATGGTTTACTAAATCAAAATCATCAAGATTTTTTTCAAATATTACCAAAATTTTCTCCGGATTGAAATCAGCAATTTCAACTACTATGCCTTTTTCACCAATTAATCTCCAATAATTTTCCCCAATTTTTACTTTATTTGTCGGTTTTAAAGTTCCGTGAAAAGTTTTTAATTTAATTAATGTGTTTTTCTCCATTTTTTGGCGTATTACTGCTAACGTCGTTCCCGCCTTAACTAGTTTGCAGGCTTTGGATACGGATGTTTTTCTTCATAACGAATATACAATTAAAAACGATAATTCCACAGAATCTGCAAATTAGTTAAGGCGATTGTTGTAGGCTGGTTGTTTTCTTCATAAACCTAAAAACACAAACAAATTCCTACTTTAAATTCGAGATTTTTTTATTTAGATTCTCACTCTTTAAAAAACAAATCACTCTATTTCAGCTTTTTAATTTTCCTTATTGATTTTTTTAAGATTTAAACCCGAGGTTTTTCTTATTTGGATAATCACTTTGTAAAACACAAATCACACTCATTTAATTTTTTACGTTACGGTGATAAAATGCCGTTTGCGCTTCAACTTGGGAATTTTATTGCTTGAAAAATCACTCTGTAAACCGCAAATCACGCTGTTTTATGTCATTATTTTGTTTTGGATTATTTTCTGTTTTTTAGTTATATTCTTTAAACAACAAAATGTTTTTTTTTGGCTTTTAAGAATCCAGTTTTTTGCGTTTTTTTAGGAATTAAGAACCCTAAACTTTAAAATTATAAACAGTTTTTTCTTAATTAAAAGGTTAATTATGCGCGATTTGGGCGCAACTTGCCTACAACGTCCCGTCGCTTGGCGAGGTTGGGGATTTTTAAACCGTGTATTTTCGACTAAACGAAGATATGATAAAAACCGTTAATTCCACTAAAGCCCCAATCTTGCCAAACGGCTGTTGGTAGCAGTTAATCTTGATAGAACTTTTCTTTTAATCTGTTTGGAACTTTCTTTTGAAATATTTGTGTGATTACAAGTGTTAACATTAATCCACAAGTGAATAGAACCATAATTTTCAAAAAAAATGGCATTGTTGAAATAAAAGAGAAGTACCCAAAAATAGAGAAAAATCCAATTCCTATATATTTCCAAAATTCTTTTTCTCTTTTTTCTGACTTACGCCCAAAATCATTTATTCTTTTCATTTCTCCGCCACCAATAACTTTTCCCATAACACTTATAGAGTCCGAATTAATTCCAGAATGTATTATTTTTATAATAAAACCTGAGTTAGCTTCTAAAAAGTTAAAGTTGCAAATTATAGAATTATCAATTTTATGTAATTCTAAAGTTGAATCTTTATCTTTTAAAATTATTTCACTTTCATATATTGTATTAATTCGGCTTAGGTTTATTCTAAATTTATTCGAGTTAGGAATATCTTTTTCCCATATAGTATCATTGCCTGCATTCCAAATAGCTACTTTAGTAACTGTAAGGTTTTTAATTTCACTGTCTTTATAAATTATTTTTATATCATTTACTTTGTTGTTTATACTTTCGGATATGATATTTAGACCAGAAATTTCAAAAGCAGGATTTTTCTTTCTCGAACCTTTTAAGTAAAAAATAATTGACAAAACAATTCCAAAAATTCCAATTAAGAGTCCAGATAAAGTGCTTATTTCCATTGTTTTATGTTTAATTGCTACCAACGTTCCCGCGCTACACGCAGGTTGGGGTTAAAATTATTTATTTTTCTGTTTATTACTGTTTTTTGCCGTCACAAAACAAATTCTAAATTGAACACTGTTGCCCAACTTGCTTGTAGCGTGTGTTACAGGATGTTGTTGTTTTTCGGTGTTGTTGCGTCAAATATTTTATGAAAGGGGTCATAAAAAAGTATATAAATAACGTTCGCATTACCAATAAAACCAAAAACTCTTGGTGCTCTATTTGATTTTTTATTTGTGTAAAGTATTATTTCTATAAAAGTTGGAGTTTGTTCCGCTTTTAGTCCACTAACATCATAAACACTCTTTAAAATCTCTTTTAGATTTTTATTTAGTGAAACAACTTTAAAATTGAAAGTATCTTTACTTACAGTGTTAAATTTTGTAGAGCAAATGGTTTTTACTTTTTCAAAATAGATTTGATAATCAGTTCGGTTATTGTGAAACTCACTATTTTTTTGATAAAACTCTTCATTTAAAAATGAGTATTCTGAGTCGTCGTTTAGTAGGTAATCATAAGAAATAAAAAGGGTAGATTTTTCTATTATAGGAAATATCTCATCTCCGTGCTTAACTTTTAAATCGATTTCATCAAATTCAGTTAAGTCTTTGATTTGTTGCTGTAGTTCATTAAGCATTAGTTCTTTCAGCTATTCTTCTATTGTAATAATTAAATATTGTATCTGCTGATATTTTATTTTCAGACCTTTCAATTGGAGATAACCCTTTTCTTGCTTCGTTCCACGGTTCCTCACTATGTGTCATTAAAACAAGTCTTTCATCACTCATAACACCGTAAGCATTTAACACTGAAAATAATAAATCTTGTTTTTCTTCACTTAAATTCAAATTTTGCAAACTACTTGCTACTTGTTTAGTTAACTCTTCTTCATCTAATGTGTTAGGAAAATTTACATTTCTAAAGAAATTTGCTTTGTATTTGTCATATATAGGTCTGTATACTGGCCCGTTTACCCAAGCTTCTGGCATAGTTTCAAATAGAATATCTTTTTCAAACTTCGTAATATGCCAAGATTGAATGTAATAAAGAAGTTTTTGCAACTTTAAAGGGTTTACACTTACTCCCATATTCTGACAGTAAAGTATAACGAAGTTTGACATTCTATTTAGTAAAGTTTCCATTTGATTATTAAGTTTCCGCAAAGCTACTAAAAATAAGGCAATTAGCAAAACTGCTATAATTAAATATTCCATTTTTCTGTTGAGTTGTTTTTTAACGCACAGTTTTGGTACAATATCCTGTAACGTTCCCACGCTTGTGGCTGTTGCGGACTTCAAAGACGAGTTTTTTTGGTTAAACGAAAATACAATTTAAAAACGATAATTCCACCAAATTCCGCAATAGCCACAAACGTGTGTTAGGCGTTCGGTTGTTTATTTATTATTATTTAAGATTTTTATTTTTTAGTTAGTTTTCTTATTGATACTAAATGGCCAAATATAATAATAGGAACTATAAAAGTTGGTAGCCAACTGAATGGAAAATTTAATATTGCAATATTTGGATGCTCAAATGCAAATTTTTGAAACGGGGAAGGAGTAGATAGTAATGCATTTATAATTATATTAATTAAAAGACCGAGACAAATAAAATTCCAAATTAAAATTCCATTTCGACTTAATTTTTGGGTTTTAATTCCATAATAAGCAATGAACGGAGCTGAAATCCCTGCTAATATGTCATAATTTCTCCCTTCAAAAGTCATAAGCTCAGGAATAAGATTATATACAGATAAATAAAATAGGACTATTTCGACAGGAATTCTTACTATATTTAAATAGGTTATTTTTGCCAAATCTAAAGAGTCAATAAAATCTCTTCCATTCTTTGTGATAAAAAGTAACATAATTGTAAAAATAGGTGGAGCAATTCCAAAAATTAAAATTTTAGGTGGAATTGAATTACCGTCGGAATTATAAATATTTTTTAAAGTTAAAATTCCCTGGATTATTAGCCAAATAAATAACCCAAATAAAATTAAATTTGATTTATTTCGAATATTTTCTGAATTAGGTTTTTTCAATATATCGTAAAAAAAATATAGAGTTACAATTGTAATAATTGCAAAACTTATAGAAATAAAATCAGGTAAACTTTCTATCATATCATTTTAGTTTTTTTTCAGTTTTGCGGTCAACTGACGCCTAACGTTTCGCCAGTTTGAGATGGCTGGAGGTTCGTAACCGCTCATTTTTCGGCTAAACGAGAACTTGTATGCGAAACGATAATTCCACTAAATCCCAGCTAGCTCAAAATGGCTGTTGGTGGCTGGTGTTATTTTAGTGTATTTAATAGCTCCTTTTGATTATATACCTTTCCTTGTTTAATTATAGTTTCTACTGTTGATAGATTTCTAATATCCTCAAGTGGATTTTTATTTAAAATTATTAAATCTGCAACTTTATCAACTTCGATGCTTCCCCATTCATTTTGTTCATCGAAGAATTGAGCAGGAATTAAGGTTGCAGATTTTAAAATAGTATAATTATCAATTCCTAACTTTGACCAAAATAACATTTCATCATGCATTGAAAATCCACTCATTTGAAACAAACCCGATGGATCACTTCCAACAAGCAACAAACATTCGTTTTTATATAATTTTGTAAAAACTATTTTTTGTTTTTCAAATTTTGCCTTGTAATTTTCACCAAATTCTAAAAATTTTTGCTCCCCTACTTTTTTAATTTTTGCTTTCAAATCTTTTTCCCATTTGTCTATATAAGATTTTGGAGCTTTTTGATACGTTAATCTGGTTTTATATCCATAAGGATATTGATAGTTAAAAACAGTAATAAAATAATCAAATGTTGGGCAATTATAAACTTTATTTTCTTTAGTTAATTTTATATTTTCATCTAAATTATTAATGTTTTCATCACTAGGATAAGCAGATAAGTGTTCAATACTTTTAAAACCTGATTTTAAAACCTTACTCATCGAAACGCTAGATGGATAGTGTCCGCAAACGATTTTCTTTTCTTGATTTGCACGCATCATTAATTCATCAAATGTATTTTCGTCTTTAACAGAAAATAATTTTATAAAATCTAAATTGTTTTTCCCTACATCATTAAATATGCTGTCAATCTGGTTTGTAGAATTTTGTTTGCTGAAAATATAACTAAAATGTATTGTAGGTTTGATTTTTTGATTCAAACTATTTTTTAATTCGGCTTGATTTACATCAGAATTCATAACTCTTATTTGAGTAACGCCTGCTGAAATATTTAGTAATAATAGAGTATCTAAAGATTTCTTTTCGTGTAAGTGAACGTGCATATCTGCAAGCCCAGGCATTAAGTATTTATTTTTGGCGTTTATTATTTTTTCTGTTTTATCAAGATTCAATTTTTTAAAATCTTTAATCTCAATAATTTTACCATTCTCAATTAAAATACTTTTATTCTTTAAGATTGTATTTTGATTTATGGGAATAATATTTACGTTTTTAACAACGGTTCTTTGTCCAAATAATTGAACTATTGCAAATAAATTTATTAAAATCAATATTTTGTTTTTCATACGATATTTTTTTTTACACTTGCCACCAACGTTTTGCTGCTTTGAGATGGCTGGAAGTTCGTAACCGCTCAATTTTCTGCTTAACGAAAACTTGATGCGAAACGGTAATTCCACTAAATTCCAGCTATATCAAAACAGCTGTTGTGCGTTCGCTTTTTTTTTATTAATATATAAACCAATTAAAAACTGCTTTTATTCCAGCGATAAATATCAAAACTATTAAACCTAAAATTATAAAAATTGTATATTCTAAAACTTTATCTTTCCAATTTCGAACATATGTTTTTTCTATTATATCAATTCTGTCTTCTGGTTTAGGTTCAATATATGCAATCCAAATATCACCAGTTATCCACTTTTCTTTCGGATCAAATGTTATTATACTTTGTTCAGTTTGCTCAATAATTTCTTCAGCTTTTTTTGATGCTTTGAGAAGTTGTGCAGCAAACAATTCTAACCCACCCTTATTTGCTCTTATAAATAATTCGTCTCCTGCTTCTAAACTGTGAATTCCAAAAAATGCCTTTTCTGTCGAATTTTCAGTTTCAATTTTTTTTATAATTTTTTCTAATTCTTCTTTTTTCAAAACGATTAGTTTAATTTAATTTTCTGTTTTCCGTCGCTCGAAAGTGACGCACAACGTCCTCGCGCCTCATGCAGTTTGCAGCTTTTGGATGCGATTATTTTATTCTTTACGAATATACAATTAAAAACGGTAATTCCACAGAATCTGCAAATTGCTTGAGACGTGTGTTATGTGGCGTAGCAATAGCCACAAAGTACTTCTATCTTGCTTTTTTTGGCGGGAATTCTCTTTAAAAAGAGAAACATTTTCCATTTAAAAAATACATTATTGAGTAGTTTTTCTTATAAAATTAAAGATTATTTTTTATAAAATAAACACTCTGAAAATATCATTACACACTTTTGACGTCGCAAAAAAAATCCGTTTCAATTCCGTCTAACCTTTTTCTCTTTTGGGCTTAAATTTCTGGTCACTCTCTTTTATACAACTTATTTTGATTGATTTTTTCGGTTTTAAATTGCAACATTTATTCCTTTTATACTTTATTTTCCTTAAATATTATTTAGTGAAAAATTATACTAATTCGCCCGATTTTCGGCAATAAAAAGCCGTTTCTAAGAGAATAGGAGAGGAGTTTTGACTTACATTACTTTTAAAAAATAGATGCTTAAAAACGTTAATTTTCTATTTTAAAAACGAATTTTCGGAGCTATGCCACATAACGTGTCGCGGCTTGCAGAAGTGGCGAACTTCGTGACCGATTATTTTCGGCTAAGATAAAAGTTCTTGCGAAAGATAAAAGTGATTTTACCACATAACTCGCCATTTATGCAAACCGCTGTTAGCAAATGTTATTTTTCTTTAATGGATTAAGTTCGTTTTCTAAATGATTAATCAAATTTTCAAACCCAATTTTAAATGAGGGTTTATATTTTTCAGGTTTTTTAATAGAATAACTTTTAATTAATTTTTCTGTATTTGTTTTATATTCTAAATATCTCTCTTCTTGATTTCCCCATTTTAGAATTGCGAGTTTTTTAAACAAAAAGACAGGAAAATTACCTCCAACAGGAATTTCAGTTTGCCGTTCAAATGGAACAGAACCTACATATTCAGCTAAAAAATTAATGTCTAATAATTTTGGGAAAACTTCTTTTTCGTGGTATTTTAAACATTGTATAACTTGGTTTATATATATATTGATATCTTCTTCATTGTTAATTTCATATAAAGAAAACTCAATTTCAGGTTTATAGAATCTCATAAAAGAAATCCCAAAATACTTGCTATAAAAATTGTTTAATTCTTTTAATATTAAAGGATAAATTTTGTCTTCAATTTCAATTAAACATATCTTAAAACCTTCGAACGAAATACGATTATGAAATTGTATTCTAAAGCTAAACTCAATATCGATGCTGTTTTTATTGATTTTAAAGGTTATGTAGTCACTATCTATTATTTTGGATTGATAATTATCTTTTAATTTCTCTAATATTTTTGTCTGTAATATCTTTTTATCTATTGTCATTAATTTAACTTTTTCACGCTTTTAAATGTATCATTTCCATCTCCAAATAGTTTATAAAAACTCTTGATTTCAATAAGAGTTCCTTGGTTTATTTCATCGGGTAAGTCAAGGCTTGTAGTTTCATCAACTGTTTTTGCTTTTTGGGGTTTAAACGCTAAACTTCCTTTTCCTGCTTGGTTTTTAGCAGTAGTTTGTCCGCTAGTAAGTGCTGTTCCTTCACTTAGTTTAGCGTCTACGACAATCATGTTTTCAATCTCATCAAATTCATCGTACTTAATCCAAACTTGGTCGGCAATAAAAAATTCGCCTTTAGCATTACAAGGTGGTAAAAAACCTGGCAAACAAAATTGCATTTGACTTACTAATTTTCTTTGGTCAATATCGGGTATTAGTTCTTTCAGTTTTTCGTATTCTGGACCAGTTCTAGCTTTAACTTTGTTAAGCATTGCTATTTCAAAATCATCTCCTTTTTTAGTTACAGCTTTAAAGAATTCTCGGTCTTTCCATTTTAATAGCTTTGGGTCTGTGGTTTCCTTTATAAGTTCGCCATTGTAAAAAGGGTCGTCTTTAAGTTGTTTCCAAATGAGAATTTCTTCTGTATCTGCTTCAAAAATTTCTTGAAGTCCATATTTTGTATTGTCGAGGTCAACACGTAATTTTTTTAATAATTCAGGATTCGTTCTAGTCTCAAAATCAAGACCTCCACGTTTCAAATGATTCCAAGCTGTTAGATAGTCGGCATCAGATTCTTTTAGCAATTTTTTTAGCTCGATAGGAAACTTTGAGTCTGAGAAATCGTTAACAAAGTCTGTAAAATTTACACAGTAATTTTGTGCTTGTAAACTTAGGTTTAGTAATAGTAGAATTAGAATTTTTAAATGTCTCATTTTCGTGGTCTTGTATAATATTTGCTAACGTCTTCGCGCCTCATGCAGTTTGCAACTTTTGGATGCGATTATTTTCTGCGTAACGAATATACAATTAAAAACGGCAATTCCACAGAATCTGCAAATTGCTTGAGACGTGTGTTATGTGGCGTAGCAATAGCCACAAAGTACTTCTATCTTGTTTTTATTTGCTGGAATTCTCTTTAAAACAGAAACATTTTCCATTTAAAAAACACATTATTGAGTAGTTTTTCTTATAAAATTAAAGATTGTCTTTTATAAAATAAACACTCTGAAAATATCATTATACACTTTTGAAGTCGCAAAAAAAATCCGTTTCAATTCCGTCTAACCTTTTTCTCTTTTGGGCTTAAATTTCTGGTCACTCTCTTTTATGCAATTTATTTTGATTGATTTTTTCGGTTTTAAATCGCAACATTTATTCCTTTTATACTTTATTTTCCTTAAATATTATTTGGTGAAAAATTATGCTAATTCGCCCGATTTTTCGGCGATAAAAAGCCGTTTCTAAGAGAAAAGGAGGGGAGTTTTGACTTACATTACTTTTAAAAAATATATGCTTAAAAACGTTAATTTTCTATTTTAAAAACGAATTTTTGGAGCTATGCCACATAACGTCCTCGCGCCTCATGCAGTTTGCAGCTTTTGGATACGGTTATTTTCTTCATTACGAATATACAATTAAAAACGGTAATTCCACCGAATCTGCAAATTGCTTGAGACGTGTGTTATGTGGCGTAGCAATAGCCACAAAGTACTTCTTATCTTGCTTTTTTTGGCGGGAATTCTCTTTAAAAACAGAAACATTTTCCATTTAAAAAATACATTATTGAGTGGTTTTTCTTATAAAATTAAAGATTTTCTTTTGTAAAATAAACACTCTGAAAATACCATTACACACTTTTGAAGTCGCAAAAAAAATCCGTTTCAATTCCGTTTAACCTTTTTCGCTTTTGGGCTTAAATTTCTGTTCACTCTCTTTTATGCAACTTATTTTGATTGATTTTTTCGGTTTTAAATTGCAACATTTATTCCTTTTATACTTTATTTTCCTTAAATATTATTTGGTAAAAAATTATACTAATTCGCCCTATTTTTCGGCAATAAAAAGCCGTTTCTAAGAGAAAAGGAGGGGAGTTTTGACTTACATTACTTTTAAAAAATATATGCTTAAAAACGTTAATTTTCTATTTTAAAAACGAATTTTTGGAGCTATGCCACATAACGTCCTCGCGCCTCATGCAGTTTGCAGCTTTTGGATGCGATTATTTTCTTCATTACGAATATACAATTAAAAACGGTAATTCCACAGAATCTGCAAATTGCTTGAGACGTGTGTTATGTGGCGTAGCAATAGCCACAAAATACTTCTATCTTGCTTTTTTTGGCGGGAATTCTCTTTAAAAAGAGAAACATTTTCCATTTAAAAAATACATTATTGAGTAGTTTTTCTTATAAAATTAAAGATTTTATTTTGTAAAATAAACACTATGAAAATATCATTACACACTTTTGACGTCGCAAAAAAAATCCGTTTCAATTCCGTTTAACCTTTTTCGTTTTTGGGCTTAAATTTCTGGTCACTCTCTTTTATGCAACTTATTTTGATTGATTTTTTCGGTTTTAAATTGCAACATTTATTCCTTTTATACTTTATTTTCCTTAAATATTATTTGGTAAAAAATTATACTAATTCGCCCGATTTTTCGGCGATAAAAAGCCGTTTCTAAGAGAAAAGGAGGGAGGTTTTGACTTACATTACTTTTAAAATATATATGCTTAAAAACGTTAATTTTCTATTTTAAAAACGAATTTTTGGAGCTATGCCACATAACGTTCCGCCGCTTGGCGAGGTTGCGAACTTCGTAACCGAGTATTTTCGGCTAAGATAAAATTTCTTACGAAACGTAAACGTGAATTTACCACAAAATTCGCAATCTTGCCAAACGGCTGTTAGCAGTAGTAGCTATTTTCTTTTCGTCCTTTTCTTCATTTCAGGAACACTTTTTCCCGGTGAAACTTGAGTAACAATTTTAGCCTCGGGAAAATATTGAGGAACTAAATGCCTTATTAATGTTTTTGTTTCATTGCTTTCAGTAAGTATTTTTTGTAACATTTCTCCCGACATTGTTTTGCCTTCAGGCATTTGAATCATTGATGTTGTATGAAAAGGAGCTGTGTTTTCATCTTGTGAAAGTTTTAGAATTTTATCTAGTTCTGCAAGGTTTTCAGGAGATTCAATAAAAGACATTCCTTCTCCGTGATCATTTCTAAAATCAACTAAACCTTTATCTTCATTCAATAATTTAAGATTAAATAAATCTTGTTTGGAAAAAGGAATATGATAATTATTAAACATAATATATGGCTTATTATCTACTAACATCTGTAAATGAAAATGTGGAAAATTAGCATTTTTAGAATCTAAATGACCATTTAAATCAGTTATTCCAAAATTTAATGACCACTCAATATTTTTATATTTAATCGTTATTTCTTTTATTTTAGTATCTGAAATCTCGTCATTTAAATCATTGATATTTACTAATGGATTTTCAAGGTTCGAAATCCATCGGAAATAACTTTCTAAAGCAAAATATCCAATAGGTTCGTTTAAGTAATTGTCAAAGTCTTTTTTTCTAATTCCTGTAGGTAAAAGGAACCAGTGAAAGCATTTTTCTATTTTATTAAAATAATCTAGTTTATTTCCGCATAAAGAACAACATTCTTTTCGATAAGCATTTTTAAAATCTTCGTAAATTTCATCATTTTCTTTAATTTGCTGTTCGTTCATTCGCTGAATTTCTTCAGGAGATAAGCTGTTTAAATATTCTTTAAAGTCCATAATTTCCTTTTTTACGTGCTATTACTGCTAACGTTCTCGCGCTACAAGCAGTTTGGGATTAAGGAAGCGTTATCTTTCGGATTTGCCAAATCTTCCAAATACAAACCGATTTTTCCATTATGCCAAATCCCCAAATTGCTTGTAGCGTGTGTTACCTGCAGTTTTTTCTTTGTTAATATTCTATTTTAAAATCGTTTTTTTTTAGTTTGTACTTTTTATTTATTTTCACATTCACATTTGTTAGCAGAATAATTCCACTTATTTCCATTATCTAAGCATTTATCTATTTCAATAAATTGGTTAACTTTTAAAATTGCAAAACATACAAAGCCTATAATTAAGATTGCGATTAAAATTGTCTTTACTTTTTTCATTTTTCAGGCTTTTTGCAACAATTCAACACTAGCAAAATTATTAAAATTACGTTTGTCCAAACTAAATACTTTTCAAATTCCACACTTTTGTCTTTTTTAAAAGTCAATTCTTTTGCGATTTCACTTTCATTGCATTTGGTGTTTTGGTTTGCAATTATTTTAAAATTTGTTTTCTTATTTTCTGTTTCTTCAAGGTAAACTATTTCATTTTCTGTATTTTTAGCAACAACCCAAAATTTTCCTCCATCGCTATCAATACAAAATTCTGAAATTTCGTTAGGTTTTAATTCAGCATTATATTCCACATAATTTCCGGTTCCATTTCCGTAATCTTCGAAAAATGCAATTCCATATATTTTTAAGTTCTGTTTGGTTAAATTTTCTGTTTTGATGTCAATTGGTGTTGATGCACCGAAACAAGATTTAAATAAAAAATTAAAACTTAAAGAAGTAATTCCGATAAAAATTCCAAAATATGTTATTATTTTAAAGCTATTAGTTTTCTCTTTTGATGATAAATACATAACAGCTAAAATTATAATATTTAGAAAGATTGAAAAAATTAAAATATTCATTTTAGTCGGTTTTTCGGTAAAATTGCAGGTAACGTTATCGCGGTTGTAGTTGTTGTTTTCTTATGAAAACGGAACTTTTCGGCTAAACGTGAATGACTTAAAAAACGGTAATTCCACTAAATAAAACAATAACTACAACCGTGTGTTAGTAGCTGTGCTTTTTCTTAACAATTAATAATTAACTAAAAAACATAAAAATGAAGACAATAAATAGAAATGAAATTACTGATGAAACTTATAGAGAAATTCTTGATGTAGAAACACACCATAATCACGAAATTATCTTAACTGATAATGGTGTTTTAAGATGGAAAGAAAATGCTACAGTCAACAAATTGACTGAAAAAATGAGTTTAAATGATTTGCTGCCGTTACTTACAGAATTAGGTTACGATAAAAATTCAGAGCTATACAGAAAATTATATAGAGATATGGGTTATTCTTTATTTGGATATTGGGAAATTTTCTACTGGGAAGCAAATAACGAAGACGCTAGTTTATACGTTCCAACCGCATAGCTACTAACGTTCCCGCCTTAACTAGTTTGCAGGCTTTGGATACGGGTGTTTTTCTTCATAACGAATATACAATTAAAAACGATAATTCCACAGAATCTGCAAATTAGTTAAGACGATTGTTATGGGCTGGTTTTTTCTTCACAAACCTAAAAACGCAAATATTTTTTGGTTTTAAATTCAATATTTTTTTATTTAGATTATCATTTTGTAAAGAACAAATCACACTTTTTTAATTTTTCACGTAACGCTGATAAAATCTTGTTTTAAGATTTAAATCCGAGATTTTTCTTATTTGGATAATCACTTTGTAAAATACAAATAACACTCATTTAATTTTTTTCGTCAAGCTGGTAAAATGCCATTTGCGCTTCAACTTGGGGATTTTATTGTTTGAAAAATCACTCTGTAAATCACAAATCACGCTGTTTTATGTCATTATTTTGTTTTGAATTATTTTCAGGTTAGAAATATACTCTTTAAACAATAGAACCTTTTTTTTGGCTTTTAAGAATCCATTTTATTGCGTTTTTTTAAGAATTAAGAACTCTAAACCTTAAAATTATAGACAGTTTTTTCTTATAAAAACGACTTTATCTGCGCAAAATGGGCAAAACTAGCCCATAACGTTTCGCGGCTTTAAGAAGTTGGGGATTTGTAAGTCCAAAACTTTCGATTAAACATCGAAAAAAAAAAGTACAAAACAAACTTTAAATTAAGTCCAAAAACCCCAATTTCTTAAAACCGCTGTTGTCGGAGCGGTTATTTTTTTGAATTTCTAATATTTTGTTTTTTCCTTAAACGGATTTGTTTTGTAAATTACAAATCCAAAAATTAATATCAATAATATTTTCCCAATTAAGAATCCATTTCCATAGTTATTAAGATTTTCATAGTGATAAGTGAAAATATTTATTACAATGTAAATCAAATATATTAGGATAATTATAGAGCCGTAAAATAAAATTTTTTTCATTTTCTTTAAAATTAAGCGGTAATATTTTACTATTACCGCTTTTAGTTCTGTTATTTTGTTACAGTTGTTGTAGTAGGAGTATAAATACTGAATGTCAATGCAGCAATTAACCCATTTACAAAACTCTGTCTCGTAAATACAGTGTAATCTGTTGCTCCACCAGCCATTTCTTTAGAATCTGAAACTCCAACTGGTGCTAATCCACCAATTACATAATGATTCCATTTAGTAACTTCGGTGCTACCTTGTGCACCTTTTCCAACTACGCTTGTGTAAGAAAAACAAGACGTTAACATAATTGACATTGCAAAAGCAATCGACAAAACTTTGAATGTTCTTTTCATTCTTTTCATTTAAAAAATTATTGTTTACCCACTTTGAGTTTTATTTAAGCATTATTTTTCTGTTCGGTTTCTATGCTTTTCCGAATTTTCATTTTGATTTTTCTTGATTTAAATATTTGATTTTCAATTTACTTCAGTTTTTTGTAACTGTCCGACAACGTTCCCGCCTTAACTAGTTTGCAGGCTTTGGATACGGATGTTTTTCTTCATAACGAATATACAATTAAAAACGGTAATTCCACAGAATCTGCAAATTAGTTAAGACGATTGTTATGGGCTGTTTTTTTCTTCACAAACCTAAAAACGCAAATATTTTTTGGCTTTAAATTCGAGATTTTTTTATTTAGATTTTCACTTTCTAAAGAACAAATCACTCTTTTTTAATTTTTCACGTAACGCTGGTAAAATCCTGTTTTAAGATTTAAATCCGAGATTTTTCTTATTTGTAAAATCACTTTGTAAAACACAAATTACACTCATTTAATTTTTCGTCAAGTGGGTAAAATGCCGTTTGCGCTTCAACTTTTGGGATTTTCTTGTTTGAAAAATCACTCTGTAAACCGCAAATCACGCTGTTTTATGTCATTATTTTGTTTTGAATTATTTTCAGGTTGGAAATAATATTCTTTAAACAACAAAATCTTTTTTTTTTTGATTTTAAGAATCCATTTTTTTGCGTTTTTTTAGGAATTAAGAACTCTAAACCTTAAAATTATAAACAGTTTTTTCTTATAAAAACGGCTTTATCTGCGCAAAATGGGCAAAACTAGCCCATAACGTTCCCGCCTTAACTAGTTTGCAGGCTTTGGATACGGATGTTTTTCTTCATAACGAATATACAATTAAAAACGGTAATTCCACAGAATCTGCAAATTAGTTAAGACGATTGTTATGGGCTGGTTTTTTCTCCCCAAACCTAAAAACGCAAACATTTTTTGGCTTTAAATACGAGATTTTTTTTATTTAGATACTCACTCTTTAAAAAACAAATCACTCTATTTCAGCTTTTTAATTTTCCTTATTGATTTTTTTTAAGATTTAAATCCGAGATTTTTCTTATTTGGATAATCACTTTGTAAGGAACAAATTACACTCATTTAATTTTTTACGTCACGCTGATAAAATGCCGTTTGCGCTTCAACTTGGGGATTTTCTTGTTTAAAAAAATCACTCTGAAAACCACAAATCACGCTGTTTTAAGTCATTATTTTGTTTTGGATTATTTTCAGTTTTTTAGTAATACTCTTTAAACAACAAAACCTGTTTTTTTAGATTTTAAGAATCCATTTTTTTTGAGCTTTTTTAAAGAATTTAGAACTCTAAACCTTAAAATTATAAACAGTTTTTTCTTATAAAAACGGCTTTATCTGCGCAAAATGGGCAAAACTAGCCCATAACGTTTTGCCAGTTTGAGATGGCTGGAAGTTCGTAACCGCTCAATTTTCAGCTTAACGAAAACTTGATGCGGAACGATAATTCCACTAAATTCCAGCTATATCAAAATGGCTGTTAGTGGCTGCTCATTTCCTCTTGAATTTTTGTCCATTTCTTTGTCCCAATCACGGAATACGATTTTTCCAAAAACTTTACTATCCGGAAATATTCTTATTAATTTAGTTTTAGGATAAAAAGAATCTCTAATTTGAGTCAAAATTTGAATAGCACTGCTATTTAGATTTTCAAAAAGATTATGACCAATATAAATTTCTTCTAAAGATAGAGGATCAAATCTCAAGAATCTATTGTATGGTTGTTTTAAGTCCGCTACTAATCGCCATTCTTTTTCATAATTCCAGTTTTTTGATTTAATGAAAAGCATTAACTCTTTTGAAAAAGTATGTCCTAATGGGAATAATTTAAATTGTTCTGGATACAATACTTTTCGCAATTTTATTTGGTTAAATTGATTTTCATTTTTGAATTTATTAAACTCTTTTGCTTTGAATTTTAATACAATTCCATTATAATTTCCTGTATAGTGAGCCCACATTAAAGGACAGAATTTATTTTCTGTGAATGATATTATTCCAATGTCATCAAAATAGTTTCTTTTTTTTAAACGCTCTTCATCAGAGAAATTATAGTTAAATATCATACTTCTGTTACAATCAAAAGGATCATTAAAATGCACAGGATTACTTAACCATAAATAATTCCCTATTAAAGATGCAATCGTCTTTTCATTCCACGACAGATATTTGTATAGTGTTTCAGTTGTTTCGGGTATTAATTCACCATTTTCTAAATAATCCCATTGTTTTAACTCTCTGTTCCATTCTATAAAATATTTAGAGTCAAATTCATATCCTTCATTCATCATCAGCAAGTTTTTTTATAGGTGAATTCTGCTTTTTTTTTTGAGTTGCCACTAACGTTTCGCCAGTTTGAGATGGCTGGAAGTTCGTAATCTCTCAATTTTCTGCTTAACGAAAACTTGATGCGAAACGGTAATTCCACTAAATTCCAGCTAGCTCAAAATGGCTGTTAGGCATTCGCTTTTCTTTTTTAATCGTTAATTCTATTTTTTAAGTCCATTCTTTCGTGTAAAATTCTCACGACTTCCATTTCTGTATTTTCTGTTTTCTTATAAAACACCAAATGAGATTTAACTTTTGAAAATTTATAATTTTTTCTAATATTGTCGAAATCTTTAGTTACCTCAAAATTTCCTGATACATATTCTATTTCATCAACAATTAAGTTGTAATATCTGTTTGCTTGTTCAACAGACCAATTTTCGGCAGTGTAAATCCAAATATTATTTAAATCTTCAAGAGCTTTTTCACTGATTATATATTCCGCCATTATTTTTGGAAGTTATTATTCAGCATATCTAAGTTTTCTTTTCTGTCAAAATTTTTAATTTTTCGGCTTTTTTCTCCAATTTCTAATTCGATAATCAAAGATTTTTTTTGAATTTCTTCTTCTTCAAAATGTCTCAATGCAGTTCTGACAACTTCGCTTACAGAATTATATTTTCCTGTAGCAATTTGTCTGTTTATGAAATTCTCATAATATTCTCCAATTAGAATTGATGTATTTCGGGCCATAATTTTCAATTTTATACAAATATACCAATTAATGGTATTAAAAAAAATATGATTTATTTCTGTTTTTCCATGCGTCGTGCCAAAGTGATGCCTAACGTTCCCGCCTTAACTAGTTTGCAGGCTTTGGATACGGATGTTTTTCTTCATAACGAATATACAATTAAAAACGGTAATTCCACAGAATCTGCAAATTAGTTAAGACGATTGTTATGGGCTGGTTTTTTCTCCCCAAACCTAAAAACGCAAACATTTTTTGGCTTTAAATACGAGATTTTTTTTATTTAGATACTCACTCTTTAAAAAACAAATCACTCTATTTCAGCTTTTTAATTTTCCTTATTGATTTTTTTTAAGATTTAAATCCGAGATTTTTCTTATTTGGATAATCACTTTGTAAGGAACAAATTACACTCATTTAATTTTTTACGTCACGCTGATAAAATGCCGTTTGCGCTTCAACTTGGGGATTTTCTTGTTTAAAAAAATCACTCTGAAAACCACAAATCACGCTGTTTTAAGTCATTATTTTGTTTTGGATTATTTTCAGTTTTTTAGTAATACTCTTTAAACAACAAAACCTGTTTTTTTAGATTTTAAGAATCCATTTTTTTTGAGCTTTTTTAAAGAATTTAGAACTCTAAACCTTAAAATTATAAACAGTTTTTTCTTATAAAAACGGCTTTATCTGCGCAAAATGGGCAAAACTAGCCCATAACGTTATGCTGCTTTGAGATGGCTGGAAGTTCGTAACCGCTCAATTTTCGGCTTAACGGAAACTTGATGCGGAACGATAATTCCACTAAATTCCAGCTATATCAAAACAGCGGTTAGCACCAGTTTTTTTACTTTCCGTCTCTATTATTTATTCCTTTAACTTTGTCAGCTGGAAGCGCATTGTAAATACCGTTAACTTTTTTCGGTAAAGCTATCATATATTCAACGATAATATTAATCAAGTCAAAAAGTTGTCCAACCGTTGATGGATTGTCTGTATCAATTTGTCCAGGATGAACAGCGTCATTTCCTGTCACTCGAACGATGTCAAGTGATTGTTGGACTATGACTGGAAGTCCTTTTTTTACAAGGTTCCCAATGTCGGTATTTATGTTTTTACCATCTTCACCAAGTTCTTTGCATAAAACTTGAATTGATAAACGTAATAACGCTGAGGCACCTCTTGGAGATTTAGAACATATACCCGAAGCTTCAGTATATAGTTTTAACACTGAATCTGGCATTTCGGGATTAGGGAAGGGTGAATTTCCTAAATCAGGGAAATACATTTTATTTTCAATCCAAACAGAGTTATCATTACAATGCTGACAATTCGCTACTTTCAACGGATTAGAAGAATTTTCTGGATATTGTGAACCATTCCAATTGCAATGCCACCAGTCTTGTTTTGCAATTGCACCACAATGCGGACAAGAAAATGAATTTCCATAAACAACAGGTTTTATATATTTCATAATTGTAAGTTAAAAACATTTTTTTACTTCTATTGATTTGTCAACGGGAAACCATAAGTTACTGTTTTCAATTACTGATGTCTCACTAATCCAGTCTATTAGGTTTGAAATAAAAAAAGAAAAGGAAAGCTCTTTTATTTTATATAAATAATGAGGTAAATTACCATCAATAAATTCGTGCTCCCAAAACTTATAGAACCAATCTTGAGTGAGAGAAATATGGTTAACACTATATTTTTGTCGGTTTTCACCTAATTCGTCCCAAGGATTTTTTATATGATTAGCAATTGTATCAACATTATTTACGGTAGATTCATATGAAAAAATTCCATTAAATAATGGCTTTGATTTGTTAACTCTACCATCAAAAATAAATTTTCCATTTTCATTTGCTTTTTTAACAATATCACTTAAGCCTTGATTTGTAGCATTTGCCTTGACTTCTATAATTCCTAAAACAGAATCAGCAGTTAAAATAACAAAATCATTGTCTTTAAACAAAACAGGGTATGAAGTATCATAAATTATTAAATCAATTTGCTTGGAAGGTTCGTGGTTTCCTCTTTGTCTAGTTTGTCTAACAATAAAACCAGTACCTATTCTAAATTTTTCAGGTAAAAATCTTTGAATCATTGTTTTTATTACAGCTTCTTGATGGCGTCCATCTTCACCCCAATGATTTACTAAGTTTCTTACTCTATCTTTAATTGCTAGTAATTCTTTTGCGGTTGATTTATGAAATTCAATTGTATCCATTTCGTTTTTTTTTTAAATTGGTGCTAACGTTTCGCGGCTTTAAGAAGTTGGGGATTTGTAAACCCGAAACTTTCGATTAAACACCCAAATTCAAAAGTACAAAACAAACTTTAAATTAAGCCCTAAAACCCCAATTTCTTAAAACCGCTGTTAGGCGTTGTTTTTTATTTCAAATTCCATATTGTCTAGATATTCATTCATATTTATTTCACTTTTAACTTTTTTTAATGCTACATCTATTGGAATTGTGGCAGAACCAATTTCATTAGTATATTCGTTGTAGATTATAACTTTTGTTTTATTATAGTTATCTCTAATGAAAACATCATCGTAAATAGCACAAGATAGTTGGTCTAAACATTGCGATGCGTGAATAAGTGAAGATTTCAAATCGTGTTCTTTTTTTTCTTTCAGTTTTAAACAAAATGTTTCATTTTCAATTTCAGTCGAAATAAATTCAAAACCTACTATTTGCATATTATGCACTAAATTTAAAAGTGAAGATTCAAAACGATGATTAGATTTTTCTGAATCACCAATTATGTCAACAATTTCCTTCATATGGTTTATACAAGTAATAACTTGAGATAATCGGATTACTCGATATATGTCTTGTGTCCAAAATACGATTTTATAAAAATCTTCAAATTTTATAAAAACAGTTTTTTTGTTTGTTTTTCCGTATTCAACTTTAATATTCTCTTTGCTTATTGAAAAGGATTTATGTGCTGAAATATTTCGCCACTGACTTGTTGAAATAGAATGTATTGGATCTTTTAAAAAAAGTTTTGCATTATTTTCATATTGCTTTGGAAAATCTGAAATAATTTTTCCAAAATCATAATTCGAATTATCAATTACATTTTGGGTTATTAAGAAGTTAGTTAATTTATCAAATAGTTTGAAGCGTGGTTTAAAAACTCCCTCTAAAGTTTCATCTATAATTTTAAAATAAAAAGTAATTTTATCTCTTTCAGAAAAGTCTGCAAAATTTGGTTGAGTTAATACATTTGTCATCCATTTATAGTCAGTATTACAAATTTCATCAAATGATTCTGAAATAATATTTATTGTTTTTTCCTTATCAAAAATTATGCAATCAGCAAAAATTTTTAATGTCCATTCAAAAAGTTCTAAGTACTCTTTTTTTGCTGAAACTCTAATATAATTTACAATTTCGGTTTTTAAAACTTCTTTGTTTTGTTCTATTAAATCTTCATTTGTTAGGTATTTTTTGAATTTAAGTTTTATTAAGGCGTTCCAATCTTCAACAGTAAAATCTGTAGAAAAATCTAGTCCTTTAAAAATATTATCTCGATTCAAATTTTCGTGTTTTTGGGCAAAATAACGCCTAACGTTCCCGCCTTAACTAGTTTGCAGGCTTTGGATACGGATGTTTTTCTTCGAAACGAATATACAATTAAAAACGGTAATTCCACAGAATCTGCAAATTAGTTAAGACGATTGTTATGGGCTGTTTTTTTCTTCACAAACCTAAAAACGCAAATATTTTTTGGCTTTAAATTCGAGATTTTTTTATTTAGATTTTCACTTTCTAAAGAACAAATCACTCTTTTTTAATTTTTCACGTAACGCTGGTAAAATCCTGTTTTAAGATTTAAATCCGAGATTTTTCTTATTTGTAAAATCACTTTGTAAAACACAAATTACACTCATTTAATTTTTCGTCAAGTGGGTAAAATGCCGTTTGCGCTTCAACTTTTGGGATTTTCTTGTTTGAAAAATCACTCTGTAAACCGCAAATCACGCTGTTTTATGTCATTATTTTGTTTTGAATTATTTTCAGGTTGGAAATAATATTCTTTAAACAACAAAATCTTTTTTTTTTTGATTTTAAGAATCCATTTTTTTGCGTTTTTTTAGGAATTAAGAACTCTAAACCTTAAAATTATAAACAGTTTTTTCTTATAAAAACGGCTTTATCTGCGCAAAATGGGCAAAAATAGCCCATAACGTTCCCGCCTTAACTAGTTTGCAGGCTTTGGATACGGGTGTTTTTCTTCATAACGAATATACAATTAAAAACGATAATTCCACAGAATCTGCAAATTAGTTAAGACGATTGTTATGGGCTGGTTTTTTCTTCACAAACCTAAAAACGCAAATATTTTTTGGTTTTAAATTCAATATTTTTTTATTTAGATTATCATTTTGTAAAGAACAAATCACACTTTTTTAATTTTTCACGTAACGCTGATAAAATCTTGTTTTAAGATTTAAATCCGAGATTTTTCTTATTTGGATAATCACTTTGTAAAATACAAATAACACTCATTTAATTTTTTTCGTCAAGCTGGTAAAATGCCATTTGCGCTTCAACTTGGGGATTTTATTGTTTGAAAAATCACTCTGTAAATCACAAATCACGCTGTTTTATGTCATTATTTTGTTTTGAATTATTTTCAGGTTAGAAATATACTCTTTAAACAATAGAACCTTTTTTTTGGCTTTTAAGAATCCATTTTATTGCGTTTTTTTAAGAATTAAGAACTCTAAACCTTAAAATTATAGACGGTTTTTTCTTATAAAAACGACTTTATCTGCGCAAAATGGGCAAAACTAGCCCATAACGTCTTCGCGCCTCATGCAGTTTGCAGCTTTTGGATGCGATTATTTTCTTCGTAACGAATATACAATTAAAAACGGTAATTCCACAGAATCTGCAAATTGCTTGAGACGTGTGTTACAGGGCGTAGCAATAGCCACAAAACACTTCCATCTTGCTTTTTTTGGCGGGAATTCTCTTTAAAAATAGAAACATTTTCCATTTAAAAAACACATTATTGAGTGGTTTTTTTTATAAAATTAAAGTTTTTCTTTTGTAAAATAAACTTTCTGAAAATACCATTATACACTTTTGACGTCGCAAAAAAAATCCGTTTCAATTCCGTCTAACCTTTTTCCCTTTTGGGCTTAAATTTCTGGTCACTCTCTTTTATGCAACTTATTTTGATTGATTTGTTCTGTTTTAAATCGCAACATTTATTCCTTTTATACTTTGTTTTCCTTAAATATTATTTGGTGAAAAATTATACTAATTCGCCCCATTTTTCGGCAATAAAAAGCAGTTTCTAAGAGAAAAGGAGGGGAGTTTTGACTTACATTACTTTTAAAAAATATATGCTTAAAAACGTTAATTTTCTATTTAAAAATCGATTTTTTCGGAGCTATGCCCTGTAACGTCTTCGCGCCTCATGCAGTTTGCAGCTTTTGGATGCGATTATTTTCTGCGTAACGAATATACAATTAAAAACGGCAATTCCACAGAATCTGCAAATTGCTTGAGACGTGTGTTATGTGGCGTAGCAATAGCCACAAAGTACTTCTATCTTGTTTTTATTTGCTGGAATTCTCTTTAAAACAGAAACATTTTCCATTTAAAAAACACATTATTAAGTAGTTTTTCTTATAAAATTAAAGATTGTCTTTTATAAAATAAACACTCTGAAAATATCATTATACACTTTTGAAGTCGCAAAAAAAATCCGTTTCAATTCCGTCTAACCTTTTTCTCTTTTGGGCTTAAATTTCTGGTCACTCTCTTTTATGCAATTTATTTTGATTGATTTTTTCGGTTTTAAATCGCAACATTTATTCCTTTTATACTTTATTTTCCTTAAATATTATTTGGTGAAAAATTATGCTAATTCGCCCGATTTTTCGACAATAAAAAGCCGTTTCTAAGAGAAAAGGAGGGGAGTTTTGACTTACATTACTTTTAAAAAATACATTCTTAAAAACGTTAATTTTCTATTTTAAAAACGAATTTTCGGAGCTATGCCACATAACGTCTTCGCGCCTCATGCAGTTTGCAGCTTTTGGATGCGATTATTTTCTTCATTACGAATATACAATTAAAAACGGTAATTCCACAGAATCTGCAAATTGCTTGAGACGTGTGTTATGTGGCGTAGCAATAGCCACAAAGTACTTCTATCTCGTTTTTATTTGCGGGAATTATCTTTAAAAACAGAAACATTTTCCATTTAAAAAACACATTATTGAGTAGTTTTTCTTATAAAATTAAAGATTTTATTTTGTAAAATAAACACTCTGAAAATACCATTATACACTTTTGACGTCGCAAAAAAAATCCGTTTCAATTCCGTATAACCTTTTTCGCTTTTGGGCTTAAATTTCTGGTCACTCTCTTTTATGCAACTTATTTTGATTGATTTTTTCGGCTTTAAATCGCAACATTTATTCCTTTTATACTTTATTTTCCTTAAATATTATTTGGTGAAAAATTATACTAATTCGACCGATTTTTCAGTGATAAAAAACCGTTTCTAAGAGAAAAGGAGGGGAGTTTTGACTTACATTACTTTTAAAAAATATATACTTAAAAACGTTAATTTTCTATTTTAAAAATGAATTTTCGGAGCTATGCCACATAACGTTTTGCTGCTTTGAGATGGCTGGAAGTTCGTAACCGCTCAATTTTCGGCTTAACGAAAACTTGATGCGAAACGATAATTCCACTAAATTCCAGCTAGCTCAAAACAGCTGTTAGGCGTTCGGTTTCACAAACTCAATGGAGTGAATCCCCAATCTTGTCTATAACTTTTCACATCATAACTTTTGGTTTTTTCGTTGTAATTTAATTGATATATTCTCCCATTTCTTTCATCTAAATAACAGTTATAATTAATTACATAATTTTCTGGATGCCATTCACTTTTCATTTTTTTATAATTTTTGCGAAGTCTTACAAAAGCAGAATCAGAATCTTCGTTTGGAATATTTGAATTTGGAATTATCGTACTATAAATAAGCAGACTGTCCTTCTCTTGTAAATTTTTACAAATCAACAATGACTTCAAAATTTCATTTACAACTTCATATTTTAAGTTTTTTTCTTTTCTGTTTTTGGGTGTTTGAAATATATTCAACGCATTATTTAATTCAACTCTAAAAGTTGAAGCTATATGGGGAACATTTTTTATTGGTTTATCAAATGGAAACTCCCAATAGTCTTTATATTTATTATTAAAGAATGGAATTGACGAACATTCTTTTTTTGAATTAATCAGAACAATTATTTGTTGTTTATTTTCTATACTGTCTGCTTCAGAAAATAATTGAATTTCAAAATTAAGTTCTCCGTTTTTTACACTTTTAACAAGTTTGTAATCATTGTCAAAGTTTTTCTTATCAGTTTTTAGTTGAGGAAATCTTTCGATTGTATTTTGAATTGATTTTTCAACATTTTTATTATTCTTTTCAGAACAACTAATTATTATTAGGAATATAAAAAAGTAAATGGAATAATTACATATGTTCATTTTGTTCAATTTTTTCTGCGTTCCGCTAAACTGACGCCTAACGTCTTCGCGCCTCATGCAGTTTGCAGCTTTTGGATGCGATTATTTTCTTCGTAACGAATATACAATTAAAAACGGTAATTCCACAGAATCTGCAAATTGCTTGAGACGTGTGTTACAGGGCGTAGCAATAGCCATAAAACACTTCCATCTTGCTTTTTTTGGCGGGAATTCTCTTTAAAAACAGAAACATTTTCCATTTAAAAAATACATTATTGAGTGGTTTTCCTTATAAAATTAAAAAAGTTTATTTTGTAAAATAAACTTTCTGAAAATACCATTATACACTTTTGACGTCGCAAAAAAAATCCGTTTCAATTCCGTCTAACCTTTTTCCCTTTTGGGCTTAAATTTCTGGTCACTCTCTTTTATGCAACTTATTTTGATTGATTTTTTCTGTTTTAAATTGCAACATTTATTCCTTTTATACTTTGTTTTCCTTAAATATTATTTGGTGAAAAATTATACTAATTCGCCCCATTTTTCGGCAATAAAAAGCCGTTTGTAAGAGAAAAGGAGGGAGGTTTTGACTTACATTACTTTTAAAATATATATGCTTAAAAACGTTAATTTTCTATTTTAAAAACGGATTTTCGGAGCTATGCCCTGTAACGTTCTCTCGCTACAGCGGGTTTGGGACTAAATTAAGCCCTATTTTCGGATTTGCCAAATCTTCCAAATACAAAACCAACTTTCCATTATGCTAATTGCCCAAATCCGTTGTAGCGTGTGTTGGCAGTAGTAACAATTACCTTTCCGTTATTCCATAATAAAAAGCTTTGTTAA
Source organism: Flavobacterium crassostreae (assembly GCF_001831475.1). Taxonomy (NCBI): domain Bacteria; kingdom Pseudomonadati; phylum Bacteroidota; class Flavobacteriia; order Flavobacteriales; family Flavobacteriaceae; genus Flavobacterium; species Flavobacterium crassostreae. The sequence goes on along the minus strand of NZ_CP017688.1, from coordinate 2,221,129 downwards.
TAATTCGGTTGATTTAATTTTGTTGTTTTTATTATCATAGTTGTTTTTGGGTTCTGAAAAATAAGTTAATCCAAACCAATTAGTAAATCTTTCAAATGTACGAACAGAATAACAATTGTTAAATTGTTCTTCTGGAGTTGCATAATCATCAACGAAAAGAGGAAGGAAGTTAAAAAAAACGGAAAGATATTTTTCGGAATAAAAGAGAGTTTTCTTTTCACTTTCTCCGTATTTTAGAAGTAAATAAATTGAAAATAATGAACCGTATTGACCAACTGGTTCCTCGACAAAACCATCATTAAAACTCCAATTGAAACTTTCCGTAAATGTCAAATAAATTTGTTTAAATAAAAATAACCGACTTTCTTCCTTTAAAAATTTTTCTCCATTTTTAGTAAGTAAAATTTTTCCATTAACTTTTTTTGTAAGCTTTGCTAATTCACATACAATTTTTGCAGACTTAATTGAAATACTATCATCTTCTTTCCAAAGTTTGGTTATTCCTGATTCTATGAAATCTTCAGGAATAAATTTGTAAGCATAAAGTTCTACCATTATTTTCTTTGGTAAAGCGCCAAGTGGAGTAAGTTTTATAAATTTATCACGTTGAATAATTTTAAGAAACTCTTCCGTAATTTTAAAGAAAGGGATTTTGTTAAGTGTTTCATTATTTATACCATCTCTGAATTTTATAGGTGATTTTTCACCCAAAGGATTATGGATTATTTCAAATGTTTGAGATGGCGAAAGTCCGGATAATTTCTCTTGAGAAGTATTATTATATAAATTAATTGATTCTTCATTATTTGGTAATTCCATATCCGTCTGATTTTCAAAGTTATTACTGCCAACGTTCCCGCCTTAACTAGTTTGCAGGCTTTGGATACGGATGTTTTTCTTCATAACGAATATACAATTAAAAACGATAATTCCACAGAATCTGCAAATTAGTTAAGGCGATTGTTGTAGGCTGGTTGTTTTATTCATAAACCTAAAAACACAAACAAATTCCTACTTTAAATTCGAGATTTTTTTATTTAGATTCTCGCTCTTTAAAGAGCGAATCACTCTATTTCAGCTTTTTAATTTTCGTTGTTGATTTTTTTTAAGATTTAAATCCGAGATTTTTCTTATTTGAATAATCACTTTGTAAGGAACAAATTACACTCATTTAATTTTTTACGTCACGCTGATAAAATGCCGTTTGCGCTTCAACTTGGGGATTTTCTTATTTGAAAAATCACTCTGTAAATCACAAATCACGCTGTTTTATGTCATTATTTTGTTTTGAATTATTTTCAGGTTGGAAATAATATTCTTTAAATAACAAAATCTTTTTTTTTGGATTTTAAGAATCCATTTTTTTGCGTTTTTTTAGGAATTAAGAACCCTAAACTTTAAAATTATAAACAGTTTTTTCTTAATTAAAAGGTTAATTATGCGCGATTTGGGCGCAACTTGCCTACAACGTCCTCGCGCCTCATGCAGTTTGCAGCTTTTGGATGCGATTATTTTATTCTTTACGAATATACAATTAAAAACGGTAATTCCACAGAATCTGCAAATTGCTTGAGACGTGTGTTATGTGGCGTAGCAATAGCCACAAAGTACTTCTATCTTGCTTTTTTTGGCGGGAATTCTCTTTAAAAAGAGAAACATTTTCCATTTAAAAAATACATTATTGAGTAGTTTTTCTTATAAAATTAAAGATTATTTTTTATAAAATAAACACTCTGAAAATATCATTACACACTTTTGACGTCGCAAAAAAAATCCGTTTCAATTCCGTCTAACCTTTTTCTCTTTTGGGCTTAAATTTCTGGTCACTCTCTTTTATACAACTTATTTTGATTGATTTTTTCGGTTTTAAATTGCAACATTTATTCCTTTTATACTTTATTTTCCTTAAATATTATTTAGTGAAAAATTATACTAATTCGCCCGATTTTCGGCAATAAAAAGCCGTTTCTAAGAGAATAGGAGAGGAGTTTTGACTTACATTACTTTTAAAAAATAGATGCTTAAAAACGTTAATTTTCTATTTTAAAAACGAATTTTCGGAGCTATGCCACATAACGTCCTCGCGCCTCATGCAGTTTGCAGCTTTTGGATGCGATTATTTTATTCTTTACGAATATACAATTAAAAACGGTAATTCCACAGAATCTGCAAATTGCTTGAGACGTGTGTTATGTGGCGTAGCAATAGCCACAAAGTACTTCTATCTTGCTTTTTTTGGCGGGAATTCTCTTTAAAAAGAGAAACATTTTCCATTTAAAAAATACATTATTGAGTAGTTTTTCTTATAAAATTAAAGATTATTTTTTATAAAATAAACACTCTGAAAATATCATTACACACTTTTGACGTCGCAAAAAAAATCCGTTTCAATTCCGTCTAACCTTTTTCTCTTTTGGGCTTAAATTTCTGGTCACTCTCTTTTATACAACTTATTTTGATTGATTTTTTCGGTTTTAAATTGCAACATTTATTCCTTTTATACTTTATTTTCCTTAAATATTATTTAGTGAAAAATTATACTAATTCGCCCGATTTTCGGCAATAAAAAGCCGTTTCTAAGAGAATAGGAGAGGAGTTTTGACTTACATTACTTTTAAAAAATAGATGCTTAAAAACGTTAATTTTCTATTTTAAAAACGAATTTTCGGAGCTATGCCACATAACGTTCCCGCCTTAACTAGTTTGCAGGCTTTGGATACGGATGTTTTTCTTCATAACGAATATACAATTAAAAACGGTAATTCCACAGAATCTGCAAATTAGTTAAGACGATTGTTATGGGCTGGTTTTTTCTCCCCAAACCTAAAAACGCAAACATTTTTTGGCTTTAAATACGAGATTTTTTTTATTTAGATACTCACTCTTTAAAAAACAAATCACTCTATTTCAGCTTTTTAATTTTCCTTATTGATTTTTTTTAAGATTTAAATCCGAGATTTTTCTTATTTGGATAATCACTTTGTAAGGAACAAATTACACTCATTTAATTTTTTACGTCACGCTGATAAAATGCCGTTTGCGCTTCAACTTGGGGATTTTCTTGTTTAAAAAAATCACTCTGAAAACCACAAATCACGCTGTTTTAAGTCATTATTTTGTTTTGGATTATTTTCAGTTTTTTAGTAATACTCTTTAAACAACAAAACCTGTTTTTTTAGATTTTAAGAATCCATTTTTTTTGAGCTTTTTTAAAGAATTTAGAACTCTAAACCTTAAAATTATAAACAGTTTTTTCTTATAAAAACGGCTTTATCTGCGCAAAATGGGCAAAACTAGCCCATAACGTCCTCGCGCCTCATGCAGTTTGCAGCTTTTGGATGCGATTATTTTATTCTTTACGAATATACAATTAAAAACGGTAATTCCACAGAATCTGCAAATTGCTTGAGACGTGTGTTATGTGGCGTAGCAATAGCCACAAAGTACTTCTATCTTGCTTTTTTTGGCGGGAATTCTCTTTAAAAAGAGAAACATTTTCCATTTAAAAAATACATTATTGAGTAGTTTTTCTTATAAAATTAAAGATTATTTTTTATAAAATAAACACTCTGAAAATATCATTACACACTTTTGACGTCGCAAAAAAAATCCGTTTCAATTCCGTCTAACCTTTTTCTCTTTTGGGCTTAAATTTCTGGTCACTCTCTTTTATACAACTTATTTTGATTGATTTTTTCGGTTTTAAATTGCAACATTTATTCCTTTTATACTTTATTTTCCTTAAATATTATTTAGTGAAAAATTATACTAATTCGCCCGATTTTCGGCAATAAAAAGCCGTTTCTAAGAGAATAGGAGAGGAGTTTTGACTTACATTACTTTTAAAAAATAGATGCTTAAAAACGTTAATTTTCTATTTTAAAAACGAATTTTCGGAGCTATGCCACATAACGTCCTCGCGCCTCATGCAGTTTGCAGCTTTTGGATGCGATTATTTTCTTCATTACGAATATACAATTAAAAACGGTAATTCCACAGAATCTGCAAATTGCTTGAGACGTGTGTTATGTGGCGTAGCAATAGCCACAAAATACTTCTATCTTGCTTTTTTTGGCGGGAATTCTCTTTAAAAAGAGAAACATTTTCCATTTAAAAAATACATTATTGAGTAGTTTTTCTTATAAAATTAAAGATTTTATTTTGTAAAATAAACACTATGAAAATATCATTACACACTTTTGACGTCGCAAAAAAAATCCGTTTCAATTCCGTTTAACCTTTTTCGTTTTTGGGCTTAAATTTCTGGTCACTCTCTTTTATGCAACTTATTTTGATTGATTTTTTCGGTTTTAAATTGCAACATTTATTCCTTTTATACTTTATTTTCCTTAAATATTATTTGGTAAAAAATTATACTAATTCGCCCGATTTTTCGGCGATAAAAAGCCGTTTCTAAGAGAAAAGGAGGGAGGTTTTGACTTACATTACTTTTAAAATATATATGCTTAAAAACGTTAATTTTCTATTTTAAAAACGAATTTTTGGAGCTATGCCACATAACGTCCCCGCGCTAAAAGCAGTTTGGGACTAAATTAAGCCCATTTTTCGGATTTGCCAAATCTTCCAAATAGAAAACCAATTTCAAATTAATCCTAATGCCCAAATTGCTTGTAGCGTGTGTTAGCCGTTGTTTTTTTATTTATCATTGTTTTGAAAGTTCAATTATTACTTTTTTCCCATTTTCATTTTCGGGATTTAATTCAATCGACCTTTTATACATTTTAATTGCATCTTCTTTTTTATTTAGTTTTAATAATATTTCTCCATAACTATCATAAGCATTTCCGCTATTTGGATATAATAAAACATTAAGTTTGAAGGTTTCTAAAGCTTTTTCATTTTCATTTTTGTTTAAATATTCATAGCCTAAATTATTTAGATTATCTTCTGAATGTAAATATGTCTTATTTTCTTTCTTTACATTATTTGATGAACTAATGGCATAATTTAGAATACGTTCATAAACTTCTATTTTTTGTTTTTTATTTAATGTTTCAGCATAGCTTTTAGCAATTGTTGTAATTACCAAACTTGGATTGTCAAACCAAATTCCGTGACCGCATTCAAATGCTGTAATTCCAATGCTTTTTGGATGACTTTCAACAAACTTTTTATGACATTCTTTCCAATATTCTACTTTTTCAGTTTCTTTAAATGGTGAAATTCCATTTATTAAATCTACTACGGGAATATTTTGTGGAATTGATAATTCACTCATCATTTTTGTGGTTTCACGAATATTTGAAGCCATATAAAATAAACCAAGATTGGTTTTCTTCCATTCTGGAATAAGTTTTTCTTGTTTTTTTAAATCACTTTCCACAAACTTTTCCATAAAATTATGGTTCACATCGATCAACACAATCGATTTTACAAGATTTGGATTTCTTACCGAATATAAAGTTGAAAAGTAACCGCCAAAAGAATGGGAAACTAACATAATTTGTTTGTTATAACCCAATTTTTTTAATCCTATTTCTAAATCCAAAATGCTGTTTGTTATTCCGTGTTTTGAAATTTCAGTTTCTAAAGTATTTATTGTACTTTTTCCAAAACCTTCTCTGTCATAAGTAATTAAAGTTGCTCCAGTAATTTCTGCAATTGGTTTTAAAATAGAACTCCAAACTGTACCATCACTTCCGCCACCAGCCTCAAAAAGAATTGGAATACCTGTTCCTTTTATAATGTTGAAATGTAATTTATGATTTCCAACATCTACCAAAGTATCAATTATTTGAGATTGAGTTTTTTGAAAACTAAAAACTATGAAGAACGTAACAATTTTTAAGAATAATTTCATTTTTATTTTTTCTTTTTCTTTTTCTTGGTTTTCTGTAGCGCCAAAATAACGGCTAACGTTATGCCACTTTGAGATGGCTGGAAGTTCGTAACTCTTCAGTTTTCGGCTTAACGAAAACTTGATGCGAAACGGTAATTCCACTAAATTCCAGCTAGCTCAAAATGGCGGTTGTGCGATGTTTTTTTATTTTTCAAATGTTTCTATTATCCAATTCAGACAAATTTCGGAATCCATAATTGACCAAGAATGTGGATTTTTAGTTCCGTCTAATCGAACTCCTTTTCCTTGACTAACGATTACTCTAGCGTTTTTATTTCCCATTATTTTTAATTGGTTTATCATTGAGATTATATCAATTCCATTCCAATCATTTAAGTCACGATGTCTTTCATTAATTAACCAATCTGTATCCAAATCAGTAAACATTAAAAGAGGCATTTTTTTTAAATACTTTGCGTTTCCGCCATCTTTTGCTCCATAGGAGTAAATAGAGTTTTCTATATATTTTTCAGGAAATTTTTCTGGCGATCCTCCATAAATACTGTCCCAATTATTCTTCATCCATTTTGCCTCATCTACAGCTGGCTCATAAATATTTCTTTCGATTTCTCTTTCGCAATATTTATAAAATCTTGCTTGGTCTAAAGGTGCGTCTAATGCAAAAATACCTTTTGGAATTATAAAATACTTTTCGGGATTTTTAGTTGCCTTTTCAGCGTACGTTAAAGAAATCATTGCGCCACTCGAAAGTCCACCGATTATAAATTTATCTTTTGATACTTGATGCTTTGCGACAATTTCACTGAAAATTTTATCAAGTAATTTGAATTCTGCTTCTCGATTATCTGTTCCCCAATTTATTGATGGAACAATTACCATAATTCCTTTTTCAACTGCTATTTTTTGAAGAGTTATTTGTTTTAATGTGTTTTCAACAAGTTCTCCACCAGAAGGAATTACAACTAAAACTCCTATAATATTGTTTTTCGGCAGATATTTATAATAAAATAGTTCTGTTGAATTTTCATCGTTAACATACAATTCGGAAATATCAGTTTTTGAAATGGATATTTTCTCAAATTCTTGTGCTTTACAAGATATAAGGTTAAAAATTAATGCAAAAATTATTATGTTTTTCATTTTTCGGTTTTTTTGGTCAAAATATCGCACAACGTTCCCGCCTTAACTAGTTTGCAGGCTTTGGATACGGGTGTTTTTCTTCATAACGAATATACAATTAAAAACGGTAATTCCACAGAATCTGCAAATTAGTTAAGACGATTGTTATGGGCTGGTTTTTTCTTCACAAACCTAAAAAACGCAAACATTTTTTGGCTTTAAATTCGAGATTTTTTTATTTAGATTCTCACTTTGTAAAGAATAAATCACTCTTTTTTAATTTTTCCCGTAACGCTGATAAAATCCCGTTTTAAGATTTAAAACCGAGATTTTTCTTATTTGAATAATCACTTTGTAAAACACAAATAACACTCATTTAATTTCTTCGTCAAGCTGGTAAAATGCCGTTTGCGCTTCAACTTGGGGATTTTCTTGTTTAAAAAAATCACTCTGTAAACTACAAATCACGCTGTTTTAAGTCATTATTTTGTTTTGGATTATTTTCAGGTTGGAAATAATATTCTTTAAACAACAAAATATTTTTTTTTGGCTTTTAAGAATCCAGTTATTTTGCGTTTTTTTAGGAATTAAGAACCCTAAACTTTAAAATTATAAACAGTTTTTTCTTATAAAAACGGCTTTATCTGCGCAAAATGGGCAAAACTAGCCCATAACGTTCCCGCCTTAACTAGTTTGCAGGCTTTGGATTCGGATGTTTTTCTTCATAACCAATATACAATTAAAAACGGTAATTCCACAGAATCTGCAAATTAGTTAAGACGATTGTTATGGGCTGGTTTTTTCTTCACAAACCTAAAAACGCAAATATTTTTGGCTTTAAATTCGAGATTTTTTTTATTTAGATTTTCACTTTCTAAAGAACAAATCACTCTTTTTTAATTTTTCTCGTAACGCTGGTAAAATCCTGTTTTAAGATTTAAATCCGAGATTTTTCTTATTTGTAAAATCACTTTGTAAAACACAAATTACACTCATTTAATTTTTCGTCAAGTGGGTAAAATGCCGTTTGCGCTTCAACTTTTGGGATTTTCTTGTTTGAAAAATCACTCTGTAAACCGCAAATCACGCTGTTTTATGTCATTATTTTGTTTTGAATTATTTTCAGGTTGGAAATAATATTCTTTAAACAACAAAATCTTTTTTTTTTTGATTTTAAGAATCCATTTTTTTGCGTTTTTTTAGGAATTAAGAACTCTAAACCTATTTTAGCCCCTTAATAGTTCGGAGTGATATTTTAAATTTCAAATAGTACATTTGAGATATGAAATACAAGAAATGGAGTTTAGAAGAAAAGCTAGAAATCCTATCCTTTTCAGAAGAATTAGGAGCCGTTGAAACCTGCCGTAAATACAGCCTTAGCACTGGCACTTTGTATAGCTGGAAGAAGAAACACGAGAAGCAGGGAGAAGCAGGTTTAAAAGTAACTTATGACACTAGTAGTAAAGAGCTAAAGCAAGCTGAGGAAGAAAACAGAATTCTACGCAAATTATTAGCTAACAAGGAAATCGAATTAGAAATCGGGCGTGAACTTTTAAAAAAAAAGTTTGGGACATCCGATCCAAGAAAGATTTAGTAGATAGTTTTTATAGTAAACATAAGATTAGTAAAACTAAAATTATTGCTATGGTAGGCATGGTTCAAAGTAGTTATTATAGAAGACCAAGCTCAGGTAAGAAAGGTATTAAACCTAGTGAATTTACCTTTAATAAACATCAAGGATATGTAAGTCAAGATACTGTTGTTGAATCTGTTAAAGATGTTTTAAGTAATGAGTTTATTGACTGCGGTTACCGTTTAATGACTTCCTATTTACAACGAGAGGGGTACTTAATTAATCCTAAAAAGTTGTATCGAATTATGAGAGAAGAGGGTTTGTTGAAACTAGAAAACCGAATAAACAGGAGTGGTTCTGGTCGTAAATTTGTAAAATATAGAAAAGTTAAAACCACTAAACCTTTTGAATGTTTAGAAATGGATATTAAGATGGTTTGGATCCCAAAGGTAGGTAAAAACGCTTATTTACTATCTATAATAGACGTTCATACTCGCAGAATATTAAAGGATTTTTTCTCTTTTTCTATAAAACAAAACAAAGTAATCGCTTTGCTTTCTGATTTATTTTTAGAATACCAATACCCTGAAAATGTTGTGATAAGAAGTGATAATGGAAGTCAATTTATTGCCAAAAGAGTTCGGGAATACCTTGGACTCATTGGAGTTCAGCAAGAATTTACCCATGTAGCAACACCAGAAGAAAATGCACATATTGAAGCCTATCATGGAATACTAAAAAAAGAAGTGTTCCAAAGAGTTGATTATAGAACTTTTGGAGAAATTGAACTAATACTAAAAAGATATGTGATTTTCTATAATAATACTAGGCTACATGGACTTTTAGGACGCATTACCCCAATAGAGAAATGGAACCAGGATAAGCATCTAATTTTGATGAAAAAATTAACCGCATAAATAATAATCGAAATTTACAATAATACTCTTGTTTTATAGGGGTCAAAACAAAACCTTAAAATTATAAACAGTTTTTTCTTATAAAAACGGCTTTATCTGCGCAAAATGGGCAAAAATAGCCCATAACGTTTCGCGGCTTGCAGAAGTGGCGAACTTCGTAACCGAGATTTTTCGGCTAAGATAAAATTTCTTGCGAAAGATAATCGTGAATTTACCACATATTTCGCCATTTATGCAAACCGCTGTTAGCGGTTCGGTTGTTCTATTTAATACAATTTTCTATTAGAATTTAAAATGATTTTGCTTTTTAATTCTTTCTTATTTTCCTTTTCTTACTATAAAATTTTACGAATAAAAATTACTTTTCAAGTTTTTGTTTTCGATTATTGTAATCAGTAAATTTTGTGAAACTTCTGCTTATTAAAAATTAAATAATATTCTGCTGTTAAAATTTCTATTTTTAAACATTTTAGTTTTTTAAATTCTTTTCGAATTATCTTAATTTAATTTTTGAGTTAAATCATTTTTCATTGACTATTAAATATGAAAATAGATATCCAAATTACAAACACAAATAAATGTATAAAGAATGAATACTTTGTTTCCTTATTCAAACCAAAAGATAATATTCCATTTATAATTAATAGAATAACATTTATAATTGCAATTAAGAAGACAGATAACAAATCTAAATTCGGCGTGCAAGGTCCAGATTTATACTCCGCAGACGAATTAAAAATAGCTATTGCTATTGCAGAAATTGCATAAAAAAGCAATGATAATAAAGCATTTCTTTTTTCGGTATTAATCTTTTTTACTTCTGTACACATTTCTTTTTAGTCGTAATTTCAGCTTATTTTCATCAGGTGCGCTCAACTGACCGCTAACGTTCCCGCCTTAACTAGTTTGCAGGCTTTGGATACGATTACCTTCGCTGTAACGAATATACAATTAAAAACGATAATTCCACAGAATCTGCAAATTAGTTAAGACGATTGTTATGGGCTGGTTTTTTCTCCCCAAACCTAAAAACGCAAACATTTTTTGGTTTTAAATTCGAGATTTTTTTATTTAGATTCTCATTTTGTAAAGAACAAATCACACTTTTTTAATTTTTCTCGTAACGCTGATAAAATCCTGTTTTAAGATTTAAAACCGAGATTTTTCTTATTTGCAAAATCACTTTGTAAAATACAAATTACACTCATTTAATTTTTTCCGTCAAGCTGGTAAAATGCCGTTTGCGCTTCAACTTGGGGGTTTTCTTATTTTAAAAAATCACTCTGTAAACTACAAATCACGCTGTTTTATGTCATTATTTTGTTTTGGATTATTTTCAGGTTAGAAATATATTCTTTAAACAACAAAATGTTTTTTTTGGCTTTTAAGAATCCAGTTTTTTTACGCTTTTTTAGGAATTAAGAACCCTAAACCTTAAAATTATAAACAGTTTTTTCTTATAAAAACGGCTTTATCTGCGCAAAATGGGCAAAACTAGCCCATAACGTCCTGTGGCTTTGTCGTCGTTGTGGCGATTTAAGACCAAACTTAACAAATAATAACTAAAATTTAAAATTATGACTAAACTTTCAAAAAATACCCAAGTGCCACAATTCGACAAAACCGCTGTTATAAGCCGTTTTTTGTGTGATGAATGTGGATGGATAGGAACAAGAGAAGAATGTAAAAATGAATATGATTTTGGTTATGACCAAAGTTGTTGTCCTGAGTGTAATAATGTAATGTTTGATAACTTACACGGAAATGATTATGCGGAAAAGGTCGATTAAAATGGCTTATAACGTTCCGGCGCTTGGCGAGGTTGCGAAGTTCGGAACCGATTATTTTCTATCAAAGATAAAATTTCTTGCGAGAAATAAACGTGAATTTACTACAAAATTCGCAATCTTGCCAAACGCCTGTTAACGGCTGGCAGTTTCGGTTTTTATATTATTTTCTATTTGTTTAATATGTCTAAAATTATGATTAATTACAACTCTAAATATATCTCCAAGTTTCAGTTTTATCCATTTTGTCAAAGAAATTTTAACTTTATTATTGTTCAAACTTACCGTTTTTGATTTATTCAATAAATCGATAAGTTTAATTTGTTGATTTATAAATTCATCAATAACTTTTCTGTCCAGAAGACTATTCAAAGGATTTTTGTCCTTAAAAGTTTTCATTTTATTTAATTTCTGTTTTGGAAGCATACTTTCTGCAAAATAGTTTCCTAATAATCCACTTCTGAATTTTGTTTCACTTTTATGGTTGGAGTTTTTTATTGTTTTTTCAATTTCTGGAATATAAAAATGTCCATATAAATTTAGATGTTGCAAACATTCTAAAATGCTCCAATTTTCTGAATTCTCTTTCCAGTTTAATTCAGCATCTTTTTTTTGTTTTAGTAATTCTACAAAGTTTAGATTTTGTCTAGTTGTTTCAATTAAATCTAATATTAAAGTTTCTGATAGCGTTTTCATATTTATTATTTTTTCAAAGTTCAGTTTTTTAAATTTCAAAAAACTTGATACAAATCAAGATTTTTTTAATCTTGACAAAGTTTCTGGACTCATTCTCAAATAATTGGCAATATGTTTATTTGGTATTTCTTGAAACAACTTCGGACTTCTTTTCAGAACTCTTTCAAATCTTGCTTTTGGCGAACTTGTCAATATATCTTTTTCTCTTTCAATTTGTTGTAAAATCAAATCTTCCAAAATTTTAATCCAATTTTGTTTATTAGTTTCATTCAGATTTATTAATTCTGTAACTTTTTTCTTCGGAATTACCTTTATTATAGTTTTCTTTATGGCTTGAATATAAAAATCAGAAGGTTTTTCAGTTAAAAATGAGTCTAAAGAAACAATTAAATCATTATCATAACCGAATCGAATAATTTGTTCTTCGTAATCGTCCAAAATAAAGATTCGCAAACTTCCACTTTCGATAAAATAAATATTTGTATCAATACTTCCTTTAACTTTTAGATATTCATTTCTTTCTAATATTAAAATTTTTTCGAATAAATCTATGATTTCTGTCATTTTTGCAGTTTCGTTTTTTTCTGCTTGCCGTTAACGTCCCGGCGCTTGGCGAGGTTGCGAACTTCGGAACCGATTAATTTCTATCAAAGATAAAATTTCTTGCGAGAAATAAACGTGAATTTACTACAAAATTCGCAATCTTGCCAAACGCCTGTTAGCAGCTGGTGTAATTTTTTATTGTTCGGTTCTTATTAAAAAATCAGCGCTTTTTTTTATATCCTCAAAATTTTTAACTTCTATTTTACCCTTTGTCGGGATCATATTTTGCCAAACCCAATTATAATGTTCAATTACTTTTTCAGCTTTTAAGTGTGGTCTTTCTCCAGTTGTATGAGCATCTTCAACCACTATTATATTATAATCTTTAGTTAAGGCTGACTGTATTGTTGATTCAACACAAAAGTCAGTTGCGCAACCTGTGATAAATAATTCATTTATATTTAGTTCGGTTAGTTTTGATTGAAGTATAGAATTGTAAAACACGTCATTAGCATACTTGTTGATAGTAATATCATTTGGACTTACTTTTAATTCATCTAATAATTCCCATTCAATTGTGTTTGGTTTGAATTCACCCATTTCTGTACCGTCATGTTGAATGAAAATAACGGGTAAGTTAGACTCTCTAAAAATTTCAGCAAGTAAATTAATTCGATTTACAATTCCATTCGTGTCAAATCTAGGCGTCTTAGGCGTGAATGAACCTTTTTGCATATCGATTATCAATAGTGCTTTTCTATTTTTCATAAAATTCAAAATGTTTGTAATTGCATTTTTTTGTAAGTGTAATAATTTCTAATAGTCGCAGTAATTTTGGCGCAATTTTGGACACTTGCTGCTAACGTTCCCGCCTTAACTAGTTTGCAGGCTTTGGATACGGATGTTTTTCTTCATAACGAATATACAATTAAAAACGGTAATTCCACAGAATCTGCAAATTAGTTAAGACGATTGTTGTAGGCTGGTTGTTTTCTTCATAAACCTAAAAACACAAACAAATTCCTACTTTAAATCCGAGATTTTTTTATTTAGATTCTCGCTCTTTAAAAAACAAATCACTCTATTTCAGCTTTTTAATTTTCCTTATTGATTTTTTTTAAGATTTAAATCCGAGATTTTTCTTATTTGCAAAATCACTTTGTAAGGAACAAATTACACTCGTTTAATTTTTCCGTCAAGTTGATAAAATGCCGTTTGCGCTTCAACTTGGGGATTTTATTGTTTAAAAAAATCACTCTGCAAACCACAAATCACGCTGTTTTATGTCATTATTTTGTTTTGGATTATTTTCTGTTTTTTAGTAATACTCTTTAAAAAACAAAACCTGTTTTTTTAGATTTTAAGAATCCAGTTTTTTTTGCTTTTTTTTAAGAATTTAGAACTCTAAACCTTAAAATTATAAACAGTTTTTTCTTAATTAAAAGGTTAATTATGCGCGATTTGGGCGCAACTTGCCTACAACTTCGCGCCTCATGCAGTTTGCAGCTTTTGGATGCGATTATTTTCTTCGTAACGAATATACAATTAAAAACGGTAATTCCACAGAATCTGCAAATTGCTTGAGACGTGTGTTACAGGGCGTAGCAATAGCCACAAAACGCTTCCATCTTGCTTTTTTTGGCGGGAATTCTCTTTAAAAATAGAAACATTTTCCATTTAAAAAACACATTATTGAGTGGTTTTTTTTATAAAATTAAAGTTTTTCTTTTGTAAAATAAACTTTCTGAAAATACCATTATACACTTTTGACGTCGCAAAAAAAATCCGTTTCAATTCCGTCTAACCTTTTTCCCTTTTGGGCTTAAATTTCTGGTCACTCTCTTTTATGCAACTTATTTTGATTGATTTTTTCTGTTTTAAATCGCAACATTTATTCCTTTTATACTTTGTTTTCCTTAAATATTATTTGGTGAAAAATTATACTAATTCGCCCCATTTTTCGGCAATAAAAAGCAGTTTCTAAAAGAAAAGGAGGGGAGTTTTGACTTACATTACTTTTAAAAAATATATGCTTAAAAACGTTAATTTTCTATTTAAAAATCGATTTTTTCGGAGCTATGCCCTGTAACGTTCCCGCCTTAACTAGTTTGCAGGCTTTGGATACGGATGTTTTTCTTCGAAACGAATATACAATTAAAAACGGTAATTCCACAGAATCTGCAAATTAGTTAAGACGATTGTTATGGGCTGGTTTTTTCTTCACAAACCTAAAAAAAGCAAACATTTTTTGGCTTTAAATTCGAGATTTTTCTTATTTGGATAATCACTTTCTAAAGAACAAATCACTCTTTTTTAATTTTTCCCGTAACGCTGGTAAAATCCTGTTTTAAGATTTAAATCCGAGATTTTTCTTATTTGGATAATCACTTTGTAAGGAACAAATAACACTCATTTAATTTCTTCGTCAAGCTGGTAAAATGCCGTTTGCGCTTCAACTTGGGGATTTTCTTGTTTAAAAAAATCACTCTGTAAACTACAAATCACGCTGTTTTAAGTCATTATTTTGTTTTGGATTATTTTCAGGTTGGAAAAATATTCTTTAAACAACAAAATCTTTTTTTTTGGCTTTTAAGAATCCATTTTTATTGCGCTTTTTTAAGAATTTAGAACTCTAAACCTTAAAATTATAAACAGTTTTTTCTTAAAAAAAAAACGGCTTTATCTGCGCAAAATGGGCAAAACTAGCCCATAACGTTTCGCGGCTTAACTAGTTTGCAGGCTTTGGATACGATTACCTTCGCTGTAACGAATATACAATTAAAAACGGTAATTCCAGAGAATCTGCAAATTAGTTAAGACGATTGTTATGGGCTGGTTTTTTCTTCACAAACCTAAAAACACAAACAAATTTCTGCTTTAAATTCGAGATTTTTTTATTTAGATTCTCACTTTGTAAAGAATAAATCACTCTTTTTTAATTTTTCCCGTAACGCTGATAAAATTCCGTTTTAAGATTTAAATCCGAGATTTTTCTTATTTGAATAATCACTTTGTAAAACACAAATTACACTCATTTAATTTTTTCGTAAAGCTGATAAAATGCCGTTTGCGCTTCAACTTGGGAGTTTTCTTATTTTCAGATTTACTCTTTAAACCACAAATCACGCTGTTTTATGTCATTATTTTGTTTTGGATTATTTTCTATTTTTAAATAACACTCTTTAAACAACAAAATATTTTTTTTGGCTTTTAAGAATCCAGTTTTTTTGCGCTTTTTTTTAGGAATTTAGAACTCCAAACCTTAAAATTATAAACAGTTTTTTCTTATAAAAACGGCATTATCTGCGCAAAATGGGCAAAACTAGCCCATAACGCCCTGCCAGTTTGAGTGGTAGACGATCACAAAACAAAAATTATAAAACAAAACATTAAAATTAACCGAGTATCAACCATTGAAAACTAAACGGCTATCACTCAAAATGGCTGTTATGAGCAGTGCTTTTACTCACAAAAACAAAACTTATGACACCAAAAGAAAAAGCAAAAGAATTAGTGTTAAAATACACTCGTTATGCAAATGGATATGTAGGAAGTTCTATGTTGACAAATACAGAATATCCTGAACAAATTGACAAAAACGCAAAAGAAATGGCGTTAATTTCTATTAACGAAATAATTTATGAACTATCAGGTTTACCAAGGATTCCGTACAACGAAAGAAGAACTAAATTTTGGGAAGATGTGAGAAAGGAAATAGAGTCTGTTTAGCGACTCCAACCGCATTGGTCATAACGTCTCGCTGCTTTGAGATGGCTGGAAGTTCGTAACCTTTCAACTTTCGGCTTTGCAGAAAGTTGATGCGAAACGATAATTCCACTAAACTCCAGCTAGCTCAAAACAGCTGTTGTGCGATGTTATTTTTTTACGGTTAATTCTTTAATATGAATTTCAATAATTATTTTCAAGTATTCTTTTTTCATTCCCCAAACTGGAAAGTAGAAAAACATAAATATTTCAGTTATAATTTCAAGTATTTTAGGTTCTAAAACAATTAAAATTCCTAAATTGATATTGTCATTTTGATAATCAATATCAAACAAATTTATGATTTCTGATTCTTGGATATATTTATCAATAAATTCTCTTGCATCAGTTCTTTCTGTTGCGCCATTTTCAAAATCATTTTTTGTTTTTATAAAATCTAATAAGTGTTTTTTTAAAAGTTTTCTAAATTTTGATTTTGTAAATTTTGGAAATATTTTTGCAATATGTTCTACTGCTTTAATGGAATCTTCTTGATCACAGGAATTGTTATAAGCTATACTTTCTAAATATTCAGTTGTATATTCTTTTTCAGAATTAGAAATGTTTTTTTGTTCTGGTTCTGATTCTATTCCCCATTGATTTTCAATATGTGAAGTCCAATTTTCTAACGTATTTCGCCATTCTGACCAATTTTTAGCTTCTTTAGTTAATTTAATAACTTCATTTTCTAAATCTGCAAGAATCTGTTCTTCGTTGTAATGCTTTTCAAGTTGTTTTAAATAATTTGATAAAATTATAGAACCTATTTTGTCATCCCAATAAAACCTATTGCGAGCTATTCCTTTAATATAAGCGAGTTTTTGTTTTATTGGAGATAAACCTTGAACATAAACTATACCTGAAATTTTATTTACGAAATCTTCAATACTTTCTTTTTCAAGTTCTTCATTTCCATATTTGATATATTTATTTGCTGAAATGTCTATTGCGTCTAAAATTTTCCCTACTTCAAATTTTTTACTCAATTCAGAAATAGATTTTTTTCCATTTTCGTTTAATATATACGGTTTCATTTTACTTTCTACATATTCAGTAATCATTTCGCTTATATCGTTGTCAAAATTGGAAAGTGATTTTTTCCATTCTAACATTAATTCAATTTGCTCTCTTCTTTCTTGTAAATTTTCTAACTGTTTTCTTTGTTTTTCTAATATAGAGCTATCATTCAAAATTCTATCACTTTTACCACTATTACAGTCAAAGCAACTTGTAATTAAGTTTAAAGTTTCGTTTTTTCCACCTTTAGCTACTGGATTAATATGGTCAACATTTAAAATTACTTCTGGAGATTTCGCACCGCAATATTGACAAATAAATTTATCTCTTTTGAAAATTTCAAATCTAATTTTTTTACTTAATCCTTCTCTTTTTATCATTTTTCACTGCGGTTTTCTATAATATCGCACAACGTTCCGCTAGTAGGCGATGGTCGGGCTAAGTAAAGACAAATTTTCGGATTATCACTAATTTTCCAAATACAAAACCATTTTCCCATTAAGCCTGATTCCCGACTATTGCTTACTAGCTGTTACCTGATGTTTTTTTTGGTTTCATTTGGGAATATGATTCAAAAATAATTATTATCAGATTAAATGTTAGTAAATAATAGCCACTTTTTAGTTGTTCAATTTCTTCAAATATTTTCCCGAAATATAACATTATTAGAGGGATTAATAATAAGAATATGTTTAGTATACCTAAAATAAAAGTCATTTTTGGTTGTTCTTTAAACGAATAAATAACTAAAAATATATTCACTAAAATCGACATCGAAAATGGCATTAGTGGCCATTGAGGTGTTTCAATATCCTCAATGAATAATCTTCCAATTTGGTAGCCATTTAACGTTAATTCTTTTTTGAGTTTAACAAAATCTGTAATTGCTTTTTGCTTTTTTAAAGTTAATTCTTCGAAAGTTAAATTATATTCTTTTCCATTAAGTTCAGTTTTAGAATCCTTTTTTACTTCTTCCCATAATGGACTATTTTTTAGAATTTTATTTTCAGAAATGTTTTTGTCAGAACAAGTTTGAAAAAAAGGAAGGAATAGAATCAAAAAACTGATTATTGAGAGTTTCTTTAACATATTTAGATGATTGTATTTTTTGTCTTTGGTCGTTTTCGGTTCTCAAAATATCAGGTAACGTTCTCGCGCTACAAGCAGTTTGGGATTAAGGAAGCGTTATCTTTCGGATTTGCCAAATCTTCCAAATACAAACCGATTTTTCCATTATGCCAAATCCCCAAATTGCTTGTAGCGTGTGTTACCTGCAGTTTTTTCTTTGTTAATATTCTATTTTAAAATCGTTTTTTTTTAGTTTGTACTTTTTATTTATTTTCACATTCACATTTGTTAGCAGAATAATTCCACTTATTTCCATTATCTAAGCATTTATCTATTTCAATAAATTGGTTAACTTTTAAAATTGCAAAACATACAAAGCCTATAATTAAGATTGCGATTAAAATTGTCTTTACTTTTTTCATTTTTCAGGCTTTTTGCAACAATTCAACACTAGCAAAATTATTAAAATTACGTTTGTCCAAACTAAATACTTTTCAAATTCCACACTTTTGTCTTTTTTAAAAGTCAATTCTTTTGCGATTTCACTTTCATTGCATTTGGTGTTTTGGTTTGCAATTATTTTAAAATTTGTTTTCTTATTTTCTGTTTCTTCAAGGTAAACTATTTCATTTTCTGTATTTTTAGCAACAACCCAAAATTTTCCTCCATCGCTATCAATACAAAATTCTGAAATTTCGTTAGGTTTTAATTCAGCATTATATTCCACATAATTTCCGGTTCCATTTCCGTAATCTTCGAAAAATGCAATTCCATATATTTTTAAGTTCTGTTTGGTTAAATTTTCTGTTTTGATGTCAATTGGTGTTGATGCACCGAAACAAGATTTAAATAAAAAATTAAAACTTAAAGAAGTAATTCCGATAAAAATTCCAAAATATGTTATTATTTTAAAGCTATTAGTTTTCTCTTTTGATGATAAATACATAACAGCTAAAATTATAATATTTAGAAAGATTGAAAAAATTAAAATATTCATTTTAGTCGGTTTTTCGGTAAAATTGCAGGTAACGTCTTCGCGCCTCATGCAGTTTGCAGCTTTTGGATGCGATTATTTTCTTCGTAACGAATATACAATTAAAAACGGTAATTCCACAGAATCTGCAAATTGCTTGAGACGTGTGTTATGTGGCGTAGCAATAGCCACAAAGTACTTCTATCTAGCTTTTATTGGCGGAAATTCTCTTTAAAAACAGAAACATTTTCCATTTAAAAAACACATTATTGAGTAGTTTTTCTTATAAAATTAAAGATTTTCTTTTGTAAAATAAACACTCTGAAAATATCATTACACACTTTTGACGTTGCAAAAAAGATCCGTTTCAATTCCGTCTAACCTTTTTCTCTTTTGGGCTTAAATTTCTGGTCACTCTCTTTTATGCAACTTATTTTGATTGATTTTTTCGGTTTTAAATCGCAACATTTATTCCTTTTATACTTTATTTTCCTTAAATATTATTTGGTAAAAAATTATACTAATTCGCCCGATTTTTCGGCAATAAAAAGCCGTTTCTAAGAGAAAAGGAGGGGAGTTTGACTTACATTACTTTTAAAAAATAGATGCTTAAAAACGTTAATTTTCTATTTTAAAAACGAATTTTCGGAGCTATGCCACATAACGTCCCCGCGCTACAAGCAGTTTGGGACTAAATTAAGCCCATTCTTCGGATTTGCCAAATCTTCCAAGTACAAACTAATTTTTCCATTAAGCCTAATGCCCAAATTGCTTGTAGCGTGTGTTGTGCGATCGGTCATTTGGAACGAAATGTTGATTTCTATTTCTACTTTTTGTTATTTTTTTTCTTAATCTGTTGATAAAATTGCGTAACCGTAATTATCAGACCAACCTGATTTTAGTGGTAATAATTTTCTTGTGTGCGCTTCTCGCAACATTCCAACTTTCTCTAAAACATTTATTGATCCAATATTTTCAATTGCACAACCTGCTTCAATTCTATGAAGATTTAAGGTTTCAAAACCAAAAGCTATAATCTTTTTCAAGCTTTCTGTAGCGAAACCTTTATTCCAAAAAGCGTAATCAAATTTAAACCAAACCTCCGCATTTTTATATTTCTCTTTTCCTAAATTAATTCCAATTAATCCAATAAATTCTTTTTCTTCATTTAGTTCAATTGCAAAGGTGTAACTTTTATTATTCTCTAAATTATTATCAGAAATCCATTTCTCGACAATAATTTTTGTTTCAGTTATATCCTTTGGAATTCCTAAAGTATTAAACTTATCGGTTTCGGCTAAACTATGTAATTTATGAATATTTTCAATATCATTTTCTGAAATTGGTCTTAAATTCAGTCTTTCAGTTTTAAAATTTACGTTGTTCATTTTTGATTTAAATATTCAGTTTTTATTATTCTATTTCTTGCGTAATTTTGGTTTTGACTGTCGCACAACGTTCCCGCCTTAACTAGTTTGCAGGCTTTGGATACGGATGTTTTTCTTCGAAACGAATATACAATTAAATACGGTAATTCCACAGAATCTGCGAATTAGTTAAGACGATTGTTATGGGCTGGTTTTTTCTTCACAAACCTAAAAACACAAACAAATTTCTGCTTTAAATTCGAGGTTTTTTTATTTAGATTCTCACTTTCTAAAGAACAAATCACTCTTTTTTAATTTTTCTCGTAAAGCTGGTAAAATCCTGTTTTAAGATTTAAATCCGAGATTTTTCTTATTTGAATAATCACTTTGTAAAACACAAATAACACTCATTTAATTTCTTCGTCAAGCTGGTAAAATGCCGTTTGCGCTTCAACTTGGGGATTTTGTTGTTTTAAAAAATCACTCTGAAAACCACAAATCACGCTGTTTTATGTCATTATTTTGTTTTGGATTATTTTCTGTTTTTTAGTAATACTCTTTAAACAACAAAATGTTTTTTTTGGCTTTTAAGAATCCATTTTTTTTGCGTTTTTTTAAGAATTAAGAACTCTAAACCTTAAAATTATAAACAGTTTTTTCTAATAAAAAAGGCTTTATCTGCGCAAAATGGGCAAAACTAGCCCATAACGTCTTGCTAGTAGGCGATGGTCGGGCTAAATAAAGCAATTATTTTCGGATTATCACTAATTTGCCAAATACAAAACCATTTTTCCATTAAGCCTAATTCCCGACTATTGCTTACTAGCTGTTGTGCGTTCGTTTTTTTTCACAATGTTTCTGGTTTAATCTTTTCGATTATTATTTTCTGTAATTTTTCTGGTTCTGAATTATAAACTGTGTGTCCAGATTTTTTCATCCAAAACATCTTCTTTTTTGGTGCTTTTATAAATTCAAAGTAATCTTTTACGATATAATGAGATTTAAGTTTATCTCCGTTTCCTTCGATAAAATATATTGGGCAATTAATTTTCCGTAAAGTTTCAAAAAGATTGTTTTCTGTCGATTTTTTCCAAATTGGAAACCAAGTTGCCAACCATTTATAATAGTTGGTTTTGAAATCCTCTTTTCTTGCAAATTCTACTCCATTATGAATAAACAACCATTTTTGAGAATAAAACAAATCATTTTGATTTTCAAATGGAATTTTTACCAAGTTAAGTTCGGTTATTGCATTACTATTTTTAGTTTTTATTGCCCAATTGTTCAACATTTCCATAGTTAATTTTGATGCTTTATTTTGGTCTACAATTGGACTTATTGGAATGTAAGCATATAATAATTCGGAATGTTTTTCTGCAATGTCAAAGCCAAGAACTGAACCCCAAGAATGCGAAACCAAGTATAATTTTTTATGTTTGAATTTATCTAAAACGTACTTAATCAATTCATAAGCGTCATTTTTAAAAAGTTCAGGAGTTAAATTTTCATTTACTGAATTTATTTTTCCTGTTTCTCCAGTTTCTCTTTGATCCCAATTTACAACTACAAATTCATTTTTTAGTTTTTCAGTGAATTTTTCTGAACTTTCTACTAAAGAAGTTCCAGGTCCACCGTGTAAAAATAAAAGAATTGGATTTTCTTTGTTATTTCCTTTTATGCTAATAAATTGTTTAATTCCACCGATTTGAACAATTTCGGTAGTGTCGATTTTGAGAACATTAATATTTTCAAATTTTTGACTTTGACAAACAAAAGATGTTAAAAGCAAAATCAGTAAAAAGCTTGTTTTTTTCATTTCAAATTTTCTTTCGGTTTTCTGTCGTTCTAAAATGACGCACAACGTTCCCGCCTTAACTAGTTTGCAGGCTTTGGATACGGATGTTTTTCTTCATAACGAATATACAATTAAAAACGGTAATTCCACCGAATCTGCAAATTAGTTAAGACGATTGTTGTAGGCTGGTTGTTTTCTTCATAAACCTAAAAACACAAACAAATTCCTACTTTAAATTCGAGATTTTTTTATTTAGATTCTCACTTTCTAAAGAACAAATCACTCTATTTCAGTTTTTTAATTTTCGTTGTTGATTTTTTTTAAGATTTAAATCCGAGATTTTTCTTATTTGAATAATCACTTTGTAAGGAACAAATTACACTCATTTAATTTTTTCCGTAAAGCTGATAAAATGCCGTTTGCGCTTAAACTTTGGGATTTTCTTGTTTTAAAAAATCACTCTTTAAACCACAAATCACGCTGTTTTATGTCATTATTTTGTTTTGGATTATTTTCAGGTTGGAAATAATATTCTTTAAACAACAAAACGCTTTTTTTGGCTTTTAAGAATCCGTTTTTTACATTTTTTTAAGAATTTAGAATTCTAAACCTTAAAATTCTAAACAGTTTTTTCTTAATTAAAAGGTTAATTATGCGCGATTTGGGCGCAACTTGCCTACAACGTTCCCGCCTTAACTAGTTTGCAGGCTTTGGATACGGGTGTTTTTCTTCATAACGAATATACAATTTAAAACGGTAATTCCACAGAATCTGCAAATTAGTTAAGACGATTGTTGTAGGCTGGTTGTTTTCTTCATAAACCTAAAAACACAAACAAATTCCTACTTTAAATTCGAGATTTTTTTATTTAGATTCTCACTCTTTAAAAAACAAATCACTCTATTTCAGCTTTTTAATTTTCCTTATTGATTTTTTTTAAGATTTAAATCCGAGATTTTTCTTATTTGGATAATCACTTTGTAAGGAACAAATTACACTCATTTAATTTTTTCCGTAAAGCTGATAAAATGCCGTTTGCGCTTCAACTTGGGGATTTTATTGCTTGAAAAATCACTCTGTAAACCGCAAATCACGCTGTTTTATGTCATTATTTTGTTTTGAATTATTTTCAGGTTGGAAATAATATTCTTTAAGCAACAAAATCTTTTTTTTTGGATTTTAAGAATCCATTTTTTTGCGTTTTTTTAGGAATTAAGAACCCTAAACTTTAAAATTATAAACAGTTTTTTCTTAATTAAAAGGTTAATTATGCGCGATTTGGGCGCAACTTGCCTACAACGTCCTGCCAGTTTGAGGGGTAGGCGATCACAAAACAAAAATTGTAAAACAAAATATTAAAACTAACTGAGTATCAATCATTGAAAACTAAACGGCTATCGCTCAAAATGGCTGTTATATTCTCGGCTTTTTAAACGAAATTATTCTTATTACGGCGAATTCGCCACAATTAAAATTAAAACTATGAGAAAAGCATTAAAATTATTTAAAATAATACAAACAGTTTCAAACGAAAATAGACATAAAAACGGTTTAAAAAGACTTGGTAGAGGATATTTTGAAGCTCACAGAATTAATCCTTACAACCCGTTAAGTTACATTCTTATTCCTATTACTTTAATAGTAGGAATATTTTGTTTCGGTTTTATTGGATTTTGGAAAGAAGCTGATTTGAGAAATCCGTTTAAATGGAATTAAGTAACGCATATCGACTCCAAGCAAGCTGGAATATAACGTTATGCCACTTTGAGATGGCTGGAAGTTCATAACCGCTCAATTTTCGGCTTAATGAAAACTTGATGCGAAACGGTAATTCCACTAAACTCCAGCTAGCTCAAAATGGCTGTTGGCAGATCGGTTTTTCTTTTGAAACGGATTTTTCAATTTCAGAACATTGTGAATTTATAGAAATAATCGTTTTATTTTTTTATTTGCAAGTTTCACAGTGTCCATATTTCTTTCAAAATCTTTATTTTGACTTAGCAATTTAAAAATTTCTGTTTTAAAATTATAAATATCTGTATCAATTTTATTCAGCTTTGATTTTTCTAATTTTACTTGTTTTGAGATAGAAATTTCGCTTTCTATTTTATTATTTATAACTAGAGTAAATTTGTCGTTAAAATTTGGCATTATTAACAGTTCTTCACCAAAAACATTTTTTTCGCCTTTAAAAGTGTCAACATTATATTTAAAAATCAATTTTCTTATTTGGTTTTTCTCATTTTTAGATAATTCTATTTTATCCTTATAATTATTATACCAGTTAATTTTAAAATCTCCAGTTTTCAAATTCAATTCATAATTTGAATTGGAAATATATAAATCAATATTTTCTTGTCTTTTTGAACAAGAAAGTAGAATTAAAGTGATTAAAATTAGAATTTGATTCTTCATAAGTTTTCAATTAAATAATTTTCTTATTCAGTTCTACCAAACTGTCTGCCAACGTTCCCGCCTTAACTAGTTTGCAGGCTTTGGATACGGATGTTTTTCTTCATAACGAATATACAATTAAAAACGGTAATTCCACAGAATCTGCAAATTAGTTAAGACGATTGTTATGGGCTGGTTTTTTCTTCACAAACCTAAAAACACAAACAAATTTCTGCTTTAAATTCGAGATTTTTTTATTTAGATTCTCACTTTGTAAAGAATAAATCACTCTTTTTTAATTTTTCCCGTAACGCTGATAAAATCCCGTTTTAAGATTTAAATCCGAGATTTTTCTTATTTGGATAATCACTTTGTAAAACACAAATTACACTCATTTAATTTTTTGCGTCACGATGATAAAATGCCGTTTGCGCTTCAACTTGGGGATTTTCTTATTTTAAAAAATCACTCTGTAAACCGCAAATCACGCTGTTTTATGTCATTATTTTGTTTTGGATTATTTTCTGTTTTTAAGTAATACTCTTTAAACAACAAAATATTTTTTTTGGCTTTTAAGAATCCATTTTATTGCGTTTTTTTAGGAATTAAGAACCCTAAACCTTAAAATTTTAAACAGTTTTTTTCTTATAAAAACGGCTTTATCTGCGCAAAATGGGCAAAACTAGCCCATAACGTCTCGTGGCTTGGCGTCAGTTGGGGATTTGGTTAGCCAAATGTATCGATTTAAGACCGAACTTCCAAGTACAAAACCAACCTATGAGTTTGCCTAAAACCCCAATTGCGCCAAACCGCTGTTGGCAGTAGTCTTTTTTTTAATATTTTGTTTCATTCTGTAACCTTTTTTCAACCATTTATATTGCAAATATGCTAATAAATAATTTACAATAGTTTTTTTATTTGGTTTAAATAATTTTGGTTCTAAATCTAAATTATAAATTTCACTTATTATTTTGTTGCCAAGCCCATATCTAATAAATCTATTTTTAAAATCGGAAATTCCACCACCAAAATTATGTTTTGAAACGCTATCAAAAGCGTACGAAAGTTCGCCTATATTTAGAAATTTAAAACCCAAATCAATATCTTCACCGCCAGCAATTTTGATTTCTTCATTAAATCCTCCGACAATTTCAAACGCTTTTTTCCAAACTAAACAATTTGCAGTTACTAAATAATCTGGTCGTGGTTTCTTTCCGTTTTGATAAACTTCTGGTGGAATTAATATTTCTTGCTCTTCGTAATACTTTGAAATTAAATCTTTACTTTCAGAAATAATATTTCCAGCATAGCCGATAGAATAATTTTGGTTTTTCAAATATCCAGTTAGTAAATTTGCAGTAGGAATACAATCACTATCAGTAAAAAGTATCCATTCAGATTTCACACTTTCAACGCCAAAATTTCTTGCACTTGCAGGTCCAATTTTAGAGCAACTTAAAATTTTTATAGTTAGAGGATATTTTTTAGTTTCAATTTTCAAACTTGGTTTTGAATTATTGTCGACTATTATTATTTCTTTCGGATAATTTTCTGATTTATGAGTTTTGAAAAATTGTTCTAAAAATAATTCAATTCCATTTTGATTATTTTTAACTGGAATTACGATTGTGATTTCATTTGTTGATTTCAGTAATTCAGATTTTATATTATTTGTTTTGGTTGGTTTAAATCCCAACCTACTTATCATTGTCATAAATCCAATCTATAAATTTTATAAATTTTAATTTTTTGCGGTTTTCGAGGCAAGATTACTGCCAACGTTCCCGCGCTACAAGCAGTTTGGGACTAAATTAAGCCCATTATTCGGATTTGCCAAATCTTCCAAATACAAAACCATTTTTCCATTAAGCCTAATACCCAAATTGCTTGTAGCGTGTGTTAGCTGTAGCCTTTTTATCCATTTAAAATTGATAATGTTAAATCAATGTCATTAAAATTCTTAACTATTTTAAAGCTTTTAAAATGGTCTTTTTTTGCTTCTTTCGTTTTTTTTATATAATTATCAAAAGCAATTTGCCAATGTCTAGATGTTGCAATACCAAAAACGTGACCTAAAAGTTCAAATTCAAAGAAACAAGGTTCGTTAATTAAATACTTTAATTTAAAATCATCGTGTAAAAATAATTCAGGTGTTTTTGCCCAATCTTTTGTCATCAAAATTATTCCGTGATTACGTTCAAAATAGAAGACAGGATAATCACCTAAATCATAACGACTAAATTCTCGGATAAAATCATATTTTTCGTTATGTCCATCTTGATTTTGTCTTTCCGTTTCTTCTAGAAATATTTTATATAAACCTTTTTTCAATTGTCTAGATATTTTCTCTTGAAAGTGGGCATTGTATTTATAACCTGCTTTTAGTGCTAATTTGTTCTTAACAAAATCAACATTAAAATAAATTGATGAGAACTTCGGCAATGCTTTGTTTTTTCCAATCTGATTATCCGTCTGCAAGAATCTTGCTCTAGAAATGTTGAAAGTTTCTTTGATTACAGTTTCAATTGGAGGTAGTTTATTATTATAGCTTCCAAAATATAAATTACATTCATCGCAAACATTTTGACAAGTTTTTTTACCACCAAGTGTTTGAGGAATTGTGTGAGCCAATTTTTTAAATTCTACTTTTTCTTCTGTTTTAGAACACCATATACATTTCTTCACACGATTTTTTTTGTAAGGTTACAGCTAACGTTCCGCCGCTTGGCGAGGTTGCGAACTTCGTAACCGAGTATTTTCGGCTAAGATAAAATTTCTTACGAAATGTAAACGTGAATTTACTACAAAATTCGCAATCTTGCCAAACGGCTGTTGGCAGATGTTATTTTTTTAACCTAATTTTCCACATTAAATCAAAACTTATTACGTGTTCATATTGAAATTTACTTACAGGTTTTATATTTAATAATGTTGGTTTATAATTTATGCCAATATAAAAATTTTCACCAGCTCTAAAATACCCATTAGTAATAAATCCAATTCCGTAGTTTGATTTAAAAATTGGCTTTTTTGAGTTTGGAACATTTTCATCATATTCTGTATTATCGAACTTCCAATTGTTTTTAGAAAAATTAAGTCCGTATCCAAAAGTAAATCTATTAAATTTATGATTTTCGGTTAAACTAATGGCTAACGCACTTAAAAATTCTACTTCTCCCTCGTATGAAACTGGTGCAGGTACTGGTGCAATAGAATTCATTACCGCACTTGCATTTAAATTTATAAATTTATATTCACTATGATAATATTCTATTCCTGTTGAAATACCTAAAAATCCAGTGCTAGTTTTTTGATCTTCTCCATTTGGTTTAAAATCAAAATTATTTATCCAAGGAATTGAAAATGTGAAATTTATTTGTCCTTTATAAGTAATGTGCTTTTTAGTAAAATAATTTGAAAAATCATTTTTGAAATCTAAATATGATTTTGTAATTGGCGTTTTAATTTGAGTAATCGTGTCACTAATGTTTAAGAATACAGATTTACCATAATAAAATCTTTTTTCTGTTGTTAAATCTACCAAATAACTTACTGGAGCAAAATGTACAAAAGATAAGTTTCCATATAGATATTTTGGACTTATTGATGGTTTTAAAGAATAATTTTTCTTTATAGTGTCTGAAATTAATACAATTGGCAAAACATTTTTTGACCGTTTAACTTCTATTTTTGCTGGTAAATTATAAATACTATCATATACTTTTACCTTTGTATTTGCAAATGATTTTATTTCTAATTTATATGTTTTCTTTGTGAAAATTGTTGCACAAGAAGTTAAAGAAAATATTAAAACTATTATTACTAATTTTTTTATCATTTTTCGTTTTTTCGTCTTTTTTTGTCTTGTCCTAGCCTAGGTTGACCTTTTTTTTGTTAAAAATTAGGTTAAAAATAACCAAATCGGTTTGCCAATTTTGGTTTAGGTTTTTTTAGTTTTTTCTTCAAAAAAAATGAAGATTAAAGAAGTGGCATTTTGAAAATGCCATCTTCATTTTCTTTGACTATGATTTTGGCACTCTTCGAGTTGCTCCTCAGTATTGCTCGTTTCCATCCTCACATAGCATTACAATAGTAGTAAATCGGTGTTTAAATAGCAATTTTTTTTGTCTTTTTATAAGATTTATTTTTCTGTTTATTGTATTGTAAATGAACAGATTGTGGTGTTTTTAAGTCTAAACTCCAATGAGTTCTTTCGTTATTGTAAATTTCTACAGCTTCTTTGGTCATTGCTTTTGCTATTTGAATGGATTTAATTGTTTTTTTTAGTCCAAATTCATATTTTAAAATTCCGTTAATACGCTCTGCAATTGCATTTTCGTAAGGGTCATATTTTTGCGTTGTACTTAATATAAACCCCTTTTTTTCAGCAAATTCACTATGGTCTGGACAGCAATATTGTATGCCTCTATCGCTATGATGAATGATATTTTTAGGATTAAAAATACAATTTTTATAAGCCATATTAAGTGCGTTTTTAACCATTTCTACCCGCATATTGTTCTCTAATGACCAACCCATTATTTTTCGAGAATAGGCATCTGTAACCAAGGCTAAATAAGCATGTCCTGCATCGGTTTTTACATAAGTTATATCTGCAACAAAAACTTGTTCAGCGTGTGTTATTGCTAAGTTATAGAGTAGGTTAGGAGACTTGTAAAAATAGTGTTTAGAGTCCGTTGTGATGTGAAAACGTTTGGTTCTCTTTATGAATAAACCTCTAACTCTGAGCAAATCAAACAGTGCATCTCTGCCCATTTTTATGTTATGTTGAACAAACTTTTCTTTTAAGTGATCTAAGAGTTTTCTTGTTCCTGTTCCTGGCATTCTTTCGCGTATTTCCAAGACCAAATCAATCACAATGTTATTGCGTATTTCTTTGATTTTATAGGATTCAATTCTTTGATAATAAGCTTGTTTACTAATCCCGATTGATTCGTAAATCCATTTTATTTTAAAAGCTTTTTCTTCTTTTTCTGAATTTCGTTTGCTAACCAATCGGGCAAGTACTTTTTTGAAAGTTCCTCCCCAGTAACAGACTCAAATTCAATGATTACCTCTTGTTGAAATGCTTTAATTCCTTCTAAATCTTCTATTTTATTTTTTAGCAAACGAATTTCATCGTCTTTACTAATAGATTTATTGGTTTGCTCGTAATTGGTTAGTTTCTTCATCCAGTATTCGATTGTGCTTTTAGAAATAGCGTATTTTTTAGAAGCGTAATTTAAAGAAATTTGTCCATTGTTGATTTGTTGAATTACAGAAAGTTTGTATTCAAAACTTACTTGTTTTCCGTTTCTTCTTCGGACGGGCTGATTTTCGGGTGTTTCCATTGGTTGCTAAAGGTGTTTAAGTTTTAGTCAACCTATTTTAGGACTCGACATTTGGGATAATATCTGCCAACGTTATGCCACTTTGAGATGGCTGGAAGTTCGTAACCGCTCAATTTTCGGCTTAACGAAAACTTGATGCGAAACGGTAATTCCACTAAACTCCAGCTAGCTCAAAATGGCTGTTGTGCGTTCGTTTTTTTATTTATTTTTCCATTCACTGGAATTTATTCTATAAATGGTTACTGACATTCCTTTAAATTCGGTGGTTTTATCTTTCCTCATTCCGTTTCTGTCTGCAACTTTTTCAGAATTAATATTTTCAGTATGAATTATTGAAATTAAACTTTCAGTAAATTTATTTTCAAATGCAAAATTTTTACATTTTTCAGTTGATTCTGTTGCAAATCCCTTTTTTCTGTATTCTGGCAAAATTGAATATGCAATTTCAATTTCTTGTTTTCCTTCAATTTCTCTTACTAAAAGTCCACTTTGTCCAACAATTTTATTTGTATTTTTTTCTATCAATATATTTTGTCCGCCTAAATCGTTTTTATATCTATCAAATGTCATTTCAAACCAAAGTTTACATCTTTCATTTGGAGTTTCAATTTTGTCAACTCCTAAAAAACGACAAACTTCATTGTCTTTGAACAATTCAATACAATCATCAAAATCCTCAATATTTAATAGCCTAAATTTTAACCTTTCCGTTTCTTCTCCTTCTAATGTATATTTCATTCCGTTATTCTTATTCTACAATTTATACAACTATAAATTTATTTTTTTGGGTTCGTTTTTTTCTATTCTGTTCGGGCAAAATGACGCACAACTAGCGAATACGTATAACAAAATCATCCTTATCGCACCCAATTTGGTGGGATAGGTCTAATAGTGTTGTGAGGGTATTCTATACCAAATATAGAAATATTCTGGTTATAAATCATCAAAGGGACTCTTTATTTGTTGTAAATTTTTGGTGCTTACATGGGTATAAATTTCGGTAGTTTTGCTGCTAGAATGTCCTAATAATTCCTGAATATACCTCAAGTCGGTGCCGTTTTCTAACAAATGGGTGGCATAACTATGTCTAAGCCAATGTAGAGTTACTGGTTTTTGTATGTTGGTTTTATGCAAGGCTTGTTTTAAAATGGATTGCAAGCTTTTTTCGGAATAAGTCGTTCCAGAAATTTGTCCTTCAAAGAGCCATATTTTAGGTTTGTAATAGGTATAATATTCTCGGAGAATCTCTAATATTTTGGTAGATAATGGAGCAATACGGTCTTTTCTTCCTTTGCTTTGTTTGATAATTACGATTCCTCTTTTGGAGTCTATATCGGCGGGTTTTAAATTCAAAAGTTCGCTTCGGCGCAAGCCACAACTATAAATCAGAGATAGCATGGCTCTGTGTTTAAGATTACGGTGTGCATTTAAGATACTTTTAATTTCTTCTTTACTCAATACATTGGGCAATAATTTGATTCTTTTAGGACGATGAATTTTGTCGATTTCAATTTTGGTTTCTCTAACGGTTTTAAAAAACAATTTAATTGCGTTCACAATTTGATTTTGGTACGATGCCGATAGATTGTTTTTTAAAATATATTGGTTGTTATAAATAATAACATCCTCGTTTGTTATTTGACTAACGGGTTTGTCTTGATAAAAAAGCAAGAACGATTTTAAGGCATCACAGTAGGTTGCAACCGTATTTTCGCTATAGCGTTTGGAGCGCAGCCATTGTCTGAATTTTTCTATTTGGGCTATTGCTTCGGATTTGGGTGCAGAGATATCTGGTACAATTTCAAATTTAATTCGGTTTTCGAGGGTATCCGGAATATGCCAAAACACTTTTTGTGGACTCCATTTTGCGCCATCTATTTTCCGCACTTCCAAAAGTAATTCTGGATCTTTTGCAAACAATACAGCAATGCGTTTTTGAGATTTATATTCAATGAGTTTTCCTGTCCAATTCATAATGTATTGATTTCGTGCCTAAAGATATAAAAAACAGAATACCTTTAGCCATGTTACAAAAAACAATTCAAGGACCAAGCATCCAAAAAAAAAGCTTTATTTTGGGATATTTAAAGAGCTGCTAGTTCTTTTTTTAAGAACTTGGCAGTATGGCTTTTTTTGTTGGTAGCAATCTCTTCGGGGGTTCCTTTGGCTACAAGCAATCCACCACCTTTACCACCTTCTGGACCAATATCTAAGATATAATCGGCTAGTTTTATAACATCCATATTGTGTTCTATAATTAAGATGGTATTGCCTTTATCTACTAATTTAGTGATCACTTCCATGAGTACTCTAATATCTTCAAAATGGAGCCCTGTTGTGGGTTCATCCAGAATATAAAAAGTGTTACCGGTATCTTTTTTGGCTAGTTCTCCGGCTAATTTAATGCGTTGTGCCTCGCCACCAGATAGTGTAGTGCTTTGTTGTCCGAGGGTGATGTACCCCAGACCAACATCCTGAATTGTTTTTACTTTTCGATAAATTTTAGGAATCATTTCAAAAAACGGAACCGCCTCATCTACCGTCATATTTAATACATCCGAGATGGATTTTCCTTTATATCTAATCTCTAGAGTTTCTCTATTAAAACGTTTGCCTTGGCAGGTTTCGCATTCTACATAAACATCTGGCAGAAAATTCATCTCAATAGTGCGCACTCCGGAGCCTTGACAGGTCTCACAACGTCCGCCTTTAACATTAAAACTAAAACGTCCAGCCTTATAGCCTCTAATCATGCTTTCGGAGGTTTTGGTAAACAAGGTTCTAATTTCGGTAAAAACTTCGGTATATGTAGCCGGATTAGAACGAGGTGTTCTACCTATTGGACTTTGATCTATAGCAATTACTTTATCAATATGCTCCAGTCCTTCTATTTTTTTGTAAGGCTGTGGTTTTTTGACCCCATTAAAATAATACGCGTTCAGAATAGGGTAGAGCGTCTCGTTGATCAAAGTAGATTTGCCGCTTCCAGAAACTCCCGTTACGCAAATCAATTTGCCCAAAGGCAAGGATATACTAACGTTTTTGAGGTTATTTCCTGTGGCTCCAGATAATTTCAAAAATTTGCCATTGCCTTCTCGGCGTTTTTCCGGAATTTCTAACCGCATTTTTCCGTTCAGATACTGTGCCGTAATGGTATTGGATGCCAAGGTTTGGGCAGGAGTACCCATACTAATGATTTCTCCTCCAAATTTTCCGGCTTTGGGGCCAATATCAATCACATAATCTGCTTGTTCTATCATGTCTTTGTCATGCTCGACCACAATAACAGAGTTACCAAGATCGCGCAACTGTTCTAAAGAATGAATCAATTTGGCATTATCCCTTTGGTGCAAACCAATACTGGGTTCGTCCAGAATATACAACACACCCACCAATTGAGAACCAATTTGCGTAGCCAATCTAATGCGTTGCGCCTCACCGCCAGAGAGTGACTTAGAACTTCGGTTGAGGGCCAAATAATCC
This sequence comes from Flavobacterium crassostreae, assembly GCF_001831475.1. Lineage (NCBI taxonomy): Bacteria > Pseudomonadati > Bacteroidota > Flavobacteriia > Flavobacteriales > Flavobacteriaceae > Flavobacterium > Flavobacterium crassostreae. The sequence continues at coordinate 2,187,460 of NZ_CP017688.1, read as the reverse complement.
AAACCAACATTCATCAAAAAATGCAAACGGTCTTTAATTTCTTTGATTGCCTCAGTGGCTATGCGTTTTTGTTTATCCGACAAATGCTGGTTTAGTTCTTCAAACCAAAGCGTTATATCCGAGATATCCATAGCGCATAATTGGGCAATATTTTTTTGATTAATTTTAAAAAATAACGCTTCTTTTTTTAGACGAGAACCCGCACAAACCGGACAACTAATTTCGTCCATAAATTCTTTAGCCCAACGTTTGATCGTTGCAGATCCGCTTGCATCATATTGGTTTTTTATAAAAGCAGAGATGCCTTCAAAATCAATTTTGTATTCTTTAGTAATTCCAGCAACTTTGGATTGGATTGCAAATTTTTCTTTTCCACCATTCAAAATCATTTCCATGGCCGTGTCCGGAATAGATGCAATGGGATCCGTTAATTTGAAATCAAATTTTTCGCCAATACTTTCTAATTGCTTAAAAATCCAAGACGATTTATACTCTCCCAAGGGAGCAAAACCACCGGCTTTGATAGACAATTTAGGGTTCGGAATTATTTTTTGAAGATTAATCTCATTTACCGTACCCAAACCTTTGCAAGCATCACAAGCGCCCTTAGGGGAGTTGAACGAAAACAAATTAGGCTCCGGACTTTGGTACGATATCCCCGAACTAGGACACATCAAATTTCTACTAAAATAACGCACCTCTTGGGTATCTTGGTCCAAAACCAGCAACACATCTTCTCCATGGTGCATGGCTGTATGGATGCTTTCGCTGAGTCTTTTTTGATTATCAAGTCCACCAGCCTGCGTAGGAGGAGTAATTTCGAGACGGTCAATTACAATCTCAATATCGTGGGTTTTGTAACGATCCAATTTCATGCCACTACTAATGTCCAGAATTTGTCCATCCACACGTACTTTCAAGAAGCCTTGTTTGGCAATTTGCTGAAATAATTCGCCATAATGTCCTTTTCTGGCTCGAATAACTGGGGCCAAAATGTTGATCCGCTTTCCATCAAAATCTTGAGTAATCAAATCCTTGATCTGCTCATCGGAATATGAAACCATTTTTTCGCCCGTATTGTAACTATATGCATCGGCGGCGCGAGCATAGAGCAAACGCAAAAAATCATAAATCTCCGTAATGGTTCCCACCGTAGATCGCGGACTCTTACTGGTAGTTTTTTGCTCAATGGCAATAACCGGAGACAAGCCATCAATTTTATCCACATCCGGGCGTTCCAAACCACCCAAAAATTGTCTGGCATAGGCCGAAAACGTTTCTACATACCGGCGTTGTCCTTCGGCATAAATGGTATCAAAGGCCAAAGAAGATTTTCCAGAACCCGAAAGTCCCGTTATGACCACAAGTTTTTCCCGAGGGATAGAAACATCTATATTTTTGAGATTATGCACACGGGCACCCTGAACTTCAATAAAACTGTTTTTATCTGACATAATTTTTGCAAAAAAGCAAAGTTACTCTTTTGATTTATTCTTTTGATAGAACACTTTAGAACTTTATGTTAAAATCCCTACCTAAAAACACCAAAACAATTCCCTTTTGCAGCAGCAGCAACCAAACAATCCCAATGAAAAGCAGTCCCGCTTTACGCTACAATAGTATTTGGCAGAACCCCTGCCAAATACGGATTTTTGCTACAATCGGGGCTAAAGAGAGTGTTTAGTATTCCAAATAAAGCATACCAAGCAGGCTGTTCAAAAAAAAAGTCTACACCAAACCATTATTCAATAGTCATGGCTTTTAATTTGCTTCTATAGGCCTCTAAGGCTACAGATTTAGAGATAAAACCAAAATATTTTTCGTCTTTAATCACCGGCAAAAAAGCCATTTTAGAGCGTTCAAATTTATTCATAACCGTTTCCATACTATGAAACGGATAAACAATCTCTAAAGGAGTAGTCATAATATCTTTGACCAACGTATATTTGACCCGATAGGTATTAAAGATAATTTCTCTAATATTATTAAAATGTACCACACCCAACAACTGTTTCTCTTTATCTACAACCGCAAAAATAACTTGATTAGAATGCGAAATCAAATCCACCAATTTCTCTAAATTTTCATCCGGAGATAACGTAAGATAATCCGTCTGAATGATGGCACTGGTCTCCAGAGTAGAAAGCACATTGGTATCCTTATTGCTGGTAAAAGCATGGCCCTTTTGTGCCAAATCTTTAACATCCATAGAGTGTTTTTCAAACCGTTTAGAAATAGCAAAACTAATCGAGGCAACAAGCATCAACGGAAGCATCAGACTGTATCCTCCAGTTATTTCGGCAATTAAAAATATAGCCGTTAAGGGAGCATGAAACAAGCCACTCAATATCCCCGCCATACCTACCATAGTAAAGTTACTTACCGGCAAATGGGTCAATCCGGTTAAATTTATAGTTTTAGAAAAAACAAAACCAACATACGAACCCACAAACAACGACGGAGCAAAGTTTCCTCCATTACCACCAGCACCCAAAGTAATACCCGTGGCAAACACCTTGAGCATCATCGTTAGTCCCACAAAAGCAATTAAAACCCAGTTGTTGGTGCTGTATTTGCTAAACAAGGTGTTTTCTAATATTTTTCCGGGATTGTTATCCGATAGTGTTTTAATACTCTCATAACCTTCTCCAAAAAGAGTCGGAAAAACAAAAATCAACACCGCCAATACCGAAGCTCCCAACAATGCTTTTTTGTACGGATTTAGTTTTAATTTTTGAAAAAAATGTTCGGTTCTCTGAAAGTTACGGGTGTAATAAATAGACAAAAAACCAGTTATGATACCCAAAAGCACATAAAACGGAATTTTGTGGTAATCAAATACCTGTTGTTGTTTAAAGTTCAACAAAATAGTTTCGTCTAGCGTAATTACCGAAACTAAGGCTCCAGTTGCAGCAGCAATCATAATAGGTGTAAAGGCCGAAATGCTCACATCTACAAGCAAAAATTCAATAGCAAACAAAACCCCTGCAATTGGAGCATTAAAGGCTGCAGCAATTCCGGCAGCAACCCCACAACCAATGAGCAACGTTCTATCTTTGTAGCTTAATTTGTATTTTTGAGCATAATTAGATCCAAAAGCCGCTCCTGTAACCACAATAGGGCTCTCTAAACCCGCAGAACCTCCCAAACCAACGGTTAAGGAACTAGTAAAAATTTGGGCATACATTTGTTTCTTCGGAATGATGCTTGCTTTTTTGGCCACAGCATACAAAATCTGAGAAGTTCCTTTTTCAATAGATCCTCCCAAAAAACGTTTGACCACCAAAACTGTCAAAACCAAACCAGCAATGGGCAAAATACTGTTTATAAAGCTTAATTTTAGGATCCCGTTAATGTAAGTGGCAAACAAAAACACCCAGTGGGCAAAGGTTTTTAAAACAATCACCGCAAAGGCAGCCGTAATCCCAACCAAAATACTAGATAAGAAAATAAATTGCTTCTCTGTAAGTATGGATTGAGACCAAGCAAGTATACTTTCTAGTTTAGAAATATATTTTTTGAACATCTATTTTTTTTTGAAAGCGCTAAATTACTACTATTTTAGGCGGTAAGTCAACTTTTGGAAGCTTCTTTTTGCTAAAAAAACACTTCGCTTTGCAATCAAAAATACGCCCGGAACAACAACTAAGGCATCTCAGACAAAAGTTTTAATGCGTATAAGGCTAAAAATTTGCGGCTAAGTGCGCTTGGGCATGCTGTTTTAAATCTTCAAAAAACGCAGTAAATTCTTGTTCAAATTCAGTATAATGCAACACCAATTCTTGAGTTGCAAAACGCATTCGAGAAGCATTTTGGGTACGCCGATCCATTTGGGTCAAAATACCCTTAATTCCGGCAATGGTTTGGTAACTAGATAACCAATTTTGCTGGACCATATATGGCATTAAACCCAATGTTTTTGGAGTCAAATGGGATTCATTTTCTTTTAAGGAGTCATAAAAAGAAGCAATATATTCTTCAAGATTTTCATCCGAATAAGCAGACCAATTTTTGGCCAAAAAATGATCGTAAAAAATATCCACAATTACGCCCGCATAATGGTGGTAATTGGCGTGCAATTTTTTGGTGCTTTTTCTAAAAACAGGATGCGCATCTGTATAGGTATCAATGGCCCGATGCAGTATAATTCCTCTTTGGATATCCGAAGGAAAATGATCCAAATGTTTGCCTCTAATACCATCAGCCATAAAATTGCCAATTTGGATATGGGCATTGTTACCCGAAAGGTAGATGTGTGCTAAAAAATTCATTCGCCTAAATTAGGAAATCTAAATGACTTATTTTAAAACCACAATTATTATATTTGTACAAACTTAATACCGATTTACCCATATTTTAATACAATTTAAATAATGACATTAATAAAATCAATATCCGGAATCCGTGGAACCATAGGAGGCAAAGTAGGGGATAACCTAACCCCATTAGATACCGTAAAATTTGCTTCGGCTTATGGTACTTGGCTAAAAAACAGTTTAGCTACTCCAAGCAACGAAAAATTAAAAGTGGTTGTAGGTCGTGATGCCCGTATATCTGGCCCAATGATTCACAACTTGGTAGTAAATACACTAATAGGTCTAGGAATTGATGTAATCGATTTAGGCTTGTCTACCACACCTACTGTAGAGATTGCAGTCCCTTTGGAGAAAGCCAATGGTGGAATTATTTTGACAGCTTCGCACAATCCAAAACAATGGAATGCTCTGAAATTATTAAATGATAAAGGCGAATTTTTGAACGCAATAGAGGGCGAAAAAATACTACTCATTGCCGCCGAAGAACGTTTTGATTTCTCAGAGGTAGACCATCTGGGCGAAATTACCATAAACGATGCCTATATGGACATCCATATTGATGAAGTATTAAACCTACCCTTGGTAGATGTTGCAGCCGTCAAAGCGGCAAAATTTAAAGTGGTTGTAGATGGAGTAAACTCCTCTGGTGGGATTATTATTCCAAAGTTATTAGAATTAATGGGAGTAGAGGTCGTAAAACTATACTGCGAACCTAACGGACACTTTCCGCATAATCCAGAACCATTAAAAGAACATTTAACCGATATTTCGGCACTGGTACTAAAGGAGCAAGCGCATTTGGGAGTAGTAGTGGATCCAGATGTAGATCGTTTGGCTTTTATCTGCGAAGATGGTGAAATGTTTGGAGAGGAGTACACCTTGGTAGCTTGTGCAGATTATGTATTGCGCAACACACCTGGAAATACGGTTTCGAACATGTCTTCTTCTCGTGCTTTACGAGATATTACCAACCAGCATAACAGTACCTACCAGGCCTCTGCAGTAGGAGAGGTAAATGTGGTCGAATTAATGAAAAAAAACAACGCCGTTATCGGTGGCGAAGGCAATGGCGGAATTATCTATCCAGAATCCCATTATGGTAGAGATAGTTTGGTAGGTGTAGCCTTGTTTTTGACCCATTTGGCAAAACAAAAAACAACCGTTTCTGCCTTACGAGCTTCGTATCCAGAATACTATATGAGTAAAAACAAAATTGAATTGACACCGCAAATTGATGTAGATGCTATTTTGAGTGCAATAACCAATACCTATAGCACCGAAAACATTCTTACCATTGATGGTGTAAAAATTGATTTTGCTAAAGAGTGGGTACATCTGCGAAAATCCAATACAGAGCCTATTATTCGTATTTATACCGAAGCAGGATCACAAGAGGCAGCAGATCTTTTGGCAGAACGCTTCATTTTAGAAATTAAAGCTATTGCCGGAATCTAAAACCGGCTTTAGGATATACACAACCAGTACCCCTTTGGATTTTAGAGTCCAAAGGGGTATTTTTTAGTCTATAAATTTAGCTTTTAACTCTGGATTGGCTAGCTCACAAGATGCTTTTTGACCATACCAACGGTACCTGTTTTTGGCAATAAAAGTATAGCCATAATCCATCCAACTGCTCGGAAAAATACTGAAAATTAGCGCCGGAATTTGTAACCCTCGTAACTCTTTGGCAATACGTAGAGCGGCTTGGGACTTATAATAGTACGCAATACCGGGCTCATAGAGTATAATACTATCTGGTGCGGTTGCAGCTACTCCAAGGTATTGGATAATATCCTGACCCATTTTGGACTGCAAAGATGCAAATCTAAAAATATCTTTAGTATCGCGCTTATGGATAAACTGCACTGCTGTATCGCAGAGGTTGCATACGCCATCAAAGAGTATAATTTTTTTGTTTTGGGGTAGGTTTTGCATTATTTCTTTTTGATTGCCTCTACCAATTCTAGTTGGTCCATGCTTACCTTGGAGGTAAAGATGCCATAATTTACGGTAGCTTTGTTTTTTTCGATTGCCTCTAGAGTACCCACGGCTTTGCCCTCTAACATTCGGACTCGATCTCCTAAACGGATAATTGCTTTGGGTTTTTCAAGGATTGGTTGGTGTTTTTTTTCTTTTTTCTCTTTGCGTATTTCCTCTACAAGGACTTCTGCTTCTTGAATTATTTCTTTTTTCTTGGCAACAATAGCTTTTACTTGTTTTGGAGTGGCTATTTTGCGTTTGGAGTTTTCTATTTCAATGATTTTTAAAAACTCTCCAATTAAATCTTTTTTATTCTTGTTATTGAAATATTTCTCGGCTATATCTTCAATTTTTTGGCCTATATAAATGGTTTTTTGATTGCTATCATATAGCTCTTGGTAGCTCTCTAGTTTTTGTTTTATTCGGGTATTGATGGTCTCCATTTTTTTGCCTTCCTCTCGGGCTTTGGTTTCTTCTTCTTTGAGTGTTTGAGAAGTTTTTTCCATCTTGGAACGCTCTTTTTGAAGGGTGGCGATGGTTTTGTCAAAACGTACTTTACCGACTTCAATCTTCTTTTTGGCTCGGTTGGTTAAACTAAACGGAATACCATTTTTCAGGGCTACTTCAAAGGTGAAAGAACTACCGGCTTGACCCAATACTAATTTGTACATGGGTTCTAGTGTTTTTTCGTCAAAAAGCATGTTGGCATTGGTTGCAAAAGGCAGCTCGTTTGCAAGAATCTTCAGGTTAGAATAATGCGTTGTAATAATTCCAAAAGCTTCTCTATGGTAAAATTCTTCTAAAAAAATCTCTGCCAAGGCTCCTCCTAATTCTGGATCAGAACCCGTACCAAATTCATCAATTAAAAACATGGTTTTAGCATTACACTTCTTCAAAAAGTAGTTCATGTTTTTGAGGCGGTAACTGTAGGTACTCAAATGATTTTCAATAGATTGGTTGTCTCCAATATCGGTAAGTATGCGATCAAACAAAAAGGTTTCGGAACGTTCGTGCACCGGAATCAACATTCCGGATTGTAGCATTAGTTGCAACAATCCTACGGTTTTTAACGAAATGGTTTTTCCTCCTGCATTGGGACCTGAGATTACTATAATTCTGTTTTCTTGTTGTAATTCTATGGTTTGCGGATGGGTAATTTCTTTTTTTTGTTTGTTATTTAGATACAAAATAGGGTGGTAGGCATCTCTAAAATACAAGCGTCTGTTTGTAGTTATTTGAGGCAGAATACCATTAATTTTATTGGCATATTTTGCCTTAGCAGCAATCACATCTATGGTACTCAAAAAATCTTGGTACTCGATTAGTAACGGCAAATAAGGACGGATACTATTGGATAGTGTTTTTAAAATACGGGTAATTTCTTCTGCTTCTTCGTATTCTAAGTTGCTTAATTCTCTAGAATATTTTAGGGTAGCTTCGGGCTCTATATAGGCAATACTTCCGGTTTTGGAACTGCCCATAATGGATCCTTTTACTTTACGTCTGTACATGGCCAAAACTGCCAACACCCGCCGGTTTTGTACAAAACTCTCTTTGATATCATCTAGATATCCTAAACCATTGTATTGGGTTAGTGCAGACCCAAAACTTTGGTTCACTTTGCCTCGAACCATATTGATATTTCTTCGGATATCTAGCAATAATGGCGATGCATTGTCTTTGATCTCTCCATATTTATCTACAATACTATCAATTTGAGTAAGAATATCTTTGGTGTATGCTACCTTTTGGGCACGGTTATGTAAATTGGGGTAGTAGTCTGCAAATTTTTTAAAATAGAGCAACAAAAAGTTTACGGTGCTAGATAGGGTAGCAATTTTTCTAAAACTGCCCACTTCTAAAAAACTATCCTCAATGGCTAGAAATTTTATTTCGTGTGTGATGGCATCAAAACCATGATTGGGTATGGCGTTATTGTTCTCAAAAGAAGAAACATACTCTGAGGTTTGCATTAAAGACTCCATCAAACTTTCTTGGTCTTTAAATGGGGTTATTTCTAAAGCTTTTTGTTTTCCTAAATCCGTGTTGCATATGGCTGAAATGGTTTCAAGAACGGTCGGAAATTGTAAATCTTGTAATGTTTTTTCTGTAATGGATATCATTCTTTATGGTAAAAAAGTAAAGTAGCAAAGTTACAAAGATTCTGCGTTAAATTCAGGAATAGTTTTATGGCATTTCTGAGGGGATTTATACCCAAATTAGGTGGTTGCTGCAAAATTACTTGCTATATTTGAGCCTCACTTTGCCCTAACCCAAATACCATGAATTCTTCTGCGTTTTATAGCCTTTTGCAAAAAAAATTTCCGTTTATTCCTACCTATAACCAGGATATTTTTTTTCAAAAAATCGCTATTTTTTTGACCGACACCTCCAACGACACCATTTTTGTGCTCAAAGGCTATGCTGGAACGGGCAAAACTACAGTTATTTCTACTATTGTAAACAACCTATTGGAGCTCCATCAAAAGTATGTTTTACTGGCACCTACAGGTCGTGCGGCCAAGGTGATTGCAAATTATTCCGAAAAACCAGCCTTTACGATTCATAAAAAAATCTATTTTCCAAAAAAATCCTCTACCGGAGGAGTCTCATTTATTTTACAAGCTAACAAGCACAAAAACACCATATTTATTGTAGATGAGGCTTCTATGATTTCGGATTCTAACTCGGATTCTAAATTATATGAAAATGGTTCTTTGTTACAGGATTTGATCACTTATGTGTATTCTGGCACCAATTGCAAAATGATTTTGCTGGGAGATACCGCACAACTTCCACCAGTAAATTTAGACCTTAGTCCTGCCTTAGACATCCAATCACTAGGGTTGCATTATAACAAAGAAATAGCACATATTGAGTTGGATGAAGTGATGCGTCAAGAACAAGATTCGGGCATATTATACAATGCTACAGAGCTGCGATTGGTGTTGAACGAGGCTTTTATAACAGATTTTAAATTTGATGTCAAGCGGTTTAAGGATATTGTGCGTTTGACCGATGGGTACGACATTCAGGATGCAATCCATGCTGCTTATGGCAACTACAGTATTGAAGACACTGCATTTATTGTGCGTTCTAACAAAAGAGCCAACCAATATAATGAACAAATTAGAACTAAAATTCTGGACAAAGAAAGTGCTCTTGCCACTGGAGATTTTTTGATGGTAGTCAAAAACAATTATTTTTGGCTCAAAGATGCAGACGAAGCTGGTTTTATTGCCAATGGCGATATTATTGAAATACTCGAAATATTTAAAATTCAGGAATTATATGGTTTTAAATTTGCGAGTGTAAAAATACGCATGATCGATTATCCTAATCAAAAACCCTTAGAAACCGTTTTGTTGCTGGATACCATTTCCAGCGAATCTGCCTCAATGACCTACGAAGAATCCAACCGATTGTACGAAGAGGTTATGAAGGACTACGAATCTGAAACTACCAAATATAAAAAATTCCAGAAAGTAAAAGCTAACGTCTATTTTAATGCGCTACAAGTCAAATTTTCTTACGCCATAACCTGTCACAAATCCCAAGGAGGACAGTGGAATACGGTTTTTATAGAGCAACCCTATTTGCCCAATGGTATAGATCGGGACTACATCCGATGGTTGTATACCGCCATGACCCGTGCCAAGAGCAAACTGTATTTAATTGGATTTAAAGAGGATAGCTTTTTGGAATAAAGCCTCTACTGGGTCTTTGGAGTTGTATTGGGTAGTGTTTCTAACCAAGCAGCTATTTTTTGGTAGGCGTTTTCTCGTACTGGTTTAGCAGACAATAGTACATCATGTAAGGCATTTTGTATCTCACAAGTGGCAACGTTTCCGTTAATTTGCTTGGCGTATTTTTCAATATGTTTCACGTTTAGAACGGCATCGCTTTTCAAGAAATTTTCGGACCATTTTTTTTCAAAAATAGAACGGCTGCTGTACAGAACCAACATAGGAACCCCTAATTTAGGGTGGTTTTGGATGTTGTTTTGGGCTAGATGTATGGCTCTCAAAAAACCTAAATTGACTTTTGGAATAGCATGAGGTTTCCAAGCGAGAGAATAGATCCATTCGCCATGCTTTTTTTGGTGTAAACTATAGCCATACAAATTAGATAAACCTGCATCTACTGCAATATTCGGAAAATACTTGCCCAAAAAGGATAGCAACGGAATGCCTATTTTTCGTTCTATGTAATTTAAATTAAATTCATAAAATGGACTGTTACATATCAAGGCATCAAACAAAATGCTATTTGGATGGTTTATAGCATAATTGGTTATTATGAGACCGCCGGTAGAATGGCCTTTTAGGATAAGTTGTTGGTTGTTCTCGGATTGGATAATTTGTAAGGCAGTATCTATCTCGGCATTATATTCTGAGAGAGAACGCACGTTATTGAGTTTTTGATGCGGCAACAAAGAACGGCCATATTTTCTTAAATCTAGAGCATAAAAATGATAGCCCTGTTCATTGAATTTTAAGGCCATTTGTTGTTGAAAGAAATAATCATTAAACCCATGGATGTACAATATTGCTTTGGTAGTTTGCAAGTTACTCTTGCGTCTAACTAGCGTGGCGTGTACTTTGCCCTCATAATCGTCTGGAAATAGTAGCGTTAATTTTTCAAAACCTGAACCCAAGATATCCGCAGTGTAGTTGGTAGTATTGGTGTTTTTAGTGGTCATTTTTTATGGTTTAAATCTAGTGGTTGTAATTTTTAATATATCCGACTTCCAAACAAAAGTTCTAAATATAAGCATAATTCCGTTTGTTTTCTTTGATTTTTCTTCTTAAAATAGTTTCTGGAATACAAAGTATTTTAATATTAATTTATATTCGATCCTGTTTTTATAAAAAGATACTAGCAACTATTTTGAAACAAATCAATAAAGCCACGCCAAAATGGAAGGAGTTGCTTGAAATTTTTTTTCTTTCCATTGAAATGAAGGAGAAATATTTGGATTTGTTGGAAAGTAGAATGGGGATGTTTTTATAATTTCTGCCAAAAAAATGCGATGAATAGGGTTGTTGTTCACCGCATTTAATTTATGTAATATAGAAACTTAACGTTTACTTTTCAATAATAGTCTTGTTTTATAGGGGTCAAAAAAGCATCCTCTTTTTTGTTTGAATACAGGCTTTTAAACTCTGCGTAAACTTTGTTTTTATTGGGTATTTTCTTATTGCGTAGCGTTAGGTAATCTCTTATGAATTCTGAAACTAAGGAGCTTTGTTTTATTAGGTCTTTTGCATTTTCTTCAATAGGGTTCCAGATGGTTTCAAAAATTCTGTTTTGGTCTTTTGGAGGTAAGTCCATTAATATGAAATTACGAATCAAATCCGATTGTGATAAATCTAAACTTGTTGAATATTATTGTCTGGAAAAAACATCTGCCAAGCTTTCGCTTTGAGCAATTACTCTGTCCGCTTCCATTTTAGCAACGTCTGGAGGATAACCATAACGCATTAAGATTTTCTTTACTGTTAATCGCAATTGCGCTCTTACGTCATCTCGTTTACTCCAATCTACTGTTGCATTTTTTCTGATTACATCAACTATAGTATGAATCAAATCTTTCATTTTGTCATCCTCTAAGAAAGATGTAGAGTCATTGTCTTTTAAAACACTGTAAAAAGCATATTCGGCAGCTGTTAAACCTAAATCATCTGACTTTTTATCCTCTAATTGCATTTCTTTGGCAATATCTGAGAGCTCTGCTAAAACTTGTGCTGAGTCTATCTGATTGTTGTGATACCGCTTTACAACTGATTCTAGCATTTCAGAAAACTTTTTTCCTTGAACTAGATTTTTTGTTTTGCGAACTTTTACTTCGTCACTTAATAATTTTTTGAGTAGTTCAAACGCAACATTTTTTTGTTGCATGTTTTTTACTTCCAACAAAAATTCATCGGATAGAATACCAACAGATGGCGCTTTGATTCCTGCAGCTTCAAAAATATCAATAACGCCATCACTTGAAAGTGCCTCGTCTACGATTTGTTTTATAGCGGTTTCTACTTCATAATCTGATTTCACGCCATTACTAGAAAACTTATTTATTCTTGATTTTACGGCTTGAAAAAACGCTACACCATTTTTAATCCTGTCAGCATCAGGACTAGGGATAGACATTGCAAATAGTCTTGATAACAAAGTTACTTCTTTTAAGAATCGTTCTTTTAATTTTTCACTCGAAAGAATAAAGTTTTGAGCTCCTAATAATACTTGTAGCTTTTGAGCGGTTTCTGATTTAAAATACACTTTAAAGTCATAGCCATTAAACATTTGCTCTACCACTTCAAACTTCTCTTTCATCCCTGCAATAGCTTCCTTAATATCAAATATTGGTGTTCCTTCACCGCCACTTTGCAAATAAATTGCCATCGCATTTCTTAAATCTTGACCAATACCAATGTAGTCTACAATCAATCCTCCTGGTTTGTCTTTATAAACTCGGTTTACTCTTGCAATGGCTTGCATCAAATTAGCACCTTGCATTTTTTTATCAACATACATCGTATTCAAACTTGGTGCATCAAATCCAGTAAGCCACATATCCCTAACAATAACGAGTTTTAGTTCATCGCTAGGATCTTTCATCCTTGTTGCTAAATCTTTACGCTGTTTTTTTGTGGTATGGTGTGGTTGTAACAATGCAACATCATCTGAAGTGCTGGTCATTACAACCTTTATTTTCCCCTTGTCTTGATCGGTATTATGCCAATCTGGTTTTAAGGTTATAATTTCTTGATAAAGCTTGGCGCAAATCGTTCTTGTCATACAAACGATCATCGCTTTTCCTTCAAACACTTCTTGACGTTTTTCAAAATGGGTAACGATGTCTTTGGCAATATCCTTCAAACGGTCTGGATGCCCTACAACTGCATCAATAGTAGCCACTTTCTGTTTGGCTTTTTCTAATTGTTCCTCAGTAGCATCAGCGATGGCATTAATTTCAGCATCGATGGTTGCTGTGGTCGCATCGTCTAGTTTAATTTTTATTAAACGGGATTCATAACTAATAGGCACTGTTGCTCCATCGTCAACGGCTTGCTTGATGTCATAAACATCAATATAATCCCCAAAAACTGCTGGTGTTGATTTATCTTCTTTTTCTATTGGCGTTCCCGTAAACCCTATGTAAGAAGCATTAGGCAAGGCGTCACGCAAATACTTTGCATTGCCATAGCGGGTTTCCATACCTTTTTCGGTCTCAACTTCTTTTCCTGCAAAACCATATTGACTGCGGTGCGCTTCGTCAGCAACTACAACTATGTTAGTTCGTTCGGATAAAGTATCGTAAACATTACCTGTTTCTGGAGAGAATTTTTGAATAGTAGTGAAGATTACGCCACCACCCGAAACCTTTAATAGTTCCTTAATGTGTTCTCTATTTTGGGCTTGAATGGGTTTTTGACGCAGTAAACCCACGCAATTACCAAAGGTGCCAAACAATTGGTCGTCTAAATCGTTGCGGTCTGTAAGCATTACAATGGTTGGGTTTTCCATTAGTGGATGCGTAATAATTTGTCCGCTATAAAAAACCATTGTTAATGACTTTCCACTTCCTTGTGTGTGCCAAACTACACCTGCTTTTCTGTCGCCATCTGTACTGTGTGTCGCTCGTATGGTTTGTGCTACGGCTTTTTGCACTGCGTAATATTGATGATAAGCCGCTACTTTTTTAACTTTTGTTTGAAAAATTAATTCTGTTTTCTGGTCTTTTATTTCGTCCGATTCAAAAACAGTACAGTAGCGAATGAGTTCTACCAACGTTTTTTTATCTAACATATATTGCGTTAGAATTTGCAACTCGGTTTTTACTTCGCTGTCATTATGCTTAGGCGCTTTCCAAGGTAAATATCTGGAAAAAGGAGCAGAGACGCTTGATGCTTTGGCATCGATACCATCAGAAATGATACAAAGTGCATTGTAATAAAAAACACTAGGAACCGCTTTTTTATAGGTTTGTATTTGTTGAAATGCTTTTAGTACTGTTGCTTTTTCATCGGCAGCATTTTTTAATTCTATAAAAACTAAGGGTAAACCGTTGATATATAGTACAACATCAAACCGTTTTTCGGTGTTGTTTTCTTTGACTACTAATTGATTGACAACCCAAAAACTATTATTCTCTATATTTTCAGTATCTAATAATGTAACCGGAATACCAATAGTATTTTCGCCTTTTGTATATTCTACTGTAACGCCATTGGTTAGATGGTTATGGAAACGTTCGTTGTTTTCCATAATATCTTCGGTACCCAAGTTTATGACTTTTTGAAATGCTTCCACTCGAGCCGACTCAGGTACGTTAGGATTTAGTTTTTTCAAACAATCCTTAAAATGATTCTCTAAAACAACCGAAGCAAAGTTTTCTCTTTGGGGATTGTTGCTGTAAGGTGCGATATCAGGACCATAAAAATAGGTGTAGCCTTGCTGTTGCAATTGCCCAATTAGTGCTTGTTCTATGTGGTTTTCGGTTAAATTATTCATTGTCTTGTAATCGTTTTATTGCCTTATCAAAATCACTTTCGAATAATCGGTCTTGAATTATTCTGTATTTTTCAAATTCGGTTTCGGCATGCGCTTTTGCAATTTCTGCGGTTACTTTGCCTGTGTTTTGCAATATTTCTCTATCGGTAGCTTCAATAAATTTATTCAATTTACTTTCCCAATCTTCCATAGTTAGGGGTATTTGTCTAATTGCCATATCTTCAGCAATATCAAGATAAGCAGACACTAAACGTTGTAATTGTTGCATTTCGCTTTCTGATAAATAATTTTTAGCAACACTTACATCAAATTTTTGAATTTTACCTTTTGGAGCATCTTTCCATGTGGTTAATCCCATGTTTTCGTTTTGGTGGTTAGCTCTATCTACAATAACTTCGGCTGCGGTTTTACCGTGTATTGCCCAATGTAGTTTGTTTTGAACCGTTGCAAAAAAACGTTTGGTACTTATTGCATTCAAATCATAATCTATGGCAGTTGCATATATGTCGGTTATTTTTTGATAAAATTTTCGTTCACTCAACCGTATTTCTCTGATGCGTTGCAATTGCTCTTCAAAATATTTTTTACCCAAGATAGTGCCATCGTTTTTCAACCGCTCGTCGTCCATGGCAAACCCTTTTATGGTAAACTCTTGTACGATTGTTGTTGCCCATTTTCGGAATTGTATGGCTCGTTCTGAATTTACTTTGTAACCCACTGCAATAATTGCAGAGAGATTATAGTGCTGTGTGTTATAGTTTTTACCGTCTGTGGCAGTTATCCGAAAATTTCGGACAACTGAATCTTTTTGCAATTCACTGTCGTTAAATATTTTTTGAAGATGATCGTTAATGGTTCTTACATTTACATTATATAACGCTCCCATCATTTTTTGGGAAAGCCAAATATTCTCATCTGCATAAACTGCCTCTACACCACCTTGGCCAGTTGCGGCAATAAATGTTAGATATTCTGCCGATGAAGAACGAATTATAGATTTATCTTTCATAGGTTTATTTTTTAAATTCATTTACCCGCACGGCTCCACTCATTAATCTTGGTAATAATTCATCACGGGTTTTGGTGAGGGTTTGGATTTGGGTGTTGTTTTTTAATACTTTTTCAAAAATTGGATTTGAAATATTTAAATAATCAATCATTTTGGTCTCATCAGGATATATAATCTCAATATTTTCAATCTGACTTGGATTGATATTTGGTTGAGCACTTCCGTATCCCATAGCTAATATTTTCTCTTCAAAAGAACCAGACATTAAAAAATTATACAAGAAGCTATTGTATTTATTTTGCTTCATAAAAAATTTACCAACTCGCTGATTTAAATAAATTTCATTGTCTGATGATGGTAAAACACCAATCTTACCTGTAGTATTTCCAGACATTGCTAACAAAATATCTCCTTCATTTAATTTGAAATATTGAACTCTGTCCAATTTTGTAATCTCTTCGGTAATTGCTGAAACATCAGTTAAACTAATGTTTCCATTTCCTTTTAAATCTTTAATTTTTATTGCTTTATAATTTGATTCTTCAATAAAATCTTCTGCTTTAAATGCAAAACCAGATTTTAAATTTGCTATTTCTGATAACTTCCCAACTCTCCAACCATCAGGCAATTCATCCTCAATTTGATATTTCCCAAACCATTCAGCAAAAATAGTTTGTGCCGTTTCTTCTAGGGTTTTGTTTTGGGCTTGTAGTAATTCAATTTTATCATCAAAAGCGGTTAGGATTGCGGCTATGGATTTTTGTTCTTCATATTTTGGAAGATAAAATTTGTGATTTATTAGCATATCTGTTTGAACTCTCTGTCTTCCAGAAGTTCCACTCATTGCTTTTATTGCAATTTCTCTAAATCTTGGTGAAATAGAAAGATAATATATAAAATGCTTATCGCTTTTTTCTTTAATCTCTCTAAAAACTAAATATTCAGTTGATCCAAATCCAATTTCATTTTCGTAAAGAATATCTACAAAAGCGGTCTTTCCATTTTCTAAACAAGGTGTTATTCTTGCTAATAAAGTATCACCGTTTCTAAATTTTGTACCGCCTTCAAATCCTTTTGAATAATAGCGTTGAATCTTTTTTGAAAATGAATCTATACAGTCCATTGGAATATTTGTTGCAATAGATCCTTTAGATATTGATTCTCTTGGATTTACTAGGGCAATTTCACTCAAGGATGATTCCACCCAACCCTCAGGTATGTTTTTCACTTCACTCATAACGATAATCCAATTTTAGCTAATTGTGTAGCTATTTCGTTATTCAGTGCTACTTCTTTGTCCATTTGTTCTTTTAAGGTAGTAGTCAATGCTTCCATTTTGGTTTCAAAAGGGATTCCGTCGTCTGCTACGGCTTCAATGCCTACATAACGCCCTGGTGTTAAAACATGGTTGTGTTTTTCTATTTCGGCAATAGTTGCAGATTTGCAAAAACCTTTGATGTTGTGGTAGTTTTCACTTTTACGCCAATTGTGATACGTAGTTGTAATTAAGTCCATGTCTTCATGAGCCAAATCACGGTGTACTCGGTCTTTCATAAAACCTAGTTCACTAGCGTCAATAAACAGTACTTCACGGCTGTGGTTGGCTTTTTCTCTGCGTAAAAACCAAATACATGCGGGAATACCGGTGTTGTAAAACAATTGTTTCGGTAAGGCTACAATACATTCTACTAAATCGTTTTCTATTAAGTTTTTACGAATTTCGCCTTCGCCAGAGGTATTAGAACTCAACGAACCGTTAGATAAAACCGTTGCCATAACGCCTCGTGGTGCAAGGTGGTACAACATGTGCTGCATCCAGCCGTAATTGGCGTTTCCGCTTGGTGGTGTGCCGTATTTCCAGCGACCGTCTTCTTGCAAAATATCCATTCCCCATTCGCTTTGGTTAAAAGGTGGGTTGGCTAATATGAAATCGGCTTTTAAGTCGGGGTGGGCATCTTTCAGGAATGTACCTTCGGTATTCCACGCCACAAATTTGGAGTTGATGTTGCGAATGGCAAGATTCATTTTAGACAGTTTCCAAGTAGTTTGGTTACTTTCTTGTCCATAAACGGTAATGTCTTGGATGTTTCCGCTGTGTTCTGTAACAAACTTTTCGCTCATAACAAACATACCACCGCTACCGCTTGCAGGGTCATAGACACGGCCTTTGTAGGGTTCGATCATTTCGACCATCAATTTCACAATTGATTTTGGGGTATAGAATTGTCCGCCTTTTTTACCTTCGGCATTGGCAAACTCTCCCAAAAAGTATTCGTACACTCTCCCAAAAAGGTCTTTCGATTTTAGGTTTTCGGCTTCAAGCTCGGTGTTCGAAATCAAATCAATCAATTCCCCTAAGGATGTTTTGTCGAGATTGGCTCTACCGTAAACTTGAGGGAGTACGTTTTTTAGTTCTTTATTTTCGTTCTCAATGGCTTGCATGGCTTCGTCAATGGTTTGCCCAATGGTTGGAAGCTTCGCATTGGCGTGAATGTGGCTCCAACGTGCTTCTTTAGGCACAAAAAATGTATTTTTCGCTAGATATTCGTCTCTGTCTTCAGGGTCTGAATATTGGTCGGCTTGAAGTTTTTCGTATAATTCTCCAAAAGATTCAGAGATGTATTTTAAGAAAATTAAACCTAAAACTACATGTTTGTATTCGGCAGCATCAATATTTTTACGCAGTTTATCTGCTGATTTAAAGAGTTTTTGTTCAAAAGTGCTAGTATCTATTTTAGCCATTGGTATTGTTTGGTATTTAAGAAATGTTTTTACGAATTTTTACAAATTCAGTTGCTAAAGTATTGAATATTTTATTAGCATTAATGATGGAAACCATAAAGCGCTTCCTTTTTTGAATTGATTTATTAAGTATTTAATTTGTTTTTGTAGGTGAAAAGCAAATTAACACTATTTTGTAGGATTTTACTATACCTACTTTTAGTGATATTTATCATTTAAAAAATGGGTGATTGTATATAAAATTTGAATTAATTTGTAGTGTTTTTTTGTGTCTTGAATAACTAATTTTTTTCATACACCCCATATTCAGGCTGTTGTAAGTATTTACCTAAGCAGGATTTTAGAAAAGTGCCCGCTGTTCTTTCGGCTATATTAAAATTTTTAGCTATCTCAACTGCTTCTCCACGACTGAATCTTTGGGGTAGGGCATCAAAGAATAATTTTTTGTTTTGCCCTGATTTAAAAACACCGCCTTCTTCTTGTTTTGGTAAGTTTTCGAACATAATGATACTGTGCTGCAAATAGGTTTTTATTAGCGTTAAAGCGGTTTCAAAATCACTATCCGAGCAATACACTTCTATGTGATGGTCCTTTGTGTCAAACTTACGGATGGCTGTAAATATCATACATAAGCGAAATAAAATGATTCCTAATCGCTTTGCTATACTTTGGGCATCATCACTAACAAAAGTGCTTATTACTTCCCGATACAATAAGTAATAATCCTTATAATTAAAGGAATGGGAGAGGTAGAGGTGTACGAAAGGTGTAGTTGTTTGTCGTTATTGTGTTATTTAGTGCTAGTGAAAATAAATTATAATTTATTTTTCAGAAAGAAATAGTTGTGTCCTTTTCTCGATTAATGCAGTGTAATTGTCCTTTTTTTCATCATCCAAAAAAGATTGTTGAATAAGTTCAATTGCTTTTAGACGCCATTTTTCTAATCTCATGTAGACAAAATTAACTTGTTTTTCATTTAATTCTAAAACAGCTCCAAATCGATCAAAATATTTTTTAGTAAAATTTTTCTTTTTTCCTCCAAACAATAAAGCTGTATCTTCATCATCTTTTGGTAATATGATTTTTACATTTAATAGATCATAGGCAGGCGATAGTTCCCAGCTTAAATTTGGATGCCACATGGAGAAATTTTTCAAGTGCATATCATTATTTCCAATGATATAATTAAAAACTGCCAATTCAAAAAAGCGCAATTTGTCTAGCAGGGTATTTGCAGATAATTCTCCTATTGTTTTAGCTACCATTTCCATTGTTCCTTTATATTTGTCTTCAAGCTCTGCTATTTGCAGTAAATCAATCATATGTATTTTAGCATTGGGAGCTGGTCGGTCAATACGCTTTGTTATATAGCACAATTCGCCCGAAGCCAAGGGAATCAAATTATGAGGAACTACGTTAATGTTAAATAATTCAGCTAATTTCATAGATAAATGCTCGTTCTCAGGCATTTGCTCATATAACTGATTTTGTGGTTTTAAAATGTAATTTCCATCCAGAGCATCCATTATAGTTAAACGTCCTGATTGTCCCTCTTCTAAGTTTGATTGTATTAAACTCAAAGATAATTTTGGCTGTACACCAGGAACGGTTATGGATAGTTCAATGGCTTCTTTTGCAAGTTTAGCCATATCTTCTAATCGGTAGGGAAGACTTGGAGCTTTACTTGTACCATAAAATGCTTTATTACATTTTGCGTGATAATAGTCGTTATTATCATCTTCAAGTTCCTGATAGCAATACAAACATCTACGCATTTTCACTTTGAATTAAAGGGTGAACACTTACCGCACCAATACTATTTTGGCAACAAGCCAATAACAATCCCATTCGGTCATTTTTATTAATTTTCCAACTTTCTGCAGCTATATTCAACAGCCAGCCTTCAGGAATTAACCCATCAAAAAAAGGAAATAAATACTTGCTTGTATAGGTTTGTGTGCGTACGGGCATATTAAAAGTAATAAAGTCGTCGGGGTGATTTGCACAATATTCAGTATCGTAAACAAAATTATATTCTCCACTATCTTGTTCGCTTAATACCCCTGCTCTTTGATTATTATATTTTATTATAGCTTGTCTCATCTTACTTTTCAATTATTGGACCTACAGAATGACCAAACATTTTTAAAACTTGATTCACTTTAGACAAGCTTAAATTCTCTTTGCCTTGTTCTATTTTTCGAATGACTGTTAATGCAACACCTGCTTTCATAGCAAACTCTTCTTGAGTAAGATTAGCTTGTTTACGTCTTGTTTTTACAAAATTGGCAATTGAATCCATATTATATGCTTTTGGATATAAAAATAGTAAAAAAATATATATTATATGTATTTCAATATAAAATAATTTTTTAGACCTAAATTATATGTGTTTCAATATAATTTAAGGGTGTTTTATTGTTATAAAAGTAAAAAAGTCGTTTTGATTTTATCAGGAGTATATGGAAAGTAAATTTAAAGATAAAAGCAACTCCTAAATGGAAGGGGCTGCTTGATATTTCTTTTCTTTCTACTGAAATGAAAGCCAGGTATTTGAAGTTAATGAAAAGTAGACTGGGGATGTTTCATAATAGAAAAACTGTATTAAAGCTGTCAAAAAGAAATTATGCTTTTTTAAACTCATTAATGACTTCTTCAAAATCTTCCTTTATAAATTCCCAATATTTACCTTTGAAACAAATAGGATTAAAATCTTCTTCCGCTTGTTGAAAGGATGTGAAGTTTTGGATGATTAATTCCCTATCGTTCTGGCGCTACACGAGGTTTGGGATTAAAGATGCAAGTTTTTTTCATTATGCACAAATTTTCCAAATATAGAACCTTTTTTAAATTAAGCCAAATGCCCAAATCTCGTGTAACGGCTATTAGTGGCAGTTTTTTTATTCGTTACCAAATATCGTCCAATTCAATTTAATTTCTGACTTTTTTTCACATTCTATAATTTTTTCGATTATTGATTTTCTATGACCGCAACCAAGTAAAAATACAGCCTGATTATACTCATTTTCTTTGCTGTAATTGTAAATATTTTGAAGCATTGCATTTTCTCGATTATAAACATCTTCGAAAAATAATTCGTATGTATGAAGAAACATATCTTTGTTTGTAGCAGATTCTAAAATTCTTTTTTCTACAAGAGTCCATTTCTTAACTAAATCTATAGATTTATCACTATTGAGATAACCAAAACCTTTATGTGATTTTAATAAGTTGTGTTCGCTCTTTAATTTTATATATTCAGCGTCTCTTTCAAATTTTTCAAACATCAAAATTTCAATGGAAGACCGATTTGGATTAGCAATATCGACTGGGAGGTGTTTAATTCTATAGTTTTGTAAATACTTTTTGATACATTTTACTTCAAGACTTTCATAAGTCAGAATACCATTGTAATAGTCATCAAACCTTTCGCTTGGCAGTTCTTCAAAAATCACTTCTGGATTTATAGATTCGATGATTTTATATAATTCATCAGAATTACATTTTCCACTTTCCTTATGATTAGTTGAAATAAGAGTTATATTATGCATTTTTCAGGTGGTTAATCATTTGTATTTTAACCATATATATATTCGTTCTTCTTCTGCGCCAAACTTGCCACTAACGTTTCGCCACTTAGCGATGTTGCGAACTTCGTAACGGATTATTTTCTGTTAAAGATAAAATTTCTTGCGAAACGTAAACGTGAATTCACCACAAAATTCGCAATATTGCTAAATGGCTGTTGTATGCTGTAATTATCCTTTCCACTTAACATAATTTGTTATTCCGCTTTCGTCCCAGTCAATTTTCAAAGTGTCTTTTGTAGCATTTTTAATTATACCAACACTAACATAATCATTGTAGTAAACTCTGATTGTATCTTGGTTTATTATGTAAGGCATATCTCCATCACCATCATAGTCTACAACATAAAATGATTTTTTAGTCAATTCAAAATCTGCATGTGGACCTTTTGGGTCATATGTCCAAATTCCAAAAAGTAATTTAGAATCATATTTCGATTTTATTATTTCACTCTGTTTTGGTCGGTCAATATTTTGTACACTTTCAATATCTGTATTCTTTTCGGAAATTGTTTCTACAATTCTATTTTCATTTTTTGGTAATGTTGAATTCTCAATGTTTGTTTCCTTGACGCTTGCTTTCTTCTGGCAAGAAATTGCAATTAACATACAAATAATTAATAAATATTTTTTCATCGTTCAGTTTTTCTATTATAGCATACAACATGTGTATAAGGATATCTAAGTTCATATAAATCTAACATTTGATTGGTATTGTATGATTGCAATAAATCATGTAAGTCCCAAAAATCTTTTTTTCTTCCTCCTCGTTGTACAACATCAATTTTCATTGCAATAATTTCCTCAATAGTTGCCATTCTAATACCATCAACTTCAATAGGAGATTGGATAAATGAATCAGTGTAATTACACATCAAGTGTTACCGTGTTATCTTTGTTTTCTCCAATAAAATAAGACTTTCCTATTGCTGGAATTGTATTTGAAAAATCGACATATTCAAAGTTTGCTTTTAAATAGTTTTCAATGGCATTAAAATCTAATGTTCCATATTCTGAATCACTAAATAGATCAATATCAATCGATTCTCTGTGACCAATTTGTAAACTCAATGCTGTACCACCAACAAGCCTAAAATCATTGAATACATCAGATTGCATTAATTTTATTAAACTATTTTTCAATAAACCGTTTACAGTATTATAATATAGCATTAGATGTTTTCTTTATTTTTGTAAATAGTGTAAGGCTTACGAATTGTTTCATCAAGTGCTTTTTTTATTTGATCACTTTTATAAAAACGTTTAATTTCTTTCATTTCAATAGCATTACCACGTTCAAATACTCGTTTGATAACTGCTATGCTTTGTTTTTGCCAATCTATTTTAGAAATGTCAGTATCCCAAAATAAAGATTTTCTTAAAAGCGTTAGATCTGGAGTATTTTGCTTTGTTTTGCTTTTTTCTTCTTTGATGTCAAAATAGGTCTGTAAAAGAGCAAGAGATCCTTCTTCTAAACTTAATTTTTCCTCAATCTTTAAAGCCAGAGCTATATTGAGCTTCCTTTTGCCTTTAGTGATGGCATTTAATGTTTGCGGATGTTCACCAATAGAAATTGCAAAAGGACGCTGTGAAATCGCTTTTTTCTTAAGTAAGCGTTCCAATAGTATTCCTGGGTGGATGCCTTTGTATTTTTCTATTAATGTATTCATACTACAAATGTAAACAATTTTGTTTATATTTTTTAAACTCTAACCCAATAATCATTAGAGAAGCAATTGTATTAGTACACGGAAAAAGAGCTGGGATTTTGGTTGAAATAGCTTCAAACGACTATTCTTCTGAGTATGATAAAATTATGAAGAAGAAGCTTTTATTATGCCTTCTGTTGGGTTTTGTAAAAATATAGCAATTTCAAGTATTAAAGTATCATCGCTGTATTTAAGTAATTCGTTTGCAATATCTTCAATACCATACAAACGCTTACTCATTTGAGTAGAATAATAACTATCAATAACCGTTAACCGAAACTGAATAGTATCTTAAAAGTAACACTTGGTGTTTTAAAAATAGCTTGAATCATCTTTTTATTGGCTTGATACCTCGTTTCTTGGTTTAGGATAGTTTGAGCAAGATTAGAAAAATCGATTAAAGTATTTGTGTTTTTAATCATAATACCATTAAATTTACTAATGTTGTGCCATCACTTAATGTGAATAATGTTTCCCAATTAGCGATTAACGGAACATTTATTGCATGGAATGTTGTAATATCATTATATGATGCTTCCAGCTCTTTATTTTGATGCATTTTGAATTCCCCGGTTTTATCTTCTTGTCCAGTTTCGTAATGCGAATATTGAATACTATCTGTCAAACATTTAGATAATTTAACTGTTCCGTTGTCATCGTAAATGAATAAATCTTCTCTTAAATTGATTTGAATTTTAAAAGTATTATTTGCATCCTTAATTAGATTTAAAAAAAGTTCCGTATTTATTGGCAAAATGTTAGTCTTTTTAAAATTTATCTGTGATAAGATTACTTCTAAGTTTTCTAAAATAGCTATAACAGCTTTAATTTCACCCTTATGTCTATCAATTCCTCTTTCTGTGTGAGATAAAGGATTTAACATCATTTCAACAAATTGTTTTATATGTACGATTAGAGCCTTTGCAATTGGTTGATTTATTCTATCTAAAAAAATAGCTGAATTAGTCAACATACTATCTAACGTATTGTTTTTATTTGATTTTTCTTTAGTAATGACTGCATAACAATATTCAGGTATATACTTTTCAATAATCTCTTCACAATACTTTCTTAAATAATTTGCTGCTGCTGGATAATCATTCTCTTGTAAATGGCTGTAAGCAATTGCTAACTGACTTTTACTATCAAAAAATTTAGGTTGTGGTTTTGCAGGGTCTTTTTCGTTTACATAAAACTCCCAAAATAGCCACTTGGCTTTATCTGCACTATTTTCAATCTTGTGTTTGGCTATATTGAAAAATTGTTTGTCGTGGCTAAAAATTAACAATTGATATCTTTCTTGATATTCCTCTAAAAGTAATTTTAAAACAACTTCTCTATTGCTCATATCCAAGCTAATTAATAAATCATCTAAAGCCAATACATTTAATTTGTCATCAAGTAATCTTCTTTCTAATATACCCAATCTAATAGCTAAACCAATAGCTGTTTTTTTGGCTTCGTTTAAAAAGGAATGTGGTTTTTTTACAGCATCTTCTTTCCCATAATACTTTCTGATTTTAAGAAATATTTCTGGTCGAGTATAGACAACTTCTGAATTACCTTTTAGCACTTCAAAATCATATTCTCGATATTCTAATTCGATTTCAATATCATAATTGAAATTATCTTTTAGTATTCTGTTTGCGGTAGTTGTGGCATTTCCAATCAATGTTTTTAATTGAATATTAAAAGCATTTTTTAGATTGGTTTTATTGAGTATTGTTGTTGATTGTCTGTTTGGATAACGATTGGTATCAGGATCTTTTTCTAATTCTTTTTCTAATTCTGCCCAAGCTTCATCATAAAAAGCAAATTCATAAGGTTGGATTGTAGCAAACTGTAAATATCTAAAAACTTCTTCTTCAAACATACCAAATAAAACAGGATTGTCTCTGTGGTAAAAATTAAGAAAACTTGCTAATACTTGGTAATTTATAAAGTCACTACTGACTGCACTTAATTGAATTGTTTCATCATCAATAACGCTTCTGTCGCCAAGTGCTATTTTATAATTAGCACCATTGTCTAAATTCATTTGAACGAACGATGGGTCGCCAGCATCTGCATGAATATTGATTAAGTTTTTTTCGTGACCATCTGTAAAATAGGCATCAATACCATCCTTATTTTTATAACTGCATTGAAGCAATGTATAAATCGCCCAATATATTGATGACTTACCACTTCCGTTTTCTCCCCAAATAAGTACATTTTTTGAGTCTATTTTTAATATGTTCTCTGTTCCGGTAAAAAACTTAAAATTGTGTAATATTAGTTCTGTTATTTTCATTAACTAACGATTGAATTAATTATTCCTATGATATTTTTACTGACAATATTTGCCTTTAAAAGTACGGTTCTAATAGGGTTTCTTTGTTCGTTTAACCAATGATAAAAGTCGATTACAATTTGATTATCGGCTTTGGTATATTTTGCTGAAATTGGTTTTAGGTCTTCTAAATAGCTTAAAACTTTTAATTCTTGTATTTCTTCTTCATCATTAAAATACAACTCATAAATTACTTGATTTATAACCTCTTCAATAGAGTGTATTATTAAATCATTTCCAATATATTTAATTAACTCGGCTTGTTCTGGTTGATGTACTAATAAAATATAATCTACTAAAGTTGCTACCGTTTTTTGTTTATCGGTATTTATAATTGGAATATTTAAAATAGGTTCTTTGTCAACTTGATAATTGTGTCCTTGCATTTTACCTTTGTTTTTCAACCAAAAAGCAACAAGTTTACTATTTAGTAATCCTGTCAAAAACTTTAAATTAGCTCTTTCTGTTTTTATGATGTTGAAAGCCATCATAACATAAGCCATCTCTTCAGTATAAATAAAAGTCGGTTTGTCACATTTTCTAACACACAATATTTTTTCTCCACTTTTAAAAAACTTTTCATCACGAGACCAATGTAAATGATAATAGTCTAATCTACCATTTTGATTTTCTCTTCTCTCGTCCATTATGCTTTTATATTTATGCAAATGTTTAAGAAGATTTGGCGCATCATTTTTATAATTGTGTTTAGTTATGTATAATATTTCATATTCATAATTTTCAATAAACTTATATCTGCTTACTTCTTTAGGTTCAAATATTGGCTTTATGTATTTTTTTTCAGTTTCAGTTAAATGTTCAAATGTGTTCTTTTTCACAACAAAAACTCCATCGCCAACATTAATTTTTCCATTAGCTACTTCAAGTTCCGAAAACTTCTT
Source organism: Flavobacterium crassostreae (assembly GCF_001831475.1). Taxonomy (NCBI): domain Bacteria; kingdom Pseudomonadati; phylum Bacteroidota; class Flavobacteriia; order Flavobacteriales; family Flavobacteriaceae; genus Flavobacterium; species Flavobacterium crassostreae. The sequence goes on along the minus strand of NZ_CP017688.1, from coordinate 2,160,369 downwards.
TATGTTTCGGGAATTAACAATGTCAGGATTTGGTACAATTCCTTGAGCAATTTCCTTTTCATTTAATTTGAAATGGTTTACACTTTCAATCTTGTTTAATATGTTAACATTAATATCATTTGAAAACGAAATATATCCATCTACATAATTTTCAGTTATAAATTCAAAATCAATTTTTTCAAAATTATCGTGTTTTATATTAGTATCTGTTGATGTTAAAAATAGGTCTAATGCTATTTTATCTAAATTATCAACATTTAATTTAGAATATCGAGTGGTATATTTTTCGTTTGGTATAGTTTTTCTCAATACATAAATCATCGTTTGAATACCAGCACTTTGAAATACTTTATAGTTTCCAAAATCAACAAACGTCTTTATTTCAGAATGAGCCAAAACCTCATTCCGTAATATAGACGCTCCAGAACTTGTTATCCAGTTGTTTTGTGCAATGTAACACTGAATACCGCCTTGTTTAAGCCAATCTAATCCTTTGCAAGCAAATGCATACCACAAGTCCATTTTACCTTGGTAGTATGGTGTGTTTCTAAATTCGTCAAAAGCATTTCGATTGGTGTATTCTTTTATGTAAGGTGGATTTCCTATAACAATATCAAAACCACCATTCTCAAATACATCAGCAAAGAACAGATGCCATAAAAAATATGGTTTGTCGTCCGTTTTTGATATTTCTTTTAGTTTCTTTCTGCTTTCTAATAAATTTTCTTTAGTGGTTAACCATTCGGTATATTTACGTTCCTGTGTTTTTGTTCTTTTATTAATGTCTTTATTTTCGGTTTCAATTTGAAGAATAAATCGGTCTATTTGATTTTCTTTTAATTCAATATTATACTCAATAAATTCATTAACAAGATTATTTATATCATCCTTTAATTTTATTTTTTCTACTACAGAAGCCGTAAAATACTTTTTAGTTTTCTCTTGAATAGTGTTGCTAATGTCGGCTTTACCAAATGTTATATTTAATTGTTCTTCTTTGACATTGCCGAACAAATCTCGGTTAAGTTCCGTGATATTTGTTGTATAACCATAAACCACTTTGCTTAAATCAATGCCATTGAAACTTTCAACAACACTGTTTCCTTGCATAATTTTATAATCTAAATTTGGTAATGGTTGTGGAATTGGTTCATCCACTACTAATGATAACCAAAACCGTAACCTTGCAATGTCAACAGCACCAGGTTCTAAATCAACACCATAAATAGAGTTTTGAATAATGTTCCTTTTTATTTTGGCAGGTTCCCAATCTTTTGTTTTTTTATCTAAAGCATAATGCAGAATTGATTTTAAAGTATAAATTTCTTGTAACAAACCCATTGGGAAGGCACCCGAACCAATAGCAGGGTCGCAAATTTTTACTTTGTCAATTAGTTTGTCTATTTTTTTTAAATCTTGCTTAAAAGGTTCGTAGTTATGATTTTTTATTAAATCATCGACGTCTTCCCTTGATTGGGATAAATTGTTATTTAGGAATTCAATCAAGCTTTCTTGTGTCATATAATGCACAATCTCTTTTGGCGTATAGAAAGCTCCTTTGTCTTTATTGTCTTCTAACAGATTTTCAAAAATGTGGCCTAACATTTCTGGGTCAACCGCTACTGTATGGTCTTCGGGGCTATTCTCGTAAATGGTAAAATTATAACTATTGAAAAACTTAAAAAGTAGTTCAAATAAAGTTGGTGGAAATTTTAATTCTCTGTGTTTTTCTGGTTCTTGGTTTTCTTCAAACAAACCACCGTTTAAAAATGGTATCCAAACGCTGTCATCATTAGGCATTTTAAAACCATCATTTGTCCTGTTAGGTGTGTTGAGTGCATTAAAGAATAATTTACTTAACCATTTTTGATAGAAATTATCTTTACTATTATCATTATAATTGAAAAGATTAAATAGGAAATTAGTATCTCCATCATCATAATTTTTATTCTTTGCACCTAACCAATTCTTCTTTTGAAGAAAATACAAGAAAACCAAGCGACCAAGTAATCGTTTGACAAAATTACTTATCCTTTTTTCTACTTCATCATCTGAAAGCTTTTTGCTTTCAAATACAGCTCTACTTGCAGGATTAGAGTTTAATTCGTGTACAAAGTCTTTATAGAAATTCTTGTATTCTTTAAAAAAATTATTAGAAACTGGTTCTACATTAAAAGCTTCGAAGAAATTTTCTAACTTGAAAAGTGATTGTTCAAGATTGTATAGTCTTTCTAAAGCCGTTCTGTGCTCTTCGGAAGTTCCAAAAATGTAAGTGTATTTTTTGGGGTTGGTTTCTACACTTTCGGCTTCAGCAAAATAATCACTACCAAATTTACTTATGAAAGAGAAACGCCATTCAGGTTTATTGTATTCTTGTCTGTAATGAAAAGTAACAATAGCCCCTTTAATAGCATCCTTTAGAATATGATTTTTAAGTAAATCATTTACTCCAACACGATTGTATTCTATTTTTATACCATCCTGTAGTGTTACATCAAAAATTGGTAAAGTAATACCATCTGTAGTTTTTAATGTCCCTAATTGTACTATTCCAGAAACTATTTCTTTTGCTTTAGCACTTTTTATTTCAACCACTTTTGGCTCTAATAAAATGGTTAATAGGTTTTTGCTCCCAGAAAGAAACTGCAAGGTTTTAATCCACTTTTCTGGAGTGTATGCGTTTTGTACTATGGCTTTAAGTTCTTCTCTCTTCATTAGGCAAAGGTTTCTGTAATTACAATTTTAGGCTCTTCGAATTGGTTGTTTTCTTCTTTTTCGTTTTCCCAACGTAATGCATCCATTCTAGCAATCTGCTTGATAGGGTAATTGTTCATTACCGCATTTAATTCTAAAATTATTTTTGCTAAAGGCAATTTTTTCTTTTTTTGTCGTGCGGCTAGTGTGGCTATTTCGTTTCTGAATTTTCTAAATACTCCCATATAGATAATTTTAAGAGCTGTTTTTAACAACTCTTCAAAATCATCTGAAATCTCGTTAGAGAAGCTTCTCTTTAAATCAATAACACTGCTTAAAAATAATACTGAATTTCGTTCTTGTACAGAAAGATTAGAAGTATCATACTCATCTGTAGTAAAAATGGTATTATATACCTTTTTGAAATGTGCTGTTGCTAAATTAACAGCGTCAAAATGATTGGGTATTAATTCCGTTCTTTTTTCTTTTGGAGTTGCTTCGTATAATTTAACTGCTTGAATAAAAGTAATTTCTACACAGTTCTTTTCATTGCAAACATAAAAGCCTTCTTTGATGTTATTTCTTAAATAACACAACACTCCGTTTTCAATGGTTTGCCCCATTACTTTTAGTGCCATTTCATTTTTAGTAGCTGCCAAACGACCAACGCGGCTTTTCATTGGTAAATCACGTAAACGCTTGTATTCATTATGATTGTCATTAAACAATTCTCTTACTATTTCAAGGTATTGTAAACGCTCATCTACTTCCTCTTTAGGCTGTAAATTACCTAAAGTACTTTCAATTAACTCTTCCTGTTCAGAATAGATTTTACTGTCTTCTCCAAAAGCAGTGTGAAAGCCCTGCAATTTTTTTAGTGCTTTTTCATTCAATTGAATTAAATCATTTGATTGTGCTGTTGGGTAGAAGTTATAGACTAAAATTTCTTTTGCTTTTGTACCAATACGATTTACACGACCTATACGTTGCATTAATCGGGTTGCATTCCAAGGAATATCATAATTTAAAATTACATTAGAACGGTGCAAGTTGATTCCTTCTGCCAATACTTCGGTAGTAATAATTATGTTATAATTGTTTTCGTGTTTTTCGGGATAATTTGCATCGAAATTTTTACGAATGGTATTGAACTTCTGTTTGTGGTTTGCAGCGCTAATAGCTAATACGTCCGTTCTACCAACATTTTCTAATTCTCTAGCTAAATAATTTACAGTCTCTTTACTTTCTGAAAAAATAACTATTTTCTTTTCTAAGTTGTTTGGACCTAACAGTGTTTCGTTTAATGTTGCAATAAATTTGGTTGTTTTCGGATCGTATTCAATGACATTCCATTGACTAAAAAGATCATTCAATATCTCTTGGTCTCTTTTTAATCCTTGTAAAAGTTGTGGGTCAAAATCGGAAGCACCGTATGTATTGTTTTTAGGCGATTTTTCATTTAACTTTTCAATTATGCTTTCAATATCGTCCTCTTTACCATCTTCATATAACTTATTAATACTAATATCTGGTGCTATAAAAATTTTATCTTTTTCGAACATTTCAATCATTCGCTGATTTGAAACACAAAACCTATTCAAAGAACTTTTGAATGCAAAAAAGCTACTTTCCAAACGCTTCACCATTTGGGTCTTCATTATCATTGATAATTGCTTAGAAATTAACTGAGCATTATCATATAAATCGGCGTGTTCTTCATTTATGAATTCTACCGCTCTGTATCGATAATATCCTAAATCTTCTACTAATTTACTAATCGTTTCAAAAAACAATTTTTCCAGTTTGTCATCAAAAACATATTCTATCTTCTGAGGGTCTTTTACTTCAGGGAATGACATTCCTTGTGCTTCAACATCTTCATTATATCGTTTGATACTTTTTATATCGGCTCTGGTTCTACGGATGACTAATTCAGTGAATATTTTATCTCTAATTGGCAGATAGATTTCTTTTACCTTTCTAATCAGTTCATCGTGATTTTTTATTTTATATAATTTTTTATACTCTTCTGCTTTGTGTGAAAAAAATGATTGTAAGTTAGGAACACCTTCAATAGTCGATTTTCTTGCATCTTGAAATAAATAAATTTGGTTAGCGATATCATCCGGTTTGTTATTCAGTGGTGTTGCAGAAATAAGAATTACCTTTTTCTTGCGGTTAATATCGTTACCAACAGATATTCTAGGTGTTTTACAAATCAACTCCAAAAGACCATACATATTAGAATTAGAAGTTCTAAACTTGTGGGATTCATCAACTACAATTAAGTCAAATTCTTCGGGATTTTGATAATTCAAATTATCACCATCAATTATTTTATGTAAACTACCATTTGAAACAAATTGAATATAGTTATTCAAACCAAAATCTTTCACAGTAGTTTTCCAGTTGATTTCGAGAGCATTAGGATATACAACCAATACTTTAGTATTGTATCCGTTTTTCTCGATGTATTTCTTAATAATACGGGTTGCAATAATTGTTTTTCCCAAACCAACAACATCGGCAAGGATAAAACCATTATGCTTCATTAATTTGTCAAAACCTTCAACAACTGCATCTGCTTGATACTGCAAGTTGGTATATCCTTCTGGTAAATCTTTACCTGAAATTTTATCACGAATAATCGAATCTCCAAAATACTCAATTAGCATCTTGATATAAACCTCATAAGGTGTTATTTCCTCATTTAGATATGTTTTCTTTTTTAAACCCTTTATGTCAATTGGGAGTAATTCTGTTGCTTCACTCCAAAGTTCTTCAAACTCATTGGTAGCAAAAACAACATCCTCGTAGTCTTTTAGAAGCACATTGAATTCATAGTTTGAGGTTGTGTTCGTTCCAAGTCCCGCTTCTGTCAAATTTGACGAGCCAGTGATCACACTTCCGTTTGTATGTTCGTTGAATGGATTAGGTCTGAAAATATATATTTTAGCGTGCAATGCTCTTTTTCCGTGAGCTTTGATAACTACTTTTTTAGAAACAATATCTTCAATAAATTGGATGATACCTTCTTCTGTTTCTTTTTTATAAGACGCTTTGGCGATATCTTCTGCCACAAATTTCAGATACTCTTCTTTGGTTTTATCAGTATTCTCAAGATATAATTGCCCTTTTCTTTGTGCTTCAGCTGATAAATCATCTACATTTATACCAACTAATATTCTAATTTCGGGTACATTTTCAAGAAAAGGTCTTAAATTGAAATAACCGGAAGCTCTAAAATAGCCAATTAGTGCATCAAAATAATGTACATTTTGGTTTTTAAAAACTCCTTCAAATTTGTTAATTAGACTATTAGTCTCTTTATTCGTAAAAAACTTTGTTGACATTAAATATAATTCTGTTAATCTTCAAAAATAGTATTTTAAAACTAGATTTTTTTGTCTTTAGTTTCTTTTAATGCTATTGTGAATAAAATTAAATTAGTGTAATATATTTTAATCGTAATAAAATTATTAATTTTAAATGCATTATGTTGATTTATTGAAGTTTTCAAAATAGTTACTTAGAAATTTTAATTATAAAAGTTATTCTAAAAAATTCTTGAGCTCTTTTAAAAAGCTCTAAAGAATTTTTTGGAAATAACTTTGTTAATAGATGAATTTGATTAAAAATTTAATTGAGGAATTAAATTATATCAAGAAGCTTTTTCAACCATTAACATTTTGTAAATTTGCCAAACAAACAAGCGTAAGCTATCGTATTGGTTAACTGAAATTGCGACCTTCATTTGACAACCAATTTATGATAGACTTACGCCCGTGCCTTATATTGGCGTGGGCTAAGTCTTTCTGGTTGTCGGGCCGTCGCAAGCCTCAGTTACGATTGACATTAGACTCGCGCCTTTTTTTTAACTTAAAATAAGGCATTATGAAAAACAAAAAATTTTACAGCCCAATTAAATCATTAGTAAATTTAATTTTAACTGGTGAAAAGAAAATAAATCAAGATGTTGAATTTATCCCAATAACACAGGAATTAGTAAATTCTTTAATCAACATCGATGGTAATTATAATATGTATTTTTTAAGCTGCATAGAGAATTTTTTGAGCAGCTGCAGCAAAGAAGAAAAAGTTAATGTGATTAAAGTTCTTTGTGAAAATGAAGATTTATTACACGGAGTATCATTAGTAAATGGACTGATAGCAAACTCTAAATCGTCAAATCCAAATAACTCTCCCGATACGATAGATTCTGTGATATTAAATTTCCTTATTAAAGGACAGGTTCATCACATACTCACGTTGTCAATATATTTTTATATCGAAAGCATTGCAACAACTAATATTTTAAATGGAAAAATTTCGAAAAACGATTATGAAAAAATAATAGAATTCCATTCTATTAAAAGGGATTTGAAAGATCTTTTTATTTTTTAAAACCTTTTATAAGATCAACCATAAATAGCCAATGAATGATTGGCTATTTATGGTTGAAATTTTAGTTCATTTTTACTCTACTTTAAAATAGTATTCAACAAGATCTTCACGAACTTTAACATCAATTGAAAATATTTTATAGAATTCATATTTTTTATTTTACAACTCTGCAAGGAATGATTTTACAGCATCATTTACCAGTTGCTTCATACTGGTGTCTTCTTGCAAAGCCTTCATTTTTAATTTTTTAAGAAGCTCTTTTTCTATGTAAAAAGAGAATTGTACTTCATCGACTTCTTTGTTAAGAATGGGCACAATCTTTTGAATTGCTTTTTGCTGATTGCTTGATTTTGCCTTATTAATGAGGTCATTGATGTTTTGTTTTTCCATAATGATAGATTTGTATTTTTATAGAATTGTATTTTTCTATATTTATATTAGCTTGGTTAAAACTTCTGCTGTAAGTTGGTCAATCTGATTTTGTGCATTTTTATCATTTGAAACCCCTTTTAACAGCACTGAGCGGGTAAAGGCAACCAAATCACTAATATGTGTAGTAGCAATTTTTACCTTGTATTCTTCTAAGCCAATCAAAATGTCTAGGGTTAAAGTCGTGTTTGGCTTTGTCATATTAAAAACAACCAAGGTATCTGCAGTTCTTTGCTCTTGTTCAATAATTGTAAGAGTGCTTTTTATGGCCAGCAGGTCTAGAATACCTGCTTTAGTTGGCACAATAATTAAATCCGATATTGAAATTAATTTAGCTAAATGATTAGATAAATAAGGGGGAGTGTCTATAAATATAAAATCATATTTCAGCTCTGAAATGCTTTCCAATTTATCTTGATAGGGAATGATTTTAAAATCTGTAACCAATTCTTCTAATTGGCTCAAGCTTCCTTGTAAATCAAAATCTAATACGGCAACTCTAGAATTTGTAGCAAAATTTTGTGCAAGATTAAAAGTAAGAGTGCTTTTACCAACGCCTCCTTTTTGGTGTGTTATTAATATAATTTTCGGCATGTTTTAAAATTTATAAGGTTGTTGTTTATTTGAAAGTTAGTACTGCAATTAATAGCCCATATCTTGACCCATTGCTCTTACGGTTTTAAAAGCGAAATCAATCACTCCTTTTGGTAAATTGGTAGGGATATTTGCCACAATACCAAGTTCTTTTTTTATAGAGGCTACAGGGCTTATTTGTTGTTTGATTTCCGAAAGTCCTGAGTGTTCCAATAAGAATTGTGTAGCTTTTCCTTTTACCTGTCCTGTTATTTCGTTTTTCAATCCTTTAAGCTCTTTTTTCTCCTGATTGTAATGATTGAACGTTTGCTCTTTGGGTCTGTCGTATTCAAATTTGGTATCGAATACTTTTTCTCCTTTCTGAAAAAAAACAGTTCTATCAAAGCCTATTTTTTCTCCGTGCTGGGTTCTGCTCTCCTTTGCATTAGCTAGTGGCGAAAGAGAAAGTTTATTTCGTGGATTCTTCATGGTTTTGTCATGGCGTGAAACGACTACGTGAGCGTGAATTTGCATCCCGCCTTTCTTATCGCCACCTTCAATAATTTTTCCTGTTTCTTTATCTCTATGCAGATTCTCCTTTAGTGTTTTAATTTCCTTTTTATCTCCCTTGGTTTGCTCTAGCTTATTGATTAGATCAAGGGTGTTTTTATTTTGAACAGCAAATTTATCATTCGCCTTGTAGGTTCTTGAACTTTCAATTTTTCCATACCAAAGCAAATCATCTCCTGTCAATGGTCTGGTGGATAAATCAAATCCTTTTTTGTGTGCTAATTCCTGATAGATTCTTTCTTTGTCCTTTCCAAATTCTTTGTCAATCGCTTTCTGTATTGCCTTGTTTGTCTTTTCTTTTAACAAATGTTCGGAGGTAAAATATTCGCCTTTTTTTATAGTCAGGTCTTTTTGATTAATAGAGTAAGTGAGTGGTTCTTTAAATCTTTGGTCTTGGATGGAAAAATTAAAAACCTTCTCTTTGTTTTTTAATTCTGAAACACTTTTAAAATCAGCATTTATAGTACTCAAAGTGTTTTTGTCAATCACTTCGTTTACTTTGGCATGGTATACGTTTTCGGGTAGCTTGTAATTTCCGTTTTCTTGAAGTTGCAAAGCGGTTTTAGGAACAAAAACAGTTGCTTTTCCTCCTTCTTCTAAATCCAATTGAATTAAAGCTGATTTCCCTTTCTGTTCAATGATTTGAATGTTATTAACTTCAATCCATTGTTTGGATTTTGTTTCTTCTTTAGAGTCAACTTCAATTCCTTTTTCTTTAAGATAGTCTGCAAATATTTGATCCGTTTCTAAATTCAATTCTTTTTTCTCCACGGCATTAGGGAGCTTTTCTTCATTGCAATATATTTCCCTACCGAAATTAGTGGCATATTCATTCATGAGATCTTGTGTGTAAAGCTTCATCTGAATTTTCATCAGTTCATCTTTTTGTTCGATATAGTATACGTTTTCCCGATTAGAATCTTCATCAAATCCTCTCTTGGTTAGTGTATCAACGGCCAAACTTTCCATGTGTGTGAGTTCTTTAGCACTGGGTGAAATATTAAGCATATAAAAATTAGAACTTTCAAAATTTTGAGAACCACGATTGGTATCAATGTCCCTAAGTACTTTTGTCCCATCAATTCCACTACTAGCATCAGTACATTGGAATTCTGAATTGAAAAATTTTTCGTTTGATTCTTGTAATTGATTTTCCTTTTCCAAGTATTCAATCAAATTCGAACACGATGTGCTTCCCGAAGCTTGATGTGCTGTAAATGAAATATGCATTATTGTGCTTTTAAATTATCTCGAACAAAAATCAAGCTATCAAGTTTAGTATTTATTCTACTTTTTATAAATTCTTTCCTTTTGCGTGAAGCTTTATATGTTTTAAGGGCATTCAGCATTCCATAGCAATCGTTTATTTCTTCTTGAACTAGTGTTGCTTTTTCCTTTACTTGCTCTTCTTGTCCCTTTTTAAATTCGTTTATTACAAAAATTAGAACTATAAAAAGCAATAGTGTGATAATGAAAATTCCAATATACCTCCACATTTTTTGATAATCTACATTGGAAAAAGTATCGCTAAAAAAAACTGAAGTTGATTTTGTTTTTGCTTTATTGCTTTCTTGTTCTGAAATTACAATTGGTTCTTCTTTTTGATTTTCGGGAAACAAAACCCCTCTTTTTAATTTCATAATAATGCGGTGTATTTGACAATGTTTTCTAACTCGTACTCTTCTAAATTAATAACGGGATAATTCTTCCCTTGTAAATTTTCAATTGATAAATTCTCACTAATTCTTTTTAAAATCCGTGAAGTTTCTCGAAGCGTTTTTTGAAGTTCGTCTATCTCTTTTTGTTTTAAATAAAGTTTTTCTAATTCGTTTTTATTTTCTGTATTGAGGTTTTCTTTGATGTTGAGTTTGGAATCTATTTCAGAAATTTTTCGATTCAGCGGTATGAAATATTCTTTTTCAATTGCTCCATGACGCTTGCGTAAACTTTGAGAATCGGTCTTTATAAATTCTTTTAATAACATTAATTCTACTTTAAAAACCTTTTCAAGTTCATTGAAAGAATTGGCAGTTTTTACTCCAATTTTATCCTTGGGAGAAAGGTTGTTTTCTTCAAAAAAATTACAGATTTGTATAATACATTCACTGGCTGTACTAAATTTTTCTTTAGTATTTAATACATCAAATTTATTTTTAGCTTCTACACTTATTCTTATGTCTTTTCTCATTGTCATCCATTTTGTGGTACGTTTATTATAATAACCAGCTGTTTTATTGCCTTCATTGCTCAATTGTGGTATAAAGTGTGGTATTATTAAAAAACAAAATAAAAACACACCTTGAAAATCAGTACTTTATAAAATATTCACGCTACTGCGTGAATCCCTCTTGCTCTTTCTAATCTTTATATAGAATCCTCTTTTAAACATGCTGACATATGGTATTCGTTAAGATCCTTAAATCCGTTATATATTGTTCTACAATCTTGAGCTGTAGAAAATTGGTTTAGAATTAAGCTTGTGTATTTGTCTCCTGCTTCATCATTATCGAGGTACAATTCAATAGCGGTATAATTAGATAAAATAGCGGTGTTTTTGTTTAATAAAGCCACTGAATTTAAAATCAAATAGTCTGCTTTATCTATCACTAAATTTTCAAAAACATTAAAAGATAGGAAATCAAAAAAGCCCTCGAATACTCTTATTGTAGTTCCGTTATTTAAGATTGTAGTACTGTCTTTTTTGTTTAAACAGAGCTTTGCATATTTATTTCGGACTTCAAATCCTCCGCTATTATTTTCAAAACTAAGGGCGAAATATTTTTTTTCTTGAATCGTATAATGAATTTCTTTTAGTTGTTTTACACTCCTAAATTTTGTAATTCCTCTTTGGTTTAAATACTCAATTAAAGCAGAATGTTGAACAGGAATTATTTTAATTATAGTCGGACTATTTTCGTTTTTTATGTCAACGACTTCGGATATTTGCTTTTGAAAAGAAAAAAAAGTTTCAAATTTTTTTAAATAATCCAAAGCTTCAGTAACACTGAATCCAAATTTTAGAATCACAAAATCGATCACATTACCACCATTTTGTTCTCCGTAGTCATACCATCGATTTAGTTTCTTATTGAGCTTAAATGAAGCTGTTTTTTCTATCCGAAAAGGAGACAAATACCAACTGTCATTATCATTTGTTTTGGTAGGTTCACATCCTAAATTTTGGAGTACTTTTTCTATTGGAATTTCTCTTGCTTGGGTCGTATTCATGGCTGTGTTTTTAGGGGGTTAAAAAAAGTGAAAAAAGTGATGAATTGATGACAAACAGCGGGAGCATTAATATTTACAAGGGTTGACGTGTCATCATTTTGTCATCACGTCATCACTTTTGAATTGCTGTCATCATTTTTTTGTCATCACTTTATTTTTTGATGACAAAGTGATGACAAGCTAAAGCCTTACTGTTGTTGACTTAATCATGGTCTGTCATCAATTCGTCACTAAAATCAAATAAAAAATCTCGGGTAATTGAGTAATAGCGTCCTTTGGTTAAATTTTGATAAAAATCTAGGTCGTTTGTAATGGTTACTTTTTGATATTGATTTGAGTTTTTTGCCTGTTCTAATTTCCAATTTTTGCGAACTATATTTTTTATTTCAACAGCATCATATTTGATCTTAAATTTGTTTAGAATATTCAATAAATCAGAGAAACAAAAATCTAATGTTTCTATATCTAAGCTTTCCATTGTATTCAATATGACATTAGCCACTTCTCTCTCAATTTGGTTTGAGTTATGCCTCACTAACCTCATTAAGGCATTGGTTTTAATTTGTTCAGGAGTGAACCACATTCTAGTTTGGTTCTCGGTTGCTAATTTTCTATTGGTAAGAAAATGTAAAAAGGCGGGGATTTCAGTAATTAGCTTTTTTAAAACATTCACATCTTCCTTTTTGTAACGATTCACTTTAATAATCCAAAATCGAATTTCATCAGAATCTATTTTTATAAATGAAGTTTCATTATTAGAACAAAGAATAAATTTGCCAAAAAAGGAAGCTTCTTTTTTATCTTTTCCTTTGGCTTCGGTCTTGTGCGTGTTAGTTGTAGACAGGTATTTTATACGTTCTGTGAGTTCATCCGTCTTAAATAAAACTTCATCAATACAGATCAATAGTTTAGAGCTCCAGTCAGAGTTAAAGTTTGATGTAAAATCACTGTTGGTTAAGAAAGTGAGGTTGTATTCGAAAATTTCTTTTAGCCATTTTAAAAAGGTTGATTTACCAGTAGAACGCTCCTTGCTGACTAAACAAAGAATGGGCAAAATCTGAGTTGGTTTTAAATAAATTAACTGCAAATAATCAAGACCTAATTCAAGTTGCTCACCAAAAATATGAGACAAAAAACTAAGAGTATTGGTAATATCGCCTTCTATAGGCGATTTACTAATTTGGTGGTACGTATTGTAGTAGTCCTGGACTCTTTTTTTAAAATATTCTGGTCTATTTTCAGGAATACATATAAAACCGTCAAACCGTTCGATTTCGGATAAGATATTTTTACCGTGGTCTTGTCGGATCAATTCGGCTGACCAAATGACTAAAATTTCAATGCGGTCTCCTGAAGATAAAGGATATAAGGATTTCTTAAAATAGGATGTTCCTATTCTTAAATACAAGTTTTTCATTATACAATATGGTTTTATTGTATCTTTGTGAGATACAACAAGGTTAGTGTTTAAATAGAGCGTTACAATTCGGCGGAATTGGACGCTTTTATTTTTTTACAGCATTTGTATAATTGATAGCTTCTTTTTCAATCTGAGAGATTGATTTTGATTTGTTTTGAAGTAACCATTCATCGATCTCTGTCTTAGTAAAAAACAAAGTTCGATTGTTAGGTTTTGAATAGGGGAGTATGTTATGATGTACAAGTTTGTATACATAACTTTTAGAGAACCCTGTGTAGTTTACAACATCATCTACTGTGAAGATTTGTTTGTTTGTCCCAATAATAAGTTTTTCTAATTGGGTTAATTTCTGAATGATTGCATTGCTTTCCATAAGTGATATGTGTTATTGTTATGGGAACAAATGTCACTAAAAGCAAGGGGGCAAAGGTTAATGTGTTAATACGGTTAACCTATTTATCTCAAAATGTTAACCTAAAATATAGATTCGATTATATCTTTCTTTTTAGCACCGTTTAGATTTTTACTATTTGAAGAACTGATTGATGCTGGAGTGGCTGTTTCATTTTTTATATTAAATATTTTCAAAAACATAGGTATAGATAATCTCTTGCATTTTCTTTTAAATAATTTATGAAACTCTTTTGTTTGAATATTATCCATATTTAATTTAAAAATTGGTTCGTTTGGCAAAATTCCTTCGCTAAGTGTTTTTATAAAAAGATTTTTATCTAAAATGTCTTCATTATTTTTTATTACTTCTATAAAATCGTTTTCCATTAATTTATTAAATATTTTTTCTAGTTCTTCTTGAGTAAATAGGTTTTCAAAATCTAAGTTTTTTTTTCTTGGTTAGGTATAATCAGGATGTTCTTGGTTCTTTTTGTATTCCCCATTTTTTGAATTAAAAAGATGAAAATTGTCAAAATAACAAGTACACTTAGGTAAAGAGTTATAAAATATGACCCTTTGGAAAATTGAAATAATATTTGGCTAAAATAAACACTTAAGAGTAAACACATCATAAATGCAACTGTAACTATTCTGTCGTGATTTGAATTCCAAGTAATTTTTTTATTGTTAAAATATTCTATAAGTAGAGGGTAATAATATCTGAATATTAATCCAGCTTGAATTAATAAGTTGATTAATATAGAGATTACAATAATGTAGCTAATATTTTCCATAATTTAAAGTTTGATAGTAGGTATAAGGTTCGAAGCTTCTTTCATTTTTTGATCAACAATTTTGGCATAAATTGCCGTAGTGCGTATTTCACGGTGTCCTAATCTTTTGGAAACGGTGTAGATGTCTGCTCCGTTTTCTAATAATAGAACTGCATTAGTATGTCTGGCACTGTGAAAAGTAATGTGTTTAGAGATTCCGGCACGATTGCACCATCTTACAATTTCATTATTATAAACCGTACTGTACTTTAGGCCAACAAAAACTCTGTCTGTTGGTGATTGTCTAGTTTGTAATAGCTCACGGGCTTGACTAGAAATATAAAGATATTCAACACCATCGGTTTTTTCTTGTCTAAAATTCACCCTGCTTACTTCTCCTTCATCTCTAACTTCTGACCAAACCAAGGTATTAATGTCTGACCAGCGTAACCCTACTAAACAGGAAAATATAAATGCACGTTTTAGCACTTCATATTTACATTCTGTTTGAGCTAATTGCTGAAGTTCTTGAAAGGTTAAGTATTCTCTCTGGCTTTCTGCTTGCTCAAATGATTTTATTTTGGAAGCATAATTAATAGAAATATAGCCATCATCAAAGGCACTGCGAAGTGCTGCTTTAAATTTATTGAAATAAGAATATTTTGAGTTTAAAGATAAAGAAAGGTTGCTTTTTGTTTTGGCTTCTTTTTCGAAATACAACCGTACTCTTTTAACGAAATCTTCATTAACTTCATCAAAGGTTAAGTTCGCTGAAATACATCGTTTTAAATGAAGTGAGGTAGCCGTCCAGTTGCCGTAATTTTTAGGAGAATCAACTTTATCTTCCGTTTTCTCCATGAAATAATCTAAAAACAATCTTTTTGACTTAGCTGTGTTTTTTATATCAAATTTACCTTGAAAGTATTCTGCCTTTCTAATTGATAAAATTTGCTCGCTTAAAGTATCAATTTCCTTATTCTCTTTTTTTTCAGCAGCAGTTTTTGGATCCTGATGCGGATATAGTTTTAAATACTCAAAATCTCTTAGATGGATTCTTTTGCCTTCTGTATTTATGGAAGAGCCTTTGTAGTATTCTAGGAATAAGCTGAACTTGCCATTTTGTAATTTCTTTTTCTTTAAAGTAATATTCATAGGTGTACATTTTTACACCTTTTTTGCTTTAAGGTGTACATAGAGTGTAACAAATGTATGAATTAAAGACAATATAAGAAAGTCGAAATACAACTAAATCAATGGCAGTCAAGCTATAGAAAGTTAAAGAAGCTTAAAGAAAGTATATTTATTTCCCGATACAGAAATTAGCAAAAATATTACCTAGCAATTCATCATTGGTTACTTGACCTGTAATGGTGCCAAATTGGTACAAAGCTTCTTTTATATCTAGGGCCATTAAATCACTCGATAGGTGTATCTCTAGGCCATATTTTACTTTTTGTATTTCGTCTAATGCTTTAAGTAAGGAGTCATAATGCCTTGTGTTGGTAACAATTGTTTCGTTATTGCGCAATGCTCCAGTATTGACAAAAGAGAGTAGTTGATTTTTAAGATCCTCAATGCCTATGTTTTCTTTGGCAGAAATAGTTTGCAGAATTACATTTAAGGGCTGTAGTTGGTGTTTTATTTGTGTAACGGTATCGGTGCTTAACAATTCTATTTTATTGATCACAACCACCAAAGGTTTTAGAGGAAATTGGTTTTTTATTTTTTCGATCTCAAGGATGTATTCGGAACTTTGTACCTGAAATTTTAAACTATCAAATAGATACAAAACCACTTGGGCTTGTTCTATTTTTTCAAAAGTTTTTTTGATCCCAATGCTTTCTACTATGTCTTTGGTTTCTCTAATTCCTGCGGTGTCAATAAATCTAAAACCAATGCCTCCAATGACCAATTCGTCTTCTATGGTGTCTCGGGTGGTGCCTGCTATTTCGGAGACAATGGCGCGCTCCTCGTTTAATAAAGCATTTAATAGTGTGGATTTGCCAACGTTGGGTTCTCCTACAATGGCTACCGGAATACCGTTTTTGATTACATTACCTACTGCAAAGGAGTCTATTAGGCGTTTGAGCACCAGTTCGATTCGGTTTAGGAGTTCCTGAAATTGGGTTCTGTCTGCAAATTCTACGTCTTCTTCGGCAAAGTCTAATTCTAATTCTATTAGGGAGGCAAAGTTTAATAATTCTTCGCGGAGTTTGGCAATTTCGTTAGAGAATCCACCACGCATTTGTTGCATGGCTATTTGGTGGGAGGCTTCGTTGTCTGAGGCAATTAGATCTGCCACGGCTTCGGCTTGGGATAAATCTAATTTTCCGTTCAAAAAGGCGCGTAAGGTAAACTCTCCTGCCTCGGCCATACGACAACCTTTGCGGAGCAATAATTGAATGATTTGTTGCTGGATGTAGGTAGAACCGTGGCAGGAGATTTCGATGGTATCTTCGCCGGTGTAGGAGTGGGGCCCTTTGAACAGGGATACCAATACTTCATCTAGGGTTTTGTGGTTCTCGACTATATGCCCCAAATGTAAGGTATGGGTTTTTTGTTGGAGCAAGCGTTTGTTTTTGATGGATCGAAAAACGGAGTCACTGATTGCAATGGCTTCTGGTCCGGATATTCGGATAATGGCTATGGCGCCAGCTCCAGATGCGGTGGCTAGTGCTACTATGGTTTGGTTGTTTAGCATTTTGTTTGGATTGGGTGCAAAGGTACTAAATCTTACTAAGGGATGGAAAGGATTTTTGAGGGATTCTGGGCTGTATTTGCGTGAGGGATAGGAGCTAGCTACCAAAGTAGCGCGTATAGCCCGACAGCAGGACTAAAAATGGGCCCTGACGAGAATCTAAATAGCCCATTTTTAGGGCTGGTGGCACGCCCTAATTTTTTCTTAAATTTTTGATAAAGAAGTGATTTTTATCATAGTATTGGTGTATTTTTAGACTTAATTTTGGTTTATTAATCCTAAAAAAACGCTACTATGAAACGCATTCTTTTTCCGACTGATTTTTCTCCAACGGCTACTAACGCCTTTGTTCATGCTCTAGAGTTTGCCAAAATGGTGCAAGGGGAGCTGATTTTGTTACATACCTTTGAGTTGCCTGTTTATGATAGTCAGTTTTTTCCGCAAAATTATATGGTGCTTTATGAGTCTTTAGAGTTGTCTCAGTTTGATATGTTTAAAGAGGAGATTCCGAAATTACGGGCTATTGCTGCGCAGCGCAATCTGGATGGAATTAAAATGACGCATCGTTTGATGGAGGGTGGTTTGGTGTATGCCATCGAAAAAGCAATTAAGGAAGACCAAATTGATTATGTGGTTATGGGAACCGAAGGTGGCTCTACGGGCTGGACTTCTTTTTTCTCGGAGACCAACACGGCCAATGTACTGACCAATATTGAGGTGCCGTTGTTGAGCGTGCCATCTGAGGCGGTTTACAAGCCAATAGATACTATAGGATTTACTACTAGATTTAGAAAAAAAGATAAAAAAGCACTCAAAAAAGTTTTAAAAATTGCCAAATTTGCTGGTGCAGAGGTAAAGTGTTTGTATGTACAAACCTCCGAATCGGATGTGGATAAAACAACTATCCAAAAATGGGAAGAGGATTTTAAGGACGAAGCGGTATCTTTTTTTGTGGTACCTAGTGACGAAATAAAAGCGTCTATTTTGGACTTTATAGCATACAAAGAGGTTGATGTATTGACTATGTTAACCTACAAAAGAGGTTTTTTTGAAGGAATCATGAATCCTAGTTTGACCAAAAAATTCTCTAAAACTTTTGAAATTCCCATTTTGTCCATTGCCATAAAAGCTTAGTCTATTAAAATGGTTTTAAAAAGGAGTAAACCGTGTTTATGCCTTTAATAAAGCAGTCCGAATTTCAAAAATTTGGACTGCTTTATTTTTAGAAAAAATACTGGCAATTTAAGTTTTTATTAGGGTTCTTTTTGTGCCATAATTCTATATTTGTATTTTATACTTTATACCATGAACCGTTACCAATCCAATCAAAATAAGTACTCGCAAAAACTGGCTTTAATCCATAAAAAATATACCACAATAAGTTTTTTGAGACTGGTGAGTATCTTTTTGTTTTTGGCTTTTGGGTATGTATATTTGCAACAAAACAGCCTGTTGTATGGGGTTTTGGCG
This sequence comes from Flavobacterium crassostreae, assembly GCF_001831475.1. Lineage (NCBI taxonomy): Bacteria > Pseudomonadati > Bacteroidota > Flavobacteriia > Flavobacteriales > Flavobacteriaceae > Flavobacterium > Flavobacterium crassostreae. Next base: position 2,141,717 of record NZ_CP017688.1, on the reverse strand, counting down.
GTAGTTTTTTTTGCCGTTTTTATAGTTTTGATGCGCTTGCACGCTGCACTCTTGCATAAGAAAATACTTACTGAAACGCTTATAGAAATTAACCAAAACGAGCGCGAGTATTTAGAAAAAAACCGTTTGTCATTTGCAAATGGTGCTAGTTTTAACGATTTTCAGCACCCGTATGCCTATGATTTGGATATTTTTGGGGAGCATTCGTTGTTTCAAAATCTAAACCGAACAGCTACTTATATTGGCAAAAAAACGCTTGCCAACCAACTTTTGTCGCTGTTGCCCAACCAGCAAATTATAGAAAATCAAGAAGCCATAAAGGAGTTGTCTCAAAAATTAGATTGGCGTCAGGAGTTTTTGGCTTACGCAAAAATGAGCAAGGATACCCAGTTGTCTTATCAAGGTTTGCTGACTTGGAGCAAATTTCCGAGTACGGCACTGCCTAAATGGACACATGTTGCCTCATACCTTTTGCCTGCTTTATTTTTGGGAGTTTTGGTAGCTTACATCTTTACGGGCAATATGGGGCTTTTGTCTTATTTGGGTTCTATTTTTGCCCTTAATTTGGTTATTTTAGGGCTGTTTTTAAAACGTATCCAAATAGAAATTGCCAATGCAGAATCTATGGACAAAGTGATCGAGCACTATGGTTTGTTGCTCCATAAAATTGAAAAAGAAACTTTTGTATCTCAAAAACTAATCGACTTACAACAACAACTGGTTTTTGAAACCACACCAGCAAGTTCACACCTCCAGAAACTATCTGGATTGTTTGCCAACATGGACACCATCGGAAATTTAGTGGCAGCTTCCTTATTTAATGGTACGTTTCTATTTAACCTACATGTTCTGAAAAAATTAATAGCTTGGAAAAAAGCTCATGCTACTGTTTTGGAAACCTGGTTGGCTATTATTGGTGAATTTGAAATGCTCAATAGTCTTGCTAATTTTGCATACAACAATCCAGAATTTGTATATCCGGAATTAAATTCGGACTACAAAATTAATTTTAAAGAGTTGAGCCACCCGCTACTAAATTCTGAAAAGAGAGTGGGCAATACGGTCCATTTTCATCCACAAAGATTTATAATTTTGACTGGATCCAATATGTCCGGAAAAAGTACTTTTTTGAGAAGTTTAGGCGTAAATATGGTTTTGTCCGGAATGGGTTCTGTGGTCTGCGCCAAAGAAGCACAATTGCATCCAATGCCTATTTTGGTATCCATGCGATTATCGGATTCTTTGTCGGATAGTGAATCGTATTTTTTTGCAGAAATCAAAAGGTTGAAACAAATTATGGATGCCTTAGATCAAAAACCCGCTTTTGTATTATTGGATGAAATCTTGAGAGGCACCAACTCGGACGACAAACGCAATGGTACCATTGAAGTGGTCAAAAAAATACTTGCCAAAAATGCCATAGGAGCAATAGCCACCCACGATATTGAGGTTTGCTTAACGACCAAGGACTATCCAGATATTTTGACAAACCAGTGTTTTGAAGTAACTATAGTTGCCAATGAATTGCATTTTGATTATACCCTTAGAGAGGGGGTTTGCAAAAATAAAAGTGCTACTTTTTTGATGCAAAAAATGGGAGTAATCTAAAGTATATCCGTATTTTGGTTAGCTAATATCTAATCCAAAGGTGGTTCGCAACAGCTCTATATTTGGGTTTATTTCGTGCAGACGGTTGTATCGATCTTGGTCGTTAAAGCTTCGTTTGCTTTCTATGCTTTCGTTCACGGTTACTTCTATAGTAATGTCATGGTTGTGCAAATGCCCTCGCAAATGCCCAACTAATCCGTTGATTTGTCCTTCAAAATCCAATTTAGAACCTTCGTTGGGCAACTCAATGCTAATTGTAGTGCCGTTTAATACTGGATCATTGATCAGTAGCAACGATTCCATTATCTTAAATCCTTTGACTCCTAATTTGGTAGCGTAGTTTGTCCACTGGATTTTCATTTCGGTTTCGGTAAATGCTTTGGTGGGCAAGTTCTCTGTAGGTTTTACAAAGTTTTTGCTACTTTCTTCTAAGGCTTTTTTGGCTTTGATACTTGCTAATGAAAACGCAGAAACCTTTGGCCCATCTGTGGTAGGCAATGGGTTAGAAACCGTGCGTTCTACTGGTGGTGTGTGGACTACTTCGACAGGTTTTTGTGTGGGTACAACAGGCGGTGCTTGGGTAGTATTTGTTGTAGCTGGTTTTGGAACCTCGGCTATAGAGTCTTCTTGTTTTTTAAAATAACTAGGTGGTAGTATATACGATACTACTTTTTTTTTTGGCCATCAATATCCATAGAAGCCAATTGCATCAAACAAAGCTCTACAAGCAAGCGTTGGTTTTGGCTTACTTTATATTTTAAATCACAATCATTAGCAATTTCTATCGCTTGTAGCAAAAAGGCAGCACTGCATTTTTGTGCTTGTTCTGCATATATTTTTTGTGCTTGTTCCCCAACTTCTAACAAAAGGAGTGTTGCTGGGGTTTTACTCACTAATATATCTCTAAAGTGTGACGCCAACCCAGATACAAAGTGATGGGCATCAAATCCTTTGGAGAGTATGGTGTTAAATGCCAGCAATACATCTGGAATTTTGTTCTCTAACAACAAGTAGGTTATGTTGCTATAGGTTTCGTAATCCAGTACATTTAAATTTTCGGTAACGGCTTGACGGGTCAAATTGGTGCCGCAATACGATACTACTCGATCAAAAATAGACAAGGCATCTCGCATGGCACCATCTGCTTTTTGGGCAATTATATGTAAGGCATCATCCTCAAAGGTAATCCCTTGGTTGGTAGCTACTTCTGCTAGATGTTCTTTGGCATCTTTGACGGTGATTCTTTTAAAATCAAAAATCTGGCAACGCGATAAAATAGTTGGAATAATTTTGTGTTTCTCGGTGGTAGCCAAGATAAAGATTGCGTGCTTAGGTGGCTCTTCGAGTGTTTTTAAAAACGCATTGAATGCCGCCGAAGACAACATGTGCACCTCGTCAATTATATATACTTTGTATTTGCCTGTTTGGGGCGGAATACGAACTTGGTCAATTAAATTTCGGATATCGTCCACGGAGTTGTTGGAGGCAGCATCTAATTCAAATACATTAAAGGCAAAATCTTCTGTAGGATCATCATAACCAGGTTGGTTAATTTTGCGGGCCAAAATACGGGCGCAGGTTGTTTTGCCTACACCACGAGGTCCGGTAAACAATAATGCAGATGCCAAATGGTTGCTCTCTATAGCATTCAATAACGTATTGGTAATCGCTTTTTGCCCCACCACATCTTTAAATGTTTGTGGGCGGTATTTACGAGCTGATACAACAAACTGTTCCATAGATTTTAATTGGATAGCAAAGATAGGCAATGCCTTTATATTATAAAAAGGATAGTTTGTATAATTCTAAAAATTATAATTTATAGCTTTATTACCAATTGCATACTAAGTTCTTAAAGTCTCCATCTAGGCTCTGTCTTTGTGTCTGTTTTTGATACTTAATTGAATTAGAGTTTGGCCGGCATCATTAATAGAATTAGCCGAAAAACCAGCCACAAACACGCCTTTTTTTCCGGAGGTTGCTTTTATTCCATATACAATAGCCGCATCTCCTGGATCGGTATTGCCTTCGTACCTATAGATATGTTCTATTTGGTAGTTGTGTGGATTTTGGACAATGTCTTGCTCATGAATGTTAAAATCAAAGGTATATCCCTTTTCATGCAAATCATCTAATGCTTTAGAAACCGTGGCGTAGTGGTACATTTTATTTTTCATAAATTAAGAAGGGTACTGGTTTATTTCTTAAAGGTAACTATTTTGTACTTAAGACATTGCAAAAGTGTTGTTAAAGTACCGAACAGAAAACACCAACCGAACCAATAAATAATGTAAATTTGTAGCCAACAGACCGCCTTATCGCTGTTTTGAGCAATCAAGAGAGAGGAAAGTCCGGACACCATAGAGAAGCATAGCGGGTAACACCCGTCGGTTTCAATGTATTGAAATTAGGACAAGTGCAACAGAAAGTATGTACAGGTAATGCTGTAGTGAAACCAGGTAAACTCTATGCGGTGAAATATCAAGTATATCAGCATTTAAAAGCTTCTCGTTTGTTGCTGAAGGGTAGATAGTTGGAGTCTCAGAGTAATTTGAGACCTAGATAAATGATAAGGGTTTGCTTTTGCAAATACAGAATCCGGCTTATAGGTCTGTTTTTTTTAGTATTTTATTGCATTTCTTCTGCAACTAAAATTGTTTTAGATAATTGGCCGAGAAACCTTTGGCTAGAACGAGCTGTTTTAGCGGTTATTTAATTGGGCTTTTTCTTGTATAATTTCGGCTATTTTTTTGTTCTCAATTTTGCTCTCTAACCACGAAATGATATCCAAATATAAGAAGGCTCTTTTTTCGTAGGTATTGTTTTCGAGTTCTATAAAACGGGCACGCATTTTAATAAATTCTTTTTTAATATCGGCAGGGTATAGGGTGTTTAAATTTTTCAAAAAGCGGATAATTTCTTTTTGAACCTCTTGCAAATCATTCATTTTCAAAAGAAACTTATAGGTGTTCTTTAACTGAGATTCTAGGTTAAAATCTTTGCCCATTTCATAATGTACAATCAAATACAACAACCGGGCAAAACACATCAAATCCTCGCGCATGCTAAGGTTTTTGTTGTTTATAATTTTTTCTAGATAATAGATCGATTCGGCATATTTTTCGGTACCAAAATAAATACAGGCTATTTTGTAATAAAAAAGCATTTCATGGTGTTCATCTAGATGTTCACTATGGATTTTTATTTTATGTAAAACTTCGGGTATTAAATACTCACTTTCTTTAAAGGATCCCTCTAAAATGTGGTAATTTAATTTGTTATTATACAAATATAAAAACGACAAAGAAGCAATATTATCGTTTACAGGAAAACGGGGGTCTTGAATGGTTTGTTCTAACTGCAGTAAGTATTTTTTAAAATTAGATTTGTATTTTAACATAAATAACGACTCCAACAAATAATGGTTCCCTTTTAAAAAAAATACTGGATTGAGATGGATCATCTTTGGATTATCATAAAACAAGGCAACCCATTTGTAGGCATATTTATAACTACTCAAAAAATCTTGCACCAAAAAACTGCGCCATAAATTGGCGTTATAAAACCAGTATTTTTCTCTAAACCCAAATTTACTTTCTTCTAGATGTGCTATGTGTTTGGTAAAATAATCGTCTATTTGTTGGTATTCGGTATCGTCTTTAACATAGCCTGTTTTTAGCATAATGCCATATAATTGCAGCGACAAATTAGATAACTTGCTCGAAATGGTATTGCGATAATTTAGCTCCTTGGCCTGAATGACTAGTTCGTCTGCACGGCCCTGGATGCTTCGGGTGATGTATTGAGATTCTATTAATTTTTCGAATTCTACAATTTCAAAAGCCATATATTTCTCGTCATTTTCTAATGCCTGAATTTTGGTTTTGTCCAAAATTTTTAAACTCTGTTTGTACAATCCTTTATTATACAAAATACTTGCAAAATCAATTTGCTCTCGGAGTTGGTATCGGATATTTTGACTAGGGATGTTCAACCGAATGCTAACCAATATTTGTTTGTACAAATACGATTTTAGGTTAGAGAGTTGCACTTTTTTAATAACGCCACTCTTTAGAATGAGTTTTTCGTCATAATTCTCGGATTTATCTAAAATAGTGAAGAGTTCCATAAATTTTGTATGAGAACTGGTTTCTAATCTGCTGGCAAAAATTTTGAATTGCCTTTTTTCTGACTTAGAAAGGGATTTAATCAATACAAATAAAAAATCTTTTTGATGGTTAGCCATTGTAAAATAGTAAAGCTTAATTTATTATAAATCAATAACTTAACTAGTTTTGTTTTGCTTTATGAGCAGTATATTTGGAAGGATTTGGTTTTATTTTAAAGCAATCAAATCTAACTTTGTTATTGAAATGTGAAATTACATTAAATAAATGGATAATGAATAGAGAGAAAGTTCAAATTTTTGACACAACCTTAAGAGATGGGGAACAAGTACCAGGATGTAAATTAGACACCAAGCAAAAACTCCTCATTGCCAATCGATTAGATCAAATGGGTGTGGATGTTATTGAAGCTGGTTTTCCGGTATCTAGTCCAGGGGATTTTTTGTCAGTTACTGAAATCAGTAAATTGGTAAAAAACGCCACTGTTTGTGGCTTAACCCGAGCTGTGGAGAAAGATATTGATGTAGCTGCTGCAGCTTTAAAATATGCCAAAAAACCAAGAATACATACCGGAATAGGTACTTCAGAATCCCATATAAAACACAAACTAAACACCACTAGAGAAGATATTATAGCCCGAGCAAAATTTGCCGTAGCGCATGCCAAATCGTATGTAGAAGATGTAGAATTTTATGCCGAAGATGCCGGAAGAACCGATAACGAGTTCTTGGCTCGAGTCTGTGAAGAGGTTATCAAATCTGGAGCAACGGTCTTAAACATTCCCGATACCACAGGATATTGTTTGCCCGAAGAATATGGTGCAAAAATTAAGTATTTAAAAGAAAACGTTAAAGGTATAGACCACGTTACCTTGTCGTGTCATTGTCATAATGATTTGGGTATGGCAACAGCCAACTCTATAGCAGGAGCAACAAATGGAGCTAGACAAATTGAATGTACCATTAACGGAATAGGAGAAAGAGCCGGAAATACCGCTTTAGAAGAAGTGGTAATGATCTTTAAACAACACCCATACCTTAATTTATACACCGATATAGATACCAAACAACTCAACGAAATGAGTAGGTTGGTGTCCGAGAGTATGGGCATGTTGGTACAGCCCAACAAAGCCATTGTAGGAGCAAATGCTTTTGCACACAGTTCTGGAATCCATCAAGATGGCGTTATCAAAAATAGAGCCACCTACGAGATTATGGATCCATTAGATGTAGGCGTGAACGAATCTTCTATAATACTTACAGCCCGTAGCGGAAGAGCCGCCCTAGCCTATAGAGCCAAAAAAGTAGGTTACGAACTAACTAAAGTACAATTGGATCTTGTTTATATCGAATTTTTAAAATTTGCAGATATTAAAAAAGAAGTCGTGGACGACGACATCCATCAAATAATAGAAGCTTGCAAAACAATATCCGTATAGTCAGCCAGCAAAATAACACAACCTAAAGCTCTAAATTATGAATCTAAAAATAGCCGTTTTAGCAGGAGATGGTATTGGTCCAGAAGTAGTCTTGCAGGCCAAAAAGGCACTACACGCTATTGGGGTGATGTTTGACCATGACTTTATTTTTGAAGAAGCTCTAGTAGGCGCAGTTGCTATAGACAAAACCGGAACCGCTCTACCAGAACAAACCCTAAATTTATGTTTAAACACTGATGCCGTATTATTTGGAACCGTCGACAACAAAGACAACCAAGATACGAATCTAAATTCTGAAAAAAGCCCCTCCCAAGGTGTTTTAAAATTAAGAAAAGAATTGGGGTTATTTGCCAACCAAAGACCCATCAAAACCTATTCAAGTCTAGTGCCTTTTTCTCCATTAAAGAGAGAAATCATAGACGGTACGGATTTTATAATTTTTAGAGAACTAACCGGCGGCATTTACTTTGGTGACAAAACCTTAAACAAAGACAAAACCAAAGCAACCGATTTGTGTCAATATACCCAAGAAGAAATAAGCCGAATTACCCATTTGGCATTTCAAGCTGCCCAAAAAAGAAAAAAGAAAGTAACCCTAGTTGATAAAGCCAACGTTCTAGAAACATCCAGATTATGGCGCAACGTAGTGCAGCAAATTAGTCTGGACTATCCAGAGGTAGCGTTGCAATTTTTGTATGTAGACAACGCCGCAATGCAATTGGTGGTAAACCCCAAACAATTTGACATTTTGTTGACCGAAAACCTTTTTGGAGACATCCTATCGGATGAAGCCAGTGCAATAACCGGTACAATTGGTCTATTGGCTTCTGCAAGTTTTGGCACCACCAAGGCATTGTTTGAGCCCTTACATGGTTCTTTCGCTTTGGCAAAAGATAAAAACATAGCAAATCCAATTGCATCTATCGTTTCGGCAGCCATGTTGCTGGAGCATTTTGGATTGCAAACCGAAGCCAATTTAGTTTATCAAGCAGTACAAAAAGCCATTGACTACAATGTTGTAACCATGGATTTAAACCCAGGCACTAATTTTGGTACCCACGAAGTAGGAACTTTTATTTCAAATTTTATACTAAACAAAGATGATTTGTTATATTTTAACACAAATAATGTTCATATAGGGCAGTCCACTATTGTTTAATAGCTAAATAAGCAACAAAAGCATTAAATAGTTAAGAGAGAGATAATTTTTTGTTTAAATTGTGTTTTTTGTTTCAATAGTTTTTTATACCTTTGTGACCTCAAAAAAAAACACATGCAAGTATCTACTATTATTTCTTCTATTATCATTGTCAACGTACTTGTTGTCAATGTGATTATTGCATAGGGAAGTATATTGATATGATTAAAAATATTAAAAACCTCCTAAATCATTTAGGAGGTTTTTTTATAAAAAAAATAAATTACACAAACAGATATAGAATGGAATTAAATAAATACAGCAAAACCATAACGCAAGACGAAACACAACCTGCTGCACAAGCTATGTTGTACGGAATTGGTTTAACCGAAGAAGATTTAAACAAAGCCCAAGTAGGTATTGTAAGTATGGGATACGAAGGAAACACCTGTAACATGCATTTAAATGATCTAGCCAAAGACATTAAAACCGGAGTCTGGAAACAAGATCTAGTCGGGCTTATTTTTAATACCATTGGAGTGAGTGACGGTATCTCTAACGGTACTGACGGAATGCGTTATTCCTTAGTATCTAGAGATGTAATTGCAGATTCTATCGAAACCGTAATGGGAGCACAATGGTATGATGCCATGATTGCAGTTCCGGGTTGTGACAAAAACATGCCAGGTTCTGTAATTGCTATGGGGAGAGTTAACCGTCCAGCAATTATGGTTTACGGCGGAACGATACACTCCGGAAAATGGAAAGGAGAATCCCTCAATATTGTTTCTGCATTTGAAGCCTTAGGCAAAAAATTTAACAATACCATTGCACCAGATGATTTTAAGGGAGTTATCAAAAATGCTTGCCCTGGAGCAGGAGCCTGTGGCGGCATGTACACTGCCAACACCATGTCTTCGGCAATTGAAGCCCTCGGAATGAGTTTGCCGTATAGCTCCTCAAATCCTGCTTTGAGCCCAGAAAAAAAACAAGAATGTCTTGACGCCGGAAAAGCAATCCGAATACTATTAGAAAAAGACATCAAACCTAGAGACATCATGACTCGAGAAGCATTTGAAAATGCAATTACCATGGTGGCAGTTTTAGGAGGCTCTACCAATGCAGTAATGCATTTAATCGCCATGGCACATGCCGTAGATATTGAAATTACTCTGAAAGATTTTCAGGACATTAGTGATAAAACGCCATTATTGGCTGATTTAAAACCTAGTGGTAAATATTTAATGGAAGACCTACACGAAGTAGGAGGTGTTCCGGCGGTAATGAAATATTTATTAAAAGAAGGATTGCTTCATGGAAATTGTCTAACCGTAACCGGAAAAACCCTAGCCGAAAATCTAGCAGCAGTACCCGATTTAAATGATGGCCAAGAGGTGATTCATGAAATCCAAAAAGCGCTAAAAGCTACCGGAAACATCCAAATTTTGTACGGAAACCTTGCCCAAGAAGGCTGTGTAGCAAAAATAAGCGGTAACGAAGGAGAGTATTTTGAAGGAGATGCTATTGTTTATGAGAACGAGCACGATGTAATTACTGGAGTTCGTAATGGCGAAGTTAAACCCGGAAACGTAGTAGTTATTCGATATTGTGGTCCAAAGGGTGGTCCAGGAATGCCAGAAATGCTCAAACCAACCTCTGCCATAATGGGTGCAGGTTTAGGCAAAAGTGTGGCTTTGATAACCGATGGTAGATTCTCAGGAGGTTCCCATGGTTTTGTTGTAGGTCACGTTACCCCCGAAGCCTATGATGGTGGCGGTATTGCACTAGTCCAAAATGGCGATATAATCACCATTGATGCGGTCAACAATACCATTAATCTTAAAATTTCTGAGCAAGAGTTTGCCCAAAGAAAAGCAAATTGGATACAACCAGAATCTAGCTTTAAAAAAGGCGTTTTATTAAAATACATCCGATCCGTATCTAGCGCATCAACCGGATGTGTAACCGACAAATAATTTACCATAACTAATTCTTTAAAATAGAAAGCTAGTTATTAGTTAGAATGTATAAAAAACACCCTCTCCTATAGAATGCCAACCCAAATTTTAGGGAATAAAGAGAGAACCTTAAGATAGAAAAAATGAAAACAAATAGAATATCCGGTGCCGAAGCCGTTATAAGATGCTTATTAGAAGAAGGAGTAGACTTAGTTTATGGCTACCCAGGTGGAGCCATAATGCCTGTTTATGATGAATTATATAAATTCAAAGACCAATTGCAACACGTATTAGTACGTCACGAACAAGGAGCCACACATGCCGCTCAAGGTTTTGCACGAGTAACTGGCAAAGTAGGGGTTGCAATTGCTACCTCAGGACCAGGAGCTACAAATCTAGTTACCGGAATTGCAGATGCCCAAATAGACTCCACTCCAATGGTTTGTATTACAGGACAAGTAGGCAAACATCTATTGGGTTCGGATGCTTTTCAAGAAACAGACATTATCGGGATATCTACCCCAGTAACCAAATGGAACTACCAAATAACCGAAGCTTCAGAAATTCCAGCCATCTTAGCCAAAGCCTTTTATATCGCTAGATCTGGTCGTCCGGGTCCTGTATTGGTAGACATTACCAAAAACGCACAATTTGACGAGTTAGATTTTAGCTATCAAAAATGTACCGGAATTAGAAGTTATCTTGCGGTTCCAAAATTAAATTTAGACAAAGTAGCACAAGCAGCCACACTAATTAATAAAGCCAAAAAACCATTAATTGTTTTTGGACAAGGCATTATTTTGGGGCAAGCCGAAGCGTTATTAAAAGAATTTATCGAAAAAACCGGGATACCTGCTGCTTGGACCATATTAGGACTTTCGGCCCTACCTACAGACCACCCTCTAAACGTAGGAATGTTAGGTATGCACGGAAATTATGCTCCCAACAAACTTACCAACGAATGCGATTTACTAATTGCCTTAGGAATGCGTTTTGATGACCGTGTGACCGGAAATTTAGACACCTATGCCAAACAAGCCAAAGTAATTCATTTTGACATTGATCCAGCTGAGATTGACAAAAACGTAAAAACAGATGTTGCTGTTCTGGCAGACGTAAAAGAATCTTTGGCGGCAATACTTCCTTTGGTTGAAAAAAAAGCACACAATTCGTGGCATAACGAGTTTAAAGAATTATACAAAATAGAATGCGAAAAAGTTATTGACGAGGAGCTAAAACCAAGCAAAAACGGAATTTCTATGGGCGAAACCATCGAAATGATCAACAAACACTCCAAAGGAGATGCTATAATGGTATCCGATGTAGGACAACACCAAATGTTTACTTGTCGTTACTCCAAATTCAACCAATCCAAAAGTAATGTAACCTCAGGCGGTTTAGGTACCATGGGATTTGCTTTGCCGGCAGCTATAGGCGCCAAAATGGGTAGACCAGATCGCGAAGTAGTAGCAATTATTGGCGATGGTGGGTTTCAGATGACAATTCAAGAACTAGGCACTATATTTCAGACCAAAGTACCCGTAAAAATAGTAGTACTTAACAATGAATTTTTAGGAATGGTACGCCAATGGCAGCAATTGTTTTTTGACAAAAGATATGCCTCCACAGAGATGACCAATCCTAATTTTGTTGCCATTGCCCAAGGCTATTACATCCAAGCAAAAAAAGTAACCAAAAGAGAAGATCTAGACGCAGCCGTTGCAGAAATGATGGCATCCAAAGAGTCTTACTTTCTGGAAGTTATGGTAGAGAAAGAAAACAATGTATTCCCAATGATTCCAACAGGAGCGTCCGTTTCTGATATCCGATTAAGTTAATATTATGGAAAATAAAACATTCACCATTTCTGTTTATTCAGAAAATAACGTTGGCCTATTAAATAGAATATCCGGTATATTCTTAAAGCGACACATTAATATACTGAGTCTAAATGTTTCAGAATCAGAGATAGAAACAGTATCTAGATTTATTATAGTAGTGGATACTACCGAAAAATGGGTGCAAAATATTGTAGGCCAATTAGAAAAACAAATTGATGTCATCAAAGCATTTTATCATGTGGATGAAGAAACCATCTTTTTAGAAAACGCATTATTCAAGATTGAATCTAGTTTGTTGTTTGATGAACGAAAAATCCAAAACATAATTAAAGAAAGTAACTCCGAGATTGTTACCGTTTCTAGAAATTTCTTTGTGATTTCAAAATCTGGAAAACGCTCCGATATAGAAGATTTATACAACAAATTAAAACCTTTTGGGATCATGCAATTTGTGCGTTCTGGAAGAATATCTATTTCCAAAGACAAAATGGAAATTTCCGCTTTATTAGAAGAATTAAAACATAAATAAAATTAAAAAATGGCAAATTATTTCAATTCATTACCACTAAGATTACAATTAGAACAATTACGCGTTTGCGAATTCATGGATCAATCCGAATTTGTGGATGGCATAGCTGCCCTAAAAGGCAAAAAAATAGTAATTGTAGGTTGTGGAGCACAAGGTTTAAACCAAGGACTAAACATGAGAGATTCTGGTTTAGATATTTCTTATGCTTTACGTCAAGAAGCTATTGATCAAAAAAGAGCTTCGTATAGTAATGCCGCAGACAACGGTTTCACTGTTGGAACCTTTGAAGATTTAATCCCAACCGCAGATTTGGTTTGTAACTTAACTCCAGATAAACAACACACTGCTGTGGTGAATACCATCATGCCATTGATGAAAGAAGGGGCAACGTTATCCTACTCCCACGGATTTAATATTGTAGAAGAAGGCATGCAAATACGCAAAGACCTTACGGTAATTATGTGTGCACCAAAATGTCCAGGATCTGAAGTACGCGAAGAATACAAGAGAGGATTTGGAGTACCGACCTTAATTGCAGTACATCCTGAAAATGACCCTAAAAAAGTTGGTTTTGCACAAGCAAAAGCCTATGCAGTAGCAACAGGTGGTCACAAAGCAGGGGTTTTAAACTCTTCTTTTGTAGCCGAAGTAAAATCCGATTTAATGGGAGAGCAAACCATACTTTGTGGTATGTTGCAAACAGGATCTATTTTATGTTTTGATAAAATGATCGAAAAAGGAATTGCACCAGGATATGCTTCTAAATTAATTCAATACGGTTGGGAAACCATCACAGAGGCATTAAAGCATGGCGGAATTACCAATATGATGGATCGTTTGTCTAATCCTTCAAAAATTGAAGCATACCGTTTATCCGAAGAATTAAAAGACCTTATGCGTCCTTTATTTCATAAACACATGGATGACATTATCTCTGGAGAATTTTCTAAAAACATGATGATCGACTGGAATAATAACGATGCTAATTTACTTAAATGGAGAGCTGCAACTGCAGAGACTAATTTTGAGAAAACACCAGCACAAGAAGCGCCAATTTCTGAACAAGAATATTTTGACAATGGTGTTCTGATGATTGCAATGGTAAAAGCAGGTGTTGAATTGGCATTTGAAACCATGACCGAAACCGGAATTATTGCAGAATCGGCTTATTACGAATCGTTGCACGAATTGCCATTGATTGCAAATACAGTAGCCAGAAAAAAATTATATGAAATGAATCGAATCATTTCAGATACTGCAGAATACGGTTGTTATTTATTTGACCATGCTTGCAAACCATTATTAACCGAGTTTATGAAAACCGTTGAAACCAACATTATTGGTACCCCATTTTCTAACTCCAATAGTGTAGACAATGCAGTATTAATTGCTGTAAACAAAAGCATCCAAGCACACCCAATTGAAGAAGTAGGAGAATGGTTGCGTGCTTCTATGACAGCTATGAAAAAAATAGGATAAATCAAGATTAAGAAAGAACACACCAACGGTGTGTTGGTAACAGGCGCGTGGCATCGTTTTTAAATATTTTGAATTAGTAAACAAATAAATAAAAAGGCTTTAAAGTGCAGGCGCGCTTGTTACATTTTCTTAATGGTAAACAACAATACCCGTTAAAAAGGTGAAATAGAGTTTCTATTTCACCTTTTTTAGCTTTATTTTTAATACAAAACAGATGGTATTAAACTTATAATTTTTAGAATATTAATACAATAAAATGTATTTTTATATCCATTTAATAATCTAAATAATTTTAAGTATTGGGTGCATTTTAATACTTTTATAAAAAAATATACGAATGAGTTACTATAAAGTGGATAATTTAGAACAATATTTTAAACATTACAATAAATCGGTTAGAGAACCCAGAAAATTTTGGGGAAAAATTGCCGAAGAAAATTTCACATGGTACCAACAATGGGAAAAAGTAGTCGATTTTAATATGGCCGAAGCAGATATTAAATGGTTTACCGAAGCTAAATTAAACATTACCAAAAACACCATTGATAGACATTTAAATAAAAGAGGAACCAAAACCGCTATTATTTTTGAACCTAATGATCCCAACGAAGAAGCGTTGCATATTACCTACAATGAATTACACCAAAGAGTATGCAAAATGGCAAATGTATTGCGCGAACAAGGCATCCAAAAAGGGGATCGGGTTTGTATCTACTTGCCCATAATACCCGAATTGGCCGTTAGTATTTTGGCATGTGCCAGAATAGGAGCGATTCATTCTGTAGTTTTTGCTGGATTTTCAGCATCTGCGGTAGCTACCAGAATAATGGATAGCGCCTGCAAAATGGTACTTACAGCCGATGGTGGTTTTAGAGGAAACAAAACGATCGAATTAAAAGAAATAATTGACGAAGCTTTAGAAAAATGCCCTTCTGTAACCCGCGTTTTGGTAACCAAAAGAACCAACACGCCTATACAAATGAAAGAAGGTAGAGACCAATGGTTGCAACCACTTTTAGAAGAAGCTTCGGATAATTCAGTGGCAGAAATAATGGATGCCGAAGACCCTCTTTTTATACTCTATACCTCTGGATCTACCGGCAAACCAAAAGGGATGGTACATACCACAGCAGGATATATGGTACATACAGCCTATACCTTCAAGAACGTATTTAATTACGAAGAAAACGATATTTTTTGGTGTACGGCAGATATTGGCTGGATAACGGGTCATTCGTATATTGTATACGGCCCTTTATTAAATGGCGCAACAACCGTGATTTTTGAAGGAGTCCCTTCGTATCCTGACTTTAGTCGTTTTTGGCAAATTATTGAAAAACATCAAATAACCCAATTCTATACCGCACCAACTGCAATTAGAGCTTTGGCAAAAGAAAGTTTAGAGTATGTCAATTCTTACCAACTGCAATCTCTAAAAGTTATTGGCTCAGTAGGAGAACCTATAAATGAAGAAGCTTGGCACTGGTTCAATGACCATGTAGGAGCCAAAAAATGTCCCGTAGTAGATACCTGGTGGCAAACAGAAACAGGAGGTATTATGATAGCGCCAATAGCCTTTGTAACGCCAACCAAGCCTACCTATGCAACGCTTCCGTTGCCGGGCATCCAACCGGTTTTGATGGATGAAAAACGTAATGAAATTGAAGGAAACCAATTAGTCGGTAGTTTGTGTATCAAGTTTCCGTGGCCCGGAATTGCAAGAACAATATGGGGAGACCACCAAAGGTATAAAGACACTTATTTTTCTGATTTTCCTGGAAAATTTTTTACCGGAGATGGCGCTTTGCGCGACGAAGTAGGCTATTATAGAATTACAGGGCGTGTCGATGATGTGGTTATTGTATCGGGACACAACCTAGGTACTGCTCCCATTGAAGATGCTATCAACGAACATCCTGCCGTTGCAGAAAGCGCAATTGTAGGTTTTCCACATGAGGTTAAAGGAAATGCATTGTATGGCTTTGTAATCTTAAAAGAAACCGGAGAATATAGAAACAAAGAAAATCTTTTTAAAGAAATCAACCAACACATTACGGATCATGTTGGGCCGATCGCTAAATTGGATAAAATTCAATTTGTATGTGAATTACCAAAAACTCGTTCCGGAAAAATTATGCGCAGAATATTGCGTAAAATTGCCGCAGGAGATTTTACCGATTTTGGAGATACCTCTACGTTATTAAACCCCGAAATTATTGACCAAATTAAAGACGGAAAAATATAAATACCCTTTGGTTTTTAAACTCAAAAAACTGCTTCTCTCTCCAGAAGCAGTTTTTTTATCCTATTCAATATATAATTGATTGCTACTAAATTGCAATGGATTTAATTTTAAGCAATCTTTAATCTAGATTTAAGTTTTAAAAACAATAATGCAATAGTATAGGCATCGTCTGCCGCAGAAATTCGGTCTCTGACAGGTATTTTAAAAGCATCCACTAATTCTTTTAAAGTAAACGATTTGTCGGTCACTTCTTGTAGTTTTTGGTACATGATTTCAATATCTAATGCTTCGTTTTTTAAACGGCCACACCCCAATTTTTCTAAAGCGGCATTAATCATTTCTACTTCAAAATCTACATGATACCCCACAATAATTGCATTGCCTAAATAGTCTATTAGTTTTTGGATGGCCTCAGACTCTCCTAATTTTTCCATTTTACTTTCGATGGTAAACTCATTGGTAAGCTTGTTTTCATGAAAATATTTGTATTGCAATACTATTTTTTCAAAATTATCCTCAATAAAAATACTATTATCCACCACTGCAAAGGCAGCTATACTAATAATAACGTCTTTTGTGATATTTAAACCCGTAGTTTCAGTAGATAAAACTACATATCTCTTAGATTTTTTTTCAAATTTAGATAGGTAGGTTTTCCAGAACTCTGGGTATTCTTTATTGATGTTTTTAATCCAGTCTAGCATAATTAAGAAAATTGTGTTAATTGAAACGTATCTTTTATTAAGTGCTCTAAATCTCGCATTGGTGCCAAGGCATTTTTTAGCTTTTCTTTATCTATTTTTGACAACTCTTCAAGATTAATATACTGCCCAGAAGTATCATTTTTTACGCCTTCTAGGGTTCGTAACTTGGATAAAAACAAAAAAGCTTCGGCACATTCTAAATAAACCTCTGCGTGCTTTGGATCTTTAATGGCTAATTGTTTAAAACGCATATAGGTGTTATTGATTCCGCGTATACCATGGCTAATAGCAAACAAACGTGCACCATCAATTAGCGGCATTAGGGCTCGAGTTTTGATATCAAATTTATCTTTGTTGGGGCCTTCTTCTTCAACATGAAAATTTTTAAAGAAAGTTAAAGGCGTATTTTTTCTTAAAGCATCGTTACCCAAAAAATCATAAAATAAAGTATTTTTATCTCCATTTTTGAATATGGTATCATTGAGTGCATCTTCCATTTTTTGTTCTCCAAAAACAATTTCATAATCAAAAAAGATACTACTTAAATCCTTGCTATTTTCTCCTGGAGTATGGATCCAATTGGTATATTGTTTTATCCAATCCGATAGCGATTTACACCACAAAATAGTACTTGCCATGTGGCCATTAGGGCACAATGGGTAGCCCACTGTTTCTAAAATAGACGTGGTTTTTTGTGCTAAATTTAAAAAATAATCTTTGGTTTCTCTATATTTTTCAGGAACAACATCCTCAAAAACTAAAATACTGTCTTGGTCTGTGAATAATAGTTGTTCTTTTCTGCCTTGACTACCAATGCTAAACCAAGCAAAACGAGTAGGAGCGGAGCCGATATCTAAAATAGAAAGTTCAATGGCTCGTTTTAAGAGTGCAAAATTTATTTCGCTAGCAATATTGGTTAGGTGTGTCAGGGGTATGTTTTTTTGAATCGAGGTTAGTATCAAATCTGCCATACGCAATCTAATTTGTTTTAACTCTAAAGCCGTCTGTGAACGTTTAATTTCTTTGATTAAAACCCCTGGATTATTTGCTTGAGCAACCACCAAATCATGCTCAGAGATAACTCCCTTTACAACCGATTGGTCTGAGCCATCTTTAGTAACACATAAATGAGTAACGCCATTTTTTAGCATCAAAAGTTGGGCTTCGGCAAGGGATATGTTTTCTAGAACAGTAAGCACCGGAGCAACCATGATTTTATCTACCATTGCAGATATAGCAACCCTTCCGGTGGCTATTTTGGACGAAAAATCTTTATCCGTTACAATCCCTACCGGAAGGTTATTTTTGCAAATAATTGCGCTAGTATTTTTAGATTCGGCCATTAATTGAGCAACATCCTGTACCAAACTAAAAGGCGAGACAATAATAGGTTGGTTATTGTAAGATAGGGTTTGAAAGTATTGCATCTCTGAGGTTTGTCCGGTATAATAAACCGTATCCGAGATTTGGTTGTTGTGCATGCTTTCTTTATCTTTAGAATTGTGGGTGTTTACCGCAAAATTTTCGAGCATAAAATTTAAAACCTCCGTATTATTTGCCACAAATGGTCTAAAAACTGCTATCGGAATGGCATAAACAATACTTTCTTCGCGCGCTTTGGCGGTCATGGTATAGTTATTTTTGGCAAAAAAAGGGCGCAGTCCAAATAATGCTCCTTCATGGCATTTATTCAAAATGGTTTCTTCGGCATCTACAATCACAGACAAATTAACCAAACCAGAGGCTACCACATAAAAACAATCGTGCAAGGTTTCTTCCACTTGAAAAAGAGTGGTATTGACCTCTAAATTAAGTACGCGGATAGTAGAGGCTATGTTGCTTAATTCTTCATATGTTAAATATTTAAAGGGAGCATACACTTTCAAAAAATCTGCAATTTGATTGGCAATAGTATTCATAGCGATTCTGGTTTTAGTTTCGCAAAATTAATAAATTATAAACGGAAATAGTACACAATCTGTCCTAGAGACATAATTTATCGATTAAGTGTTTTTTGAGATACTTTAAAGGCCATACTGTAGCAATTGTACCAAAAAGGGGAACTAAAAATAGTAATTTAATAAATTATAAACGGAAATAGTACACAATCTGTCCTAGAGACATAATTTATCGATTAAGTGTTTTTTGAGATACTTTAAAGGCCATACTGTAGCAATTGTACCAAAAAGGGGAACTAAAAATAGTAATTTAAGGGATTTGAATTGTTTTCTATTTTACATAATATAAATTATAGTTCGGAAGAAATAGCAAATATCTTTGATAATCAATACTTTAACACCAAAAGACGTAAAAAGTCCGATTTGCTTGATAATGATACGGTTTTGGTACGCCAAGAATTAAAGCAATCTTCCGAAAAAGTGGAAATGTATAAAACCCTCCTGCACTCAATGCGGAATGTTGCCAAAAAGAATTACACGGTAAAAGAAACAAAGGAACACCGACGTCCACGCATTCAATACTGCGGTTACAAACCCCACGGAAACGATAACAACCCTATTAAATTATGCAGCAGCGAAAAAGGAAACTTGTTTTTTTCGGGGCTTGCGAATTGTGGCGGTTACTGGAGATGTCCCGTTTGTGCATTGAAAATAGCAAACAATAAACAAGAATTATTAAGCGCTTTAATCACTTCTCATCAAAAAGAGGGCAAAACAATTGGCTTTTTAACGCTTACGGTTAGGCATTCTGCAAAAGACCCTTTAATTAAGACGTTAGACAAGCTTTTAAGCAATTTTAAAGCATTCCAAAACACTCGCTGGTATCAAGACAATAAAAAAGAAATAGAGCTCTTTGGCATGGTTAAAACGCTTGAAATTACCTACAGTTTTTTAAATGGATGGCATCCGCATTTACACGTACTTTTTTTTTACGATAATTCAAAAGGTGCTTCCTCAATTGAATTTCAAAAACGTTTTATTTCCCGCTGGTCAAAATTTCGGGATAATAACGGTTTGGTTTCGGCTCAAAATCAAAAAATTTTAACAACCGATATATCCGACTATCTCGCAAAATACGATATAACGCATGAAATGACTAAAGGAAATATAAAAGGGTCTAAAGGATTGACCCCTTTTACCTGTCTAGCCAAAATAGCATTAGGAGACTATGAAGATTACCAACAAAAAAGGCTTTTATACTGGGTATACGCAACTTACGTCGAATACACACAAGGCAGGCACTATGTTAATATATCCAGAAGCTTACTAAAAAAATATGCGGAACAAATAGAAGAGTTTAACAAAACCGACCAAGAAATAGTAGATGAAACCAATATTGATGAAATTTTATTAAAAATTTCCCTCCCTGTATGGCGCAAAATAGCATTAAATGACTTGCAACCTCTCGTTTTGAACAAATACAAAGAAAACGGTTTAAATTCGGTATACAACCTACTAACCTACTTTAACGATTTTAAAGATTTACAAATAGAAATTGACAAACATAATATACCCCTTTTGATATGAAAAATAACATCTGCAAAAACTGCGTAAAATTTAACCCACAAGGTTACATTTCCAATGTAAGAACCGAACATTTGGGGTTCTGCTCTCGTTTTACTCAATTAGTTGAATTTGATGAAACCAACTGTCACGGCTTCGAACCTCACGAAAAAAAACAAGATTACCACGTCAACCAACTAAAAGCTAATAAATTAGTGTTGATTTTACCCGAATTAGATTTGTATAAAAAACACAAACAAGACCCAAAACAAGAACAACCAAAACAAGAACAATTAACTTTATTTTAACAATATGATATATACGTGTAAGAAATGCGAAAATTGGATACCTTTAACTTCCAGTGAAAATAAAACAATTGAAGGTGTTTGTGGTATAATACCACAACGATGGAAGTATAAAACAAGAAAAGACTGCACTTTTTACGAGCCAAAAAAAGAGCGTTTTTTAAATCCAAATTTTTTTATTGAAGAAACAAAGCCTAAAAGATAATATAAACTTAATTTAATAAAAAAAAGCGGGAGTTTCAGCCCTCCCGCTCTTAAAAAAGCTTCCAATGAACGAAAAAAAGGAAACCCAAAAACTAACGGCTAAAGATGTAGCCGAATTATTAGCAGTATCACTAGCAACCGCCGAAAAATATTTTAAGGATATAAAACAACAGTATGAAATAAATATAGTCCTTTTTTTTCATTTTAAAAAGTACTTTAAAATAGAGTAAAAACCATGCCAAAAACCCCAAAAACCGTAATTTTCAAAAATTACGGTTTTTTTTATGCCAATTTTTGCCAAACAAATAATGTAAAACTATAAAAAAAAAACATGGAAATTTTCAAAAAAACAGGTGTAAAAGAAAGCGGTATTATTCCAGTAACAAAAGGCGTTTCAACTTTAATTTTAGCACTTGAAAAAGAATACAAAGATTTAACTACCGAAACTATCAGGGTGGAAATTGAAAGAGCAAACGGTACTAATTTTGAAATCACGAAAGGCTTAATGTCTCTAAAGGATTTTTTACTAGCTACAACATACGGAGAGGACGCCCTCGTTTCCGATTTACCCCGAGGTTTTGGATTAGTAGCCACTTGCGAAATAGCTTTAAATGGTGCTATCCATCTATTTGAAAAAGACGTAATTAAGGTGGAATTAAAAGGTTTAGACGAAACAAAAAAATATCAAATTAATGGTATTGAAGAGCCTTTAACCACTACTCAAATTTTTTCATTCGAACATAAAAGCATGGGGTCGGAAGATACCAACAAAGATTTTAACGTGGAGGGGTACGACATCTTGGTGCTAGATAAAGACGATAGCATTGAAGAGATAAACTATTCATTTGACAACGGCAAAATTGTTAAGTACTCGTTATTCGAGCTAGAGGTATTAAGTAAGTCAATCGACCCAGTGGCTTACGTGAAATCTAACAATAGCATACAATCAAGTTTTCCCGACAAAATACAATTACCACTAATCGCTGTAGTAAATGTAAACATCAGAAAAACACAAGGTAAAACAATTAATTTAATACTTAGAAACCACATCTAATATGGGATTTTTTAAAAAAATAGGTAAATCAATCAAAAAAAACGTTTCGTTTAAAAATTTTGCAAAAATAGCTACCCCCGCATTAGGTGTGATACCTGGATTTGGCGGGGTTCTTCAGTCAACCGCCCAAAACTTGCAAGACCAAGCCCAAGCAAAAAGAGACCAGCGGGCGTATGATGCCGAAATTTTACGACAACAAAATAACCATGATATTAATCAAGTTACAAAAGTAGTCACTTCTTCCGCTGTAGAAATGTTAGGCGGTGCGGTAATTGATGGCGCAATTGATGGAATGAACCAAGGTACTAAAAAAGCACTTTCAAAAGGCGGTTCTAGCTTAATTGACATGAGTATAAAAGAATGGTTTAGCCAACATTGGAAACAACTAGCAATAGCTATTTTAACCCTTGGAATTGCCATTTATTTCATCAGAAAAAACGCAAAGAAACAACCAGTAAAACGTAGTTACCGCTAATGAGTACATTGTTAACATCAGGGACAACGGTAGGACTAATTGAGGGTATCGAATTTGTGCCCTCCCCTACTCAGACAATAGATATAATCAAGTTGGCTGTTCAGATAATAGTAGGAATAGTAGGAATAGTAAAAATGTTAAAAAAACCAAAAAACCCATAAAAAAATGGATATATACAACAAGGAAGGCAAAAAAATTGGATATACGGACAAAGAAGGCAAAAGCGTTATGTTTTCTTCCTCTTCTTCCAGTACTTCATCAAAGAAAAATTACACCTCAAAAAGTGATGCGGAATTACAGACAGTGCGACCGAAAAGTACCCAAAATTTCGAACCCTTTGAAACAATATTTGCATGGAAGACTACCAAGCGTTTTGGCTTGATTTCCGTTAATGCAAGGCGAATGTTGAACCAAACCAACCTAAATGGCGAAAGTGTAAAGGATGGCTTCGAAAAGTGGGTAATAAAGTACAAAGATAACAAAGATACAAAAACACTCTTTGGAATGTACGATGTACGAAAAGGGGCTCTCTATTTTGACTTAGGAAACACAAAATGTATTGTAAATCACAAAAAGAAATACTTTTCATTTCTAACGCCAGAATATATAAAGAAAAAACGATAAAATGAAAAAAATAAATATCATCTCAGGAGTCGGAAAGTTCCTACAAATTGCAGTCAAATATGGTGCCTATTTTATACTACTTATGGAAATTTTGGAGTTCGCGAAAGAAAGATTTGAAACACTCCAAGAAAAACAAACCCCTAAAATAGAAACCAATGAATAGTTTTTTAGGCAAAAAAGACCTTAGTCGAGGTATCAGAAACAACAACCCGGGTAATTTAATTTTTACCAATATTGCTTGGCAAGGTAAAATACCGGCACAAAACAATACCGATTTTCAACGCAAATTTGAACAATTTACCACCATACAATACGGTATACGTGCAATGCTTCGGGATGTGATAACCGATATAAAAAAAGGTAAAAACACCATTCGTAAATTAATTACTGAATATGCCCCGCCAAACGAAAACAACACGGATTTATACGTTCAAACAATAGCAAAAAAACTCGTTTTAAATCCTGATTCGCAACTAAAAAAAATTGATGCCGTTTTTTTATTTAATATAGCACGTGCCATCATTGAGCACGAAAACGGCAAACAAAATGCAAAGTTAGTAACGGATAGCCATATAAAGGAGGCAATAGCGATGTTAGGCACTGTATCGGATGATGTTTTAATTGTCGATACTAAAACAAGCAACAAAGACCTTTTAAAACGCTTGCTTTTTACCTCTATACTAGCTATTTCCTTGTTTTTTTTTACCTAAACCAAACCCAAAAACCAAATTATAAAAAATTTTAAATCAAAATCAAAATGTTAAAAATCAAAGAATTTTACCAAGAACACCAAAAAACTGTTTTAATCGTCGTTGGCGTACTACTTACCTATTTTATTTACACCAAAATAAAAAATAATGGCACAAAACGCTAAAATTAATATATCCAACAAAATAACCCCATTTTTAAAGAAATATGGGGTTATTATCGTTTTGTTTTTTTTGCTCTTCCCTTACCTGTATAAGTACATTTTAAAATTCAAAAATAAAATTGAACAAGCAACCGACGAAGCAAAAAAAGACAGAAACACAGCAGAAAATGCCACTGGAAACCCTGCAATTATTAAACAAAAAGTAGAGCAAGTCAAAAAAAAGTATCCAAATTTAAACCAAAAAACAATCAATCAAATAAACACCAATGCTTTAAAAATAGCCACCGCATTTGGTACAAACGTTGACGATAACCATCAAATAGGAAATTTTGAGTTTTTTAATGTCAAGGCTTGGACAGAAGACGAGGAGACAGCAATTAGGCTTTTAAAACAACACCTTGGAACTTTCCCTATTTTGGAAGATTTCTATTACACAACCGCCACACGTTCAAGAAACCTAAAAGCCGATGTTTTGAAATACTTATCGAAAGAACAATCCCAAGAACTTTCTAATTTTTACAAAAAACGCAATTATTTCTGGCTTTAATTTAAAAAAAAAACACCATGTACATATTATACTATCTAAACGAAAATCTACAATTAGGCACAATTGAACGCCCTACCCTAGATATACCAATTGTAGTGCCTGAAAGGCTTATATTTTGCGCTCTACGTAAAGGTATTAATTTTATAAAAGAGCCCCACGAATGCCTCCAATTAACCCATATCGAACGCTTAATATTTAATTCCGAGTTTACCGATATTTCCATGTTAAAAACGGCATATTTCCGAAGAGAAAACACCCTATTAACTGCAACTTGCCAAATAGAACCTTTCCCAAATTTAATTTTGTCCTCCCCCTATCTTCCTGCTTCTGCTGTTAATGTCGATTTTAGTTTTAGACCAAAAACAGATTTTAATTTGTTTTTTTCAAATGATGGGGGTGTAACCTACACAAAAACAAGGTATTATTTTGAATTAAGTTCTAGAACTCAGCCGCCAAAAGCTCCTCCAGTTGGTTCAATGTACCTACTTTATTTTACCGAAAATCAAACCAAATTTTCTCTTCCGTTAGGTCAATTAACGAATATGACAAGGGTAAAAATTGAAGATATGGCAGGTAATTTAATTTCAAATATTTTCGAACCAATATAAACAATTAAAAAAAATATGTATATTTGTCAAAACTTCGTAATAAGATTATAGCTCTGGAAGGCTCTTATTAGAAAAAAAATCAAAATACATGACAACAACAAATAACTATATAGATAGCGTGTTCATTCAATTGAACATGCTATTTTTTTTGCCCTCTTTTCGCTCCCTGTTGATAATTTTTTTTATCTCTTACCCCTTTTTTCGCTCCCTGTTGATAATTTTTTTTATCTCTTACCCCTTTTTTTTATGAACTATGAAGGTTTAAAAGGCAAAAATGATTATTCCGTAACAGTTTTTTTTGATGGTAAAAAGCGCTTGTTTACCGAATACGTGCATAATATATATTCTTATACGCAATGGTTGAAAAAACAATCAATAGAATGGAATTATATCTTAGTATACATTAGAAGAACAAGGGGGGTTTTATGTTATTATAAAAATGGAGATTTTTTACATAAATTTCCCGATTACGAAATAAAAGGAAGAGTAAAACAAGGTTGGTAATTAAAATTTAAACAAAAAAAAAGAGCCTCAAACGGTACTGGAATACCTCGGCTCTTATTGAAAAAAAATCTATGACAAATATAATAAAAAATTCTTTACATACTATAAATTATAGTTCAAAAATATATTATAATTATTTTTTATCGTATTTCGATTATGTTAGTATATTTGCTTCGTTTTAGAATTTAAAAAAATTATGAAAAAATACACTTTACTGTTTTTTGTATTAATAACAATCCCCGTTTTCTCTCAAGATTCAGATTTAACTATGTATTTTGAAAATAAAGAAACTGTATCATTTGAACAATATGATTTGATCAAAGATATCAATAGATTTTATCCAGATATTTTAGTTTCAAAACGTATTAAAAATAACTATAAAACAACATTCAAAGAAAAAGAAATTTTAACATCCGATTTTATATATGATCTACCAAAAGATTGTGAATATTATTTTGTGTCTATCGATAACAACAGTCATTCTTTAAATTATTCTTATATGCTTTCAGATAAAACCTCCATTTCCGGAAGTGTCAAAAAATTTAATGGAAAATTTATACGGACGGTTTATAAAAGCAAAAATAATATACGAATAATTCAGTTCTATATTGATGGAAAACTAATCCATGAATACAGTAATTAAAAATCATTTTTCTTTTCTAGCCCTCAAAATATCTTCAAAAGTAACACATTGTGTTAATTCTGATTTTCCGTCTATTGTAATGGGCAAATAAATACTCTCAATAGCAGAGAGATCTTCATTGAGATACCAAACAATATCTTTCAATTTATAAAACCATTCTTTATCAAATTGAATTTTAGTTATTGTAGCATCCTTACGTAATAAATTTTCCTTTAATGGCTTCATTCAAAATAAATTTTAGTCCCAATAATTTTTGACAAAATTACGCTCTAAAAAATTAAATCAAGCATTTTTTAAAGGCTATATACCAATTAGTATCCTGAAATTTTTTAATTGCTCCATTTTTAAAATAACCTTCTTAAAATATTCAATACCTTTGTATAGACAACGTTTTTAAAGGCCTTGTGTCTCCTATAAAATTTTAAACTATGCAACATATTCCTAGTGTGGACTTGCGGGATTTTCTGTCCGAAGATCCAAAACGTAAACAAAAATTTGTTACCGAAATCAAAAACGCCTTCGAAAACATCGGCTTTGTAGCCCTAAAAGGACATTTTTTAGAAGAATCGTTACAAAAAGCACTATACGAACAAATTAGAGCTTTTTTTGCCCTACCAATAGCCACCAAAAAAACCTATGAAATAGCTGGCATTGCCGGACAACGCGGCTATGTTTCTTTTGGAAAAGAGCATGCCAAAGGCAAAAAAGAAGCCGATTTAAAAGAGTTTTGGCACTTTGGACAATACCTACCAACTAACTCCAAATACGCCTCAGAATATCCTGAAAATGTAACCGTTAAAGAACTACCAAATTTTAATTCCGTAGGCCAAAAAACCTACCAAATGCTAGAAAAAACAGGCGTTTATGTCCTAAGAGCACTCGCCTTAGGTTTAGAACTAGACGAATTTTATTTTGACCAATACCTAACACAAGGCAACTCCATCTTGCGTCCCATACACTACCCGCCCATCACCTCCGAACCAGCCAACGCCATCCGTGCCGCAGCCCATGCAGACATCAACCTAATAACCCTATTGATGGGAGCACAAGGAAAAGGCCTACAAGTTCAAAACCATAACAACCAATGGATAGACGCCATTGCCCAACCAGAAGAATTGGTTATCAATGTAGGAGACATGCTCTCACGCCTAACCAATAATAAATTAAAATCAACCCTGCACCAAGTAGTCAACCCAGCCAAAGAATTATGGGCAACATCCAGATACTCCGTACCCTTTTTTATGCATCCCGTGAGTGATATGCCATTAGACTCTTTGGCCAATTGCATCGATGCCAAACATCCCAAAGAATTCGAAAACACAACCGCAGGCGCCTATTTGCAAGAACGACTCATAGAATTAGGTTTATTAAAAAAATAACCCAATTGCGCTACAGCAAACCCTAAAAACAAAATTGCACCAATAATTACCACCAAATACCCCAAAACATGGATTTACAAGACCAATTAAAAAACCTATTTCCAGACCACCAACCCCTACCCGACCAAGCCCCAGCGGCAACCCCACACCAATTATACCTACAAAAAGAACCCATGATTTGCAAATTCGAAAAACGAAAAGGCAAAGCAACCACCATAATTGAGGGATACCAAGGAACCAACGAAGACTTTAAAATACTAGCCAAAGAAATCAAAACAAAACTCAGCGTCGGAGGCAGCTTCAAAGAAGAAGCAATAATCATCCAAGGAGACTACCGAGACAAAATCATGGAACTACTACAACACAAAGGATTTCGAGTAAAACGCGTTGGAGGCTAAATTTAAAATTTTTAGGAGCTATTTCCTGCTATCCGTTACAATCTTTTTGTAGGCCAAAAAAGCCTCCAAAAAGGATTTTCACTACTATCAGGGCTACAAAAAAACAGAACAACACCCCTACACAAAACCCAAAAACATGACCACAATAAACATCGTTGGCGTACCAGAACACTTTAATTTACCCTGGCAACTAGCCTTAGACAACCACGAATTTGAAACCCAAAACATCCAATTACACTGGACCGATGTTCCAGAAGGCACCGGCAAAATGTGTCAAATGCTACGATCCGGCCAAACCGACATAGCCGTACTGCTAACCGAAGGAATTATAAAAGACATTACCGCCGGAAACCCCAGCAAAATTGTGCAAATATACGTAGAGAGCCCACTAATTTGGGGTATTCATGTAGCAGCCACCTCCAGCTATACCACCATTGCAGCATTACAAAACAAAAAAGCAGCCATATCCAGACTAGGATCCGGATCCCAATTAATGACCTATGTAAATGCCCAAAACCAAAACTGGAAAACAGATCAAATACCATTTGAAATAGTCCACACCATCGATGGCGCAGTAAACGCCCTAACTACAGGCACCGCAGACTATTTCATGTGGGAGCAATTTATGACCAAACCCTTAGTCGATAGCGGTATTTTTAGAAAAATAGACACTTGCCCTACCCCTTGGCCCTGTTTTGTGATTGCCGTTCGAGAAGAAATTTTAGAAAAAAACCCAGAAGCCATCCAAACCATCCTGCGCATCATCAACGCCAAAACAAAAACCTTTAAACAAATACCCAATATTGATACCCAATTAGCTACAAAATACCATCTAAAAAAGCAGGATATACAACAATGGCTCTCCTTAACCCAATGGTCCGCAAATCCATTATCTAAAAAAGTGTTAAACAATGTTCAAAATCAATTATTAGAACTAAAAATCATTGATAAAATAGGTACTTTTGAAGAAATTGTAAAAGCACTATAGTTTTTTGCATTTTTTAACACACATGGCAAAGATCACAACTATTTCTTTTCAGGATATAAAACAAAAGCTACAGGTCCAAAAACCCTGGGACGATGTAATTATATTTATTCTGAATATCTTAATAGCTATTCCATTATTTATAATTGCACATCAAAACCTAATAGAACTAAATTGGGCATTTAATTTAGATCGTATCCTTTTATTTTTGCTAATCATTATAAGCATACAACTAGTATTGCGCCTTTTGAGAACCATAATTATTATATGCATTGCGCTATATATGTTGGTTTTATTCTACGGAACCGTTTTTGGTAATTATGGATTCAATAGCGTTTACGAAGATTATGATTCTATGATCTACACCATGTCAGACAATCCCTATCCACAAGATATAATCATTTCCAAATTATTGCCCTTTCCAAACAAATCCAAAATACTTAAAGCCATTGAGTACAAAAATCCTAAAGTGCGCAATTTTGCCATAATGGCCACTTCTAAAAACTTTAAAGACATCAAAGGTTATTCTGACTACAGAACCATAATACAATGTTTTGCCGTTTTTAAAGAAATTAACAGCCGCTGGAATTATGTCAATGATCCCAAAGACACCGATTATATTGCAACAGCCAGCGAATCTTTAGGTTACTTTTCGGGAGATTGTGATGACCACTCCATATTGATGGCTGCAAGCGTAAGAGCAATTGGAGGCACACCTAGACTAATACACACCAAAGGACATATTTATCCTGAAATACTCATAGGGAGTTTGAGTGATCTCGAAACGGTCAATTTTTTGATCAAAAATGTATTGTTTCCAAAAGAAAGTTACCACAAACAACTGCATTACCACATCGACGAGCGGGACCAAATTTGGCTCAACCTAGACTACACCGCTAGATACCCTGGAGGTCCTTTTTTGTCCGAAGAAATTTTGGGAGCATTGACTTTAAATTAAAAATAATGGCTACATAGAGTAAATCAATACGTGCTAAATCTAAACCATAAAAAAACCCGTGACTTATGCAGTATACGTTACGGGTTTTTATCTTAAAGCACCAAAACCATGCTTTAATTAATCATAATATCAAAAACTTTGTGCTCTGTCTTAATAGCATAACAGGCTTTAGAGTAATTTAAAATAAATGAAACAATTTCTTTTTTAGGCTTAAACACCTTAGCTACCGAGGAATTTCTAATGTAATTTTTGGACATGTTATACAGGATTTAAGATACCATGATAACGCAGTCCTTGGGTATATATTGTTAGTTATTTAAAACAATTTGGTGCTTATCAATTACTTTTCGTAAATTTAATAAGGCAT
Organism: Flavobacterium crassostreae; assembly: GCF_001831475.1. NCBI lineage: Bacteria > Pseudomonadati > Bacteroidota > Flavobacteriia > Flavobacteriales > Flavobacteriaceae > Flavobacterium > Flavobacterium crassostreae. The sequence continues at coordinate 2,111,267 of NZ_CP017688.1, read as the reverse complement.
ACCGCATTCTTCCCAAAGAGGTATTAATACTCACTCCTGTTACCTCAGATATTTCCTTAAAACTCATGTCCTGATACATGCGCATTACAATTACTTCTTTTTGATCTGCTGGCAATTGTTCCAATAGCTTTCTAACGTCTTCTTCAACTTGTTCGGTTATTATTTTATTTTCAATAGTAGGGCTATCATCCGATAGTATCGAAAAAATAGAAAACGACTCGGTCTCTCTATACAAAGGCATTTTTTTATTGCGTCTAAAATGATCTATAATTAAATTATGTGCTATACGCATTACCCAAGGAAGAAATTTGCCCTCTTCATTATACGAATTAGACTTTAAGGTTTTTATGACTTTTATAAATGTGTCTTGAAAAATATCATTAGATAGGTCTCTATCTAAAACTTTAGAATAGATAAAACCGAAAATACGGGATTCATGCCTTTGGATTAATATTGCTAAAGAATTTTCGTTTCCTGCAACATAATTACGTACCAATAACGCATCTGGAAGTTCTAAATTAGCCATAGTTATACTTTTTAGTTTTTGAATTAATTTGGGTATTTCTAAAAAAGTAATTTTTCTATATAGGCAAAGTATAATTTATTGTTAATATTTATTCAAATTTACTAATTTTATTTTAAAACAAACCATAAGTATTAAAAAAAATTAACAATTATTTTACATTAAACCTTTTTTTTAGTGTTACCAACCAATTATAGTACTATAAAACACCATTATTTACAACAAAATATCTATTTATAAACATATAAATAAGCTGCCTAAAATACACCATAGCACTGGTTTCTAAATACCACAAAGGCACTAACTATAATTTGATGGTCCTAAAAAGAACTCTATTTAAGGATTGTTCAACGGCTTCTCTGTATTTAAAATTGCTTACTTTTGTATAAACAAAAAAACTTATGCAAGTTGCGCTTTCTGAATTAGATCCAAAGAAAAACATCCTAATAAAAGGGGCCCAAGTACACAATCTAAAAAGTGTAGATGTGGCCATACCTAGAAACAAATTAGTGGTCATTACGGGGCTTTCGGGTTCCGGAAAATCTAGTTTAGCCTTTGACACACTGTATGCTGAGGGCCAACGTCGTTATGTTGAGAGTCTTTCCTCTTATGCCAGACAATTTTTGGGCAGACTAGACAAACCAAAGGTAGAATACATCAAAGGCATAGCTCCTGCAATTGCTATTGAGCAAAAAGTCAATACCACCAATGCCCGTTCTACCGTAGGAACCTCTACAGAGATATACGATTATATCAAATTATTGTATGCGCGTATAGGCAGGACCTTCTCTCCTATTTCTGGCCAAGAGGTAAAAAAAGATACGGTGACCGATGTGGTGACTGAGGTAAAAAAAATGCCCCTGGATAGCAAATGGCTTTTGTTAGCACCAATTGTACTGGAAAAAGGCAGAAAACTAGAAGACAAACTTAAGGTCTTGTTGCAACAAGGTTTTGCCAGAATTTTGGTAGACAATCAAATGGTTCGTTTGGATGATTTGCCAGCTGGTTGGAACCAAAAAGAACTCTTTTTGATTGTTGACCGAATTGTAGTCAAAGAGGAAGATGCTTTTTATAATCGGCTTGCAGATGCGGTACAAACGGCTTTCTATGAAGGAAAAGGCAGTTGTTATCTACAAGACCTACAAACCAATACCAGACAGGCATATTCTAATAATTTTGAGCTAGATGGTATCTCTTTTTTGGAACCAAATGTTCATTTATTTAGTTTTAATAATCCATACGGAGCATGTCCGGTTTGTGAGGGCTACGGAAACATTATAGGTATAGACTCCGAATTAGTTATCCCAAATACCAGTCTTTCGGTGTTTGAAAATGCTATTTATCCATGGCGCGGAGAAAGCATGAGTTGGTTTAGAGACCAATTAGTAAACAATGCTTATAAATTTGATTTTCCGATCCACAAACCTTATTTTGAGCTATCTCCAGAACACAAAGAGCTGCTCTGGACAGGAAACAGTTATTTTCAGGGTTTGCATGCTTTTTTTAAAGAAATAGAAGAAAAAAATTACAAAATACAAAACAGAGTTTTACTCTCTCGTTACCGAGGAAAAACAAAGTGCCACAGTTGTAAAGGAAAACGTTTGCGAGTGGAGGCTTCTTATGTAAAAATTAATTCTAAAACAGTCTCTGAATTAGTAGATTTACCTATCCAACATCTGGCAACTTTTTTTAAAAACATTAGCCTCGATACCTACGAAAAACAAATTGCAAAGCGTTTATTGATTGAAATCAACAACCGTCTTTCTTTTTTGACAGATGTAGGCTTAGATTACCTAACCTTAAACCGAAACTCTGCTACGCTATCCGGAGGAGAATCCCAACGTATCAATTTAGCCACCTCTTTGGGAAGCAGCTTAGTGGGTTCTATGTATATTTTGGATGAGCCAAGTATTGGTTTGCATCCCAAAGATACCCAAAGATTAATAAAAGTACTGCTGGATTTAAGAGATTTAGGCAATACCGTTATTGTGGTAGAACACGATGAGGATATCATGAAAGCTGCCGATAGAATTATTGATATTGGTCCAGAAGCAGGTACTTTTGGCGGCGAATTAGTAGCAGAAGGAACTTATGTTGAAATCCTCGAATCTAACTCTCTTACGGCAGAATATTTGAATGGCAATTTAGAAATATCCGTACCCAAAAAAAGACGCAAATACACCAATTATATTGAAATAAAAGGCGCAAGAGAAAACAATTTGCAAAACATTGATGTTCTGTTTCCGCTAGATGTACTAACGGTTATAACCGGAGTTTCAGGAAGCGGTAAAAGCACACTAGTCAAAAAAATATTGTTTCCGGCTATGCAAAAAAAGCTTGAAAATGCTGGAGAAAAAGCCGGTCAATTTAGGGAACTAAGTGGTTCTTTCTCTCACATTAAACACATTGAATATGTAGATCAAAACCCTATTGGAAGAAGTTCTCGATCTAACCCAGTAACCTACATAAAAGCCTATGACGATATCCGCGAATTATTTGCCAAACAAAAAATATCCAAATTGCGAGGCTATCTGCCTAAGCATTTTTCTTTTAATGTAGATGCAGGCCGTTGCGAAACCTGCAAGGGCGAAGGTACTATTAATGTAGAAATGGTTTTTATGGCCGATGTACAACTACCTTGCGAAACCTGTCACGGAAAACGTTTTAAAAAAGAAATACTCGAAGTTGCATTTGAAGGTAAAAACATTCACGACATACTCTGCCTTACCATTGATGAAGCACTGTTGTTTTTTGACACAAACAAACAAACCAAAATCACCCAAAAACTAAAACCCCTACAGGAAGTGGGCTTGGGTTATGTACAATTAGGCCAATCTTCGTCTACATTGTCTGGAGGAGAAGCACAACGAATAAAATTAGCTTCGTTTTTGGTCAAAGGAGCCACCAAAGAGAAAGCACTATTTGTTTTTGACGAGCCTACAACAGGCTTGCATTTTCATGATATTAAAAAATTACTAGCCTCCTTTAATGCTTTGATTGAAAAAGGCCATTCTATATTGGTTATTGAACACAATTTAGACCTTATTAAATGCGCAGATTGGATTATTGATCTCGGCCCTGAAGGTGGAGAAAATGGAGGTAAATTATTGGCCTATGGCACTCCAGAGACCATTGTTGCCAATAAAGAATCCGTTACTGGCCCGTATTTAAAAGATAAATTATAACTTGTTATAATTTACTTCAAAAAAAAACAGCCTACGTATCAATAGTAGGCTGTTTTTTTATCTAAATAAAAATAAAATTAATTATAACATTTGTCTTCAAATACGTTGCCATCTTCATCCAGACCCACAAGTATTCTTATTTCTTTGGAGGAGATAAAACTGGTATAAATCCAAACAATAGAACCAATACCTAAAGTTATACAGGACACTAAAAAATAGATATTATGGTTTATTTTTTTCTTTTTCTTTGACATAACCGCAAAAGGCAGTTTGTCATTACGCTCTTCTATTACAAATCCTTTACTAATTTTTTCTTGTACGATTTCAGAAAATTTATTAGAATTTTCGTCCTTAACAGCTATTGGTTTATTCATAACAACCTTCTGATTTAATTGCAATAATAATATGTTTAATAACAATATTGATGCCACAAAATTAAGTTCTTTAAGTCCATCCTACAATACCCACTTTTAGTGATATTTGGGTTTTGACTTTTTAAACTTTATTGTTATATGGCGCAACAAACCATTTATAACAAACTTATTAGCAATAATTAATACGTTTAACAAATGTGGAAAACCGTAAAAAACATACATTTATTTTTTTTATTTTCGCATAGATGCCAATAAAAAAAGTTGTAGTTAAATTAAAAAACTAATATTATTAAATGATTTTAGACTTTGGTATTTCTGCAACATTAAGCCAAGAACAATATTTTTAAAGTTTTACTAAGAAGCGGATCTCGAAGCACAAAACTTCATTTTAGCACAGAACCCGCTTTTTTAACAAACGACTGTTGTACGTTCGTGCTTTCTATATTGTTAATTATACTGTCTATTTTTAAAGTTAATTTTTTAGCACCAATTTCGTTTAAATGGTCTGCGTCATAATAATCATCTGCAATAAATGTTTTGTCTGTCAAAAAATTATAATAAGTTGTGTTTTTATTTTTTGCAGATAATTGTTTAATAATATTTAGAGAATTGTCAAGTTGAATTGGATTTAGATTTTCACGGTATGTTGAATATGCAGGACAAGTAATAAAAATAATTTTTATATTATGATTTTTAGAAAATTCAATTATCGAATTAACAGTCTTAATATTTTTAGAAAAAATAAATTGGTTATTATCTAGTTCTATAGTATGTCTTTTAGCAGCAGTTTTACCAGTTTCGATTAAGTCTTTACTATCTTTTGAGTTATATGCAGTCCCAAAACCCAATTCAGTACAAGTAACATCTGTTCTTTGTTTAAATAAATATGCTTTAGCTCTTGAGATATTATTGGGTAATTTCCCGCTAAATATTTCAAAGTTATTCCAATAACTTTCATTTGTAGAGATACCATAATAATATTTTAGCCCCTTAATAGTTCGGAGTGATATTTTAAATTTCAAATAGTACATTTGAGATATGAAATACAAGAAATGGAGTTTAGAAGAAAAGCTAGAAATCCTATCCTTTTCAGAAGAATTAGGAGCCGTTGAAACCTGCCGTAAATACAGCCTTAGCACTGGCACTTTGTATAGCTGGAAGAAGAAACACGAGAAGCAGGGAGAAGCAGGTTTAAAAGTAACTTATGACACTAGTAGTAAAGAGCTAAAGCAAGCTGAGGAAGAAAACAGAATTCTACGCAAATTATTAGCTAACAAGGAAATCGAATTAGAAATCGGGCGTGAACTTTTAAAAAAAAAGTTTGGGACATCCGATCCAAGAAAGATTTAGTAGATAGTTTTTATAGTAAACATAAGATTAGTAAAACTAAAATTATTGCTATGGTAGGCATGGTTCAAAGTAGTTATTATAGAAGACCAAGCTCAGGTAAGAAAGGTATTAAACCTAGTGAATTTACCTTTAATAAACATCAAGGATATGTAAGTCAAGATACTGTTGTTGAATCTGTTAAAGATGTTTTAAGTAATGAGTTTATTGACTGCGGTTACCGTTTAATGACTTCCTATTTACAACGAGAGGGGTACTTAATTAATCCTAAAAAGTTGTATCGAATTATGAGAGAAGAGGGTTTGTTGAAACTAGAAAACCGAATAAACAGGAGTGGTTCTGGTCGTAAATTTGTAAAATATAGAAAAGTTAAAACCACTAAACCTTTTGAATGTTTAGAAATGGATATTAAGATGGTTTGGATCCCAAAGGTAGGTAAAAACGCTTATTTACTATCTATAATAGACGTTCATACTCGCAGAATATTAAAGGATTTTTTCTCTTTTTCTATAAAACAAAACAAAGTAATCGCTTTGCTTTCTGATTTATTTTTAGAATACCAATACCCTGAAAATGTTGTGATAAGAAGTGATAATGGAAGTCAATTTATTGCCAAAAGAGTTCGGGAATACCTTGGACTCATTGGAGTTCAGCAAGAATTTACCCATGTAGCAACACCAGAAGAAAATGCACATATTGAAGCCTATCATGGAATACTAAAAAAAGAAGTGTTCCAAAGAGTTGATTATAGAACTTTTGGAGAAATTGAACTAATACTAAAAAGATATGTGATTTTCTATAATAATACTAGGCTACATGGACTTTTAGGACGCATTACCCCAATAGAGAAATGGAACCAGGATAAGCATCTAATTTTGATGAAAAAATTAACCGCATAAATAATAATCGAAATTTACAATAATACTCTTGTTTTATAGGGGTCAAAACAAATAAATACTATAATTTTTAACACGCCATTTTTCAATAGCATCTTCAAGTGTTGTATACATTGAAAAGTAATCTATTGGAACAATAATATACTTCAAGTTTTTCCATCGGTTTTTATACTTTTTAATAATTTCTAAATCAAAATTCAAGGATTGAGAACTATGTGCTACATTAAAAGATTTCTTCGTGATATATTCTGGATTAATTCCAAAATAAATATGAGAGCTACCTAAAAATAATACTTCAATACCGTCAGATTTGGCATCTAAATATTTTTTTTTATATGAATAATCATTAGGAATATTTCTTAAAAGTAATTCAAATGAAGTCATTACAACTAAAATTGGGATTAAAAATAATGCAAATAGTTTTATGAATTTTGACATAACTAAAATTGAAAATAGATAAATTGTTGTTCAGAACCTGCAAAATAAAATATTGCAAATACTAGTATGTAATAAAAACCCCATCTAATAAAAGTAGGCAGTTGTAAGCAAGTTTTTTCGAGGGCATATTGTTCTTCTCTTCCAATCCACTCGATGATTATAAATAGTATAAGCAAAATGAATAAACGATTCGGTATTATAATAGGAGTTGAAAATATTGATTTTGAAAATATTTGAGAAATATATTGTATTGCGTGACCTAGATTTTCTGCTCTAAAAAAAATCCAAGCAAATACAGTTAAGCTAAATGTAATTAAAATTGAAAATAAGTCTTTTAGATTAGGTATGTATTTTCCTTTCGCAACGATTTCAAGGTTATTTCTATTTGTATTAAATATTATTGAAGGCATTATGTACAAAGCATTTAGAAAACCCCAAATAATAAATGTCCAATTTGCTCCATGCCAAAAACCACTTACAAGAAAAATAATAAAGGTATTCCTAATCTTCATCCACATTCCTCCTTTACTGCCGCCTAATGGAATGTAGAGATAGTCTTTAAACCAAGAAGAAAGTGAAATGTGCCATCGTCTCCAAAATTCGGCAATGTCTCTTGAAAAATATGGGAAAGCAAAGTTTCTTAATAGATCTATACCCAAAAGACGAGCTGTCCCTAAAGCAATATCAGAATATCCTGAAAAATCACCATAAATTTGAAAAGTAAAAAATATAGCACCTAAAAGAAGCGTACTTCCTGAATAATCTGCTGAATTATTAAAAATTTGATTTGCATATTCAGCACATTGGTCAGCAATTACAACTTTTTTAAATAATCCCCATAAAATTTGTCTTAAGCCATCAACCGCTTTGGCATAATCAAAAGTTCTCTTTTTTTGAATTTGAGGCAAAAGATGAGTCGCACGTTCTATTGGACCAGCAACTAATAATGGAAAAAAACTAACGAAGACAGAATAATCAATGAAATTCTTTTCTGCCTTAATTCGGTCTTTGTAAATGTCGATTACATAAGACAATCCATGAAATGTATAAAATGAAATACCTACTGGTAAAATAACTTTTAATGTCCATGGATTAACATTTAATCCTACATTACCCAAAGCACTTGCAAAGGATTCAGCGAAAAAATTATAATATTTAAAAATACCAAGAAAGCCAAGATTTACAGATATACTTAACCAAAACCAAAACTTTTTAGAATTGTTATTTTTAGCGTCCGACATTTTTATTCCGGTATAATAATCTAGTAGTATTGAAAAGATTAAAAGAAATAAAAATCTCCAATCCCAGCAGGCATAAAAGAAATAGCTTGAAACAAGTAATAAAACATTTTGAAGTTTTAAATTTCCTTTTGTTGCAAACCAATAGAGTAAGAAGACAATAGGTAAGAAGATTGCAAAATTTAATGAGTTAAAAAACATATTATCTGTCTATTTTTATAGTGTTTGTTATTTGTCGGACTTTTAGCAAAACGCATAACTTCCCGCACCTTAACCAGTTTGCAAGTTTTGGAGACGAGTATTTTCTGTGTGACGAATATACAATTAAAAACGGTAATTCCACAAAACTTGCAAATTGATTAAGACGTTTGCTACGCCCTGTAGCAATAGCCAATAAACACTTCCAGCTTGTTGTTTTTTCTTTAAAAAATGGAATTTCAATTTTTTATCTTTCAATAAAGAGAAAGGACAAAAAATAGCGAATGAGGAAAGTATTTTGATTCCAAATAAAGTAGCGTTTAAATGGGAAGAAGTACTGAAAGAATACGGAATAAATGACTATTGGGATTAATATTGTAAAACCTTTAAAAAAAATAGCCCCTCTAAAAACCACTTTATTTTAATTTGTTAAGCAAACCATCTAATACGCCGTTAATTTCTTTAGAAACCTTTAATTTATAATTCAAATACACATAAGCTACGGTTATTAAAACCGATTTTAAACCAATGGCTATAATAGGATGCATAGGAAACTCCCAAAAATAGAATACCAAAAACAATACCATGGTTACGCTCAAGGATACTAAGGTTTGTTTTGTAAATGGATATAAGTGCATTTTTTTTACTACAAACATTAATTTAGCCAAGCTATACAAGGTTATAGATAGCAAGGTGGCAAATGCAGAGCCTATTATTCCGTAGGTTGGTATAAAAATAATATTCAAAACTATGGTGATAACCACCAAAAACAATCCTAAAAACAACACCATTCTGTAGTACTTCGAATTAAAAATTATAGCATTATTGTTTCCTAGAATTAAATCAAAATATTTAGACAAACCAATCATAAATACCACTACAATCCCACCACTATATTCTTTGGGCACCAATTGATACAATTGGTTAATGTTTACAAAAATACAAAGCATTACAAAACCTCCAACAACCTGGAGATTGATTGACGTTTTTTGGTACAAGGCATTGAGCTCTACATATTTATTTTCGTGCATTAATTTGGCCGTAATAGGATATACAATTTGATGCATGGACCTACTAGGTACCGAAATTACTAAGGCAATGTACGTTGCCACAGAATAGTAGGCAATGTTTTCAATAACCATATATTGGTTGAGCATTAACTTGTCTCCATCTAAGAGTAGATTGGCTACACTACCAGATAAAATAATATAAAAAGTGTACTCTAGAATTGCCTTAACATTCTGAGGTAGAAGGAACTGAAATTTAGGTGCTTTAATCTTAAAGGCATATAACATGGTAACTAGTAAAGCCAAAAAATAAATCCCGGAGGTAACATACACAAAATCCACAACGGTTATCCATTTAAAATATACTCCAATAAGAGCAAATAAAGAAAACAAACGCAAACCAACCTCTTTAATAAAATTTCCAAATACGGAGTGCATGTGTACCCGTGCCCAGGCATAAAATATTTCAAAATAAGCCATACACAAACCCGTAAAAGGGATTAGCCAAATAAAGGTCTGGACTACAGGGTTTTTTTTGGACACAAAAAACACCAAATCCTCAAAGAAATAAAGTCCCAACAATACCAACGGAATGCACAACAGTAACGGAAACAACACTGTAAATGACAAAAATTGCTCTCGCTCCTGTTCTGTATTATATTGCGAATAAAATTTGACTAATGTATTTTGCATACCAATAGCAAACAAGGGCATTATAACATTGGCCGCAGACAATATATAATTGGTTACAGCATAGTAAGTTGCTCCAAGAAAAATGGGATACAAATAAAGCGTATTGATAGCACCAACACCAAAACCGATATAGGTAATTATGGTGTTTTTTAAAGATTGATTTAATACTATTCCCATTAGAGGTTGTGGTGAGATGCAAGCAGTCTCTTTATATTATTTATTTAGTAATTCTACCAATTGTTTGGTTATATTTTTTCTGGAATATTGCTGTAAGCCAACCGCATTTGATTGTAATTTTCCGGACAGAAATTGGGTATAATAATCCAAAATTACATTTTTTAACTTCTGTTTTTCAGAATATTCCAAAAACACACCCGTATTGGTGTTGGTAATGATTTCGGCAAAATCAGAACCCTTGGGACCTAAAGCAAGTATAGGACGGTTAGAAACCATATACTCAAATAATTTGCCTGGGATAATGCTTTTGGTATCTGGAGAGTCAATTTCGATGAGCAACAAAACTTGGGATTTTTTTTGATGCGCAATTGCTTCTGAGTGAGACACATATCCTAAATTATTTACATAGGTATTTAAATCAAAACGCGCTATTGTAGCCAAAACCTCTTGGCTAATAGCGCCAATTAATTTTATTTCCAAATGGTTTTTAAAATTCGGTATTTCGGTAAGTAATTCTTGTATGGATTCCCACAAAATCATAGGATTTCTCTCCGAGAGAAACGAACCAATATGCGCTAAAGAAAACGCAGTATCCAAAGCTTCATTTTGAACCAGCTCCACATCATATCCATTGGTTAGCACCGCAATGGGTTTGGTTGTAATTGCCTGAAATTCTAGCTTGGTGGTTTTGCTGGTAACCAAAATGGTATCCGCAGCATGGAGAACTTTTTTCTCTAATTTTTTATGTTTAGCAGCCGCAAAACCAGACAAACGCAAGGATTTATGGTAACCAATGGTGGTCCAGGGATCTCTGAAATCTGCAATCCAATTTAAGGCTAATTTTTTCTTTAATTCTAGGCCAATAAGATGCAAACTATGTGGTGGTCCTGAGGTGATAATAGTCTCAATATTATGTGTAGCTATATATTTTTCAAGATAAGCAACCGAGGGTTTAACCCAAAAAACACGAGCATCAGGAATAAATAAATTTCCTCTGATCCATAAAAAAACAGCATCCAAAAAAGATTGTTTTTTTGGGTTAGGAATAATTCCAGAACTTATTTTTTGTGTTTTGTTTTTAGAAAAATAAGAAGCAAGTTGGTAGGGTTCAAAAATTGGCTGTCTAATAATGGTTGTTGTATCTAAAACCTGGTTTTGTAACTCTGTATCCAAAATAGGATAGGTTGGATTATCCGGAATGTAGACTACAGGCGTAACTCCAAACTCGGGCAAATATTTAACAAATTTTAGCCAGCGTTGTACTCCTGGACCACCCGCTGGAGGCCAATAATAGGTGATAATTAGTATTTTTTTGTTCTTCAAAATAATGTTTATTGCATGCTAAGATTAAAAAATAGTATTTGTTGTTTAGAATAGTAACCAAAAATTAGTTATCTAGAGAGAGTCTAATTTTTTCTTTTTTTCTAAATAAATACCTCCAATCAAAAGCAGCAACATAAGTATAGTACTAATTAGGGTAATTGTGCTACCGGTTTTTACTACTTCGGGTTCAAATTTAAATTCAATAGTATGGTTTCCAGCAGGGACCATCATGGCTCTTAACACATAATTAACCGGAAAATGCGATGTCTTTATGCCGTCTACATACGCATTCCATCCTTTTTCATAATAAATTTCAGAAAAAACAGCCAATCCTTCGCTATTGCTTTTGGAGTTATATTTTAAATAATTGGGCTTGTAGGTAGTTAAAAGTAGGGTTCCAGTGGTGTCTAAATTTCTTTTTAATCGGGCGTTTTTAAACTTATCTCCATGCAAATGAATGTTAAAAATAGCCAGTTGTTTGGTATCTATTTTATCCAAAAGGCGCATTTCGTCGTTGGCTTTATTTACCAACTTTACCTCTTTTACAAACCATGCATTACCGTTTGCATCTGGATTACGTACCGGAAAATCTTTTCCTTCTTTATCTTTTTGTATCACATACTTAACATTGAGCATATTAAGCATCTCTAAGTTATTTTTAGCCAACTGATAATCAAACAATTGCTGTACTCTGCGTGGTCTAACGGCACTATATCCTCCAATAGATTTATGAAAATAAGAGGTTCTGGCGCCCATCAAATCTTGAACTTCAAAAACGCGGTATACCGTGGTATCTTTTAAAATTTGGTGGTCTGTCGGGGTTTCCTGAAAAGGCGTTTCTACATTTTGTTTGGAAACAAAATCTTTGTTTGAAACGTATTTTTTATCTACAAAAAACAAATCCGAAACTAAAAACAACCCCACTAGAATGATGGCGGTATTTTGAGCAATTTTATTTTTAATAAAAAACCATAAAGTACCACCCGCAAGCATTATAAAAAAAGCAGAGCGCAACAAATCTGCACTAAACAAGCTCTTTCTATCGCTCACTAATGCGTCCACAAATTCCGGCCCATAGCTTTCTAAATAATAACCATCATTGGCTCCCGAAAAACGGAACATGCTTTTGCTTAAAAATAAAATTAGTATAATTCCAAAACTAATGGCGCTGGTTTGCCATAATGGTTTCCATTGCTGGGATTTTTCTAACCTAAAAAAAGATTGTAACCCCATTATTGCAAGCACAGGCAAACATAGTTCTAGAATAACTTGTATGGACGAAACGGCTCTAAATTTATCATACATTGGGACATAGTCAATAAAAAAATCCGTCAATAACGGGAAATTTTTGCCCCAAGAAAGCATCAAGGATGCCATTGCTCCTGCAGCAAAAACGTATCTAACTTTTCTGTTCTCTACAAACAAGGCCAAAACAGCCAGAAAGAAAACCACTACTCCTATATATGCTGGTGCCGCTACAATGGGTTGGTCTCCCCAATAGGTAGGCATTCCTGAAACAAAATCTGCTGCTTGCGCCTCTGGAACTCCGTTATTTAACATCAAAGTATACATTTGGCTGTCTTTACCTACGGCTTCACTGTTGGAGCCACCAAATATTCTGGGTGCAATTAAATTAAAACTCTCTAAAACTCCGTAGCTATATTCTGTAATATAGTCTTTGGTCATGGCACTACTGGTAGTGTTTGGAGAGCCATCCGGATTGTAGGTCAATTCACTCTTAGACCGGATACTAAATCCTGCATATTCTGCCGTGGCTAATAAATTGGTTGCATTGGCTCCAACGGCCAAAATTCCGGCAATGGCTAGGTATCCTAAAGATTTTAGTACGGATTGGTACGCTTTATTTTTGAGCTCTTGGTATATAAAATAGCCCGAGAGTAGTAGCAAAAAAAGTAATAAATAATAGGTCATCTGAAAGTGGTTGGCATTAATCTCCAATGCACTGGCAAACATGGTTAGCAAACCACCTAATAAATATCTTTTTTTAAATACCAATAAAAATCCTGCAATTACAAGTGGCATATACGCAATAGCGTGGGCTTTGGCATTATGCCCAACTCCTAATATGATGATTAAATAGGTAGAAAAACCGAAGGCCAAGGATCCAATAAATGCCTTTAAAGGATCTATTTTTAGCACCAAAAGCAAACCATAAAAACCCAAGAAATACAAAAATAAATAATCTGCAGGCCGGGGCAAAAAACGCAAAGCATCATCTATAGCGCCTATATAATCGTGCGGGTATTTTGCTCCTAATTGATACGTGGGCATTCCTCCAAAAGAGCTGTTGGTCCAGTAAGGTTCTGTGTGTGTTACTGCTCTAAAATCATTTTGTTCTTTGGCCATTCCGGTGTATTGAACAATATCAGACTGAAAAATTTGTTTGCCTTGCAATACAGGATAAAAGTAAAGTAAAGAAACAATAACAAAACCAAAAATAGCAATTGCGTGTGGGTATAACTTATTTATAATTTTCAATTTTAAAACTTTTTAAGAGATAGGAATTAGATACAAAACACAGGCAAACTTAATCTATTTCTTCGTAATCTACGTAGTCTCCTACCTTTTTGGTTGAAGATCTATTTTGGGAGGTTGGCGGTTTATAAAACACCTCTTGCTCGGTTGTAGTCTTGTTCCAAGAATTATCTGGTCGGTATTGTTGCTGTTGTTGGAATTTTGTTTCGGCTTTTTGAACTACTTTTTTTAACAAAAAAGGTAAAAATAATTTAGCCAAAAACTTAAAAATATAATAAAATGCTAGTATATAAAATAAGGTTCTAATAAAACCTACAAAAGAAGCTGTTTGCATAATCAAAATTTTTTACAAAATTAACAAATCAAACGTTCAAAACTAAACTATCATTCTTAAATAAATAATAAAATATAGTACATTTGAAAAACGATACAATTTTTAAATACAAAACCCATGTTCCAAAATAAATTTAAACTCCTGCTAACGCTTCTGACCGCTTCTGGCGTCTCTTATGCCCAACACACAGACATCATTAACTCCAATAGACCTGGAGAAACCATGTCTGCCTATGCCGTAGGTAAAACAGTAATTCAGGCAGAAGTAGGTATTTATGGTATCAAACAACACCATAATTTATTAAATTATGATGCCAATGGCTTTGGTCTGGATGCCACACTTAGATGGGGTGTTTTTAAAGAAAACCTAGAGTTGGTTGTAGATTTGCAATATCAAAACGAAAAACTTAGCTCTCAATTTGTAGAAAGCAATAGATCCGCATTAAAACAAACCGTTTTGGGAGCAAAATATTTGTTTTATGATCCATTTAAAAATTACGAAGAAAAACCAAACCTATTTAGCTGGAAAGCAAACCACCGTTTTAAATGGCGCCAGCTTATTCCGGCAGTTTCAGTATTTGCAGGAGCTAATTTTACCTCCGATAACAACCCCTACGCCTACTCCAACAAAACCCCTTTATTGAATAACTACAATGGGGGCATCTCTCCCAAAATTATGCTGATAACCCAAAACCACCTTGGTGACGGAAGCTGGGTTTTTGTGACCAACCTAATTGCAGACTACATCACAACAGACTATCCTAGTTATGGTTATGTATTGACCTTAACCAAAGGATTTAATGAAAAATGGTCTGGATTTTTAGAAAACCAAGGCTTTAAAAGTGATGTTTATAGTGATGCCATAGTCCGAGGTGGAGCAGCCTACTTACTAAATGAAGACATGCAAATAGATGCCTCTATAAGTAGTAGTCTCAAAGACACTCCTTCTATTTTGTACGGAGGTATTGGTTTTTCTTGGCGTTATGATGCCAAGTATAAAGAGGTAAGAATCAATAAAGACAAAGGAAACAACAAAAAATCCAAATCTAAAAAGAAATAAAAAGGGCAACCCTAAGGATACAATTTTAGCAAAAAAACATGATTACAATAAAAGAAGCAATAACCAAAAAAGAGTTAACGCAATACATAAAATTTCCATTTTCATTATATAAAGACAATCCGTACTGGGTGCCGCCTATTATTGCCGATGAGTTAGAGTCTTTTGACAAAACAAAAAATCCGGCCTTTGAAAATGCCGAAGCTTATTTTTATATTGCTTATCAAAATGAGGTTATAGTTGGCCGAATTGCTGCCATAATAAATTGGAGCGAAGTTAATGGCCAAGCAAAAAAGAAAGTACGGTTTGGATGGTTTGATGTTATAGACAACATAGAAGTAACCAAAGCCCTATTAAATAAAGTCTATGAATTAGGGCTCAAAAACAATTTAACCTACGTTGAAGGCCCAATGGGATTCTCTAATTTAGATAAAGTAGGCGTTCTAACCGAAGGTTTTGATCAATTAGGCACCATGATTACTTGGTACAACCACCCGTATTATGCCAAGCACTTTGAAGAACTAGGCTACACCACCGAAAAAGAATATATTGAGAGTACATTTCCGTTTAAAAATGTTAAACCCGAGTTTTTTGAGAAAGCCAATGATTTGGTCAAAAAAAGATACCAATTAAGTCCTCTTAATTTTAAAACCACCCAAGAGGTAATGCCGCATGTAGACAAAATGTTTGACCTCTTTAATGCCTCTTATGCTAATTTGTCTTCGTTTGTAGCCATATCGGATACACAAAAAGACTATTTCAAAAAAAAATACATTAGTTTAATTAATCCCGAATATATTAAATTTGTGGAAGACAAAGACCACAATATTGTAGCCTTTAGTATTGTTATGCCTTCGTTTTCTAGAGCTTTACAGAAAGCTAAAGGAAAACTATTTCCATTTGGTTTTCTGCATTTATTAAAAGCCAAAAAACACAGTAAAGACGTATTGTTTTATCTTATTGGAGTACATCCTGATTTTCAAAATAAAGCCGTTACTGCAATAATTTTTAACGAATACTACCACACCTTTAAAGAAAAAGGCATTCAAAATTGTTTTAGAACTCCAGAATTGGCCGATAATACCGCTGTACATAATCTCTGGAAGCATTTTAACCCAGAGGTTCACTGCCGCAGAAAAACTTTCCGAAAAGACCTTTAATTTTCTGGCAAAACGTACGGCTATGAGTTAATGCTTTGGCAATTTAGTTCTCCTTTGTTTTGCCTTGAAACTAAAATTGGTATTATCTAATTAGCAACTAATTTAATAGACCATAAATCAAAAAAAGGGATAGCCTAAAGCGATCCCTTTTTTTGGCGTTTTTAGAGATCTCGCCTAACGGATCTATAGTAGTAACTGCTGTCCTTAAAAACTCCAATTTTTAAATTCAACAGACTCTTTGCCCTCCATTTAGATGGCCTAGAATACGCTCAACTATAATACAATCAAAAGGTTACAATCCGTCTACATATTCTTGCAGGTAACTAAATTTTGGAGTCAGTTTTCCTTTGTCTGTTACTTTTGCTCGTGCCAAAATTCCGTCTGCATCTCCGTTAAAAAATGCTGGAATTACGTGTTGCATAAACATAGCACCAAAGCCTTCACTAGCATCTTTAGGCAGTTCGCAAGGCAGATTGTCTACTGCCATAACTACAATTGCTGCAGGGTGAAAAAAATCTACTTCTTGATGGGTATCGGGCAAATAGCCGTATATAGGTTCTGCAATTGTAGAGGCTCTAAGAGTGCAGGCAATTGGACCCGCAATATCGCACGAAACATCTCCAACTACTTTTAGTTTGCAATCTCTAGCCTGTAGCATGGTTTTGGTCAGAATATCTGGGGCATTAATTCCGTGAAAATGTCCTGTTATTAAAATATCCGATACTTTTGTAAAACGTTCAAAATCACTAACGTAATCTTTAGGATTGGTATAAAAATCTTTAAAATCAAGTAGCTGCCCATCTTTACGCTTGTTGTAGTCTAAAACATCTATTTGTGCATAGACTGCTTGGTCATAATTTTTGGTCAAATAATCTGTAACGGTAACTCGTTTGATTTTTATGGCATCTAAAACCTCTTGTATGCCGCCCCCTGCTTTGCCACTACCGGTAACTACAAATTTTATAGGCGGAAAAACAATACGTTTTAATTGCGTGATTAAGGCATCTTTTCCCGAAAGGGTTTCTGCCTTGGGTAGCTTAAACAATTCAAACTTAATACCAAAGGCTCTAATAGTGTTGTAGGCACCCACAATACCAGCGTAACGCCCAAAACCTATTAAGCGTTTGTTGGCGCTATCTACAATTGTTTCGTGATCATATAGATCAATTTTTTTGTCCAGAATAGCTCGTAATAAATCCCGATTATAGGGTTGTTTTTTTATGGTATGCGAAAAAAAGAAATAGGCTTTGTTGGGTATCAAATTAGCCACAGGAACCTCTTTTACACCAAATAAAACGGCACAATCCTCGAGATCACTACAGACCTCTATACCTGCATCACGATATTGCTGGTCCGAAAAAAATCGAATATCCGAAGATTCTACCGCTACACGAGCATCGGGATACGTTTCTGTAATGGTAACTAGCGCATCAGGGGTAAATACTACCCTTCTATCTGGCGGGGTCTTTCTTTCTTTGATGATTCCAAATTTCATAGTGTAGTGGGTTTGTTTTTTATAAATAGTATTGACAATATAACAATTTAATATTATTTTGTTAAATTTTTTTATAATTATTATTATCTATTTTTTTAGTTACTGAATTTCAAAAAGATACAAAATAAAAGATACTTAAATCCGTTACTGATGGTTTGCATTTAAAAACGCATGCAAATAATTAAATAGTATAATTCGATACATTTGCGCTACATTACAAAAAAACAGATGATTTTTATAAAAAAAGTAAATATACTACAATTACTCTTGTTGGCACTCGTATTTAATGCGTGTAACCAAAAAAACAAGTCGATTGAGAAAACTGCCAAAACTACCGAAGAACCAATTCAGGATGCCCTCAAAAAAGGGCCTAAACTCTCCGATACCTACACGATGGCTACCCACCAAGCAATAGCGCATTTTTGTAACAAAAATTGGCCTAACAATAGCTTAAATGGGAGTGTTTTGGTAGCCAAAAATGGACATATAATTTATGAAAAATACCAAGGAATAGCAAATTATAGTACTAAACAACCCATGGACAGTACTACTGCATTGCACATTGCCTCGGTTAGCAAGGTTATGACTGCTACGGCGGTATTGCAACTTATAGGAGCAAATAAAATTAGCTTAGACCAAAAAGTCAATTCTATATTAAAAAACTTTCCATACCCGGAGATTACTATTCAAACGTTATTAAACCACCGGTCTGGGATGCGCAATTATGCTTATTTTACCGAAAAAAAAGGTGTTTGGGACCGCCATAAAATACTCCGAAACACAGACATTGTAACTATTATGGCAACCAAAGCCATTGCATTAGAGTTTAAAACCAATACTCGTTTTAGTTATTGCAATACCAATTATGCAGTATTGGCGCTTATTATTGAAAAAATAACCGGTTTGTCTTACAGTCAGGCCATGACTAATCTTATCTTTAAACCTTTAAAGATGCACAATACCTATGTTTTTGATTATGATAGGGATAAAGATGTAGCGGTACCTTCTTATAGAGGAAATTTTTCTAAAGTTAATTTAGATTATTTGGATGCAATATATGGAGACAAAAATATATACTCTACCCCTAGAGATTTGCTAAAATTTGACCAAGGCCGCAATGCTGCGGTTTATTTGGATCCCAAACTTTTGCAACAAGCCTTTATAGGCTATAGCAACGAGCACCGGGGCAAAAACAATTATGGATTAGGAATACGAATGATTAATTGGCCTACAGGACAAAATTTTTATTTTCATAATGGCTGGTGGCATGGCAACACTTCTTCTTACATTACACTACCTAAAGAGGCAGTAACGATTGTTGCTTTGTCTAACAAGATGACTCGAAAAACGTATAAAGTACGCAATTTAGCCGTTCTTTTTGGTGCCTATCCGTTCCAATTAGAGGACAATGCAAAAGAGGAATAGTTTTTGTGTTATTGTAAGAAAAAAAGAATACCTTTGCAGTCTCAAAGTTTATATTATTTTGACATTGGGGTCGACTGGTTTTGACAGCAAGTCGAATTGAACAGTAAGCACGTCGAGCATTGAGACCTTGCTCGTAAATATAAGATCTTACCATTTTACACGGCGAAAATAACTACGCTTTAGCTGCATAATCCGAATTATAGTACGATTACGCCACGTTCCTATCAGATAGGAAAGCTGGATTCTCCTTGAAAGCCTTGGTTTGTGGCGTTCTATTCAGGAGAACCGTAAAAATAAACCTAGATTACCATAAGCTTCGGGTGGTTTTCAAAATTAAGAAGATACGTATGGAGTGGCTGTTTCTGGCCTAACTTTATATCGAAAATCCAATCAGAAAATAAACGTGTAGAAAGCTCTTTAGTTGCTTGTTTGGACCCGAGTTCGATTCTCGGCGACTCCACTTTAAAAAACCGTAATCACTTATTAACTAAGTAGTTACGGTTTTTATTTTGCCGCTTTCCCGATTACTTTTATTGATTTGGAATATTAAAATAGCTATTAAGAAATAATTTTACCATCGTCCATGGTGATGATTCTATCTGTTTTTTGTGCAAAATCGGGGTCATGTGTTACAATGAGTATGGTTTGCTTATAATCTGTTGCCAATTTTTTGAAAATATCAAATACAACATCCCCACTTTTTCTATCCAAGTTTCCCGTAGGTTCATCGCCCATGATTATTATGGGGTCGTTAATTAAGGCACGAGCAATGGCAACGCGCTGCTTTTCTCCACCACTCAATTGATTAGGCATTTTTAGAGCATGCTGATCAATCTCTAGCGTTTTTAAATGCTTCAACGCTTTTTGCTCTAGTTCTTGTTTGGAATATTTTCCTAATTTCAGTCCCGGAAGCATGACATTATTGAGCACATTATATTCGGGCAATAGGTAGTGAAATTGAAAAACAAAACCAATTTTCTCATTTCTAATTTTAGCTAAATCCGTATCTGATTGTCCTGTGATTAGTTCATCATGGATTAATAATTGTCCTTCATAATCGGTATCCATGGTAGATAATAAATACAACAAAGTCGATTTGCCGCAACCAGATTTACCAACAATGGATACAAATTCTCCTTGTTGTATCTTTAAATTAATATTTTTAATCACTTGAAATTTGGCGGGATTATAAAAATATTTAATTAGGCCTTTGGTTTCTAAAACGGTTTCTTTCATCTTATTTTCCTCTAATAATTTCCACAGGATCTACCCTACTGGCTTTCATGGCTGGAAACAAACCAGAAATAAGGGTTGTAAAAAGGGCAAACACAATTCCAATGCCATAATAACTACTATTATAATCAATTGGATAAGTGGTTACCGAAGGCACTGATGGTGATGAAAAAGGAATAATATCAATAATACTCGAAAAAATAAAACCGAAAATTAATCCGAAAAAACCTCCCGTAACACCTATGATTATGGATAGGGATATAAAAATCCATTTTACATCCTTACCAGAGAACCCTGTTGCTTTGAGAATTGCGATGCTATCCATTTTTTCGTAGATCATCATATTCAATATATTGTAAATCCCAAAACCAGCTACGATCAACAAGACGATTCCTACTGCGTAAGAAATAATGCTTCGAACGGTACTTCCGGTTTCAAATTGCAAATTGGCAGCCAAATAATCTGTTGTGTCCAAATTGAACGTACTATGGAATTCTTTAGCCATCGCCACAGCCAATTCTTTATTATAAAGATTAACCTGAATATCCGTAATATAATTTTTAGGTTGCCCCAATAACGTTTGCGTCGTGTTCAATGCTGTATAACTCGACATATTATCAATATCTGCGATACCTGTTTCCAAAATTCCTACTATTTTTAAAGATGCTAAATTTCCGTTTGAAGTAGATACTTTTATAATATCTCCTTTTGAAAGCAACATCTTATCCGACAACCCTTTTCCGATAATAATGCTGTTATTTTGATTCAAATCAGATAATTTACCCTCTTTTATATAATCACTAATCTTAAAAAGAGTGTTTTCTGCAACCACATCGATCCCGTTTATAAATCCCGAAATTTCAATTGTTCCAGAATTAAATAAAACAGACGCAGTTACCTTTGGGGCAACATCAATGATACGTTTATCTTGCTTCAAAGTACTAATAATAGACATGCTGTTGTAGATCGATTTTCCTCTATCTTTCGGTTTTATCGAATGAATGAAAATGGTATTCCCTTTGTAGTCCTCAGACAGGTACAAAGGTTGGTTTTCCGATGGTTTTACTTCATTAAACATTCGGATATGAGGCGTCCTATTAAGCATCAATCCATCTAGCAAACCATTTAATCCGCTCATAAAACTGACCAAAGAGATAAACATAGCAATACTAAAAGCAACCCCCACAGCGGCAACAATTGTTTGTTTGAGTCTGGCTCTAAGTAAGTGAAAAGCGATATTTAAAATCAGTCTATAATTCACTGTTTTGGCGTATAAATAGTTTCCTCTTTTTTCAATCCTTCTAGTATCTCTACTTTTTCGTAATCACTCAAGCCTATTTTTACGTTTCTTTTTTCATCCTCATTCACAAGCACATATTGGTTATCTATCAAATAACTTCTGGGAATAGTAATGGTGTTTTTCTTGGTTTTGATAACGATATTGGCTTCGGCCGTTAGATTAGGATAGAGTTTTTGTGGTGGTTTTACAAAGTGCGCTTCGATTTTAAAAGTACGAGATCGCTCGTCCATAATGGGATAAATTTTACCCACCCTAGCTTCAAAGGTTTGTCCTTTGTAACTATCCATCGTTAGCACCACTTTTTGACCAATGGCTACTCGAGCCATGTCATTTTCATCTACTTCTAATTCCAATAAAAACGAATCCGATTTACCTATAATGGCAAGCGGCGTTTGGATGGTTACCAAGCCACCTTCTTTGACCAAAACATCAAATAAACGTCCTGCAAAAGCACTTTTTATATTATAATCACTTTGCGACTCCTGTGAATATTTGAGTCGATTACTATTGCGGTTTTGATCGTTTGCTAATTGTGCCTTGAGTTGTGCCAATTGTTTTTTAGTACTTTCATAATTGAGTTTCGAACTTTTATAAGTCAGTTCTATCACTTCAAAATCCACCTCAGAAATACCTTCCAGAGCTCGAACTTTTTTATTTCTGTTCCAAAGAGATTCGTCAAGAATCAGTTTGTTTTTGGCAGCTTGCACTTTCATTTCCATTTCAGCAATTCGATCCTGAATATAACGACTGTTCTCTGTACTCAATTGATACGTCAATTGCGCATTTTGAGTATCAAGGTCGGCTTTTTTATTTTCTATTTCGAATAATAATTGTCCTTGAGTAATGGTTTGTCCAGCAGTGACTTTTATAGTTTGTAATATACCATTTACTGTTGCAAAAACAGTATATTGATTGTCCGCCTTAATCACTCCAGATGCATAGACACTTTCGGTTACATCCCCAACTGTAGGTTGTATTGCTTCTGCTTTTTTTGAACAAGAAAACACCAAAAATAAAAGGGTGAAATAAGAGTAGTATTGGAATTTCATTTAACTATCTATTTAATAAAAATAAGTGCAGAATTAATCGTATAAACTTACCACTTTTTTCTGTTTTAGGAAGCACAATACCAGATTATATTTTATAGCTATTCCACTGAATTTTATCAAATCAACCGCCAATCTTTATTCTACTTCTATTTTGAGAAAAAATTTTGGATTTAGAAATTTAGGGTCTTCAAAAGATGTGAGGAAGCTATGTAAAGGTTGCCTCTGTTTTAAAAAGATAGTTGCTTTGAAAAAGTATTCGAGCATAAAGTGATCCAACCTAGAACCAAGTGCTATTTATGAAGCCGATCTACCGAAATATTATAAATTATAGTATTGATAACTAACGTTTTAAACCTCATTTCTTTATAAAAATAAATAGTAGAAATACAACGCCACTTCCGAGAGTATTGACAGAAAACTATCGCTTTTAAACAACGAATCACTACCACTTAAGTACTTTATAATTAGTTAAATAAATCCTTAATGATGGTTATCAAATTTTAAAAAACTACCTTATGAAAATAAAAATATTCGGATAGATGCTCCGCATTCATTTTTAATTTTGAGACGTTAAAATGCTTAGAAATTATACAACAACAAACAACGCTATTATAATTTTATGCTATGAAAGAAAATCCTTTGACTATGGAAATGCTGTTAAATCAACTAGTAGGATTGAATATTATTCAAATTGCAGCCATTCCACTGATTTTACTTGTTATGCTCGAATGGATTCTTACAATTATTCAAAAAAAAGATTATTACAACAGCTTAGACACGTTATCAGCCACATTTATTGGTCTTGTAAATGTAGGTATCTCCGCTTTATTAAAAATAGGAATCTTTGGTGTTATGCTTTTTTTTTATAATGTTATACCGTGGAGTATCCCAAGCGAATGGTGGGCCTATGTTCTTTGCATTATTGCTATAGATTTTTTTAGATACTGGTCTCATAGATTAACCCATGTCAATCGTTTTTGGTGGGCAACTCATGTTACACATCACAATTCAGAAAAATACAATTTATCTGTGGCCTTTAGATTGGGTTGGACACAGCATATTAAATTTATCTTCTTTATCCCTGTCATTTTAATGGGCTTCAACCCTGTACTTTTTTTTATATGTCATCAAATTGAAGTACTATATCAATTTTGGATTCATACCGAATATATTAGAAAATTGCCGGCTCCGATTGAATATGTTTTTGTGACCCCTTCCCATCACAGAGTTCACCATTCCAGTAATGACAAATATTTAGATAAGAACTTTGGATCAACACTTATTATTTGGGACAGATTATTTGGAACATTCCAAGCAGAGGAAGAGCAAACCCTTTATGGCATTACCACACCAATTAATTCTTATAACCCGATTACTTTAAATTTTCATGAATGGAAGGATATTTTCTTTGACGTGATTAAAAGTAGGTCCTTAAAAGAGGCATATGTGATGTTGTTTATAAGTCCATCTAAATTAGAAGCCTCTAAGATTAAATTTAATTCTATTTATTTAAAGAAAAAGGAGTCTTTAAATTAGAAACTATTTTTGTTTAATAAAGGAAAATAATGTTGAATAAGTAAAGTGATAGCACTATAGCAAACGATTAAATTTTAATAAATGAAACCAAAGCTCAAGAAGTTTTTATTGCTCCCAACAGTATCGTGAGCAATATTATTTAGCCTAATCTTGGCGCAATCGGTGCAACCTATTTTATAAGAATAAATTAAATTTAAAAATCAATCGACTTATGTCAAAAAACGTATCGGATCAAATTGTAGAAATGTTAGTAGAAGCAGAATCTTCGCAATACGGTATTGTTTGCAGAACGGATACAACCATAAATTAAGACTTATAATTCAGTAAAAAAACTGTTTAAATATTATTAAAAATACTAAAAAAAAGTATTCATGACAACATCAGTAACATCCTTAATTAAAAAAATAACGCTAGTTTTTCTAATTATTTCAGGATTATATTTTGCTAAAGATTTCTTGATACCACTTTGTATTGGAGGAATCCTTGCTACTTTATTTTTGCCCTTTTGTAATTGGATGGAAAAGAAAAAATTACCAAAAGGTTTGGCTGTTTTTATATGCTTTTTAGGTTTATTGTTGTTACTTTTTATGCTGGTTTCGCTTTTGGGTTACAAAATTTCAGAACTCATTAACGATATTGCCGTTTTAAAACAAAAAGCGATAGAAATTTCTACTCAATTACAGAGCTACATTTTCAATCATTTTAATATTTCTATTGATGAACAATATACAATTCTAAAAAACGAGCAACCATCGTATGCCAATATTATACAAGTAATGATCGGTTCGATTACGAGCTTTTTATCCAGTTTTGTTTTATTGCTGGTTTATTTTGTATTTCTGTTATACTATCGAAACCACATCAAAAATTTTCTAGTAAAATTGACTGCAAAATCGGAACAAGCAGAAATGCAAAAAGTTATCCAGAAAGTAACATCTATTTCCCAACAATATTTACTCGGATTATCAAAAATGATTTTTCTTTTGTGGATAATGTATGGTATCGGTTTTAGTGTTATTGGTGTTGAAAATGCTATTTTCTTTGCCGTTTTGTGTGGATTATTAGAAATCATACCATTTGTTGGGAATATTACAGGCACAACGTTGACGGTATTAGTATCAACTTTACATGGCGCAAATATAGAAATAATAATAGGTATTTTAATCGTTTATGGCACTGTGCAACTCATTCAAGGTTGGATTCTAGAACCTTTAATTCTTGGGCCACAAGTCAAAATTAACTCTCTATTTACTATTATCGCTTTGGTTTTGGGAGAATTGCTTTGGGGAATTCCAGGAATTATTCTAGCAATCCCAATCACTGCAATGTTTAAAATTGTTTGCGATTACATCGAGCCTTTAAAACCTTATGGATTTTTGATTGGCGAAATCGAACGATCTAAAAAAAATGTGTTTATAGAAACATTGAAAAGTAAATTAAAAAGTAAATAATTGCTTGCCTTTACCCTTTAAAACCAACAAAAATGGATAAGAGACAAAAGCCAATCTTTTTGAAAGTAACTTGTAGCATAGTTTAGGAATATTACAACTCTTTTATGATATAAACAGTACTTATCCCTTTTTAGTTATCTACCTTTGAAAGAGATAATTACTATTTAAATTTTAATAAAAATATTAAATGGAATCAGCATCAAAACATAACAAATACTCTTTGTACAGAGGCAAAATTATTTCAGTCCGAGGAAGTGTTGTGGATGTATGGTTCGAAGATAACTTACCTCCTATTTATACTCTACTTCACACTGGGCAAAATAACGAAATAGCCATTGAAGTACTCACTCAACTTGAAGCCCATCGCATAAGAGGCATTGCATTGAATCCAACACAGGGGTTAGCCCGAGGAATGCTCGTTGAAAGCGACGGAAAACAATTGACTGTTCCCGTTGGGAAAAACATTATGGGGCGAATGTTTGATGTTTTTGGCAATACCATTGACCTTGAAGTTCCTCTATCTACCGAAATGGAAAGACGTAGCATTCACCAATCACCACCGCTATTACAAAAAAGATCTACCAAATCTGAGGTATTTTTGACCGGAATTAAAGCAATTGATGTATTGATACCTCTGGAACGTGGTGGAAAAGCCGGTTTGTTTGGCGGCGCTGGTGTGGGTAAAACCGTTTTGCTTACCGAGATGATTCACAATATGGTAGGACATAATAAAGGGGTAAGTATGTTTTGTGGTATTGGCGAACGCTCTCGTGAAGGACATGAATTATATCATGATATGAAAGAAGCAGGCGTACTTGATAATATGGTGATGCTTTTTGGTCAAATGAATGAACCTCCTGGCGCTCGTTTTCGTGTTGGCCACGCCGCCTTGACGATGGCAGAATACTTTCGGGATGATGAACATCGGGATGTTTTGCTACTCATTGACAATATTTTTAGGTTTATACAAGCCGGAATGGAAGTCTCTGGTCTAATGGGACAAATGCCTTCGCGTTTGGGATACCAACCCACTTTAGAAACAGAATTATCCAAATTAGAGGAACGCATTGCCAATACCGAAGCCGGAGCCATTACTTCTATTCAGGCCGTTTATGTTCCTGCCGATGATTTGACCGATCCTGCTGCAGTACATACTTTTTCACACCTTTCGGCATCTATTGTCCTTTCGAGAAAAAAAGCGAGCGAAGGACTTTATCCGGCCATAGATTTATTACAATCCAATTCAAAAATGGCAACTCCCGGAATTATCGGTCAGAGGCATTATGAACTAGCGCAAGAAATACGACAAACCCTCGCACAATACGAGGAACTCAAAGATATTATTGCCATGCTTGGTATGGAACAACTCTCAGTCGACGATCGAAATGTAGTAAACCGTGCCAGACGTTTGGAACGTTTTCTTACCCAACCGTTTTTTACCACCGAAAAATTTAGTGGTATAAAAGGGAAAGAGGTTAGTTTGGAAGACACCCTTAACGGCTGTGAGCGCATCCTTTTGGATGAGTTTAAGGATTTGCCGGAGCGTGCTTTTTATATGGTTGGAACCATTGATGATGCAATTAAAAAAGGACATACAATATCAAAAGAAAAACCTGAAAAAGAAACGGAGATACAAACAAACTAAAAATAGAATAGAACATGGACCTAAAAATTCTACTACCCTACCGCATTTTTGCTAAAATTAAAAACGTCAGCAACATTGTTGCAGAAACAAGCGAAGGCTCCTTTGGCTTATTGCCAAATCGATTGGACTGTGTAGCGGCTATTGTTCCTAGCATATTTTCGTATGAAACCGAATCCAAAAAGAAACATTACCTGGCAGTAAATGAAGGGATTTTGGTTAAAGCAGGAAACCTGGTAACAGTATCAGTGCGAAATGCTTTTGGAGGAACCGACTTAGCAAAACTTCATGAATCGGTCGAAGAAGAATTCAAGAAGTTAGATGATAGCGAAAGAGATTTACGGGTCTCTATGGCAAAAATGGAGAGTGGGTTTTTATACAGTATGAAGCAATTTCAAAAAGAATAATTATGCAACCCAACGAAGATAAAGAAGCGGCAGATTTTAGCAAAAAAGTGGGTGAAAAAGCCCAGCGCAAGTTGAAAGCTTTACACAACGACAATCGAGGGATTTGGATGGGTCTAGGCATGATGGGAATTGTCGGTTGGGCGGTTGTTGTTCCTACCTTGTTGGGTGCTTTATTTGGGGTATGGTTAGACAAAGCATATCCAGAAACCTTTTCATGGACGTTAAGCGGATTGATTATAGGATTGTTTGTGGGATGCATCATTGCTTGGAATTGGATAAACAAAGAACATAAAGAAATAAATCAAAACAATGACGATGAGTGATATTTTACACCAGATTTTAGCTTTTATAGAAGGCACATTACTAGGGATTATTTTCTTTGGCGGACTTTGGTTTACCGTCAAAAAAGCGGTTGGTGCAAAAACACCAGCAATATGGTTTTTTAGCAGTTTATTTTTACGCTTAGCTGTGGTATTAATTGGTTTTTATCTCATTGTACAAGGAGGTTTGGAACGCATTATTATGAGTCTAATTGGTTTTATCGTAGCCCGAATTTTGGTTACCTATTACACAAAATCAAGAGACAAAAAACGAAAAATAAAGGAGGTATATCATGAAGCTAAGCCCTGACGAAACTATTTTTTGGGAGTATGGTTTTATAACCATCAACCTGACCATCGTAACGACATGGGCCGTAATGGTATTGTTGGTTGTTGCGGCACTTTTAATAACTCGAAAACTGAAGACCGGTATTCAAATCTCGCGCTGGCAATGTTTTTTTGAAATGTTGGTAGTAGGGATTAACGATCAGATTGAAGAAATCGGTCTGAAGAATCCAAAAGAGTATATCGGATTTATTGGTACGCTGTTTTTATTTATTGTCATTTCCAATGTGCTCATCATATTGCCGTGGTATGAGCCGCCTACGGGTTCGCTCTCTACTACAACAGCCCTTGCAATTTGTGTGTTTCTAGCTGTGCCCTATTTTGGAATTGCAAAAACAGGCGTGTTAGGATATCTGAAGACCTATATCCAACCCACATTTATCATGTTGCCATTTAACCTCATTAGCGACATAACCCGAACATTGGCTCTAGCAGTACGACTGTTTGGAAACATGATGAGCGGTGGCTTAATCATAGCGATTTTATTAAGCATAACGCCGTTTTTGTTCCCAATCGTAATGAAAGTTCTTGGTTTACTTACGGGTGTAGTACAAGCGTATATATTCGCCATTTTGGCAACTGTTTACATTGCAGCTGCCGTGGAGGAAGGCAGAAAAAAGAAGAAACAAAAAACTAGTATAAATAATAAAAAGAATTAAAAATGGATAGTATTTCAATCATTGCAGTAGTCTCAATTATTACTGCTGGACTTACAACCGGAATTGGTTGCATGTTCCCTGCCCTAAGCGAAGGAAAAGCTTTAGCAACGGCTTTAACCTCAATTGCACAGCAGCCCGATGCTGCTCCTACCATTACCAGAACACTTTTTGTGGGATTAGCCATGATAGAGTCAACAGCCATCTATTGTTTTGTGGTTTCGATGATTCTCATTTTTGCCAATCCGTTTTGGAATTTCATTATTAAATAAACCCAACAAAAATGCAAATCAATTGGTTCACAGTACTAGCACAGCTCGTTAACTTCATCGTATTGGTGTGGTTGCTGAAACGATTTCTATACAAACCGATACTGAAAGCTATTGACGAACGCGAAAAAAATATAGCTGGAAAAATTAATGCCGCTGAAGCAAAAGATGCCTTGGCTAAAAAAGAACAAACGGCATTCAAGCAGAAAAACGAGTCTTTCGATAAAGAAAAAAAGGGACTGATGGATCAAGCGATTGCAGAAACCAATAAAGAAAAAGAAAAACTCCTTGAATCGGCACGAAATGAAGCCGCAGAATTGCGTTCTAAACTCGAAAAATCAGTAGCCGAAATGCAAGAAAACCTAAATCGTGATCTTGCGCAAAAGGCACAAAAAGAAGTTTTTGCTATAGCCAAAAAAACACTTAACGATCTTGCTTCGCTTAGTTTGGAAGAACAATCTACCAAGGTATTTATCACCCGATTAAAAGAGTTGCAAAAAGAAGAAAAGGAACAATTTCTAGAAGCCTTCAAAATGGGTTCCAACCAACCTGAAAAACAAGATACTGTTCTTATTCAAAGTGCTTTTGACTTGCCAGAAGAGCAACAAACAGCTATTAAAAATATGGTAAATGAAATACTAGGCACGACAACTCCATTTCAATTTAAAACCGCTCCCGAAATCATTAGCGGTATTGAGTTATCCTCCAACGGCTATAAAGTGGCCTGGAGTATTGCAGCCTATCTGAATTCACTTCAAAAAAGTATTTCAGATACACTAAATGATAAAGTAGTAAAAGACTAAAATGGTAACCAACTTCAAACCAGAAACCTTAAACTTTTAAACTTCCTCCACGATGCCTCTCAATCAATTTACTAAAACGATCCATACTACATTCGAGCTATTAAACGAAGGCAGAGAACAACACAGCTTGTCATTTACCCCTCGCGAAATAGGAACAGTAATCAGGGTATCGGCAGGTATTGTCAAAGTTTCTGGGCTTCCGGGTGTTGGTTTCGAAGAGCTCTTGCAATTTCCAAATGGTATATTCGGAATAGCGTATAATATTGACGAAGATGAAATTGGCGTGATTCTTTTGGGTGAAGATTCCCTAATAAATGTGGGTGATGAAGTAGAACGTACTGGCCGAGTCACGGATATTCCGGTAGACAATACCTTAATTGGGAGAGTGATTAATCCGTTAGGAGAGCCCGTAGATGGCAAAAAGGCTATTGGTTTTACAAAACGCCTGCCTATCGAACGTCCGGCTCATGCGATTATGGAACGGGCTACAGTTTCGGTCCCTTTACAAACCGGACTTAAAGTGATTGATGCTTTGATTCCCATTGGTCGTGGGCAACGCGAATTGATCTTAGGCGACCGCCAAACAGGCAAAACAGCCATCGCCATTGACACTATTATAAACCAAAAAGGTAAAAATGTGCTTTGCGTGTATTGTGCCATCGGGCAACGCGCATCATCCATTGCCAAAGTAATTGCCAATCTGGAAGAAAAAGGAGCCATGGAATATACCATTGTCGTGGCAACCGAAGGAAACAATGCCCCTGGACTAAAATACATTGCGCCTTATGCCGCCACCAGCATCGCCGAATATTTTATGGAACAAGGTCGTGATGTACTCATTGTGTATGACGATCTTACGCATCATGCACGTGCCTATCGTGAACTTTCTCTTTTGCTAAGAAGACCTCCTGGGCGTGAAGCTTTTCCGGGTGATATTTTTTATATCCATTCGAGATTATTAGAAAGATCCACGCATTTAAATAATGCACTCAACGGCGGCTCACTGACGGCTTTGCCGATTATTGAGACCGAAGCTCAAAATATTTCGGCCTACATTCCCACCAACCTGATTTCGATTACTGATGGTCAAATTTATCTTTCGCCTACCTTGTTTGAACTAGGGATTCTACCCGCTGTTGATGTGGGTAAATCGGTTTCGCGTGTGGGAAGCAAAGCGCAACTAGCAGCCTATCGTTCCATAACAGCAAATCTAAAATTGGCCTACGCACAGTTTGAAGAATTAGAAACTTTTTCGCGCTTTGGTACACGCATGGATGAAGACACCAAGAAAATCATCGAGCACGGAAAACGAATCCGAATTTGTTTCAAACAACAAGAATTACAACCGCTATCGGTACCCGAACAAATGGTCGTTTTGTTGGCCTTGACAGCCGAACTTTTTGATACCGTACCCATTGCCAAAATGCAAGAAGCCGAAACGATCTTGCGAAAAATAGGTACAGAACTAAATTTTGATTTAGTAAAACGTTTATTTTCAGATAACGAATTAAGTAATGCAGACCACGAAGCAATTTTAAAACTAGCAAAAGAGGCCATTGCCCCTTTTCAAGAAAAAACACAGACGGACCAAAACAGAAACTAATGGATACACAGGAAAGTTTACGCAGAAAATTGAGTGGTGCCGAAGATCTTAAATCGGTGGTACGAACCATGAAAGCAGTAGCAGCTTCCAATATCGGGCAATACGAAACGGCAGTGCGTTCCCTTGGTGATTATTATCAAACGGTTTCGTTGGGCATCGTTGCGTATTTGGGAAAAGAAAAAAGCAATCCCATAATCGAAAATAACGCCCCCATCGCCAACAAAGACAAGGTTGTTTGTGCTCTAGTTTTTGGTTCAGACCAAGGGTTGGTGGGGCGGTTTAACGATTCTCTTGCCGAATTTGTATCCCAATCCCTTCAAGAAATCGAAGGCCGAAAAGAAATATGGGCCGTAGGCGAACGAGTGCAATTGTTGCTTTCGGATATGGGGTATGATACCGCAAAAACCTTTTCGGTTCCTGGATCTGTGAATGCCATAACCCCATTGGTAGAAAAAATTTTAGTGCAAAGTGAAGCGATTTTCAATAAAAACAAAACCAATGAGATTTACATCTTTCACAACCAACCCTTATCGGGCGCGGCCTACAAGCCTGCGATGCAACGCTTATTGCCTTTGGATGAAAAATGGCGACAATCCTATACAGCCATAAAATGGCCTACAAAACGAATTCCGCAACTTATCGGCGGGAATGAGTCTACCCTATTGGCGCTCATTCATGCCTATCTTTTCACCTCTTTATTCAAAGGCTGTGCCGAATCTTTGGCTAGCGAAAATGCCAGTCGTTTGGCTGCGATGCAACGTGCCGAAAAAAATATAGGCGAATTGCTAGAAGAACTCAGTCTACAATTCCACAGTTTGCGCCAAAGCACCATTGACGAAGAACTCTTTGATGTCGTTTCGGGTTTTGAAGTAATGAAAGAAGATTAATATTAGACGAATTTTAAATACTAACAAATACGAAAAACTATGAATTTACTAGAAAATTTAAATTGGAGACATGCCGTAAAAGCCTATAAAGCCAACAAAAAAGTATCCCAAGAAAACATCGATAAAATTGTAGAAGCCGCACGTTTGGCCCCGAGTTCGTCTGGTTTGCAACCGTTTCAATTGGTAGTGATCGAGAACCAAGAAATCAAAGAAAAATTAGCGTTAACCGCCTTGAATCCGGATTGCATGCGCAATTGTTCCCATGTAATTATATTTGCCGCTTGGGATCGCTACACTGCTGAACGAATTGATAAGGTCTACGATCACACCACAGAAGTAAGAGGCTTACCCAAAGGAAGGTTCGAAAGTTACACAGACCAACTCAAAGCCAGCTATCTCAAACAACCTGCCGAAGAAAATTTTGCGCACACGGCCAGACAATCCTATATTGCCCTAGGTTTGGCGTTGGCGCAAGCAGCCGAACTTAGAATAGACAGCACCCCCGTAGAAGGTTTTGACAATGCCGTTACGGACGAAATATTAGGCTTACAAAGTCATGGTTTAAAGAGTGTTTCACTCATGTATGTAGGCTATGCCGACACAGCCAACGACTGGATTGCACCCATGAAAAAAGTGAGAACTCCAAAAAAAGAATTTCTAATTGAATTTAAATAATACAGCAACTCGATTCCCAAAATCAACCAGTTCCATTTCCTAATCCCTTTTTTTTCCTAAAAAGTAGTACAAAAATGTAGACCCGAAAAAATAGTAACGAAAACATCAGTCGAGAGATTGGTGTTTTTTTTTAGGAGCAGAATGATTGTTTTTCATAAGAACTTTTTGTCCCGCTATTCGCTACAATCTCTAGTGCTGAACCCCAGCACTAGAGGATTTTCACTACTATCGGGGCTAGTTAGAACTTTTTGTTTTCTAAATACGATTGTAAAATGGGTTTATAAAACTACACGAAGCAAAAAATATTCATATCCAAATATCCAAATATTAATTAAATTATTGCATTTTTGTATTTAAAGAAAAATCATTAAATGGATATACAATCAAATGAATATATTAGTGGATTATCTCAGCTAGAGATGCTCAATGCTGATGGAAAATATTTTGGATTAATCCATACATCTGATTTTGAAAATTCAAGTATAAACTATTATCAACGCTTGTCTCTTGAAAAAGCAAAAAAGATTGGAGCTGATGCTGTTTATTTTAGGAATTTTCCGAATCAAAATAGACCCTCAAAGCCACAACTTTATATCTTTGATTTTACCACAAAAGAACAAGATGTTGTAGAAATACATAAAAATGTTTGGAGTAGTACAGAAGTTCGTTTGTACCTTGTAATTACTAAAACTGAAATAAAATTTTATAATTCATCTAAACCTGTAGAGCACACTAAAAGTGGAAATTTACAAGTCTCTCCTTTTGAAACGCTAAAAATTGCAGGTGATGCTGTAAAAAAATATAAAGAATATTCAGCTAAGAAATTTGACAATGGTTCTTTTTGGGAACAAACCAAATATGATTTTGGTTATAGTGAAACCGCTTATGAAAAACTTATTTCTGAACTCAAAAAAACAAGAAATTTATTTCTGGATAAAATAAAATTAGATAAAACAATTGCGAGTAAACTTTTAGTTTTAGGGATTTTAGTTAAATACTTAGAAGAGAGAGTTGATATTGATGAAAACAGAAATGAAACAAGAGTTTTTGCTGCTGATTTTTTCAATCAAGAAAAATTTGGATACGCAACTGATTTTACAGAAACAATTCGTAAAGGTAATCAATATACGCTAAACCTATTTGAATACCTTAGCAATCATTTTAATGGTAAAATATTTTATTTATCAGATATTTCTAAAGAGCAGATAAAAGGCAAAGACTTATCTCCTTTAGCTGATTTTTTATCAGGAGTATTAGATGAAAATCAATTTGTTTTTTGGAGATTATATTCCTTTAATTATCTACCTATTGAGTTAATCAGTAGTATTTATGAAATGTTTTTAGAGGCTGATAATAGTACAGGAGTTGCTTATACACCTTCTTACTTGGTAAGCTTTATGATTGATGAGTGTATGCCTATCAATCAACCAAAAGAGAATTTTAAAATATTAGACCCAGCTTGTGGCTCTGGAATATTTTTAGTTTCAGCCTATAAGAGAATTATCGACTGGTGGAGAGTATCATATCATGAAAAAACAGGAGAATGGATTCAGCCAGGAAAAGACAACTTAAATGAACTGAAAAAACTTTTAAAGGAAAGTATTTATGGAATTGACATTGCTGATGAAGCAGTTGATTTAGCTATTTTTAGTTTGAGTTTAACCTTGTGTGATATTTTATCACCAAAGGTTATTTGGGAAAACCTTCGATTTGATAATTTAAGCGATAACGTAGTGGCCTCCGATTTTTTTGATTGGTATCCTCAAAATACAGACAAAAAATTTGATTTAGTTATAGGAAACCCTCCATTTGTAGAGTATGGACTAAAAGTACCTAAAATTAATAGTTTAATAACAGGGTTAGGTTTGGTAGAACAAGTGCCAAATAATCAAAGCGCCTTATTATTTACTATTCTTGGAATGAACCTTTTAAAAAAAGAGAAAGGATTACTATCTTTTATTTTACCCTCTGGACCTTTATTGTATAATAACTCTCAAAAGCCTATAAACTTTAGAAAGTGGTTGTTTGCTGAATATAACATTCCTCAAATAATTGATTTTACTTATTTGAGTAATACCCTTTTTAAAAATAAAGGAAACGAAAAAAATGTAGCAGTTTCGGCCTTTTTTCTAGAGAACAAAGTACCAGATAGCGATCCTGTTTATCACATTACAGTAAAAAAATTAAAAACTGCCAAAGAACGTCAGTACTTTGAAATTGACCACTATGATTTTCATAAAGTAGCTAAATCAGATGCTTTAGAAAATCCTTTTGTTTGGAAATCTAATTTACTTGGAGGCGGAAGATTAGTCCCTTTTATCAATAGACTAACTAATTTTCAAAGTTTAAAAGATTTTTTAGACAAGAGAAAGGAAAAAGGATGGATTTATGGTGATGGAGTTATTGAAGGAAAAAAAACAGACAATCAAATTACGCAAAAAGATTTAGAAGAAAAGAAATATAAATCTGCAGAATTCTTGACTAATAAAAGAATATTTAATCCATCAGATTTTGATGAGAATGGAATTCACGAAACATATATTTGTGAAAGGCAATATTTTCAAAGAAGCAGAAATACTAAAAAAGAAATATTTTTAAAAAATCATTTATTAATTAAAAAGAACATTGGAAAGAATTCTATTCCTTGTATTTTGCTTGATTATGATATGATTTTTAAAAATGAGGTTATTGGAATACACGCTTCTATCGATCAAACAGAACAATTAACTAATGTATATAATAGAATTAAAGAAAATTCGCTTTATAGATTTTATATTCTTACTACAAGTGCTAGAAGCGGAGTAAGCCGTTCAACCAAAACCACATTACAGAAAGATATTTTAGGTATCCCATTTCCAGAAGATGAGAGAGAAATTGAATTGACGAAATTTGATGAAATTTTGATAAGCGATACATTAAATTATAGTTTAGAGTTTTTAGGAAAAGATACCAATGTAAAAGTTTTAGAATCGACTTCTGAAAAGGAATTAATAAGTTTTGGAGAAATATTTTGTGAAGTTTTAAATTTATTATTTGAAACTGAATCAAAAAGATACGTTCAAAAAAGTATTTATCAAACGGAATCCTTTATTTGTAATATTTTTGAATATGGAAATGAAATTACTTTTTCTAAAACACTTAAAACGGAAGATGAAATTGAAAAGCATATCGCTCAATTGGTTTATAATAAGATAGGAACTAGTTACAGGATAAATAGAGTGGTAAAAATTTATGATGGAAATTTAATTTATTTGATTAAACCTAAAGAATTGAGATACTGGCTTCAGTCTATAGCTTTAAGAGACGCTGATGAAACTATTGTTGATCTTTATAATGCTGGATACTAATGCTAAAAGACAACTATAATTCAATAGCTAATGTTCCAAATCCTTCAATAAAGAAAGGTTCAATTAAAGAAAAGCTACTTATTTTTCTGGAAGAAACTTTATATACGTTTCAGAAACATTTTAAAGGTAAAGTAAATGAATCTGAAGAATATTTAAATGAACAACTTGGTAAAACATTAACTTATTTTTCCAAAAATCAAGCTTTTATTTTCCAAGCGGAAACCAAACAAAAGCAAGAAAAAGGAATAGATCGACGAGTTGATATTGGTGTGTTTAAGCATTTTTCTGACCCTACTCCTTTTTTTACTATTGAAGCTAAACGATTAACAACTTCAATGCCTAGTAATAGAGAAAAAGAATATGTTTTGGGTAGTGATCCAACTAAATTTTCTGGAGGAATTGAACGATTTAAGCACAATGTTCATGGAGTAAATTTAGATTATAGTGCAATAATTGGTTATGTTCAGAATGTAGATGGAAAATACTGGCATTCGACTATTAACAATTGGATTCAAGAATTGATTGATGGAAAAATAGAATCTCCCTTGAACTGGTTTTCAAAGGATTTACTTTTCAATACTTGTAACTTTAAAGATTTGAGACTAGTAAAATCTATTTCTAAAAATCAAAAATTAGATCAAACGACAATAAAACTTAATCACTATTTTATTAATTTATGTAAATAAACATAGAACTCACTAGTTACGTTTTATTTTTACCTTTTCTAGTGTCGATTAAAGTTTTACTTAATAACCAAAGTGTTTTCGCTAACAAATTGCACTATCTATTTTAGTTACGGTATCTGTTAATGTGCTCTCGCTATAACATATATTAAATTTTCTCAACAGTCCACTCAAAACAAGCGGACTGCGCATTCCCGTTAAAACTAATTAGCTTCTAAGCCCTTTTAAAATTTCGCTTCCAAATTTTAACCAGTTCATACCAAAGTACCGAAACAATTCCTGCTCCGATAGCGAGGCCTACTTGCTGCAAATTTAGTTTTGTGAATAAGCAAAAATCAAGTAATGGTTGCACGGTTAGCAATAGTGCAGTAATGAAAATGGTAATACCTGTAATGAGGAACACTAAATTATTTTTGTACTGCAAAGTAGTAAAAATGGAATAATAGAACGAACGATTGATCAAGGTTAGAAAAATATTGGCAGTCACTAAAACCAAGAAAACCATAGTTCGTGTTACTTGTTCATTAAAACCTTGATACACCGAAAACTGATAAATAAATAATGTCCCTATTGTGATCACTATTCCTTGAATAATACTGGTGGAGAGTTCTTTCCAACTGAAGAAGGTATTTGTAAAAGGTCTTGGTTTTAATGACATTGCATTCTTCTCTATCGGTTCATTTTCGTACACGATAGAACAAGTAGGCCCCATAATTAGTTCTAAAAATATAATATGTATCGGTGAAAAAATGTTAGGATAAATCCAGCCTAAAGCCAATGGTATAAATACGGTAAAGATGATCGGAATATGAATAGAAATGATGAATTGTATGGCCTTTTTTAGGTTGGCATAAATTTTTCGACCAGCAGCAACCGCAGCAACCATCTTGGCCAAATCATCATTTATTAAAATTAATGAGGCAGCTTGTTTGGCAATTTCTGTTCCTTTTTTGCCCATGGCTATGCCTATGTGTGCTGCTTTGAGTGCTGGACCATCATTGACGCCATCGCCAGTCATGGCCACAATTTCTTGATTCGCTTTTAAGGCATTGATGATTTTAAGTTTTGCTTCGGGATACATTCGGGTGAATAAATGGATTTCTCCCACTTGTTTCTGAAGTTCCTCGTCGGACAACTGCAGTAATGCATCTCCAGAGATACATTTTTCATAACCAATAAATCTGATTTGTTTGGCTATTGAAGCAGTGGTTTCAGCGTTGTCTCCTGTGATTATTTTTACTTTTATTCCTGCTTTGTAAAACTCTTGTAAAACCGATTTAATATTCTTTTTCGGTGGATCATAAAAGGCCAATAGTCCTATAAATTCAAATAAAAATTCTTGTTGCTTTTCAGGAAAATTATCTCCTTTAAATAATGCCTTTCCAACAGCCAAAATACGGTAACCTTCTGTTGATAATGATTGTATTGCTGCTTCAATTGCTGCTTTTTCTTTTGCAGAAATGTTTGAAATTGCCAGTATAGCTTCAGAACCTCCTTTGGCGGCAATAATACGTTCTCCAGCTTTATTTTCAAAAATGTGGGTCATCATAGGCGGTTTGCCTGACAATGGATATTCATGCACCATTTTAAATTGAGAACGTTGATCTTTTTCAATTTCAGTTGCATATACGTCATGCAATGCTATTTCCATAGGATCAAACGGAACAGGCTCACTCGCCCACATGGAGATTGAAATTAATTGCTTTTCATCGGCTGACAAATCATTTCCGATATGGGTTGTTTTTTGAGATTTTAGCGTAAATATTTTGGCCAAACTCATTTTATTTTCGGTAATTGTTCCTGTTTTATCCACACAAATTACGGTTGCGCTTCCTAAGGTTTCGACCGTTTTCATTTGCTTGACAATGATTCCATTTTCCATCATACGCCAAGCACCAAGTGCCATAAAGGTGGCAAAGGCAATCGGAATTTCTTCGGGCAAAACACTCATAGCGAGCGTTAATGCTTTTAGCAAACTATCAAACAATAGACGGGAATTAAAATAGTTTATTGCCCAAACAATAAAAAAGACCAAAGCTCCCGCAATAGTCATCTTTTTAACAAAATTGTTAATCTGTAATTCTAATGGAGTTTTTTCTTCTTTAATTTCTTGAAGACTAGCACCAATTTTACCCAAACTAGTTGCACAACCAATAGCCGAAATGGTTGCAATGGCTAATCCGCTAGCAACCATAGTTCCTTGAAAAATAGTGTTTTCTTTTTTAGATTTGTCTTTGGTAACAGCCATTGATTCTCCGGTGAGAATGGATTCGTTTACCGAAAAATCATTCGAATGTACAATGATTCCGTCCGCTGCAATTGCATCGCCTTCTTCTACCAATAAACTGTCGCCTAGTACTAATTTTTCTGTTTTAATTTTGATTACAACTCCATTTCGAATGACTTTGCATTTGGGCTTTGTAAAATCTTTTAATTTATCTAATGCATTGCGACTTCTCGCTTTTTGATATGATGAAATTACTGCTATCAAAATAATTGCTGAAGCTAAAAAAATTCCGTCAGAGGTTTTTCCACTAACAAAATAAATGGTTGAAGCAACAAATAATAAAATTGTCATGGGTTCTGTGACAATTATAAATAAACCTTTTAAAAATTGATTGGTCTTTTTGTAAAAAACTTTATTCTGTCCGTATTTTTCCCTGGCTTCAATTACTTGGGCATCTGTTAGACCTTTAATTTTAAATTTATTGAGGGACATAAAGTTTTATTTTTTCATAGACTAGGCTGATGTATTGCTAAAATATTACTTTTAATTTTCTAGAATACAGTTGAATATTTGTAAAATACCTTCAATAAAAAGTTGCTATTTTTCTAAAAAAACAACGGCTACTGTTTTATTGCATACTATTTTTTGATGCTGTTTACAGTCGTTATAAAATTAGCTGTTTCAAGGTTTGCGCTAGGTCCATAGCCATCAATTAGCGTTCCTTTTTCTCCTGTATTACATTCAATAGCATACATGATGGAACTGTCATCAGGACTGGATTCGCCTTCAAAACGGTAATAATGTGCTATTTTCACTTCGGTTGATAGAAAATGTTGATCTGTTTTTAAGGAAACTAAATTTTTTCCATTGACCTCGAATTGCGATTGAAAGCCTAGTTTTTCAACCGCAGCCAAAACAGTAACTAAACTATCCATATTTGTTTTTTCCATAATGGTTATTTTTAAACATTAAAATATGGAACAGAGAAATCTCTATTCCATATTTTAAAACAGTCTTATTTCATTATTTTTTAAAATATTCTCGAACAAATGCATTTTGTTGGTTGTCCGTCATTTTATCTGCTGCTTCAACATCAATTTGTATCTCTTTAAAATGTAAATCCTTATTTAAATAATTCTGCAATTCTGTTTTTGCATTGGTTGGACCAAATAAAAGCACGTGATTGTAATTCAAAATTTTTTCTGATATTTCCTTATAGAAGGCTTCGGTCATTTGTTCTTCTTTGTTGTGCATCGTAAATTCACTTCTAGCAAGTACTTCTTCTTTTGTGTTTGTTGTGAATTTTGAATCAATAGAATTACTGTTTTTCTCTGAATTCAAATCTATTAAATTAGCAGTTGCATGATCCATCCAAATGCCTAAGTTTTTTTGTGTTGCCATTTTTTTTTTGTTTAATTGTAATAAAAAGAGCTGCTCTTAATGTAGTTAATCCTATAAAATTGTAACCTAGAGTAATAATGTATTGGTTTTGGAATTTAAAAATGTGATTACCATTCCAATCTTGCTACTAAAATTTTTTAATTAATAGTAGAACTTTAATTTCCCTATTTTATTTTTTTATTAGAATAGAATCCAAATGGATAATACAATGGACAAAAGCTCACAAAACTTGTAAGAATAAAAACCCCAGCAAGCATTAAAAGAGCTATCCCGACTGTTCCTGTAATTACATTTGCTAAATACAATCCTATAAAAACTATCGCAAAAAGGCCTCGTATTGCTTTATCAACTGATCCCATATTTTTTTTCATTCGATGGATTTTAGAATTTTAAATTATTTAAATTCAAGTGTTTTTTTTATTTCCTGATATTCTTCAATACTAATTTGCCCAGAAGCATATCGCTTTTTTAGGATATCAAGTGGGGTATCTTTTTTTGCCTTTTGTCCTGGAATATTATATGGGATCGCAAAAATCCAAAATAGTAATACCATCCAAACAAACCACCATACTAGGTGCATCCCTACAAAACTGTAATTGTTATAATTCATCATAATTTAGTTATTTAAGTGTGAGCGTAAAAGCCAAGCTATTTGGATTATGCTAAAAAATGGTATCTTCTGCTGAGCTAACAACAGTGATATTGTTAGTAATCCCTGTAATTCCTATGAGGTTTTTGACTGCCTCTGTAGCAACCTCTTTCTGATATTCCCATTCCAGTTCACCACTCAAAAATACCCAGCTACTCTTTACGATCACTTTAATTTTTTTTGTAGGAATATCCCAATTCAAACGGAATTTTTTTTCGATAGCAGTACTGATTTCAGCATCTGTTCTTTTGTCCATGGTTCTACAAACCACAATAATATCTTCAAATACTTCTTTGACACCAGTTACATTTTTAGCAGCTTTCTCGACTTCTACTTTTTTTGCATACGTATCTACTGAGCCTGTTAGTTTTACGACTCCATATTTTACCATTACCCCTATTTCGGCAGCGTGCAAAAGTGGTTCCCAATTGATAGCATTTAAAACATTTTTCATTAGTTCTTCATTGCTTTTCATTTTTTGCTTTTAGATTCTGAACAAAGATGCGCCTTAAAGGCTGTTATTGAAATGATGAAACGTGGGTAAAAAAATGATGCTCATTACTTTAATCTATTTAAAACAAAAACAATAAATCAATTAAATCTAATTTTCATTTTTAGTCTCAATATTGTTTTTAAATGAATTAAATTATTAACTCCTTTGCATCAATACCATGGCCTTATGTGTTTTTTTAAAATTTTTGTTCAATGCTTTTATTATTTATTTTATCGATCTTCTCTTTTTTGTTTAGCTTTTTCTTGTCTTCTAAAATAGCCTCTTAAAAGAAAGTTATGCTTTGCTGCCTCCTCAATCTCATTTAATTTTTCTGTAGCTGTTTGCGTGTTTATTAGTATTGAGTCTAAAGCATTGGCCATTTTTTCATCCGAAAGCAATTTGGACACAATCCCTTTATCATTCTTAAGCTTTGCCGTAAAAACAGTTATATCGGCAGCACTTTTTTCAAATCCCGACAAGGTTTTTTTGATGCTATTGGCATAAGCCGGGTCAGTCATCAGTTTAGATAGCGTGCCGTTTTTATCGTTTAGCTTCGTCGTAAAAACTACAAATTCATCAGTTCCTATTTCGAGATTTTGTAAGGTTCGGTCTATACTTTTAGCAAATACTTCATCGGTTACTAATTTTGATAAAGCGCCTTTTCCGTTGTTAATTTTATAACTAAATTCTGATAGCTCTTTGGTAATAATCTCGGCATTATCGATACTTTTTTTGAGTCCGCTCATTAAGTCCTCCATGTCAACAGATTTTCTAGAGGCAATTAATGCGTAATCTTCTACCTTTACTTGTGACATGCTTCCGGCAGCAATCATCAGTACTTTGTCGCCCATCAGCCCGTCAGAACCAATGGTCGCAAAAGCATCTGTTTTTATATACTGTTGTACTTCTGAACGAATAATCATATTGACAATTACAATAGAATCAGACACGAATTCAATTTCTTTTATCGTGCCAATGTTGATGCCTGAAAGTTGTACGTTATTACCAATTTCAAGACCGCTTACATTCTTGAATTTTGCCTGCAAGTGAAAGGTTTTTCCAAAAAGATTCTGGCTTTTGCCAATAAAATATACCGTTACCAGAAATACTGTAAGCGATAGCAGGACGAACATTCCTAATTTCCATGTTTTAATTGTTGTTTTTTCCATTACGTTTATTTTTAAAAACAGTACTATCTAAGCAATAGTTGTGTTTACAACTTATTCATATTCAAAAAAAGAACGTACCCAATCATCTGAACTATTTTTGAGTTCTTCAAAACTTCCTTCTACGTGTATCAGTCCATCTTTTAGAATCCTAATTCTGTTGGCTGTCATTTTTGCACAAATAATGTCATGTGTTATAACTATTGAAGTGGTTTTGTATTTTTCTTGAATCGATAGTATTAACTCACTAATTTCTTTGCCAGTGATGGTATCCAATCCTGCCGTTGGTTCATCATACAGAATAATTTCTGGTTTAATGATTAAGGTTCTTGCCAGAGCAATACGTTTTACCATACCGCCTGATAATTCCGAAGGCATTTTATCTATAGCGTCTTCTAAACCAACATTTTCTAATGCTTCGTAAATCTGTTTTTCAACCTCTTCTTTTGATAAATCCTTCGTATGATGTTTTAAAGTAAAAGCCAAATTATCTCGTACCGACATCGAATCGTACAAGGCTCCATTTTGAAATAAAAAACCAATTCTCAAGCGAATTTTATTGAGCTCTTTGTAGTTTAATTCTGTAACATCGGTACCAAATACCTCTATCTTTCCTTTATCGACCTTCAGCAATCCTACCAAACATTTAATGGTTACGGATTTACCAGAGCCAGAACGACCTAGAATGACCAAATTATCGCCTTTATTTACCGTTAGATTAATACCTCTCAATACTTTATTTTTCCCGAAGGATTTAGAAAGATTTTCGATATTTATGAGCACTTGTTCTTGCATGGTTTCAGAAAAATAAATCGGTTATTTGAACTGCTACCATATCCAAAATAAAAATTGAAAGTGAAGCAGTTACTACCGCAGAATTAGCGGCTTGACCCACACTTGCGGTTCCGCCTGAAGCATTAAATCCTTTGTAACAACCTATAACACCTATAAAAAAACCAAAAAAAAACGTTTTTATGGTTGCTGGTAAAAGATCCAGAAAATCAAGATGCTCGATAACTTCTGAGAAATAACGCAATAAGCCAATCTTACCATGCACATTATATCCAATA
Source organism: Flavobacterium crassostreae (assembly GCF_001831475.1). Taxonomy (NCBI): domain Bacteria; kingdom Pseudomonadati; phylum Bacteroidota; class Flavobacteriia; order Flavobacteriales; family Flavobacteriaceae; genus Flavobacterium; species Flavobacterium crassostreae. Next base: position 2,066,690 of record NZ_CP017688.1, on the reverse strand, counting down.
TAACCCCCATAAATCCCAACTAAATCAGCAATAATTACTAATAATGGAACCATTAAAGTTGTGGCTAAAATTCGGGTAACCACAAGATATTTATATGGGTTTATAGCCGATACTTCCATTGCATCCAACTGTGAGGTTACTTTCATAGAACCTAGTTCAGCACCAATGCCCGACGCAATTTTTCCAGCACAAATTAATGCTGTAATTACAGGTGCAATTTCTCTGATCAGTGAAAGCGACACCATGCTAGGCAACCACGATTCTGCACCAAAATTTGTCATTGTTGGTCTGGACTGTATAGTAAGCACTAACCCCATAATAAATCCAGTAATACCAACAAGGGGTAGTGATTTGTGTCCAATGGTATAACATTGCCTAATAAATTCATTGAATTGAAAAGGAGCAACAAGTAGTTCTCTAAAAAATCTTCCCACAAATAAGGAGAATTTTCCAGCCTGATTAAATTGCTCTTTTATAAAAGCTATCATGATTATTTTTTTTAATAACTAGAAAATATTATTTGGTTAGAAACCGATTGATTTGAAGTTTTCAGGTACATATTCTTTAGACCATTCAATCCAAGATTTATGTTAGCCATGGTCTTCGTCCAGATTGTTGTGAGCATCGCCCCCTAAACTATAACCATTATTTTCTTCGTCTTCACTTCCAATTTGTTCCATGGCATCATCGAGTTCGGCACCTGGAATATCTAAATCGGAACCCGAAACATCTTCTTCAAAATCCTTTTCATTCCACTTATTGTTTCTAGGTTTAATGCGGAACTTCTTTTTCGAAATATCCTCAGGATTGATATCTTGCTCTTCTGTAAGTTTATTAAAAATATCGTCGCTAGGTGGATAGTTCATTCGATCTAAATTATCACTTTCTGATTCTGATACTTTCGAAATATATTTTTTTGGTTTCATACTGTTGTTGTTTTTGATAAATGATTAGGTTATTAGTAACGCTTTTTAGGTAATTTCTGGACTTGTGTTCCTTTAAATTTTTCTATTAGTAGCAACACAACTTCAATTGGTTAGTGCTAAATTGCTGTTTTTAGTTGGCAACCTATTGCTTGGTATTTCTCTTGTGTATTTTTCGATAGTTAACCTTGCCATCAGATAACTGACTGTTGACTCGGCTCCTTGATTAAGATTGACATAGTTTTCTTCCAATCCATCGTAACAACCACCTGTACAAGGATTGTAAATAATTTGGCGCAAATGATTGTTGCCCAAAAACCAACTAAATGCGGTTTCCATATTGTATTGGTAGTGAGCAGTTCTAAAGGTATCAAAGAATTTAGCCAATGCAAGTATGGTATACGCCACATCAATGGGTTGTTCGCCACCAATTACTTTTTTATTTACTACGATGTCATTGTGTAACCATCCTTTATTAGAAATAACATTAATACTGTTTTGAGAAACTATTTTGGATAATAAAAAATCAAATGAAGTCTTTGCAATTTCCTTATATTTCATTTCGCCAGTAGCCAAATAAGCACAAAGCATCGCTTCGGGAAGAATGCTGTTACCATAAGTCATATAGCTCTCAAACCATAGCCAAGTTGGTTTAGATTCATGCCTATACATCTGTACTAACCTGTTAGCCAAAGTCTTAATTATTTTCTTGTTTTCAAAAACCATTGCTCTTTTATTACTATAATAAATTCCTTTTATGGTAAAAGCCATTGCTCTTGTTGAATGCATTGCGGTGGCATTTGCTATTGCATCCTGCATGGTTTTCTTTGCTTTTAGGATTAATACTTCGGGTAATAATTGGTACATCGAAATCAAAAAACCTAAAGCCCATATCGCCCTACCGTTCGAATCTTCTAGGTTTTCGCTATTTTGTGACGTGAATTTTTTATCGGTATTTACATAATTCAAAAAAGTACCGTCTTTTTGTTGGCAAAAATGTATGAATTCATAATATCGATGGATATAAACTAAATCTTCAGGATCATTGGTCAACTCAAAATGTTGGCACATTGCTACTAAGGCTCGCGCATTATCATCTAGCGTATACCCACTTTTTAAATCGGGTTTGTTGATTATCGAGAATTGTATCATGGCAAATGAAGTAGTCAATTCTTTCAAATGGTTCAAGTTAATACTGGGCTTGATATACTGTAGTTTTATTTTTTTGTTAAGAAATCTTTGAAATAATGTTGCATGTGCTAGAGCTGAGTTTTCCCAAGCCGTTGGAGCCATTTTATGAATCCCATTATTTGAAATTTCTTTACACAAAACTGGATTATCCAATAACACTATTACTTGCTTAGCTAACTGCTTTGAGTTTCCAAAGTCGATCGTAATTCCCCCTTTGTTCTTTACTAATTCAGTTGCATGCGGTATGGGTGTTGAGATTACTGGGCAGCCACAGCTTATAGCATACGAAAACGTACCACTTACGGCTTGATTAGGATCTTTTGAAGTAAAAAGATAAATATCCGTAAGTTGTAAATATTCCAATAATTCTTTAAGCGGTAAAAAAGCATTGATAAACTTTACGTGCTGTTGTAAGCCAAGGGTTTCTATTTTCTGTTTTAAACTATCTCGATATTTTTCCCCTTCTTCTAAAACGACTGATGGATGCGTTTTACCAATAATCAAAAACAAAACAGCTGGGTTTTTCTCAATAATGGCCGGCATGGCGTCTAATGTTGTTTCGATTGATTTTCCTGAACTCAATAAACCAAAAGTGGAAATTACCTGCCTGCCTAACAAATTGTGTTTTTCTTTTAGGACTTCCTTATTGGTGTACTTCACTAAATGTGTGCCGTGAGGAATCAGACTAATTTTAGCCATTGCAATGCCATAATCCTGATGTAGTAATCTGGCTGAATTATTAGTCATTACTACAAAAGAATCAACATTGGCATTAATTAATGCTATATTTTTTTTTAAGAGTGTATCAGGGTTTGGCAAAACCGTATGAAAAACAATGATGCTACTTTTTTTTATATTCTTTAAAAATTGAATAAAATCAGTTTCATTGGTTCTGAATAGGCCAAATTCATGCTGAATCAGAACTAACTCTAGAGACGCATTGTTATTAATTTGTTCTGCGAGTTCACGATACGAATTTTCATTTTCTGTTTCTAAAATTGATACCACTTCCTTACCATAACTATACTTGTTGTTTTTGGTTTCTAAAGCTGCTATTTTTATATCAAATGTGTTTTCAAATTTGTTGTTTAATGCAAAAATTAGATCTTGTGAATAGGTAGCAATACCACATTCTCGTGGTGGATAGGAAGTAATAATTAAGACTTCAGACTTATTATTATTATTATTTTGTTTTTGTATTGGAGTATTTATTTCGCTAAAAATGGTTTCGTTTAGCGCTACATATCCATCATGCTGCTTTGACCTTACGTTGTTTATCATCTTGTTTTTTTATAAAGCATTAATTCATTTATCAATCCTGAAAAGGAAACAGAAGCGCAGGCAATTCTTTCATCAGCTGCGCCGTAATAGATGTATAAGGTATCTTTGAAAACAACGGCTCCCGTAGGAAAGCAAACGTTATTTACTTCGCCTTTTAATTCCCAATTAATTTCTGGTTTAAAGAGTGGATAAGGAAGTCGAGCAATCTCTTTTTGTGGATTCTCTAGATCAAGCAATGCGGCACATGCTGAATAAACATAACCATCAAGCCCGTCTTTAACACCATGGTATATCAATAGCCAACCCTGTTCTGTTTCGATTGGAGGGCAACCGCCACCAACGTAACTGATTTCGTGATCAAATTTAGAAGTAAGAACTACATAGTCATTAAAATGCTTTAAATAATCTTGATAAAAAACTTCCGTCAAATCTTTCAACTCTTTTACTCCTACAACAATCTGAACTTCAGGTCTAATGCGGTGCAAAAAGTAAAAATTACCTTTAATTTTTCTAGGAAAAAAAATAACGTTTTTGTCCCAAACCAAGTATTTACTATTGTCTTTTTCTAAACTATTGGTGTGCTCATTGTAGCGAAAATATTTAGCATTGATGGCACTTTCTTCCTCTGCCAATTGATCAAATTCTGCAAAGGTAATTTGCGGTACTATAATTCCTTTTTTTTCAAAATGTATCAGGTCTTTCGAAATAGCCAGACATCCTAAGGCATTGATGCCATCAAAACCGGTATAGGTTAAATAATAGAGGTCTTCTATTTTTACAATTCTTGGATCTTCCATACCGTGACTCTCATAGTCAAATTCTGGAACTAAAAGTGGTTTTCTATTTCTCTTCTTTAAGCTCAAAGGACCATCAAATTTGCAATAACCAATAGTAGAATGATTTCCTTCAGCCACAGCACGATAAAATAAATGGACAAAATTCCCCTCGCTTATAACTGCAGGATTTAGAACGCCTTCATTTTCAAACGGAAGTATGGTTTTACTTAATAGCACTCCTTCTTTTTTGACTTGTATCATGGTTTATTGCTTCTTAATTGGTTTTTAGCCCGTTCTTGAAAATAGAATTTTAGTAATTATTTGAGAACCATTATTACTCCTCCTTCGTTTCTAGGTTGCATTTTCTGCTTTTATCTTTTTTATAATAGCAATCTGAACTTTTTTTGTAATTCTCCTTTTGTTTTCATATCTGTAGTGCTTTAATTGTTTTTATTAATAGCTTACTTTAGGACATTTTTGATAAATTATTTTAACAAAGTTGAGGTTCTTTATTTCTAATTGAAATGATACTACTTCCATTCAAAAGTGACGTCAAACACTTTTAAAAAAATACAGTCTCGACAGAGCATTTAAAAAGATGCAAAAAGGCATGAGTCATTCATTGTGAAAGAATATTTTTTTATTTAATCTTCTTCTATCAGCAATTCATTATCAATATGAACAACACCTGGAGTTTTCCATGCAATACACTCCGCAATTCCCTTTTGATAATAAGAATCAACAATTCCTTTCAAAATTATATTGGAACCTAACACCGTTATTCTGATGTTTTTTGAATCCAAAGCTAAATGGTTTTCTAAGGCTAGTTTGAGTGCTGTTGGGTTTATTATAGTATCCTTTTGAGATTGTATTCTAATGTTATTACTAACTCCCAAAACACCTATAAGACTAGCAACCTCCTTTGTAGCAACTTCTTTTTGATAATTCCATGCTACTTCACCTGAGAGCGTTACCCAACCTTTTATAACGTTCACTTTAATGGTATCGTTTAAGGTATTCCAATTCCATCTGAAAATAAAAAGTATTTCAGTTGTGATTTCCATATCCCTTTTCTCTTCTTGATTGTTTACATCTATTTCCATTTGTATGCATTGTTGAAAAAATTATACAAAACAGAATCTTTCTTCTTCTTTTGTTCCGATGCAAATTTGGCACCAAAACCCGCTTAATGAAATGCGCAGCAACAGTATTATATATGACTTATATCACTATAGATAGTATTAACCATCTAATTAGTATTACATTTACAAATAGCCAATACTATTTGACTATGAAATAGTTATGGAAAACGCTGCTCTATTACATGCTTTAGTGCATAATGCCATCGACGGCATTATCACTATTGACGATTTTGGAACGATCGAAAGTATCAACCCATCGGCATGTAAACTCTTTGATTATACAGAAGTAGAAGTTATAGGCAACAACATTTCGATGTTGATGCTATCAGACGATCAAGAATCCCACAACCAACACCTTGAGGATTATAAAACCACCGGTCAGGCTCATATTATAGGTATTGGAAGAGAACTCACAGGTCGAAAAAAAGCGGGAAACCAGTTTCCTTTTAAACTTGGAGTAAGCGAAGTTAACTATGCAGGTAGACGAATTTATGCTGGGTTTATACATGACCTGACACAACAAAAAGCAAATGAGGAACAGTTGAAAAAATATGCTTCTCACTTGGAAGAACTAGTTGAACAACGAACGAAGATCCTCAATAAAACAATTAAAGACCTTGAAAAAGCTAAAGCTAAAGTAAGTGTAACTTTAGAAAAAGAAAAACATCTGAGCACACTAAAAAACCGATTTTTATCCATGGCATCACATGAGTTTCGGACGCCCTTGAGCACCGCACACCTATCTGCATCACTTATAGAAAAATATGCCGAACCAATAGCTAACGCCAATATCATTAGGCATGCCGGGAAAATAATAAATGCGGTAAACAACTTGACCACAGTACTCAACGACTTTTTATACATTGAACAATTAGAAGTAGGAATAGTACCCGTAAAACTATCTTGTTTTGATTTGGTAAAATTAGCCGAAGAAATTACCGAAGAAATGCAATTATTGGCAAATGGAGAACAGCACATACAATTTACCCATTATGGCGAACAAAGACTAATTAATTTAGATAAAAATTTAATAAAAAATTGCGTTATAAACCTAATTACTAATGCTATAAAATACTCCAAGGATCATTCTACCATCGTATTTACAACAGAAATTACAGATCATCATTGTACCATAAGTGTACAGGATGAAGGAATTGGCATTCCAGAAGAAGACAAAAAATATTTGTTTCAACCTTTTTTTAGAGCACAAAATACAGGTAATATTCCAGGTACTGGATTGGGTTTAAATATTGTTGCTCGATACATAACGCTCATGGAAGGTACAATCTCCTATAGCAGTACGCTAAATATAGGTACATTATTTACACTAAAATTTTCATTAAAATGAACAAAGTACTCGTAATTGAAGACCACAATGAGATAAGAGAAAATATCGTTGAAATTCTGGAATTGGCAGATTATGAGGTTTCTGTGGCCAAAAATGGCAAACAAGGAGTCGAAATGGCAACAATAATTTTACCAAACATCATTCTTTGTGATATCATGATGCCAGAACTGGATGGCTATGGTGTGTTGTATCTACTAAATAAAAACCCCGAAACCACTAATATTCCTTTTATTTTCATTACTGCAAAATCAGAACGAATGGATATGCGCAAAGGAATGGAAATGGGTGCTGATGATTATCTCACAAAACCATTTGGAAGATTAGAACTCTTAAACGCTATCGAAACTAGGCTCAAGAAAAAAGATGTAATGCAGCATTTTTATAGCCAGTCCTTAGATAAACTCGATAAGCTTGTGTCCAAAAATAATGGTTTGAACGAATTAAAAAAAATCATAGCCGAACGAAAAAGCAGATTCTACAAAAAAAGTCAGATATTATATTATGAAGGCGATAGTGCTGTGGGAGTGTACCTTGTCCTTTCGGGTAAAATAAAAACCATCAAAATGACCCAAGAAGGACGTGAATTAATGACTGGTATTTACCAATCAGATGATTTTCTAGGAACCAATATCATATTATCTAACAAGCCCTACGATGATACTGCAACTGCTCTAGAAGATAGTTGCTTATGTTATTTTCCTAAAGCACAATTTGATGAACTATTGCGGCTATATCCTGACGTTGCCGAAAAGTTTCTAAAAATTCTATCCAATGACATTCGCAATAAAGATGAATATCTTTTACAACTGGCTTATCAATCGGTACGAAAAAGAGTTGCCGAGGCTATTTTACGTTTGTTTTTACAAAACCACAATGAAGTTGACAGCATCAGTATCAGTAGAGATGATCTTGCGGCTTTGTCAGGAACAGCTTCCGAAACCGTTAGCCGTACTCTTACGGAATTTAAAAATGAAGGACTAATTGAAAAAAAAGGCAGTAAAATAAAGATTATAAATCTCGAACAAATGAGTAAGTTAAAAAATTAGCTATTTATTTATCTCATAAAAAAAAAGATGTTTTACCGATTCGTCAAGGGTATTTATGTACAAATCCTTATTATTTAGCCGTATAACTAACCCGATTCTTTTATAACATAGGTAGCATTATCAATGAACAAAACCATACAGAAAAGTTAAAACTGCAAAAAGGCATTCGATTGAAGCCATATTCACTTCACATTTAAAAAAACCGTAAGAGACAACAAGATCTTCTTACGGTTTTTAATTTCAATTGATTTTTGGGGCTATACTAGCTCTCCGTTCCAGGCCAAAACACCTCCAGTTAAATTATAAGCATTGGCTATTCCTAATTCGTTCATGATTTCGCAGGCTTTACCACTACGGGCTCCAGAACGACAATACACATAGTAGTTTTTGTTTTTATCTAATGCTCCTATGGCATCTATAAAAGCTTGCCCTTGGTGGATGTCTATATTAATAGCCTTTTCAATAATGCCTTCATTACACTCATCTTCAGTGCGTACATCTAAAATTACTGCATTGGTATCTGCCTCTAATTGCGTAGTCCAATCGGTTTGTGTTAAATTCATGTGGTTGTTTTTTGTAAAAATACAATGTTTTTTGGAAACTAAAAACTACCTATTTGTGAATTATTTAGATAATTATGTTTCTAAAGATTGGATAGACTTTAATTACTTCTATTTTATAGACCAAGGATGGATGAGATAAGGCTAAAGTCTATTTATTCTATAGGCAAAACAATCCTTTTTTAGATGTAGCAGTAGTGTATTTCTTTGCTGCTAGTCTGCAAAATTTAATGTACTTTTACGTTATTACTACTATTATAATTGCTAAAAAACACCCCATGCAAGAGACTATCCAAAAAACATTTCCTAATTTTTCTGCAGATTTAGTCCAAGACATCCATACCCATGCTGTGGTAAAAAGTTACCAGTCTGGAGATACAATCATGCGTACTGGACAGTACATTAACCATACTATATTGGTTACCAAAGGACAATTAAAAATTTATAGAGAAGGAGAAAATGGCGGAGAGTTTTTTATGTATTACCTACAACCGGGTCAAGCCTGTGCCGTTTCGATGATTTGTGCCTCCAAGAGCCAAACCAGCCAGGTGATGGCCAAAGCCGTAGACGATGTAGAGTTGATCCTGGTACCACTTGCTATTATGGAAAAATGGATGATGGAGCACCGCAGTTGGTATGAGTTTGTGATTTTTACCTACAGAAGCCGTTTTGAAGAAGTCTTGGAGGTAATTGATAGTATTGCCTTTAGAGCCATGGATGAGCGTTTGGAATTTTATTTAAAACGCCATAGCGAGGCTTGCGGCTGTTTGGACCTAAAACTCTCCCATCAAGAAATTGCTACAGAATTAAACACCTCTAGAGAGGTTATTTCTCGTTTGCTCAAAAAAATGGAACAACGCAATCTGGTACGGTTGTACAGAAACCATATTGCGCTACTACAATAAAAGCCTTTGTGTGATAAATGTTACTGTACCAAATACTGGATTTACCCATCTTTGTAACAAATAAGTATAAATGGAAATTTTAGGATATTTGGCTTCAATAATTATTGGTCTTTCTTTAGGGCTAATTGGTGGCGGTGGTTCGATACTAGCGGTGCCCATATTGGTGTATTTATTTAAAATACATCCAGAACAAGCCACAAGTTACTCCTTATTTATTGTTGGTATTACTGCCATGATAGGCTCCTATAGCCATTACCGCTTAGGCAATTTAAAGATTAAGTTTGCATTGGTCTTTGCCATACCTTCAATCTTTTCGGTATTACTAGTTCGAAAATTTGTACTGCATTTAATACCCGATATACTATTGGATTTGCCCTATTTGGTATTGACCAAAAACCTGTTGATTATGGTGGTTTTTGCCATTTTGATGATTGCAGCCTCTATATCCATGCTCCAAAAATCCAAAAAAGAAATAGCAAGTCCAGAAATCAACTTACAAATGGTGGGCTTTATCGGTTTTTTGGTAGGTTTAATCATTGGCTTTCTGGGCGCTGGTGGCGGATTTTTAATCATTCCTGCTTTGTTGTTTTTTGCAAATTTACCCATAAAACAAGCCGTTGGAACCTCCCTCTTTATCATCAGTATCAATTCTATTCTGGGTTTTGTAGGAGATATTATAACTGGCATTGTGCTAGATTACCAATTGCTTTTTACAATCTCTATTATGGCCATACTGGGTTTGTTGCTAGGAACCCAATTGTCCAAAAAAATAGACGGCGCCAAACTAAAACCCGCCTTTGGTTGGTTTGTATTGGTTATGGGAATATACATTATAACCAAAGAACTCTTTTTTTAAATAAATTCTAGCCCAATATGTAACATTAGTCACTATATAATACAAATACAACCAGTACCTTTGTGTAACCAATACCTAAAAACACTACCATGAAAATAGAACAAATATACACCGGATGTTTAGCCCAAGGAGCTTATTATATCACTTCCAACGGAGAGGCCGCAATAATAGACCCACTACGTGAAGTACAGCCCTATCTCGAGAGATTAGAGCGAGATAAGGTACAACTCAAATATATTTTTGAAACCCATTTTCATGCCGATTTTGTATCTGGACACATCGATTTAAGCAAAGCCACTGCCGCTCCAATTGTGTATGGTCCAACGGCCAAACCAGAGTTTGAAGCTATTATTGCCACCGATGGACAAGAGTTTGTTGTGGGTGGCATTACAATAAAAGCCTTGCACACCCCTGGACATACCATGGAGAGCACCACGTATTTGTTGCGAGACGAAAACGGAAAAGACCATGCCATTTTTTCGGGAGACACCTTATTTATTGGAGACGTCGGAAGACCTGATTTAGCCCAAAAAGCCGCACACCTAACCCAAGAACAATTAGCCGGTACACTATACCATTCTTTAAGAGACAAAATTATGACTCTGCCAGATGCCGTACTTGTTTACCCAGCTCATGGTGCCGGTAGCGCCTGCGGCAAAAACATGAGCAAAGAAACCGTAAGTACCATTGGCAACCAAAAACAAACCAACTATGCCCTAAGAGCAAACATGACCCAAGAAGAATTTATAGCCGAAGTAACCGAAGGTTTGCTACCACCTCCGGCCTATTTTGGCATGAACGTAGCCATGAACAAACAAGGCTATGCAAGCTTTGAAACCGTTTTGAACAACGGAATGCGCGCCATAACTGTAGACCAACTCGAGGCAGTTGCCCAAGAGACAAACGCCTTAATTTTGGATACGCGCCAAAATGGTAAATTTGCCCAGGGCTTTATACCGCAATCCATAAACATAGGCATAGACGGTGATTTTGCCCCTTGGGTAGGCGCCTTAGTTGCCGATGTAAAACAACCCATCCTGTTGGTAACCGAAATAGGCCAAGAAGAAGAATCCGTTACCCGTTTGAGCCGAGTAGGTTTTGATAATCTGCTAGGGCATCTAGAAGGAGGATATGCCGCTTGGGCAAAAGCAGGAAAAGAAACCGACAGCATCCATAGAATTACTGCAACAGAATTTTCCCAAGAAATAAAAATAGGCCAAAGCACCGTAATAGACATCCGAAAAGAAACCGAATATGCTGCCGAACACGTAGACCAAGCCTATAGCAAACCACTATCCAATATAAACCAATGGATTAAAGACATTGATCCCAAAGAACCCTTCTTTTTACATTGCGCAGGAGGGTATCGTAGCATGATCGCAGCCTCGATATTGCAAGCAAGAGGGTTTCGAAATTTTAAAGAAATTGAAGGTGGTTTTAACGCTATTGCAAAAACTACGGTTCCCAAAACTAATTTTGTATGCCAAAGTAAAGTTTTGAAATCTTGATAATTAACTGCCAACAGCCATTTAAAAAAAACACGTTGGATATCCAAAAAAAAATCCGTTGCCCTAAATTATAGATTATTGCATATAAAATGACAAATTCCATCAATAAAGACTTAATTTTAAGAGAAAGATTAGCGCTCCAAAGAACAACCCTAGCCAATCAAACCACATTATTGGCATTTTTGCGCACCGCAATGTACTTTGCTGTAGCAGGATTAAGCACCCATAATGTGTTAAAAATACAAAATAGTTTACTAATTGAAATTGGATTTTACACCAGTTCTGTAGTGATTTTAGTTTTAGGAATTATAAATTTTTGGAGACACAAAAAAAGAATTGCCCAAAACCGAAAACACATAGGAGATTACAAAATAGCATATTATGAATAACACATCCTGTTGTACCGTTGCCTGCGAGCAACCACTAGACCAAAAATATTGGGATGCCCAATACCAAGCCAACACCACTGGCTGGGATCTGGGGCAAATATCGCCACCAATGCGTGCGTATATAGACCGCATCCAAAATAAAAATAGCGCCATTTTAATTCCTGGTTGTGGCAATACCTATGAGGCTGCTTATTTATCAGAACAAGGTTTTACAAACATTACCGTTCTAGACATCGCGCCTAGCTTGGTCAAAATTCTTCAAGAAAAATTTATGACCAACACCAATATACAGGTTTTGCTAGGAGATTTTTTTGCCCATCAAGGCCTTTATGATATCATTCTGGAGCAAACTTTTTTGTGTGCTCTACCTCCTAGCCTACGCCAAAAGTATGTGTACAAAATGCACGATCTCTTGACCCCAAATGGCATACTTGCTGGAGTTTTATTTAACAGATCCTTTGCCGTAGGACCACCATTTGGCGGTAGCCAAGCAGAATACGAAATGCTTTTTAAAGGCGCTTTTAGAACTCTAAAAGCAATTCCAGAGTTAGAATCTGTTGCGCCAAGATCCCAATCCGAATTGGCTATAGAATTGCAAAAAAACAGTGCCGTATCCGTTAGCCTTTATACCCTTGAAGGCGTTAGTTGTATCGATTGCAAAAATGAAATTCTAAAAAAACTACAAGCTCTAGATACGATACAAAATGCAAGTATAAGCACTGATTTTAAAACCCTATTATTGGTTACCGAACAACAAATAGCAGTGGCGCAATTACAAAAAACGATTGCCAGTTCTGGCCAATATAGCATTAGCAAAATAACATTATGAAACAAATTCTCTTTACCAATTGGCACAGCATGCGCTGGATTCGTTTAGGCATTGGTGTGTTTTTTATGCAACAAACCATACAATACCGACACTATTTGTTGGGTGTTATGGCTTTAGTTTTTATCTTTCAGGCACTATTTAATATCGGCTGTGGTCTAAATGGATGCGCCGTTCCATCGTATAAAAAAAATAAAAATGAGTAATTTTACTACCCTAATTCAATCCGACAAACCCGTACTAGTAGATTTTTTTGCCAGCTGGTGTGGGCCTTGCAAAGTACTTGGACCTATTTTAAAAGAAGTCAAAGACCATTTAGCAGACGGCATCTCCATTATCAAAATTGATGTAGACAAAAACCAGCAACTAGCCTCCCAATACCAAGTTAAAGGCGTTCCTACCATGATTTTATTCCAAAATGGAAAACAAGTATGGAGACAGTCTGGTGTTTTGTCAAAAACAGAGCTGATCCAAATTATTTTAGAAAAAAGCCATTAAACACAAAAAAGCAATACCCATTGCTTTTTTTTTGGTATCTTTGTTAACCAAATGGTTAAACCAAAAAGTTAAACTCATGACAACCGAAGAAAAAATTTTTAATGCCGCCAGAATTGTATTTCAAAAAAAAGGGTTCTCCGGTGCACGAATGCAAGAAATTGCAGACCAAGCAGGCATCAATAAAGCCATGCTACACTATTGTTTTAAGAGCAAACAACGGTTGTTTGAAGCCGTTTTTAATAATGCCTTTAACCAATTAGCCCCTCAGGTAAATGCAATCTTTAATAGTGATGCAACCGTTTTTGAGAAAATTAAAGAGTTTACCCACAGTTATCTCGAATTTGTGATAAAAAACCCCTTCTTGCCTCCATTTATAATTCAAGAAATGAATAATAACCCCGAATTTGTTACTACTTTTTTAAAAAACACCAACAGGCCCAATCCTTCCTTTTTGATTACTCAAATAGAGCACGAAATTCAATCCGGAATCCTTAAAGAACTGAATCCGAAACAACTACTATTGGATGTTTTTTCTATGACGGTATTTCCATTTGCGGCACAAACCTTAGTTAAAAATTTGCTGCAAATCTCAGATCCAGAATTTAACCAATTAATGCAACAACGTCAAACCAGTATTGCCGAACAAATTATTAATACCATCAAAAAATGAGAAATATCCTTATTTTGGTGCTTTGTATGGCTTCTTTTTGGAGCACAGCACAGCAACCGTTGTCGTTAGAGGCTTGTTATGCCGCAGCAATTCAAAACTATCCTATTGCAAAACAACGGGATTTGTGGCAACAAAAAAACCATTTAGAAACTGCCGCACTCTACAGGGCTAAATTACCTAAAATAGACCTTCAAGCGCAGGCTACATACCAATCGGATGTCACCCAATTGCCGATTGCTATTCCAAATATGGCAATAACTCCTGCAAACCAAGACCAATACCGGTTGACCGCACAGGCCAACCAATTGGTATACCACGGCGGTTTGATTGGAGTCAATGTAAAACTAAATGCCTTGCAAATGGCCACAGAACAACAAGAAATTAGCATCCAATTATACCAACTACAATCCAGAATTGCACCTTTATTTTTTTCAATATTGGTATTGCAAGAAAAAAACCTACTACTACTGGCCAAACAAAAACAATTGGCTTTAAAAAGTGCCGAAATGCAATCTGGTGTGCAATCAGGTGCTGTTTTAATTGCCTCTAAAAAAACACTCGAAGCCGAGAGTCTGCGCATAAAACAACAACTCACGGAGATTAAATACCAACGAAAAAACCAGATTGAAAACCTAGCCACTCTTACGGTTTTAAATATAGATCAAAATGTAGTTTTGGTTCGTCCAACAATCCAAACTATAGTAGCGAAAACCAACCAAAGACCCGAACTGCAATTATTGGACTTAAAAAGCCAACAAATAGATCTTCAAAAAAACATTATTGGCAAAAACAATTTGCCCAAAATAAATGCTTTTGGACAAATAGGCTACGGAAACCCAGGTTTGAATATGCTGGATAATTCTTTTCAAACTTTTTATGTATTGGGTATCCGAGCCAGCTGGAAGGTATTGGACTGGAACCAATCTCAAAAAGAACAACAAGCCCTCACGCTCTCTAAGGGACTTATTGCCACAGAAAAAGAACGTTTTGTAATCCAAAACCAAGTTCAGTTGCAAGAAACAGAAAACCAAAGCTACGCACTACAAGAGATGGTAACTACAGATAAAGAAATTATTAGATTACGAGAATATGTCGAAAAATCTGCTGCTGCACAACTAAAATATGGTGTAATTACGGCCTCAGAATATGTGGTGGCCTTGACAGAATTATATGAGGCCAAAACAAATGAAAAATGCCATTTACTACAACTAGCTTTGGCACAAGAAAATTACCAATTACTGCAAGGACAGGATATTCTAAATACCCAATAAGTACAAACTATATTCTAAAAAAAAAACGACTTACTATATCCAAAAAAGTGTAAAATGAAAAAAATAAAAATACTATCGTGGGCAGTTTTAGCAATAAGTACGCTCTCTTGTGATAAAAAGGACACCAAAGCAGATGGTTATGGTAATTTTGAAGCCACAGAAGTTACCGTATCGGCAGAAGCCACCGGAAAAATTGTATCCTTTGCTCTAAATGAAGGAGATTTTATTGCTGCAAACAAACCCATAGGCTTAATTGATACCATCCAGTTGTATTACAGCCAACAACAATTAGAGGCTACCAAAAATGCGGTTTTTTTGAAATCCAAAAATGTACTATCCCAAGTTACTATCCTGCAAGAACAGCGCAAAACCATTCAAACAGAAAAAACCCGAATACAAAATCTATTGGATGCAAATGCGGCCACCCAACAACAACTCGATGCAATCAATGGCCAAGCAAATGTAATCCAGGAACAAATAAAAAGCATCCAGACACAAAATGCGCCAATACTTGCTGAGGCAAATGCTATTGGTATTCAAATAGATAAAATTGCCGATCAAATCCAAAAAAGTAAGATTATTAACCCTATAGATGGCACCGTTTTGGCTAAATATGCTGAACCTAACGAAATTACTACATTTGGAAAACCACTCTACAAGATTGCCAATACCAATCAAATGATACTTCGGGTTTATGTGAGTGCCAACCAATTATCTCAAATAAAAATTGGGCAAGCAGTAACAGTCAAAGTAGATGTTGAGAACGGGCTTAAATCTTATCCAGCTACTGTTTCCTGGATTTCGTCTGTGGCAGAATTTACCCCAAAAATTATCCAAACAAAAGAAGAACGCGTGAGTTTAGTATATGGCGTAAAAGTTTTGGTCCAAAATGATGGCTACCTCAAAATAGGAATGCCTGCAGAGATGTGGAGGCACAAATCAAAATTATAATTTTTATAAAAAAACACCAAAAAAAATGGGTATTCTTGTTCAAAACATCTCTAAATCGTACCAAGGCACTCCAGCGCTTACGGCGGTGTCCTTTGCAGTAAATAAAGGCGAGTTATTTGGATTAATTGGTCCAGATGGCGCAGGCAAAACCACCCTTTTTAGAATACTAACTACCCTATTGCTGGCAAATGAAGGTACTGCAACTCTGGCTGGTTTGGATGTAGTAAAAGACTACAAAAAAATCA
This sequence comes from Flavobacterium crassostreae, assembly GCF_001831475.1. NCBI lineage: Bacteria > Pseudomonadati > Bacteroidota > Flavobacteriia > Flavobacteriales > Flavobacteriaceae > Flavobacterium > Flavobacterium crassostreae. The sequence continues at coordinate 2,050,304 of NZ_CP017688.1, read as the reverse complement.
GAAAGGAAATTGGATACATGCCCGGAAAATTTTCGTTGTATGAAGACTTAACCGTTACCGAAAATTTGCATTTTTTTGCAACGATTTTTGGAACTACTATTTCAGAGAATTATGCCTTAATTAAAGACATTTATACCCAACTAGAACCCTTTAAAGACCGAAGAGCTGGAGCGTTATCTGGCGGAATGAAACAAAAATTAGCCTTATGCTGTGTTTTGATTCATAAGCCAAATATATTGTTTTTGGACGAACCAACCACGGGAGTGGATCCGGTTTCTAGAAGTGAATTTTGGGAAATACTAAAACAATTACAACAAAAAGGAATGACCATATTGGTATCTACGCCCTATATGGATGAAGCTACATTATGCGATAGAATTGCATGGATTGAAAAAGGAAAAATAGTGAAATTAGATAGCCCCCAGCATATTGTTTCGGATTATGATAAACAACTTTATCACGTGCGGGCTCAAAACACCCACCAATTAATTCAGGATCTAAAAAAATACCCCAGCCAATACAGTGTGTATGCCTTTGGTGAATACGTACATTATTGCGATACCCAAAAAGATTTTGATCCCAAAGACTTACTGGCGTATTTGCAACAAAACCAACACCAACACATAGAGATCCATCTTTCTGTAGCTACTATAGAGGATGTGTTTATGGATATAACCTCTTTAAATTCTAGCCAATGAAAACCGAAAAAATTATAGAAGTAAAAAACCTCAACAAAAAATTTGGCACTTTTACGGCAGTGAATGCTATTTCTTTTGAGGTATATAAAGGAGAAATTTTTGGCTTTTTGGGAGCAAATGGCGCAGGCAAAACCACCGCAATGAAAATGCTAATTGGTATTTCTAAACCTTCGTCTGGAGAAGCTTGGGTGGCCGGTTATGAGGTGCAAAATAACACCGAAAAGGTCAAAAAAAGTATTGGATACATGAGTCAAAAATTTTCTTTGTATAATGATTTGACGGTGCAAGAAAACATTGCATTTTTTGGTGGAATTTATGGTTTAAGCAATACCCAAATAAAGCATAAAACTGCCCAACTTCTCCTAGCCTTGTCCTTGGAGGATAAGGCCAACGAATTAGTAGGAAATTTGCCCTTGGGCTGGAAACAAAAATTAGCTTTTTCGGTGGCATTATTACACGATCCCAAAATTGTATTTCTGGACGAGCCAACCGGTGGCGTAGATCCCATTACTCGAAGACAATTCTGGGAAATGATTTATGCTCAAGCCCACAAAGGAACTACCATTTTTGTGACCACGCACTATATGGATGAGGCAGAATATTGTGATCGGGTGTCTATAATGGTGGATGGAAAAATTGCAGCCTTAGATACTCCCAAAAACCTAAAACAACACTACCAGGCACGTTCTATGAACGAAGTCTTTTTGCAATTAGCCCGTAAAAAAAATAACTCTTAACTCCCTACTGATGAAACGATTTTTAGGTTTTGTAACAAAAGAATTTTACCACATCTTTAGAGATAAACGCTCCATGTTTATTTTATTTGGGATGCCTATTGCTCAAATTTTATTGTTTGGTTTTGCTATAACTAACGAGATTAATAAAGTTCCGATTGCTATTATGGATAAATCTAACGATACCGAAACTCAAAAAATAATCCAGAAAATAAGTGCTTCTAAGTATTTTTATATAGAACAAAAAATTTATTCCGAGGCACAAATAGAACCTACTTTCCAGAAAGGAACAGTCAAAGCAGTATTGGTTTTTGAAAAAGATTATATAAAAAATTTAGAAACCCTAAAACAAGCAAAAATACACCTCATCGCAGATGCCACAGATCCCAACATGGCCAATGCTATAACCACTTACACTCAGTCAATTTTGCAGAATTATAACCAACAGAGCAATTCTAAGGTCCAAATTGGTGCCTCAATACCCATAGAAACCCAACTGTATTACAATCCGGAACTACAAAGCGTATTTACTTTTGTGCCTGGTGTAATGACCGTTATTTTGATGCTTATTTCGGCAATGATGACCTCAATATCCATCACCCGAGAAAAAGAATTAGGCACCATGGAAGTACTTTTGGTATCCCCGCTTAACCCCGTACAGGTTATTTTAGGAAAAGTGTTTCCGTACCTATTTCTATCTATAATCAATGCAATTGTGATTGTAACCTTGGGGGTGTTTGTCTTTGGGATGCCGATAGAAGGAAGTCTTTTATTATTGGCCTTTGAGAGTATTCTTTTTATCCTTACGGCACTCTCTTTAGGTATCCTAATATCCACGCTATCCAACTCGCAGCAAACGGCCATGATGATTTCGTTAATGGGATTGATGCTACCGGTAATTATTCTTTCGGGATTTATTTTTCCGATATCCAGCATGCCATTACCTTTGCAGTTAATCAGTAATATTATTCCTGCAAAGTGGTTTATTATCATTCTAAAAGCCATTATGCTAAAGGGAGCTTCTTTTGCACTCATCTGGAAAGAAACCCTTATACTATTTGTAATGATGCTTTTTTTTATAGGATGGAGCATCCAAAAATATAAAATTAGATTAGAATAAGTTTTAAGGCTACCTGCCTCTTGGTACTCCCCCATTTTGAGTTCTAAAAAAACAATACCAAAAGCTTTGTTGGGCTCCAATACTTTTAGCTAATTTTTATAAAAATACAAAAATGAGAACTATATTATTTATAATACAAAAAGAATTTAAACAAATTTTCAGGAATAAGGCCATGTTGCCTATTCTGTTTGTTTTGCCATTTTTACAATTAATAATACTATCCAATGCAGCTAGTTTTGAGGTAAAAAACATAGCCATATCCTATATAGACCATGACCACTCTGCGGCCTCTAGAGCGTTGATCCACAAGTTTCAATCTTCGGATTATTTTGTAATGTTCCCTCCTTTTGATACTAAAAAAGAAGCCGATTTAGCAATGAAAAAAGGCACAATAGCAGTAGTTATCGAAATCCCAAATCATTTTGAACGTCAATTGGTAACCCAAAATAAATCTCCACTATCTGTGCGTATCAACGCTATTGATGGAGCAGCAGCAGGAGTACAAAGTGCTTATGTAACGCAGATTATTCGAAGTTTTGATCCAATGGTATCCACCAAATGGAATAGCGCTAAATCCCAGGTATTGGCACCACCCAAAAACAGTATTGCCATACCTCTGTTTTGGTATAACAACAGCTTAAATTATAAAACGCTTATGGTACCGGGTATTTTGGTTTTGCTGGTAACCATGCTTACTTTGTTTTTGTCTGCCATGAATATAGTACGTGAAAAAGAGATGGGAACCCTAGAGCAGATTAATGCCACTCCCATAAAAAAATACCAATTTATTATAGGAAAATTATTTCCGTTCTGGTTATTAGGTTTGCTAATTTTGAGCGTAGGATTGGTTCTTGCCAAAATAGTTTTTGCAATCCCAATGTTAGGTAGTATCGGGTTGCTTTACCTTTTTACATCCGTGTATTTATTGGTTATTTTGGGTATTGGTTTGTTTATTTCTAATTTTACCAATACCCAACAACAAGCCATGTTTATTGCTTGGTTTATTACGGTGTTATTTATTTTAATGAGTGGTTTGTTTACTCCCATCGAAAGCATGCCAGATTGGGCGCAGCAACTTACTTTATTAAACCCTATTCGGTATTACGTGCAAGTTATCCGAATGGTATTACTCAAAGGAGCTTCTTTTGATGCTATTGCAACGCCATTCTATAGCATTGTTTTTTATGCTTTTGTTAGTAATTTATTGGCTATTTGGAGTTATAAAAAAACCAATTAAAGACAACGTAAAGCCTGCTAAGTATTCGGTTTTAATACATCCATTTTGTAGTTATTTTTTTTAAGTCCGAAATATTAATGGGTTTGGGCAAGTAGTCGTTCATACCTGATTGAAAGCATTTTTCTTTTTCGCCTGCCAGTATTCCTGCTGTTATAGCAATTATAGGTATCGGAATTTCTTTTTGCATGGCTCTAATTTCTGTAGCGGCTTGGTAGCCATTTTTATTGGGCATTTGTATGTCCATAAATATAATATCTATGGCTAGTTGTTTAAATTTATCAACTGCTTCATTACCATCAACTGCTTCATAAATGGTGGCATTTGGCAAAATTCTTTTTAATAATTTTTTGGCCAATAACATGTTTATTTTGTTGTCTTCTACAATAAGAATATTTTTTGGCCCTAGTGTTTTAAGCAATGCCGCCTTTGGGACTGCCTTTTTAATTTTCTTGGAACTAGACTTGGAGTTGTTACTGCTTTCTACCTGCAATTGAATGGTAAAGAAAAAATTACTCCCTTGACCATACTCACTCTCCACAGACAGAACGCTGCCCATTAAAGCCAACAATTGGTTGGAAATGGTCAAACCAAGACCAGTACCTCCAAATTTCCGGCTGGTGGAATTGTCTTCTTGTACAAAAGAATCAAATATTTTTTGGGTGTTGTTTTTTTGTATTCCTATTCCGGTATCTTGTACCGAAAACATAATGGTACACCGTTTGTTTTTAGAACGTTTTATCACAGAGACGTCTAGTTTTATAGTTCCGGAGTCGGTCAATTTTAAAGCATTACTCAGCAAATTGACCAAGACTTGTTTTAGCCGCATTACATCGACCAAGACTTGTTTGGGTAGTTCGTTAGAAAGGGCAAGTTCTAAAACTATGTTTTTGGTATTTGCCTCATGCTGAAATAAAGCCATAACCTGGCTACAAAGTTGGCTCAAATGCACCCTTTCGAGATGTAACTCTAGTTTGCCAGATTCTATTTTAGAAAAATCAAGAACATCATTAACAATCTGCATTAATGATTTAGCAGATTCATGAACCGTAGCCATGTATTTGGATTGATCGGCATCTAATTTGGACTTTTTTAATAAATGGGTAAAACCAATAATACCGTTTAGAGGGGTTCGTATCTCGTGACTCATATTGGCCAAGAAATCTGTTTTGGCCTTGTTTGCAGATTCTGCTATTTCTTTTGACTTGTTTATTTCTATTTCCATTTGCCGCTTTAGAGTAATATCAATAAAACTGATAACTACCTCTACTATTTTACCTTTTTCATCCAAAATAGGAAACCCATTGACTAAAACCCATTTATTTTGTAGTTCTTTAGAATGGTTAATTCTAATAATAAAATTCTTTAGGGGTTTCGCATGGCCCAGAATTTGATTTATCGGAAAATTTTCTTTTGCCATTACAGTTCCATCGTCATTCAAAAACTCCCAATAGTTGACACATTTTTTGTTTATAATCATTTCCTGAACATCGAACCCTAACAATTCAGAGGCTTTTAAATTGCTCATAATTATAGAATAATCTGGCTTGTAGGCTACAATACCTGCATCCAAATTATTGAGTAAGCCTCTGTAGCGTTCCTCGCTTCGTTGGAGTGCTTGTTCAGTAATTTTTCGTTTGGTAATTTCTGTAACTGTACCAATGTAGCCAACAACCTCCTTGTGGGCATTTTTTTCGGCAATAGCCTGCCCCATAACCCAAGTAATGGTATTGTCTGGTCTGATGAACCGAAACTCGAAAGAAAAATTTTCATGGTTCGCAATTGCTTTTTTCCAATTTTTCAGCAAAAGTCTTTTGTCTTCCTTATGTACTGCATGCAACCAACCAGTACCTAAAGCTTGTTGCTGTGTCAATCCCGATATTTGGGTCCACCTTGGGTTTACATACGTTGTGTTTCCTAAAGTATCGGATCTAAAAATACCCACTGGGGATGCCTCTGTCAGGGTATAGTATCTTTTTTCACTTTGGTAAATAGCCGCTTCTGCTTTTTTGCTTTTTTGATCTTTTTCTATGATTTCTAAAGCAAAAGCAACATCTTGGGTGGCTTCTTGGAGTAAATTAATTTCTTCCAGATCAAAAAATAGTTTTTCACTGGAGTAAAAATTAAAAACCCCTATTGTTTTTCCAAATTTTTTAATAGGCAAACACATTAAAGAATGGTAACCTCTAGCTAAGGCTTCTTGACTCCATGGTTGCATTATTTTATCCTTGGCAATGTCATTACAAACTACATATTTATTGCTTCGGATCACTGTGCCTACGGGGCCTCTGGATTCTAATACTGGGTTTGCTAATTTTTGTTGGATGATCTCTATATAGCCAAGATCCTCTCCCGCCACTACCGTGGGGGTTATTTTGTTGGATTCGGGATCTAACAGACCAATCCAGACCATTTTAAATTTGCCGTACTCTACTGCAATTTTACAAGCCTCCTTAAATAGGGTTTCTTCCTGTGTAGTCCGTACAATCATTTGGTTGATTTGACTGATAAACAAGTAGAGCCTATTGCTTTTAATAATTTTTTGTTCTGCACGGATGCGCTCCGTAATATCGGTAATAATTCCATGACAAACCACCGTTCCATCTGGGGCTACTACAGGCAACGAGTTGACCTCGTGCCAAACCAATCCTTTGGTAGGATGAAAATACCTATAAACCCCTTTTAGAGGGACGAGTTTGGTTTTGGTATTGGTTATTTTTTGATTTATTTCTGTAACGTCTTCGGGGTGGATGCACTCCATGACCTTATTGGTATGGTTTTTAATTTGTTCAAAAGTAAAACCATAAATTTCACTTATCGCCTCGCTAGCATACAAATAGCTCAAGGAGCCATCTAAATTTTGGGCCATAGAATAAATCAACCCTGGCGAGGTTGCGGCAATTTTAGCAAATATATCTCGTTCTTTTTGTAAGGCTCTATTAAAAGCCATTTTTTCGGTAACGTCTCTAAAATTGGCTAGAATACCAGCAACGTATTTGTCGTTCAGTTTGTTATTGAGTACTCCTTCTAGCCAAATGTAATGCCCTTTTTTGTGTTTTATTTGAAACAAAGCAGGGTATAACTGCCCCGGATTATCCAATACTGCTTGGAATAATACCGCAACATAGTTTAAGTAATCTGGATGAAAATAATCTTCTTTTTGGATGGCATTGAACTCTTCATCAGAATATCCAGTTATGCGAGCAGAAGAAACACTCCGAAAAATAGTTTTAAAATCTTTGTTTAGAACTGTAATAATCCCTTCGTTGTTTTCTACCAAAGCCCGAAAGCGTTTTTCGCTTTTTTCTAATTTAGATACCTTTTTGTTTTTGAAAAGTGTGGTTACGGGCTTCTTTTGAGCTTCTTTTTTTTGCAAACGATCCAGTAATTCTGCTTGATTTTTAGCAACCTCTACTAGTTTTTCATGACTAAGTTCTGAAAAATTTATACTCATAAAAATAAATTAATTAGCAGTATTGTTCTTTATTAAATAATTACTATTTAGAATTGTTTTTTTTAAACCAAAAAAATTAAAGCCAGAACCAATGCTCCTACCTACAAAATGTAGCTTCAATGGTTTCTCTTTTTAGGATTAGTACTCCTAAATTTAAACAAAAAAATACGTTCTAGTGATTAATTTTACATTATGTAAACTATTTGGTAACAATTATGCCAATTTTTCTTACTATATCCATACTTTTCTTACAATTACAAGAGGGCTTTTGGTGCGTTCCTACCTAGGTGCAGATTACTACTGTATTGGTTTACTTTTGGGAATGTGACATTTGTTACTGTGTAGGCTTTATGGCTGGATTACCTTTGCTTTACTAATTAGAAACAGAAATTATGAAGCAACTACATTCTATCTTACTGGCTATTTTATTTTTGAGCAGCAGTTTTGGTTACAGCCAGGATACGCTGGCACTTTCTAAAAGCGCGCTTTGGCAAAAAATATCCAGCAAAAACCTACAACTTAAAATTGCCAACCAAGAGTTTAAAGCTGCACGGGCGGAATACAGACAATCCAGCGCAGTATTTTTACCGAGTATTTCGGTTTCGCATACTGCACTTGTTACCAATAACCCCTTGATGGCTTTTGGATCCAAATTAAATCAAGAAATACTAACGGTTTCGGATTTTAATCCGTCTTTGTTGAATGATCCTGCAACTACCCGAAATTTTGCCACCAAAATAGAAGTTTTACAGCCTTTGATAAATCCTGACGGCATTTATGCCAGACAAGCCGCTGGAACTAAAATGCAGGTTTATAAGCTGCAAGCGGAGCGTACTCAAGAGTATTTGGAGTTGGAGGTAAATAAATCTTTTATGCAATTACAACTGGCCTATAAAGCCGTGGCAGTTCTAGAAAAAGCAACCGCTACTGCACAGGCTAATTGGAAGTTAATTGAAGGGTATTTTAAGCAAGGGATGGTTCAAAAAACAGATTTGCTATTGGTACAAGTACGTGTAAACGAAGTAAAAAACCAATTGCAATATGCCAAAAGTAATGTACAAAATACGTCCGATTATTTGGCCTTTTTGCTAGATGAAACTATGGGAGATACGGTCTACAAACCCACAGAAGCGTTAGAAAACACCATTAGGTTAGACAATACGCCCACGCAACTCTCTCTGGACAGAAAAGACATTAAGGCCATGGATTTATCTAGCACGGCCTACCAAAAAATGATGTGGTCTAGCAAAATGCATTTTTTGCCTCGATTAAATGCCTTTGGAAGTTATGAGTGGTACGATGCTACGCTATTTGGTACCGCTGCCAAAGGATATGTGGTTGGAGCGCAATTGGCATGGAATGTATTTGATGGCTTTAAATCTATTGGAAAGCTCGAAAAAGCAAAAGCAGATTGGCAAAAAGCCCAGATAGAAACCCAACAGTATAAGGCCAAGAGTCAGTTGGAGTTACTTAAAACCAACCGCCAGTTACAGGATGCTGAGAATAATGTGCAGCTATCGGAGTTGGATTTAGAACAATCCCAAGAAGCCTATAGAATACGAAACAATCGTTTTATGCAAGGTCTAGAAAAAACTACCGATTTGTTGCAATCCCAAACGCAAATGTTCCAAAAAGAATTGGAATACCTGCAAGCGGTGTTTAACTACCAGTTTACGCAACAATACCTACAATTTTTGACAAAATAAAATATCCTAATACTTGGGTTGTTTTTTTAAAAGAGTGCCCATACCCTCTTTTTGTGTAGTGCCAAAAACAAAACCCGATTTTTAAAACGAAAGAAAAAACCAATTAAATACTACTTATGAAAAAAATAATAACCCTAATTGCAATCTCTATTTTAAGTTTAACCTCTTGTAATGGCGAGAAAAAAGAGGTTGCTGTAGCCACTGCCGCCATTGCTGTAAAGGTAGGTGAGGTTTCTAAAAACACTGCTGGCACATTTATAAGTGCTAGCGGAAAGATTGAGGCCCAAAATAGTGCCGATCTAAGTACCCGCATGATGGGTTATGTTACCAAAGTGCATGTGGTGGTTGGCCAAAAAGTGCATGCTGGACAATTGCTATTGCGTATCAATAATACCGATTTGCAAGCCAAAAAAGCACAAGTAGATGCCAGTGTGCTGCAAGCAACGGCAGCATATAAAAATGCAAAAAAGGATTACGACAGGTTTAGACACTTGTTCCAGGAACAAAGTGCTTCGCAAAAAGAGCTAGACGACATCACGGCTCGTTATGAAACAACCAAAGCTGGTTTGGAAGGAGCCAAACAAATGCGAGAGGAGGTTGTGGCGCAATTTAATTATGCCAATATTACGGCTCCCTTTGCTGGTGTGATAACTACTACTTTTGTAAAAGAAGGTGCTATGGCTAGCCCTGGAATGCCTTTGATTGCTATGGAAGGAGGTTCTAAATTGCAGGTCACTGCAATGGTCTCTGAGGGAGATATTACGGCTATTGAAAAAGGAATGCCAGTACGGGTTTTGGTAAAATCGTCTGAGGAAAAACTTACCGGAAAGGTGAGCGAGGTGAGCACGTCGGCAAAAAATTCTGGTGGACAGTATTTGGTTAAGATAAATTTGGATCCGTCTGAAAGTACGGTTTTGTCTGGAATGTTTGTCAATGTGCAGTTTCCGGGTGCTAACAAAGTGTTGTCGGGTGCTAACAACAGAATTTTGGTGCCGCAGAGTGCGCTGGTAAAACAAGGCCAATTGACTGGGTTGTATACCATCGGGAAGGATAATGTGGCTTTATTGCGGTGGTTGCGTACTGGCAAAACTTTTGGCAATCAAGTAGAGGTTCTCTCGGGATTGGCTGCCAATGAAAAATACATTGTTTCTGCACAAGGCAAATTGTTTAATGGTGCCAAGGTTCGTGTGGAGTAATAATAGAGTAACTAGAGTTTAATAGCAATCGTGGCGTGAGGGATAGTAGTGAAAATCCTTTTTGTTTTTTCTTTAAAAACAAAAAGATTGTAGCGGATAGCCCGACCCGACTTTTGGGGAGGGACACGCCCAAATAAATAAAATAGTATGCAAGAAGGAATTTCAGGCAAAATTGCCCACTTTTTTATACACTCCAAACTAACCATTTTGATGATGGTGGGTTTGATGATTATTGGGGTGTATAGCTCGTTTCTTATTCCCAGAGAAGAAGAACCGCAAATTAATGTGCCTATGGCAGATATTATGGTAGGCTATCCTGGTGCTAGTCCTACGGAGGTAGAAAGCCGTGTGGCCAAACCTTTGGAGAAAATTATCTCTAATATTAAAGGGGTGGAACACGTGCACACCATGGCTATGAATGGACAAGCTATGTTGATTGTGCAATTTTATGTGGGGCAAGATGTGGAGCGCTCGTATGTAAAACTATACGATGAGTTGGCTAAACATGAGGATATGTTTCCAAGAGGGGTGTATAAACCGATGGTAAAAACGCGTTCTATTGATGATGTGCCTATGCTGGGGATTACGCTTTGGAGCGAAAAAATGGATGATTTGCAGTTGCGTCAAATTGCAGAAGAGGTAACTTCGGAAATTGAAAAAGTGAAAGATGTGGCCATTACCAAAGAAATTGGGGGCCAAAGCAGGGCAATGAAAGTGATTTTGGACAAGGATAAAATGGCCGAAAATGGTATTGACCCTTTGGCTATTCTGCAAATGATACAGGCCAATAATGGGAGTGCACAGTCTGGTAGTTTTGTCAATCAAGACCAAGAGTATTTGGTTACTACTGGTACTTTTTTGACCTCTGCCGAGGATCTCGAAAATTTGGTAGTTGGGATTCATGGCAACCGACCAGTTTATTTAAAACAAGTGGCAACTATACAGGATGGTGCTGCTAGGGCCAAGAGTTATGTGTCTTTTGGGTATAGTAAAGCCCATAAAAACTATGCGCAATTGCCTTCTGAATATCCTGCGGTTACTATTGCTGTTGGTAAGGTAAAGGGGGCGGATGCGATGAAAATTTCGGAAAAAATTATTGAAAAAGTAACGCATTTAAAGTCTAATTTGATTCCTGCGGAGGTCCATGTGGATTTTACTCGTAATTATGGCGAAACGGCTTCGGATAAAGTGGGCGAATTGTTGTTGCATTTGGGTATTGCTATTCTGGCCGTTACGGTATTGGTGATGTTGGCCATGGGATGGCGTGGTGGTTTGGTGGTTTTCTTTTCGGTTCCGCTGACCTTTGCCTTAACGTTGTTTAGTTATTATATGCTAGACTATACGTTGAACAGAATTACGCTTTTTGCGTTGGTTTTTGTGGTGGGTATTGTGGTGGATGATAGTATTATTATTGCCGAGAACATGCACCGCCATTTTAAGATGAAACGGTTGCCGTTTAAACAAGCTGCAATTTATGCTATCAACGAAGTGGGAAACCCTACTATTTTGGCCACCTTTACGGTTATTGCTGCTATATTACCTATGGCATTTGTGTCTGGAATGATGGGGCCTTATATGAGTCCGATGCCTATTGGGGCTTCGATTGCCATGATTTTGTCTCTGTTTGTTGCCTTGACTGTTACGCCTTATTTGGGCTACCATTTGTTGCAAGAAAAAGATACACAAAAACACAAAGCTGCCGAAGGACTTGAAACTAATTTTATTTATAAAATTTACAACAAAATAGAACGCCCTTTATTAGAAAGTAGCACCAAAAGACGGTTGCTTGTGGCGGTAACCGTTTTATTGCTTTTGGGATCTATTGGCATGTTTTTTACGCAATCTGTTTTGGTCAAAATGCTGCCTTTTGATAATAAAAATGAATTTCAGGTGGTTATTGATATGCCAGAAGGTACTACTCTTGAAAGAACGGCAGTGGTTACCAAAGAAATTGCCAATTATTTGACTACGGTTCCGGAGGTGGTTACGTATCAAAACTATATTGGAACCTCTGCTCCTATTACCTTTAATGGCTTGGTGCGGCATTATGATTTGCGTGGCGGTAGCAATATGGCAGATATTCAGGTTAATTTGCTGCCTAAAGAAGATAGAAAATTACAAAGCCACGACATTGCCAAAACGGTGCGTATTGCAATTCAGGCTATTGCTAAGCAATATGGTGCCAATATAAAAATTATTGAAGTACCACCTGGACCTCCTGTTTTGTCTACCTTGGTTGCTGAGGTATATGGTCCGGATTACAAACAACAAATACTCGTGGCCGAGCAAGTAAAAACTATCTTGCATCAAACCGATGGTGTGGTAGATATTGATTGGACCGTAGAAGACAACCAAACAGAATACAAACTCGAGGTAGATAAAGAAAAAGCCATGCTCAACGGAATTGCACCGCAGCAAATAGTGGGTAATTTGACTTATTTATTGCAAGAATATCCGGTTGGTAATTTGTATGCCGAGAACTCTAATGACCCTGTGGGGATTGTTCTGTCTTTGGAAGATAAAGACAAAACGAGCCTGCAAGACATTCAGAACTTAAAGATAAAAAGTAGTCTAGGAAATATGATTCCGGTTAGTGATTTAGTTAAAGTAAAAACAGATACGCTACAAAAAACTATTTATAGAAAGGACCAAAAACGGGTGGTTTATGTAACTGCTGATATGGCTGGTGCTCTGGAGAGTCCGGTGTATGCAATTTTGGGAATGACCCAAAAATTGGATAAAATGAAAATTCCAAAAGGGTATACAATCCACGAGTTGTATATGGAACAACCCACCGACGAAAGTGATTTTACTGTAAAGTGGGACGGAGAATGGCAGATTACCCTAGAGGTATTCCGTGATTTAGGAGTGGCATTTATGGTAGCCATTGTGATTATTTATATGCTAATTGTGGGTTGGTTTCAGAATTTTAAAACTCCAATAGTAATGATGCTTGCCATACCGCTTTCTTTAATAGGTATTGTATTTGGCCACTGGTTATTGGGTGCATACTTTACAGCAACTTCTTTCATTGGTATGATTGCCTTGGCTGGAGTAATGGTACGAAATTCTGTTTTGCTGATTGATTTTATAGAAATTAGATTGCAGGATGGAATACCATTGAAACAAGCCATCATTGAGGCTGGGGCGGTTAGAACCTCTCCTATTTTATTGACAACTGGAGCGGTGGTTATTGGTGCCTCCATCATATTGTTTGACCCGTTGTTTCAGGGACTAGCTATCTCTTTGGTGTTTGGCGCTATTGTTTCGACAATTCTTACATTAATTGTGGTGCCGTTAATTTATTACATCACAGAGAGAAAAAAATGGGAATCTGCTACCCAACCCATTGCAAAACAAAAGGACACCAATACTGAACTATAAACCATATACTCTAATGAAATTACTTATCCTAACAGCCATAGCGGCATTTGACCTAGACATCAAAAAGATGCTAAAACAAGCGGCCGTAAAAACCTTTACCTACAAAACAGTTACTGGATTTACAGACTTATCTGCAGAAGCTATTGAAAATAATTGGTTTGGAAGCGAAAGAAATGAAAACGATTCTATCTTGTATTATGCTTTTGTAAAGAAAGAAAATGTGGATTTATTTTTTGATCTCGTTATGGATTTCAATAAAAAACAAGAAAGTAGGTCCCAAGTTCATGTTGCAGTACTAAACATCGAAAAATCAAATTAATTAAAATACCCAAAAAAATGAAAAATAAAGTTTTTAGAATAGTCGTAGGTTCTTTTATACTAATAAGCGTGTTGTTAGCCAATTATGTTAGCCAAAATTGGTTGTGGTTTACGGTCTTTATTGGCGTAAATCTACTACAATCTGCCTTTACGAAATGGTGTTTGCTAGAAATTATTTTGTCCAAATTAGGGCTAAAAGACGACTAAAACCTATGGGTTATTAATACCAAAAAAGCTACTAGAAAACGAGTCTCTAGTAGCTTTTTTTGTTAAATAGTATGGGTACTAATTTAAATTAGTTTGAGCATTTTTTTTAAAAAAATTATTTAATATCTCTAACCACTAAAGCAAAATGAGCGTTGATAATATTCTCGTTATTGGCCTGAATTAGCTTTATATGCAGGGTGGCGTCTTTGCCATTACGAGTCACCGATTCTAAAACAAACATAGGAGAGTCTAGATAAACATCCGAATTTAAACCCGAACCAGATAAATAATCATCGCGCCAAGTTAATTTGTTACCATTAACCTCCACTCGTGTTAGTTGCATCCATTTTGCATTGGTAAAAGCACCTTGCAACTTAGTGGCTAAATCTACCGTAGTATCGTCTATGTTTTTTATGGTTTTAATTTTTTCTCTAACTGCTTTTTCAAAATTAAACGTGGTGAAAATTTTCATCTCAGTACCTATAGAACTTATTTTTTTGAAGCCTGTAATCTCTTTGGTTATATTCGCTACTGTTTTGTTGGATTTTCTATCAATTAATTCAAAATTAAAACGTAACATATCCGAGTAATCTGCCTTAAAGCTGTTGTTATCTCCATGAAATTCAATGTCGAACTTGTTAGGATCATAGATCAGTAAATGACCTATAAATCCTTCTAAATCTTCGTAAATACCACGCATGTAATGTTTGGAAACAAAATCGGTATTTACCACTATCTTATAATCATAATAGGTCTCTGGTCTAAATTCTATTCTAGATAAAACGGTACTAGTCACGCCCTTATAACTGGTTTTAAAAGTAATTTGATCCTTTAAAGGACTAAAGCTAAATTCTTTTATAACTACTTCTTTTAAATCTTCGTCAGTAAACTGATAAAAATTGGTTCCTCCTACATCTGAAGCATGTATGGAGATAAAAGATTTGAGGTAATCTGCCGTAAATTTTGACGGATTTGAGGTTAGCTCATCAATATCTAAGGCTTTGTAATAGATCTCTTTGGATACTTTAGATACTGCGTAACTACGGCTGCCCATAGCATAATCATTTGGCTTTTGTGGCACAACCACAACTTGTGTTGTAACTTCTTGTTCTGTGGTAGCGGTAGTAGCATCTGTAACTTTTGGTGGAGTAACTGCGTTTGGTTCAGCCGAAGTACTGCTCGTAATAATTGGATCGTCTTTGCTGCAGCCCAACAAACAAATTGCTACCGTAATGGCTGCTAACTTTAATTTTTTCATGGTAAAATAATTTATTATAAGTATTTATACTGCTATTTATATTTATTATAAATATAAATAACTAGGGCAAATTTAATAAAAACATAACAATTAGATTACATTTTGTTATAAAAAATTACTAGTATTTAAAAATAAAAAATAAAACTTTCTTTATCAACACCTTATACTTATACTAAATTATTCTCTAAAAGTATTTTACTACAAAATGGCACCAGTTTATAAAAAAACGGAACTAGCTACACAACTGACTTTTATCATATTTTATCTAAAGGGTGTTTTTTACTTTTGAAATCTAAACTAAATGAACTGTAAGGATATGAAAAACGCTATAGAGATAAACTGGGATAATGGGTCTATAATAATTGTTTTTGTTTTTGGATTGGTAATTATTGGCTTGGTTGCTGCGGTTTTATTACTGATGAATAATGACAAAAAGAAACCATAAAAAAAAGGATATCCCAGTGGGATATCCTTTTTTTTATAATTTAAAATTAGAGTGTTTAGCTTCTAATTAATTTCCTGTATTTCAAACGTTTTGGGGTCAAATCACCACCTAATCGTTTTTTCTTGTTCTCTTCGTATTCCGAGAAACCACCTTCAAAATAGTAAACTTCTGAATCTCCTTCAAAGGCCAAAATATGGGTACAAATTCTATCCAAAAACCATCTATCATGGGATATTACTACGGCACAACCTGCAAAATTATCCAGACCTTCTTCTAAGGCACGTAGGGTATTGATGTCAAGATCATTGGTAGGCTCATCTAATAACAGTACGTTTCCTTCTTCTTTTAGGGTCATGGCTAAGTGCAAACGGTTGCGTTCTCCTCCAGAAAGTGTGGCTACTTTTTTGTTTTGATCGCTTCCGCCAAAATTAAAACGGCTTAGGTATGCGCGGGAGTTTACTTGACGTCCTCCCATCATGATTAGCTCTTGGCCATCACAGAAATTTTCCCAAATGGTTTTATTGGGATCAATGTTGGAGTGCGCTTGATCTACGTAGGCTATTTTTACGGTTTCGCCAATAGCAAACTCTCCTGCATCTGGTTTTTCTTCTCCCATTATCATTCTAAAAATAGTAGATTTACCGGCACCGTTTGGGCCTATAATTCCAACAATTCCTGCTTGTGGTAGGGTGAAGTTTAAATTATCATACAATAATTTATCTCCAAAGGCTTTGGCTACTCCTTTAGATTCTATAACATTGGTACCCAAACGAGGGCCATTTGGTATATAGATTTCTAATTTCTCGTCCAATGCTTTTTGGTCTTCGTTTAATAATTTGTCATAATTCTGCAAACGTGCTTTTTGCTTGGTTTGACGGCCTTTTGCGCCTTGACGCACCCAGTCCAACTCTCGCTCTAAGTTTTTTCTGCGTTTAGAGGCTACTTTTTCTTCTAAGGCCATACGACTGGATTTTTGATCCAACCAAGAAGAATAATTTCCTTTCCACGGGATGCCTTCTCCGCGGTCTAGTTCTAGTATCCAACCGGCTACATTATCCAAAAAGTATCTATCGTGTGTTACGGCAATTACGGTTCCTGCGTATTGGGCTAAGTGTTGTTCTAACCACAATACACTCTCGGCATCTAAGTGGTTGGTAGGCTCATCCAATAACAATACATCTGGTTGTTGCAATAACAAACGGCACAAAGCTACTCTACGACGCTCACCACCGGAGAGGTTTTTGATGGGTGTATCTGCATCTGGTGTGCGTAGGGCATCCATTGCAATTTCAAGCTTGGTGTCTATTTCCCAAGCACCAAGGGCATCAATTTTGTCTTGCAATGCTGCTTGACGATCCATTAATTTGTCCATCTTGTCTGCATCTTCATAGTTTTCAGGAAGACCAAACAAATCATTAATTTTGTTGTACTCCTCTAAGACTGCCATTGTTTCGGCAACCCCTTCGCGTACAATTTCAATAACGGTTTTGTTGTCATCCAGAATTGGCTCCTGCTCCAGGTATCCTACACTATATCCTGGCGCAAAAACAACATCGCCTTGATAGTTTTTGTCTACTCCTGCTATTATTTTTAGCAAAGAAGATTTTCCGGATCCGTTAAGACCTAAAATACCTATTTTAGCTCCATAAAAAAAACTTAAATAAATATTTTTTAATACTTGTTTATCGCTACTTGAGTATGTTTTACTCAATTTAGACATCGAAAAAATTACTTTTTTATCGTCTGACATTTTTTATAATTTAAAATTTAAAACTAATTTATAACCTTCCTTTTAGAGAACTAAATACCCAGGCATTTGCCAAAAAACCAACTCCTACTGCGGCAAAACCCCAGCCAGATACCTCACTGTAACGAAAAGCGCCTAGGCCAATTAACAGCAAACCCATTAGTACCATAATTAAAGTAGCCCATCCTAAGATGGTGTTCTTATTCATTCCCATAATTTTGCTTTATTTTTATGGTGCAAATATCGCTAATTTTTAATGGTTAATTAAAAATTTTATACAGCATTTCTTTTAAAAGATCCGCATTAGTCATGCCTTGTGCGCCTACTCCTTTACTTTTTACGTCAATCTCTCGCAAGGTAGCTACAATTTGACTTACTTTTCGCATAGGATAATTCTTTAGGGCAAGATCATAATCTTTCAAAAAGTAGGGATTTACTCCCAAAACTGCGGCAACATTTTTGGGATTACGGTCTTTTAAACCATGGTATTTGAGCAATTGAACAAAAAAAGTAAATACCAAACTAGTGGTTACTACCATTGGATTGTCTTTAGGATTGCTTGCAAAATTGGCAGCAATTGTATAGGCTTTTAGCTGCTGACGCTCTCCTATGGCTTTTCGTAATTCAAATATGTTAAAGTCTTTGCTAAATCCAATATTTTCTTCAATATCTTTGGCAGATATGGTGCTGCCTTTGGATAGGATTAGTTGCAACTTTTCTAGCTCGTTATTTATTTTACTTAAATCGGTACCCAAAAATTCTACCAACATAGCCGAAGCTTTGGGTTCAATGGCATATTTTTTTCCAGCCAAAACCCGTTTAATCCACTCTCCTACTTGATTATCATAGAGTTTTTTGCTTTCGTAGACTACGCCGGCTTTTGCCAGTAATTTGGTGGTTTTTTTGCGCTTGTCTAACGTTTTGTATTTATAACAAAAAACCAAAACCGTAGTAGCCATCGGCTGACTGGCATAGGCCTCTAGTTTGTCTATCGTGCGGCTGAGATCCTGTGCTTCTTTTACTACCACTACCTGACGCTCTGCCATCATGGGATATCTTTTGGCTGTAGAAATAATATCTTCTATGGTTACGTCTCTACCGTACAAAATGGTTTGATTGAAGCCTTTTTCTTCTTCAGATAAAATATTTTTTTCAATATAATCCGATAATTTGTCAATATAATAGGGCTCCTCTCCCATCAAAAAATAAATAGGTTTGATGTTTCCTGCCTTGATATCGTTTACTATTTTAATTACTTCATCCATTTTTTAGGGTATCGGGTCGGTTTATAGCCTGTGGTTCTGTAGTATAAATAAGTAGGTTTTGGCAACCTAAATTTTAAACAATTTATTAATTTTGCGCCATGCAAAAACTGAATTTTTCTCCTTATCTTTTCCGATTCAAAAATAGCGAAAATAAAGTAGCTATCTTTGATGAAATTCGGAAAAAATTTATCCTTCTCACACCCGAAGAATGGGTACGCCAGCATGTAGTGCGTTTTTTATTAGAAGAAAAAAAGTATCCAAAATCCTTGATTAATGTTGAAAAAGTACTACACGTCAATGATTTAAGAAAAAGATACGATATTGTGGTGTACCACTGCGATGGTTCTATTTTTTTATTGGTAGAATGTAAGGCGCCACAAATCAAAATAGCCCAAGCCACCTTTGATCAAATAGCCCGTTATAATACCACTCTAAAGGCAACGTATTTAATGGTTACTAATGGATTGAATCATTACTTTTGCCAAATGGATTTTGAAAATGAAAAATATGTTTTCTTGAAAGAATTGCCCGATTTTAAATAAATACGTCCGTTTGCTCCATTAAATTGTCGGGCTAAACATTAATACTACACTAATTTTGAAACAAATAGCAGTCATTATACTCAACTGGAATGGGGTATCTTTATTGGAACAATTTTTACCCTCGGTGCTAGCACACTCTCCAGAGGCAACTATTTATGTGGCAGACAATGCCTCTACGGATGCCTCTATAGATTTTATAAAAACCCATTATCCTACGGTTCAAATTATTCTAAATGCTGCCAATTATGGTTTTGCACAAGGCTACAACACGGCCTTAGAGCAAGTAGATGCTGCGATTTATGCCTTAGTAAACTCGGATATTGAAGTAACTCCAAACTGGCTACAACCCATACTAGACACTTTTGATAAAGAACCCAATACGGCCATACAACAGCCTAAAATATTGGATTATAAAAACAAATCGTATTTTGAATATGCAGGGGCAGCCGGAGGGTTTATAGACAAATATGGGTATCCGTATTGTAGAGGACGTATATTTGAAACCGTCGAACAGGATTTTGGACAATACAACGATAGTATAGAAATAGCCTGGGCCTCTGGGGCTTGTTTTTTTATCCGCAGTGCCGTTTATAAAGAGTTAGAAGGGTTTGACGCTTCCTTTTTTGCACACCAAGAAGAAATAGACCTGTGTTGGAGAGCCAGTAACAAAGGCTATACTATCAAATACAATCCCTATTCTGTGGTCTATCATGTAGGTGGCGCCACCTTAGAGCAAGGAAGTCCCCAAAAAACCTATTTAAATTTTAGAAATTCTTTGTTGATGCTAACCAAAAATTTGCCCAAACAAAAATTGTTCTCGATACTCCTTAGCCGCATGGTTTTGGATGGAATAGCAGGGATTCATTTTATTTTTAAAAGACAATTTGTTCATTTTATAGCCATTCTAAAAGCACACTATAGTTTTTATGGTATGTTTTATAAAATGTATTCCAAAAGAGGTAGTGAACAAACAGAAAAATACTACCATACAAAAAGCATCGTTTATACCTACTATATAAAGTGTGGCAAGATTTTTGCTAAATCATAACCTAACATAAACAAACTCTTTGTAGAATCCTTTAAATTAAATTTATGAAAAAAATAGTAATTGCCTTATCTGTATTGGGACTGTTGAGTTCTTGTGTTTCTAAAAAGAAATATGCTGATCTAGAATCAAAAAATAAAGAAACCCAAGATTTATTAAACTCTGCCACAGTAAAACTGAACAATTGTTTGGAAGATAAAGCAGGTCTTACAGCTACTGTTGCAGGATTAAGAGAGCACAACCAAACCTTAATTAGTACCTCAAAAGACATGACGGTATTGACTACAAAAGGGGCCGAAAACATTGAAAAAGCTTTAGAGTCTATCAAAGAGAAAGATTTAAAAATAAGCAGAATGCAAGATGCTCTAACCAAAAAAGACAGTGTAACGCTTGCGGTGGTTACTAGTTTAAAAAGTGCCGTAGGATTGAACGATCCAGACATTGAAATTAATGTAGAAAAAGGAGTGGTATTTATCTCTATTGCAGATAAATTATTATTTAAAACCGGAAGCTACGAAGTGTCCGACAGAGCAAAAGGCGTATTGGCAAAAGTAGCCAAAGTAGTGAATGACAAACCTGATTTTGAGTGCATGGTTGAAGGGCACACCGATAGCGTTCCTTATAACGGATCCGGAGTTTTGTTGGATAACTGGGATTTGAGTGTAAAACGTTCTACGGCAATTATCCGTGTATTGACCAACCAGTTGGGTGTAAAACCAGAACAACTTATTGCTGCTGGTAGAAGTTCTTATGTACCATTAGTTGCCAATGACAGCGCAGAGAACAAAGCACGTAATAGAAGAACCCGCATTGTGGTCTTACCAAAAATTGATCAGTTTTATGAAATGATTGAAAAAGAAATGAAAAAACAAACCAAATAGTTCGCACCCTTTGGTTATAATTAAAAACGTCTCGGTTTGCACCGAGACGTTTTTTTTGGCCTTAAATGGATTAACGCAGCGGTAGGGACGTTTTGTCACTAAGTGTTTTTATATCTATTGCTACGCCCTATAACACACGTCTCAAGCAATTTGAATATTTAGTAGAATTAGCATTTTTAATTATATATTTGTTACGCCTAAAAATAATCTTTTCTAGAACCCACAAACCGATTAAGACATAGGAGTTATAGACCAGTTACACCCTTAACGTATAAAATAGATTAATTTATAAATTTAAATAAATATGAAACAATTTTTACTTTTTTTACTTTTTGGAACTTCAATAATTATGAATGCTCAACTGCAAGTTCATACTGTTCCAGTTACCACAAACGATTTGATTTATGACTCTAATACAAATAGAATATATGTATCTATTCCGAGTTCAAATGGCTCAAATGGAAATAGTATTGGTGTAATAAATCCCAATACATATTTGTTGGAAAACACTATTTTTATGGGAAGCGAACCATCCGTTTTAGCAATATCGGATAATGGACAATATATTTATTGTGGGTTTAGCAGTACCTCTAAAATTAGGCGATTTGATGTTGCCTCTCAATCTGCAAGTTTGCAATTTCAATTAGGAGCAGACTCTTTTTTGGGACCATATTATGCAGAAGATATTGAAGTAATACCAGGACAACCAAACTCCATAGCAGTTACACGAAAGTATTCAGGCATTTCGCCACGTTTTGCAGGATTAGCAATTTATGACGATGGTGTTCAAAGGCCTACTATTTCTGATAAGTTTGGTTCCGGAGAAATTAGTAATAAAATAGAATTTAAAAATAACACTACATTATTTGGATATAATAATGAAACTACGGGTTTTAATTTTAATAGATTAGCTGTAAATTCTGGTGGTGTAAATTTAGTTTCAACAGCTGGAAGTATACCAAGTGGATACCCCTTTTCTTTAGATTTTACATACAATAATAATAATGCCTATTTTACAAACGGTAGCGTTGTGGATACAACAACTTTACCATATGTAAATGGTGTTTTTCCAAATGCAAATGGACCAGTTGTTTATGATACTTACACCAATTTAGTTTGCTATGCTAATTCAAACAGTGGAGCCATAACACTTAAAAGATATAACCCAAATACTTTTTTATTATTTGACTCATTACCAATTTCAAATGCATTTGGTCAAGCTAAAAGTATAATTTCTTGCGGAAATGGATGTTATGCATTTAATACATCTGATAATAATGTAGTAATAATTACAAATGGAAATTTAAGTGTTGATGAGAATCAAATGAAATCTATATCTATATTTCCAAATCCAACATCGGATTATTTATTTGTAAATAGCGATATTGAAATAAAAGAAATAAAAATTTTGGATGCAAATGGTAGAATACAAAAAAATGTAGATTTTGCAAATAATAAAATATTTTTAGGCAATTTACAAAACGGAATTTATTTTGCAAGTTTAATTGATGTAAACGGCAATATAACAACTAAAAAAATAATCAAAAAATAAGTCGTCATAACTACCAAAAATTATTCATTCATTATTTTTGCAATTATAGTACTATTCTTTTTTATGATTTTAAATTTATCCTTTTAAAATCAAAATCAACTAAACCCTTATTTTTAGTTATGACGTAAATTATATTTTTGACTGAAACAAAATATTTGTATCAGTCAAAAATATAATTTATTTGTTTTGAAGAAATACTATCTTCTGACAAATTAGTTTGAGCAGGTACTAAAAAATTGGAGAAAAAGAAAAGAAATTTAATCTAAATTTTCATAGTCTATATTTTGATTTTGAGAGAAATTATCTGCTAAATCCTTTATAGAGTACCACACAAGACAGATTGTTAAATTATATCTATAGCGCCTTTTCCTTCTCTAATTACCACCGCTTCTTCGCCAGATAAGTCTATTATTGTAGAACCTACATTGTCTCCATAGCCGCCATCAATAACTAAATCTACTAGATTTTGCCATTTTTCAAAAATAAGTTCAGGATCTGTGGTGTATTCAATAACAGCATCTTCATCATGGATAGAGGTCGAAACAATAGGATTGCCTAATTGCCGTACGATCTCTAAAGCAATATTGTTGTTGGGCACCCGTATTCCTACTGTAGTTTTTTTCTTGAACTCTTTAGGCAAATTATTATTTCCGGGCAAAATAAAAGTGTATGGCCCTGGTAATGCTCTTTTTAAAATTTTAAAAGTAGCGGTATCAATTTGCTTCACATAATCCGAAATATTGCTTAAATCATGGCATACAAAAGAAAAATTAGCCTTATCTAACTTAACTCCTTTAATTTTTGCAATGCGTTCTAAAGCCTTGGTATTTGTAATATCGCACCCCAAACCATACACCGTATCTGTAGGATAAATAATTAAACCGCCTTGTTTTAAAACCTTAACTACTTTGGCTATGGCCGCTTCATTGGGTTTGTCTTGATAAATCTTTATAAACTGTGCCATTTTATTTTTTTATTTTTTTTTAGAAATTGCTTAGAATACTCTTTAGCTAATTGCTATTGCTTTGATTTAAACTCTTTAAAAACGGCTATTTATCCTATAACATCGAGTTTGGCAAACCGTAAAAGCAATTTTTTGATGCCGCCAACTTCAAATTTTATTTCGGCTTTTTTGTCTGCTCCTACTCCTTCAATGCTAATTATTTGTCCTTTACCAAAACGTTCGTGCAATACAATATTACCCATGGCCAAGTTATTGTCAAACAAATTGGGTCCAGAGGGAGCATTTGCTGCAAGTGGTTTTAATTTTCGCACAGAAGGTTCTAATTTGGGATCTTTGGGTGCCATTTTTTTGGGTGGAATACCACTGGATGGCTTTGATAATCGCATTTTAGACTTATCCACATCTCCAAAAATATCTTTGTCAATCAAAGGATTGTAGCGGTAATTGGATTCTGCAGGAGTGAGGTATTCTAAAAACTGTCCATCTATTTCTTCAATAAAACGGGAAGGTTCACTATCTGTTAATTTTCCCCAGCGGTATCTGGATTGTGAATACGTTAAATATGCTTGATGTTCTGCTCTAGTTAAGGCTACATAAAACAAACGGCGTTCTTCTTCTAACTCGCTTCGGGTGCTCATACTCATGGCACTCGGAAACAAATCTTCTTCCATACCTACCACAAATACATGCGGAAACTCCAAGCCTTTTGCAAGATGTATGGTCATTAGGGCTACTCTATTTTCGTCATTGGTATCTTTATCTAAATCTGTAGCCAAGGCCACATCTTCCATAAATTCAGCCAAAGCACCTCGAGCGCCATCAATTTCTTTTTGTCCTTCGATAAAATCTTTTAGTCCGTTTAATAATTCTTCTATATTCTGAATTTTAGCCATTCCCTCTGGCGTTGCATCTTTTTTTAGTTCTTGAATTAATCCGGTTTTTTTGGCAACATGTTCTGTAACATAAAAAGCATCGTGATTTTGATCTATAGCCTGAAAACTCAAAATCATCAACACAAAATCTTTGAGTTTTTGTTTGGTTCCGGCATTTAATTTAAGGTCTATTTTATCTATATTTTGCATGATTTCAAATATAGATCGTTTGTAATGGTTGGCAGCCACTACTAGTTTTTCTAGTGTAGTATCTCCTATCCCTCTTGTAGGATAATTAATTACTCGCATCAAAGCCTCTTCGTCTTTGGGGTTGATCACTAGTCTTAAATAACAGAGTACGTCTTTGATCTCTTTTCGTTGGTAAAAAGACAATCCGCCGTAGATCCGATACGGTATGTCTCTTTTGCGTAATGCATCTTCCATGGCTCTGGATTGGGCATTGGTTCTATATAAAATAGCAAATTGCCCGTTAGTGAGTTGGTTTTGCATTTTTTGTTCAAAAATAGTACTGGCTACAAAACGGCCTTCTTCAGCATCTGTCATGCTGCGGTGTACTTTTATTTTTGGTCCAAATTCGTTTGCGGTCCAAACAATTTTATCTAGTTTTATTTTATTCTTATCTATAATGGTATTGGCTGCCTCTACTATGTTGCGAGTAGATCGGTAATTTTGTTCTAATTTAAAGGTTTTTACGCCTTCGTAATCTTTTTGAAAATTCAAAATATTGTTAATATTTGCCCCTCTAAAGGCATAAATACTTTGGGCATCATCTCCTACCACGCAAATATTCTGAAATTTATCCGATAAAGCCCTCACAATTAAGTATTGGGAGTGGTTGGTATCTTGGTACTCATCTACCATTATGTATCTAAAACGGTTTTGATATTTAGACAAAACCTCTGGATATCGAGTGAGTAATTCATTGGTTTTTAGCAACAAATCATCAAAATCCATCGCCCCAGATTTAAAGCATTTTTCTACGTATTTTTCATAAATTTCGCCCATCCGAGGTTTTTTGGACATGGCATCTGCCTCTTGCAGTTCTTTATCCTTGAAATAGGCTTTTACGGTAATTAAATTGTTTTTAAAATTAGAAATCCGCCCCAAAACTTGTTTGGGTTTATATACATCTCTATCCAATTGCATTTCTTTGATAATACCCGAAATTGCTCGTAGAGAATCTTGTGAGTCATAGATGGTAAAATTAGATGGGTAGCCCAATAAGGCAGCTTCGGACCGAAGAATTTTTGCAAAAACAGAGTGAAACGTTCCCATCCAAAGGTTTTTGGCCTCACCAGAGCCTACAATATCCGAAATTCTTTTTTTCATCTCACGTGCGGCCTTGTTGGTAAAGGTTAGCGATAGAATATTAAAAGCATCAATGCCTTGTTGCATTAAATAGGCAATTCGGATGGTCAGTACACGTGTTTTACCGGAACCCGCACCAGCAATAATAATCATTGGCCCTTCTTTTTGTAAAACGGGTTCGCGCTGCGCTTCGTTAAGTTGAGAAATATATTGTTGCATGAAAATGTATCTATTTATGCAAAAATAACAATTTATCAATCAATATAATCTCTAGTACTCAAGTTTTAACGGCTTAGTAGCATTTGTTTTGCAACAAACAACCGGTTTTGATCGCATTTGACCCAAGTAAAATAAGCATTAGGATTTCCAAAAAATATCATACGCAAACCGAAGTAAGGTTCCGACCACAACCACCAAAAAAAAGATTCGGATAAATCCATTGCCTTTATTTATAGCCAATTTGGCTCCCAACCAACCACCAATAGCATTACTTGCTGCCATGGGTAAGGCTATGGTCCAAATAATTTTTCCTTTGAACATAAAAAGACAAATTGACCCAAAATTGGTTGCTAGATTTACCATTTTGGCATTTGCAGAAGCATGAAGAAAATCAAATCCCATTAAGGAAATAAAGGCTACTACAAAAAAACTTCCGGTTCCGGGACCAATAAATCCATCATAAAAACCTACTATAAAGCTAATTAGTACTGCATGAAGCAAACGTTTGGAGTCCGAAATAGTTTGCGTAAGCTGTTGGCCAAAGTTTTTTTTGGCATACGTATAAACAGCCAATAAAGACAAAACAAAAAGCAACAAGGGTTTCATAAAATCATTGCTAACATAGGTGAGCAAGGTCGACCCCAAAAAAGCTGCAGGCACTGCCAAGCCCATCATTATAAAGAGCAAACGCCAATTTAGATTTACTTTTTTGAGGTACTGGTATGCTGCAAAAGACGTACCGCTAAAGGCCGGGATTTTGAGGGTGCCAATAACGGTCGAAACCGGTAAATTAGGCAACAAAATAAGCCCTGCTGGAGTTTGGATGAGCCCACCTCCACCTACAATAGCATCAATAAAACCAGCTGCAAAAGCAGCTAAACAAAGTAAAATCAATAGGTATGTTTCCATCAAAGTGGTAATCTTAATGGTCCAAAACAGACCAATTTAATACACAAAAATACCATTTCTTATGGTAAATTATGGTATAAATTATAGGTAATTGCTTCAAAAAGTATATTTTTGTTTCTCAAAAAAAACACCCCATGGATTCTACAACAATAACCCAAATACTTGCCTACACCATTCCTTCAATAATTACTGGTGCTGTGGCGTATTTTTTATTTGATTCGCATTTTAAAGACCAACAAAATACCCGCCGTTGGTTGTTACAAAAAGACAACCAATCTGCCACATTGCCTCTGCGTTTGCAAGCCTACGAACGGATGACCTTATTTATGGAACGTATTAATCCATCCCAATTAATGGTACGAATAACCCCCGTATCTGAAGATAAAGCAGTCTATGCAGATTATGTGATTGCACAAATAGAACAAGAGTTTGAACATAATTTGTCCCAACAAATATACCTTACCGAAGAGTGTTGGTCTATTATTCTGGCAGCCAAAAATGCAACCATACAAATGATTCGGTTGGCAGCCAAAAAAGAGTCGGTTACTAATGCAGATACTCTGAGAGAATCTATATTAACCAATTTGATAGAAAAAACCTCTCCAAGCAATGCTGCTTTATCGTTCTTAAAAAATGAAGTTGGCCAATTGTGGTAATTATTACATCCTTAAGCCAAGCGTTCAAAATTAACGCTCGAGCAACAAACGATTAAGCTGGAATTGTTCCTTAGGGTCTAGGCTGGGTAGTATGGCCTCAAATGAAGCTCGGATTGCTGGTTTTTGGAGCAACAACCGTATGCTATCTCTACCAAATTTTGAAAATTGCCATGTGTGGTGTGTTGTTGCACCTACTAAATTTTTTAAAACCGTATTGTTTAGTATCTCTAAGGCTAATAATTTTTGTAATGCATTTTGTCTGGTTATAGTCTCATAATCTGCCGAAGAAAAAGCAACCAATGCCTCGGACAGCATGGTTTTGTCTGCGGAATACTCTGGAGTAGCCAACGCCAAAGACAACCATAGTATCTTTAAATTATAATCATTAAACCCTATGGCATCTTGTGTTTGCTCTAAATAAACCACCCGCATTTCTGGAAAATTACGCCATAAATAATACAATGCAATTTCTTGAGTCTGATAGGATTTATCCTGCAACAAGGTTTGGTATGCGGATCTAAACGTTGCTGGAATTATAGGCAAAGTCAGGGCAACAGCTTGGCGCAACGGAACATTATTTGTAGCCAAGGCAGCTAATAACAAACCGGATTTAGCTTCTATTTTTTCTGTTTTTAATTGGTTTACAATTGCTTTTTTTACTTCAAAATAGGCATCTCCTTGTAGTATCTCTGCAAACAAAGCCGCTTTATCCGCTAGGGGTTTATTTTTTAGTTTTTCTACTTCAAATAGTTTTTGTATGCTTTTATTTTTTAGCAGCAATTCATTGGCTTGTTGGGTATTAAACACTACAGACTCAAGCCATACTTTACTATAGGCTTGGGTGTTAAATTTGGTAACCTTGGTGATCTCTTCAAAAAAATCTGCGGTAGTTACCGTTTTATAAGCATATTTTTCTAGGTAATTTCGTACCACTTTTTGGAATGCCCTATCTCCTATGCTTTGGTGCAAAACAAAAAGTGCCCAAGCACCTTTTTGATAAAAACTCAACGAACTAGCCTTGGCGTGCAATACCGGAATACTGTCGGTTCTGGAGGCGTATTTAATTTGTTGTGCTGCTTGATGCAATTGGTGGTAAAAATAATCGTCTCCGTATATTTCTCGCTCTGCTAACCAAGCGTAGTAGGTCGCAAAACCTTCTTGCAACCAATGGTGTTTTCCGCTCTGGGCAGTGATGAGGTTTCCAAACCATTGGTGCGCTAATTCATGGGCGTGGATGTTGGTATAATTTCTGTCTTCAAAACCAATGCTGTCTACTACATACCTTCTCGAAAAAAGAGTGGCCGAGGTATTCTCCATTCCAGCATACAAAAAATCCCGAACTGGTAGTTGTTTGTAAATTTGCCACGGATAGGGCACGCCGATTTCTTTTTCTAAAAAATCAAAAATCGCAGTAGCATGTCTGTAAGTGGGTTCGTACTTGCTGCTGTCTTTTGGTTCTAGATACCAATCCAAGGGCACGCCTGATTTGGCTTTTTGATGGTGTATCTGGTATTTTCCTACAGCAAGCATTAATAAATAAGAACTCATTGGGTTTTTCATGGTGTATTTCCAAGAACATGTGCCGTTGTGTGCCGTTTTGGAGGTCAAAACTCCGTTTGAAACTACCTCATAATCCGAATCATAATCCACCTCTAAATTAAATACGAGTTTCTCATTAACATCATCAAAACTAGGAAACCAGTTGCTGGTGTACCGTCCTTGTCCTTGGGTCCAAATTTGTAAATTAGTATTTTGGGTAGATCCCACAAAGTACAATGCCTGTTTGGGCTGGGCTGTATAATTAAAACTAAGGCTGTAGCTCCCTTTTGGAAAAGCCTGAACCAATAGTAGTTGTTTTTTGGTGTTTACAAACGTAACGGCATGGTTGTCTAGCATTACGTGATCCAATTGCATATTTTGGGCATCTATTTTTATGGTATCTGTGGGCTGCAAAACATCAAAAGTATAGGCCACCAATCCCGAAACGGATTTCTCTATTGGGTTTAAGCTGATTTTTGCGGTTACGGATTTAAAATCTACCCATTGGGTTTGTTGCGCAAAAGTTGCTGTGGCGATTAATACTAAAAGATATTTCATTTTAAGGGGTGTTTGCTGGGTGCTTATTTGAGATTTGTACAAATTTAAAAAACAGTACTGCTTTTGGATTACTAAACCAAATTGGGCAAGATCCAGTCTAATTTTGTAAATTTACTGCTCAAAAGTAATATTATCCTATTGAAAAAGAAAGCCTTATTTAACTGGAGTAGCGGAAAAGATGCTACTTTGGCCTTATATAAAATACTACAAGACCCAGATTTTGAAGTCTGTACGTTAGTAACTAGCGTAAACCAACCATTGCAGCGTATATCCATGCATGGGGTTCGGGTAGAGTTATTACACCAACAAGCAGCCAGCATTGGCTTACCGCTTGAAATCATGCAAATTCCTGAAATGCCGACCATGGAGGTTTATGAGCAAGTAATGACCACAACCCTTACTAAACTACAACAACAGGGGATTAACTATTCTATCTTTGGAGATATATTTTTGGAAGATTTGCGCCGCTATCGCGAAGACAAACTGGCTATTTTGGGTTTTAAAGCTGTTTTTCCGTTATGGAAAAAACCTACTCTGGATTTGTTAGAGGAGTTTTTGAATCTTGGTTTTAAAACTATAGTTGTTTGTGTTAATGAACGCTATTTGGATAAAAGTTTTGTAGGCAGAATAATTGATTCTCAATTTATTGCTGATTTGCCTGAAGGTGTGGATGTTTGTGGCGAAAATGGCGAATTTCATACCTTTAGCTTTGACGGCCCTATTTTTGCGACTCCAATTGCTTTTACACTTGGCGAAACGGTGTATCGAAAATACGAAAAACCCAAAACACAACAAACCAGCACTGCCGCTTGTACTACCAATACCTCGGATGAGGCTTGGGAGTATGGTTTTTGGTATTGCGATTTACTGCCTGCTTAAGTCCCAAAAAACAGGCGCAATAGTGCGCTATAAAAGTCGGGACATAATTTATACCTGTTCTGCTGGGTTATTTTGGATATTTTGGTATAATTCTAGCAAATTAGTAACGGTATTCCAGTTGCGAATGGTTGCGGTGAGCTGGAGTTTTTTTTCTATGTATTTTTGATCCAATCTTGTTTTTCCGGCTCCTACGGCATATTTTATAAAAATCCTGTTGCTATCAATACTGGCTAAATCGGGCTTGAATTGGCTGATTTTTAAATCATTGCTGCTTTGGGGTTGTAGTTCTTTGGAGACAAAAGCGACGTATAATTTTTTTAGATCTACCTCTTTTTCTTTCAAAAAAGGATTGTTGGTAAAACATTTTTGTAAATCCGAAATGCCTAAAACAATAACTGGAACATCATAACCAAATGCTTTAAAGAGTTCTTGTTTGATGATAAAACCTACTTTGGCTGGGCTTTGTTCGGGGGTGGTTATAAAAACATTTCCGGATTGGATGTACGTTACCACATTCTGAAAGCCTATGTTTTGTAAGGTGGTTTTTAAAATCTCCATTTTAATCTTATTGTGTCCGGAAACATTGATGCCACGTAGTAATGCAAGGTGTGTTGTCATGGTTGGTTTTATTTTGGGTTTTATTTTGGGTTTTATTTTGGGTTTTCAAAGGTATTTGTTTCTGTTTCCATTTACAATTTTATTATTGGGGTATGGTTTTGTACGCCATTGCGTGAGGGACGGTAACGAAAAGCCCACAGTCCCGCTTTTGTTGCGGGACGAGGACTTGTAGTGAACTGCCCGACCGGAGCTTTTGCGTAGGGCACGCCCAAATAAATATTATTGTAATTATTTTCTGAAATTAGGTTGCAAATTTTATGCTAATAGTAACAAAAAAGCCAAGTAATTAATGTAAATTGGCAGGGTAAAACCTTTTGTAGATACACTATATGAACATGATAAAAATACTGTGGGTGGATGATGAGATTGATTATTTAAAGCCGCACATTTTGTTTCTGGAGAAAAAAAACTATGCCGTAACTACCTGTAATAACGGTAGGGATGCTATTGCTATTTTTGAAAATGAGAATTTTGATGTGGTGTTTTTGGACGAAAATATGCCCGGCATGAGTGGGCTGGAAACGCTCTCGGAGATGAAGGAAAAAAACAGTGCCATCCCCATGATTATGATCACTAAGAGTGAAGAAGAGTATCTTATGGAGGAGGCGATTGGCTCTAAGATTGCGGATTATTTGATTAAACCGGTTAATCCGAATCAAATTTTGCTGAGTTTAAAGAAAAACTTGGATCATTCGCGATTGATTTCGCAAAAAACTACGCTAGATTACCAAAAGGAATTTAGAAAAATTACCCTAGAAATGGGTCAAGTAAACGCGTATGAAGATTGGATTGAGCTGTACAAAAAATTGATTTTCTGGGAGCTACAATTAGAGACTATCAAGGACCAAAGTATGGTTGAAATTCTAGAATCTCAAAAAGCGGAGGCCAACTCGATGTTTGGCAAATTTATTGAACGCAATTATGAAGATTGGTTTTTGCCTAAGGCAGACAAGCCTATTTTGTCTCACAATTTGTTTAGAGAATTGGTAGTTCCGGAGATTGTAAAGAAAGATAAACCGGTGCTTTTTGTGGTTATTGATAATCTGCGTTATGACCAATGGAAAACATTTGAAAGTGTGGTTACGGAATATTATAAACTAGAAAAAGAAGTGCCTTATTATGCTATTTTGCCCACTGCTACACAGTATGCTCGTAACGCTATTTTTTCGGGATTGATGCCCTTGGATATGGAAAAACAGTTTCCGCAATACTGGAAAAACGATCCCGAGGAAGGTGGCAAAAACCTGCACGAAGCCGCGTTTTTGACTGCCCAATTAAAACGTTTGGGATTACAGATTAAGGAAGAATATTTTAAAATTACCAATCTAGCCTCTGGTAAAAAACTGGTAGAGAATTTTAAAACCCTCAAAGACCATGATTTAGTAACGGTGGTTTATAATTTTGTAGATATGCTCTCTCATGCCAAAACCGAAATGGAAGTAGTCAAGGAACTTGCCGCAGATGACAAGGCGTATCGGTCTCTTACCTTGAGTTGGTTTAAAAATTCGCCTTTGTTAGAGATTATTCAGCAGGCACAAAAATTAGGTTTTAAGCTCATTCTGACCACGGATCACGGTACGATTAATGTCAAAAATCCGTCAAAGGTAGTAGGCGACAAAAACACAAGCTTGAACCTGCGTTACAAAACCGGACGTAGTCTGACCTATGAATACAAAGATGTTTATGCAGTCAAAGATCCTAAAAAAATAGGTTTGCCTGCCATAAATATGAGTAGTTCTTATATTTTTGCCAAAAATGATTTATTCTTGGCCTATGTCAATAATTACAACCATTATGTGGGGTATTACAAGAATACCTACCAACATGGCGGTATTTCTTTAGAAGAAATGATTATTCCTTGTTTGGTTTTTAACCCAAAATAACCCTGCCCGAATTTAGGGGCATAAATTACTAAATTTAAGATAAAACAACACAAACCTTAATACCCAGAACTATAGTTATGGAATGCATATTTTCATTAAAAGACCTAGACTCTGTAGCAGCACAAGTGGTGGCTCAAAACCCTAATAAAATACTTTTGTTTCAAGGCGAAATGGGAGCTGGCAAAACCACTTTTATCAAACAATTGTGCAAAACACTAGGAGTTACAGAACCTACAAGTAGTCCAACCTTTTCTTTAGTTAACGAATACCAAACCACTACAAATCAAACTATTTATCATTTTGATTTTTATAGAATCAACAGCCAAAACGAAGCCCTAGATATCGGTGCCGAAGAGTATTTCTATTCTGGCAATTGGTGCTTTATTGAATGGGCAGATAAGGTCGCTGACCTAATTCCAGAAGGCGCGACCACCATTACCATTACGGTATTGCCAGAGGGCAATCGTTTGTTACAAATGAGCCCATCTGGGATCTAAAACAATTTGTAAATTAAATTTTTGATTTTCTGGAGCATAACAACTCCATATTGCAATCTTTTTGTGTATTTTTACTTTAAAATTAGTTCCAAAAATGTCCATATCCTTATCTCCTTTTACCAAAGAACAGCTACTACCTCAAGAGGAAAAACTAGAAGTAGCCAGACACAAGAGCGAATTATTTATTGGTATCCCTAATGAAACCTGCTACCAAGAACGCCGTATTTGCCTTACCCCAGATGCCGTAAACTCTTTGGTAAACAACGGACACAGAGTGATGATTGAAGCTGGAGCTGGAGAAAACTCTAGCTATTCTGACAAAGAATATAGTGATGCCGGTGCAGAAGTAACCCAAGATACCCGCAAGGTTTTTGGCTGCCCAATGCTATTAAAAGTAGGCACTCCTACCCTAGCCGAAATTGAAATGATGCACAACCAAACCATTTTAATTTCGTCTATACAATTAAAAACAAAAGACAAAGCCTATTTTGAGGCATTAAGTAAGAAAAAAATTACCGCCCTAGCCTTTGAATACATAAAAGACCAAGACGGATCTTATCCCGCCGTGCGATGCTCTAGCGAGATAGCAGGCACAGCATCTATCCTAATTGCCGCAGAGTTAATGATCACCAACGAATTTGGCAAAGGACTACTCTTTGGTAACATCACCGGAGTAGCCCCCACAGAGGTAGTTATTCTTGGAGCCGGAACCGTAGGAGAATTTGCCGCCAAAACCGCCTTAGGCCTTGGCGCCACAGTAAAAGTATTTGACAATTCTATAACCAAATTGCGCAGGCTACAAAACAATCTAAACCAACGCATTTTTACCTCCACAATACAATCTAAAGCCGTACTAAAAGCCCTACGCCGTTGTGATGTAGCCATTGGCGCCATAAGAGGCAAAGAGCGCTGCCCAGTAGTTGTCTCAGAAACAATGGTAGAACACATGAAACATGGTGCCGTAATTGTAGACGTAAGCATAGACACCGGAGGCTGTTTTGAAACCTCCGAAGTGACCACCCACGAAAAACCAACCTTTATCAAAAACAACGTATTGCACTACTGCGTGCCCAACATACCTTCCAGATATTCCAAAACAGCATCCCTGTCTATCAGCAATATCCTGAGCCCCTTTATCATGAAAATTGCCGAAGATGGCGGTATCGAAAGCGCCCTCAGATGCGATTCTGGACTCAAAAACGGCGTATATATGTACCACGGAATCCTAACCAACAAAGCCATCGGAGATTGGTTTGACCTCCCAAATAACGATATTAATTTAATTGTATTTTAAAGAATCTTTACTTTACCTTTGCTAAAAAATAATTCATGAAGTTTGCGCAACGTTTTGCCTACTATTTAGTAGGACTAGTTATTGGCCTTTTTTTTGTAGCCTTAGTTTTTAGCGGAAAAGACACCCGCTGCAACTATTTTCCAAATTCCCGTGTTTTAAACAACATCCGAAACAAACCCTTTAATTACTCCGAAAAAGCCTCGGCCGTACTGGCAGAACCATGGATAGACACCATAGACATCAAAAACACCCTACAATACGGAGATGTAGATTTTGACCAAAGCAGTACCGAATTTAGAAAAGCCAAAACCTATATCATTGAAGGAAAAACCATGCAAAACATTCCCATAATCCTCAAGATAAGCAATCGAGAAGACAAAGCAATTCTAGAAGAAATTACCAAAAAATAAGCCATCCCCATTTTTAATTCGGGCGTGCCACCACCCAAAAAAAGGAGCTAAGCACCATTGCGGTGATTAGCTCCTTTTTTTGGATGCTGTCGGGTCATACGCACCGCGTTGGCGGTTTGCTGCTACCCCTCACGCAAAACAATGCGTTATATTAATGCAGATTAGGTATCCAAATAATTTCTTTCTTTCCTAATTTTTTTAAATAAGCATTGGTTTGACTAAAATGCTTGTTCCCAAACCACTTTCCTTGATTTGCACTCATAGGCGAAGGATGCCCAGAGGTCAAAACCAAATGCTTGTCTCTATCTATTTTGCTGCCTTTTTGCTGTGCAAAAGCACCCCAAAGCAAAAAAACCAATCCCTGTTTTTCTTCGGCAATTTTTTGGATCACGGCATCCGTAAAAATATTCCATTTTAAATGTTTATGGCTATTGGGCTTGTCTTTCTCAACGGTTAAACTCGCATTGAGCAACAACACCCCTTGCTGCGCCCAAAACTCCAAATTGCCCGAAGTAGGCATAAAAACCGCATCCAAATCGGTAGCCAATTCTCTATAAATATTACGTAAAGAAGGCGGTATGCGCAAACCATCGTTGACCGAAAAACTCAACCCATTGGCCTGTCCCACCCCATGATACGGATCCTGCCCAATAATAACCACCTTTAAATCTGCAAGAGCACATTGATTAAAAGCCGCAAAAATCAAATCTTCAGGCGGAAAACACACTTGCTCTTGGTAGTGGCTCTCCAGCTGTTGCCAAAGTGTTTTGAAATAAGGTGTCGCAATTTGTGCTGCCAAAAAACAGCTCCACTGAGAGTTTAAATGGATTTCCATACATAAAAAAATTAAAACACAAAGATACTCCTTACTCCAACAAACACCCTATAAATCCCACAAAGTATGCAAATAAAATTATACTCCAAAACACCCAAATACCAGATAATAAACCCATAAAAATAAAAAAAAATTGTAAGTTTGTCTTCTCACTTAATCCACTTAAAATTACTTACAAAAAACGGATTACAAACCCATTTATGCCAACAACACCAAGTAATATTACCCAAAAGAAATATAAAAAACTCTCCATTGAAGTTGCACTCACTGGATTTTCTTTTTGTTGTATTGATACCCTCAATAACAGCATCCCTATGTACAAAGAAGTGCCATTTGACACTACCGATAAAAGCATAAAAATAGAAACCCAATATGCCAAAGCATTTCAAGAACATCCGGAATTACGTGCCGAATATGACGAAATACTAGTTTTGCATCGGAACAATCTAGCAACCTTTGTTCCTTCTCCTCTATTTGATGAGGGCTCTATAGGAAGCTACATGCAATACAACACTAAAGTTTTTGAAACGGATTTTTTTGCCTCTGATACCCTTGCTACCTATTCCATGCATACCGTGTACATCCCGTATGTGCATGTCAATAATTTTTTTATTGATCAATTTGGGACTTTTGACTACAAACACACCAATAGCATTCTGGTTAGCAAACTATTAGATGCTTCCAAGAATAACGATACCAAAACAATGTCTGTCCATTTTCAGCAAACACACTTTGAAATATTGGTTATCCAAAATCAAAAACTATTGTTATTCAACTCCTTTGAGTACCAAAGCGTCGAAGATTTTATTTACTACATTTTGTTTACCGCAGAACAATTAAATTTAAACCCGGATAATTTTCCGTTACAATTAATTGGAGCCATAGATACCCATAGCCCTTATTATGAAATAGCCTATAAATACATCCGAAATGTACATTTAATAGACCTAAGCAGCCTACAACAACGCAATACCTTTTCAGAAGCCGAAAACAGAAAACACTATATACTCTTTAACTCATGAGAATCATTTCAGGAAAATACAAAGGAAGGCGCATTTCTCCGCCCAAAGGGCTACCGGTAAGACCTACAACAGATATGTCTAAAGAAGCTTTGTTTAATGTTTTGAACAACCATTTTAATTTTGAAGGGTTGAAAGTATTGGATCTATTTGCTGGCACCGGAAACATTAGTTATGAATTTGGCTCAAGAGGCAGCAGTCCAATAACATCGGTAGATGGTGATTTTGGTTGCATAAAATTTATCAAACAAATTGCTAATGAATATGATTTTAATATTGCCGCAACCAAAAGTGACGTGTTTAAATTTTTAGAAAAAAACAACGCCTCCTTTGACATTGTTTTTGCAGATCCTCCCTACGCCCTAGACCAAGCCACATTTGAGCGCATTGTATTGCTAGTTTTTGAAAAAAACACCCTCAATGAAGATGGAATGATGGTGATTGAACACTCCAAATACACCAAGTTGGACCACATGATGCATTTTTCATTCAAAAAAACGTATGGTGGTTCTATTTTTAGTTTTTTTGAGTTACCATCCAAAAATGAAGAACTGGATCCAGAATTATTTGAAAACGATACTGAAGACGAATAACCAAAAAGCCTTGATTGTAGTCTATGCATACCAAGGCTTTTTTTTTATAAATATGTGGCGTGCTTGAAATACGTTTTTGGTTTCCATACTTTGGTTTACTGTGCTGAAGTTATTTTTTGACTGGTTTGATCCATCCTCAGCCGATGATATTGTGCTATTTCATCTCCAGTTGCTGGATGGATTGTTTTGTTGTAGTCCATGTTTTTTTATTTAATTTTAAAAAATTAGTTCCCAATTAAGGCCTAGCACTTGCTAACTAATTCTTAATTTATTTTGATTATTTTAAAGCCATAACGTTGGTTGGTTCCGACTCATTTTGTAGGCTTAGAATTGCTACCTTGGTTTAATAAACCATTAAATTTTGATTTAATCAGCATTAAAAGCTACTAAAAACCTATTTTTGGTAGTTACTTTAAAAAAAAAATGCCAAAAAATGTATTTGAGCAATAAAAACACAACTCTTTCATGACCAAAAAATCTAGCGTTGCTACCGAAGAAAAGATTTTACAAAGCACCAATAAAACGTATTTGGATACAATTACACTGTTGGTAGTCTTTAGTATTTTAAGTATCGATTTTTTTCCAGCCTTTGGAAGCCTAGAAATTATAGCTCCTCAATACCTCTATCTTTCTATTGTAAATGCTTTGGTAGGGTTTTTTATATTTAAGCAGCCCGAACTACTACCCGAAGAATATTTAAGAAAAATAAAAAAAAGTAACCTAGCAAAATCGTATACTGCCTTTTTATTTTTATGTCTAATAACCGTATTTACAGCCCAAAATACTTCTTTGGCTGTAGTAAGTTTTACTCAAATTTTGGTTGTATTTTGCTTATTTATAAACCTAAGCATACTATTATACCGCAGATTGTACCTTATTTATACTATTAGTTTTTTGATTGGTATAAGTATGTTTATCCGCACCTACATGGATTACACTACGTTTATTAGTTTAGCAAAATCCAGTAATTTAGTTGTTGCCTTTAATCAAATTAAAGGAAATACCGGAAACATCAATATACACGCTGCTAGTTTAACCGGAAAAATTCCGTTTTTACTCCTAGGTATTATTCATTTTTCTAAATGGAAAAAATGGTTTTTGAGTCTAACGTTACTAATGGTTACCATACTCATCTTGCTAATTGCTTCAAGAGCTGCCTATATTGCTTTGTTTTTGATTCTTCTGGTTTTTATAGCTGCAACTTTAAAGATTAAATGGCATCCAAAGCCAATAAAAAGTATCCTCCCGGCAATTATACTTCCAGTGGTTCTGGCTTTTTTTATAGCAAATTTTATTTTTAAAAAAGCCGAAAACACAGAGCGATTTCAGTCTGTAACAGAGCGAGTGATGCAAATCATCCCAACCAAAACAGAAGATGCGTCCATAAATATTCGTTTAAAATACTGGCAAAATGCCTTTGAAATAGCCCAATCAAATCCGGTATTTGGAGTAGGATTAGGCAACTGGAAGATAGCCTCCATTCCTTACGAAAAAAAAATATCCAATGGATTATTACTCTCTAACCATGCCCATAACGATTTTTTGGAAATTGCCGCCGAAGCTGGCTTTGTAACCCTACTGGCTTATTTACTAATTTTTGTTTTTGCACTATTATACAACCTCCAAAACTGTAGCTCCAAAAAAGAACCGCAAACCAGAATCATAGCACTAATAGCCTTACTACTAATGCTTAGTTACGGCATAGATGCTTTGTTTAATTTTCCTTTGTATCGGGCTACTGTGCAAATTAATTTTTGCTTATTCTTGGTTTTAACTGTCTTAAATGGTTGTTTTACTCAGAGCAACCCTACTGCAACTAATTCCAATTCTAAGTACATTTTGATTGTTGTTTTTTTAAGCAGTATAACAGCCTATTTTTCGTATACAACCTTCAAAGCATACCAGTTTGAAAACAACATGCTATTGGATCAAGCCAAAGGCGAAGCAAATTACAGCTATACGTATTCCAAAATAGTCCAACAAATACCGAAATTTCCAAATGTTGCCACCAATTCAGAACCGTATATAGAATTGGCAGGTATTTATGCCGTAAAAGAAAAAAAATACTCCCAAGCTTTGCACCATTTTGACCAATCCAATACTATCAACCCCCATACAGGCAGGGCCCAATGGTATCAATACCGGATTTACAAAGAATTAGGGCAGTTAGATAGCGCCCATTATTATGCCAAAAAAGCCTTTGCAATAAGGCCTCGTAATGAAGATTACTACCTTGCGATGCTTACCATGGATGCCTACAAAAAAGATACCACCGCTATTTTAAAAAACCATTCTGAATTTATTAAATACATACAACAACCAAATATTTGGATCCAAACTTCCAGCGCATTAGCACAAAGTAGGTATCCAAACGATAAAATAATTAAATTTATAAATAGTGCCATAACCCTGTTTCCAAACGATAGCTCTCTACAAAACAGAAAAAAATCCTTTGAGAAAGACGCAATATTTGCAAAAAAACAACAGCTAAAGGAGTCTAAAAACACCGCCAAGGCTACTAATTTAATATTGGCAACACAGTACTCTTTAAAAAAACAGTACCATAAAGCCTTGGTGTATTACAAAAAAGCAGCCCTTGATTACCCAAAAAACAGTATAATAACACAGAATATAGGAATTTGTTATTTTAAGATAAATCAGTTTAAATCTGCTATAATTTATTTAGAAAAAACCTTAAATTCGCCAATTCTAATAGATGGCAAAACAGAGTACTTACTTGGTGCCGCATATTTGAATACCAATAACAAACAAAAAGGCTGCCAGAATTTACTTGCTGCCAAAAACAAAAATCATCCAGACGCTTCCAAATTATTAGCGCAATATTGTAACTAAAATATTATGTCAGAGCAATTAACTACCATACAAGCTAGCAACCATCCTATTTATTTTAACCAAAAAGGATACCAGGCCCTAAATGCACATTTAGAACAAAATAAATACACCAATTTATTTATACTTGTAGATAGCAACACTAATGAATTTTGTTTGCCAAGATTATTGCCTCAAATAGCCACAGATTTGACTATTGAAATCATTGAATTTGAAAATGGCGAAATCCATAAAAATATAGAAACCTGCGTTCAAATTTGGAACGTACTTACAGAACTAGGTGCAGATAGAAAAAGTCTTGTTATTAATTTAGGCGGTGGAGTAGTTACCGATTTAGGAGGATTTGTTGCCTCCACCTTCAAGAGAGGTATTGATTTTATTAACATTCCTACTACGCTACTGGCTATGGTAGACGCTTCTGTAGGAGGCAAAAACGGAGTGGATTTAGGCAATCTAAAAAACCAAATAGGTGTTTTTAACCTACCGGTTATGGTACTGGTGGATAGTACTTATTTAGAAACTCTACCCAAAAACGAAATGCGATCTGGACTGGCCGAAATGCTCAAACACGGTTTGATATTTGATCAAAAATATTGGGAACAATTTTTAGACTTAGAGGTACTTGATTTTTCGGATTTTGATGCTTTAATCCATCGTTCTGTAGCCATCAAAAACGAAATTGTTACGCTAGATCCCACAGAAAAAAATATCCGTAAAGCATTAAACTTTGGACACACCCTCGGGCACGCTATTGAAAGCTATTTTCTGGAAAGCCAAGACAAAACGACCCTACTCCACGGAGAAGCAATAGCTGTAGGAATGATCCTAGAGAGCTACATCTCTTTAGAAAAACAATTGCTCACTAAGGCGCAATACAACCAGATAAAAACAGCCATTAAAGCCGTTTTTGACGATATTACTTTTGATCCAAAAGACCTTGCACCCATATTAGAATTACTAGTTCATGACAAAAAAAATGAGTATGGAACCATTCAGTTTGCGCTAATTGATGGCATCGGAAAAATAAAAATCAATCAATTGGTAGAAAACGAATTAATCCTTGAGGCATTTAAGGATTACCAATCTTAATTTTTTTTTAATAAAAGCTTTGCATTACGTATCTTTTATTTTTTACATTTGTCCCAATGAAAAACACTAAAAACAAAGGTAATCACTGGTCAGATCGAAATGCAAACAATAACTTTTTTTTGAGAGTATTGCAACACTTCTATTCTATTAGAGGGAGTTTTACTTTTGATATTTTTCAGTTTTTAAAACTCGAAAATAAAAAGTTGCAACTAATATATGCTAATATTCGGGTTTGAATTTTAGATTAATTTCGTTTCCATTACATTAATCTATACCTCTACAAACTTATGAATACTAAATATACAGACTTAATAAACCAAACGTATTATTTTCCTCAAGAAGAATTTACATTAAACAAAGACAACCTTCAATTTCATAATATTGATTTAATGAAATTGGTAGAAAAATATGGTACCCCGCTAAAGTTTACCTATTTGCCACAAATTTCTAACAACATCAACAAAGCCAAAAGTTGGTTCCGAAAAGCTATGGAACAAAACAAGTACGATGGCAAATATTTTTATTGCTACTGTACCAAAAGCTCCCATTTTGAATTTATCATGAACGAAGCTTTTAAAAACAACATTCATGTAGAAACTTCCTCTGCTTTTGATATCAATATTGTAGAGAATTTAATGGCCAATGGCAAGATAAACAAAAGTACCTATGTATTATGTAATGGTTTTAAAAGAGAGCAATACATCGAAAACATAGCCCGTTTAATCAACAATGGCCACAAAAATACCATTCCAATTATTGATAATTATGAAGAATTGGATTTGCTTCAGGCAGAAATTAAAGGAAAGTTCAAAATAGGAATTCGGATTGCGGCAGAAGAAGAGCCTAAATTTGAATTCTATACCTCTAGATTAGGTATTGGATATAAAAATATTGTGAATTTTTATAGAAAACAAATTCAAGAAAACGACAAGTTAGAATTGAAGATGTTGCATTTTTTCATTAATACCGGTATTAACGATACTGCATATTACTGGAATGAATTATTAAAATGTATCAAAGTATACATTGCCCTAAAAAAAGAATGTCCTACACTAGATGGATTAAATATTGGAGGAGGTTTTCCGATAAAAAACTCCCTTGCGTTTGAATACGATTACCAATACATGATCACTGAAATTGTAAACCAGATCAAAATTGCTTGTGATGAGGCAGATGTGGCCGTACCAAACTTGTTTACCGAATTTGGATCCTTTACCGTAGGAGAAAGCGGAGGAGCTATTTACCAAATTTTATATCAAAAACAACAAAACGATAGGGAAAAATGGAACATGATTGATTCTTCTTTCATCACCACCCTACCAGATACTTGGGCTATCAACAAACGGTTTATTATGTTGGCAGTAAATCGTTGGAACGAAACCTACGAAAGAGTATTGCTAGGTGGATTAACCTGTGATAGTGATGATTATTACAACTCGGAGCAAAACATGAATGCCATTTATTTGCCCAAATACAACAAAGACAAACCATTATATATTGGTTTTTTTAATACTGGTGCCTATCAAGAAACCATAGGTGGTTATGGTGGATTACACCATTGTTTAATCCCACAGCCAAAACATATTTTGATCGATCGAGACGAAAACGGAATACTAGCCACCGAAGTTTTCTCAGAACAACAAACCTCTGAGGAAGTATTGCATATTTTAGGTTACAACAAAAAACAATAATTACAACAATAGACATCTAAAAAAAACAGTATATTTGGATTCCAACCAGCCTTCAATACCATTGTTTTTTAAAAATTAAAATACCATAAAATGAGTAAAGGACCTATCAGTCAGTTTATAGAAAAGCATTACTTGCATTTCAATTCAGCCTCTTTAGTAGATGCGGCAAAAGCCTACGAACAACAATTAGCAAATGGCGCTAAAATGATGGTGAGTATGGCCGGAGCAATGAGTACGGCCGAAATCGGAAAGATTTTTGCCGAGATTATCCGTCAGGATAAAGTACAAATTATATCCTGTACTGGAGCCAATCTAGAAGAAGATATCATGAATCTGGTAGCACACTCTCATTATGAAAGAGTACCCAACTACCGCGATTTAACACCTCAAGACGAGTGGGACTTATTAGAAAGAGGACTAAATAGAGTTACCGATACTTGCATACCAGAGCACGAAGCATTTCGTCGTTTGCAAAAACATATTTACAAAATATGGAAAGATGCAGACGATAAAGGAGAACGCTACTTTCCGCACGAATTTATGTACAAAATGCTGCTTTCAGGAGTACTTGAAGAGTATTACGAAATTGATTTAAAAGACAGCTGGATGTATGCTGCCGCCGAAAAAAACCTTCCGATAATCGTACCAGGATGGGAAGACAGCACCATGGGAAACATTTTTGCATCGTATGTAATTAAAGGTGATTTAAAAGCCTCTACCATGAAATCGGGTATAGAATACATGACATTTCTTGCAGATTGGTACCCAAAAAACAGC
Source organism: Flavobacterium crassostreae (assembly GCF_001831475.1). Taxonomy (NCBI): domain Bacteria; kingdom Pseudomonadati; phylum Bacteroidota; class Flavobacteriia; order Flavobacteriales; family Flavobacteriaceae; genus Flavobacterium; species Flavobacterium crassostreae. The sequence goes on along the minus strand of NZ_CP017688.1, from coordinate 2,006,037 downwards.
AGCAACGGAATTGGATTTTTTCAGATCGGTGGAGGAATTGCAGGAGATTTCCCTATATGCGTAGTACCAATGCTATACCAAGATATGGAAATGCATGACATCCCTTTTTGGAGCTATTTTTGTCAAATTTCAGATTCTACAACCAGTTACGGATCGTACTCTGGAGCAGTACCAAATGAAAAAATCACTTGGGGTAAACTAGATATAAAAACCCCAAAATTTATTATTGAGTCAGATGCAACCATTGTTGCGCCATTAATTTTTGCTTATTTATTAGACCTATAGAATATCATTATGAAAAGAGTAATTGTTGATTACGCAAAACTTACAAACGAAATCTTAAACCTCCTTGTAGAAAGATTTCCTGATGGATATGATGACACCGATATTATCCGTTTTAGAAATGCTAAAAACGAACTAATTGAAGCAGTAGAAGTACGCACTGAAGATACCATTTATTTAGTAAAAGTAAGCATGAAGCTTGCAGATCGTATTGAAAACCATGACGATGATGATGAAATTGATGCTGTAATCGAACCAATAATTCCGATTAAAGGACTGGATTTAGATGATGATGATAACGATGACGACGATGACGAAGATTTTGATAAACCAGACAACGAAGACGAAGATACGGATGAGGATGACGATTAATCCTTAACAAACCAAAAAAGGAACTCTAAAACAGAGTTCCTTTTTTTATTTGCTTTTAATAAATTATCTTTACGGGTTAAAACTATTTTTCGATACGCTGTACAAACCCATAAATGACAACAACCCAAACCCTCCATAAAACACTTAAAGATACTTTTGGTTTTGAAAAATTCCGAACCAACCAAGAAGCAATAATAACCACCATATTAGAACAGCAGGATGCCTTAGCAATTATGCCAACTGGTGGTGGTAAATCCATTTGTTTTCAGTTACCAGCATTGCTGTTTCCTGGAATTACAATTGTAATTTCGCCTTTAATTGCCTTAATGAAAGATCAGGTAGACAGTCTCAAAACCAATGGAGTCCAAGCTTGTTACATCAATAGTAGCCAAACCGCTACGGAACAACAAACGTATATAGAGGCTATTCAAAACCACGAAATCAAAATTGTTTACATTGCTCCAGAGAGTTTATCGTATTTAGAAAACCTATTTCATACCCTCACCCTAAGTCTAATAGCAATTGACGAAGCGCATTGTATTTCCTCCTGGGGACATGATTTTAGACCTGCTTACACCAATTTAGGATATTTAAAAAACCGATTTCCCTCCACTCCTATTCTAGCCCTGACTGCCACAGCAGACAAAGCTACCCGACAAGATATTAGTGCGCAACTGAATTTAAAAAATCCTAAAATATTTATTTCATCCTTTGACCGAAAAAACCTAAGCTTAGAAGTACGTCCTGCCTTGGATAGAATAAAACAAATTATAGATTTTGTGGGACAAAAACCCCAGGAGTCCGGAATTATTTATTGCCTTAGCCGAAAAACAACCGAAGAGCTAGCTCAAAAACTACTCCAACAAGGCATCGCCGCCAAGGCCTACCATGCAGGATTAGATACCAAACTGCGTTCCCAAACCCAAGATGCCTTTATAAATGATGAATGCCAGGTAGTATGCGCTACCATTGCCTTTGGTATGGGAATCGACAAATCAAATGTTCGTTGGGTTATTCATTACAATTTGCCCAAAAATATTGAAGGCTATTACCAAGAAATTGGTCGTGCTGGACGCGATGGTCTTCCTTCAGAAACCATTTTGTTTGCAAGCTACGGAGATGTAATACAATTGCAAAAATTTGCCTCCCAAGGACTTAATGCAGACGTACAGTTAGCAAAACTAGAACGCATGAAACAATATGCAGACGCCCTGAGTTGCCGCAGAAAAATTTTGCTTGCCTATTTTGGAGAGCTAGTAACCGAGAATTGTGGTAATTGCGATATTTGCAAAAATCCTCCTGCTTTTTTTGACGGAACCATTATTGCTCAAAAAGCGTTATCGGCAATCAGCCGTTTAAAACAACTAGAACCCTTGGTTGTAGTTATTGATTTTTTAAAAGGCTCTAAAAATGCATCTATTTACGAAAAAAACTACCAAAATCTAAAAACCTATGCTGTAGGCAGTACCATATCTTGGCAGGATTGGAACCAATACCTCATCCAATTAATGAACCAAGGGTTTTGTGAAGTTGCTTTTGATCAAAAAAACAAAATTAAACTCACAACATTAGCCCACGAAGTGTTGTTTTCTGGTCAAAAAGTACAATTAATTGAACCCAAGAAAGTTGTAATCGAAAAAACAACCTCCAAAGAACCCAAAAGTAAACCCCTTGCGCACTCTCTGTTTGAAACACTCCGCAAACTACGTTACACTATCTCTAAAGAAGAAGAAGTGCCCGCTTATGTTATTTTTAGTGATGCGGCTTTGCGCCAAATGGAAACAATCCGCCCAACTAACGAGCAAGAATTATTGGCAATTGATGGGGTTGGAAAGGCCAAATTAGAAAAATACGGTACGCCATTTATCCAAGCAATTGTTGCTTTTGATAAAAATAAAAAAACCAAGCAGAAAAAAGAAGCCACTACTTACAAAGAGACCTTAGATTTATTACAAAGTGGTTTAAGTGCTCCCGAAATTGCCGAAAAAAGAAATTTAGGATTAGGAACCATCATGTCTCATTTTGCTAAATTGTATTTAGATGGTGCCGCCATAGATTTGCGTCAATTTGTAACCAATGAAGAAATAAAATTAGTTGCAAATGCAAGCATAAAACTAGAAAACCCTACTACTTTAAAACCGTATTACGATTATTTAGAACAAAACATTGCTTATGATAAAATACGATTGGCACTAGCAATTACCCAAAAAGAAAACGCGTAATACCATGGTACACTCTTTTGCCCCCTACATAAACGCCACTACAAGAATTGTAATTTTGGGCACCATGCCTGGAGTAGTTTCTCTAGAAAAACAAGAATATTATGCCCACAAACGCAATCATTTTTTGCCCATAATGTACCAGTTATTTAGTAAAGAGGCTGTTTCGGAAGTTTTTGAAGAAAAAATTGCTTTATTGCAACGCCATTCTATTGGACTTTGGGATGTTTTAAAACAATGTGATCGAAAAGGGAGTTTGGATGCCGATATAAAAAATCCACAAGAAAATGACTTTGACTCTTTATTCCAAAAATACCCACAGATTACTACACTAATTTTTAATGGAAAAGAAAGTCACAAGCTTTTTTTTAAAAAATTCGGACAAATAGAAGGCATCACCTATTATGTGATGCCTTCTACTAGTGCTGCCAATACCTTATCTTTTGACAAAAAACGAACCCTATGGGCTTCTTGTTTTTAAGCCAATAAATACCTTTGTTCAAAAATACTTTGGTGGTGCTTTTGGTGGCCAATTATAATAAAACCTATCGCTCGTACCGAAACAGCATGAGTAGACGCAATGCCAGTATAGGTTAACTGCTCCTTAGCAAAACTTTTAAACAAATATAGTGACGCTTGTCTAACAACGGCTAATTCTGTCAATAACCCTTGCAAATTGCGCAGGTTGGCATCGGAGTTGGCTACATAATCGTTTTGGTCAAAACCGGGCAAAGCAGTGGTATCTTTTCTAGAAATGCGTAGTGCTCGATAGGCAAATACCCGCTCCGAGTCAATCAAATGCTGAATGATCTCTTTGATGGTCCATTTGTCTGGAGCATAACGGTAATCAAATTTATCCATCGGAATGTTTTGCACAAATTTGATAAACTCGTGCAGGCAAATTTCTAACTCTTCTAGCAAATTGCTATTTTCGGCTGCTTTAATATACCCCGCATAAAAGGGGGCATATTCGGTGGGTTGTATTTCTTTGGTGGTCATATAGTCTTTTTTTAGGCAGAATTTCTACTTGCATTTGTGTTTCCAAATAAGGAGCGCATAACCATTTTTTCGTAGACTTTTATTAGCTCTTCGTTGGGTACTGTTGCTTTGTTTAATTGGTTTATTCGTAACAAGGCGTATTGCTGTATGGTTAACAATGGCAACACGATACGTTCTCTTATTTGAATAGAAGCTTTACCATCTGGATAGTTTTCCATAAGCTCTTGGTGTCCTGCTATTTTTAAGAGAAGCCTTTTAGATTCTAAAAATTCATCGTAAATAATTTGCCAAAATGCACCAAACTCTGGATCGTTTTTCATGTAAGCCGTTAGCGGAAAAAAAGATTTGGTTAGCGACATCATGCTGTTTTCTAAAAGGGTTCTAAAAAACAACGAGTTGCCATACAAATCTTGCACTTTGTCCCACTGGTTGGTGGTTTCAAAATGTTTTAAGGCGGCACCTACTCCAAAAAAACCAGGTACATTTTGTTTTAATTGACTCCACGAACCAACAAAAGGTATGGCTCTTAGATCCGAAAAATCCAAATGTGCAGATTTACTTCGCTTAGAAGGACGGCTTCCTATATTTGTTTTGGCATAGTACTTTAAGGTACTCATTTGCTCTAAATAGGGTATAAATTTGGGGTGGTTTTTAAAACTTAAATATTTTTGATACCCTAAATCTGCCAATTGATCCATTACTACTTTTTCATCTAGAGATAATTGGTTTTTTTCTTTACCAAATACTTGGTTGGTAACTCCTGCGCTGAGTAAGTTTTCTAGATTGTACCTGCAAGAATCTAAGGTTCCAAAATTAGAACTTATTGTTTGTCCTTGAACGGTTATTTGGATTTCGTGGTTTTCAATACTGGATCCTAAAGAGGCATAAAATTTATGTGTTTTGCCACCACCTCTAGCTGGTGGTCCGCCACGACCATCAAAAAACACTACTTTGACGCCATATTTTCGGGATATTTCCGTTAAGGCTTCTTTGGCTTTATATATACTCCAATTGGCCATTAAATATCCACCATCTTTGGTACCATCCGAAAAGCCAAGCATAATGGTTTGCTTATTGTGTCTTTGTTTTATGTGTTTTGCATAGCTAGGATTGCAGTACAATTGCTCCATTATGGTATGGGCATGTAGTAGATCGTTTACAGATTCAAACAACGGAACAATATCTACAGTAGGGTTTTGCCACGCGGTCAAACGAATCATTGCAAAGGTTTCCATTACATTTAAGGCGCTTTCATTATTACTAATGATGTATCTATTGGCACCTTGCTCTCCATTTTGTTGCTGAATGGTCTTTAATGCCTCTATAGACTCTATTGTGGAGCGGGTAATTGGATTGTCAAAATCTGCTGCATTTAAGCTTCCTTCTACTGTAGCGAGTTGTTCTAATTTTTCGGATTCGGTCAGATCATAGTAATTGGACGGAAAAATAGGTACTTGCTTTTTTTGATCCAAATCAAAAATATCTTTAAAAACGCTGGTATGAATTTTACTGTTTTGACGTATATCTAAACTTGCAAAATGAAATCCAAATAGGTTGACTTTGATCAGGAGCGCTTCTAAGTCATCTAAATACAAGGATTGGTGTTGTTCTATTAAAATAGTTTTAATGCTATTTAATTCTGACGTAAATGCATCCAGGGTTATATAAATGGTTCCTGTAGAATAAAAAACGGAGCGATACAATTTGTGTTCCAATGCTGCTATTGTGTTCTCTACATTAGAAAAAGTAAGCTTTCTTTTTAAAGCTCTAAGCTCTACATAATAGCATTTTAAAATAGCGGTTCTCAAACGCTCTGCTACCTTTAGGGTAATATCGGTGGTAACAAAGGGATTGCCATCTCGGTCTCCTCCAGGCCAAAAAACCAATTGGATTAATGGATTTTGGATTTGTTGCTCTTTAAAAATATTTTTTTGGAGGTACTGCACCATATCTCCAGAGGTTTGGTAGAATACATTTTCGAGATACCAAATTATACTTACTGCCTCATCAAATGGATTGGGTTTTTCGGTTTTTACAAAGGGTGTTTTGCCTAATTGTGCTAATAAATGCTTTATTTTTAATAGTTTATTATCTCGTATCGCTTCTGTTAAGTCATTTATGATACCCAATATAGATCCGGGATAAAATTGTGTCGGGTGCGCCGTTAACACCGTACGTACAGTAAAGGTTTCTAAAAAAGCAACTAATTCTTGTTTTTTATCTTTTGCTTCTGCTTTTTCTTTAATATCTCGCAAGGATCCTCTACCCTCCATGTTGTTTACCACCGGAAATGCAGCATCTTCTACGGCATCAAACAGTACAATCTGGCGCTCTATGTATTGTATAAAACGAAATAGCAAATTGATTTGGTCTTTTTCGTCGGTGGTTTGGAGCTGTTTTTCAAAAAAATTAGTAACAATTTCGGTGGGGGTTTGCTGTTTTTTGAAACCCGATTCACATTTTTCTGTAAACAAGGGCAGTAAAACCCCCGTATTATCAATAGAATCAAAAGGAAGTGTAATAAATATGCTATTATAAATGCTGTATTTAGACAATACATTTTGATCAAAGCGTTCCATTTTAGGCAGTGTGTACATATTTTTTACATTTTATAGATTAAAACCATCCTTTTATCCCAAAAAAAAACCTCAAGCATACACTTGAGGTTATATTATAGCTATAGCATTCAAGTACGTATTACATGTTTTTAAAAATAGTATGCATTAAACGCTTTTTATCATTGATACTTTCTTCTAAGGAGATCATCGTTTCGGTTCTGTAAACACCTTCAATATCATCAATCATAAAAATAACGTCTTTGGCATGTTTGGTGTCTTTTGCTCTAATTTTGCAAAACACATTAAACTTACCTGTGGTTACAGAGGCCACGGTTACAAACGGAATTTCGTTTATTCTTTCTAAAACAAATTTAGTCTGTGACGTATTATTAAGGAAAACCCCTACGTAAGCTATAAACGAATATCCTAATTTGTCATAATCCAGCGCCAATGAGGACCCCATGATAATGCCTGCATCTTCCATTTTTTTTACCCTAACATGCACTGTTCCTGCAGATATTAGCAGTTTTTTTGCTATATCTGTAAAAGGAACTCGGGTATTATCAATCAACATATCTAAAATTTGATGATCCACTTCATCTAAACGGAACTTACTCATATTCTTTAATTAATATTATTATTTGCTAAAACAAAGTGTAAAAATATACATAAAAATAGGAAAATTGAACGAAATATTATTTTTTTATCAATCCGTTAACAATATGTACACTATTACCTAAAGAAAAAGTAGCAATTTGGTCTAATTCCGGAAAATTAGCCCATGCATCGCTGTATTTAGCACCTTGAGCATCGTATTGTTGGTGGGCAAAATACCCCTCTAGATCCTCTATTTTTGCAATGTAGGCATTAAAACACAATTTGCCATCTACTAGCTCTTCTTTGTATTGTGCCGCAAAATTCGTTATTTTTTCTATACCGTCATAATCTATTTTGACATTTTTGTATATAAAATCATAAAAAACAACTTTATTCTGAGGAATATTTAAATATTTATCAATTATATTGCTAACTATATCGTTGTTGCTAAGGCTGCTAAAAGCGGCGCACAAAGAAATAAACACAAATTTCCTGGTCTTTTCTCGGCTATAATCCTCGGCATAATGGCCTGCTTCAAACAATACCGTAGGAACTCCTAGACTTTGAAACATATCTCCTATACACTGGATATTAAAGGCGTCATCAAAACGCCCTATTTGATTCGGCAAGTAGTGCTGCAATACATCTTGAATCCCTACAATAACCTCTGTCGCCTTTAATCTAGAAGCGTTTATCTCTCGGGCGGCATTAAAGGCTGGAGCCAAAAAAGACATGGTGGCTGGCTTACCTGAGTCTGCAACCCCAAAAATAGTGCGTTGATCGTGTAGGTTAAAGCAATAATCTGGTTGGAATGCTTCAAAAACCGCTCTAAGCAACTTACTCTCTGGTTGGCTAAGATCTTGTGAGTCTCTATTTAGATCCACCCCATTGGCATTAGCACGTGTATACAAGGCAGCACCATCTGGATTAAGGATCGGAATGGCACAAAAGGTAAAGTTGTCTAAAAATTCTTTGGCCATAGGATGGTCTGAATGCAATAGGTTTATAAAGTCCAACAAGGCTTTGGTGGTGGTACTTTCGTTACCATGCATTTGAGACCAAAGAAATATTTTGGTTTTTCCGTGGCCTATTTGGTACTGATAAATCACTCTGTCTTGGACGGATTTTCCTATTTCCGAAAGATGGTTAGGAGCAGAATGTTTCTTTAATAAAGGCAGTATGGTTTCTAATGTTAGGTATCTTCCAAAGAGGTCTTGCTCTTTGTATTGCGTATGGACGTGTTCTAAATTCATGGGTTATTATTTAATTTACAAAAGTAAACAACTTTATTTTTACAATTGTAAATTACAAATAGCGCTCTATTTTTAGAATTGTAAACATCTAAATTCACTAAAGCAAACCCGTTTAAAGGCTTTTAAATTACATTTGTTATAGCTTAATGGAACGTATTTTATATCGTTGTTATTCAGTTAGTTATGTGATATTACATAAAGTGTTGGTTTTGTTTTTTTTGCTTCATTTTAGTAGTTTACTTTTGTAAAATTGTATAGTTGGTTTCTTTTTATTACATTTGTAAATGACTCATTTCAAACACAGTTTACAATGTTAAACACTGAAGATTTTATAAAACGATTGGAAATTATACTAGAGTATTACGGTCTGAACGCATCTACTTTTGCAGATAAAATTGGAGTGCAGCGTTCGAGTCTCTCCCACTTACTCTCGGGAAGAAACAAACCAAGTTTGGATTTTGTACTCAAGATTTTGGACGTGTATCCGGAGGTAGATTTGTATTGGATTTTAAATGGAAAGGGAAGTTTTCCGGAAAGTGCCTCTACCGTTTCAGACCAACCTGCTCTACCCCAAACAGAAAATTTGGTAGGTCCGAGTTTGTTTGATGGCATAGAGCCGCAGACAGAAACTCCTACCGATATTCCTGAAAAGAAACCAGAAGCAATGCTACCCAAAACCTACACCCAAGCAGGCATTGATAAAATTGTAGTTTTTTATCAAGATGGAACTTTTATGAGTTATGTTCCTAAATAAAAAAAAGTCGTATTGATTTTGACCTTAATAAGATCTCTCTAAACGAACCTTCGTTGTTTTCCAAAAAAAAACACCAAAGGTCGCTTTCTTTTAAAATAAAAAAATTAAACAACCTGATAGCCTTTTTCAGGAATTTTTCCTAAGACTCCTTTATAGTGGTTTAGGAGTTCTTTACAATCAGTTGGTAAATTTCCGGTTGGATACATCGGTTTTCCTAAATGCACTGTTTTTTTTCCAAAATCAAAAGCTACTGGTAGTATCGGTACGTTTGCCTTTAGGGCTATATAATAAAAGCCAGTTTTAATTTGGGTTACTTTTTCGCGGGTGCCCTCTGGAGCAACTGCCAGTCGAAAGATTTTTTTTTGTTCAAAAATAGCCGCAATGGCATCTACTTTATTCAAATTACCACTTCGGTCCAAGGGCTCTCCTCCCATGTATCTAAAATAGGCTCCAAACGGAAAACGAAATAATTCTTTTTTTCCGACCCAATTCATCTCTAATCCCGTTATGCCTCTGGTAAAAATTCCTAAATAAAAATCATGTGCACTGGTATGTGGCATCACCATCAGGACGCATTTTTTAATTTCTGGATTAATATGTCCTTTTATTTTCCAGCCCATGATCCTACAAAAGATCCATTTGTAAATTATCCGCTTCATTAATTTTTAAATTTTGTGCAAAATATATAATTTAAATCTTATTTTTGAGCCAAAGCACCATGGATGTTAAAAAAAATACGAAGCTATTTTGCTCCTATAAAATTAGTACACTTAAAATCCTCTTTAAGTAAAACCATTGAGGTGAGTTTAGAAAAAGGTAAATTGGTTTTGAATACCGAAAATACAAACTATTCTTATGGCAATTTGCAACAGGTTCTAAAATACGGCCTCCAGAATATTGGCGCCTCCAAGATTGCAACAATGCGCTCTGTTTTGGTGCTTGGAGTTGCTGGTGGTAGTGTGATTAAAACCTTGCTCGAAGATTTTCAATTTAAAGGAAAAATCACTGGCGTAGAAATTGACCCAGTTATAAATCAAGTAGCTACAGATTATTTTAAGTTAGACCAAATCCCGCAACTTGAAATTATTATTGAAGATGCATTTGCATTTGTTTTAAAAACCAAAAACACCTATGATCTAATTATAATAGATGTTTTTCAGGACACCAAAATGCCCAATTTTTTATTTCAAAGTTTTTTTGTCAATCGAGTTTGTTTTCTTTTAAAACCTAATGGTACCATTTTGTTCAATACCATGTTGCTCACTCCCGAAGATACCATCAGAAACAAAAAATACGTCCAAGACCATAATCTAACCAATTATAAAATAAGAACCCTTCCGAGAATGGAAGCCCACAACGAATTAATTGTAATTGAAAAACAAGATTAATTTTTGGGGGTTTTAAACCTGTTTGGTATCGGTTCTAAATAGCTTTTTATGAAAAAAACAATTCGAAAATTACTTTTAGGCAATGTTGCTGCAATTGACAAACAACCTCTTAATCCTATCGAAAAAAGAATACAAAACATCCAAGCCATCTGGAATAATGACCACCAAGATGATAACGGAATCGAAAAAATTGTGCGCTTGTTTTTGTCTTCTTCTCAGTTGTTTTTTCCGGGTATTTATATCAAATATTTGGCTTCCAAAAAAGGCCCAGAATACGTGGATCTTACGGTAGATCTTTATGTATTACTTAAGGTTATGCTTCCGTTATTAGTATTGGTAAACCAATGGCAGAGCACTATTTTTATTTTGTATTTTATGGTATATGTCATGTTAGAAACCGTTTTATACATCCCTACTTTGATCTTTGCTTCGGATTTATTTTCGAGGCCTCGATCGTACAAAAGATCCATGTTACTCTTGTTTTTTAATTATTTAGAAATGGTTTTGGCCTTTGCGGTACTGTATTCTTGTAATAATTATTTAAACAAACCATTTACGCATTGGTTTGATCCTATTTATTTTAGCACCGTTACGGCCTCCACTATTGGTTTTGGCGAGTATTATCCGGTGGCATTTTTGGGCAAGTTTTTAGTCAGTATGCAAGCATTATTAGTACTTATGTATGTGGTGTTATTTCTAAACTTTTTTTCTACAAAAATAAAATCTAAAGGTTATTTTGGCTCGGAAGGTACCGAATAATTATAGCATTTTTCTTGCTTTTTCTAAATCTTCAAGAGTATCAATGCCGATACTTTTTTGGGTGGTGGTCACCATTTTGATGCGTTTACCAAATTCTAAATAACGCAATTGTTCTAGTTTTTCTGAAGCTTCTAAAGATTGCATCGGTAAGGTATAAAAATCCAACAATGCTTGTTTTCTAAAAGCATATACCCCTACGTGCTGCATGTAACGCACGCCCACGTTTTCTGCCCTTGGATAAGGAATTATGGATCTTGAAAAATACAACGCAAATCCGTTTTGGTCCGTTACTACTTTAACATTATTGGGGTTGGCAATGTCTTGTTGGTCCGTTATTTCGTGCATTAAAGAGGCCAAATCTATTTTTTGGTCCATGTCTTCCTTAAATACTTCAATCACTTTTGCCAGGGCTTCGGTTTGTATAAATGGCTCGTCTCCTTGTACATTTACGACCAAATCCACATCCATATCTGCCACTGCCTCAGCTATGCGATCGCTTCCGGATTCATGCTCTCGGATGCTCCGTATGGCTTTGCCGTTGTTAGAAACTATTAGATTGTATATAATTTCGGAATCGGTAACCACAAAAACAGCATCAAATAAATTGGTAGCTACTGCTGCCTCGTAGGTGCGTAGAATAACGGGTTTGCCGTTTAAATCTTGTACTAATTTGGCAGGAAATCTAGTGGAGGCGTAACGGGCAGGAATAACGGCTATTATTTTCATCTAAGGATACATTATTATATGCAGCGAATATAAGTGTATTTTTTAGAAAATACCACATTAAAAAAGCGCCTATTGGCGCAAAATTTCTAAAAGAACACCTACCAAAATTTTTTGTAGTATTAAAAATAAACTAATTATTGGGATTGGATACAGGATAGATCTATGGATTTAAATTTATTTCTAAATACAATTTTTAGAAAAACACAAAGGGTCTAAAATAAAAAAAACACCTGCAAAATAATTGCAGGTGCTTTTAAAAATAGTCGTAACCAACAGCAGTTGATTAATCCAAAAGATCTATTTGACTACTAGTTTTTTGGTCTCTGTAAAGTTGCCATCAGTCGCAACAACAATATACATTCCTTTGGCAAGGTGAGCCACAGAATAACTAGTTGGTTTTTTAACCACATCTACTACTACTCCATTGATAGTATAGATAGTTAAGGTTATTTTGTCTAGATTTAATTTATTAAAACTAAATTCTACCACATCCGAAGCTGGGTTTGGATACATCGTGAATGACTTTGGTTCCAGTTCGTACTCGGTTGTAGCTAAAACAACATCTAAACTTCCTGTTTTTACAGGAGCATTCGGTTTGGTATTGTAAGCATATTCTAAAATTTTATATCCATCTCCATTTGCATCCACACTAACTTTAAACCATCCGTAACAAGTTTCTCCGTCAAGTAAATAATTAAAACCTACATATCCCGTTTTTCCATCCCAAACCGTATATCCTGATTTTCTTAAATCCAATTGACCTGGATAAGCAGCAGGGGAAGTAAAATTACTTGTAGCTCCAACAATTACATTTGGCGCAATTAACGAAATATTTCTAGTTCCTGATTCACAAACTAATTGTTTAGAATAGGTTTCTATCTTTAAAGCATTAGCTGCAAATCTCCAACCTCCAAAAGCTGGATCGTCTCCTTTATCAATGGTAAAATATTCCCAACTAGTAGTTGCGTTAATCACCACATCGGCCATATTTACATAAAAAATACCGTAAGGACTCGCAAATTTAAAATCATAAAATACTGAATTACAAGACAAACCAGTAGTACCACCAACAAAAGCTGCTGACAAAAAGGTAATGCCACCAGCTGCATTATTAGTCGCCGCATGGTTAGTTGCTTTACCAGATAAAGTAAGTGTAATTTGACTATTCGAATTAACTGTTACTATAGGAGTAATTCCTGCTGGAAAATTATGAGTATAGTGTGTCCCTGCAACCATATTTCCAGAAGTTAAGGCAAATTTCTTTGTGCCTCCTAAAGTAATAATTGAAGAGGTATCAAAAGAACCATCATTAACAGAAGATTCTTTAAAAGAAATTGTAGATGCCACTAAAGAACTACCGGTTCCTGTTGTGCTTACCCCTGTATTAATTAAATTTTGAGGTTGCCATAATGTAATACGTGCTGGATGCTGTAAGGCTGCAAGCATACGTGTAACTTGTCCTTGTGTATACATTTTGTAACATCCTTGTGCTCCATTGTATCCCATGTAGTTTTCAAAATTAACTTTTGCACCACTACAGTTAGTACCTGGAGTACAACCAAGAGTATGGTTTCCATCTTCTGCTGGTGTATCTGCAACTTCATCGGTACCAGTACAACCACCTTCAAAGGTATGGATCAGATTTAAAAAATGACCAAACTCATGCGTTAAGGTTGCAGCAAATTCAGTACTATATGAGTTATCATACAAATAAGCTCCATTAAAAACTACACGAGCTGTATTACTAGCTGTCATTGCTGAGTTTGGGTACCAAGCAACTCCTGAGTTATATAAAGACCCATCATTATACAAGTCATTTTGAATGTAAATGTTCATGTATTTTTTGTTATCCCAAGCATCTGCAGCAATCTGTGCATCGTATCCGCCTCCGTTACCATATCCGTTTTTGGCTGGATGAAAAACCACACCATCAGTACAACCACCATTTGGATCAATTTTAGCTAATTTAAAATCAATACTTAATGTAGCTCTACGAGCCTGAAAAAAAGGTTCTACAGTTTGGTAATCTGCACTTCGACCATTAAAATCATTGTTTAGCTGCTCTAAGTGATTCACAATTTTTTGGTACGTTACCGTCGAACCACTTTGTGTTACTCCATAAACATGAAAAACAACCGGGATAGTATACGTTGCCGCTGCTGTTTTAGAAGTTGCTGTTTTTTGTTCTAGAGCAAATTTTTTGCTAAAAACATCAAAATCTTTCTTTTCTTGTAGCGCACTCGGATTGTTGCGATACACAATGGCATTCTGCTCCGATGTCCTACATGGCAATCCCTGAGCACTAACTTTTAAAATGCTAAAAGTTATAAAAAATAATAGTAATTTTAATTTCATAATAGTTATAATTTTTAATATATAATCACAAAACTAGCGTTATATGTTATATAAAAATTGTAGTATGTTACTGTAAATTAGTAGTAAATTAACATTAAAAAAACATTTACAGTTTTTTACAACATAAAAACCTGACTAACAATGTGTTGCAGATAATAAAATAGTAAAATAATTCTTACAATTAATCAAACGTTACTATTTTGCAAAAGGAACAGATTGGTACCCAGTAACGGGTATTTGGTATAAAACATGGTAGTAGATAGCATCCTAAATGTGGATTATGTATAAAAAAATACCTCTATCATTTAAAAAAACAATATTAAATTATTACGGTATTTTTTCACTGAAAAAAAAGAGGTTAAAAACGAATAAAAAAATTAAAATATAACAAAAATTTAGCTCCAAAAAAGATTTAAACTATCATAAATTTAAATACTTTTGCACACTTAACTCAATTAACTAATTTATAATGAAAAAAATAATTTTATTCCTTTCTGCTGCAGTAGTAATGACTTCTTGCAGTAAAGACAAGTACACTATTTCAGGGACTGCTAAAGGAATTGAAAATGGTAAAACAATTATCGTTGAAACACAAGACGCTAATGGTATGGGATTAATAGCTGTAGATACAGTGGTAGTTGAAAATGAAAAATTTGAAATAAACGGTAAAGCAGCAGAACCTGTTTTTCATACCTTACAATTAGAAGGAGTACAAGGCAAAGTACCTTTTATTCTTGAAAATGGAGACATTACTATTGTAATAGATAAAGATAGTATTCAAAAATCTAAAGTTTCAGGTACGTATAATAATGACGAGTATGTTACCTTTAATGAAGAGATCAAAGTAGTTCAAAAGAAACTAATGGATTTCCAAAAAAACAACATGCAAACCATGAATACCGCACAACAAAATAAAGATACTGCTGTAATCAATAGTTTGATGCAACAATTTTCAAAATTGCAGGAAGAAACGGCTGTTGCTTCTAAAGCAAAATATATCAAGTATGCCGAAACACACCCTAAATCTTTGATTAGTGCCTTAATTATTCAAGGTATGATTAATGATCCAAGTGCAGATATTAAAAAATCAGAAACAATTTACAATAGTTTTGACGAGTCTTTAAAAAACACCAAACCTGGTAAGGCTATTAAAGCAAAACTAGACGAAACCAAAACACCTACAACTGGAGCAACAGCACCTGTTGAAGGTGACGCTAAATGAAGAGCCGATTTTTCTGCGCCAAACCCTGAAGGAAAAATAATTTCGTTAAAGGAAAGTTTAGGAAAAGTTACCATAGTAGATTTTTGGGCATCTTGGTGTGGTCCATGTAGAGAAGAAAATCCTAATGTAGTGGCGCTTTATAAAGAATTGCATAGCAAAGGTCTAAACATTATAGGAGTCTCTTTGGATAAAGATGCCAAAAAATGGAAAGAAGCTATTGCTAAAGATAGGTTGACTTGGCCACAAGTGTCTAATTTAAAATTCTGGGACGAACCTATTGCGGCACAATATAACGTAAGATCCATTCCAGCTACTTTTGTACTAGATGCCTCCGGAAAAGTAGTAGCAAAAGATCTAAGAGGTGCAGAACTAAGAGCAAAAGTAATTGCCCTTTTAGCCAAATAAGCTTCGTTTAGAGTATAAAAATAAAAAAATCTCCTTAGGGAGATTTTTTTATTTTACTCAATACCAATACGTTGAAAAAAAGTGCAAAAATAATCCAAAATTAAGTGTCAAAATTGTTTGTAGAAACGAAAAGTGTCCTTATATTTGCCACCGCTAACAACAACATAAGCGTTGTAAGCAAACGGCCACGGGGAGATACTCAAGCGGCCAACGAGGGCAGACTGTAAATCTGCTGACTACGTCTTCGTAGGTTCGAATCCTACTCTCCCCACAAAACGCTTCAAGCAATTGAAGCGTTTTTTTTTGCTTTTTTTTATACAATTTATTCTTAGAAGAATCCAAAAACTAAAATACCCACTTACGCAAAGCAAGTGGGTATTTTAAATTAAATTATGTTTTACAATTATTCCAAAACAAAACTTACATTCACGTTTGAAATAATTTCTATTTCGCCAGTGGCTAAAGTCTCTCTTGGTCCTGCAGCTCCTTCCATTTTCATGGTTTGCATTCTGGCATAAACGGGCTGTGGTTGGTAGTTTTGTGAATTATCCGTTATCAATACCGCTTTACCTACTTTTTGTCCCAAAACAGATACATAATCTTCGGCTTTAAGCTTGGCATCCTTCATGGCTAATTTTCTGGCCTCTGCCTCATATTTTGCTAATTCGGAAGACTGAAAAACTACATTATCAATTCTATTAATACCCTGAGTTACTAACGCCTCCATAAGTGCATCGTAGGTGGCTAAATTTTTTAGTACAATTTCAATGGTTTGTGTAGCGTTATAATTCGTTTTTTTTGTCTCATAATCATACTGCGGATTTAAGGCAACATATTTGGTTCTATAATCCGTATTTTTAATATTGGATTTTTTGATAACATTTAAAACTGCATCGATTTGTTGGTCATTGAGCCTTTTGACCTCCTTTGCGTTGCTACCTTTGGTCTCTACAGTGGCACTTATAATGGCTTGATCCGGAACTACCTTTACTTTTGCTTCTCCATTAACATTCACAACCGGAACTTGTTTGATTTCTTGCGCGTAAGAGTGTGCCATAAACATCATTGCTAAAATTACTATTGTTTTTTTCATAATTTGGAATCTATAAAATTTGTTTAATAAACTAGTATTATTCTTTCAAAAGCCATGCCATTATAATTTACCCATTTTAGCCATCACAAAAAGAATAAGCACGGGAATAGCCAACAACACCACCATAAGGCTATGTGCTACTACTAAGTAGGGATTCATTGCCAATGTAATCAAATACCCGCCAATAGCTCCGCCAAAATGCGCCGTATGACCTATAGTGTCGTTTTTGGCTCGCATGCCATAAATGGAGTACAACAAATAGGCTATTCCGAATAAATAAGCCGGAATAGGTATAATAAAAAAGAGCCCTAACATCATATCGGGCTGTAATAATATTGCAGAA
Organism: Flavobacterium crassostreae; assembly: GCF_001831475.1. NCBI lineage: Bacteria > Pseudomonadati > Bacteroidota > Flavobacteriia > Flavobacteriales > Flavobacteriaceae > Flavobacterium > Flavobacterium crassostreae. Next base: position 1,988,712 of record NZ_CP017688.1, on the reverse strand, counting down.
TAGACTATGCCAGTAACTGCGCCAGAGGCTCCTACAGCACGATAATTGTAATCTTCTTTATGAAAAGCAATAGTAAGCAAGCTACCAAAAAGCAAGCTACCAAAATAAATAATTACAAACGAAATACTGCCTAAATAAGCAATTACCACAGGTGCAAAAAAGTAAAGAGTTAGCATATTAAAGGCCAAATGCCCAATATCCGCATGCAAAAATCCAGAAGAAAACAACCTAATTTGCTCCCCTGCACGCACGCTTCCTATATGGAATTCGAATTTTCTAAAAAAAGCACTATCGTTAAATCCTTTAAAGCTAAAAAGCACGTTTGCAATAATAATTACCATTAAACTGATATTCATACGTTTGTTTTTTATTTAAATGTAAATGTAGTGAATCTCCTAGAGCACTCTTGTAGTAGTTTTTAATTTTTTAACGTTATTATTTTTTAAGTTATATTTGCAATAAAAATACCGCATGCAATTCCTTGTTTTCCTAATCGCTTATCCCCTACTATGGCTTGTATCCATACTTCCGTTTCCGGTATTTTATGCCCTATCGGATGTGTTATACTTTTTAATGTATTATGTTGTAGGCTATCGAAAAAAAACCGTTAAAGCCAATCTTGCTCTAGCCTTACCAAATCGTACAGACCAAGAGCGCCTGCAGATTGAAAAAAAATTCTACCACCATCTATGTGATCTGTTTTTAGAAATGACCAAAACAATGACCATGTCTTCTACAGAAATGAACAAACGTTTTGTAATTACCAATCCCGAATTACTAAAAGAGTACGAAAAAAAAGGCAAAAGCATTATGCTCTTAGCATCGCATTATGCTAGTTGGGAGTGGCTCATTACCTTAAACCTTAATACCTCTTTTCAGGGCGTGGGAGTCTACAAAAAACTTTCTAACAAATATTTTGACACGCTTATAAAAGACATTCGTTCTAAATACAACACACAATTAGTAGTAACCCGAGAAACCATCGCATTAATCTCAAGCAACCAAAAAAAAGGAATTTTGTCCATTTATGGTTTGGCAAGTGATCAATCTCCAAAAAACGATCGGATATCGCATTGGGATTACTTTATGGGAGTAGAAGTTCCGGTACATACTGGTGCCGAAATGCTGGCCAAAAAATACGATCTTTCGGTGCTTTTTGCTAAAGTAGAAAAAACAAAAAGAGGGCATTATAAAGCTACTTTAATCCCCTTAAGTGACCACCCAAAACTGGCAGCAGATTTTGACATCACCCATCGTTTTATTCAAGAAGTAGAAAAACAGATCTACCAAGCGCCAGAATATTATTTTTGGACCCACAAAAGATGGAAACACCAACGTTAATACCTAGCCAATTTTAGTATAACTAGTTGCCGTCTCTGTATTATTTTATTAAATTTGATGCTAATACAATCTAATTATGCAATTTCAAATAACCAATCCATTTAGTACAGAACTTCCTGCGGATCCTAACCAAGATACAGTTCCTAGAGCAGTAACCAAGGCTTGTTTTTCTTACGTTACTCCCAGGATCCCCTCTAACCCACAATTGGTACATTACTCTAAAGAAGTAGCACAACTAATTGGTATAACTACTGCAGAGGCTACCAACACTGCCTTTACAGCTATTTTTTCTGGCAAAGAAATACTGCCAAACACACGCCCCTATGCCATGAATTATGCTGGACATCAATTTGGTAATTGGGCCGGACAATTAGGAGACGGTAGAGCAATAAACTTGACCCAAATACAGCACTTACAACAAAAATATACTCTACAACTCAAAGGCGCCGGCGCAACTCCCTACTCCCGCAGAGCAGATGGATTGGCCGTATTGCGATCTTCTATTAGAGAACATTTGTGTAGCGAGGCCATGCACCACCTAGGTGTTCCTACCACACGCTCCTTATCTCTAATTTTGACAGGAGATACCGTACTAAGAGACGTTCTGTATGATGGCCATCCAGAATACGAAAAAGGCGCCGTAATTTGTAGAGTAGCTCCTTCTTTTATTCGTTTTGGTAATTTTGAATTATTTTCTTCTCAAAAAGACCTGCAAACACTAAAATTGCTAACCAATTTTACCATAAAACACCATTTTCCAGAAATAAAAGGCACATCAAAGACCGATTATATTGCTTTTTTTAAAGCCGTAGCAGACAAAACCAGAACCATGGTCACCCATTGGCAACGCGTAGGTTTTGTACACGGAGTCATGAACACCGACAACATGTCTATTTTAGGACTCACCATAGATTACGGCCCTTATGGCTGGCTAGAAGACTACAACCCAGACTGGACACCAAATACAACCGATCGCGAAAACCGAAGATACCGTTTTGGCAACCAGCCCCAAATTGCACTCTGGAATTTGTACCAATTAGCCAATGCTTTGTTTCCGCTGATTGAACAAGCAGCACCACTGGAGGCCATTCTGGATGCTTTTCAGACCCAATATGAGGCAGATTATACTTCCATGATGCGTAACAAACTAGGACTTTGCATGGCAGCCGAAACAGATTTAGAATTGCTACAACTGCTTTCGCAAAATTTACTCCTGCACGAAACAGACTACACCATTTTCTTCCGAAAATTAAGCGAACTCCAAAAAACGGATTCCGAAGAAACTGCCTTTGAGATCCTATCCGAAGCCTTTTATAAGCCCGAAAAAATAAGTCCCCAAACCCAAGATAGTTGGTTGTATTGGATTACACAATACACCCTTCGTTTACAGAAAGAAACCGCAAGCGATCCAGATAGAAAAAGCCGCATGAACGCTGTAAACCCCAAATACGTTTTGCGTAATTATATGGCACAATTAGCCATTGAGGCCGCCGAAAAAGAAGATTATTCCTTGATAGAAGAGCTACATATTTTGCTCAAAAAACCCTATCACGAACAGCCGAATGCGCAAAAATGGTTTGCCAAAAGACCCGACTGGGCCAGGCAAAAAATAGGAAGCTCCATGCTCTCCTGCAGTTCTTGATCCAACCCAAAAAAAACACAAAACATTAGACATCAAACCATTGGGCAACCAAATCTGCTTCTGGTGTGCCCGAATTTTGATGCACATATTCATTAGTAAGCTTATTGTATTGGTATTCTAAGGCCCAAGAGAAGTGGTTTTGGGCCAAAGATTTAATCGCATCACATACCAATTTAATTTCTGCATTGGTGGTGGTAGGATGTATAGACATTCTGATCCATCCGGGTTTTCTAATTAAATCTCCAAGGCTAATTTGATCAATTAACGTATCCGAAGTTTCTTGGTCTACATGCAACAAAAAATGCCCATAAGTGCCCGCACAACTGCAACCGCCACGAGTTTGGATTCCAAATTTATCATTCAAAAGCTTTACTCCTAAATTAAAATGCAACTCTTCAATATAAAAAGAAATCACCCCCAAACGATCTTGGTGTTGGCCTGCTAATATCTTAATGGTAGAAACCTTCCCTAGTTCTTCAAAAACATAGGTTATTAATTCGTGCTCTCTAGCGAGTATATTCTCTACTCCCATTTGCTCTTTGAGCGCAATAGCCAAGGCCGTTTTAATTACCTGCAAAAACCCAGGAGTCCCTCCATCTTCTCTATCTTCAATATCATCAATAAATTTATGTTTTCCCCAAGGATTTGTCCAAGAAACCGTTCCGCCACCTGGATTATCTGGCACCATGTTTTGATACAATTTTTTATTAAAAACCAAAACTCCAGGCGTTCCTGGGCCTCCCAAAAATTTATGTGGAGAAAAGAAAATAGCATCCAGAGCACATAGCGGATCTTCGGGATGCATGTCTATAGAAACATACGGCGCCGAGCAAGCAAAATCTACAAAACACAACCCACTGTGTTGGTGCATTATTTTGGCCACCTCGTGATATGGCGTTCTAATTCCGGTAACATTAGACCCCGCAGTGATGGAGGCAATTTTAAAATTTCTATCTTGGTACTGATCCAACAAATTTTCAAGATTTTTAGTACAAAACAATCCCTCCTGATCCGAAGGAATCACCACCACATCTGCAATGGTCTCAAGCCAAGTAGTTTGGTTCGAGTGGTGTTCCATGTGAGAGACAAAAACAACAGGCCGTTTTTGGTCCGGAATTGTAATAAAATCCTTCAAATTCTCAGGCACTTTTAGCCCTAAAATACGCTGAAATTTATTCACCACACCTGTCATTCCGGTTCCATCAGTAAGCAAAACATCCTGCGCATTAGCATGCACGTGTTTTTTGATATGGTCTCTAGCCTGATGGTATGCTTTGGTCATAACCGTGCCCGAAACAGTAGTTTCGGTATGCGTATTGGCTACAAAAGGCCCCAATTGATTCATTAATTTTTCTTCAATCGGGCGGTACAAACGTCCACTTGCAGTCCAATCCGTATAAATTATTTTTTGCACACCATAAGGAGAAAGAAACTCCTGATCAATACCAATAATTGGACTGCGAAATTGCTCAAAATACTGCTCTAATTCCGTTGGATTCTCTAAGGCCATCTGCTTTTGTTTTAGTTACCTCAAATATAACCTAAAAATAGCAACCGAATATTTTATGGCATCAATTTTGCAAAACATGCATTATATAAAATATATTTGCATAAAAAGTAATCTCATGAAAAAAGCAGTACTCCTTCTATTATTGGCCTTGTCGATTGTAACTTGTGGCGTCAAAAAAACCCAAAATCTATTAAGCGAAGGAGACTATGATGCCGCAATAGATCGCGCTGTAGAAGGATTGCGGTCCAATAAAAACGCAAAAGGAAAACAAGATTATGTTTATTTATTAGAAGAAGCATTTGCCAAAGCCAAAGAACGCGACCTACGAGATATTAATTTTATGACCCAAGAAGGAAACCCTCGTAATTATGAGCGCATTTACACCAGCTACCTGAACTTAAACAGCCGCCAAAACAAAATCCGCCCCATACTCCCGTTGCCATTATTAAAAAAAGGAAGAAATGCCTATTTTCCCTTTGAGGACTACACCAACCAAATAATTGCCAGCCGCAACACCCTATCCAAATACCTCTACGACAACTCCAAGGCATTATTAGTTACTAACAACAAGCCTATGATCCGCAGAGCCTATGAGGATTTAAACTACCTCAATCAAATCAATCCCAGCTACAAAGATGTACTTAAATTAATAGAAGAAGCCCATTTTAAAGGCACCGATTTTGTAGAAGTAGCATTAAAAAACGAAACAGACATGATTATTCCTACACGTTTACAAAACGAACTACTGGATTTTAACACCTATGGCATGAATGATAAATGGACCGTTTACCACAGCAGACCCCAAAAAGGCATACACTATGACTATGGCTTAATCCTTAACTTCCGAACCATAAACATCAGTCCAGAACAAGTCAAAGAAAAAGTTTTTTATAAAGAAAAACAAGTCAAAGATGGTGTAAAAACCCTACTAGACACCAACGGAAAAGTAGTAAAAGACAGCCTCGGAAACAGCATCAAAGTAGATAATTTCAAAACCGTAAAAGCCCGTATTTACGAATTTAATCAATTCAAAGCCTGCCAAATAGCCGCCAAAATAGACTATACCAACCTACAAAACAACCAATTACTACAAACCTTCCCTATCCAAAGTGAATTTATATTCCAAAACACCTACGCCAATTTCAAAGGAGACAAAATCGCCGTAGAACAAGATTATTATTCTTTTTTTAACAGAGGGCCGCTCCCATTTCCGAGCAACGAACAAATGGTTTATGACACCGGCGAAGACCTAAAGAACAAATTAAAAAACATCCTAAAAAACAACAAGTTTCAAAATTAAATTTATCCCATCCATAATTTGGGCGTGCCCCTACGGGTCGGGTTTTACACTACAATCTCCCGAAAAAACGGGAGGATTTCCGTTGCACCCCCTCACGCAAACCCCATAAAGTCTCCAATTTAAAGCACGAAGAATTACCTAAACCCAATTTGTTTTTTTTATAAAAAACCAATAAAATGGACTTATTTCAAACCCAACCAGATTCCGAATTTAATTTACTCCCCCAAGATGGCACCGTCCAGTACCACGGCACCATATTTACACCCAAAAAAGCAAACCACTACTTCGAACTTTTGTTAACCACCATAGACTGGAAACAAGACCAAGCCTTTATTTTTGGCAAACAAATTACTACCCAACGCAAAGTAGCCTGGTATGCAGACCAGCCCTACCAATACACCTACTCCAATACCACCAAACAAGCCCTATTTTGGACTCCCGAATTACTGGAACTCAAAACCCTAGTAGAGACCCAAACCAAACAAAGCTACAACTCCTGCCTACTGAATTTGTACCACAATGGCAACGAAGGAATGGGTTGGCATAGTGACGCCGAAAAAGCCCTCAAAAAAAATGGAGCCATTGCCTCCTTAAGCTTTGGTGCAGCGCGCAAATTTGCCTTTAAGCACAAAGCCACTAAACAAACCATAAATATAATCCTAGAAAATGGTAGCCTACTAGTGATGAAAAACCAAACACAAACCCATTGGTTGCATCGGTTGCCTCCCACAAAACGTAGTACAAAACCCAGAATTAATCTCACCTTTAGAACCATTGTGGTCTCAACCCCGCATTTGCACCCCTAGTTTGCATATAATACCCCTAACTTTTGGCCAAACCAAAAATCACCCCTCTTGTTAGAGTTTCTAAATACCCAAACCACCGCCATCAGAACAATTATTTTACATCCTAATAACCGTATCCTAAAAAAAACACCTCTTTCTATAACCAAAATTACGTATCTTAGTGTTTTAGGAATTCCTTAAATTTATCTAAATTAATTCTAAAACAATAAAATAATGGCAACCATCAAAACAGCAGTTACAGATCAAGAAATCCAAATGTGTTGGGAAGCATTGTATTTATTAAGACCCATGTTGCAGCCAGAACTTTTTGTGGCGCAAATCAAAAACATGCAAAAAGAAGGCTATGTTCTTTTGTACCTATTTCTGGATAACAAAGTAGTATCTATAGCAGGATATCGGATACTAACTATGTTGCATTCAGGCAAAATGCTTTATATTGATGATTTATCCACATTAGAGTCTGCTAGAGGCAACGGCCACGCCAGCTTGCTTCTAAACCACCTTTTGGAGGTGGCAACTAAAAACCATTGCAAAGCCATCCATCTAGATAGCGGCCCTCTTAGAACAAAGGCCCACCAACTTTATTTAAAAGAAGGTTTTGTAGTTAGTGCAGCACATTTTAGCAAAGCAATAGTTTAAATTATCAAATAAATCTCTAGGTATTGTTCTGAAACTAAATACCCAGTGTAGTAGAATTATTTGGAACCAAAACCATCCATAATATAGTTATATTCTGATTTTAGGCCTTTTATAACCCAAAAAAAACCATGGCAATAATTGTAAAAAATCCTTATTCATTGTTAGTATTAATTGCTATTTTTGTACAAATTACATCATTATGCTAAAAATTGGAGTATTAGGTGCAGGACACTTAGGAAAAATACATTTAAGACTATTACAACAATCTCAAAAATATGAATTAGTCGGTTTTTATGACCCTAATCAAGAAAATGCAGACAAAATTTCTAAAGAATTTGGTTACAAGCACTTTAGCACCATCGCCAGTTTAATACACGCAGTAGACGTTATTGATATTGTAACCCCTACTCTCTCACATTACAAATGTGCCAAAGTAGCAATCAAATCGGGTAAACATGTTTTTATTGAAAAACCCATATCCAACACCGTAGAAGAAGCGCAAGAAATCATTGCCCTAGCAAAAGAATACAACGTAAAAGGACAAGTAGGTCACGTAGAACGTTTTAACCCTGCTTTTATTGCAACAAAAGGCATGGTAGAAAGCCCTATGTTTATAGAAACCCATCGTTTGGCAGAATTCAACCCCAGAGGTACGGATGTTCCTGTGGTCTTGGACTTAATGATTCATGATATTGATGTAATTTTGAGTGTAGTCCAATCTCCAGTTAAAAACATTAGTGCTAGCGGAGTTTCCGTGATTAGTGATACTCCAGATATTGCAAACGCACGGATTGTTTTTGAAAATGGGTGTGTTGCCAATTTAACGGCCAGCAGAATATCTATGAAAAACATGCGTAAAACACGCTTTTTTCAAAAAGATGCGTACATATCGGTAGACTTTTTAGAAAAAAAATGTGAGGTAGTCAAAATGAAAGATGCCCCAGAGGTTCCTGGAGATTTTGATATGATTTTACAAAATGCGGAAGGAGTCAAAAAACAAATCTATTTTTCTAATCCAGAGGTGGAACAAAACAACGCAATCTTGGATGAGTTAGAAAGCTTTGCGCAGGCAATAACCAATAATACAACCCCTGTGGTAACCCTAGAGCAAGCAACACAAGCATTAAAAGTAGCGTACCAAATCATTGCATGTTTCTAAAAAAAATAAACTACCATCCTTAATTGAACCTTAATTACATGAAAATCATAGCAGTAATAGGTGCTGGAACTATGGGTAACGGAATTGCCCATACCTTTGCACAAAACGGTTTTACCGTAAAATTAATAGACATTTCCGAAAAATCGTTAGACAAAGGCATGGCAACAATTGCCACAAACCTAGACCGAATGGTTGCCAAAGGAACCATCACCGCAGCAGATAAAACAAAAACAATTACCAATATTATTACCTACACCGAAATGGAAGATGGCGTTGTAGGAGCCGATTTGGTTGTAGAGGCAGCCACCGAAAATGTAGACTTAAAACTCGCCATTTTTAAAGAATTAAATACTCTTTGCTCTGACAAAACCATTCTGGCCACCAATACCTCCTCAATTTCTATCACCCAAATAGCTGCAGTAGTAAACCATCCAGAACGGGTTATTGGAATGCATTTTATGAACCCAGTACCTGTGATGCAGTTAGTCGAAATAATTCGGGGCTACACCACCAGTGATGAAGTAACCAAAACCATCATGGCGTTGTCTGAAAAATTACAAAAAACACCCGTAGAAGTCCACGATTATCCTGGATTTGTTGCTAATAGAATTTTAATGCCTATGCTCAATGAAGCCATTGAAACACTTTACAATAAAGTAGCAGGCGTATACGAAATTGATACGGTAATGAAATTAGGTATGGGACACCCAATGGGACCACTACAATTGGCAGATTTTATTGGTCTAGATGTTTGTTTGGCTATATTAAATGTTATGTATGACGGCTTTAAAAACCCAAAGTATGCCCCATGCCCACTACTGGTTAATATGGTTCGAGCCGGAAAATTAGGAGTCAAATCTGGTGCTGGATTTTATGATTACAGCCAAAGCAAAAAAGCCGAAAAAATTTCTGAACAATTTATATAATCCTATTAGTCCAAAATTTTAAAAGCTAGAAGAATCCTTTAGGTTCTATTCTGGTTTTTAATTTTACCTCATTATGGCAAAAATAATTCCATTTCAAGCAGTTCGTCCCACTCGTGACAAAGTATCTCTAGTAACCTGTCGCTCTTACGAAGACTATACAACGGCTGAATTAGCAGCACAATTGGATTTTAATCCCTTGTCATTCTTGCATGTAATTAAACCAGCATATACCAATCAAGAAAAAGTAACCTTTGAAAAAAGATACCGCCAAGTACATCAAAAATACCAAGATTTCAAGCTAGAAAACATTTTAGTTCAGGATAAAAAACCGGCTATATACATCCACCAGATTATTACCAAAACACAATCTTATACTGGCTTAATTGTAGGTAGTAGCGTTGCGGATTATTGCAATAATACCATCAAAAAACACGAAGAAACACTAGACTACAGGGTCCGTTTGCTCAAAGAATACATGAAACATGCGGAGTTTAATACCGAACCCGTACTAATGACCTATCCGGATAACAAAATAATTGAAAACTGGATTTTTAACCAAACCCAAAAACTAGCCGATTTTGAGTTTTCGAGCACCAAAAAAGAAACCAATTATTTATGGAAAATAGACGATCCTTTAGAGATCAGCTGGATTCAAAATATTTTTTCTAAAATTCCATCACTATATATTGCAGATGGCCACCACCGGTTTCAAGCAGCACAATTACTATCCCAAGAATTCCCCCAAGACAACAACAAAGCCCATCTGTTGAGTTATCTTATTTCTGAGAATACTATTAAAGTCTATGAATTCAATAGATTAGTCCGGGATTTAAATGGTTGGAGCAAACCCGCTTTTATTGCTGCGTTGGAGAGTAATTTTATTGTAGAAAACAAAGACCAACAACCCTACCAACCAACTGCAAAACAAGAGTTTGGTATGTATTTAGACGGTGCTTTTTACAAATTAACCTATCGCAACAGAGCAACAAAAACACACGATGTCTTAGAAAATTTAGACACCCAAATTATATACCACACCATTTTATTGCCCCTATTGGCAATACAAGATTTACGCAATGACGAACGCATTGAGTATCTGTCTGGTAAACAATCTATTTTAGAACTAAAACAACAAGTAGACGAAGGCAGTTTTGCTGTAGGATTTATACTCTATCCTTCTAATATTAATGAAATAAAGGCTTTGGCAGATAATAATTTGATTATGCCGCCAAAAAGTACGTATATTGAACCTAAGTTTCGCAGCGGTATGGTCGTTTATGAACTTTAATAAAAATAGCAGTAATAAAATAAAACACATGGCAATTAGCACCAATTTAAAACACATACAAGCAACACTTCCGCAAAACGTTACTCTTGTTGCAGTGTCCAAGACAAAACCCGTTTCGGATCTAATGGAAGCCTACCATGCTGGCCAACGAATTTTTGGCGAAAACAAAATTCAAGAAATGGCCGAAAAATGGGAACAAATGCCCAAAGACATTCAGTGGCACATGATAGGTCATGTACAGACCAACAAAGTCAAATTTATGGCTCCATTTGTTCATTTAATACACGCTGTAGACAGTTTAAAATTATTGCAAGAAATAAACAAACAAGCCCTCAAAAACAACAGAACAATTGACTGTTTGCTACAATTGCATATAGCCGATGAAGAAACCAAATTTGGCCTTGACCAGCCAGAACTTACAGCCCTACTACAGTCCAAAACTTTTTTAGAAATGCGCAACATACGCATTGTAGGCCTGATGGGCATGGCTACCTTTACCGAAAACCAAGACCAAATTAAAAAAGAATTTTTGGCCTTAAAATCTATTTTTGATGGCATAGTCACACAACAGCAGCTACCCCATTTTGACACCTTATCTATGGGGATGTCTAGTGACTATCCTTTAGCAATAACCTGTGGAAGCACCATGGTACGTGTAGGTAGCAGTATCTTTGGAGGTCGAAATTAATTTTTAACAAAAGCCTTACAAACTACTGCTTACTAAAAGCAAATAGCCTTATATACGCACACTTTAAACAACTAAATTTGTACGCAATACTAGACATAGAAACCACCGGAGGACAATTCAATGAAGAAGGAATTACAGAAATTGCTATATACAAATTTGATGGCCATGAAATTGTAGACCAATTTATTAGCTTGGTCAATCCCGAAATTCCAATCCAACCCTTTGTAGTCAAATTAACCGGTATCAACAATGCCATGCTAGCCTCGGCACCAAAATTTTATGAAATAGCCAAACGCATTATCGAAATCACCACAGACTGCATCTTGGTGGCACACAATGCCGATTTTGACTACCGTATTTTGCGTACAGAATTCCGACGATTGGGCTATGATTTTAGCCAAAAAACCCTTTGCACAGTAGAACTATCCAAAAAATTACTCCCAGAACAACCCTCACATAGTCTAGGCAAATTAGTACGTGCCCTAGGAATCCCAATGACAGATAGACATAGAGCAAGCGGAGATGCTCTAGCAACCGTAAAATTATTTCAAATACTCCTAGAAAAAGACACCCATAAAGAAATCATTCAAAACTTTGTAAAGCTCAAAGTAGAAAAAGGCCTTGCCCCTAAACTAGTAGAAATAATCCAAGATTTACCCACAAAAACAGGTGTCTATTACATTTACAACCAAAAAGGAGACCTAATTTATGTAGGCAAAAGTAAAAACATCAAAAAACGAATCAACCAACACTTTACCGGAATTACCACCAGTGCCAAAAAAATTCAAGCCGAAGTCTTTACAGTTACTTACGAAGAAACTGGCAGCGAACTAGTTGCACTACTAAAAGAAAGTCAAGAAATAAAAATTCACAAACCCAGATACAATAGAGCACAACGAAAAAACATATTTCAGTGGGCCCTATATCCGGAGATGGACACCAATGGCTATTTAAATCTAAAGTTACAAAAAGCAGACGGCCGAAAAAAAGAAATCACCTCCTTTACTAGCTTAGACGAAGGCAAAAATTTACTCTTCAAAATCACCGAAAAATACCATCTCTGCCAAAAATATACTGGATTATACCAAACCAAAAACGCCTGCTTTGCCTACACCATCAAAGAATGTGACGGTGCCTGCATGGGACTACTACCCCCAGCAGAATACAACAGCAGAGTAACCAATTTTATAAGCCACTATGCATTTGAAAATCAAAACATGGTACTTTTAGACCGTGGCCGAAGCAGCAGCGAACGCAGTGCCATACTCATAGAAAACGGCATCTATAAAGGCTATGCATTCTATGATCTAAACTACCAAATCACCAACATGGACATTCTAAAAAATATCTTGATACCCATGCAAAACAACCGCGATACCAAAAACATCATCCAAGCCTATTTGCGCAGACAAAAAAACCCAAAACTGCTCCAATTCTAACCCATCAGCCTTATTTGCCAATGCAACGAGTCAAATCCCAATACCAACGCTTTAAGCAAAAAACCCATATCATCATATATGGCACCAGCACCAAAGCAGGCCGTTTATTTGATTTTATACTGCTAGGACTCATCCTACTCAGCGTAGCATTAGTAATGATGGAAACCGTAGCATCCTTTGATCAAAAATACCATGCAGAACTCGTATTTTTAGAATGGATTATCACCATTTTTTTCACCCTCGAATACCTGCTGCGCATCCTAACGATCACAAAACCCTACAAATACCTCTTTAGTTTTTACGGCATTATAGACCTACTGGCCATTTTGCCCATGTATTTATCGCTGTTTTTTCTCGGAACAAGCGTCTTTAGCGTAGTACGCTCCTTACGATTATTGCGGCTATTCAAAATCCTAAACCACCCCCAATTTTCAAGCCAATCCATACAATTGCGGCAAGCCATAAATGCCAGCAGAGGCAAAATCGTAGTTTTTATATACTTTGTACTGATCATCACCATCCTGATAGGCTCCATAATGTACGTAGTAGAAGACAACCAAAGCGGCTTTACCAGCATACCGGCCAGCATCTACTGGACCATTGTAACCCTAACAACCGTAGGCTACGGAGACATCTCTCCCGTAACCCCACTCGGCCAGTTTATCGCCTCCTTTGTCATGATCCTAGGATACGGAATACTAGCGGTACCCACCGGAATTGTCACCGCCGAAATTGCCCGAAAAACAGCCAATCCAAGTCCCAAATGCCCCCTTCCATGCAGCGGATGCGGCACCGAAGAATACCCACCCAATGCCAACTATTGCCCCCAATGCGGACAAGCATTTTAAACCCAAAACCCTTAATTATTTTTTATAATCCGAAGCAAAATCCAGCTATCCATTACAACTCCTCAGCTTGCAACTTGTATTTCTAAGCCGTAAAAGGAGCTTCAAAAGGCGCTCTTTTACGCCAAGAAATACTAACTTGCAATCCTCCGGGGTTTTCATTACTATCTGGGCTAAAAAACATGAAACACTTAATCACCATCATCGGACCCACAGCCATAGGCAAAACCGCCCTAAGTATTGTGGTTGCCAATCACTTTAAATGCGAAATAGTTTCTTGTGATAGCAGACAATTTTTTAAAGAAATGACCATTGGCACCGCCGTACCAACCCAAGCAGAACAAGCGGCAGCACCCCACCATTTCATCCAAAACAAATCCATATTGGAGAGCTACAGCGTAGGCCAATTTGAAAAAGAAGCCATCGCTAAAATAGACCAATTATTTACAACACACGACTATGTAGTGCTTGTAGGAGGTTCCGGATTGTATGTCAACGCCATCCTAAAAGGATTTGATAGTTTTCCAGAAATCGATCCATCCATCCGAGAAACCATAAACGCCAACTACGAAAAATTAGGAATAATCTACCTACAAAACCAATTAAAAGAACTCGATCCCGATTATTTTAAAACCCTAACTACCGATAATCCCCAAACCCTACAAAACCCACAACGCATGATGCGTTTTGTAGAAGTATGCATTGGATCCACAAAACCCTATTCCTCTTTTTTGAATCAAAAACAAAACAACCGCAACTTTAGCCCCATTTTGATTGGTTTAGAAGCCCCACGAACTAAGCTCTACCATCGGATCAACCAAAGAGTAGATGCCATGATGCAAGAAGGGCTGCTGGCAGAGGCCAAAAAACACTATCCAAACAAAACCCTAAATGCGTTGCAAACGGTAGGATATCGAGAATTATTTCGTTATTTTGATGCCGAAATCTCCTTAGAATTTGCCATCGAAGAAATCAAAAAAAATACCAGACGCTTTGCCAAACGCCAGCTCACCTGGTTTAAACGAGACCAAAATACCAAATGGTTTGATTTTGAAACGCCCTACCCTACTATTTTGGAATACCTAAATACAAACACAACTAATTTATAGCCTGTAACTATGCCCATAAGTTCCAATTTCAGCTCTGTATTTCGTAAAGACTGGGAAATTAATTTTACACAATGCATGCCTAATGGCTATCTAAAATATACCGATTTGTGCCATATTTTGCAATTAACGGCTGCTGCCCATTCGGATTTAGGCGGCATCAGTTTTTCGGATATGCAGGTTTTTAATCAGGCTTGGGTGCTCAGCAGGATGCGGGTAGAGGTTGGCGCGCTGCCCAAATGGCGGGATGTAGTTACGGTAACTACTTGGATCAATACCTTAGAGAATTCTCGTTCGGTTAGGGCCTTGGAGGTGCATTTAAACGGACAAAAGATTATTGGTTCGGAGACCTTTTGGGCTGTTTTTAATACCCAAACGCGTCGTCCGGAGGCTTTGGCTTTGGATCACCAGCATTTTGCGCTTTTTCCGGATAAAAAAGCCACTCAAGTAGGTTTCTCTAAGATTGTTAGTGCCGTTCCAAAAGGCTCTCTTTTTGAAAAAACGGTGTGTTTGTCTGATTTAGATATTGTGCATCATGTTAATAATGTTAAGTATTTGGAGTGGTGTCTGGATTTGATGGATGAAAATGTGGTCTGGAATCAAGAGATTAAAAGTTTTGAGATGAACTTTTTGAAAGAGTTGTCTCTAAAAGACAAGGTGGTTATTGATGCGAAGTATGCCAATCAGGCAATAATTTTTAGTGTTTATAAGGAAGACAAAAAGACCTTTGCGTTACAGCTTAATTTAGAATAAACACTGCTAACCCTGACAGTAATGAAAAGCATTTATTTTAAAAAAAAACTAAATTTCTTGCCTTACAAAAGCGACCAACGGAAGCTCTTTGGAAGGCATTAGAAATTGTTTTTTTTAAATAAATCTTGTAATGTATGGCAGGAATGGTTCCAAAAAAAAAGACTCCAATTTCTTGAAGTCTTTTTTTTGCTCTTTATTGGTTGGTTGTTAGGATTTGTTGGTTACAACTAATCTAAAACCTTCTCCGTGGATGTTTAGGATCTCAACATCTTGGTCTAGCTTGAGATATTTTCTTAGTTTGGCGATATACACGTCCATGCTTCTGGAAGTAAAATAGTTATCGTCTCTCCATATTTTTGTTAAGGCCAATTCTCTGGGCATTAAATCGTTTTCATGAAGAATTAGCATTTTTAGTAATTCATTTTCTTTGGGAGATAATTTTATGGGTTCTTGGTTGTCAAAGGTCAAGAATCGTAGTTTTGAATTGAGGTGGAATTTACCGATCTGAAATTCAAATTGTACTTGTTCTGTTTTGATGTCTGAAGATTTTCTTTGAATGATTGCTTTGATTTTTAGCAACAATACTTCGGAGTCAAAGGGTTTGTTTAGGTAATCATCTGCACCGGCTTTGTAGCCTTTGAGCACGTCTTCTTTCATAGATTTGGCGGTCAGAAAGATGATGGGCACTTCGCTGTTTTTTTCTCTTATTTCTTTGGCTAAGGTGTAGCCGTCTTTGTAAGGCATCATGACATCTAGGATGCACAAGTCAAAGCTGTCTTTTTTGAATTTCTCAAAGCCTTCCATTCCGTTTTTGGCAAGGGTTACTTCAAAATCGTTGAGCATTAAATAATCTTTTAGAACGGCACCAAAATTAAGGTCGTCTTCTACTAGTAGTATTTTTTTATTGGGGTTTTCCATATTCTAGTTAATTAGTGGTATTTTTATTATGAAGGTACTTCCTTTTCCTTTTTCGCTTTCTACATATACGTGACCATTGTGGTCTTCTACTATTCTTTTTACGTAGGCTAGGCCTAAACCATGGCCTTTTACGTTGTGTAGGTCTCCGGTGTGTTCTCTATAGAATTTCTCAAAGACTCTTTTTTGTGCGGTTTTACTCATTCCTAGACCGTTATCTTTTACTTTTATCAAGATCATGTCTTTTATATTTTCGGTGTATATTTCTATCTCCGGTATGTCTGGTGAGTATTTTATGGCGTTTTCCAGAATGTTTACCAGTACGTTGGTAAAATGAACTTCGTTGATTAAAACTGTGGTTCTAGCGGCGTTGAAATGACTGGTTATTTGGCCGCCTCGGTCTTCGAGTATTAAATTGACGTGTTCTATGGCATCATGGATTACCTCTACTACATCGCTGGATTCTTTGTCTATGTCTAGTTCTTTTTTTTCTAGTTTTGAAATCCGCAATACGTTTTCTACCTGTGCATGCATTCGTTTGTTTTCGTCTCGAATCATTTGCAGGTATTTCAGTACCTTTTCTCGATCGTCTATTATTTTTGGGTTCTTTATGGCATCTAAGGCAAGGTTGATGGTTGCTATAGGGGTTTTGAACTCATGGGTCATGTTGTTTATAAAATCGGTTTTAATTTCTGATATTTGACGTTGGCGTATCAATTGATTCAAGGCGCTTGAATAGGCCACTATGATAATTAACGTAAATATTATAGACAAAATTGTAATGCTTATCAACTCCGATAATAGAAACTTTTTTTTGTGCGGAAAGCTTACCAAGAGCTTGTATTTTTCGTTGCCTTCGTTGTCTGTATATACTGGTATGGAGTAGGTTGCTTCTTTGTCGTACTCAAAATCAGTAGATTTTACATTGGTGGCAATACCGTTGCTATAGATACCAAATTCAAATTTGGTTTTCACGCCATATTCTTCTAATTCTTTTTTAATTAATTTGTTTAGTGTTTCTTTTGAAACTCGTTCTTCTAATGGCATTGCTGCGGCTATATCTTTGTACGAAATTTCAAATTGCACCTTGTCTAATACATCTAGGTTGCCCGATTTTTCGATGGTAACGTCCGGAAGTAAATTTTGCTGTAGATTGGATTTATCTACCGCATGGTTGTTATAGACTTCTGTGATCCGCTTGGAACTAAAATTTTTAAATTTTTCGTTATTGAATTTTTTGTTAAATAACGAGGAGGTAATATCGTAATCTTCGGATATTATGCTGTTGGAATACACAATGGTTTTGTTGGTCTTTGTGTTTCTTTGCACATAATAAAATTCGGTTAAATCTTCTTTTTTTGGGGTTTTACCTGTGCTGTCTTTGATACGGTTGTATTTATCATAAAAACTATAGGCTTCTTGTTTTTGCAATTTGTCTGCAACATTGCCAATAACTTGTTTTACATGAAATTTAAATTGTTCGTCATTGTTTTTGAACGAATTATTAAACCAATACACTTGCACGAGTATTATCCCTATCAAAGACAAACTCATTAATACTACCAATAATCTAAAAAAAAATTTATTCATCAATACAAAATTAGCATTTTAACAGTATGAATGATAATCTATTAACCAAACATTAACATCTACAGATCGTTTTGTTTAATCATCAAAATTTTATGAATTTTTTCAACATTTTCTTTAGCCAATTCAAGATCTAGGTTTTCAATTACAAAATCACTTTTAGAAATGCGTTGGGCATCTGTCCATTGTGCTGCAATGCGTTTCTCTACTAATGCTCTGGTGGTGTGATCTCGCTCTATAACCCGTTCTATTCTAGACTCCAATGGCGCAGTTACACATATAATGCTGTGGCAGTTTTGGTAGTTGCCACTTTCAAATAATATTGCTGCTTCGTAAATAACGTACGGGTATGTGGTATACGATAGCAGCCAGTGCTGAAAATGGTGTTGCACTGCTGGATGCACAATGGCGTTGAGTTGTTGTAGTTTGGCGGGATTTTGGAATACTATTGCTGCTAAACTTGGCCTATGGAGTTGCTCTGCTTCAAAAATGCTTGTTCCAAAGGTTTGCTTTAAAGCCTCCAAAATGGCTTTGGATTGCATGAGTTGCCTTGCGTGCTCATCTGCTATATAAATTGGCACTCCCAGTAGCTCAAAATGCTTGGCTATGGTGGTTTTACCGCTTCCAATACCTCCTGTTAATCCTACAATTTTTGTCATGCTAGGCTTTAAAAAATAATTCTGGAAATGCTTTTTGAGGGGTTTGTTTTAAAAGAATTATTTTAAAATAGGCCTCTATAAATCCGGTGCCGTAGCCATAGAATTGTTTCCAAACAGCAAGTACTGACAAATACCCTATTTTTAGGCTTTTGTTTTGGTAACTTGCCGTTACAAAGAGGATTGCAAAATATATAAAATAGCTTTTTAGGAGTAAATCATAGGTGAAAATTAATAAAAAAACCGCTATTGCAAACCCTATTATAAAAACAGATGGAAAGAAAAACGTTGCTTTATTGTATTGGGGATGCCAACTATTTAATATGGGTCTTGCTTTGCCAAATTTATTGACTTGCAGGGAGAATTTGTCCCAGTCTATTCTTCTTTTATGGTACACATACGCAGACGGAAATAATCTGGTCTCAAAGCCCAAGTTCCATAACCGTATGCTTAAATCTGGGTCTTCTCCTGGGTGGATGTTTCCAAAACCTTTGGAGGCTTGAAATGCTTTTTTAGAAATCCCCATATTAAAACTTCGGGGCTGAAATTTACCTATTTTTTCGGATCCTCCACGAATACCGCCTGTGGTCCAAAACGAAGTCATGGCAAAATTAATTGCTTTTTGAATATCTGAAAAGCTGTCCAAGGCTTTGTCTGGGCCTCCAAAACAGTCCACATAATGTTCTCGCAAGGCTTTGTCTACCTCGGTCAAGTACTGTTTAGGGATGATGCAATCCGAATCAAATATAATAAAATAATCCCCTTTTGCTCTTTGCATTCCGTAATTTCTAGAGTCTCCAGGTCCGGAATTTTCTTTAAAATAATACGAAATGGTCAGTTGGTCTGTATAATGCTGTACTACCTCTAAACATGCTATGGTAGAACCGTCTTCTACAAGTACTACTTCAAAATTGGCGGTATACTCTAATTGTGTTAAACTTTTTAAAAGTTCATCTACTTCATCTGGTCTATTATATACCGGAATAATCAAGGAGAACAACATATATGCTGTGGGGTATTGGTTAAAATAAAAAGCTACAAAGTAAGCCGCAAAGATATACTTTTAAATACGATCTATAAAAAAACCACCGTCAATAAGCAATGGTTTTTATCAAAAATGTAGTGAAAATAAGGTACTATTCAAACATTTCCATTATTTCTTGGCTTACTCCCATATTTGAAAATCCGCCATCATGCAGTAAGTTTTGAAGGGTTACCATTCTGGTTAGATCCGAAAACATGGCTACGGTATAATTTGCACAATCTAAAGCCGATGCGTTGCCTAATGGAGCCATCTTATCTGCAAAGGCAATAAATCCTTTAAACCCCTTTACGCCCTGTCCGGCTCTGGTGGCTGTGGGAGATTGCGAAATGGTATTGACTCTTACTTTTTTATCTCTTCCAAAAAAATAGCCAAAACTTCGGGCTATAGATTCTAAAAAAGCCTTGTTATCTGCCATATCATTGTAGTCCGGAAACACGCGCTGGGCTGCCATATAAGATAAAGCTACGATACTCCCCCAGGCATTCATGGCGTCTTTTTTGTACAAAACTTGCATTAGTTTATGAAAAGAAACCGCAGAGACGTTCCAGCCTTTTTCCGTAAAGTCATAATTTTGATTGGTGTAGTGGTTTCCTTTACGAACATTCACAGACATCCCTATGGAATGCAAAACAAAATCAATTTTTCCGCCTAAAATTTCTGTTGCTTGATCTATCAATTTTTCAAGATCTTCTACAGATGTTGCATCTGCCGGAATAACAGTAGCTCCTGTTTTGGATGCTAATGCGGCAATATTTCCTAAACGCATGGCTGCTGGAGCATTCGTAAGTACAAAGGTACCGCCTTCTTGGTGCACGCGTTCTGCAGTTTTCCATGCAATTGAATTTTCATCCAGGGCACCAAATATAATCCCTCTTTTTCCTTGTAATAAATTGTGCATAATTTTTCTTTTTATAAAAAACATTCAAAAATATACATTCTAATATTGGTCTGCAATAGCAATTGTTTTTTTAGAATTAAAATCAATGTACTTCTATTTGCATACGAGTATGGCTTTAAAATTTTAATTTAAGTTATCTAAAAAAACACCTTACTATAAAAAGACTAAAGTCTCCATAAAGTAAGGTGTTCTATAAAAATGAATCGTAGTATTAGATACTCTCTATGCCTACCATTTCGTTAGTATCTGCTTTGTAATCTACCCCTTTGAGGCCAAATCCAAAAAGATTATGAAAATCACTTCGGTATCCTTCTAAATCTCCTAGTTCGGCTAAATTTTCGGTGGTAGCTTCTTGCCATAATTTGGCGATTTTTTCTTGTACATCTGGACGCATTTCCCAATCGTCAATTCTAATTCTGCCTTTTTCATCCGTTGGGATTTCTTTGCCAGTAAACAACCTATCGGCATACAAACGCTGGATTTGTTCAATACATCCTTCATGAATTCCTTCTGCTTTCATAATTTTATACAACAATGAAATATACAACGGAATTACCGGAATTGCAGAACTTGCTTGGGTTACTAATGCTTTGTTTACAGAAACATAGGCTTTACCGCCAATGCTTGTAAGGCTATCCGTAATGGTAAAAGCGGTAGCTTCTAGATGGTCCTTAGCGCGACCAATGGTTCCTTTTCTATACACAGCCTCCGTAAGGGATGGACCAATATACGAGTAGGCAACTGTTGTTGCTCCTGGTGCTAACAAATTAGCAGCCTTTAGTGCCTCTATCCACATTGCCCAGTCTTCGCCACCCATTACTTTTACGGTGTTTTCAATATCTTCGCCTGCGGCAGGCTCAATGGTTATTTCGGATACTTTTCCGGAGTGAAAATCTACGGTTTTGTTTGTAAATTTATCTCCAATTGGTTTTAAAACAGAACGATGCAATACTTCTGTTTTAGGATCCAAACGCACCGGAGAAGCTAAACTATAGATAATTAAATCTACTTGTCCTAAATCTGCTTTAATTAGGTCTAAAGTTTGTTTTTTGACAGCATCTGAAAAAGCATCGCCGTTGATGCTCTTGGCATACAAACCAGCTTTGTGCGCTTCTTTTTCAAAAGCTGCTGAGTTGTACCAACCTGGTGAGGCAGTTTTTCCTTCGCTTGGTGGTTTTTCAAAAAAAACGCCAAGTGTAGAAGCATTAGATCCAAATGCACTCGAAATTCTTGAAGCGAGTCCAAAACCCGTTGAAGCACCAATAACTAATACGTTTTTGGCACCTTGGATTGCTCCTTTTGATTTGATGTATTCAATTTGATTTTTTACACTTTGTTCACAACCATCTGGATGGGCTGTCAAACAAATAAATCCTCTCATTCTAGGTTCTATAATCATTTTGTATATTTTATGCGTTGAATTTTGTGTTTCGTAAACCTTAAATAGGCTGGTAAATCTCTAATTTGAGAACAAATATAAATCAAAAATCTAGTTCAGCAAGGCTTTGGCGTGATTTAAGGCCGAATCTGAAACTACGGTTCCGGATAACATTTGTGCAATTTCTACTACACGTTCTTCATTGGTTAATAGTTTAAGCTCGGATTGGGTGGCTTCACCTACGGTAGATTTAAATACTTTAAAGTGAGCATTTCCTTTGGCGGCAATTTGTGGCAGATGGGTTATGGCAAAAATTTGCATGGTTTGGCTCATTTCTTTCATTATTTCTCCCATTTTGATTGCAATTTCGCCAGATACTCCAGTATCTATTTCGTCAAATATTAAAGTAGGTAGTTTAGAATAATGGGCTAAAATTGCTTTTACAGCCAGCATTATTCTTGACATCTCGCCACCAGAAGCTACTTTTTTTAACAAACCAAAATCGGTGCCTTTATTTGCTGCAAATAAAAATTGCATTTCATCTTTGCCGTTTGCTAAATAGGCTTTTGTTTGTTTAATTTGGATATCAAAACGCACATTTGGCATTCCTAAAGTATCTAATATGGTAATTAATTTTTGAGACAAAATAGGGATTGCCTTTGCTCTATTATCATGAATTTGGATTGCTAGATGGTCTAAAACACGTTCTTTTTCTTGAACTGCATCCGTAAGTTGTGCTATATCTGTTTCTAAATTTTCTAATTCTGCAACAGAAGCGCCTAATTGGGATTGTATCTCCAATAGACCACTTATGCTATCTACTTGGTGTTTTTTTTGTAAATTATAAAGGAGTTGTAGTTTTTGGTTTAGTAATTCCAATTGCTCCGGATCATTTATTAATTTGTCTGCACAACGGTTTAACTCTTGTGTTATATCATCAAACTCAATCAATACACTAGATATACGTTCGACTAAAGCGGCATAATCTAAAGAAAATGGTGTTATTTTTTGCAAAATAGCTTTAATCTCTTTTAAATTTTGCAACACTCCGATTTGCTCCTCATTGGCTATAGCCAAAGATTTATCTAAAGATTCTTTAATTATTTCTACATTATTTAATTGCTCAAAATCTGCTTCCAAAATTTCTTGTTCGTCTGGTTTTAGATTAGCTGCCACAAGTTCCTTCCATAAAAAAGTATGGTATTCTTGCTCTTTTAATGCATCTGCTTGTTTTTTAATCAAGCTATTTAACTTGGATTTATTCGATTTGTAGGTACTTAAATCCAATTGGTATTCCAAAATAACAGAATGGTTTTTGGCAATGGCATCAATGATTTCAAATTGTACGTTTTCGTCAGATAATTCTCTGGTTTGTTGCTGGGAATGGATGTCAATCAAAAACAAGCTTAATTCTTGCAATAATTGAAGGTTTACTGGACTATCGTTTATAAATGCCCTAGATTTTCCGGATGGAAGAATTTCGCGTCTAATGATGGTATCGGACTCATAATCAATGTCGTTTTCCTTAAAAAAAGAGGCTAAATGGTATTTCGCAATTTCAAAATGTGCTTCAATAACACATTTTTCATCCTTGTTTTTTATTGAAGATAAATCTGCCCTCTTGCCTTGTATCAATCCTAAGGCACCTAAAATGATCGATTTACCAGCTCCTGTTTCTCCGGTAATAATTGAAAATCCTTTTGAAAAATCAATACTCAACTTTTCAATTAGGGCATAATTTTTTATAGATAATGAAGTAATCATTTGGTTTTTTTTGAAATGGTTTTTAGAAAATATAACAGTATTCGCACTGGGTTTAAAACGTAATGGTTGCCCATTTACTGGAGTTCATGGGAGAAACTCGGTTCAAACTTTCTGTAAGATCTGTAACATCTATTGAAGGACCGCCGGAGAAAACCGATACTATTTCATCTGATTTTGCATCAAAGAAAGTACGTGTCAAAAATGCGTTGGGTTTTACGGCATTTAGCTTGGTCAAATTTAGCAATGCCATTTTGACTTTCTCTTTGGCTGATTTTAAATCCTGAGCCATAAGGTCTAAACCGGTATGGTATTCTAGCTCGGTTTTACGGATAGCAGCATAGGTTGGGGATAGCAAGTCATTGATTAAAAAATACCTGCTGTCATTTCCGTCTGATTGACTCCACCCCTTATTACTGCTTTGTTGGGCTATATTTGCAATATTTTGGGCTTGTACTAGATAGTCTGTTCCAGATTCTAAGACAAATGTGTCTGCATCCATACCCAAAATAAGATAACTATAAAACGAGATAACAGAAACTAAATTGGAACTAAAACCATTGGGATTGAAATTTAAATTTTCGTATTCTGTGTAATTAAAATCAAAATTTTTGTCATTAAAATTCAGAACCGGAGACGAATACGACGAATTGTAAATTGGTCTAGAAGACTGTACTTGAATGGTTGCTGAAAATTGATTGGAATTGTGAGATAAAATAGTTATAAATATAGAACAATTTATTTTCTCGTGTTGTTGTACTGTTTGTCCAGTCCAATCGGTAGTATTCACAAATTCCTTAAGAGAAGTTTCTAATGTTTTAAAAACTTGCTGGTTGGTATTGTTTAATTTTTGTGCATTTACGGTCAAGGAACAATTTAACTGTTGCGCTATAGCGCCTGCAGATAATAATAACACGAAGAATACAAATACTTTTTTCATCTAAAATGGTCTATAACTTTGTTTAAAATATCCTCAGCAACTGCCTCTTTTGATTTTAACGCCATAGGTTCTATGGTGTAGTTTTTGTCAATAAAAGTAACTTTGTTTGTTAATTGCTTGAAGCCTGCTCCTAAATCTTGCAAGGAGTTTAGAACAATCAAATCTAAGTTTTTTTTCTGGATTTTAGCCTTTGCGTTTTCAATTTCATTTTCGGTCTCTAGAGCAAAACCTATCAAAAACTGTTTTTTTTTGATTGCTCCTAACGAAGCTAATATATCTTTGGTTTTTTCGAGTTCTATAACCAAATTGTCTGCCGCTTTTTTAATTTTTTGAGTAGCTACTGTTTTGGGTCTGTAATCTGCTACTGCAGCTGCTGCTATAGCAACGTCCACTTGTTCAAAATAGACATGACAAGCATCGTACATTTGTTGTGCAGAGGTTACGTTTATGACCTGAATACTCGGCTGTTTGACCTGTAGTGTTGTGGGACCCGCTACTAAAAAAACGGTAGCACCAAGTGCTGCGGCACTATTGGCGATATCAAAACCCATTTTTCCGGAAGAATGGTTACCTATAAAACGTACGGGGTCTATTGCTTCGTAGGTTGGACCTGCCGTAATTAGTATTTTTTTTCCTTTCAAGGGGAGCTTACTCTCTAAATCTGCTTCAAGAAAAGCAACAATATGTTCTGGTTCGGCCATTCTTCCTTCTCCAGAAAGACCACTTGCTAACTCTCCTGTTTCGGCAGGAATTATGGTTATACCAAATTGTTGTAAACTACGAAAACTAGCCACAGTAGTAGGGTGTTGGTACATATCCAAATCCATTGCGGGAGCAAAATATACCGGACATTTTGCCGATAAATACGTAGCAATAAGCAAGTTATCACAAATACCATTAGCCATCTTGGATAAGGTATTTGCGGTAGCGGGCGCTATTAGCATTATATCAGCCCACAAACCCAATTCTACATGGTTGTTCCATCTTTGTTCCTGATTCGGCTGTGCATCTTCTGTATTGTGATGGTCTTCTGTAGCAAAAAAACTGGAATAAACTGGATTTTTGGATAATGTAGACAAACTAAGTGGCGTTACAAAATCCTTAGAAGCAGGTGTCATTATCACTTGGACATGTGCACCTGCTTTTATCAAAAGTCGTACTAAATAGGTTGTTTTGTAGGCGGCAATTCCACCAGATATTCCTAGCAAAACTTTTTTACCGCTTAAAACTGACATGCTGGTACTATTTAGTTGAATCTCTATGGTAAACTTTTCCTTCTAACCATTCTTGCACTGCTAATGCATGTGGCTTAGGTAGTTTTTCGTAAAATTTAGAAACTTCAATTTGTTCTTTGTTTTCAAAAACTTCTTCCAAACTGTCATTATATGTTGCAAATTCTTCTAGTTTTTCTGTTAATTCTTTTTTTATTTCAGAATTGATTTGATTTGCTCTTTTAGCCATAATGGTTATTGCTTCATACACATTACCAGTAGGTGCTTCAATAACGGTTTTGTTATACGTTATTGTATTTACTGGAGCATTCGTCTTTTTTAAATCCATGACTTTATTTATTTAGTAAATTTTTGTAAATCTTGTTCTACCTTAACCAACATTACATCGGCTTTTTGTTTGTATTTTGTCTCTGATTTGTATTTTATCAAATTAGCATACGCTTTTTTGGCATTTTGTAGGCGTTCTTCTTTTTTTGATTCAATACTATTGATCCCTAATTGATACGCTGCATCTAGGTTATAATATAACGCATCTTCTTTGTATTTGGTTCCAGGATAATCTATTACAAAATTATTTAAGGCTACTATGGCAGATTTATAATCCGATATGGTATGGTAGCCTTTGGCATTTTCATATACTTTTTTTTCTATTTTTTCGGTCAAAGATTGCAAGGTGGCATTTGCATGCTCCATATATTCCGAGTTAGGATAGGCATCTATAAAGGCTTGCAATTTATCAATTGCTTTGAAGGTATCTACCTGATCTAGACTATATACTGGTGATAACTCCGAGTAACTCACAGCACCTAAATAGGCTGCTTCTTGGAGTTTTTCACTCTTTGGATAGCTGGATACAAAACTTTCAAATTGATAGCCCGCCAAATAATATTGTTGGGTTTTGTAATAGGATTGAGCAAACATATAAAACAACTTTTCTGCCTGTGGTTTGCCACGATAAGCAGGTGCTATTTGTTCAAAAAGTCGTATAGCCTTAGTGTATTTTCCGGACTCATATAGAGTAGTACCCATGGCAAATTTTGCTGCAACATCGTCTTTTTTAAGCACTTTTTGATAAGCATTACAAGAGCTAAAAAGTGTTACAAAAAACAATAGGGCTATAATTTTTTTCATTTGTTTGCTTTTTTTACGTGCAAATTACATACTAATTCACAAAAAAACTTACTACAGTTTCGGTGGCAAATTTAGGTATTAATTTAGCCATTACAAAATATTTCTTTATTTAAAAAAAGCACTCTCACAAAGCCTATTTATCTAGGTTTTCAATAAATTGTGTAATTCTTTGACGCAAGGATTCGTCTACTTGCACTAAAGGCAAACGCAGGTAGCTGTCTGCTAAACCTAGACTTTGAAAAACTTGTTTGATTCCGGCGGGATTGCCTTGTTCAAAAATCATGTCTATTGCCTCAGATAAACGGTAGTGTAATTGGAATGCTTCGGTAACTTTATGGTTGAGCCCTAAACGAATCATTTCGGAAAATTCTTTCGGAAATCCTTGACCTATAACCGATATTACGCCTGCTCCACCTGCCAAAACCATCGGTAAGGCAATCATATCGTCTCCAGAGATTACCATAAAGTCTTTTGGTTTGTCTTTTAGAATTTGCATAGCTTGCACTAAATCTCCTGCAGCTTCTTTTATGGCTACTATGTTTTGGAAATCATTTGCTAGTCTAAGTACCGTTTTGGGCAGCATGTTGCTAGAAGTTCTACCGGGTACGTTATAAATAATTACCGGTACTGGAGAAGCTATTGAAATAGCCTTGAAATGTTGGTAAATCCCTTCTTGGGTTGGTTTATTATAAAAAGGCGAAACAGAGAGTATGGCCGCAAAGTCCGAAAAATCTCTGGTCTCTAACTCGGCTACTACTTTTCTGGTATCGTTGCCTCCTACGCCTAAAACCAAAGGCAATCTTCCTTTGTTGGCTGCAACGATAGTGGTTATAACTAATTCTTTCTCTTCTGGGGTTAAGGTTGCGTTTTCGGCAGTGGTTCCTAAAACTACCAGATATTCTACTCCCCCAGCTATAGAAAAATTAACAATCCGAGTTAATGCCTCAGTATCAATTGAAAAATCTTCTTTAAATGGGGTTACAAGAGCAACACCGGTTCCTATTAATGATTGCATATTGGGTATGTTTGGGTTTATTGTATTTTTTAATTTTCTGTGATTCTTGGAATAATATGTCTTTAATAAACCGTTATTTTTTGGTTAAAAAACAACGGTTTATTTAATAGTAATTTTACAACAATTGCGCTACTAAAAGGAATATACGTATTACTTTTATCTGCTAGCAAAATTAATTAATTAAGTACTATTATAAATGGTAAATCTAAAAAAGTATATTAGGGTTTTGAAACTTTTTGTTATATTCTTAACATTTTTTGGTATTCTTTCTTGTGGGAACAAAATTGGCGCCTTAACCAAGATTGAGGGAAAACAAATTGCAATAACTCCAGAGACTGCTTTAATGCCCCAAGAGGGTTCTAGTTCTGCTATTGAAGCCTACATAAAACCCTATAGAGAACACATTAACAAGGATTTAGATAGTGTATTGAGTTATTGCCCTGTTACTCTTGACAAAAAAGTAACAAACCTACAATCTACTCTAGGGAATCTGATGGCTGATGTGGTTTTAAAGGCCGGAAATGCTGTTTTTTGGAAAAAAGAACAAAAAGAAATTGCTCTTTGTCTACTCAATAGTGGTGGCATACGGGCCATTTTGCCAAAAGGGAATGTAACCGCCCGAAATGCTTTTGAAATTATGCCTTTTGAAAATAATCTGGTAGTAATTGCCTTAACTGGAGATCAAATATTAGACCTGATTGCTTATTTTATTGCTACTAAAAAGGCGCATCCGTTGTCGGGTCTTACTTTTAGGATTACTAAAGATAATCTTGCTGAAACTATTTTGATACAAGGAAAACCTTTATACAAAGAGCAGTTGTATTATGTGGCTACCAATGATTATTTAGCTAATGGTGGAGACAATATGACTTTTTTTGCTAAAGGATCCAAACCGTATGATTTGAATTATAAATTGAGAAATATATGGTTGGATTATTTTAAACAAACCGATACCATTACTGGATATATAGACCAACGAATTAGTGTTGAATAACGTAAATAAAATTTTTTAAACTAAAGCCATAGCCTTGATAGTAGTGAAAATCCTTTTGGATGCCGTTTTTTTTTAACGGCATCCAAAAGATTGTAACGTATAGCAAGAAATAGCTCCAAATAAATTAAAAATGAAAAGAAGAGAGTTTATAGAAAAAACTAGTAGTGGTGCTGCATTGCTTGGCTTAGGGTTGTCTTTAAATAGTTTTGATACTGTTGCTATCAAACAATTGACCATCTTGCATACCAATGATGTGCACAGCCATATTGATCCTTTTGGGCCTGAGGATCCCCGAAATGCCAATATGGGAGGTGTGGCTAGAAGAGCGGCTTTGATTGCATCTATTAGACGCGAAAATCCAAATGTATTGTTGCTGGATGCTGGAGATATTTTTCAGGGAACTCCTTACTTTAATTATTATGGTGGCGAATTGGAGTTTAAGCTCATGAGCATGATGCAATACGATTTGGCAACTATTGGAAATCATGATTTTGACAATGGAATGGATGGTTTGTATGCACAAATGCCGCATGCAAAATTTGATTTTGTGGCTGCTAATTATGACTTTAAAAATACACTACTAGATGGAATCATAAAGCCCTATAAGGTATTTCATAAAAATGGAATAAAAGTTGGTATTTTTGGTATTGGTATTCAACTGGAGGGGTTGGTGGATAAAAAAATGTATTTGGAAACCGTTTATAAGGATCCTGTAGAGATTAGTCAAGAGATGAGCCGGCTCTTAAAAAAAGAACTACAATGTGATGTGGTTATTTGCTTGTCTCATCTTGGGTATGCCTACCAAAGGGACGAATCCAGAATTTCGGATCTAAAATTAGCGCAATTAACTCAAGATATTGACTTGATTATTGGAGGTCATACCCATACTTTTTTGGAAAAACCTACCGTGGTCCAAAATGTTGTTGGAAAAGAGGTTTTGGTCAACCAAGTGGGCTGTTATGGCATTAATCTAGGCCGAATTGATTTTTATTTTGATTCTAATAGAAATAAAAAAACTCACGGAAAATCTATCTTAGTTTAGTTTGGATGCTTCTTTTTGATTTAAAATAAAAAAATGTACTAAAAAATAATACGAAAAAACCTGTGTAGAAACGTTGATGAAATTAAAAATAGAAAAGGGTACATAAAATTTATTAAACATATAAAAACAATCGGACAGTAGATACAAAATTGCCAGCAATAGTAAATTAGAATTGCACCTATTGCTCTTGCGGTTGTACTCCACTACGGCTATAAACACCAAAAAAGACAAGATGATTGCATACACTACCAGATAAAATATAGGAATGTGCATTTTTTCAAATTGTAAGGTCAGTATAAAATAGGCCAAAATAGTTAGCAGCACACTAGTGAATACGATCAGAATCAGACTGTAACTGTATTTGCTATACCATTTTATAAAATTAGGCAAGAGATAGCCTAACAATAAAACGTTAGAAAATAAGTAACACAGAATATAAACGGTTTCGTCTTTGTCTGGAAACAATAAAGGATACAAGGCTCCCAAATAAGAAAACAAAAAAATAGCTCCTTTTAAAAAATCAATTTTAAACTGCGTTCGGATTAAATAATAAAACACTATAGATGGCAATACCAATGCTTTGGAGTATAGCATCCACTGTTTATCTTCAATGGTGCTCCATAAAATGGTAAAGAAAGCCGCAGAGAAGTAGGTTACTTTGGCTATTGTTTTAATTTTCATGCAATAGGTTTACGAACGCATCTTCGGTTAAAACCGGTATGTTTAATTGGTTTGCTTTTTCTAATTTTGCAGGCCCCATATTATCTCCAGCAATCACATAGTGGGTTTTGGAGGAGATGGAACTTGCTAATTTACCGGCGTTGTCTTCAATTATTTTTTTTAACTCTTCTCGCGAGAATTTTGTAAAAACACCCGAAATTACAAATGTTTTGTTCGCCAGTTTTGTGGTGGCGTTGGGATTGTGTTTTTCAATAACTTCAAATTGAATGCCTTGTTCTTTGAGACGTTCTATGTTTTTACTATTTTCGGAGTTGGCAAAAAAATCTAGTATGCTTTGGGCAATTTTTTCTCCAATTTCGTCAACTAAAACCAGTTCTAACAAAGTAGCCTGACGTAAAGCATCTATGTTTTTGTAATGTTTTGCTAGTTTTTTGGCTACGGTTTCTCCAACAAAACGGATACCTAATGCGTATAAAACTCTTTCAAAAGGAATTTGTTTGGATTTTTGCACTCCAAGGATTAAATTTTCTGCAGATTTTTGAGCCATACGCTCCAATGGAAGAATTTTATCTATAGTTATGTTATACAAGTCTGCATAGTTTTGTACCAATCCGTTATGATACAATAATGCTACTGTTTCTCCTCCTAATCCTTCTATATCCATGGCTTTACGAGAAATAAAATGCTGAATTCTTCCTATTATTTGTGGCGGACATCCATAAAAATTAGGACAATAATGGTTGGCTTCGCCTTGGGATCGCACCAGCAAAGTTTGACATTCCGGACAATGTGTGATGTATGTGGTAGCTAAAGCATTTTGGGGGCGTTTGCTTAGATCTACGGCTATAATTTTAGGAATAATCTCACCGCCTTTTTCTACAAATACGGTATCCCCTACCCGAATATCTAACTTTTGTATTTGATCTGCATTATGCAAAGAGGCTCTTTTTACTATAGTTCCTGCAAGTGGTACTGCTTGCAAATTTGCAACTGGGGTAATGGCACCAGTACGCCCAACTTGATACGAAATACTATTTAAAACCGTGCTAACTTGTTCGGATTTAAACTTGTAAGCCATGGCCCAACGAGGGGATTTGGCGGTATATCCTAATTCGTCTTGGTATTGCAAGCTATTCACTTTTATAACTACTCCATCGGTTTCATAAGGTAAATGCTGTCTGTGTAGATCCCAATGATCAATAAACGCAAACACCTCTTCTAAATTATTTGCTAACTTGGCTTCATTGGGCACTTTAAAACCCCATTCTCTAGCGGCTTGTAAGCCCTCAAATTGGGTCGAAAATGGCAATGATTTGCCTATCAAAAAATACAACAAACAATCTAAAGGCCGTTTGGCTACTTCGGCACTGTCTTGCAGTTTTAAACTTCCTGAGGCGGTATTGCGGGGATTTGAATAGGGTGTTTCGCCAATTTCTATTAATTCTTGGTTCATTTTTTCAAATCCTGCAAAGGGCAAGATAATTTCTCCTCGGACATCAAATAAATCAGGATAATTGCCCTGTAGTTGCAGAGGGATGGATTTTATAGTTTTGATATTGTTGGTTACATCATCTCCCTGAAAACCATCTCCACGGGTTAAGGCTTGGAGTAATTTTCCGTTTTGGTAGGTGATACTAATAGAAGCACCATCGTACTTCAATTCGCAGGTGTAGCTTAAGGGTACTTGACCCAAAACTTTTTGAATGCGTTTTTCCCAGTCTAATAAATCATCTTTAGAGTACGAGTTATCCAAAGAGTACATCCGATATTGGTGGGATACGGTTTTAAAATTTTTGGTTACCGCCCCTCCCACTCGTTGTGTTGGAGAATTTAAATCTAAATATTCGGGGTATTTATTTTCTAACTCTTGTAGCTGTTTTAACTTGATATCAAACTCATAATCAGACACAACGGGATGGTCTAAAACATAATAATTATGGTTATGAAGATTCAGCTCTTCTCTTAAAGATGCAATGGTTTGGGCAATATCCATATAATAAAAAATTGGCTATTTTAGTGTTTGAAAATGGAGTACTAAAATAGCCAATAAATAATTAATAGTCCCAAAATTAAGAGGCAATAATTTGATTAATTTGTTGGTATAATTTTCCGTCACTCAAAAAAGCACCTTGTTGTATTAAAGCAAATAAGGAACTATTACGCTCTTCTGTAAATTCTTTTCTTCCGGTTTTCATTTCAATTGTATCGGTAAACATATTGTCACTTAACCATTGCAAGCCTTCTTTTGTCAAAAAATCTACCTCTGGAACTAAGGATTTCAAGACGATAGATTGTACATGGGTATCGTAACTTTGAAATAAAAATATATGGTTTTTTGAAAAATGTTCTAGATATTCTGCCCTGGTAAGTACTCCTTCCCAAATTAAATCCGAAAAAACATCCAACTCTTGTTCTGCTACTTCTGGTTTTTCGGTTTTAATTTTGTCCCATTCGGCTTTATCAATGGCTTGTGTGGCTAAAAAATTGGTAAACTCTTGCGTTAATTCCTCAAATTGTTCTTTGGTTAATCGGGTGTATTTCATATTCTTATTATTAAAAAGTAGGTAAAAAAAAAACCACTCCTAGGAGTGATTTTTAATATTTGAATAACAAAAAATTATCTTTTTGATATTATTCTGCAACAATTTCATAAGGTAATTCTACAATTACATCTCTGTGTAAACGAACACTTGCTGTGTATTTACCAGTACGTTTAACGATACCGCTAGTGATGAATTTTCTGTCAATTACTTGACCACCTTTTGCTAAAGCATCTGCTAAATCAATATTGGTAATAGAACCAAATAATTTTTCACCACCTGCTTTTGCTGTAATTTTAATTTCGATAGCTTTTAAGTTTTCTGCTATTGCTTGCGCATCAGCAACTACTTTTGCCTCTTTGTGTGCTCTTTGCTTTAGGTTTTCAGCCAATACTTTCTTTGCAGAAGAGGTAGCTAATTGAGCAAATCCTTGTGGGATTAAATAATTACGACCGTATCCGTTTTTTACAGTTACTACGTCATCTTTAAATCCTAAATTTTGAACGTCTTGTTTTAAAATCAATTCCATGTTGTTGTCCTTGTATTATAGAAGTTAGTCCCGATAGCTATCGGAACAACAACTTTATTTTTAATATTATTTTAATAAATCGGCCACGTATGGCATTAAAGCTAAGTGACGTGCACGCTTAACAGCTACAGACACTTTTCTTTGGTATTTTAATGAAGTTCCTGTTAAACGACGAGGAAGAATTTTTCCTTGCTCATTAACAAATTTCAATAAGAAATCAGCATCTTTATAATCAATATATTTGATACCTGATTTTTTGAAACGACAGTATTTCTTTTGTTTGTTCGTTTCTATGTTCAAAGGCGTAAGATATCTGATATCCCCGTCTTTTTTTCCTGAAGCAGATTGTTGTAATGTTGCCATAATAATTAAGCTTTTTGAGATTTAAGTTTTGCTCTTCTTCTTTCAGCCCAAGAGATAGCATGTTTGTCAAGACTTACGGTTAAAAAACGCATAATTCTTTCGTCACGTCTGAATTCAGTTTCAAAAGCGATCAAAACCTCTCCCGATACGTTATATTCAAACAAATGGTAAAATCCAGATTTTTTGTTTTGGATTTCGTAAGCCATTTTTTTAAGACCCCAGTCCTCTTTAGATACAAAAGTAGCACCTCTACTAGTAAGAAAATCTTCAAATTTGCTTACTGTTTCCTTTACCTGAACGTCAGATAAAACGGGATTTAAAATGAAAACAGTTTCATAATGATTCATAAAAATTTATTTTATTGTTAATTTGGGTGCAAAAGTAGGGTTTTTTTTCTATCAAACAAGTTTTTTTTGACAATAATCGTTTAAAAGCAAAAAACACGCTAATAAATACTAGGGTTTTAAAAAATTAATATAAATTTACGCAACTAAAAAATAATTGCCTTTTATGAAACTAAATTGTGTTGTTGTAGATGATAGTTCTATACAAAGAATGCTCATAGCAAAGTTAGTTACGAATCATACTAATTTACACTTAGTAGGTAATTTCTCTAATGCTATTGAAGCAAAGAGTTGCCTGACCACCAACGACGTAGATTTAATATTTTTGGATATTGAAATGCCTGTGATCAATGGGTTTGTTTTTTTAGATGGTTTAAAAATAAAGCCACAAATTATATTTGTTACTTCGAAGGCAGAATATGCCATGAAAGCCTTTGATTATGACGCTACAGACTACCTTCAAAAACCAATTGTGCTAGATCGTTTTAATGCCTCAGTCAAAAGAGCTATCGATTTGTATCTACTCAAAACAGACACCAAAGAGGACGAGGGAGAACATATTTTTATAAAAAGCAATCTCAAAAAACTTAAAATATTTACGGCAAAAATAAAGTGGATTGAAGCCTTTGGAGATTATGTTAGAGTGGTTACAGAAGACGACAGCAATTTAGTGCTCTCTACCATGAAAGCTTTTGAAAATGATTTGTCTAAAAAGAAATTTGTACGGGTTCATAAATCCTATATTATAAATATTGATAAAATAGAACGCTTTAATAGTAAATTTGCCGAAATTGGAGCCACTAAAATCCCTTTGAGCCGAAATAAAAAAGAAGATTTGGTAAAAGCCCTGTCTTTGGATTAATAAAAATCTACGTTTACACTCACTTTTATAGCTCGGTATGGCGCAACAGCGTCAAAACTTTGCAACATTTTTTGCATTATTTTTTTTACTCCTCCTAGAGAAGAACTCTGCGGTATTTTTACAATTATGGTACGGATGTATTCGTTTCTAATTCTATTAATTCCTGGTTCTTCTGGACCCAAAACAGGTATATTCAGATTGGTATGCATTACTTGATACAACCACATTGCTCCTTGTTTTAATTTTTCGTAATCCCGATGCTTTAAGGTTATTTTAATAATTCTAAAATAAGGCGGGTATTTATAGATTTGTCTATCATACAATTGTTCTTTATACATTCCGGCATAATTATTAACCGTGACTTGCTGTATCGTATTGTGGTCTGGATTATAGGTCTGGATGATTACTTTACCTTGTTTTTGGGATCTTCCGGATCTGCCAGAAACCTGTGTCATCATCTGAAAACTCCTCTCAAAGGCTCTAAAATCAGGATGATACAGCATATTATCGGCGTTCATTATCCCTACCAAACTCACGTTGTCAAAATCCAATCCTTTGGCCAACATTTGTGTGCCTACCAGAATGTCTATTTCTTTATTTTTAAAACTGTTTATAATTTTTTCAAAACCAAATTTACCTCGTGTAGTATCTTGATCCATCCTTCCGGTTTTGCTATCCGGAAAAAGTTGTTCCAACTCTTGTTGTATTTGCTCGGTTCCAAAACCTTTGGTGGTTAATTCTATACTAGAACAAGCATGGCAATGGGTCGGTTTGGCTATTGCATAGCCACAATAATGGCAGCGCAACTGATTTTTATGTTTGTGATACGTTAGGCTGACATCACATTGTTGGCATTGGGGCACGTGTCCACAGGTCATGCACTCTAATAAAGGAGCGTATCCTCTCCTGTTTTGAAATAAAATCACTTGTTCACCTAGTGTTGTAGCAGCAGTAATAGCCTCTATTAAGGTATCACTAAAATGCCCTGTCATTTTTTTTCTAAAATACTTATCTTTAAGATCCACCAAGGCAATTTCTGGCATACTAACCTTACCATAACGCTCTTTGATTTCTACTAATCCAAACTTAGTCGTAGTGGCATTAAAATAGGTTTCGATACTGGGGGTGGCTGATCCCAATAGTACTTTTGCTTTATGAAAATTTGCAAGCACAATGGCGGTATCTCGGGCATGATAACGTGGTGCTGGATCCGTTTGTTTAAAGGTTTGCTCGTGCTCTTCATCTACAATTATAAATCCCAAATTGGAAAACGGCAAAAACAATGCAGATCTAGCACCAATAACAATCTGGGCTTTGTCTGAATTTTGTAAAACGTTCCTCCAGACTTCAACACGCTCGTTGTTGTTGTATTTGGAATGAAAAACTGCTATTCTATTGCCAAAATAAGCACTAAGTCGAGATACTAGCTGGGTAGTTAAGGCTATTTCTGGCAACAAAAAAAGCACTTGTTTATGCATTGCAAGATATTCTTCTATGAGTTGAATATACACTTCTGTCTTGCCACTTGCGGTAACTCCGTGCAATAAACAGACTTCTTTTTGAGCAAATTCTGTTTTTATTTCTTCCAATCCCTTTTGTTGGGCTGGGCTCAAAACCAAGTCTTTCTGGGTTAGGTTTTTACTAAAATCTACTCTATCTTCTTGGATTAGATAGTCTTCAAAAACTGCTTTGTCAATCAGTGTTTTGACAACTGCCGAAGAGGATTGCGCTGTTTCGATTAATTTTTTGACCGAAATGGGTTTTTTGTAGGATGCCTGCAACTGAAAATAATTCAAAACCAGTTCCTTTTGTTTGTTTGCCTTTTTTAAAACTTCCAAAAGCGCACTTAATCCTTGATCCGAGTTATATTGTGGGTGCAACCTTATGTAACGTACTAATTTGGGCTTGTAGGTTTCTTGGGTTTCTTCTTGAAGGCTTATTATGTTTTTGTCTAGTAATTTTTGAATGGTTGGAAATATGTTTTTTTTGTTCAGTATTGCAATAATATCCTGCACTTTTAATGAAGATTGTAGTTCTAGGGCTTCATAGATCAAAAATTCTTCGTCGGACAAGGTGCTTGTATCGGTACTGCTAGTGGTTTTTTTAGAAATAATTGTCTCGCTCTCCAACAGCAATCCACTAGGCATGGCGCCCCGATAGACATCTCCAATGGCACACATATAATAACTTGCAATCCATTGCCAATGTGTTATTTGAATTGGGGTTACAATAGGAGTATGATCCAGTATTTCGTGGATTTCTTTGGCATCATATAACGTGGGGCTATTTTGGTGTGTTGCAACAGCCAGTGCGGTATATATTTTGGTTTTACCAAAAGGGACCGAGATACGCATCCCTTGTTGGATAAAATGATACTCTGCCTCCGAAACGCTATAGGTAAAGGTTTTAGCAAGAGAGAGCGGCAGTATTACTTCTACAAAAAAATGCATTTATTGGGGATACTATTGGGGTTAGAATACTGGTTTATTGGGTTACAAAAATACTGGTTTATTTGACCCGATACCAATACTGTGTTCTTCCCATTAGAGCAAAGCCTATATAACCACGTACTTTTAGCTTGTCTTTTTGTTCTAATTCTATCAAACATTTGTATATTTTGCCCGTTTTGGGATCTATGATTTCTCCGGAGTTGTATTCTGTGCCATCTTTGGACAGACCTTTGATTACATTTAATCCCAAGATTGGTTTTTTAGCATCTTCTCCTGGGCAATTTTGGCATAAATCTTTGGCGTGGGAGGCATCTAGTATTTCTACTACTTTTCCGTAAATTTTACCTGATTTTTCATAAATCTCTACTATGGATTTTGCTTTTCCGGTTTGGTCGTCTATTGTTTTCCATTTTCCGATTACTTCTTGAGAATAGAAAATCGTGGTTACAAATACTAAAACAAGGGTGGTGATTCGTTTTTTCATAATGTGGTTTTTTTAGCCCTGATGGAAGCGGCATCCCACGCTTTTTGGGGCGTGGATACAGCGTACAGCAGGAATTAGCTCCTGATTTTTATCAAACTTACTATAAAATTAGTTATTATTCTTATTTTAAGCGGGTTATCTTTTTGTTTTTTAATTGATTTATAGCCAAATTAAGTTCAAATCCCAGTAAAAGAATCATGCAATTGATCCAGATGTAAAACATGACTATTAGTAGGGTTCCAATAGAACCGTATAGCTCATTGTATTTTGAAAATCGGACGACCCATATTCCAAAAAAATAGGACGTTATGATCGTAAATAGGGTGGTAAAAACAGAGCCTATTGAAATAAAAGACCTACGCCTGACTTGTTTGGTTCCAAATTTAAATAGTATAGAGGTAGTAACCAGTATCATTACGATCAAAAACAGGTAACGCCCCAATACCATTAAGGGTATTTTTTCGCTTAGAAACTCTCTTGCGGTTAATTTTTGTATAAAAATTTCAAATACTACAATGGTTGCAACGGTCACAATTAATAATATAGATAGTAGTACCGAGATGCCTAGGGCTACTAAATATTGTCTCAAAAAACCTCTTTTTGCTACTATATGTCTGGAGTTTTCAAAGCCTCCCAAAATGGCATTCAATCCGTTTGCCATCAAAAAAATAGATAGCAAAAAACCCCAAGATAACAATCCCGAATGGCTGTTATGCAAAATATCATTTACAATGTTGGATATGGCATAAAAGGTATTGGGAGGTACGCCGTTTTCTACAAATTTTAAAAAATCATCCTGAAATCCTTCTATGGGAATATACGGAATTAAATTTAAAATAAATAATGCAAAAGGAAATAATGCCATAAAAAAACTAAAAGCAATTGCTCCTGCTCTATTGGACAAGGCTCCTTCGGCAATGCCTAGACCATACAATTCTAATAAATCATAGAGGGTTAGTCCTTCTAGCCAAGGAAGTTTTATTTTTTTTAGAGCAGAGATAATATTCCTCAATACGGGTATTTTATCTATTTTTTGTTCAATTTCTGTAGACATCAACGATACGTTTTGGTTTGAATTGCGGCTGCAAAAAAGGGACTTTATGTTTT
Organism: Flavobacterium crassostreae; assembly: GCF_001831475.1. NCBI lineage: Bacteria > Pseudomonadati > Bacteroidota > Flavobacteriia > Flavobacteriales > Flavobacteriaceae > Flavobacterium > Flavobacterium crassostreae. Next base: position 1,949,316 of record NZ_CP017688.1, on the reverse strand, counting down.
TTTTTATAAAAATTAAAAAAATAAGTTGGTGTCACAAATTACCTATATCCAAATTTGGAATACCAGAATTTATGCAACCAAAACCTTGCCAAATAGTTTATATGGCCTTTAAACTCAGATCCATATTGTAGATAGAGTGTGTTAAGGCTCCGGACGAAATGTAATTAACGCCACAGTCTGCATAATGGCGTAGGGTATCTTCATTGATGTTTCCAGAAGATTCTGTTAGGCATTGATTTGCTATTAATTGGACGGCTTGTTTGGTCGTTTGGTAATCAAAGTTGTCTAACAAAATGCGGTACACGCCTCCTGCTTGAAGTATTTGTTTTACTTCGTCTAGGTCTCTGGCTTCAACTATAATTTTCAAGTCTTTGTTCGTGTCTTTAAGATAGGCTTTTGTTTTGGCTATAGCCAAGCCAATACCTCCGGCAAAATCAATATGGTTGTCTTTGAGCATCACCATATCATAGAGTGCAAAACGGTGGTTTTCGCCTCCGCCTATTTTTACGGCCCATTTTTCGGCAACTCTAAAACCTGGTGTTGTTTTGCGTGTGTCCAATATTTTGGTTTGGGTTCCTTCTAGCAATTTTACATAACTATTGGTTTTGGTGGCAATGGCAGACATGCGTTGCATGGAGTTTAAAACCATGCGTTCTGCTTTTAAAATAGATTGCGAACTACCCGATACATGAAAAACAACATCGCCATGCTTCACTGGGCTACCATCTGCAATAAACGTTTCGAGAACCAAACTTGGATCCACATAGTCAAAAATCATTTTGGCAAAAGCTACTCCAGCTATAATGCCATTGTCTTTGACTAAAAGCTTGGCTTTTCCTTGTGCTGTAGCCGGAATGCAGGCTAAAGAACTATGGTCTCCATCTCCTACATCTTCGCGTATGGCATTTGCAATTAATAGTTGTAATTCTTGCTCCAATTGTTGTTGACTAATCATTTTGTACAAATTTTATACTGCTAAAGTACTTCTTTTTTTGTGGACATAAAAATTTGTTTTTTAGTGCCTTTTAGCAGATGCGTATTGGGCTTTGCTTTGCGCGGCTAGTACTCTTTTGTTAGAATTGGAAGCCTAAAAAAAGTATGGCCTCCAAGATGCTGTTTTACAGAACAAAACCGACTTGGACTCTACCTAGACTATCGCTTTAAGCAACAAATTGCAGCATCTACTGTTTTAAATCTAGTATATTTGCGCTGCTTTAAGCAAAAGAAGGTATTTTGCGCACTCTAATTATAAAATCGTTGCCATTTGTAAGACCTTTGACTCGGTTCAGCTAAAGCTATTTTTTGTTTTAAAAACCACCCTACTAATGAATATTAAACTTCTCGCTATTGGCAAAACAGATCACAAAGCCTTACAATCCTTAATAGAAGAATACACCAAAAGGCTTTCTTTTTATGTTAAATTTGATTTAGAAAGTATTCCGGATATCAAAAATGTCAAAAATCTTTCTGAAAACCAACAAAAAGAGAAAGAAGGAGAACTAATTTTATCCAAAATCACCCCTACAGACCAACTTGTTTTGTTGGATGAAAACGGCAAAAAATTCTCTAGTGTGGCTTTTTCGGAAGAATTACAAAAAAAAATGAACTCTGGTATCAAAACCCTAGTTTTTGTCATTGGTGGCCCTTATGGTTTCTCTGATGCGGTCTACGCTAAGGCAAAAGGCAAAATCTCGCTCTCCTCCATGACGTTTTCGCACCAAATGGTTCGTTTGTTTTTTATAGAACAAGTATACAGAGGGTTTACTATTCTAAAAAACGAACCCTACCACCACCAATAAGGTTTAAAAAACATATTCGGACCAAACAACATTCTTAGATTCTGTTAGTGCTCTAACTGCTATTTTGTGTTGGATGTATTGTTCAAAACACATGTTTTTATCAAAAGCCAAAACCACTTTAGGGGCAAGTACACCATTTTTTTGGTGGATATAGTCTACAACTTGGTTTACTTTTAAGGTTGTATTAGCTATAGAGACAGAATCTGAATTTTTTTTGAAATAAATCACAAGCCCATCTTGTGCTGGTTTTTGCATTTTATAATACACTTTTGTAAAAGGAAAAAAGGCCATATTTTTGGCAATGCTATCTGCGTAGGCATAATAATTCTCAGCCTTTTCGTTTTTGTGCGCTTTTTCTTTTCGCTTTTTTTCTTGTAATTTAATTACCTCCGGAATCACAACACGCAAAGGCAAGCGTTTGTCAATATTTAGGATCCAATTTGTAGTGATGATGCTGTTTTTTCGGTTTACTTCGGTTAGCGTATCTTGGTTTTTGGTTCTAAAAAAAAGGTAAATTGGAGAATGGTCTTGTACATCCGCCACCACACTAACATTGGCCTTTGGCAATAAGATGGTTTCTTTATTGTTGCAAGAAAATAAAAACAAAACCGCTATTAAAATACTATACTTCATTATTATTTATTTAGTTGATGGTACAATTTTATACATTCTGTTGCTGCTTTAACGTCATGAACTCGCAAAATACACGCCCCTTTGGTAAGAGCCAAGGTGTTCAAAACCGTGGTGCCATTTAAGGCTTCTTGGGCAGTAACTCCCAATACTTTCTGAATCATGGATTTTCTGGAAAAACCTACTAAAATAGGCACTTCAAGGGTTTGGAACAGCTCCATTTTTTGCAATACTTCATAATTTTGGTCCAGGTTTTTGGCAAATCCAAATCCAGGATCTACAATTAAATCCGAAATACCTAAGCTTCTGGCTTTGTGTATACGCTCTGCAAAATACAACACCATTTCTTTTACAATGTCTTGGTAGTTGGTGTGTTGTTGCATGGTTTGTGGGGTGCCACGCAGGTGCATCATAACGTAGGGCACTTGGTATTTTGCAACCACCTCTAGCATGCCGTCATCCAGATGTCCTGCTCCAATATCGTTAATCATAGCCGCACCATGATCCAAACAAGTGGCGGCAACACTGGCTCTGTAGGTATCTATAGAGAGAATAACCTCCGGAAAATACTTTTGTATCCACTGTACTACAGCTACGATACGCTGTAGTTCTTCTGATTGGGTAACTAGAGCCGCATTGGGCTTGCTAGAACAGGCTCCAACATCTATAAAGGTAGCTCCCTCTGTTAGCATTTTTTCTACCTGATCTAAAACAGCTTTTTGGTTGCTATAACTTCCGCCATCAAAAAAAGAATCCGGTGTCACGTTTAAAATTCCCATAACTTTAGGAACGCTTAAATCAATCAATTGGCCTTTACAATTTATTGTCATTGGTTTTTGGTTTTTTGAATCCCTATCTAAGCAAAAATACAGCAGATAAGGGCAAACAAAGGTATTAAGATAACTTTAGACCACAAACCGTATTTTTTTTTAAAATTATCCCTATTTTTGAGCAAATTTTATACCAAAACAACTCCTAATATAATGGCAAATACTTCTCAAGAATACGATACAATAATCACCCTGTGTCGTTCTTTATTTATTAATAAAATGCAAGATTATGGTAGCGCGTGGCGCATTTTAAGACTACCCTCTCTAACGGATCAAATTTTTATTAAAGCCCAACGCATCCGTAGTTTACAAGAAAATGATGTCCGAAAAATTGATGAAGATGAAAAAGGAGAGTTTATAGGAATCATCAATTATGCACTCATGGCTTTGATTCAGCTTGAACTAGGCGTGGTGGAACAACCTGATTTAAACACCGAACAAGCCACAACTCTATATGATGCCAAGGTAAAAATCACCAAAACATTGATGGAGGCAAAAAACCATGATTATGGGGAGGCTTGGCGCGAAATGAGAGTAAGCTCCTTGACGGATTTAATTTTACAAAAACTATTGCGTGTCAAGCAAATAGAAAACAATAACGGTAAAACAGTAGTGTCTGAAGGTATTGATGCCAATTACCAAGATATGATTAATTATGCTATTTTTGCATTACTATTAATGGGTTCTAACAATTAAATATATTTAGGATATGAAAAATGCCATCACTCAATTTTCGAGAATATTTGTAGGATTATTATTTATTATTTCTGGGCTGATTAAACTAAATGATCCCGTAGGATTTTCGTATAAATTGGCCGAATATTTTAGTGAACCGGTATTTAATCTGCTTTTTTTGGTGCCATTTTCGTTAGGTTTAGCGTTGTTTTTGGTGCTCCTAGAGGTAGTTTTGGGGGTACTCTTACTCCTTGGTTACAAGTCCAAAATAACCATTTGGAGCTTGTTGGTAATGATTGTATTGTTTAGCTTTTTGACCTTTTATTCTGCCTATTTTGATGTAGTTAAAGATTGCGGCTGTTTTGGAGATGCTCTAAAACTAACCCCTTGGCAATCATTTACTAAAGATATGGTATTGTTGTTTTTTATTTTAATACTAGCATGTAACGTTTCGCTAGTAAAACCGTTCTTTAACACCGCAGTATCTAAAATGCTAACCTATGCCAGCATTGTTGTATGTATGTTGTTGGCTGTTTGGGTATTAAATCATTTGCCAATTATAGATTTTAGACCCTATAGTGTGGGTACTAATATTACTCAAGGAATGCAAATTCCAGAAGGTGCGCCACAATCTGTGGTTGAAATGGTATTTATTTATAACGTAAATGGGGTAGATACGCCATTCAAAGAAGCCGATTTAATGGATCTGCCAGAAGGAGCTACTTTTGTAGACCGAAAAGACCATGTAATTAGCGAGGGTTACGTCCCACCTATTCATGATTTTACGATGATCAAAGAAAACACAGACTATAAAGACGAATTGTTACAGGAGCCGAAAGTACTACTAGCAGTAAGTTATGACTTGACTCTGGCGGACCAAGCAGGGATGTCTGCACTCCAAAAACTAAATAAAGTAGCGGTATCCAAAGGCTATAAAATGATTGGAATGACCAATTCTTCCCAAGAAGAAATTACCAAAGCCAAAGAAAAATACCATTTAGATTTTGACTACTACACCTGTGATGCCATTACGCTAAAAACAATTGAAAGAGCCAATCCAAGTATTATTGTGCTCCAAAAAGGCACCATTATACAAAAAGTACATTATAATGACATTTCGGATCTGAAATGGTAATTTACCCTAGTCCAGAAAGCCTTCGTTCTAATTCCTTCTAAGGCTTTCTAAGGCTTTCTGACACTATTATACCCCACTAAAAATGCTTACATACTTTTTAAATAAACTAGGCTATGCACTGCTTACGCTCTATGGTGTGATTACGGTTATCTTTTTTTTATTTCATGTTCTGCCGGGTGATCCAGCCAGAATGATGTTAGATCAAAATGAAAACTCCGAACAACTTGCCTTAATCAAAAAAAAATATGGTTTTGATAAACCCCTAACCACCCAATACGTATATTATTTAAATGACGTATCTCCTATTTCTTTTCATAGCAACCTCCACACGGACTACACTTATTTGAGTGAACAAAAATATACCGCAATTCCTCTATTTAGTACAGCAGAAACAACCACTGTAATCAAAATGCCTTATTTGCGCGAGAGTTTTCAAAAAAGCGGCAAAAAAGTATCTCAAATTATTGGAAACACCCTGCCCAGCACAGCTGTTTTGGCACTTTTTGCCATTGTGATTGCCATTGCAATTGGGATTATTTTAGGCATTGTGTCTGCCCTACACAAAGACAGTTGGATCGATCGCAGTATTGCACTCTTGAGTACTTTAGGGATGAGTGTTCCTTCTTTTTTTAGTGCCATATTATTTGCTTGGCTCTTTGGGTTTGTTTTGCAAAAATACACCCACCTTAACATGACTGGTAGTTTGTATGAAGTGGATGACTTGGGCAACGGAAGTTACCTACAATGGAAAAACATTCTTTTGCCGGCTATTGTATTAGGTATTCGTCCGTTGGCGGTAGTAATTCAATTAATGCGAAATTCTTTGTTAGAAACCCTGGGGCAAGATTATATCAGAACTGCCCGGGCTAAAGGATTGTCTGAATTTCAAATCATTCGTAAACATGCCTTAAAAAACTCTTTAAACCCTGTAATTACAGCTATTTCAGGCTGGTTTGCTTCCATGCTTGCTGGAGCAGTTTTTGTAGAGTATATTTTTGGATGGAATGGTTTAGGCAAAGAAATTGTGGAAGCCCTAAACAACTTAGACCTACCGGTTATTATGGGCGCCGTACTGGTTATTTCGACCACTTTTGTAATAATCAACATACTAGTAGACCTCATTTATGCTTATTTAGACCCTAAAATTAGAATCTCGTAATAGCTGCAAAATTCTAACCCAATAAAACAGTTTATCCATAGTTCCCTTGCTTGAAATTGTTGGTTATCGTAATTAAAACAACTAATTCCTGAAAACCATTCCAAAGGTTTGTTTAACTTTGTTTAAAACAAAATGAAAATGAAAAAACGACTCACTTTACTACTTGCATTACTGACCCTATCTTGCATAAAACCAAATACAGAAAAAACTTCTTTCAGTCAAGAAGCCTTATCCGAAACTTTACTAAATCCGCAAGGAGAACAAGTAGCTTTTCAAGATATTTTAAAACAACACCAAGGCAAAACAGTACTTATAGAAGTTTGGGCATCTTGGTGCGGCGATTGTGTCAAAGCAATGCCAAAAATCAAAGCCTTGCAAGAGAGCAATCCAGAGGTGGAATACGTTTTTATCTCTATGGACAAAACCGCACAAGCTTGGGAAATTGGCCTTGAAAAATACGCTCTAAAAGGGGCACATTTTATGGCAAACGATCAAATGCAAGGCGTGTTTGCAGATGCTATAGATTTAGACTGGATCCCGAGATACATTATTGTTGATAAAACAGGCAAAATTGTTCTGTATCATGCTGTCGAAACGGATTTTGATACCATAAAAACTACCCTAACAAGCTTAAAATAACCCCAAATAACAAGTAAAACAGTACCCTTAAAAGAACTAAAATGAGACAAAAAATAGTAGCTGGAAACTGGAAAATGCACAAAAATGCAGAACAAACAGAAGATTTACTTAATGAGTTAATTGCCGAAATACCTACAGAGTCTGACACTCAGGTAATTGTAGCACCTACATTTGTAAATTTGGCATCTGCAGTGGATCATTTAGAGTTTATATCCATAGATGTTGCTGCCCAAAACATGCATCAAGCAGAAAGTGGTGCTTTTACTGGCGAAATTTCGGCCGAAATGCTCACCAATATTGGCGTAAAGATCGTAATATTAGGACATTCGGAACGAAGAGCCCTGTTTCATGAAACAGATGCATTGATTGCCAACAAAGTAAGCACTGCACTAGCGCATGAAATGAAGGTGATTTTTTGTTTTGGAGAAGAATTAAAAGACCGACAAAAGCAACAACATTTTAACGTTGTACAAAACCAATTGCATGACGGTTTGTTTCATATAGAAGACGCTGCCTGGAAAAACATTATTTTGGCCTATGAGCCAGTATGGGCAATTGGTACCGGCGAAACAGCCTCTGCAGAACAAGCACAAGAAATGCATGGGTTTATTAGAGAGATTATTCGTAAAAACTTTGGTGCTACAATTGCCGAAGATGTAAGCATACTTTACGGCGGAAGCGTAAAGCCCGAAAACGCCTCCGAAATTTTCTCCAAACCAGATGTAGATGGCGGGCTTATTGGTGGAGCTGCTTTGAATGCAGCCGATTTTTTAGCCATCATAAATGCAATCTAAATACCCTAAATTAGAGTACCAAAGCGGTAAAATAAAGCTATTTTACCGCTTTTACTATTTTTATAATTGTCCATAACGCAGAAACAGTACCTTTGCAAAAAAAAACCACCATGTCAAATATTTATATAGGATACCACTTTACTATAGAGCCAAAAAACGCAGAAGATAACGCACAAGCAAGACAATTGGGTGCAGAAATACTAATTGCAGAATTAGGCGAAACTGCCTTTGAGAGCTTTACTGAAACAGAAACCGGAATAGATGCTTTTGTACAAAAAGAACTCTGGGATACCCTAATTTTGGATAGCATCCAGATTTTAAAATCGGCCGAATTTAAAATAGAATATACCTTTGAAGAGATTGAACAAGTAAATTGGAATGAAGAATGGGAAAAGAATTTTGAACCAATTGATGTAGATGGCAAATGCCATGTACGCGCACCTTTTCATCCCAAAACAACTGCTGCATTTGATATTATAATTGAGCCTAAAATGAGTTTTGGAACCGGACACCATGAAACAACACACATGATGATCCAACATTTATTAGCATTAGACCTTAACGGATTAAAAACGCTTGATATGGGTTGCGGTACCGCCATATTGGCTATTTTGGCAGAAATGAAAGGCGCACAACCCATTGACGCCATAGATATTGACAACTGGTGCTATTTAAACTCTGTAGAAAATGCCCAGCGCAACAACTGCAAGCACATAACGGTCTATGAAGGAGAAGCTGCTTTGTTAGAAGACAAAAAATACGATTTGATTATTGCAAACATCAACAGAAATATTTTATTGAATGACATGCAAAGTTATGTAGCAAGCTTAAACCCAAAAGGAATTTTATTATTAAGTGGTTTTTATCAAGAAGATATTCCGTTTATTGATGCTTGTTGTGTAGAAAAAGGGCTGACTTTTGTTAAAAAATTAGAAAGAAACAATTGGGTTTCTTTAAAATACGTAAATTAGTAGCTAAATTAAATATTTACGAAATCAAAACGTACAAAAAAATGAGTACTAAAGAAAAAGTAAGAGAAAAAGTCCATCGCAAAGAAGTGCCTACCTTAAACAACGAAATCATTGTTTATAATGATGACGTAAACACTTTTGATCATGTAATTGAAACCTTAATTCGTGTTTGTGAGCACACACCAGAACAAGCAGAACAATGTTCTTTAATTGTGCATTATAATGGAAAATGTACTGTAAAAACGGGCCCATTGAACAAACTAAAACCACAATGTTCTCAATTGCTGGAAGCAGGCATTAGTGCTGAAATAATCTAATTAAATTTAGAGTTAATTACACAAACCAATTAGGCGTTCTAATTTATTCTGTACTAGAATTTATTAGAACGCTTTTTTGGTAAAACACCCCCTTGCCATGACTTAGTGTTTGGCGTTTTTAAAGTATTTAGACACCCCTAAAAATCATTATGAAAACCACACCAATAATGCCATTTTACCTTGCCTTTAGTAGCATCTATCTTTTGATAGTTTTTTTAGACTTGCCGCTTGTTGCTGCAGTTATGAAGCCTATTTTGATGCCCTTGTTATTTGCTGGGGTTTATTTTAGTGGGGGCTTTAAATCCAAAAAAATGCTTCTTGCGGCACTTTTTTTTTCGTGGATAGGAGATTGCTTGCTGCTTTTTGCAGATCTTGAAGCATATTATTTTATTTTTGGTTTATTGGCTTTCTTGGTTTCGCATCTGTTTTACATTGTGTTGTTTAACCAGTCCATAAAACAAAATCCACATAAGGCACGTTACTGGATTGGGATTACCGTAATTATAACTTACCTACTCGTATTCTTTGCTATTTTGTTTCCTAATTTAGGAAATTTGACCCTAGCGGTATTTGTATATGCTTTAGGTATTGCTACGATGTTATTGTTTGCCTTTAAAGGGTTTTTGACTTGGCCAAAACCTGTCAATTACTATGTTTTAGTGGGAGCTGTATTTTTTGTCTGTTCGGATAGCATGCTTGGATTTAATAAATTTTGTAATCCAATTGTGTCTTCTTCTTTTTTGATTATGACCACTTATTTAGTGGCGCAATACTTAATTGTGATAGGCATTTTGAAATTGCATGCTCAAAAATAGTGTTTTTTTGCTCCCAAAAAAGGTTTTTTAGGGGTATAAAAAGGCTATTAATGCGGTAACTTGTCTTTAAAAACACCGTATAAATATGTACCCAATAAAGCGCCCAACAACACCACGCCTACACTCCAAAAACCTGCTCCTAACAAAATATAAATGGGTCCAGGACACGCACCTACCAATGCCCAGCCTAATCCAAATAAAATACCTCCTAGTACATATTTTGTAGTACCCGGTTCTTTGTCGGCAATTACAATTGGCATACCCTTGGCGTCTGGTATCTGGTATTTTTTTATTATTTGAACCCCAATGACTCCGGTGAGTACTGCGGTAAATAGGATGCCGTACATATGAAAAGACTGAAACTGAAACATCTCGTATATGCGGTACCAAGATATTGCTTCGGACTTGGTTAGGACAATTCCGAAAATAAAACCTATTAGTATATATTTTACTACTTTCATAATCTTAAAAAATTAAAGGAAAAATAAGATGCGTCATAATTAATCCTCCTATAAAAAAGCCAACAACGGCTTTTAGGGACGGGAGTTGTAAATTACTTAGTCCGGAGATGGCATGTCCTGAGGTACAACCGCCAGCATATCTGGTTCCAAAACCGATCAATAGTCCTCCTAGGAGCAATAATGCTATTGCGCTTGGAGATTGGAATACGTGCATTCCAAAGAGGCTTTCTGGAACCAATTTGCCGTTGGGAGCATCAATATTTAAGGCGGCCAATTGGGCAATGGTTTTGGGGTTAATGGCTACATTGGAGGGAGCACTCATAAAAGTAACGGCTACAAATCCTCCTAGCATGGCTCCTAGAACAACTGCTAGGTTCCAGCGTTGTGCTTTCCAGTCAAAATCAAAAAAAGATACGCGCTTGCCTAAACCTGCCATGGAACACATGGTGCGTAAATTAGACGACATACCAAAATACTTGCCAAAATAGGTCAAACAAAGCATTATTAAACCAATAATAAAGCCAGAAAGATACCAAGGCCATGTTTGAAAAAAAATAGTCATAATTTATTTATTTGTGACAAAAATAGGCATTCTAAAATTCTCATTTCTACGATTGCTGTGCTTTTTTTATGGCAACTATGCCTACTTTTGTGGTGCTGCTTATATTTGTGGTGCTTTTTGGGTCTTTTTTTACTAAAATATTGATTATGAAAAATAGATGGTTTTATAGCTGTTTGCTAGTTGTATTGGGACTAGCTTCGTGTGGGGGTAGTAAATCTACTTTAAAAAATGTAGTTGACGATGCTCCTATTCCGAGTCTCTCTGCTGCTAATACGTTTGTGATTACGCAATACAGTACGGATAAAAAATATGGTTATGATAAAGCGTATCCTATCAATATTTTTTATTATAGCACACAAAACGATACCATTAACCAACAGCGTTTTTTGAATGCTTTGACGGGACCTAAGGGCGAAAAAATTGTTTTCAAGAAGCTAGAGAGCTGTTGTCCGTTTCCTACCAAAAGAAGTGATCTGGGCGTTGGCTTACTGGATGTGTATCAAATTGAATGGCAGGGATTAAAAACGCCTGTTGTGTTGTACATGAATATTTATGAAAAAGGAATTTTGGCGGTTCCTGTGGGGTTTGGTCTAAAAAAAGAGGCTTCGGCTGCTGCGCATTAGCCCTGATAGCAGCGGTATCCTTCTTGTTTTTTCTTTAAAAACAAGAAGATACAAGCGTATAGCAGGAAATAGCTCCAAAATAGAACTGTTAATGTATGCAAAAAAGGGGCTTTGGGTTACGGCTAAACGGCAAATCATGGTTACCTTTACAGCTTAAAATAAACTCTTATGAATATACAACAAATACCTCAAATTAAACATACCGATAGTGGCAATTTCTTTGTATTGGCTGGGCCTTGCGCTATTGAAGGGGAGGATATGGCTATGCGAATTGCCGAAAAATTAGTGGGAATTACGGATAAATTGGCTATTCCGTTTGTGTTTAAAGGTTCGTTTAAAAAAGCCAATCGATCTAGGATTGATAGTTTTTCGGGTATTGGAGACGAAAAAGCGTTAAAGATTATTGAAAAGGTTTCTAAAAGCTTTGGTGTGCCTACGGTTACGGATATCCATACTAATGAAGATGCTGCTATGGCGGCGGCGTATGTGGATGTTTTGCAAATTCCTGCGTTTTTGGTGCGCCAAACCGATTTGGTGGTGGCTGCAGCTACTACCGGAAAGGTGGTCAACTTGAAGAAAGGACAGTTTATGAGCCCTGAGAGCATGAAGCATGCCGTTCAAAAGGTTTTGGATTGCAATAACCAAAATATTATGGTCACGGATCGTGGAACTATGTTTGGATACCAAGACATGATTGTTGATTTTAGAGGTATTCCAACTATGCAAGAATATGCTACAACGGTGCTGGATGTTACGCATTCTTTGCAACAACCCAACCAAACTGCTGGTGTTACGGGTGGTAGACCAGATAGGATTGAAACCATTGCAAAGGCTGGGATTGCTGTAGGTGTGGATGGTATTTTTATCGAAACACATTTTGATCCTGCAAACGCAAAGAGTGATGGTGCTAATATGTTGCATTTGGACTATTTTGAGGCTTTGATGACTAAATTGGTTGCTATTAGACAAACTATTAATACCTTTTAATTGTTTTGAAAAAAATATTTGTATACGCTGCATTTTTTGCCCTGATGGGGTTATATGATGCCACTGCTCAAGATCAAAAGGTGGCTCCAGAGGCATTCACGGCTCATAACAAGGGGAAGTTTTTTGTGTCTTGGGGAGGCAATCGAGAAAATTATTCTAAATCGGACATTACATTTAAGGGGGCGGATTATTCTTTTACTCTAAATAATGTGGCTGCGCATGACAAACCCAAAGGATGGCATGTAGATTATATTAATCCTGCAAGAATGACTATTCCGCAAACTAATTTTAGAATGGGATATTTTATCGACGACCATTACAGTATTGCTGTGGGAGTGGACCATATGAAATATGTGATGACGCAAGAGCAAACGGTAAATTATAATGGGCAATACCCCAATAAAGGTACCTATAATGAAACCGTAGTTGGGGATCCAAACCAGGTTTTGTTAACTCGGGATTTTTTGACCTTTGAGCATACCGATGGTTTGAATTATGTAAATACTGAATTTTCAAGACACGATGATGTTTCGGCTTTTTTTAGGATACATAACACCGATAAAATTCAGGTAAACCTAACCGAAGGTGTTGGAATGGGATTGTTGTACCCTAAGACAAATGCCAAGGTATTAAGTAAGGATCGACACGATGATTTTCATGTTTCGGGTTTTGGTGCCTCTATAAAGGCGGGTCTAAATGTTACGTTTTTTAAATATTTTTATGTTCAGGCCGAATTAAAAGGTGGATACATCAACATGCAGGACATCCGTACTACGCAAAGTAGTGAAGATAGCGCTTCGCAAGATTTTTTCTTTTTTCAAAGGATAATTGCTTTTGGAGGTATTTTTAGGCTATAAGTTGCTTCGGAAAGGAATAAACAACTACAAAAGAGGCGGTTTTTAGGTATTAAAAACCGCCTCTTTTGGCTGTTAGAACAAGCTATACTGATTTTGTTTGCGCAAGGTATTGTGCTTAGCTTGTTAGGAGTTCATAAACTTGATTGGCTATTTCCAGTTCTTCGTTGGTAGGGATTACCAGAATTTTGGTTTTGGAGGTAGCGGTGTTGATTTCTCTAATTTCTTTAGAACGAATTTGGTTTTTGGAGGTATCCAGCTCTATACCAAAATAATCCATATCGGTGCATACCAAGTTGCGGATATACGAGGAGTTTTCTCCTATACCTGCCGTAAACACTAGAGCATCAAGACCATTGAGAACTGCAACATAAGATCCGATGTGTTTTTTGATACGGTAGGCGTTCATGGCTAATGCCAATTGGCAGTCTTCATTTCCTTGTGCTGCCTGAGATTCTATTTCTCTCAAATCACTAAAACCGGTTAGCCCTAACATACCGCTTTCTTTGAGTAACAAGGTATTTACTTGTTGACTGCTATATCCTAGAGTGTCTATTAAATAAAAGATAAGAGAGTGGTCTATGTCTCCACTTCTGGTTCCCATTATTAATCCATTAGCAGGCGAAAATCCCATGCTGTGGTCTATGCTTTTTCCGTCTTTAATGGCGGTTATACTACAGCCATTGCCTAAATGAATACTGATAATTTTAGCTTTTTGGGGCAAATATGCCATTGCTTTTTCGGATACGTATTTGTGGCTGGTGCCATGAAATCCATACATACGTATTTTGTTTTGGGTCAAAAAAGAATTGGGTATGGCAAATTTATGGGCTATTTCTGGAATGGTTTGATGAAATGCAGTATCAAACACGGCTACTTGTTTTGCTGTTGCAAAAATTTCTTGAGCAACAGTAATACCTAATAAATGGGCCGGATTGTGTAATGGCGCTAATGCAAAAAGTTCTTTAATTTTATCTTTGACTCCTTGATCAATAAGGACTGTGTCCGAAAAACTCGCCCCACCATGGACTACTCTATGTCCTACGGCGTTGATTTCTTGGGTAGATTGGATTACTCCAATATTTGGATCTCGGAGTAGTTGTGCAATTTTTTCTAAACCGATTTTATGGTTAGCAATGGGTAGGGTTTCTTCGAGATTGGTTGTAGAGGTTTGATAGGTTAGATTGGAGGTTTCAAGGCCTATTCTGTCAATCATACCGCTACAAATTACTTCTTGACTAGGCATTGCTATTAATTGGTATTTAATAGACGAACTTCCTGAATTTAGGATAACTATTTTCATTGTATCAGTATTTTATGCTCCCTAACCTACTCGGTTATATGGAGAGGGTTTATGGCGTACTTTGGTTTATTTTTAGACGAACCCGAAAGATTCTAAAAAGATTTTTTTTTATAACCCTTGGGCTTGTATGGCAGTAATTACTACTGTATTTATAATATCATCTACGGTACAGCCTCTACTTAAATCATTCACGGGTTTGTTTAAACCTTGTAGCATGGGTCCTATGGCTAAGGCTCCGGTTTCTCTTTGTACGGCTTTGTAGGTATTGTTTCCGGTGTTTAGATCCGGAAAAATAAGGACTGTTGCTTGTCCGGCTACTTCGGAGTTTGGCATTTTGCTTTGGCCTATTTCCATATCTACGGCTGCATCATATTGTATTGGGCCTTCAATTTTTAGATCCGGACGTTTTAGTCGGACTATCTCAGTGGCTTTTCTTACTTTTTCGACCTCATCCCCTTTGCCAGAAGATCCCGAGGAATACGATAGCATAGCAATTTTGGGTTCTATACCAAAGGCTTTGCTCGAATCGGCAGAAGAAATAGCAATTTCGGCTAGTTGTTCTGCAGTTGGATTCGGATTTATGGCACAGTCTCCAAATACGGATACTCGGTCTTCTAAACACATAAAAAACACAGACGAAACCACACTAGAGTTGGGTTTGGTTTTAATAAATTGTAATGCTGGCAAAATGGTATGTTGGGTAGTGTGCGCCGCCCCCGAAACCATTCCGTCTGCATCGCCTTTGTAGACCATCATGGTACCAAAGTAAGAAACATCTTCGATTAGATCTCGTGCCATTGCGATGGTTACATTTTTGTTTTTACGCAATTCGTAGTACGTATTGGCATAATCTTGGTATTTGGCAGATGCTATAGGATTGGTAATTTTTATTTTTGAAAAATCAAAAGCAATACCTAACTCTGCAACCTTATTTTCTATGTCTTTTTGGTTACCAATCAGAGTCATATCGACCACATCCATAGCCAATAGTCGGGAGGCTGCAAGGAGGATGCGCTCGTCATTACCCTCTGGCAAAACAATGTGTTTGCGGTGTTTTTTGGCTCTTTTGACTAAATTATATTGAAACATTTTGGGCGTAATGCCTTCGGCTTCGAAAGCGCTTAATTTATGGGATAAACGATCAATATCTACATATTTTTCAAAGGTATGGATTGAGGTTTCTATTTTGTGGGTATTGTCTGCATATATTTTGGACTTAATATTGCCTATTTTGTTGGTTATGCCATAAGTACCTCCTTCTACAGCTAGGATAGGCACAACGCTTGTTAAGCCTTCAATTAATTTTAAAATACTTTCTTCGGGCAGTATGTTTCCGGTTAAAATAATTCCTGAAATGGTAGGATAATTGGCCGATTCATTGGCTTGCAAAGCACCTAATATAATGTCTGCTCGATCTCCTGGGGTAATAACTAAGGCGTTTTCTTTTAGGTGTACTAAATAGTTACGCAATTGCATAGCACCAACACTAAAACTCCCTATATCGTTGTTCAAAAATTCTTTTCCAAATAGAACATTAGCATCCAATACGTCTACAATTTCTTTTATCGTAGGATTATTTAGACTTGAAATGATAGGAATAGCAGTAACCAAAATTTCTTTTGGCAAACTGGCTTTTAGACCATTGGCCACCACTGCAATATTTTTTTCTAATACTTTATTGGCAATAACAGCCAGCACCTCTACCTCTTTCTCTCGGAAGGAATTATAGGCCAGATACAAACTATCCACTACCTCATCGAGGGTTTTGCCTGCTCCAGATCCTACAATTAGGGTTGGAATACCAAGATTTTTGGCAATCAAAACATTCATGTCTAGTTCTATAACAGTGCCTTCGCCGCTAAAGCTGGTGCCTTCGACCAATACAAAGTCAAATTGTTCTTCTAGGCGTTTGTATTTTTCAATAATTAGATCTAATACCTCCCCTATTTTCCCCTGGTTTTTTTTCTTGATTAGTTTGCTTTTGGTAATTGCAAAAGCATCTTCAAAGGCAATATCTAGCTTAAAATGAGAAATTACGGTTTCAATATGGTTGTCTAACTTTCCGTGTTCAAAATCTTCAATAATAGGCCTAAAATAACCTACTTTGGCCGTTTTTCCAATTAACATTCGCATCAAACCAAGGGTAATAATTGATTTCCCGCTATTGTGTTCTGAGGTTGCTATGTATATGGCTTTGTTCATTATTTTATGTTTTTTGAAATGATTTTATATAAAAGTGGTGTTTGGATTTTTTGGGTTTTAGTAGGTGTTTTATTGGCTTTTTAGAACCATTTTCTTTTTTTAAAATAAAAAATCATAATAATACCTATAAAAACCATTACTGCTATAACGGTGTGGTAGCCGTATGGATATTTCAACTCTGGCATGTGCTCAAAATTCATTCCATAAACTCCTACTATAAAAGTAAGCGGAATAAATATTGCCGATACAATAGTAAGGGTTTTCATAATTTCATTCATCTTATGAGATTGGGACGAAAAGAAAAAATTGGAAGCACTCTCTAACATTCCCATATCGGAGTCTATTTGTTCCAATAGTTCTAATGTTTTTTGATGCAATCTCGAAAAATAGCTAAAGGTTTCGTGTTCAATTAGGCCAAAATCTTCGTCTTCTTGCAAACTTTTGATGGCAAATAAAGAATCTCGGAGCGGAATAATGGATCGTTTCAAAAAATTAAAGTTATCTCGATGTTTTTCAATCCTAATTAATATCTCTGGGTCGGCACTATTCTTAGAAATTGTAATCAATTCTTCCACCTTATCCTCTTCATTCTCAATGGTGATATAAAAATTTTCCATAACGGCATCCAAAAGCAAATACAACAAAAAATCTGCTTTTTTGAGTCTCACCATCCCGGTATGGTTGCGAATGCGGGTTCGGATGTGTGCAAAAAAATCGGATCGCTTTTCCTGAAAGGATATTAAAACCCCATCTTGGATCAAAAAACTAATTTGCTCTACACTTATATTATCTGATTTTTCGGTGGGCAATAACGATTTGATGTTAAAAAATAGATTTTGAGAAGATTCTTCTAACTTGGTCCTTCTGGTGGTGTTTAAAATATCCGAAAGGATAAAAGTATCTATTTTAAAAAAATGGCCTATACCCTCAATAATTTCTATTTCGTTCAACCCATGCAAATTAAGCCAATTGGTTTTGCCATTTACAACACATTTCTTTAGGGCTTCTATTTCTAAATCTTCGTATTCCGTAACCTGAAGATCATCATAGACAAACAACTGCATTTGGGATTCAAACTTTTTGTGTTTGCCTGTATACTCTAAGGGACTGCCGTGGGTTTTACTGTTTTTTTTAAACGTAATCTTTCTCATCCAAAAATTATTATATACCGTAATATTACAAAAAACTTTTAGGTTGGCATTGCGTCTTAACACAATAGCAATACTATTTTATATACTTTGATACTAGCCAACAAAACTAACACAAGCTACTTTTGTTTTCTATGAGAAAAATCATATTTATGGGTATACTCCCAAAAAAAAACCGTTCCTAAACACAGGAACGGTTTTAAAATTTAGTATACAGAGCAGCCGTAGCTTCTCGTTGTAGCTGCAAAGGCAAACCAGTAACATTTACTGGTTGTGCGCTTGCGGGTGCCTAATTATTTTACTTCTTCGTAATCTACATCTTGAACATTATCTGTTTCTGCAGCAGCTTGTGGCTCTGCAGCAGCTTGACCTTGCTCTCCTTGTGCGTACATCGCTTCGGTAGCAGTTTTCCAAGCAGCGTTGATGTTATCAAGTGCCGTTTGGATAGCAGTAAGATCTTGAGATTGGTGTGCCATTCTCAATTCAGTCAATGCATATTCTACAGCAACTTTATGATCATCCGCTAATTTATCTCCAATTTCTTTCAATTGCGTTTCCGTTTGAAAGATCATTCCATCCGCTTCGTTTAATTTCTCTGCTCTAGATCTTGCAATTTTGTCCGATTCAGCATTAGCTTCTGCATCTTGCTTCATTTTTTCAATTTCTTCAGATGTTAATCCAGAAGAAGCCTCAATACGGATATCGTGAGATTTTCCAGTTCCTTTATCTGTAGCCGATACCTTGATGATACCATTGGCATCAATATCAAACGTTACTTCAATTTGTGGAACTCCTCTTGGTGCTGGTGGAATACCATCTAAGTTAAAACGACCAATAGTTTTGTTATCCGCAGCCATTGCTCTAGCTCCTTGCAATACATGTAATTCAACCGTTGGTTGAGAATCTGCAGCAGTTGAGAAAACTTGCGATTTTTTGGTAGGTATAGTTGTGTTAGACTCAATTAAAGTAGTCATTACACCACCCATAGTTTCAATACCTAAAGATAATGGCGTTACATCTAGTAACAATACATCTTTTACATCTCCAGAAAGAACCCCACCTTGGATAGCTGCTCCAATAGCAACAACCTCATCAGGATTAACTCCTTTAGACGCTTTTTTACCAAAGAATTTTTCAACTTCTTCAGCAATTTTTGGCATACGTGTAGATCCACCAACCAAGATAACTTCGTCAATATCCGAAACAGATAAACCAGCATCTTTAAGCGCTCTAGCAACTGGTGCCATAGAACGTTTCACTAAAGAATCTGTTAATTTTTCAAACTGCGCTCTAGATAATTTTTTAACTAAGTGCTTAGGCCCAGAAGCTGTAGCAGTTACGTAAGGCAAGTTGATTTCAGTTTCTGTAGAAGAAGACAATTCAATCTTTGCTTTCTCAGCAGCTTCTTTCAAACGTTGTAAAGACATTGGGTCTAAACGCAAGTCAATACCTTCTTCTTCTTTAAATGCATCCGCTAACCAGTCAATAATTTCGTGGTCAAAATCATCTCCACCTAAGTGAGTATCTCCATTTGTAGATAAAACCTCAAAAACACCGTCTCCTAATTCCAAAACAGAAATATCAAAAGTACCCCCACCTAAATCATAAACAGCGATTTTTTGATCCGTTCCTTTTTTGTCCAATCCATAAGCAAGTGCCGCAGCAGTTGGCTCATTGATGATACGCATTACTTTAAGACCAGCAATTTCACCAGCCTCTTTAGTAGCCTGACGTTGTGCATCATTAAAATAAGCAGGAACCGTAATAACGGCTTCTGTCACGGTTTGACCTAAATAGTCTTCGGCCGTTTTTTTCATTTTTTGAAGCGTCATTGCAGACAATTCTTGTGCAGTGTATAAACGACCATCAATATCCACACGTGGCGTATTGTTGTCCCCTTTTACAATTTTGTACGAAACTCTTTTTGCTTCAGCCGAAACCTCACCAAAACCTTGTCCCATAAAACGTTTAATAGAAGCAATTGTTTTAGTAGGATTTGTTACCGCTTGTCTTTTTGCAGGATCTCCTACTTTAATTTCTCCACCTTCAACAAAAGCGATGATAGATGGTGTAGTTCTTTTTCCTTCTGCATTAGGAATAACAACTGCTTCATTACCTTCCATTACAGAAACACAAGAGTTTGTCGTACCTAAATCAATTCCGATTATTTTACCCATTTTTAATATATTTAATTTAATGTATACTTGTTTTAATTACTTGCAGACTATAAAGCAATCTTTGTGCCAACACAAAACCCATATATCAATTGTCAGTTTTTATACTTCTGTGGCAAAACAAACTGCCAAGATGACATTTTCAGCTCCCTGTCATTGCTATTCATCCCGTCCCAAAAGTGTCAGTTACAGCAATCCTTCTTTACTTTTCAGGAGCAATTCCAGCTATCCGCTATATCTTTAGGTTCTTAAAGAAAGAACCCAAAGGATGCCGCTACTATCTGGGCTAAAACCCCACCAACACCCAAAACAAAACCTAAAAATACCCTAAAAGTAATCACAAAACACCAAACCCCATACAAAGCCTACATATCTTAACACAATATTACGTAGGATTTAACATTAAATTACCCCCATAAACAAGCACCAAAATACTAATCTCCCACAAAATATCCTTAATTTTACCTCCAAACACTAAAACCCACAAACACCATGAAAAACCTAAAACACCTTGCCCTAAGCCTACTAACCCTTACCGCAATTAGCTGCAAAGAAACCCCCAAAAACACCCCAGAACCAACCCCAGCAGCCACAACAACCACCCAACCCGAAACCAACACAGCCAACAGCTACCAAATTATAGACAGCGCAACCACCGTAAACTTTACCGCCTACAAAACCACCGACAAAGTAGCCGTAAAAGGCAGCTTTCAAAAAATAAACCTCACCAACACCAAACAAGCAAAAACAGCACTAGAGGCACTCCACGGCACCCAATTTAGCATTCCCGTAAAGAGTCTATATACCAACGACGCCTCAGGAACACGCGATCCAAAAATCCTAAAATTCTTTTTTGGAACCATGAAAAACACCCAACTCATCTCAGGAGTATTCAAAGTAGCAGACAACAACCAATGCTCCATTGACGTAACCCTAAACGGAAAAACAGCCAACATCCCTCTAAAATACACCGCAAATACAGACACCAAATTAAGCTTTGATGGCATAATGCATTTAGAAAACTGGGATGCTCTAGCCGCCGTAGCCGCCATCAACAAAGCCTGCCTAGCCTTGCATACCGGCAAAGATGGCGTTAGCAAAACATGGAACGAAGTTGCCCTACATGCCGAGGTTTTGTTACACAAAAATTAGAAAAAATTACAGTGGATCTATATTAGATTTACAAAACCCATACTATTCCCAAAAGACTACTGCAATTCCCTCACGTGCAGTAGTCTTTATTTTAGCACCAACCCACTATCCTGCCTCAAAACAACCCACTAACATGATTACCCCAGCCAATCCAAACGATAGTTTAGCATTAAATTGCCTAATAAATGCAGCATACCGTGGCGAAACCGCCAAACAAGGGTGGACCACCGAAGCCTATATACTAAAAGGCAATAGAACCACTCCCGAAGAACTAAACCAAATCCTCTCCAACCCCATCCATACTCTATTAAAATACACCCAAAACAATCAAATCTTGGGTTGCGTTTTAGTAACCCAAAAAGACCACCAACTCTATTTAGGAATGCTCACTGTATCCCCAAGCTTTCAAAACAAAGGCTTAGGAAAACAATTGCTACAAGCCGCCGAACAGCACGCACGCGCCTTAGGGCTAAACACCATAGAGATGACCGTAATTTCAGTCCGAGAAGAGTTACTTGCTTGGTACCAGCGTCATGGATATGTGGCCACAGGAGCCAGAGAAGCATTCCCAAACCCAACCGATTCTATTGATCAAAAACCCCTAGAATTTGTCTTTTTAGAAAAAAAAATATGCTAACTACAGCTGGTTTTCTAAACTCAAAAACGCTTTTCCAATATTTTTCAAAATAGTTGTAGCCGTAAAAGATTGGTATCCAGTCTTAGGCAAAGCTATAGTAGCCGTTAGACCATGAAGGTACACCCCAAGTAGTGCCGCATCTGTGGCAGAGTAGCCTTGTGCCAACAAACTCGTTAGCATGCCGGTCAAAACATCACCGCTGCCAGCAGTTGCTAGAGCAGCATTTCCGGTAGTGTTAACATATACTGCATCAGGAGTAAAGATATAAGTAGGAGCACCTTTCATAACCACGATCAAATCATATTGGCACACAAAGGCACGTGTCTTCTGGAATTTTTCTTCTTCGGTATGCCATTCTCCAAGCAGCCTTTCTAGCTCCTTAGGATGCGGTGTGAGTATTGTTTTTGGCAACAACACCGAAAACCAAGCTTTATTACAAGCCAAAATATTCAAAGCATCTGCGTCCAATACTAACGGTATTCTATTGGTTTTTAAAAAATCCAAAACCGCCTTTTGGGTAACAATATGCTGCCCCAAACCCGGTCCAATAGCTATAGCCTGTGGTTTTATAGCCATTTTAATATCAGAGAGGTATTGCTCCTTTTTGTCCGTAAGGGTCATAACCTCGGGATTTGCTATTTGCAGAATTTCATAACCACATTTAGGCACCAGAGCCGTTACCAGCCCACAACCTGTTTTAAGACAGGATTTTGAAGCCAAAACCGCCGCCCCCATTTTGCCATAGCTTCCGGCTATAATCAATGCATGCCCTTGCATGCCTTTGTGTGTTTGAGGATCTATGGGTTTATAGCGTTTTACTATTTCTGCTTTATCCAAAACAACCGCTTGTTTCATTTTTATTTATTTTTCTAAAAATACAAAATAAAACCTAAACCAAAACGTCTTTTTAGGTATTAAAATCCAAAACAAGCCCTTTTAAATTTCAAAAACACCAAAACCTAATCCAACAGAAGCGTCTCTAGTTTTAAGCCTGCCAAAGCACCAATTAGCAACCATAAGCAAAAACCGTTGGCAAAAAACCGTAAATTTAAACAGAAATGCTATAGATATAATAAATTTTGAATAAATTAGCCACTTCAAATTTTATATACAAAAACAATGAAAAATACTGCCCTTACGCACATACACGAAAGTTTGGGAGCAAAAATGCTTCCGTTTGCTGGTTACAACATGCCAATATTATATGAAGGAGTAAATGCCGAACACGAAACCGTACGTAATGCCGTGGGTGTTTTTGATGTTTCTCACATGGGAGAATTTTTGCTCGAAGGCCCAAATGCCTTGGCTTTAATTCAAAAAGTAACCTCTAATGATGCTGCTGTATTAACGGTAGGTAGAGCACAATATTCTTGTTTGCCAAATGACAACGGTGGTGTTGTAGATGATTTAATCATTTACAAAATGGAGGAAGAAAAATACCTTTTGGTAGTAAATGCTTCTAATATAGACAAAGACTGGAACTGGATTTCGTCCAAAAATGATTTAGGAGTAGCGATGAAAAACCTTTCCGAAGACTACTCTTTACTAGCCATTCAAGGACCTAAAGCGGTAGAGGCCATGCAATCTTTATCTTCTGTGGATTTAGCAACCATTCCGTATTACCACTTTAAAGTAGCTGATTTTGCAGGATTTGATGACGTAATAATATCTGCAACAGGATACACTGGATCCGGTGGTTTTGAGATTTATTGCAAAAACAGCGATGCAGAACAAATCTGGAACAAAGTTTTTGAGGCGGGTGCAGCTTTTGGGATCAAACCAATTGGTTTAGCTGCCAGAGATACCTTACGTTTGGAGATGGGATTCTGTCTATACGGAAACGATATTAGTGACACTACTTCGCCATTAGAGGCTGGTTTAGGTTGGATTACCAAATTTACAAAAGAATTTACCAATTCTGAAAACCTAAAAAAGCAAAAAGAAGCTGGAGTAACCAGAAAATTAGTAGCCTTCGAAATGCAAGAACGTGCCGTTCCAAGACACGATTATGAGATTGTAGATGCCAACGGTACCGTAATTGGAATTGTAACCTCTGGAACCATGTCTCCATCAATGAATAAAGGAATTGGATTAGGATATGTTACCGTTGCCAATAGTGCTGTGGATAGTGCTATTTTTATTAGAATACGTAAAAATGATGTTGCCGCAACAGTGGTTAAACTACCTTTTTATAAAAAATAAAATGATTTTATAACCTGCATAATCCATGTATTTTTGCAGCTCAAAATAACAAACTTATAAATGGGAAGAGCGTTTGAATTCAGAAAAGGTAGAAAAATGAAACGTTGGTCCGCAATGGCCAAAGCATTTACCCGAATTGGAAAAGATATTGTGATGGCCGTTAAAGAAGGTGGTCCAAATCCAGATGCCAATTCAAGATTAAGAGCAGTTATCCAAAATGCCAAGGCAGCAAATATGCCTAAAGATAATGTAGAGCGTGCTATCAAAAAAGCCACCGATAAAGATACCGAAAATTACAAAGAAGTTCTTTTTGAAGGCTATGCTCCACACGGTATTGCATTATTGATTGAAACCGCTACAGACAACAACAATAGAACAGTTGCTAATGTTCGAAGTTATTTTAACAAATGCAACGGCACCATGGGAACACAAGGTTCTGTGGAGTTTATGTTTGATCATACCTGCAACTTTCGTATCCCTGCAGAAGGACTCGATGCCGAAGAATTAGAGTTAGAATTAATTGATTTTGGTGCCGAAGAGGTTTTTGAAGACGAAGATGGTATTTTAATTTATGCCCCTTTTACTAATTTTGGAACCATCCAAAAAGAGCTAGAAAACCGTAATTTAGAAATTCTATCTTCTGGTTTTGAAAGAATTCCGCAAATCACCAAAAAACTATCCGAAGTCGAAATGGCAGACGTAGAAAAATTGATTGAAAAGCTGGAAGAGGATGATGACGTAATGAACGTTTACCACACCATGGAAGAAGCCTAAATTGCTTTATAATTAAATACAAAACTCTAGCTACGGCTGGAGTTTTGCATTTAATACTGCCTTAATCTAACAAAGACATACAACATGAAGTATGTAGCAGAATGCTACTATTTCTTCAAAAAATCTTTGTCTTTATAAGCTGGGTTAGGATATTTATAAAAACCTTCGGAGGTGGCCACTCCTAATTTATGGGTATCGATAAAATTTTCTTTAAGATAAGCCACTGTTTTTATCTTTACCGGATCATTACTGGTTTTTGCAGCCATTAGATTAATATTATAAGCTGTAGTAATGCCTACTACATCTAAAATACCAAAAGGCCCCATTGGTGCACCCGTGGCCGCCATCCAAGTTTTATCGATAGTCTGTACATCTGCAACTTGGTTTACCAAAAGACTTGTAGCAGCATTTAATAATGGCACCAAAAGAGTGTTCAAAATATAACCTGGTTGCTCTTTATGCAAAGGCAAAGCAAGCATCCCAATTGATTTAGCAAAAGCTACTGTTTGCTCAAATACTTCGGTCGAAGTACCTGCATGTCCCATGATTTCTGCAGTGTTGTGTTTCCAGATTTCGTTAGCAAAATGCAACGCCACAAATTGAGCTGGACGTCCAGTTGCCGCAGCAAATTCACTAGGTAACAAAGTAGATGAGTTGGTAGCAAAAATGGTTTTTTGTGGGGCAACAGCTGCTAATTTTTGATAAAAATCTATTTTAATTTTTGGGTTTTCTGGTATTGCTTCAATCAATAAATCTGCATTTTTTACAGCTTGTGTTAAATTAGAAGAATACTTTAAATTAGCAAAAGTGGCTTCTAATTGTGCTTCTGTGGCGTTTAAATCTGTTTTAAATGCTTTACTGAGTTGCAGCAAAGTAGTTTTGGCTTTGGCTAATGCCGCATCTGTAATGTCGTATAGAGTAACAGAATACCCATGAAAGGCTGTTTGAAACGCAATTTGAGAACCCAAAACGCCGCTTCCTGCAATGGTAATATTTTTAAATGTCATAATTTGAAGTATTTAAGATCTATAAGAAGTATGAATTGCTTTTGCTAAAACCTCTGGATGTTTCCAGTAGCTGGTTACTGGTAGTATCTCTTTGTCTAGCCCTAGCAAGGTATAGACTGCTATTTTGGCTGCCCTAACGGAGTATTCTTCGGTAAATACCATATCGTCGGGTATTTCTACAAACTGACTAATTAGAGCAAAATTTGTTGCTCCAACCGGTACAACCTCTGGACGATCTGTTTTGGCTCTGGGTTGAAACAAGGCATCTATATAAGGCATCATAGAAGGAATTACATTGATAACGCTTTGTTTGATTTCTGTTTCATACTCCTGAAAATGCAAATGCCCAATTAGCTCGGTTAAGATTTCTTCTCCGGTACAATCAATCATTGGTTTTTTTACAAAATCTCCTATTTTATCTGGATAGAGTCCGTATCCCCAAAGAATGGTTACCTCCTCTGCTTGTGCTTTAAAATGAGGTTGAGCAGCAATAACGATAGACATTCTCCACGAAGAATCTTTGAACGTAATTAAAGCACCACTTCCGGGTTTATTTCCCGTAAACTCTTCGATGAGTTTTAGCATTCGGTTTCCTTTAAATGTTGGGGTAAAAGAATACCATTTGGTTTGATCTGGTTTGGCAAAAAATGGATCTGGATTTCCTAATCTACCTGGTTTTTTATCCGCAATTTTTCGCCATAAAGCAAAACTAGGCGGATTGTTTGGTTGGTATTTTGCTGGAGTATGGTAGTTTCCGTTATTGGAGTTGTCGGTGATACAACCATTAGTAAAGAACACTAAATCCGTATCCAAAACCTTTATGGTTTCTGTTTCTCCCAAGGCATTGGTGCACTTTATTTCGGTAACGGTAATGGCGTCTGTTTCTTTGAACTCAAGATCTGTAACGGTTTTGCGTAGTTTAAAATTTACATCAAAACGGTCCAAAAACGTTTTTAAAGGCAAGATAACGGAGTCAAATTGGTTATAAGGCGTTCTGGTAACTCCCTCTAGGGTGTGGATTCTTGAAAATTCTAATAGCATGCGTTTCATGTAGCGCTGAAACTCAAATATACTAGACCATTCTTGCCAAGCAAAAGTAGTTTGCCACATATACCAAAAATTGGTTGTAAAAAAATGGTCTCCAAACCAATCTCTTATTGTTACATTATCTAAATCATTTTCATCAGAAAAAAACAACTTTACCATTTGGAGTCTATCCTCAGTGTTAAAGCCCATATCCGTCACCGAGATTTTGTTTCCGTTGGCATCGACCAATCTGGATTTGGCATGTGTAGGGTTTGCTTTATCAAAAGCTAGTATTTCGTCTTTTACAGACATATTGGGTATTTCTAATGAAGGGATACGGCTGGTTAGTTCCCAAAAATTTTCATACGTTTCCTCATTTAACATCCTACCACCACGACATATAAATCCATCTTGGTTGTTTCCTGCTCCATCATTACTGCCTCCTAGAACGGGTAAAGACTCTAGAATATGAATATTAGTCCCTTTAAATCCACCATCTTCTAATAAATAAACGGCCGCTGCTAAACTAGCTAAACCTCCTCCAATAAAATAGGCTTGTCTGTCTGAATTGTTGTTGCTCATAATTTTAGGGTTAAAATAAATTTATACATAAACATGCTTAAACCGTATTTACAAAAGACCGATTTTTAATTAAATAATTTAAAATCAATGCTATAAACTGGATTAAGTACTACAAATTTAAAGCAAGCAAAGCCTATTGGTTTTACCCAAAATTCTGTTTTTGTTACCTCAAATTCTTTTGTTGGTAAGCACGAGGAGAAATTCCTGAAATTCTTTTAAAAAATCGGCTAAAGGATGCCGTGGAGCTAAAGTGTAATTTGAAAGCAATTTGGGTAATATTGTAGGTGGGATTATTCATCAGGATATATGCCTCCTGAATTAGGGCTTCATTAATAATTTTGCCCGGAGTGGTGCCAGATGTTTTTTTTACTTCTTCAATTAAATGTTTGGTGGTTACACAGAGTGTTTTAGCATAAAAATCCAACTGTTTGTTTGCGGTAACATTCGCATTTACTAAATCACAGAACTTAAAGTACAAATCATTAAACAGCTGCTTTTGTTTGTCTGTATCTTTGTCTTTATTTTGATTAAAAATATCGGCTGTTTCTAATAATAAATAATAAATTATTGTCCTGATTTTCTCTTCTATATAAGCGCTTTCTTGTTCTGTTTTGTTTTCTAAATAAGCCAACAAATCCAACCAGCTTTCTCTTTGTGTTGCATTGACGCTTATTAGATGGTAATTGCAGCCTCTAAATAATTTTATTTTATCTAAAAAAAAACTATTTGAAGCATTCTCAACAAGAAAGTTTTTTTCAAAAAAGAGAAATTTAATTTTAAAATCCTCGCTTTCATTTATAAACTGAATAATAGTAGCCGGACGGGTCGCTATTATTTCATTAGAATGTATAAGCTGTATTTTGTTGTCTATAAACACCTCGGCACTGCCTTGGTAACAAAGACAAAGACAATAGTAATCCATCCTAATGGCGTGGTTAGGATATGCCTTAAGTTGGTTTCCTGTGGATACATAATACTGCCTGAGGTTGTCTATACCAAAAAACGAGAGAGTATCGTGTATTTTATCATAGCTCGGATTCATACTACATTATTGTTACCAAAAAAAGGGTTAAACTTTAATTAAAAAGTCAAACCCTTATTTTTTATGTGTCCTTTTTAACAGGAGCACGTTTCTATTTTTTATCTGGATCTGTGGTGTTATTTGGATCCCATGAAATTGGATAAAAATTATTTTATCATTTCAATTTTTTGTGCTTCTTCTTTGTTTATACTATCAAAAAAACCTTGCTCATTCATCCAATCATCGCTAAATACTTTACTCATGTATCTAGATCCGTGATCTGGAAATATTGCCACTACTCTACTGTTGGCGTCAAACTCGCCTTCTTCGGCATATTGCTTGATTGCTTGCAAAACGGCTCCTGAGGTGTATCCTACAAATAAACCCTCTTTTCGGGTTATTTCTCGGGCAGAATGGGCGCTTTCTTCGTCAGTAACTTTCATGAATTTATCTATCATGTCAAAGTCTGTAGCAGCGGGTATTAAATTTTTACCTAAGCCTTCTATTCTGTAAGGATAAATTTCGTCGGTATCAAACTCTCTTGTTTCGTGGTATTTTTTTAATACCGAACCAAAAGCATCTACTCCTAGAATTTTAATATTCGGGTTTTGTTCTTTTAAATACTTTGCTGTTCCAGAAATGGTTCCTCCGGTACCGCTACAGGCTACTAGATGGGTGATTTTGCCGTTGGTTTGTTTCCAAATCTCAGGCCCTGTGGAGTTATAATGTGCATCAATATTTAATTGGTTGAAATATTGATTGATATATACGGATCCTTTGGTTTCTTCATGCAATCTTTTGGCTACATTGTAGTAAGATCGCTCATCATCTGCAGATACATGGGCAGGACAGACGTATACTTTGGCCCCTAGGCTGCGCAACATGTCTATTTTATCTTTGGATGATTTTGAGCTTACCGCTAAAATACAGTTGTATCCTTTTATAATACTTACCATTGCTAGACTAAATCCGGTGTTGCCTGATGTAGTTTCTATAATGGTATCTCCTGGAGATAAAATCCCTTTTTTCTCTGCTTCTTCAATAATATATAGCGCTATTCGGTCTTTGGAGGAATGCCCTGGGTTAAAAGCTTCTACTTTGGCGTAAAAATTACCTTCTAACTTTTGGGTGACTTTGTTTAGCTTAATAAGAGGGGTGTTCCCTATTAACTCTAAAACATTATTGTAAGCATTTATTTCTTCTTTCATAAAAAAATAGTTAAACAGGGCTTATTTTATTAGACCCTGAAACAGTGCAAATTTAACAAAAAAATTTTAATTACTTTTTAATTTTCTCTAAATCTAATAAAAAACTAAATTCCTTTGCTAGCTCTTTGAGGGACTCAAACCTACCTGAAGCCCCGCCATGACCCGCATCCATATTGGTATCTAGGTACAAAACGGTGGTGTCTTTTTTTAGGGTTCGCATCTTGGCAACCCACTTTGCAGGCTCCCAATACTGTACTTGAGAGTCGTGTAGCCCTGTAGAAACATAAATATTGGGGTATTTTTGTTCTTTTAAATTATCATAGGGCGAGTACGATTTCATGTATTTGTAGTACTTTTTGAGGTTTGGATTGCCCCATTCATCATATTCTCCTGTCGTTAATGGGATCGAATCATCGAGCATGGTAGTGACTACATCTACAAAAGGAACTTGGGCTATAACCCCATTATATAATTTTGGGGCTTTATTGATGATAACTCCCATCAGTAAGCCGCCTGCAGAACCTCCCTCGGCATACAAATGCTTTGCAGAGGTGTATTTTTGGTCTATCAGATGCTTAGAACAAGCAACAAAATCTGTAAAGGTATTTTTCTTTTTGGCTAATTTGCCTGCTTCGTACCATGGTCTACCTAGATCTTCTCCTCCTCTAATATGCGCAATAGCATACACAAAACCTCTATCTAACAAAGAGAGTCTTGTGGAAGAAAAATAAGGATCCATAGAATGGCCGTAGGATCCATAAGCATAGAGCAATAAGGGGTTTTTTCCGTCTTTTTTTAGGTCTTTTCGGTACACCATCGAAATGGGTATTTGGGTTCCATCTTTGGCCGTTGCCCAGATTCTTTCTTCGATATAATTATTTTTATCAAAAGAACCTCCCAGAACTTCTTGCTCTTTTTTAACTTCTTTTTGCTTGGTTTTCATATTAAAATCAATCACAGACGATGGTGTTGCCATAGATTGGTATCCGTAACGAAGAATATCGGTATCAAAATCTACATTTGAGGTAGTATATACGGTGTAGGTTTGGCTATCAAATGGCAAGAAATATTCTGGATCGCCATTCCAGGGCAGAATCCGGAGGTGGTTCAAGCCATTGCTACGCTCAGAAACTACCAGAAAATCTCTAAAAATATCAATGTCTTCTAGCAAAACATCTTCGCGATGTGGGATTACTTCTTGCCAATTTTTTTTGGCTGTGGCATTTTCGGGCGTTTTCATCAACTTAAAATTGGTAGCCTTATCTTTGTTGGTTACTATATAAAAATAGCCCTCGTAATACGAAATACTGTATTCTAGACCACGAACTCTTTTTTGAAATACTTGGAATTTTCCGTTGGGATCCTCAGCAGATAAAATCCTAAACTCTGTGGTTAACGTGCTCGAAGAACTTATGAGTAGGTATTTTTGTGATTTTTCTTTGCCAACTGCCACATCAAAGGTTTCGTCTTGCTCAAAGTAAACCAACGTATCTGTTGCGGTATCGGTGCCCAATTGGTGTTGCAATACTTTATCTGATCTTAGGGTTTTGGGATCTTGATTGGTATAAAATAGGGTTTTGTTATCATTGGCCCAGGTAGAATTTCCGGTGGTATTTTCAATTTTATCTTCTAAAACTGCTCCTGTAGCAAGGTTTTTTACGTGTAAGGTATACACGCGTCTTCCAACGGTATCTACGGCATAGGCTGCCATTTGGTTGTCTATACTGATACTCAAGCCGCTTAATTGAAAGTATTTGTGTCCTTTGGCGAGTTGATTGCAGTCAAAAAGGATTTCTTCTTTTGCCGAAAGGCTGCCTTTTTTTCGGGAATAAATAGGATAATCACCGCCTTTTTCAAAACGGGTTATGTAGTAATAGCCGTTGTATAGATACGGAACAGATTGGTCGTCTTCTTTGATACGGGCTTTCATTTCTTCAAACAAATCTTTTTGAAGATCTTGGGTATGCGCCGTCATGGCCTGATAATACTCGTTTTCTTGGTTTAGATATTCTATAACTTCGGGGTTTTCTCGATCTTTTAACCAAAAATAATTATCGATCCTAATGTCTTCGAATTTTTCTAAGGGAGTAGGAATTTGCTTTGCTATTGGAGCAGGTATATTTTTTGTCATTTTTTGAAAGTCTTGTTTTTTACAAAAATAACACAAAGCCACTTTAGAATAGTACGTCTTTTGAGGTTATTTTGCATTGGTTATTGCACCAAAAATAGTAATTTCGTGCTTGATTAACTTTAAAAAACAACTAAAATGGATTTAATGGGAATGATGGGTAAGTTGAAGGAAACCCAAAATAAAATTGAAGAAACTAAAAAACGTCTGGATTCGGTTCTGGTTGAGGAGCAAAGTTCGGATGGTTTGTTGCAAGTAACCCTTACTGCAAACAGAAAAATAAAAACACTAACCATTGATGATGCCTTATTAGAAGACAAGGAGCAATTAGAAGATTATATGGTTTTAGTACTCAATAAAGCCATTGAAAAAGCTTCTAAGATTAACGAAGCGGAGTTAGACGCTGTGGCAAAAATGGACATGCCAATGATTCCGGGGATGGACAATTTGTTTAAATAATTAAAAAAAACGGGGTGGGAGTATATTACACCCCGTTTTTTGGTTTTAAGAAACCACTATAACGCCAGTTTACTCAAGGTTTCGAGCACATAGGTATGCATTACTTCTCTATAATCTAGATGGGTTACCATCCGTAGTTTGCCTTGCCCCATGGCACTTATAGAAATGTTTTTTTGTTTTAATTTTTCTATAACCTCTGCTTCTTTATAGTTGCTTTTTAGTGTAAATATCACAATATTTGTTTCTACAGGCGCTATGGTAGCTACCCAGCTTGTTTTTCTCAAAATACCTGCCAATTCTTTGGCTCTTCTGTGGTCTTCAGACAAACGGATAACGTTGTGATCTAGGGCATACAATCCTGCTGCTGCCAAATAGCCTACTTGACGCATGCCTCCACCCAACATTTTGCGGATGCGTAAGGCACGAGTAATGGTCGCCTTGTCTGCCAATAAAACGGAGCCTATGGGTGCTCCTAATCCTTTGGACAAACAAACAGAAATGGTATCAAACAACCTCCCAAAAGACTTTGGGTCTTGTTTTTTGGCAATTAATGCATTCCAGATTCGGGCGCCATCTAAATGAAATTTTAAGTTATGAGCATCACAAACGGTTTTGATTTTTTGCAATTCGTCTAGTTCATAACAAGCGCCACCGCCTTTGTTGGTGGTGTTTTCGACACAGACCAAACTTGTTAGAGGACTGTGATAAAACTCTGGATCATTGATTGCTCCAGCTACTTGTTCTGCTGTTATCCTGCCTTGATCTCCATCTAACAAAGAAAAAGAAACCCCGCTATTGAAAGAAGCCCCACCTGCTTCATAAAGGTAAATATGGGCGTATTTATCCGCTATAATTTGTTCTCCAGGTTGGGTATGTAGCTTAATGGCGGTTTGATTGGCCATGGTTCCTGACGGAAAAAATAGTCCTGCTTCCATACCAAAAACATCTGCAATAGTATCTTCTAACTCTATAACTGTAGGATCTTGTTTGTATACATCATCTCCAACCTCAGCATTAAACATATACTGCAACATCTCATAAGTGGGCTTAGTAATTGTATCGCTAACTAAATTTATTTCCATCTATTGGTTTTATATTTATTTAAAAAAACAAGTGGTTGCTTGTCTCTTCTCAAAATTCCTTATTTTTGTCCAACAAAATTACACAATTTATGACAACTACCGAACAAATAAAAGGTATTGTAGAGCGCCTTGGTGCGTTGAGGAGGTATCTTTGACGTGGATGCTAAACTTATCGAAATTGCCAACGAAGAAGAAAAAACATTTGCTCCTGATTTCTGGAATAACGCCAAAGAAGCAGAGCATATTGTAAAGAATCTTCGGAACAAAAAAAAATGGATTGAAGATTATGATACAGCCGTTGCAATGACCGAAGAATTGCAGCTTGCCTATGAGTTTTATCGAGAAGGAGAATTAAGTCCCGAAGAGCTAGACCAACAATATGCACAGATAGAAAAACACTTAGACGCCATTGAGTTCAAGAACATGCTCTCTGACGAAGGCGATACCCTGAGTGCTGTAGTGCAAATTACCGCTGGAGCAGGTGGTACAGAAAGTTGTGATTGGGCATCTATGCTCATGCGCATGTACATGATGTGGGGCGAAAAATATGGCTATAAAATAAAAGAACTAAATTTTCAGAAAGGAGATGCAGCGGGTATAAAAACCGTAACACTTGAATTTGAAGGAGAGTATTCTTTTGGGTATCTTAAAGGAGAAAATGGCGTGCATCGATTGGTGCGTATTTCTCCGTTTGATAGCAATGCCAAACGCCATACTTCGTTTGCCTCTGTATATGTTTATCCGCTGGTGGATGATAGTATTGAAATTGACATTAACCCCGCTGATATTGAAATAACTACCTCGAGATCCAGTGGCGCGGGAGGGCAAAATGTAAACAAAGTAGAGACTAAGGTACAGTTGTTCCACAAACCAACCGGAATCCAAATTCAATGTTCCGAAACACGTTCCCAGCAAGACAACCGACAACGTGCCATGCAAATGTTGCGTTCCCAACTGTACGAAATTGAGCTAAAAAAACAACTGGCCCAACGCGCGGATATTGAAGCTGGAAAAATGAAAATTGAATGGGGTTCTCAGATCCGAAATTACGTTATGCAACCCTACAAACTGGTGAAAGACGTTCGTACGGGTTACGAAAGCAGTAATGTAGATGGCGTTATGAACGGCGATATTGACGCCTTTCTAAAAGCCTATTTAATGATGATGGGGCAACAAAACGAAGACTCATAATAACCCTTTTAGACCAAGCCTTCTCTTTAAATTGGAGTTGGCTTGGTTTTTTTTTGTTTAAAAAAAGCAAAAAAGACCATCCCTTGTTATTGTAGTTTTTTGATTACTTTTACTAAAAAAGAACTTCTTTAAACTCAAAATACGATTTAGATGCAAAAACAAGCCATTTTGATTGGGCTTTTTGTCACTGCCTTTGCCCTAGGACAAAAACCAATTTTTACTACCGCAAAAATAAAAGCTGCCACCGTTTATGCCAATGCAGCAGAACTCACCCAAAACACCTTAGTTGCTCTTCCGGCCGGAAACAGCGAAATTGTAATTAACAACATAGCTAATTATCTTAACGAAAATACCGTGCAAATAGGAGCTCCTAGCACTGTGACTATTTTATCGGTACAATTTACTACCAATTATATTTCAGAATTTGAAACAGACCAAAGCAGTCCAGCCATAAAAAAAGTCAAAGACAGCATTACTTTGGTACAAAGAGAATTAAAGAGAATACAAATTCTAAGCAATTCTAACACCCAAACAATTGCTTTATTAGACGCAAACAAAACCATTTCCGCCGCCAATACTAGTTGGAACGTTATGGAATTGACCAAACTAGTTGCCTATTATTCCACCAAAAGAAGCGAACTCGAAAACACCATTGTAGACCTAGCCGAAAAACAAACACTTTGGAACAAAAAACTCTCGGCTCTAAACAACAAATTGCAATTCCATACCAAAGATCCCGAAAAATACGCTTCCGGAAAATTAATTTTGCAAGTCCGAAACGAAACTGCCGGAAACATCCCCCTGGCCATTAGCTACATAACCAACACTGCAAGCTGGAACCCTTTTTATGACCTACGCACAGAAAACATCCAAACTCCCATTAACATGATGTACAAGGCTGCCGTTATGCAAAACTCGGGCATAGACTGGAAAAACATACAACTCACCCTCTCTAGCGGCAACCCTAATCAAAACAACCAAGCTCCAGATTTACAACCTTGGTTTTTGCACTTTCAGAATACCTATGCTGCCACAAAAACCCCTCCAAGAAGCTATGCCGCAATGGAATCTTTGGATAACAGGCTGCAAGAGGATGGCATAATGGCAAATGGATTAAAAAAAGAAAAAAAAGCATTGGCCTACTCGGTACAAAGTCTACATGCTACCGATGTGCAAAACCAGCTTAATGTATCGTTTGATATTGCAATTCCGTATACTATTTTATCCAACGGAAAAATCCATAGTGTAGCCCTAAAAGAGATAAAACTGCCCGCAACCTATACCTACTTTGCTGCTCCAAAAGCAGACAAAGAAGCCTTTTTATTGGCCGAAATCAGCGATTATTCTAAATATAATTTACTGCCAGGCGAAGCCAACATTATTTTTGAAGGAATGCATGTAGGTAAAACACAAATTAATCCAAGCCAAACTGCAGATACCTTAAAATTAAGCATGGGTAGAGACAAAAAAATAACGCTTAACCGCGAAAAAATAGCAGACAAATCTGGCACCAAATTTCTCTCTAGTTATAAAGAACAACTCTTTACCTATGATATCACGGTCAGAAATAACAAAAAAGAAGCGGTTGTACTAGAACTAAAAGACCAATATCCATTGCCAACCGATAAAGAAATTAGTGTTGTATTAGTAGAAACCAGCAAGGCAAACGTAAATCAAGAAACAGGCCTATTGACTTGGCACCTAAAACTAGACAGCAATACAACCCAAAAAATCCGAATTAGCTATAAAGTTAGGTATCCAAAAGACACCATTATTACCAATTTATAAATATAAAGACCTCTTTTTTTTAAGAAAACCACCCAATAACTTCAAAATTATTGGGTGGTTTTTTTTAGATTATACCACTTTTTATCCTAAAATAAATACCTTTTCTTTCTATAATCCCTTATAAAGAGCTTACTTTAGATTCAAATGAAAAAAATAGTTGCAAGCTACGATCAAAATCATTTTATTTGATAAATATTAACCACAATTTAATAAAAACGTAATGAAATCTTACTCCGTACAAGAAATTAATGAAATCCTTAATGGAGTTATTATTGGTGCCACATCCCACCACATAACCGCACCAGAACAACTTGAAGCTGCTCAAGAAACAGAAATATCATTTATTGGAAATAAAAAATACGAAAAACTATGGTTTACATCCAAAGCTGCAGTAGCAGTAGTAAACCAAGATATTAGCATTGCCCCTGGAGACAACAGAGCCTTTATTAAAGTCCAGAATGCCGACTTAGCCATGTCACAAATACTAACCCTATTTGCACCACCACCACCCCTATTCAATAGTGACATCCACCCTACTGCAGTGATTGATATCACTGCAACCATAGCTAATGGCACAAAGATAGGCGCAGGATGCTACATTGGTCCAGAGGTAAAAATAGGCGAAAATTGTATTATTTATCCCAATGTAACCATACTAGACCAATCTACCATAGGAGACCATAGTGTTATTTGGTCCGGAACCGTAATAAGAGAACGATCCCATATTGGCAATAACTGCATTATACACCCCAATGCTACCATTGGAGCAGATGGATTTGGATTTAGACCCTGCCCCGAAAAAGGCTTGGTTAAAATACCACAAATAGGCAATGTAATTATAGGCAATTGGGTCGAAATTGGTGCTAATTCTTGCATCGATAGAGGCAAGTTTAGCTCCACGATAGTAGGAGATGGCTGCAAGATTGACAACTTAGTACAAATCGGACACAACAGCAAGCTAGGTCGTTTTTGTATCATGGCCGGAAACAGTGGATTAGCAGGATCCGTAACCTTAGGAGATGGTGTTATAATTGGCGGAAGTGCTTCTATAAAAGACCACACCACCATTGGTAGTGGAGCAGTTGTCGGTGCTGGATCCGGAGTTACCGGAGATATACCCGCCGGAAAAACCATGTTAGGATACCCCGCCGTTGAAGCTCGTGACGCATTAAAACAATGGGCAATCCTAAAGAGATTAGTTACTGAATCCAAAAAATAAACCCCTCCCATAATAAAAATCTCCATCCAAGAACACACTTCTGTTTGGAGACTCTTTAAAGCTGTTTTTTGAGAGATTCAGCCACAAAACAATCCCAAAATATGGTAGGATTTTGTATTTTAGCACCAACTATATAACACTATTACAACATGGATTTAAACTTCAATAAAAACGAAGACCACAATAAACTTTTAGTATCCAAATTAAAACTACAGCTTTCTAAGGTTAGTTTAGGCGGTGGAGAAAAAAGAATAGCCAAACTTCATGCCGAAGGAAAAATGACCGCCAGAGAACGGATAGATTATTTGCTAGATCCCAAGGCAAAATCCATAGAAATAGGTGCCTTTGTAGCAGAAGGAATGTACAAAGAACATGGTGGTTGTCCCTCTGGTGGTGTTATAGTCAAAATAGGATACATCCAAGGAAAACAATGCGTTGTAGTGGCAAATGACGCCACCGTAAAAGCAGGAGCATGGTTCCCTATCACCGCCAAAAAAAATCTAAGAGCCCAAGAAATAGCCATGGAAAACCGCCTACCCATTATTTACTTAGTAGATAGTGCAGGGGTTTATCTACCCTTGCAAGACGAGATTTTTCCGGACAAAGAACATTTTGGACGCATCTTTAGAAACAATGCTCAAATGAGCAGCATGGGAATAACCCAAATTTCAGCCATAATGGGTAGTTGCGTTGCCGGAGGTGCCTACCTTCCTATTATGAGTGACGAAGCCATAATTGTAGACAAAACAGCAAGCATTTTCTTGGCAGGAAGTTATCTAGTCAAAGCCGCAATTGGAGAAACCATAGACAACGAAACCCTAGGTGGAGCCACCACCCATTGCGAAATATCTGGAGTAACCGATTATAAAGCCAAAGACGACCAAGACGCATTAGACAAAATAAAAAACATTGTGGCTAAAATTGGAGACTATGACAAAGCCGGTTTTAACCAAATAAAACCCCAAAAACCCGCCTTAGACCCAACAGAACTGTATGGCATCTTGCCCAAAGCCCGCAACGAACAATACGACATGATGGACATCATCCTGCGTCTGGTTGATAACTCCGAATTTGAACCCTACAAAGAAGGTTACGGACAAACCATCCTCACCGGATATGCACGCATAGAAGGCTGGGCAGTAGGAATTGT
Organism: Flavobacterium crassostreae; assembly: GCF_001831475.1. Taxonomy (NCBI): domain Bacteria; kingdom Pseudomonadati; phylum Bacteroidota; class Flavobacteriia; order Flavobacteriales; family Flavobacteriaceae; genus Flavobacterium; species Flavobacterium crassostreae. Next base: position 1,910,612 of record NZ_CP017688.1, on the reverse strand, counting down.
AGCCAACCAACGAAAAGTAGTCAAAACCAAAAAAGGCGAGATGCAATTTGGCGGCGTAATCTATTCGGACAGCGCAGACAAAGCCACCCGTTTTATAGCCAATTGCAACCAAAAAAAAATACCCTTAGTATTCCTACAAGATGTAACCGGATTTATGGTAGGCTCCAAGTCAGAACAAGGCGGTATTATCAAAGACGGCGCCAAGATGGTAAATGCCGTAAGCAATTCTGTAGTGCCTAAATTTACCGTAATAATAGGCAACTCATATGGTGCCGGAAACTACGCCATGTGTGGCAAGGCATACGATCCAAGACTAATTTTTGCTTGGCCAAGCGCAGAACTTGCCGTAATGGGAGGCACACAAGCCGCAAAAGTACTCGCACAGATAGAAGCCGCCTCACTCAAAAAAAGCGGTGAAGAAGTAGACCAAGCCAAAGAAGACGCCCTATTTGCCAAAATCAAAGCCCGGTATGACGAACAAGTGTCACCCTACTATGCCGCCTCCCGTTTATGGACCGACGCCATCATAGATCCCCTAGACACCCGCAACTGGATCTCCATGGGTATCGAAGCCGCAAACCACTCCCCGATCACCAAACCCTTTAACCTAGGAGTCATTCAGGTATAACATACTTAAACACTTTTAAAGATTCAGGAGCAGGCAGACTAGACTACCAAAACAAGTCCCCTCCCGCTATGCGCTATATCTTTTTAAGGCAGTTGTTTTTGTTATTCACAAAACAACTGCCTTAAAAAGGATGCCGCTTCTATCGGGGCTAAACAATTGAGAAGTATTTTTCCGAACTAGGTTTAAAACTCTTCTAGCCCAAACAAAAAAGAAAATTACCACAACTAAATTGTTCTATATTTTTTAATCATCTCCAGAACAAAGTAACCCTACTTATATGACTAAAAATAAAGATCGCAATTTTAATAATTTATTTTTTTAACTTAAAAAATAAATTATATTTGTATGGTATTAAACTTACTATTTTAAATTTAAAAACCAGAAAAATGATTCAAAATTCAATCAAAACTATTGCCTTAATTTTTGCTGCTTCCATGTTATTAACTTCTTGTTATTCTTACACAAGTGTAGTTGGAAATGGAGCCCAAGGAAACCAACAAGTTACCAAATGGAACCATTATGTGGTTGGTGGTTTAGCTCCAGTTGGAGTTTCTGATTCTAAAGAAATGGCTGGTGGAGCAAAAGACTACACCGTACACACGCGACAAACATTTGTAAATGGATTAATCTCTGGATTAACATTTGGTATCTACACACCTACAATTACAACTGTAACTAAATAAATCATACTTTTGAGGCGGAAAAAATTTCCGCCTCAAATTTTTATTATATGAAAAAAAGTATATTTTACATATCATTTCTGTTGTTTATTTACTCGTTATTTCGTTTTCTAAAAATAATCATTTATGATTATGAACAGCTTACTGAATATGGATTTGGATACCTTGTTGCTCAAACCACGTTTGTCATAGTTTTTGGAATTACAGCATTTATTTTAAGGCCTAAAAAAACTACCAAAGCATAAATAATGTTCTCATTGTTATTTATCAAAAATCTATATTTTTTAAATAGTGTCCTACTCTATAGAGCATTACTAATTATTTCAAAAAAAGTTATTTCAAGTTTAGTTGGTGTATTTCTCATAATTCCAATTTAAACATTTTTATTTGAGCCAATTTAAACCTAACCATTGGAGCTACAACAAAAATTTAAAAAGAGTACTCTAATGAATAATTTGGATGAAAAAAACACTACCACTCTTATTGCTTCTTTACTTCTTTGTGCAATGCAACACCGTTAGCAAACAAAACACCCACTACCAAACCCTAATACCCGCACCAAAATTACAAGCAGATGTTGCCTTTGCCTACAAACAACTTCAAAAACTACATCCCAACTTATACCTCTACAGCAGCAAATGGACCTTAGACCATCAATTTGACAGCCTCAAAAACACCATTACTACCCCAATGACACCGCTAGCTTTTTTTAAAAAAATAAGCCCCGTGGTTGCTGCAGTAAAACAAGGCCATTTGTTTGTTCAAGCCCCTCGAATAAAATACACCAAAAAACAAACCAAAGCACTCCTGCAAAAAGGCATCGGGCCTTTATCCCAATTTGATTTTGAGTATCTAGACCATAAACTATACCTTCTCAAAAACAACTCACAAGATAGCACCATCTTAGTAGGATCCGAAGTAATTAGCATTAACCGAACCAAACCCAACGAGTTAATAGACCAATATTCTAACTATTATGCCTCAGATGGGTTTAATACCACTTTTAAAACACGAGGTAATGGCGCACGGTTTACTACTTTTTTTACCATCGAAAACGGCATCCAAGATAGTTTAACCTATGTTCTAAAATACCGAGATAGCCTTAAAACCAGCACCATCAAACGATTTAAAAAAGAAACCAAGACCACCCAAAACAAAAAAACAAACACCCCAAAAAAACAAACTAACCATGCCCAAAAAGCAAAAAAAGTAAGACAGAAAAAACGAATCCAAGGCTATGATCCCGCCACAGCTCAATACATGCGCAACATCCGCTTTCTCGAAAAAGACAGCAGCATAGCGGTACTCAAAATTAGAGGTTTTAAAAACAAAGCATACCGTCGTTTTTACAAAGAAACTTTTGAAAAAATAAAACAATACCAAACTAAAAATTTGATTTTAGATTTAAGAGATAATGGTGGCGGACGTTTGAGCGAAATTTCGGATTTATATGCCTATTTATCCGATACAACTTTTGTTTTTTTAGAACCCTCAGAAGTAGTCTCTAGATCCCAATTTTTTAACGGATCGTATTACAACGGAGGATCTTTTGTTCTAAAAATATTAAAAACCATTTTATCTCCTGCCTACTACAGCTATTTGCTATGTACGATACACAAAAAAGACAACGGAAAAAGTTATTTTGCCACCGAAACAAAAAAAAGACAAGCCAATACTAATGCCTTCAGAGGCAAAGTGTATGTGCTGATTAATGGTTTAAGTTTTTCGGCATCTAGCATTCTTTCGTCTAATTTAAAAGGATCCAAAAGAGCCTTTTTTGTGGGTCAAGAAACCGGAGGTGCCTACAATGGTACCGTAGCTGGCGTTATGCCTACTTTTAAATTGCCATATTCTAAATTAAAAATAAGAACAGGACTAATGCACGTTGTCCCTTTTTACAAAACATCCGTGGTAGGACATGGTATCTATCCGGATCACGAAATACTACCTACGCTACAAGATCGAATCCAGCATATAGATCCAGAACTAAACTGGATCCTAAAAGATATTAAAAAAGCCCATTAGTTGTTTGATGCTGCCCTTGGAGATAGGGGCTTTTGGTTGACAAACACAATTTGCCCTAACAACCGCTACCTAAAGACTCTCTATGGTTTGTTTTCTTTTTAACTTACCGTTTTCGGTTTCTAAAAATTTAGCCACAAATAGAATTTCTTTTGGGATTTCGTATTTATCCAAAACGTCAAAAATAGCGGTATTTATTTTTTGTTTTTTGCCTTCTATCACTAAAACTAGTTTTTCTCCTAAGATAGGATCTGCTATTCCAGCAACAAAAAATTTAGAATGCAGTACAGCCGCCAATTTTGCTTCTATTTGTTCTGGGATTAACTTGATTCCTCCGCTGTTTACTAGGTTATCCGCACGTCCCAAAAAAACAAATTGTTTGTCATCAAGGAGCGTTACTACATCTTGAGTACTAATGGGTTGGTCTGAAATTTTTGGCGCAGTAATCACCAAGCAATTGGATTCGTTTTGTGAAATTTGCACCCCAGGCAAAACACGGAGTGCTTTTTCTCCTATTTTTTTGGCAGCTATGTGCGTGATGGTTTCTGTCATACCATAGGTTTCATAAACAGAAGTATTTTTTAAGTTTACTAATTTTTTTTCCAGATCGGAGCTTACTTTAGTACCTCCAATGATTAACTTTTTAACTTTATCTAAACCTTCTAATGAATTTTGTACCTGCAAGGGTACCATGGCCACAAAGTCATAATGCTTTTTATTGTGAGCCAACGGAGTTGCATTGGGCACAACTAGATCCATTTCTAAACCCAATACAAAACTTCTAACCAACATCATTTTTCCGGCAATATAGGTGGCAGGCAAGCAACATAATGCTTTGTCTCCGGGATGTAATTCAAAAAAAGCAGCAGTGGCTAAAGCCGAATTTACCATTTTTTGTTTCTCCATACGGATCCTTTTTGGAGCTCCTGTTGTGCCGGATGTTTGCAATTCAATATAGTGCTTGTTATCAAACCAGTCTAAAATAAAATCTCCCATTGCCTTTTCTGTGGCATCGCCTTCTTTGATCAAAGAGTATGCAACTCTGCGTAATTCGTTTTTGTCCAGTTGTAGTCCATTTAGTTTAAAACTAGTATGTACTTCGTGGTAGGTGGTTTGATTTGTCATAGCGGTTCGTTTTTAAAAGCATTAAAATTTTGGTGGTGCAATTTTGGCGGTCAATTTTTGTTTCCAATTGGTCCATTGGTACTTGCAACTAAAGATATACAAAAGTATGGGGTAAACCACCACTACGGGCAATATAACATCGAGCCCCGATTGGGGAGCAGCAACTTCTTTAAGAATAGAGTGCGTTTGAAATGCAGACCAATCAGAGGTAATGAGCAATGCACCAATGCAATTATTTGCGGCATGAAATCCAAGCGCAAGCTCCAAGCCTTCATCCATCAAGGTAAGAATCCCTAAGAATAGCCCTGTACCGATGTAATATACAAAAATAATGTTACCCAACTTTGCAACTTCAGGATTAAAAAGATGCAATCCTCCAAAAATCACAGAAGTCATCAGCAACGGAAACCATTTATTACCAGACAAATTAGCAAACCCTTGCATTAAATAGCCTCTAAAAACATATTCTTCGGTACTGGTTTGAAAAGGAATCAAAACCACCGCAATTACCACCAAAATAGCAAAAGGAACTGGTTTAAAATTCCATTGGTAGCTCTGTGGATCGAGTTGGTAATAAACGATGGTAGCTACAATAGTAAAAAGAGACCACAACCCAAAGGCAAAAAAAATTCTGCCCCAATCTACTTTTGAACGAGAGGTCGTTACTGACAAAAAACGTTGCTGGTGCAGTTTAGTAACCACGAAATAAAACCCTAGCATCGCAAAAACAAAAGACAAAAGCACCAAAAACAACGATATATTGGGTTCAAAATGATGCAAAACAGATTCAGAATCCAATGAAACGCTGGCAACACTGGTAGCGGTATCCATTTTGAGCGCCACTAACAACGGAACTTGACCAAGTACCGAAGCCAGAATAACCACCACTGAACCAACAATATATTTCCAAAATCTGTTTGTTGCTCGCACTCCTTGTTCTATAAACATTACTTTCTTTTTTTAAAATTTTTAAGCCATTAATAGCCCTTGATGGCGTATTTTTGTGACTTTAAAAATACCTTTTTTATTTTGAATAAAACCCCTTTAAAAAATTAATAATGATCCAAATCTATCACAATCCTCGTTGCGGAAAATCCAGAAATGCTTTAGCTTTTTTAGAACAAAGCAAACAAAACTACGAAATTATCCAATACCTCAATAACCCACCCACAGAAGCCCAATTGGTTGCTTTATTAAAAATGCTATCCTTAAAACCAATAGAATTGGTGCGCCAAAAAGAAAAAATATGGATTGAAAACTTTAAAAACAAAACCCTAACGGACACAGAAGTTATAAAAGCACTCGTAACGTATCCAATCCTGATAGAACGCCCAATAGTTATTAAAAACGGCAAGGCAATTATAGCTAGAGATTTGGATAAATTGCCTTGTTTTATATAAGTAGGATTTTATATATTAACTTATTTTTATGATTTAGCCAATAAACCAATGTCGATTTTTGGTGTCTAAAAACATTAACCCAAACCAATCCTAATGCCGTATTCCTTAAAACACCAACTTTCACTTGCTTTATTTTTTGTGTTTCTATTTGGTTTTGCCCAACAAAAACCTGCCCAAAAGGATATTACCATAACCGGAAATGTGCTCGAAAAAACAAGCAAACAACCTCTAGAATATGCAACGGTTACCTTTACAAATTCTAAAACCCAAAAAATAACCGCAGGCGGAATTACCAACTCTAAAGGCGAATTTAGTATTGTAATTGCCCCCGGATTGTACACGCTCCAAATAGAGTTTATCTCTTTTAAACCCGTGCTAATAAAGCAATTTTTTAAAGAAAATACCGCCCTCGGAACCCTTGCTTTGATAGAGGATGTTTCGCAATTAAAGGAAGTAGTTATTCGTGCCGAAAAATCTACCGTAGAAATAAAACTGGATAAAAAAGTGTACCATGTAGGCAAAGACATGCTAGTGAAAGGCGGAACCGTTAGTGATGTTCTTGAAAACGTTCCATCGGTATCCGTAGATGTAGAAGGAAATGTGAGCTTGAGAGGCAGTGATAATGTACGTATATTTATTGACGGCCGTCCATCCAATGCCCTAAACATGGCCGAAGCCTTGCGACAAATACCCGCAGATGCAATTGACAAAGTAGAAGTAATCACCAACCCATCTGCCCGCTATGATGCCGAAGGTGGTGCCGGTATTTTGAATATTATTTTAAAAAAAGGAAAAACAGACGGCTTTAATGGCACCCTAATTGGCTCGCTAGGACTACCCGAAACCTATGGTTTAAACGCCAATTTAAATTACAAAACACAAAAAATAAATTACTTTACCTCCACTGGCTATAGTTATAGAACCAGTCAAGGAGCAGGAACCACCAACTCCCAATACCTTAATCCGGACAATGGGAGCATCCTGAAATACATCAACGAAAACAGAGACACCAAAAGAAACCGAAAAGGAATTAACACCAAAACTGGTGCCGAATGGACCCTCAACCCTACCACTTTTTGGACCAATAGCTGGAGTTATAGACAAAACAACGGCACCAACCAAGACCAAGTAACCTATAATAACCTAGACCAAAACAACCATTTTGTTTATACCAATTACCGTCTCAATGACGGAAAAAACACTGGAAACGATTGGGAGTTTGCTTCCAATTTTATAAAAAACTTTTCAAAAAGTGGGCATAAACTAACCACAGATGCCTCCTACTCCAAAGAAAAAGACCTCGATAACGCTACAATAAACGGAATTAACAACCATTTTGTAGACCAATCCACCTACAGCACTACCAACAATACCGAAACACAAAACCAATTTTTGCTTCAAGCAGATTATGTTTTACCCATCAAAGAAGGAAGTCAGTTTGAGGCTGGCTACAAAGGAAATTTCAATACCTTAAATAAAAAATATGCCGTTTTGTCCACCGAAAATACCTTCAATACAACCAACCCTTTATCCAATACCCTAGAATATAACGAAAAAATAAATGCCCTTTATACCCAATATGGATTCAAAACCAACAAAGTATCCTACCTATTTGGCCTACGTTGGGAAGACACCAACATTGCCGTAAACCTACTAGATACCCAAGAATTTAACACCAAAAAATACCAACTTTTTTTCCCAAGTGCCTTTGTCAACTACCAAATCACAGACCAAAGCAACCTATCGATAAGCTACAGCAAACGATTGTCTAGACCCCGAGGACGCTACCTAGACCCCACCGCCAACCTATCTAGCAACATCAACATATTTAGAGGTAACCCCGATTTAGATCCCTCTCTTACCGACAAATTGGATCTCGGATACCTCCAACGATGGAACAAACTAAGCTGGAACACCTCCGTGTATTTTGAAAACACCACAGATGTATTTTCTTTCGTGCGTTACGAAAGCGGTCAATTTGTAGGCAGCACCCCAGTGGTTTTAATCACCCCTATTAACCTGGGCAAAGAACAAAAAACAGGATTTGAGTTTACCCTAAACTACTCGCCCTTCAAAAAATGGAAAATAAACAGCAGTCTTAACCTCTACAACACCACAACCACAGGAAACTTTAGCTATACCAACTCCAACAACCAACTAATTATTCAAAGCCTAAACAACCAAGCCTTTAGTTGGTTTACACGCAGTAGTTCCCGCCTGAGCTTACCTTACAAAATAGAATGGCAAGCCAGCATAATGTACTTTGGTCCTAGCAAAACCGCACAAGGCAAAAGTTTAGAACAATACGTAGTCCATACCGCCTTTAGCAAAGACCTACTAAAAGAAAAAGCCACCATAGCCTTCAATGTGAGTGATGTCTTTAACTCCCGAAAAATGAAAAACAGAACAAACCTTGCAAATCTCAATTCTTATAGTGAATTTCAATGGCGAAAAAGACAATGGAACCTATCCTTCACCTACAGAATCAATAACAAAAAAACCGACAGAGATAAAACAAACCCCAAAAACAACGAAGAAGAAGGCAGCGGATTTTAAAAAAAACCAATCCGCCAACAAAATAGCACTACTCCCAATTGCCAGATAATCCTTATTATCTAGTATTTTTTTGGATACAAAGCATAAAAAAAGGACTCTTATACAGAGTCCTTTTTTATCCAACAATACTACTTAAAGTGCTTGTTGTTCTTGCTTCTTCTTAGCTTTTTTTTCTTTATATGCCTCCCAAGTTGCGCCACCTACCCAATAAGATACGAAACTAACTAAAAAAAACATTAACCAAAATCCTAAAGTAAGAATGGTTAAAAAAAGTAAAAAGCCTAAATACTGTGAAAATTCAAACATGTTTTCCGGAATTTTTGAATGTAGCCACAAATGTAAGTTTAATATCTAATTATAACAATAAAACTTATAAAAACTATCCATCAATTTTTATAAAAAAGTATTTATCCGTATTTTTGAGCAAAAGTTTTAGGAGCTATTTCCAGCTATCCGCTATATCCACGCCCAAAAGCGTGGGATGCCGCTACTATCTGGGCTAGGCCACCAAACAAAATCCAAAACAGCCACCAAGCACAAACACAACATAAAACAATAACACAAATAAACACAAAAATGGAATTCAGGATAGAAAAAGACACCATGGGTGCAGTACAAGTCCCTGCAGACAAATATTGGGGAGCACAAACCGAACGTTCTCGAAACAATTTTAAAATTGGTGCCTCTGCCTCCATGCCCAAAGAAATCATAGAAGGCTTTGCATACCTAAAAAAAGCCGCCGCTTATGCCAACTGCGATTTAGGCGTACTTCCAACAGAAAAACGCGATGCCATAGCCACGGTATGTGACGAAATTCTGGCCGGAAAGCTAGACGATCAATTTCCGTTAGTAATCTGGCAAACCGGTTCTGGCACCCAAAGCAACATGAATGTAAATGAAGTTGTAGCCAACCGTGCACAAGTATTAAAAGGATTTGCCATTGGCGAAGGAGAACAATTCATCAAAGCAAATGATGATGTAAACAAATCCCAATCCTCCAATGACACCTTTCCAACCGGAATGCACATTGCCGCCTACAAAGCAGTAGTAGAGACCACTATTCCGGGAGTAGAAAAATTAAGAGATACCCTACACGCAAAAGCAACCCAATTTAAAAACGTAGTAAAAATAGGCCGTACCCACCTTATGGATGCCACGCCACTTACCTTAGGGCAAGAATTATCTGGATACGTTGCTCAATTAAACTACGGTATTAAAGCCCTAAAAAACACCCTACCACACCTATCCGAAGTAGCCCTAGGAGGTACCGCAGTTGGAACCGGACTCAACACCCCTGCTGGATACGATGTAAAAGTTGCCCAATACATTGCCCAATTTACAGGACACCCATTTATCACCGCCGAAAACAAGTTTGAAGCATTGGCAGCACACGATGCAATTGTAGAATCGCATGGAGCATTAAAACAACTTGCTGTTTCTTTAAATAAAATTGCAAATGACATCCGTATGCTAGCCTCTGGGCCTCGCTCCGGTATTGGAGAGTTAATCATACCCGAGAACGAGCCAGGATCCTCCATCATGCCCGGAAAAGTAAATCCAACCCAATGCGAAGCCATTACGATGGTTTGTGCACAAGTAATGGGTAATGATGTTGCCATCACCGTAGGCGGTATGCAAGGCCATTATGAACTAAATGTATTCAAACCAGTTATGGCAGCCAACTTTTTACAATCTGCACGTTTATTAGGAGATGCTTGCCTATCTTTTGATGCACACTGTGCTCAAGGTATTGAACCCAACCACAAACGCATTAAAGAATTAGTAGACAACTCCTTGATGCTCGTAACGGCTCTAAATACCAAAATAGGCTATTATAAAGCTGCCGAAATTGCACAAACAGCACACAAAAACGGCACCACCCTCAAAGAAGAATCCGTACGTCTAGGATACGTGACTCCAGAGGATTTTGATGCATGGGTAAAACCAGAAGATATGGTAGGAACCCTGAAGTAATTTTATTTTTATACCTAAATCCATAAAGCCCTGTAAAACAAAATTTACAGGGCTTTATTCTTCAAACCAAAAAAAAAAAAAACGTACTTACTAATTTTAAATCTTTGCCTTTAGAGTATTGTACTCTGAGGTCAAATCTAGGGCTCTATATAATTTAAGCAATAGATCTGTAATTTTATCGTTATCTGGCGCCAAAGCATTTCCAGCTTTTAGATAAAACAAGGCTTCTTTAATAAAGCCTTCCGTTTTTAGTTTTAGCGCATCGTAGATTTGCATCTCTTTTGCGGAAGTTCCTAGAGTGTTCATCTGGTCTTCCAAAAGCTTTTTTTTATCTAAATTTAAATATGCCAAATCCAAATAAGGTTCTATAAAATTGGGATTAAAAGCAATCATTTTTTTGTAAATAACTTCTGCCGCAACCAAATCTCCTTTTTCTGTATACAGATATGCTAGGTTTCGACATATTTCGGTTCTCTTGGACTCTATTTTGGCGTTTCGTGGTTTTTCATACTCTCCTGCATTTACACTTGCATCTCGGTACATTGCAGAAGCAAACTCCTCCTCTATTTTGGTTTTTTTATTTACGGCATAATAAGCCACGCCTTTTCCGGTATAGTTTATATTTTCTAACTCTTTGTAATTTCGTAATGCTGCCTCATAATCCTTGGCCATCATAAAATACGAAGTAGAATAATAGAGATTATCCGCATCCTTTTTATCCATGGCATACAAAGCATACATTTTGGTTGCTCCATCCCTATATTTAGCGTTTTTAATATCGGTAGTAGCCCGATTCTCTAAGTCTTTTTTAATTGCATCAATAGCCTCTCTGGCCTTAACGATGTATATTAAATTTCCGGTGAGTAGTTCTTCTTTGATTAATTGTTGGTAACTCGTAACTGCGGCGGATAGATTGGTGGTAACGGCAATATTTTTATCTGCAAAGGCTCTAAAAATTTCGGCCTTTAGACTATAAAACTCGGATTTATCCGCGTCTTCTGCATTAATAATTAAATATTCACTTTTGGTTAAAATATCTAAAGCTACTTTTAAATTATCGCTTTTAAATTCGTTTTGGGCATTTTTAATTTGTTCTTTTTGAGATACTGCTTTGATTGAAATAAAGAACAATACAAGTATTAAAATTTTATTTTTCATCCATCCTGCATTTAAATAGTGGTATTTTTTAATGGTAATTTTTTATTAAGATAACATTTATGTAATCATTAATAAACGGCAAAATAGTGTATTATTTCCTTTTTTAAAAATTTTATCCTGAATAAATTGTAATAAAAACAGCTATTTCACTCGATAACACTAAGAAATTAACTACAAAAAAATAAATCGCCTCTATTATACTCTATTTTACTAGTATTATCTCAAAACCTAATGACTGCTTGGTTTATCCACTAAAAGCACTCCAATGCGGATCCCAAATACTAGCATAGGTACTGCTTAATGTAGTGCTACTCTAAAAAAATATCCTAAAAGATTTTTTGAAGTATAAAATAATAAGAATTATACTATATTTTTATTATAATCAATGGATTACCAACAAAGTAATCGCGACCTAACTAGGCCAAAATTACCTGTATTCGCATAAAAAAATCGTTACAACAACTTGTTGTAACGATTTTTTTATGGCTTGAGTGTGTTTTATTAAATCTCTTTGAGCTGTAGACTATTTACTGTTTCACTACTCTTCTTCTTTTTTGAGTACTTTTCGGGCTACTTCAATTTTAAATTTTTTGCCTTTCATTTTTTGATCCTTAATAGCTTGTAATAGCTCTTTTACTTTTCCAAATCTGACAGCGGCAAAAGAAACAAAGTCTTTTACTTCAATCAAGCCTAAATCTCCTTTTTCTAACTTTCCTTTTTGTGAAAAAAAGCCAACTATATCAATTTTGTTTAGTTTGTTTTTTTTGCCTCCGCTGATATAAATGGTCTGAAATTGTGGCGGTTTAGGCAAATTACTTTCGTTTGGAAGTTGCAGAATGGGCAGGCTGTAATCGATATAATCGAGTTGTTTTTCGCTGTCGTGGGTAATAATATAAGCGGTTCCAGAGGCGGTCATCCGTGCTGTACGGCCATTTCGGTGTGTAAATTCGTCTGGTTTGGATGGCAAATGGTAATGAATTACGTGATTCATCTCTGGTATATCTAGTCCGCGTGCGGCAAGATCTGTGGTGATCAAATAGCTAACGCTTCCATTTCTAAACTGTATTAGGGCACGCTCGCGTTCGTCTTGATCCATGCCTCCATGGTAGTAGGTGGCATATATTCCTTTTTGGTTCAAGGTATCGCTTATGCGCTCTGCGGCATCTCTGTGGTTGCAAAAAACAATGGCTGACTCGGACTTTAGGGAGCATATCAATTGAAACAAACTTCCTATTTTGTCTTTTTCTTTAGAGACAACTAATTTGATTTGAAGGTTGCTTTCTGTGGTGTGTTCTGGTATAAAGTCCAGAATGGTTGGGTTCACTACTCTGGTGTATTTGGGTATTTCAATATCTGAGGTTGCAGATACTAGTATGCGTTTGTTTACTTTGTTTAGTTTACTGATAATAAAAGACATTTGTTCATGGAAACCCAATTGCAAGGATTTGTCAAACTCGTCCAAAACTAGGGTTTGTATTTTGTCGTGACGGAAGGTTTCTCGGTCTAAATGGTCTGCAATACGTCCTGGAGTACCTATTAGTATTGCTGGCGGATTGCTTAAGTTTTTGATTTCGGTGTCTAGGGAGTGGCCTCCGTAACAAACGTTTACTTTATAGGTGGTGCCCATTTTTTTCCAGACTTGTTCTATTTGTAATGCTAATTCTCGGGAGGGAACTAATAATAAACATTGTACGGATAGAATTTCGGGTTGTAATAATTCCAAAATAGGCAGCAAAAATGCTAGTGTTTTTCCGGAACCGGTTGGAGATAGCAACAAAATGTTGTTGTCATTCAAAATAGCATCTTGGGCTACTTCTTGCATTGGATTTAGGTGTTGGATGCCTAAATTGGATAGTATGTGGTTTGCAGGATCTTTGGTGTTCATGGTTATAATTTGTGTAAAGGTAGGTAAATTTGAAGGAACACTTATTTTGAATTAGTGGTCTTTGGCTGGGGCTCTTCTTCAAAAAGGAGCTGGATGTTTTGGTACGAATTTTTTAAGATTTCGGGCACTTGCTCGGGATGGAACCAAGCTACCTTTTCGATACCTTCGTCAAGTTGTCCTTGTGGTATACCTTCAAAATCGGAGTGCATTTCAAACCAATGGGTTATTTTTAGTTTGTAGACGCCGTTGCGTTTAAAGATATGGTAGGTTTTTTGGAGTTTTTTTACAATACGGAGTTGGTTTACCCCGGTTTCTTCTTCCACTTCGCGCATGGCAGTGTCTCGAATGTCTTCGCCTTTTTCTGTGCCTCCTTTAGGTAAATCCCATTTTCCATTTCTAAAAATAAATAAAATTTGGCCTTTTTTGTTAAATACCAGCCCACCTCCTGCTTTATTTACGGGTATTTTGGATTTTAACGTTTTCATAATTTCCTTATCATCAGGATGGTATAAATACGCTTTTTGAATTTTATTTTGAAACATTTTTATGATAAGTTGCTTTATATCAATGCTTTCTAATAAAAATAGTTGAAAATCTGTTTCTTTTGAAATTTTATTTGTCAAAAAAAGTGGTTTGTCGTTAACAAAAACTTTATACATTTGTAGTATGATTTTTAATAAAGATACTGCCGAAAAAACAGCCGAATTGCTTTTGCAAATAAATGCAATTAAATTGAATCCAGGAAATCCTTTTACATGGGCTTCGGGATGGAAATCACCTATTTATTGTGATAACAGGCTAATACTCTCGTTTCCAGCCATAAGAAATTATGTCAAAGATGCGTTTTGTAAACATATTGAACAACAATTTGGAAAACCAGATGTTATTGCTGGAGTTGCTACCGGTGCCATAGGTATTGGGATGCTGGTTGCCGAGAGTATGGGACTGCCATTTGTGTACGTGCGTCCGGAGGCAAAAAAGCATGGCCGCCAGAATCAGGTGGAAGGTTTTTTGCAAAAAGGACAAAATGTAGTAGTGATTGAAGACCTTATTAGTACCGGAAGCAGTAGCTTGAATGCCGTGGAGGCTTTGCGCGCAGCTGGGGCTAATATTAAAGGTATGGCTGCTATATTTACGTATGGTTTTGAGGTAGCCGAGGACAACTTTAAGCAAGCCAAGATAGATTTATATACGTTGAGTAATTATCAAAATTTGCTTAATTTGGCTGTTGCCAAAAATTATGTAACCGAAAAAGAAGAACAAACTTTAAGAGAATGGAGCGTTACGCCATCTACTTGGAATACGGATTTAAAATAATTAGAACATGAATTTAGAGAGCCCAATGGTTACCGTTCAAAAGCCCGAATTAGAATTATTTGATTTATTGACCGATGTAACTAGCTATGAAAAGCTAATGCCGGACAATATTGCTAAATTTGAAGTAATTGGTGCAGATGCTTTTATTTTTGGTTTAAAAGGAATGCCAGAAATTAAATTAAAGATGAAAGAGAAGGTAGCTCCTAACAAAGTAGTTCTGGGTGCTGCAAGCGACAAATTGCCATTTACGTTGGTGGCAACTATTGCTAGCATTACTGCAGACTCTAGTAGTGTAAAACTGGACTTTGAAGGAGATTTTAACCCTATGATGGCCATGATGATAAAAGGCCCAATTAGCAAATTTATTGAAACCTTAGCAAACAACATGACTAAGTTGTAAATAGCGGTATTACCATACTATCAAACCCTTTTTAATTTGTTTTAAAAAGGGTTTGGTGTTTAATACAACATTTGAATTTCTTTGATATGGAACTCCGATACACTATCGTCTTCTAAGACTACTTGCAACTTCCCTGCTGGACTAACACCTTGTATGATGCCCATAAAAGGCACTCCAGAAGCTGCCTTAAAAGGCATTGGCACCGCTTTTTTAAACAACAATTGCCTATAAGCATGCCAAAGGGATTCTGGTTGGTTATGCAATAAACCTAAGGTGTGTTTTAGCTGAGATACAATTTCTAATAAAATTTGGTCTATATCAAACTCTTGGTTGCATAAACCTGCCAAAGAGGCTCCTTTTGGAAGGGCATCAAAATTTATTTGGTTCACATTCAGCCCAATGCCGATTATGGAACGCACAGAATCTTGGTTTTTGAAGGTGTTTTCTATTAAAATACCGCCAATTTTATAACGGTCTGACATTATGTCGTTAGGCCACTTAATACTTAATTGCGGTATATTAAAGGTTTTTAAAGCCTGAACAACAGCCAGAGCAACGGCTATATTAAGAGTATAGATTTGATTTAAATCAGCCAAGTCATTTTTTACAAAAATACTCATTATTAGGTTTTTACCCGGTTCTGAGCTCCATGTTGTCCCCATTTGCCCTCTACCTTTTGTTTGGGTTTGTGCGGTGACAACGGTAAAATTTTCTAGCGGCTGTTGCTTTGCCATTTCTTTTAGAAAATCATTTGTAGAATCTATGGCATCGAGTTTGATTAGTTTCATGGAACCAGTATTGGGGCAACAGAATTTAATATTTTGTTAAGTCACAAAAATAATCACAAAAAATGGTAACTTTACCAACTTATATAAAAATTTTTCATGGCAAAAAAGACAATCAATAATGATGATTTATTAGCAAACATCATAAAAGGAATAGAAGAAGTAAAAGGAAATGATATTAGCATTTTAGATTTGAGAGAAATAGATGCTGCAGTTTGTGACTATTATGTTATTTGTAATGGTAACTCCAATACGCAAGTAAACGCAATTGTAAATTCTATCCAAAAAACAGTTTCAAAAGAACTCAAAGACAAGCCCTGGCATGTAGAAGGATCCGACAATGCAGAATGGGTATTGATGGATTATGTAAATATTGTAGTGCATGTGTTCCAAAAACAAATTAGAGAATACTACAATATTGAAAGTTTATGGGGAGATGCAAAAATCACCACAATTGAAAATAAATATTAAAGAAACCCTACCTAATGGCTAAAAATAATAATCCAAACCCTAATAAATTTAAAGTAAGTCCATGGTTAGTATATACTGCCATATTGCTTATTTTTCTATTCATAAGTTTTATTACTGGCAGCTCAGGCCTGCAAGAACCTTCGCAATTAACTTCTTCTAAATTTAATGTTTTTCTGGAAAAAGGACAAATAGAAAAAGTAGTGGTGTACAACAAGGTCGAAGCCGAAGTTTTTTTAAAACCAGAGGCTCTAAAACTTAAAGAACACCAAAAAGTTTCCAAGGATGTGTTTGACCGCCCAAATAACAAAGGACCACAATACACCTTTGAGATTGGAAATGACCAAATATTTCAGACAAAACTAGAAAAAGCAGTTGCCGAAGGAAAGTTAAAAGAATTCAATTTTCAGGCCAAAAGCAATTGGTCCGATATCCTGATTAGCTTATTGCCTATCATTATCATCATTGGAGTTTGGATCTTCATCATGAGAAAAATGTCTGGCGGTGGCGGTGCTGGCGGTGGCGGACAGATTTTTAATATCGGAAAATCCAAAGCAAAGCTTTTTGACGAAAAAACAGATATCAAAACCACCTTTAAAGATGTGGCTGGTTTAGAGGGAGCTAAAGAAGAAATACAAGAAATTGTAGAGTTTTTAAAAAACCCCGAAAAATACACCAACCTTGGTGGTAAAATACCTAAAGGAGCGCTACTAGTTGGACCTCCTGGAACTGGTAAAACCTTATTGGCAAAAGCTGTTGCTGGCGAGGCACAGGTTCCGTTCTTTTCATTATCTGGATCGGATTTTGTTGAAATGTTTGTAGGCGTTGGTGCCTCAAGAGTACGGGACTTATTTAAGCAAGCCAAAGAGAAATCTCCTGCCATTATTTTTATTGACGAAATTGATGCCGTAGGTAGAGCTAGAGGAAAGAGCAACATGTCTGGAGGTAATGACGAAAGAGAAAACACCCTAAACCAACTCCTTACAGAAATGGATGGATTTGGGACAAATTCTAACGTAATTGTATTGGCTGCAACCAACAGAGCAGATGTATTAGACAAAGCATTAATGCGTGCTGGTAGATTTGACAGACAAATATTTGTAGACCTACCCGATATTAGAGAGCGTGCAGAGATATTTAAAGTACATTTAGCTCCACTTAAAAAAGTAGAAGGTCTTGATTTAGACTTTTTGGCCAAACAAACCCCAGGATTCTCTGGTGCAGATATTGCCAATGTGTGTAATGAAGCTGCGCTTATTGCAGCCCGTTATAACAAAACTGCAGTAGACAAACAAGATTTCTTGGATGCTGTAGACAGAATTGTAGGCGGGTTAGAAAAGAAAAATAAAATTATTACTCCAGAGGAGAAAAAAGCTATTGCAATCCATGAGGCAGGGCACGCAACAGTGAGCTGGATGTTAGAACACGCCGCACCACTTATAAAAGTAACCATAGTGCCTAGAGGACAAAGTTTAGGAGCTGCATGGTACCTACCAGAGGAGCGTCAAATTGTTCGACCGGATCAAATGTTAGATGAAATGTGCGCAACAATGGGCGGTAGAGCCGCAGAAAAGGTGACTTTTAATCGTATTTCTACTGGTGCCTTAAGTGATTTAGAAAAAGTAACCAAACAAGCTCGCGCTATGGTTACCATATATGGTTTGAATGATAAAATTGGAAACGTAACCTATTATGATTCTTCTGGACAAGGAGAGTATAATTTTTCAAAACCATATTCTGACGAAACTGCCAAAGTTATTGATACTGAAATTTCTTTACTCATTGAAGGACAATACCTAAGAGCTATTGCTATTCTAGAAGAGAACAAAGACAAATTAAACCAACTGGCAGATATCTTGATTGAAAAAGAAGTTATCTTTAAAGATGACCTAGAAGCAATTTTTGGAAAAAGACCATTTGACACCACTACAGAACCAATAGTGTCTTAATCCAAATGCTACTATAAAATATTTTTAAAATCTTAATTCAAAACACTCTTTTGAATTAAGATTTTTTTATCTTTGGACGTTTCAAACAATATATAAAGTACCTTGAGAATATATGAGTCTTTTTAGAAAACTTTTTGGTTCTAGTAGTTCGGCCTCAGATGAAGAGAGAGAGAGAGAAGAGCAAGAAACCGCTACGCTTAGCAACCTATCTATAGATGAACAATTTATTCATCATTTTAAAAAAAATGGCGGCAAATTTTTATATTGTGAAAACCTTACGGAATTAAAAGAACAATTTGAAAACATTTTGGAAGAAAACGATTGGTTTGAAAGCGAAGTACTTTGCTACGACCCGAGTTTATTTAGTCTTCTAAACGAAAACAAGCTTTCTTATGGAATGGCTAGAAATCCTAAATTTCTGTTTTCGGGCTGTGAGAATTTAATAGCCGAAGAGGGTTCTATACTATTTTCGTCCAAACAAATTAAACAACACAAACCAAATGAATTGCCTAGCAATATGGTGATTTATGCAACAACAAGTCAAATTTTGGCTATAAAAAGCGATGGTCTTAGTGCTATAAAAAAGAAGTACGAACGTGATTATCCTACAAATATAACTGCAATAAAATATTTTGAAAAAGCAAAAGAGGAAGACTTTACACAATATGGAAGTTCTCCCAAAAATCTTTATTTATTGTTGTTAGAAAATCTTTAAAATGAATGAAACTTTAAAGAGGTCTATATCTGGATCAATTTACGTAATTTTACTAATAGCTTCCATATATTATTCTAAGGAGAGTTTTTTTATTCTCTTTGGAATATTTTTAACACTTGCTATATATGAGTTTTGCAATCTGACCCAAATTAGCAAACCCCTACCCTTAATTGCAGGAACTTTACTATATACAACCGTAATTTTAGTTAGCCATTACAGCAAAGAAACTAGCACCAAAATCAATGCGTATTTGGGCACCAATATAGAAATAAACACCAACATCCAACAGCTCAACATTACGTTATTGGTGGTAACTTTGGTGGTTTTTGTCAAATGTATTTTGTTTCTATTTTTTGATAAATTACACAAAATCAGCACCTCTTCAAAATACCTGTACCTATTTGGGTATATTCTGCTTCCTTTTATATTTATCACCAAAATTTCTTTTGGAATAAAGGACTACAATCCTAAAATCATAATTGGTCTCTTTTTATTAATATGGACCAACGATACTTTTGCATACATTGTTGGAAAATCCATCGGAAAAACCAAATTATTAGCACATATATCTCCCAAAAAAACAGTCGAAGGTTTTATAGGTGGTATTCTTTTTGCTATTTTAGCAGGGTATTTAATTTCTAAATATTACATAAAAGCAAAACCTGAATTTAGCCAACAATCTATTATAATTTGGGCATCTATAGCGGTAATTGTAGGTGTTTTTGGCACCATAGGAGATTTGATTGAATCGAAATTTAAAAGAATAGCTGGCGTAAAAGACAGCGGAAAAATAATGCCAGGCCATGGAGGCGTACTAGATCGACTAGATAGTGTTATATTTGTAGCACCAATTGTATTTTTATTTTATCAAATCTTAAATTATGTTTCATAAAGAAGGAACCAAGACTATTTTATTAGGAATTATTTTTACAGCTAGTGTACTTTTAATTTCAGACAATTTGATTGCACTATTTTGGCTTAAAAAAGCGATTCAAATTGCTGCTTTTTTGATTTTAGTTATCATTTTACAATTTTTTAGAAATCCAAAAAGAACCGTTGCAATAAATGAAAACCACCTTCTGGCACCTGTAGACGGAAAGGTTGTGGTTATTGAAGAGGTTTATGAACCCGAATATTTCAAAGACAAACGCTTACAGGTTTCTATTTTTATGTCTCCAATTAATGTTCACGTAACTCGTTATGCATTAAGCGGAATTGTAAAATTCAGCAAATACCATCCCGGTAAATTTTTGGTGGCTTGGCATCCAAAAGCAAGCGAAGAAAACGAAAGAACTACTGTAGTGGTCCAAAACAATACCTTTGGAGCAATATTATATAGACAAATAGCTGGTGCATTGGCGCGTAGAATTGTAAATTATGCCCAAGAAGGAATGCAAGTGGTACAAGGTACAGATGCTGGATTTATAAAATTTGGTTCTAGAGTAGATTTGTTTTTACCGTTAGGAACTCCTGTAAATGTAGTCCTTAATCAAAAAGCCATTGGCGGAAAAACCATTATTGCCACAAAAGCATAATGCGTTCCGAAGATTTAGATACGCAATTTCAAGCAGCGGTTACTAAAGCGCTGACAATGACCCAAGCAACTTTGCCGCAGGATGTGCAATTGCGTTTGTATGCGTATTACAAACAAGCTACCTTTGGAAATTTACAAACCAAACAAACCACCACCTATCATTTAAGAGATGCTTTTAAAACAAATGCTTGGATGCAAATAAGTCATTTATCTGCAGAGCAAGCCAAAGAAGAATACATTAAAATGATTACAGATCTTTCAAAAAAATAGCACTATCCATGAAAAATACTGCTTTATTAATAGTTAGCTGGATAACAACTTTGTTTTTATTTTCTTGCCAAGATAAAAAATTAACCGAAGTAGTAGAAGTTCCGTTGCCTACCGCTCAAGAAAAAGTTGCCATAGGTCATCCTGAAGATGTTAAGGCTGCACAAGGATCGTTTCAGTTAGAAAAATTAGCCTACAGCTATGATGCATTGGCTCCAACGGTTTCTGCACTGACCCTCGAAACACATTATTCTAAACATTATCTCAGCTACACCAACAATTTAAATAAAGCCATTTCGGGTACTCCATACGAAAACCAATCTATCGAGAATATTTTGGCCAAACTAGATTTAAACAATCCCGAATTACGCAATAATGCTGGTGGTTACTACAACCACACGCTCTATTGGAAATCTATGGCACCCGATACACCAGATGTAGCAACAGATACTCTAGCAGCTGTTATAAACAGGGATTTTGGTAGTTTTAAAAATTTTGAAATTGCCTTTAAAAACGAAGCTACCAATCAATTTGGATCTGCTTGGACCTTTTTGGTGGTAGACAAATATGGCAAATTAAAACTAACCAGTACCCAAAATCAAGACAATCCTTTGATGCGGAATGCGGCGGTTCCGGGTACTCCAATTTTGGCATTAGACTTGTGGGAACATGCCTATTATTTGGGCTACCAATACCGACGTAAGAGCTACATTGATTCTTTTTTTACGGTAATAAATTGGGCTAAAATTAACGAAAACTACGAAGCTGCCATAAGAAAAAAATACTAGCGGTACCCTTTTGCATACGGTACAAATTGCATTTTTGTAATGGCTTTAATAAAAAACAGAAGGATGTCTAATGGGTCTCTTTAGTCCCTAGTGTATTAAATCCCAATGCGAGTAGTGTGCTGTTTTAAAAGCCTTTAAACTTATAAATAAAACCTAATTTACATTTGGATTGTTTCCTTTTTATTAAATTTGTCAAAAATTAAATCCATTGAATAAATCACTATTCTTGCTAGGATGTTTCTTAGTGTTTTTGTGTTCCAGAGTTGCTTTGGCACAAGCCCCAAAAAAAATAATTGTAGAACATGCGGACTATGCAGATATTAATCAAGCAGAAATTCCAGATGCTTTTTTGCTAACCGGAAACGTTCGGGTTAACCATGATGGTATTGTATTGACCTGTAACAAAGCCTATTATTTTCAGAAAGAAAATTATATCAAAGCCTTTGGAAATGTTCAGTTAGTGCAAGGAGATACGTTGTTTTTGAACAGCAAATATGCCGAATATAGTGGCAATGTCAAAAAAGCATTTGCCGCAGGAGAAGCCTACATGAGCTCTCCAGATGCCACCCTAAATACCGATACAATCCATTTTGATCGAAACAGCCAAGAAGTATATTACACTACTGTAGGGAATATTACCAGCAAAGACAACAACTTGCGTTCCAAATCCGGAAAGTATTTTGTAAAACAAAAGAAATTTCAATTTTTGACCGCAGTAACCATCACCAATCCACAGTGCGTAATACAATCCAACCATTTGGATTATTACAGCAATTCTGGACATTCGTACCTCTTTGGACCTTCAACCATAACGAGTAAAAACAATTATATTTATACCGAAAAAGGATTTTATGATACCAAAAAAAACGTGGCGCATTTTATTCGGAAATCGTACATAAAATATGAAGATAGGCGCATACAAGGAGATAGCTTGTATTATGACCGTAATAAAGAATTTGCCTCTGCCACCAGAAACGTAAAAATTACAGACTCTATCAATAGAGGGATTATCAAGGGCCATTATGGCGAAATATACAAAAAGAAAGACTCTATGTTTGTTACCAAACGAGCAATAGCCAGTAATTTTGTAGACAATGACTCGGTTTATATACACGGAAAACGTTTGCTTATAACAGGCAAAGAAGGGGACCGAATCATCCGGGCTTTTAACAACGTGCGTTTTTTAAAAAAAGACATGAGTGGCAAGTGTGACTCGATCCACTCTAGCGCCAAGACCGCTCTAACCAAATTAATTGGAAATCCTATTATCTGGAACGGTGACAATCAAATAACTGGAGAGGTTATCCATCTTATAGGAGACAATACCACCCGGAAATTAGACTCCCTTAAAGTGCTCAACAACACTTTTTTGGTTTCTAGAGATACCATAAGTAATGGCTATAATCAAATTAAAGGACTTAATCTGTATGGCAAATTTTACCAAGGAACATTGCATGATGTGACTGTAGTCAAAAATGCCGAAGTTATTTATTACATGCGCAATGAGAACAAAGAACTCATTGGTATAAACAAAAATCTAAGCAGCAAAATCGATCTGGTACTAGACAATAATGCCGTAGAAACAATTACGTTTTACAACCAAGTAGATGGCAGTATATATCCAGATAAAGAATTGCCTGAAAATGCCCGAAAATTAAGAGGCTTAGTCTGGCGAGGAGACGAACGTATGTACACCAAAGAAGCTCTTTTTTCGGCTGAAGAAAATGCCTATAATACCCAAATGCTAAACCAAGCAAAGAAAGAAAATGCGCTAAAAAACGTACCTATGAAAACCCGAAAGGAAACCGTAGATTATGATAAGAAAAAACCTAAAAAATAAATTTTTTTCCGTTTTTAAACCCCTAACGCACCTACTTGTCTTTTAATTTATAAATCTACTGCCAATTGAATACCGATTTTATAAAATACCAAGCACAAACCTCTCCGCATCCGTTAGGTTTAGAAATATCTTATGCAAAAGGATCTTACATATATACCACTGATGGCCAAAAATATTTGGATTTTGTAGCAGGCGTTTCGGCATGTACCCTTGGGCACCAACCACAACGGGTAAACCAAGCCATTAAGGCACAATTGGACAAATATTCGCACGTGATGGTTTATGGAGAATACGCACAAAGTCCGGCAGTAGAATATTGTAAATTATTAGCCTCACTCCTACCGGATTCGTTAAACAAAACCTACTTGGTCAACTCCGGCACCGAAGCCATTGAAGGAGCTCTAAAACTAGCCCGTAGAGTAACCGGCCGAAGCCAATTGATTTCCTGCCACAATGCCTACCATGGCAACACTATGGGGTCTTTGAGCCTCATGGGCTATGAACCACGCAAACAAGCTTTTCGACCCTTGCTGCCAGATGTAGACTTTATTACTTTTAATAACGAAGCCGATTTAGAAAAAATAACCACCAAAACAGCTGCCATACTAGTAGAAACCATACAAGGAGGTGCTGGTTTTATAGAACCCAAAAATGACTTTCTCAAAAAAGTAAGAGCCCGCTGTACTGCCATGGGTGCCTTGCTTATTTTGGACGAAATCCAACCCGGATTTGGAAGAACCGGAAAATTATTTGGTTTTCAAAACTACGATATTCTGCCCGATGTGGTGGTTATGGGCAAAGGAATGGCAAGCGGCATGCCCGTAGGTGCCTTTACGGCTTCGGCTGCAAGAATGGATCTACTGCAAGATAACCCAAAATTAGGGCACATCACCACCTTTGGAGGACACCCTGTCATTGCGTCAGCTTGTTTGGCCACATTGCAAGAATTAACCCAAACAGACCTAATACAAAAGACATTAGAGAAAGAAAAACTATTTAGATATCTTTTGGTACACCCTTTGATAAAGGAGGTTAGAGGAAAAGGGTTAATGTTGGCTATAATGACTCCAAGTGAGGCAGTAACCAATGAGGTGATTCTAAAATGCCAAGACAAAGGGCTTATTTTATTTTGGTTGCTCTTTGAGCCTTGCGCCATCCGGATCACGCCACCACTAACTATTTCGGAAGAAGAAATTAGAGAAGGTTGTGCTATCATTAAACAAGTACTGGACAACATGGTTGGCTAACTAGTTGCTTATAAAACCAGAACCAAACCCCTACTCTAGCACGTGCATTGTTAATTAAATTGTTTACAACAATTTTAATTTTTCTTCACACCAATAGTAATGATACCTAAATTTAGTTAGGTCAAATTCAAAAAAACAAAGCATGCAATTAAGCAACGAAGAAGACGACTATAACTTATCTATATCCAAATTTGAGTCTATGTTAAAAACCAACAAAGTACTCTTTTTTGACTCCGAAGAATTTGAAGAAATAATTCTTCATTATCTAGATATGGGCAAAGCGACTTTGGCCAAAAAAGCTTTAAAACTAGGTTTGGACCAACATCCAAAATCTACTGGTCTAAGACTGGTCCAGGTAGAAATGCTTGTGTTTGATAACAAATTAGATCTTGCAGAGAAACTACTGCAGGAACTTTATGCCATTGAGCCTAATAATGAAGAAATATACATCCAGAAAGCCAATATTTATTCTAAAAGAGACCAACACGAAAAAGCTGTCGAATTTTTAAAAATAGCCTTACAACACACCGAAGATTTTGCAGATGTCTACAACTTAATTGGTATGGAATACCTCTTTATGGACAATCTAGAGCTTGCCAAAGAAAATTTTATTAAATGCCTAGAAGAAGATCTAGAAGACCAATCTGCACTCTATAATGTGGTGTATTGCTTTGAGTTTTTGGATCAAAATCTAGAAGCCATTGCGTACTTAAATAAGTACATTAACAAAAATCCTTACAGTGAAATTGCTTGGCACCAAATGGGGCGTTTGTATTATGATCTAAAAGATTATGAAAATGCCATACGTGCATTTGACTACGCAACACTAATAGACGACGAGTTTTTAGGGGCATTTATGGAAAAAGCAAAAGCCTATGAACGATTAAAAAAATACGATTTAGCAATAGAAAGCTACAACAGAACCATTGCCTTAGATGATGCAACATCTTACGCGTTATTGCGAATAGGCAAATGCCATGAACGCTTGGGCAACACCGCCTTAGCCCTAAAATACTACAATCAAACCGTACACGAAGACCCTCTTTTGGACAAGGGATGGATTGCTATAACAGATTTTTATTTGCGTCAAAAAAACTTTCAAAAGGCATTGTTTTTTGTCAATAAAGCATTAGCAATTGACAATCAAAACCGGTTGTACTGGAAACGTTATGCAAGTATTAACAAAGAGATGAATTTCTTTGAAGAAGCAGAATTTGGTTTTAGAAAGGCAGTAGAATTTGGAGATACCGCATTAGATACGTGGTTATTCTGGGTAGATATTCTACAATTTCTGGGCGAATTTGATAGCGCCATCCAAACATTATTACAAGCATCCGAATATTTTCCGGAAGAAAACGAAATAGAATATCGCCTGGCCGGATTGTACTTTATGATTCAAGACAACACCAAGGCAAAATTTCATTTAAGCAACGCTTTGCGATTAAAATTTGATAATTATATTCTAATTGAAGATTTATTTCCGGTGGTGTGGTCCAAAAAAATAGTTCAAAATTATATTGACAAACACAACAATACCAATGACACTAAATAACCGCAAACGCTTTGGGCTATTAGGCAAAAACATCAGTTATTCTTTCTCAAAGGGCTATTTTAGTGCTAAGTTTGAACAAGAAGCTTATGAGAATTACAGCTATGAAAATTTTGACATACCCGAAATTAGCCTCTTTAATACTCTAATTAAAGACAATCCAGAAACTTTAGCCGGAATTAATGTTACCATTCCGTATAAAGAGGCAGTGTTGCCCTTTTTGGACCAAGTATCTAAAAAAGCCAAAAAAATTGGCGCTGTAAACACCATCAAGTTTACCAAAAAAGGAAAATTAAAAGGGTACAATACGGATTATTATGGGTTTAAAAAATCCTTAGAACCGATGCTGGAATCCCACCACAAAAAGGCCTTAATTCTGGGTACTGGTGGTGCCTCCAAAGGCGTTTGTTATGCTTTGAAAGAATTAGGCATTGCGTACACTTTGGTATCTCGGGTCCAAACAGAAAATTCCATTGGATATGCTGCCATAAACTCCAAAATAATGCAGAGCCATACCATTATAATCAATGCCACACCTGTGGGTACCAGCCCAAACATTGAGGCATACCCTGCCCTGCCCTACGCTGATTTTAGTAGTAAACACATTGCCTATGATTTGATTTATAATCCGGCCGAAACCCAATTTTTAAAAAGAGCAGCTGCAGAAGGAGCTCAAACCAAAAATGGCTATGATATGCTTGTTTTTCAGGCAGAAAAAGCTTGGGAGATTTGGAATAAATAAAAATGAAACCCCCTAATAGCAAAAAAGCTTTCTGTCTTGATTTAAGATAGAAAGCTTTTTTTATGCTCAAAAATTATACTAAAAATATCCTTAATATTTTTTAACACCGCAGCTATTCTCTACTATTTTTTATAAGTTTAAAATAAAAAATCCAGTTTAAGCCATAAAAAAGCGACCCTTGTGAGGCCGCTTTGAATGTTTTCACAACGGAATAATCCTTATTGTGAATTGCTTCAAAATTGTAGTACAATAGTACAACAAAAATTTTAAAATTGGTTTACGGTTTCCCGTAAAAATATTCTTTTTCTTATCTTTATATTTAACAATTGATATAAAAAATGAGAAAACAACTATAAAATGAAGAAAATATTAGGTTTGGATTTGGGGACAAATAGTATTGGATGGGCGTTAACTACAAATGATTTTGATACTAAAAAAGGAACTATCGAAGGGCTAGGAAGCCGTATTATCCCCATGAGTCAAGACATTTTAGGAAAATTTGATAGCGGTGTATCTCTTTCACAAACGGCACAACGTACAGAATATCGTGGAAAAAGGAGGTTGGTACAACGTTTTTTACTAAGACGGGAACGACTACACAGAGTGCTACATATTCTTGAGTTATTACCTAAACAATATTCAGAAGCTATTGATTTTGATAAAAAGTTAGGTCAATTTAAACCCGAAAGAGAACAAAAAATATCTTTTTATAAAAATGAAAGTGGTAAAAACCAATTTATTTTTACAAAAAGTCATCAAGAAATGCTCACTGAATTTCAAACTTACTATCCAACTATAAAAAACATCCCTTATGATTGGACTATTTATTATTTGAGAAAAAAAGCACTGACAGAAAAAATTTCTAAAGAAGAACTGGCTTGGATCCTACTTAATTTTAATCAAAAAAGAGGTTATTATCAATTGCGTGGTGAGGAAAAAGAAGAAAACAAAAATAAGAAAGAAGAATTTCATACGCTATTGGTAACCGATATTATTGAAAGAGATAAAGGAAAATCAGGAACATGGTATAATGTTATTTTAGAAAACGGATGGATTTATAAACGTGAAAGTAAAATTTCTTTAGCTGATTGGATTGGTAAGACGAAAAGTTTTATTGTGACAACAGAATATAATGATGATGGAAGTGTAAAATTGACCAAAGACAATGAAGAAAAAAGAAGTTTTCGATCCCCAAAAGAGGATGACTGGGGGCTTATCAAAATAAGAACGGAAAAAACTATTAATCAAAGTGATAAATCTGTTGGAGCATATATTTATGATGCCTTATTAAAGAATCCGAATCAAAAAATAAAAGGAGAATTAGTACGGACAATAGAAAGAAAATATTATAAAGACGAACTCAGAGAAATTCTGAAAAAGCAACTGGAGTTTCATTCTGATGTTTTAAATGACAAAATTTTGTATAAAAAATGTATTGACGAATTATACAAAAATAACGACTCTCATAAAAACAGTATCAAAGACCGCGGTTTTGACTACTTATTTTTGGACGATATTATTTTTTATCAAAGACCACTAAAAAGCAAAACGTCCTTAATAAGTGATTGTAGTTTAGAGTTTCGGCCAATAAAAAATAAAAATGGTGTTTTGGTAAAAGATACCGATGGAAAACAAATTGCAAAAGCACTCAAATGTATTGCACGATCCAATCCTATTTTTCAAGAGTTTAGATTGTTGCAATTTGTCAAAAATCTAAAAATTTATAAAAGAGGTGTTGTAGACGATGTTGAGGTTACCAATGATTATCTAAAATCAGAAAACGATGTTGAAAAACTTTTTAATTGGTTGAATGATAAAGCCGAAATTAATCAAAAACAGTTTTTAGTAAATTTCAAATTAAAAGAAGACAAACACCGATGGAATTTTGTAGAAGACAAAGGTTATCCATGTAATGAAACCAGAAACCAATTTTTGAATGCTATTGCAAAAATTGACGTCGATAAATCCTTTTTCAACACTAAAAACACCCAAGATTTATGGCATATTTTATATTCGGTTACTGATAAAATTGAAATTACAAAAGCAATAACCACTTTTGCCAAAAGGCATAATTTGCCCAATGAATTCATTATAAATTTTTCTAAAATAAAACCGTATAAAAAAGAATATGGTTCTTTTTCAGAAAAAGCTATAAAGAAATTGTTGCCTTTAATGCGTTTTGGTAGTTATTGGGATGCAAAAAACATAGATATTAAGACTCTGGATAGAATAGATAAAATCCAAACAGGCGAATTTGATGAAAAAATTAGAAATAGGGTGCGTGAAAAAGCGATAGACTTACATAAAATTGACGATTTTAAAGACTTGCCTTTGTGGTTGGCTTCGTATATTGTTTATGATAAGCATAGCGAAGCCAGCGATGTTTCTAAGTGGAAAACTCCCGCAGATATTGAAAAATTTTTAAAACATGAATTTAAACAACATTCTTTAAGAAACCCAATTGTGGAGCAAGTAATTACCGAAACCTTGCGAGTGGTTAAAGATATTTGGCTACAATATGGAGAAGGAAAAGAAAATTTCTTTAATGAAATTCATATTGAATTAGGGCGGGAAATGAAGAACGACAAAGCTACTCGTGAAAAAATATCTAAAAAAGTTTCTGAAAACGAAAACACAAATCTAAGAATTAAAGCCATATTGACCGAATTGAAAAACGATGGAGTTAGCGATATACGTCCCTATTCTCCTAGTCAACAAGAGATTTTAAAAATTTACGAAGAAGGAGTTTATAACAATGAAAGCCGTAAAGAAAAACTAGAGGAAGTTGATAAAATTAGAAAAAATGCTAAACCTACTACTTCTGAAATAATCAAATATAAATTGTGGTTAGAACAGGGTTATGCATCGCCCTATACCGGAAAACTAATTCCTATGAGCGAGTTATTTACAACCAAATACCAAATAGAACATATTATACCACAATCCCGATTTTTTGACGATTCGTTATCCAATAAAGTGATTTGTGAATCCGAAGTTAATGAGCTAAAAAGTAATATGACAGCCTTAGAATTTATACTTACTAATGAAAATAGAATAGTAACCTTAACAGGTGGCGAAACCGTTAAAATTTTCACTAAAGAAGCTTACAACCAACATATCATTAGTTATTATTCTAAAAATAAAAACAAACAAAAAAGATTGCTAACCGAAGAAATTCCAGAACAATTTATATCCAGACAACTAAACGATACCAAATACATTAGTAAAATAGTAAAAAATTTATTGAGTAAAATTGTTCGTGAAGAAGATGAGCAAGAAGTAACGTCAAAACATGTTGTTTCGCTAAACGGAAGTATAACCTCCAGAATGAAACAAGATTGGGGGCTAAACGATGTTTGGAATACTATAGTAAGCCCTCGTTTTGAACGCTTAAATACACTTACAAATTCAAATGACTTTGGACAATTTGAATTGAAAAAAGATGCTTATGGTAATGAAGGTAAAAGAGTTTTTCAAACTACTGTGCCAGATGCTATTGCAAAAGGTTTTACCAAAAAAAGAATTGACCACAGGCATCATGCATTGGATGCTCTGGTTATTGCTTGTGTGAATAGAACTCATATTAATTATTTGAACAATCTAAATGCAAAAGATACAGATGACAAAGCTGTAAAACATGAATTAAGAAATAAATTGTGTTTCAAAACTAAACCTGATAGTAATGGAAATTATAAATGGGAATTTCATAAACCTTGGGAAAAATTCACAAAAGAAGCCCAAGACAAACTAAACACGACAATCGTTAGTTTTAAGCAAAATACTAGAGTTATCAACAAAACGGTAAACAAGTATGTGAGTTATAAAGATGAAAACGGCAATTTGAATGTTGATGCAAATGGATTGCCACAAAAGAAAGTTATTACGCAAACCAAAGGAGACAATTGGGCAATTAGAAAACCACTTCATGCTGAGACCGTTAGTGGTAAAGTATTTTTAAAACGTATTAAACAAAGTCATATAACTATAGCAAACGCAATTGAACAGGTTGAACTGATTGTTGATAAAGAGGTAAAAAAACAACTTAAAGCTAAAATTAAACTTTATCCAAACAATATAGCCGGCTTAAAAAAACATCTCAAAGCTTTTCCTGTAATGATAAACGACAAAGCGATTGATAAAATCCAGATTTATGAAACGCTAGAAGCGACAGCCACAAGAAAAATACTTGATATCACTTTTGACGAAAAAAAGATACAAAAGATAACAGATACGGGTATCCAAAAAATTCTATTGAATCATCTTAAACAAGAAAAATATCAAAATACAGTTGATGAAAATGGTAAAAAATTAGCTCCACATGAAATAGCCTTTTCTGAAAATGGTCTTGAAGATTTGAATAAAAACATTACTTTTTTAAATGATGGTAAAAATCATCAGCCAATCAAAAAAGTAAGGATTTTTGAAGAAGGCAATAAATTCCCTTTAGGTGAAGTAGGAAATAAAATAAATAAATTTGTTGAAACTGCAAAAGGCACAAACTTATTTTTTGCAGTTTATGAAAATGATGATAAAAAAAGAAATTACAAAACTATTCCTTTTAACGAAGTAATTGAAAGGCAAAAACAAGGATTAAATGCAGCATTAGAAATTGATGAAAATGGAAATAGACTTTTATTTACTCTTTCTCCAAACGATTTGGTTTACATTCCATTGGAAGATGAAATTGGATATTTAAATGGTGTTTATTTTAAAAATCTTAATAAAGAGCAAACTGTACGCATATATAAGTTTGTAAGTTGCACAGGAGGAGAGGGACATTTTGTACCGAATAATTACTCAAAAGAAATTATTTCTAATGAAAATGGCTCTAATAATAAAAATGAACGTATGTTAAATTTCAATAATTTCAACATAATATTTGATGGAAAAGAAAAACCTGTAATGATAAAATCTATTTGTTGGAAATTAGAAGTTGACCGATTGGGAAAGGTTATAAAAATAATCAAATAATATACGCCTTCAATAGGATTGCGCTTCAACCCAATCTAAAACATACAAACACAAAATGAGGGCTTTAGCCAAAATAATTCGGCTAAAGCAAATCCTTTTAATAAATAATCTTTTTCCCTCCAGCTAAAGCTGGAAGCAATTGAATGCTGTAGACAATTTTAAAATGATGACAATATTATTTTTCAAAATAACAGGTTTTAAAACATTGTTATACAACCCATTCAACATTAAAAAATATTCCATATTGGCTTTAGCCAAAATAGATTGTGAATTTAAAACATCAAAAAAATGATCAAAAGAACGCTTTTTTTTGGCAACCCAGCCTATCTGAGTACCAAAAATGAACAAATAGTGATCTCTTATCCTGATAAAGAACAAGAGACCAAAACAGTAGCCATTGAAGATGTTGGTGTCCTTGTTCTAGAAAACCAACAAATAACCATCACCAATGGCTTGCTCGAAAAACTAACAAACAACAATGTAGCACTGATCAATTGTGACCAATACCATTTACCGATCGGGTTGTTGATGCCACTTAATGGCCATACGGAACAAAGCGAACGATTCAGGAATCAAATTAATGCTTCTGCCCCACTCAAAAAAAATTTATGGCAACAAACCATTAGTTCCAAAATTAGGAACCAAGCGGGGGTATTAAAAGAGAAAGGGATTCCTTGTCGCAAAATGGAGATTTGGTCCAAGGAAGTGACCTCAGGAGATGCGCTGAATCACGAATCTAGAGCTGCAGCATTTTATTGGAAAAATCTTATTCCTGTTGCAAATTTTACTCGAGGACAAAAAGGAATTCCACCTAACAACCTGCTTAATTATGGCTATGCTATTCTGCGAGCCATTACCGCCCGCGCTATTGTAAGCTCGGGGATGTTGCCCACGCTTGGGATTTTTCATCGCAATAAATACAATGCCTATTGCCTTGCTGATGATATTATGGAACCCTATCGACCGTATGTTGATTTAATAGTATGCCACATTATGGAAACCGAAGATCACTATGACGAATTGACTATCGAAATCAAAAAACGATTACTGAGTATTGCTACCATTGATGTAATTATAGATGGCAAAAACAGTCCGTTGATGGTTGCCATGAGCCGCACTACGCATTCCTTACAGGAATGTTTTGAAGGAACAGCACGAAAAATAATGTATCCTGTCTACGGTTAAACAGCTTTGAAATAAATATGTTTGACAAACAGTACACCCGATTAAATCAATATAGAAGTTTGTGGATATTAGTATTTTTTGACCTGCCTACAGAAACACGCAAAGAGCGCAAAATTGCCAGTGGATTTCGAAAGAAATTATTGGACGATGGATTTTCTATGTTTCAATTTTCTATCTATATGCGTTTTTGTGCCAGTAAAGAAAATGCCGAAGTACACACCAAACGAATTAGGAATAGTTTACCCGAGCACGGCAAAATTGGTGTGATGCAAATAACGGACAAGCAATTTGGAATGATGGAACTTTTTTATGGCAAAAAGCCGGTAGAAACAGATAAACCTTCGCAACAATTGGAACTTTTTTAAAAATTAGAATTCCAAAAACCTACAACAAGCTGAAGATTAGCACTATTTAAGAATCCATTTTTATTTTCTAAACAAACCCATAACTACCAACATATCAAACGATTAAATCGCGGTATGTTGGGAATTATAAGTAAAAATACAATTTTGAAAGCAATTCACAACAGGGGGCGGCATTATTTGTGAAAGGCTTAGGTTGGGAATTATAAGTAAAAATACAATTTTGAAAGCAATTCACAACGAAGTGATACCTTGTTTACCAACTGCTCCGGTTGGGAATTATAAGTAAAAATACAATTTTGAAAGCAATTCACAACAGCCTGTGGGTAATGTGAAAACTTGATTCAGTTGGGAATTATAAGTAAAAATACAATTTTGAAAGCAATTCACAACTCAGTGCCAGAACGCTCTTTTGGTTGTCTGGTTGGGAATTATAAGTAAAAATACAATTTTGAAAGCAATTCACAACGTGGTAGCCGATAACGAGAATTTGAACTGAGTTGGGAATTATAAGTAAAAATACAATTTTGAAAGCAATTCACAACAAAGAATCTGTTTTTCCATCCATCCATTTAGTTGGGAATTATAAGTAAAAATACAATTTTGAAAGCAATTCACAACCGGGGTGGTATGATTGGCTGTGGAAATTAAGTTGGGAATTATAAGTAAAAATACAATTTTGAAAGCAATTCACAACCTTCATCAGCAGAGCCTTTTTTCGCAAGTTGTTGGGAATTATAAGTAAAAATACAATTTTGAAAGCAATTCACAACGCTTACCTGAGAAATTGAGAATTGATTTGTGTTGGGAATTATAAGTAAAAATACAATTTTGAAAGCAATTCACAACTGAATACGTCCGAATATTAAAAGAATGTAGGTTGGGAATTATAAGTAAAAATACAATTTTGAAAGCAATTCACAACGTATGCCAGCATTTCGGAATATTTAGCCTCGTTGGGAATTATAAGTAAAAATACAATTTTGAAAGCAATTCACAACATTAATCCGCTAACATCGAAATAAATATTGTTGGGAATTATAAGTAAAAATACAATTTTGAAAGCAATTCACAACATATAAGCTCCGTAGCACGTGGAATAGTGTGTTGGGAATTATAAGTAAAAATACAATTTTGAAAGCAATTCACAACACATCTCAGGAAACTCAGCCAAGTTTCTAAGTTGGGAATTATAAGTAAAAATACAATTTTGAAAGCAATTCACAACTAGGAAAAGAGGGTGCAACCGAAGCGTACAGTTGGGAATTATAAGTAAAAATACAATTTTGAAAGCAATTCACAACTTAAACCTCTCGGTATTATGCCTGAGGTGTGTTGGGAATTATAAGTAAAAATACAATTTTGAAAGCAATTCACAACCGGCTCTTGATACTGCCTGCCGTCATATCGTTGGGAATTATAAGTAAAAATACAATTTTGAAAGCAATTCACAACCCGAATTTATGGAGTTGGAAATTGAAAAAAGTTGGGAATTATAAGTAAAAATACAATTTTGAAAGCAATTCACAACTCTTTTTAAGTAGCATCGCTTTTAATTGTAGTTGGGAATTATAAGTAAAAATACAATTTTGAAAGCAATTCACAACGCCACTTAGTACGATTAGCCAGCCCCTTAGTTGGGAATTATAAGTAAAAATACAATTTTGAAAGCAATTCACAACTTGCTTTTAACTTTTCTTTTTTCGCTTCTGTTGGGAATTATAAGTAAAAATACAATTTTGAAAGCAATTCACAACTGAAAACTGAGTCTGTCTTAGCCCATTGAGTTGGGAATTATAAGTAAAAATACAATTTTGAAAGCAATTCACAACAGTACGCAAGCATTTCGGAATAGTTAGCCGTTGGGAATTATAAGTAAAAATACAATTTTGAAAGCAATTCACAACTATCTGCCGTAGGTTTAGCCGATAATTGGGGTTGGGAATTATAAGTAAAAATACAATTTTGAAAGCAATTCACAACAGGTATGCTCTTTTTTCTTTAGTTTCAAATGTTGGGAATTATAAGTAAAAATACAATTTTGAAAGCAATTCACAACTTATTAATCGCAATACCGATTATTTGGTAGTTGGGAATTATAAGTAAAAATACAATTTTGAAAGCAATTCACAACTAGTAAGTACTCGCCCCAAAACAGAAACTGTTGGGAATTATAAGTAAAAATACAATTTTGAAAGCAATTCACAACAAAAAGTGACCGATGAAGCCACAAGTGCTAGTTGGGAATTATAAGTAAAAATACAATTTTGAAAGCAATTCACAACATTCTTGATGAAATACTTAAGTTGTTAAAAGTTGGGAATTATAAGTAAAAATACAATTTTGAAAGCAATTCACAACTTAATCCTTTCGGAATAATCCCTGAGGTGGTTGGGAATTATAAGTAAAAATACAATTTTGAAAGCAATTCACAACCTAAGCTAGCAACAAAATTGCCCCATGAATGTTGGGAATTATAAGTAAAAATACAATTTTGAAAGCAATTCACAACAAATCTTCGGAACTAAGCTTTGCCGTTTTTGTTGGGAATTATAAGTAAAAATACAATTTTGAAAGCAATTCACAACATCATATTTCACGTTTATAATCATACTTTTGTTGGGAATTATAAGTAAAAATACAATTTTGAAAGCAATTCACAACTGTCAAAATCTCCTTTGGTTTTCTTAACGTGTTGGGAATTATAAGTAAAAATACAATTTTGAAAGCAATTCACAACCGTTTCCGTTGGTAGCGAAATAACCAGCCGGTTGGGAATTATAAGTAAAAATACAATTTTGAAAGCAATTCACAACAACAAGATTAAAGCATTAACCGAGGTGTCAGTTGGGAATTATAAGTAAAAATACAATTTTGAAAGCAATTCACAACAATAAACTTCATTAATTCTCTATTTCCGCGTTGGGAATTATAAGTAAAAATACAATTTTGAAAGCAATTCACAACAAGTAACAGTACAAACGTTTTTCTCGTCGTGTTGGGAATTATAAGTAAAAATACAATTTTGAAAGCAATTCACAACTTCATTAATACTTCAGCAGCAAACAAGCGTGTTGGGAATTATAAGTAAAAATACAATTTTGAAAGCAATTCACAACCAAACATTACGTATTTTTCCATAATTGTTTGTTGGGAATTATAAGTAAAAATACAATTTTGAAAGCAATTCACAACTAGCCAACGGGATGCTTGCTTCAACTACCGTTGGGAATTATAAGTAAAAATACAATTTTGAAAGCAATTCACAACGATGCTTCTAATGTCGTTATTATCAGCAAGGTTGGGAATTATAAGTAAAAATACAATTTTGAAAGCAATTCACAACTGATCCGCTCAATAAGCTTTGGAAGCTGCTGTTGGGAATTATAAGTAAAAATACAATTTTGAAAGCAATTCACAACATTGAACTAAAAAACAAAACAAAATGGAAAGTTGGGAATTATAAGTAAAAATACAATTTTGAAAGCAATTCACAACTGCTGTTCCAGCTCTTTGTTTATCTGCTCCGTTGGGAATTATAAGTAAAAATACAATTTTGAAAGCAATTCACAACTAGCGGAAACGATGAATTAATCGAAGATAAGTTGGGAATTATAAGTAAAAATACAATTTTGAAAGCAATTCACAACTTACCAGCTTTAAAAAAGTACTTGCTGCAAGTTGGGAATTATAAGTAAAAATACAATTTTGAAAGCAATTCACAACCCGAGTTGTGCGCTTCCCATTTACTTCTCAGTTGGGAATTATAAGTAAAAATACAATTTTGAAAGCAATTCACAATTGGAGCTACTAATTTATACCTCTGAAATTTAAATGTAATTTTGGGATGTTATATTCTGAGAAATAAAAAAACCTTTTTGTACCCTAAAACCACTCTTAATTAGATAATTATTTTTTTATTTAATACTGCTTTACTATCTTTCGAGTTCAATTTATTAGCAACCTTAAACATTGAACCAATGTTAGAAGAAAAGAATGATAACCTGCAAAATGCAGATGGAAAATCAGCACTAGAGTCTCTCGAAAAAAAACAAACCACAGCTCCTGAAAAAGACGCAACGGAAAATACAATTGCTGGAATAAGTGAGCAATCCTTAGAGCAGGATTCACAAAGGGCACTGCGTTCTATTGATGCTTCTAACGCCGAAGAAAGCGAAGACCAAACCCTGAAAGAGCGCCATGAAATACCCATGCAGGATTATGACTCTTTATCTATGGTAGATCTCGTTGAGGCATTAAATATCATTGCTGGCTCTGATAAAATAATGTCTGTTAAAGAACATGTGGATGAAATTAAAAAATCTTTTTTAGCAAAATACACCCATTTTATTGAAGAGAAGAAAGAAGAATTTCAGGCTGAAAATCCAGATAGCACCGAAGATTTTGAATATCATTTGCCTCTGAAGGCACAATTTGATGCATTGTATACTACCTTCAAAAATAAAAAGAATACGCATTTTAAGAGTTTACAAACCAACTTAAAATCCAATCTTGAGAATAGGCTTGCTATAGTGGAAGAACTAAAGGAGTTAATCAATCCGCAAGAAAATATCAAAGATACCTTAAAGCATTTTAATGAATTGCGTGAGAGATGGAAAAATGCAGGTTCCATCCCTAAGGACAAATACAATCATGTCTGGAATAATTACCATTTTCATGTAGAAAACTTTTACGATTACCTACACTTAGATAGAGAAGCAAGAGATTTAGATTTTAAACATAATTTAGAACAAAAACAAAAAATTGTGTTACGGGTTCAAGAACTTTTGAATGAAGAGGATGTCAATAAAGCCTTTAGAGAACTGCAAGACCTACACAGAATGTGGAAAGAGGACATAGGGCCTGTATCTAAAGAGCACCGTGAAGAAATCTGGAATTTATTTAGTGATCTCACTAAAAAAATGCACGACAAAAGAGAGCTTTTATTTGAAAAACAACGAGAATTAGAGCTAGTAAACCTAGAGAATAAAAAACAAATCATAGCTGAGATTGAAGATTTGGCTACCATTAAAGTACATGCACACTCCCAGTGGTTACTTCAGATTGAAAAGGTAGAGGCTTTGAGAACTGCCTTTTTTGCGGCCGGAAAAGTTCCCTCTGAGGTAAACGAAGCTACTTGGTCTAGTTTTAAAACTGCTGTCAGAAACTTTAATTCTTTTAAAAACTCTTTTTATAAAGAAATAAAAAAAGACCAAAACGAAAATCTAAATAAAAAAAATGCCTTGGTAGCAAAAGCGCAAGAACTTCAAGATAATACGGATTTTGAAGCCACTACGCCTATCATGAAGAACATTCAAGAAGAATGGAAAAAAATTGGACATGTGCCTCGAAAATTTTCGGACAAAGTCTGGACGGAGTTCAAGGCTGCTTGCAACCATTATTTTGATCGTTTAAATGAGCAAAAGAGTGAGAACATTGCCGAAGAAATGGAATCTTTTGACAAAAAGAAAACCTACTTAGAATCTTTAAGAGAGTTTGAGTTATCCGGAGATCACAAAATAGACCTAGAGGCCATTAAACAACATATTGAAAACTGGAAAAATCTAGGAAGAGTACCCCATGCTAGGAGGCATATTGAAGGCAAGTTTAATAAAATTTTAGATGCTCTTTTTGATAAATTAAGTCTTAGCAAAAAGGAAACAGATATGATGCGTTTTACCAACCGTCTGGATAACTTAGCCGAAAATAATGAAACCCGTAAGCTAGAAAACGAAAAGATTTTTTTGATACGAAAAATTGACGAAGTTCAGAATGAGATTTTTCAATTAGAAAATAACATCCAGTTTTTTGCAAATACCAAAAATGCTAAAAAAGAAAATTCTATTGTATTGGAGGTGCGCAAAAATATTGCCATCCATAAAGAAAGCTTAGAGGTTTGGAAAGAAAAACTAAATCAATTGCGTAGCTTAAATCAAGAATAAACTGGATTTAAAGAACCAAAACAAACCTCATTCTAGCAATAGTTTGAGGTTTTTTTGTGTTCAAAACAATGGTTTTATTAGGTTAGAAGCATGATAATTATCATTTTAATATTTAGGGTATACTTTTACTTTTGAACAATAGCTAAATGTGATATAATGAAAAATGCTTTAATTCAAAAATATAATGTTCCCGGGCCTAGATATACCAGCTACCCTACTGTTCCGTATTGGAACGAAGAGGATTTTGTATACCAAAACTGGATGGATACCCTACAAAAAACCTTTATAGAAAGTAATGCCACCGACGGAATTAGTCTGTATATACACCTTCCTTTTTGCGAAAGCATGTGTACCTTTTGTGGTTGTAACAAACGCATAACCAAAAATCATGACGTTGAGCATCCTTATATTCAGGCTGTTTTAAAAGAATGGTCGCTTTATTGCAAGGTTTTAGATCAAAAACCAATTATAAAAGAAATTCATTTGGGTGGTGGTACGCCTACTTTTTTTTCGCCCAAAAATTTAGAAGATTTAATACAAGGTATTTTGAGCTATGGATCTAAGGCTACAAATTATGAGTTTAGTTTTGAGGGCCATCCTAATAATACTACTCAAAAGCATTTACAAAAATTATATGACTTAGGTTTTAGAAGAGTTAGCTTTGGAGTGCAAGATTACTCTCCTAAGGTACAAAAAGCAATACATAGAGAACAGCCCTTTCATAATGTGGCTAAGGTTACTTTGTGGGCAAAAGAAATTGGGTATACTTCTATAGGTCATGATATTATTTTTGGGTTGCCTTTTCAAAATATAGAAGACGTGATTGATACCATTGAAAAAACAAAATCCTTGCAACCAGATCGTTTGGCTTTTTATAGTTATGCACACGTGCCTTGGATTAAAGGCAATGGGCAACGTGGTTTTAGGGATGAAGATATCCCTAAAGATAAAGAGAAAAGAGAGTTGTATCAAAAAGGGAAAGAATTGCTACTCAAAAATGGCTACCACGAAATAGGAATGGATCATTTTGCTCTACCAACAGATAGCTTATATAACGCTTTTAAGAACGGAAAATTACACCGTAATTTTATGGGATATAGTGCTTCCAAAACAAAATTAATGATTGGCCTGGGGGTTTCTTCTATAAGTGATAGTTGGTACAGTTTTGCACAAAATGAAAAAAACTTAGAGGATTATTACCAGTTATTAGAGTGGAATAAATTACCTATATACAGAGGGCATTTATTAACGCCAGAGGATCTCATCATCAGAAAACATATCCTTAATCTAATGTGTCAATTTGAGACTTCTTGGAAAGATATTGCGCATTATTTTGACGAAATTCCGGATGTAATTGCCCAATTGGAAGAAATGGATAAAGACCAATTAGTACTTATTAACCACAACACGATACAGGTTACCGAAATCGGAAAGGCTTATTTGCGTAATGTATGTATGGCTTTTGATTTGCGCTTAAAGCGAAAAGCTCCAGATACTAAATTATTTTCTATGACCATTTAAAACGCTTTATTTGTACTAAAAAATCCTTTTGGTATGCTAAAAAACCGCAAATTCTAGATTTAGAACTTGCGGTTTTTTTTAAAATTAAAAGCAATGGCACCTATGTAGGGGCTATAATTTACTTTTAGTTACTGTTGGTTAAGATGCTATATAATTCGTCTTTTAAAAATAAAAACTTTGCTTTTACTTCGTGTGCGTGTGCATCTGTAACTGCCTCTGTATCGGTATTGATACGGTGTATTTCATGCTCCAATTCGTGGTATTCATCAAATAATTTTCTGAAATGGTTGTTTTCTACTTTTAGTTGGTGAATTTTTTCTGCATGCTCGGGAAACTCGTGGACAAAATTATGTCTTTCCATGTTGATTGATTTATTAGTGGTTATTAAATTAATGACAATTTGGAGTAGCTTGTACAAACAAACTCATATTAGAGGGTGAAACATACGGAATACCTAGCCCTAGACCTCTCAGTATAAAAAGTACTCCAATAAAAACGGCTACATAAGGAATGGTTTTTTGAATTTTATTACGAACCTCTAGGCTAATAAAAGTGTTCAGATACACAATGCTACTCATCATGGGCACGGTTCCTAGTCCAAACAAAATCATGTAAACTACTCCTAGACTAGCACTTTGCATGGCTATGGCGCCAAACAAAGCAACGTAGACCATTCCGCAGGGCAAAAGCCCATTGAGTAACCCTATGGTAAATAAGGATTGGTAACTTTTGTTCTTGAATTGTTTGCCTAATTGCTGCTTGACTTTGGCTATAATTTTAAAAACAGGCTTTGAAAAATTATATTTTGCAAAAATTTGTTCGGGTAACAAAACAATAGCAATCATACAAATGCCTATTATAATAGACATTTTTTGCTGCAATCCTGCCATAAAGAAACCTTTTCCAACTAATCCAAAAACAAGCCCAATGGTGGCGTAAGCGGTTATTCGTCCTAAATGATAGGTCATTATTTGGATTACCTTTTTTGCTTTATTACTTCTATCTACTGGAAGCATCAATGCTATGGGACCACACATACCGATGCAGTGTAAACTACTAATTAGTCCAAAAATAAAGGCGGTGTATAGCATGGTAATTCTCTAAAGGATCAATTGATATAAATAGTCTCTTTGGTTAAATATGGTTTTCCGTCATATTGCCACTCCATTTTAATATCCCAACGACCGCCTACCAATTTTGATTTAGGTATGAGCAAAGTTGGTTTAGATAACGAAATTGGAGTTACGAAATCTAATTTTTTCATAGACGGTCTATAAAGGGATACATTTCCTTTTATTTTTTTAGGATCATAAACTAACGGAAAGACTATAGTAATGCCTTCTGCTGTTTTTGTTATTACTGGTTTTTGTGCTAAGTCATGTGCGTTTTGTACTCTTTGCATTTCTTGACTAAAATCGGCATCGTATTTGTAATATTCTTCTACTACTAATTCATTATCGTATTTAGAATTAGATTGTACTTTGATTACAAAATAGAGTATAAACGCCATAAAGGACACTATGGCTATAACAATTCCGGTTCCCCAATTGATTTTCATTTTGTTTTTTTTTTGCTGAAATACCTAATTTTAAAGTAATTTGTGTATTAATCAAAGCTACGTGGGCTTAAAAAACTGGTAAAACTAGTTTCTATCTTTTTAGCCCCATCATAGACCTCTATCTTGAGCTTGGTTTTATCATTCTCTAATAGGTTTTCGTTGATTTCTATAAACAGCGTACCACTACTCATGCCTTGCTTTTCTACGTTCAAATGTTGGTTCCCTACAAGCTTAAGGGTTCCGTTTATACCTACTAGTTTAAAGTGAACGTCCTTAAAGTCATTGTTGGTTTTATTAATAACTTTATACGTAAAAACATTACTAATATTATCTCCTTTGTGCTGGAATAATTGCCCTGGTAGTCTTAAAATAGTAGCTTCTACCTCGGTACGCAAGAACAACAATCCTATCAAAATCCCTACTAAAATTAATAAGATAGCAGAGTATCCTTTCATTCGGGCGGTAAATTTAAATGGGGCTTTTTTCTCAATTTCATCCTCAGAGGCATAGCGGATCAATCCTTTTGGCAATCCTACGCTATCCATGATCGTATCGCATTCGTCAATGCAAGCAGTACAGTTTACGCATTCTAGTTGTGTTCCGTTACGGATGTCAATTCCTGTTGGGCAAACATTTACACATTGCTTGCAGTCAATACAATCTCCTTTTCCGGTGGTTGCTCTATCTTCTTTTTTATTAAATTTAGCTCTTCCTTCTTCTTTCTCTCCACGTACAAAATCATAGGCTACATTAATAGATTTATTGTCTAACAAAACACCCTGTAATCTCCCGTAAGGACAGGCTATAATACAAACTTGCTCTCTAAACCATACAAATATAAAGTAGAAAACGCCCGTAA
Organism: Flavobacterium crassostreae; assembly: GCF_001831475.1. Classification (NCBI taxonomy): domain Bacteria; kingdom Pseudomonadati; phylum Bacteroidota; class Flavobacteriia; order Flavobacteriales; family Flavobacteriaceae; genus Flavobacterium; species Flavobacterium crassostreae. Next base: position 1,867,185 of record NZ_CP017688.1, on the reverse strand, counting down.
AAATAGATAGTGCAATTAAGGTACTTAGGTGGGATTGTGGGCCCTCTTCAATCATTTGCATTAGTTCGTCACTACCGATGAGATAGGCCAAAAATACATTTGCTATTGCAAAGGAAATAAGTAAAAACAAAAACCATTTAAAGCCTTTTTTTCTTATTTTTTCGGCGTTCCATTCTTGTTTGGACAATCTAATTTGAGCTCCTCGATCGCCTTCTATCCAATATTCTATTCTTCTAAAGACAAGCTCCAAAAATATAGTTTGCGGACATATCCATCCACAGAATATGCGTCCAAAAATCACTGTAAACAAAATCACAAAAACCACTCCTACTATCATAAAAAGCACAAAGAGGTAAAAATCTTGCGGCCAAAATGGAAAACCAAATATATTGAAACGACGCTCTAGTATATTAAAGAGCATAAATTGGTTTCCGTTTACTTTTATAAATGGATTGGCTATTAAAATTAGTAACAAGATGTAACTTACCCATTTACGATAATCATACAATTTTCCTGAAGGCTTTTTAGGAAAAATGAATTTTCTTTTTCCTTCTTCATCAATCGTTCCGATGGTGTCTCTAAATGCTTCGTTTGGTAATTTTGACATTGCTATGGTATTTATAATTTTAAGATAGTACGCCCCTTGTTATAAGGCATACTATCTTAGCAAATCAGTGCTTTTATTGTGCTGGAGCTACAGTAGCTTCTTCAACCCAAACCTCGCCTTCGGCTTCTTTTGGATCTTTAGGGTTGCTTCCGTGTAGAGACAAAATGTAACTTGCTACTTTTTGCATCTCTTTAGGTTTTAGAGTTCCTTTCCAAGAAATCATCCCTTTACCATCACGCCCTCCATTATTAATGGTATGAAATACGTTTTTGATTCCGCCTCCTAAAATCCATTTGTCATCCGTTAAATTGGGTCCAATTTGTCCTCCAGCATCTGCTCGGTGACAGGCGGCACAATTGGTTGCAAAAATGGTTTTTCCTATGGCTAAATCTGCAGGATCTGTAAGTAGGGTTACGGTTTTTTCATCCATTAAATCCGGAGCTGTTTTCATGTATTGGGCTACATCAATTTTGGCTTGAGCTAATTCTTTTTGGAGCTCCATTTCTTGATTATCTCCTCCCATTATTTCAAAACGAACCAAGTACACTACCGCAAAAACAATACAGCCGTAAAATAAATACACCCACCATGGCGGTAAATTATTATCTAACTCTTTGATTCCGTCATAATCATGATCCAATAAAAGATTTTCTTCGTTTTCTATTGGTTCTGATTTGGTCAGTTTTTTCATTAATTTCTGAAACCATTCCTTGTCTTTATAGCTAGTGGCGCTCTCTTGTTCAAACGCCAATTTTTCTTCGGCACTGAGCATTTGATAACTGATGTTATCTATGGCACTTACTGTTATCTCAATGGCTATCAAAACAAATAAAAATACGGCTAAGAACAAGGAAACCATGGGGTATTTTATAAATGCTGCGCGATCTCCTGAATCTATAAAGTATTCCATTGCGCCAAACACGAGAAAGAAAATTAAAAGTACTCTTACGTATGCTGGAATTATTTTTTTCATTGTAACTATTTTGAAATTTTACTAATTATCCTTTAAAGGAATTTGACTCAACTCATCTATTTTTTCCTTTTTATAGGATAGAACCCAAACTCCAAGCCCTACAAAAAAAATGAAGAAAATAAGTAACGATAGGATCGGATATATCTCTACTCCAGAGATCGTTTCCATGTTGTGTTTTATTTGTTCAAACATAATTTTACTTTTTATCTTTTACTTTAATATCGGTCCCTAGTCTTTGTATGTAGGCAATTAATGCTACAATTTCTCTTTGGTGCATTGGTACAAATTCTTCTCCTTTGGCAATGGCTTTTTTCTTGCTGTTTTCATAACTTTTTACAAAGTCAGGATCGGCATTTAGATTGTTTTCAATTTTTTGAGATTGTATTTTCATTGCGTTTCTTGCATCAGCAACTTCGGCATCGGTATATGGCACTCCTAATGTTTGCATTACTTTCATTTTGGATTCTATATCCGAAATATCTAGTGCTTTATTATCAAATAACCATTTGTAACCTGGCATAATAGATCCTGAAGAAGTACTTTGTGGGTTCCACATGTGGTTAAAGTGCCAGTTATCATTATACTTGCCTCCTACTCGTAATAAATCTGGTCCAGTACGTTTGGATCCCCATAAAAACGGATGGTCATAAACAAACTCTCCTGCCTTAGACTGTGGGCCATAACGTTCTACTTCACTACGGAAAGGTCTTACCATTTGAGAGTGACACCCTACACAACCTTCTCTAATATATAAATCACGTCCTTCTAATTCTAATGGAGTATATGGTTTTACACTAGCAATGGTAGGAATGTTAGATTTTACCATAATGGTAGGTACAATTTGGATTACTCCTCCTATCAAAATAGCTATTGTTGCTAAAATTGTTAATTGAATTGGTTTTCTTTCTAACCAAGGATGAAATTTCTCTCCTTTAATACGGCTACTACTTATTTTTTGTAATTCTGGTGCTTCGGCTAACTCATCCTCAATGGCAGCGTTTGCTCTAATGGTTCTGTAGATGTTGTAAACCAAAACAAGCATCCCTACTAAATATAAGGTACCTCCTATTGCACGCATCCAATACATTGGCATAATTTGCGTTACGGTTTCCAAAAAATTACCATAGGTTAAGGTTCCGTCTGGGTTAAATTGTTTCCACATAGATGCCTGTAAAAAACCAGCAACATACATCGGTAAAGTATAAAGTATAATCCCTAAGGTACCAATCCAAAAATGAAAATTAGCTAATTTTGCTGAAAATAAAGGTCCTTTGGACATTCTTGGTACTAACCAATATATCAAACCAAAAGCCATAAATCCGTTCCAAGCCAATGCACCTACGTGTACGTGAGCAATAATCCAGTCTGTAAAATGCGCTATTGCATTTACATTTTTAAGAGACAACATTGGTCCTTCAAAAGTTGCCATACCATAACCTGTAATTGCAACTACAAAGAATTTTAATACTGGATCTACTCTAACTTTATCCCAAGCTCCACGCAAGGTCAAGAGGCCGTTAATCATTCCTCCCCAAGATGGTGCAATTAACATTATGGAGAAAACTACCCCTAAATTTTGAGCCCAGTTTGGCAAAGCCGAATACAATAAGTGGTGTGGTCCTGCCCAGATGTAAATAAATATTAATGACCAAAAGTGTACAATAGACAATCGGTAAGAATATACCGGACGGTTAGCAGCCTTAGGAACAAAATAATACATCAATCCTAAAAAAGGTGTAGTCAAGAAAAAAGCAACTGCATTATGCCCGTACCACCATTGCACTAGAGCATCTTGCACGCCTGCATAAACAGAGTAACTTTTCATTGATAGCAATGAAACTGGTATTGCTAAGCTATTAAAAATATGCAAAACAGCTACTGTCACAAAAGTGGCTAAATAAAACCAAATTGCTACATATAAGTGGCGTTCTCTTCTTTTTATCATAGTTCCGATCATATTGATACCCATAACTACCCAAATAAAAGTAATTGCAATATCAATAGGCCACTCTAGTTCCGCGTACTCTTTGGAAGTACTATACCCCAAAGGCAAAGTAATTGCAGCCGCTACAATAATAAGTTGCCAACCCCAAAAATGAAGTCCACTTAAAAAATCACTATACATCCTTGCTTTAAGTAATCGCTGCATAGAATAATACATTCCTGCAAAAAAAGCATTACCCACAAAAGCAAAAATAACCGCATTGGTGTGTAAAGGTCTTAATCTACCATAACTCAACCATGAAATACCATCGGTTAGGTTAGGAAAGAGATATAAAATTGCTAGTGTTAGACCAACTAGCATTCCTACGACACCAAAAAGAATGGTAGCGTAAATGAATTTCTTTACAATTTTGTTGTCATAATAAAACTGCTGCATTTCCATAATTAAATTTGTTTTTCTTCTGTTGTTTGTATTCCTTGTTTTTTGGTTTTTTTGATTTCGTCATCAAAAAGCATTCGTACTGAGGGCGTATAATCATCATCATACTGGCCGCTTTTTACTGCTACTACAAAAGCAATAAAAAAACCTATTGCAACAAATATGCTAATGGTAATCAATAAATAAATAACACTCATACCTTAAAATTATGTTAACAAAATTACTTTATCGAATCCTTAATAAACATGATATTTATCATGCTTTCTGCTTAAATATACTTTTTTTACCTACTGTGTTGTTTTGGCATAATAATTACTCATCAAGGTTACAAAACTTACAATTGTTATGGTGCTCAAAGGCATAATTATAGCCGCTACCAGGGGTTCTAAATTGGCGGTTACCGCAAACAAAAGCCCAACTACATTATACAAAAAAGACAATGTAAAACTCATCTTAATGGTGCGCATGGCTTTTTTGGATAGCGACAAAAAGTAGTTTAATTTCTCAAATTGCTGTGCTTCTAAAATTGCATCACAGGCGGGCGAAAAAACATTTACATTCTCGGATATTGAAATACCTACATTACTTTGTGCCAAAGCGCCCGCATCATTTAGACCATCCCCAACCATCATCACATTTTTGCCACTTAGTTGCAATTGTTTGATAAATTCTAATTTTTGTTCTGGTTTTTGGTTAAAAACTAGTTCTGTACCTATGGGCAATAAATTCTCTAAGATGGTTCTTTCGCCTTCATTATCCCCGGATAAAACGTGGATTTGGTAGTTGTTTTTTAAGGTTTTAAATAAGGTTTCTAAGCCTTCTCTATATTGATTATTAAAGATATATTTGCCATAATAAATACCCTCTATTTTAATATGTACGGCGGTTTGCAAACTGTTGGTCTCTGCTTTGTTTTGTACAAAAATACCGGATCCAATTTGAATAGCCACACCAGCTGCATGGGCTAAAATTCCTTGTCCAGTAATTTCCTGAAAGTCCGTAATTGTCTTCTTTGGATATTCTGGCAAAAAATCATACAACATCCTACTCAAAGGATGGTTAGATGCACGCAGGGCGTTTTTTATCAGGGCTAAATTGGTATCGGATAATGGCGCTCCATCATAAACAATGGCAGCTTTTTTATTGGTTGTTATGGTGCCTGTTTTATCAAAAACAATAGTATCTACGGCTGCCAATTGTTCTATTACTAAAGCATTTTTGAGATAAAATTGTTTTTTGCCTAAAATCCGTAACACATTACCCATAGTAAAAGGAGCTGTTAATGCTAGGGCGCAAGGACAAGCCACAATTAGTACTGCTGTAAACACATTAAAGGCAGTGTTGGTATCTATAGCTATCCAATAACCAAAGGCAATAAAGGCTATAGTCAGTAAAATAGGGGTAAAATAACGGCTAATATTGTCTGTGATGGTTTTGTGCGTACGGGCTACATTTTTTTGAAAAACATCATTGCTCCACAGTTGTGTTAGGTAACTCTGGGATACAGAATGCAAGACTTCCATCTCTATTACTTTGCCAATTTGTTTTCCTCCAGCATATATTTTGTCTCCAGAGTTTTTGATTATAGGTACGGATTCTCCGGTTACAAAACTATAATCTATGGCTGTTTTGTCGCTAATTAAAATACCATCCACCGGAATCAACTCTTGGTTTCTTATCAGCAAGCGGTCTCCTTTTTGAATGTCATAAATAGGCACACTTTCTTCTGAGGTATCTGGGTTTATTCTGGTTATGGCTATCGGAAAATACGATTTAAAATCTCTCTCAAAACTTAAAAAACTATAGGTCTTGATTTGAAACATTTTGCCCAAGAGCATAAAAAAAATCAAACTGGTCAAGCTATCAAAAAAACCCGATCCATAATTAAACACAATATCTATGGTACTCCTAACAAACATTACTATTATTCCTAAAGCAATCGGAATGTCTATATTTAACATTCCGGACTTTATGCTTTTGTAGGCAGAAACATAATACCCACTGGCCGAATATAAAAATGCCGGTAAAGACAAGGCGAATATTAATCCTCTAAAAAAAGGCTTGTAATTGTCTAACCAAAATTCTTTTACCTCAAAATATTCCGGAAAAGACAATAGCATAATGTTTCCAAAACAAAAAAACGCTACTCCTAGTTTATAGGTCAAACTCCGATCAATGGCACTCTTGGCTGTTTGGTAATTTTCAAGACTAATATACGGCTCATAGCCAATGGAGCTTAACAAATAAGCAATCTCTTTGAGGGAAACAATTTGAGGATTGTAGGTAATGCGTACTTTTTTTTCTGGAAAATTTACCTGTGAGCTCTGGATCCCTTTTTGAAGTTTTTGGAGGTTTTCTAAAATCCAAATACAAGAACTACAATGAATATTTGGTATACTCATTGCAATGATGGCAATATTTTCTTCTTGAAATTCTACTAACTTAGTAGCAATAGTTTCGTTGTCTAAAAAATCATATTTGCCTGCTATATCCAGCGGCGATGTACCAGGGGATTTTTCAAAATCATAATAACAAGACAGATCATTGAGACTAAAAATTTCGTAAACGGTTTTGCAACCATTACAACAAAAACTTTTTTGATCAAAAATAATTTCTTCTGTTTTTACAATATCTAAACCACAATGGAAACAGTTTTTTGTGTCCATAATTTTGCTCAATTTACCTTTTGCAAAGTTCTTAAATGAATGTTACGAATTATATGATATATGTCATACTTAATGATTAAATTTGTGTAACAATTAACCCCCCTTTTGTGATGAGTAAATGTGAACAATGTATTGTTAGAGAATTCAGCTCTCTAAAGGCACTCAAAAAAGATGAGTTGCTTAAAATTGCAGATTGCAAAACCTCGTATACCATTACAAAAGGAGAAACCATATTTAGTGAGGGAGAAAATGTAAATGGGATTTTTTGTATCAAAGATGGGGTTTGCAAACTAAGCAAACTAAGCCAAAATGGCAAAGACCAAATCATCAAATTGGTGTCCAAAGGAGAATTGCTAGGGCAACGCTCCATGATTAGTGAAGAACCCGTAAATTTGAGTGCTGTTGCACTAGAGGATATGGAGGTTTGTTTTATTCCAAAAACAGAAATTATGGGTTTTTTTAACCACAACAATGATTTTTCAATGAATGTTATGAAAAGTATTTGTGGCGATCTAAAAGAAGCCGATAGCCATACGGTTTCTATGGCGCAAAAAACCGTAAAAGAAAGACTTGCAGAAACGCTGGTTTATCTAGAAACTACTTTTGGTATAAATACAGACCACTCCTTACGAATTCAATTATCTCGTGAAGAATTGGCGAGCATGATTGGTACCGCCACAGAAAGCTGCATTCGGTTGTTGTCTGACTTTAAAAAATCGGGCTTAATTGCGCTTTCGGGCAAAAAAATTACTATTCTGGATCTAGCAAAGCTTAAAAAATTAGCTGAGTAAATTTGCTACCGCAGAAAAACTTATTTAGTATTGGTACCTTTTTTTGCTTGTTCCCAAAAAACATCCATTTCGGCCAATGTCATATCCATTAAAGGCTTGCCTAGAGCACTGGCTTTACTTTCTAAATATTGAAAGCGTTGTATAAATTTTTTATTGGTTCGTTCTAAAGCATCCTCGGGGTTGATGTTTAAAAATCGGGCATAATTAATCATTGAAAATAATACGTCTCCAAACTCAGACTCCATTTTATCTCTATCGCCTGCAGCAACTTCTACTTGGAGTTCGGCCAATTCTTCTTGCACCTTGTCCCAGACTTGACTCGGCTCTTCCCAATCAAACCCAACTGCTTTGACTTTGTCTTGAATTCGACTGGCTTTTACTAATGCAGGCAAACTTTTTGGAACCCCTTCTAGAACAGAAGTTCTTCCTTCTTTTAGTTTTAATTTTTCCCAATTTTGCTTTACCTCTTCTTCGTCTTTAACTACTGTATCGCTGTAAATATGCGGATGTCTGTGGATTAATTTATCACAAATTTCGTTGCACACATCTGCAATATCAAATGCATTGGTTTCGCTGCCTATTTTGGCATAAAAAACAAGATGCAATAACACATCGCCAAGCTCTTTTTTGATCTCCTCCATATTGTTATCTAAAATGGCATCTCCTAACTCATAGGTTTCTTCAATGGTTAAATGACGTAGACTTTGCATGGTTTGCTTTTTATCCCATGGACATTTCTCTCTCAAATCATCCAGGATGTTTAGTAGTCTCTCAAAGGCTTGCAGTTGGCTTGGTCTTGAATTCATAACAATAGGTTGGTGTTAAATTACAAAATCCTGTATTCTAAATAATGGTAGATTACAGGATTTTGGGTAAGGTGTAAGTAAGTAGTATTCGGAATACTTTTTAGTATTATTTTGCTTGTTCTGTTTCTGTTTCGGCAGAAACTGTTTCTTCATCAAGCACATCTGTAACCAATCCTTTAGATTGTAGAATGTTGTACCAATTTAAAATTTTCTTTACATCCGAAGGATAGACTCTATCTTCGTCAAATTCTGGCAACACTTCTCTAAAATAGGCCAATAAAGTGGCATTATCTTCTTTATGAGAAATTGCAGCTTGGTTTTTTTCTTTTTTAGCTATATTGTTTATAATTTGAGCTAACGGTTTTTCGCCTTCGTAAGTGTAAATTGAAATTTCAGATAATAAACTTACATTACTTTTTAAGTTTACTGTAATTTTTTTTCCATCTGCTAAAGATTCTGCAACAAAACCAGAACGGGTTTGTACCTTAAGAGAATATAAACCGGGCTTACCAGAAATGGCTAATATTTTTTCTAAATTCATTTTTTAAAGTGTTTTATTTTAAGAATTTGATTTGTGTTTGTATAGGGTATGCAAAAAGCGTGCAATTACTACTGCTAGGCAGCATTATCTTCCTTTTTTTGCTATAAATTTCATTCTGTAGTCTTGAAAAGTCTTTCCTTCAGTAATGTTTTTTAATTTTTTTTGTATCAATCGTTTTTTTAGAGACGAGATTTTATCCGTAAATAATATTCCTTCTATATGATCGTATTCGTGTTGGATTACTCTAGCTATCAAACCATCAAATATTTCTGTTTTTACCACAAAATCTTCTTCGCAATATTCTATAGTAATTCTTTCGTTTCTATACACGTCTTCCCGAACATCTGGAATACTTAAACAACCTTCATTAAAACACCATTCTTCGCCATCTTCGGCAATCATTTTGGCATTAATAAAGGTTTTTTTGAAGCCTTTTAGTTGGTTTTGCTCTTCGGTTTCTAAATCTTCATCATCACTAAAGGGTGTCGTATCTATAACAAATAGACGCAGGGCCTTGCCTACTTGTGGCGCAGCAAGCCCAACTCCAGAAGCATTATACATTGTTTCGTACATGTTAGCAATGGTTTCTTTCAAATCTGGATGGTCTTTTGAAATGTCTTCTCCTACTTTTCTTAGTACCGGATCTCCGTATCCTATAATTGGTAAAATCATTGTAATTATATTAAGTATTAATTGCCCCGCATTGCGTGTTTGCTATTCTTGATTACGGATGGCAAAAATAGTAAATTTTTAGACAATGAATAATTACTGGTTGATAAATAGTATTTTTTTATAATTTAAACTTAATTCGTGCTAACTTGGGCTTTGCTATACCAACAAACCATACCTTTGTTGGTAACTATACATATTATGTTTTCTAAAATACAAAAATTTGTTGATTCTACGGATTTCACAAGTGCCCTAAAAGTTACCATTGCCTCTGTTTTTCCGGTACTGTTGTTTACTTATTTAGGGCATTTTGAAATGGGTTTCACCATGGCATTGGGTGCTTTTTTTACCTATCCGAGTGATATTCCCAGTAATTTAACCCATAAGGTAAATGGTATTCTTGTAACCGCTTTTATTGTGTCTGGTCTCAATTTGGTTATTAACTTAGCCTATCCCTATCCGATTATTTTTTATACGCTATTGGTGGTTCTTGTTTTTAGTTTGTCCATGATTTCGGTATATGGCCAGCGTGCAAGCATGACTTCTTTTTCTGGTTTACTGGCTTTATCCTTAACCTTTGCACACATACAAACTGGTTGGGATATTTTAAAATATTCTGGGCTTGTGCTCAGTGGTGGTCTATTTTATTTGTTTATTTCTGTGCTGTTTCATTATGTGCGCCCGCACCGGTATATCCAATTACAAATTGCGCAATGTATGCAGCTTACTTCTAAATATTTAAAACTAAGAGGTAATTTATGGAAATTAAAATCGGACCGAGAAGAAATTACTAAAAAACAGCTCTACCTCCAGGTAGAACTCAATATTATACAAGAAAACATTAGAGAGGTATTGGTCCTGAATAGAGCCAATACAGGCTCTTCTGATCAAAACAGAAAAATGCTAATGATTTTTATCTCTCTGGTAGAAATAATGGAATTAGCGGTTTCTAACTCCTTTGATCATGCCAAATTGCATCAAAAGTTTGACGCCCATCCTATTGTATTAAATACCTATCAAAATTTGGCTGCAAACCTAGCCAAAAACTTAAAAAAACTAGCCAAAACTCTGGAGAATGGTACGGTTTATAACGCAAAACAAGATCTCATTAAGGATCTATATGCCCTAGAGCTGGCTATTGCAGAGTACCAAAGTCAGGTTGGTGGCGAAGCGGCAGACGAAGGGGTTTTTATGCTAACTACCATGTTGCATTATGCCGAAAAGCAAGTTGAAAAAATAAAAATTTTGGAGCGCACCCTGACTTCCAAAAGTACGGTGTCTGATTTCAAAAATAAAGACAAGGATTTAGAAAAATTTATCACACCGCAATACTACCCACTACAAACGTTAATTGAAAATTTTAGTTTTTCTTCTACTGTTTTTAGACATTCTTTGCGCTTAACCATTACGCTTTTAGTAGGTTTTATAATCGGTCAAATACTGCCTTTTGAGAATACCTATTGGATCATTTTGACCATTGTTGTTATTATGAGACAGGGCTACGGACTCACCAAACAACGTACCTACCATAGAATAATTGGCACCTTTATGGGAGGGACAATTGCTTTTGGAATTTTATATTTTGTACAACAACCCCAAATCATTGGTGGACTTACCATTATAGCCATGATTTTAGGATATTCTTTTACTCCTACCAATTACAAAATCGGTGCTACTTTTATAACCGTATATGTGATTTTTGTGTACGGAATTCTGACTCCAAATATTGTAGATGTAATACAATACCGGGTTTTGGATACACTGGTGGGTGCCTTGTTATCTTTTTTGGCAAACAGCTTTATTTGGCCCTCTTGGGAGTTTTTGAATGTGCCGGTGTTTTTAGAAAAATCCATTCTGGCCAACCAAAATTATCTCCAACAAATTTCTATTTTTTATAACAAAAAAGGAGAGGTTCCTAGCTCCTACCGATTGGCTCGCAAGCATGCTTTTATTGCCATCGGAAATTTAATGGCTTCTTTTCAGAGAATGGTGCAAGAACCAAAATCCAAACAAGACCAACTCCCGCAGCTCTACAAACTTACGGTTCTTAATCATAGTTTACTTTCTTCTGTGGCCTCGCTTGGCACCTACATTCAATCCCATAAAACCTCCGAAGCATCCCAAGCATTTAACGCAGTTGTAGATCGGGTGATCCAAAATCTAGAATATGCTACCCTTGTATTGAATCAAAAACAAACCTCAGTGTCGCATCAAATTGTTGGTGAGGATATCAGCAAGCATTTTACGGCGCTAAAAAATATAAGAGTCCGAGAGTTAAAAAATAGAAAAGAAATTAAGGACCAGGAATTTCAGTTAAAAATGCAGGAGGCGCATTTAATCATTGAACAACTCATTTGGCTAAATAATTTGTCCGAAAATATTGTTAAATCTACCCAAGCATTGGTGGTTATAAAAGAAGCCCAATAACTCTAAGTCATTGGGCTTTATAACAATCTAAAAAAAAGCAGTTTAGTGTTGGTTTAAATTTAAGACAACCGATGTATGCTTTCTGATTTGATCCGAAAGCTCTGGATTATCATTTAGGGTTTGCCCATAAGATGGAATCATTTCTTTAAACTTGGTTTGCCACTCTGGGCTAGCTGCTTGCTCTTTAAAACAACGTGCTACTAGATCTAGCATAATAGAAACCGCCGTTGAGGCACCAGGTGAGGCTCCTAACAAAACCGCAAGAGAACCATCTAAGGTGGTGATTACCTCTGTACCAAATTCTAATATACCTCCTTCTTTTTCGTCTTTTTTGATAACTTGTACCCGTTGTCCTGCGCGTTCTATTACCCAATCTTCAGATTTGGCATTAGGCACATATTCTCGTAGCGCTTTTATCCTATCTTCTGTAGATTGGCGTACTTGCTCAATTAAATACTTGGTTAACGGAATGTTTTTTATTCCGGCCGAAATCATTGGCCAAATATTGTCTGTGGTTATTGATAAGGGTAAATCGGAATAGGATCCGTTCTTTAAAAATCGGGTAGAAAACCCTGCAAATGGGCCAAATAATAATTGTTTTTCGCCATTGATCATTCTAGAATCAATGTGTGGTACAGACATTGGAGGTGCGCCTACACTGGCCTTACCATATACTTTGGCGGCGTGTTTTGCTATAACTTCGGGATTGGTACATTTGAGCCATTGTCCACTAACCGGAAAACCACCATACCCTTCGCCTTCTGGAACGTTTGCTTTTTCTAACAAAGGCAAAGAGCCACCACCTGCGCCAATAAAAACAAATTTGGTGTACACTTTTCTTTTTTGACCAGTGGCAAGATCTGTGATTTTTATTCTCCAGCTTGCATCGTCGTTTTGTCTCAATCTATCCACCTCATGATTGTAATGAATGGTTACGCCATCTAGGGTGCTTAAATACGAAAACATGCTTCTGGTTAGGGCTCCAAAATTAACATCCGTGCCTATTTTCATGCTTGTAGCAGCTACTTTTTCTTTTGTTTCCCTTCCTTCCATCACCAGTGGCATCCATTGCTCTAGTTCTTTTAAATCAGTACTAAAAACCATGTCTTTAAACAACTGGTTTTGTTGTAAAACTTGGAATCTCTTTTTAAGGTATGCTACGTTTTTTTCTCCCCATACAAAACTCAAGTGCGGGATACTTTTTATAAAATTTTCAGGCGAAGGAACTTTACCTTCTTCTACTAAATAAGCCCAAAATTGTCTAGAAACCTCAAAAGATTCTGCAATACTAATTGCTTTTTGTGGATCAATACTGCCATCTTTTTGTTCCGGGGTGTAATTGAGCTCACAGAATGCAGAGTGACCTGTTCCTGCGTTGTTCCAAGCATCAGAACTCTCGGCTGCAGCAATATCTAATCTTTCAAAAATTTCTATTTTAATATCCGGCTGTAGTTCTTTTAGAATTAAACCAAGTGTGGCACTCATAATTCCAGCTCCTATCAGAACTACTTCAGTATTTGAACGTATGGTTGTATCAGGCATAGCAAAATATTTTAAAATGCAAAGATACTTTTTATAATGGCAAAAAAAAGCATATTCTAAACTAGAAAAGTTAGAAATTTTAAATACTTAGATTATTATACATGGACAGCTGTATGATGCTTAAAACCGTTTGCTGGTTAAATAATCCTGAAGCAAGATTGTAGCGGCTATTTCGTCTATCAAAGCCTTGTTTTGTCTTTGTTTTTTGTTTAGTCCGCTAGCAATCATGGTCTGAAAAGCCATTTTGGAGGTAAATCTTTCGTCCATTCTGATAACTTTCATATCCGGAAAATGATTGGTAAAATGGGTTACAAATCCTTTTATAACCGATGCACTCTCTGAGGGCTGCCCATTCATTTGTTTGGGCTCTCCTATTAGTACTGCCTCTACGTTTTCTTTGGCAAAATATTCTTTTAAAAATGCAATTGCTGTTGCGCTAGGTATGGTTGTTAATCCCGAAGCGATAAGTTGCAATTCATCGGTAACGGCTATTCCGGTGCGTTTTTGTCCGTAGTCTATGGAGAGAATTCTAGGCATAATAAATAGATTTAAAACCACAAAGATACTGCAATATGTTGGTATAATACCAAGCGTAGTTGCTTGGTGGTGGTTTTGCCACACCTAAGCAAGAGGCAGAATATCTGTGGCCTTTTTGCAGCAGCATAATCCCCAAAACAATTCTAGACCTAGAGCTCCCTACTGTTGTTTATGAAACAATAAAAACAATTATGTGAGTATTCTTAAAAGGCTTTCGGGATTATAAAAAATCCAATTATATTTGCTAAAAACAAATCACACATGGAATCATTACAGATCATTATAGAGAAAGCCTGGGAAAACAGAGCTTTGTTGCAAGAAGAAACTACTACAAAGGCAATTAGAGACGTAATTGCATTGGTAGATTCTGGAAAATTACGTGTTGCAGAACCCAAAGGTGATGCGTGGCAAGTAAATGAATGGGTTAAGAAAGCCGTGGTGCTGTATTTTCCTATTCAAAAAATGGAAACTTGGGAGTCTGGGATTTTTGAATACCATGACAAAATGCTCCTAAAAACAGGCTATGCCGAAAAAGGAATCCGAGTAGTTCCAAATGCCGTAGCACGTTATGGTGCTTATATTTCTAGCGGTGTAATCTTGATGCCTAGTTATGTAAACATTGGAGCCTATGTAGACGAAGGAACCATGGTAGACACTTGGGCCACCGTCGGAAGTTGTGCTCAAATAGGCAAAAACGTACACCTAAGCGGTGGTGTAGGTATTGGCGGAGTACTAGAACCCCTACAAGCTGCCCCTGTTATTATTGAAGATGGTGCTTTTATAGGTTCTCGTTGTATTGTTGTAGAAGGAGTACATATAGGTAAAGAAGCTGTTTTGGGAGCTAACGTTTGCTTGACTGCCTCTACCAAAATTATTGATGTTACTGGTCCAGAGCCTGTGGAAGTAAAAGGATTTGTTCCGGCACGTTCTGTAGTAATTCCAGGGAGTTATACCAAGAAATTTGCCGCAGGAGAGTTTCAGGTTCCTTGTGCATTGATCATCGGACAAAGAAAAGCCTCTACAGACCTCAAAACTTCATTGAATGACGCCTTGCGCGAATACAATGTAGCGGTTTAGTTCCCGCTACCACATCCACACACCAAAGCCTACCCTTAAATCTATTTTTAAGAGGTAGGTTTTTTTTGGTACAACCGACCTAATTTGCGCTTTAGGTATTTTTTTTGGGTAATTTTCTTTTTAAAAGAAGTGGTTTTTTGGAGCAAAATAGCCTGTAACTGCTCCTCTGGATACCCACTCAACTCTGCATAAGCCTTGGCAATTACTTTAACCATGGTTTTAGAGAGCCACATTTTTTTAAAATTATCCATTCTTTGTTCTATAGATAAATCTTCAAAACGCATTCTATTTAAATCTATAAGATAAAAATCATATTTTTGAGCACCGGTTTGAACCACCAACGTATTTCCGGGCGAGTGGTCTAAAAAATTAATGCGTGCCTGATGCATCTGGTACGTAAATTGGGCAAACTGTTGCAAAATCAGGTTCCGATCCACAAACCAAGGTTGGTGTATTAACTCCCGTATCGTAAAATCATAATCCAACTGTTGGCACAGATAATAGCTCTCTGCCAAAAGATTCCAACCATTGCGATCCTCTAGATAAGCCACCGGAAACGGAGTGCGTATGTTATGCTCCAATAAATAATTGGCATAATCAAAAGAACGCTTTGCCTTAGTGCTTCTAAAAAAAGAATATATAATGGATTTAAAAACTCCTGGTTTTGCAAAAAACTTAATATTTACCTTTTGGTTTCCCAAAAAATTAGACTTAATGGTATTTCGGGATCCTTGTACAATAAGCTCTCCTTGGTCAAAAAAGGTTGCAACTAACTGTAATATAGCTTCTTTGTGGCTCAAGTATTTTGGATGCAGTATAATTTTCACGTTCGGTAGTTTTTATTTGGTTTAAAAGTATAAAAAATAGTACTTTGCAACAAGAAATAATTTTATGAAAAAAGTTTTAATCATACAAAACAAGCGTATTGGAGATGTACTAATCAGCTCTGTGATTGCAAATAATTTTAAAGCAAAACATCCCGATAGTGAAATTCATTTTATGGCGTATGACTTTACACATGGCGTGTTGGTTAACAATCCCAATATAGATAAAATTATTAGTATAAATGACCAAGAACTCAAAAAAATCGACGTTCTTTTTAAGACTATCCGTGCTGTTAGGAAAGAAAAGTACGATATTATTTTTGACCCATACTCTAAAACACAAAGCCGTTTAATTTGTAAATTCTCAGGAGCCAAACAAACCATAGGCCATAAAAGCCGAAAAAAATTAGGAAACTTAGGATATTACACCAATCCTGTAGCTATTGCTAAAGAAAAAACAAAAATTTGCGGCAAAGCAATTGAAGACCGAATCCATTTATTACAGCAAGCAGGATCTTTTGAATCCATAGATTATGAGCCCAAAATATTTTTGACCACCAAAGAACAAACACAAAACTATTTAGGAGAACATGCCAACCAAAAGATTGTGGTACTTGGCATCTTAGGCAGTACGCCTCAAAAATCTATGCCATACGCCTACGTAGCCCAGATGGCAGACTTTATAACATCTAATTATGAAGTAAAAGTACTTTTTAATTACGCTCCAAATCAAAAACAAGAAGCGCAAAAGATTTACGCTCTTTGCAAAAATAAATCCAATATTCTGCTGGATATATACGCCAAAAACATTCGTGATTTTATACAAATAATGAACCAATGTACCGCCTTGGTGGCAAATGAAGGAGGCACAGTGCATATCGCTAAGGCATTAAACAAGCCCACTTTTACCATTTTTTCGCCGTATGTAAACAAAGACCACTGGGCTAGTTTTGAAGATGGAATAAAACACCACTCCGTGCATTTGTTAGAAATGAAACCCAATTTATTTGCTGATTTTACTTTTGAAGAACGCAAAAAAATAGAAAAAAACCCAGAAGAACTCTACCTACAACTCACACCCGAGATGATCCTCCCGGAATTAGATCGTTTTTTAAAGAACACTATTTAGCTTCATTTTTTATACCAAAATTGGTCCATTTTTTATTTTGCAGCTTGGTTTCTTTCCGAATGTTTTTATTCTTATGTATAGATTCTGGAGTAGCATACCCACGTGGGTGGTCCAAATGCAAACAAACCGTACTGTAGCGTATTTGTTTGGGCTTAATTCCGTAATTGACCAACCTCTCTCCTAGCTCTCTATCTTGTCCTCCGTATTGCATTCTTTCATCAAAACCATTAATAGCAAGCAAGTCTTGTTTCCAACCAGAAGCATTGTGCCCGTTCCAGCTTGGTGTAGTTGGAGTCAAAAAATTAGAAATAGTACTAAAAAGGCCTTTGGCGTGTATCTTATTGTTTTTGAAAGAGGCTTTCATACCGTTTTTCTTTAACCAAGAAACCGAGAAACACTGGCCCGAATAGATGTTTTCTTGAGTAATACTCTCCGAGAGCGCCATCGGTAATTTATGATATCCGCCAGACAAGAAAAAGCCTTCTTCTCTAAATTTTATATGTTGTTCGACAAAATCCGAACGCGGAATACAATCTCCATCAGACATCATAATATAATCTGTCGTACAGGCCAAAATAGCTTTGTTTAGGATTTGTGATTTTTGAAAACCATTATCTGGATGCCACACATGTATAATTGGAAAAAAAACTTCTTTTTTTAAATCTTCAATTAAATCTTTAGTTTCCTGGCGGGAACCATCATCAGCAATAACCATTTCAAAATTACGGTAGGTTTGTGTGTTGTAGCCCCAAATAACTTTTTTGAGCCATTCCGCCGAATTGTATGTACTTATAATAACTGAAATATTCTTTTGCATAATAACGCAAAGATAGCCTAAATTTGTTAATTTAGCTTTTAGTTTAAAAAAAATAATGAGTACACTTTCGGTAATAATTCCAACTTATAATGAGATAGACTACATTGAAGATGCCGTTAAATCCGTAGGATTTGCGGATCAAATAATCGTAGTAGACTCCTTTAGCTCTGATGGCACCAAAGAAAAAGCAATCCATTTGGGCTGTGTTGTTCTGGAGCGCAAATTTGACACTTTTTCTAATCAAAAAAACCACGCCATAGCAACTGCTACAGGAGACTGGATTTTATTTATAGATGCAGACGAACGGGTGAGTCAAAAACTAAAATTAGAAATTCTTTCGGTACTAAACACAGCCCAACACGCAGGATACAAGCTCCGTTTTCCGCACTTTTATATGAACCGTTTTTTGTACCATAAAGTAGATCGGGTAACACGATTGGTAAAAAACAAAAACATTCGGTTTAGCGGAGATGTCCATGAAAAACTCCACGTAGAAGGAAGCACTGGAACACTCCAAAACTTTATGATCCATTATACCTATAAAGGATTGTTTGCTTTATTACAAAAAAAAGATTCTTACGCTTGGTACCAAGCAAATACGTCGTACAAAAGAGGCAAAAAAACCACTTATTTTCATTTAATGTTCAAACCTTTATACCGTTTCTTTTCTTCGTATATTCTAAAAAGAGGTTTCATGGACGGCATTCCTGGTTTGGCCTTAGCCAGCATAAATGCGTATGGCGTTTTTTCTAGGTATGTGAAGCTAATTTTAATACAAAGAAATCTAAAATAATTTTAGTTTTCCAAAGCGCAATTTTAGCTTAAAACGCAAGAGACTATCTTGGCCTTTAATATCAATACGGGTTATTTCGTAAGGATTTTGGAACGGAAATCTATTGCGCTTATTTCCAATTCGTAAACCAAATGCAATAGAATGCTGTTTTAATATCGATACAAAACGCGTTTTTTGAGGGTCTTTTTTAGGATAATTGCCATACGGATATGCCAAAATTGGAGCTACCTTTAGTTTGTTTTGTGCTATTGTTGCAAAACATTTTTCAAAATCCTGCATAATTTCGGCCTCGGACATAGCCGCATATTTATTATGTGCATACGAGTGCAAACCCAACTCAATATTGTCGTCTAGCTGTTGCAATTGTTCAACAGTCATGATGGGTTCTTTGCCTTGATTCCATAAATCGGCTTTGCCTAGGTAGGCCAATGGAACAAAAAAAGTAGCCTTTAAATGGTACTTTTTAAGTAACGGAACCGCATAAATGAGCTGGTTTACCGTTACATCATCAAAAGTAATTAC
The DNA here is from genome assembly GCF_001831475.1 of Flavobacterium crassostreae. Taxonomy (NCBI): domain Bacteria; kingdom Pseudomonadati; phylum Bacteroidota; class Flavobacteriia; order Flavobacteriales; family Flavobacteriaceae; genus Flavobacterium; species Flavobacterium crassostreae. Next base: position 1,848,081 of record NZ_CP017688.1, on the reverse strand, counting down.
CACACTTTTTTTAGGAAGGATTGTTTTGGATTCTAAATCCGAAAAATGAAAAGATGTAAACCCAGCCTCCATCAGATAGCTAAATTGGCTTTCTAAATTTTGTGCTGCAATGCTCAGACCAGAACTAAGGGCTTGATTAGGAATTACATTATGATACATTAAAATAGGCAATCGATTCATTTGTCAAATATAATATTAGTAAATAATGGTAAAATTATTACATTTGTGATTAATAACCTTATAAATAGAAATCAAAATAATTTGAAGCCAAAAATAACTGCATTAGCAATAACGTTCAACGAAGAAGAAAATATCCAACGATATGTTTCGAGTTTGGCTTTTGCCGATGAAATTATTTTTGTAGACTCCAACAGCACAGACAACACCGCTGCTATAGCCCAAAAAATGGGCGTTACCGTATTCAGACGGGATTTTGATAGTTTTTCCAAACAACGAAATTTTGCCCTTAAAAAAGCAACTAATGATTGGATTGTTTTTTTTGATCTAGACGAAATAATTACAGCTTCTCTTGAAAAAGAAATTATAACAGCCATTACCAATCCCAAAGAATTTGTTGCCTTTACCATTAAAAGGAATTTGTTTTTTATGGGAAAAAAAATCCGTTATGGAGGTTGGCAAACCGATAAAGTAATCCGGGTTTTTAATAAAAAATATTGCCAATACAATGGCAACCTAGTGCACGAATCTATTGCAACCAATGGCGCAGTTGGGCGTTTGAAAGAAAGTGCCAACCACTACAGTTACAAAAGTTTTGACAACTACAACGCCAAACTAAATTTGTACAGCAAATTACAAGCCGAAGGTCTTTATATCAAAAAAACAAAACCCAATGGCTACCATTTTTTTATAAGACCTAGTTACCGTTTTTTATGGCAATACCTCTATCGTTTGGGTTTTCTGGACGGCAAAGAAGGTTTTATTCTTGCTTACATTCATTCTTTTGCGGTTTTAAAACGGTATTTGCAACTCTGGATGATGTACCGAAAAATAGAATAATTACACTTAACAAATTAGATAGAATGTTTGAAATTGCTGCTGTATTGATTAATTACAATTCCAGTTCTCTTACTCAAGAATGCATTGAAAGTATTCTAAAAAACACCGATCCTTCGCTTAATTTTCAAATTATTGTTGTGGATAATTGTTCTGAAAAAGAAGATTTTTTGCAGCTGCAGAAATATTGTGATCAAACAAAATTTGAACACCTACAACTAGTGCGTAGCAAAATAAATACTGGCTTTGGCGCTGGCAACATGCTTGGAGTGCATTATGCTTGCGCAAAACATTTGGCCTTTATTAATAACGACACTGTGTTTCTGAACGACTGCTTGTCCATCTTGATCAAAGCACTCCAAAACAACCCTACCATAGGTATGGTGGGCGGACAATCCTTTAAAGAAGACGGCACTCCAATGCAAGCCTTTGATCATTTTGCCAGCGTTACTAAAGCCTTTTTCGGAAGAGATTTTATTGAAAAATGCAACCCCAAAAAGTATCCAAAAAGAAAAGCAACGTACCTCAACCCATTAGCGGTTAGTTATGTACAGGGTAGCTTTATGGTTATTCGTAACCAAGATTTTAATGCGGTTGGTGGTTTTGATACCAATATTTTTTTGTACTACGAAGAAACCGATATTAGCAAACGATTACTAAAAATAAACAAAAGTTGTTTTTTGATCCCTGATGCAAAATACATCCACCACCACGGCGCCAGTACCCCAAGTGGCATGGATATCAAAATTGAGCTCAAAATTTCTTTACTATACGTTATTAAAAAACATTCTGGTTACTGGGCTTATAAATTTTTAGTGACCTATTTGCAAATACAATATTTCTTTAAAAGTTTTTTTAAACCCAAATATTGGCAACTATTTAGCGTCCTTTTGATAGGGGCTCCACTATCGCACTCTTTAAAAACTAGACAGAAATTAATTGAATAAAAAAAAATGAAAATGAAAATTTCTGTAATTTTATGTACCTACAACGGAGCCAAATACCTATCCAAACAATTGGATAGTATTTTGAACCAACAGAGCCATCTGCCCGACGAAATTATTGTTTGTGATGACATTTCAACAGACAACACCCTTCAAATTCTTACGGAGTATACCAATTTATACCCTACCATTTTTAGAATTCATGAAAATGAAGTAAACTTGGGGAGTACCAAAAATTTTGAAAAGGCACTTTCGTTGGCCACTGGAGATTTTATTTTTTTGGCAGATCAAGACGATATTTGGAAAAAAGATAAAACTGCAAAAATAATTCAGTACTTTCAGGACAATCCCAAAATGCAAGGAGTGTTTACTGATGCCGATTTCATAGACCAAGAAGGTTCTCCTATTGGTTCTAAAACGCTTTGGGAATGTGTCCATTTTTTTGAAAAAGAATACACCAAACCCATAGACCTTTTAAATATAATTGCTCTCAACGGAAATATTGCCACTGGAGCAACCATGTGTATTACAAAAGAAGCCAAAGCAACTGTTTTACCTTTTGTAAAAAAGACCAAAAACCTACACGATGAAGTAATTGCAAAAAAACTGTCTTTTAATACCAATCTAGGCTATTTAGCCGAAAATTTAATTTCGTACCGACTGCACCAATCCCAACAAGTAGGCGTTAAAAGTAAGGCTCCAAAAGACAAAAAAATAAAGTTAAAAAGAATTCTTTTGGGCCTAAATAGTCCCAAAACTATTTTTGAAAAACGGTATTTATTTAATAAATATTATTCTCGCTATAGTTCTTACCTTAAATTTAAAGATGATTTTAGATTAACCACACTTGAAAAAGAAGCCTTAAATATCCGAATTGCAGATTCTAGAAGCGCTTGTGTACGGATGTTACAAGAAATCAAAAAAGACAACCCCATTTATTATTACGGCTGTATTGTTGCAGACAAAATAGCCCAAAAAAGACAACTTTAAGGCCTTTGACAATAGCGCACAAGAGCACTCTTAAACGCCACTATTTGACTGGCAATTTTCTATAATTTAAAAACCTACCAATGAATATAGCGGCTTGTGTAATAGTATATCATCCAAACCAAGAAGAGTTACAAAACCTATCCACTTATGCCTCTAAGGTAAATAAAGTTTATGTATATGACAACACCGAAGCTAGCGCATGTGCTTTTTTAAGAGACCAAAACAACCCCAAAATGGTTTATTATTCTGACCTCGAAAACAAAGGACTCTCCGTTCGCTTGAACCAAGCTTGCCAACAAGCCCTGGCAGATGGTTTTGATTTTTTGCTAACCATGGATCAGGACTCCTCATTTATTACGGCAAACCTAGATCGGTATTTTGAGGATATTACAAATTTTCCAAACAAAGAAACCGTTGGGCTATTTAATCTGCAATACAGTGATAAAAATCTGGTTGTAGATCCTAGAGAGGTACTCTCGCAAGAGGTTCCGACTGTGATAACCTCTGGATCGGTGATTAATTTAAAAAATTACACTCAAATAGGCGGTTTTGATGAAAATCTATTTATTGATGGAGTGGATTTTGATTATTGCTTGGCGGCTCTAAAGAATGGCTTTAAATGTATTGAATTTAAAAATAACTATTTCAAACACCGTATTGGTAACAAAATTAAAAGACGCTCTTTTAAAACATTATATCTTGTCTCAAAAGAAAAACATTTGCACGCTCCTATACGGCTGTATTATATGATTAGAAACGCACTCTATCTCGAACAAAAATACTACTCTGTTTTTCCAGAGTATATTTCAGAGATAAAAAAATCCTATAAAACCCAAGTACAAACTAATTTGAATTATACCAATAATATTTTCAATTTTTATAAATACCAATTTAAAGCACAATCCGATTTTAAAAACAACCGAATGGGTAAGTTTAAAGGTTTTAACTAAAAGATGGATTGTTTTATGTCCCTTTTACTAGATTTCTGAAAATTATTTTGTAGCACAATGCACCCAAAAAGAAAAAAAGAGAAGGCAATTACGTTCCGAAAAACCCACTAGGTTACAGACTACAAATGCGCTACATTTGCAAAATTAAATCCGAACCAAAAATTGCATTTATTATTTTTATACAACCGTAAAGAAACCATGAAAAAGCCATGAAAAAACAATTTGAAGGAAAAAAAATCATACTGGCTATAACTTCTGATTTTAAAATATACGAGTGTTTTATAGAGAACTTAAATCTACTTGGTTTTGAAACCGTGTTGTTATGTGACAACACCCCTTTTAGATACAAAAGCAATACGCATAAAGTAATTAGTTTTTTACGAAAAGTTTTTTTAGGAGATAAATCTTACAAAAAAAAACTACAAAGCGCCTTTAGAAATGCCACCTATTTAGATACGTTACACCATGTGCCTAATGATTTTGATTATGGTTTGGTTATAAGACCAGATTTGTTTGACCAAAACATCCTTGAATTGGTCCAACAAAAAACAAAAGAACTCTATGCCTACCAATGGGATGGATTAAATAGGTTTCCGATGGCGGCAACCACTATTCCGTTGTTTAAAAAGTTTTATGTTTTTGACAAACAAGATCTAGTAAATAACCCAAAAGTTTCTATTTTAAATAATTTTTATTTTGATTGTTATACCGCTATTTTTGATTCAAAAAAGCCTGCATTTGATGTTTATTATCTAGGGAGTTTTGATGATAGAATGGATACTCTTTTGGTGGTTTGTGAGCAGCTCCATAAATTAGGACTAAAATTGAATATTAATATAATGGCCAAAAAATCTAAGGCCAAAAAATTAAAGCAATATCCTTATATAAATATTCTTAAAAAACCCATCTCCTTTAAAGAAAATTTGGTACATGTTGCTAACACCAAAATAATTTTGGACATGGCACATGATAGTCTACATAAAGGATTGTCTTTCCGACCGTTTGAGGCCCTAGGATACCATAAAAAATTGATTACGACCAATACCGCCATAAAAGATTATGATTTTTATACTCAAAACAACATCCATATCTATGACAACCCAACCAATTTGGCATTGTTTATAAAAACAGATCTTGTAGAAATTAAACCCGAAATAAAACATAAATATAGTTTTTCTTACTGGATAGAGCATACTTTACAAATAACTGGATCACAACCCTAATTATGACATTACAAATTAATTTTTTAAAAAAAATAAAAGAGCTCCAAAAATCTATTGAAGCTAGAAAACAGTATTTAAAATCCAATACCAAAGATACCGATAATTTAATTCTCTTTTTTGTTCCCTCAGAAACCGATCACATCAGTGGCGGATTGTTATCTATTTGCTCTATCCTACAAGAGGTTAACACATTATTTGAGGTGCATAAAAGCAATGTAGTGGCTAGCTTTTTGCCTAAAAAAAGAAAAACAGCACATACCTTTAGCCAGTTCAAAAACGATATTGTGGTTTTTAATTTCAGTCAAATTACTACCGAATTTAAAAAACCAAAAAAATTAGAAATACACATTCCGGACTACATGGTGCCTTTATTTAGTTTAACCAACAAAAAAATGGCACCGTTGCTACAATGGATACAAAATATAGAACATGTGCAAATCAATATTTTAAATCAAAACGATTTATTGATGCCGTCTCAAAATTATATTGATGCTCTAAAAAAAATATCCAAAAACCTAACCATGACTGTTGCTCATGATAATTATGCTACCCAAGAAAAAAGAGACCATTATGGCATTCCATTACATCTTTTGCAACCTTGGATGAGTCCTACTCCATATCTTTTTAAAGCCTATGAGGATAAAGAAAATATTATCATTGTTTCTCCAGATGAAATTGACAGAGTACCCAATAAAACTAGTGTCACTAAACAAGAAATTTTAGATCAGATTGCGCAAAAATTACCACACTATAAAATAGTTGTTATCTCTGATATGAAGTACGATACCTACAAAGAGTTAATAGCAAAGGCAAAATTTGCTATTACTTTTGGAGAAGGTTTAGACAATTATTTTGTCGAATCTATTTTTTCAGGATGCATCTCTTTTGCAGTCTATAATGCTGTTTTTTTTACCACCGAATTTCAAAATTCACAAACCGTCTACGCTAATTTTGATACCTTGCATCACAATATTGTTACCGATATCCTGGTGCTAGATAAAAAAGAAGCCTTTGAGGTTTATCAAAAAAAACAACTTAAATTAGTATCTGATATTTATAGTTATAAACGCTTTAAACGTAAGATCAAAGAATATTACCAAGGAGATTTAGACTTTAAATAAAAAGCCGCTATAAATGATCAATGTAACCAAAACATTTTTTCCTCCCTTAGAGGAATACAACCAATATTTAGAACGTATCTGGCAAAACCAATGGCTCACCAATAGAGGCGAACTAACCCTGGAACTAGAACAAAAACTAAAAACGTATCTTAAGGTTAGTGATTTAATACTAACCACTAACGGAACCCTACCCCTGCAAATAGCCTTAAAACTATTGGGTAATAATGCCGAAATTATCACTACACCTTTCTCGTATATAGCAACAGCAGCAGCTATTGTTTGGGAAAATTGTACTCCGGTGTTTGTAGATATACATCCAGAATATTTAACCATTGATGAAACCCAAATTGAAGCCGCAATAACCCCAAAAACCACTGCCATAGTAGCAACTCATGTTTTTGGAAATCCTTGTGCGGTAATTGCAATCGAAAAAATTGCCAAAAAACACCATCTAAAAGTAATTTATGATGCCGCACACTGCTTTGGAGTAAATTACAATGACACTTCTATTTTTAATTTTGGAGATGTTAGCAGCTGTAGTTTTCATGCTACAAAGTTATTCCATACCGGAGAGGGAGGTGCTTTATTTTGCAACAACAAAGAGCTGTTCCAACAATTATTTTATAGTCATAATTTTGGACACAATGGGCCGTTAGCATTTCATGGTTTAGGCATTAACGCCAAAATATCAGAGCTACAATCTGCCATGGGGCTGGCAGTGTATCCGCACATGGATAACATTATTTCGGCCCGAAAAGAGGTGGTAGATTTTTATATCAAAAATATAAATTTTGGTCTCTTAAAAACCATCAAAATACGAGAGAACACCCGTTGGAATTATAGTTATTTTCCCATTATTTTAGAATCCGAAGAAATACTTCTAAAAACCCAGAAAGCATTGAATGCTAAAAATATATTTCCACGAAGGTATTTTTATCCATCCTTAAACACAATAGACTACCTCAAGGGAGCTACAATGCCTGTTGCAGAATCCATAGCAAGCAGAGTACTTTGTCTGCCTCTTTATGTAGGATTAACAACAACCCAATTAGAAGAAATTACATTCATAATAAACCAATCAATATGTTAATAGTAGGAGCAAAAGGTTTTGCTAAAGAAGTACTCGAAGTGTTATACCAAAATAAGCAACTAAAAAATGTAGCCTTTTTTGATGATGTAAATACTGAGTTGACCGGAAAACTGTATCAAACTTTTCCAATTTTGAAAACAATGGAAGCAGCCGAGGCTTACTTCAAAACTACCTCCAATGAATTTACCATTGGGATAGGTAACCCCGTATTGAGAAAAATGCTTTACGAAAAATTCCAATCCATCGGTGGTGTGTTTACTGCAACGATAAGCCCTAAAGCTTCTGTTGGACATTTTGGCAACACCATCCAAGAAGGTTGTAATATTATGACTGGAACAGTACTCACAAACGATATTCACGTAGGCAAAGGCACCATAATTAATTTAAATTGTACCATCGGACACGATACCATCATTCAGGATTTTGTAGAACTATCCCCAGGAGTGAGTATTTCTGGAAATTGCACTATTGGCGCTTACAGCATTCTTGGCACCAATGCAACGGTACTACCTAAAATAACCATTGGTACAAACGTAATTGTAGCAGCAGGAGCTGTTGTCACAAAAAATGTTCCAGACAATTGTATGGTAGCAGGGATACCAGCAGTGATCAAAAAAGAATTAAGCCCAATTAATCTGTAGTTAAGATCATGAATTCAGACACCAACCAAGAAATCCATAATGCCTACGAAGTCATCAAGAATGGTGGCATACTACTCTACCCTACAGACACCGTTTGGGGTTTAGGTTGTGATGCTACAAATGCAGAAGCAGTAGCCAAAATATACCAACTCAAACAAAGAGCCGAAACCAAAAGCATGATTGTACTGGTCAATGGCGAAAGAATGCTCTATAATGTATTTAAAGACATTCCAGAAGTAGCTTGGCAAATTATCGATTTTGCCGAAAACCCCACCACCTTGGTACTAGACCAGCCCCGAAATGTAGCAGCAAATTTAATTGCAACAGACCAAACATTAGGCGTACGGATGATCAAAGAGCCGTTTTGTTTTAAACTTCTCGAAAAAATGAAAAAACCCCTAGTATCCACATCTGCAAATATTTCTGGGCAACCTACACCCAAAAGTTTTAAAGAAATTAGCCCCGAGATTATAAATGGCGTAGACTATGTTGTAAATTTGCAGCACGATAAAGTAAATGCAAAACCATCAACAATTATAAAATTGACAAAGGATTCACAGGTGAAAGTGATCCGAAAATAACATTAGTGGCCCAAAAAATAATGAATTACAAAGAAGCATTACATAACAAGATATTTCCAATCATCTCACAAGCAGCACAAGAACTCCACGTAGAGAGCTACGTTATTGGCGGTTTTGTTAGAGATTTAATCCTCCAGAGAAACTTTAAAAAAGACATTGATATTGTTGCCGTTGGTAGCGGAATAGAATTGGCCTTAAAGGTCTCTCAACTACTTCCAAAAAAACCCAAAGTACAGGTTTTTAAAAACTACGGAACAGCCATGCTTCGTTTTGAAGATACCGAAATAGAATTTGTAGGTGCACGTAAAGAATCCTACCATTTTGAAAGCCGAAATCCAGTAGTCGAAAACGGAACCCTGCAAGACGACCAAGACCGTAGAGATTTTACCATAAATGCCCTAGCAATTGCACTAAATCCAGACAATTATGGAGAACTACTAGATCCTTTTGATGGACTAAAAGACATTAAAAATAAAATTTTAAAAACGCCGCTCGATCCAGATATCACCTATTCTGATGATCCCCTGCGGATGATGCGTGCCATTCGGTTTGCTACGCAATTAAATTTTGAAATAGAAACAAATTCTTTACAATCCATTACCAAAAATGCCGATAGAATCCAAATTATTTCGGGAGAACGAATTGTTGAGGAGTTAAACAAAATACTCTCTACACCCAAACCATCCATTGGATTTTTGCTGTTATACCAAACCGGACTACTAGAAATTCTACTGCCCGAATTAACCGCCCTAAATAATGTAGAAGAAATTGAAGGACAAACCCATAAAAATAATTTTTACCACACTCTTGAGGTAGTTGACAACATTTGTCCACATACCGATGATGTGTGGTTGCGTTGGGCCGCATTATTGCATGATATAGGCAAGGCTCCTACCAAACGTTATAACAAAAAACAAGGTTGGACTTTTCATGGCCATGAATTTTTGGGTGGCAAAATGGTCAAAAAAATATTTGAGCGTTTGCACCTACCCTTAAATCAAAAAATGAAATTTGTTCAAAAAATGGTTATGATGAGCTCTCGTCCCATTGTTTTATCGCAAGACACCGTTACGGACTCCGCCGTGCGTCGTTTAGTATTTGATGCAGGCGAAGACGTGGAGGATTTAATGACACTTTGCGAAGCAGACATCACCACCAAAAACCCAAACAAGTTCAAGAAATACCATCACAATTTTATAATTGTTAGAAACAAAATAGTTGAAGTAGAGGCGCGCGATCACGTTCGTAATTTTCAACCCCCAATTACTGGCGAAGAAATTATGACTCTTTTTGACTTAAAACCCTCCCGAGAAATTGGCGTACTAAAAGAAGCCATTAAAGAGGCTATTTTGGAAGGCGAGATACCCAATGAGTACCAAGCTGCCTACCAATTTATGTTAAAAAGAGCCGCAAAACTCGGCTTAAAAATTAACGCTTGTTAAACCAATACTGCTGTGGTAATAAAATACCTTTGTATCGTATTTAAAATAATCTTGTTACAAAATGGATTTAAAGAAGAAAACACCAAACAAACCCGTAATCATCTGGCTTTTATCGGGTTGTGTATTATTATTTATAATGGTTACAGTAGGCGGTATAACAAGACTAACCAATTCTGGACTATCCATGACGGATTGGCATTTGGTTACCGACACATTTTTGCCACTAACCGATGCTAAATGGGAAGAAGCCTTTGAGCAGTACAAAAAATTTCCGGAATACCAAAAAATCAATATTCATAACGATTTTCAGCTTTCGGATTACAAATTTATTTATTTCTGGGAGTGGTTTCACCGTTTTATTGGAAGAATAATAGGTCTGGTTTTTTTAATTCCTTTTTTTTATTTTTTATATACAAAAAAACTGGACACAGCCACCATACAAAAATGCTTGGTATTGCTAGCAATGGGTGCTTTTCAGGGTTTTTTGGGTTGGTTTATGGTAAAAAGCGGTTTGATTGACAATCCAGATGTAAGCCATTTTAGACTAGCCTTACACTTAACCTTTGCCTTTATCACCTTTGCATACACATTTTGGGTTGCTCTAGATTTACTATATCCCGATAGAAATCCAGCCCTGACTAGTTTAAAAAAAATAGCCCGTTACGCATTAGTATTTTTAATACTACAAATTATATACGGAGGTTTTGTAGCTGGTCTAAATGCTGGTTTAATACACAACCACTGGCCCTTGATGAGTGACGGACAATTTATCCACGATAGTGTGTTTATAGAACAAAAAAACCTCTTATTGAGTTTCACAGAAGGCAAAAGCGGCGTGCAGTTTATACACCGCACCTTAGCCTATATTGTAGTTGGCTTTATGGTTTTGTTGTATTTTAAGAGCCAAAAATTTGATTTAAACAAACAACAGGCCGCCGGAATAAAACTCCTGCTGCTACTGGTATTTGCACAATTTGCATTAGGCGTCTTTACGCTACTCTACCAGGTTCCATTATGGTTGGGATTGGCACATCAAATCAACGCTTTCTTTTTGCTATCTGCCATGACCTTCACCCTACATAGGTTATCCAAATAACCCACTAATTTCAGATGCTCTCCGGGCTAGACTATATTGTCGCATTTCTTTTGTTTACATAACTACATGGCTAAACTCGCCTCACAAGATCGTTTTTTGGACTTATCCGATTATGGAAGGTCTTTTGGAAAAATGGTTGCAAACCAATTAAAAAACACCCGTTGGACTCCCATACATGTTACCTTACTTTTTGGTGTTTCTGGTCTGCTTGGAGTATATTGTATTTTAGAAAACCACCAATATTGGGCTGGTTTTTTTATAATTTTAAAATCGGGTATCGATGCTGCAGATGGAGAACTTGCGCGCATCAAAAAAACCCCATCCTACAGCGGAAGGTATTTAGATAGTATATTTGATATTTTTTTAAACTTCTTTTTTTTGACTGCAATTTGTTATGTGTCCGAGGCAACTTTTGGGCTTACTTTAATTGCTTTTTTTTGTATTCAGTTACAAGGAACTTTGTATAATTACTACTATGTTATTTTAAGAAACAAGTCTGTAGGAGCAGATACAACAAGCAAAATTTTTGAGTACAAAGCACCACGAGCTTTAGCTGGGGAGAGTCAAAAAACGGTTACCATTTTGTTCCAAATTTATACGATAGTTTATGGTGGTTTTGACAAAATAATCCATCGTTTGGATCCCGATGCATACAAGGTAAAAACCTTTCCAAATTGGTTCATGACCTTTGTTTCTTTGTATGGCTTAGGGTTTCAATTATTGCTTATAGCAGCCATGTTAGCCTTTGGATGGATAGCCTACATTATGCCTTTTCTTATTGGATACTCCGTATTTATTTTTGCATTGATTGCTATCCGAAAATACTTTTTTGGCACCAAAACCCATTATAGATAAATTTTATACTATACTTCTAAAAACCTATTAACCAAATCACTAAACAACACTACCTATACTTTTTGTTTAATGTTATTTTTGGATTTTAAAAACCTATATCCCATAATTTTGTAACACTTTACAAAAATTACATAAGTGTTTTGCGGGTAGTATTTTGCAATTTTGTGATGTAAATAATACGAACCATTAAAAATAAACACCATGCCAAACTCAGAAGAAATTAAAGGAAACTGGAATGAATTTAAAGGAAAACTTAAGCAAAAATTTGCAGATCTAACGGACGACGATTTGCTTTATGCAGAAGGTAAAGAAGATGAAATGTGGGGTAACCTACAGAAAAAATTAGGGAAAACTAAAAAAGAAATTTTATCTCTTTTTGAATAAAAAGAGCCTCTTTTTTAAAACGGTTTCAATAGACTATTGAAACCGTTTTTTTGTGCCTCCTCTTTAGCGCAACCAGTCTCTAAATGCTCCTACTTTTTCGCGGCTTACCACAACCGGATCTTCCTTAAAAGATGGCAGTTGTATCTCCAATCTGGAATTGCTGTATTGCGTAATTTTAGTAATGGACTGGATCGGAATTATAAATTTTCGGCTTATTCTATAAAAATTTTCTGGGTCTAATTCTTGCTCTAAAATTTCTAAAGTGGTTTCGAGTGGGTAGTTTCTGTTGTCCAATGTATGCAGGTAGGTTGCTTTATTTTGGCTATAAAAACACTCTACCTCTTCTATCGAAACAATTTTTAGAGCCGTCCCAACTTTGACTGTAAAACGTTTTTTAAATTCTTTTTGAAAGAGACTGTGGCGCATTTTTTGAATTGCTTCAAAATCCAAGTGTAGTGTGTCCTTTTGCGGCAAGCGTTGCTCAAATTTTAAAACAGCCGTTGCCAACTCTTGTTCTTCTATGGGTTTTAATAGGTAGTCTATGCTATTTAATTTAAAGGCTCGTAACGCAAAGGCATCATAGGCTGTGGTAAAAATTATAGCGCTTTTGATTTCTATTTTTTCAAATATCTCAAACGACAATCCATCGGATAGTTGTATGTCCAAGAATAGCAAATCCGGATGCGGGTTGTGGGCAAACCATGCTATGGCTTCTTCTACGGAATGCAATAGCACCTCTACCTGAATTTGCAGTTTTTGTAGTTTGCGTTGCAATAATCTTGCGGCAGGCTTTTCGTCTTCAATTATTATTGTGGTGATTGGTTTTGCAATTACTCCCATTGGCGCTGTTGTGTTTGTTGGTCTAAAATACGTTGTATTTTTTTGTGTTCCCAGTTTTTTCCTAAAAAAAACGGCCAGTTAAATGCTTTTTTTGCCTGAAAAAAAAGACCTATCCCCCAGCCCAACATAGGCCAGTAAAACCATAACGAATCTGGAGAGGTCCACAAATTAAGCACCACTAATCCGGTATTTATAAGTAGATAGCCCCTACATTTGGTGTACCATATTTGAATTTGTTGGGCTTGCTTTTGGACTTGTTGCCAATGCTGTTGGTTGGTTGTGGTGTTTTGCATGTTTTTGTAGGATTTTTTTATGGGTTATTTTGATTTAGTTTTGGTTGGTTGTTGTTCTAAAATACGTTGTGTTTTTTTGTGTTCCCAATTGGAGTTGTACCCAAAAACCTGCAAGGCACGCAATAGTAATCCCAAACCCCATCCTGCGGCTGGAAACCAAAACCATTGAAATTGTGGCGAAAATCTTAAATTTATAACAATTAAAATCGGTACCACGATTCCATATGTTAGCAGACTTTGGTAAAAGTTTTTTAAAGCCGTTACGGTTTCTTGGGCTTTGCCATATGCCTGGTCTTGTTGGTTATGAGGCTCGACAAACATGGTGGAGATTTGTTTGGTTAAAATGGGTAATTGCACCGTAAAGAGTTGTTGGCTCTGCTCTAGTTTTACTTTTTTGTTGGTTACTAATGCGTATCTGCTGATAATATTCTGTAGGCCAACTCCTTGCCTATTGGAGAGTACTTCTTTTTTCTGTAGGTCGTTTTGCACTACCAGATAATCCTCTTGGATATAAATCCGGATATGTAAAGGCCGTTTTTGACTCACTACATTATGCTTTACGGTATTTTCTAGCAATAGTTGTAGGGATAAGGGCAGCACTTTGGCTTCGGGATTGGTTATGGTGGTGGGTAACTCATAAAACAAACTGTTTTCAAATCGCATGGTGAGTAGGTTCATGTAGGTTTTAGCAAAGGCTAACTCCTCTTCTAGAGGGACTAGATCTTTGTCTTTTTGTTCCAATACATAACGGTAAATCTTGGATAAAGAGGTGGTGAAACGCTGGGCATTTTCGGGATTTTCTTCGATTAAGGAACTCAGCACGTTTAGGCTATTGAACAAAAAATGGGGGTCTATTTGGTTTTTTAAACTCTCAAATTTAGCCGAAGCCGTTCCTGCAATTATTTGTTGTTCGGTTATTTTATGGTCTGTATAGGCTTTGTAAAAATAGAGTCCATAAATGCCTAATAGTACCAAAAAAGTGATCCCTAAAGTAGTGGTGTAATTAGAAACCGATTCGGTGTCTAAAAATGCCTCTAAGGTCCCTTGGCGCAAAATAACTTCTTCAAGGATCCGTAGTGAAAAAAACACTACTAGACTTAGAATAAAAGAACTCAAAAAACCAATTAGCACTCTCTTGAAGGGGTATTTTTGTTCTTCAAAAAAGGAGTTCAAAAACAAGAATAACATGGCGTTGGCATAATAGAGTATAAAACTATAGCTTAGGGCGTACAAAAACCTGACTTTGAATTGGTTGTCAAAACTGCTGTTATCCGCGTGCAATAGCGGTAAAAGGCTTAAAAATATTGCTATGGTAGTAGAGATAAATAAGGCTCGGGGTAGTTCTTTTATTAGTTTTTGGGTGTACATTAGATTGCTATTTTAGTGGTTGTTTTGTTGTGGATTGTTTTGTTGTGAGTATAAAAAGTGGTTTTTGGGGCTAAAAATAACTAAAAATTGGATGGTATAGCGGTATGTGGCACTATTGGGGGTGTTGTTTTGCATGGGTATTGGGTGTTTTTAGGGTTACTAACTTGGGGTTGTGTGGGTACAAAAGTATATGCAAGCCAGCATTAGAAAAATTTTTTGTTACTGAACTGTCAAATTAGGAGGATGAGTTGTAATAAACTCCTTTTTCGGGTATATTTACACCAAATCATGATTGCTCACAGCGATGGCTTGCATGAGGGATAGTAGTGAAAATCCTCCCATTTTTTTATGGGAGATTGTAACGGATAGCCCGACCGGAGCTTTTGCGCAGGGCATGCCCTAATGTTTAAAATATGTATTTAAGTAACCGATCATGAAAACAGAAAAAGAAAAAATGATTGCTGGTGACTATTATTTTGCTGGCGATGCCTCTTTGGTTAAAGACCGAAGACGTGCCAAGAACTTGCTGCATCGACTGAATGTTACGGAGTTCCGCATTACTAAAAAGGCGCGCGAGATTATACAGGAATTGATTCCTAATGTTGGGGCTAATCTTTATATTGAGCCGCCTTTTCATTGTGATTATGGCTATAATATACAGTGTGGTGCCAATGTGTATTTTAATGTGAATTGTGTGGTGCTGGATGCTGCGCCGGTAACTATTGGTTCTAATGTGTTTTTGGGACCTAATGTACAGCTCTATACCGCTACGCACCCGCTGGAGGCAGAACTTAGAAAAACCAGGGCATCTGCCTTGCCAATTGCCATTGGGGAGGATTGTTGGATTGGTGGCAATACGGTGGTTTGCCCTGGAGTTCGTATTGGTAAGGGTTGTGTGATCGGTGCTGGATCTGTGGTCACAAAGGATGTTCCGGATAACTGCTTGGCGGTCGGAAATCCCGCTAGGGTGATTCGGGAATTAAATTTGTGATGGGGATTGGGGTTTTGGTCCGAAACAAATTTAGGGCTAGGGCTTTAGGTTTTTGGGCAAAAATCTTATCAACAAATGCCGTTTGCAAATCTGAAATCTAAAATTAAATTTTACCTTTGAACTTTCATTAAAAACAAAGATTATGGTTTACAAATTCAGAGTGATTCTAGATGCCGAAGAAGATATTTTTAGAGATATTGCAATACTTGATGAGGATACTTTAGAAGATTTACATAATGCAATCTTCAATTCGTTTGGCTTTGACGGGATGGAAGTGGCATCTTTTTATACTTGTGATGAGACTTGGAATCAGGAGGACGAAATTTCGCTTTTTGATACAGGAGATATTCCGGGCGAACAAAAAATCATGAGTGATTATAAGCTTTCGGATATTTTGGATGAAGAAAACACCAAGCTTTTGTATGTTTATGATTTTATAAACATGTGGACGTTTCTTATTGAACTCGCTTCGGTGGAGGAGCAAGAAGCTGGAGCCACGTATCCAGAAACGTTATTTGCTCATGGCGAAATGCCCGATGAGGCTATCGAAAAAAACTTTGAAGCCGATAACGCAGACGATTATGCCAACGACTATGAGGATGGTTTGGATCCGGATGATTTGGATCTATTTGAAGGCGATGATAGCTTTGAAGATTTTGGATATGAGGAAAATTGGAATTAACCCCAATTGCATATCCCAATTACAATTTAAGAAAACATACCAAGATAGTCCAGAAGTTGAAAGAAGCTAAGGTGTCCTTTGCAGGAAAATAAAACACTTTGAATCTTTTAAACTCAGTCTCTCATAAACTCTAAAATAAAAATGATTAACTTATTTAACACGCACATAGAGACGCTTTCTATCCATAGGGTAGGAAACAAAAGCCGCAACGAGGCCATTTTTTTATCCGAGCAACCCTTTAGTCTTAATGACGAGATTGTGCCGCTTATGAAAGAATTTTTCTTGAAACCTTTTAGAGAAAAAGAGGAAAACTATTTTCAGTTTGCGCATGAGGTAGATTTGGATTACAATGATATGTACAAATTTGCTACCGAAATTTTTGAAAAACCAGAAACACTACACGAAACCTCTAAAAAAATAACCAAACATTTATTTGAGCAATCCAACCATCCGCATATTAAAAACGGAGAGGTGTATGTGACGTATTTGACCAATGTGAATATTGACAATACTCCTGTGGATGCCATCGGGATTTTTAAAAGTGAGTTACAAGCAGATTTTTTGCAGTTTGAAGAAAAAGGAACCCATTTAGAGATGATTTTGCAACAAGGGGTAAACTTGAGTAAATTAGATAAAGGCTGTATTATTTTTAATCATAAAAAAGAAGAAGGCTACAAAATATTGACCGTTGATAGTAACCGTTATGATGCCCGCTATTGGTTGGAACATTTTTTGTCTGTGGATGCGTTTGAGGATGAAAATTTTATCACTAAGAAATACTTGAAATTTTGTCAAAATTTTGCTAAAGATGTGGTTTTTCCGGCTGAAGACAAAAAAGAAGAGGTAATGTTTATGAACCGATCTGTAAATTATTTTGCCAAAAACGACCAGTTTGAAGAAACCAACTTCTTGAATGAAGTTTTAGACAACCCGGATTTGATTCCAGAATTTAAAAATTATAAAACCGACAAAGGTGAAAAATATAGCATTGAGGACGTAACCTCGTTCCCTATTGCTAATGCAGCGGTTTCGGATGCCCGAAAATCTATCAAAAACGTTATCAATCTGGATACCAATATCCAAATAAAAATGGATTTTATTAATCCCGAAAGTGCCGAAAAATATGTAGAAAAAGGCTGGGACGAAGAAAAACAGATGTATTACTATCTGGTTTATTTTAATAAAGAACAAAAATCATAACTAGCAATCTTGCCTCTACACAAACAGCAACTCCTTATTTACAGCTTGTAAATAAGGAGTTGCTGTTTTGGGGTATTGGTTTGGTGGTTTTTGGTGTCTTGCAAAATCGATTTCTCAAAAACCGGATTTAAATACGTTTGCGTTCTTATAATTTTTGGTTACAAACCGGAATGCGGCACTGAGCACATTTCCCATTCGTTTGGCGTTTTTAAAATTCAAGTCATTGGTGTACTTATAAAGATCCATTTTTAGTTGTTCTACATGTTCTGGAGGGGCAATAGTGTCTTGTCCCATGATTTTTAGGATACGCTTTATACGGGTTTCGGCAGACAAAATTCTTTTGGCCAATGCGGACCGTTCTTCATTTTTATATTGTTCTACAGAACTAATTTGTAGTTTTTCTTTAACTAGCCGTACCATTGGATTGTTTTCTTTAAAAAACTGCGGCCGATATACCTTAAAATTGCCTTCGTAACATTGTTGGTCAAAGTCAATGGGGCGTATTCTATACACTACCTGATCAAAATCATGTATGGGAACAATTACATAATTATAGGCTCTCATGTCTCCCAACAAACGGATCATGCAGCGTTCATTAAATTTTACAAATTCTTTTGCTATTTGTGCTTTTTCGGTTTCAATGCAATTTTTTAACAAGGTATCCATAAAAACATCTCCTGGTATGCCTATAATGTGCTCTTCAATCAAGGTATCTTGGTAGACTAAAAAGTTTATTTTGTCTGGGGATAAAATATGCTCCAACTCCAGACCATAAATCCTGGAGGCATCGGCTTTTTTTATATAAAAATGCACGTAATTGTCATTGAGAATGTTACGTACTTTTACCCTAAAAGGCTTGGAGTTTCCAAAGGTGCAGTAATCAATGGCATCTACATTTAAAAACTTTAGGATATCTGTATTTCCATCCGAATGGAGCAGAGAATAGATTTTTTTTAGGTTCAAATCTATTTCGGTCCTTTCGTGCTCACTATAAAAAACTCGTGCCCAGAGGGTGTCTTGGTCTTTTTTGTCATACACGTTTATAGATCCTGAAAATCGTAATAAATCCTCATAACTTATGGCTACTTTTGAAATGCGATCAAAACGTTCTAAATAGTCAAATAAGGATTTATTTATGGGATAAGACGGTTTTTTGAATTGTATAAATGCATCACTCATGGGTTGTTTGTTTATCAAAATAATATTACCTGACCATCTTCATCTAGTTGCACATCCCCATCGGTATGGTTCTCTGAATCCAAATTGCTTTTTTCTGGCGGTGTTTCTAGAGGTGCTTCATATGGCAATGGGTCTAACAGGTTTACTTGCTTTAGTTTATCTGTAGTCAATTGGTTCCCCATGGCCTTGAATCCTTTTATGGCAATAAAATTTTCTACATCTATAACAATGGTTTCTTTTTGGACGCCTTTTATTTTTGGAAAAACCAACTCTGCCACCGGACGGTAGTCGGTTGCTACAATCTCTAATTGTGAATTAGGATGCTCGGTTATAAAAACCTCTTCTTTGTTTTCTGTTTCTACCAAAAAACGTTTTAGATAATACCGCTGCTTCTCGCCATCATAGTATATTGCCGAAATGGGTTTTTGGGGCACCCATTTTTCTAATACAACCATATCGGTTTCAAAATGGGTGGTTAGCTCTGGTGTGACTACTTTTAATTTTCCAGATTGTTGGATAATTAGTATTTTGTCGCTAGGTCTAAATTCTCCCAATAATGCTCCTCTACCCTCTACATTTAAACGTCTAACGGTGTCATCAAACCATACTTTTCTGGGCAGTAAGGTGGAGATTCCTTTTTCTTTGATTTCAATTTTTTTGATAGGGTATTTACTGGCTATGTTTCCTTTGGCAGTACGGCCTTTAATGGTAAGTTTGGCAAAATCTATGTCAAATTTTAATTTTTTGATGTTTCCTACCTGTCGCAATAGTATGGTAATAACTTCTGCTTCGCCATTAGGATTGCATGTAAAATACAAAATTTGAGATCCTGCAGTGCCTGCTGTTAAATCATATAATTTATCTCTGGTTACGGCAGTTACATTAAACCGTTTTATATAAGCTGGGCCCGATTTTCCGTCTCGATATAGTATATTATAAATGGTGCGCTTGTCACTCTTGTCAAAAATAGCAATATGGATAATGTCTTTGCCTACAAAGGTTTTGGCATCTACCTTGGTGATCATCATGTTTCCGTTGCGCAAAAAAACAATAACATCATCAATATCCGAACAATCGGTAACGTACTCGTCTTTTTTGAGACTGGTTCCAACAAATCCTTCTTCTCTATTTACATATAATTTGGTATTGCGCAAAACTACTTTGGTGGCCTCAATATCGTCAAAAATACGAAGCTCTGTTTGGCGTTCGCGCCCTTTTCCATACTTTTCTTTAAGCTTTGTAAAGTAGGCTATCGCAAAATCAATCAAATGTTCTAAATCCTGCTTTACTTGTGCAATACTTCCTTCTAAAGCTTCAATTTTATCTTGTGCTTTGTTGCTGTCAAACTTAGAGATACGCATGATTCGGATGTCTAACAATCTCAAAATATCCTCTTCGGTTATGGCACGCTTTAAATGTTGGATGTGTGGTTTTAGACCATCTTCTACTGCTTGAATAACGGTATCGCGTGTGGTTTTTTCCTCAATATCTCTATAAATTTTGTTTTCAATAAAAATACGTTCTAAGGATAAAAAATGCCATTGCTCCTCTAATTCGGCTAGTTGAATTTCGAGTTCACTCTTTAATAGCTGCACGGTTCTGTTGGTCGAAATTTTCAACATATCCGATACGCCTATAAACAGCGGTTTGTTATCTTCGATCACACAACCAAGCGGCGCCACAGAGGTTTCGCAAGCCGTAAAGGCAAATAAGGCATCTATCGTTTTATCTGGCGAAACACCTGGATATAAATGAATTAAGATTTCTACATTGGCTGCTGTATTGTCTTCAATTTTCTTGATTTTGATCTTCCCTTTTTCATTGGCTTTCAAAATACTATCAATAAGTGTAGTAGTATTGGTCGAAAACGGAATTTGGGTAATCACCAAGGTGTTTTTATCTTGTTGCGCAATTTTGGCACGCACCCGTACTCTACCACCACGCATTCCATCATTATAATTAGACACATCGGCAATACCTTGTGTCATAAAATCAGGATAAATTGCAAAGGGTTTCCCTTTTAATATTTTGATCGAAGCATCAATTAGTTCATTAAAATTGTGTGGCAATACTTTGGTCGAAAGTCCCACAGCAATCCCCTCGGCTCCTTGTGCCAATAGCAACGGAAATTTTACGGGCAAGTTGTTGGGTTCGGCTCTACGACCATCATAAGACATACCCCAATCTGTAATTTTTGGACTATATAAAACCTCTAAGGCAAACTTAGACAAACGAGCTTCAATATAACGCGAAGCTGCGGCACTATCTCCAGTGAGTATGTTTCCCCAGTTTCCTTGGCAATCAATCAGGAGTTCTTTTTGGCCTATTTGCACCATAGCGTCCCCAATACTAGCATCTCCGTGTGGGTGGTACTGCATGGTGTGGCCCACAACATTGGCAACTTTGTTGTACCGCCCATCATCCAGCTCTTTTAAGGAGTGCATAATACGGCGTTGCACGGGTTTAAAACCATCCTCGATAGCAGGAACGGCTCGTTCGAGAATTACGTAAGAGGCATAATCTAAGAACCAGTCTTTATACATTCCGGTTACCTTAGTAATGGTTTCGGCACCGTCTTCGTTAGTATCGTAAAAATGGCCTGTGTCTGTCGATTTTTCAACAACATCATCTGCTTCATCTGCTTCTGGATTTTTACCAACGCTAGAATCCTCTGAGTTAATCGCTTCCTTTTCTGGATTTATATCTTCTTGTTCCTCGTCTTTCATATAATGCTCACGAAATTAATTTCATTAAATCTTCTTTACTAGGTAAAACCGTTTTATACTTACTGCCAACGATGTATTGGTTATTTTTTTTTAGAAAAAGATTCCACCACTTAAAACCAAAAACGGTTTGTGGGTACCAACTCTGGAGTACCGTATTTTATTTCCACCCATTTTGGAGGCTACTCCTTCTCCACCACATCCAATTCTACCTTCAAATTTTTAATAATAAACTCTTGACGGTCTGGGGTATTTTTACCCATATAAAAAGAAAGCAATTGTTCCACAGAAGTATTTTTGTCCATCATCACCGGATCCAACCGAATATCTTCGCCTATAAAAAACTGAAACTCATCTGGCGAGATCTCTCCCAATCCCTTAAATCGAGTAATTTCGGGTTTGGGCTTTAGTTTCTCGATGGCGACTTTGCGCTCCTCATCTGAGTAGCAATAAATGGTTTCTTTTTTGTTTCGGACCCTAAAGAGTGGGGTTTGCAAAATATACAAATGCCCCTCTTTGATCAATTCTGGAAAAAACTGCAAAAAAAACGTAATCAATAACAATCGGATGTGCATGCCATCCACATCGGCATCCGTTGCAATTACAATGTTGTTGTAACGCAGGTTTTCCATATCGTCTTCAATATCTAGAGCGGCTTGCAACAAATTGAACTCTTCGTTTTCGTAAACAATTTTTTTGCTCATGCCATAGGAGTTCAAAGGCTTACCACGCAAACTAAAAACAGCCTGTGTATTCACATCCCGCGATTTAGTAATGGATCCCGACGCCGAGTCTCCCTCGGTAATAAAGAGCGTACTCTCTAGATAGCGGGCATTTTTAATATCGGGCAAATGCACCCTACAGTCTCGTAATTTTTTGTTGTGCAAGTTGGATTTCTTAGCACGATCCTTGGCTAGTTTTCTAATACCCGAAAGCTCTTTTCGCTCTCTTTCGGCCTGCAAAATTTTTCGCAAAAGCAAATCTGCCGTTTCTGGATTTTTATGCAGGTAGTTGTCTAATTTTGTTTTCACAAAATCATTTACAAACGTACGCACAGAGGGCATTCCGGGTTCCGAACCTATATCGGTAGATCCCAGTTTGGTTTTGGTTTGAGATTCAAATACTGGCTCCATCACCTTTACACTCACGGCGCTGACAATCGATTTTCTAACATCCGATGGATCAAACGTTTTGTTATAAAACTCTCGAATGGTTTTAACCAAAGCTTCCCTAAAAGCCACCAAATGCGTTCCTCCTTGTGTGGTATTTTGTCCATTTACAAAAGAGTGGTACTCCTCACTATACTGGGACTTACTATGCGTAATTGCTACCTCAATATCCTCTCCTTTTAGGTGAATAATGGGATAAATCATGTCCTCTTGAGCAATATTTTCGTCTAACAAATCTTTCAATCCATTGTCCGAAAAATATTTTTCTCCATTATAAATTATTGTCAACCCGGTATTTAGGTAACAATAATTTTTGAGCATTTTTATTACATACTCATTTCTAAACTTATAATTTTTAAAAATAGTTTCGTCCGGAATAAAGGTAACCTTGGTTCCTTTGCGTTTGGTAGTAGCAATGATATCCTCATCCAAAACCAAATTTCCGGCCGAGAATTCTGCCGCCTTTTGTTTGTCTTCTCGAACAGACTCCACCCTAAAATAGTTAGACAGAGCATTCACCGCCTTAGTACCCACACCGTTCAGACCAACGGATTTCTTAAATGCCAAAGAGTCGTATTTTCCTCCCGTATTCATTTTAGAAACCACATCAATCACCTTGCCCAGCGGAATCCCACGGCCATAATCCCTAACAGCCACCGTTTTATCTTTTATAGATACCTCAATGGTCTTGCCGGCACCCATAACAAACTCATCAATACAGTTATCCAGCACCTCTTTTAATAAAATATAAATACCATCATCTGCAGAGGAGCCATCGCCTAGTTTTCCGATATACATCCCGGGACGCATACGGATGTGCTCTTTCCAGTCCAGTGACCGGATATTATCTTCGGTATATTGATTTTGATCAGACATTGTGGAAATTTAACGATTTTGTGCTAATATAAGGCTTCTGGATATATTTTAAAAGAGGTCGATCCAAAATTAACCAGAATACCTCCTAAGCTTATACTATACCCCCATTATTAGCCCCAAATTTACTACTTATTCCTTAAATTAGAACCAGAAAGCAAGGCATTTTCAAGAAACAACCCTCCCGCCATTCGCTATATCTTGTGGCGGCATCAATGCCCGCCGCCACAAGGATGCCGCTGCTGTCGGGGGTAGTAATGGTGTTTTAGACATCCAAATAGTATTTTAGAGGATTTCTCCCAAAAACACCGTCTTTAAACCCCCTAAAAACGTTGCACCTTCGTTTTTAATTCCGTATCCAATTCGGGATCCGAGAGCTGCATCTTCAGACCATCAAAATTAGAATAGTAATTTGGTAACAAAAACGTTTCTTTGATTTCGGCACCAAAACGAGCAAAAGCATTTGTAGCAATCTCCAAAACAGTAGCTCCCCCTCTACCTCCAGGAGAAGCAGCCATAAGCAACATGGGTTTTCCATGAAACACCTTGGGAGTAATGCGAGTACACCAATCCAAAATATTTTTAAAAGCTGCAGCATAATTTCCGTTGTGTTCCGCCAAAGAAACCACCAAAACATCTGCCGAGGCAATACTATCCAAAAAAGACTGCGCCAGAGGATGCTGTCCAATTTGCTGTTCCGTATCTACGCTAAATAGTGGCATTTCAAAATCATTTAAATCCAAGACTTCTACTTGCGCTTTTTCAAAAAGAGAAGCAGCGTAGATTGCTACATTTTTATTAATGGAGTTTTTACTAGAACTTGCGCCAAAAGCAATTATTTTCATCTTTTTTTTATAAAAATACTAAAAATCCAAAGCACAAACCAACAAACAAGCACAAATCACCGTATTTGCCTGCTAACTATCCCATATTTTTAAAACCATCTTTTAGGCTTTTGTACTTAAAATCAACCCTTTAAACCCCAACATTTGGTTTTGCTAGCTACTACAATAAACCAAAAAAACCTGCAAAATTACTCTTGCAGGTTTTTGGATCTCTTGGTTAACTTTTTCTATCGATATAGCAAAGTATTACACATTAAAACGGAAATGCATTACATCTCCATCTTTCACGATATATTCTTTTCCTTCTACTTTAAATTTACCAGCTTCTTTGGCTTTGGCCTCAGAGCCATAGGCTACATAATCTTCGTACGAAATTACCTCCGCACGGATAAATCCTTTTTCAAAATCGGTATGAATCACTCCAGCAGCTTGTGGTGCAGTAGACCCAATGTTAATCGTCCAAGCCCGAACTTCTTTAACTCCAGCCGTAAAATAGGTTTGTTGTTTTAATAATTTGTATGCCGCACGTATCAATACGGATGCTCCTGGCTCTGTTAAACCCATGTCTTCCAGAAAAACCTGACGCTCTTCATAGCTTTCTAATTCGGTGATATCTGCCTCTGCTCCTACAGAAAGAATAATTACTTCGGCATCTTCGTCTTTTACCAATTCTTTTACTTGGTCTACGTATTTGTTTCCGTTAACGGCAGAATTTTCATCTACGTTACACACATACAAAACAGGTTTTGCGGTAATTAATTGAAATCCTTCCATTAAAATCACTTCGTCATTACTCTCCAAGGTAATGGTTCTTGCAGATTTTGCCTGCAAAAGCGTGTCTTTAATTCTATCTAAAAGTGCTTTCTCAGTGATTGCTTCTTTGTTTCCAGTTTTGGCAGCACGATTTACTTTTTCTAAACGTTTTTCTACCGTATCTAAGTCTTTTAATTGCAACTCAATATCAATGGTTTCTTTATCACGGATAGGGTTTACATTTCCGTCTACATGCACAATATTATCGTTATCAAAACAACGCAAAACGTGAATAATTGCATTACACTCTCTAATGTTTCCCAGAAATTGATTTCCTAAGCCTTCTCCCTTACTTGCTCCTTTTACTAAACCTGCAATATCTACAATATCCACCGTTGCCATTTGTACCCGCTCTGGTTTTACTAGCTCTTCTAATTTGTTGATTCTAGGATCTGGTACATTTACGACTCCTATATTAGGTTCTATGGTACAAAAAGGAAAGTTTGCACTCTGCGCTTTGGCGTTAGACAAACAATTAAACAAAGTTGACTTTCCAACATTAGGTAATCCTACAATTCCTGCTTTCATGATAGTTATGTTTACAAATGGCTTTTTAGGGCAATGCGTTTTATGATTTACTTTAAAATTTGCAAATATACCATTTAAAAAAGGTTTGCAACCAAAATCACTAAATTATGTTGGGATTGCCTTTAATTTAATACTTTTTAGACATAAAACATTAAATTATGTTATTTTTTAATAATTAAATAACACCAACATCCTTTTATCTTTATTTATGTTATTTTTTATGAAAATAAACATAAATGATAAAATTTTGTTAAAAAATTATTACATTGCAGTAGTAACCAACCTAAATTAAATCCGTTATGAAAAAATTTACATTACTACTTATGCTATTCCAAGCCAGTTTTATCTTTGCCCAAAAAGAAATTACCGGAGTAGTCAAAGACAATTCGGGGGCTGCATTGCCTGGAGTAAATATTGTTGAAAAAGGAACCCAAAATGGGGTTGCAACAAATATGGACGGAGGCTATAAAATAAAAGTAAAAGATGGAGCCGTACTAATTTTTAGTTACATTGGGTATGATTCTGTAGAGAAAACCGCTTCGGGATCCAAAATGGATGTGATTTTGTCTCAAGAAGGAGGACAAACTCTAAATGAAATTGTAATTACAGGATCCAGAACAGCACCCAGAAGCAATACAACCTCAGCATTGCCCATTGATGTGATCTCGTCCAAAGATTTAGCTGCAACTGGACAAGCAACTTTTGACAAGGCCTTGCAATACAAAATACCCTCGTTTAACACCGTGCAAACTCCTGTAAATGATGCTACCTCTTTGCTAGATCCTTACGAAATTAGAAACATGGGACCTAGTAGAACGTTAATACTTATCAATGGTAAGCGTAAGAACTTGAGTGCTTTATTATATACCCAAACCTCTCCAGGACGTGGAGAAACAGGAGCAGATATTTCTGGAATCCCTACGGATGCTATCAAAAGTGTCGAAATTTTACGTGATGGTGCCTCTGCGCAATACGGATCCGATGCTATTGCTGGGGTGATGAATATTATTCTGAAAGACAATAAAGGAGACGGTTCTGTGACTGCAAGAAGCGGAATTACTGCCCAAGGAGATGGCGAAATGCTAGGAGTAAGTGTAAATAACGGAAGCCCAATTGGGGTAGACAAAGGATTTATAAACTATACTGTAGATTTTTCTAAAACAAGCCAATCCAACAGACCTGGAACCGTTAATGCTGCTGGAGAATATTCGGATTTTGTTTATGTAGATCCAAATGACAGTGCCAATTATACCAATGGTGCCACACAAGCATCTATAACTGCAAATAACGCTACCGGTCTTGCTAAGGTCAATGAGTTTTTGTCTCGCAGATCCGATGCCGGAAACATCAATGGCTCTCCTGAAAATGCTGCTGCTAAATTTTTGGTAAACAGTGCATATAACGTGAGTGAACAAACGGAATTGTATTTTAATGCGGCGTATATTTACAAAAAAGTAAATAGTTTTGCCAATTACAGAACGCCGTATTGGAGATCTGTAGAGGATTATCCCTACTTGGCTAAACTTTTTCCAAATGGTCCTAACGGAACTTATGATGGTTATGTACCTACTTTTGAAGGATTATTAAATGATTATAATGGTACGGTGGGTTTAAGATCTAAAATTAATGATTGGAATATTGATGTAAGTTTTACAACTGGTGGAAATGCACAAACGTATATGGTTGGCAATTCGCACAACAGAAATAAAGTATACGCTCCAAGATGGAATCCAGACACAAATCTTTTTGAACCAGTAGAGTTGTACCGCGAAAACAGTCCTGTCGCTTTTAACCCAGGTGGAACCAGTTTTTCTCACAATGTAGGAAATATTGACATCTCTAGAGTCTTATCGGATAAAATCAGTATTGGTATTGGATCTGAAATGAGAGCCGAAAATTTTGAAATAATTTCTGGTGGACTTGCTTCTTATGATGGTGGTGGTGCAGATTCCTTTGCCGGAAATACCCCAGAAAACTCCGGAAAATGGAATCGGTACAACATTGGAGGTTATTTTAGTTTAGACTATGATGTAACCGATGCTTTTTTGCTAAGCGGAACTGTTAGGGCCGAAAACTATTCGGATTTTGGAAATGCTTTTGTGTATAAAGTAAGCTCCAGATACAAAATAGACCCAATGCTGACTCTAAGAGCTTCGTATTCTACTGGATTTAGAGCTCCTACCTTGCACCAAATATATACCCAAAAATCCCAATACTCTTTTATTCCTGGCAAAGGAATCCAGGTAGGTGGTTTGGTTAACAATGTATCTCCACAAGCTTCCTTTTTGGGATTGGCTAAATTAGATGCCGAAAAATCCAAAAACTTCACCATTGGTGTTGGCGGAAAAATAACCCGAAACTTCAACTACACCATAGATTATTATCACATTGCGGTTAAAGACAGAATTGTATTGGGATCTGAAATCACAGGAACTAAATTGGATGGTGATGGCAACAACATTGGAACCACGCCTTTGGATGATGTTCTAAGAGCAAATAATTTATCCGACGTTAGTTTCTTTGCTAACGCCATTGACACCAAAACCAGTGGTATTGATGTGGTTTTAAACTACAACAACCTTCTGGTTGGTAAAGGAGATTTTGATTTTAGTTTGTCTGGAAATTACACCATTCAAAACGAAAGAGATGGTGCCGTAAAAAACCCTAGCCTAGTGGAAAGTGCTGGACAATCTATTGTTAATCCTACCCAAGAAGCCTTATTTTTTACCTCTAGACCTCAAACAAAATGGATCTTAGGAGCAAATTATGAAATTGGCAAAATGGGATTTTCATTAAACAATACTTATTTTGGAAAAACGACCTTTAAGCAACAAGGGCTAAACAACAATCTGAGAACAGAGTTCATTCCTAAAATAGTAACCGATTTAGGAGTTACCTACTCTGCCACAGAAAAACTGACCTTATCCTTAAATGTAAACAACCTACTTAATGTGTTACCAGAATGGAAGTTTAAGGCCGAAAACGCCGCTGGACAAGCCATTATGAATAACACTACCGTAAACCATGCTGGACTGACTCCGATACAAGTAGAGTCTAATTTGATTACCTTTAACCAACGTTATTCGCAAATGACGTATGATGGATACCATTTTAGCCAACTCGGAACGATGTTTAGTTTATCTTTGAATTATAAGTTCTAAAACACTGCTTTATACTACCCAAAAAGCCGGTTCTACAAGTAGAAACCGGCTTTTTTTTTAAATATATATCCCAAATTAAAAAGATTCTACAACTGTTTTTTCAAGATTTAAAACCCCGCCATTTGGAACAAACACAGAAGAAGCATAAAACCATTCGGCTTTGACCTCACTGGAGGTAAAAGTGGTTTTGAGATACCCTCTTTTGGATAAATCCGTGTAGTCTAAATCGTCAATCAAAATAGTTAAAATATCCTGAAAATTAGCTATCATGCTTGCTCCTGCATCTCCTATACCCAAATAGGTTTCTAATCCGGGTGATGTAACCGAAGATGTAGCAAATTCAACCCCCACAGTGTTGTTGCTCGCGTCTTTTAATTTGCCTTTCCAGCCATTGTGCGTATCTCCAGCCAAAGCAACTATTTTTTTACCGTTGAGCATGGCGTACACTTTTTCTCTCTCGGCCGGATACCCATCCCAAGCATCTAAATTATATGGCATAACGGTACTAACTCTTGCTTTTTCTGCTGGAGTTAGAGAAGGGTCTTTTGCCAAAACTCGCAATTTTATAGCGACTAATTCACTGGCTACTTTTTGAAATTGCTGAAAAGTCTCTGGTCTAGCACTCCCTAAAGCGTCTATTTCGGCCAGAATAGTAGTCATGGTCAATAATAATTCTGCAGGCATAAGCATTTTGGTCATTAAAACCTGCTGGCCTAATACTTGCCATTTTGCGTTACTAGAACTTATTTTAGAACCCAACCAAGATAGTTGTTCCATACCCAATAACTGTCTGTCAGTACGGAATAAATCTTTTTGAAAGGATACCGCATCCAGACTTCCGTTTGCAGTAAAATAATCTCCATAGTTCAATTGCTTGTCACGGGCAATTACACGGGTATCTAACATGTATAAAGAAACTAGATTTCCGAAGTGAAAATCCCTATTAATTCTGCTATCTTTTCCTGTTTTTAAGGGTATGTATTCACTATAAGCCTGTAAGGCAACTTGTTTGCGGACAGCAAAACTACCTTCTGTAGTTTGGTGGTTTTCGGCACCACTTTTATAGGTATCATTAGCAATTTCATGATCATCCCATACGGTTATAAAAGGCTTTTTTTGATGTGCTAATTTTAAATCTGCATCGCCTCGGTATTGCTTGTATCGGTTTCTATAATCCGCTAGAGTTATAATTTCATGTTTTGGAGCATGCTCTCTACCCAAACTAGCCGTATGAGAGTTAGTACCATACTCTCCCACAGCATATTCATAAATATAATCTCCTAAATGAATAATAACATCCACATCCGAATTTGCCATTGCCGCATACACCGTAAACAATCCAGCGGCATAATTTGCACAAGAGCATACCGCTAATTTTAATTGACTAACCGCCTCAGATTGCAAAGGCAAGGTAATGGTTTCTCCTATCACGGATACCTCTTGCGTTAATGGATTGTAAAACCTATAGTAAAAAGCCTGATTGCTTGGCAAATCTTGTACTTCAATGGCCAGAGTATAATCTCTAGAAGCATCTGTTTCTAGATTGCCTTGTCTTACTATTTGTTTAAAATCAATGTCCGTACTGATTTCCCAAAATAATTTTACAACCGCAGCTGTGCCTGCCGTGTACCGAGTCCAAATAATAACACTACTTGCTGTAGGATCAAAACTCGCAACCCCTTGGTTAAAATTTGCCAATTGCAAAGGAGGTGCTATTTGTATTTCTGGATCCTCTTCGGAACAACTTATAAAAGTTGGAGTAATTAAAATTCCTCCAGTTACCAATAACGAATTTTTGAGAAAGGAGCGACGGCTTGATTTTGATTCCATTTTATAGTATTTTTTTTTTGCAATACTACAAATACTATGCACGCATAAGGTTATGTTGCATTTACCAAAAAGTAAACTTAGCATTAAGTTCTAAAAACAAACAGGCGCAACTGGGTTGGTATTTAAGCTCCTTTTTTTAATACCCGAATTTAACAGCAACTAAAGCTACAGTAGCAATAATCACCCACAACAAAACACCTTGTAATAATGGTTTTATTCCCACTGTTTTTAGCTTTTGATACTGCAATCCTGCGCCAATTAAAAAAAGCGTTACCGTAAGTCCTGTCTTGGCAGCAGATACAATATACACAGAAAAAATAGCTACTTGTGGCAAGTAGGAATTTAGCAGCATAGCCAGTACAAAACCGCCAATAAAATACGGTATTTTGATTTTGTTTGCTTTGTTTTTAAATAATAGGGCAGTAATTAAAGTAACCGGAATAATCCATAAAGCTCTTGCCAATTTTACCGTTGTGGCTATTTGCAAAGCCTGCATGCCGTATTTATTGGCAGCACCAACCACAGAACTGGTATCGTGTATAGCAATGGCACACCACAAACCAAATTGCTCTTGAGATAACGCAAGTGCATGCCCAATGGCTGGAAACAAAAATAAAGCCACCGAATTTAAAATAAAAATAACTCCTAAAGCCACCGAAGTCTGTTTTTCGTTGGAATGGATAACTGGTGCAATAGCAGCAATAGCACTGCCTCCACAAATAGCCGTACCACAAGAGATTAGATGAGAGGTTTTATGGTCTATACCAAACCATTTTCCTATAAAAAAACCCAAAATCAAAGTGCTAAAAATAGATACAATCGTAAATAGAAAACCTTCTTTTCCTGCTGCAAAAGCCGTACTTAGCTGCATGCCAAAACCCAGTCCCACTACTGCAAGCTGTAATAAAACCGTAATAACTTTGTGGTTGTATTCTAAAAATGGATGCCCAGTAACATTAGCAACTACCAAACCCAAGAGTAATGCCATAGGCGGACTAACACTCCCTGACAAACAAAACAAAACAAGAATTATAAACGTAAGTATAGAAACTATTTTCATCTGGACAAAACCTTCAAATTGTGATTTATAAAAGCATTCGTTACAATCTGAACCTGTTTATTTACAAAAGGCCGTTGTATTTTCGGACCAACCACTCTATAGCTAACAACAAAATAATCCATACCAACAAAACATACCATTGTATTAATGGAGATTTAGAAACAACCGTTTTTTGAATCGTCTGATAGCTTGTATCCTGTAGTAATTGGGCGATCAGTTGTTCGGTTTGATCCGGAAAATATGCTTTTGCATTGGTAGCCGCTGCCAAACGACGCAATTTAGAAACATCCGGATTAACAAATTGTTTTTCAATATCAAAATCCAAGATTTCAAATTGGCCTAAATACGTTGCTTTAGAATGCAATTCTGTCACCGAAAAGGTATACTTTCCGGCAGGCAAGCCTTCTAAATTTACTTTATACTCATTGGTAGCTTTGAGCAAATCATACTTTTTACTCCATTTGTTTTTGGTGTTGGTTACCACAATGGCCAACCTTGCTTTAGCATCTAGTGCATAATTTTTGTCCAAATACTGCGCCAAAATTTCAATTGGATCCCCAGAGTTATAAAAACGTTCGTGCGTAACCTCGAGGGCTTTTTTAGACTCTTTGGAGGCCAAAAACTGCATTATTTTGTCCACAAAAATATCATATTTAGCATACGATCCTGTGTTTACATGGCTCTGCATCCGCCACTTCCAACTGTTTTCTCCCAATAAATAAGCCGTTCTATTGCCTTGGCTCTCCGCAAAAGCCAGCAAAGGAGCATTGGTGGCAATAGCTCTTATTCTGGACCACAACAACACCGATACATTGGCGCTAGTTGTAACGGTGCCGTACTGGTTTTCCAAAGGCGGAAAACGTTCAAAACCTATATTATCTGTTGCAAACCAATTAAAATCGGTATCAAAAACAGCTGCATACTCCTCTCTTTGACCACCCATCTTAAAATTTAAATACGGTTGTTGTTGGTTCAAAAACGCAAAATCCGTATGCGTACCCGTAAGTACAAAGGTATTTATTTTGGCTTGCTTATTCTGTTCCATTAGCTTTCTAAAAGCCCCTGTAGGTTGGTACAAAATGAGCACCGTATATTTTTTTAAGTCTATTGTAGCCTCCGGCGAAAACACCGTTACCTTGCGCTGCGCATTCGCCTCAATGGCACGCTTTAAAGCACCAACATCCGGATGATTGCCCCCTGCAACCAAAGCAATATTTGTTTTTTGATCCAAAACTTCTACCGCAAAATGCTTGTAGTTGTTGTAGGTATTCTTTTCTTTTAAATTAGCACTAATTGCCGCCTTATAGACCACTGTTCCTAATTTATCCGCAGGCAAAAGCAGGTTCAAAATAGCCGTTCTTTTAGTTTCAGAAAATAAAATCTGCTGTTGGTTCACAACCGTATTCCCGTTTGTGATCTTAAAATTAGCCGCAATACTTTTGTCTCCTGAATAGCTCAAAAACACCTCAACAGGAAATTTATTTTTATAAAAAGCGTATTTATTCGCATTTAGCTGGCTTATTTTTAAATCCACAACCGTAGTGGTATCTCCCAAAACAACCGGAAACACTTTATTAGAGAGATCAAAACTATATTCATAATCCGTGCCCGTAGTTTGGTTTCCGTCCGTTATAAGTACCGTAGGATAGGTCAATTTGCGGTTGTTATTTTGCAAATTAGAAGCCACCAAAGCCAGGTTGGTTTGCTTGCCCTTAAAATCCAAAGTATCCGCAACCTTAAACTCCGAATCAAATTGGTATCCCTGAATGTCAAATTTTGCCTTTAAGGCGTTATTAGAAATCAAATTACGGTACACAGCCTGCGCTTTTTTTTCCGATTGCATGGCAACTATAGAACTAGAATTATCCAACACAACAGCCAAAACAGGTGGCGTATTTACCACCGTATTGGTTTTTAGGATTGGATTAATACAAAGAACCAAAACACTCCAAATACTCAAAAAACGCACAAAAGCCAAAAACAAATACAGATTTGATTTGTTTTTGGCTTTATAAAAATACTGAAAAAACGATACCATCCCAGCAACTAACATCGAAAAAACAAGTAATAGCGCCGTAGTTAAAGTCATTGGTATATAATTTTAAAAAAATGATCCAGAACCAAGTATCCCCAGTTCTTGCTGCAAATTTACACTAATTTATTACGTTAGCATCCCGCCGTCTACATTTAAGACCTGTCCGGTTACGTAGGCGCTTAAATCCGACGCCAAAAACAAACACGCATTAGCCACATCTTCGGTAGTACCACCGCGTTTCAACGGAACCCCATCGCGCCATGCTTTTACCACATCCTCATTTAATTTAGCTGTCATTTCCGTTTCAATAAAACCTGGAGCAATAGCGTTACATCGAATATTACGAGACCCCAACTCCAAAGCAACCGATTTAGTAAAACCAATAACCCCAGCCTTAGATGCCGCATAATTAGTCTGTCCTGCGTTCCCTTTGACCCCAACAACACTACTCATATTAATAATAGAACCCGCTCGGTTTTTCAAAAACGTTTTTTGAACCGCTTTAGTCATATTAAAAACTGATTTCAAATTAACCTCAATAACCTGGTCAAAATCCGCCTCAGACATGCGCATCAATAAATTATCTTTAGTAATACCCGCATTATTAATTAAAATATCAATCGTACCAAACTCCGCAAGCACAGCATCTACCATAGTTTGTGCTTGGTTAAAATCTGCCGCATTAGACTGGTAGCCCTTGGCCTTAACTCCCAACGCATTCAATTCTTTCTCTAATGCCACCGCAGACTCCACAGAGGAGCTATACGTAAAGGCAACATTTGCGCCATGTTTTGCAAAAACAGCTGCAATTCCTTTTCCAATTCCGCGACTTGCGCCAGTTATAACGGCTACTTTCCCTTCTAGTAATTTCATATTCAAAAGTTAATTTATTTTTTTTTATTTAGAGCTATTCCTGCTATACACTACAATCTTTTATGTTTTTAAAGAAAAAACATAAAAGGATTTCCGTTGCTATCAGGGCTAAAAATGACTTGCCAAATATATAATAATTCCTTTCCTAAAAAAAATTTCAAAATCAATAAGCCCCAATAAAATCCAATTTTAAATCCCAAAGAACCTTTTAGCACCTCTATCCCAATACGAACTATAAATAGCAAACAAAGTACAACCCAACAAAAACAGATGGTACCAAGCATTCGAGATTAAGTCCAAAAAATCTATTTTTCCGTTAGCAAAACTCAAAATCAGCAAAACCTGCGCACCATAAGGCAAAATTCCTTGTACAATACACGAAAAAATATCCAAAATAGCTGCCGTTTTTTTGTTATTCAAACCATACTCCTCATTAATTTGCTTAGCAATAGGCCCCGTAATAACAATCGAAACCGTATTATTTGCAATTGCCAAATTAGCACAACCTACCAAAACCCCAATCCCGGTTTGGGCAGACTTTTTGTTTTTAATCCTTTTTTTTATTTGATCCAACAAATAATCTATACCACCGGCTTTAGCCACCATAGCCGCTAAGC
The DNA here is from genome assembly GCF_001831475.1 of Flavobacterium crassostreae. NCBI lineage: Bacteria > Pseudomonadati > Bacteroidota > Flavobacteriia > Flavobacteriales > Flavobacteriaceae > Flavobacterium > Flavobacterium crassostreae. The sequence continues at coordinate 1,812,670 of NZ_CP017688.1, read as the reverse complement.
CACCAGTAAGCATCGAAAGCAAAAAAATATCCGTCATTCCCGTAAAACCTTCGTAGAGCTTTTGCGCAAAAGTAATCCCCGTGAAAACACCCGAAAAATACCCAATAATCCCCGCCAAAATGGTTCCAGTAAGCAAGGTCAAAAAAACATTTATGCCCATAAGAGCCAAAACAACCACCAAAACATACGGAACAATTGCCATCCAATCAAAACTAGTTTTAGCAATAACAACCGGGGTTAACTCCGAGTTCCAACCCAAATAAAACAAAACCAACACCGTAAACACTGCCGCAGGAAACGCAATAAATACATTCATTTTAAACTTATCCTTCAAGGCACAACCCAAAGATTGGGTGGCAGCAATGGTCGTATCGCTAATCATCGACAAATTGTCCCCAAACATAGAACCGCCCAACAAAGCACCCGAGATCAAAGGCAAAGACGCACCGCTTTTGTCTGCAAGAGTCACCGCAATAGGTCCCAAGGCTACAATTGCCCCCACAGAAGTTCCGGTGGCGGTAGACAAAAAAGCAGCTATCAAAAAAATCCCTAACGGAAAATACGCAATAGCAATGGTATTAATCCCTAAGTTAACCACCGCATCTACCCCGCCCATAGCTTTGCTTACAACTGCAAACCCACCAGCCAAAAGATAAATCAAACACATGGTTATTATTTTGCTATCCCCACAACCCGCTACCAGCGTAGCCACTTTTTGTTCTGTAGTAAATGGATGCACCAAAAAAGCCGCAATAATACCCACCAATACAGCCACAGGCGATGGAAAGGCATAAAAATCATCTAGGACAATTCCGGCTCCCAAAAAAGTAAAAATAAAAACCAGTAAAGGAAGTAAGGCCAAAGGCTTTGCTGTTTTTTTTAAAAATGTAGTCATAAAAATAATTTAATATTAAAGTTACGACGAAAACAAAAGCAAAATAAAGGAAGTATAAAACAACGTTTTTTCCAAAGAATTTGGCTTATCGTTTTAGCACCTTGCTTGTTGCTGCAGGTTGCTATCTCCCTAGAGATTCGTGATAACGGCTACAAAAGTAATCCTTTTTTGTAACTAATTGGCCCTAAAACACCATTTAAGCATAAAAAAAAGCTTTACCGAAGTAAAGCTTTGCTCTATACTATCTATAACAAATGTTTAGAAAGCTACATTCCATCTTGGCAATCTGCCATTGGCATCCAAGAAATTTTGTAAAATTTGTCCTTCTACAGCTGTTGGAATACCTTTGGTTGTTTCGTCAAAGGTTTGGTACCACACTACTTCCAAAACAGAAATGTTTTCTAACTTCATTTGTGCTGGCCAAGAATATTTTCTGCCTGTTTTTGCAAATTGGTGTCCATTTACAATTTTTTCATACAAACCACCATTTTTTATTTTTAGAGAGCCGTTATTTTGTACGGTCCCTGTAGAACCTACCATAATTAACTCCTTCTCTTGGTCTACTGCATAAACCAAAAACACGCCGCTTGCATCGGTTGCATTGCATTTTTCTTCTAAACTATCTTCTGGTGTAAATGAAAATTGATCGTTATTTTTAAATTTTTCTAACTCTTTGTACATATTTACTATTTTTCTAAATTGGTTTTTAAGCTCTAAAAGCCAAAAATATTAGCCTATTGTTTAAATAACCAGGGTTCTATTGTTATAAAACAAGCGTCAAATGATGCTTATTTTAATTAATTGCAAATGTATTTCTTTAATTTTGTATTCTAATAAAAAAGCCCCACAAATGTGAGGCTCTTTTTATTTTTATTTAAAATAGTGGTTACTATCCTAAAACTTCTTTTACTTTTTTACCAATTTCAGCTGGCGAGTCAACCACGTGAATTCCGTTGTCTCTCATAATTTGTTTTTTAGCCTCAGCGGTATCGTCTGCTCCACCTACAATTGCTCCTGCATGTCCCATAGTACGTCCAGCTGGTGCTGTAACTCCTGCAATAAAACCTACTACTGGTTTGCGGTTACCATCTTCTTTGATCCATTTTGCTGCATCGGCTTCTAATTGTCCTCCAATTTCACCAATCATAACAATACATTCTGTTTCTGGATCGTTCATTAACAACTCTACAGCTTCTTTGGTAGTAGTTCCAATAATTGGATCACCACCAATACCAATGGCAGTAGTGATTCCTAATCCTTGCTTTACTACTTGGTCTGCAGCTTCATAGGTTAATGTTCCTGATTTTGAAACAATACCTACAGTTCCTTTTTTGAAAACAAAGCCTGGCATAATACCTACTTTAGCTTCTCCAGGTGTAATGATACCAGGACAGTTTGGCCCGATTAATCTAGCGTTTCTTTCTTTTACGTAAGCATTTGCTTTGATCATATCTGCAACCGGAATTCCTTCTGTAATTGCAATAATTACTTTAATTCCTGCATCTGCAGCTTCCATAATTGCATCTGCAGCAAAAGCTGGTGGTACAAAAATAATAGTGGTATCTGCTCCTGCGTTTACTACAGCGTCTTTTACAGTGTTAAAAACCGGACGGTCTAAGTGTGTAGTCCCTCCTTTTCCTGGAGTTACACCACCCACAACGTTGGTACCGTACTCAATCATTTGAGAAGCATGGAAAGTTCCTTCACTTCCTGTAAATCCTTGAACAATTATTTTGGAATCTTTATTAACTAAAACACTCATGATATATATTTTATGTGATTTTTAAAAATTGTGATGCAAAAGTACGGTTTTGAAATTATTTTGAGCTCTTTTATTGTCAAAATATGCTAAGATAATTGACTCATAAGGTAACCTCGGTATAATTTATCTTCTTTAATTTGCCATAGTACTATAAAATTTGCCAAAAGCATCTCTTCTCTTGGGTTTTCTATTGTTTTAACATAATGAGAATACCGCACGCTAACCATATCGCCTTCCGAAATAATATGACTAATACGTACTTTGGAGCGCACGTAGGCCTTTGCAAGTTCGTCTGCCATTTCTAAAACTGCTTTATAATCTAATTGCAAAAAACCTTTGCTGCTATTCCAATCTATTAAAATCTCTGCATGCAAAAAATCTTTCATTATCTCACTATCTATTAGTGCGTCAGATTTATAAAAGTTTTGAATTATTTCCTTTACGGTCATATTACTTTAATTTGGTTAGAATTTCTGGTATTTTCTTAATATTGGCTAATTGTTTGAGCTTTTCTCTAGATTCTTCAATTGGTGTACCAAAATAAGACTTGCCTCCTTCTACGGATTTGGTTACTCCAGTTTGTCCTAAAATCACGGCTTTGGCACCTATTGTGATACCGCTTGTGGTACCTACTTGCCCCCAAATGGTAACTTCATCTTCTATAACAACACAACCTGCAATGCCTGTTTGTGAGGCTATCAAACAATTTTTTCCTATTACGGTATCATGCCCAACATGCACTTGGTTGTCTAGTTTGGTTCCTTCACCAATTGTGGTGTCTCCCGTCACTCCTTTATCAATGGTACAAAGCGCTCCTATACCTACATTATTCTTAACCACAACGCGTCCTGCTGAAAGTAACGGATCATAACCCGTAGCTCTTTTTTTATAATAAAAAGCATCTGCTCCTAATATAGATCCCGAATGGATAATCACATTATCTCCTATTACGGTATGATCATAAAGAGACACATTGGCGTGTAGTAAACAATTTTTTCCTATCTGAACGTGGTTGCCTATAAATACGTTGGGCTGTATCACGGTTCCTTCGCCTATGGTAGCTGTTGCAGCAATAGCAACATTAGAGGCTTGAAAGGGTCTAAAATGTTTGGTCAATATATTAAAATCTCTAAATGGATCCTCCGATACCAACAATGCTTTTCCTTCTGGACAGGCAACTTCTTTATTAATTAAAATAACACTAGCGGCAGACTGTAATGCTTTGTCGTAATATTTTGGATGGTCTACAAAGATAATATCTCCTTTTTCAACCACATGAATTTCGTTCATCCCGGTTACAGAAAAATTAGCATCACCAACATACGCACAACCAATTAAGTCTGCAATTTGGTTTAAAAAATGGGGTTTTGGAAATTTCATACAATTATTTAATTATTCCTTAACACGCTCCATATATGCCCCTGAAGTGGTGTCGATTTTAATTTTGTCTCCTTCATTGATAAACAAAGGCACGTTTACTATTGCTCCTGTTTCTACGGTGGCAGATTTAGTGGCATTTGTAGCAGTGTTTCCTTTTACTCCTGGCTCTGCATAGGTGATCTCTAAAACTACCGACGAAGGCATGTCTACAGAAAGTGGTAAATCCGTTTCGGTATTGATGCTTACCATTACGTTTTCTCCTTCTTTTAATAACCCTGGTGAATCTAGTATGTTTTTGTTTAAAGATATTTGTTCAAAGGTTTCTGTATTCATAAAATGAAAATCATCTCCTTCGGGATATAGGTATTGAAATTTGTGGTTTTCTACCCGTACTTCCTCAATTTTATGTCCTGCTGAAAAGGTGTTATCCAATACTTTTCCGTTGGTTAAGCTTCTTAATTTTGTTCTTACAAAAGCAGGTCCTTTTCCTGGTTTAACATGCAAAAATTCAATGATTTTATAAATGTCATTATTATATTTAATACATAATCCGTTTTTAATATCTGATGTAGATGCCATTCTATTGTTGTTTGTTAAATTAATTTGTTGTGTGTATTTTGTGTGTATTAATAGTTGCCGGTATAGCCTTTCATGACTCCGCGAGAGGAGTTTCGTATAAAATCTATAATTTCATCTCGCTCTGGAGTAGCTTCCATTTCGGCTTCTATAATACCTAAGGCCTGGGTTACATTGTAGTTTTTTTGGTATAAAATTCGGTATATTTCTTGAATTTCTTTTATTTTCTCAGAAGTAAACCCTCGTCTTCGTAAACCTACAGAGTTGATCCCTACATAAGACAAGGGTTCTTTTGCTGCCTTGGTAAATGGTGGTACGTCTTTTCGTACTAAGGATCCACCGGATACCATGGCGTGATCCCCAACACTAATAAATTGGTGTATTGCTGCTAATCCTCCTATTACTGCATGGTTCCCTATTGTTACGTGCCCGCCTAAGAGTACTCCGTTTACAATAATAGCATTGTTACCAACATGACAGTCGTGGGCTATATGCGCCGCTGCCATAATTAAGCAATTGTTTCCTACTAAGGTTTGTCCGGATGCAATTGTGCCTCTATTGATGGTTACGCATTCTCTTATGGTGCAATTATCTCCTATGATGGCCAAAGAGTCTTCTCCGCCAAATTTTAAATCCTGAGGTACTGCGGAGATTACGGCACCTGGAAATATATTACAATTCTTACCAATTCTTGCGCCTTCCATGATGGTCACGTTAGAACCAATCCAGGTACCATCACCAATAACTACGTTGTTATGTATGGTGGTAAATGGTTCTATAACTACATTTTTGGCGATTTTTGCGCCAGGATGAACATATGCTAATGGTTGATTCATCTGCTTTTTTTTACGTTTCTGTTTATTATAAAAAGCCTTTAAAATTTATTTAAAAAAAACTTTAATACAATTCTAAAATTTTTATTATTTTTTGGCTATTTGAGCCATTAATTCTGCTTCTGCAACTAATTTTCCGTTGGCATACGCATTGGCTTGCATGTGGCAAATTCCTCTTCGGATAGGGGTAATTAAATCACATTTAAAAATCAAGGTATCTCCTGGCAATACTTTATGCTTAAATTTAACATTGTCAATTTTCATAAAATATGTCAAATAATTCTCTGGATCTGGCACCGTACTTAACACTAAAATACCTCCGGTTTGTGCCATTGCCTCTACTATTAAAACTCCTGGCATTACGGGTGCTTCGGGAAAATGACCTACAAAGAAATTTTCGTTCATGGTTACGTTTTTCATACCCACAACGTGTGTTTCAGACATTTCGATAATTCGATCAATCAATAAAAATGGTGGTCGGTGTGGCAATACGGCCATGATTTTATGAATATCCATTAATGGCTCTTGATTCAAGTCATAAACGGGTACATAATTACGTTGTTCTATTTTAATGATTTTGGCCATTTTTTTGGCAAACTGAGTATTGACAAAATGCCCTGGTTTGTTTGCAATGACTTTTCCTTGAATTTTAGTTCCTATCAAAGCTAAATCTCCTACAACATCTAGCAATTTATGTCTTGCTGCTTCGTTAGGATAATGCAAGGTTAGGTTGTCTAGAATTCCATTTGGTTTTACATTAATAGCTTCTTTGCCAAAAGCTACTTTTAGATTTTCCATGGTAGCTTCGGAGATTTCTTTATCTACATAAACAATTGCGTTGTTTAAATCGCCGCCTTTGATCAAACCGTTATCCAACAAGGTTTCGAGCTCATGAAGAAAACTAAAGGTTCTAGAATCTGCTATTTGGGTTTTAAAATCCGAAATATTTTTAAGGTTTGCGTTTTGAGTACCTAATATTTTGGTGCCAAAATCTACCATTGTGGTTACAGAATAGGTATCACTTGGCATGATTAGTATTTCACTTCCAGAGGCTTCATCCGTATACGAAATTACTTCTTTTACTACATATACGTTACGTTTTGCGTTTTGTTCTTCGATACCAGCATTTTCAAGTGCTGCCACAAAATATTTAGAAGATCCGTCCATAATTGGCAATTCGGACGCATTTAATTCTATGATAACGTTGTCTAGGTCACAGCCTACTAAAGCCGCCAAAACATGTTCGGGTGTTTGTACCTTTACGCCTAATTTTTCTAAGTTGGTACCTCTTTGTGTATTAACTACATAATTGGCATCTGCCTCTACTACTGGGTGCCCTTCTAAATCTACTCTAACAAAAGTAAAACCATTATTGATTGGAGCTGGTTTAAAAGTAATTGTAACTTCTTTACCGGTATGCAATCCAACCCCAGTTAACGAGATTTGTGTCTTGATGGTCTTCTGTTTAACCATTGTTTCCATTTTTTTGGTTTAATGTTTGTTTTTTTAACTCTTTTATTTCGTTTACAATTTTGGGCAAGTTCTTAAAATGGACGTATGATTTGCTAAAATCATTGTAGCCAAAGGAAGGACTTCCTTGTAAAATTTCATTGTCTTTTATATTTCTAACCACACCTGCCTGGGCTTGTATGCGTACATTATCTCCAATGGTCAAATGCCCTACGATACCTACTTGTCCGCCAATCATGCCGTTTTTGCCTATTTTGGTAGAACCAGCAATCCCGGTTTGGGCGGCAATAACGGTATTTTCGCCTATTTCTACATTATGAGCTATTTGAATTTGATTGTCTAGCTTTACGCCTTTGCGTATAATTGTAGATCCCATTGTGGCACGATCTATTGTGGTGCAAGATCCAACATCTACGTTGTCTTCTAGAATAACGTTGCCTATTTGTGGGATTTTTTTGTAACTCCCGTCTGAACTTGGTGCAAAACCAAACCCGTCTGATCCTATTATTGCTCCCGAATGTATGGTACAATGGTTGCCTATTTTGGTTTCCGAATATATTTTGGCACCAGCAAAAATAGTGACATTATCTCCAAGGATTACATTATCTCCTACAAAACAATTGGGATATATCTTTACATTATCTCCTATAACTACCTTAGATCCTATGTAGCTAAAGCTTCCTAGGTACAAATTTTTTCCATATTTTGCATTTTCGGCTATTACAGATGGTTGCTCAATACCGCTTTTGGTACCTCTGGCTTGATCGTAAAATTCTAGTAATTTTGAAAAGGATAAATATGCGTCTTCTACTTTTATCAAAGTGGTATTTACCTTACTATCAGGTACAAAGCTTTTATTTACAATAGTTATAGTAGCCTGAGTGGTATAGATGTAATGATTGTATTTAGGATTCGACAAAAATGTTAGGGAACCTTCTTTTCCTTCTTCAATTTTTGCCAATTCTTGCACTTCAGCTTTGGGATTGCCAACAACTTCTCCTTCTAAAATCCCGGCTATTTGTTCTGCTGTAAATTTCATCTTATTAGATTGTATTTTTAATGGTATAAGATGCGTTATGATCGCAGTTCTCTAAACATATAAAAAATGATTAACTTTTGATTTGGACAAAAATATAAAAAAATAGATTTTAATTGTTAATTTATATCAGTTGTTTTGGGAAACAAATATAATACTTAGTTACCGCTTTTGACAAGGATTTTAAATTTAGCTGGTTTGATGACTCAATTACATCCTCTACGGTTCTGTCTTTCTTTAAAATTCTAATGGGTTCTGCTTCTTTGCTGTAGGCCTGATTTTTAATTTTTCCTTTAAAAACAAAATAAGAAGCTTCTTGCAAACTGATTTTATTTTTGGCTGCAAATTGCTCCTTTAGGGGTTGTAAATCTTCTAAATCTGTTTTGTCATTGGCCATTTTTATTTTTAATAAATCTCTGTGAATTATCATTTTACTTAAAGCAGATAAAATAAAATCTGGCTCATACTGCCATGCCTTTAGGGCGCTTATGATATCAAAATCATCTAATCTTGCAAACAAATCTAGTGTGTTGGCGTCAAAATGATTTAAGGTAATTTTATTTTGCAAAAAAAACTGCAGTGCAGCACTGCATGGCAAAATAGTTCCTTTTAAGGTGAGTTCTTTAGCTCGTTTTAAGATTTTTGTCAAAATTAATTCTGCAACTAAACTGGTTTTGTGCAAATAAGCCTGCCAGTACATCAATCTTCGGGACATTAAAAACTCCTCTACGGAGTATATGCCTTTTTCTTCAATAACCAGAACGTCTTTCTCTACGTTCATCATCTGGATTAATCGTTCTGAGTTTACATTGCCTTCTGCTACTCCAGAATAAAAACTATCGCGTTTTAAATAATCCATTCTGTCCATATCCAATTGACTCGATATGAGTTGCAACATAAACAACCTATGGTATTCTCCTTTAAAAACCTGAATTGCTAGAGCAAGCTGCCCGTTAAATTGCTCATTCAATTCGTTCATAAAAAGCAAAGATATTTGCTCGTGGTTTACGTCTTCGACAATGCTTTTTTCCATGGCATGGGAAAAAGGGCCATGGCCTATATCGTGCAATAAAATGGCAATATAAAGGGCGTTTTCTTCTTCTGTGGAGATTATAACTCCCTTAAATCGCAACACATCTACTGCTTTTTGCATCAAATGCATGCATCCTAAGGCATGATGAAAACGGGTATGATTGGCTCCGGGATAGACTAAATAAGACAATCCCATTTGCGAAATACGCCTTAACCTCTGAAAATAAGGATGTTGTATTAAATCATAAATTAAGGCATTTGGTATGCTGATGAACCCGTATATGGGATCATTAAATATTTTTAGTTTATTGATTTGACTCACTATAACTTTTTTTAGGTCAACAAATATAGGTAAAATAGATTTTATGCATCAGTCTTCCTGTTATCTATACGTATTGCTTGGGAGCAAAAAAATCCAAAAACAGTATGGTTCTCGGATTTTTTGCTCTGCATTGGAGCGTATTTAATCAAACCTGTACTTTCACTACTACTTTTTTGACTCTAGAGATGGCGCCGTCTTTTACACACGGACGGTGTAAATCGTCCGGAAAAAATACCGTAAACATACCCGGAACCAATTGAATGTATGGCGTTTCTGCTTCATAAAAAATAAAATCTTTTTCGGTGTCTACCTCCAACACTTTTTGATCTTTTTTGGTGGCAACCCCCATTAATTCGGTTCCTTCTAATACATACTGAATATCTATGTATTTGATGTGACTCTCCAAGAGACAATCTTTGATTTCTTTGGTATCGTACTCTTGCACCACTGCAAAGACTGCTTTGTCTTCAATTTCATAGGTTCCAAGCTCTATGGTATTGGGATCTATATTTTTTATAAATTCAAAACCCTTGGCTAATCTATCCGTAATGGTAGCGTAGAGAGCGTAATTTTCAATTTTATCCAGTATCATGCGTTCTTTTTAATGGTTTAAATCTATTTTGTTGCTGTAAATTTATACAAAAAAACGATTCTTTATTTGCTAGCATGTTGTTTTCTTTTTTTTATATAAAGAAACTAATCCGTGCAAAACCATACTATGGACCAGTCCAAAGAACCAAAGCTTTGTGCCATATTTAAATGATACGGATACTACTAAGAGGGCGCTTAAAAAAACGAAACACGTATTGCCTGTTTTTACAAAAGTCAAAAAAAAAGGGATTAACGTTGTACTACAAGTTAATCCCTTTGGAATTATTTTTTATTAAATAACTTGGTGCCAAAACACCAAACTCTTTATTTATTCTTTATAAACTTTAAACTCTTTTTCGAATCTACCAACTACATCCACTTGGGTGTTGTCTAGCAATCTTCGTACTTTATACGAAATAGGCACAGAAGTATCCACAAGTTGCTGTGTGCTCGGAGCCGTCAAGAACGTCATAAATGCATTATAACTAGTCACTATGCCACTTGGGCCACCCAACACTTTAATTTTTATACTGTTAGAACCCCATAGTTTTTTAAAGGACTCACTATAATTCACGTCTGCAGATGCGCTCCAGCTCAAAAACTTTACGCCAACTGCAGCATTTACCATTTTGGTAATTTCGCTAGTGCTTAGATCCGTTTCTATCAGTAAATAAGCAATACGCCCATAATCTACACTGCTGATATATAATGGTTCGTGCGTGCCACACTCCGATGCTTTGATATCTCCGTTGATCCAAGTACTTACATATTTGGGATCAATAGAGGCGTTATAAAATTTTTGATACACCTTTACCATTACATATTTTTTGGAGTTCGTAGAGGTGTTAGAACCCGAATAGTTAAAATTAGCACTCACCATACCTGCCAAAGCATTGGCCTCTACATGCACATTCAGCGATTTATGAAAGGTATTGCTAGAATAAATAGAATCACTTTGATAGATATATTCTGCTGGTACCGCTTTGGGATCATAAGCGTCTATATTTTTAAATAAAAAACTATTCAATTGACCTCTGATACTACTTAGCGTGGGAGATGCCACTACTGATCCAGGAAAATCATAATCCTTTAACTCTACAGACAGTGTAACATCGTTAAAAGGAGTACTGAGTACTAAGGGATCGTATTTGCCATTCATAAAAGAGGAGCCTCTCAAAATACTTCCTGGATATATAATATCATTAGATTGAGACGAGTCAAAAATCAAAGTTGGATTGATTGCTTTAGACTCTTCTAGCTTAACGGCATATTCAAATTCAATTTTTCCGGTGGTGGTATTGAGCTTGGTCAAGCCTGTTTTGGCCGAAGATAAGGTAGTGGTAGGTTTTGCTGTAAATGCTACTTTATCTAAACTAGCAGTAGATTTTACCTCTGGAGTAGCATCTCCTGAATCACTACAGCTCACTGCTGCAACCGCAAAGAGGCAACCCATTAATTTGGTTAAATTGTTTTTCATTTCTAATTGTTTATTTAATTGTTTATTTAATTGTTTTTTAATTAACTGCTACGCCATAATAAACCGCAATAATTTGTTTGTTGCCATTTATTGTTTTAAATAATTCTATAGTGGCACCGCCGCCAGGAACTCCAGGATTGTCACCACACTGGTTTCTGGTAGGTATTATTTTTAAATTTGTTTTGGGCGCAAATACGTCTTGCAAGGAGGCGCCGTCATAACTGGTGCTGTATCCAAAGGCTGCTTTGGAATCCGTCAAATAATTATCATAGATCTGGTTGCCTGCATCTATAGAGAAATAAAAATCTCTATGTCGCCATCTTTTAAGACCGCAATTACCATCCGTACCTGTAGTAGTACTTGTAGTTATTTTTACCGCATTAAAGATTATTGGATCTTTAAGAATAAAGGTTTTGGTTATTTCTTCTAATTGTAACTGAAAAGTGCCCGCAACTATTGGTTTGATATAAAACACATTTTCTCCTAGTTGCAAATTAAGAGATTCTACCTTTAGGTATTTTCCGGGCTCTGAACTACTGGCTAAATACATCTCATAATCCGTGTTGAGTAAATCATGGAATGTGGCCGATTTACCTACTGGTGCCGCAACAATAAGATTAGCGCCGTTTAATTTGGTTATTCTTAATTTTACTTTGACATAATCCCCTACCTCTATATTGGTAGCAGATTTTTTTGGTAGCCCATAAAAATCCAATTCAGGCGCTTCGCTCTCTAGGCGAGATATTGGATCTACTACTTGTACAGCTGCAGGGCTATCTGGTTTTGAGCAAGACAAAAACCCTACTAAAACAACCATAAATGCGTTTATTTTTTTCATTTGTGTTCCTTTTTTTTAAAAATACAGGAACGAATGTATTGCTAATTTTAAAAGCAAAACTTAACAATTGTTAAATTCAATAAATTTGCTTTATAATATAGATTCGTAAGAAATGGAAATAATAAGGTCATTTGGATATAACAACTTGATTTGTCCAGCGATTAATTCCGGACTAGTACCCTTTAATTTAGATTCCTTAATTTACAACAGAACTTTCAAGTACAAAACGAGCTTTAAATTAAGCCTTAAACCGCCTTTTGCAAAAACGCTGTTGTATGAAACCATAATTTCCGCAATCTTTAATTTTTATTTTAATCATTCAACTCTGGGTTTTCTTCTTTTAATTTTTTAATTTTTTTGTCCCAGTCGATATTCAGATAGCTATTCTTGTTTTTAGTATTTTCTGCTTTTTGTGTTTTCAAATTATAGAGATTGAAGTTTTTACCCGCTTTTAATTCTTCTGATTTAGGGTTGCTATTAAACCCGTTAGTCAAAAGTACCGATTGGATAAAAATATTTTGTGTCTTGTCTATTTTTGAGTCATAAAAACTAACATCAGTCGCGTATTTTAAAAAATTATTATAATATAAATTACCAACTAATTTATATTTAACAACATACTCTTCTGAATTGGATGAAGTAACTGTTTTACTATTTGAAAGACCAATACTTATAGAAGTATCTTTGTTTTGGACGTTTTTTACAAGATTAAAATTACTCTCCGTAATAGCAAAAGTTTTTGAATCTACAATAAAATTCCCTTGGTACTGCCATTTTTTTTGTGAATTTTTGGGGATAAAAGTAACATTATAATAAGTCTCTTTATCCGATGTAAATTTATTGACTTCAAATGTATAATCCTTTTCGTTTTTGATAAATGGTAGGTTTAAAGGAAAAAAAGATGCAATTATACTTTTGGGAGAAGGAGAATAAAAGTTTTTGATTTTATCCAAATTATTTACATTCAATTTTAAGCTTATTAGTCTAGCATCTAGGCTATTATTTTTATTGTAATTCGGAATATTTAAATTTAATTCTCCGTCAAAATAAGCTAGAAAAGCGTTATCATTTTTAACCTCGTAGTTAAAATAAATAGAATTTACAGTTGCGTTAACAGGATAATTTGATGGTATTTTTTCTTTAACTTTATTTATTATATCTATTCCTTTTATTGATAAAATTGCAACTTCAGACAATTGAATCACATCATCTTCCAATGTAAATTCTGTCTTATTGCAATTGCTGATTTTTAATAGTGCCTTTTTGAAACCTATGTGTGACAAGTAAATAGTGTCATTTGTAGATTGTTGGTTTATATTGATTGAAAACGCACCATTTTCATTAGAAACCACACCAGTCGGATTTGATTTTGACCAAATAGTTGCATATGCGATAGGGTGTTTATTTATATCTACCACTTTACCAATTAATTGGCATTGAGAAAATCCCTCAAAACTTATCAATAATAGTGTTGCTAAAAAAACTGTTTTTTTAAAATTTTTAATACTTTTTAATAACATTAAACCTTCCTTGATTAGCAAAATATAGAATAAAATAGACGCTAAAAAAACTAAAACATGCAAGAAATTAAAAGAGTTATTTTTGTAGTCAAAAAATAATTTTGAAGCATTTCCAAAAATATAGATTACAGAATTATCTTTTATAAATGCCCCAAATATGACTAAATAACTTAAAAGAAAACCGATTAATCCATAAATAAATAAGGGTTTATTAATCTGAATTTTTGGATTTTTATAAATTAAGAATGTTTTTTTTAGTTCCATTAGTGATTTTTGTTTACGATTTGGAATATCTAAAAAGTCAGACAAAATCCAATAGCCATCGGTTCTGATAAAAGGATTAAACTGAAATAACATTTGTACTAAAATTACGAAGCTAATAAATAACAATTCAAATCTATTGTTAAAAAAGTAAATTAAAAATAAAAAACTAACAAATAGTAATTCAAAATAGAGACCGCCAGCATTGACAATCAATCTTTTATTTTTTGATAAATTCCAAGCATTTGAAACATTTACAAATAAAACAGGAACGAATGTATTGCTAATCTTAAAAGCAAAACTTAACAATTGTTAAATTCAATAAATTTCTTTATAACTATTTTTTTTATGTAAAATCACCTATTAGCCGAGACTTGTCCGACTTTCTTGGTATTTTATTTTCAAAGCATGTTGTTTTTAATTTCCAAACAAAAAACTATCTTCGCTTTGGATACCATTCCATTGCAAAGCAATGCGGCAAACTATTGCTTTTTGGCTTTTTATTAAAAATAAAATACATGTCTAACAACCTCTTACTTACCCCTATAGAATACCTAAAAGGCGTGGGTCCCACTCGTGGCGGATTGCTACGCAAAGAGTTAGGAATCCACAAGTATGGAGATTTAATCCAGCTCTACCCCAACCGCTACATTGACCGCACCCGCTATTATAAAATTAACGAGTTACAAGACAGTGCTGCTGAGGTGCAGATTGTTGGCAAAATTACCCATATCAAAACGGTAGAATTTGGTAAAGGCAAAAAACGTCTTGTGGCTACCTTTGTAGATGCTACAGGCCAAATGGAATTGGTCTGGTTTCAAGGACAGAAATGGGTTAGAGAATCCTTAAAAATAAATGAAATAAGTGTGGTTTTTGGAAAATGCAGTTCTTTCAACGGAATTTACAGCATCGCACATCCCGAGATAGAACTACTCACGGAGCACCAAACCAGCTTGCGTTCGGCCATGCAGGCTGTCTACCCATCTACAGAAACCTTGGCCAATAGAGGGGTTAGCAACCGGGTTATTAACAAAATAATGCAGCAATTATTTCAGGAAACCCAAGCCTTATTTACAGAAACGCTTCCAGATTATTTACTGCAAGAATTAAAACTAATTTCTAAAAAAGACGCCTTATTACAAATTCATTTTCCTAAAAGCAGTACCGCTTTGGCACAAGCCCAGTATAGACTCAAGTTTGAAGAGTTGTTTTTCATTCAATTGCAATTAATTACCAAAAACCTAATCCAGAAACACAAAATAAAAGGGCATCCCTTTGCAGTTGTAGGTACTTTTTTTAATGGTTTTTACCAACACCATCTGCCTTTTGAACTCACGGGTGCTCAAAAAAGAGTAATCAAAGAAATACGAACCGATATGGGTAGTAATGCCCAAATGAATCGTTTATTACAAGGAGATGTAGGTTCCGGAAAAACCATAGTAGCTTTTATGACTATGCTACTGGCATTAGATAATGGTTTTCAGGCTTGCCTAATGGCACCCACGGAGATACTGGCCAACCAACACTTTATAGGTCTTTCAGAATTGGCTCAAAAGCTGGATTTAAATATAAAACTACTCACCGGATCTAGCAAAATAGCTGCCAGAAGAACCATACAAGAAGAACTAGAAAACGGAAGTTTACAAATACTCATTGGCACCCATGCACTGTTAGAAGACAAAGTAAAATTCCAAAATTTAGGGCTAGCCGTTATTGATGAGCAGCATCGTTTTGGGGTAGAACAACGCTCTAAATTATGGAAAAAAAACAGTATTCCGCCCCATGTTTTGGTCATGACCGCTACGCCAATACCCAGAACATTGGCCATGAGTCTGTATGGTGATTTGGATATTTCGGTAATTGATGAATTGCCTCCTGGCAGAAAACCCATCCAAACCGTACACCGCTTTGACAGCAACCGCCTAAAGGTTTGGAAATTTATACGGGATCAAATAGCTATTGGACGTCAGATCTATATTGTTTATCCCTTGATCCAGGAATCCGAAAAAATGGATTACAAGGATTTAATGGATGGCTACGAAAGTATTTCTAGAGATTTTCCGTTGCCGCAATACGCTATATCTATCTTGCACGGAAAAATGAAACCCGCAGACAAAGATGCCGAGATGAAACGCTTTGCTGAAGGCAAAACCAATATTATGGTTGCAACCACGGTGATTGAAGTTGGTGTGAATGTCCCTAATGCCTCGGTGATGGTTATTGAGAGTGCCGAACGTTTTGGACTCTCGCAGCTACACCAATTGCGGGGGCGTGTGGGGCGTGGTGCAGATCAAAGTTATTGCATTTTGATGACTAGTTTTAAACTCAGCAACGATAGTAAAACCAGAATGGAAACTATGGTAGGTACTAATGATGGTTTTGAAATTGCCGAAGTAGACCTCAAACTCCGAGGACCTGGTAACCTGATGGGAACCCAACAAAGTGGAGTGCTCCACCTACAAATTGCAGATATTGTCAAAGACAAAGATATTCTGGCTCTTGCTAGAAATCACGCCATGAAAATACTAAAAGAAGATGCGCCACTACAGAAACCAGAGCATGCAGGCATGAGAGCGGTATATTTGGAGTTAACCAAAAAGAAAAACATCTGGAATTATATTAGTTAAAAACCACCCAAAAACATGATCTCTTACAACCCAAAAGACTGGATTACCTTTATCTTTCGATTTCATAAAGCCGACACCTTTAGACAATTAATACCTATGATGCTTTTTATTGGTTTGTATGCCGCAGCAATAGCGTATTTAGAAATTGAATATTGGGTTCTGCCCGAAAATAGCCATGTAAAAAACATTTCTATCATGCATGGTATGCTGGGCTTTGTTATTTCTTTGTTGCTAGTTTTTAGAACCAATACGGCTTATGACCGATGGTGGGAAGGTCGAAAAATATGGGGTAGTTTGGTTAATAATTCTCGTAATTTGGCCTTAAAATTATCGGCTATTTTGACCGAAGAATCGGATCGAGCTTTTTTTAGAAAAATAATTCCTAGTTATGCTTCGATACTTAATAAACATCTAAAGAACGAACAAACTAGCAAGCAACTTTTTGATGGTGTAGTTCTAGAACACCACAACCACCGCCCTAATCAGGTTGCCAAGATATTGTTTTATAAAATAAATGAGCTGTATATGTCTAAAAAAATCACTGGAGACCAACTCATTATATTAAACCACGAAATACAATCGTTTACGGATATTTGTGGAGCCTGTGAGCGTATAAAGAACACTCCTATTCCGTATTCGTATAGTGCTTTTATCAAAAAATTTATCTTTTTTTATGTTATGACATTGCCCTTTGGGTATGTATTCAATCTTGGGTATTATGTAATTCCGGTGGTTATTTTTACTTTTTATGTTTTGGCTAGTTTGGAGTTAATTGCCGAAGAGATTGAAGATCCTTTTGGACACGATGCTAATGATTTGCCAACCAAAAAAATTGCCGAAAATATCAAAAGACATGTCGAAGAATTGTTATAAAGCAATCTCCACCAATACAAAAGCTTGTTTTGGGTCTAAATAGTATTTTCTGTTGGTCAAATTAGGTATATTGTCCAGAATATCTATGTGACGGTATTTGAAAAAACAAAATACCCTAATTTAGCCCTAATAGAAGCGGCATCCTCTTGTGTTGCGATAGCAAAAACAAGAGATACAGCGGATAGTAGGTGGGTGTATTATTACAAAACGCATTGTTTCTGCTCCTTAAAAAAGTTTTTTTGGGTTTGATGGAGTACTTTTACATACGGACTCTGGTTTGGATCTTAAACTGTTTCTTTTTTTAAAACAACACTCAAAAATATTTGTAATGCTAATCCGAAAAGCCGTTTTATCTGATGCTCCTGCTCTTGCTACTTGTTTGTTACTGGCCATGGATACAATACTGTATCGTTTTATTGGTCAAGAAAATTATGCGCAGGCGGAGGCTTTTTTGTTGCAATTTATTACCCAAAAAAACAACCAATATTCATACCAAAATTGCTGGGTGATACAAACTGAATCTGGGGTTGTTGCTGCGGCAAATGTGTATGATGGCGCGCAATTAGTGGCTTTGAGAGCGCCTATAATTGCCTATTTAAAAAGGCATTATCACTACAGTGGCGTTATGGAGGCCGAAACGCAACCAGGCGAATGGTATGTGGATAGTCTTGGGGTTCGGGTTGAGGCGCAAGGAAATGGTTTGGGTTCTCAATTGCTGCGTTTTTTGATTCAAAAACACGTTGTGGACCAACAACAAACTTTAGGTTTATTGGTTGACAAGGCAAATCCAGAGGCCAAAAAATTGTATCTAAAATTAGGTTTTAGGATTATTAGACCTACTGTTTTGGCAGGCAAACCTATGGAACATTTGCAGATTGGTCCCGATTTTATAAACTTAGCTTCTAAATTATTTTAAGGTTAAATAACCGTAAAACCATGAACTTGAATGGTTATTTGTGGTTACTTTTATTTTAGAATTTAAAAAAACTATCTCAACATTTGTATATACAAATAAAAAGAATATCTTTGTAATCCCAAATTGAGATTATGAAAATTGAAGATGTTATAAAAACCAATACGGCGCTTACGGATGCCAAAAAAATTATTCTTAATGTATTGTACACTCAAAATATAGTTGCAGAGAAGTTTCACGAAATTTTAAAACCATTTGAGTTATCGAGTGAGCAGTACAATGTTTTGAGAATTTTGAGAGGACAAAAAGGCAATCCTGTAAATATGTTTACCATTCAAGAAAGAATGGTTGCCAAAACAAGCAATACTACCAGATTGGTAGATAAATTATTATTAAAAAACCTGGTTTTGCGTAAGGTTTGCCCCGATAACAAACGCAAAATAGAGGTTACCATTACTCAAAAGGGATTGGATATTTTGACCGAATTAGAACCCAAAGTAGTTGCGCATGAGCAGTATTTTGCTTCTAATTTGAACCCAGAAGAACGCCAAACATTGAACTTTTTGTTAGAAAAATACCGAAACGCATAAAACAAATTAATAACAAACCAATTACTATCTCTAAAAACTAAAACACAATGAAAAAATTAAAAACAATTGCACTGGCTCTAATTGTAGCTCTAACGGCAGTATCTGTAACGGCACAAACTAAAAAAATTGACATCCAAAAAAGCACCATTTCATGGGTGGGCAAAAAAGTAACTGGAGAGCATTCTGGTACGGTTGCTTTTAAGGATGGTACGCTTTTGTTTAGACAAAACAAATTAGTTGGTGGAACCTTTACGGTAGCCATGCAGACACTAACTGCTACGGATCTTTCTGGCGAATACCAACAAAAACTAAATACCCATTTAAAGTCTAAAGATTTTTTTGGAACCGATACGTTTCCAACTGCCGTTTTGGTATTTAAAAGAATCAAAACCAAAGCAAAAAATCTATATACCATTGCAGCAGATTTGACCATTAAAGGAATCACCAATCCAGTTACTTTTGATCTTTTAGTGCAACCTACAACTGCTAGCACAACTCTTGTTGTAGACAGAACTAAATACGATATCAAATACAACTCCGCAAGTATTTTTAGCACCATTGGAGACAAAGCCATTGCAGATGCGTTTCAGTTAACCGTTAGTATGCAGTATTAGTACGTACTTATACCAACTATTCTGGATTAAAACCACCCTGACAAATTTTAGATTTGTTAGGGTGGTTTTTTTTTATTTATAATGTATGTTAATTCTTACTAAACAAAATTAACATTACAGTAACTTATTGATAATGCCAAAAATTGAGGGTATACGCACTATAGCGTTAATTTTGTGACCAGAAAACAAGTCTATTAAACATTTACTTAATAGTTATTTTCTTAACAAAACGTAACCCAAATATTCCTTTAAATAATCCGGAATATTAAAAAAACAATTATGATGAAAAGAACACTATTTACTGTAGTTATTATTTTACTTTTTAATTTTATTGGAACAGCACAACAACCAAAAGGAATTTTTGGTGTTTCTAACTGGATGTACAATTGGACTAATTTTAAACCTGCTACCACGGATTATAACGAAGCCACGGATATAATCACCGGAGTAATATCCAAAGACACGAAACTATACAAAAGAAATACGTACCTCCTAAATGGCATTGTATACGTTACCAACAATGCGGTTTTAACCATTGAACCAGGAACCGTAATCCGAGGAGATCAAGAAAGCTGTGGTACCTTAGTGGTTACAAAGGGTGCTAAAATTATAGCTGAGGGTAATGAAACTGACCCTATTGTTTTTACTTCCAACAAAAACACCCTAGCCAGAAGACCTGGAGATTGGGGCGGAATTATACTGTTAGGACAAGCACCAATCAATAAAATTGGCGGTATGGGTTATTTAGATTTTAATTTAAATCCAGCCATGAGCTACTATGGCGGCGAGGATGTAGGGGATAGCTCCGGAATCTTAAAATATGTGCGCATAGAATACTCTGGCCGAAAATTAAATGCTCATAAAGAACTAAATGGTTTGTCTATGGCAGGTGTGGGCAGAAAAACCATTTTAGACTATATTCAGATTAGTTTTTCAAATGACGATTCTTTTGAGTGCTATGGTGGAGATGTTAATTTAAACAACCTTATCTCTTACCGAACCACCGATGATGATTTTGATTTTACTCAAGGCGCACAAGCTAACCTAAACAACAGTATAGCCATTCGTCATCCTTACTCTTCGGATATATCTGGTTCTAGATGTTTTGAAATTGACTCGTATGACAAACCCAATAATGTAGATTTTACCAAAAAAATGACTAAAGTAAATGCCAACAACATTACTTTAATAAACATGGAAGAAAATGACCAAGGCTTGGTGCGCGAATCTATCTACATCAAAGAAAAAAGTAATTTAAGTTTAAACAACTGTGTAATCTCTGGGTTTAGTCCTTTTATATTATTAGACGAAAAAATAGAATATCTCTCTGCAAACTTAGCCAGAATAAGCCTAAACAACATAACAGTAAACCGATGCAAGGGTAAAATTGTAAGCCAAGCAGAAGAGTTCAATACCGAAATCAACAATTGGTACAGCAACGATGCCTTTGCCATTGAATATACCGATATCCCGAAAAAAGATTTATTTACAGATGTAAGCCTTAGATCCACTCCAGATTTTAGAGTAAAAGTGAACAATTTGATTGGTCGTAATTAGAAAAAAAATACGTACAAAAACATTGGTTACAACAAATTAAAAAAATAAATATAATTTTAAAACAAACCCTTGTACTAAACAAAATTATTTTTATATATTTGTCTTATGAAAACAACAATAAACAATACTTGGTGGTGGAACATTTTACGTCAATAGTCGTGAACTAAGCTCCTATAGTATTATTTTTAATATAAATATAAAAAGGCTTGTCATCACGACAGGCCTTTTCTGTTTTTAAAATTTTACATCAATAAATTACAAATCATAAAATTTATTCCAATTGAAATCATTTACATTAAATACAAAGTACAAACAAATACTCGCAGACACCATTACTCCTGTAAGTGTGTATTTAAAAATAAGAGATAAATTCCCTAACAGCTTGTTGCTAGAGAGCAGTGATTATCATGGGAGTGACAATAGTTTTTCTTACATCTGTTGCAATCCAATTGCTTCCATAAAAATAGAAAACGAAACTATTTACAAAAGCTATCCAGACGGAAGTACCTCCAAAGAAACAATCACACCACAGACCAACATTCCGGAAATAATACAAGCGTTTTCTGGTCAATTTAAATCCGAGAAAAATGATTTTAAATTTATAAATAATGGTCTTTTTGGGTACATTTCTTATGATGCCGTGCGCTATTTTGAAAAAGTCAACATTGCCAAAAAAGAAAATAGCAATACCATCCCAGATGTCTATTATGCCGTTTATCAAAACATTATTGCTATTAATCATTTTAAAAATCAAGCCTATATCTTTTGCCATAGCCTAAAGGATACCAATAATATTGCAGAGATAGAGCAACTCTTACAATCTCGCAACATTGCTACATATAAATTTAATAAAGACGGCGAAGGCTTTTCGAACCTAACAGACCAAGAGTTTAAACACAACGTAACTCTAGCCAAAAAACACTGTTTTAGAGGGGATGTATTTCAGTTGGTTTTGTCCAGAAGATTTACTCAAGGCTTCAAAGGAGACGAATTTAACGTCTACAGAGCCTTAAGAAGTATCAACCCCTCTCCTTACCTCTTCTTTTTTGACTACGGAGACTTCAAAATTTTTGGGTCTTCGCCCGAAGCACAAATAATTGTCAAAGATCGTAAGGCCGAAATCCATCCTATTGCAGGAACCTTTAAACGCACTGGCGATGACGAAAAAGATGCTGTACTTGCAAAACAATTGTCTGTAGATAAAAAAGAAAACAGCGAACACGTAATGCTTGTAGACTTGGCTCGAAATGATTTGAGCCGCAACGGGCATCACGTGCAAGTGGAGCGTTATAGAGAAGTACAATTTTTTTCGCATGTCATTCATTTAGTATCTAAAGTAACCGGCCATTTGCATGAAAAAGCCAACACCATGCAAGTAGTTGCAGATACTTTTCCGGCAGGAACTCTCAGCGGAGCACCCAAACACCGGGCCATGCAATTAATTGAACAGTACGAAAAAACAAACCGAAACTTTTATGGTGGTGCCATTGGTTTTATGGATTTTGAAGGTAACTTTAACCATGCCATAATGATTAGAACCTTTTTGAGCAAAAACCACCAATTACATTCGCAAGCAGGAGCCGGAATTGTAGCCAGCTCAGACGAAGAAAGCGAAATGCAAGAAGTATACAACAAACTAAGAGCCCTGAACGCAGCATTAGATCTAGCCGAAACCATCTAGCTTCTAGCGTTACAAAGCGCAGCTAATGGCGCAACAATTAGTACAAAAGATAAAATAAAAAACAATGAACAACCATATACCTACTCCAACAGTTCCTCAATCTGAGATTAGGAAATCCGTTTTAGTCATAGACAATTACGATAGCTTTACCTACAATTTAGTACATTATTTAGAGGATTTAAACTGCGAGGTTACTGTGTACCGAAACGACGCCTTTACCCTCGAAGAAATTGCTCATTTTGACAAAATATTACTCTCTCCAGGCCCCGGAATACCCGAAGAAGCAGGCTTACTAAAAGCTGTGATCCAAAAGTACGGTCCAACCAAAAGCATTTTTGGTGTATGCCTCGGACAACAAGCCATTGGCGAGGTATACGGCGGCACACTTTCTAACCTAGATAAGGTATACCACGGAATTGCTACCAACGTAAAAACAGTAGTAAATGACGAACTTTTATTTGAAGGTTTAGGCTCCCAATTTGAAGTAGGTCGCTACCATTCTTGGGTGGTAGATCCTAAGCTTCCAGAGGTCTTAGAAGCCACGTCGTATGACGAAAACGGACAAGTCATGTCCCTACGCCACAAGACCTATGATGTCCGAGGAGTACAATTTCATCCAGAAAGCGTATTGACACCCAATGGCAAAAAAATGTTAGAAAATTGGGTCAATAGCCCAAACCCCAGAGGGGAATAAACGACCAAAAGACGATATAAATTTAAAACCCTATTTCTCCAGTAGGTTGCTCCCTTCTTTCGGAAGGGTTGGGGGAGGCTATGAAAAATATATTAAACCGATTAATTAGTCACGAAACGCTTTCAAAAGAAGAAGCTAAAGATGTATTAATAAATATTTCAAACGGAAGTTATAACCCAAGTCAAATTTCAGCATTTGTAACCGTTTACATGATGCGTAGCATTAGTATTGCGGAGCTTGCAGGTTTTCGAGAAGCCCTTTTAGAACTATGTGTTCGTGTGGATTTATCTGCCTACAATACCATTGATTTATGCGGAACTGGCGGAGACGGAAAAGACACCTTTAATATTTCTACACTAGCATCCTTTGTAACAGCAGGAACCGGAATAAAGGTAGCCAAACACGGCAATTATGGTCTTTCATCCATCTCGGGATCCAGCAACGTGATGGAAAACCTAGGCGTAAAATTCAGCAATAATCCAGATTTTATTGAACGTTGTATCGATCAAGCCGGAATTACCATACTGCACGCTCCCCTATTTCATCCAGCCATGAAAAACGTTGGAGCCATACGCAAAGAACTTGCCGTAAAAACCTTCTTTAATATGTTAGGTCCAATGGTAAACCCCTCTTTTCCTAAAAACCAATTAGTAGGCGTTTTTAACCTAGAACTAGCCCGTATGTACGCCTATTTATACCAAAATACGGATGTAAATTTTACTATTTTACACTCCTTAGACGGCTATGACGAAATAGCATTAACTAGCCCAACCAAAATAATTACCCCCAACATGGAAGGCATGTTAACCCACGAAACCTTTGGAGTAGATCGTGTAACACAAAGCGCCATAAAAGGCGGAAAAACAATTACAGAATCTGCACAAATCTTTACAGATATTCTATCTGGCAACGGAACCCAAGCCCAAAACAATGTTGTTTGTGCCAATGCCGCAATGGCCTTGGTTACCGTTACTAAGTGCACTCCTTTAGAAGGTTTTGCCCAAGCCCAAGAAAGTTTACTTTCTGGAAAAGCATTGCAAGCATTGAAAAAATTACAGGAGTTAAGTAAATAAACACAAAATTAAAAGATTAAGACACCGTTTTCTGAACAATTGTAAATCGATTTCAAAATGGCAAGTTTTTTAATCTTTAAATACTAAAACAATGAACATACTCGATAAAATAATCGTGGATAAAAAACAAGAAGTCCTTCTCAAAAAATCCATCATTCCGGTTTCGCAATTAGAAGCCTCCGTTTTTTTTGAGAAAAAGACCATTTCGTTACGCCAAAATTTAAAAAACAGCACTACCGGAATCATTGCAGAACACAAACGTCGTTCGCCTTCCAAATCCGTAATCAACCACGGTTTTACCGTAGAAGAAGTAGTCAAAGGCTATCAAAATGCGGGTGCCTGCGGCATTTCTGTTTTAACAGATGGCAAATACTTTGGTGGTTCCTTGGACGATTTGCTCCTAGCAAGAGCCTCGGTAAACATGCCGTTATTACGCAAAGAATTTATTGTAGACGAGTACCAAATCTTAGAGGCCAAAGCACATGGAGCCGATTTGATTTTGTTAATCGCTGCCGTTTTAACACGCCCAGAAATCAAAGCATTATCTGAATTTGCCAAAAATTTAGGTCTCGAAGTCTTACTAGAGATACACAATCTAGAAGAACTAGAAAAATCCATCATGCCCAGCTTAGACCTGATTGGAGTAAACAACCGAAATTTAAAAACCTTTGAAGTAAGTTTGGATTTCAGCAAACAACTAGCAGCCCAAATTCCGGATGAATTTGTCAAAGTATCCGAAAGCGGCATCAGTTCTATAAAAGC
This sequence comes from Flavobacterium crassostreae, assembly GCF_001831475.1. Lineage (NCBI taxonomy): Bacteria > Pseudomonadati > Bacteroidota > Flavobacteriia > Flavobacteriales > Flavobacteriaceae > Flavobacterium > Flavobacterium crassostreae. Next base: position 1,787,293 of record NZ_CP017688.1, on the reverse strand, counting down.
CATCCAAGAATTAAAACCCTATGGTTACAAAGGGTTTTTGATAGGCGAAAATTTCATGAAAACCGATAACCCTGGCAAAGCAGCAACTCAGTTTATCGAGCAACTAGCACTTTAACCCATAAATCTTTTTTTTGGATAAAAAACAACGCACAGCAAACCAAAACGCCATGACAAACCCAACCCAAGATACCCACTGCACCCCAGCAAAAAAACCCACTACCGTGAAGATAAAAATCTGTGGCATGAAATACCCGGAAAACATTCTTGAAATAGCGGCACTCCAACCCGATTATATGGGATTTATATTTTGGGAAAAATCAGCACGGTATTTTGATGGAGTGCTGCCTGAATTGCCCAAAAGCATCCAAAAAACAGGCGTTTTTGTTCAAGAAACCATACCAAACATTCTCCAAAAAGTAAACCAATACCATTTGCAAGCCGTGCAATTACATGGCAACGAATCCGTGGCTTATTGTACTGAATTACAAAAAACCCTACCAAAAAATATCCAAATAATCAAAGTATTTTCTGTATTAGAAACCTTTGATTTTAACGCACTCAAACCCTTTGAACCCCTCTGTGACTATTTCCTTTTTGATACCAAAGGCAAATTGCCCGGGGGCAACGGAACCAGCTTTGACTGGAAAATGCTAGAGAACTATCCCTCCACCAAACCCTTCTTTCTAAGTGGCGGCATCGGTCTTGACCAAATGGATGCTGTTTCTAAAATTTTAAAAACCAAATTGCCCGTTTACGCCATAGACGTTAACAGCAAATTTGAAACAGAACCCGCATTAAAAAACAAATCCAGGTGCTTAGAGGCAATAAACACCCTAAACACCTACCAACATACCAACCACAAAAAATAAAACAAGATGTCATACAACGTAAACGAAAAAGGCTATTACGGCGAATTTGGAGGAGCCTACATTCCAGAAATGTTATATCCAAATGTAGAAGAATTGCGTCATAATTATCTAAAAATAACCGCCGAACCTGAATTTCAAGCAGAATTTGATGCCCTCCTAAAAGACTACGTAGGACGGCCTACTCCCTTGTATTTTGCAGAACGTCTATCCGCACAATACCAAACCAAAATATATCTCAAAAGAGAAGATTTGTGCCACACCGGTGCACACAAAGTCAACAACACCATAGGGCAAATTTTACTAGCCAAACGTTTGGGCAAAAAACGCATCATTGCCGAAACCGGAGCCGGACAACACGGCGTAGCAACCGCAACCGTTTGTGCCCTAATGGGTCTAGAATGCATCGTCTACATGGGCGAGGTAGACATCCAACGTCAAGCACCCAATGTAGCACGCATGAAAATGTTAGGAGCAGAAGTACGTCCGGCACTTTCGGGCTCCAAAACCCTAAAAGACGCCACCAACGAGGCCATTAGAGATTGGATCAACAACCCCGTAGACACCTACTACATCATCGGATCCGTAGTCGGGCCACATCCGTACCCAGATATGGTAGCGCGTTTTCAATCCGTAATATCCAAAGAAATCCAAGAACAATTACTCGAAAAAGAAGGCCAAAAAAACCCCGATTACGTAATTGCATGCGTAGGAGGCGGAAGCAATGCCGCAGGAGCCTATTACCATTTTCTGGACCAAACAGACGTGAACATCATTGCCGTCGAAGCCGCTGGTTTAGGCGTAGACTCCGGAGAGAGTGCCGCCACCTCCGCCCTAGGAAAAGTAGGCGTAATCCACGGAAGCAAAACCCTACTAATGCAAACCACAGACGGACAAATTACAGAACCCTACTCCATATCCGCAGGCCTAGACTACCCCGGAGTAGGCCCGATGCACGCCAATTTGTACGCCACCGGAAGAGCCCAGTTTATATCCATCACAGACGCAGAAGCCATGGATTGGGGCTTAAAATTATCCAAACTCGAAGGCCTAATTCCAGCCATAGAAAGCGCCCATGCCTTTGCCGTACTAGACAAAATGAAATTCAAAAAAGACGACATTGTAGTGATCAACCTCTCGGGCCGCGGCGACAAAGACCTAAACACCTACATTGATTATTTCAAACTATAACACATCCCTTGGCGCAGCATTTAGAGTAGCGCGTTACCCATTGTCCTGAAAAAAATCAGGACAAAAGGGTCGGGCTGTACGCTATATCTTTTTGTCCCTCCAAAAAGGGACAAAAAGGATGCCGCTACCATCCCTAACGCAAAGCAAACACTACAGATGAGGTATTCCATTTAAATTCAAAAAAAAACAAAAAGCATGGAAAAATTATTCGCTTACGGAACTTTAAAAGACATAGACGTCCAAGAAAAAATTTTTGGCAGAACCCTAACCGGAACCCCCGAAACCCTACAAGGCTATATCCTTAAAGAAATCAAAATTGAAGAAGAATTTGGAATGGAACCCTACCCCATTATTGAGCCAAGCCAAAACCCCCAAGACAGCGTTAGTGGTATGATCTATAGCCTGAGCCTATCCGAATTACAATTGGCAGACACCTACGAAGGAAAATTTTATAAACGCACCCAAGTAGCCCTAGCGCCCAACCAAACTATTTGGGTATATATAGCAAAACTATAAATAGACCCCAAAATTACAGCAACCAAAATACCCGTACTCATGAACAGAATAACTAAAAAATTACAAGAAGGAAAAAAAATACTATCCATCTATTTTTCGGCAGGATACCCCAATTTAAACGATACCGTACAAATCATTCAGGATTTAGAAAAAAGCGGCGTAGACCTAATCGAAATCGGATTGCCATTTAGTGATCCTCTAGCAGATGGTCCAACCATTCAAGCCAGCTCTACCCAAGCCCTACACAACGGCATGACCACACAAGTGCTTTTTGATCAACTGCGTACCATTCGCGAAAGCGTACAAATTCCGCTAATTATCATGGGCTATTTCAATCCCGTGCTACAATACGGAGTAGATGCTTTTTGCAAAAAATGCCAAGAAATAGGTATTGATGGATTGATCATCCCAGATCTTCCAGTGGATGTATATGCAGAACACTACAAAACCATTTTTGAAAAACACGGCCTAATCAATGTGTTTTTGATAACCCCACAAACCAGCGCCGAGCGTATTGGTTTTATTGATAGCGTATCCGACGGATTTATCTACATGGTGAGTTCTGCCAGCGTTACAGGATCTGAATCTGGATTTGGTACAACCCAAGAAACTTATTTCAAAAAAATTGCCAACATGGAGTTAAAAAACCCTCAAATAGTTGGTTTTGGTATTAATAATAAAGAAACCTTTCAGCAGGCTACACAATACGCCCAAGGCGCCATTATTGGGAGTGCCTTTATCCAACATTTAACCCAGAACGGCACCCATAAAATAGCAGATTTTATAAAAGAAATCCGCTAATTAGATTTTTTTATAAAAACACATTTTACCGCAAACGTACAAACTAAAGCCGCCATAATAGAGCAGCTATCCTGTACATTTGCGGTATTTTAATGTCTTTTTTAGTTCGGTAAAAAACACTAAAGCCTTTATCTAATTTGTTAAATTATCTTTTTAATTTGTATTTTCGTGTTATAAAAATTTATTAAAATTAATTTAGACTACAAAAAAATGAAACAAAAAAAAGTACGATGGAGTGTTTTGCTGTTAGGTATTGGGTTAACAATGCAAGCACAACAGACCACAAATGCAACCGGTAACAATGCCTTGGGTAGCGGAGGTACAGCTTCTTATTCCGTAGGGCAAATTGTATATACTACCAATACCGACACAGCAGGCTCAATAGCACAAGGAGTACAACAACCTTATGAAATAGCTGTTGTATTGGGTTTAGATAATCATCATTTTATTGATTTAGAGCTAGCAGCTTATCCTAACCCAACGGCAGATTATTTAATTCTCAATACTGGAAAATTAGAACTTACAACCTTACAGTTACAACTTTACAGCTCCGTAGGAAAACTAATCGAAAACAGAAAAATAGCTAGCAACTCCGAGAAAATAAATTTAGAACACTTGCCTAAGGGTATCTACTTTTTAAAAGTAAACAACAATAACCAAGAAACAAAAACCTTTAAAATTATTAAAAAATAAAAACATGAAGAAATTTTACACACTATTGGCAGGAATACTAGTAACGGCAAGCATGTTTGCGCAAGCTCCTAAAAAAATGAGTTACCAAGCCGTTTTACGCAATAGCAGTAACGAGTTGATTACATCCACTTCAGTAGGAATGCGAATAAGCGTACTACAAGGCTCGGCGACAGGCACAGCAATATATACCGAAACCCAAACAACCAACACCAATATAAACGGTTTAGTTAGTTTAGAAATTGGGGCTGGAACACCAGTAACAGGAACTTTTGCAGGCATAAATTGGGCAGCAGGTCCTTATTTTATTAAAACAGAAACAGACCCCGTTGGCGGAACTAGTTACAATATATCCGGTACTAGCCAATTATTAAGTGTCCCTTATGCCTTATTTAGTGCAAATAGCAATGTAGGAGGCTTTACACATTATCTTGGAGAAGCATTTAATGGTGGTATTATTTATGATTTACACCGCGGTAGTGATGGCCTAGAACATGGTCTTATAGTTTCTCTAACAGAGAGTACTGCTACTTGGCAGACTATCGAAACTGTGACTAATGCAACTAGAAGCTGGGATGGTGTTTATAACACTAATTTAATGACAAATAGTCCCGCTGCAACCTACATTGCTTCATTAGGAAAAGGGTGGTACCTGCCTAGTATTGATGAGTTAGGTAAGCTATACTACAATCGTTTGTATGTGAATAGAGCGTTATTTAATGGAGGGAACACTTTATTATCAAATACAGCTTATTATTGGAGTAGTACAGAGGCTAGCGATAGTAATGCTTACTTTTTTTATTTTAATGATGCACATGCATTTAAAACCTACAAATCAAATACCAACATAGTACGTGGAATAAAGGCTTTTTAAGCTTTTTTTATTATTTCCTAAGTTTAAGCTAGGTTCGTATATATCCGTATAACGCGTTTTTAAATTTCTATTTTACAACGCATTTTTTTAAGTTATTCAACAATGCCCAAAGCACTACTTTGGGCATTGTTTAGTTAAAGCAAGCTCTCTGATAACCACTCCTATTGGTTTTAAATTTCGGTTTTCTATCCGCTCTTTTGATGTCTTTTTTAGTTCGCCAAAAAAGCAATCTAATTAGGAGATAAAAGCCCTTACTGTCTTTCTAAATAAATCTAATTACGTAAATTGCAAACTTATCTAAAGGTACGATTATGAAAGACACCAAAATGCTACAGTATATAACCGAAGTAATAAACAACATGCCCACTCCATGGCTAGACTTAACTACCCATAGACTGGATATTTACAATGAAAACCAAGCCAAAACGCAATTTTTGACCCAGTTTACAACCCTATTCAATAACCCACCAAAGGATCTAACCACAGCACTTCAACAACTTCCAACCGCCTATGACTACATCCGGTTGGGGCATCCTTTGTCTTGCGTTTTAGAATGGGCGATTGCCAAAATACACCATATACCAGCCGAAAACGTTATCAGTTTTTCTTCCTTAACCATTCCTATTTTGGCTGTTTTAAGAAAAAATGTATTCGATCACAAAAAAACACAGCTGGTCTACACCAACAAACTGCCAGATTTTTTGGACCAAGAGCTAATTAAAAACATCTATGGTTATTGCTTTGACATAAAAAAAATAGCACCACAAGACCCAATTCCTGCATTTGATGGTAGTACTATTTTTATTTCAGAGCAAGCCCCTTTTGAACCTAACGCCATTGCTGCTGGAGTAGATTTTTTTATCAGCCTGCAAGCCCCGTTAGGTAGTGTTTTAATTGTTAATGGCGCACAAAACCAAGATTACATTGCTGCAATACAACATGTTAGAAGGCGAGAGAGTATTGCAATGACACCCCAAAACTGTCTGATTGCTTTACAATCTCTTGTGGGACAACGTATTTCTATACCCAAAAGTACCTTACAACAAGACCAAGAAATAGTTTTAAATTGCATCCAAGAGATTACCCATACCACTACAAAACCATTAGTAGCCTCTAGTGGATTGTCTATACAATATGCCATTTTAATGGGTTTGATACATGATGCCGTGCAAAACCACAACCACAAAAAAATAAAAATCATTGTTCCTCCCAATTGCTATGGCGGGACCAATGACCAAGCAAGGCGTGTTGCTGCAACCTTGCCCAATGTAGAAATAGTAGACCTACTAGTAGATGGTGCCAATAACATGGTGCAGAGTATTGCTAGGGTTTTAACACAAATAGCCCTAGAAGATGCTATCCCGTATATAATTGCCGAAATTCCAACAAATCCAAGAGTCGAAGTTCCGGATCTGATAGAACTAAAAACCGTTTTGAGCCAAGAACGCCATACTGAATCGGGTAGTATTGCTGTTGCTCCAGTGTTTATATTGGATCAAACGTTTTGCCCTAATGTACCATTTTTGGCACCAGATGGGTTGCTGACCTCAGTACAAACGATATCTTTTGCTAGCGGGTCCAAGTTTCCTAGTGGCGGACAATGTACTGCTGGCTATTGTGTGGGTAACGAACAAACCGATGGATTCATGCAAAAAATTGCACTTCATTTGGCACTTTGTGATAATGAAGCTACGGAACTTCAGTACCAAATACTAGCCAAACAATTGCCTTCAATGAATCAAAGGATTGCGGCTGCATACGCGAATACTCGAGATTTTGTGACTTTTATTCAAACTGCGTTGCCAGAAGCAAAGATTAATTTTGTTTCGGAAGAATTAGCCCAACAAGGGTTTACGCCTTCGGTTTTCTCTTTAGATCTTCCGACAAAAGGAGCTACTGCCCAAGAAAAAGAAAACTATAAAAGGGACTTGAACTTGCAATTAATTAATCTAATGATCCAAGAAATCCCTAACGAGAGTAAATTTTGCGTAAGCTATGGCCAACTAAAAGGATGTTACTGGACCATCCCTGCCACTTCTACGCAAGGAACCACAAAAGAAGATGACAAAGACTATATTGTACGCGTATCTTTGTCTGCTAATATGGATTTAGAACGTCATAAAAAGGTGTTTTCAAATTTTGTTGCAACCATTTAAAAAAAACTGATTTTATCTAAAAAGGTTGTAAAATCCGAAAATGACGGACTTTACAACCTTTTATTTTAGGTAACTTATTTTATATTGTTGGAATCTTTATACTCCTTATTCCGGATTAGTTTCTGGTTCTATTGGGTCTTGAGTAGTGGCAAGTATATCTGGCTTAGATGCTTTTAGGGCATTGAATTTTTCTAGTTGTTCTAACTCTCCTTCTTCGCCAGAAAAATAAGGAAATACATCCAAAATAGGCGACTCTGTAATTGCCGGAATGCTGTAATCTCCCATGGTGTTTTTCATGACATGAACGGTGTTATCATACGCTTCTTTCACATCGTTAGCCTGAATTAATAAATACAGGTTGGTTTTGCGTTCTTTTCCACTTTCTTCATCATAAGCAATCAAGGAAACCTTAGATTTAAACCATCTATCGGCATTTTCAAAAGGATGAATTTCGGCAAAATTAGCCACCTTTATGTTGGTTATCTTAAATTCTTCACTGATATAGGCTGCCATTTCTTCGTTAATTCTGCTCTCGGCTTCGGTATACGATAAGGCATCTATTAAATAGGGTTCTGTGGTAACCTTTTGTACGCCACTATCGTCTGTTTTTCTATATTTTACTTTGCATTCGTACCAAGTTGTGCTCATATCTATTTCTTTTTTTTAAGGAGCGCAAAGATAGATTTTAAAGCAACTAAAATACCTTATGGATCCAATAGATATTCACAATTTGAATAGTAAAAACATAAATCACTATATTACAACTAGTTACAGATGTGTGTTTTTAGCTATTTATTTCTAAAAATAACGAAAGCCCTTCAATATAAAAATGAAAGGCTTTCGTGGTTACTTGCTGGAGAGTACTGTTCTCTTTATTGGATAAAGGTTACTAGATCTTCCTTGCTTTTTCTAACTTTTACTAAATTTACTAGCCAGTCTTTCTCTGCATCTCGGTATCCAAGTGGCAATATAACACAGCTACGGAGTCCTTTTTGCTTTAAATTTAAAATTTCGTCTAAAGCCTCTGGATCAAATCCTTCTATTGGTGTGCTATCTACACCCAAAAATGCCGCTGCTGTGATGGCTTGCGAAAAGGCAATATAGGCTTGTCTTGCTGCGTGCTGAAAGTTAACCTCTGGATCTCTTTGTGGGTACATATTCAAGAGCATTTGACGGTAGTTTTCCCAACCTTCGTTTTTAAAACCACGCACGGTATTGGTAAGGTCAAACATGGTATTGATGCGTTCTGCTGTATAGGTATCCCAGGCGGCAAACACCAGTAAATGAGAACAATCGGTAATCACAGATTGGTTCCAGCCAATGGCTCTAATTTTTTCTTTAAGTTCTGGATTGGTAACCACCAGGATCTCAAATGGCTGTAAACCACTAGAGGTTGGGGCCAAAATGGCTGCTTCCAGAATTTTATCTAGATCTTCTTGGGCTACTTGTTGTCCATTCATTGCTTTGGCAGCATAGCGCCATTTTAATTTATCTAATAATTCCATGTTTTATATTTACGGGTTAATTTTAATTTATTTTGATACTTAATTTCTTTATTTAAAATCCCTTACGCCACCACCAACAACTCCAATACTATCCCAAGCAGCCTCAAAAGCTTGTTTTATTACTGCACTATTTAGGGAGCAGTTGCCTCTAACTTGCATGTTGACCAAAAAAGCAATAGGATAAATACTGTAAGCGTATAACAAATACGGCGAAACATCCTTTATTATGCCCTCTTTCTTGCCTTGCTCCCACAAATCAAAGAGAGGTTTAAAGTGTACTAAGCCCTCTTGTCTGGTGGACTCATCAATCATTGGAGTGTTGTCACATTGGGATAAAAACGAGGCTTCTTCTGTATAACTGGATTTATAGCAAGCCATGGCATGCCATATTTTTTCAAAATTTTGTTTGACTCTTTCGTCTTTATTATATGCTGCAAAAGCTGCTTCTGCAAATGCACTTTTTACACTCAAATACAATTGGTTTACCAAATCTTGTTTGCTATCAAAATACAGATAGATTGTAGCCGGCGAGACACAAGCCATTTTGGCTACCTTTGCCATAGAGGCGCTCTGGATACCGCCATTATTAACTAATGCTAAGGTTGCCTTTAGGAGTGCGCTGCGTTTGTCTTTACTTTTTTGGAGCAATGCCATAATTGGGGTTTAGGTAAAATAAATTTTCTTTAATTTCCAGCTTATTGCTATAAAAAGTAGTTGTACTGGCAAGCGTACCAAAGCTGCCTGTGTGCTGCCTATGGCTGGAGTCTCTGAGAAGACATCCCAAATATGTATGGGCAAAAAAACAAGCATCAAAACCAACAATGCCATTGCTGCTACGCCTTGTGATTTTTTAAATAACAACAAGATCCCTACTGCTATTTCTAGGAATCCTGAAATATAAATTATAGCCATTTTAAAAGGCAAAAATCCAGGAACAAAAGGCCAATAAAATGCCGTAGCAACAAAGTGCTGTATGCCGCCATATAGCATAAAAATTGCCATAATTGCTTTTATTATAGTCCAAAATAAAATTTTGTTTTTAGTCATGTTGTATTTTTTAGGATACAAAGATACTACAAAAAAAAGAATGAACGTTCATTATTTTATAAAAATTAAAACAGCATTCCAATTTCTTTTTTTACAAATAAGATACAAAGCAACTTTTGTGGGTCACAGACCTCCAATTAGGTTTCAGAAATACATTATTAAATAAATGTTAAAGAAATGTTAAAGAAATTAAAATAATTGTTTAAATTAACCGTTGTTTTAACTTTGTTTCAAAAAAATATTATTATGCCATTTACTACCGAATTTAATAGCAAACAGATTCAAATTTTAGAAGTAGCCGAAAGCCTGTTTGCCGAAAAAGGATTTGATGGCACGCCAATTAGAACCATTGCCAAAGAAGCAAAGATTAATGTGGCTATGGTATCGTATTATTTTGGGTCTAAAGAAGGCTTGTTAGAATCTTTGGTTTTATTTAGAACTAAAGATTTAAAAGCCATGATTGATGCTTTATTGCTCCAAAATATTTCTTCTAAAGAAAAAATAAACAAACTAATTGAAATTTATATCCACCAGATTAATGCCAACAAAGGTATTTATAGAATCTTGCACTTTGAGGTGGCCACCAAAAAAAGGGATCTGGATATTGACGCTTTTACAGCCCTCCGAAAAAGCAATTTTAATGCCCTAGAGGCTATCGTGCTAATAGGCCAAGAAGAAGGTATTTTTAAAAAAGACATTGCCATACCACTGCTTACGCCTACCATTTTAGGAACTTTTTTTCATTTTCATATGAACAAAGAGTATTTTAAAACGCTGTTGCATTTAGACTCCGAAGAAGCCTATGACCAATACATCGTACAGGATCTCACCCAACACATACAACAAACCATAAAAGCACTCTTAATGATTTAAAAAGTAATCCCTTAACGCTTTTAGGAATTTTATTTGGGGGTGTTTTTTGGGTTCAAGCACAATTATAAACTTACAAAATCTGATTACTTCTAGGTTAAAAAAAGCCTAAATGTAAATTTCCTCTAAGCATTGTATTGGTAGTATTGCTAAAAATAATGCCACAGTAAAAAAACTAACAATCGTACTGTTTATCTTGTAAAAACCAACTGATTTCCTTTAGATATTGTAGCATCAAATTGGTATCCATCATAATTAAACCCTTGTAGATCTGCAATTGTTTTGGCATTTGTGTCTATAATATAACGCACCATGCTGCCACGGGCTTTTTTGGCATAAAAACTTATAATTTTTAGTTTACCATCTTTATATTCTTTAAAATCTGGAGTAATTACAGGCACTTTTAATGTTTTAGTATCTACCGCCGAAAAATATTCTTTACTGGCCAGGTTTACAAAAAGCTCTCCTGCTTCTAATTCTGAATTTAAGCTTTCCGTAATGGATTTTTTCCAGAATTCATACAAATTAGTTGCGCCATTAACCGCTAGTTTTGTTCCCATTTCTAAACGATAGGCTTGCATTAAATCTAGTGGTTTCAAAATTCCGTACAATCCCGACAGGATGCGCAATTGCCCTTGGAGCAACTCTATTTTGTCTGTAACCAAGCTATAAGGATCCAATCCAGTGTACACATCTCCATCAAAGGTAAATATTGCTGGGCGTGCATTTTCAATGGTAAAGGGTGTTTTCCACTCTTGGTTGCGCTGCCAGTTTAAATCTGCCAATTTATCCGAAATATGCATCAAATTAGCTAGTTCTTTGGGCGTTTTTTGTTTTAACTCTTTCTGGATACGTGTAGCTTCATCCAAAAATAATGGTTTAGTGAATACCTCGGTAGGCAAGTCTCTATCTAAATTCAAAGATTTAGCAGGCGATATTACAATTTTCATAGACAATCTCTTTCGGGTTGTTGTTTTTAAGTACTCAAAAATACACATTGAAAATTATAAAAACAGCTCTTCTGATCAAATTGTTTACCAGCCGTGTCACATTTGCAACACGTCACTACTTAATTCGTGCCCAAGTATGGCAAAATTACTCCTTTTTACAATGGCAAACAAAGCGGGTTGCATGTTGCTCTTTTTCTAAAATAAGACCGTACTTAAGACTAATTTGTATCCAGAACCACTCCAAAAAATAATCTATCGGTACCTACAATCCGTACCCGAAAAATATAGTGAAATTTGTGTTTAAAAAATAGTGACGTTTGTGCAATAAAACCCAAGAACCACTGCGATTTATTTATTCAAAAGCTAATTTTTGGTTAATATTTACACTAGGGCAACGTCTATTTGACAACTATTTACTTATTTTTGTAAATTGACTAATAAAGCCCGTGAGAGATCCCATAAGAGGATCGTATTTATACCAAAAAGGGACAAAAGATAATTACATGAAAAGAAAAGTAAAGAAGACCATTAAAAAAATTTACAACGGAGACTTATTCAAAGAATTTTTTGACAACGAAAAAGCCACTGGACTAATCTTAATTGCGTGTACTTTGATCTCCTTAATTATGGCAAATTCGTTATTTGCTACACAATATTTACATACTTGGCACATTAAAATTGGCGGCCAAAGTTTAGAATATTGGATTAATGACGGCTTCATGACGGTGTTTTTCTTGCTGATTGGATTAGAATTAAAACGAGAAATAAACAATGGCGAGCTATCTAATTTTAAAGATGCGCTACTACCCATATTTGCTGCCTTAGGAGGAATGTTTATTCCGGCAGGATTGTACTTACTCTTAAATTATGGTACCGCTGCACAAGCAGGAGCAGGAGTTCCTATGGCTACAGATATTGCTTTTGCCTTAGGGATACTATCTTTGTTAGGAAACCGGGTGCCACTATCGCTAAAAATATTTTTAACTGCCTTGGCCGTTATTGATGATTTGGGTGCCATACTTGTAATTGCCATTTTTTATACCAAAACCATTGTATGGCTCAATCTAATTCTAGCCCTAGCTGTATTTGTTGGTTTATTAATCCTAAATAGAATGAAAGTTAGGAGTTTGACTCTTTACTTACTCGGTGGAGTAATTATGTGGTGGTTTATGCTACACTCTGGTATACACGCTACCATTACGGGGGTTTTATTAGCATTCACTATCCCTTTTTGCAATGGCGAAAGAGATTCTATATTCTCGGCATTAGAAAGAGCCTTACACAAGCCCGTTGGTTTTTTTATCTTACCGCTTTTTGCACTAGCAAATACCGCCATAGTTATCAACTCTAACATTGGCGAAACCCTATCCCAACACTACAATATTGGTATAGCCTTAGGATTGATAGTAGGAAAACCCTTAGGAATCTTTTTCTGTAGTTTCTTGGCAGTTAAAGCCGGAATATGCAAATTACCCGCTGATCTAACCTGGAAAACAATTGCCAGTGTAGGATTTTTAGGAGGAATAGGCTTCACGATGTCTATATTTATTACCTTACTTGCTTTTGAGGATCAAACTATCATAAATAATGCTAAATTTGCAATTTTAGCCTCATCGCTAATCGCAGGTTTACTAGGTTTTATGTTCTTGAAAAGCACTTTAAAAAATGAAAATATTAATTGATAAACTACTGGATTACATCAACTTAAACAAAGGAGAAGATGATAAATACAAAGTATTAGAAAATGTAAAAGCAAACATCTCTTTTAGAGGTTCCAATCTCTGGATTTTGGCTTGTGCGATAGTAATTGCGTCTATAGGTCTGAATGTAAATTCAGCAGCTGTGATTATTGGTGCCATGCTAATATCTCCCTTAATGGGTCCAATTATTGGTGCTGGTTTTGGATTGGGTATTTTTGATTTTGACTTACTCAAAAGATCCTTAAAAAATCTTTTGGTTGCTACCTTGGTTGGGTTACTTGTGTCGGCTATCTATTTTTTTATTAGCCCTTTTAAAGAAACCCAACCCGAATTACTATCCAGAACGGCTCCCAATATTTATGATATTCTAATTGCCTTTTCGGGAGGAGTAGTAGGCGCAATAGCCATAACTAGAGTAGAAAAAGGCAATCCAATTCCAGGAGTAGCTATTGCTACAGCTCTTATGCCTCCACTTTGTACAGCAGGCTACGGATTGGCCATAGGGAGCATGAAATTTTTCTTTGGCGCAATATACCTCTACTCTATCAACTGTGTATTTATTTGTATTTCTACTTTTTTTATAGTAACCTATTTAAAATATCCTAAGAAAAAACAATTAGACGAACGTAGTGAAAAAAAAGTACGGTATATCATCACCAGCTTAATAACTATTTTGATTCTACCGAGTATTTATTTTGCCTATCAATTATTTGAACAAAAAAATTACCAACACCAAATAGACGTATTTATTGAAAAAGAATTTTCGGATAAAGGGATTGCAATCTTATACAAAAAGACAAAATTTAATGAAAATCCAAAAAAATTGGAATTAGGTTTTTTGAGCACCAAGTTTTCGGAAGCACAAATAAAAAACTATAACTCAAAATTAAAACAATACGCGGTTACAAACACAAAACTAGTTGTAATTCAAGACACTACAGATCTTAAAAGCTCTATTTTGAATGAAATAAAATACAACAAATCGGTATTGAGTGAAAAAGATGTTACTATCTTAAATCTAAAAAAACAAATTGCAGCAGATCGGTATGACAATGCTGGCTTACTAGCGGAGATTCAAATTTTGTTTCCAGAGATAGAAAACCTTGCAGTATCTAACCACACTTTCAATGAAAATACCGATAGCATCCGTATCCTTCCGATAGTTGTGTACAAAAGTAAAGTTGCCTTAAAAGACGAAAATAGAGACAAACTGAACCAATGGCTACAACAACGACTCGCCAAAAAAGAAATAGAACTGTACCAACAACCAAATAAAGTGGTTGCACAAAAGAAGACAACCAAAAAACAAAAAAAATAGTCTGTATTGGTAAATCATACCCATAAAAAACGAGTGCTTCTAAAAGGCACTCGTTTTTTGGTTTTAAAACCTAATTTACTTATTTACTTTACAGTTTCGTTTTTAAATCGGCAGCAACAATAGCACTATGTGAAGCATCATAAATTGCCTTGCCCTCTTTAATTAAAATGAGTTGTGGGGATTGGTGTTGTACTCCAAAACCAGTAACAATAGCATCCGAAATTTCGCGAAAAGCAAGTAAGTCTAAAAAATAAGGCGTTACTCTCTGCGGAAAATCAAATTCTCTTTCAAATTGCTTTAAAGCCATACGGCTCACACTGCATCGGGTACTGTGTTTGAATATAAGCACCGGTTTTTCCATAGACACTGTTTTAATGGCATTTAATTGGTCCATGTGATTTAATGGCTCCCAATCCATTTTAAGCTCAGAAGCATTTGGGTCTTCAGAACTTCCAAAAATATTTTTTAAAAATTGCATAATTTGTCTGTATTTCAGTCATTTTGACTGGTTTATATGATAAAAATCATCTTTTACAAGCCATTTTGTCTTTACTTTTACTATGGAATATAAATTGCTGATCTGTTTACAAAGTTATCAATTACACTAATTATTTAACTATAAAAAAAGTAAAAAACATGAACATAAATAAATTTACCACTAAATCTCAGGAAGCCATCCAACAAGCACAGCAATTAGCCCAAGGATATGGTCAGCAGCAAATTGAGAACGAACACCTTTTTAAAGCCTTATTTGAAGTAGATGAAAATGTCACGCCATTTGTTTTAAAAAAATTAAACGTAAACGTGCCCTTATTTATCCAAGTATTAGATAGCACTATTGCGAGTTTCCCGAAAGTTTCGGGTGCCGAAATTATGCTCTCTCGGACAACCAACTCTACCTTAAACGAAGCCGAAATTCTGGCCAAAAAAAGAAACGACGAATACGTGTCTATAGAACACTTGATCTTGGCAATTTTTGCATCCAAGAGTAAAGTGGCACAAATTTTAAAAGACCAAGGCGTAACAGAAAAAGATTTAAATGCAGCCATTGATGAACTACGAAAAGGAGAAAGAGTAACCTCTGCCTCTGCAGAAGAAACCTACAACTCTTTAAATAAATATGCCAAAAACCTCAACGAATTAGCCCAATCCGGAAAATTAGATCCCGTAATTGGTAGAGACGAAGAAATCCGTAGGGTATTGCAAATACTAACCCGTAGAACCAAAAACAACCCCATGCTTGTAGGAGAACCAGGGGTAGGTAAAACGGCCATTGCGGAAGGTTTAGCACACCGAATTGTAGATGGGGATGTGCCTGATAATTTAAAAAACAAAATAGTATTCTCCCTAGATATGGGAGCGCTAATTGCAGGTGCTAAATACAAAGGGGAGTTTGAAGAACGTTTAAAAGCAGTAGTAAAAGAGGTAACTGCAGCACAGGGAGATATTGTGCTTTTTATAGATGAAATCCATACCCTTGTAGGAGCTGGTGGTGGCGAAGGAGCAATGGATGCCGCTAATATTTTAAAGCCAGCCTTAGCTCGTGGAGAATTAAGAGCCATTGGTGCCACCACCTTGGATGAATACCAAAAATATTTTGAAAAAGACAAAGCCTTAGAACGCCGTTTTCAGAAAATAATCATTGAAGAACCAGATACCGAAAGTGCCATTTCTATCCTAAGAGGTATCAAAGAAAAATACGAAACACACCATCAAGTACAAATAAAAGACGAAGCAATTATTGCTGCCGTAGAGTTATCGCAACGCTATATAACCAATCGTTTTCTTCCGGACAAAGCTATTGATTTGATGGACGAAGCGGCTTCAAAAATCCGAATGGAGATCAATTCTAAACCAGAAGAATTGGATGTTTTGGATCGGAAAGTAATGCAACTCGAAATTGAGATTGAAGCCATCAAGCGCGAAAAAGACGAAAGCAAACTCAAAGTGCTTGGAATGGAACTGGCCAATTTAAAAGAGGACCGCAATACTATTTACACCAAGTGGAAATCCGAGAAAGAGGTAGTGGATCGTGTACAGGCCATCAAAACCGAGATTGAAGATTATAAATACGAAGCCGAACGCGCCGAACGTGAGGGCGACTACGGAAAAGTTGCAGAAATCCGATACGGAAAAATCAAAGAAGCTCAAGAACGTTTGGCTATTTTGCACCAAGAATTAATTGAAAATCAAGCAGACGGAAGCGCTTTAATCAAAGAAGAAGTTACGCGAGAAGATATCGCAGAGGTAGTAGCAAAATGGACCGGAATTCCGGTGATGAAAATGCTGCAAGGCGAACGTGAAAAACTATTGCATCTAGAACAAGAGCTACACCAACGCGTAGTGGGGCAAGAAGAAGCTATCGAAGCCGTAAGTGATGCCGTACGCCGTAGCCGAGCCGGTCTACAAGACATGCGCAAACCAGTTGGAACATTCTTGTTTTTAGGAACCACTGGTGTGGGTAAAACCGAACTTGCCAAAGCCTTAGCAGAATATCTTTTTGACGATGAAAATGCCATGACCCGCATTGATATGAGTGAATATCAAGAACGTCATAGTGTGAGCAGATTAGTAGGTGCGCCTCCAGGATATGTTGGCTATGATGAAGGCGGACAATTAACCGAAGCCGTACGCAGAAAACCCTATTCGGTAATTTTGTTAGACGAGATTGAAAAAGCCCATCCAGACACCTTTAATATTTTGCTACAAGTACTGGATGAAGGCCGCCTAACGGATAATAAAGGGCGTTTGGCAGATTTTAAAAACACCATCATCATCATGACTT
Source organism: Flavobacterium crassostreae (assembly GCF_001831475.1). Classification (NCBI taxonomy): domain Bacteria; kingdom Pseudomonadati; phylum Bacteroidota; class Flavobacteriia; order Flavobacteriales; family Flavobacteriaceae; genus Flavobacterium; species Flavobacterium crassostreae. Next base: position 1,770,024 of record NZ_CP017688.1, on the reverse strand, counting down.
CCAATATAGGAAGCCAGATTATACAAGACAAATTTGAAAATCTAAAAGCAAGTATGGAAGACACCACAGAAGCTGCTAAGGCAGAAGTATTGGGTCTTTTGAAACAAACGGTACGTCCTGAATTTATAAACCGTATTGATGAAATTGTGATGTTTACTCCATTGACCACAGCAAATATCACTAAAATTGTGGGGCTACAACTCAAATCTGTGACTAAAATGCTGGCATTACAAGGCATTACTATGGATGCTACTCCAGATGCCATTGCCCATTTGTCCGAAAAAGGATATGATCCACAATTTGGAGCGCGACCAGTAAAACGAGTAATACAACGCGAGGTATTAAACCAATTGTCCAAAGAAATTTTGGCTGGCAAAATAACCACCGATAGCATTATTCTATTAGATGCCTTTGATGGCAAACTAGTTTTTAGAAACCAATCCGAGTTAGTCCAATAATCCTTTATTTTGGAAAGTAAAGAACACCAGTCTAAAAAAGGCTGGTGTTCTTTTTTTATGTTTTAAATTCTTTAAGAATAGAACGCTCGTGTTTCAAAAAAAAATCTTAAGTATTCTTGGGTATTCCATAAAGACTACAACATTAGCCTTCCAAGAATTGCTATAGCGATTTCGGCATTTTATTGTATTTTTGCCATCATACAAGTAATTCTAAAGAATCCATGAAAATTATAGATTTATCTAAGCCTATTCAATACAATAAATCAGACCCTTGGTTTATGAAAGTTAAAATAAAACACAAACCACATCAAAAATCAAAATGGCTTATTCGGTTATTAGGATTGCCATTCCATCTATTCCCTAAAGATTTTGTGGGCTGGGCTGATGATACCATTCAAAAAATGGGAGTACATTCTACTACACATATTGATGCTCCTTGGCATTATTCACCAACAACAAATGGCCAAAAATCTAAAACAATTGATGAAATTCCTTTAGAATGGTGCTTTGGCGAAGGACTAGTTATTGACATGAAACATAAAGCAGATTTTGATCCTATAACAATTACAGATATCGAGATATTCTTAGAAGAAAAACAACTCGATATTAAACCAGGGATGATTGTACTTATTAAAACAGGTCGAGACAAATATAATGGAACAAAAAATTTTCATAAAATAGGTACCGGTATGAGCGCTGCAGCAACCGAGTGGATCATTGATAAAGGAATAAAAGTAATGGGAATTGATTCTTGGGGTTGGGACTTACCGCTACCATATATGCTTAAAAAGGCGAAAGAAACTGCTAATCCAGAATTATTTTGGGAAGCCCATTTAATAGGCAAAAACAAAGAATACTGCCACATGGAGCAACTGGTTAATCTAGACAAGCTTCCGTATGAAGGTTTTAAAATTGCTGTTTTCCCGTTAAAAATAGTTGGTGCTTCGGCTGCACCAGCAAGAGTTGTTGCTATTTTTGATTAAATAATTACTATTATAACCTTTTATTTTTTTTACATAAATAAGCAATATAGCTATTGTTTTATGCTGAATCCTTTTTTAAACTTATCAATCTAAATTACCTATGACTGAACTATTTTTTCATTTTGGATTTGCACTCGCCATTGGCTTGTTAATTGGTTTAGAACGACAATTTAAAATGTCTGGAGATTTAGAACATGCTCTTTTTGGAGGCATCCGTACTTTTCCTCTTCTTGCACTAACTGGTTGTACGGCTGCCATGTTAGGAGATTTGATGGATTCGCCATGGGGTTTTGTACTACCCATTGCCATTGTAGGAGCTTTTTTGGTTGTTGCCTATTTAGGAACCGTCAAAAATGGAGATCTTGGGTTAACAACAGAAGTTTCTGCACTGCTTACGGTACTCATTGGTGCTTTGTGCTATTATAGCCAATTAGAATTAGCTGCGGCATTAGGCATTGTAGTTTTGTTTTTATTGTCTTTAAAAACAGAACTACACCAATTTAGTAAAATGTTCACCCAACTAGAAATTGTAAGTTTGGCTAAATTTGGATTAATGACGGCTATTATTTTACCAATACTCCCTGACCAACCTAGTTTAGCTGCTCCATTTGATGTTTTAATTTTACGAAATATCTGGTTAATGGTATTACTGGTAAGTGCCATAGGTATTGTGGGCTACTTTTTAAACAAAAACATTAAAAAAAATAAAGCGATTGTTTTAACGGGTTTTTTGGGCGGTTTAATTTCGAGCACGGCAGTAACCCTATCGTATTCTTCTCGAAGTAAAAATCAAGCAGCTCTCTCTAGATCTTTTGCAATAGCAATACTTGTTGCTTGGATTACGATGTTTCTTCGGATAATTATAGAAGTGGCTATTATTAATTATGCCTTGGTTAGCAGTCTATGGATCCCCATGACTGTAGCAGCTAGCACAGGAGCGGCTTATTGTTGGTTTATTAGACCAAAACAAGCCCAGAACCAAACCCAGAACGAGGATGCAGAGATACAAGCCCCTTTTTCTTTAAAAAGATCCCTTATTTTTGGAGGGCTTTATGCCGCAGTAATTGTGATTGCAAATATAGCTCAGATTAATTTTGGAGACCAAGGTATTTATCTATCTGCTATAGCTGCAGGATTTACGGATGTAGATGCAATTACGCTTTCTATGGCCGAAATGAGTCAGCAATCCGGTAGTCTAGAACCTAGTGTTGCCGTCCGAGCCATTACACTGGCAGCGGTTTCTAATACGGTTGTAAAAGCTACTGTGGTTCTGTTTACGGCACACAAAGCACTAAAAAAAATAGTATTACCAGGGGTGTTATTACTTATTATAACCACATTGGTTGCCGCTTTTTGGATCTAAAATAAGCGCGTTTATTTAAAATCATACCGCTAATTAACCATTTATAAACATCCTCAAACACGCTGATAACACCATTTTTCGGAACTGTATTTGGCTATAAATAAGTTTTTTATCTAAATAAACAATATATTTGATCGTCTAAAAATAAAACAATGACTCTAAATACCCATCCAAAAGTAGCCGCTGTATTTGCAAGTTATCCAGATACTATACGAGAAAAAATGTGTTTTTTGAGAGATTTAATTATAGAAACCGCTACAGAAACCCCCAAAATCACTACTCTAGAAGAAACCTTAAAATGGGGAGAACCTAGTTTTATTACCAAACAAGGCAGCACCTTAAGAATGGACTGGAAAAAACATAGTCCGGACCAATATGCTCTTTATTTTCAATGCAATAGCAGTTTAGTTACAACTTTTAGAATGGTTTTTGGCCAACAATTTAAGTACCAAGGAGAACGAGCCATACTGTTTTCTGTAGATCAAAAAATACCCGTAAACGAAGTAAAAAAATGCATCCAAGCTGCCTTATTGTATCATCAAGTAAAACATTTAAAATTTTTAGGTATTGTTGATTAGACCCCACTTATAAATATACCAATCCTACCAAGAACCCTAAGGTCATTTAGCTACTCGATTTCAATGGTGCTGTAACCCGCTCCGGTACGTACTAGTTTTATTTTGGCACCAATACGTTCTTTTAATTCTCCAACGTGCGAAATAATTCCTATCGATTTATTACTCTCATTTTGCATGTTTTCAAGAATACTAATGGCTTGATCTAAAGATTCTGGGTCTAGAGAGCCAAAACCTTCGTCAATAAACAAAGACTCTATGGCTACATTTTGGGCTGCTAAATCCGATAACCCAAAAGCCAATGCGAGACTTAATTTGAAGGTTTCGCCCCCAGATAAAGAGCTTACGGATCGTTTTGTGTTGCCCATATAGGTGTCAATTACTTTTAATCCATCGGTGTCATTTGTGGTATCCAATAAATATCGGTCTGAGAAACCTATAAGTCTTTGGTTTCCGTATTCTAACAACTGTTTTAGGGTCAAATCTTGTACAAAATTAGAAAACTTTTTGCCCGTTGCATCCCCAATAAGTAAATTCATTTTGGACCAAAGCAACAAATCTTTCTCTAAAGCATCCAGTACTAACTGACTTTCTTGTAGTTTTTCTTTGTTCTGGTGGTCAATCAAAAGGCGCTGTTCTTGGTTCCAGATTTGCTTTTGCAAAAGCAAAATTTCTTGGCTTATTTTAGGCAATTCTAACCCGATTTCTTCTAGGGTTATAGTAGGATCTTCTAATTTTGCATCTGCGGCAAGATCTTGCTCAATTTTTTCTTTGTTGGTTTGCAGTCTAATTTGATTTTGGTGTAAAGCTTGCCATTGGGTACGCAAGTGATTGGCTGTTTTTTCTTCTAGAATTTTGGCTTTTAATTCCGACAAACTAGCCATGCCTTTTTGTTGTAACTCGGGCATCAAAGTGGCTACAATTTGTTCTTTTTGATGCTGTATTTCTGCCATAGACTTTTGGTAGTCTGCCACTTGTTCTGCTAAGTTTTTTAAAGTAGAACGACACCATATAAAGGCATTAAGTAAGCTATTGGTCTCTTGATCGCTGTCATTTTTGTCATAAACACTTTTTAAGGCCTCTTTTGCTTGGGTGTACTTTGTTTTTAGACGGGTATATTCTAAAAAGAGTAGTTGCATGTCCTTGAGAAGGTTTCGGGACTGAATGTGGTTTTCTAATTGATCCAAAGCAGCCAACTCGTGTTGTAAAGCAAATGCTTTGGTTTCCCAAATTTCAAGAGTATCTGCAGTAGTCCACTGTAGTTGTTGGCACAAATGAGCAATTTTGGTTTCTAAAACCTGAAACTCGGCAAGGCTGTTTTGTAACTCTTGGATATTGGTTGCATGGGTCTTTTGTAATGCTTGGCATTGTATTTCGTTTTCCAAAAGGCTTTTGTTTAGAGCCTCTAACTGGTGGACCAAAGCCTGTTGTTTTTGGTATAAAGTAGAAACTACCTTTTCTGCAATTTCGGTTACCAAAGGATGTGTTTCTGAGCCACAAAGCGGGCAAGCTTCTCCGTCTTTTAGTTCCAAACGGTGCTGGTCTAAACTTTTTCGTTGTTGCCAATGCTCTAACTCTTTTTGGCCTTGTTCTACGGCAGGCAACAAGTCGTTACGTTCTTCTTGTTGTTTTTTTAAGCTTACCGATAGGTGGTCTATTTGTGTTTTTTGCTGTAGGATTTTGAGCTGCAACTCGTGTATTGCTTTCTTTTTTTCGTCAAACAACCTTCGGTCTCCTAGCAACTGGCTAGCGGGCAAGAGCTGTTTGTTTAGTTGTTCTTTTTTATCTTTTACGGCAATAATGGTATCTATTGCTTTGGCTTTAATTTGCGCCTCTACTCGCTCTAAATTGTCTTGTATTTGTGCCTCTAGGGTTTCGTTTTTTACAAGAGATAGACCTAGTTTATTTGCCTCAGATAGCTTGTCTTCAATGCGTCCGAGTTGTTGTTTGGTTTGGTTTAATGTATCTGTTTCGTCTGCCTTTAAGGCTGTAACTTTGGCTCTAAAAGCCGTAACCACTTGTTCTAAATTTTGTTCAGAAACTTCTGTTTTAACCAATGCAGTAGCCCTCAAAAGTAAGTCGGATTTGTCTTTTTGGTTGGCAACTAATTTCTCTTTTGTGGAAGCAATTTTTTCAGAAATGGCCTGGCAGGTTTTTTCTGCTGTTTCAATGGCGAGCATTTGATCCTTGTATTCCACTACACCCTCATGGGCTTGTAGTTGTTCTTGCTGGGGCAAAAAAAGCTCTTTTTCTTTTAAAAACAAAGCCCATGCCATTGCGTTTTCGGCTTGTAAGCGTTTGTTTTTAATATGGTTCTCTTTGATTATTTTTTTGGCTTCGTAGTGTTCTTTTTGGGTTTCTTTAGCCAAAAGCAGGGGTTTTTGAAGCAAAATATCGTGCTGAATTTCGTTTACGTTTTGGGGTGTTAACAAAACGGTCTCCCCCATTTTGATGGTTTGTATTTTAACTGCCTCTTCGATGGCTCTAAACTTTTGAAATACCAGCTTTCCTATTTTTCTGTAAATAGAAGAACCTGTAATTTCCTCCAAAAGCGTGTTCCGTTCGTCTTTTTTGGCCAATAACAATTTTGAAAATTGCCCTTGTGCTAAGATCATCGATTGTACAAATTGGTTGTAATTTAGACCTATAATACGTTCATTTGCAACCACCACTTCTTGCACTCCAGAAACCAAAATAGCACCTGTAGCGCCATCCACCAACTCTTGTTTTCTTTTGTCCAAAGAGCCAGTTCTGGTCCTACGGATAGACCATGAGGAAATATACCGAGTGCCTTTCACTTGGTATTCTACCTCTGCATAACAATCTGCTGCATTTTTGGTCAACACCACACCTTCTTGTTCTATAACGTTCTCTGTGATGGGTTTGTCAATTCTCGGAATTCGGTTATATAGGGCCAAAGTAATGATGTCTAACAAGGTAGATTTACCTGTTCCGGTAGCTCCCGTTATTACAAAAAGTCCTGCTTGTGCCAAGATTCCGTTTTCAAAATCAATAGAATGTTCGCCTTTAAGCGCGTGAATGTTTTTGAATTTTATTTTACAAATTTTCATATCTAAGTAAGAGTAAGACTGGTTATTCTGAGGTATCTGTGGTGTGCAGTGTTTCTAAAATTTCTTTAAAGGCGGCTACCAACTCTGTGGCATCTTCTATGGATTGGTCTTGTTGTATTCTTTTTTCGAATAATTGTACTGGCAAAAAATCGTTAATGGCTTCTCCTTTAGAAAGCAGTTTAGAGGTGCCCAAAACGGTATTCTTAAATGTAATACTGCCTTTTAGAATTTGTAATTCATCATTGGGCTCTGAGGTCAATAAATCCTCTAGGGCTTTTATGTGTGCAATATTTTCGGTTTCTTCTTCAATAATTAGCTCTGCAAGATCCGTAAGTACGGAGTCGGTGCTGTAGCTGGCTATTTTTTGGGTGACCTCCTCTATAGTACCCTTGAGACTAACTAATTTTCTGAATTTGGGTACCGCTAGGGTATTGATTGTAAAATTATCTTCAATTAGTTCTAAAATAACTACTTCTTTTATATCCTTTTTTTCACTAAAACTAAGTGCAATTGGGGAGCCACTGTACCTAATATTCGGTTTGCCAACCATTTGTGGTCGGTGTATATGGCCTAATGCTACATAATGCGGTTCTTCGCCAAAAACACTAGCGGCAACACCAGCTTGATTTCCTATTTGTATTTCGCGTTCACTATCCGATACGGACGCCCCTTGTGCATACAAATGTGCCATAACCACAAAGGGAATTTTATTGTAATATGTGTTATAATGCGTAGTGACCTTGGCAAAATAGTTGGCTATACCATCTTTAGTTAATGCTACTTTATCTTCATAAGATTCTCCTGGCGCTGCATTTCGGATGTCTTTGTCTCGCAAAAAAGGCACTGCTGCAAGAACTACTTTTTGATTTCCGAGGCTAACTTCTAAAAACAAATCTGCTAGATTTTCTGGAACTCCTCCTACTACCTTTATGTCTAGAATTTCTAACAACTCTTTGGGTGCATTCAGAACTTGTGGAGAATCATGATTGCCTCCCGTTAGGACTATTTTGCAATTTAAGGGCAATAACCGTTTCAAAAAACCATAATATTGTGCCATGGCTGCCTGCGATGGATTTGCTTGATCAAACAAATCTCCAGACATCAGTAGTATCGTTATGTTGTTTTGCTGGATGCAATCCAACAACCAATCCAAAAAAAGATCCATATCTTTTGCAAAATCCGTTTTTAATAATTGTTTGCCAATATGCCAATCTGCAGTATGCAAAATCTTTATGTTCATGATTTGGGAGTTTGTGGTTGTAAATTTAGAATCCAAATACAATTCTAAAACAAAAATTGTTTGCCTATTGGATCCAGCTAACAAATTTAACTTTTAAAAACTAAAAACCAGATAAATGCCTGTCTAAAATACAAGTAAGCACACACAAAACCTAGTTTTTTTTATGCATGCAGCAAGAATTTAAAAACACCATTTCTTTTAGAATAAATTATGGCATCTTAACACAAAGTTGTATTGCTTTTAGTAAATTTACACCAGTATATTGAAACCGAACTTCTACCCTTAAAACGATATCCAATGCTTGCTTTCCAAAAACAATTATCTTTTAGATGGTCTGATTTAGACCCGAATTTTCATGTGCGCCATAGTGCGTATTATGATTTTGGTGCCCAACACCGTATTGAAATTTTAGAAAAACTTGGCCTAACCATGAACGTATTGCAGACCAACCACTTTGGACCAATACTCTTTAGAGAAGAATGTGTTTTTAGAAAAGAAATCAAGCTATCTGATACCATTTTTATACATACCACCGTGTCTAAAATGAAAACCGATGCCTCTAGATGGTCTATTGTACACCAATTTAAAACAGCAGAAGACCAACTATACGCCACAATAACCGTAGATGGTGCTTGGATGGATACCAAACTCCGAAAAATTGCCAATCCAACTCCAGAAATAGCCCTGCAAGCATTACGGGATTTCCCTAAAAGCGATGATTTTGCACTACTATAATGGTCCTAAATATGGTCTTTTGACTAAGCAGACGGCGTATTTAAATTGGCTATCTTGTTTTTAAATGCAACAAGAGCATAGAGTTATTGGTTTTTTAAAAAAACTTTCATAAAAATGAAAAAAATTGGGTTGGTGTTATCTGGTGGTGGCGTAAGAGGCATGGCGCATCTCGGAATATTAAAAGCCTTAGAAGAATTTGGTATCTCTTTTACACATATATCCGGGACTAGTGCAGGAGCAATTGCAGGCGCATTTTATGCTGCAGGATATTCTGTAGAGGAGATTGTGACCATACTTAAAAAAAGTCAAATTTTTAATTTTTCTAATTTTTTAATCAAAAAACAAGGGTTATTTACCATGAAGGGATTTGAAGGCTTGTATCAAGAACATTTAAATACTTTTGAAGATCTTAAAATTCCTTTATATGTTGCAGCTACAGATATTTTAAAAGGAGAACTTACCTATTTTTCTTCCGGAAATTTATCTCAAGCCTTATTGGCTTCTTCATGCATTCCGGTGGTGTTCCAGCCCGTAAGCATTAATAATTCTTTGTATGTAGATGGCGGAATACTTAATAATTTTCCTATTGAACCCTTACTTGGTCAATGCGATATACTAATTGGAAGCTATGTAAATTCGATCAAAAAAGAGGTCGATCAAGTACACATGAATAATATTGTTGATCGTTCTTTTCACTTAGCCATGAAAAGTTCTGTGCAAGACAAAACCAACCTTTGTACTCTTTATATAGAACCACCAAACATGAGCCAATTTAGTCTTTTGAGCCTCAAAAAAGCAGACGAAATTTTTGAATATGGCTACCAATATGCTCGTACTTTGGAGCCTCAAATTAAAGCCCTAGATTTAGGATAACCTTTTTTAAATTAACTATTTCAAGACGTGAACTAGCCTCGAGTGGTTCCATACAGCGCATATTCTAATTTTATAATATAATACCACAAAACTACAAGGCAAATCAAATTTAAATTTTGACCTTTGCTTCCTTTAAGGAAGTAGTCGTTTTTGCCTACCAATTCCTGTGGATTGTCTTAACTGAAATTAAAATCGATAACGCTTGAAAAAATATTTAAAAATAAGTTCCAACCTACTCCTTTGGATTTTAGGGATTGTTTTTGCAATACTGTTTTTGGTTTTGGTAACCCTTCAAATTCCTGCAGTTCAAAACCTGGCCAAAGAAAAGCTGGTGGCTTTTGTGCAACAAAAAGTTAAAACTAAAGTTGTGGTAGGTAGTTTGGAGATCGGTTTTCCGAAAAAAATAATTTTAAATAATTTTTATTTTGAAGACCAACAAAAAGACACCCTATTAGCAGGACAAAAACTAGCCATTGACCTCAATTTTTTAGATTTAATAAACCAAAAAATAACCCTCAACCAAATTGATCTAGAAGGCATAACAGCAAGTGTAAACCGAGATACTCATGCGGTTTTTAATTTTGACTATATCCTCAAAGCCTTTGCGTCCAAAGATAGCTTGCAGACACCCAAAGAGGCCAAACCAACCGCTTTTTTGATAGAAAATATCCGTTTTAAAAACATCAAAATCCAATATTCGGATGCCTATACTGGGCAAAACGTAAAGCTTAAATTAGGTATTCTGGATACCAAAATAAGAAAACAAAATTGGAACACCTTGGATTTTGAAGTACCTAAAATTAAAATCCAAGCACTACAATTGGCCGTTTTGCAAGCAACTACATCTACCCAAAAACAAACCCCAAGAACTCCAAAAACAAAGCCCACCGATCCCCAATTTAATTTAGATCTTGGAGAAATAGACTTTTCAAAATTTGACCTACAGTATACCGATTTAAAAAGCAAGATAGCTGCCGCCTTAAAATTCAAAAAATTAAAAGCAACATTCCGCAAAACGGACTTAGGCAATCAATTTTTTTTGGTAGACCGTATTTATTTTTCGGATGCTAAAGCAAAAGTGACTATAGACCAAGTAACCCCTCCAACCAATACTGCGAATACCGCCAGCACTACTAGTCCAAAAAACAAACTAGAATTTAAGATAAAGCAAACTACTTTTAATAACGTAGATTTGGTATTTGACAATACCAATTCCATCCCTGCTGCATCTGCAATAGATTACCAACATCTAAACATTCAGGACGCACACCTCGATCTTACGGACTTAAATTATAGCCCATTGGCTATACAAGGAAATTTAAACCAGCTGCGATTGAAAGAAAAAAGTGGCGTAGAGATTACCCAATTATCTACCGCATTTTATTACGGAACCAAAAATGCTTATCTAAAAAATCTTGTTCTAAAAACACCGCAATCTCTGATAAAAGACCACCTAGAGATCGGATATCCTTCCGTGGCGGCTCTTAGCCAAAATAGCGCCCAAATAAGCGTTAATGCCCATTTAAAAGAGAGTCGACTTAGCCTTAAAGATGTGCTTCTTTTTGCACCGGCATTGGCACAATCTGCTCCTTTTAAAGGCAATAAAAATGCTGTTTTGTCTATAAATGGTGCGCTAACCGGAAAACTAAATCGTCTTAGTATTCCTAATTTAGAAATAAGCGGAATCCGAGATACCAAAATTGCCGCAAGCGGAACCATAACTGGGCTACAGGATATCAACAAAGCCTATTTTGACTTGGTTATAAAACAATTGCAATCTGGTGCCACTGATTTGCCGTATTTTATTCCAAAAGGAAGTATCCCGAGCGCCCTTGAGTTACCGGCCTATTTAAATGTAAACGGAACCTTTCAAGGAACTACCACCCATTTCAATACCAATCTAGTTCTAAAAAGCAGTTATGGTGAAGCTACAATTAAGGCTTTGTTGGATCAAAAAACAAAAAATAGCGAGAACTATACTGCTCAATTATATCTTAAAAATTTTGATTTAGGAAAACTTTTCAAAACCAAAACCCTTGGGAAAATTAGTCTAAAAGCACAAACCAGTGGCATCGGGCTAAACCCTAAAACTGCCCAAGCCCAATTAAAAGCCAGGATTTTAAAGCTGGATTACAACAACTATGCCTACTCCAATTTAGTAGTAAATGGGAGTATTGATCACGGCTTGTTTACTGCTACAGCTGGCATCCAGAATCCTGATTTGAGGTTTGATTTAGTAAGCAGTGGCAGCTTTAAAGACAAATATCCGGCAGTAAAAGCCCATTTAAATGTAGATATCGCAGATCTAGAAAAACTAAACCTACATGCGGGCCCTCTCAAAATAAGAGGCACCATGAATGCTGCCATAGCCTCGGCGAGTTTGGATAATTTAAAAGGAAAAGTAGACATCATCCAACTTACCGTTGCAGATGCAGAACAGCAATTTGTTACAGACACCATTAGTTTGTCTGCTAGAGTACTGCCAGATACTAGTGCCGTGGTACTAAAATCGCCGTTTTTGAACGCATCTGTTAGAGGTAACTATACTTTAACTACAATAACTGCTGCTTTAAAAAACTCGTTATCGGTTTATTATGCCCCAAAACCAATTTTAGCTGCCAAAAACAAAACAGAACAGAATTTGGATTTTCAAATAGAGGTAAAAGACAGCCCTTTGCTGCATAAAATAATGCCTCAAGTTCAGGTTTTAGAACCATTTTTTATTTCCGGAAGCTACCACAGTAAAAAAGATAGTATTATTGTTAACGGAAAAATCCCAAAATTACTATACGGTCAAAACACCATTACTAACGCTATTTTGAATGTTAGCACTAAAGACAAAACCCTTTTTTATGACTTTGCCATAGATAGCCTTCAGAACAACCAATTGCAACTACCCGCCACTGCAATCAAGGGCCAATTAAAAGACCAAACCGCAACCTATCAGTTAGAACTTAAAGACAGCAATGATACTCTGCGTTATTCTGTAGCAGGAACCCTAAAAACTACTCCTAGAAATACCGAAGTGCATTTGGACCCAAGTACTTTGATTTTAAATTACAAGCCGTGGACAATTGCTGCTACCAATCTAATTCAGTTTGGTAAAACCGGCATTCAGGCACGGGATTTTAAATTAAATAACTCCAAAAGTAGCCTAGAGATTGCTTCTTTATCTACCAAAAAAAATGCGCCCCTATCTGTAACATTTGCCGATTTCGAGATAAAGACTATCCGTAATTGGATTCAAAAAGATAGTTTGCAGTTTAACGGAACCCTAAACGGTAGTGCCACAATCCAAAATGCAACTAAAAACCCTGTTTTTAAGGCTGCCCTAAAAGTGGAAGACTTTAGCTTCCGGAATGATACTCTAGGTAGTATAGATCTTGAAATAGAAAATTCTAGAGCCAATACCTATACCACAAAAATAGCCCTCTCCGGACAAGATAACCAACTAAACCTAGACGGAACCTACCACACCAATACGGCTAATCTAGACCTAAAATTAGCAATCGAAAAATTACATTTAAAAAGCATTCAAGGCTTTACTATGGGCAACCTTAAAGAAAGTACGGGTTTTATAAACGGATCGCTAGCTCTAACAGGCACAATAAACCAACCACAGCTGGTAGGAAGTTTAAACTTTAACCAAATAGGTTTTAGAGTAACTCCTCTAAATTCTGTTTTTAAAGACACTAACAACACGCTCAAATTTAGCGGAGAGACCATTGGTTTTGATGCTTTTACCCTTAAAGACGAAAACAACAATACCCTGGTACTTAATGGAACTATTTCTACTACAGATGCCAGCAACCCCGCATTTAACCTTACGGTAGATGCCACCAATTTTAAGGCTATAAATTCTGAAGAGAAAGACAATGATTTGTATTACGGTGCTTTATATTTAGACAACCATTTACGCATAAAAGGAGATTGGAATAACCCAATGGTTGATGGAAATCTTAAAATAAATGCCAATACGGATTTTGTACTCGTATTGCCGCAATCTGACCCATCTATTGCAGATAGAGAGGGCATTGTTTCTTTTGTAGATGCAGACAATCCGCCATTAATTACCAAAATCACCACCCAAGAAAAATTACGTGAAACTGCCATAAAAGGCATTAACGCTGCGGTAAACATTGAAATTGATAAAAAAGCAGCTCTGACTATGGTATTAGACAAGGCCAATGGAGATTTCTTGAAATTAAAAGGCCAAGCACAGCTCTCTGGCGGAATAGATCCTTCTGGAAAAACCAACCTTACCGGAAGATACGAAATACAAGAAGGTACCTACGAAATGAATTTTAATCTAATTAATCGTAAATTTGAGATAAAAAAAGGCAGCTATCTTCTATGGACTGGAGAGCCTACCTCGGCAGAAGTTGCCATAACAGCCGTTTACAAAAACGAGGTTGCTCCAATTGATTTAGTAGATAGCCAATTAGCAGGTACCACATCTGCAGTTAGAAATACCTACAAACAAAAAATACCCTTTGAAACCGAGCTACTAATGAAGGGCGAATTACTCCAGCCGTCCATCCATTTTGATATTGTACTTCCAGAAGGAAACAATAACGTAGCCACTGAAATTATTAGTACTACCCAAGCCAAATTATCTCAATTGCGCCAACAACCAGAAGAATTAAACAAACAAGTATTTGCTTTGTTATTGCTAAATCGTTTTATTGGCGAAAATCCTTTTGCAAGTCAAGCTGGAGGGAGCTCGGTATCTTCATTAGCCAGAGAGAGTGTTAGCAAAATTTTGTCGCAACAATTAAATAATTTTGCAGCAGAATTAGTGGATGGCGTAGCCATTGAATTTGATTTAGATGCCACCGAAGACTATACTACCGGAAATCTAGAAAACCGTACCGATTTGAATGTAGGTATTTCTAAAAAACTATTAGACGATCGATTAAAAGTAACTGTTGGTAGCCGTTTTGGATTAGAGGGACCACAGCAACAAAACCAAGCAGCCAATAGCATTGCTGGCGATGTGTCTGTGGAATACCAAATATCCAAAGATGGCCGTTACAAACTCAGAGCCTATCGTCTAAATAAATACCAAGTGGCTCTGCAAGGACAAGTAGTAGAAACAGGAGTTTCTTTTGTTTTAACCCTTGATTACAACCAATTCAAAGAATTATTTCATTCTAAAAAAACAGCCGAATAACGATTCTGTTTTTTTAAACAATCTCTTACAATGAATACACGCATCTTAAATAGTCTACTCTTATTGCTTATCGTAATAACCGGCTGTACTGGCACCAAAAAACTACCAGAGGGCAGCTTATTGTATACCGGAGCCACCATCAAAATAGAAAATACTACCCCAAGAAAACAAAAAAAAGCTTTAAAAACAGCACTAACCCCTTTACTGAGACCCAAGCCCAATACTACTTTTTTGGGATGGAGACCCAAACTTTTTTTCTATAATTTGGCCGGAGAGCCCACAAAACAAAAAGGACTTAGATACTGGCTCCGTAATAAAGTAGGAGAACCTCCGATACTGTATTCGAGAGTTGACCTCAATTATAATCAAAAAATAATTCTAAATTACGTACAAAACAACGGCTACTTTAACGCCAAAGTTGTAGCAGATTCTAGCCGTAGTGGCAAAAAAGCAACAGCCACCTATAGCTTAAATCCGGGCAAACAATATGTCATCCAACAAATTAAATATCCCGAAGATTCTTCGGCAGTTGCAAATGCCATACGCCATACCATACCAACGTCTTTATTAAAAATAGGCCAAGGCTATAGCCTAGATGCTTTTAAACAAGAACGAGAACGCATAGACAGCCATCTTAAAGAAAAAGGGTTTTATTATTTTAATGCCGAGTATCTAAAAATGGAAGTAGACAGTACCGTTGCAGAGCACCGCGTAAATTTGACCATCAAAATAAAGCCCGAAATTACCGACATTGCCCAAAAACAATACCAAATAAACCAAATTATGGTGTACCCAAATTATCGATTAAACAAAGACACCATACCGGATCCAGAATCCGCACTACAATATAAGGATTTTACCATAATTGGTTCCAAAAATCAATTCAAACCCAGAATTTTTGATCGGGCACTCTATTTCCATAAAGGGGATTTATACAACCGCACCAATCATAATTTATCCTTAAATCGTTTGGTTAACTTAGGCACTTTTAAGTTTGTAAAAAACCAATTTAAAGTTGCAGATACTACTGCAAACTTTTTAGACGTCTACTACTACCTTACACCACTGCCCAAAAAATCCATACAAGCAGTTATCTCGGCCAAAACCAACTCCGCAAATTATACCGGGACCGAACTAAATATCAATTGGAGCAACCGCAATTTATTTAAAGGAGCCGAGTTACTCAACCTATCTGCTTTTGGCGGGCTTGAAGTGCAGGTTTCTGGTCAAAATAAAGGTTTTAATGTATACCGTTTGGGTACCGAAGCAAATCTAATTTGGCCACGAATTATTGCTCCCTTTCCTTTTAAATCTGCAAGCGGGTTTGTTCCAAAAACAAAAGCAACCCTAGGCTATGAATACCAAAACAGAACCCAATTATACTCCCTACAAACCCTAAAAGGCTCCTTTGGCTATTTGTGGAAAGAAAACCAACGCAAAGAACACCTACTCAATGTAACCGAAATCACCTATGCAAGCCCTCAAAATGTAACCAACCTATACCGGCAACAAATAGCCATAGATCCGTCTTTGGCCAAAGTCACTGAAAAACAATTGATTTTTGGACCAACCTACTCCTACACCTATACCAATACCATGCTCCAAAACAAAAAACACACCTATTATTATAAAGCTAGTTTGGATCTATCTGCCAACCTAACGGGCTGGCTATCCTGGGCAAATATGCAAAAAGGAGACACCGTAGAGATATTCAAAGTACCTTTTAGTCAATTTATAAAAATAGAAAACGAATTTAGACACTATTTAAAGCTTAGTTCCAAAACACAAATAGCAAGCAAAATTTTAGTAGGAGCAGGATATGCCTACGGAAATTCAGATCAGATGCCCTTTATAAAACAATTCTTTAATGGCGGATCCAACAGCATTCGTGCCTTTAGAGCACGCTCCATAGGCCCAGGATCCTTTAATGGCAATGCTACTTCTGGAAATTTTTTGCCGGACCAATCTGGAGATCTAAAATTAGAATTCAGTACAGAATATCGCGCCAAAATATACAAATTAGTTCATGGTGCACTCTTCTTGGATGCTGGAAACATTTGGTTGCTACGAGAAACTCCCGAAAAACCTGGAGCCAAATTTTCAAAAGGTTTTTTAAAAGAACTAGCCGTAGGCGTTGGTGCAGGCCTTCGATTTGATTTTTCATTTTTAATCTTAAGAACAGACCTAGCTTTTCCAATACGAAAACCGTACCTTCCCGAAGGAGCACGTTGGCAACTAGACCAAATTAGTTTTGGAGACAAAAATTGGCGCAAAGAAAACCTAGTATTTAATCTAGCCATTGGCTATCCGTTTTAAATAGTACAAAAGCCAAAAAATATTTTTTTGATATAAAAAACAACCCAAAAACAATAAAACAACTACAAATCTTGAATCTTTAAGCCTTAATCATAAAAAGCATAATAATTCTTATAAGATACCATGAGTTCATAAATTCAATTATATTTGTAACCAAAAAAACAATTTTAATATGGAAGAATGCATTTCGATTTTTGACATGCTCAAAATAGGTGTTGGGCCATCCAGTTCGCACACACTAGGACCTTGGAGAGCAGGAGAACGTTTCTTAGAAGAACTCACACAAGAAAACCTACTAGAAACCACCACCAGAATCAAAGTAGATTTGTATGGTTCTTTATCCCTAACCGGCAAAGGGCACGCCACAGATTTAGCCGTAATGCTAGGTCTAAGCGGGCAAGACCCAGAATACATACCCGTAGAAAACATAGACGGTATTATCCAAAAAATTGCAACCACACAACAACTACTTCTAGCCAATAAATACCCCATAGCATTTAACATACCACAGGATATTTTGTTTAACAAAAACTTCCTGCCTTTTCATTCCAACGGAATGACCTTTACTGCATACAATGGCTCCGGAGACAGCTATAGCGCAACCTTTTATTCCATAGGCGGCGGATTTGTAGTCAAAGAAGAACGAGCCAATGCCAAAGAAAAAGAGAAAGTAAAATGCCACTTTCCCTACCCGATCAACAAAGCATCCGAGTTGCTCGCCTATTGCAAAAGCGAAAACAAAAGCATTTCCGAAATTGTTTTTGAGAACGAAAAATCCATGCGTACCGAGTCCGAAATAGACAAAGAACTCCTACGCATATGGAACACCATGCTCGAATGCATGTACATTGGCTGTCACTCCGAAGGGATCCTACCCGGAGGCCTAAACGTACGCCGTAGAGCCTTTGATATGCACCAAGGCTTAATAGGCCTCTCCAACTACACAGACCAACATAGCTGGTTAGAACAAATACGCAGTACCGAAGTCAAATTTCGTCAAATTTTAAAATGGGTTAGCTGTTTTGCACTTGCCGTAAACGAAGTGAATGCCGCATTAGGCAGAATTGTAACCGCCCCAACCAACGGAAGCGCCGGAGTAATACCATCGGTCTTAATGTACTACCTAGTTATAGAAAACCACCAAGCCTCAGAAAAAGAAATCAAACAATTTCTATCCGTTGCCGGAGTAATAGGAAGCATCTTCAAAAAAGGAGCCACCATATCGGCCGCAATGGGAGGCTGCCAGGCAGAAATAGGCGTATCCTCGTCCATGGCCGCCGGCGCACTATGCGAATTAATGGGAGGCACACCAGAACAAGTACTAATTGCCGCCGAAATAGCCATGGAACACCACCTCGGACTCACCTGTGACCCCATAGGCGGACTCGTCCAAATCCCGTGCATAGAACGCAACACCATGGGAGCCATAAAAGCCATAAATGCCGCCGAACTAGCCCTATCCACAGACGCCAAAAACGTCAAAGTGCCCTTAGACAAAGTAGTAAGCACCATGTGGGAAACCGCCAAAGACATGAACAACAAATACAAAGAAACCTCCGAAGGAGGACTAGCAGTAGCCGTGAACATATCCGATTGCTAAATAAAACTATGGCAAGACCCTGCTTCCATTCCATTACAGCAGGGTCGGGCTGTACGCTACAATCTTTTATTGCGCCAAGCTCCATAAAAGGATTTCCACTACCATCCCTCTTGCAGCCCCGTTTTAGACCATCAAACCGCGCCATCAAACCACAACACCAACCAAAGCAGAAAGACCAACCAATAGAACAAAAAACAAAAAAAATTGTTTTTTACTACAAACTGCAATCCTTATATTTGCAATCATATTAAAAATGACAGATGAAAATATCTTACAATTGGTTAAAGCAATTTATTAAAATAGACTGGAATTCCGAAGAAACAGCAGCGTTACTAACCGATTTAGGCCTAGAAGTAGAAGGCGTAGAAAAGTACCAATCCATAAAAGGCGCATTAGAAGGAGTTGTAGTAGGCCACGTACTTAGTTGTACCGCACACCCAGATGCAGACCGCCTCAAACTAACCACCGTAGATATCGGCACCGAAACTCCCCTACAAATAGTATGTGGAGCACCCAATGTAGCCACAGGACAAAAAGTAGCAGTAGCCACCATTGGAACCATTTTATATGACAAAGAAGGCAATGCCTTTACCATCAAAAAAGGAAAAATACGTGGCCAAGAAAGTTACGGAATGCTCTGCGCCGAAGAAGAATTAGGCCTAGGCAAAGCAAATGACGGAATACTAATTCTAGACCCAAGCGTTACCGCAGGAACAAAAGCTGCTAGCCTTTTTAAGATAGAAAACGACGAAGTATTCGAAATCGGACTCACCCCCAATCGTGCAGATGCCATGAGCCACCTAGGAACCGCTCGGGATCTAAGAGCCGGTTTATTACAAAGTGGTGTAAATGCCGAATTAATGACACCCTCTGTAAGCAACTTTAGAGTAGACATGCGTACACTCAAAATTGATACCGTTATAGAAGATACCCAATTAGCACCAAGATATTGCGGCCTAACCATATCAGGGATTACCGTAAAACCCTCCCCAAAATGGTTGCAAGACAGACTAAAAGCAATTGGACTTACCCCCAAAAACAACATTGTAGACGTTACCAACTACGTACTACACGATCTAGGACAACCCTTACATGCATTTGATGCTTCCAAAATAAACGGCAAAATAATCGTAAAAACCCTACCATCAGGCACCAAATTCACCACCTTAGATGATGTAGAACGCAGTTTGCACGAAGAAGACTTAATGATCTGCGACGAAAAAGGCCCATTATGCATTGCAGGAGTGTTTGGTGGCAAAAACTCTGGCGTTACAGAACAAACCAATACCCTATTTTTAGAAAGCGCCTATTTCAACCCCGTAAGCATCCGAAAAACGGCCAAAAGACACCAACTAAACACAGATGCATCCTTCCGATTTGAAAGAGGAGTAGACTCCAACATAACCGCCTATGCCTTAAAACGTGCTGCCCTATTAATCCAAGAAGTAGCCGGAGGCGAAATCACCTCAGATGTAAGTGATATTTACCAAAAGAAAATTGAAGATTTTACCGTATTTTTAAATTTTCAAAATGTAAAAAAAATAATAGGTCAAGAAATTCCTAAAGACATAATCAAACAAATTTTAGTCTCTCTAGAAATAAAAGTAAACAGCATTTCAGAAACAGGACTAGGGCTAACCATACCTTCTTACCGAGTAGACGTACAAAGAGAAATTGACGTAATCGAAGAAATACTAAGAGTTTACGGCTACAACAACATTCATTTTTCAAAAAAATTCCATGCCACCGTAGCTATATCTCCACGCAACGAAGATTACAAACTACAAAACATCATTGGAAACCAACTAAACTCTCAAGGATTTCACGAAATAATGGCCAATTCTTTAACCACAGCCAGTTATATCGCCCTTTCTGAAACCTTAAAAGAAGAGTATAACGTAACCATGCTAAACCCTTTAAGCAATGATTTAGCTACCTTACGCCAGTCGTTGTTATTTTCGGGTCTCGAAGCAGTATCCTACAATATAAATCGTAAAAACAACGATTTAAAATTATTTGAATTTGGTAAAACGTACCACAAATTTCTATCCGGTTACGAAGAACACAAACACCTATCTATCTTTTTGACAGGAAATAGAAATCAAGAAAGCTGGACAACTCCCGCCAAACCAACTGATTTTTTCTTACTAAAAGGACATGTAGATGCCATACTAGCCCGATTTGGTATTCAAAAAACACAAAACAGCCCTGTAACATCCGACATTTTCTCTGAAGGAATTGCCATCGGTGCTGGTCACAATGCTTTAGTAGAATTTGGTTTAGTCAAAAAATCCATTCTAAAACACTTTAATATCAAACAAGAAGTCTATTATGCAGACTTTAATTGGGAAACGCTAATAAAAGCAGCAGCAAGCAAAATTAAATTTACAGACATACCTAAATACCCTGAAGTACGAAGAGATTTAGCCTTATTAATAAATCAAAATGTAAATTATGATGCTATTTATGCATTAGCCAAGCAAACCGAAAAAAATATATTAAAAGAAATTAATTTGTTTGATGTCTATCAAGGAGATAATTTACCCGAAGGTAAAAAATCGTACGCATTGAGTTTTATCCTACAAGATACTACCAAAACCCTTACAGATACGCAAATTGATAAAATAATGAATAAATTACAGAAAACATTTGAAACAGAATTAGATGCTGTTTTAAGATAAATTTTTAATACAACAATTAAAAACCTCAATTCTAAAAATTTCAGAATTGAGGTTTTTTTTTATAAATAAAATTAAACACAGATGCCAGATTCTTTTAGTGACTTCTCAAGTTATTTTTACATCAAATTATAGTTGAATACTTTGAACTGACTTCTTATAAAAAAGCAGAAGATATTCTTCATCTTTATTTGAAAGAGATTAACTCGATTCCGAGCCTAATGATTGCAATGCTATTGCTTCTTTCTATGATGTTAGTGGCAAAACCTTACGCATCAATACAAATATTTTTTAAGTGATTTCAGAATCTAGAATCAAAAATTACATGCAAAAAAATGAATTATTTTTCCTAAAAACATTGGAAAAAAGATTATCAATAGACCAAACCTCCCTATCGAATGGCGAAGTATCCAATTTTAAACAACAAAGCCAGAAAAGGCAAAAAAAACAACCATAGTAGCAATAATCGCTGGTACTAAAGCCTAGACTGTTACTGCTATTATCGAAAACACCACTTAAACTACGAAATACCGTTACAGAAATAACCCTTGATATGGCAGCGAATATGGTTTCATTGCCAAGAAAAACAAGAAGCGCTTCGAATCTGAAATATTGATTAATGGGGATACACTCAAACAATTTAGCTAGAAGTCATTATTTTTTGTATAAGAATAGATCAAAATGGTCACAGAATCAATTACAACGAGTACTGTTCTTATTTGAATTATATCCCGACATCAAAAAAGCTTACAATCTAGATCAGAA
The DNA here is from genome assembly GCF_001831475.1 of Flavobacterium crassostreae. NCBI lineage: Bacteria > Pseudomonadati > Bacteroidota > Flavobacteriia > Flavobacteriales > Flavobacteriaceae > Flavobacterium > Flavobacterium crassostreae. The sequence goes on along the minus strand of NZ_CP017688.1, from coordinate 1,748,194 downwards.
TTTGAGAAATATCTTTGAGAAAACAACCGATAAAATTATTGGACTTTCAAGGTTGGCTAAATGGCATGAAAAAGTAAATCAATCTGGATTTAAGTCTTTCAATACAATCTCTCGCACAATTATAAATCATTATCAAACCATATTAAACTATTTTGATAACAGAAGTACTAATGCTTCTGCAGAATCATTCAACGCTAAAATAAAAGCATTTAGATCTCAGTTTAGAGGTGTTCGAAATGTAGAATTCTTTCTTTTTAGGCTAACTAATATTTATGCCTAATTTTTGCTGCTCCACAGGTTTTAGACTTGATCCATTGATCCTTGTTCTTTTTAAGACCAACTAAATTGGATCCAATGGGTTTTAGATATAAAACAAAAAACCCTTATCCGATTAGGATAAGGGTTTTTTAAAAAGAAAGGCGACAGATCGAGGCTTTTTAGCCGACACCTGGTGCCTATAAAAAAAAAGAACCCCAACTTTTACAAGTTGGGGTTCCATAAAGAAAGGCGACGACATACTCTCCCACATAACTGCAGTACCATCTGCGCAGGCGGGCTTAACTTCTCTGTTCGGGATGGGAAGAGGTGAGCCCCGCCGCAATAACCACCTTAAGGTCGCTTTGCAATGGGTAAATTAGCATGGTGCTAATAAACATTACAGAATATCGTAACATACTGAGATAAAGAAAAAAATATAATTAGAAAGTTTCCCCAGCCTCTTACGAGGCTGGAAAGGGTGTACATAAGCTTACGGATTATTAGTACTACTCGACTATGACATTACTGCCTTTACATCTATAGCCTATCAACGTGGTCATCTCCCACGATCCTTAAAAGAAATCTCATCTTGTGGTGGGTTTCGCGCTTATATGCTTTCAGCGCTTATCCCTTCCAAACGTAGCTACTCTGCCATGCCACTGGCGTGACAACAGATACACTAGAGGTTTGTCCAATTCGGTCCTCTCGTACTAGAATCAGATCCACTCAAATTTCTTGCGCCCACAGTAGATAGAGACCGAACTGTCTCACGACGTTCTGAACCCAGCTCGCGTGCCACTTTAATGGGCGAACAGCCCAACCCTTGGGACCTTCTCCAGCCCCAGGATGTGACGAGCCGACATCGAGGTGCCAAACCCCCCCGTCGATATGAGCTCTTGGGGGAGATCAGCCTGTTATCCCCGGCGTACCTTTTATCCTTTGAGCGATGGCCCTTCCATGCGGAACCACCGGATCACTATGCTCTACTTTCGTACCTGATCGACCTGTATGTCTCTCAGTCAAGCTCCCTTATGCCATTGCACTCTACGCACGGTTACCAAGCGTACTGAGGGAACCTTTAGAAGCCTCCGTTACTCTTTTGGAGGCGACCACCCCAGTCAAACTACCCACCAAGCAATGTCCCCCGCAATGCGGGGTTAGGCCTCAGACAAACAAAGGGTTGTATTTCAACAATGACTCCACAACGCCTAGCGACGCCACTTCATAGTCTCCAACCTATCCTACACATCATTTGTCCAAGGTCAATACTAAGCTATAGTAAAGGTGCACAGGGTCTTTTCGTCCCACTGCGGGTAAGCGGCATCTTCACCGCTACTACAATTTCACCGAGCTCATGGCTGAGACAGTGTCCAGATCGTTACACCATTCGTGCAGGTCGGAACTTACCCGACAAGGAATTTCGCTACCTTAGGACCGTTATAGTTACGGCCGCCGTTTACTGGGGCTTCAATTCAATGCTTCTCCGAAGATAACATCTCCTCTTAACCTTCCAGCACCGGGCAGGTGTCAGGCCCTATACTTCATCTTACGATTTTGCAGAGCCCTGTGTTTTTGATAAACAGTCGCCTGGACCTCTTCACTGCGGCCAGCATTGCTGCTGGCGACCCTTCTCCCGAAGTTACGGGTCTATTTTGCCTAATTCCTTAGCCATGAATCTCTCGAGCACCTTAGAATTCTCATCTCGACTACCTGTGTCGGTTTGCGGTACGGGTACTATTAACCTGAAGTTTAGAGGTTTTTCTTGGAAGCGCTTAGGTGTACTATCTCTTTGTCCGAAGACGCCGAGTACTATCGTATTTCCCCAAGCCGCGTGGATTTGCCTGCGCAGCCTATAGGTACGTACTTCAACGAACTATTCCGTCAGTTCGCGACACTTTCATTACTCCGTCACCCCATCACAGTTAAAACTAGTACGGGAATATTAACCCGTTGTCCATCGACTGTCCCTTTCGGGTTCGCCTTAGGTCCCGACTAACCCACAGCTGATTAGCATAGCTGTGGAAACCTTAGTCTTTCGGTGTGCGGGTTTCTCGCCCGCATTATCGTTACTTATGCCTACATTTTCTTTTCTAATTAGTCCAGCAACCCTTACGAATCACCTTCAACCCCATTAGAATGCTCCCCTACCACTTACGTATTATCGTAAATCCATAGCTTCGGTAATATACTTATGCCCGATTATTATCCATGCTCGTCCGCTCGACTAGTGAGCTGTTACGCACTCTTTAAATGAATGGCTGCTTCCAAGCCAACATCCTAGCTGTCTAGGCAGACAAACCGCGTTCTTTCAACTTAGTATATATTTGGGGACCTTAGCTGATGGTCTGGGTTCTTTCCCTCTCGGACTTGGACCTTAGCACCCAAGCCCTCACTGTTATGAAACATTATATAGCATTCGGAGTTTGTCAGGAATTGGTAGGCGGTGAAGCCCCCGCATCCAATCAGTAGCTCTACCTCTATATAACTTAAACATAACGCTGCACCTAAATGCATTTCGGGGAGTACGAGCTATTTCCGAGTTTGATTGGCCTTTCACCCCTACCCACAGATCATCCCAAGACTTTTCAACGTCAACGGGTTCGGTCCTCCACTTTGGGTTAACAAAGCTTCAACCTGTCCATGGGTAGATCACACGGTTTCGCGTCTAACACTACTGACTAAAGCGCCCTATTCAGACTCGCTTTCGCTACGGATCCGTGGCTTAACCACTTATCCTTGCCAGCAACGTTAACTCGTAGGCTCATTATGCAAAAGGCACGCCGTCACCCCACGAAAGGGCTCCGACCGCTTGTAAGCGTATGGTTTCAGGATCTATTTCACTCCGTTATTCACGGTTCTTTTCACCTTTCCCTCACGGTACTGGTTCACTATCGGTCTCTCAGGAGTATTTAGCCTTAGCGGATGGTCCCGCCAAATTCAGACAGGATTTCTCGTGTCCCGCCCTACTCAGGATACCACTATCCATTATAGCACTTACCTATACAGGACTATCACCCTCTTTGGTTCTACTTTCCAGTAGATTCTAGTTCGTTTTACATGGAATATCGTGGTCCTACAACCCCAAAATTGCCGTAACAACTTTGGTTTGGGCTAATCCGCGTTCGCTCGCCACTACTTACGGAATCACTTTTGTTTTCTTCTCCTCCGCCTACTTAGATGTTTCAGTTCAGCGGGTTTGCCCACCCGTAGGTGTACTATGTCTTCAACATAGTGGGTTGCCCCATTCGGGTATTTACGGATCAATCGATGTGTGCTCGTCCCCGTAACTTTTCGCAGCTTATCACGCCCTTCATCGCCTCTGAGAGCCAAGGCATCCCCCATACGCCCTTATTTTGCTTATTGTACCAATCTTAAAATTAATTAAGACCGTTTTTTTTGTCTTTTACTACTAATAGTAAAAAACGCTTTCTACTTGTAATATTTTCTTATCTCAATATGTCAATGAACTTTTTTCCTTTCGGAATTGTGGAGAATAACGGAGTCGAACCGTTGACCTCCTGCGTGCAAGGCAGGCGCTCTAGCCAGCTGAGCTAATCCCCCATTTCTAATCTTAAATTATGAATGTTGAATTTTGAATTAAGGTATTCATACTCATACTTCTAAAATTTCCTTATATATAACTAATCCTAAATTGTTGTCTCGGACAGACTCGAACTGTCGACCCCTACATTATCAGTGTAGTACTCTAACCAGCTGAGCTACGAGACACTCTTCATTCTTAAATTATTTGTTCTTTTTTTTAAATTAACAGCAAGAGTAATAAAACTTTAAGCATAATGACCAACTTCTCTTTTCGTCTCTTTCCCTAGCGTGCTTGCGCTAACACTAAGGCTCTAGAAAGGAGGTGTTCCAGCCGCACCTTCCGGTACGGCTACCTTGTTACGACTTAGCCCTAGTTACCAGTTTTACCCTAGGCAGCTCCTTGCGGTCACCGACTTCAGGCACCCCCAGCTTCCATGGCTTGACGGGCGGTGTGTACAAGGCCCGGGAACGTATTCACCGGATCATGGCTGATATCCGATTACTAGCGATTCCAGCTTCACGGAGTCGAGTTGCAGACTCCGATCCGAACTGAGAACGGTTTTGTAGATTCGCTCCTATTTGCATAGTGGCTGCTCTCTGTACCGTCCATTGTAGCACGTGTGTAGCCCAAGGCGTAAGGGCCGTGATGATTTGACGTCATCCCCACCTTCCTCACAGTTTACACTGGCAGTCTTGTTAGAGTTCCCGACTTGACTCGATGGCAACTAACAACAGGGGTTGCGCTCGTTATAGGACTTAACCTGACACCTCACGGCACGAGCTGACGACAACCATGCAGCACCTTGTAAATTGTCTTGCGAAAGGTCTGTTTCCAAACCGGTCAATCTACATTTAAGCCTTGGTAAGGTTCCTCGCGTATCATCGAATTAAACCACATGCTCCACCGCTTGTGCGGGCCCCCGTCAATTCCTTTGAGTTTCAAACTTGCGTTCGTACTCCCCAGGTGGGATACTTATCACTTTCGCTTAGCCACTGAACTTGCGCCCAACAGCTAGTATCCATCGTTTACGGCGTGGACTACCAGGGTATCTAATCCTGTTCGCTACCCACGCTTTCGTCCATCAGCGTCAATCAATTAGTAGTAACCTGCCTTCGCAATTGGTATTCCATGTAATCTCTAAGCATTTCACCGCTACACTACATATTCTAGTTACTTCCTAATAATTCAAGTCAGACAGTATCAATGGCCGTTCCACCGTTGAGCGATGGGCTTTCACCACTGACTTATCTGACCGCCTACGGACCCTTTAAACCCAATGATTCCGGATAACGCTTGGATCCTCCGTATTACCGCGGCTGCTGGCACGGAGTTAGCCGATCCTTATTCTTACAGTACCGTCAAGCTGGTTCTCGAACCAGGGTTTCTTCCTGTATAAAAGCAGTTTACAATCCATAGGACCGTCATCCTGCACGCGGCATGGCTGGATCAGGCTTGCGCCCATTGTCCAATATTCCTCACTGCTGCCTCCCGTAGGAGTCTGGTCCGTGTCTCAGTACCAGTGTGGGGGATCTCCCTCTCAGGACCCCTACCCATCGTAGCCTTGGTATGCCGTTACCATACCAACTAGCTAATGGGACGCATGCTCATCTTTCACCGATAAATCTTTAATAGTGGTCTCATGCGAGACTGCTATACTATGAGGTATTAATCCAAATTTCTCTGGGCTATCCCTCTGTGAAAGGTAGATTGCATACGCGTTACGCACCCGTGCGCCGGTCTCTAGTTCCGAAGAACTATACCCCTCGACTTGCATGTGTTAAGCCTGCCGCTAGCGTTCATCCTGAGCCAGGATCAAACTCTTCATCGTATATTGTTTGCTTATCTCTAAGCTATTTATTTTTGACTGAAGATCTATTGGTTCTTTTTTATGCTTGCATTTCTATTACTCTTATTCTTTGTCTTAAGATCTCTCTTAAAACGGCTGTCAATTCAATATGTCTAGGAACGTGTCTTATCTTGTTTCTCGTTTCGTCGGTCAATTTTCGTGACTCTCGAAGCGGGTGCAAAACTACAACTTGTTTTGGTAACTGGCAAGAAAATTTTGAGGTTTTTTTAAAAAATAATTTTTTAATTTTTTCTCTATTTCTCTTAGCAGTATGTCAAATAACGTCGCTTGTTTTATCTCACTTAACTCTTATCTAAAAAAGTGTTCGATGAACTTTGTTTGCGGGGTGCAAATGTAAACTTTTGCTTTAATTCTCACAAGCTTTTGAACTCTTTTTTGAAAAATAAATTTTCGTCTTGATTTCGTGTGCTTGCCAGTATTTGAAAGAACTTGTTTCTTGTTGCGGGTGCAAAACTACCGCCTTTTTTCGGTTAATCAATACTTTTTTTACCTTTTATTTACCTTTTCTTAATAAGAATCGCTAACTGCTTTGTTTTTAATTCTATACAAATGCTTCTTTGTTGCTTTTATAGGTCTTTGCTATCTTCTTTGCGGTTATTCTGCCGGTTTTAGGGGTTTGGTGGTTGTTTTTTGCAGGTGTATCTGTTTTCTTTATATATAGGTAGGCTTAACTTTGGAATGAGATTAGCTTTGGGACGCCGCTCTCCTAGCCCTGATAGTAGTGGAAATCCTGCCGAGACGGGGTTCGGCGAGGTAGATTGTAGCGGATAGCAGGAAATAGCTCCTTGTTTTTTTATGGTAAGGATGGATTCTCGGATTTGGTGCGCCAGAGTGTATTTAAGCGGTCTATGTCTATTGGGTTTGTGGATGGGTGGTTTTGTAGTCTTCCGTTTTCGAAGGCTTCTTGCAGAATGGTTTCGATCAAATAATCTTCGTTTACTTGGTAGGGGGCGTATTTTGATTTTAAATCGATGTCAAATATACTTGCTGTGGTGTTGGACCAAAAGGCTTTCCATCCGCTTTTTAGGTTTTTTATGAGTTCGAAGGTGGTGCTACCGGTTTGGCGGTGTATTAATTTGACGAGTATTCTGCCTTGGCTACGGGACAATTTTTTGAGCTTGGCCTCGAATTCTTGGGTGAGATAGTTTTCGACTATTTTAAAGTATCTTTTCTTTTCTTTTTGGGTGTTTAAGCTTGCCATTCCTTTATGGAGCAACACTAGGCGTTCTGCTGCTAGTTGGGCGTATGGGTAGACTCTATAGACTCTGTTTTGTAAAACTCTAAATTGTTTCTGGGCTTCGGGATCTAGTTTTTCTTTGGATATCACAATTTCGTCTAATGCAATGGTATCGTTTTTTATATCGTAGTCTGCATCAATGATCACGGAGGTTCTGGTGGTATCTACAGCTAGTACTTGTGCGGAACAAGTAAGAGATAAAATCAAAAATAGTAATGGGGCAACAAATTTCATCCGACCTAATTTTAATGTAAAATTAGGTATTAATTGTACAACTGTAATAGCAATTTTATAATTTAGCAAAAAATATTTTTATGAGCACACAATCTATATTAAAGCCATCTTCGATTAGCTTTTTAGAAAAATACTTAAATAATGCTTCGCCTACGGGTTTTGAAGCTGCAGGGCAAAAAATTTGGATGGAGTACCTAAAACCCTACGTGGACACCTTTATTACGGACACTTATGGTACGGCTGTAGGGGTAATTAATCCGGATGCTCCTTATAAAGTGGTTATTGAAGGGCATGCCGATGAGATTTCGTGGTATGTTAATTACATTACCGATGAGGGGTTTATATATGTTATCAGAAACGGCGGCTCAGACCACCAAATAGCGCCTTCTAAAAGAGTAGATATCCATACTAAAAAAGGAATTGTTAAAGGCGTTTTTGGTTGGCCTGCCATCCATACTCGCAATAGAGATAAGGAAGAAAATGCCTCTATCAGTAACATTTTTATTGATTTGGGCTGCCAAAGCAAAGAGGAGGTAGAAAAACTAGGGGTGCATGTAGGCTGTGTAGTTACGTATCCAGACGAATTTATGGTTTTGAACCAAAATAAATTTGTATGCCGTGCTATTGACAACCGTATGGGCGGATTTATGATTGCCGAAGTGGCGCGTTTGTTGCACGAAAACAACATAAAATTGCCTTTTGGATTGTACATAACCAATTCTGTTCAAGAAGAAGTAGGACTACGTGGTGCAGAAATGATCACACAAACCATAAAACCAAACGTGGCCATTGTTACCGACGTATGCCATGACACCACCACGCCCATGATTGAAAAGAAAATTGAAGGCGATACTAAAATAGGCAATGGACCCGTAATTACATATGCTCCTGCGGTGCAAAACAATTTAAGAGAGTTGATCCTAACCACTGCCCAACAAAACAACATTCCGTTTCAGCGTTTGGCTTCGTCTCGCGTTACTGGCACAGATACCGATGCTTTTGCCTACAGCAATGGCGGAGTAGCCTCTGCGTTGATCTCCTTGCCGTTGCGCTACATGCATACCACCGTAGAGATGGTGCATCGGGAGGATGTTGAAAATGTAATTCAGCTCATTTACCAAACCCTTTTAAAACTAGAGAACAACGAAAGTTTTTCTTACTTTAAATAAATTTTAGGAGCTATTCTCGCTATCCGCTTTATCTTTTTATGGTTTCTAAAAAAAAGAAACCATAAAAAGGATATCGCTGCTATCAAGGCTAAAAAAAATCCAATGAAGACTATTTATCTCATGCTTGTTGTGTATTTTGGATTTTTTATCTGGTCCATTATAAATCCCAACGAAGTATTTACTTGTTTTTTAGAAATTATTCCAGCTCTTATTGGTTTGCTTGTTTTGGCATGCACCTTTACTAGCTTTAGGTTTACTAATTTTACCTACTTTTTGATTTTGCTACACTGCATAATCTTATTTATTGGAGGTCATTATACCTATGCACAAGTACCTTTTTTTGATTACATACAAGAAATAGCCCACCAAAGTAGAAACAATTACGACAAGTTAGGCCACTTTGCACAAGGTCTGGTACCTGCAATGATTACTCGAGAGCTATTTATTCGCAAAAAAGTGGTTAGCAACAAGCATTTTTTCAACTTTATCCTTGTTGCCATTGCGTTGGCAATCAGTGCGGCTTACGAATTGCTAGAATGGTTGGTATCTAGTATCACAGGAGACCAAAGTGATGCTTTTTTAGGAACACAAGGCTATATCTGGGACACACAATCGGACCTGCTTTTTGCTGCCATTGGAGCCATAACAGGATTGGTTTTATTGTCTAAAGTTCAAGACCAATACCTCTTGAGGGTTCCTGTTGTCTAATTTTTTAGTTATATTAAACCAAAAGCCGCAATTCTGTCCGAATTGCGGCTTTTGGTTTTTTAATGGACTCGTATTTATTTGGCTATTGTTTGGCTAAATAATCCAATACGTTTTTCTCAATCCGTTGGTTAATATTAGAAATATCTGCTTTTACAAATTTCTCTCCCAGAATATTCTCATACAATTCAATATATCGTTCCGAAACCGAGTCAATATACGCTGGAGTCATTTCGGGTATCTGCTGGCCTTCTTTTCCCTGAAAACCATTTTCTATCAACCATCTACGCACAAACTCTTTGGATAGTTGTTTTTGCTCCTCGGCTCTTTCTTGACGCTCTGCATAGCCTTCAGAATAAAAATAGCGAGAAGAATCTGGTGTATGAATTTCGTCAATTAGAACAATTACGCCTTCTTTGGTTTTTCCAAACTCGTATTTAGTATCTACCAATATCAAACCACGGCTGGCTGCAATGGTAGTTCCTCTTTCAAACAAAGCTCTGGTATATTTTTCGAGAACTTCGTAATCTTCTTGGCTAACAATACCTTGTGATAAAATAGCTTCGCGAGAAATATCGGCATCATGATCCCCATTATCTGCCTTGGTTGTTGGAGTTATAATTGGTTCCGGAAATTGGTCGTTTTCTTTTAGACCTTCGGGCATTGCCACACCGCAAATTTCTCTTTTGCCTAGTGCGTACTCGCGTGCAGCATGTCCCGAAAGATAGCCACGTATTACCATTTCTACCTTAAAAGGGGTACATAAATGACCTACTGCAACGCTAGGATCTGGAGTTGCAATTAACCAGTTAGGAACAATATCTTGAGTAAGCTCCATGAATTTAGTGGCAATTTGGTTCAAAATTTGACCTTTGTACGGAATGCCTTCGGGCAAAACGACATCAAAAGCCGATAATCTATCTGTAGCAACCATCACCAAAAGAGCGTCGTTGATGTTGTAAACCTCTCTTACCTTACCACGATAAACGGATTTTTGACCCGGAAAATTAAAATTTGTAGTTGTTATTGTATTACTCATCAGTATAAGTCTTGTGTTGTTATTTATTTGGGTGCAAATTTAGGATTATTTTAGACAGAAAAACAAAGAATTGCTAGCCGATACACACTTTTTAGAGCCTCTAATTACAGAAACCGTCTTGGGCGTAATTAGAAGGCTTGGTTTTTAAAAGCATTTTGGACAAATATTGGGCTACCCCGTTCTGATCATTGGAAGCAATAACCTCTAAATGGGACAATGTTTTTTTTAAACTATCCGGGGCATTAGCCATTAACAAACCCTTGGCGGTTGCGTTTAACATCTGTTCGTCATTATAACCATCTCCAAAGGAAATGGCTTGATGAAAACCTACTGCTTCTTTTTGCAAAATTTGAGCAATTGCCCGCTTTTTGTCAATAGATTTATCCATAAATTCAAGGCAAAGAGGCAGACTAAATGCAGGATTAAAAAGCGTGTGGTGTGTGTCTAAAATACGGTTTTTTAGTGCTACCAATTTATCATGGCACTCATGGGTAAAAAACAATTTGATGGCTTTAAAATCTTCGATGGTGTCAAAATCTACTATTTCAGGCGGATAATGAAGTTCTTTTTGAAAATTATTGAGTTTTTGGTTGGATTTGTTGGTTAGCCAAACTTTTTCTTTAAATAATACGGTGGTAAACTCAGGCTCTATACCTAATTGCAATACTGATTTTATGGCATCACTTGCTATATCAAATGAAAATAAAAGTTCTTTTTCGGGACTGTGGATTCTGGCACCGTTGGAGCTAACTAAATACACCGGAAATCCGAGTGTTGCAACCAAAGACATAGCATCAATATGGTGCCTACCCGTAGCTACAATTATCAAATAACCTTGTTGGTATAGTTCTTGAAAAACAGCTCGGGTGTAAGTCGATATCTGGTGGTTGGTATGGAGCAAGGTACCGTCTAAATCAGTAATAATAACTTTGATGTTGTGCAATAGACTCATGGATAACTTTTAAATTTATTTTTTATAATTATACTAGATAGCAAATACAAAACCAAAAATCACCTCTTTGGAAGGCATTACCGCAATTTAACTTAAATTTTACTTCCGCTGGAACAACCATTTTTTATTTAAAAACACATCGTTTGATTAGCCTACCAAACAAACGGTATCCTATGTTGGACCTTACAATATTTAAAAAATTAGCATCAAAACCAATGGTATATCTTTTAAAATTTTTTGGAGGATGGGTTGCAATAGCGCCTATTTTTTTAATTATTTGGGGTTTTAAATCTTTATTTTTTTTGGTTTTATTCTCCACAACTGCGCTAATTTTGTCCATTAAATGGTTATAGCAATCCAAAGAGGATCGTTCTGATTTGGTAACATTTTTTTGGAAATCCGAAGGAGTATTACCAAATTGGACCGTAGAAACGCTAATATTAAAGCTTGCTAATTCATAAGCCATGCATTCTGAAAAACTCTCTACAGCATGTTTTGTGGAGTGATAAAAACTACCTAATGGCAAATTTACTAATCCTGCTATGGAAGTTATATTGATAAAACAACCGCTTTGTTGGGCTCTAAATACCGGAATAAAGGAGCGGCACATTTTTACTACGCCTAGATAATTTACGGCAACTATATTTTCTATTTTAGAATCTTCGGATAGTTCTACAAAACTACGGTAGCCAACTCCTGCATTATTGACAACTACGTCTATGGTTTTAAAGTCTTGTAGTATTTGTTCTTTTGCGGCAGCGATACTCTTGGAACAAGTTACATCCAATACATAGCAATGGATGTTTTTTTGGTTTTGTAGTTCTGTTGCGTCACTCAGGCACAACATTGTGGCTAGCACATTCCAACCGTTTTGAGCAAAGTATAAGGCCATTTCTTTCCCTATGCCTCCTGATGCTCCTGTTATGATAACATTTTTCAATAGGTCTTTTTTTTTAAATTTATTGGTTCTACGTGTAGGTTATGGTTTGGTTTGATCCTGCTGCATGTATGGAATAGATACGACCCCTAGCTGGGGTCGTAAAAGTAACATAGTATGTGTATTATGGATTAGCCTTGGTTTTCGGTATACTTATAGGCGTCAATTACTTTTTTGACCAATCGGTGCCTTACAATATCTTTGTCATCCAAATATATAATGCCTATTCCTTCAATATCTTTTAGTACTAGTAACGCTTCTTTAAGCCCTGAAATAGTGCGTCTAGGCAAATCTACTTGACCTGGATCTCCAGTAACCATAAATTTGGCATTTTTGCCCATTCGGGTCAAAAACATTTTCATTTGTGAGTGGGTGGTATTCTGGGCTTCATCCAATATTACAAATGCATGATCTAGAGTTCTACCACGCATGAAAGCCAAAGGTGCTATCTGAATGATTCCTTTTAGGATATAATCTTCTAATTTTTCGTTAGGCAACATGTCTCTTAAGGCATCATAAAGCGGTTGCATATAGGGATCTAGCTTTTCTTTCATATCTCCAGGCAAAAAACCTAAATTTTCACCCGCTTCTACTGCCGGACGAGTAAGAATGATCCGTTTTACTTGTTTTTCTTTTAGGGCTTTTATTGCCATAGCAACTCCAGTATAGGTTTTTCCGGTACCGGCTGGCCCAACTGCAAACACCATATCGTTTTTTTGGATCGTATCTACCAGTAACTGCTGGTTTGGTGTCATTGCTTTGATGATTTTACCTCCTACTCCATGTACCAGAATTTTATCATTAGCAGCCATTTTTTTATCATCTTGCGGATCTCCCAATATAACCCTTTCTATAACGTTATTGTCAATGGTGTTATAGCGCGTAAAGTGAAGCATCAAGCGTTGAAAACGGCTTTCAAACTCGTCTAAGATTTCTTTTTCGCCAAAGGCTTTTAGGGTAGTTCCTCGTGCTACTATTTTAAGCTTTGGATAGTACTTTTTAATCGTTTCAAGATGCAAGTCTTGCGCGCCCCAAAAATCTTTTGGTGCGATGTCTATGAGTTCAATTATTCTTTCGTTCAAATGGTTTGGTTTTATATTAAAAATAAATAAATCTGATTTTCTTTTTGGTTGTAAAACTTCGCTTTTATTTTTTTTTAATTGTTAGAATTTATAGTTGTTTTTTGCGTTTTTGAATTTACTATTATTAGCTTTGCACTTCTCAAATTTAATGAAAATTAATTTTAGAAAACACTATTATTTATAAATAAATTTATGTCAATAATCACCCTTACTACGGACTACGGTTTAAAAGATCACTTTGTTGGTGCGCTTAAGGGCAAAATTTTATCCGAATATCCGGAGGCTACAATTATTGATATTTCGCATTACATTGATCCATTTAACACATTAGAAGCAAGTTACATCATAGGAGCTGCGTTTTCGAGTTTTCCAAAAGGCACTGTACATATAATAGGCGTGGATATGGAACGCAATAAAGAAAACCAACACATTGCCATGCAGTGGAATGATTCTTACTTTATAGCTGCAGATAATGGAATACTGAGCTTGCTTTCGCAAAAAATTGTACCCCAAAAAATAGTTGCCATAAACATCCACGATCATTTAGCCAACGATGCTTCTGGTTTAGATGTTTTTGTAAAATCAGCCTGCCATGTTGCCAAAGGAGGTTTGTTGCATGTTATCGGCAAAGAGATCCATAGTATTAAAGAAATTACAGCCCTGAAGGCAAGTGTTTCTGAAACAAAAAACGCCATTAAAGGACAGGTAGTTTACATTGACCATTTTGGAAATGTGGTTACTAATATCACTAAAAAACTATTTCTGGAGGTAGCAAATGGACGGCCATATGAGATTGTTATGAGAAATAAAAACATTAAAACAATACTTCCTAATTATTCTGCAATAGCTAGTTCCGAAAAATATCCTATCAAAAACTATGAAGGCGAAAAACTAGCCCTTTTTAATGAAGCGGGTTATCTCGAGATTGCCATCTTTAGGAGCAACCCTGCATCTGTAGGATCCGCACATAGTTTATTGGGACTAAATTATAGTGATGTGGTTACTGTAGCGTTTACAAACTAAAACCAACTACCTTGGTCCAACTTTTAAAATAAAGTCTAAAAAAAATGAAAGCAATATTATTACGAGAGATTAATTCTTTTTTTGGTTCGCCGGTTGGCTATCTGGTTATCGGATTATTTTTAATTCTAAACGGATTATTTCTTTGGGTTTTTCAGGGAGATTACAACATTTTGAATACTGGTTTTGCGGATCTAACACCTTTTTTTACTTTAGCTCCTTGGATTCTTATTTTTTTGATTCCGGCTGTAACCATGCGAAGTTTTTCGGACGAAAAAAAACAAGGCACGCTAGAATTATTACTAACCAAACCCTTATCCATCTGGGAAATTGTATTGGGCAAATTTTTGGCCGCCGTACTGCTTATTATCCTGTCCATTATACCCACATTTCTTTATGTGGTGGTGGTATTCGAACTAGGTTTACCAACAGGAAACATAGACATGGGCAGTACTATTGGGGCTTACTTTGGGCTTTTATTCTTAATTGGGGCTTATGCCTCTGTGGGGATTTTTAGCTCTACCCTTTCGGAGAATCAAATTGTAGCCTTTATTATTGCGGTTTTTATTTGTTTTTTCTTGTATTTTGGCTTTGAAGAAATGGCGGCATTGACACCTACTTTTTCTAATAGTATAACCGCACTAGGCATGCAAGACCATTTTAAAAGCATGGGACGTGGCGTAATAGACACTAGAGATATTCTTTACTTTGTAAGCACCATGCTTGTTTTTCTTTCGTTTACTGTATACCAACTTAAAACCATCCAATTGTAATGAAGGCAGCTCGTAAAAAAAACCTTAAATCGTTACTCCTGCTATTGGTACTACTGGTGGTAGTAAACAGCATCGGAAACTACTTTTTTCATCGTTTTGATTTAACTAAAGACAACAGATACACCCTATCTTCTACTTCTTTAAAAATTATTAAACAGGTAAAAAATCCACTTTCTATAAAAATATATATGCAGGGAGACTTGCCAGCAGATTTTAAACGATTACAGCAAGAAACCCAACAATTATTAGAAGAATTTCAGGCCTATAACAAGAACATCTTTTTTGAATTTGTCAATCCCTTAGAGAATGAGGACCAAAGCATGGACAACATTAAAGAATTGTACCGAAAAGGCCTCACTCCCATAAACATTACCGTAGAGGACAAAGGGAAGCAATCCCAAGCCATGGTATTTCCGTGGGCAACTGCCGTTTATGACAACAAAGAAGTTTCCATTGCTTTATTAAAAAACCAAATGGGCGCTAGCGTTACCCAAAAAGTAATTGGATCGGTACAACACCTCGAATATTCTATAGCCGATGCCATTAACAAAATTACCATTCCGAAACAAAAAACCATTGCGGTACTCAAAGGAAATGGCGAATTGCAGGATATTTTAATGGCCAAGTTTTTGTTGCAAATGCGAGAAAGTTATCATATTGGCCCTTTTACTCTAGACTCCGTAGCGGCAAACCCAAGCCGTAGTTTGAAAGCATTACAACAATATGATTTGGCTATTATTGCAAAACCAACAACGGCTTTTTCGGACGCCGAAAAACAAGTTTTGGACCAATACATTATGCATGGTGGAAAAACCCTATGGCTCTTGGATCAAGTGGCCGTAGAGATGGATAGTTTATACCATGCATCTGGAACAACCATGGCGTTTCCGAGAGATTTAAATCTAAACGATATGTTTTTTAAATATGGTTTTAGAATCAATCCCGATATGGTAAAAGACGAACAAGGAAGCCCTATTCAATTAGCCACCGGCGAACCCGGAAGCGCTACCCAGTTTCAAGATTTTAATTGGAAATTTGCTCCCTTGGTTTATCCACAAAACAACCATCCTATTGTTAAAAATTTAGGTGGCATTAAGTTTGATTTTGCTAACCCTATTGATACTTTAAAAAACGGAATCAAAAAAACAGTATTATTACAATCTTCACGATATTCCAAAAAAGTAGGCACGCCAGCAGAGATAGATTTGGCCATTGTTGCAGAAGAAACCAGCCCCAATCATTATATCCAAACCGGAAACATTCCATTGGCAGTATTGCTCGAAGGAAGCTTTAAATCGGTATACCAAAACAGGGTACTCGCCTTTGAGCAACCCAACTTTGAAGCCAAAGGAATTAAAAACAAAATGGTCGTAATCTCGGATGGAGATATCGTCAAAAATCAATTAGATAAAAACTTTCAACCCGTAGAACTAGGCTTTGATCAACGCTCCGGAAACCTATATGACAACAAAGATTTGATGCTAAATTGTGTCAATTATTTGCTAGACGACACCGGACTTATTAACATTAGGAGCAAAGATCTTGATTTGCCACTCTTGGATAAAGAAAAAGTATATCAAAATTATGGTCTAATACAAAGCATAACCCTCGGACTACCAATTGTAATATTGGTGCTATTTGGGCTTTTGTTTACCATTATCCGAAAAAGAAAATACAGTCGATAGATGTTGATAAAAAAGTTTCCATACTAGTATAGTTTACGATATATTTGTAAAAAGTATTGTATTTTAAAAAATGAATTAAAATATACAGCAAAAAAATAAAACCAAACAGATGAAATTTATAGTATCGAGTTCGTACTTATTAAAACAATTACAAGTTTTGGGTAGTGTTATCAATAGCAGTAATACCTTACCTATTTTAGATAACTTCCTTTTTGAGTTAGATAATGATAAATTAATTGTTTCTGCTTCGGATCTAGAAACAACAATGTCTGCCAGCTTAGCCATTGATTCTACCAGTCAAGGAAATGTAGCAGTGCCCGCAAAATTATTATTAGAAATTTTAAAAACCTTTCCGGAGCAACCCTTAACCTTCACGGTAGAAGAAAACAATACTATTGAAATTAGCTCTAATTCTGGTAAATACGCCTTAGCTTATGCCCCAGGCGAAGAATTTCCAAAAGCAGTAAACCTAGAAGAACCATCCGTAACCCTTGTGCCTGCAGATGTACTGGCTACAGCAATAAGCAAGACCATTTTTGCCGCCGGAAATGATGATTTGCGCCCAGTGATGTCTGGAGTTTTCTTTCAGTTTTCGCCAGAGGGTCTGATCTTTGTGGCTACAGATGCGCATAAATTAGTAAAATATGCCCGTACGGATGTAAAAGCATCCGAGGTTGCTGATTTTATTATGCCCAAAAAACCGCTTACTATTTTAAAAAATATTCTGTCTACCTCAGATGCAGAAGTGAAAATTGAATACAACGATTCTAATGCCACTTTTTCTTTTGACAACTACATTTTGATGTGTCGTTTGATAGACGGAAAATATCCAAATTACGAAGCCGTAATTCCTAAAGAAAACCCTAATAAATTGATGATTGATCGCTCTCAATTTTTGAGTTCGGTTCGTCGTGTAGCTATTTTTTCTAACAAAACTACCCATCAAATTAGGTTAAAAATTGCTGGAGCCGAACTTAATGTATCTGCCGAAGATATTGATTACTCCAACAAAGCCGAAGAAAGATTGACCTGTGACTACCAAGGAGACGATATGCAGATAGGATACAACTCGCGTTTTTTGACCGAAATGCTAACCAACCTACAATCTGACATGATTATGTTAGAGATGTCACTACCAAATAGAGCTGGGATTTTAACTCCAGTAGATGGTCTTGAAGAAGGCGAAACGGTAACCATGCTTGTTATGCCGGTGATGTTAAATAGCTAAGTTTTAATTTTTATAATTTCATTCCAATTTAGATTGAAACTCAAAAATTATACTTATAATTGTATTTGTAAAATACGCTATTAACCAAACCATTTTTTATAACCCAAAAAAACCGCAATTTTCAATAAAATGAAAATGCGGTTTTTTTTATCTCCAGTGTGGTTTCTTTTTTAAGAATACTATACCAAAATTACAACCTACTGAATAAAAAAAATCAATTATTTTTATAGATAATGATTTAATTTGGATTATTATCTATAAAAAATCAAACCAAAACCTCCTTTTGCAACTTATATCCTATATCCGTTACAAAACCACTGTTTTATTTGATAGAAATTGTATTTAATTGTATCTTTCTTTTTCAATTGCAACTACTTATTTTTTAAAATATGAAAAATCTGATATTGATAAGGCACGCCAAATCCAACTGGGATATGCCTGTAAAAGACATCGACAGACCCTTGGATTCTAAAGGAGTCGCAGATGCACATTTGGTATCCTTAAATATATCCAACTTTGTCCCAAACAAATATGTAATATGGTCTAGCCCTGCCAAACGAGCTTCCGATACCGCTACTATTTTTGCACAAAACCTGCACTACCCCACCGATAGCATTGTATATAAAGGCGCATTATACACCTTTGATGCAAGCCAATTAGAAGAGGCTATAACCTCTTGCGAATCCAATTTTACCACCATTATTGTTTTTGGGCATAATGCAGCAATTACAAATTTTGTTGCTAAATTTGGAACTATTCCAATAGACAACGTGCCTACAGCAGGCTTTGTCTCTTTAGAATTTGACACCAATAACTGGAAAGAAATCCGCAACGGAAAAACCCTAAAAATAGTAACTCCAAAAGACTTAAAACCTAAAAAAAAGTGTTAGAACAAAAATATATTGACCGAGAAAAAAGTTGGTTAGCATTTAATGCCCGAGTTTTACAAGAAGCCGCAGACAATACCGTACCATTATTAGATCGATTGCGTTTTTTGGGTATCTTTTCTAATAATTTGGACGAATTTTTTAGAGTTCGTTTTGCAGCCATCAGAAGACTTAGTTTGTCTGGTAAATCTGGCGAAAAAATACTCGGTGGCATCTCTGCACAACAATTAGTAAAAGACATTACCGAAATTGTTATCAAGCATCAAACCGAGAGTTTACTCATACTAAAAGGTATTGAAAACGAGTTAGAAACGGAAAATGTTTTCATTATAGATGAAAATGAAATATCCAGTGAGCAAGAAAAATTTTTGAAAGATTATTTTATTCAAAAACTAAGCCCAGAACTAGTAACCATTATACTCAATGATTTAGCCGAATTTCCGTTGCTCAAAGACAACATGGGATACCTAGCGGTTAAACTAGTGATGAAAAAAAAGTCCGAAGTGCGCTATGCCATCATTGAAATTCCAAAAACAATGAACCGGTTTATTGTACTGCCTACCGTAAATAACAAACAATATGTAATTCTGTTGGACGACGTTATTAGACATAATTTAAAAAGCATTTTCAATATTTTTGATTACCAAAGCATTGCTGCCCACATGATCAAAATTAGCCGGGATGCACAACTAGACATTGATAGTGATTTGAGTAAGAGCATGCTCGAAAAAATATCTACTAGCGTAAAAGAACGAAGAGTTGGAGAACCAGTGCGTTTTATTTATGATAAATTAATAGAAACAGATACCCTTCAGTTCTTTTTAGATAAAATGAAAATTGTGTCTACAGACAGTATTATACCCGGCGGTAAATACCATAATAGGCGCGATTATATGGATTTTCCTAACCTAGGAAGGTATGATTTATTATACCAAAAAAATGCCCCTTTGCCTATACCTGGATTAAGTCTAGAAGGAAGTATTTTGGATAAAATAAGCAAGAAAGATTATTTGTTAAACGCTCCCTACCAATCGTTTTCTTACTTAACCAAATTTTTGCGAGAAGCAGCCTTAGATCCTAAAGTTACTTCCATCAAAATAACCCTATATAGATTAGCCAAAAACTCGCAAATTATTAGCTCATTAATAAATGCAGCCAAAAACGGCAAAAAAGTAACGGTACAGATTGAGTTACAAGCCCGTTTTGACGAAGCTTCTAATATTTCTTACGCAGAACAAATGCAAACCGAAGGAATTGATCTTATTTTTGGTATAAAAGGACTAAAAGTACACAGCAAAATATGTGTTATAGAACGAACCGAAAACAAAAAAACCAAACGATATGGCTTTATATCTACCGGTAATTTTAACGAGTCTACCGCCAAAGTCTACACCGATGTTACTTTATTTACAAGCCATCAGCAAATTTTAAAAGACATCAGTAGAATTTTTGATTTTTTTGATACCAACTACAGAATCCATCGATACAAACACCTTATTGTATCGCCACACTATACCCGAACTCGGTTTTACAAACTCATTGACCGAGAAATACAGAACGCCGCGCAGGGCAATGAAGCCTTTATAAAATTAAAAATGAACAGCTTGTCTGATTTTGGAATGATTGATAAATTGTACGAAGCCAGCAAAGCGGGAGTAAAAATACAACTACAAGTTCGGGGTATTTGCTCTTTAATTCCGGGAGTAAAAGGCCTTAGTGAAAACATTGAAGCCATCAGTATAGTCGATAATTACCTGGAACATTCCAGAATTTACATCTTTGGCAACAGCGGAAAAACAGCTGTTTTTATATCCTCGGCAGATTTTATGACCCGAAATCTAGACGGAAGAGTAGAAGTCACCTGCCCTATATACGATCCCGAAATCAAGCAAGAACTTATGGATAATTTTGATATCGCTTGGAAAGGAAACGTTAAGGCGCGTTACCATTCTTACAAATTAGATAATGCCTACCGAAAAAACAATGCAGATACCATATTTAGAGCCCAAATAGAAACTTACAAATACTACCAAAGCAAAGTAAACAACCTAAAAGAAGAGTTTTAGTCCCGATTGTTTATTTTATTAAAAAACGCAGTACACTAATGATTACATTAAAAAAATATGCTGCAATTGATATTGGCTCTAATGCCATGAGACTATTAATTGTAAATATTATAGAACAAGAAGGCAAAGAACCCCAATTTAATAAGAGTTCTCTGGTACGTGTACCCATACGATTGGGGCAAGATGCTTTTACGGTAGGAGAGATTTCTGAAGAAAATATAGACCGTATGTGTGATGCTATGACGGCATTTCATCTACTAATGAAAGTGCATAAAGTGACCTCATATAGAGCATTTGCCACCTCGGCCATGCGAGAGGCATACAACGGAAAAGAGATTGTAGATTTAATACACGAAAAATCCAAAGTAACTATAGAGATCATTGACGGAAAAAAAGAAGCGGCCATTATAGCCTCTACAGATTTGCTGCATTTGCTGCATACCGAACAAACCTATTTATTTGTGGATGTAGGAGGTGGTAGCACCGAGTTTACTCTTTTTTCAAACGGAAAAATAGTTAGCTCTAGATCCTTCAAAGCAGGAACGGTGCGTTTATTAAACAATATGGTTTGTGAAGTAGTTTGGCAAGAAATTGAAAAATGGATAAAAACCAATACTGCAGACTACGAAGAAGTTACCTTAATTGGTTCTGGCGGAAATATAAACAAGCTTTTTAAAATGTCAGGGAAAACGCAAGAAAAACCCTTATCGTATATTTATATCAATTCGCAATATGCTTTTTTAAATTCTTTAACCTATGACCAACGAATTTCAGAATTAGGTTTAAATCCAGACCGTGCCGATGTAATAATTCCTGCTGTACGAATTTATCTAAACGCAATGAAATGGAGTGGCGCAAGACAAATATATGTGCCTAAAATTGGACTTTCTGACGGAATTGTAAAAGCCATGTATTACCAAAAAATTTAAAATATTGGCAGTTAGCCTAAATCATTAAAGACTTTTTTTTACGGACTATTCCGTCTTTTGATTGGAGACGGAACAAATGATCTTGGTCTTAAATCTAACGACTACTTCTTTGAGTAGCATATTCTATCATGCCATATAACCGCTTCATTTTTATTTTAAAGGTACAAAACTGCTATTCAACGTCTAAATTGGTTAATGGTAGAAATTTTTAATTAGTATCGTATTTTTGTAACTAATTTTACTTCTCCTTACTCCAATTAGCAAATACTAAAAGAGTAAGCAATTGTAGCTTTTCTACTAAATTTGTCTATTATGAAAGTTTCTTTTTTTTTCATGCTCCTTTGCCTTAGTGGATTTCCTGAAAAAACCATGGCACAAACTATTGCTGCACCAACTACAAATAATTCATTACCTAAAAAAACACTTCAAACTACCAAAAAAGTTAAATACTACCATGTTGAAGAGAGAATAAACCTAAAATTTGGAGGTGTGATCACTACCTATGATGTAGTAGATGCTCGATTAATCAGCCAAAATGACCTAGGCCCCAACAACCAGCGGATAATCACCGTTACCTACACAGATGGTTCTACGGCAGTATATACAGAACTACCACCGAGTAATCTTGCTGCAAATGACTTAAATTCTAGCTCTAATAATACGCAATATAGTCCAAGAGCCAGCAATAACATTACTACTACTGGGACTACCAATGAAGATTCCAAAGTCCAAACTGCCAAAAACGCAAATAAGATTGCCTCAACAGATACCTCTAATTTGCCTGCGTCTATCTTGAATGCAAAATCAAGTCCATCATCATACTACAACCAAACATTCACGAAAAACCCTACAGATGAAGATACTAACACTAAAGATGCCAACTCTTTAGGCACAAACAAAAAGAGATCTACTACAATTGCAGCAAAAGAGAAAACGTATTTTCCGACAAATATTGCCGACAGAGCCTCTGACTCCAATAATACCAATTATCAAACTAAAACCAATACAGATGATTTGGAAAAAGATACTGACGACCAAAGTGAAGCAATTGCAAGCCTTCAAGAAGAAGCAATAGCTACTGAAATAGAAAAGCTGCTTGCTTTACCTAACAAAAAAAGAAGCCTAAAAGAAGACGAAAAAATATTAGATGATTTGATTGGTTCCATTATTAAAATAAGTGCCACAAGCCAAAATCAAACAAATGGAAATCAAAACAATACTACTACCAAAAAAGTTTTGTATGCCTATGTGAATGTGATGAAAACTTACGAAGGAGTCGCTCTAAAAGGATATAAATCTGCTTATTTATTTAAAAAACTAGGGAATGATTTTTATTATAACGATCAAATGGAAAAAGCAGTAAAGTGGTATCAAGCTTTATTTGACCTAGAAGAAAACCTGGATACGGAATTTTATTATAAATATGCCAGTGCCCTAAAAGCAATAGGTCAAAACATGAAAGCCCAAAAAATAATGGACCAATTACGCCCGTAAATCCTCTATCTGATTTACTCTTTTGGCTTTGGTTTTCAAACAAATTTTACTACAGTTTAGCAAAAATTGTGGTATAATAATTCTTTCCTGTGCTAGAATCGACACTTATAGCAATCCCAAAATGAGAATAATTGCCGACCAGGATCTCCAAATGTGGCGGACTATTTACCCAACCCGTTAATGCTGCCTGGGGCGTAGTGTAATTAAAGGCTAGGTTTTCGCCCACCGATATGGCATTCAAAGTTTTTGTTATATCTGCAGAACGGCTTTCAAAATTATCATGACTCAATTTTTTGTTTGCAATCATGTATTGGTTATGTTGCGAGCATTTCAGAGAAATATAATTGCTTACTTGCAAACTACTAAGCCCTTTATCTACGCGGTATTCATTGATTAATTTTAAGGTTTCTGTTTCATTGTCTTTGTAGGTATAGTTCTCTATATTTTCAGAAGTGGCTGGTAACTCTGGAACTGGAGCAGCATCGGATCCATCCGAAGAACAAGAGGTTGTGGTCAAGAGCAATACACAAAAGACCAATGCGGAGTATAGTTTTGTTTTCATGGGGCTGGGTTTTAGTTAAAAACACTCCTTTAGAGACTATCAAACAAAGTAGCGGTTTGTTATATACCCAAATATAAACAAAAAAAAGAAACAAATCTCTGGTTTTAAACCAAAAATACAACGCATAATACAAAAGATGTCGTATATACGTTGTATTTGTGGGGTGTTACAGTGGTTAGTAACTGCAAGTACTAACTCTTTTTTGGCCATGAATGGTAAAAAGATATCCAGCCGTTTTATCTTTATTCGGACTTGCAGTCTACAGCGGTAAAATTGTATTTTACAGTATCAAAATCTATAGGACTGCCTTTTACAAAATAAGACGCTCCCATGGTAGTTTGAATTTGTCCGTTACCTAATATAAGTGTGTCTGCTCGTTTCAAAAATGCCATAGGGTTTTTGTATGTTTTTTTCTGGTAACCTCCTTGTATAAAGGTATAACTCGCAAATAAAGTATCTCCGTGAAATTTTCCCGAAAGGGTACCTACTTTTTTGGGCATATTCTCTATTGCCATTACCATATCTCCACTAACTGTTCCGTTATTGGCTTGGTTTAATTGAAGATCTAATGTGTCTTTCTGATAAATAGCTTTGTAACAACTTGCCGTTACTGTTTGTGGTTCTTGAGGCAATTTTGCTTCTGGAACGGCATCGCTTTCTTTATTTTTGCAACTCACAAAGATAGCGCTAGACAAGAGTAGATAGGTAACGAAGGATTTTTTCATAAATAGTAGTATTGGGTATAAAGAGGGTTTAAACTTTCTTCTTGTGGCTAATTTACATAAAATCAACCTATTTATAGCTTCATTGATATGAATTTTTGTGTTAAATATAAAAATGGAATCGAGTCACCCTAGTAAAAAAAAGATCGTTTTAGAAATCTAAAAATACCCGTATTAGGAGCAAACAAAAAACCATTGGCTTGCTTATATTTGCTTTACGTATTACCAATTTAAAATCTATACCATGGACTCCATAGAGCGATCTAATTATAACGTACCGGACCACTTTATTTTTTGCCTCGAATGCGTTACAGATATAAATCAAACCAGCATTACTCCAACCAGAACCAATCTAGAACAACTAGCAACCAAGTATAATCTAACTAGTATTTATAAAAGCTGTGACACCATTGAAGGTTTAGAAGACAGTCTAAATGCCTTGCTGTACAGAGACCATGACTTTAAAAATTATGAAATCCTTTATTTGGTATTGCAAGGGCAAGCAAACACGATTTGTATTAATGCGTATTATTATACTTTAGAAGAAATTGCCGAACTATTTGAAGGAAAACTAACCGGCAAAATACTGCATTTTGCAAATTCTAAAACATTAGATTTAGAGCCCGATGAAGCGCAATATTTTTTGGATATCACTGGCGCAAAAGCCATTTCGGGTTATGGAGTAGATGCCACTTACGGCAATAGCAATACGCTGGATGCACTTTTTTTTAGTCTTTTTAGTGAACAAGACAACATTGTAGACCTTGTTGAAACGCTATTCCAAAAAAACTATACGCTTTGCAAACTGCTTGATTTTAGGTTGTATTATTAAAAAAACACTCCATTCCGTTTTGAATTGGGGCAACTAATTTTGGTATCAGAAACAAAATCAAAACTCATTTTAAAAAAAAATCTATTTTAGGAATATTTTTACTACAAATACATGTTTTTACAGCAAAAAAATTAGTAGTATTTACACTATCCTAACCTCTAAGTATATAAATAGCTTATCTTTGCCGCTCAATAATTTTTAGTATTTTAAAAGCTTTTTTCTTTAAGAATACGGATATCCTTGCATTAGTAACGCGGTTGGAAATACTGTAGTTGGTATTCATTTTTTAAATAAACTAAAGCGCTATTGGCAAAAAAAACCCGTATTGTTTTTTAGCATAAAGATGGCTTTGCAAAAACACGATAGTGTTGTTTAATCAAAACAACGCAATATCAATGGTGTTTTTTATCTAAAAATTATACCTAATAATGGATCTAACAAACCCATAATAAACATCCAATTTAAAATGAAGAATATTATTTTAGTGCTATGTTTCTTAAGTTTTTCGTCTATGAGTAAGGCGCAAACCACAGCACTTTTTTTTGAACAAACTAATGAATTTTTAAAGAAAAATGTAACCCAAGAAGGCAAAGTAGATTATTATACTATCAAAAAAAGCCCCGGAGAACTCATCTATATTTTAAGCAATATAGAGCAATTAGACACCAAATTTCGTGACAAAAAACTAGCCAAAGCATTTTGGATTAACGTCTATAATTTACAGGTTATTAAAGCCGTAATAGACAACATGCCATTAGTATCTGTTGAAAAAATACCTGGTTTTTTTGACCTTAATAGCTTTATGGTAGGAAAGCAAGAGTTGACCCTCAATGATATTCAAAATATAATTTTAAGAGATCTGTTTTTTGATCCAGCAGTACATTTTACTTTATCTAATGGAGCAAATGGCGGAGCGCCGCTTTTAAATAGAGCTTATATGCCCAAAACGGTAGACGAGCAAATGAAACAACAAGCCACAATGGTGATTAATTCTAAAGAATATTTTTATGTCAATAAAGAATTGAGAATCATTGAACTGCCTAAAATATTTGAATGGTACAAAAAAGATTTTGCTGTTAATTATTTTAATGAAATTGATTTTATTAATTTATTTTTAAAGAAAAAAATAGACAATAAATTAACCGTCGAGACCTACGACTTTAACTGGTCTCTAAATATAAAACCGTAAACAACAATTTTTTAGTACAAAAGCGACAGAAAAACCTTCATTATGGCTGGTATAGTCTACCACTGATGCCAACCGAGAACTTGTTGTTTCGATATAATACGTTGTGTGGTTGTCTGCATTATATTCTAAATTTGACCACTGGTAGTCGTTTGTTCACAAAACCATATTCGCGGTTGTCAAAATTTGTCAAAATAGTACTGTTTTTTAATTTAAAATCTGCGCTAGAGCACTCTGTAATTTCACTCTGACAACAACTTAAAGATTTATCTGAAAGCATCTTGTGGAATTTTAGAGCCAAAAAGTAGACCTATTTTATTTCTAAATTTCTCTCTACAGCTCCTGTAGTGGCATTTATAAACCATTTTTTGTTTTTTCGTTTTCTTCTTCAAACAGGTCCCTTTGGTACTAATAGTCTTGTTTGAATTGGATAATTGAACTAAAAAAAGCGTTGTATATTTTTTTTACACCAAAACATATCGTAATATTGCAATATAAATATATCACAATGGGGATTACCAAAACACAACACTTTAGTGCAGCACAAAACGAACTAGCCATACTCGCTAAGGCGATTGGACATCCCGCACGTGTTGCCATCCTACAGCATCTTATAAAGGTAAATAGTTGTATTTGTGGGGATCTTGTAAATGAACTCCCATTGGCACAACCTACGATTTCACAACATTTAAAAGAGTTAAAAAATGCTGGACTCATCAAAGGAAATATTGAAGGAAACGCTATTTGCTACTGCCTTAACGAAGCTGGTTTTGAAAAAATAAAAACTTTTTTTGAAAACATAAACACGCATTTTACAACCCAAAATACTTGTTGCTAACTTACTAAAAAACACTATTATGAAAGTATCCGAAATCAAACAACAACTAAACTCTCTTGAAAATGTAATTTTTGTATTACCTAATGGCAATCTGGTTCCAGAGCATTTTCATGTAACCGAAGTAGGATTGATTACCAAAAAATTTATTGACTGTGGCGGAAAACAAAGACAAGAAACGGTTGTCAATTTTCAATTATGGAATGCCAATGATTTAGAACACCGATTAAAACCCAAAAAACTCTTAGATATTATTACTTTATCCCAAAAAGTCCTTGCTATTGAAGATTTTGAAATTGAAGTAGAATACCAAGCCGAAACCATTGGTAAATATGATTTAGGTTTTAACGGTACCCAATTTATGCTTTTAAATAAGCAAACTGCTTGTCTAGCAGAAGACCAATGCGGTATTACTCCCCCAAAGCAAAAAGTAAATCTGTCTGAAATTGCAAGCTCAAACACTAGTTGCACCCCTGGTGGAGGTTGTTGTTAATTTAAATTATCCAGAAATGATACCAACAAAAAATAAACTATTTTCTACTATTGAAAACGAAATACTTTCGTTTGATCCAGAAAACATAACCCAAGACCGAAAATCGATTTTGCAGCCTTTAATTGAGTTTTTGCAAATTAAAACCCACAATCAAGAGGAAATAAGGCTTAATTTTATTTGTACACACAATTCCAGAAGAAGCCATTTGGCACAAGTCTGGGCACAAACAGCGGCATCCTATTTTAACATTCAAAAGGTGTTTTGTTATTCTGGAGGCACTCAAGCCACTGCGGTATTTCCAGAAATTATACAAACATTATCTACATCTGGTTTTAAAATAATGGCACTTTCAGAAGGAGATAATCCTGTGTATAGCATCAAATACGCAAACAATACACTGCCTGTAATAGGATTTTCTAAAGCCTATGATGCGGCCTTTAATCCCGAATCTGAATTTGGAGCCATACTAACCTGTTCTGATGCAGATGCTGGATGTCCTTTTATTGCTGGGGCCCAAAAAAGAATTCCGATCCCATTTGAAGATCCTAAAATCTTTGACAATAGCCCGCAACAAGCCGAAAAATACCACCAACGAAGCATGCAAATTGCAACCGAGCTGTTTTACGTTTTCTCCCAAATTAAAAAATAAATATGTCCGCAACTAACTGCGCCGCTGCTGCAAACCGAAAAAAATTATCCTTTTTAGACCGCTACCTAACTCTTTGGATTTTTATAGCAATGCTTATAGGGGTAGCTATTGGAAATTTCATTCCATCCAGCACTACTTTTATTCATTCTTTCTCTAGTGGAACTACCAATATTCCGCTTGCTATTGGATTAATTTTAATGATGTACCCGCCATTGGCCAAGGTAAAATACGAACAGATGGGACAGGTATTCCGTAACACCCGTGTTTTGGGTGCTTCGTTATTTTTGAACTGGGTTTTAGGTCCAATATTAATGTTTTTTTTAGCCTTAATATTTCTTAATGGCTATCCTGAATACATGATTGGCGTTATTCTTATTGGTCTTGCACGCTGTATAGCTATGGTGGTAGTCTGGAATGATCTTGCAAATGGAGATAGAGAATATGCTGCAGGATTGATTGCTCTAAATAGTATTTTTCAGGTTTTACTCTATAGTCTTTACGCCTATGTTTTTATAACTATATTGCCTCCTTATTTTGGCTATGCGGGTTTTGAGGTAACCATTAGCATGGCACAAATTGCAGAAAGTGTTGCTATATATTTAGGACTTCCTTTTGCCTTGGGCATTATTAGCCGTTATGCTCTACTGTCTTTAAAAGGAGAAACCTGGTTTCAAAATAAATTTTTGCCATTTATCTCTCCCATAACTCTTATTGCGCTCTTATTTACCATTGTAATAATGTTTAGCCTAAAAGGGGCTTTAATGCTACAAATTCCGATGGACGTGCTGCGTATTGCCCTTCCTCTGGTTATTTATTTTATTTTGATGTTTGTATTGAGTTTCTTTATTGGTAAGTATTTTGGTGCCGATTATTCTAAAAGTACAGCAATTGCATTTACTGCCACAGGCAACAATTTTGAACTTGCTATAGCTGTAGCTATTGGTGTTTTTGGTATTAATAGTGGCCAAGCATTTGCTGGAGTTATAGGTCCTTTGGTTGAAGTTCCTGCGTTGATTGCGTTAGTAAACTTGGCGTTTTGGTTTCAAAAAAAATACTACACTAACTAAAAAAAATGCTTTTTTAAGGCTTTTTTAAAGTAGAAACCCCAAAATCTAATGTAGATTTTGGGGTTTCTTTTGGTATTAATTTCTAAAATTATTAGGCAATCCAGACATCAATAGTATCGGTTACTTTTTCTAATACTTCAAAAGCCGTTTCGGCCATTTTGTTTCCTTTGGTATCCAATAATGGGTTTACTTCTACCACTTCTAGACAAGCGACTTTTTTGGTGGCTATAATTTGATTTATGATTGCCACTATTTCGTGTTGATCAAATCCCTTAGAAACCGGTGTACCTGTTCCATAAGAAATCATATCACAATCCATAGAATCTACATCAAACGAAACATAAATTAAATCACAACCAGCTAGTTTGGATAACGCTTCGGCAACACAAGTTTGAAGCCCTCTGTAACGCACTTCGTCAACTTTGTAATTTTTAATTTTTAATTTTTCAATTTGTTTGTCCTCTGCTTCTTCGGTATCTCGCACGCCAAAATAAATTAAATTTTCAGGTTTAATTTTGGGTCCTTTAACACCTATGTTTTTCATAGATTGCCAGTGCAATTCTGTTTCTGGTGCAACGGTATTGACTTTGCAGTCTAAATTATCCTCGTTAAGTGCTGCCGCCAAAGGCATACCATGAATATTTCCAGAAGGAGAAGTGTATGGCGAGTGTAGATCCGCATGGGCATCAATCCAGATAACTCCTAAGGTTTTGGTAGGATACACGGCCTTAATACCACTAATGGTTCCTAAAGCCGAAGAATGATCCCCGGATAGAACTAACGGAAAAAAATTGTTTTCTAGATTGTTTTTTACGGCATAACTTACCCGTGTGCATTGCTCTACTACGTGTTCAATTCTTTTGGCAAAGGTGTTTTTATTTTTATCATAAATACTTTCGTTATGTGTTTTTACATCTTCAAAAGGAAATCGATTGAAATAATCACTTTTTTTGTTTATGGCTGCAATTTCTATTGCATCTATCCCCAGATCAGAACCTCTTGTTCCTGCTCCAATATCGGATCTATTCTTAATTAATTTTATGGCTCTTTCCATTTTTTGCTATCGCTTATTTAAAATCGTTAAGTGCTTTTTCTATAATTGCCAGACAGTCGTGTATTTGCTCTTCTGTGATTACCAAAGGTGGCGCAAATCTAATTTTGTTTCCATGGGTTGGCTTGGCCAATAATCCGTAGTCTCTAAATTTTAGGCATATATTCCATGCTAAATCCGAATCTTCGTCACTATTAATTACAATGGCGTTTAACAATCCTTTTCCTCTTACTAAGGTAATTAATGGATTTCTGGATGCTATTTCGTTTAATCCTTTTCTTAAAACAGTTCCTAAATATTCTGCATTTTGGGATAATTTTTCGTCTTTTACTACTTCCAAGGCAGCCATGGCTACTGCTGCTGCAACTGGGTTACCACCAAATGTAGAACCATGTTGTCCTGGTTGTATTACGTTCATGATGGCATCATTTGCTAAAACCGCAGACACCGGATATACACCTCCTGAAATTGCTTTACCTAAAATTAAAATATCTGGTTTAACCTCCGGATTGTTCTCACAACCATTACTACAGCTACAATTACCACAGGTAGCCAATAATCTTCCGGTACGTGCAATTCCAGTTTGTACCTCATCGGCTATAAACAATACGTTATGCGCCTCACAAAGTGCTTTGGCTTTGGCTAAATACCCTTCCGTAGGAACATAAACTCCTGCTTCTCCCTGAATTGGTTCTACCAAAAATCCTGCAATATTTGGAGAGGATTTTAAGGCTGCTTCTAAGGCCGCTGTATCATCATACGGAATTTTGATAAATCCATCGGTAAAAGGACCAAAGTTTTTGCGAGCGCCTTCATCATTAGAAAAGGATATAATGGTGGTGGTTCTTCCATGAAAATTGTTT
Source organism: Flavobacterium crassostreae (assembly GCF_001831475.1). NCBI lineage: Bacteria > Pseudomonadati > Bacteroidota > Flavobacteriia > Flavobacteriales > Flavobacteriaceae > Flavobacterium > Flavobacterium crassostreae. Next base: position 1,716,828 of record NZ_CP017688.1, on the reverse strand, counting down.
TCGCAAACAATTATTTGTGCTTGGTTCTCCGGAATTTGTTTTACTTCGTAGGCCCATTTTCTGCATAACTTTAAAGCCGTTTCTACTGCTTCTGCACCTGTATTCATTGGTAATAATTTATCAAAACCAAAATACTTAGTTATGTACTCTTCGAAGACTCCTAATTTATCATTATGAAATGCTCTAGAGGTCAAGGTTAAAGTTTGGGCTTGTTTTACCATTGCATCAATAATTTTTGGATGACAATGTCCTTGATTTACAGCAGAATAAGCAGATAAAAAATCATAATATTTTTTGCCATCTACATCCCAAACAAATACGCCTTCTCCTCTATCAAGCACCACGGGCAAAGGATGGTAATTATGTGCTCCATATTTATTTTCTTTAGCAATAAGTGCTGCTGATTTTTCTGAAAGTGTTTGTTGTGTTTCTTGCATGATATCTGTTTTTAAATCTGTTATAAAACAAAAATATAACTTTTTATTTATTTTCCAATAAAAAGCGGCTGTTTTGACTTGGATATCTTTAAAAAAAGTCAAATTTATGCACATGCCGATTTTAAAAGTCAAATTACTTAAAATAAATTTGTTTTAGCTGGATACAAACACCAATTATGAGTACATTTATCCCCAATAATTTGTAAAAAAAGCCGCTATGGAAATTTTAGATGAATTTGATATAAAAATTATCAAAGAGTTAGAAAAAGACGGAAGAATGCCTTATTCCTCTATTGCCACCACCCTAAAGATATCCAATACTATGGTACACCAACGCATCAATAGATTGTTGGAACACGAAATTATCACCGGGATAAAACCACTCATTAATGAAAAAAAAATAGGCTATGATTGGGGCACTTTTACGGGACTTACCTTAAACAAAGACCAAGATTCTAACCGAATTATAGAGGCCCTCAAAAAAATTCCAGAAGTAACCGAGTGTTATTATATCACGGGTTCTTACACGCTATACATAAAAATGATTGCCAAAGATCACGAACACATGCGTAAATTGCTTTATGATAAAATTGACAATATTCCTGGCATTGCTAAAACCGATTCTATGATTGAATTGGGATGTGCCTTTAAAAGAAATATCTCGTTGTAGTTTTTTAAACAAACAACGCATTCAAATTTAAATCCGAATCATTAATTGTCTTATTTTTGTGCTTTGTGTAATTTTTAATCCAAACCCAAAAAGACTAATTCTAATTAATTTTAAATGAAAAAAATTATTCCGCTAATTGCTATAGCCTTATCTTTTTCTTGCTCAAGCACCCAAACTACTGTGGAGCAAAACAATAGCAATCCAACAAAATACCTAAACTCTATTACTGTCAAAGATCTAAAAAAACATCTGTTTATTGTTGCAAACGATAGTATGGAAGGTAGAGAAACTGGCTCTGAGGGCCAAAAAAGAGCAGGTAACTATCTAATTGAACAATACAAAAGCAATGCCATCTCTTACCCAAAGGCAGCCAGTTCTTTTTATCAAAAGGTACCGGCAGCATTTTTAAACAAAAAATACCATACCGATTTAAAAGACTCCGAAAACATCTGGGCATTTATAGAAGGTACTGAAAAACCCGAAGAAATAATTGTAATCTCTGCCCACTACGATCATATTGGCATTCAAGACGGCGACGTCTATAACGGAGCAGATGATGATGGTTCTGGAACAGTTGCTTTGTTAGAAATTGCCCAAGCCTTTGCACTTGCCAAAAAAGAAGGCCATGGCCCGAAACGTTCCATACTGTTTTTTCATGCTACAGGAGAAGAGCACGGTTTGCTAGGATCTAGTTACTATTCTGAAAACCCTCTATATCCTCTTGCAAATACCATTACCAACATTAATATTGACATGATTGGTCGCCGAGACGAAATCCATCCCAATACCAATAATTATGTTTACTTAATTGGCGCAGATCGATTGTCTACACAACTTGATAGTATTTGCAAACAAGCCAACGACAAGTATATCCATTTGGACTTAGACTACCGATTTAATGACAAAAATGACCCTAACCACTTTTATGAGCGTTCGGATCATTATAACTTTGCGAAACATGGTATCCCTTCTGCATTTTTGTTTAATGGCGTTCATGCAGATTACCACCAAAAAACAGACACTCCAGACAAAATTGAATTTGATGCTTTAGCCAAAAGAACCCAACTTGCTTTTGTTATTGCTTGGGAGCTGGCAAATGGCCAAAACAGACCCGTTGTAGATGTAAAATAATTTAAAATATTTATATAAAAAAAGAAGCACTTGGGTATCCAAGTGCTTCTTTTTTTATATATCCAAATCAATGCTGTATTTTTTAAATAAATGCGCTAAGAACATAATAAATCAATGCCGCCAATAATGCCGAGATAGGAATGGTCAATACCCAAGCCCAAAGCAAACTCACCGTAACGCCCCAGCGCACTGCAGAAACCCGTTTGGTCATTCCAACTCCAATTATAGATCCCGTAATGGTATGGGTGGTACTCACCGGAACTTTAAAGTGTTCGGTAAAATAAAGTGTTAATGCACCGGCTGTTTCGGCTGCAACACCTTCAAAAGAGGTTACTTTTGTTATCTTAGAGCCCATTGTTTTTACAATTTTCCAACCACCGCTTAAGGTACCTGCTGCAATTGCAGAATAACAAGCCAACGGAATCCAAGCAGGCATTTTGAATGCACCTTGACTATTAGGCAGTACTACATCCAACCACTCCGGCATACTCTCTTGGGCTGCTCCTGTGGTGTGTATAAATACCGCAACGGCTGCTGCTATAATTCCCATTACTTTTTGAGAATCATTTCCGCCATGACCCAAACTAAAGGCTGCAGAAGAGAGTAATTGCATTTTTTTTAACCAATAAGTAGCTTGGTTTAAGTTCAAAAAACTAAAAATTAAACAAAAAGTACTCACCGACAACACGATAAAGGCCACCAAAAACCATTTGATATTATGAGACTCCAAAATTACACTCCAAAAATGGGATTCAAAACGCGGTTTCTCAATAGCGTCATACGGCATCATTTGACTAGCAACAAACCAAACGGTACCTACCATTAGAGCTAGAGTAACTAATTTGGGCGCCAAGGTTTTTTTGGAAGAATGCAACAACCACAAAGAGATTAAGTACGAGATCAATGCCCCAATTAAAGGAGCCAATACAATAAAGGCTACAATAATTAGTACCCCAGACGGCATGCCGCCATCTTTATTAACTTTGTACCAAGACACAACACCAAAACCAGCATGTGCAATGGCCGCACCCGCAAATCCTCCAATTAAGGTATGCGAAGAACTGGACGGAATACCTTGCCACCAAGTAAATAAATTCCAAATAATTGCGGCAATAACTCCCGAGAGAATCACCACCAAATTAATTTCCATACTATTGGCCGTTTTGGCTACCGTATCTGCAACTCCAAAACCAAAGACCCAATAGGCCAAAAAATTAAAAAAAGCTGCCCAAAGCACTGCCTGAAAAGGTGTCAGAACCTTGGTAGCAACCACTGTAGCTATAGCATTTGCAGCATCATGAAAACCATTGATGTAATCAAATATTAGCGCTAGAACTATAATAATTAAGAGTAAAGTAAATTCCATAAATATATTTTCAGAAAAGTAAACCGTTAAATTAAGAATGCTTCACAGCAATAGATTCTAAAACACTTGCTACACTCTTGCATTTATCTGTTGCTGTTTCTAACACGGACAAAACTTCTTTATATTTGATGATATTTTTGACATCGGTTTCGTTCTCAAAAATTTCAAATACCGCTTTGTTATATACCGTGTCAGATTTGTTTTCTAACTTGCTAATTCTGGCACAAGCAGCAGTAATATTAGGAATGTTTTTAAAGTTTTTTAGTTCTTTAACGGCTAGATCTATATTCTGACAAGCTTCAAGGTTAATTTCCGTTAGTTTTCGAATGGACTTAGTAATTTTATCTACTTGATACAAACGCATTCTGCTAGAGGCTCCATGCAAATTATCCGCCACATTATCTATAGAGGTTATCAAAGAATGAATATCTTCTCTATCAAAAGGGGTAATAAAATTTCTGCTCAACTCTAAATTGGTTTGACGGGTTATATCCTCGCCTTTTTGTTCTAAGGTGTCAATTTTCTCAAAAAGTTCTTCTCTTTCTTTTAAAGGAAGGTTTACTGCTTCATGCAAATGAGAAGCTAGTTCTATTAAATTGTTAGATGCTTCTTCAAAAAGCGGAAAGAATTTTTTGTCTTTTGGTACCAAAAACTGAAAGAGACTATTTAATGACATTGTTATTTTATTTTTTAGAAGTGCGAATTTAATTGATTTTTTTTACCTGAACATTTATTTTGTTACAATAATTCTTTATGGATCACAAAACTATTCAAAAACGCTACTGTTTTCTTTATATCGTAATGCAAAATTCTATCTTCGGTAACAAAGGGCACTTCTTGTCGGTAGGATTTTAAAAATAATTCTATAAATTCGCTCGAACGCAGTGGCTCTCTATAAGGTATTGCCTGTGAGGCGTTCATTAATTCAATAGCCAATATTTGTTCTAAATTATCCATTATACGCAGTGCTTTGGTAGCACCATTAGCGCCCATGCTTACGTGATCTTCTTGCCCGTTGCTAGACACAATACTATCCACGCTCGATGGAGTGGCTAATTGTTTGTTCTGACTGGCAATACTAGCGGCAGTGTATTGCGGAATCATCAAACCAGAGTTCAAGCCAGGGTTAGTAACCAAAAATGCCGGTAAATTGCGTAATCCTGAAATCAGCTGGAAGGTTCTGCGCTCCGAAATACTTCCTAATTCAGCCAAAGCTATACTCATAAAATCTAAAGCCAAAGCCAAGGGCTGCCCATGAAAATTACCTCCTGAAATTATGGCATCACTATCTCTAAAAATATTTGGATTATCGGTAACCGAATTTATCTCGGTTTTAAAAACTTTTTCTACATAATCTATAGCATCTTTTGACGCTCCATGCACCTGTGGTATGCATCTAAAGGAATACGGATCCTGTACCTGTGTTTTCTCTTTGGCTATAATTTGGCTTCCTTCCAGAAAATTAGTTATTCTGTTAGCGGTTACTATTTGTCCTTTATGCGGTCTTATAAAGTGGATCAACTCATTAAAGGGTTCTATCCTGCCATCAAATGCTTCTAAAGAGATGGTTGCAATTAAATCCGCTAGGTATGCATATTTTTTGGCCTTCAATAATAAATGCATTCCATAGGCGCTCATAAATTGGGTTCCGTTTAGTAACGCCAAACCTTCTTTGGATTTTAAAACAAGTGGCTCCCACCCAAAATGTTGCAGCGCCACGCTCGAAGATACTTTTTTTCCTTCAAAATACACCTCGCCCTCCCCTAGCAAAGGCAAAGACAAATGTGCTAAGGGAGCCAAATCGCCCGAAGCACCTAAGGAGCCTTGGGTATAAATCACCGGCAAAACCTCTTTATTATAAAATGCAATCAAACGCTCTACTGTTTGTATTTGCACGCCCGAATGCCCATAACTCAAGGATTGGATCTTGAGCAACAGCATTAACTTAACAATAGCACTAGGTACCTCATCACCTGTACCACAAGAGTGGGATTTGACCAGGTTTTCTTGTAGTTTAGATAAATTTTCATTAGAAATTTTTACATCACAAAGAGACCCAAAACCCGTGTTTATACCATAAATAGGTCCCGAGTGAGAAGCCATTTTTTCGTCCAAATAATCTCGGCATTTTTGAATGTTAACTTTTGCTTCTTCGGATAAAGCCAAACTTTTATGTTCGCTAACAATTTCACGAACTATATCTAGAGTTAAGGTGTCAGAACTGATGTAATGTGTGTTTTCCATTGGGCTTAAATTTGAGTGTCAAAATTGGATAAATCAATATTAAAAAGCAACATTAATTCCTAATAATTTAAAATACCATTAAAAACACCCGCAATACCTAAATTATTTATATCAATCAACCTAAAAACGGCCTGAAATTACGCTATAAACCCAACCAATAGCTTAAAAGTATAGCAATAGCAACCAGAACAGCTCTTTTTAGTATTTAATTGACAACTAATTGGCTAAACCAGCAATTGTTTGAAATATTCGCAAAAAACGAATAATTATTTTTATTACTATATAAAAACACGTATTTTTGGCAACAATGAATATATACAGCGCAACATATCACTCTTCGATACCCACTCCAATTTGGATTGGCACTGCTGTTATTACTATTATTCGCACTTCTATTACAATTATTACCCCTTAGGGGTATACATTTTACATATCATCAATAGTATCGTTATTTCATTTTTTTTGAAATAACTTTCTGGTGCAACATAAACCTATCTCAAAAACATTAAAACATCCTATACATGAAAGTATTAAAATTTGGCGGAACCTCCGTAGCCAATGCTATAAATATAAAATTAGTCCTAAATATTATTCAAAAACAAGCCTCCCAGAACAAGTTAGTCGTTGTGGTTTCGGCCCTACATTCGGTTACCGATTTATTGCAAAGCGCCGCCCAACAAGCCGCTGTTAAGAACGAGAATTACAAAGAAACTCTTGCTCAAATTGAAAAAATGCATCTAGAACTACTCAAAGAATTAGTTCCCGTAAACGAGCAAAGCAGTCCTCTGAGCCACATCAAGCGCATAATTAACCATCTAGAAACCCTATTGGATGGTTGTTTTCTTTTGAGTGAATTATCTCCCAGAACAGCAGATACTATTTTAAGTTTTGGAGAACTACTCTCCTCCTACATCCTTGCCCAAGCTTTACAACAAACCATAAAAAACAGCAGTTATAAAGACAGCAGAGAATGGATCCAAACCAATAATCATTTTGGAAAAGCAGCAGTAAATTTTGAATTAACCAACCGATTAATCTCGGATTTTTATGCCAATAACGAGCATCAAGTATTGGTTGTTCCTGGGTTTATTGCTGCAACACCCGAAGGCATCACCACAACTTTAGGCCGTGGCGGGTCCGATTATACTGCCGCAATTGTAGCAGCAGCCCTCCATGCAACCGATCTGCAAATATGGACCGATGTAAACGGCATGTACACTGCCAACCCCCGAATAGTCAAACAAGCGCAACCTATTGCTACCATTTCGTATCAAGAAGCAATGGAGTTATCGCATTTTGGTGCCAAAGTTTTGTACCCACCAACAATCCAACCGGTGCTACAAAAAAACATTCCTATTCTAATCAAAAATACTTTTGAACCCGAAGCCGAAGGTACTATTATATCCAATAACGCTGCCGCAAATGGAAATCCGGTAAAAGGAATTAGCCATATCGATCACATCTCTTTAATCACCCTTGAAGGCCCCGGCATGATTGGCGTTTTGGGCTCCTCCAAGAGGTTGTTTGAAGTGCTGTCACAAGCCAATGTAAATGTAATTTTTATTACCCAAGCCTCCTCAGAGCATTCTATTTGTATTGGTGTTTTGGACACCGATGCTCCTAGCGCGCAACTAGCCATTAACAAGGCTTTTGAGGTAGAAATAGCACAAAACAAAGTAGCACCTTGCATTCTAGAAAGCAACTTATGCATCGTTGCCTTGGTGGGCGAAAACATGAAAAACCACCAAGGATTGAGTGGTAAAATGTTTAGCACATTAGGCAAAAACAACGTTAATATTCGCGCCATTGCTCAGGGTGCTTCAGAACGAAACATCTCGGCAGTAATCAACGAAAGAGACATTAAAAAAGCCTTAAATACCCTCCACGAACGTTTTTTTGAAGACAACACCAAACAACTCAATTTGTTTGTAATTGGAGTTGGTAACGTTGGCCAAAAATTTATGGAGCAAATCAGCAAACAAAAGAAATTTTTAAAAGAAAACCTAAAAATAAACCTCAGAGTTATTGCATTGGCCAATTCAAGAAAAATGCTTTTTGAAGAAGACGGTATTGATTTAAAAACATGGCAAACCAGTTTAGACCAAGGTCAAAAAGCAGAACAACAAGACTTTATTGAGCAAGTAAAAAATCTAAACTTGCGCAACAGTATTTTTGTAGATATTACCGCCAACCAAGATGTAGCGCAAAGCTATGCGCAGTATTTAAAAGAAAGTGTAGCGGTAGTAACCTGCAACAAAATTGCCTGCTCCTCTGCTTTTGATAATTACAAAAACCTAAAAAACTTATCCCGCAGACACAACGCTCCTTTTTTGTTTGAAACCAATGTTGGTGCTGGATTACCGGTCATAGACACCGTCAAAAACTTGGTAGCATCCGGAGATAAAGTCCATAAAATACAAGCCGTATTATCCGGTAGTTTGAACTTTATTTTCAACAATTTTGACACCAATAATTCGTTTCACGATGTGGTAAAAGAAGCTGGAGTACAAGGTTTTACAGAACCAGACCCTAAGATTGATTTAAGCGGTATAGATGTGGCTAGAAAGATTCTGATTTTAATTCGCGAAAGCGGGTACCAAATGGAAATTGAAGAAATTGAAAACCAATCTTTCCTTCCGGCTCCCTGTATGGAAACCACAAATAATAACGATTTTTTCACCTCTTTAACCCAATACGCCAGCCATTTTGAGGCTATTTTAGCAGAAGCCAATGCCAAAGACAGCCGCCTGAAATTTGTAGCACAATTTGAAGATGGAAAAGCCAGCGTAGGTTTGCAATTTATCCCAAAAGACCACCCTTTTTACAACCTAGAAGGAAAAGACAATATCGTATTGTTTTATACAGATAGATACGTAGACCAACCGCTATTAATAAAAGGTGCTGGTGCTGGTGCTGCGGTTACTGCTTCTGGAATTTTTGCAGATGTTATCCGAATAGGTACTGTTTAAACCTGAAACCAAAAAAATATGAACGAAATAAAAATATTTTGCCCCGCAACAATTGCCAATCTATCTTGTGGATTTGATGTTCTCGGATTGTGTTTGGACAATGTGGGCGACGAAATGATTATTAAAAAATCTGCCCTCAAAGGGGTGCGAATCACCAAAATAGTTGGCGCTAATTTACCGCTTGAAACCGAAAAAAATGTTGCTGGTGTTGCTGCTTTGGCACTGCTAAAAGCCTTAAATTCGGATGCTGGTTTTGAAATCGAAATTTACAAAAAAATCCAGGCCGGAAGCGGCATCGGGAGCAGCGCTGCTAGTTCAGCAGGAGCTGTTTTTGGAATTAACGAATTGCTAGGCCGCCCTTTTGCAACCAAAGATTTGGTACCCTTTGCCATGCAAGGCGAAAAACTAGCCTGCGGAAACGCCCATGCCGACAATGTGGCTCCTGCCCTTTTGGGTGGTTTTACACTAGTGCGTAGTTATGCACCGCTGGATATTATCCAAATAGAAAGCCCTTCTGAATTATATGCCACCGTAGTGCACCCGCAAATTGAGTTGAAAACCGCAGATGCCAGATCGGTTTTAAAACAAAATGTTTCGTTACAAAAAGCCATCATCCAATGGGGAAATCTTGGCGGATTAATTGCTGGATTGTACACCAAAGATTACCATTTAATAGGCAGGTCTCTACACGATGAAATTGTAGAACCACTGCGCAGTGTATTGATTCCGGGCTTTGATGTAATCAAACAAACTGCTTTAGAAAACGGTGCTTTGGGTTCTGGGATATCCGGATCTGGTCCTTCTATTTTTGCTTTAAGCAAAGGCAAAACAACTGCCTACAAAATTGCCAAAGCCATGAGCGAAGTCTATGACCAAATGCAATTGCCGTATGAAATGCATGTTTCGAGAGTAAATCCAGACGGCGTGAGAATAATAGAAAACTAATTAAACAATTACGATTTTAGATTCCTCATTTTTGATCTCGGAGATAACTTAGTTTCCGTAGAGAAATCAAAAAAAAGCACTCTTCAATCCGAAATATAAAATCACAATGAAATACTACAGTTTAAACCATAATGCCCCAAAGGTTTCTTTTCAAGAAGCTGTTATACAAGGGTTAGCAAGCGATAAAGGATTGTATTTTCCGGAAACAATCACCCCTTTGCCGCAAGCATTTTTTGATTCAATCGAAAATTTATCTAACCAAGAAATTGCCTTTCAAGCAATACAACAGTTTGTAGGAGATGTAATTCCTGAGGGCAAACTAAAGGAGATTATTGCCGAAACACTGTGCTTTGATTTTCCGGTGGTAGCCGTAGAAAACGGAATCTATTCTCTCGAATTATTCCACGGCCCTACTATGGCTTTCAAGGATGTAGGTGCCCGATTTATGTCGCGGTGTTTGGGCTATTTTAACAAAGACCAAAAAGACAGCAAAAACACCGTTTTGGTAGCCACATCCGGAGATACCGGTGGTGCGGTTGCTAGTGGTTTTTTGGGAGTAAAAGGAGTTGAAGTGGTTATTTTGTATCCATCAGGCAAAGTGAGCGACATTCAAGAACGCCAGCTCACTACACTAGGACAAAATATCAGAGCACTTGAGGTAGATGGCGTATTTGATGATTGCCAAGACATGGTCAAAAAAGCCTTTCTGGATGCGGATTTAAAACACCTCCATTTGACCTCAGCCAATTCTATCAATATTGCACGCTGGTTGCCGCAAATGTTTTATTTTTTCTTTGCATACAAAGCTCTTAAAAACCAAAATAAACCCTTGATCTTCTCTTGTCCGAGTGGCAATTTTGGGAATATTTGTGCCGGAATTATTGCCAAAAAAATGGGATTGCCTATTGCCCATTTTGTAGCTTCCACTAATGCAAATGATACCGTACCTCGCTTTCTAGAAAACGGAATCTATGACCCAAAACCCTCTAAGGCAACCATTTCTAACGCAATGGATGTAGGCAATCCAAGTAATTTTATTCGTATCCAAGAAATGTACCAAAATGATTTAACACAATTTGATAAGGATTTTTCTTCGTTTACTTTTACAGATACCCAAACCATTGCGGCCATGAAAACAATTTATGACACCAACGGCTACATAGCCGAGCCGCATGGTGCTGTGGGATATTTAGGGTTACAAAAAGAATTACAAAACCAACCTGGTGCACTTGGCGTTTTCTTGGAAACCGCCCACCCTATCAAATTTTTGGATATAGTAGAACCTACTTTAGGCATAAAATTAGCGCTTCCGGCACAAATAGAAGGTGTTTTAAACAAAGAAAAAGTACGTACTGCAATTAAAACCTACGACCAATTCAAGGCTTTTTTGGGATAATTAACGCCATAAGTGTCGTGACAAAAAACTAGAACTTTTTAGACACAAAAGCATCCACCACGCGCTACATTCTATCCAAAATAACAAACAAAGTGCCTTACGCAAAGTAAAACTATTGCTTTAGGAGGCACTTTGTTTTGGTTTACAAAACACCGCCAATTGGTTTTCATTTACTCGCAAATACTACTAAAAAAAGCGTTTCTTTGTGAGTAATTTTTACAAAAAAATTAATAATGAACACACTTCAAGATACTATTTTAAAAAATCTTTGTTACACCGAATTGGTTTATGGTCGGATCAATAAAAAACTACATACCCAACTCACCAATTTAGCCATCGAAACTATGCTGTTTGCTAGTATAAAAGAAACCGAAATGCCTTTTTTTGAAAAAATTGGCAAAAATTTTTATATCATCAATTCTAAAAACAATATTAAAATAACCGTAAACGCAAACACCTATAGGGTTATTACTGTAGATAAAATACAGCCAAAATTTGAACCCAAAAATTAAAATATACACACTAAAAAACACCACCCCTTATGTTTAGCCTAGAACAAATTAAACAAGCCTACGATAAAGTAAAAACTGGCCCTGATTTTACCCAGTATATTCAAGAATTAATAGCCATGGGAGTTGAAGGATACGATACCTATACCCAAGACAGTCACGTGGTTTATTATGGAGCCGCTGGCCACCAAGTGCACACAGACCAAAAACATCCTGATTTTGCTCTTGCCACTACGGTAAACAAACCGCTCTTGATACAAAATTTAGTACAACACCAAGACGGTCAGAGTGATTATATCACTTTTTGCCAACAGGCAGCCCAATGTGGTATTGCCAAATGGCGTATTGACATCCTGGAAATGACCTGTACGTATTTGACCGCAGAGAACCATGCTGTTTTGATTGAAAAAATACCTGTTTAAATTTTATAAAACTGCTGTTTTAACTTTCTTTCCAAAAAAAAAGAACTTTTTAGCGGTACATGTATTGCGTTTGCGTGTTGTTTTATAAACAAAAAATGACTTTAAGATAATGTGTATCAAAAGGAAAGTCTTAAAAAAAAATTGTTTCTTTGGCAAAAACAAAACGCAGATCCCAATACCTTTTAAACAATTTTTTTTAGCAACTAAAGATTGGGGCTTTTGTTTTTAAAACCGAAAATAAACCAGATGAGCATAAAGAGCGAAATAAATGTTGTCCGAAGAAAAATAATGCGAACCTTGACCCGAAATATTGGGAACTCGCATTTGGATAGCACTGCAGATATTACCAAAATAAAAGTTACGCGAATTTTAGTATGCAGACCCAACCCTAGATTAGGCAACCAACTACTGCTAACTCCTTTGTTGCAAGAAATAACCACTACTTTTCCGGATGCCAAAATTGATTTATTTGTCAACGGAAATGCTGCTCCTAGTATTTTTGCCAACTACAAAAACATCCAACGCATCATCCGGTTGCCCCGAAAACCATTCCAATCTCTTTTGGAATACCTAAAAGGGTGGATGGCAATCCGAAAACACAAGTACGACATTGTAATTAATGTTATGAAAAACTCTTCTTCTGGAAGGCTTTCGGCACAATTTGCTAACGGAAAATTTAAATTTTTTGGTGATGACATTGCCGATTTAAGCAGTCAATTTGATGATTATGTGCATATTGCTAAAAACCCAGTCTATAATTTTAGGCATTACTTAAGCCTTTTGGGGCTTAAAGATAGCCACCGCCCTATTGCTTCTTTAGATCTAAAATTAACCTCTTCCGAAATTAAGCAGGCAAGCAAAATACTTGAAGATCGTGTCCAGAATGACCAGAAAACAATTGCTATTTTTACATTTGCAACGGGAGAGAAATGCTACACTCCTACCTGGTGGGAATCTTTTTACCAATCGTTGCAAAAGACGTTTCCGGACTACAACATTGTAGAGGTATTGCCTGTTGAAAATGTTTCTCAAATTGGTTTTAAAGCACCTACTTTTTATAGCAAAGACATTAGAGAAATTGCTGCCTTTATAGCAAATACTAGCGTTTTTATTGGTGCAGATAGCGGCATGATGCATCTAGCAACCGCCTCCAAAACACCTACCGTAGGGCTATTTAGCATTACCAACGCAGCGGTTTATGCGCCCTATGGCAATAGTAGTTTAGCCATAGACACCAACCATACCACAACAGAGCAAAGCATGGCTATAATAGCACGTATTTTGCTAGAAAATTAGTTTTTAAAATTGTTTATGGTAAGTATGCCCAAAAAAGACGCTACAAACTCCTGTTCTTTTATGTTATTCCTAAAAAATTGTTTTAGTACTTTTACCATTCCAAAAAAACAACTATGTCTGTAGCAAAAAAAGATTATAAAAGAATTACCACCAAGTCCTTAATTGACATGAAAGCCAATGGAGAAAAAATCTCCATGTTAACTGCCTATGATTATACCATGGCAAAAATTGTTGACTCCGCAGGCATTGATGTAATTCTGGTAGGAGATTCGGCCTCCAACGTGATGGCAGGGCACGAAACCACCCTTCCTATTACCTTAGACCAAATGATTTATCATGCCTCATCGGTAGTACGGGCTACAGAGAGAGCCTTGGTTGTGGTCGATCTACCCTTTGGTAGCTACCAATCCGATCCCAAAGAAGCCTTACGCTCTGCCATTCGGATCATGAAAGAAAGCGGCGGACATGCCGTAAAACTAGAAGGCGGAAAAGAAATAAAAGAATCCATCAAAAAAATATTAAATGCCGGAATTCCAGTAATGGGACACTTGGGTTTAACACCACAATCCATCTATAAATTTGGAACTTATACCGTCCGAGCAAAAGAAGAAGCAGAGGCAGACAAACTTGTAGAAGACGCACAATTATTAGAACGTTTGGGATGTTTTGCTCTTGTTCTAGAAAAAATACCCGCACACCTAGCCCAAAAAGTAGCCCAAAGTATTGCCATACCAGTAATAGGTATTGGTGCCGGTGGTGGCGTAGATGGACAAGTTTTAGTCATTCATGATATGTTAGGGATGAACAAAGAATTTAGCCCTCGGTTTTTGCGTCGTTATATGGATCTATACCAAGGAATGACCACCGCCATCAGCCAATATGTAGCTGATGTAAAATCTAGTGATTTCCCTAACGAAAAAGAGCAATATTAAAAAATATTCTTAAAAAAGAACCCTCGTTATTTGCATATTAATCCAAAGCATTCCTTCTTATTTTGAAAATAATTTCTACCAAAAATAACCTACAAGTTTTACACGAAGACAACCACATTATTGTGATAAACAAACGCGTAGGAGATATTGTTCAAGGAGACAAAACCGGAGACAAACCACTATCCGATGTGGTAAAAGAATATATTAAAGATAAATACAACAAACCAGGAGAGGTTTTCTTGGGAGTAGTACATCGTTTGGACAGACCCACTACCGGAATTGTCGCTTTTGCAAAAACGAGCAAGGCGCTCACCAGACTCAATGAACTATTTAAGAACAGACAAACCCAAAAAACCTACTGGGCTATTGTAAAAAATAAACCCGAAAAACCAAAAGATAGTTTAATCCATTATCTCAAACGAAACGAAAAAAACAACAGTTCCAAAGCCCACATAAAAGAAGTTCCAGACAGCAAAATGGCACATCTGGACTATACCGTTTTTAAAGAATTAAACCATTATTTTGCCCTAGAAGTTGCCTTGCATACCGGCAGACACCATCAAATTAGAGCACAATTAGCAGCCATTGGTTGTCCAATAAAAGGGGATCTAAAATACGGTTTTGACCGTAGCAATCCAGATGGAGGCATCCATCTACATGCTCGAGAGTTGGTGTTTATTCATCCGGTGACTAAAAACGAACTAAAAATTACGGCACCCGTACCCCAGGAAGTACTATGGAACGCATTATAACCCAACAACTATTAGGTTGGCCTAAAAAACGCTACAATGGATTTTAAAACAGACCTCAATTATCGCAAAGAAGTACTTACGACACTTTTGCATCAGGTAGTGCTACACGAAAAAGAGATTATAAATGCCCTATACCTTGATTTTAAAAAACCTGCTTTTGAAACCGTACTTACCGAAACCAGTTATATCGTAACGGAGTTAAAAGAAACCATCAAAAATTTAAAAAAATGGGCCAAACCCAAAGCCGTTTTACCTTCTATACTTAATTTTCCATCTACCGATTTTATTTACAAAGAACCGTACGGCAAAGTATTAGTTATTGCCCCTTGGAACTACCCATACCAACTAGCCTTAGCGCCATTAATAGCTGCTGTTGCAGCCGGTAATCAAGTAGTTTTAAAACCATCCGAATTAACCCCTAAAACTGCTGCGGTATTAGCCACAATTATTTCCAAAACCTTTGGACCAGAACATGTCGAGGTGGTCCAAGGTGGTGTGGCAGTTTCTCAAGAATTGTTAGCACAACGCTGGGATTATATTTTCTTTACCGGAAGTGTTCCCGTAGGAAAAATTGTAGCAAAAGCGGCAGCAATCCATTTAACTCCAATTACACTAGAGTTGGGGGGCAAAAACCCTTGTATTGTAGACCAAACTGCTGCCATAGCCTGCGCTGCAAAAAGAATTGTTTGGGGAAAATTTATAAACGCAGGACAAACCTGTATTGCACCAGATTATCTTTTGGTTCAAAAAGACGTTTATAACGAACTTATAAAACATTTAAAAGAAGAAATAATTCTGGCTTACGGACAAAACCCGAGAAACTCTCCGGATTATGCCCGAATTATCAACCATAAAAACTGGAAAAGACTCGCCGAAAGAATAGATCCTAAAAAAATAGTGCACGGTGGCCAAACAGACCCAGAAGACAATTACATTGCTCCCACACTTATTGCAGAAACTACAGTAGATAGTTTGCTCATGCAAGAAGAAATATTTGGACCTATATTGCCTATTTTGACCTATACCAATGCCACGGATTTACAACAAATTGTTTCTACTTACGAAAAACCATTATCGCTCTATGTTTTTACAAAAAATAATGCCTTTGCCCGCAAGATAATTACTTCTTACTCCTTTGGTGGTGGCTGTATAAACGATACCATCATTCATTTTTCAAACAAAAGACTGCCTTTTGGAGGAGTTGGTCACAGCGGTATGGGTGCCTACCATGGTGCGTTAAGTTTTAATGTTTTTTCGCACCACAAAAGCATTGTCAAAAAAGCCAATTGGCTGGATTTGCCCATGCGCTATGCTCCGTATAAAGATAAATTGAAAACAATCAAAAAAATATTAAAATGGATTTAACCAATCAAAAAACAGTCGCTCAAGCTATTGAATACCGCAGATCCGTAAGGGTTTTTAAAAAAGATGCCTTAGAAGATGCCAAGGTAAAAGAATGCATCCGATTGGCTACGCTAGCACCCTCCAGCAGCAACATGCAACTTTGGGAATTTTACCACATTAGCTCTCCTGAAATACTACAGAATATGGCTAAGGCTTGTTTGAACCAAAATGCAGCCAAAACTGCCCAACAAATGGTGGTGGTAGTTGTCCGAAAGGATTTGTGGAAAAAAAGAGCAGCAGCCAATATTGCTTTTTTAAAATCTCAATTTGGCAACAAACCAACGGAACAATATACCAAAAGAGAGCAATTTGCGCTTCAATACTATCAAAAATTAATTCCAACACTATACTTGGATTTTTTAGGAATTTTAGGATGGATTAAATTTTTTATTTTTCAAATTATAGGTGTTTTCAAACCCGTATACCGACAAACCACCAAAAAAGATATGGATATTGTGGCACAAAAAAGCGCAGGTCTAGCGGCACAAAACTTTATCAATAGTATGGCTGCAATAGACTATGACACCTGTCCAATGGAAGGTTTTGATTCTTTAAGGGTCAAAAAAATACTTCGTTTGCCTGCCTCAGCAGCCATCAATATGGTTTTAGCCTGTGGAATAAAAGATCAGACAGGAATTTATTCCGAGCGTTTTAGAGTGCCTTTGGAAGACGTTTATTTTAAAATATAACCAAATACATCAAAAAAATTATGACCACTACACAACAAAAAATTGAAAAAATAAAAGCCAATGGTTTGGAGTTGGATTTTGGAACCGTCTTTAATGATGCTTTTGAAAACTACAAAAAAATCGCATTATATGCCGGATCCATAATCTTAGTATTTTCGGTACTGATGGGCATGCTTTTGGCAGGAGGTTTTGTTCTAACCTTTGGCATGGCCGCTTTAGCGCAAATGGCAAATCCAGAAAATTTAGCCCTCGAAAACCTAGTAGGAATTAACTTATTTATTTATTTAGTATCTCTCATTTTGATTTCTCTTTTAATAGGTCCTTTTTTTGCTGGCTTTATTAAAATGGCCCAAGCTGCAGACCGAGACGAAGCATTCAATAGTAGCGCCATTTTTACCTACTATAAGGCTCCTTATTTTATCAAAATAATTACTGCAACCTTAATTATTAGTATCAGCAATGCGGTTCTTTCTACATTATTTAATTACATCAATTTACCTTTATTGGGTAGTTTCAGTAGTATCTGCATTAGTATTTTCACCCTTTTGACCATTCCTTTAATTATTTTTGGTAACTTAAATCCTACAGAAGCCATTACTGCCAGTATCCAGCTGGTTTTAAAAAATCCATTTGTGATTGTAGCATTAATTGTCACTGCATTTATTGGTTCTTTAGTAGGTTTTGTGGGCTGTTGTATTGGCGTATTTTTTACCATACCTATTATGTATGCGCTAAATTATGCCCTTTATAAAGCCATAATAGGATTTGACGATCCAGAACAACCAGAGGAATTGCCTTTAGTATAACCTATGGTTTTAGATCCATTTAACCCTGTAAAATAGCCCTCGACTAAAGTAACTACTTATTTTGGTGTTTAGAAACCTTCTTGAAAAACTACTTTTTTTAAAATTTAAGCGCTTTTTTTACCAAAAAAAAATTAAATTCGTTTTTATAAAATTTAAAAGCTCAAAAAAACAACACTATGAAATGGCAAGGCAGACGCAAAAGTGATAATTTAGAAGATCGAAGAGGCATGTCCTCTGGTGGCAAAACAATTGTAGGTGGAGGAATTATTGGCATTGTAATACTGCTCTTAAATGTTTTTGGTGGCGAAAATGCCCAAATGCTCACACCCATATTAGAGCAAATGAACCAAGGACAAAGTGCCCCTACAGAACAAAGAGATCTAACTGCAAAAGAAATAGAAGAAAGAGATTTTGTCAATGCCGTGTTGGTGGATAATGAAGATGTTTGGACTACTATTTTTAATGAAAATAATTTAACGTACAAAAAACCAAATTTAGTTTTGTTTACAGGAGCTGTAGCCACTAAATGTGGTAATGCTTCTTCGGATTCTGGCCCTTTTTATTGCCCTGGAGATCAAAAAGTGTATATGGATTTGTCTTTTTTTGAAGAATTAAAAACTCGTTTTGGGGCCAAAGGTGGCGATTTTGCAACAGCCTATGTGATTGCTCATGAGATAGGACACCATGTGCAAACACTATTAGGCACTTCTGCCAAAATGCGCCAGATGCAACAAGGCAAAAGCAAAGCAGAGGCTAATAAATTGTCTGTTGCTTTGGAGTTACAAGCAGATTTTTACGCAGGGGTTTGGACACATTACAACCAAAAAATGAATGCCATTCTTGAAGATGGTGATTTAGATGAGGCTTTAAGTGCCGCTCATGCTGTAGGAGATGATGCTATACAATCCAAAATGCAAGGGCATATTGTTCCAGAATCCTTTACGCACGGAACTTCTGAACAACGTAAATTTTGGTTTCTTAAAGGGTATAAAACAGGAGACATCCAACAAGGAAATACGTTTGAGTCTATACGATAACTCTAGCGTCAGAATAACAAAAAAAATTGGGAGCAACTCCCAATTTTTTTTGTTTATAGACTATCCCAACCAACCATCACGATCCAAACTCCGGTATTGTATTGCTTCGGCAATGTGGGACGATTCTATACTAGCAGAGGGTTCCAAATCGGCAATGGTACGAGCAACTTTTAAAATTCTGTCATAGGCTCTAGCAGAAAGATGCAGTCGTTCCATTGCTGTTTTTAGTAATTGCTTTGATTTATCGTCTAAGGCACAATACGCTCGAATTTGTTTGGTATTCATTTGGGCGTTGTAATGAATGTGGGGCATTGTTTCAAATCTACTGGTTTGTAGTTCTCGGGCTGTAGTGACCCGTTTTCGGATAAGGATGCTACTTTCGGCTTTTTTATCCTCGGATAATTTATCAAAAGGTACTGGGGTTACTTCAATATGTATGTCAATTCTGTCCAATAATGGCCCCGATATTTTACTTAAATACCGTTGCATTTCGTGTGGCGAAGAGGTTTGTGGTGCATCTGGATCGTTAAAAAAACCGCTTGGACTCGGATTCATGCTAGCCACCAACATAAAAGACGAAGGATAGGTAACCGTAAACTTGGCTCTAGAGATGGTTACCTCTCTATCTTCTAGAGGCTGGCGCATGACCTCCAGAACATCGCGCTTGAACTCTGGTAATTCATCCAGAAACAATACGCCGTTGTGTGCCATTGAAATTTCTCCAGGTTGTGGGTAGCTGCCCCCGCCTACCAATGCCACATTAGAGATCGTATGGTGCGGACTCCTAAAGGGGCGTTGGTGCATCAAACCTACTTCTTTCAATTTACCTGCAACGCTATGTATTTTGGTGGTTTCTAATGCTTCGCGCAAGGTCATGGGCGGCAAAATACTAGGCAAACGCTTTGCTAGCATTGTTTTTCCGGCTCCAGGCGGACCTATCAAAATAATATTATGTCCTCCTGCAGCAGCAATTTCCATGGCTCTTTTGATAGACTCCTGCCCTTTCACGTCCGAAAAATCAAATTCCGGAAAATCTAAATCTTTATAAAACTCTTTTCGGGTGTCTATTACGGTGGGTTCCAACGTGCCTTTCCCTTCCAAAAAATCAATAACTTCTTGTACGGTTTCTACGCCATAGACGTCTAATCCGGCAACTATTGCAGCTTCTTTAACATTTTGCTTTGGCAAAAAAAAACCTTTAAAACCTTCTTCTTTTGCTTTTATAGCAATGGGCAATGCCCCACGTATGGGCTGCAAACTCCCGTCCAAGGAGAGTTCTCCCATGATGATGTATTGTGCATACTCTTGTGCCTTTATTTGTTCCGAAGCTACCAGAATCCCAATGGTTAAGGTCAAATCATAGGCAGATCCTTCTTTTCTTAAATCTGCAGGAGCCATATTAATGGTGATTTTTTTGCCTGGCATTTTATATCCATTATTTTTGAGTGCCGCAGCAATCCTATAGCTACTCTCTTTGATGGCGTTGTCTGGCAAACCCACTAAATGGTATCCTATTCCGTTATCTATATTTACCTCACTTGTTATTGTAAACTAGTAGGTATATATTTGCGGTACTTTAAAACTGTTAAAAATGGATAGAATAGGTATATATGCAAGGGTTTCAACGACAGACGGCAAGCAATCTTTTCACAGGCAAATACAAGACCTTACAAGAATCGCCTTACAACACGGATATACTAACGAGCAAATAGATGTATTTGCCGAAATGGTCAGCGGATACCAAAAGGACAGACCCGAAATGAATAGGTTGTTAAGCATAATAGAAAATGAACCGCAAACATACAAAATAATATACTGTACAGAGATAAGCCGTGTCGGTCGCAATCCAAAAAATACACGTGAAATAATCGACAAGCTAACAGAGTTAAACATACCGTTATGGATTGATAGTATTAAACAAGCTACAATCGATACCAACGGTAAAAGAAATATAATAGTTAGTATCATATTACAGGTATTAATGGAATTTGCTGATTTGGAAAGTGAACAAATGAAAACACGTATGGCAAGCGGGAAAATGAAGCGAGCCAAAGAGGGTAAAACGTCAAATAGTGTGCAACCATACGGTTACACAAGCGATGCAAACGGTTATGTTATAATAGATGAAGAGGAAAGGTTAATAATAGAACAAATATTTGATAGTTATAAAAACGGTACAGGAACACGTATAATAGCACAAACGCTTAACACTATGCTAATACCAACAACACACGCAAAAAGAAACCCAGACAAAGTATATAAGTATAATAAATCAATACCAACCATAGAGGGTAATGAAATAAAGTGGACTGATGTAGTAGTACGACAAATATTAATTAATCCAATTTACAAAGGAGAACGAAAGTATAAAGATGAAATTATAAAAGTTGACCCAATTGTTAGTGTTGAGGTGTTCGATTACTGCAATGTATTACTCAAATCAAAGAACACAAGAAACATATTAACCAAATACGAATACTTACTTAAAGATGTTATTCGTTGTGGTTGTTGTGGTCGTGTGTATATGGGTCGTTATGTTGCGGGTGGTGATGCAGTTTACAGATGTACATCCAGTTTGAAAAAACGATGTGCAAACCGTAGTATTAATATTAGTTTGATTGAAAGTGTTATTTACAATCTTATTATCAATACTGATAGTGTATTAAAAACATTAGACAATCCAAACGTGTTACTAAACCAAATCAAAAAGGAATTAACACAACAAGAACAGTTACTTAAGAATGAACAAAAGGAACTAACTGCAAAAGAGAAACAACTCGAAAACCTTTTAACGACTATGACACTTTCACAGAATCCAAACTTTAGTTTATATACTAAAATGGAAACTGACATACTAACACAAATGACTTTATTAAAAGATAAAATAGGACTTTTAAAGAGAGATATTTTCTCTAAGGTAACAACTGTTAAAAACTTCAATATTGAAGCTACAAGCCGAGATATGATAGTTAAGGCGCAACACAACCGCCCCGAGTTAAAGAGTATATTCAAACAGTTTGTGCATAGTATTATAATTAATGATATTGGTAATGGTTATGTACTTGCTAATCTAACGATAAAGATTAACGGTGTTGTTTATACGAACCAACGACTAAAGTTATTTATATATGCGGATGGTGTGCGCAAATATGGTGGTCGTAATCAAAAGATTTATAAATACATATCAGTACTTCATTTTCTTAATGACCCAACGTATAAGGATAATATACTCACAACCCCGATACAAGATATTAAAGAAGAGTTTGACCGTATACAAAATGATATTCATAATCCTTATGACGTACCAACTGATTTTAAATTTAGAGTTGAACCTAAAACATATAACATACTCAAAGAAAATAGATTATACATTAATGAATTTGATTTATGATTTGTTAATAAGAAAATAATTACTTAATATTTGCATTCAAATATAGAAAGCAAACTAATATATACTAAAATGGAAAACTTAACACTAGAACAAAAGAAAGAGAAATTAAGACGTGAATACGAACAAGATTTAAATGAAGCACTTGAAAGACTTGAAAAAACTGAATCCGCTAACAATGAAAGAGTAAATGTAACTGCAAATATTGAAAGAGAATTTGACAAATTAAGTGATGCAATTACAGCTAACAGCCAAAATATACGTTCACTAATTTCAAAATTCAGAGAAGATTACTATACCGATTTTTTTATTAATATTGGTGATGCACGTATGCAAACACTTAAAAGACAAGCTAAAGAATTAAAAACACTAGAGAAACAACACAAGCAAGAAAAGGATATTATAAGTTCAATATATAATTTAAAATTTGATACTGAACCTAGTAACCAAGTTATAAGTGTTGAGGAAAGAATAACAAAAGCACTTGCAAAAAGAAGTCAAGGCACTAACGGCATTCCAGACTATAGAGTATTAATTATTGATGGTAAGGCTAAAGCAATAATCAAACAAGATGGTACAGTTATGTTATCTTCAATTAATGTACCATATAGTGTTAATGATGGTAATGTAAGCGTAACAAAAAATGCTATACTTAAAAGTGTTGTATTTGTAAAAGAAGCAAACAAGGATATAAATAAGATACCAACTGAAAATGTAATTGAATTAGACACTTTGAATGAGGAACAGCAAGCAAGTGTAAAAGAATGGATTGAAAAAAACAACTAATTACTATGTTTAGGAACGCTTCAAAAAGTAGATAATATATTATATACAACCAAAGTAAAAAGGCTATCAATTACGATAGCCTTTCTTTATTATATACCTTTACTGTTTAACTAATATTCCTTTCACTTTTTGTACAGTCGCAAGGCTTACACCGCTAATACTTGCTATTTTTCTAAGTGATAAATCTGGATGGTTATTAAGTGTTTTAACAACTAGTTTATACTTTTCTAGTACTTCGCTATCACTTGCACCACTACCCTTTACACGTCCTTTAAATTTACCCAGTGCAACCGCAATCTTAATTCCTTGTGCTTGTCTTTCTTTAGAGTTGGTACGTTCCATTTCACTAACATTTGCTAACACGTCCGAAATTAGTTTAAACGTTGGATTAACTTTATTGTTAACAAGGCTTTCAATTCCAAGGTTATCAACTTTAAGCGTAACATTCATTTTATTGAAGTACTCAATAGTACTTTGAATTTCGTATGTACTACGTCCTAAACGGTCGATTGCTTCTACACTTACATAATTAACTAAACCGTTTTCAATAGCTTCAATTAACTTGCTGGATTCAGTTCTTTCATTAAACGGAACAACACCGCTAACAACATCAATAAATACTTGTTCGTCTTTATTTGCATTGATAGTTTGACGGATTGTGTTTTGAGTTGCTGAGCTTACTCTTATGTATCTTGCTTTCATAATTACCTTGTTTGTATTGAACACTACAAATGTAATTGATTAGCTTATTGTATGCAAATAAAGTATACTTTATTTGCGGTCAATTATAAAGATAAATGAGAACGTTTTACCTAGATGTATGAGTGTATTTGTACAACTACTCTAAACGCATACACAAATTATCATTAACAAGGAGTACAAGTAATGATGTAATCAAAAAAAAATACCTACTTTTGCAAATAGGTATTCAAACTACTAAACCGCCAGACCCACTAACTAAGTCTAACGATTTTAATTTAGATTAGCGTTTTACTTTAATCTCAAAGATTAGCTTTCTAATCTGTTTTAATAGGTAACTAAGTAAATAGATACCAAGCATAAACCAAAAATAATCTAAGTACTTCATTGTATTTACATTTAGAGTTAATAACTCTATCAATTAAGCCAAAGGTACGAACTTTGGCTTTTTTTGTGTTAGTCCCTCTAACGAGTTATTGTGTTGCAAATATAAATGATTCTTTTGTAGTAAAAAATTCAATGTATTTTTGAAAAATTTCAATTACCAACACTAATTTCAAATAACAATACACTAATTGAAAAACTGTAAGAATAATTGAAAAACTATAACACTAATTTCAAATAGCAATACACTAATTGAAAAATTGCAACACTAATTTCCAATAACAATACACTAATTTAATTAACTAATTTATAAACAATTAAGTAGAGTTATTAACAACAAGCAAATATCCTTTTATATACCATCATAAATACACTAAAGCCTTAAATAAATCTATTTGTATCACCTCAAATAATAATGAAAATAAATTACTCAAAGCATTTGTTTAAACATTAGATATTAATAAGGTTTTTAATGGGTTAAAGACCGATTGCTAAATTAAATGTGTTGTTTTTACAGGAGCAGTTATATCCTTTTTGGTACATAATAGAACATATACGGTACATAATAGTATAACCAAAATATATAAAATATTTAAAGGACAAATCCGAATGTACTACTCTATTTGCAATTGTACACTATTATTGAGGGAGGTAACGAGAGCAAACGAAAACCTAATTTACTAATACAGGGGGGCGGGGGGGTAAATTTATAAATGCTAAAATCCCAACGATGGATTCTTTGCACTCCTACCCTATTATTTACTACTTGGTCAAATAACTAGCCGTCTTCAATTGCAATTGAGGCAAATTTCGCCTCACTTTATTCACTACATTTCAAAACAACTAATTGATTTACAACACATTAAACCTATAAAACACCTTGCCGAAAATTGTACTTTTTTAAGAAATAATAAGTTTTTCGGCAAGGTAAGTGTGTTATTTATAGATTATTTACATATTAATTCCTAAAAATAAAAAGTTAATTATAAGTTAAATCTTAAGTAACTACATCTACTAAACATCTACTAGTCAATATATTAGTTAAATTAATGAAAAATAATAAGTTAAATTAAGCTTTTACCTATTTACTAATGCACTAATGTTTAGTATAATTGAAGTATAACAGTTTAGAACTGTACAATAACGCAAAGTCAGATATTAAATGAATGATAGACAAAACGCAACGATGGATACTTAATGTACCACAAGAAGAACTAACCTTACAACAACGTAAAGATGCAATGATAATGTTAGGAATGTTAAATGTATGTGGTGATTATGCAACCGCAATCATTAAGGTAAAAGAATTATGGGTAAATGGTATTTTACCATTAATACCAACAAATGATGAAGGATACAACGCAAGAAAGGTTGCACGACATTTAGCAATGAAACGATTAAAGAACGCATATTTTTTTCATATAACACAAGCTTAATAAAAGCACAAAACCCTGTACTAGTTGCACAGGGTTTCATAAAATAATATATAGGTTACAGGTCGCAAAGCCAACACTAGAATAAAGTGGTTAAATAACCTATATAAAGATTGATTGCTATTCAATATAATACTACTATTTTTTTTGATAGTAAAGTATATACTCAATTAATTGACCGCTAATCTTTAAAATAAGTGGTAAATGATAAACAAGTAATTAAAATCAAAGATTACATTTCAAATGATACAATTGCAAACGATGCAATAACAAATTTCACACATAACAAATACATAATAAAAGGTAGTACAGGAATGGGAGGTACATCTAGTATCCTAAACATAAAAGATAAATCTGTACTAATAATAACACCTACAACAGGAATAATAAAAGGTAAAGAACTACACGCACAATCACACCATCTTTCAATATATCGTGGGTCAAAAGATAAATGGCAAGATGTTAATGATAGGTTATTCGATGGCGGTAATATTATTATAACGGTAACTTTTGACCAATTAGTTATGTTAAAAGAAAAGAACTATCCATTATACTTAAAAATCTGTAAGATTAATTGGTTTGTTGATGAATTTCAAGTTTTTTGTGAAGCAGAATACCGCAAAAATGCAAGTAGTGCTTTTTTTCAAATCTTTACGGATGCTAAAGTACCGTTTATACTTTCAACAGCAACACCAACACACAAAATGATAGACATTCCGTTACACGTTCAAGATAATCTTGAAGTGATACACATCGAACACATAACACCAAAAACTAAGAATGTGAATGTACAACCTATGATAGGCTATTACAATTTTATTAAGCAAGAACTAGCACAAGGTAGAAAGGTTGTAATATTCACCAATGACATAAACAAGTACAAAAATATACTACACCAAGATAACTTTGGTGACCAAACTCAAATACTCGTTGGTGAAAAAATAGCAATTAAAACATCATTGATTAAAGCTAGAACACTAGATGAACAAATGAAGATTGAAACAGGTGAGATTGACACATCAAAAGATATTTACATATTATCTACTTCGTACACCATTGGTTTTGATATTGATTTTGATTGTAGTCTTGCTATATGTGTAGACGGTAACAACTTTGCAGAATGCAAATATATAAATGACATAGTACAAGCCTTTGGACGTTGCAGAAAAAATGTTTTTAATGCTACAATTTTTTATAGTGGAATAAGTGAAAAGCTGATACCTAGTAGAATTGATGTGTTGAATGCTCAAAATGCAATTGTTAATACTGAGTGGACATCCGATTACTTAACGCAAATACAACCTCATATCAACACGATAAACAAAGCATTAACATTCAATGTTGATTCATTGATTCAATCGCTTAAACAAGCTAATTTCAACGTTAAAGATATGACAGCAGATGCAGATAAGCCGAAAGCACCAAAAGGTGGATTAACCTTTGCAATTAACAATATAATAGAACAAGATATTGAAGTAACTAAACCACAAGTATTAACGATACTTAACAATATCGAGGGTGATGACATAGAGTTTAACGGTTTTGGAATTAAACCTATATTAATACATTCATACGGTTATATTGCTAAGGTTACGCAATCACAATACTTATTGCAAGTACCTGATAAAATAGATAGATGTATTGATAAACTAAAAGCTTTTTTTGATGTTAATGATGAATTAATGTTAGAGTATAAAAGTATAGAAAAGTACAAACGTTATCACATTACAAATAAGCAGAAAGAGATGGCTATTGCGCATGGCGCAATTATGAATACTGAAAAATATAATGAATATCATCATACGTTTATAGGTGATGAAGCATTTAGAAAAATTAAAGAAGCAATTGAAGCACTGTATTGTATTAAAGGTATCAATGATGATTCACTAGTACCATTACGCACACGTAAATTTATTAAAGGATTTAGTGCTATTAGTGAAGTATTATTAAATGCTTATGCCGATGGATTAACAAACGATACAGGGTTAGATATAAAAAAGTTAATAAAAGATAAAGATATTGAAACGCTTAAAACTATAAAAGTGGATAGTAACCACGCAAAGCATAACTATTTTAAGAATGTACCAAGAACACTTGGAACTAGACTTAATGAAATACTTAATGATAATGAAGTATGCGAGTTTAACAGTAGTGAAATAAACCAATTTAATCAAAAACTTGCAAGTATAACAAAGTCATTATGTGAATGTAAAAATGGTGTGTATGCAAGTTATATAAGTAATATTTATTCAATCAGTAAACAAAAAGAGAATCATAACAATATGATTTTATTTCTATTAAGTAGTTCCGTTGCGGGACACGTTGCGGGATTTAAACGCACTACAACCGATGATAGAGAATTTAACATCATAACGAAAACAACTAGACAGTTAAGAAGCTTAACGCCTTATGAAATGGTCACGTTTGATATTGATTCAGAGTTTGCAACGTTTGTTGATGATATGGTTGGTTCAAATATTAAAGATGATGTATATAAAAACCTTATGCGTGAGTATGGAATATGTAGAGCAGATGCAAAGAAAAAATACAATAGTATTCTTAATAGTTGGCAAGCACCATTGACCGAAATAACAAAGGTATTAACTAAATGTGGATATAGTATCAAACAGATTGAAGAACTAAAAGTTATCATCAAAACTGGTAAGGGTTCTTTCTATCGTAATATGACACCAAGAGAAAAGAAAGCAGTTGAAACATTTGTTGAGGTTAATGACATACACAAATATACAAGGGTTCACGATGCAATAATGTTTATGAAGTCAGATAAGACAAACTATATTACTCAATTTGGTTCATTACGTTTTAGTACTGATACTAAGTTTGATACTGAAAGTACAGAAAAATATGCAGTTGATTTAGCTAAATGGATTGCCGAACGTACAACCACTAAATAGAGAAGTTAACACACATTAAATAAAGAATTGAGGCAAATTTCGCCTCATTTTTTTTACCTTTTTTTAAGACAATCGTAGTGATAGTAGGAGTTAAAAGAGGAAAAACACCTCGCCGAAAATTGTACTTTTTTAAGAAATAATAGGTTTTTCGGCAAGGTGGTTAACTTAAAAACTATATATCGAATAACATCAAATTTCAGTCATTACGATAATGTTACAAATGAAAAGCTATATACTAGCAATGGGTTTGTATATAATCTTAAAGTAACATAAACAATGATTAATAATAAAAAAGGCTACACATGACGTATAGCCTTTTTTATTCATTAAATAAATTATCAATTTTAGTTATATACACTTTTTCTTTTTTTAATTTATCTGTAATTTTAAAAAAAATGTACTTATCATTAAAGTATAATAACTCTTGTTTTGAATTTGGAAATTTAATATTAACTTCACTTATTACCTTTTCAATATTAATAATATTATCTGGAACAATAAAAATTTTATGAAGATTTTTACTGAAATAATTTCCTATAATTAAATACAATATTAATAAAAAAAAGTTGCACATTTTAAAAAGTTCTTTGCTAGTATCTTTTGCAAAATAATAACATCTATTTAGAACATTGTTTAACCAAAAAATAATTAGACAAATTAAAACTACATCAAATTTAAATTCCCGATAAATGGGTTTACTAAACATAAATCTTATATAGTAAGCTAAAGAACCAACGTAAATTAAAACAAATAGAATTTTCCACTTTCTTAATTCCTTTTTTCTATATTTTTCGTAATCATCAGTACCTAAATATTCAATAGGCTTTGTTTCATCCTTTATAAAAAAAATAGTATCTGCAAATAATCCAAACATAGCGGAAGAGAAAGCAATAATTAGAAATATAAGAATTAAAATACCATCAGGAACAATTTGAGAGATTGAAAAAAAACGAATGTATGAATAATCAATATTCATTAACTCTAATGCTTGCCACAATCCACCAATAAAAGCTGGAACAACAATAATAATATTTAAATTTTCTTTTAGAAAATTAACAATTGTTTGTAATTTAATACTTGTTTGAATCATTTAATTTTATATAAGTGTTATTAACCTAAAAGTTCACGAAACTTCATTTTTAATTGATGCTTAATTTGAAGTAATTTATTTTCAGTTACACTATATGGTATTGTAAAATAATCAACATCTGCTTTTTGGATTTCATTAACTCGGTCAATTTCATTATCAAAATAAATAGTATCCCAGCTATTAATGTAATCTTGAATCATCTTTTCGGTAGAATCATCAAAATATATTAATTTACTTTTAAAATAATTTTTAAATTCTATATGAGACTTTACCAAATGAATTGATTTTATTTCTCTTTCTGTTTCAGGTAATTGACTAAATGGACTGACAAATCTTTGAATTAAATCATAGTTTTCAGTTATATATACATATGTTTTTTCCAATACTTCAAATCGCTTTTGGTGTAACTTGGTAAACTTAAAATTTTCTTTCGATTTTAAATGTGTTAACTCAGTTTGAAATTGAGATATTTCTTTTGAATGTTCTTTTTTGAGTTCTTCAAGTTTCTTATCAAATGAATTTTTAATACTACCTTTGATAATTAGAGATACAATAAGAGCTATTAAACTTGGAATTAATGAATGTATAATTAAATTTTGATAATCTTCCATTTGTATTTTTTAATTAATTAATTTTAAAAATTTATAAATGTATGGAAAATTACATACTTATTCTTACAGCACCAAAATTAAATATTCCTGAGTCAAATATCATTGAATTCATATTGGACTTAATCAAATCAAATTTGGTAAAGATTGAACATTTTGGTTATGAACTTGATAATCCAGCTGATTATGAAAATGATGATATGATTGCAACACGACTTGGAACATCGTATTTTACATTTCAGTTTGAATTGAATAAACTTGATTACGATGATTATACTGAAGAAGAAACACTTCAATTAATAGTTGACCAATTGCAAACAAAACAAATTGGTAATATCATCATTGATGATAAAGATGTTGATGTATATATAAAATATGATAACAGATAAAGAAATAGATTTAACAAGACTAAATATTTAAATAATAAATGAGTGTTTATTTAAATATTAAAGAACATCAAGATAAAATAATTGAACTTGAATACGAACTTGAAATTACTAAACGAATCGATACTTACAGTGGTCAAACTGTAATTAAACTTGAAAATGAAATAAAAAACCATGAAAAACATATTAATTTCTTTGAATTACTATTGAATATAATAAACATTTAAGAATTATAAATTTTTCTAATAAAATAATACAACTGAATACATATAAAGCTACCTAGAAATGAGTAGCTTTTTGCATTGTATTTACTCCCAACCGCACAAGGTATATCCAAGGCGTTTAGCTTCATCCTTACTAGTTTTCTTAACTTGGTGAGTACATCGGCTTAATCCTTTGCAAGATTCGCTTAAGTGATACTTAGAAGCCGTTTTACTTATACATATATAGACATCGCTTGAACTAGTATTTGTATTTACTACCACGAGCGTAAGCATACAAAACAATAATTTCATATTATATTGATTTTTAGTTATTTACATTTCAAATTAACACCTACTAGTATATAATTATTATTTCTACGGTTATTGTTGTAGCTTCTACTCCAAAAACTGCGCTACCAAAAGTTTTAATTAGCATCTTGATTTTTTTTCTAAAAATAAACATTTTTTAAAGAAATCCATAATTTACAATAACTAATGCCTTAAAAACAAGCCGTTAGCAGTTTTATATGTTTTTTGTAAAACAAAACTGTAATTTTAGAACACAGCCCAACAAAGGATCCATTGTGGTTTAAAATGGTATAGGGAAAAGAAGTCTACCGGTAATTTTATGGTGAGTCATTGTGCTTCATTCAAAAAAAAGGGACTTGCTTTTAGGAGCCATCCGCACCCAAATAACTATAATTTAAATAGTATGTGCTGCATTTTTAAAAAGGCTTTGAGAGGTATTGAAGGTCAATGGGGTTCTTTTTTGGATATATTTTCTTATATTAGCAATATTTATATTTCTTTTTTTAGCTTAAAAAAGGTTGTTTAGGTCAAAAAAAAACAACGCTTGCCTACTCCTGACAGAGAATACTCTCTAATTTTAATAATCAGCAAAAATAAATTACCTTTAGGCAACCAAATTTCAAAACATTTCCTTGTAGAGCATAAGGATTTTGATTTGTGCCTTTAGCATACTAACATAACTTAAACATACAACAAAAATGGATTTTAAAATAATTAATGCTACAACTGGATCAGATCAAAAATATAGCAATCAAGTTATTGCCGAGTTTCTATTTACTCATTTAGAAGAATATGGCGATAAAGTTGCGGATATTTTAAAATGTATTGACTACGTAATGAACCCAAACAAAGGAGGAGATATTGTAGTGGGTATAGACGAAGATAAAATTGTAGGAGTTGTAATACTCAACAATACCGGAATGCAAGATTTTATTCCCGAAAATATTTTAGTATACATTGCGGTTGATAATTCGCAACGAGGTAAAGGTTACGGTAAACAACTAATGCAAAAAGCCATTGCTACTGCCAAAGGAAATATTGCACTACACGTAGAGCCTAACAATCCTGCTAAAAAATTATACGAAAAACTAGGTTTCACTAACAAGTATTTAGAGATGCGCCTTGTTAAATAACTAAAAATGGAAAACTCCAACCCAAGCATTGAAGCGTTATCGCTATTGCGAAAGGAATTGCACCAATATCCAGAAGTTTCTGGTAACGAGAAAAATACTGCTCAACGTATCATTTCATTTCTGAAAAACTATCCTCCTGACGAAATCATAACCGAAGTAGGGGAACATGGTATTCTTGCCCTCTACAAAGCAAAAGCAGCTGGCAAGAAATTACTCTTTAGATCCGAACTAGATGCCTTACCCATTGAAGAAACCAATACATTTGCACACCGTTCTACAATTGAAGGTGTCTCGCATAAATGCGGACATGACGGACACATGGCTATATTGTGCGGTTTAGCAATGAAACTATACCATAAAAGACCCGATACCGGTACTGTTATGTTGTTGTTTCAGCCAGCCGAAGAAGATGGTAGCGGAGCCGCAAGGGTTTTTAACGACCCTAAATTTGATTATAAACCCGATTTTGCTTTTGCGCTTCATAATTTGCCCGGGTATCCAAAACACCAAATTGTTATCAAAAACAACACCTTTACCTGCGCTGTAAATAGTATGGTTATACAATTAAAAGGAAAAACAGCACATGCAGGTGAGCCCGAAAAAGGAATCAACCCAACACTTGCCATTGCTGCTATTATTTCTAAATTTAATAGCGCCATCCAACCCGATATTTCTCAAAGCGATTATTGCTTAATTACTCCTATTTATACCCGAATTGGGTCCAAGGCTTATGGTGTTTCTGCAGGAGATGGCGAAGTTCATTTTACGGTAAGAAGCAACAGCAATGTACAAATGAAAAATGTAGAACGCTTTTTAGAAAACACCGTAAAGGAACTTGCAAGCCAATTCCAACTCGTATCTTCTATAGAGTGGATAGAGTGTTTTCAGGCTAACGAGAACAATCTACAAGCTGCACAACACATCCGTCAAGCCGCAAAAACCAATGGTCTAGAATTGCTTGAAAAAGAATTTCCTTTTACATGGGGAGAAGATTTTGGCCTTTTTACCCAACAATTTCCTGGAGCCATGTTTGGTCTGGGATCTGGATTAAAAACTCCAGCATTACACAACCCAGATTACGACTTTCCGGATGAAATAATTACTACAGGAGTTGCCACTTTTTACACTATTACCAAACAACTATTACATGCACACTAACTCAAGCATTGAGCTCAATCAAGCTGCTTATCAAAATAACATTGCTTTTTTAAAAAAAACTTTCGGAAAAAAGGTTCTTCTTTCGTCTGTAGTTAAAGGAAATGCCTACGGGCATGGCATACAAGAGTTTGTGGCTATGGCTTATCGTTGTGGGGTGAATCATTTTTCTGTTTTTGATGTAGAAGAAGCCAAATTAGTCTACCAAACCCTACAAGACAAGGTGAAAATCATGGTTATGGGCTTGGTGCAGGAGCAAGATATGGAGTGGGTAATTGCAAACAAGGTCTCGTTTTTTGTGTTTGAAAAAACCCGTTTGACCCAAGCGGTCCGTACTGCCAAAAAACTCCAAAAACAAGCCCGAATCCATCTAGAAATAGAAACTGGAATGAACCGCACTGGTTTTGAAAAAAAAGAACTCAGCAGTATTATTCCTTTTTTAAAAAAAGAAAAACAACACCTTTATTTAGAAGGAATATGCACCCATTATGCTGGTGCCGAAAGTATTGCAAACTACCATCGAATTGAAAAACAAATCAATAAATTTGAGGAAATTTACCAATACCTTTGCCATAATGAACTGCAACCGGAGATCAAACATTCTGCATGTTCGGCTGCATCTATCATGTTTCCACAAACCCGAATGGATATGGTACGAATTGGAATTATGCAATACGGTTTGTGGTCCAGTCCAGAGGTATTTGTTAATTATCTGAATAGCAAAAAAAACAAAATCGATCCTCTAAAACGCGTTATTAGCTGGAAAAGCAACGTAATGAGTGTTAAACGAGTAAATGTAGGCGATTTTATAGGGTATGGAACTAGTTTTTTGGCCGAAAGAAAAATGAAAATTGCGGTGGTACCTATAGGATATTCCCACGGATATAGTCGTTCTTTGAGCAATCAAGGAAGGGTTTTAATCCAAGGCCAACGATGTATTGTGGTAGGATCTGTCAACATGAACATGATGACGGTGGATGTTACAGATATAGAAACTGTAAAAACAGCAGACGAAGTAGTTTTGATAGGAACGCAAGAAGAGCATACGGTTTCTGTAGCTTCCTTTAGTGATTTTAGTAACCAATTGAATTATGAATTATTAACCCGAATAGCAAAAACAATTCCTCGTAAAATAATAGAATAATGGCATTTATAAAATTATATAGAAACAAACTAGAAGAGAATT
Organism: Flavobacterium crassostreae; assembly: GCF_001831475.1. NCBI lineage: Bacteria > Pseudomonadati > Bacteroidota > Flavobacteriia > Flavobacteriales > Flavobacteriaceae > Flavobacterium > Flavobacterium crassostreae. Next base: position 1,682,148 of record NZ_CP017688.1, on the reverse strand, counting down.
TCCAATTTCTGGATACTATTTTTAAATCCCGAAACATCCAATGGGGTGTGGTTTCTAAACTATTGTGTGGAAACGAAATTTATTTGAAAGAAATTATAGCTCTAGGCGTGAGAGAAATTCATGACTCCAGAATAAGTAATTTACGCAAAATTAAATCCTTGGATCCAAGCGTACAAACCGTTTATATCAAACCTCCAGCCAAAAGAAGTATCGAAGATATTGTGCGGTATGCAGATGTGAGTTTCAATACCGAAATTTATACCATCGAGATGCTCTCCAAAGAAGCGCAAAAGCAAAACAAAGTACACCAAATCATTATTATGATTGAAATGGGAGATTTGCGCGAAGGAGTTATGGGAGAGGAACTAATAGAATTTTATGGTGCTATTTTAAAACTTCCAAACATTGAAATTTTAGGTATTGGCACCAATCTTAATTGTTTGAGCGGCATCATGCCAACTCAAGACAAATTAATACAACTAAGCTTGTACAAACAATTGATAGAGGCTAAATTCAATATCCATATTCCGTGGGTATCTGGAGGCACTTCAGTTGCTATACCGCTAATCTTAAAAAATGCGCGCCCCATGGCGGTAAATCATTTTAGAATAGGCGAAGCCCTCTTTTTTGGTAAAGATCTTTTTAGCGGCGATACCATTCAAGGCATGCATAACGATGTTTTTAAATTATATACCGAAATTATTGAAATTACGGAAAAACCAGATGCTCCAATTGGAGAATTGGGCGAAAGTGGTGTAGGAAGTACCTATGCACCAGATGAATCTGAAGATCTAGGAGAAACCTCTTTAAGGGCTATTTTAGATATTGGTTTACTAGATATGCAGCCCCAATATATTGAAGCGGATGATTTGGATATTACCATCATTGATGCTAGCTCGGATATGTTGGTGGTAGACATTTCTAACTCCAAAAAAAATTACAAAATAGGAGATTTAATTTCTTTTAAAATAAAATACATGGGTGCGCTGTACTTATTGAGCTCGGATTATATCGAAAAAACAATTGGTTAAATCCTTATATTGATAAAAAGCTGAGAAAAACTAGAAGCCCTAATTTTTCTCAGCTTTTTTTTTAGAAACCACCAACTAGTGGTTTTATTTTGATTTAAATTCTGAAATCCCTGCTTGCAACCAAAAAGTATATTCTTTAAGACCTACATAACTTATAGTGGGCGTAGTTGTATTTAAACTATTGCCTTCTAAATCCGTCAAAACATACAAAGGTTGCGTATTGGTCTGGTATTTAGAGATCATAAAATCAGTCCATTTATCTCCTACAGTTACAATTTCTGCGGCTGTTTGGTTCGAAATAAATTGCTCTGCTTTGGGCAATTCTCTCTTATCATCTACATATAAAGAAACCACCACTACTTCATTTTTCAAGAGCTTTAAAACAGTGGCATTGGACCAAACATTGTTTTCCATTTTTCTGCAATTAACACAAGCATAGCCCGTAAAATCTAACATAATGGGTTTGTTTACCGCTTTGGCGTATGCCAATCCTTTGTCATAATCTTCAAAAACAACAATGCCATGTGGGCCACTCGTGGCTCCTTCGGGCAACTCTACAATAGTATTACGTGCCGAAGAACCCAAACCCATAGGGCTTTCGCTATAGGTTAACGGAGGCGGAAATGCACTGATTATTTTTAGGGGAGCGCCCCACAAACCAGGGATCAGATAAATAGTAAAAGTCAAGACAACCAAGCCCATTGCTAGCCTTCCTACAGAAATATGTGTTAACGGACTATCGTGAGGCAGCGTAATTTTGCCAAATAAATAAAAAGCTAAGGTTCCAAAAATTGCAATCCAAATAGCCAAGAAAACTTCTCGCTCCAATAAGTGCAGTTGCAATACTAAATCTGCATTGGATAAAAATTTAAAAGCCAAGGCCAGTTCTAAAAACCCTAGAAAAACCTTTACGGTATTTAGCCAACCGCCTGATTTAGGCAAAGATTGCAGCCAACCCGGAAACATGGCAAAAAACATAAAAGGCAACGCTAGAGCCAACGAAAAGCCAAACATCCCTACAATTGGGGCTATGCCGCCTTTGGAAGCTGCCTCTACCAATAAGGTCCCTACAATAGGACCTGTGCAAGAAAAAGATACAATTGCTAAGGCCAAAGCCATAAATAAAATACCAATTAAACCTCCTCTATCGGCTTGGTTATCTACTTTATTGGCCCACGAATTGGGTAACATAATTTCAAATGCACCTAAAAAAGAAGCTGCAAAAGTAATCAATAAAACAAAAAACAGAATATTGAACCAAACATTGGTCGATAGTGCGTTGAGTGCATCGGCTCCAAAAATCCAGGTAACCAAAAACCCCAGCATTACATAAATAACAATAATTGCTAGGCCATAAACCATTGCATTACGGATTCCTTGCGCTTTTGTTTTACTTTTTTTGGTAAAAAAACTAACCGTCATGGGGATCATCGGAAAAACACAAGGAGTCAACAAGGCTGCAAACCCCGAAAAAAAAGCAATAAAAAAGATCGTCCAAAGCCCTTTTTGTTGGCTTGTGGCAGCCATTGTATTGCTTGGGGTTTTCTTGTTTTTGAGGACCACTGCTGCTGTAGCTGCCGTATCGGGTACAAAAGCATAGGTTGTTGTTGCTGTATCCAGTACGATGGGTTCTGCCTGTGTGGTAGCACTTGCTTCTTGGAGAGTTGTTTTAGTATCTGGGATTAAAGCGCTGCTGCCTTTTTGCGTAGGCAAAACAAATGTAAATTTCTTTTGTTGGTTGATACACACTTGTTTGCAGACTTGGTAGTTCAAGACGACTTCTACTTTGGTCAAACTCGGATTGGTAACTTTTATTTCTTGGGTAATTTGTGCCCTATTTTCAAAAAAAGTTTCGTTTACTTCAAAAACATCGTTATAGGCTGTTTTGGTTTTGCTTTCTTTGGCTTTGCCAATTAGGCTGAAATTTTCTTTTTGATTTTTAAAAACTACCTCAAGAGCCAGCGGACCACCATCGGGAGTAAATTGAGAATACAAGTGCCAATCTTTTTCAATAACGGCATCTAAGACCAAAATATACGTTTGCTCTTGTTTTTGTTCCACTTTTGTAGTCCATTTTGCAGGATCTAAAATTTGGGCATTGATTTGGACAAAAGCCAATAATGCTAGGAGTAAAAAAGTGTGTTTTGAAGTCATAAAGCATTTTTTTAGGTGCGTATATGCAGAATTAAATTTTAGTTTTCGAGAGCTATTCTAAGACTATTTGTTGCGGCCGGATTTATCTTAAATCTTTCGTCCTGACGCAGCCCAATTATCCAAACTATGGCATCTCCAGACCATAATATCCAAAGTTGTTCTTTTTGTAACAAGGATAGTTTTTCGTCTTTAAAAAACTTACTTAATTTTTTTGATTTTCCGTTCATACCTAAAGGTTTAAACGAATCTCCATCTTGCCACCTTTGGATTACTAACGGATATTGCAATTTATCTACAGCAACAAAGATACCTTTATTTGCAGCAACAGCAGTCTTGTTTGTTTTGCTAAAAGAAAGTTTTAAGGGAATATTAACTTCTTGCAAATCTTCGGTTATATAATAGATTGGGGTGTTGTTTGGTATTTCTATTTTACTGACTATTAAATACTCTCGGTCTTTGAGCAGTCGATACTCGGGTGCCAATACTTGTTTTCCGGACATGCCGTTTACTAAATTATAAATATCTTGCCAGGCCGTAAAACCAAAATCTTTTAACCACTGGTATAAGTAGGTTTGGTAATTGGGTAGTTGCAATAATTTTGGTAAATCAATATAAAAAGCTTGTTCTTTTTGGTGCACCACTTGTTGGTATACCATAATGGATGCATCAGCAACCAAACTAGCACTTTGTTGCAAATAGGTTTGGGTTTTTTGAAAAGCATCCATAAATTGTGGGTGGAGATCTTTCAAGAGTGGTACCACATGGTGGCGTATTTTATTTCTTAAATACGTATCGGAGGCATTGCTGCTATCCTCACGCCATTGCACGGATTTTTGTTGGGCATATTCTAAAATTGTATTGCGCGAGAAAACCAATAATGGGCGCAGAACACTTCCGTTTTGTTCTGGAATTCCAGTAAGACCTTCTAAGCCGGTTCCTCTACTCAAATGGATCAGAAAGGTCTCTAAGTTATCATCTGCGTGGTGTGCCGTCAGCAGGTAATCAAAACCTTGAGTTTCTAGAAGTTCATAAAACCAATTGTAACGCAAGTCACGGGCAGCAACCTGGGTCGAAACGTTATAGTCTTTTGCATAAGCTTGGGTATCAAATAGGGTGACAAAAGCCGGAATAGCCTGTGCAGCAGCATATTCTTCTACAAATTTTTGATCTTCAAAACTCTCCAAGCCACGAAGTTGAAAATTACAATGTGCAATAGCTATAGTATATCCTAATTCTTTGAATAACTGTACCATTACCATACTATCTAATCCGCCACTGGTGGCCAAGAGTAGTTTTTTGTTTTCTATAAAAGAAAAATTGGTAGCAATATGCTGTTTGAGTTCGCTTAACATTATCTTATATATTTTTTGAATTAGCCATAAAACAGCCCAAAAAGTGTGGCTATTGTAATACTTGGTGCATTGCTTTTGCTTTAAGCAAACATTCTTGGTATTCTTTCTCTGGGACCGAAGCTGCCGTAATTGCACTGCCTACCGAAAACGAAACATATTTATTTTTTTGGTTATACAAAATACTCCTAATCACTACATTGAAATCAAAATCGCCATCTGGTGTAAAATACCCTACTGCACCGCTGTATAGGCCACGCTTAGTAACTTCTAGTTCTTCAATAATTTTCATGGCCGAAATTTTAGGGGCACCGGTCATGCTCCCCATCGGGAATGTTGTCTTAATAGCATCTATGGCGCTATAGGCCGGGTCTAATTTTGAGGTTATTGTGGTGATCATTTGGTGTACTTGCATAAACGAATAGAGACCGCATAATTCTTGGACAATTACCGACCCTTTTTGTGCCGTATGAGACAAATCATTACGGACCAAATCGGTTATCATAATGTTCTCTGCTCGCTCTTTGGGGTCTTTGGATAGATTGTTTTTGGACTCCTGATCTGCTTGGCTATCCAAAAAACGTTTTGCGGTGCCTTTTATTGGTTGCGAGATTAATTGTTCTGCTTGTTTTTTTAAATAACGTTCTGGCGAGGCAGAAAGCAAAAAATTATTTTGGTTTTTAAAAAAAACAGCAAATGGCGCTTTAGAAATTTTGCTAAGCTTTATATAGTTCTCTAATGGGTCAATGGTTGTATTTTCGGCATAAAATTCCATACAAAAATTGGCTTCATAACAGTGCCCTTGGTGCATGTACTGTTGCATTTTGGTAACTTTTGCGAAATAATCGTCTTTAGTGATTCGGGCTTTTATTGCAATTTGGGTGTTGGTTATTTCGGGACACCGCTGCGTTGCTTGGATTTCTAAAAAATCCGATTCTATCTCTTCTTGGCATAGGTTGAGATAAAGCATCTCTACGGAGGTTTCTTTAATCAAAAATATTTTTTTGGGCTGAAAAAAAAACAATTCCGGAAAATCTAAGGCATCCAAGTTAGTGGATTTTAAATCCTCTACGTCGTTTTTTAAATCATACGAAAGGTACCCAAAAATCCAATCCTTGGTGGTTTGTTGGTATTGTTTTAAATCCTCAAAGGCATGATACGAATCTGTTTTTATAGCCGTAAATGCCTCTACAGCCAAAATGCCCTGATAGCTGGAGTATTCTTGCTGGTGGCCGTTACTGTCTAAAAAACTAATTTCGGAATAGTCTTGGGCCCAGATTAAAAGTTGCTCTTTAAACTGTTTTTGGTCTGAAATTGGTTTGTAAACGGAGGTTCTCAAAGGATAATTTTGTTTTAAATTCAAAATTACGATAAAAATTGCCTTTTGTAAGAGATTGGGATAGAAATCCGTTGTTTTTTTATGGCTTTAAATCCCAAAAGTGTTTTTTGTTACCTTTAGTATTAGTAGCATCTTATTGGTTGTGTGCTACCCAGATTAAATCTGCAGTAGCATAGCTTATTTCTTCTGCTTTTTTTAGGCACTCTTTTAATGCTATCGGTAATTATAAAATTAAGGGCAGTGGTTGTTCCAAAGTATTTATAAAAAAGAAGTCTCTCTTTGAGCAAAAAACATCTTACGTATTTTTTGAGCATAAAAAAACCCCATTCAAACAAACTCAGAATGGGGTTTAGTTATATAAAATAATTACTTACTATACGTGTAAGGCTCTGTTATCAGTTGCAGCAAGAGCGGCTTCTTTTATTGCTTCTGCAAAAGTAGGATGCGCGTGCGACATTCTTGAAATATCTTCGGCGGATGCTTTATACTCCATTGCCACTACGGCTTCGGCAATTAAATCTGCTGTTCTGGCTCCAATCATGTGTACTCCTAATACCTCATCTGTGGTAGCATCTGCAAGGATTTTAACAAATCCATCTAAGTCACTACTTGCTCTAGCACGACCTAAGGCTTTAAAAGGAAAACTTCCGGATTTATACGCAACTCCTGCTGCTTTTAATTGTTCTTCTGTTTGTCCTACTGCAGCAACTTCGGGCCAAGTGTATACAACACCAGGGATCAAGTTGTAGTCAATATGTGGTTTTTGACCTGCAATGAGTTCTGCAACCATGGTTCCTTCTTCTTCTGCTTTGTGCGCTAACATGGCTCCACGAACCACGTCTCCAATAGCATAAATGTTTGGAATGTTAGTCTGCAGGTGGTCATTTACCTCTACCTGTCCTCTATCGGATATTTTTACTCCTGCTTTGTCTGCATGCAATCCATCGGTATACGGACGACGCCCTACAGAAACCAAGGCGTAATCACCCTCTAGGGTAATTGTTTCGCCTTTTGCATTCTCGGCTTGAACCGTAACGGCATCTCCGGCTCTTTCTACAGATTGTACTTTGTGCGAAACATAGAATTTCATTCCTTGTTTCTTTAATACTTTTGTCAATTCTTTAGATAAAGAACTATCCATTCCTGGAATAATTCGGTCCATGTATTCCACTACAGAAACTTGCGCTCCTAAACGCAAATACACTTGTCCTAATTCAATACCAATAACACCACCACCAATGATTACTAAATGCTTTGGAACTTCGGGTAATTTTAACGCTTCGGTAGAAGTTATAATTCTTTCTTTATCTATTTTTATAAAAGGCAAAGAAGATGGTTTAGAACCCGTGGCAATAATAATATTTTTGGCCTCAATGGTCTCTGTAGTTCCATCCGCTTTTGCAACAGCAACATGGGTTGCATCTACAAAAGAACCAGTTCCTTCTAAAACAGTAACTTTGTTTTTGTCCATTAGGTATTTTACACCACCAGAGGTTTGGTCAACAATGGCTTGTTTACGAGCAACCATTTTTTCTAGGTTAACTTTTACTTCGCCTGATAGTTCAATTCCATGATCTGCAAAATGCTTAATTTCGGCATAATGGTGGGATGAGGATAGCATTGCTTTTGAAGGAATACATCCTACATTAAGACAGGTTCCTCCTAAGGTGGAGTATTTTTCTATAATTGCTGTTTTGAACCCTAGTTGCGCACAACGAATTGCGGATACGTATCCTCCGGGACCGGAACCAATAATGACTACGTCAAATGAACTCATAGTATATTTTTTATATGTAAATTAATTTTTCGAACTACAAAATTAAGGAATTAAGTTTTGTTTAAAGTTTAAAGTTTGAGTTTTTTTGTTAGGATTTTGTATCTCTAAGAAATTTCATGCCGTTGCTTTTGTTGTAATGGCAACCAACAAATCAAATGGTAACCACGGTGGTGTTTTTTACTTCGCTAATCATAAAGGTGCTTTGGGTGCTACCTATGTGTTGTAAGGTGGTGAGCTTGGTAACCAAAAATTCTCTATAAGCAGGCATGTCTTGGACTACAATTTTTAATATATAATCATAATCGCCACTTACATGATAGCATTCTAAAACTTCTGGAAGCTGGGTGACTTGACTCTCAAAGGTGGTCAAAAAATCTTGGGTATGCTGGATGAGTTTTATGTGGCAAAAAACAATAAATCCTTTGGCTATTTTGGCTTTGTTTAACAAAACTACATATTTATCTATAATGCCTTCTCGTTCTAATTTTTTGACACGTTCATAAACTGCAGTGACAGAAAGGTGCAGCTTTACAGAAAGCTCTTTGGTGGTTTTTTTGCTGTCTGTTTGTAGTAATAATAATAGCTTTTTATCAATTGCATCTAAGTTCATTTTTGTGTTTTTTTTGGCGTAAGCCCTTAAACAACATCAAATTTAGAAAAAAAAACTATCTAAACACACAAATAACCTCTTAAAAACTAAGTTTAAGGCATAATGTTGCTGCCAAAAACCATAAAACCGTTCTTTACGCCCAAAAAACACGTATTACATGGATGAATTAATTCCTTTATGTAGCTTTAATAAATAATGAGCCGTAGAATTCTTTTTTAGCGGTCTAAAACCAATTGCTATTTTAAAATAATAACCCCAAAAATAAATACTATGAAATTTAATCCCGCAGACAACATTCAAGATTTACAGTTTTTTGGAGAATTTGGTGGTGTAAACCCGTCCATATCGGACTCTTCTACCTACACCTTCCTTTCGGCAAAAACCATGTTTGACACCTTTGAAGGCAATGTAGAAGGATGCTATTTGTACTCCCGACACTCCTCTCCTAGCAATTTGTATTTAGACCAAGCTATGGCAGCCATGGAAGGAACAGAGTCCGCAAACGTATCGGCATCCGGAATGGGAGCCATCACTCCGACCTTATTACAATTGTGTGGTTCTGGAGACCATATTGTTTCTAGCAGAACAATATACGGTGGGACCTATGCCTTCTTAAAGAATTTTGCGCCACGTTTGGGTATCCAAACAAGCTTTGTAGACATTACTAATCTCGAGCGTGTTGCTGCTGCAATAACACCAAATACCAAAGTATTGTATTGTGAGACCGTGAGCAATCCGTTATTAGAAGTAGCAGATATAGCTAGCTTGTCTAAGTTAGCCAAAAAGCACAATCTAAAATTAGTGGTAGACAACACGTTCTCGCCATTATCGGTAACTCCAGCAAAACTAGGGGCCGATATTGTGATCCATAGTTTAACCAAATACATCAACGGGAGCAGCGATACCGTAGGCGGCGTTACTTGTGCTTCCAAAGAGTTTATTGCGGATTTAAAAAATGTAAACAGTGGCGCTAGTATGCTATTGGGGCCAACAATGGACAGCATGCGTTCTGCTAGTGTAATGAAAAATTTACGCACCTTACACCTGCGAATCAAACAACACAGCTACAATGCCGCATATCTAGCAGCGCGTTTTGAAAAAGATGGTCTAAAGACCGTATATCCTGGTTTGGCAAGCCATCCGAGTCATGCATTATATGCCTCAATGATTAATCCGGAGTATGGTTTTGGAGGAATGCTTACCATAGATGTAGGCAGCTTAGCTAAGGCCAATGCGTTGATGGAGCGGATGCAATCTTGCAATTTAGGATACCTAGCGGTAAGTCTTGGATTTTACAAAACGCTATTTAGTGCCCCTGGAACCTCTACATCCAGCGAAATCCCCTTAGAGGAACAAGTACAAATGGGGCTTACAGACAGTTTAATCCGTTTTTCTATAGGACTCGATAATGATATTGAAAGAACCTACCAAATGATGAGAACATGCATGGTAGAACTTTCTATTTTATAATCAAAACCCTAGAGTTACGTTTTATAATTAGTTTTTTTATGTAGTCAAAAATCCGTTCAAGAGAGATCTTAAACGGATTTTTTTTATATAAAACTATCGGCATCCAAAAGCTACAAATGACTCAGTTTGCTGTGTTTTCGGCCAAAGCTAAAATAAATCACCAACCCTACCAACAACCAAATAGTAAAGTAAATCCAGTTCCAAACACTCAACTCTGCCATCATATACAAACAACTCACTAAACCCAACAGTGGTATCAAAGACAAATTTTCTTTAAAAGACCAGATGGTGAGCCCCACCAAAGCCAACAAGAAAATCCACATCGGTATTTTATGCTTAAAAAGATCCAAACCACTTTCGTATTTAAGAGAATCCACAATAGGCAATCCCGCAACAACGGCAGCATATTGCGTTGGTTTGGAGGTATATTGGCTCATTAAAATCTCTAAATCTGGCGTACCAACAGTACTATTATTGGCGTCTAGTCCCACCAAATAAGCATATACTTTTTGAGACTCTTGTTTATTGAGTGCCGTAATAATGGCCGTTGGCGAATTTATTTGGGTTGCATTAGTAATAAAATCCATGGTAGCCTTAGTATTAAAATTAAAAGCATAATACAACCCAGCCACCAGCATAAAAGGCACCACATATTTTGAATTTACATACGGCGTTTTAAATTTTCCTCTCGGAATATTTGGTTTATTCTGCAACACCAAAACCCCCGCACACACCAATACAAAAGCAAACAAAGTGCCAATACTACACAAATCCGTAACCATAGTTAGGTTTAAAAACAAAGCCGGGATAGCTACCACAAAACCCGTAACAATAGTAGCATACGAAGGGGTTTTAAATTTTGGATGCACCCTAGAGAATTTCTTTGGCAACAAACCATCTCGGCTCATACTCATCCAAATACGCGGTTGCCCCATTTGAAAAACCAACAAAACACTCGCCATAGCAATTACCGCACTAACAGCAATAATTCCAGACATCCATTTTAGATCCAACTTAGCAAATACAAACGCCAGAGGATCCCCCACGTCCAACAAACTATAGTTCACCATACCGGTCAGAACCAAGGCAATCACCACATACAAAATAGTACAAATTATAATTGCCCACATCATCCCTCTAGGCAAATCCCGTTGCGGATCCTTACACTCTTCGGCAGTAGTAGAGATGGCATCAAAACCAATATAGGCAAAGAAAACCGCCGAAACCCCTTTTAAAACCCCACTCACACCATTAGGCGCAAAAGGAGTCCAATTGGCGGTATCAACATAAAAAACACCCACCGCAATAACCAACAAAATGATACACAATTTAACCACCACCATCATATTACTCGCATTGCGAGACTCTTTCATACCCCGATACACCAAAGCCGTAATCAAAACAATAATAAAAAGAGCCGGCAAATCTGCTACCAAATGAAAAGACCCCAACCTCGGACAGGTAGTCCAAGCCATATAAGACGCCTTTAAACCATCACTTAAATTAGCATAGGTTTTGCCACTTTGCATCAGTGCCGTAGCATCCCTAAAACCGTTAGAAGCCGTCAAATAATCCATCTGAACCCATTGCGGCAACAAAATACCACCACTCTCTAACAAACCCGTAAAATAATCACTCCACGATATGGCCACCGTAATATTACCAATGGCATATTCCATAATAAGAGCCCAACCTATAATCCAAGCAATTAACTCCCCAAAGGCCACATACGAATACGTATAAGCACTCCCCGAAACCGGAACCATCGAAGCAAACTCCGCATAAGCAAAAGCCGCAAAACTACAAGCCAAAGCCGTAAACAAAAACAAAAAAATCACCGCAGGTCCCCCATCCGCACTAGCCTTACCAATGGTACTAAAAATACCCGCACCCACAATGGCAGCAATACCAAAAGCCGTCAAATCTCTAGCCGTCAAATGCCTACCTAGAGCAGCATGTCCATCGGTTTCATTCTGGGCTACCTGTTTTAAAATATCTTGAACCGTTTTTTTTCTAAACAAACTCGAAAGGGCCATAATCAGGAAATTATTAGTAAAAATTAATAGTATATAAAAATCTAGCCTATATCTTAAATATAATGCAATCTAAAATTTAAAATCCAAATGTATAAAACAATTTCAATTTGCATCCCTATTTGTTTTTTATTTTTTGGAGCCATTCCCAGCATCCGTTACAAGCTTTTTGGCTGCCGGCCTTTTTTATAGGCACGCACAGGAGCTTCCTTTGGTCGCTCTGTGCCTACCATAAAAAACAGCCAGCAGCCTACAAAGGCTTTTCACTACTGTTGGGGCTAGCAAAACCGCAGTTCTACAAAAAAACCAGCCACCCACCAAAAAACTTCTAAAATTATAATACCAATAATAGGGCATAAAATTCCATAAAAAAACTATTTTTGATCTTTATTTAAATTACTAACAATGACCCAAAACAACCACCTACTATCCCTCTTGTTGCTTCTTATCCTTTCTATAAATCAAGCAAATGCACAAGAACCAACCAGCCATCCCAAAAACGAATTCCGAGCTGTTTGGATAGCCACCGTAGCAAATATAGACTGGCCAAAATCTGGCAACGACTCCATAGAGAAACAAAAAGCAGATTTTCTTGAAATACTAGACACTTACAAAAAATTACATTACAATGCCGTAATCGTACAAATCCGAACCGCCGGAGACGCCTTCTACCCCACACAACTAGCCCCTTGGTCCAAATACCTCACCGGCAAACAAGGACAAGCCCCCGCCAACAACGTAGATTTACTCGCCTGGATGGTTACCCAATCCCACCTACAAGGCTTTGAATTTCATGCCTGGCTAAACCCCTATCGCGCCACCATGGACCTCAACACCGCCCAACTAAGCAAACAACACGACTGGTACAAACACCCCGAGTGGATGTTAAAATACGGCGGAAAATACTACTATGACCCTGCACTCCCAGAGGTACAATCCCATTTAATAGCCGTAGTAGACGAGGTAGTACGCAAATATGACATTGATGCCATCCACTTTGATGATTATTTTTATCCCTACAAAGTAGCCCGAGAAGATTTTAATGACACCGCCTCCTACTCAAAATATGCAGACGGATTATCCCTAGAAGATTGGAGACGCAAGAACGTCAATGATTTTGTACTAGCGGTATCCTTATCTATCAAAAAAGCCAAACCTTGGGTGCAATTCGGAATCAGTCCCTTTGGAGTATGGCGCAATAAATCCGTAGATCCAAAAGGCTCCGATACCCAATCCGGACAAACCAATTATGACGATTTATTTGCAGATCCTATGGCATGGATGGAAAACTGTTGGATTGATTATCTAGTACCCCAACTATACTGGAGCAGAAACCACCGTACCGCCTCCTACACAAAATTATTAAAATGGTGGGCCGAAAACTCCAAAAACACCGCCATATACATTGGCAACGGAAGCTATAAAATCAATGCCGATTCAGACAAAAACTGGTACAACCCCCATGAAATACCCAGCCAAATTGACCTAACCAGAACCTACCCTAACCTAGGAGGAAATGCTTTTTTTAGCGCCAAAGTCTTTGTCAACAAAAACAAAACAGTAACCCAACTCTTAGCCAACAACCAATACAAATATCCTGCATTACCGTATGTAGTCCCAAACTCCCGAAGAATAGTAATGGACATCCCTACTGTTTGCAACAAAAAACAAACCGATAGCACCACCACCTATCTACTGAACTATCCTACACACTCTATGGTACGGTATGTAGTGGTATATGCCGCCAAAGACAGCACCCAATTAGACACCAACAACCCAAGTCAAATAGTAGACAAAATTGCTATCCAAGAAAAAAAATACACCATTAGCATTGTACTGCCCAAAAACAATTCCGAAAACAACACCACCTATGCCCTTTCGTTCATTGACTTTTATGGCAACGAAAGCTTGCCTACAACACTAAACCCAAATGCCGTTAAAAAAACCATTGAACCCACCGAAAATGAAGACCCAAAATAACAGCGCCTGGTACTGGATTCCTGTGTTAAATTTTGCCTCAGGCCTGCCTTATGCAATTATCATATCCGTATCGGTGATAATGTACAAAAACCTCGGTATTCCTAACGAAGCTATCGGTATTTATACCAGCCTATTGTACTTGCCATGGGTAATCAAACCATTATGGAGTCCGTTTATTGATTTGTATGCCACCAAAAGAAAATGGTTTTTGGCCATGCAATTAGTGATCTCTCTGGCTTTTTTGGCAGTTGGAGCAACCCTTCCGATGCAGCATTTTTTTGTAATCAGTCTTGCCATATTTTGGGTAGCCGCATTTGCCTCTGCCTCTAATGATGTAGCTAGTGATGGTTTTTATCTATTAGCTTTACAAAAAGACCAACAATCCTTTTTTTTAGGAATACGCAGCACTTTTTACAGACTTTCTATGCTTACCGGAAACGGCCTAATTGTGATCATTGGCGGGTATCTAGAACAAGAATATGGTGACAAACAAAAAGCATGGTCCTACACCATGCTTTTTGTAGGAGCATTGATGACGTTGCTTACTATTTACAATTATTTTGCGACACCTAGATCCGAAACTGCCTTGGTAAAAAATTCTGTTGCAGCCCCAAAAGCCAGTTTTGCATCCGTATTTTCTAGTTTCTTTCAAAAAAAACAAATAGGTATTGTTTTGGCTTTTATTTTGTTATTTCGCCTAGGAGAATCCCAACTTTTAAAAATGCTGACTCCGTTCTTAATTGACGATCTTGCAGTAGGCGGCATGGGGCTAACCACACAAGACGTAGGTATTATATACGGTACCTTTGGTGTACTAGCCCTAACCATTGGCGGTATTATTGGCGGCATCGTTATCTCCAAAGACGGCTTAGGCAAATGGATGTTACCCATGATTTTGGCCATGCACTTGCCTATTATTGGTTTTGTACTGCTGGCGCATTTTCATCCAAGTAACCTGTACTATATCTATGCAACCGTACTAGCGGAACAATTTGGTTATGGATTTGGTTTTGCTGCCTTTATGATGTACCTCATTTATGTAGCCGAAGGAGAGTCCAAAACCGCACACTACGCTATTGCAACCGGTTTTATGGCATTAGGAATGATGCTTCCAGGTATGGCAAGCGGCTTTATACAAGAATATTTAGGCTATGGCAATTTTTTTGTTTGGGTGTTATTAGCGACCGTACCCGGGATAATTTTATCCCAATTTTTAATCTATCCCAAAACATTTGGCAAAAAAGTAGATACCAATCCATAAGTATCCATCCGGAGCGGTTGGTTTGGATTTAATTTTTTTTCTATTCCAAAAACAAACAGCCAAAGACAAAAAAACCAAACCATGACATTAGAACAAAAAATAGGACAATTTTTTTTTCCAGCCGTTTTTATCAATGACAGCGAGGCAAACATTCAGGCCACCGAAAAATTAATCCGAGACCATAACATAGGAGGTTTAACTTTTTTTCATAGTCGAGCCAGTGCTGCAACTAATTACGAAACCAAAAAAAAAGTAGCCCTAAACAACCATAGTTACCAGCGTTTACAACAACTAATCCAACGGTACCAAAAATGCGCCCCAACACCACTACTGATGAGTATTGATGCAGAATGGGGCTTGGCCATGCGGGTAGAAAAAACCCCACAATACCCTTATGCCATAACACTTGGAGCATTGCCAGAGAGCGACTCTGGTTTGGTTTATGAAGTAGGCAAACAAATTGGATTGGATTTAAAAGCCGCCGGAATTCATTACAACTTAGCACCACTAGCGGACATTAACAACAACCCTAATAATCCGGTTATTGGCTATCGTTCGTTTGGAGAGAGCAAACATAAAGTAAGCCTCTTTGCCTTAGAGTATCTCAGAGGAATGCGGGATGTTGGAATTTTAGGATGTCTAAAACACTTTCCAGGTCATGGCAACACCAGCGTAGATTCGCATTTAGGCTTGCCCGTTTTAGAAGAAACGCTAGACCAATTAACAGCCAATGAATGGTATCCGTTTATAAAGGCAATAGAACAAAACGTAGATTCTATCATGATTGGCCATCTGGCGGTTCCTGCCTTACATGATGGTAAAAATATTTCGGCTACTCTATCCAAAACCGTTATTGAGACCCTTTTGCGAAAGCAATTAAAATTTGATGGTTTGGTGATTTCGGATGCTCTAAACATGCATAGCGTTGCCCAACTGTATGCCAAAAAAGGCCAGTTAGAGTGGGAGGCTTTTAATGCCGGTAATGATGTGTTGTGTTTTGCCGAAAACATACCCGAAGGGGTGCAAGAAATCCTCCAAAATGCTACTCCACAACGCATCGAAGAGAGCTATGCTCGGTTGTTAAAATGCAAAGAAAAAGCCGGTTTATTTGCCCCTAACACTGCCATTAAAACTACTTTAGATTTTGAAACCACCGCAGATCTTAACCAAAAAATAGCGCAACAAACCATTACCAAAATAAAAGATACTGCCAATACTGCCCTAGTGCTTGAGGCTGCTCAAAAAGGTACTTTGGCCCAATTGAGTTTGTACCAACCCAGTAGCAATTCTTTTTTTGAGACCATAGCTCCAACGCTACAAGCTCCTAGTTTTTGTATAGAGAATGAAGATCCTTCTGTTATTGTTTCTTTAAAAGAGCAACTACACCAATACGATACACTTATTGTTGCCTTGTTTGTTCCAAAAGCCAAACCGTTAGACAACTTTGGGATTTCGGATGGGGTTTTGGCGTTCTTGAACCAGTTGTTACAATCCAAAAAATGTGTGCTTTATGTATTTGGTAATCCGTATGCCTTAGCGGTTATCCCTAATTTGCAATTGGCCTCTGGAATTGTTCAGGTCTACCAAGATTTTGCTGTTTTTCAAGAAAACGCAGCCATACAATTGGTAGAAAACCGTTTTTGTCCTGGAACATTACCGGTACATTTAGATGTGGTTGGATCGTTGTTTGTTTAAACTATGCGGATTTTGCACAAAATCCTTTTTTTTTGTTATAGCCAATAAAAAAATCTTATGAATACCCACAAAATGCTATTATTCAGCGTTTTAAAATCATAGTGTGTTTTGTATTATTTGTTGTTTTTTGAAAAAAAAGCCTCTACAAAGCCTTTGGATGAAAGCAGTTTTTAGGCTCGTACCTTCTTTTTTAGTTATATTGCCATCTCAAACAATACACATGGATACAAAGATCAATAAAAACAAAAACTTATCTATCACAGAGGCTTTAATACCGGTGGCGGCACTTATCGTAATGCTGGGGTATAATGTGTCTGTGTACGGCGAAGATGCCCTGAGCGGAAGCAACCAATTTGTTTTGTTATTAGGAGCTGCTGTTGCTATAGTAGTAGGTTTTTTTAATAAGGTTAGCTATCAAAAAATGATGGAAGAGGTTGCCGAAAATATAAAATCCACCGTAGGATCTATACTCATTTTATTAATGGTGGGTGCCTTAGCCGGAACTTGGCTGGTAAGCGGCATTATTCCTGCCATGATTTATTATGGATTACAACTACTAAGTCCAGCTATATTTTTGCCTGCAACCTTAATTATATGCTCTATCATTTCTATTGCAACTGGTAGCTCTTGGACCACTAGTGCCACCGTAGGTATTGCTTTGATAGGTGTGGGTGGTGCACTAGGCTTTGATCTGGGCATGGTGGCGGGTGCGGTAATCTCCGGAGCCTATTTTGGAGACAAACTTTCTCCAATGTCAGATACCACAAACCTAGCTCCTACTATGGCTGGCACAGATTTGTTTACCCACATTAGATACATGACCTTAACGACCATTCCAAGTTATATTATATCGTTGTTGTTGTTTCTTATTTTGGGGCTTTGGGTAGATGTAAAAGGCGCTATCAACATTGCAGATTTGTTACGAGATATTGAAAACACATTTACCATATCGGGTTGGTTATTTCTGGTACCTGCAATGGTAATTGGACTTATAATCCAAAAAACAGAACCATTAATTGCCTTATTGGCCGGTACGCTACTGGCGGCGGCTTTTGCTGTTATTTGGCAACCCGAAATCCTCAATCAAATTGCTGGTGTAGAGCAGCTATCTTTTGAATCTGGTTACAAAGCCGTAATGAACGCCATTACTGGTCAAATAACCATCCCTACGCCCAACAAAACCCTTGCAGATTTATTTACATCTGGAGGTATGCAAAAAATGCTTGGCACTATCTGGTTAATTATTTGCGCCATGGTTTTTGGCGGAGTAATGGATGCCATTGGTGCTTTGGCAAGAATTAGCCAAACCTTATTAAAGCTAGCGCATACTACTTTTGGGCTGTTTGCGGCAACGGTAGGAAGTTGTTTGGCTTTAAACATTACCGCATCGGATCAATATTTAGCCATTGTGGTTCCTGGCAAAATGTTTGCAAAAGCATACCAAGAAAAAGGATTGGCACCAGAGAACCTGAGTAGAACCCTAGAGGATTCTGGAACGGTAACCTCGGTTTTAATACCTTGGAACACTTGTGGTGCCTACCAATCGGGGACTTTAGGAGTGGCAACATTTGATTATTTGCCTTATGCCTTCTTTAATTTATTGAGCCCTTTTATGACACTATTATTTGCTGCCTTTCAGATAAAAATAAAACAGCTTGTTTCTTCCAAAGAACTACTATAATCAAAACCTACTTTACAAAATCCTTTTATTATAAAGCCATAACTACCCATTAGTTATGGCTTTACTCTTTCAGACTATAGCAAAAATCTATTGGTATATAAAAATATATAATTGAAATTGATGGCTTAAAACTACACGAATTAACTACTTTTACATGGTCTAAAAAAATAACTTTAAAACACAAAATTATGTCATTAGTAGGAAAAAAATTCCCAAGTATTGCAGTAGATGCTATCTCAGAAATGGGAGACAATTTGAAAATTAATATTTTTGAAGAAGCTACAAAAAACAACAAAAAAGTACTTTTGTTTTGGTACCCAAAAGATTTTACTTTTGTATGTCCAACGGAATTACATGCTTTTCAAGCTGCATTACCTGAATTTGAAAAAAGAAACACTATGGTGATTGGTGCCTCTTGTGATACCAACGAAGTGCATTTTGCTTGGTTAAACACCCCTAAAAACAACGGAGGTATTGAAGGCGTAACCTATCCAATTCTTGCAGATACAAACAGAAACTTATCTAATATATTAGGTATTCTAGATGTAGACTCTATGGAATATAGTGAAGAAACGGACTCTGTGATTGTAGAAGGTTCTAATGTTACTTTTAGAGCTACGTATTTAATTGACGAAACAGGGAAAATTTTTCACGAAAGTGTAAACGACATGCCATTAGGTCGTAACGTAAATGAGTACATCCGTATGGTAGATGCCTACACACATGTTCAAGAAAAAGGCGAAGTTTGTCCTGCAAACTGGGAAGCTGGTAAAGAAGCCATGAGTGCAGACAGAAACAGTACTGCAGCGTACCTAAGCGCAAACTAATTACTAAAACACAGAGGTTGGATCCCCAAACTAGCACGTATTTTGGTGCCAGTTCTAGTAACAAAGCATTATGCTGCTTTGTTACTAGAAACCTCTATTTTTTTAACCCCAAAAACAATACTTATGTTAATTGATTTAACCCAAGATACACTAGCGGATTTAATTAAAGAAAACAACAAAGTGGTAGTGCAATATTCTGCCTCATGGTGCGGTAATTGCCGAATTATGAAACCTAAATTTAAAAAACTAGCCTCCGAGAACGAAGCCATTACTTTTGTGCTAGTAGATGCCGAAAATGCACCAGAATCCCGAAAACTAGCCAATGTAAGCAACTTGCCAACCTTTGCTACCTTTGTAGACGGAAAACTGGTAAACCAAACACAAACGAACAAACAAGAGGTATTGCTAGATTTAGTTCAGGAAATTTTATAATTAGTACTGCGTACTGGTTTACTCTAATGGCTATTGCGCATTAAAACTAAAAAACAACCCAATAAACACAAAACATGAAACTACCCGTAATCAAACACCTTACCCAGTTTATTGAACAAAATGATACAGACTATATCCTAGAAACCATTGAGGTACTGGAGGCATTAACCGAAGTTTCTTCTTTAAAAGATAACGAACTAGATGTTATAGGAGAACTCATCTCGAACATGTATGGCGCTCTAGAGGTACAAAAATTGATCCAAGATGGTACCGACAAAAAAGAAGCCCTAAACACCTTTATGAAAAGAGTTTTGGGTTCTATAGACCAATAGCCCTTGAGGTATACTTGGTTATTGAAAACGTACTTCCTAAAGAGGTGCGTTTTTTTTTAGGGAGGAAACTCTGGGCCTTTTTATATTCTAAAAAATAGTAAAATTAGATTTAAAACACACGGTTAAATCCCAAATCTTAAATAAATTTCATACTTTTGAAATCTAACAAAAAACAACAAAAATGGCAGCAATTACATTAGGAGGAAATCCAATAAACACCACCGGCGAATTACCTAAAGTAGGCACAAAACTTACTGATTTTGAACTAATTCAAAACGATTTATCTGTAGCATCGTTAAGCACATTTGCTGGCAAAAATTTAATTTTAAATATTTTTCCAAGTGTAGATACCGGAACCTGTGCGGCTTCTGTTAGAAAATTTAACGAAACGGCAGCAAAATTAGACCAAACTGCAGTATTGTGTATCTCGAGAGATTTGCCTTTTGCTCAAAAACGTTTTTGTGGTGCAGAAGGTTTAGAAAACGTCATCAATCTATCGGATTTCAATACCGGCGCGTTCGGAAAAAACAATGGCCTAGAGATTCTAGATGGTCCTTTAGCTGGTTTGCACTCTAGAGTACTTATTGTTACCGATGCAAACGGTACCATTTTGCATACCGAACAAGTTAGTGAAATAGCAGACGAACCTAATTATGAAGCAGCCTTGGCGGTACTCTAATTTTTAATTAATGGAATTTCAAAAAGACAATACCTTTTTTACAGGAAGGCTAAAAAGCGTTACCTATGCCTTTAAAGGAGCGGTAAAACTAATCACTACAGAACACAGTGTGATGGTACAATTTTCTTTAGGAATACTCATGGCAATTGCTGGGTTTTATTTTGAAATAACTACCACAGAATGGCTTTTTCAGACCCTAGCAATAGGCCTTGTAATGAGTATTGAAGGAGTTAATACTGCCATCGAAAAAACAGCAGATTTTATTCATCCAAACTACCATAAAAGGATTGGTTTTATAAAAGACATTGCCGCAGGAGCAGTATTCTTTGCAGCAATTACAGCAATAATCATTGGTTTAATAATCTACCTGCCAAAAATAACCTAGACAAAAGTACGTACCAGAATGGCACAAAAAAAACGATCCGCACCTTTGGAGAACAAAAAAAATTCCAAACCCAAAGAGGCTAACCAATGGCAATTTACCAAACAGCACCAATTTATTTTGGGCTGTTTGTTTGTATTATTTGCTGTAGTTTTATTAGCAGCATTTATCTCTTTTTATATCTACGGCCACGAAGATCAAAGTGCCGTAAATACACTAACAGACCGCTCCGAAACGGTTTACAATTGGTCCGGAAAAGTAGGTGCATTTTTGGCAGATTTGCTAGTTTACCAAGGATTTGGGCTTGCTTCTTTTATTTTTGTGCGATTATTCTTGCTTAGCGGAATTTACCTGTTGGTAGATTTGTCTATAAAAAAACTAAAATCAATCTGGTTTTGGGATCTATTTGTACTGCTTATCGTATCTATTCTATTTGGTTTTTTTGCTACTTCTTTGCCAGAACTAGGAGGCGTTGTAGGCTACGAAATGAATCTGTTTTTGCAAGATTACATTGGCAAAACCGGCACCCTATTGTTGCTTCTTTTTGGATTACTGATCTATGTTATTTTTAAAATGAAAATAACTCCAGAGAAAATTCAGGCCTTTTTTGAAAATACTAAAAAAGAAATCCAAACCGATCTAAATGCCAACACCACCGCTACTGCAAAAGAAAATGCGTACAATCTAGAAGAATTTGCCACCTCAGAAGCAGAGGAACTACCCGAAAACCCCGCTCCAAGCCCAACCAAGGCGCAATTTGAAATTAATAAAGACGCTTTAAAACCTACCATTTCTAGCTCTTCAGAGATTAATTTAAGTGCCACAACCAAGCCCATAGCTGCTCCATACAAAGAAACAGAAGAGAAACAAGACGATTTTGTAATTGAAACTGCTGCCGAAGAAGTAATCATGGAAGAAAATTTGGCCTCCAGATTAGTTTCTGATTTTGGATTATTTGACCCCACTCTGGATTTATCCAATTACAAATATCCCACCATCGATTTATTGAAAGAATACTCCACCGGAGGTATTACAATCAACCAAGCAGAATTAGAAGAAAACAAAAATAAAATTGTAGACACCCTGCGCAATTATAAAATTGAAATTGCACAAATAAAAGCCACCGTAGGCCCCTCGGTAACTTTATACGAAATTGTTCCAGAGGCCGGAATACGTATTTCTAAAATTAAAAATTTAGAAGACGATATTGCCCTGTCCCTTTCGGCATTAGGGATCCGTATCATTGCCCCTATTCCTGGAAAAGGAACCATTGGTATTGAGGTTCCTAATAAAAATCCTACCATGGTTTCTATGAAAAGTGTTATCGGTTCTGCTAAATTTCAAGAAGCCGAAATGGAATTGCCTATTGCATTAGGAAAAACAATTTCGAATGAAACCTTTGTTGTCGATCTTGCCAAAATGCCCCATTTACTGATGGCGGGAGCTACCGGACAAGGAAAATCAGTAGGATTAAATGCGGTACTCACCTCCTTGTTATACAAAAAACACCCCGCTGAGGTAAAGTTTGTTTTGGTAGATCCCAAAAAAGTAGAACTCACGCTATTCAATAAAATTGAAAGGCATTATCTAGCCAAATTGCCCGATACAGAAGATGCTATCATTACCGATAATGCAAAAGTAGTCAACACTCTAAATTCACTTTGTGTGGAGATGGACAACCGTTATTCTTTGCTAAAAGATGCCATGGTCCGGAACATCAAAGAATACAACGACAAGTTTAAGGCCCGAAAACTCAACCCCGAAAATGGCCACCGTTTTTTGCCATATATTATATTGGTGGTCGATGAGTTTGCCGATCTAATTATGACCGCCGGCAAAGAGGTCGAAATACCTATTGCTAGACTTGCCCAGCTTGCTCGTGCCATAGGAATTCACTTAATTATTGCCACACAAAGACCATCGGTAAATGTTATTACAGGTTTAATAAAAGCCAATTTTCCTGCAAGAATTGCCTTTAGAGTAACCTCTAAAATTGACTCTAGAACAATTTTGGACACCCAGGGAGCAGATCAATTAATTGGTCGTGGGGATTTGTTGTACACCAATGGTAACGATGTGGTGCGGGTGCAATGTGCGTTTATAGACACTCCAGAGGTCGAAAAAATAACCGATTTTATTGGCTCCCAAAAAGCCTATGCTACTGCTTATTTGCTTCCTGAGTTTGTTGGAGAAGAAAGTGGCATCAATCTTGATGTAGCTATATCCGAAAGAGACACTTTATTTAGAGAAGCTGCCGAAGTTATTGTAAATGCACAACAAGGCTCTGCCTCGCTGCTACAACGAAAACTAAAATTGGGCTACAATAGAGCTGGTAGATTAATTGACCAATTAGAAGCAGCCGGAATTGTAGGCCCCTTTGAAGGCAGTAAGGCCCGATCGGTAAACATTCTAGATTTAAGTGCTTTAGATCAATTTTTTAACAACGAACAAAACAATTAACAACATGAAAAAATTAATTCAAATTGCATTTATTATTCTTTTTAGCTTTTCGGTACAAGCACAAGACAAAAAGGCAAAAGCGCTTTTAGATCAAGTGACTTCAAAAGTTAAAAGTTATAACAATATTGTAATTGATTTTAAATACTCCTTGAACAATGCCAAAGAAAACATCAATCAAGACAGCAAAGGAAACGTAACCCTAAAGGGCAACCAATATGTTTTGAATTTTATGGGAATTACCAAAATATTTGATGGCAAAAAAAACTATACCATTATTCCTGAAGACGAAGAAATCACCATATCCAGCGTAAATGAAAACGACGACAACGCTATTACACCATCCAAGATGCTAACTTTTTTTAATAGTGGCTATAAATATTATATGGATATTCTTCAGGATGTGAGAGGTAGAAAAATCCAATACATCAAACTAATTCCAACCAACCCAAGAGACCAACGAAAAGAAATTTTATTGGGTATTGATGTACAAACAAAACACATTTATAATTTGATAGAAATGGGCAAAAAAGGCACAAAGACAACATTAACCGTTAATTCTTTTAAAACGAACCAACCATTGTCAAAAAATCAATTTATCTTTGCGCAGAGTAAATACCCAAATTACTACATCAATAAATTAGATTAAATCACTAGGTGAAAATTCTTGACAAATATTTACTAAAAACATTCTTGATTACATTTGCTACGGTATTTGTAATCTTGTTTTTTATATTCATACTGCAAACCATTTGGCTATTTATAGCAGAGTTGGCTGGCAAAGATTTGGATTTTGTATTAATTATAAAATTCTTGATGTTCTCGATGCCCCGAATAATTCCGTTGGTACTCCCACTATCTATCCTGCTGGCTTCTATAATGACTTTTGGTAACCTTGCCGAAAATTACGAATTTGCAGCCATGAAATCTTCGGGAATTTCTCTCCAAAGAGCCTTACGAACCCTTACTGTTGCTATTGTAATAATTAGTTTTTTGGCCTTTATTTTTGCCAATAATGTCATTCCGTATGCAGAATTTAAGTTTACCAACTTTAGAAAAAACATTGCACAAGTAAAACCCGCTTTGGCCATAGCCGAAGGACAATTTAGTGAGGTTGGTTTTTATAACATCAAAGTAGACAAAAAATCTGGCGAAAACGGCAATTTTTTGACCGGAATTACGATACACAAAAAATCCAATACTGGAGACGGAAGCAAAATAGTTATTAAGGCCGTTGATGGAGAATTAATTAGTAGCGAAAAATCCAGCATCCTGCAATTGGTATTAAATAATGGTAATTATTACGAGGATATTGTTCCCGAAAAATACGAAGACCGTCAAAAAATGCCTTTTGCTAAAAGCGCCTTCCAAAAATACACTCTAAACATCGATTTATCCCATCTAAATCCGACCAACGTAGACGAAAATAACGTGACCAACACCAATACGATGTTGGATGTTCAGGAGCTGCGTTATACCATAGATTCTTTGAACAAGAGTTTTAAGACCGAAGTGGTTTCGTATGCCGAAAACATTCACTTAAGAACCGGAATACCCAATACCCAACCCATATACCTACAAGATACTTTAGGCAAATACAAATCCGTGCCTGAGGATATTTTATCTTTATATTCTCTGGATCAACAATCCAATATTTTAAAAAACGCAAGTAGCTATTTAACCAGCACCAACTATTCTATAGAGGCTACCAAAGTAGATCTTGCAAACAAACAAAAAAACATTAACAACCACTTGCTTGCCTTTTATGATAAATTTGTAATTGCATACGCTTGTTTTATGATGTTTTTTATAGGTGCCCCATTGGGTGCAATAATCCGCAAGGGAGGACTAGGACTTCCTATAATATTTGCGGTATTGATTTTTATTAGCTTTCACTTTATAAATACTTTTGGCAAAAGAATAGCCCAAGAAAACGGAATGACCCCATTTTTAGGAGCCTGGATGTCTTCTTTTATTCTGACACCATTAGCTATTTTGTTAACCTACAGAGCTACTAATGATATTGGTTTGATAAACATGGATGCCATACTTGCTCCAGTTCAAAAATTATTTAAAAAATTATTTCCCCAAAAAAAACAAGCCTAACATGCTCACAGATAAAATAGAATTAAACACCATTGATGAAGCAATAGAAGACATTCGTCAAGGAAAGATTATAATTGTAGTGGATGATGAAGACCGAGAAAACGAAGGCGATTTTCTGGCTGCCGCCGAAATGGTAACCCCGGAGATGGTAAACTTTATGGCTACTCACGGACGCGGATTGATCTGCGCTCCTCTAACCGAAAGCAGATGCAAAGAATTAGGTTTGCATGTAATGGTTAGCAACAACACGGATCCTATGGAAACTGCCTTCACGGTATCGGTAGACCTAAGAGGAAACGGTGTAACCACAGGAATCTCTGCATCAGATCGAGCCAAAACCATCTTAGCGCTAGTAAACACAGATACCAAACCACATGATTTAGCCAGACCTGGACACATCTTTCCGTTAATCGCAAAACAAGGTGGGGTTTTAAGACGAACCGGACACACCGAAGCTGCAATTGACTTTGCTAGACTTGCTGGGTTTAAATCTGCAGGAGTTATAGTAGAGATCATGAACGAAGATGGCTCTATGGCGCGCTTGCCACAACTGCTTGAAGTAGCCAAAAAATTTGATCTAAAATTAGTTTCTATAGAAGCGCTTGTAGCATACCGAATGCAACACGATAGTTTGATTGTCAAAAAAGAAGATTTTGATATCCAAACCCGTTTTGGCAATTTTCGTTTAAGAGCCTATGAGCAAACCACAAACAAGCAAGTACATATTGCACTAACCAAAGGAAATTGGGATTTAGGAGAGCCAGTTTTGACTAGAATTCACTCCTCTCAGGTCAATAATGACCTACTGGGCACCTTAACCAACAACGCAGACCAACAATTGGATGCCATGTTTAAAGTAATTAACGAACACGGCAAAGGGGCAGTTATTTTTATTAACCAAGACATGCAATCTGTAAATCTATTAAATAGAATTTCGGAATTAAAAAAATTGCAATTAGAAGGAGAAATTAAGGCTCCAAAAATAAAAATAGACAGCAAAGATTTTGGTATTGGGGCACAAATCTTACACGATATTGCTATTTCTAAAATCCGATTGGTATCCAACACCCAACAAGAAAAACGAGTAGGAATGATAGGATACGGCTTAGAGATAACGGAATATGTACCTTACTAAATAGTCTGACGCTGTTTTTTGCGACTGCTAAATAAAAGAATATGAGATCTTTACAAAAACATTAAATTTACTTTATTTTTTTTGTAAAATAACAGCTAATAATCCAAAAAAGCATCTTATATTTGCACTCGCAATCCAACACGGAAAGCACTTTATTGGAGAAATGGCAGAGCGGTCGAATGCGGCAGTCTTGAAAACTGTTGACTGTAACAGGTCCGGGGGTTCGAATCCCTCTTTCTCCGCCACTTTTCAAAGTAAAACCCTGTAAACTAAGCACTTACAGGGTTTTTTATTTTACGGTTGTCGGTTCGGTTGTTGTTTTAGTTCGTTTTGAAGCTAAAAAAGGATCAATCCTAAAACCTGTGGAGCAGCAAAAATTAGGCATAAATATTAGTTAGCCTAAAAAGAAAGAATTCTACATTTCTAACACCTCTAAACTGAGATCTAAAAGCTTTTATTTTGGCGTTAAAGGATTCTGCTGATGCATTAGTACTTCTATTATCAAAATAGTTCAATATGCTTTGATAATGATTGATTATGGTTCGAGATATTGTATTGAAAGACTTAAATCCAGATTGATTTACTTTTTCATGCCATTTAGCTAGTCTGGCAAAACCAATGATTTTATCGGTTGTGTTTTCAAAAATGTTCCGTAATCCTTGAGATAGATTGTAAGCTTCTTTTATGTCGGGATATAATTCAAACAACAATAATGCTCGTTGTAATTGATTCGCCGTCCATTTTGATTTATTCTTGTATAAGAAATACCTACTTCTAGCAAGTAACTGCTTAATAGTATCTCCATTAGTCAATACTTCAGGCTCAAACCTTTTCTTGTTTTTCTTCGCTTTTTCTATTGCCTGATTTTCTTGGTCTATAGCTTGCCAACGGTATTTAATTCTTATTTCCTGTAAAGCTTCTGTAGCCAATTTTTGAACGTGGAACCGGTCGATGACGCGAGTTGCATTAGGAAAGGATTTCTTGGCAATGAGCCCCATATTTCCTGCCATATCAAGGGTTATCTCGGTGACTAGATTTCGTTGTTTAAGAGGGATTCTTTCAATGATAGCGATTACCGTTTCCGCTTTAGTTCCAGCAATCATGGCCACTATAGTTCCTTTCTTTCCCTTTCCAGCTTTGTTGGTCAAAATAGTATAGAGTTCGCCATTGGACAAGGAGGTTTCGTCTATTGATAATCGTTTTCCAATGTTTTCAGGAAAAATAAGCCATTCTTTTGCGTGTAGTTTTTGATTCCATATTTTGAAATCACTTAAGAAATCTTTGTATTGATGTTGTAGGTTTTTACCGCTAACGCCATAGAAAGAGGCGATAGCATTGCAATCATTAGGCTTGGAATCTATGGATCTCTTTTAAAAAAGACGCAAACTCCTGTGTCACCCGAGTTCCGTCTGCTACTAAATTCCAATCTCTAAAAACTACTTTTCCAGTATCTTCGTTTAGCCATCTTCTTCGAGTGATATGAAGATATACCTGATGCCCACGAATAGGGAAATCCTGAACTGTTATTTCATCAAAGAACCCTTTTGAGCTCAATTTTGATTGTCGATGTTCTTTAGGAATTGAATTAATCTCCTTTAAGTAAAGATGAAGTATCTCTTCCTCTTTTTTATAGGAAGTCAGTTCAAAGTATTCAACTATGATTTCAGGAAGTAACAACTTGAGAAGGTCGACAAAAGAATCTTGCATTTGTATCTGATTTGGAAATACAAATATCTCTATTTTTATATTTCCCCACAACATTTAGACTTGATCCCTAAAAAACGAATAAATTCTAAACTTTTGTTTTTTGTTTATTTAATAAATACTCAACAAGTGAAGGAAAACGTGAACTATTAGCTTTAGCATTTTCTTTTTCTAAATAATCCTCTATTTTGTCTAGTGTATCAAATTGTGTATCTTTTACTCTAATCAAGTCATCAAACGTTTTTTTTCTCTCACTTACTAATTGCAAATTATTTAAGTCTAAAACCGTTATAAGGTGAACAACAGCTTGAAATCTTATTTGTAGAGATGCAATATTTGCTTTAAAATCTGAAAAGCTTCTGTATTCGTGTGTATTTGGTAAAATTTCACCAGTTGGCATATATTTAAAAAATGAAGCGCAATCTGGATGTAATAACAAATTAACTATAAGCTCATCACTTTTAACCGTATCACAATGCTTATTTGAATGGGTACAAGATAAATGAAGATTAAAGTAATCAAGCTCTTGAACTTTAAATTTTGATTGTGGTAGAAAATGTTCTAAAACAACCCTTAAAGAATGGTTTTCAATTTCTTGCTCACAATAACAACATAAATACTTTTGTTCACTAATTAGTATCTCTCTAAAATCGTTTTTATCTGGATTTATTAATTCTTTGAATGAGAATTTTTTTCCTTCTGCAATTAACCTTTGCTTCAAATTTGTAAGAAGTTGAGGTTCTATCTGATTTTTTCTGATAAACCTCATTATTCGTAAAAATTAATTAAAACATTTGCTCTTTGAAGTTCTTGGTGATTAGCCCCCATTGTTTGCTCTAATTTTGCTCTTAATTGGAGTGCTTCCTCTGATTGTGATTGACCAGTTGCAATAAGCTCTAAATAAGTTTTTAAAGCATTATCTACTTCTTCTATTCTTGGTGTAATATTTTGTTTTATTAATGATTCATCAACTGTTAGACCGTAAGTATTTTTAATAGAAGAAATTGTTCCTTTATCAATATAGTAAGCTTGTTTTTTTACTGTACTTAATAAAACTGGTGAATGCGTTGTTAATATAAACTGGTCTCTTTGAATAGCACCTTGAAAATAATCTTCCTCTGCATAGTCTTCTTCTGCATATTGAGTATTATTAATTTCTAAATCTGGTATTAAATCCCATTGCCATGATGGATTTAGATATGTATCTGGCTCATCCCATAAAAATAATGAGTTCTTACCTTGCAACAAATAAATCATTCCTTTAATGGCTAGAAATTGCTGTTCACCTTCACTTAAACCATTAAAAGGAATAGATACATCAATATTTTCTTTTTTTACCTTTAAAGTAATACCTGCTAGGTTTTTAGTAGTGTGTAGAATATTAAGTAGTTTGAAAATGTCATCTTCATAACCAAATATCTCTTTTAGTTTCAACAAAGCATTATTTCCTTTAAACTTGTATGTAATCCAGTTTATTCTCTCATTGTATTTAGTAGAACGGTGTAAAACTGGTAATCCTTCTGCATCTTCATCTAGTTGTACTAAATGTATTTTTTCAATAAAGTTTCTAACTATTCCATCAGTATCAAAGAAGTTTTCAAAAGTATGGTCTTTGATCCATCCAGTATGTTTTTTGATATGTATTTCAAAAGAATCAAGAGCAGTTATATTAAAATACTTTTTAAAGAAATCCTCATAAATTGGTGCATCATTAGAAAATGAAAAAAGAGCTAATAGAATCATTTGATAATGAATAGGCTCTAAAGCAATAATTGGAGGTAATGCAACCGCTTTTTGTCTTCTAAATAATTTTGAATACTCTTGTTTAAACTTATTTGAAACGGTATTAAAACGCCCTGAGAAACCAGAGTAATAAAGTATAATATTCTCTGGCAAAAGACTTTCTAAATCGGTGTGATTTGGTGCTCTAAA
This sequence comes from Flavobacterium crassostreae, assembly GCF_001831475.1. Lineage (NCBI taxonomy): Bacteria > Pseudomonadati > Bacteroidota > Flavobacteriia > Flavobacteriales > Flavobacteriaceae > Flavobacterium > Flavobacterium crassostreae. The sequence continues at coordinate 1,651,782 of NZ_CP017688.1, read as the reverse complement.
TGTATTATTTACTCTTCTAATCTCTGAAACTGGAACAAAAACCTCATCAATTGAAACTCCTTCCAAAGCTTCATTTTTATTACACTTTATATTGATTGTTGTAACTTCTAAAACATAAGTAATAGAAAATTTAAAAGGTGCTTTTTTACTTTGGCTATGAATTAAAAAATCAAAAATTTGAATCATTGCTTCTAAAACATTTGTTTTTCCAGAAGCATTTTTACCCATTAATAACAAAGCTGGTGAAGCATTATCTTCTGTTATCTCCCAATGAAAATTGGATAGGTTTTTATACTTTTCAATTTTTAAATCTAATAATTTCATTAGCTGTTAAATATTTCGTTCTCAAATTCTATTAAAGCATTATCGTTATTATTAATTGAATCAACTTTCAATTTTCTAATTTTAGAATCTAAATTTTCAATAAAATCTACTATTTCAATTTGCTTTTCAACTGGAGGTATAGGAAATATTATCTTTTTTAAATTTGTTACACCTAATTCAGTTTGTTTAGTTGTTTGTGCAGACTTTATATTTTCTACTTGACTTTGACCATAAGAGCTATTAAATAAAAAAGTAAAATACTTTGGATTAACTTCTTTTGGGTTTAATCTTAACATTAATAAATGACTATCATATAACAAACCTTCATTATTGGAATTAATATAACTAGCTCTTCCAATTGTACCTTCTCCAGTTGAATTAATTAAAATGTCACCTTCTCTAGTTAGAAAATCTTTATCAATACTTTTAAACCAGTTATCACTTACAGTTTTTTTAAATTGTAAGTCTATAAAATTCCATCTATTACATTTTTGATTAAGAATGTATGATTTTCCATTTATATCATATTTGGGACTTTTACCTCTATAAATTTCAATTGCAAGATTTTTACTCAAGTCAATTGAAGTAACAGGATATTTATTTGATTTCCATAATGAAAATTCTAAATTATTCATTGACCAGTCTGAAATTTCACTGTAATTAACTAATTGAAGTCCTTTTTTAATTTCTTTTTTTTCAAATTTTTTAACTCCAATTAAATCAAATAAATATTTTTCAATTTCAATTTCAAGATTATTGGCTTCATTTATTTGCTTTTCAGCTAAATCAATTTTTGTTTTATAATTATTTACAATTCTATTCTGTTCCTCAATTGAAGGTAGTACAATGTTTATTTCATCCCTTAACTGGTCTGGTTTTATATATTTTCGGTTTGTAGTTCCAGAAACATAGCCATCCATATATTCGTTAATTCTTTTGCTCTTGAAAAGCAACTGAAGGAACTCTGGATTTGCTTTTTCAGTTTCAATTTTGGCAAAAGTCATATTTGAAGAGGCTACACCATCTGCTAGTTCTTCTGTAATTATACCAAAAGCTCCGTTTTTTGTATCAACTTTGCACCAAAATAAATGATTTGGTTTAGCTTGTTGATAGGTTCTCATTTTTAGAGTATCACCTTTAACGGTTCTATTCACAAAAGCCCCTTTACCATAAGCTCTAGCACCAAGAATTTTATATTCTTTAGTATCTTCAATTTGAACTTTTGATATAATAGGTTTAGTTAAAAATTCACCAAACAAAACAACTGGATATTTTTTATTGAAAATATCAGATTGATGGTAAAAGCTTTTAACATCCCAAATTTTAAGCTCTGAAAATGGTACGGTAATAATCATATTTTTATTATTTTCCATAAAACATTTCTGGCTCTTGAGCTATTGAAGGATTTCCTGCAAATGGTATTCTATAAAAATTCTCTTCCTCATCAACTTCATAATTGATGTAATCAAATTTTTTATCCCAAAGCTTGTTGTTTTTTCTGTATTCTAAAAACTCTTCTGCTAGTGGTTTAAGTTCGTTTTCAATTTGAGCACCAGTTGTGCTAATTCCTGCTTTTTCTACCTCAGCAATTGGAATTTCATAATCAAACTCTTTTTTTACTTTAGCCTTTATTTCGTTTTCAATTCTATCTTCTAATTCCTTCAGAGATGCTTTAAGGGCTTTTTTCTCTTCTGCATTTGGGGCTTCTTTTCCTTTTAAAGCAAATTTTGCTTTAAGATTATCAAGTTCGGTTTTATGTTTTGCTTCAATTTCTTTAGATGCTTTTGTAGTAACATTTTTCCATTGTTTTGTTTCTTCCTCTGTAAACTTTTTAAAGAAAAGCAAACTAGGTTTTACCATTGCACCACTAGCAATAAAAACATCTTGAGGAATTGAAGTAATTAAAACAATCTTAGCTTTACTTTCTACAAATTCTCTGATTTTTTGAAGGTTACTATTGTTTAAAACTCCTTCTGGTAAAACAATTCCAACTCTTCCTCCTGGTTTTAATAGGTTCAAACATCTTTCAATAAATAAGACCTCAGTTAGTGAACTCATTTTTCCAGTTTTGTATAAATCTAAAAGAGGTTCACCAATGTTATCATTAATCTGTTTTAAAGCATTGTCATAAGCTTTACCATATCGATTTTTATACTCAGCAATTCTAACCTCATCAGTATATTTATCAGATTCCGTAATTAGTAAACTCTTTTCTATTCTAGCTCCAAAAGGAGGATTAGTTAGTATTACATCAAAACGATTTTCAAAAATTCCATTCACGTTTAACAGCCCATCATTATGATGTACACCACCATGACCATCACCGTGCATAATCATATTCATTTTGGCGGTTCTACTCATTCTAGGGTTCGCATCCGTTCCAAAAATACAATCGTAAGAAAGTACTCTTAATCTGCTTTTAGGATTGTTTATGTCTAATTCTTGATTTAGATAAAAGAATAATTGATTAACTTTTTCTTCAATTTCTAATTTCTTTTTATCAGTAGAATTAGTGTATTCATCATTAAAATATTTTCTTTTAATGACTTCTTTTTGTTCTTGAATTTCAGCTTCTATTTTAGCTCTTACATATTCAAAAGCTTTAATTAAGAAACCTCCAGAGCCACAACAAGGGTCGCAAATTATTTCACCTTCTTGAGGGTCGAGAATTTCCACCATAAAATCTACTACTGTTCTAGGTGTAAAAAATTGTCCTAATTCACCTCTAAAAGTTCTTCCTAAAAATTGTTCAAAAGCAATACCTTTAACGTCATCAGAAGTAGTTGATAGATTGTATTTTTCTAGTTTTTCTACAATAGCTTCAAAACTATTTTCTCTAATTCTAACCGTTTCATTTTCTGCAAACAAATCTTGATTTTTAAAGTCTTCTTTGGTGCTTTCAAATAGTTGTTGATAGAACGGTCTACTATCTTTTGACTTATGTCTATCGTATGCTTCTTTATCAGATAAGAATTGTTTTTTTGAAAAAATTTGAGTTCCAGTATTGGAACGCTCATATCTAATTTTTATGAAAAGAATTTTTGAAATTTCATCAAAAGCGGCTTCTGGTGAAAGTTTATCATTGTTACGAATAATGTTATGACAATTAAAAAGCAGTTTAGAAAATTCATCTCTGGTGAATGCTTTAGTTTGTTTTAATAACTCATCTATTTTCTTTTCGCTTTTTATGCTTTCTGCATCTGGAATATCAATAATCTCTTCTAAGTGTTTTGGAATTTTTCCTTTTACAACTTTGAAAATTCTAGTTTCTTTAATGTTTGTTGTAACAAAAAAATCTGCGCCAGCCCATGAGGCATAATTGTAACCTTGAAAATAATCTTCCTCTCTTACTGTTATATGTTCCGCTTTACATTCTACTACAATAACTGGACTATTAGAATCGGTTTTATCTTTTTTGTTTTTCCAAATTACAATATCTGCACTTGCTCTACCTTGACCTCTTTGTGAATTGTTTACTTGAATTTCTTGAGCCATTTGATCCAAAGAAAAACCATAATCGTTTACAAGTCTTTTAATATACTCTTGTCTTACAGTTTCTTCTGGTGTTTGAATTAGCCACTTATCTTTAAGAGGTGCAAATATTTGATTGTTCTTTGTTTGAATTTCTATCATTTCTTAAAGAGTTGAATTTATTAATTCCTTTACATCAACAGCTAATAAGTTAGCTATAAGTACTAAATTTTCTAAAGATGGTTGCACTTCATTTGTACACCATCTTGAAACCGTTGTTTCATTTTTGTTTAGCTTTTCAGATAACCATTTATTAGTTTTTCCTTTTTCTGCTAGAACAACTTTAAGTCTATTTATTGTCTTTTTGCTCATATTAATTAGCGTATAATGCAAATATATCTTCTTTTGAAGTAAGTTTAGATAAATTAAAGTAAAAAAATTAAAATTTTATTTTGCTTTCAAATTCTGTAAAAAACACAATCTTATCTGCTAAGTATTTTTCTTTGACTATGTAAACAACTAAATCTGCTTCATTTTTATATTTGACTTCAAACCAAATTCCTTTTTTAACACTTTTAATCCAGTTGGTTTTTAATACTATCCAATTAGCATCATACTCCTTTTGTGAAACAAATATTTTGTAATCTGCTTCTTTTGGATTTGATGTATAAAACACTTTTTGAGAAAATGAATTTGTACAAATTAGAAATATAATTGCTGTCCCCGGATAGGGAAATCCTGAACTGTTATTTCATCAAAGAACCCTTTTGAGCTCAATTTTGATTGTCGATGTTCTTTAGGAATTGAATTAATCTCCTTTAAGTAAAGATGAAGTATCTCTTCCTCTTTTTTATAGGAAGTCAGTTCAAAGTAGTCTACTATTATTTCAGGAAGTAACAACTTGAGAAGGTCGACAAAAGAATCTTGCATTTGTATTAAATTTTAAAATGCAAATATCTAAATTTAATATTTCCCCACAACTTTTAGACTTGATCCGCAATTTCTTTAATACATTCACTAATTTGACTTGCGTTCGAAAATCCCTTCATAATTGTAAATTTGAAAACCAACATTTGTTAGTTTTCAAATTTACATTTAAAATCTATTTAGTCAAATTCTTTCATTAAAATCTTCATGTGTTGTTTTACAGTATCATCCAGCAATTTTGCATAATGCTGAGTTTGGGTAATTCGTTTATGTCCCATAATTTGGCTAATTACCTCCATTGGAATATTATTAGCCAAAGCAACTGTGGTTGCGAAAGTATGTCTTCCAACATACCATGTCAAATTTTTACAGATGCCACATAAATCTGCAATTTCTTTGAGATAAGCATTCATATTAGAATTACTTCGATTTGGAACCAATCGATTTTCCTCTAAACATTCAGGGTCGTCTTTGTATTTGTCGATTATACGTTGCAATGGAGGAATAACTAAAACATTGGTCTTTACACCTGTCTTTTGTCTTTTTGTTTGAATCCAGCTGTCTAAATCGTTATCTAAGCTATAATTACCTTGACGAAGGTTCATCACATCAACTGGAGCATAGCTAGTATAGCAACTGAATAAGAATATATCACGTGTTACATCTAACCTCCGATTTGAAAATACTTTGTTTTCAATAGCCTTTTCTCTCCCATTTTTAATTTTTTAAAAATAAGAATAAAGCCTTTTCAAGTAGGTTTAGGATTGTCAATTGATATGTCACAAATTGTGCTTTTAATAATTTTTTTAATGCTACTAAATTTATTTTAAAATGAGGATTGAATTACATTTTGGTGATATTACAGAGTATACTGCGGATTGTATTGTAAATGCTGCTAGACCTTCACTTTTAGGTGGTGGCGGTGTGGATGGGGCAATTCACAGAAAAGCAGGAATGGCTCTTTCGGAATTTTGTAAAACACTTGGTGGCTGCTCCGTCGGAGAAGCCAAAATTTCGCCCGCGTTTAATTTGCCTGCCCAAAATATTATTCACACAGTTGGTCCCAGGTATTTATTTAAAAGCGAATCCGAAATTCAAGACTTAAAAAACTGTTACTTAAATTCATTAGAAATTGCTAAAAAGCACAAATTTAAAACGGTGGTGTTTTCAAACATTTCAACTGGAGCTTATGGGTTTCCCAAAGATTTAGCTTCAACTATTTCTTTTGAAACAGTAACATCTTTTTTATTGGAAAATGAATTTCCAGAAAAAGTGATTTTTTGTTGTTATGATGTAGAAAATTTAGAATTGTATTTGAATTTAATAAAAGAAAAAATATGAGAAGATTACCTATTTATTTCCTGATAGACATTTCAGAATCAATGGTTGGCGAACCTATTCAACAAGTTGAGGAAGGATTAGCTACTATTATTCAAGCTTTAAAAACCGACCCACACGCACTAGAAACCGTGTTTGTGTCTATCATTGTGTTTGCAGGGCAAGCAAAAACATTAGTCCCTTTACAAGAAATAGTTAGTTTTTATCCACCTAAATTTCCTATTGGAAGTGGCACCTCTTTAAGTAAAGGTTTGGGACATTTAATGCACGAATTAAGAACGAACATAGTTAAGACAACTTACGAAGTTAAAGGCGACTGGAAACCTATTGTATATCTGTTTACCGATGGTGTACCAACAGATGATAGTAAAGCGGCTATTCATGAATGGAAACAAAACTGGCAAAAAACAGCCAATATGATTGCGGTCTCTTTTGGTAATGAAACAGATACTAAACTTTTGGGAGAATTAACGGATAATGTTTTACAATTTAAAAATACCAATGTACAATCCTATAAAGAGTTCTTCAAATGGGTTACAGACTCTATTAAAACAAGTAGCATCAGTGTTGAAAATAATGCAACCGGATTTGAATTGGCAAAATTAGATGGTGAAACTTTATCGAAAATAGATTTAACCAAGTCAGAGCCAAACAGACAATTTGTAGATGATAATTTTGTGGTCCTCAACGGGAAATGCCAAAATACAAAAAGACCCTATTTAATGAAATACCGCAAATCAATTGCTCCTTCAAGTTTTGCCGGTATCGAATTAGGTACTAAAAGCTACAGATTAGTTGGGGCCTATCAGGTGGACAACTCTTACTTTGAGTTGGCAGACAACGCTAATTTTACCAATAAAGTAAATACCGATGAATTAATTGGTGGACCAACCTGCCCGTGTTGTGGTAATCAAATTGCATTCGCAGTTTGTTCTTGTGGAAAAATTCATTGTATAGGAGAAGAAGAATTGAGCACCTGTCCTTGGTGTGGAAATCAAGGAACTTACGGTAATGGTGATGGTGGATTTGATGTAAATAGAACACAAGGATAAATTATGGAAGAAACAAAAAAATATATTGAAGCTTTTTTATTCCAAAATAAAATTGACGTTGCAACAAGTAAATTGTCTCTTTTTGATGATTTTATTTCTAATGAAACGAATATTAAATCCGTACAAATAATTCAAGAAAATCAAAAAATGATTATGGCAAATTGGACGTTAAAAACACGAATTGACGATATTATTATACAATCAGTATCATTACCAAACGGTACAGTAGATAAAAAATATGAAGCGAAATTTGACTTTATTAACTTAGGTTGGAAAGATGTTATTTATTCAGAAATTATAGACTTGGAAGAAACCGGCCTTGAATTTAATAATGAAGAAGAGTTACTTTTTGGAAATCCATTAATAAGTGGAGATTTAAAAATAAAATTCCTTTTCAGAGTAGAAGGCGAAGCCGAAGATTCTAATTTGAATGAAAAAATAATAACCATTATAATCAATCCAGATCCTAAATCTTTATGGAAAAATATTGAAAGTGACAAAAAAGCACCTTTTTGGAAAGAGGACAATGTTGCAGTTTCAAGTGATTTCTTGGACAAAAAGATAGTTGTAGCTTCCAAAAGAGGGAGAAGCCACGCAAATGTTGGTTCTTTCAGAGATGATGATTTTGCTTTCAAAAAAATTAACGATACAGGGTGGAGTATTTTAGCAGTTTCCGATGGAGCTGGTTCAGCCAGTTTATCAAGAGAAGGTTCAAAAATGTCTTGTGATTTAGCGATTAGTTATTTTGAAGAAAACTTCACCTCTGATTTTTTAAAGGAATTTGGCGAAACATTATTGCAACACAATAATCAAACAGATGAAGATTCTTCAAAGAAAATAAGCCGTTTTGTCTATGATAACCTTTCAAAAGCAGCATGGTTTGTTCATAAAGAATTAGAGAAATTCGCAATAAAATTAGAAAAACCATTAAAAGATTTTCATTCCACATTGATTTTTGCGTTAATAAAAAAATATGATTTTGGTTATGCCATTTTAACCTTTGGAGTTGGTGACTGCCCAATAGGATTATTAAATACAGATTTAACTGAAATTAAATTAATGAATTGGTTAGATGTTGGAGAATTTGGTGGAGGAACACGCTTTATTACAATGCCTGAAATATTTAAAAGCGATAAACTTCAAACACGTTTTGGATTCAAATTAGTAGATGATTTCTCCTATTTAATGCTAATGACAGACGGAATCTATGATCCGAAATTTGTCGTTGAAGCAAATTTAGAAAAAATAGAAAAATGGAAGGAATTCCTGGAAGATTTACAAGGTAAAAACGAGGATGGGTTATCGGTAGATCTTAACAGAGATAATGACAATATAGCGAATCAACTTTCAAATTGGATGGACTTTTGGAATCCAGGAAATCATGATGACAGAACACTTGCAATAATCTATTAAACTATGAAAACAATTACTGTAAAATCGATTAATGATTCTTCGAAATCTTATCAATATATAGATAATGGTGAACCGATGCGTGGTGGTGTGAAAGATGTTTTTTTTAGCCCTGATAAAAAATACGTTGTGGCCATTTTTAGAGATAAATTAGATTTTAATCAAAAAGAAAGGTTACAAAAAATAACAAATCATTATTTGCCACAAATTCAAAAAAAAGAAGCTGGCGACTACTATTTAAATGAAGTGTTTCGATGGCCAACAGATGTGATCGAGCATAATGGATTTATTGGTGTCATTGTTCCCATATATAATTCTAAATTTTTCTTCAAAAAAGGATATGAAACAAGTGATTTAATTCAAGGAAAAGAAAAAAACGGAAAATGGTTTGCTGGTGCAAAATTTAGGAACCCTCAATTTCCATTGAAAGTTGCAAATTCAGAATTAGGGGATTGGTTAAGCTACTTCCAGGTATGTGTGAATTTAACTCGTGGAGTTAAAAAAATGCACGCCATGGGACTAGCACATTCTGACTTATCCTATAATAACGTGCTTATTGATCCTGTTGAAAAATCGGCATGTATAATTGACTTAGATGGTCTCGTAGTTCCTGGAATGTTTGCCGCTGAAGTGATTGGAACAGCCGAATTTATTGCTCCGGAAGTACTTTCTAGTAAACATTTAAACAAGACAGATTCAAATAGGAAATTACCTAATAGGCTGACTGATTTACACGCTTTACCTGTACTTATTTACATGTTTTTGTTGCACAGACATCCCTTAAAAGGAGGCAAAGTGCATGATCTTGATACTGAAAAAGATGATTTGCTATCGATGGGCGAAAAAGCAATGTTTATAGAACATCCAACAGATAAGACAAACAGACCTAAACTTGCTCAAGGCTCAAAATGGGATTTGCCATGGGCAGATATTAACAAACTTCCTTATTCGGTTACTGGCCCCTATCTAAAGACCTTATTTGACAAAGTTTTTATAGACGGATTGCACAACCCAATGCAAAGGCCAACAGCAGATGAGTGGGAAATTGCTTTATTAAAAACAACCGATTTAATGCAGAAATGCCATAATGTTTCTTGTGAACAAAAATGGTATGTATTTGATAACACAAATACCCCTAAATGCCCATTTTGTGGTACGGCTCATAAAGGCACTCTGCCCATCTTAGACCTTTACTATCAATTTAAAGAATCCGTATGGAAACCTGAAAATCATAGACTAATGGTTTATAAAGATCAATATCTTTTTCAGTGGCACGTAAATCGAAATATTACAAGAAATGAAAAAATTACCCCTGACCAAAAAGTTCCAGTGGGCTATTTCACCTTTCACAACAACAAATGGGTCTTAGTAAATCAAAAATTAACATCATTAAAAGACGTAACCGAAAATAAAGAAATCCCAATCGGATCCATGGTAGAATTAACCGATGGAAAAAAACTTCTATTATCAAAAGAAGATGGCGGAAGAGTTGTAGTAATAACAATGGCAAATAAATAAGTAAATAAATAACCTTAAATAAATATAAAATGAATGAATTAATTTTTCACATTAGTACACTTTGGCAAGACATTATCAGTCATCCAGGCGCATCACTAGCAATAATAGGTAATTTAATAATTATAGAAAGCTTATTATCGGTGGACAACGCAGCCGTTTTGGCTACAATGGTTATGGATCTACCTCAAAAACAAAGAGACAAAGCATTAAAATATGGAATTTGGGGAGCTTATTTTTTTAGAGGATTAGCAATGATTTTCGCTTCGTTTCTAATAACAATCTGGTGGCTTAAACCTTTGGGCGGGATCTATTTATTATATTTAGTTTATGACTACTGGAAAAGCAAACAAACCGTATCTACAGATGATGATACACTAGACAAAGAAAGTAACTGGCTATATAAATTAACAGTTGGCTCATTAGGTACATTTTGGGCAACAGTTTGTCTAGTAGAATTAATGGATATGGCTTTTTCAATTGATAATGTTTTCGCAGCTGTAGCATTTACTCCAAATATCATATTAGTTTGTATTGGAGTATTTATTGGTATTCTTGCTATGCGATTTATAGCGCAATGGTTTGTTAAACTTATGGAAAAATACAATTTTCTTGAAACAGCCGCATTCATTGTAATTGCAATATTGGGTTTAAAACTAACGCTATCATTGTTTGAGCATTTTTATCCCCAAAGTTCAATAAGTATTTTTTTAGGAAGCCATACTGCTGATATTGGAATATCTGTTCTTACAGTTGCAATATTCTTTATCCCAATTATTACTTCTTCCTTTCTAAATTTCCCAAAGAAAAGTATAACTTCTTCTGTTGAATAGTTCAATAAAAATAGTTTTAACAATTTTATTAATGGCATGTCTCTTAGACATGCCTTACGGCTTCTACCAATTTGTTCGTTTTGTGGCAATGGTTGCATTTGGTTATCTCGCTTATTCTGTCATGAAACGAAATAGAAAAAATGAGATGTTTATCTATATTGCATTGGCCTTTTTATTTCAACCTTTTATCAAGATCGCCTTGGGCAGAACCATTTGGAATATAGTAGATGTAATTACTGCGATAGGATTATTGATTTCTGTCATTAAAGACACAAAAATAAAATTGAGTCGTTAATCTTATAATTACAAAAAATATTGCCTGCCCTATGTAGAGTACTTTTCAATATCACTAAAAGTGGGTATGGTACAATCCTTCAAAATGCCGTTTATTTACAACTTTCAATTAAAACAAATCAACGGTATTCAATCTATCTGAAATAATTTATCCTATACGGTTTCCCACATTTTCTAAGAAGTATTTTTTAATACCTTAGCGAAATACTATTGCTATAATCATTTAAACAAATAATGTCAAAGACTCCTATAAAAGCAGATGTCAATTTTGAACAAGAATTATGGAAAGCTGCTAACGAACTACGTGGCGCAGTCGCTGAAAATCAATACAAAGACTATATCCTTCCATTAATTTTCTTGAAACACATGTCTGAACGATATGAGATTCGAAAAGAAGAATTACTGGATTTAGTGCAAGACAAAACCTCAGGTTATTATACCCAAGACCAAGACGAAATCAATTACGTTTTAGAAGACGCCGACGAGTATCTATCTAAAAACATCTATATTATTCCCAAAGAAGCTACTTGGCAATATCTAAAAGAAAATGCAGAGCAAGACAACATCAAAGTAATCATTGATGATGCATTTGATGTGTTAGATAATACACTGGCATTATTCCGTCCTGATTTAAAAGGAATCTTACCCCGACTTTTTGTAAAAAGTCAATTATCCCCAAAACAAGTAGGTGGATTGATCAACTTACTTTCTAACCCGAAACTCTCTCAAAAAGAAAACCCCGAAAGTGATATTTTGGGTCGTGTGTATGAATATTACATAGGTAAGTTCGCCATTGCCGAAGGTTCTGGTGCGGGACAATTCTTTACACCTGGAAGTATCGTGCGATTGATGGTCGAAATAATCGAACCTTACCAAGGTAAAATATTTGACGCAGCCTGTGGTTCAGGTGGAATGTTTGTACAATCCTTGAAATTCTTGGAATCTCATGGTGGTGACAAAAAGAATATCTCTATCTACGGACAAGAGCGTTATGATGGTACTTTGCGTTTATGTAAAATGAACTTAGCCTTACGTGATTTATCTTTTGATGTCCGTTTGGGAGAATCTTTGCTAAACGATAAATTCCCAGACTTAAAAGCCGACTTTATCATTGTTAACCCGCCGTTTAACGTCAGCCAATGGCATCCCGAAGATTTACCTGAAAATGATCCTCGTCTTTTTGGCCCCAAAGAAGAATTTACCACAGACGGTAGTGCTAACTACATGTGGATGCAAACCTTTTGGAGTCATTTAAGCAATACAGGAACAGCCTCAGTAGTAATGGCAAATGGCGCCATGACCTCAAACAACAAAGGAGAGAAAAACGTACGAGAATATATGGTCAACAACCAAATGATTGATTGCATTGTGCGTTTACCAGATAAATTATTCCTAACCACAGGAATTCCTGCATGTATCTTTATTTTAAGTAAAAACCGTGATGGAAAAGATGGCGTTCACCGCGAACGAACTAATGAAATCCTATTTATTGATACCAGTAAAATGAGAACCATGGAAAGCCGTAAACTGCGTGTTTTTACTGATGCCGACATCGATAAAGTTGCCGAAACCTACCATGCTTGGAGAAACATAAATAGCATTTATGAAAACACCGATGGTTACTCTTATGCTGCAACTTTAGCCGAAGTACAACAACAAGACTACAAATTGACACCCGGTATTTATGTGGGCACCGAAGAAGTAGAAGATGATGGTATTTTGTTTGAAGATAAAATAACAGGATTAAAAGCACAACTACAAGAACAGTTTACCAAAGGGAATGAATTGCAAGGGAGAATTATGGAGAATTTCGGAAAGCTATAATCATTAATATTTTGAGACCAATAAGAATTGACATCAATATATTAGAGATATTGGTATTTCTAAATGATGTTAATTGTATTAAATAACTCCGTAGATTAAAAAGGTGCTTTAAATAAAATGGTTCGGAGGTTTAATAATTGAATTTATATTAAAAAATCGATAAAAAAGGATTTGATGTCTGAAGTTAAAATTACTAGAATTAGTAAAGTTTTAAGGGAATTTAATATCTCATTAGAAAAAGCTGTTGTCTTTCTTTAATCTAAAGGGTTTACCATAGATTCTAATCCGAACACTATACTTTCTGAAATAGAATATAATATTCTAAAAGAACAATTTGAAATGGAAAACAAGAAAGTTATTAGGATAAATAAAGTTTTAAGAGAGTTAAACATTTCATTAGATAGAGCTGTTGACTATCTTAAAGACAAAGGAATTAACATTGAATCAAATCCAAATACTAAAATTTCTGATGATGTTTATAATATCTTGTGCGGTCAGTTTGCTGGAGACAGAGGGAAAAAGGAAGCTTCAAAAGAAGTAGGCGAAGAAAAAAGAAAAGAGAAAGTAGCTTTACGTTTGGAAAGAGAAAAAGAAATTGAAAACATCCAGTTTAAAGACAAAAAACATCACCAATTAGTCTCAAATATTGTAGACAATACTAATGCTAATTTTTACCTTTTAGATTCCAATTCAGACAATAAAAATAAATCCAGTAAGCCATTTAATGAGGGTTTCTCGGAAGTAATATTTAGCAATAAAGAATATTTAGCAATAACTAATAAAATTAGTATTGGCGACATTTTAATTAGTAAATCGATTTTAACAAATAATAATGAAGCTTATTTAAAAGTAAAAGAAATAGGAATTGTAACTGAGTCTTTAAATCGTCGTAATAAATTTGATGTTGCTTGGATAATAAAGAATCAGAATATAGATATCAAAATTTCAGAAATATCAAATTTCAGGTCTATAATTGTTGAACCGAGTAAATCTGTTTTAAAAAAGATATTTGCCAAAGTTGAATCTAAAGATGTTAAAAAATTAGGTGATGCACTTTCTGTCTTAAATTCTGAATTACAATCAAACCAATTAAAACCTAATATCACTACAATACCCGGATTGCTATGCGATTCTGAAATAGGGGAAGACCACTTAGATATTAAAAAAGATGTTGAAGCTTTTGCCCGTGTGATTGGAGCTAAAAGTTTTACCCCACCACTAGCTATTGCTTTATTAGGAAAATGAGGCTCTGGCAAAAGTTTTTTTATGCAAAAACTAAAGGAAGATATTCAAAAATTATCTGAAAACAATCCTCAGGAAGCCTTTTGTGAAGGAATCACTCACGTGCACTTTAATGCTTGGTCATATATGGATGCCAATCTTTGGGCAAGCATTGTCACCAGAATTTTTGAAGGTTTGCATGAATACATAAGTGGCGACAATTTAGCAAAAACTTATAAAAAAGAAATTGCAATAAAACTGACTCAAAATCTTAATATTTCCAAGGATGAATTAAGAGAACTTGAAAAACAAAAAAAGGATGTAAGAAAAAAACTATTTTGTTTATATAAGGATAAAAGAAAAGTTGAAAAAGAATTAAAAAACAAAATCGATGAAATTGAAAAAATGACATTGATTAACATTATTAAAAATATTAATGATAAATATAATGTTGAAAGCAAAATTCAAGATGCTTTAGATAGCAATAAATCATTCATTGAAACTAAAGAAAAATTCAGCAAAATAGTCCCTAAAGAGTATTGGAGTAGCCCTGAAGAATTATACAATCAGTTAAAATCTAAGCAAACATTTTTTAGATCTTTTTTCAAATCTGGTAAATGGAAATCTAATTTAAAATGGTTAATAGGTATACTTTTAATTATGTTTTTTTCATCAGCTATTGTAATAACTTTTATTTTTTATATCACTTATGGAGACTTTACATTTTCTCCTAAAACCTGGGCTATTGTAACAATTTTAGGAACATTGTATGTTAAGATAGTTGATACTTACAAAAAATTACAACCGATATTTGCTTCCTTTTGGAAAATAAAAAATGATTATGAAACCGAAAAAGAAAATGCTCTATTTGAATTTAATCAAAAAGAAAAAGCATTAATACTACAAATAGAAAATAGTAAGGAGGAAATAAATAATATTACCCAACAAATAATTGAAACACAGAGTACAAAGATCAGAATTGAATTTAAAATAGAACACGCACTGTCAACAGAAGCCCTATTCACATTTATTGAAAAAAGAGCGAATAGTGAAGATTATAAAAAACACTTAGGAATAGTCTCTATCATAAGGAAAGATTTTGAAGTACTCAGTGGCTTACTAACTGACCACAATATAGAAGCTACAGAAAATAAAGGAAATGAAGAATTTAAAGCAATGTTTGAGAAACCACTTGAACGAATCATTCTTTATATAGATGACTTAGACCGTTGTCCCGAAGACCGAGTAGTTGAAGTTTTGGAAGCAGTTAATTTATTAATGGCATTTCCGCTTTTCGTTGTTGTAGTTGGGGTTGACCCTAGATGGGTAAAGACAGCTTTACGAAAGAAATATAAAAAATTATTTAATAAAAATAGTGATAACGAAGAAGCAATTTCTCCATCTAATTATTTAGAAAAAATATTTCAAGTACCTTTTCATTTGAAAGATGCCGACGACAATAGCATCAAAAATATGATTGAGAAATTAGCAAAAACAAAACAAAATTTAGGTATAATAAACAAAGATAAAGAACAAGATAACAGTGTCAGTCCAGATTCTGTAAATATAGAAATAGTTGAATATGACGACAATGATAATCAAAAAATCACTAAAACTTTAAATATCTCTTCTACTCCTAAAATAGTACCAATTATAAATGAAGAACAAATTAAAGCTTTAGATATAACTGATGAGGAAATTGAACAAATTAAAAGCTTAACTGAAATCATCGGTAATAACCCAAGAGCTATAAAACGTTTTGTAAATATTTATAGGATAGTAAAAACCCATGAAGATTTTGATTATAATGAAGATATCGAAGAGAAAGAAATTTTAGCAATCATGTTTTTATTAGCATTACCTATGGGAAAATTTAAAGATTTAATGGGTTCATTTGAGTCTTTTTTAGGCATAGAAACTATAGATTTTGAAACATTAGATCATTATGTTAGTCCTCCACCCTCACTTGGAGGAAGTAAAGATGATAAATTAAAAAGTAGAAAAACAGAATTAAAAATGACATTGCAAAATTCCAATAAAAAAATATTAGAAATAGATGTTTCTATATTTAGAAAGCATAATTCATTTATCAAAAGATTTACATTTAATAACATATAAATGCCTAAAAACAACAAAACACACTAACTAGCAAAATTAATATGTATAATAAATTCATCTCTTGTTTACTAAAAAACATTGTTCAAGTTACATGAACAATAATAAAAAATGAACAAAAATTAATATTTATGAATTACGTTCACTATATTTGAATGTTCATGTTACATGAACTAAATTAAAAAATGAACAAATGAACAGTTTCAAAACAATACAAGACTATTTTGGCAAGCTCGATTTTAAATTAAGCCTATCAGAAGAAAACAATACTGACAACACTTTTGATTTCCTTATTCATATTAATGAAGAACCTCTTTATGTCACAATAAAAAAAGAAGTAAGACCGGGATATTTGCACGTTTTAAATGAAACATTCGAACAAAAAAACAATTTGCTATTGGTCGCTGATTACATTACACCTTTAGCCAAAGAAAAATTAAAAGAGCGTCACATAAATTATATAGATAGTTTTGGAAATGCGTATTTAAGTCTCGAAAAAGTAAAAATATACATAGAAAAAAGCAACGCAAAACCTATAGTAAACGAAAGCACTGAAGTATTTACTCCAACTGGTGCCAAACTTTTATTTGAATTATTACAACACCCAGAACACATCAATACTACCTATAGAGATTTAGCCGAAGCATGTGCAATTTCGTTAGGTAGTGTAAGTAAGATCATGAAAGCATTGGTGCGTGACGGCTATGCAGTACGAGTAAATAAGACGCAATTGCAATTAGTAAAAAGAAAAGAGTTACTGGAAAGGTGGATTCCTCTAATTAACGAAAAAGTATTGCCAACCTATAAAGTAGGGAATTTCAATTTCATTAAAAATAACAATTGGAAAAACATCGATTTAGAAGTGCAATGGGGAGGAGAACCCGGAGCAGCACTACTAAACCAGTATTTAAATCCTGAAAAATTTAGTTTGTTTACCAATCATTATAAAAATGACATTATTAAAAATGGGAGGTTATTGCCGAATCCAAATGGAGAGGTAGCGATATACAAACCTTTTTGGAAAAACCAAGAAAACAGAACAGTGTCCCCTTTGCTTATTTATGCACAATTGATGTACAGCGGCAAAGACAGAAATATAGAAACAGCAAAACTAATTTATGATGAGTATATCAAACCTAAGTTATAAAGACTATTCCTTTGCGCATCATGGCGAAGTGTATACTATTTTAGAAAAAGTATTTGCCCAATTTGGTATATCCTACTATTTGGTTGGTGCAAACGCACGTGATGTACAATTGTACAAAAAGGGGATTAAACCCTCCAGAGGAACTGCCGACATCGATTTTGCAATTATGATTCCGGACTTTGAAACCTACAATGCTGTTTTTGAAACCCTTTGCACTATGGGATTTAGGAAAGCAAATGAAAATTACCGATTGTATTTTGAAAAAACCAATACCGCCATCGATCTTATGCCTTACGGCGAAATTGAGCAGGAATACACAGTAACCTTTATCGATAGAGATCTTACTTTGAGTGTTTTGGGATTTAAGGAAGTGGGCGAAAAAGCCGAAAGTTTTCAACCCGAAAACGAAAAATTCACCATACCAGTAACACCCGTTGAAGGAATTTTGATTTTAAAACTGGTGGCTTGGAGCGAAAAACCCGAAACAAGAACCAAAGACCTTGAAGATATTTCGTTCTTACTAAAACACGGCTGGGACTTATATGAAGACGAAGCCTACGCTGATCATCTGGATTTATTTGATGACGATTTTGAGCAGACTAATACTGCAGCAAGAATCATTGGCCGTAAAATGCACCCCATATTAGAACAAAACAGCAAATTACACCAAACCATTGTAACGGTTTTAGAAAACAGCATTGCCACAAAACAAAAAGCCGAAAACCCCGAAATACAACTCGCCCAAAGCATGGACAAAACCATTGAAGATGTACAACATATTTTAAGCTTGGTTTTACAAGGGATTAACGATAAACCAAAACAATAAATGCCCAACAACTGGAAAACATATAAACTCTCACAAGTAATAAAAATTGTTGGAGGTGGAACACCTAAAACATCAGAACCTAAATATTGGGATGGTAATATTCCATGGCTTAGTGTCAAAGATTTTCAAGGTGAAAGAAAGTTTGTATACGATACTGAGAAAACTATATCTGATGAAGGTTTAAAGAAATCCTCAACTAAATTACTCCCTAAAGATGCTATAATTATATCAGCGAGAGGAACTGTTGGAGAATTAGCAGTTTTAGGAAAAGAAATGACTTTTAATCAATCTTGCTATGGCATTTTACCAAATGAAAAGATAGATAATCAATATTTATATTATTTGCTAAAACAAAAAGTTTTAGAATTACAAAGTTTAAGTTATGGTAGTGTTTTTGATACTATAACCACTAAGACTTTTGATGGATTGGATGTGAAAATCCCTGAATCCCTCCAAGAGCAAAAATCCATAGCTTCCATCCTCGCTGCCATAGACGACAAAATAGAAAACAACCTCGCCATTAACAAAACCCTCGAAGAAATGGCAATGGCATTGTATAAACACTGGTTTGTCGATTTTGGCCCGTTTCAGGAGGGTGAATTTGTAGAAAGTGAATTAGGCATGATTCCTAAGGGTTGGGAAGTAAAGAGCATTGAAGATTTGCTCTCCATAAAACCATTAAATGGTTTATACAAGAAATCAGAATTTCAAGGATATGGTAATAGATGGCTTAAAATGAGTTCCGTTTATGGTTTGGATATAATTACAAATCAAAAAATGGAATTAATAAGCGTTACAGATAATGAAATAGAAAAATTTGGTTGTATAAAAGACGATATCGTTTTTGGGAGAACATCACTAGTGCTTGAAGGTATTGGTAAATGTGCAATAATAAAATGTGAAGACAATGTTCCTATATTTGAATCTAATCTATTTCGTATAAGACTTGATAAAAAAAAGATTTTTCCTGATATTATATATATTTTTTTTAAAACTAAATATGGTAGAGATGAAGTAAAAAAATTAGCACGACAAACTGCTGTTTCAATAACAAGTAAAGATTTAACTAATATCAAAATTGCTTTACCAAACATCTTAGTTCAAAATGAAGTAGCAGAAAAATTAGATTTTTATATAAATAAACAATTAGAAAATATTAAAGAAAACCAAACCCTAACCCAACTCCGTGACACGCTATTGCCCCAATTAATCAGTGGTACAGTGCGGTTAAAAGAGTTTCTGGAAACAGTAGAAGAAGTAGTTTAGTACTAAAATTGAGGATGAATTATGGCAAAAATTAAGTTTTATGTAGTCTGGAAAGGGCGTCAAACAGGAGTTTTTAACACTTGGGCAGAATGCCAGGAGCAAACAAATGGTTTTCCTCAAGCCGTTTTCAAATCCTTTGAAACACTGGAACTGGCACAACAAGCATTTAATGGTTCTAGTTATGATTTTATTGGTAAAAACGTTGAAAAACTAGGTTTGTCAGAAGAAGAGTTACTACTCATAGGCAACCCAATTGAAGATAGTATTGCAGTAGATGGTGCATGGAACAACACTACGGGAATTGTAGAATACCAAGGTGTATTTGTAAAAGATAAAAAAAGCATTTTCACAATGGGACCGTTTGAAGATGGAACCATCAATATAGTTGAGTTTCTAGCTATAGTTCATGCTTTGGCACATTGTAAGAAAAACAATATTACACTTCCTATTTATTCAGATAGTAAGATCGCAATAGGATGGGTTCGTGATAAAAAACAAAGCACTAACCATGATCCAAGTGATAAAAACAAAAAACTATTTGAACTACTGGAACGTGCTACTAAATGGCTCAATGAAAACGAATATGAAAATAAGGTGCTGAAATGGGAAACGAAAGCTTGGGGAGAAAACCCAGCTGATTTCGGCAGAAAGTAGTACTAGTATTACAGCTAAAAATAGTATATTACCTTCATAAAAATTAAATACAATTGATAACTACCAAAACGGATTTAAGTAATTTAAATATCAAACAACATGAAGCTGTTGTTAGTGAAGACAAACGAATTTTAGTATTAGCTGGAGCTGGCTCTGGAAAAACTAAAACGCTGTTACAAAAAATCATTTACTTAATCGAAGAAAAAGGAGTTAGTCCTTCCAGTATCCTGGCCATTACTTTTACCAAAAATGCAACCAATGAAATGATTGACCGTTTGATCATTTCGGCAGATACAAGCAAGAAATATGAAAATATGTTGCTAGACAAACGCTTTTCTAAAGCTGAAAAAGATCGAGAGCGCTATTTACAGCAAAAAAATTACAAATGGATCGATGGCTTAACCGTGAGAACATTTCACAGTTTCTGTTATAGTATTTTACGTAATTATGGTGTAAATGAATTTGATAATAAGTTTCGAATTATAGGCGATGAAAAACGAGATGAAGAGGATGAACTCGCTAAACATGTGGCGCCAGAAACTGTGTTTGAAGTAGTTCATAAACTTTTGATATCAAAATGTGACAACACTGAATTTCTGCTTCAACTAAAGAGATACATTCTAGATTATAACGTAGATAAAATACATCTAGCTAAAAACAACCCTAATAATTCAAACAACGACGGGAAGTATTTCACTACACTGGATGGTACTAGAGTCCGTTCAAAATCAGAACAGTTTATAGCCGATTGGTTTTACAGACACAGTATAAAATACGAATATGAACCGCTTCTTAAAGTGAAGGATTTTGATTTTCGCCCTGATTTTTATATCCCAGAAGCGAACTTATATATAGAGCATGTAAGCGACAAAAGTTACCCACTTAATGGCAAAGAAGAACAGTTTGAAAAAGGAAACTTACTCTATTTTAAAACCTATGATTACATCACTCAGGATTCGGCTCTATTCAATCATACGTTAGATAAAGTAGTTAAGAATCGTTTACCCTCTAATTATCATAAAAATGTATCCCTAACTTTTAGAGAAGAGTTTAATGGCTATTATGAAAGTGTAAAAGACTTCGTAAAGCAAATCATGCGAATTACGGATATGATTAAAGTCGAAAACATTAGCCCTAAACAAATATTAGAAAACGCAAAAAATGATCAGCATGAAAGAGTAAGACATTTTTATGCATTAGCTATTCCCATCGTTGAAGAATATATTGAATACACAACCAATAAATCCTATCTCGATTTCAACGATCTAATTTCAAGAAGTGCCTCATTATTTGAAAATCATGAAGATATAGCTAATAAATACAAAAGTAAATACCAATACATTCTAGTTGATGAATTTCAGGATGTCAATAATTTACAAGTTGAACTAATCAAACATTTATTAACTGATGAAACACAACTGTTTTGTGTAGGTGATGATTGGCAAAGTATTTATGGTTTTAGGGGATCAAACGTAGATTACATTGTAGATTTTGAAAAATACTTTCCCAATTCAAAAGTGGTGAAATTGGATCAGAATTATCGTAGTACTCAAAATATTGTTGGGGCTAGTAATGAAGTCATAAAGCACAACAAGTTTAAAGTGGAGAAAGAGATTCATTCCTCTAAAATATCTGAACATAAAATTGTGGTCTATTCTGGTAATGATGAAAAAGATAATATTCAGTTCTGCACAGATAAAGTAAGAGAATTATTGGAAGATGGTTTTCTACAGGATGATATTTTGTTTTTGTACCGAAGAAATAAAATGTACAGTCCCTACTTCTTTAAATTTAAAAATGAGAATATCAGGGTGCAAGGAAAAACAATACATGCCTCAAAAGGACTGGAAGCGAAAGCCGTTTTTATACTCGGATTAACGGAAGGCAGCGGTGGGTTTCCAGATATTTGGCTAGAAGATAGAATTTTTCAAGTAATAAAAACAGCCAATCACGATTTACTAATGGAAGAAGAGAGACGCTTGTTTTATGTCGCTATCACCAGAGCAAAAGACAAACTATTTCTAATAACAGAAAAGGGAAATGAATCTAGCTTTTTGAAAGAAATTCCAGAAAAGTTTACGGTAAAAACAAGTCAGTCGATGCAATCAGTAGTAGAAAAAATTATTAAATGTGACAACTGTTTTAGTCAACTGGAAAAATTATGGATTGCATGTCCTTATTGTGGTGAAAAAGTAAGTTAGAATATTTAGAGCATAGAAACGGGGTTAAAAGAATTTGGGGAATAATTAATAAGATTGCCACGCTCTACTGCGTTGCGCTCGCAATGACATCATACTGATATGACTACAGAAGCACTAATTGAACAGGCAACTATCGAATGGTTACAAGACTTAGGTTATACCGCACGTAAAAGGGAATGAGTTACCTCAAAATGCCAATGCTGTAATCCTAAAAGACCAACTAAAGGAATTTATTCTTAATAAATACCCTCAAGTACCCTCTGAAATTCAAGATCTTGCTGTAGCTGACTTTTGCAACAATCTAGGTACCGACATTGATTACCGTAACCGTGATTTTCATCTTAAACTTACCAAAGGGATTAGTTATGAATACAAACCTTTCAGAAAGAGAGAATATTATTGTGATGGCAGATGAAGCTCACAGAACACAGTATGGTTTACTAGATGGTTTTGCATCCAACTTACGCAAAGCATTACCTAATGCCTCCTTTATAGGGTTTACAGGAACACCTATAGACAGCAAGGATGCCGATACTCAGGAAGTTTTTGGAGAAACGATACATATTTACGACATCAAACAGGCGGTCAATGATAAGGCGACTGTTCCTATATATTACGAACCTCGCTTGGCAAAACTGCATTTAGGAAATCAAAACATTGATGCCGAAGTGGATGCCATTACCGAAGATCTTGAGGATGATGGCAACCTGAAATGGGCAGCCATTGAAGATGCAGCAGGTTCAGAAGACCGAGTTCAGAAAATTGCCAATGACATTATGAAACATTATAAAAACCGTACAGAAACCTTACCCGGAAAGGCAATGGTGGTTTGTATGAGTCGTCGCAATAGTGTAAAAATGTATGATGCCTTAAAAGCTATTGAAGGTTGCCCTGAAATAGCTGTTGTAATGACCGGCAATATATCCAAAGATCCTATTGCTTAGAATGAACACATTAGAACACAAGATACAACCGAAGCCTTGAAAAAACGATTCCGTAAACCCGAAGATCCGCTTCAAATCGTAATAGTTCGAGATATGTGGTTGACGGGATTTGATGCGCCATGTGTACATACCATGTATATAGACAAGATCATGCGTGGACACACTTTAATGCAAGCAATCACAAGAACCAATCGCGTTTTTAAAGACAAACCATCGGGTGTTATTGTAGATTATATTGGTATTGGAGACCTATTGAAAATTGCCACTTCTAAATATACTGGTGGTGGCGGAAAAGGACAACCCACTATTGATATGCATCAAGCCTTGGAAATGTTCTACAACCAAGTAGAGATTTGTAAGAGTTTATTACCCGAAAAAAGTGACTATTCCAATTGGAAAGGATTACGAGATAGCGACAAGGTACTCTTGATAAGAAAGGCATTGAACGGCATTATTAAATATGATGAAGCAGCAAACCAATTTATGCTAGAAGAGAAGAAATTGAAGGGCTTATTATCTATTGTAAAATCACAACCTCAAATTCAGGAACATTCAGTTGATGTGTTGTTTATCCAACATTTATCAAAAGCGATTCGGAACGCCAAATCAGTAAAAGGAACCCGAACGAATCAAAAAGACCAAATCAAGGAATTGATAAGCCGCAGTATCGAATCAGATGATATTGTAGATGTATTTGCCATGGCAGGATTAGAACGTGCTGATATCTCTATATTAAACGAAGATTTTCTTTTGGGTGCCAAAAAAGAAAAAGATAGTATCGCTATAAAAATTGAGTTGTTGAAAAACATCCTAATGGACGAGGTTAAACTACGATTGCATAAGAACATAAAGAAATACACTTCGCTCAAAGAAGAACTGGAACGAGTAATCGAGAACTACCATAAAAATGCGATTGATTCTTATACCACCATTGCTGAATTAGTAGAGAGAGCAAAACATTTGCAAGAGGAAGATCACCGAAATAAGGAATTAGGATTGAGCGATGAAGAGTTAGCTTTCTATGACATTATAGCTTCCAAAAAGGAAATCATCAAAGAAGCTGGACCCATTCAGGATATTGTACATGGCGTGGTGAAGGCTGTAAAAAGTAATTTACAACTAGACTGGATGAGCAAAGAAGATGCTAAAGCAAGCATACGATTGGCCGTAAAAAGAGAATTGAGAGGAAAAGTAGGTATTCTGGAACTCAACAACATACTACAGGAAATAATGGAACAAGCCGAAGGCCAGTTTGCAGAATGGAGGGCATAATTAATAGCATTAAATTTAATAAACTAATAATGAAAAATCTATTAACACTGCATGAAGCTATTGTTATTGCATTAATCAATATCAATAAAGAAAATTTCTCAGCAACTTTTGATGAAATTGCTGATTTTATTGAAAAAAGAGGATTGTATACTGAAAGAAAAGGAGAGATTGATTTAACAAAACAAATTATGTTGAGATCTACAAAATCAAAAGGCAATTACATCTATCTTTTCGAGCAAATTGACAATAGCTCAATCAAATTGAGAAAATAATTTTAGCATGAATTAAAACTATGAACGAAATCAAAAAAGAGGATATATTATCTGCAATTCAAGAGATAGATAGAGAAGGAATTAGATCTGGAAGACATTCCAGTACTTATGATTTAATCCATGAAGGCAAACACTATCCCCCTAAATTAGTAATTAGTATTGCCAATCGCTTTGCAACTGGAGGAGAACTTGACTCTTCTATATTTTCAGGTGGCGTTGATACTCCTGCTTTTCAATTGTTAAAAAAGGAAGGGTTTGAGATAATTCCAAAAGCTGATGTAACTGAAGAATCAATAAATGTTAAAGAGGATTTTGTAAATTGGATGATTGAACATGATGGAAAAAAAAGTAATTATTTTTCGAAACAGTTTGGTAGTAAAAAAGAGCGCCTTGTGCAAGAATTAGATTTATATGAACTTGAATATAAGAAAAATTTTGAATCTGAATTATTTATTATAAAATCAAAAAACTCTAAAATTGAAATTAATTCGATTAAGAAAAACATCTATGATAAAACAGCAGAATTTTCTAAATTCAGTGAAAACAGATCAAGAGATAGACCAAGAGCAATATTAGGAAAGGACAATTATTTAAAGTTTCTCCAAGAAAAATTGGGTCAAAAAAACACTATCAATTACTGGATATTTCAAGGTAATCCTAAATTTTATGATGTTGTTGGTTCTTTGCAAAATGAGTTGCTAACTACATGGAAAGTAGCGACTCACAAAGACAAAATAAAAAAAGGGGATAAAGTAATTTTATGGCTGACGGGAGAAAATTCAGGTTGTTATGCCTTGGCAAAAGTAACCTCAGATGTTGGTAGGATTTCAGCGAGTCAAGAGGAAATCAAATATTACAAAACAGGTTACGACGAAAACGAAGATCGAGTAGCAATAGAAATTGATTTGCATAAACATGTAATGACAAAACTTAAAAATGATGATTTAGGTAAAAATTTTGAATACTCTTCAAGAACATTTGACAGAGACAAAAAAGACATTTTTGATTTGTTTGGCATGCTTATTCAATACAATCGGAAAGATAAAGTGTATTCTATCGATGAGGAAATCGAAGATCCTTCAGTATCACGAATGATCGAAGCGTTTTCTATTCATCAGGCACTAAAAGAAGGAAATAAATTATCCCCGAGTATTTATCTCGAAAAAAGGAAAGTTACTGGAACCCATTTAATAAGCGGAATACTGTATGCCATACAAAACCGTTTCCTGATTTCATTCACCCATACGAAGTTTTGGGATATGGAAATCAGCCAACGTAGCGTAAAACCATTAGCCATAAAGGAATCGGAACACCGCTGGTACCTTATTGCACAGGATGAGAAAGATGGTATCGTAAAAAACTTTGGTTTTGACAGAATCACTGATTTAAAAATTTCAGATACTACATTCAAGGCTATCTCATTTGATGTTGATAAAAAATACCAACATGCTTTTGGTATTGAAACCTACGAACCTGTTCAAAAAATAATACTTTCTTTTACTTGGCAACAGGGAAATTATATCAAATCATTCCCATTACATTCTTCACAAAAAGTCCTGAAGGATACTGATGAGGAATTAGTGATTGAATTGGATCAATCCTAAAACCTGTGGAGCAGCAAAAATTAGGCATAAATATTAGTTAGCCTAAAAAGAAAGAATTCTACATTTCTAACACCTCTAAACTGAGATCTAAAAGCTTTTATTTTGGCGTTAAAGGATTCTGCTGATGCATTAGTACTTCTATTATCAAAATAGTTCAATATGCTTTGATAATGATTGATTATGGTTCGAGATATTGTATTGAAAGACTTAAATCCAGATTGATTTACTTTTTCATGCCATTTAGCTAGTCTGGCAAAACCAATGATTTTATCGGTTGTGTTTTCAAAAATGTTCCGTAATCCTTGAGATAGATTGTAAGCTTCTTTTATGTCGGGATATAATTCAAACAACAATAATGCTCGTTGTAATTGATTCGCCGTCCATTTTGATTTATTCTTGTATAAGAAATACCTACTTCTAGCAAGTAACTGCTTATTTTAGCCCCTTAATAGTTCGGAGTGATATTTTAAATTTCAAATAGTACATTTGAGATATGAAATACAAGAAATGGAGTTTAGAAGAAAAGCTAGAAATCCTATCCTTTTCAGAAGAATTAGGAGCCGTTGAAACCTGCCGTAAATACAGCCTTAGCACTGGCACTTTGTATAGCTGGAAGAAGAAACACGAGAAGCAGGGAGAAGCAGGTTTAAAAGTAACTTATGACACTAGTAGTAAAGAGCTAAAGCAAGCTGAGGAAGAAAACAGAATTCTACGCAAATTATTAGCTAACAAGGAAATCGAATTAGAAATCGGGCGTGAACTTTTAAAAAAAAAGTTTGGGACATCCGATCCAAGAAAGATTTAGTAGATAGTTTTTATAGTAAACATAAGATTAGTAAAACTAAAATTATTGCTATGGTAGGCATGGTTCAAAGTAGTTATTATAGAAGACCAAGCTCAGGTAAGAAAGGTATTAAACCTAGTGAATTTACCTTTAATAAACATCAAGGATATGTAAGTCAAGATACTGTTGTTGAATCTGTTAAAGATGTTTTAAGTAATGAGTTTATTGACTGCGGTTACCGTTTAATGACTTCCTATTTACAACGAGAGGGGTACTTAATTAATCCTAAAAAGTTGTATCGAATTATGAGAGAAGAGGGTTTGTTGAAACTAGAAAACCGAATAAACAGGAGTGGTTCTGGTCGTAAATTTGTAAAATATAGAAAAGTTAAAACCACTAAACCTTTTGAATGTTTAGAAATGGATATTAAGATGGTTTGGATCCCAAAGGTAGGTAAAAACGCTTATTTACTATCTATAATAGACGTTCATACTCGCAGAATATTAAAGGATTTTTTCTCTTTTTCTATAAAACAAAACAAAGTAATCGCTTTGCTTTCTGATTTATTTTTAGAATACCAATACCCTGAAAATGTTGTGATAAGAAGTGATAATGGAAGTCAATTTATTGCCAAAAGAGTTCGGGAATACCTTGGACTCATTGGAGTTCAGCAAGAATTTACCCATGTAGCAACACCAGAAGAAAATGCACATATTGAAGCCTATCATGGAATACTAAAAAAAGAAGTGTTCCAAAGAGTTGATTATAGAACTTTTGGAGAAATTGAACTAATACTAAAAAGATATGTGATTTTCTATAATAATACTAGGCTACATGGACTTTTAGGACGCATTACCCCAATAGAGAAATGGAACCAGGATAAGCGTCTAATTTTGATGAAAAAATTAACCGCATAAATAATAATCGAAATTTACAATAATACTCTTGTTTTATAGGGGTCAAAACACTGCTTAATAGTATCTCCATTAGTCAATACTTCAGGCTCAAACCTTTTCTTGTTTTTCTTCGCTTTTTCTATTGCCTGATTTTCTTGGTCTATAGCTTGCCAACGGTATTTAATTCTTATTTCCTGTAAAGCTTCTGTAGCCAATTTTTGAACGTGGAACCGGTCGATGACGCGAGTTGCATTAGGAAAGGATTTCTTGGCAATGAGCCCCATATTTCCTGCCATATCAAGGGTTATCTCGGTGACTAGATTTCGTTGTTTAAGAGGGATTCTTTCAATGATAGCGATTACCGTTTCCGCTTTAGTTCCAGCAATCATGGCCACTATAGTTCCTTTCTTTCCCTTTCCAGCTTTGTTGGTCAAAATAGTATAGAGTTCGCCATTGGACAAGGAGGTTTCGTCTATTGATAATCGTTTTCCAATGTTTTCAGGAAAAATAAGCCATTCTTTTGCGTGTAGTTTTTGATTCCATATTTTGAAATCACTTAAGAAATCTTTGTATTGATGTTGTAGGTTTTTACCGCTAACGCCATAGAAAGAGGCGATAGCATTGCAATCATTAGGCTTGGAATCTATGGATCTCTTTTAAAAAAGACGCAAACTCCTGTGTCACCCGAGTTCCGTCTGCTACTAAATTCCAATCTCTAAAAACTACTTTTCCAGTATCTTCGTTTAGCCATCTTCTTCGAGTGATATGAAGATATACCTGATGCCCACGAATAGGGAAATCCTGAACTGTTATTTCATCAAAGAACCCTTTTGAGCTCAATTTTGATTGTCGATGTTCTTTAGGAATTGAATTAATCTCCTTTAAGTAAAGATGAAGTATCTCTTCCTCTTTTTTATAGGAAGTCAGTTCAAAGTATTCAACTATGATTTCAGGAAGTAACAACTTGAGAAGGTCGACAAAAGAATCTTGCATTTGTATCTGATTTGGAAATACAAATATCTCTATTTTTATATTTCCCCACAACATTTAGACTTGATCCATTGAATTGTATATTCATCCAACTAATGATATCGTTATGGAACTATTGAAATATGACTCCAATGTCAAGGTTATATCGCCTGTTTCACTTCAAAATGAAATCAAAAAGAGAATTTTAAAAATGACACAGCTTTATAAATAAAAACAATATATTTTATTGTCTTTTCATGTCTTCACTAAAGTGAAACAAAATATTCCTCGGCCATGTTACGGCATTATCAGGATTTAGTTTTGTAGTGAAAGTAATTTTGTACAGCAAGCGACACAGAATAACTTAAACAAGTAAACTAAATAGCCAAAGAGCATGAATAGGAATGAAATTAAAATTATTGGAGTGGGTCCAGCTGGAATAGAAGTGTTAGAAAGAATGCAACCCAATACTATCAAAAACTTGGATTTGGTAGTTTGTGACATAGATATCAGTAATTTATCTAAAAGTTCCGTAGAGAGCAAAGTCCAACTCGCAACCGGAAAAACAGTAACCTTATCTCCTATAACTCTGTTTGAAGAAGATTGTCATCTGAATGTAGAATTAGATATGGCAATAGATGCTGCAATTAATGCTTTTGATCAAATCGAATCATTAATTACCGAAAATGCGAAAATGGCAATCCTTATAGCTAATGTAGGTGATAATACAATACCATCTGGTTTTAAAAACTCATTTGCTTTTTTTTCTAATTTTTCCGAAAGGTATTTATAAAAAATAAACCCCAAAATATAATCCTGAAA
Organism: Flavobacterium crassostreae; assembly: GCF_001831475.1. Classification (NCBI taxonomy): domain Bacteria; kingdom Pseudomonadati; phylum Bacteroidota; class Flavobacteriia; order Flavobacteriales; family Flavobacteriaceae; genus Flavobacterium; species Flavobacterium crassostreae. Next base: position 1,621,801 of record NZ_CP017688.1, on the reverse strand, counting down.
TTGATTAGCAGATATTTTACCCCTTAAAATATTGGCAATAGCCCAGAGCTGCGACTCTAATTGCTTTTTTTGATCGTCTGACATGGTTTATGTAACTAATTATTTTGAATAATGGCTAAAGTAGGCATAAAATATTAGATGCTCCACCCCTATTTTTCTATTTTTTTTATCCGAAGCTACTTCCAGTTATCCGCTATATCTTTTTGTTTTTAAAGAAAAAACAAAAAGGATGCCGCTACTATCTGGGCTAGGGCAATCGTTTTCAAAACGAACCTTTTTTTAACAAGAGTTATTGATTTTAATAATCCCTATAAAACAACAAACCAGGCATTTACACTTGGTTTTGTGTTTTGTTTACTTGATCAACTTTGTGGGAACGGATAAATGTCTGTGCTATCGTTGCCTACATATCCGAGCGATCGGGTTTTTAAAATGGTAGATAAAACGCTAACCTCTAAAAAATTTAAAGAGTTCTTTAGTAAAAATGTAGCTGCATTATAAATCATAAAAAAACCTCGCAATTGCAAGGTTTTTTTATGATTTATTTTGGTAAATATTCATCAGGATAACTCTCTATAGCATCCTTTAAAATTGCATCATAAAATATATCTGAATATCTTTTATTTACTGCTTTCATACTATCAACTTCCTTTAAAGCTCCTTTTTTACCTACTAAAAACATACGCATAGAAAAATAATCTGCATATCTCAAAGAGTCGTTAGGTTTTTTATCAATAGTATCTTTAATCATTTTCAAACTTTCAGCTATATACAATTTTGCTTTAGGTAAGTCTTTATCTTTAAATTTTAGATATCTTGTAGTATTTAAAGTATTTAACCTACTATATTCATTTATTGATTTATTTTTAATCAATAATTCTTCCAACTCGTCATACTTTTTCAAATTTAATAATAATGAAACGATAGGTAATGAATTTTTTCCTGATAATCCTTTTTCAACAAAGTCCTTATTATACTTAAGTTGTTCATATGCAACATCTAAATATTTCTTATCTTTTGTTTGAAAATATTGCATCGTAGTTTTATTTAACAAAACATTTAATTCTTCATTTGTAATATTTTTCTTTGTATTAACACAGGACAAAACAAATAAAAAGCTAAAACATATTATAGTTTTCATAATTTATTAGTATCTATTTTTACTGCTGGAGCAGTATTATTAAAATTAATTGATGTTCCTACACTAGTGGTGTTAGGAATACCTAAAAGTCCAGTTGCACCAGGTCCAGACATTGGTGTGTTACCATTTAAATACTGTCCTTTAAAACTAAAGTCAAGATTAAATGATTTACCAAAGTTACTTTGAATTGATGAACTATTCCAATAGCTATCGTGTGTTAAAGTAGGAACGCCACCACCTTGTCTAATTTCTCCATAAGGGCTAGTTTGATGAGCTTTCATTTCATTACCCTGTAATGTCATATTATGGCTTACTAAACTTATATCAACACCTGGATATGGGGCTACTATATCCCCTGACACAGATGTATTAATATTTATTCCTTTAAAGTCTTTACTTTGTACACTACCATCTTTATTGTAAACTGTTGAAACATCAGCAGAAAGACTTGCTGACAGAGTTGTATTAGTACTCATATTCATAAAAGCAGCACCACTTGCAGAATGTGGATTATTAAAATCCTCTGTTGAGATTAATCCAATATCTCTACTGTTATTGCTTGAACTATTTGTACCAAAAAGATTAGTAACAATAGAATTATCACTTTTACCAACAAAGCTATATCCTTTAGGAGTATTACTGGCTGAAGTTACATTATTATCCCACACAAATGCACCTGTCTTGTTATTCTTAATCCAATCAAATGGAGACCTGCCGTCTGGATCTACTAATCTCAAAGGATTCCCCATACAGAAATTGTACGGACTCCAGCCTGGATACTTCTCCGCCAACGGATCCACATTCAACCACAAACTCGTCTTCATATCCAAATACCTCGCTCCATAATAGCTAAGATTGGTTTCTCTGTCGAGTTCCTTTCCATTAAACAAATACGGACTAGAAAACGAGCTAGAGTGCTCCTCAAAAAGTATTTCCCCAAAAGCTATGTATTCCACATGCTGGCTTATGCTACCATTGCCGCTGCTAATATACGAAGTACTCCCCAAATGATCGGGATGAAAATAAAAAATATCCTTTTCTGGCAAACCAATACCTGTAAATCCTTCGCCTGCCCTAACGGTACTGGGTTTTACAGGATCTCCAAATTGCACCGGAGGCCCTGGAACATCGCCCGGAGCGTTAAAAACAGGATTTCTAGGCCAGCCCTCGGGAGGTTCTTGATTTTCTTCTACTGCTTTAAGAGTATCACTCGGGTACGGGTCGCCTGTAAACTCTGGTGTGGCATAAATCCCTTGTTGCTGCTGTTTGTGCGTTAACGGCTACGTTTTGAGAATCTCCTGAGCTTTTAATCACACGCACGACTAGCTTTTTTTACAAGAATTATTGATCCTAATAATCCCTATAAAACACAAAAACCAAGCGTGAATGCTTGGTTTTGTGTTTGTTTAGTTGTTTAACTTTGTGGGCACAGATAAATATCTGCGCTAGCGTTGTCGACATATCCGAGCGGTCGGGTCCACAGAGGGGACAGTATCTATTTAAATAAAAATTTAATGACAAACATTAACAATAAAGGAGAGAAAAAGAAAACCACAATTAATACTTCTCCAAATAATTTTTCTTTTTTAGTTTCTTTTATCCATTTATCTCTTAAAACAAAATACTTCCCTTTATATTTTCGTCTGACAACATAAAAAATCAAAAAAGCTATAAAAACAAAAATAATTTTATCAAAAAAAAGAGAAAGCCTAAATTTAATTAAATTGATAATAAAATAATAAATTGATGCACAATATAAAAAAACTATAAATGAGATGCTTAAACACGCTGTAAATGCCTTAGCTCCATCACTCTTAAAATGCCTTTTTGCAGTTCTATAAAATGTATAATCAAATAAATTTTTCATCATTTCGTTTTTTCATTCACATAATTTGCTACATTATCAGTTATAGTTGTACCCGTAGCCAAGCCCCAACCAACATCCAAAACAGCACATGTTAATGCGACTGGTGCAGACGCACCAAGTAACAATGTACCTATACCAACTTTAGCACCAGTTCCCCAACCAACATTGTTTGAATTAATGTCTTCTATAACAGACAAACCTGTACCCAAAACACCTAATCCTCGACCAGCATATTTTGTCATCTGTAAGGCTTTAGAAACATGTCTTAAGTTCGAAAAACTTTCACCTTTTGCTCCGATTTTTATGAGAATTTCAGCTTTACTTAAAAGGGCTCCCTCATAACCAACAATTGCAGATCCTGATTTCATATTCGAGTCATCTTTTGAATCTGACCATTGCTGATACGAATCTCCCCCAGCTTTATGAGATATTATTTCAATAGTATTTAATCTATTTCCACTCCCATCTGCTATTGAGTTTGATGTAGTATATCCATTTTGGATAGATACCTTATTCATGTAACTTTCATAACCTGACACACTCTTATTAAACTTATTTTGAAGCTTGTCGAATTGTTTTTGTGTTACGTTAACAACCAAATCGTTATGTCCATCATCTATATTTTGAGTTTCTCCATCAATCCTATAATCTGTCCTCCCATCAGGATCAATTCTGTTTATTGGATTATTTCTAACAAAATTATATGGAGAATAGTTAAGTATTTTCTCCGCCAACGGATCCACACTCAACCACAAACTGGTCTTCATATCTAAATACCTCGCCCCATAATAGCTCAAATTCGTTTCTCTGTCGAGTTCTTTTCCATTAAACAAATAAGGAGAACTAAACGAGCTAGAATGCTCCTCAAAAAGTATTTCCCCAAAGGCTATGTATTCCACATGCTGGCTTATGCTACCATTGCCGCTGCTAATATACGAAGTACTCCCTAAATGATCGGGATGAAAATAAAAAATATCCTTTTCTGGCAAACCAATACCCGTAAATCCTTCGCCTGCCCTAACGGTACTGGGTTTTACAGGATCTCCAAATTGCACCGGAGGCCCTGGAACATCGCCCGGAGCGTTAAAAACAGGGTTTCTAGGCCAGCCCTCGGGGGGTTCTTGATTTTCTTCAACTGCTTTAAGAGCATCACTCGGGTACGGGTCGCCTGTAAACTCGGGTGTGGCATAAATCCCTTGTTGTGTTGGCGGCCCTGGAGGCACACCCAAAGTACGCACGTAAGCATCCAAAGCCATTTGTTGCTCGGCGGTACGCTGGGTATAATTGACCCCACCTGCAGTAATACCCAAGGGTTGCGCAAAAGCGCCGTTGCCTAATTTGCTGACAATGCGGCCAGCTCCTTCAAAATAATGCTTAGTAAACTTCCCTTTGCTTATCACAAAATACGGACTCACATAGCCCGTGTAATCGTTCGTATGTACTATGGTTGCTGCTGTTTGTCCGTTAACGGCTACGTTTTGAGAATCTCCAGAGCTTTTAATCACTCTTTCGCCTGCTGCATCGTAGGTATATTGGTGCATTCTTCCAGTATCGTTGATGCCCATTAGACGGTTTTCTTCGTCCCAACTCATTTTTCTGAAACTTTGTTGCTCCGTGTAACTTGTTGGATTGCCATTGCCATCGTATACATAATTTCGGATCCCTCCAGTGGTGGCTTGTGTCACTTCGTTGATAGAAGATGGCGCATTAGGATGCTGCTCGTTATCGTAATTATAATCCAAAACATAGCCTTTCTGCTCGTTGTTTACGGTGTGTACCAAGTTTTTATTGGTAATGTTGTGCAGGTTGTTATAACCCATATTCAGCTCATAACTCGCCTTAGTAAACTCGCCTTGATACACCGCCTTGGCAGTTTTTAATCTATAAAAAGCATCGTATTCGTATTGGTGCATCGAGGTTCCCCCTAAGGTATTGTTTACTACAGGAGCCGTGTTGTTTAGTAGCTACTTCCAGTTATCCGCTATATCTTTTTGTTTTTAAAGAAAAAACAAAAAGGATGCCGCTACTACCTGGGCTAGGGCATCTGTTTTCAAAACGAACCTTTTTTTACAAGAATTATTGATCCTAATAATCCCTATAAAACACAAAACCAAGCGTGAATGCTTGGTTTTTTATTACTTTAAATTCTGTTTGTGGCTCAACTTTGCGGGCACAGATAAATATCTGCGCTAGCGTTGTCGACATATCCGAGCGGTGGGGTAGAATGAGCTAGATTAATTCCTTAATTTTAAGCTCTCTTTGTCGTCTCTTAAATAATATGCCGGCCTATTTACTGATGGAAAACTTTCTAAATAAAGCACTTCTATTGTGTCACCAGGAGAAAATTTGCTACTTTGTGAATCTCCTTTATATAATTTTCCGTTCATTTTAAAATTATATTTATATATGATTGAATTTCCATTTTCTTCTTTTAATAAAAAACTTCCTTTACCATTATAACCTCTTTCATTTATCATAATCCCTTCAATTGATTTCCCGTCTTTTAAAAGCAGTCTATCTTGTATAGGGTGTTTTAAAAACATATGACCTATGACAAGCCCTAAAACAATCATAAATAACCACGCTTTAGCTTTTTCATTTTTCATTTGTATTTTCTTTAAATTTATTTATTGGCTCAAGTGTTTTAGTTTTAAAAACATTTTTTACAGATTTTTGAAATTGATCATTAACTTTTGGAGCTACATTTTTTATACCTCTAGCAGTTTGCTTGATAGTTCTATTTACATTTCCTGTAACATTAACATTAACAGAACGAAGAATCTTTTTTGTATTCTTTGCTATTTCACCACTATTAATTTTAGCTTTATCCCCTGCTAACGCACCAATTTTACCTCCAAAAGCATCCATTTTTACTTGCTCAACTTTTTGGGCACGGATAAATATCTGTGTTATCGTTGTCGACTTTATTTTTCATATCCGAGCCATCGGGTTGCAACTGTGGCGGGGGCTACAGGCATTGTTTACTTGCTTCACTTTGTGGGCACGATCCAGAGGCATCGCGCTAGCCGTTTAACTTATTTCTGCTCGCGCCAGCGGGGGAGCGGGGGAACAGGATTTTGCACAAATCAAGGCTTAAAGTATAAACTTAATATAACCAATGTTGAAAAAATAGTCAGCACAGTAAAATTTATCAATAACTCTTTTTTTAATTCTTTTTTAACCCCGAATAATTTATTTAAGATAAAAACAAAAAATAAAGTAATAAACATACCAAATAAACATAGTAAGAATCTATTAACAAAAAAAATAAAAAAAGTTTTTTTCAAAACATCAAATTGCTCTTTACTGCCGATCCAAAACATTGACAAAAAATAAACAAGTAATAATCCTAGTGATATAATTACTATATTAAAAAATCTATAAATCATATTTCTATTTAATTACTATTTCTATAATCTAAAATAATTTCAAATTTAATTTTGGTTTTTTGATCTTGATAATTATGCGGAGCACTAATACCTCCTAATTTTTTTAAACTTTCAAGCATTACTTTTGCCGATTTAAAAATTTCAGCACTTTTAGTAGAGCCATGTGCAAAAGTAAATTTATCAGACTTAGTCTCAAATCTATCTATGATCCCAAAAACATCTGTGCCATTATTAATTTGCTTATTTCCTGTTATCCAATCTCCTTTATAACTAAGTTGATATGTTTCTGGGCCTTCTGGGGTTGAAAACTCATCACCTTCATCTGTAGATAAATGTAAAATTTGCTTCACTGTATGACCTTTCTCAATCAAAAATCGCGCTATACCCGCACCATATGCACCACCCTCACTATGTGTTACCATTTCAAATTCTTCACCTTTTTTCATTCCGTGAGTTAATGTTTTATAATTTTTTTTAGCATATTCATAACCCAATTCTTCTCGTTCACCACCACTAGAACTACCCCCAAATAGAGATGAACCATCTACGTAATTATCAGTCGTTATATTTGAGTGATCACCAAAAAATGTTTGTGCTGCTTTATCAAAACCTTCTTCCCAATACTCTTTTTTTGGAGAACTTGACCCTATTAACCATCCTAAAAATCTATTCCAATGACCGTTTACAAAAAGTATTCGATTACCATCTGGATCAAATATATTTACAGGATTGTTCATGCAAAAAATGTATGGACCCGCAAATATATAATCCTCTTTCTTGGGATCCACACTCAACCACAAACTTGTCTTCATATCCAAATACCTCGCCCCATAATAGCTAAGATTGGTTTCCCTGTCGAGTTCTTTTCCATTAAACAAATAAGGAGAACTAAACGAGCTAGAATGCTCCTCAAACAAAACCTCTCCAAAGGCTATGTATTCCACATGCTGGCTTATGCTACCATTGCCGCTGCTAATATACGAAGTACTCCCCAAATGATCGGGATGAAAATAAAAAATATCCTTTTCTGGCAATCCAATACCCGTAAATCCTTCGCCTGCCCTAACGGTACTGGGTTTTACAGGATCTCCAAATTGCACCGGAGGCCCTGGAACATCGCCCGGAGCGTTAAAAACAGGGTTTCTAGGCCAGCCCTCCGGAGGTTCTTGGTTTTCTTCTACTGCTTTAAGAGCATCACTCGGGTACGGGTCGCCTGTAAACTCTGGTGTGGCATAAATCCCTTGTTGTGTTGGTGGCCCTGGAGGCACACCCAAAGTACGGACGTAATTATCCAAAGCCATTTGTTGTTCGGCAGTACGCTGGGTATAATTGACTCCACCGGCAGTAATACCCAAGGGTTGCGCAAAAGCGCCGTTGCCTAATTTGCTGACAATGCGGCCAGCTCCTTCAAAATAATGCTTAGTAAACTTCCCTTTGCTTATCACAAAATACGGACTTACATAGCCCGTGTAATCGTTCGTATGTACTATGGTTGCTGCTGTTTGTCCGTTAACGGCTACGTTTTGAGAATCTCCAGAGCTTTTAATCACACGCTCGCCGCCTGCATCATAGGTATATTGGTGCATTCTTCCGGTATCGTTGATGCCCATTAGACGGTTTTCTTCGTCCCAACTCATTTTTCTGAAACTTTGTTGCTCCGTGTAACTTGTTGGATTGCCATTGCCATCGTATACATAATTTCGGATCCCTCCAGTGGTGGCTTGTGTCACTTCGTTGATAGAAGATGGCGCATTAGGATGCTGCTCGTTATCGTAATTATAATCTAAAACATAGCCTTTCTGCTCATTGTTTACGGTGTGTACCAGGTTTTTATTGGTAATGTTATGCAGGTGGTTATAGCCCATATTCAGCTCATAACTCGCCTTAGTAAACTCGCCTTGATACACCGCCTTGGCAGTTTTTAATCTATAAAAAGAATCGTATTCGTATTGGTGCATCGAGGTTCCCCCCAAGGTATTGTTTACTACAGGAGCCGTGTTTTTTATCCCTAATACATTGCCTACCAAATCATAGCTGTAACTGTTATTCATGATTTGACGTCCTAAATTTGAGTTTACTTGCAACTGTTGCAAACGGCGCATGGTAGGGTCATAATTATAATGGGTTTCGGTGTTGTTTCCGTATTTTAAATACTTGCGTTGCTCAAATGCATCATACGCCAATTGTTGGATGTAATCATAGGTATGACTTTCCTTTTTTCCTTGCATGCTATGCAAGTTTCCAGCTCGGTTATAGGTATAATCCACCACTTCGCCGTCGGGATAGGTCATTTTTTGGATGCGGTTCCAGGTATCGTATTCAAACTCCGAAATATAGGTTTGTATGTCTGTTGGCGTGATGCGCAACGTTCTAATTTCTTTTTCTACTTCGCCTAGCTTTCCATAAAAAAACTCTTGACCACCACTAGCATCTTGCACAAACCACAATCGGCCTCGGCGCGAAGCAGTTCCATCGGCTTTACCATAATTGTACTGTACGTTGTTCTGTGGGTTTTTGGGATATTTTATGGTTTCTAATCGGTTGTAGTTGTACTCGTATTTGATAGCACCTCCATTAGGCACGGTGTTTTTGATGTCTTGTGTAACACGTTTGGTTAGGTTTCCTGCCAAATCATATTCCATTGTCGTTGTACCTGCATCGGGATGCGAAAATTCAGTGCGTCTGCCCAGCCAGTCGTAAGTGCTTTTGGTAACATGATCCATCGCATCGGTTACTTGTATGGTTTCGCCTAAGGCATTGATACTAAATTTGGTTACCAAATTGTTTTGGATGCTCGCCAAGTTGCTTCCTTTTACATCCGTTTGGGATTGTACGGTGTTGTTTAGTAGCTACTTCCAGCTATCCGCTATATCTTTTTGTTTTTAAAGAAAAAACAAAAAGGATGCCGCTACTATCTGGGCTAGGGCAATCGTTTTCAAAACGAACCTTTTTTTAACAAGAATTATTGATTTTAATAATCCCTATAAAACACAAAAACCAAGCAAATTTGCTTGGTTTTGTGTTTTGTTTACTTGCTCAACTTTGTGGGCACAGATTGCAAATCTGCGCTATCGTTGTCGACATATCCAAGCGGTCGGGTAAAACGATTATAAATACAACAAAAAACCGAGCAAATTGCTCGGTTTTTTTATACTCATTTCTCTTTGTTTACTTGCTTAACTTTGTGGGCACAGATTGCAAATCTGCGCTAGCGTTGTCGACATATCCGAGCGATCGGGTTTGCAAATCTGCGCTAGCGTTGTCGACATATCCGAGCGATCGGGATTGCAAATCTGCGCTAACGGTGTCGACATATCCGAGCGATCGGGATGACTATTGACCAAATTATACATTATGAGGGCGATATACCAACAGAAGTAAAAATTGAGAACAAAGCTTCTAATGAAAAAATTCAAATGATAGAGCAACTCGAAGAAGAAGACAAACAAGCGATTTATCGTATTATTGATGGGATGCTGACAAAATCTAAATTCAAAGATTTTTTTAATAAGAATGTAGCAATATTATAGCAATAAAAAAGCCCCTCGCGGGGCTTTTTGCTGTTAGTATATTTCCTTAAAATGCTTCAAGCATAATCGAAGTTCTTTTGCTTCTTTTAATAATTTTCTTTCTAATTCACTTTTCGCATTATATTTGGTAAAATATTCAGCATTTAAATTAATCTCCTCTTTACTCAACTTTGCAATTACTAATCTATTAAGTTGTTTTAAGTGTAGTGTTTTTGTTTTATCGTCATAGTTTGGCATTTCCCCATTTTGCAACATAAAAACTGTAACTAATAAATAATCTTCTATATTTTCATAAGAGATTGATATAATCCTTGAATTATCTTTATACTGTATATCGTAAAACGCATTACCCCTTACTTTTTCTTCTAATAATTTGAAATCAAACTCTGTTATTAAAAACCTAAAATAATCATTTACGTTTTTTATATACTCGATACTATCTATCATATTGATTTATATTAAGGGTGAAGTAGTTTGTAATTTTTCATCATATTTTGCTCCATCTGATAAAAGATACTTGGATTAGCTCTTGTTACATCACGCCCAATATCTAAAATAGTTCCTCCACTTCGCATTTCATTTAATATCCATTGTCTATTATATTGCATCATTTGACTTGTTACTTGGTCTGCAGTACCTGTGAATTTAGGCATAGTATTAAGGATTTTTGAACCTGGTATTTTTGATGCAACTGCTTCAACTCTTGCCATCCCTTCGCCTATAACCGTCACTCCCTCGTTAGCCATTGCTTTTTCAGCACTTCCAATAACAACCTCGCTACCAACTTTATATTTATTAGCTGCTCCTAATGTAAATAAATCAAGAACTCCTACACCAAAATCCGCTGCGGCTCCAGCATAGTTGCCTTCTCCCATTTTATCGCTACTGTTAATAGTTGCTCCTAAAACTGGAGTTGCTAATAAAAATTGCTTAAAAAAACTTGGATCATCATTAATAGGTCCAGCCGTAACAGTTGTCTTAGTTTTAGTAGCACTGTTATTAGAACTAGAACCACCAAACCAATTTTTTACAGTCTCTACTGCTCTTCCAGCCCAACTCTTTTTCGGTGGATCACTTCCTACACTTTCTTCACCCATCCCAGTAGGATCAATAAGGTTTATTGGGTTTTGGCTAACATAAATATAAGGCGAGTTATTATAAAACTTCTCCGCCAACGGATCCACATTCAACCACAAACTCGTCTTCATATCCAAATACCTCGCCCCATAATAGCTAAGATTGGTTTCTCTGTCGAGTTCCTTTCCATTAAAAAGATATGGCGAAGAAAACGAGCTAGAATGCTCCTCAAACAAAACCTCCCCGAAGGCTATGTATTCCACATGCTGGCTTATGCTACCATTGCCGCTGCTAATATACGAAGTACTCCCCAAATGATCCGGATGAAAGTAAAAAATATCCTTTTCTGGCAAACCAATACCCGTAAATCCTTCGCCTGCCCTAACGGTACTGGGTTTTACAGGATCTCCAAATTGTACCGGAGGCCCTGGAACATCGCCCGGAGCGTTAAAAACAGGATTTCTAGGCCAGCCCTCGGGAGGTTCTTGATTTTCTTCTACTGCTTTAAGAGTATCACTCGGGTACGGGTCGCCTGTAAACTCTGGTGTGGCATAAATCCCTTGTTGTGTAGGCGGCCCTGGAGGCACACCCAAAGTGCGTACATAATTATCCAAAGCCATTTGTTGTTCGGCAGTACGCTGGGTATAATTGACCCCACCGGCGGTAATACCCAAGGGTTGCGCAAAAGCGCCGTTGCCTAATTTGCTGACAATGCGGCAGGCTCCTTCAAAATAATGCTTAGTAAACTTCCCTTTGCTTATCACAAAATACGGACTCACATAGCCCGTGTAATCGTTCGTATGTACTATGGTTGCTGCTGTTTGTCCGTTAACGGCTACGTTTTGAGAATCTCCTGAGCTTTTAATCACACGCTCGCCGCCTGCATCATAGGTATATTGGTGCATTCTTCCGGTATCGTTGATGCCCATTAGACGGTTTTCTTCGTCCCAACTCATTTTTCTGAAACTTTGTTGCTCCGTGTAACTTGTTGGATTGCCATTGCCATCGTATACATAATTTCGGATCCCTCCAGTGGTGGCTTGTGTCACTTCGTTGATAGAAGATGGCGCATTAGGATGCTGCTCGTTATCGTAATTATAATCCAAAACATAGCCTTTCTGCTCGTTGTTTACGGTGTGTACCAAGTTTTTATTGGTAATGTTGTGCAGGTGGTTATAGCCCATATTCAGCTCATAACTCGCCTTAGTAAACTCGCCTTGATACACCGCCTTAGCAGTTTTTAATCTATAAAAAGAATCGTATTCGTATTGGTGCATCGAGGTTCCCCCCAAGGTATTGTTTACTACAGGAGCTGTGTTGTTTAGTAGCTACTTCCAGCTATCCGCTATATCTTTTTGTTTTTAAAGAAAAAACAAAAAGGATGCCGCTACTATCTGGGCTAGGGCAATCGTTTTCAAAACGAACCTTTTTTTAACAAGAATTATTGATCCTAATAATCCCTATAAAACACAAAAACCAAGCAAATTTGCTTGGTTTTTTATTACTTTAAATTCTGTTTGTGGCTCAACTTTGTAGGCACAGAATAAAATTCTGCGCTAGCGTTGTCGACATATCCGAGCGGTCGGGTAGTTTATTTCTCTAAGTCTAAATTAAAAAGTTTTGCAGATTGTTCAATCTCTTCGTCTATTACGCCATCTATTTTTAACGAAAATAAGACCCATTTATCATTTGGTCTATATAATTTAAAAATGAAGCGAATTGGCTGTCTATCATATTTAAGCAAATAAGAGTATAACACAAATGTATTAGACAATTGTTTTTTTGTAATCAATTCACTACCATAATATTCTCCCATATAATCAATGGTATATTTACCAACTTCGTTTTTCATATCTTCAATACCATCTTTTAGTCTAGAAGTCCAGATGCTTGTTTGATAAATTTTCTCTACTGCCTTTGCTGGATTCTTAGAGTATTGAGTGAAAAAACTTTTTATCATTTCATCGGGTAAATCCTGAGAATATGATGTTTTACTAATTAAAACTATTATAATTATAAATATCTTTTTTGTTAATTTCATTTCTTATTTTATTTCATCAATTTTATTAATATATCTTTTCATTAAATCATAATCACTTTTAATTAAATTCCTTAAAATTAATTTATAATGTGGATCTAAAGTGTTTTTAGGTGTTATTTCAAGTGTTAATTCTTCATTTATGTAGTTACTGAGTGAATGTATATAAAACATTCCAAAATCAGCCTCATTTTTTTTCTTAATATAAAAAGGACCTTCATATATTCTTAGAAAATTACTAAAATACATATAAATTACTCCTTCATTAAAGAAAAAACGCACGAATGATATTTGATTATTTCTATCTATAAAACCACTAGTTTTATAAAATCTAACTCTAATATTTTTTGTATTAGGTAATAAATTTACATCATTAACATCTTTAGGATTTGGTAGTTTTATAGCTGCCCAATATCCTAAAAAAGGTAAAGAAAAAAGAAGGATTGTTTTTAAAATATCAATTAAGTCTTTATTATTTTTAATTCCCCATGAATCCAGTGAACCTAAAATAAATACTAAAAAAAACACACCTAAAATACAACATAAGGCTAATCTATTAGCTTGCTTGGATAACTTTATCATTTATTGAATGTTTTAATTACTTTTTCTGTAATTTTTACTATTGGTATTTCAGCAATAACTCCCAGCTTTGCACCAATTTCCAGTCCTAACATTTCAGAACCTTTAATAACCAAATTACCTTTTTTATTATCAAAATAGATTCCAAAATTCGCTGCTGCTCCCACGCATTCAACGCATCCTCCCTGTGTAGTTCCCATTTTAATTCCAAATATAGTTACTCCAGAACTAACTTCTCCTTTAGCTGCACCTGCTTCCGCTCCTCCTCCAAAATTAAAACCATATTTCCCTCCTTCACCTGTTAAAATGCCATTTTCGGATGATGCTTCTGCATAAAGAACCGAAACTTCAGCATTGTAATAAATATTATTATCTTCTGTACCTAATCTATTCTTAGTTTCAGCACCAATACCTCGTACCTTTGCAGAAACAGATTTTGAATATTTACCAGAAAGATTTTTTCCTTCAACATTAAATAGTTTGATATTTGCCTTACTTGAATAATTCTTTTTTTCCTTATTGTAGCCTATTGTTACTCCTGCAAAACCTGTAGCATCACCATTTACATAATCGCCATGTCTCCTATAAAAATCAGATTGTTTAGCTAAATCATAAGTTTTCTTCTTACTAGGAGGATCAATATTATCCTCCGATTCCATGCCAGTTGGGTCTGTATATCGCATTGGATTATTCATAGCATATACGGAAGCTCCGTAGTTTGGATATTTCTCCGCCAACGGATCCACATTCAACCACAAACTAACCTTAGCATCATAATACCTAGCCCCATAATAGCTCAAATTCGTCTCCCTGTCCAACTCCTTCCCATTAAACAAATACGGACTAGAAAAACTAGAGCTATGCTCTTCGAATAAAACCTCTCCAAAAGCTATGTATTCCACATGCTGGCTTATGCTACCATTGCCGCTGCTAATATACGAAGTACTCCCCAAATGATCCGGATGAAAATAAAAAATATCCTTTTCTGGCAAACCAATACCCGTAAATCCTTCGCCTGCCCTAACGGTACTGGGTTTTACAGGATCCCCAAATTGTACCGGAGGCCCTGGAACATCGCCCGGAGCGTTAAAAACAGGATTTCTAGGCCAACCCTCGGGAGGTTCTTGGTTTTCTTCTACTGCTTTAAGAGTATCACTCGGGTACGGATTGCCTGTAAACTCGGGTGTGGCATAAATCCCTTGTTGCTGCTGTTTGTGCGTTAACGGCTACGTTTTGAGAATCTCCAGAGCTTTTAATCACACGCACGACTAGCTTTTTTTTAAAGAAGCTACTTCCAGTTATCCGCTATATCTTTTTGTTTTTAAAGAAAAAACAAAAAGGATGCCGCTACTATCTGGGCTAGGGCAATCGTTTTCAAAACGAACCTTTTTTTAACAACCACTATAAAACACAAAACCAAGCAAATTTGCTTGGTTTTTTATTACTTTAAATTCTGTTTTTGGCTCAAATTTGTGGACACGAGCTAGAGCCATCGCGCTAGCCGTTAAACTTATTTCTGCTCGAGCCAGGCGATAAAATTTTATGTTGTAATACAATCATATCTGTATAATAAATAAAAATTTATAATTAACAAAAGGAAATTAATACTAGTTAAAAATATCAATTTATGTTTATTTTTATCGTTAGTATTCCAAAGGATTAATAGTATAATAAATTGGAAAACAGTTAATGGAATTAAGAATAAAACAAATGTAGCAAATCCTGAAATAAAATTTCCTTTAGGTATGATATTGATTAAATACATTGGAATTATATTCAAAAGCAAACACAAGCATGAAAACCATTTTAAATATTTTTTCATATTAATTAACTCCTTCAGTTTTTAATTTATCTGCAGCTTCTCCAATTTTTTTATCAGCTTCTTTTCCGGGTCTTGCTAAATCAAAATGCGGGTGTGCATCTCCTTGTGTACCTGCTTCATAAATTCCCTGTAAATACTCCCAATTAGTTTTAGGATTACTAAAATTATCCCCTTTTATGTCAATTCTTTGTATTCCTCCAATTTTACCTGCATCTTTATATTCATTTAATGTTTTCATTAAATCAGAGTCGTCAGGAATAGGGCTTGCTATTAAACTAAGGTTATCTATATTAAAACCTTTATCGGCTAAGGCAATTGCTACGTGGGCTTGTAAAACACTACCATAACTATAACCAGTTAGATTTAATTGTTCTCCTTCAGGCAGCGGGTTATTAGTAAGGTCTTTAATGATACCTTTTACGGCTTTGTCAATCATTTTAGAAGTAATTTTTGTATCTGTTCCTTTAATTTTACTGTAATGTCTATAAGTATCAGCAAACATCATATCTCCTGTTTTTCCATGACTAACATTCATTAATTTAACATTTTTTATTCCTTTAGCCTCCCATATCTTTTTAAATCTCTTTTTATAGTTCCAACCTTGACTAGCTGGATCATTACCAGCTCCTGCAACGAAATAAACACGACGACCATCAGGATCTACAGCATTTAATGGATTATTTACACAATATACATAAGAACCAATATCTGCATATTCTTCTGCAGCTGGATCCACACTCAACCACAAACTCGTCTTCATGTCCAAATACCTCGCCCCATAATAGCTCAAATTCGTTTCTCGGTCGAGTTCCTTTCCGTTAAACAAATACGGACTAGAAAAACTAGAGCTATGCTCCTCAAATAAAACCTCTCCAAAGGCTATGTATTCCACATGCTGGCTTATGCTACCATTGCCGCTGCTAATATACGAAGTACTCCCTAAATGATCGGGATGAAAATAAAAAATATCTTTTTCTGGCAAACCAATACCCGTAAATCCTTCGCCTGCCCTAACGGTACTGGGTTTTACAGGATCCCCAAATTGCACCGGAGGCCCTGGAACATCGCCCGGAGCGTTAAAAACAGGATTTCTAGGCCAGCCCTCGGGAGGTTCTTGGTTTTCTTCTACTGCTTTAAGAGCATCACTCGGGTACGGGTCGCCTGTAAACTCGGGTGTGGCATAAATCCCTTGTTGTGTCGGTGGCCCTGGAGGCACACCCAAAGTACGGACGTAAGCATCCAAAGCCATTTGTTGTTCGGCAGTACGCTGGGTATAATTGACCCCACCGGCGGTAATACCCAAGGGTTGCGCAAAAGCGCCGTTGCCTAATTTGCTGACAATGCGGCCAGCTCCTTCAAAATAATGCTTAGTAAACTTCCCTTTGCTTATCACAAAATACGGACTCACATAGCCCGTGTAATCGTCCGTATGTACTATGGTTGCTGCTGTTTGTCCGTTAACGGCTACGTTTTGAGAATCTCCAGAACTTTTAATCACACGCTCGCCTGCTGCATCATAGGTATATTGGTGCATTCTTCCGGTATCGTTGATGCCCATTAGACGGTTTTCTTCGTCCCAACTCATTTTTCTGAAACTTTGTTGCTCCGTGTAACTTGTTGGATTGCCATTGCCGTCGTATACATAATTTCGGATCCCTCCAGTGGTAGCTTGTGTCACTTCGTTGATAGAAGATGGCGCATTAGGATGCTGTTCATTATCGTAATTATAATCCAAAACATAGCCTTTCTGCTCGTTGTTTACAGTGTGTACCAAGTTTTTATTGGTAATGTTGTGCAGGTGGTTATAGCCCATATTCAGCTCATAACTCGCCTTAGTAAACTCGCCTTGATACACCGCCTTGGCAGTTTTTAATCTATAAAAAGAATCGTATTCGTATTGGTGCGTCGAGGTTCCCCCCAAGGTATTGTTTACTACAGGAGCCGTGTTTTTTATGCCTAATACATTGCCTACCAAATCATAGCTGTAACTGTTATTCATGATTTGACGTCCTAAATTTGAGTTTACTTGCAACTGTTGCAAACGGCGCATGGTAGGGTCATAATTATAATGGGTTTCGGTGTTGTTTCCGTATTTTAAATACTTGCGTTGCTCAAATGCATCATACGCCAATTGTTGGATGTAATCATAGGTATGACTTTCCTTTTTCCCTTGCATGCTATGCAAGTTTCCAGCTCGGTTATAGGTATAATCCACCACTTCGCCGTCGGGATAGGTCATTTTTTGGATGCGATTCCAGGTATCGTATTCAAACTCCGAAATATAGGTTTGTATGTCTGTTGGCGTGATGCGCAACGTTCTAATTTCTTTCTCTACTTCGCCTAGCTTTCCATAAAAAAACTCTTGACCACCACTAGCATCTTGCACAAACCACAATCGGCCTCGGCGCGAAGCAGTTCCATCGGCTTTACCATAATTGTACTGTACGTTGTTCTGTGGGTTTTTGGGATATTTTATGGTTTCTAATCGGTTGTAGTTGTACTCGTATTTGATAGCACCTCCATTAGGCACGGTGTTTTTGATGTCTTGTGTAACACGTTTGGTTAGGTTTCCTGCCAAATCATATTCCATTGTCGTTGTACCTGCATCGGGATGCGAAAATTCAGTGCGTCTGCCCAGCCAGTCGTAAGTGCTTTTGGTAACATGATCCATCGCATCGGTTACTTGTATGGTTTCGCCTAAGGCATTGATACTAAATTTGGTTACCAAATTGTTTTGGATGCTCGCCAAGTTGCTTCCTTTTACATCCGTTTGGGATTGTACGGTGTTGTTTAATGCATCGGTTTGGGTGGTTAGCATAGTGGGTACGCCATTGTATTGGTCTATCTGGAAACCCGTAGTGTTGGTGCTTCCGTCAGGCAAGGTAACTTTTATGGCGCGGCCTACTTCGTCGTATTCGGTTGTGGTAGGCGTAACATTCGAAATTGCTGTACTAAAATTAGCATCCACGGTAGTGGTAGTGGTTGGGTAGTAACTAATAATTGGTCTGCCTAATCCGTCATAAAGCACTTTTCCGGAGACAATTTGCGCTTCCTGATCGGGGCTACCTGCAGCGGTGAATAAACTTGCTGTTTTTTTGACTTGCAACGCTCTGCCTAGACCATCAGTATAGGTGTAGGTTTCAATGTCTTTGTCTAGCTCGGGATCGTAATTTCGGGTTTTGGCATAAGGTACTTTGGCTGTCGGATAATATTCGTAGGCAATGGTGTACGGCTTGCCACTGGCAATTTCGTACGGCCCACGTATAGTGGCGGGGCGGCCTGCGGCATCGATGGTATATAGTGTGCTTTGGTCGTTTCTGTCGGTGGTTTTTAGCGGACTACCAAAACGGTAGTCGTATTCCATTTTATTTTGGTACCCAAAGGCATCTTTTATAGTGGTTATAAATTGATGGTTTTCGGTATCATAACTGTATTCCAAAGTCATGCGCTGGTCTTTGTAGTTGGCAGGACCTGTAATTTTTTGCAGGTTGCCGTAACTATCATAACCAATATCGGTAAGGGCAA
The DNA here is from genome assembly GCF_001831475.1 of Flavobacterium crassostreae. Taxonomy (NCBI): domain Bacteria; kingdom Pseudomonadati; phylum Bacteroidota; class Flavobacteriia; order Flavobacteriales; family Flavobacteriaceae; genus Flavobacterium; species Flavobacterium crassostreae. Next base: position 1,602,833 of record NZ_CP017688.1, on the reverse strand, counting down.
TTTTATCGGCAGCGCTATAATTTTTTATTTGTGTAACCTCAGCTGTAGTCGGATTGATTGTGGTGGCTCTCTTGCGTCGCAAACCATCTACTGTAAATACTTCCAATTGTTTTGGAATTCCTCCAAAATAAGGCGAAGCACTTTCGTAATAGCTAATTTTTGCGGTTACTTTATCATCCGCTGCGCCGTTTCCTAAATCTTCGTATTGCGTGATGTTTCCCTTGGCATCATAAGTGTTGAAAGTATTGGTTTCTAAATACTCACTCCCACCCTCATACATTTTTTGATTGGTATGAATCAAGCCTACAAATATGCGTTTGGCATCACATAATGCTGTGTTTAGCTCTGCTACCGGAATACTTGTTTGTGTGACCACGTCTACAAAACTATACTCGTTTATAGATTCTTGACGCATTTTGCTGTCTTTATCTAAGGTGTAACTACGTTTCAATAGGTTTTTACGAAAGTAATCCTGGTTGTAAAACTCTTGCACCGTAGTGGCAAAAACCGAATTGTCTGCAGCATCTATTTGCTGTTGGGTTATTTTTTCAAATCCATAAAAATCTCTTTCGCGGCGGTCATAAAACCCATTTTCGTATTTAAATTTTGCTATCGAGTGGTCTATTCCGTCTCCTTGGTGTCCATCATTTACATCCACCGATTGCAATACCCATTTGGCATTTGGGTTTTGGTAGGTTGGTTTTAGTAACTCATAATCTATTACATAACTGTTGCCCGCAGCATTGGTAACGCTTTTTAGCTTGTTGGTTCTTTTGATGTTAGAAAGCCTTACAATCAATTTGTCTTCGTCTGTAGAAAGAACATAATCCAGGTTTCCATCTCCATCCATGTCTATAAAAGTGGCTTCGGTTCGGGAGGTAGATGTACCAACTGAGGCTCCAAAACTAGGTACAATTTTCAGGAGTACAACAGTGATCGGAATAGAAAAACCTACGTTACCCCCGTAACTAGAAGCCGTATTTCGTGTCATTGATTCATAGCGAGGATATTTTATGGCTGGTGCAAATGAATTTCCTAAATTCAGTTCTATCGAAACGTCCGTATCATTATAGCTAATTTTATCACCCAATCCATCCGAATTAATATCTATAAAAGAATTCGAGTTATCAGAAGTAGTATGCGAATAGTTTAATCCACCAGAGAAGGAACCATTATAAATACTATACCCAGCATTAGCTGCGATATCTACAGATTTTCCTTTATTAATAACGTTCATGTTAGACCAAGGTTCGGCAGGTAGAAAACCATAACCAGAGTTTAGAGCTACCATCTCATTGTCCTGAATTTTATCTGCCAAACCATCTCCATTAATGTCCGAATATATATGTGTCGAATGATCGTTTGAGAAACCTATATTGCCACCTAAACTAACCGTACCTCCTACTTTTCCGGCAGCGGCACCAGCATCTGATTTTGCACTATTGTATTTTACTCCATTTTTGCTAATATCTATACTCGCCGAACTTTGCGGGCCTCCATGGCTATAACTCCCAGACGCACTACCTCCTAAACTAGTCGTTTTGGAATGACTAAAATTACCTACATTTTGTAGCAGATTATCTATCCCTCCAACTGGAGTGGTAAATTGCACATTTCCATCTCTAATATAATCTGGATATCGATCTCCGTTCATATCACTCATAGTTTGCACAACGTAAGAATCTCCTTTTGATGCAGATAAACCGCCACTTATTGCCCCTGCTCCTATTTTACTGCCACCTCCAGCGCCAATACTACGACTCTTACTTTCGGAAATCATATCCAAAGCTTCGGTCTCACCTCCTGTTATGGATATTATAGGAGAAGAAAAATCAGTATAAGCAGCAAAATCATCCTCGCCCAAACGAGTTGTACTGACAATATCTCTCTGAATAAAAGCCGTTTCCTCACCTCCATATAGAATTGTACCAGAATAACTGGCAGTCATAGGAATGAAATACTGTTTGCTGGTATCGAATTCAGTTGGCATTGCATCTGGATCCAAAGTGGACGTATCCGGAAAATTATTTGCGTCAATGGCATTGTTATTATTAAACTTGAGCTGTGTTTGATCTATTAAATTGCCTGCAAGATTTCCGTTTATAGCAAAGCGACCCCAGTTTTTATATAGCAAACTAAAGTTTGTTTCTGTTTCATTTAAATCCGAAAAAATGGAAAAATTATCCGTTTTAGCTCCCCATGGAAATGGGTAATTTGGTTCATCTTTATCCGTGTTTTCAATATAACAAACAACTTTCAGTAGTCCATTTGGGTAGGATTTAATAAGATTGTTTAGTTTTACATCACTCACATAAATTTCCAAATCTATTGGAAACCCTTTTTGAGTTGTAGCATAATTATACGAAAGGTCAAAAGGAGAGGTTGTATTGCTCAAAACACCATTTTGAACAGCATACGTTTTACGAGCAACCAACAAACCGTTTTGTTTTGCTGTTATCACGACATTTCCATCATAAAGGAAACTATTAACAGAAGAGTCCAAAGTGTAATCTAATGGATCTACAAACATATTCAATTTTCCTGTCAAGGTTGGAATCAAACCATTTAGTACATAATTGCCATCAATTTTAGAATAGAAACTATGCCCAATATCTACTTTCTTGATATTATCTGTAACAAGTGTTCCGGTACTTGCAGGTAACGAAAGCGTAGCATTAAAAGACAGATCTTTTACAGCAATATTTGTTTTGGAACTTAAAGTAGTGGTAACAAAAGCATTGGATTCAGGAATATTAAAGCTAAGTGTTCCCATATCAAAATTGACAATTTCTGAAGCCAAAAATTGGTGTTCATATAAAACTGTTTCAACCACCGAAGGAGTAATTACTTTTTTAGTAATTTTTAAAGTAACATGATCTGAAGTTACTGGTTTTTTAAAACTCCCACCAAATTGTACCATCCCTGGACTTGGGACTAAAATTGGATTGGCTTGACTCACAAAAAAATCAGCAGCAGCATCAAATTCTTTAAGCGAAATACCATTTGCATCCTTTTTATTTGCAACAAGTGGTACACGCGAGACAGAACCTATATTTTTATTTTCAACTTCAGTGTAGCTTATTTTGGGGTTCCAACTTATTTTGTCATAATTACCATCTTTTATAGAACTGACCCTAAAATACAAACGTTCTCCTTTTGTAACTTCAAGAGTTTGTTCCGGTTTGTTTTTTATTGCATAATCTGTTCCTGAAATCACTTCGTCCCAAATTAGACTATTGTTTTTTTGAAAATACAAATGCACACCATCTGCTTTATCCAAACCATCCCTTGTTTTATACTCCAGCCTTTCTTGCGAAGTATCTTCTAATAATTGATACCATTGATTGATTACGATTTTTCCTGTTGCAGGTGCTTGCCATACACGAACTACATCATGCAAAGGATTTTTATCCAGCAATTGATTTAGTTCGGCAGTTCGATCTGGTACTGTTAGTGTTAAGGTTCCGTTTCCAGAAACAGGAGATGGTGTATTTATACTCGAGCTTAAAAAAGTTGGAATACCATTCACTATACGATTGTATTGTACTTTTCCTCCAGATACAAAATCAGGTAGACCATCCCCATTAAAATCCATAAAATAACTAGTGGATCTATTGGTTGAACGCTGTTCATCATACCCAATATTTGCAGAGGCCACTCCGTTGCCAATAGTGGCATCTACACCCCAGCTAAAGGATTTAGTTTTATTGACTCCTAAGTCATTAATACCACTTATAACCATTGGTTTATCAAAACTAAAAGGAACGGTAGCCATTAGATTTTTGCAATAATACACCACCTTATCTTTTAAAAATATTTTATCCGGGTAACCATCCCCATCTAAATCTTGTAGCATAACGAAAGTCTCCGATTTTCCCCAATTGTTTCCTCCGTGAGCTCCAATGGTGTTGTATTTATATCTGTCGCTAAGAGGACCAACACCTATTCTATAGTTAATTCCTTTAGATTTTGCAGTTGTACTTCCTACAAGGGTATGGTTGCTTTCAAACGCTTTTATCCCCGTAAATCCTTGTTTAATGTTATTGTTTGGCACTGTCCAAAGTTGCTCTTCCTCAAAAGGGGTATAGACGCCACTTGCATTGCGAACATCATCAAAATAATCTAAAGTATTGGTATAAAACAAGTTGCCATTAGCGTCTAGCTGCGAAACTGATTTTAATAGGGTTTTCTTGAAGGCTCCTTCTTTATAGTTCAATTCGTAACTGCGTACCATTTCGTTTTTATAGCGGACTTCTATTTTTCGTAGCAATTGATTGTTCCATTGTTTGAATCCTAATCTTGCCGATACTTGTGTATCCTGGCGGTTGGGTTCTCCTAAATCACTGTTTTTGACAAATGTTACAGAATAATTTCCTTTTTGTGTGCCAAATCCGGTATAATATACTTTTTTAAGATAGAGTTCACCGTCTTTTTTGTCGTATTCATAGGTAACCTTATTTCCTTTCAAATCTACTTGCATACTCAATGCCCAATGTCCAACATTGCCAGAGGCATCTTGCAAAATACTGTTGTCTGCCAATCCTGCTGTGGTACCGCCATAATAACTGGCTACACCGCTTTTGTCTCTAACGATCCAATAATAATTTTTGGGCGAAGATCCTTTACGAATAATTTGCTGAAAAGCACCTTCGCGTCTTGGATAAAACTGTTTGTCTGCGGTTCTACTTACCCAGGTTGCACGGTGTGTATTGGGTAGCAACGCTTCGCCTGCAATAGAATAGGATTCTGTTTCCTGATTTACATCGTATCTTGGTGCTCCCCAGCGTGTTTCAATGCTTACTGCTGGCGCAGATATATCCCAACCCATTCCTGCCCAACTATAGCCACCATCACTATCGTATTGTAGGTTTAGTGCTGGTTGCATGCCTGCTCTTCCTTTAGGCAATTCTAGGGCAAAACCAGTACTGGCAGTCCCTCTTCCATTTGCTGTTGGTGGCGCAATGGATTGCATGCCTACCAACGGACTTGCTGCTTTGAGGTCTTTGATGCTTGTTGGGGTATAACCAGAGGTTTCTGGAGATTCTGGCATCTTTATAATTCCGGCAATAAAGTCGGTAAAATGCGTGGTTTTGGCTACAATTATTCCTTTCTGAATATCCAATGAGTCTTTGGTGGTTTCTTGCCAAAGACGTTTGTTCTCGTCAAAATAAAACACCTTAATGTCTTTTGGGGTATACCCCTGAGGAATATTTTTGGTATCATACGGCAAATACAAGCGTACGGCTTTTTCAAATTGGGTGCCATGAGGCAACAATCTAAAACCTGCTTGGGATGCCGTAACATTGACCATCGCCGAATTTAATGGTGCTACATCTATTTTTCGTAAACTACTTACCGATACCTTTAGGTTTGTTTTAAGTGCGCCTTCTGGAAAAACAGCTGTAAAATTTTTGTGAACAAGCGTATTGGTTGTTTTAAAATCAATAGTTTTAGATTTGCTTTCTTTGGCTTTTTCTAAGGATCTAAAAGAGGTTACTTGCAAAAAAGAACTCTCGTTTAGTATTTCTTGGGTGCGTACGCCCTTGGTGGTTTCTTTTATAACCAAAATGCCTTGGTCTGTACCTACATTTTTAGAATCTAACAGCAATTCAAATTCTGGCTGTTCTAAATTTACAGCCACACCGCCAATGGTCATTTTTTGTAAATCCGAAGAGGCTATAGTTCCTTTTATATACCGTTTAGTATCCCATTTTAATAGGGTGTATTTAGTAGCAACCGCTAGAGGTTTGTACACAATTCTAACCTTTTTAATTTTATACCCATTTGAAATTCCTGCTGGAGCAGTAAATAACAAAACGTTATCTCCTTGACGCAGTGCTTTTGGAGAAAGTAGTTCGGACTGGAGGCTCCAATTTTTGTTTGGGGTCAAAAATTGCCCTCCAATACTGGCTTGGTTGTTCAAACTCCTAGAGATGGATGCCGATAGTTTGTGTCCATATAATTCGTATTCCAAATACGCACTTTCGGTGGCGGTAGGAAGTGTTTTTATATCCAAATGAAAAACGTTGTCATAGGCGTCGTCTGTATCCAATAGATTTTGGTCTCCTATAAAACCTTCTTGGATATCGGCCTGAAATACTTTGGATTTGCTAGTTTCATTAGAAGAAATTCTTACAGGATCTACAGCTATTACTTTAGTATCTTTTTTTAAGAAATTAGACGACAAGGAGGCCATTATAATCTCTTTTTCAAAATTTACTGCAAATAAAAAAGAACTTACTAAAAGTACCAGAATTATAATTTTATTTTTCATATCCAAAACGTATCTATATAAAACCCAAAACAGCACTATCCTTGGGGCAATGGGCTTAAAGAACAAAACAACTCTTTAAGGTGGTTTTACTCTAAAGGCCTCTTAGCTGTATGGCAATACTTAATTATTATTTATTTAAAATCAAACTACTTGACTATTACTTTAAAATTTTTGGTGCCAAAATCCGAACGCACACTAACCAAATACATACCGGATGCTGCCGAAATCATCCCATCATAAACATAGTTTTCTATCTGTGAAAACTGTTTTTGCTGCACCAAACCGCCACTCAAGGTGTGTATAGTTAGGGTAACATCTGTTTTTTGTGCAAACTGCATGGCTAGTGTAAAACGCCCATCTGGGGTTGGATTGGGATACAACATCAGCACGTTAGCAACAGAGGCTTCTTTAGAATCAGTGGTTACTAGTATCTTTTGGGAGGTAGTGCACCCTTGACTGTTGCTTAATCTAAGTTCATAATCTCCTGCTTGATCTAGCAAAATTTTAGGTGTGTTATCGATAAAATCACCCTCGTAATACCATTGGTAGGCATACGTTGTTCCTTGCAAACCTTGGCTTGCATCCAAAATTATTGGTTTGCCATCTGTCAATTGGTAAGTTGCTTTTAGATTGGACAGGGTGCCTTGTTTGTCTGCTACAAAAATTGTTTCTGAGTATACGTTTGCTTTTGCATCCCGAACGATATAAGTATAGCTACCGGAAGATAGCAAGAGGTCTTGCGTATTTTTGGAATCTTGTTTCCATTGTTTTACAACGACATCACTGCCTTCTTTTTGGAGAGTTATTGTAAATGGCGCTTCGCCTCCTTGTATAGAATAATTTAATTTACCCGAATCTTTCACACCGCAATCCGCCTGTGTTATCCAAACACGGCTAAACATTTTTGGAGCTATCTTTATAGTAAATTTTGCTTTTCCTGTTTTTTGCTTATCCCAATCAAAATCGTGTAAGACTAATTTTTCTTTGCTTGAAGTACTTGCCAATTTTAGGTATTCCGAATCCTCTTCGGTATAGGTTCCTTTTCCGGAATAATCTATATACAACCAATAATACGTGTCTTTAGGAAAGTTGCCTTTTATAAAATTGGGGTTTAAAGACCAATCCAGACTAAGGTCTTTGGGGTTTGTAAAATCCAATTGCCATTGTCTTGCAATTCCGATAGGTTGTCCTTGCTCTTGTTTTTTGAGCTGCATGCTTTTTGCGTTGTCGCTCCAAAAAACAAAATATTGGTTGGGTATGGTGTTGCTTTTGCTTTTGAGCGTGAGGGTCAACAACCCTTCTTGGGCCATATTGCTGCTTTTGCTTTGCAACAAACCGCTGGCATCATCTCTGCCAAGTGCCGTAATTGAAGATGCAAACCCTTGGTGTTTTGCACTATCCCAAATAATATTGCCAGAACTATTGAGGTAGTTTTTGGTTTCAAACTGTGACAGCGAAATACCATATTTAATAGCTAGATAACTGGCTATTTTTTGGGATTCAAAACCAGACAAAACCCGGTTGTAAACTACAATTTCGCTTATATTGCCATCAAATTGTTGTGGCGGAAGGGATATAAACTTGGATTTTTGTCCAATAGAAAGTACTGCTGGCTTTGCAATACTGTCGGTTATATTTTGTTGAAAAAAATGAATATTGGCCTTATTTGGTTTTATTTTTTCGGAATACGATTGGTAGGTATATTTTTTTAGGTCCACCAAACGCTTATTTGTTGCCACCGAAAGGGTTCTCTGAGGCTGGTTTATGGTCCACAAGAATTGTTCTGTTAGGCTATCCTTTACTTTATAAACCAAAAACAAGGTTTGTTGTCTCTTAGCACTACTCCCAAGAGGTATGCTTAAAGAGTCTTGAGCGGCATTGAAATAAATACTAGGATTAAAATTAAAGGCGGCTCCTGGGTGTTGTTGGTCCGATATTGGTGTATGGTCTTTGGTCCGGCTGTCCCAATGGTAAGCGTCTGCTACGTTTTTAGAAGTAATCCAAAAATAAGGCGTCAAAACATTTCCTGGATATACTTTTTGTTGTGCAAAAAGCAGGTTTCCAGTTAGCATTATTAGTAAAACTACTGGTGCAAAAGTTTTAGTATTCATAATAGTAGCTGTTGTTAAGAATAGTATGGATTAAAAATTACCTAAATCATCAAAATTAAAGCTATAGCCTATTACCAAAGATATGCTGTTAATTTTATTAGCATTCTCCTTATAGCGATGCCCGTTTTCTTCGGTGGTTAATCCATCTGTAAGCCCCAGATTATACCTGGCTCCAATGGATAGATTGTTACTAAATTCGTAGCCTGTAGCAAAGGTTCCATAAAAAAAGTTCTTTGCCGTTAAGGACTCTTTTAAAACCTTTTCTACGGTAGCATCTGGCTCAAAATTAGCTTCAGAATTGCCAAAAACGACCGCACTATTGGAACTATAGTGTATATTATCGCTATTGAGACTAAAACCTACATAAGGGCCTAAACCGATATAAAACCCTTCGAAAGGATAAAATTTAAACTGTGCGCCAAAATTTAAATAACTATACCCAAAATTGGTTTTGTATATAAGTCCTTTGTTATCTTTATAATTTAAATCCGTCCCTTGGTTGGAATACAAAACTTCTGTTTGAACACTTACTTTGGCATAAGGGTATTTCCAATTAATCTTAAATCCAGCTGTAGTACCAAATTTACCTTTGGTATCCAAAGTATAGCCTTTAAAAACCCCTTTTGGCACAATTACATCCGGAAGATTAGACATGGTGGAATGTATTGCTCCTACAAAAAGGCCATAGGTAATCTCTCGGTCTCCTTGAGCAAAAATTGTTTTTGAGCTTATTAGAAGAAGAAGTAAAATAATTTTTTTCATTTTTTTTATAAAATTTACCATTGATGAAAACTATAGCCTACCGAAAAGCAAATAACAGTGCTTTTGTTTTGATTTTCGATAAATTGAAACGAAGCCGAATTGCTTTTTACCATATCTTTCACACCTAGATAATACCGTAAATCAAAATGGATGCTCTGGTGCAATTCATAACCTAAGGCAAAACAGGTAGAAAAATCATCCGTACCGTCTAAGCCGTCTTGATAAAATTGCCTGGTAGCAACATCATACATTCCTCCAAATTGATTAGAGGTATAGCTAATCGCATTAGGTGCAATATTGATTCCGTAAAAAGCGCCAAAACCTAAGTTTAAGCCTTCGTAAGGATATACTTTATACAAAGCACCTAGTTGTATATACGAATAATGAAACCCCAGATCAAACTCTTTTCCTACGGTATCTTGATAACTAACTTTGGCTCCAGATTGTCGGAATAAAATTTCTGGTTGTATGGCTACACGCGTATCGTGAAGTTTAAAATTTACAAAAAAACCACCTTCTATACCGTAAATTCCTTGGGTTTCCATAGTGCTATTATCCAACGAATTATCTCTACCCTTAATGTTTTCGGGTAGATTGCTGATACCAGAATACAAGCCCCCGAGTTTTAACCCATAAGTAATATTGGTTTGGTTTTGAGCATAAAACGAACTAGTAAAAAAAAAGGTATAAATAAATACGTATAACGTTACTTTCATGCGGTTTTTTTGGCGAATGTAACTATTAATAATTTAATTATAAATATATTTTTTACAAAAAAAACAAGAAAATTCACAATAAATTACCTCTTATTAACACAATCTCTTAAAACCCCATTAAAATCAGGGGTTGGCTTACGTATGCCAGCACTAAAAAAAATTGAAATATCTTAATAAATAATTTGCATTAATTATACAATGGTGTTTTGGAGTAAATGGCGTCTCCAATCTTGCCGCTAGTTCCAGTTTTGGGATTGATCTCAGGTTTTTGGATAATCCCCAACTTTTGCGCTTGATACACGAAAAGTAGATTTCTTCCTGTTTAAATTAACTAAATTATTTGCATAGTCCCCAACTTTTGCGCTTGATCCGATCCGGGATCAAGTCTAAAAGTTGTGGGGAAATATAAAAATTTAGATATTTGTATTTCCAAATCAGATACAAATGCAAGATTCTTTTGTCGACCTTCTCAAGTTGTTACTTCCTGAAATCATAGTAGACTACTTTGAACTGACTTCCTATAAAAAAGAGGAAGAGATACTTCATCTTTACTTAAAGGAGATTAATTCAATTCCTAAAGAACATCGACAATCAAAATTGAGCTCAAAAGGATTCTTTGATGAAATAACAGTTCAGGATTTCCCTATTCGTGGGCATCAGGTATATCTTCATATCACTCGAAGAAGATGGCTGAATGAAGATACTGGAAAAGTAGTTTTTAGAGATTGGAATTTAGTAGCAGACGGAACTCGGGTGACACAGGAGTTTGCGTCTTTTTTAAAAGAGATCCATAGATTCCAGCCCAAATGATTGCAATGCTATCGCCTCTTTCTATGGCGTTAGCGGTAAAAACCTACAACATCAATACAAAGATTTCTTAAGTGATTTCAAAATATGGGATCAAAAACTACACGCAAAACAATGGCTTATATTTCCAGAAAACATAGGCAAACGCTTATCAATTGACGAAACCTCCTTGTCCAATGGCGAACTCTATACTATTTTGACCAACAAAGCTGGAAAGGGAAAGAAAGGAACTATAGTGGCTATGATTGCAGGAACTAAAGCGGAAACAGTTATTAGTGTTATTGAAAAAATACCGCTTAAACTACGAAATTCTGTTACCGAAATAACTCTTGACATGGCGGCAAACATGGGATTGATTGCTAAAAAATGTTTCCCTAATACCACTCGTGTCACAGATAGATTCCATGTGCAAAAATTAGCGTTAGAGGCTTTACAAGAAATCAGGATCAAATACCGCTGGCAAGCCATTGACCAGGAAAATGAAGCCATCGAAAAAGCGAAGAAAAACAAGAAAAGGTTTGAGCCTGAAGTATTGACTAATGGAGATACTATTAAGCAGTTACTTGCTAGAAGTAGGTATTTCTTATACAAGAATAAATCAAAATGGACGGCGAATCAATTACAACGAGCATTATTGTTGTTTGATTTATATCCCGACATAAAAGAAGCTTACAATCTATCTCAAGGATTACGGAACATTTTTGAAAACACAACCGATAAAATCATTGGTTTTGCCAGACTAGCTAAATGGCATGAAAAAGTAAATCAATCAGGATTTAAGTCTTTCGGTACAATCTCAAGATCGATAATGAATCATTATCAAACCATATTAAACTATTTTGATAACAGAAGTACTAATGCTTCGGCTGAATCGTTCAATGCAAAAATAAAAGCATTTAAATCTCAGTTTAGAGGTGTTAGAAATGTAGAATTCTTTCTTTTTAGGCTAACTAATATTTATGCCTAATTCTTGTCGCTCCACAGGTTTTGGGATTGATCCGTTTTGGGATTGATCCCTAAACTACCTTATAGACCCAAAATTTAGGGCACAAAAAAAGCCTTGAATTTCTTCAAGGCTTTTACTTTCTGGGTGGGAGACGGGGCTCGAACCCGCGACCCTCGGTACCACAAACCGATGCTCTAACCAACTGAGCTACAACCACCATTTGCTTAGCGGTGGCAAAGATACAACTAAAGTTTACTTTTGCAAACTTTTTTTTAAAAAAAATACAACATTTTTACACCAAATCCCCTAAACTATTGACTGCCAAATACCTTTCGGTTGTAAATCCTTCGCCATGGTCTACCCCTACTAAGCGTCCTAGGTCTCTAGAACGATAGGTAAGGCTTTCCAAAAAGTTCTTGGAGCTAATTGGAGATTCTGGTTCTTTAGAATTTTTATCATAAAACTGAGATCCATAAGCAAGTATGGCTTGGATTTTTTGGTCTGTAAAACCCGTAATATCTACTACAAAATCGGGTTCTATATTTTTCCACTGAATATAATGGTACACCACCTTTGGGCGCCAAGCAGCTTGTTTTTGTCCTTCTAAAAAGGTTTCTATTTTTACCAATCCAGACAAAAAACAGGCATCCGAAACTAACTTACTCCCTTTGCCATGGTCTATGTGTCGGTCTTCTATGGCGTTACACAATACTATTTCGGGCTGGTATTTTCGGATTATTTTGACTATCTCTAACTGATGTTTTTCGTCATTCACAAAAAAACCATCTCGCATGTTTAGATTTTCTCGCACCGAAACTCCCAAAATCTGTGCTGCTGCATGGGCTTCTTGGTCTCTAATTTCGGCAGAACCTCTTGTTCCTAACTCACCGCGGGTCAAATCTATAATTCCTACTTTTTTACCTAAAGACATTTCTTTAAGCAAAGTTCCTGCACAACCCAATTCTACGTCATCTGGATGTGCTCCAAAGGCTACTATATCTAATTTCATCTTGTTTTATTTATCTCTTATTTTTACTATGCATCAAAACAGTATTTTTTTCATAGTCATGGATTTATTCACGCTTTCTTTCCATTCTTTTTGAGGGTCACTATCTTTGGTAATCCCACAACCCATGTATAAATGTGCTTTTGTGGTGCCTAATTGAATGTCTTTTTCTATTTTCATGCAACGCAAATTGACATACAAGTCCGATTGTACTTTTTCATTTTTAATACCCCTTTTATTGAGTTCTCCCAAAAAACCAGTATAGTATTCTCTAGAATAACTTTCGTTTTCTAACAAAAATTTTTGTGCAATAGCCTTAGGTAAGCCGCAAACTGCTGGGGTGGGATGCAATACGGATACTACTTGTTTTAAATTAGAATTTGCATTAACAATGCCTTCTATATCTGTTTTTATGTGTACCAAATTGCCTGCCTGCAAAGTATATGGACTAGATACCGCAATTTCAGTGGTAATTTCGCTTAGGTTTTCAATAATAAAGTCTGTAACAAATTGTTGCTCGTCTTTTTCTTTAGAGTTCCAGACCACTTCGGTGGTGTTTTCAAATTTTTGTGTTCCGGCAAGAGCCATGGTATAGAATCGCTTTTTTTTGGCAAACAACAAATGTTCTGGTGTGGCTCCTATCCACATTCCTATTTTAGGATGGTACCAACAATAGCAAAAAGCAGTTGGATAGCTCTGTAACAACTTTGTAAAAACAGAAACTAACTCAAAATCCGGAACCGAAACTACTTCTTTCCGAGACACCACCACCTTGCGCATCTCCGAGGCAGCAATACTGTCTAATGCTTTTTGCACCAAGGCTTTAAAGGCAGCCTTGCCAGTATTGTTTTTAGGTATCTCAGCATTCTCTGCTGTTTTTAGTTTGACCACACTCATTTTAGACTCTACCTTAACGGTTTGTTCTTTAGGCAGAAGGAGCATTTGATTGTTTTCAAAAGGAGCAAAAACAAAACCGGTTTCTTCTAGACTTTCTGCAAAAAATAAATGGTCGTTTTTTTGAAAGTAGCCTACCAATTTATCTTTGTTTGGTTTTTTATAAATAACAAAAGGTAAATTTTGCGCTTCTTGTTGTTTTACTTTTATGAAAAAATCAATCATCTGTACTTTTTTTAAGCCTACATTATTACTAAAAAACTACTCTTGCGGTTTTGTTTTGTTCAAAACCATATTGGTTAATTTACACAACGAAATTAAGTTGTCCTCCTCGTCGGTTATTTTAATCTCCCAGAGGTGCAAGGTTTTTCCTTTATGAACAATTCGGGCGGTAGCATAAACTACTCCTTCGCGAATGCTTTTTAAATGATTTGCCGAAATTTCGATACCTCTAACTTCTTGCTCTTTGGCATCAATAAAAAAATGAGAAGCCGCACTACCCACACTTTCGGCCAATGCCACCGAGGCGCCACCGTGCAACAATCCCATGGGCTGGTGTACCGATGGATTTACAGGCATTTTGGCTACCAAAAACCCCTCTCCTGCATCTATATATTCAATGTTTAATGTTTCCATCAAGGTGTTTTTGGAAAACGCATTGCAATACGCTACTATTTTATTTTTATCTAAAGTCATTTTTTTTATACTTAAGAATGTAAAAATAAATAAAAGATAATACACTAAACAGGAAATAGGCCGCTTATTATCCAACCAAATTAGTTTTTTCTTATTTTTACAAAAAAACAAAGACCATGCGCTACGTAACTTTACCGTTTCTTATTACTATCTTATTACTCACAGCTGCTTGCAGGTCTGATTTTGATACTGTGGCTAGTGACGGAAAACTAGCTTTTTCGAGAGACATTATATATTTGGATACGGTTTTTTCGAACATTGGCTCTAGCACGTACCGATTAAAGGTATACAACCGATCCAAAAAAGACATTACTATTCCGAGCATTAAGCTCGAAAGAGGCCTGCTCTCCAAATACCGCATGACTGTAGATGGCAGGCAAGACAATCAAGGTAAATTGTTTACCAACGTAACCCTACTTGCCAAAGACAGTCTTTATATTTTTATTGAAACTACCGCAAGCAGTACCGATGCAAATGCCTCAGATTATCTCTATACTGACAAAATTGAATTTGATTCTGGACAAAACCTGCAAACCATTCCGCTGGTTACCTTGGTCAAAGACGCCTTTTTTTTATATCCACAGCGTTTTGCTGATGGCACCACCGAAACACTACCTTTGATAGACGGCCAAAAATTGAACGGTTTTTATTTAGACCCCAAAGACCCCATAAACGGCAACGAACTGCATTTTACCAACCAAAAAGCCTACGTTATTTATGGGTATGCTGCAGTACCCAAAGGCAAAACAGTTTTGTTCGATGCAGGTAGTCGGGTTTATTTTCATAACAATTCTGGATTAGTAGTTACCGAAAACGCTACACTACAAATAAACGGAACCCCCTCCACCACCAACGCCCTAGAAAATCAAGTTATCTTTGAGGCAGACCGCTTGGAGCCAGAATACGCCAACCTACCTGGTCAATGGGGCACCATTTGGTTAACCAAAGGCAGCACCAACCACAGCATTACGCATCTTACCATCAAAAATGCTACCATCGGACTACGCATTCAGGACAACGACGGAACCACCGTAAGTATCAAAAACAGCCAAATTTACAATTGTGCCAATTATGGCATATTGGCACAAACAGCACGTATTGAGGCCCAAAACTTAGCCATCAACGGAGCCGGAATAGCCGCTTTATCTTGTTACTATGGTGGAGATTATCAATTTACACACGCCACATTTAACAACAACTGGAACAACAACTCCCACCTTGCCGTGGCAATTAGCAACCACCAAGATAGCCCCGCCACAGACACCAAAGACCTAACCAAAGCCACCTTTAACAACTGTATTATTTATGGCAACAATACCAATGAGTTGCAATTATCTTCAAAACCAACAGCAGCGTTTAACTACCAATTTAACCATTGTTTATTAAAATTCAATCCCAAAAGCACCCAAGCTCAATACCAATTTCAAACAGATCCAAGCCACTATACTGGTATTATTTTGAATCAAAATCCTAATTTTTTAAACACCACCAAAAACAAACTCCACATTGATGCCACCTCTGGCGCTTACGCAAAAGGTAATCCGGCGTATTTAATCCCGTTAGATATTCTGGGCAGCAGTAGAACACTCCCACCAGATTTGGGCGCATACCAAAGTAACGAATTCAAAAAATAACGCCATTATTTAAAACAAGAGCCCCTCTTTTAAAAAGTATTCATTGCACTTGCTCTTACTGTTTTTTTAACTAAATTTGCATCACATTACAACAAACGACACAACAATGATCCATTTCTTTGAAAACCAAAGCAACACTATTTTTGCGGTACACACAAGCAATAGCAAACTGGCAGAGCAAACGCAAAACGAAATTTCAGCTCAAGATATTTCAAAATTAAACTGGCTTTTTGCCAATGCACATAAAATAGAGAAATCCGTATTGACGGATTTTTTTGTTGGCCCACGTGCTACTATGGTTACCCCTTGGAGCACCAATGCGGTAGAGATCACTCAGAATATGGGTATTTCTGGAATCATTAGAATTGAAGAATTTAAGAGAGTATCCAAAGACTTTACGGACTTTGATCCCATGCTTTCGCAAAAATATACCGAGCTCAACCAATCGCTATTTACTGTAAACAGCACTCCCGAAGCAATTTTGGACATTGCAGATATTGCAGCTTACAACGCTAAAGAAGGCTTGTCTTTGAGCCCTGAAGAAGTAACCTATTTAGACAACCTTGCCCTTAAATTAGGACGAAAATTGACCGATTCTGAGATTTTTGGTTTTTCGCAAGCCAATTCAGAACACTGCCGTCACAAAATATTTAACGGTACCTTTATTATTGATGGAGAAGAAAAACCTGCTTCTTTATTTAAAATGATAAAAAAAACCTCTCAAGAAAACCCCAACGATATTGTATCTGCATACAAGGATAACGTTGCTTTTGTAAAAGGGCCACGCGTAGCACAATTTGCACCCAAAAGCGCCGATAAACCAGATTTTTATGCCATTAAAGAATTTGATTCGGTTATTTCTTTAAAAGCAGAAACACATAATTTTCCTACAACAGTGGAGCCATTTAATGGTGCTGCCACCGGTTCTGGAGGAGAAATAAGAGACCGTCTTGCAGGCGGACAAGGTTCTTTGCCTCTAGCCGGAACAGCCGTTTACATGACCTCTTACTCCCGTTTAGAAAACAACAGACCTTGGGAACAGGCTATGGACGAAAGAAAATGGTTGTACCAAACCCCAATGGATATTTTAATAAAAGCCTCTAATGGGGCCTCCGATTTTGGGAATAAATTTGGACAACCCTTAATTACGGGGTCTATCCTGACCTTTGAACACCAAGAAGACGCCCGCAAGCTCGGTTTTGATAAAGTAATCATGCAAGCCGGAGGAATTGGATACGGAAAACAAGAACAAGCTCTGAAAAAAACACCTCAAACTGGAGATGAAATTGTTATTTTGGGCGGCGAAAACTATAGAATTGGAATGGGTGGAGCAGCAGTTTCGTCTGCAGATACTGGCGCATTTAACTCCGGTATTGAACTCAATGCCATACAGCGTTCTAACCCAGAGATGCAAAAACGTACCGCCAATGCCATCCGAGGTTTAGTCGAGAGCGATGCAAACCCAATTGTATCTATACATGATCACGGTGCAGGAGGACACTTAAACTGCCTTTCTGAATTAGTAGAAGATACCGGAGGTTGCATTGATTTAGACCAACTTCCGGTGGGAGACCCTACCCTATCTGCAAAAGAAATCATTGGAAATGAGTCTCAAGAAAGAATGGGATTGGTTATTGGCCAAAAAGACCTAGCAACCTTACAACGTATTGCAGATAGAGAGCGTGCTCCAATGTACCAAGTTGGTACCGTAACTGGGGACCATCGTTTTACATTTGAATCCAAAACAACTGGAGCAAAACCAATGGATTTTGCCTTAGAAGATTTCTTTGGCAGCTCTCCAAAAGTGGTTATGAAGGATACCACCATTGACCGAAAATACGAAGATTTAGAATACAGCGTAAAGAATATTTCTAGCTATCTAGAACAGGTACTACAGCTCGAAGCAGTAGCCTGCAAAGACTGGTTGACCAACAAAGTAGACCGTTGTGTAGGCGGAAAGGTAGCCAAACAACAAACTGCTGGACCACTACAATTGCCTCTAAACAATTGTGGCGTTATGGCCTTAGATTATAACGGAAAAGAAGGTATTGCTACCGCAATAGGACACTCTCCTGTGGCAGCCCTAATTGATCCTGTAGCAGGAAGCAGAACCGCTATTGCCGAAGCCTTATCCAATATTATTTGGGCACCTATAAAAGACGGACTAAAAGGCATTTCATTATCTGCCAACTGGATGTGGGCCTGCAAAAACGAAGGCGAAGATGCTCGTTTGTATGCTGCGGTAGAGAGTTGTTCTGATTTTGCAATTGCATTAGGAGTAAATATTCCAACCGGAAAAGACTCCCTTTCTATGAAACAAAAATACCCTAACGAAGAAGTGATTGCACCTGGAACTGTAATTATTTCGGCTGCCGGAAACTGTACCGATATTCAAAAAGTAGTCGAGCCCGTACTTCAAAAAGGGGGCGGATCTATTTACTATATTAATTTATCTCAAGACCAATTTAAACTAGGAGGATCTTCTTTTGCACAAACCTTGAATAAAATTGGAAAAGAGGCTCCAACCATTCAAGATGCTGCTTTTTTCAAAAAAGCGTTCCACGCAATTCAAGAGTTAATTTTGGACAATCAAATTTTAGCAGGACACGATATTGGAAGTGGTGGTTTGATTACTACCCTGCTCGAGATGTGTTTTGCGGATGTAAATTTGGGAGCCAAAATAGATTTTTCAGTTTTTGAAGAAAAAGACATTATTAAATATTTATTTGCTGAGAATATTGGTCTTGTTTTTCAAGCCAAAGAAGATACCGTTTTAGAGAACAAATTACATACAGCTGGGGTTGATTTCTACAAACTTGGAAGCGCGACCTCTCAAGCCACTTTAGACTTTGGACCTTGCCAATTAGATATTGCAAAATATAGAGATATTTGGTTTCAAACCTCTTTTTTATTAGACCAAAAACAATCCAAAAACGCCACAGCACAAGCGCGTTTTGATAATTATAAA
Source organism: Flavobacterium crassostreae (assembly GCF_001831475.1). NCBI lineage: Bacteria > Pseudomonadati > Bacteroidota > Flavobacteriia > Flavobacteriales > Flavobacteriaceae > Flavobacterium > Flavobacterium crassostreae. Next base: position 1,584,019 of record NZ_CP017688.1, on the reverse strand, counting down.
AACCAAGCGTTACGCTACCAATTTCCAACTCATTTTACTGGTAAAAAACCCGTAATAGACGCCTCAAAACCAAGACCAAAAGCAGCAATTATCCGTGAAAAAGGAAGCAACTCAGAGCGCGAAATGGCCAACGCAATGTATCTGGCTGGTTTTGATGTTAAAGACGTCCACATGACGGATTTAATATCCGGAAGAGAAACCTTAGAAGACATTCAGTTTATAGGTGCCGTTGGTGGATTTTCTAACTCAGATGTATTGGGCTCTGCAAAAGGTTGGGCTGGTGCTTTTAAATACAACGAAAAAGCCAATACTGCCTTACAAAATTTCTTTAAACGCCAAGACACATTATCAGTAGGTATTTGTAATGGATGCCAGCTGTTTATGGAGTTAGAAGTAATCAATCCTGAGCATAAAGTACACGGAAAAATGCTACACAATGACAGCCAAAAACACGAAAGTATTTTTACTTCTGTTACGGTACAAGAAAACAAATCCGTAATGTTGGCTAGCCTAGCAGGAAGTACTTTGGGAGTTTGGGTATCTCATGGAGAAGGAAAATTCCAGCTTCCGATGGGAGAAGAAAACTACAACATTGTAGGAAAATATGGTTACGATAGCTATCCAGCAAATCCAAACGGATCGGATTTTAACACTGCCATGTTATGCGATACAACAGGCCGCCACTTAGTAATGATGCCACATATTGAGCGTTCTACGTTTCAATGGAACTGGGCACATTATCCAAAAGACCGAAACGATGAAGTTTCGCCATGGCACGAAGCCTTTGTAAATGCCCGAAAATGGGTTGAAAAAAATAAGTTTTAATAGATACACAAAAGCGTTCAGAAATTTTTAAACTGAGCGCTTTTTTTATAAAAACAATACTGTTTTTGTTATTTTAATAAAAAATGTTATATACTTGCTTTTTAAAATATTATTAACCCCAAAACTACTTTTATTTATGCAACTCAAAAAAATAATGCTTTTTTTAATTTTAGCAGCAACACCCAATCTTTTTTCGCAAGTTATTGTTACTCCAATTGAGGTTAAAAACAAAACCCATTATATCACCACAACCATTGGGTATCCTGTATCTGGGACGTATTTGTTTGAGGGAGAGAGTGGGCCTATTGTTAGCTTAAATGATAATGGCTCCGGAATTTACCAACTCCATAACCAACCAGAAAAAAGAATGGTCTGGGGTATTGAATGCTCCCAAAAAGGCATACCCAAATTTAGAGAAGGATTTGACAGTGCCGTTTATACTCTATGGTACAAAACCGATGCCGCAGAATCACAAACAGAACAAATTGTAGAATGGAATGAAGTACAGTTTTCTATACATTTTAAGAAAAAGAAAATGTTTATCTCTGGGGAACGTGAAAAATCCTACAAAGAAGACGAGTAATTTTGTTTTTTTTATAAAAAAAATATAAAATTTTTTTTTAATTAAATATTAATTACCTTTAATTCCATACAAACAATAATTTCAAAGCCATGGTTACAATTACTAGACTTTTTGATTTTCCATATTATCAAAAAGAAAAATACGCTATAGAGGATGCCTTAGTAACCAAAAAAGATGGGGTCTGGATTAAAACATCCACCCAAGAATACCTCCATAAAGCCAACACAATATCTAGAGCGCTCTTAAAAATGGGCATTCAAAAAGGAGATAAAATTGCTATAATTTCTTCCAATAATAGAACCGAATGGAATATTATGGACATTGGTATTCTGCAAACTGCAGCCCAAACAGTGCCTATTTATCCCACTATTTCGGAACAAGATTATGAATATATCTTAAACCATTCTGAGGCTACTTATTGCTTTGTATCGGACCAAGAAGTATTTGCCAAAGTAAACCGCATTCGAGAAAAAGTGCCGTTACTGAAAGAGGTCTATTCTTTTGATACAATTGAGGGCTGCAAAAACTGGGAAGAGCTATTGCAACTGGGTCAAGATCAAAGCAACCAAGGAGACGTTGAAAAATGCAAAGACAGCATCCAAACCGATGATTTAGCCACAATTATTTATACTTCTGGAACCACCGGAAGACCAAAAGGAGTGATGTTATCTCATGCAAATATTGTTTCGGATGTTTTAAATAGTGCAGAACGCATCCCTTTTGAAGCAGGAAACAGCAAGGCGTTGAGCTTTTTGCCAGTATGTCATATTTTTGAAAGAATGATTCTGTATTTATACCAATACTATGGTGTTTCTATTTATTTTGGAGAGTCTATTGAAAAAATCAGTGACAACCTAAAAGAAGTAAAACCGACCGTAATTACTGCAGTGCCTAGGTTGCTCGAAAAAGTCTATGATAAAATATATGCCAAAGGAACGGAATTGACAGGAATCAAAAAAAGCTTGTTTTTCTGGGCTATTGATTTAGGGTTGCGTTACGAACCTTATGGAGCTAATGGTTTTTGGTATGAATTTCAATTAAAAATTGCTCGCAAACTTATTTTTAGTAAATGGAAAGAAGGTTTGGGCGGTAATTTAGATTTAATGGTATCCGGAAGCGCTGCTTTGCAAACCAGATTAACACGTGTTTTTGCTGCCGCTGAAATTCCGGTAATGGAAGGCTATGGTTTAACCGAAACCTCCCCTGTTATTGCTGTAAATGATTTACGAAACAGAGGCTTTAAGGTAGGAACTGTAGGTAAGGTGATTCGTAATGTAACGGTTCGCATTGCAGAGGATGGCGAAATTTTGTGCAAAGGCCCGAATGTTATGTTGGGATATTTTAAAGATGAAAAACTAACCAACGAAGTAATTGTGGATGGGTATTTCCATACGGGAGATATTGGTGAGTTGGACAAAGAGGGTTTTTTGAAAATTACGGATAGAAAGAAAGAAATGTTCAAAACCTCTGGTGGTAAATACATAGCGCCCCAAATTGTTGAGAACACTATGAAACAGTCTCGTTTTATTGAACAAATAATGGTTATTGGTGAAGGGCAAAAAATGCCTGCCGCATTCATTCAGCCTAATTTTGAATTTGTGAAAGAATGGGCTGTTATCCACAAATTAGATATTGGCACAACTAACCAAGAGATTGTCTGTAATGAGAATGTGATACGTCGTATTCAAGAAGAAATCGATCAAATCAATACCAAATTTGGACATTGGGAACAAATTAAACGTTTTGAATTAACACCCGATATATGGTCTATTGAGGGAGGGCATTTGACTCCTACTTTAAAACTGAAACGTAAAATTATTTTGCAACAATACGATGCGTTGTATCAGAAAATTTACCATAACCTATAACATATACTAAACCACGAACTTCAATTCGTGGTTTTTTTATAGTTTTTTTTTACTCAAAAATGGCCTGCTGTTACACGAATGTTCTAATGCAATGGTTTTTATAACAAGAGCTCAGATGTAGCTGCGTAAGGGATGGTAGTGGCATCCTTTTAAGTAGTCCCCAGGTTTTGGGGGCTACTTAAAAGATATAACGGACAGCCCGACCTGAAGTTTTTACGCAAGGATACGCCCACTGAAGCAAAACTAAAAAATAGTTGCTGTAATTATGTAATTGATTTTTTTTATATTTAAGGATTCTTAACAAAAAAATAGCTTTTTTTATTATGCATGCATAGTATTTTTAAGTATATTTGGAATCGATTACCTAAATTATGAAAGATAAAACGATAGATTACATTTTGCGCGCTACTTGGCAAGCAGTGGCAAGGATGTATAATGAGGAGGCTTCTAAATACGATGCTAGTATGGCTACTGGTTTTGCTCTACTGAGTATTGATAAGGAGGGCGGCACGCCATCTACTGCCTTGGGACCAAAAATGGGCATGGAGGCTACTAGTTTGACTAGAACCTTGAAGTCTATGGAGGATAAAGGGCTTATTATTAGAAAAAAAAATCCGCAGGATGGCCGGGGTGTTTTAATTTATTTGACCCCTTTTGGGAAACAGAAAAGAGAATTGTCTAAAAAAACGGTTTTGCAATTTAATGATACCATTAGAGGGAATATCTCTGAAGAGAAATTACAACATTTTATTGAAGTTGCCGAGACCATTAATGAATTGATTCAGGAAAAAAATATTTTTTATCCTACGGAATAAAAACAAATAATGGGCGCTGTTTTGGGTACACAAAACAAGAACCTTTTGTAATACAGAATACCGTTTGGAGCACGGTGTACCAATTATAGAACACTATTTATTCTAATATAAAAAAAATAAAAACTACGTATGAAACGCACAATTAAAAAAGTTGCTGTAATCGGGTCCGGAATTATGGGTTCTGGTATTGCCTGCCATTTTGCCAACATTGGTGTGGAGGTTTTACTACTAGATATTCTTCCGAGAGAATTAACTGAGGCAGAAACCAAAAAAGGATTATCCTTAGAGGATACCATAGTTAGAAACCGATTGGTTAACGACCATTTGGCAAATGCTTTAAAATCAAAGCCCTCGCCTATTTATAGTCAGAAATTTGCTAGCCGTATTACCACAGGAAATACTACGGATGATATGGCCAAAATTGCTACTGCAGACTGGATTATTGAGGTAGTTGTGGAAAGATTGGATATTAAAAAACTGGTCTTGGAGCAGGTAGAAAAATACCGAAAACCAGGAACGTTGATTACGTCTAATACCTCGGGGATTCCTATTCACTTTATGAGTGAAGGAAGAAGTGAGGATTTCCAGAAACACTTTTGTGGAACGCACTTTTTTAACCCTGCGCGTTACCTGAAATTATTTGAGATTATTCCTGGTCCACAAACTTCGACTGAAGTTTTGGATTTTCTTACAACATATGGAGAGAAATTTTTGGGAAAAACTTCGGTTGTTGCCAAAGATACTCCTGCATTTATTGGAAACCGTATTGGAATTTACGGAATCCAGAGTTTGTTTCATTTAGTTAAAGAATTGGGGTTGACTATCGAAGAGGTAGACAAATTGACTGGACCGGTTATTGGTCGTCCAAAATCAGCTACTTTTAGAACTGTAGACGTGGTTGGACTCGATACTTTAGTACATGTTGCTAACGGAATCTACGAAAATTGCCCTAATGATGAGCAACACGACTTGTTTAAACTCCCTGATTTTGTTACTAAAATGATGGAGAATAAATGGTTAGGAAGCAAAACAGGTCAAGGTTTTTATAAAAAAGAAGGGAAAGAAATTCTGACTTTAGACCTAGATACTTTAGAATACAGAGCCGCTAAAAAAGCATCGTTTGCAACGCTTGAATTAACGAAATCTATTGATAAACCAATCAACCGTTTTAAAGTATTGGTAAAAGGAAAAGACAAAGCGGGCGAATTTTACCGCAAGAGTTTTGCGGGTATGTTTGCGTATGTTTCTAACCGTATTCCTGAAATATCGGATGAGTTATACAAAATCGACGATGCCATGAAAGCTGGTTTTGGTTGGGAAAATGGCCCATTCGAAATTTGGGATGCCATTGGAGTTGAAAAAGGAATTGAAATCATGAAAGCCGAAGGTCTCGAACCAGCTGCTTGGGTAACTGATATGCTAGCTGCTGGAAACAAAAGCTTCTACACTGTTGCCGATGGTGCAACGTATTTTTACAGCATTCCTGCAAAAGCACAAGTAAAAGTTCCTGGACAAGATGCTTTTATTATTCTGAATAACATTCGCGAAAGCAAAAAAATATGGAGCAACAGTGGTGGAGTAATTACTGATCTAGGTGATGGAATCATCAACTTAGAGTTCCTTTCAAAAATGAATACTATTGGCGGTGACGTTTTACAAGCGATCAACAAAGCTATTGATTTAGCCGAAAAAGAATACCAAGGTTTGGTTATTGGCAATCAAGCCGGAAACTTCTCAGTAGGTGCAAACATTGGTATGATCTTTATGATGGCCGTGGAGCAAGAGTATGATGAGTTGAATATGGCTATCAAACTATTCCAAGACACCATGATGCGTGTGCGCTACTCCTCTATTCCGGTTGTGGTTGCACCACACGGAATGACCTTTGGTGGTGGATGCGAAATGAGCTTACATGCTGATAAAGTGGTAGCTGCAGCAGAAACGTACATGGGATTAGTGGAGTTTGGTGTAGGTGTGATTCCGGGTGGTGGTGGTTCTAAGGAACTTGCATTGCGTGCTTCTGATTTATTCCATAAAAATGACGTAGAGCTCAATGTATTGCAAGAGTATTTCTTGACTATTGCTATGGCAAAAGTATCCACATCTGGTTATGAAGCCTTTGACACTGGACTATTACAACACGGTAAAGATGTTATTGTGGTGAACAAAGACCGTCAAATTGCCGAAGCAAAGAAACATGCGTTACTAATGGCCGAAGCTGGCTACACCCAACCAATACGTAGAACTGACGTAAAAGTATTAGGAAAACAAGCTTTAGGGATGTTCTTAGTAGGAACAGACCAAATGGAGGCAGGCAAATACATCTCGGAGCACGATAAGAAAATTGCAAACAAACTAGCGTATGTTATGGCTGGTGGTGATTTATCGGAGCCAACATTGGTAAGCGAACAATATTTATTAGATCTAGAACGAGAAGCTTTCTTGTCATTATGTACCGAAAGAAAAACACTAGAGAGAATCCAATTTATGCTAACCAAAGGGAAACCGCTACGTAATTAAGAAAAACAGAGCCAAGATGCAAGAAGCAAGACACAGAATTCTATTTCTCCACTTTCTTCTTGACTCTTTCTTCTAAAAATCTCTAAAAGAAAAAATATGAAAACAGCCTATATAGTAAAAGCATACAGAACAGCAGTTGGTAAAGCACCAAAAGGAGTTTTTAGATTTAAAAGACCGGATGAATTAGCCGCAGAAACCATCGAATTTATGATGAATGAATTGCCTGATTTTGACAAAACCCGTATTGACGACGTTATGGTCGGAAACGCGATGCCTGAGGCAGAACAAGGACTTAACGTTGCTCGTTTGATCTCTTTGATGGGATTGAAAGTAGAGGATGTTCCTGGAGTAACCGTAAACCGTTACTGTGCATCTGGTTTAGAAACCATTGGTATGGCTACAGCCAAAATTCAATCCGGAATGGCACACTGCATTATTGCAGGTGGTGCTGAGAGTATGAGTTTTATTCCGATGGGAGGATACAAACCAACTCCGGATTATGCGGTTGCAAAAGCAGGAAACGAAGACTACTACTGGGGAATGGGTTTAACCGCCGAAGCAGTAGCTCAACAGTTTAACGTTTCAAGAGAAGATCAAGATGAGTTTGCTTATAACTCACACATGAAAGCCTTGAAAGCGCAAGCGGAAGGTAAATTTGACCAACAAATTGTTCCTATTACAGTAGAACAAACGTTCTTGAACGAAAACGGCAAAAAAGAAACTAAATCGTATATTGTGAACAAAGATGAAGGACCAAGAGCCGGAACTTCTAAGGAAGCTTTAGCAGGACTAAGACCTGTTTTTGAAGCTGGCGGAAGTGTAACAGCGGGTAACTCTTCACAAATGAGTGATGGTGCTGCTTTTGTACTGGTGATGAGCGAAGAAATGGTAAAAGAATTGAACCTAGAGCCAATTGCAAGATTAGTAAATTTTGCCTCTTCAGGTGTTGAACCTAGGATTATGGGTATCGGACCAGTAAAAGCAATTCCAAAAGTATTGAAACAAGCCGGTTTATCCATTAATGATATCGAGCTAATCGAATTGAACGAAGCTTTTGCTTCTCAATCTTTAGCCGTGATCCGAGAGTTGGATTTAAATCCAGATATTATCAATGTAAACGGAGGCGCTATTGCCTTAGGCCACCCACTAGGGTGCACGGGTGCTAAACTTTCTGTTCAGTTGTTTGACGAAATGAAACGCCGCGGTAACAAATACGGAATTGTAACCATGTGCGTAGGTACAGGTCAAGGAAGTGCTGGGGTGTATGAGTTGATGTAGAGTAGAGAATATAGAAGCAAGAAGCAAGAGACAAGATGTTTTATTGGAACGAAACCTTATAGATAAATGAGACATAACTTTAAGAACTTAAAAATATGGGTTTTATCGATGGAAATTACTTCTGACATACATAAGTTATGTTTAAATTTTCCAAATAACGAGGTGTATGGGTTAATAAGTCAAATGAATCGTTCTGCTGTCTCGATGCCATCAAATATTGCAGAAGGTTCAAATAGAAGTAATAAACATTTTCAACATTACTTGAATATTAGTTTAGGCTCTTCGTTTGAATTGCAAACTCAATTATTGATCGCTTATCAAAATCAATATTTATCAAAAGATAAAACTGAAGAAATAGAAAACAAAATAATTGAATTTCAAAAGATGACTACAGGGTTCATTACTAAGTTAGACACTAGTCTTTCTTCTTGACTCTTTCATCTTTTATCTAAAAAACAAAAAAAATGAGCAACGTAACTAGAGGAGGACAATTCCTTGTAAAAGAAACCAAGTGTGAAGACATCTTCACCCCAGAAGACTTCAACGAAGAACAATTAATGATGCGTGACTCTGTAAAAGAGTTTGTAGACAAAGAATTATGGCCTAATAAGGACCGTTTTGAAAAGAAAGATTATGCCCTAACCGAAGAAACTATGCGTAAAGCAGGTGACTTAGGTTTTTTGAGCGTAGCCGTTCCAGAAGCCTATGGCGGAATGGGAATGGGATTTGTAAACACCGTTTTAGTTTGTGACTACATCTCTGGAGCAACAGGATCCTTCTCGACTGCATTTGGAGCACACACTGGTATTGGTACCATGCCAATAACTTTGTATGGAACCGAAGAGCAAAAACAAAAATACGTGCCCAAACTAGCTTCAGGAGAATGGTTTGGTGCATATTGCTTAACAGAACCAGGTGCTGGATCAGACGCCAATTCCGGAAAAACAAAAGCAGTTTTATCTGAAGATGGAAAGACCTACTCTATCACAGGGCAAAAAATGTGGATTTCCAATGCAGGTTTCTGTAGCGTATTTATTGTTTTTGCACGTATTGGTGACGATAAAAACATCACTGGTTTTATTGTAGAAAACACCAAAGACAACGGAATTTCAATGGGTGAAGAAGAGCACAAACTAGGTATTAGAGCCTCTTCTACTCGTCAGGTTTTCTTTAATGAAACCAAAGTTCCGGCCGAAAACATGCTATCCGAAAGAGGTAACGGGTTCAAAATTGCCATGAATGCTTTAAATGTAGGCCGTATTAAACTAGCTGCTGCTTGCCTTGATGCGCAGCGTAGAGTAATTACCAATGCTACAGCTTATGCTAATGAAAGAATACAATTTAATACGGCAATTGCGCAATTTGGAGCAGTTCGTGCTAAATTGGCTGAAATGGCAACCAACTGTTATGCTGGCGAAAGTGCCACATATAGAGCCGCAAAAGATATTGAAAACAGAATTATTGCTCGCGAAGCCGAAGGAGCAACACATCAAGATGCAGAACTAAAAGGAGTAGAAGAATATGCCATTGAGTGTTCTATCCTAAAAGTTGCTGTTTCTGAAGATGTTCAAGCTTGTGCTGACGAAGGCATCCAAATTTTTGGAGGAATGGGATTCTCAGAAGACACTCCAATGGAGAGTGCTTGGAGAGATGCGCGTATTGCACGTATTTACGAAGGTACCAACGAAATCAACCGCATGCTATCTGTAGGCATGTTGATTAAAAAAGCCATGAAGGGACATGTAGATTTATTAGGGCCTGCAACTAAGGTTGGCGAAGAACTACTGGGAATACCTTCGTTTGACACACCAGATTTCTCGGAATTATTTGCCGAAGAGAAAGACATGATCGTAAAATTGAAAAAAGCTTTCTTGATGGTTGCTGGTAGTGCTGTTCAAAAATTTGGTACCGACCTAGAAGCACACCAACAAATTTTGATGGCAGCCTCAGATATGTTAATTGAAATTTATATGGCCGAAAGCACGATCCTTAGATCTGAAAAATTAGCCAAAAAAGAAGGCCAAGACAACGTACAAGAACAAATTGCAATGGCACGATTGTACTTGTATCAAGCAGTAGATATTGTTACCCAAAAAGGTAAAGAAGCAATTATTTCGTTTGTAGAAGGAGATGAGCAGCGCATGATGCTTATGGGATTGAGACGTTTTACAAAATATACCACTATGCCTAATGTAGTTGCTTTGAGAGAAACCATCACCTCTAAATTAGTGGCCGAAAACGCCTATTGCTTTTAAGCAAAAAGATAGTTTATAATTGCTTTATTAGTTGTTAAAAACAGCAGTCATTTTGAATGACTGCTGTTTTTGTATGTATAAAAAAAAGTCTAAATTGGTATCTTTGTATCCTAAAAAAAATTTTTTTAGTAACAAAAAACGCTAAACACAAAACAACTCCTGAATCTGTAAAAAATAATGCTCCGCAACTCTAAAGCGTAGCGTTGATTTATACAAAGAAAGGTCTTATTTAATTTTAAATTAATCTACAAAGTCGTAAAAAAAGATAGCTTTGTAGTCTTAATAATTCACTATGATTAATCCATCAGCACCGGGCTGGATAGACAAGTATTTCTTGATGCAAAAAACGGTTCCACAAACGGTATTTAGCAATCCAGACGCATATTATCTAAAAATTAGAGAAACTGGTTTTATTTATGGTCATATAATTTCGTTCGAAACCAACACAGCCATAGAGACCAAAGGATGGGTACAAAACGAAAAACCCAAAGTAGCATTACTCAATACTCTTTACACGCTATACCAACTAACACTTGGCAACGAAGACACGGAAAATTTTATAAACCAGGCTTTTGATTTTTATAACCAAATGAATCCGCAAGGCTTTAATTTGTTAAAAAAAGTATTACCAACCAATAGCTCCTCTTTAAATTTAGAAAAATTAATCCATGAGCGTGTTCAGACTAATATAGATATTATTAGCAAAAATTTTTCGCATATTGTAACCAATGCGTTGTTGTTTGTTGATGTGTTGGCTTTTAGACACTATTTATTAGAGGGACATATTCCAGAAAAATATTTAAAAAAAATGGAAGAGGCCGTGATTAGCTTGGTGTCATTGGCATTAAAAACCAAATCACAAAAATCTAACTATGATGACTTATTGATTAAACTTTTTGAAGCCTCGGTTCGATATAGCAAATTTTCGAAGGTAAGCGTTCAGAATCTTGAAGAATTGCATCTGGATTATTTTGGTTCTGTTCTTGAAAAATACTACCTGATTGACATGGCAGGAATGGCATTATGGTCTGATGGAAAAATAGAAAACGAAGAAGTTTACTTTTTGCATAAATTGGCCGAATTACTCGCAGTGCCAGATCCCTTTGTAAGCAATAGCATTGAAAGTACCGATGCATTTATAACCAAACATAAAAATGAAATTCCGTATTTTAACTACTCCAATCCGGTTAAACATTTTTATGACCAAACAACACAAAGTGTCATTACTTTAATAACCCGAAACAAAAACAGACTCTACAAAGAGATTGTACAAAGTAAAGAGTTAATGGTACTTCTGGCAGCCTCTACCACAAGAGATTTAGATCCATCCGAGAAAAAAAAGATAAAAAAACAAGTATTAGATATCTGTAAATCCGTACCTTCTTTGACTATTTTTTTGCTACCGGGCGGCAGCTTGTTGCTCCCTATTTTAATTAAATTTATCCCAAAGATGCTTCCTTCTGCTTTTAATGAAAATTTGGAAGATTAGTAATTAGACATCCAAGAAAACGTATTTGTAGAGATCAAATCTTTTTCTTTGCGTATAAATTCTAAAAAAGCACTAGCTACTGGGCTCCTTTTTTTACCTTTTAACCAAATGAGTCTCCAGTTGGTTATAATTGGCAAACCCGCACTAGGTATCGTTTTTAATTGCTTATTGTCTAATTCATTTTTGAGACCAATAATTGGCATAATCGAAATCCCTAAACCCGCAATAATGGCTTGTTTGACTGCTTCATTGGAGGTGAGTTGAATTGCCATCTTAGATTGAATTTTATGTTTACTAACATAGTCTTCCATTGCCATTCTGGTAGCAGAACCCGCTTCTCTAAATAATAAAGGTGTCGTAAAAAGCAAATCGGACACCTTGTTTTTAGTGTCTATTTCTACGGAATTATTGCCTACCAACACCAACTTGTTTTGTAATAAAACCTCGCTTTCAATTGCAATGTCTTTGGGAACCACAGATACAAATGCAAAATCTACCTCGTTGTTTTTTAAAGCCTTTACCACTTTTGTTTTATTATTTACATCCATCTCCAGCTCTACCGCTCTATTCAATTTTAAAAAATCGGACAAAAAATACGGAATTACATATTTTCCTGTAGAAACTACAGCTAGTTTTAAACAACCAGACAACTGCCCCTTGAAGGCCATTGTTTTATAATTTATGGCATGTACTTCGTTTAAAATAGTGTTTGCTGCCAAAGCTATTTCTTTTCCAAAATCAGTAACATATAGCTGTCTTCCGATAATTTCTGTTAGCGGAATATCAAATTGATCCTGAAAATTTCGTAACTGAATCGATACCGCAGGTTGCGACAAATGGAGTTCTTCTGCTGCTTTGGTAATGCTTTTGGTTTGTGTTACTTTAAAGAAAACCTGTAATTGATGCAAGGTATAATTCATAAAAATATTTTATATATATCATTACAAATATAAATAAAAATATATGAATTGTATTACGGAAATTTGCAAAACAATATAACCAACAACCGCAACAATGAATTTAAATTTACTTTTAGAGAATCTAACCAACCCAGCATTACTATTTTTTTTATTGGGTATTATCGCTGTAAGGCTAAAGAGCGATTTAGAAATACCGCCAAACTCGTCTAAATTTATAGCGTTGTACCTTCTGTTTTCTATCGGGTTTAAAGGCGGGCAAGAATTGGCACATAGTGTATTTACCTTAGAGATTGTATGGTCTATTTTATTTGGAATTTTTATCGCAACTGCAATACCTTTCTATTCTTATTTTATTTTGAGACGAAAATTCAGCCCTTTTGACTCGGGAGCAATTGCTGCGGCTTATGGGTCAGTTAGTGCAGTGACTTTTGTTACAGCAGCTAGTTTTCTGGAAATTCAAAACCAAAGTTTTAGTGGACACATGGTAGCAGTCATGGCATTAATGGAGGCTCCTGCCATTGTGGTTGGGGTTATTTTAATCCGTGTGTTTAATAAACAATCTGAATCCAAAACATCCATATCCTCCTTGGTAAAACATTCTTTTACCAACGGGAGTGTGTTGTTAATCTTGGGGAGTTTAGTAATTGGTTTTTTGGCAAGCGAAGAGCAAGCCATGGGTATTAAGCCTTTTACTACCGATATGTTCAAGGGATTTTTGTCCATATTCTTATTAGATATGGGTATTATAAGCGGCCGAAAATTACAGGATTTTATCAAAAGTGGCTGGTTTGCAGTACTTTTTGCAATAGTTATTCCGTTACTAAATGGCTGTGTGGTTGCCTTTGCTAGTGCTGTGGTTACGGATGCTATTGGAGACCGTTTTATATTGGCAATCTTAGCGTCTAGCGCCTCATACATTGCGGTTCCTGCGGCGCTAAAAATAGCCGTTCCTAAAGCCAATCCAGGTTTGTATTTGCCAATGGCGTTGGCAATTACATTTCCATTTAATATAACTTTAGGAATGCCTATTTATTATTCTCTTATAATGGGAAGTTGTGGTTAGAACTGTAACTGAAATACTTCGTCTAGATCTAGGTTAGAACTAATATTTACGTTTAGATCTGTTACAAATCCGGAATTTAATCCATAAACCCAACCATGTATGCTTAAATCTTGCCCATTTTTCCAAGCAGATTGTACAATGGATGTTTTGGATAAGTCAAAAACCTGTTCTTTGATATTGATTTCTACAAAAGTATTGAAACGCTCGGTTTCATCTTCGATAGAGTCCAAGTATTTATTATGCAAACGATATACGTCTTTGATATGGCGTATCCAGTTATCTATAATTCCGATAGATTGGTTGCCCATGGCTGCTTTTATACCACCACAGCCATAATGACCACATACAATAACGTGTTTTACCTTTAGAACGTTTACGGCATAATCCAGAACGCTTAGCATATTCATGTCAGAATGTACTACCATGTTTGCAATATTTCTATGCACAAACACCTCTCCTGGTTTGGCTCCAATGATCTCATTAGCAGGAACTCTACTATCTGAACAACCAATCCATAATAATGGTGGAGTTTGTCCTTTGGCTAAATCTGCAAAAAAGTTAGGGTCTTTGGCTAAAGCGTTTTCTACCCATTCTTTGTTATTATCTAAAATCTTTTTATAAAAATCACTCATGTTTTTTAAATTTTATATGTTATTTTTTTATACCCATCAAGATCCTAACCAGAAAAAGCATACCTGGCAATAAACCCGATGGTGGTCTTATTTTTTAATAACCTCTTTTGGGGCAGTTCCTTTTTTAACCATTTCTCTTTTGGCTACATCGTAATAATGTTCAAAAGTAACGTGGTTGGCTGCATCTGGAGAGTTCTCTAAGTCGTATTCTTTCTTAAACCCCTTTAATTTTACATCAATGTTGTCTTCTTTGGCTCGGGTGTTTTTAAATTCTTTTATTAAATCCAAAATATCATGCGCTATATATACGGTGTCGTGCGCATGGATAATTACTTTTGTGTTTTCTGGAATGTCATTTAAGGTGCTTTTAATGGCTGCTTTGTTTAAAAACGAAACCTCTTGAGCTAAATCTATATGGATGATATCTCCATCTACGTAGGCTTCTTTTTTAAAACTATAGGCTCTTTTAAGATTTCCTTTTAATATAAAAATAATGCTAATAACAATCCCTAGCATTACCCCTTTTAATAAATCTGTGGTTACTACAGCTATTAATGTGGCCACAAAGGGAATAAATTGGTACTTTCCTTTGTTCCAAAAATGTACAAATGTTGCTGGCTTAGCTAACTTATAACCTACCAGAATTAAAATGGTAGCTAAAGTAGCCAACGGGATTTTATTCAGAATTACCGGTATTGCCAATACACTTATAAGCAATAACACCCCATGGATTATTGAAGACATTTTAGATTTAGCACCAGCGGCATTATTAGCCGAGGTTCGCACCACAACAGAGGTCATAGGCAATCCACCAATTAGAGCACTAATAATGTTACCAATACCTTGGGCCTTGAGTTCTACATTGGTATCGGTATATCTTTTTTGGGCGTCCATTCGGTCAGAGGCCTCAATGCATAATAACGTCTCGATAGAAGCAACTATAGCAATCGTTAACCCTACAACCCATACTTTAGGGTTTGTAAATCCTGAAAAATTAGGTGTAACCACAATGGATTTGAGCTCCTCAAAACTAGTTGGCACTGGCAAAGAAACCAAATGTGCACTGTTTATTGCTAAAGAACTTCCTGTGCTGATAAAAATTTCATTTAATACAATTCCAGAAACTACCGCAATTAAGGCTCCCGGAATTAGTTTTAATTTTTTCAAGAAGGGTACTTTATCCCAAGATATAAGAATAACCAACGAAACTACAGTTATTACAATGGCTCCTAGTTGTACGTGGTTAAAAATTTCTAACAAAGAGCTAAACGAGTTGCCTCCGTTGGGCTCTATAAAAGATTGGTCTCCTTCAAAATCTGCATCATAACCAAAGGCATGCGGGAGTTGTTTTAGGATAATAATTACTCCAATACCTGCCAACATTCCTTCAATAACGTTGGTCGGAAAGTAGTTAGAGATGCTTCCGGCTTTTATAAAGCCTAATGCTAATTGCACAAATCCGGCTATTAATACTGCCGTCAAAAAGATGTCAAAGGCGCCAAAATCAGTAATGGCGGTCAATATAATTGCGGTTAAACCCGCAGCAGGTCCAGACACACTAAGGTGGGATTTACTTAAATATCCTACTACTATACCTCCAATTACTCCTGAAATAATCCCTGAAAACAAGGGAGCTCCAGAAGCCATTGCAATTCCTAAACACAAGGGTAGCGCCACCAAAAAAACCACTAAACCAGACGCAAAATCGGATTTTAGGTTAGCAAAAAGATTTATTTTTTTTGTCATAACGTAATACTATTTATCGATAAAATGTTGCTGCATATAAATACAGTCTTTGTTTTTTGTTTTTTGTTTTTTGTTTTTTGTTTTTTTTACAAAAATGTAATCAAGGATATTACGATAAATTGGGAGGTGGCGAGAATATGATAGGAGTAATTTTATCGTGTTTGGATAAATTCTCTGAGAGTATTAAGCTACAATGCTGGTGCTTTGTGGTCAAGAATCCTACTTGCACCTCATTGTGAAGGGTAAAAACTTTAATTTCTTTTTGGGTATGTTCTTCTTCAGAAATACTGAAAAAAATGGACGTATCACAGGATTTTTCTATTATTGTAACAAGAGGAGGTGTAGCTAAAAAAGCTAGAAACAAGAATAAAAATGCGCACGAGATTATTTTCATTCTAACAAAAATATACTATAACTCCTAAAATCAAAACATTGTTTAACTAATTTTATATAAATTTAACACTATAAAAAAACACCAGACCATTAAATACATAACAATCTGGTGTTTACATGTGTTAAAATTATGCTATTCTTCTAACCAAGCATGCATCATCCATATTGTTTTTTCTTGTTCTGCTATAAAATCACTCATCATCGCATTTGTTCCTTCGTCAGCAATGGCTCCAGATTGTTCTAAAATAGTGCGCTCAATTTTTAATAATGTGGTTAAAGAAGCTACAATTAATTGGATTGCTTTTTCGTCTTTAGAAACATCTTTGCCAACGGTTACTTGGTTGTGGGCTATATAGGCTTCAAAAGTATGCAAAGGAGTTCCTCCAAGGGTGAGCACCCGTTCTGCAATGCTATCAATTTTTAATTGTGCATCATTATACAGCTCTTCAAATTTTATATGTAAATCAAAAAAACGTTTTCCTCTAATATTCCAATGAATTCCTCTTAAATTTTGGTAATAAACCTGAAAGCTGGATAACAAAGTGTTTAATTCTGTAATTAATTGTGCGTTCTCTTTTGCGGGTAAACCTAAAATTGTTGTTTTCATAGTTTGTAGTTTTACACAAATTTAGGCAACTAAACCCAAAATATACCCCAATCAAATGGATTGTTTTTATATTTGCATCATAAAAAACTATAGATGACAATCACGCAACTTAAATATGTACTTGCCGTAGCGGAGTATAAGAATTTTACGCTAGCTGCAGAGAAATGTTTTGTGACCCAGCCTACTTTGAGTATGCAGATCCAAAAAATTGAAGATGAATTAAGTATTTTGATTTTTGATAGAACCAAAAAACCGATACAGCTAACGGATATTGGTCAAAAAATTGTCAATCAAGCCAAAAATATTGTCAATGAGGCCGATAGAATACAAGATATTGTAGAACAACAAAAAGGGTTTGTTGGCGGCGAGTTTAGACTCGGAATTATCCCTACCATTATGCCTACCTTATTGCCGATGTTTTTAAATACTTTTATCAAAAAATACCCTAAAGTAAAATTAATTATCGAGGAGTTAAATACGGAAGATATTATCCTAAAATTAAACAATGGACATCTGGATGCTGCAATAGCGGCTACACCTTTGCAGGAAGAAAACATTAAAGAAATTGTTTTGTATTTCGAACCTTTTATGGCCTATATCCCCGAAGGACACAGGGATTATCCAAAGAAGGAAATAGAGGTAGCAGACTTGGATTTGAATGAAATTTTATTACTCCAAGATGGGCATTGTTTTAGAGACGGAATTTTAAATTTGTGCAAAAACAATCCTAAAAAAGAGTTTTCTCATTTTCAAATAGAGAGTGGCAGTTTTGAGACTTTAGTAAAATTGGCCAACGAAGGCTTAGGCACTACTTTATTGCCTTATTTGCATACTTTGGACTTAAAAGAATCGGATAAATTAAAATTAAGACATTTTAAAGAACCCAAACCCGCAAGAGAAGTCAGCTTGTTGTTTGCTAAAAGCGAGCTCAAAATACACATTATTGACGCTCTAAGAACCACTATTGCCGGAATAATTAAGGGAGCTATTGTTTTTCAAAACATTGAAATTATTAGTCCTTTGGCCAAAAACAAAAAATAAATGCTTGCCTACAATACCGAAGTATGCACCCGATATAAAACCAATTAATCTGGTTTTGAACTAGGTATAAATAAATACAAACCTAAAAAAACGGATTTCTGTTTGTATTTATTTTACGAATTTAGGATTAGCAAACATTGCTTTAATTCTGGTTTTTCGGTGGTAAAATCAAACAACCATTCTTGTAGTTGGTCAATTTCGTATGGCAATAAGGTTCTGACGGCTTTTTCTAATTCTTTACAAAAAAGAAACGGATCAAAACTCACTCGTTCTAATATAGATTTGGTATAATCAAACATTATTCTAGACATAATAAAATACGAATTTTGGGTTATTATTTTGATCTTCTACTACGGTAAAAATACAGTTTTAAAAAAGGGCATCCTTCTACTTTAACGTAAATTTTAGATTAATATTTGATTTTATAATCGTAAAATACTTACAATCAAAACCCTAAACACTCAAAAACTTAAACTACACTACTTTGGTTGCTCTAAACATTTCTCTTTTACCTGGTGGGCCTGCTAATTTTTCTACTACAAAACCAACTTCAATCATGCTTCTTTTTACGACTCCTCTAGCTGCATAGGTCACCAATACGCCATTGTCTTTTAAGGCTTCATACATTTTTTTAAAAATGGCAGTGCTCCATAATTCTGGCTGTACTCTATACCCAAAAGCATCAAAATAGATTAAATCATAGCAATCTAGATCCGTAATATCTGCAAAAAACTGTTTGCGCTTAGTTAAATTAAAGTGGTTGCCTATAGCGTTTGGGGTTTCCCAGGAACAGCCATGCATCTCTAGATATACTGGTTTACTGGCTCCAGCATCTAATGCATCGGCATAATTCATGCCGCTTAATTCTGTTGCAGATATTGGGTATGCCTCCACTCCGGTGTATTGGATGGATTGGTTGTAATTTTGGCTTTCTAAAAAAGTTATAAAGGCATTTAATCCCGTACCAAAACCTATTTCTAGAATAGCAACTTCTTTATTCTTAAATAAAGACAACCCATTTTTAATAAATACATGCTGGGCTTCTTGTATGGCTCCATGTTTAGAATGGTAACATTCTTCCCATTCTGGCAAATGTATGGTGGTAGAACCATCTAAGGTTTGTATGATTTCTCTTTTCAAAATACTGTTTTTATCGTTTTTTGTATGCTCTATTTAATTAAGACAAGGTCAAAATTAATCAAAAACAAATAGACATTGTTTAAAATAAGCCCATAAAAATTATATTTTTTACATAAAAATACTATTTTAATTTAATTTATTAACAGATACACAAATCCATGATTTAAACCTCTAATAAATAATGGTTTTAGTACGTATTTTACTGATTTTTATTTAATTTTGCCAAAAATATAATGGGTTATAAAGCACCCCTAATTTTGTGTTTAAGCCATAGCAATCCTCTCAAAACGAAACAAATAAAATTATAATTATGAGTACCTCTCAAAATCAACAAATTCAAATTTTAAAAGCAGCTTCATCTAAAATAAATGAAGTAGATTTTGATAACGTAACTTTTGGTTCTGTTTTTACAGACCATTTATTTGAATGTGATTACATCCAAGGAGCTTGGCAAACGCCTACCATTAAACCTTATGCGCCTTTTTTATTAGATCCGTCTGCACGCGTATTTCATTATGGCCAAGCTGTTTTTGAAGGCATGAAAGCCTACAAAGATACCAACGATAGTATCTGGCTTTTTAGACCCGACGAAAATTACAAGCGATTTAATAAGTCTGCAGTCCGTATGGCCATGCCAGAGGTGCCCGAAACTATTTTTATGGAAGGCTTAAACGAGTTATTAAAACTAGATCAAGCTTGGATAAAAAAAGGACTAGGTAACTCTTTATATATCCGTCCTTTTATGATTGCTACTGGCAGCGGTGTTATGGCAAGCCCATCCGATAATTATAAATTTATGATTCTTTTATCTCCAGCAAAAGCATATTATTCTGGCGAAGTAAAAGTACTTATTGCAGAGCATTATAGTAGAGCAGCCAACGGAGGTATTGGTGCTGCAAAAGCTGCTGGTAACTATGCTGCACAATTCTATCCAACTAGTTTGGCTAACCAAGCAGGTTTTCAACAAGTAATTTGGACAGACGATGCTACCCATACTATGCTTGAAGAGGCAGGAACCATGAATGTGTTTTTTAGAATCAACGATACCTTGTTTACCGCGCCAACAAGCGAACGAATTTTAGATGGTATTACCCGAAAAAGCTTAATCGAAATAGCCCAGAAAGAAGGCATTGCTGTTAGTGTGCGCCCTGTTTTGGTGTCCGAGCTTGTTGCTGCCGCCAAAGATGGCTCTTTAAAAGAAATTTTTGGTGCAGGTACCGCTGCTGTTGTAAATCCTATTGCTGGATTTTCGTACCAAGAGGTTTATTACGAATTGCCTAAGACAGAAAATTCTTATGCTTCTTTATTAAAAGAAAAACTAACCAACATACAAAACAAACTTGCCGAAGACAGTTTTGGCTGGACCGTGAAAGTATAACCAATTTTATAATTCCAAAAGGAGGCAATTTACACTGCCTCCTTTTGGGGTTTTATACCAATACTATATTATTTTAGAAAAGTCTGGTTTAGAATAATTAGGTCCTTTCAACACCTTACCATCTTCTCTATAGATAGGCTCACCATTGGTGTTTAGTTTGCTCATATTACTGCGCTGTATTTCTTCAAATATGGCTTCTATTTTATCTTGCAACCCATGAGTAATAATGGTTCCACACAAAATGTACAACATATCTCCTAGAGCATCCGCAATCCCCACTAAATCATTTTTGTTAGCGGCTTGCAAATATTCTTGGTTCTCTTCTTGCATTAAAGCATAGCGCAATTTTTTTTGTGCAGGATCTAAATCCGCCACTGGATACTTACTAAATCCAACTCTAAAAGCTTGATGAAACCTCGTGACGCCTTCTATTTGTTTTTGCATAACGTATTTATTAAGAAATGAAACAGCAAATTAGTAACTATTATTAAACAATTACCTAAATTTGCTTAAAATTATTTAATTATGTTTAGTCAAGGACAATTGCTTTTTGCGGGTTGCTTTTTTATCACATTTGTTATTGCAATTAGTATTGCTTACAGAAAGGATATAAAAATTCATAAAAAATTTTATAAAGGGAATTATAAAATACTATTGGGATTTTTGTTCTTTATTGGCATCTTATTTTTGATCAAAATACTTTCTAAACGGTAATTATTTGGTTGTATGGTTATAAGCCGCACTTAGTAAAGAGCACTAGTCTTAAGGACAGAATTTAAAACAAACCAAGGCTATTGAAGGAGCAAAGCTTCCAGCTTAGAGTTATTTTTAATAGAGCGCTTTCTATAATGCCAAAAAAAAATGCTATTTTTACTACATTGGTATCGTTTATTAATAACTTTACCTCAGAAATCAACCCCTTTATCATGAGAATTTTAAAATACTTATTTCTTTTAGCACTACTAAGTTTAGTAGCATTGTCTATTTTTATTGCTACGCAAAAAGGTGATTTTGAGGTAGAAAGAAGTAAAGTGATTAACTCTCCTAAAGAAGCTGTTTTTAGCTATGTAAATGATTATAAAAATTGGGTCGATTTTGGTTCTTGGATTAAAAAAGATCCAGAAATAAAGAACGTTTTTCCTGAAAACACTATTGGTAAAGGTGCCTTTTATACTTGGGAGTCCAAAGATGGCGATGGAAGGATACAAACCTTATACACCAAAGAAAACGATAGTATTGCTCAAAAGATGGACTTTAACGGATCGCCATCTTTAGTTTATTGGACCTTTAAAGAAACTCCAAAAGGAACCAAAGTAACCTGGAGGATCAAAGGAAACATGAATTTTGCCTTTAAGGTTTATACCGCTCTAAATGGTGGCGTAGACCGAGTAATTGGTAGCATGTACGAAAAAAGCCTCGAGAATTTAGACCAGCAATTAGATTACGAGATCAACAACTATTCTGTAAAAGTAGATGGCTTAGCACACCAACCAATGCGCTATTATATAGGCCAAAGATTTACTTCTGAAATTGCAAAAATCAACAAAAATTTCAAGATTGTGATTCCAAAAATCACTAGTTTTTGTGAACAAAATGGCATTACCACCAGCGGCAAACCTTTTATAATCTATAATAGTTATGATTTGCAAACCCAATTGGCAAACATTACTATTTGCTTGCCTATCCAAAAAGAAATTTTTATCAGCGAAGGCAGTGACTTAGTATCTTCTAAACTAGGTTCTTTTGAAGCAGTAAAAGCCACTTTGACAGGAGACCATTCGCATACTAAAACAGCCTACAACAAAGCCTTGGCTTATTTAAATCAAAATAAATTAGTACAAGATGCGCAGGTATCCCATATTGAGGTTTATACTACTACCTCCAAAGAAAATAAAGCTCCCTCTAAATGGACCACAGAGGTATATATTCCGTTGCCTATCCAAGAAATTACTGTAGAACCTAGCTACTACGCCCCTACCAGTTCTGAACAAGAGGCAGTGCCAACTACCGAGGCGCCTGTTACAAAACCCACAGTTACAAAACCCACAGCTACAAAACCTGCTGTTACAAATACTGGAGTCCCTAAAACAATAACAACCCCTTCTGTTGCTCCAAAAAGAATCCCAAAACCAACTCCAAAACCTGCTCCAAAAGTAGTCCCTAAAAAAGAGTCCGAAAAGGTTGTAAAACCAACTACTCCCAAAAAAGAAGAGCCAGAAGTTCCGATGAGTGCAGACGATGAATTTGAATTTTAGATTTTTTTAACCTAACGGGATTAAACCTTTTTTAAAAATTCTATTCTAAAGTAATTAAAAACAATACTTTGTTAGAAGAAGAAGCATTTATAAAAGAATTACTGGATCGTAAAATGCAAAATGAAGCATTTCAAAAACTGGTGCTTTTATATCAAAAACCGCTCTATAACCACATCCGAACCATTGTACTTCAGCATCAAGACACCGATGATGTGCTACAGAATACCTTTATAAAAGTGTTTCAAAACATTCAAAAATTTAAAGGAGATAGCAAACTTTTTTCTTGGATGTACCGTATTGCCACCAACGAAGCCCTTACTTTTTTGAAACAAAAAGCCAAAAAAAACGGCACCACTACCCAATGTATTCAAGAAAGAGCCATTAGCACTCTCAAGGCAGATACCTATTTTGATGGAGATGCTATTAAAATCAAACTCTTTCAAGCAATTGCTACACTTCCAGAAAAACAGCAATTGGTTTTTAAAATGAAATATTTTGAAGAACTTAAATACCACGAAATAGCAGATATATTAGGCACTTCGGTAGGAGCGCTAAAAGCATCTTACCACCATGCCGTCAAAAAAATTGAACATTTTGTAACTACCAATTAAACCCTTTATCGCTTTTGAAGTCCAATAGATGTTATGAAAGAATTTAAACTAAACCAAGTCTCTAAAATAAAAACAGGATTTTCTGTGCCCGAAAATTATTTTGAAGATTTTGCGGCAAAAATTACTCCCAAATTACCTCCAAATAAAAGCAGTAAAACAAGGGTAGTTTCATTTTATGCAAACAAAAAACACGTATTCGCATTTGTTGCCGCAGTAGTAGTACTTGCTTTACTAATTCCATTAGTACTCCAATCCACTACCGACAATCCTGCACCGCCAGAATCAATTACTTTAGAAAACTACATCTACTACCAAAGTAGCCTGACCCAATACGATCTAATCCATGGCTTAGATCTACAAGATTTGCAACAGCTAACAACCAGTATTGCTTTGCCGTTAGAGACCCAAACTCTCGAAGAAACCTTATTATATAATGACAATCTAGAAAATTACCTATTAGAATAATATCCCTTTACTTATGTATGCAGCCGCTAAGACTTTTAAAACCAACAAAATGAAACTATCCAAGATACTCTCCCTATTCTTTTTACTGGGTTCTGTTAGCTTTTACGGCCAGCAGGAAAGTATGAAAAACAAAAAACAACAAATACATGCCTTAAAAATTGCTTTTCTGACCTCCGAATTGGATCTAAGTCCAAAAGAAGCAAACCAGTTCTGGCCAGTTTATAACGCTTTTGACCAACAACAATTTGAAATTAGACACCAAAAAATGAAGGTCTGCAAAAACGAAATTAACGCTACTGCTTTAAACAAATTGTCCGAAAAAGAAGCTTTACTTTTGTTAGATAAAATAGAAAGTTCAGAAGAAGAATTGTACCGCTTACGCAAAAAATACCAAACCGATTTAAAACAAATACTTCCGGCTATAAAAATATTAAAACTAAAAAAATCTGAAGAAGATTTTAACCGAAAGCTTTTGCGACAATATAGAGCCAAGAAATAGTCCCTTTTTAGGCTTTAATAAAAAGGATTGCCGCAATGGGATTGGTTCTGGAATTTGGTAAATACTGATTTTATAATTTCCGAATTTATACTTTCTGTGCGCACCGCATAGTGCTCTCAGGAATAAAAACCGAACCTATATTGTTTTCTGCTTGACGCAAAATTAGTTGCATTTTGAGATCTAAAACTTTTGCAGTTTGGGTTAAAATACACAATTGGACAACCAAATTTAATTCAAAAAATTTTTGTTAACACTTGTGTTTTGTTGGTGTTGTGCTAGGTATTTATTAGACCGTTTTTAAGGCTTCTAGGAGGAGGTCCACATCTTCTTTAGTGTTATAATGACTTAAAGAAATCCGAATACTTGGCTTGCTTAAGTCTTCTATAGAGAGCATTTCTGCCAAAACATGTGATGGCCTAACACTACCACTCTGACAAGCGCTTCCTCTGGATACTGCAATTCCTTTCATGTCTAAATAGAATAATAACATCGCTGTCTTATCTGCCGAAAAAGGCAATAAAACATTCAATAGAGTATAAAAGCCATCTGGATTTCCATTGATCTTAAAGTCCGGAAACGTGTTTTGCAACTGTTCTATCAAATAGTTTTTTATTTCGGATATAGACAGACGCTCTTGCTCCAGATTGGCATACGAAATTGTCAAGGCTTTAGCCATACCTGCAATTTGGTGGACTGCTTCGGTTCCGGCACGCAATCCTTTTTCTTGTTCGCCTCCATAAAACAGCGGCTGTAGTGCTGTGTTTTTTCTGACAAAGGCAAATCCTACTCCTTTGGGTCCATGAAATTTATGCGCACTGGCTACAATAAAATCTATCGGAATTTTTTGTAAATCCAAAGGCAATTTTCCAATAGATTGTACGGTGTCTGAATGAAACAAAACAGCGTGTTCTTTGCAAATTTGTGCCACTCGCTCTAAGTCCAAAACCGTACCTACTTCATTATTTACATGCATTAAACTCACCAAGGTTTTGGCTGGATTTTGCAATAATTCTACTAAATTGGTTAGATCCACGGATCCATCGGGTTTTATGGCTACATAATCTACCTGTATACCAAACTCTTTTTGCAATAGCAATACTGGGTGCAAAACGGCATGATGCTCTATCTTACTGGTAATGATTCTAGAAACCTTGAGGTCTTTTATTGCGGATCTCAAGATCCAATTATCTGCTTCGGTACCGCCCGAAGTAAATATAATTTCTTGTGCTGCAACATTAAATGTCTTGGCTATGGTTTTACGGGATAGTTCTACTATGTTTTTTGCTTGGCGTCCAAAACCGTGTGTTGACGATGGATTACCAAAATCTGCAGCCATTACTTTTGTCATTTCTTGAATAACTTCGGGTCTTATGGCTGTTGTTGCTGCATTATCGAGGTATACTTTTTTCATTATGGCAAAGTTAGTAAATATCAATTATGTATGGTTGTTTATCAATTGTCATTTTTTTGGTTATTTTTGTAACAAATAAAACTTACCATGAAAAAAGTACTCGCCCTATTGGTTTTTGCTCTGTTTGTAAACAGCTGTGACGATGGGGATTTGATCCAAGAAGACATTTCTTTTGAAGATATAAAAACCACACTAAGTTGTAGTAACAACAATATTCTTTATAAATTAAAAGATAAAGAAGCCTTGTTGCTAGAGGTTCCAAAAGCTATATTTACCAACGAAGACGCCAAAGAAACCACAACCATTTTGCCCATCAGTGGAAGCAACCGTGTTGTATATCGTTTTTACAACGGAAACTTAGCTACCAATACTATTTGCGAAACAATCCCTCCTGCAACTCCCAATGTTATAGATCAGTGGGACGGTACTAACGGATCTATTGTAATTACTAAAGCTGCTACTATAACGGTCAATGAAACTGAAAATAGTAGTAGAATAACAGGGTACAACCATAACATTGTTTTTAAAAACATCACTTTCACAAAAACCTCTGGAGGCAAACAGGTTTATGAAAATTTTAATTTTGGAGATTATAAAACCACTGCCACACCATTGGGATTTAAGTTTGACCCAACAAAGCCCTTACATAAATGCAGCACTTCTAATATTATTTATGCGTTTAATACTAGCGAAGCTTTTATACTGGATATAGATCCAACATTAATAAAAAATGAAGTTACTGCAATAAACACTCCAAGAGTAGGGATTATAGGCACCACTCAAAACAAATTAACCTACCGCTTGTTTTCGGATTTAGTAACCGAAACTTATTTTTGTAATGCGAATACTCCTAGCATTCCTGCTGTTAAACAAGAGTGGAATGCGCTGCCAGGTACCACTAATCAAAACGGAATAATTGAGGTAACCACCACTACCTATGGCGCTAATAGCTATAAACACACTATTGTAATTAAAAAAGCTACTTTGGGTAGAGATAACTATAGTTTTTCGTTGGGGGACCGCTATGCTTATGGCGTGCTCTATACAAGCAAATAAAGCGAATCTTAACCCCCGTACTGGGGTTGTGATATTTAAAAAAGCCGTTTTGTAATGCTACAAAACGGCTTTTTTTTGGGATCTAAAATTACTGTTTGTTATTTTGTTTGATATATACTTCTGTGGCACCTTGTCCGTATTTTTGATAATTTGCCTCTTTAAAATCAATAGAATCATAGCGCCCTAATAAAAAATCCAACTCTGCCTTTAGCACGCCCTCTCCTACTCCATGTATAAAAACAATTTTTGGAATACGGTTGCGTATGGCAAATTCAATATGTCTCTTGGCGGTATCTGCCTGCAAGGTCAAAATATCATAATTAGACATGCCTTGTTTATTTTTAACAAGTTTTTCTATGTGTAAATCAAATTCTGGAACCCCTCCTTCGTGTTTGTCTTTGCGTTCTTTGACAAAACTTCGGGGTTTAGGGATGGCTTTTTCTTTGGCAATTTCGTCTACATTAATCCTTTGGATAGTGTCTAACAAATTGTTAGAATTACTGACTTTAAGAAGCTCTTTGTCTGTAAAATTCATAGTAAATCCGTCCTCGGTTTCTATAGTAACCTGATTGCCATTTGTTGCAAGAACAATCCCATTTATTGCTTCGTCAAGTACCGAAACAGTATCGCCTTTATTAAACATCTTTATCTTCTTTATTTTGGTTTTTACTTGGTGTTTTGGCACTTAATTGCATCATTCCAAACATAAAAATGGCAATAGCAGCTACCGTAACGTAGACATTCTTGGGAGTACTCACTTGTTCATAAAAAGCAACCACAATGGCCAAAATCATTATAGGAATTATAATTTTTTTCATATCTTTATCTATCAAGTGTCAAAAGTAACAAATTTAAAATAGCTAGGTTAACTAACAAATGGCTTTCGTGTATTTTTTTTGTTATCCTAACTATAAGGTCTCCATATGAATCTAGAAAAATACATGATCCCCTGTTGGACCAAAAAACTCTTTGGCGTTGCCTGCTTAGGCTGTGGTTTTCAGCGTGCATTTTTGCTTTTTATACAAGGCGAATTTGCTGCATCGTTCCGAATGTATCCAGCCATTTATACTACATTAGTATTTTTAAGCTGCCTCGGGATTTCTATGGTTTATAAAGGGATTTTCTCTCAAAAAACCATACTGGTGTTGGCAGGTATAAATGGCGCTTGCGTGTTTTTGGGATATCTGTATCGTTATTATTAAAAAAAGAGCTTGTTGCGTATACCCCTACTAAAATCCAAAATAGTTCAATACCTTTGTATACTTTATATACTAACAACAGTAGTGCTGCTTTGTGCAAGCAGAAAATAGACGGTGTTTTTTTTTAATACATTTGCTTTTGTACGTTATTAGTTTTGTTTATTTATGCCTTATTTATTAATAATTTCAATTTCATAATCGTGACGAAAGAGCAGATTATCCAAAATATTAGTGCTTTAAAAAACCATACTTGCATCAATTACGGAATAAAGACTAAAACCGAAGCTTTTACCGAACAACTATTTTATACTTTATTTGACAGTAACGCTCCTTTAAATCAGAGTATTGATGGTTTAGAAAAAAGCTTTAAAGAAATAGCAGTATTGGCTTGCAAAAAACCACAAAGAAGCTGCGAGACACTCTGGGATTCTTTTCTAGAAGAGCTACCATCGGTTCTTGAAAAACTCAAAAAAGACGCCCATTATATCTTAGAGAATGACCCTGCATCAAACAGTATTGAAGAAGTTTACTTGGCCTATCCTGGTTTTTATGCCATTGCTATTTATAGACTTAGCCATGTATTGTACCAACTAGATTTGCTTTTATTTTCTAGATTGATGAGTGAGTACGCCCACAGAATAACAGGTACCGATATACATGCTGGAGCAGATATAGCCTCTCCCTTTTTTATAGACCATGCTACCGGAATTGTAATTGGCGAAACTACCGTTATTCACAAAAACGTCAAAATTTATCAAGGCGTTACCTTAGGAGCTTTGAGTGTGAGCAAAGAAATGAAAAACGCAAAAAGACACCCCACAGTAGAGGAAGAGGTTTGCATTTATGCCAATGCTACTATCCTGGGAGGTACTACTACTATAGGTAAAAAAAGTATTATTGGCGGAAATGCCTGGGTTACAAAATCCATTCCTGCCAAATCTATGGTGCTAAATACCACCACCACTGAAGTGAAAATAAAAGAGATCCGATAGATATGAAACCCAAAAAAATACTGCAACTCATAGGAAATACCCCTTTGGTAAAAACTACTAGTTTAGTACAAAACAAAAACATTACTTTGTTATTAAAATTAGAAGGCAATAATCCTGGAGGCAGTGTAAAAGACAGAGCAGCCTACAACATGATTGCTGCAGCCTTAGAAAGAGGAGATATTAAAAAAGGAGATGCCTTAATTGAAGCAACCAGCGGAAATACTGGAATAGCCCTAGCAATGATTGCCTCTTTATTTAACCTCAACATAGAGTTAATAATGCCCGAAGATGCCACCAAAGAACGCATACAAACCATGCGGGCTTATGGAGCAACCGTAACCCTTACTCCTGCCAAAGAAGGTATTTTAGGATCCAGAGATTATGCCGACAACAAAGTAGCACAAGGAGGTTATGTAATGCTAAACCAGTTTGCAAATGAGGATAACTGGAAAGCCCATTACAAAACCACAGGCCCCGAAATATGGAAAGACACCAAGGGCAAAGTGACTCATTTTGTATCGGCCATGGGAACTACAGGAACCATTATGGGTACCTCAACGTATTTAAAAGAACAAAATCCGAGGGTGCAAATAATAGGGGCACAACCTAGTGATGGGTCCCAAATTCCGGGTATTAGAAAATGGCCCCAAGAATATTTACCCAAAATTTTTGATGCCTCAAAAGTAGACCGTCTGATCGAAGTTACAGAACAAGAAGCCCGCCAAATGACCAAACGCTTAGCCCTCGAAGAAGGTATCTTTGCTGGCATGAGCAGCGGAGGCTCTGTAGTTGCTGCACTAAAAATGGCACAAGAGATTGAGTCTGGAGTTATTGTAGCTATTATTTGTGACCGAGGAGATCGGTACTTGTCTTCGGATTTATTTGATTGATCTTCTTTAGGATTATAAAACAGAAGTATTCTAAACTGGACTTACTTGGGAGCAAATACCTAGTTTAGAATACTTTTGATACTATAAAATTATCCAACCAAAGTAGCTGCAGAAGTTATCTTAGTAGCTAATAATTTAGAAATTGGGCAGTTTTTTTCGGCTTTGGTAACCAATTCTTGAAAACCAGCGCTATCCATCGCTTTTATTTTAGCATGGACGCTCAAGTGAGACCCCACAACACTGCCTTCTTGAAAATCAATATCACATTTTGTTTCTATACTTTCTACTTCGTGTCCGGCCTCTACAATATAAGCCGTTAATTGCATGGTAAAACAGCCTGCATGCGCTGCTGCAATTAATTCTTCTGGGTTAGTCCCCACTCCGGTCTCAAATCTGGATTTAAAAGAATATGGCGTTTGTTGTAAGACAGTACTTTGCGTACTTAGATTTCCTGCTCCTTCTTTAAGAGAGCCATTCCAAATTGCGGTTGCATTTCTTTTCATAATTGTTTTTTTTAAGGTTACTCAAATTTAAAACATTACTAACCAGAACATTGCCCATAAACCCTTTTTAACTTAACTTTAAAATATTGCCGTAAAACACCTTTTTATCTTTAGCATAAAACTCTTTAATGGAGACTATTAGACCCTAATTGTTAAAAAATAGTTGCAATTTATCCCGCTTTAATTGTTAAATTTGTTACAAGCAAAACTGCATGTGTACCACTTTGTAGGGTGTTTTTAATTTTAACAACTAATTTTAGCTATGCCAGAAAGATCAAGTCTTGCAGATTTTCCTAATTTAAACAAATACCAATCCCAAAATATTTGGTTACAAAACCAACCCTTGGATCCTACCCGAGTGGTGTTTATAGGGGATTCTATTACTGCATTTTGGTCTGCGGTAATGCCAGAATATTTTCAGAATTCGCGCTATATCAATAGAGGCATCAGCGGACAAACCACACCACAAATATACCTACGTTTTACTGCAGATGTGCTGGCTCTAAAACCTGCTGTGGTAGTTATTCTGGCGGGCACCAATGATCTAGCCGGAAACACGGGTCCGGCAACTATAAAAACCATCTCGGAAACCATTTTCGACATGGTAGAACTAGCCCAAAATCATGGTATAAAAGCCATTATGTGTAGCGTATTGCCTGCCATAGATTTTCCTTGGAGTCCAAATCAAAACCCAGCTGCTAGGATAATAGCTCTAAATGCGTTGCTACTAAACTACGCTACAACGCATGGCATTGCATTTGTGGATTACCACTCCGCAATGGCAGACACTCAAAATGGGTTGCCCAAAATATACTCTTATGATGGGGTACACCCCAATAAAAAAGGCTACCAAATCATGGCGCCTATAGTGGATCAAGCTTTGGCTGGTTGCTAACTTAAACCACTGTAACCAAAATTAAAGACAAGACCCTTAATAGTAAGAGATCTTGTTATCCTCAGATATGGATTCTTTTTTTTAAATTAGATCGTACGTGTCTTCCATACGGAATGTTATCTTTGCAAGACAACCAATTAAAAACAAGAATGCTTTTGAACCAAGAATTATATTCGCTACAAATTGATCCCAGCTGGCTAACCTATTATTTTGATGCCGATCCTAAAATAGCCTATTATTTAAGTCTTCCGCTACTGCTTTTGGGCTTGTTTATTGCTTGTTTTGTGACTTGGTATTTGACCAAAAAAATAATTGTAAACGCCATTCATAGGCTGTTTTTAAAAACTAAAACTACTTGGGACGATATTTTGATTGAAAAAAAAATATTTGACAAGCTTGCCTATATTATTCCTGCAGTACTGGTTATTTTTTTGGTGCCTATTCTATTGGCTAAGTATGCAGCAGTATCTGGCTATGTGGTTACTTTGGCCAAAATACTGATTTTATTTGTAATCATCCGGACTATCAACGCCATGCTATCAGTGCTGAATGAAATACTGTCTCAATCACACATTTTTAAAGACAAACCCATTAGTAGCTACATCCAAGTGCTCAATATACTTGTGTATTTTGTGGGAGGCATATTGGTGTTGTCTTTGCTTTTGGGCAAGAGTCCTTTTTATTTTCTGGGAGCCATGGGAGCCATGACTGCTGTGTTACTTTTGATCTTTAAGGATACTATTTTGGGTTTTGTGGCTAGTATCCAGATGTCTGTGTACGATATGGTACGGGTTGGAGATTGGATTGCCATGCCTAAATACGATGCAGATGGCGATGTGATGTCTATCAATTTAAGTACGGTTAAGGTACAAAATTGGGATAAAACAATTACAACCATTCCTACGTATGCTTTTATTAATGACTCTTTTAAAAACTGGCGCGGAATGAGTAATTCTGGCGGCCGAAGGATCAAAAGAGCCATTTATCTTAAGGTGAGTAGTTTTGAGTTTTGTGACCAAAAAATGTTGGATCGGTTTAAGCAATATACCCTAATTAGGGATTATATTATTAAAAAAGAAAACGAAATCGATACCATAAACAATGCTTTAATGCAAAACCAAACCAATATTGTTAACACAAAAAGCCTTACCAATATTGGGGTTTTTAGGGTATATGCCGAAAATTATATTCTGGCCAATCCGCACATCAATACCGAAATGACTACTATGGTACGGCAGTTGGACCCTACCTCTAAGGGATTGCCTTTGGAGATTTATTGTTTTAGCTACGAGAAAGAATGGGAAAAATACGAGCAAATAAAATCGGATATTTTTGACCATTTACTAACTATTATATCGCAATTTGAATTGGAGGTTTTTGAGGAGCCTACCGGAAAGGATTTTGTGCATTTACTGGATACTGCTAAACCATAATGTAGTTGGTAGTTGGTATGGCTTTGCTTAGTTGGTGGTGCGCAGGGGGGTTTCTGCCCCTGATTGTAGCAAAAAACCCACAGTTTTGCTGGCTCTTGTACTCCTTGCCAATAAAGAGCGACCGTAGGAAGCTCCTTTATGGGCTTAGGAGTACTGCCAGCAAAGCGAGGATTTGTAGCGAAAAGCAGGATTGGGCTCTACCGAAAAAACTACTAGGATGGCTTTGTTGTTTGGGGTTTGCAAACGGCTGTGCCTTGGAGTTACATAAAATACGGTTATTTTTAGAAAATATTTTGAATTTTGAATTTATAAAAGTTTACAAACGCTTATTTTTGCGGCATGGGAAGAAAAAATACAGACAAGGTGGTCTTTCATCAAATTAAAGTTCTTGATGCAGGCGCAAAAGGCGTATCGGTGGCTAAGGCTCCCGATGGTAAGGTGGTGTTTATACCAAATGTGGTGCCAGGAGATGTGGTCGATGTGCAAACTTTTAAAAAACGCAAGTCTTTTTATGAAGGAAAAGCAGTGCATTTTCACGAGTTCTCGGAGCACCGTGTAGAGCCTGTTTGCGAGCATTTTGGGGTTTGTGGGGGCTGTAAGTGGCAAAACATGAACTATGACCAACAGTTGTTTTATAAGCAAAATGAGGTTTTGAACCATTTGCAACGCATTGGAAAAATTGCACTTCCGGATTTGGAACCTATCTTGGGTTCTGAGAAAAAGTTTTTTTATAGAAATAAAATGGAATTTTCGTTTTCTAATAGCCGCTGGTTGACCCAGGCCGAAATTGGCAGCACGGAAGATTTAGGAAATCGAAATGCTTTGGGTTTTCATATCCCTAAAATGTGGGATAAAATTCTGGATATTACTAAATGCCACTTGCAAGAAGATCCTTCTAACGCAATTAGAAATGAAGTTAGGGATTTTGCTAATGCTAATGGAATGACGTTTTTTAATCCTAGAGAGCATTCGGGTTTGTTGAGAACCTTGATGTTGCGTACAGCATCTACGGGTGAGATTATGTTATTGGTTCAGTTTTTTGAAAACGACAAAGCGGCTAGAGAGTTGCTTTTGAATCATTTATATGAGAAATTTCCGCAAATTACGTCGTTACAATATGTGATTAATAATAAAGCAAACGATACCTTGTATGATACGGAGGTTATTTTGTATAAAGGAAGAGATTATATCTTAGAAGAAATGGAAGGCCTTAAATTTAGTATTAATGCCAAATCATTCTATCAAACCAACTCGGATCAAGCGTACGAATTATACAAAATAACTCGGGATTTTGCTGGATTGACCGGTAATGAAATTGTGTATGACCTATACACCGGAACGGGTACTATTGCGCAATTTGTTTCCAAGAAAGCAAAAAAAGTGATTGGCGTGGAGAGTGTTCCAGATGCCATCAAAGATGCCAAAGCCAACGCGGTACGCAATGAAATTACTAATTGTGAGTTCTTTGTAGGAGACATGAAGTTGGTCTTTAACGAGCACTTTATTGCGCAGCACGGACAACCGGATGTAATTATTACGGATCCTCCTAGAGATGGGATGCACAAAGATGTGATAGAACAAATTCTAAAAATTGCTCCTGCCAAAGTGGTGTATGTAAGCTGTAACTCTGCTACACAAGCGCGCGATTTGGCCTTGATGGATGAGAAATATAAAGTAACTCGGGTGCGTCCGGTGGATATGTTTCCGCAAACGCATCATGTTGAAAATGTTGTACTTTTGGAAAGAAGGTAGTGGCATACCTTGCATGTCCTTTTAAATAAATATATGAAAAAGAAACTTTTATTGTTATTGGTCGTTGCTTGGGGGTTTTCCGGATGCGAGAAAGACGATATTTGTGATGCCAATACCATCACTACTCCTAGATTAGTGCTTTCTTTTTATGATATTGCCAATGCATCTGTACCTAAAGAGGTCAAAAACTTGACTGTTATTGCCGACGGAATGAGCCAAGGCGTTAGCTACCAAGGCAGCACTCTAATTAACGGTAGTAAGGTAGCAATTCCTTTAAAAACCGATGCCGATTTGGTTCGTTTTCGTTTTATTTTGAATTACAAAAGCACGGTTATACCCTTAGAGAACGAGGATGTTTTGCAAATAAATTATAGTCGCAAGGATGTTTTTGTGTCTAGAGCTTGTGGTTTTAAAACCGAATATACTTTAGATCCTATACAACCTTTAGAACATACGGATGGCGCAGCGGCAGACTTGCTATGGATGAAACACATTGCCGTAAAAACCAGTACAATAGTCCACGAAAATGAAACACATCTTGAAATATTTTTTTAGCATTTGCCTTGTTTTTTTAGTATTGGTCAGCAGTGCCCAAAAAACCAATACTCCCAACGGTAGTGCGGTGTTGCCTACAACACTTTCTAAATCCACCAACAAGGATGCTAAGACCATCACAGACACCAATACTGTTGCTAAAACAACTAGATATGGATTGCGTCTGGGTGTTGATTTATTTAAAATTAGCCGCTCTTTGTATGACAAAAATTACAAAGGGATCGAGTTTACGGGAGATTATAGAGTAACCAAAAAATATTTTATAGCCGCTGAATTAGGTAACGAAAACAAAACCACTACGGACGATCGGGTGCATTTTGCTACCAAAGGCAGTTACCTAAAGGTTGGTTTTGATTATAATGGCTATCAAAACTGGCTGGATATGGAAAACAGTATTTATGTGGGTTTGCGTTATGGTTTTAGTTCTTTTAATCAACAGCTCTACAGCTACAAAATTTATAATGCAACCCCTTATTTTGCGGAAGTTCAAAACAGTGTTTCTGGACAAAACTACGATGGTCTCACTGCAAGCTGGGCAGAAGTGGTTGCCGGTATTAAAGCCAAGGTTTTCAACAACGTTTTTGTAGGATTTAGTCTAAGGCTTAACAGCCTAATCAGCAACAAAAAACCTGCTAATTTTGACAATCTTTATATTCCGGGTTTTAACAGAACCTATAACGGAAGTTTTGGAGTGGGTTTTAATTATAGTGTTTCTTATTTAATACCTATATACAAAAAGAACGTTAGGAGCCCAAAATAGTTCCTTAATTATCCAAAAAAAAAGCGCACTTTGTAACTAAAGTGCGCTTTTTTTTTGGATTGCGACTGGAGCAATCTATTAGGCTATTTCTTTTACGTCTTTAAAAAAGATCCATTTCATGAACAACTTTTCTCCATCTTTGGTTTTAACTGCTTTAAATTTAGGAGACAATAGCGTTCCTACTACAAATGCGGTAAATGGAATCCATAAACCAATCAAATGGGTGTATTTTTCGACTAAATACCTCACGGATATAAACAATATTGCAAAACATCCTAGTTGGTACAAAAAAGCTCTTAGTTGTAATTTTGTCATGTTGTGCTCCCTATCCCCAAAAAGAGGAAATCCTATTAGGGAAATAGGTTTTTAAAAGTTTTTAAAACGGTTGATTTACTAAAAAATAATCCCAGAAACAAATCACACTCCCTATTCGGCGGGGATTGTGTTTTGAAACTTGGTTCTTTTGCTGCCTTCGTACATTTCGTATTTTACCAAACGTGCTTCAATACTTGCATTAAAGAGTTTTATTTTTCTAGAAGGACGCAATCCTACAAATTTTAAAGCATCCAGATTTCCGGTAATAAACCAAGCATCGGTGCCCGGGTAATTTTTCTTGAGAGTATCCCCAATATTTTTATAAAATTCTTCCATGTGTATATCCAACCTCTCATCATAAGGAGGATTAAATACCATATGCAGTTTTCCTTGTGTGGTTTTTTCAGAATCAAAAAAGTTTTGCTCCGCAATGGTGATATACTCGTCTAGATTGGCATTTTTTATATTTTCTTTGGCTTTTTGGACCGCAGAGGGTGCTTTGTCATATCCTTTGATGGTATAATGAAACTCCCGTACCCTTTTGAGCAAACTAGCGGTAATGCTATCAAATAGGTCATTATCCCAGTCTCTCCATTTTTCAAAAGCAAATTCTTTTCTATTTATATTGGCCGGAATGTTACACGCAATCATAGCGGCCTCTGCCAAAAAGGTTCCAGAACCACACATGGGATCCAAAAAATCTCCTTGTCCATCCCATCCCGATAGCAACAAAACCCCAGCAGCAAGCACCTCGTTTATAGGAGCAATATTAGTAGCAGTACGGTAACCTCGCTGGTGCAAAGAATTGCCAGAGGTATCCAAAGCTACCGAAACCTGATCTCTATCAATATGAATATTGATCCTTAAATCCGGGTGTGCCTTATCAATACTTGGTCTTTGACCTGTGCGCTCTCGGAACTGATCCACAATGGCATCTTTGCATTTTTGAGAAACAAACTCCGAGTGGTTAAAAGCATCCGAGTGTACCGTTGCATCAATCACAAAGGTTTGGTTGGCATTAATATACCGAGACCAATTGACCCCCAATATTCCTTTATACAAAGCCTGTTCATTATTTGCTTTAAACGAATAAATAGGTTTTAAAATTTTTAAAGCCGTACGCAAAGACAAATTTGCCTTATACATAAACCCTTTATCTCCTTTAAAACGCACCATTCTTACTCCTTGCTCTACCTCTTGAGCACCTAGTTGTAGCAACTCTTTTGCTAATATTTCTTCAAAACCAAAAAAAGTTTTGGCTACCATCTTAAAATTGTCTTCCATTTTTTATGTTTCCATTAAAACAA
The DNA here is from genome assembly GCF_001831475.1 of Flavobacterium crassostreae. Classification (NCBI taxonomy): domain Bacteria; kingdom Pseudomonadati; phylum Bacteroidota; class Flavobacteriia; order Flavobacteriales; family Flavobacteriaceae; genus Flavobacterium; species Flavobacterium crassostreae. The sequence goes on along the minus strand of NZ_CP017688.1, from coordinate 1,546,568 downwards.
GTCCTCTTTTGTATCCAAGAGGCACTTGTAGTAAAATTATAGCAATACAGCTGTATTACCACAGATTTGATATTTTTTAGCAAAAATACACTAAATTTGCCGGATAGAATAAATAGAAAAAGAATAAATGTCCGAACAACAAAAAGCAACTCCAGTAAATCCCCCAACAGCTACAGCCACTTGGTTCGGTTCTTGGTTTGATTCCCCTTATTACCACATTCTGTACAAAGACAGAAATTATAACGAAGCCCAGCTCTTCATGGACAACCTAACCCAGTATTTAAACCTACCCGAAAAAGCAAAAGTTTTGGATTTAGCCTGCGGCAAAGGACGCCATTCTATTTACCTCAACCAACTAGGCTACAATGTTTTGGGCGCAGACCTCTCCGAAAACAGCATTGCACAAGCCAGCCAACACACCAATGCCCAGTTGCAATTTAAAGTGCACGACATGCGCCAACCCTTTGACGAAAAATTTGACGCCATATTTAACCTCTTTACCAGCTTTGGCTACTTTGAAAACGAGCAAGACAACCTCACCACCTTGCAGGCCATCCGAGCCAGTTTAACAGACACCGGATTTGCAGTAATCGATTTTATGAACGTTACCAAAGTACTCCAAACACTGGTCCCCGAAGAGACAAAAACCGTAGACGGAATCGATTTTAATTTAAAACGCTACCTAAAAGACGGATACATTTACAAAGAAATACACTTTACCGACCAAGGCCAAGAATTTCATTACACCGAGAAAGTAAAAGCCCTAACCCTAGCAGACTTTGAAACCCTCATGGAACAAGCCGGAATATATCTTTTAGACCTATTTGGAGATTACAAATTAAAAAAGTTTTACCAAAACCAAAGCGACCGATTAATAATGCTCTTTAAATAATTCTGTAGCCCAATTGAACAACAAAAACCAAAAAAATCCCACAAACGGTTAAACCACAAAAATGAATTATCTATTACCCCTACTCTCGGTACTGCTCGGATACGTAATTGCATTGGTGTTACAACCCAAAAACAAAACCAACCTCAAACTATTACTCGCCTTTAGCGGTTCCTTTTTGCTATCCCTAACCGTAATGCATTTACTGCCAGAGATATACCAAACAAACCATCCAAATATCGGGATCTTTATCATGCTCGGCATATTATTCCAAATCATTCTCGAATTTTTCTCCAAAGGAGCAGAACACGGCCATGTACACGGCAAACCCCACATGGCGCACATCCCCTGGTTACTCTTTATCAGCCTATGTTTGCACGCCTTTCTAGAAGGCTTTCCAGTAAGCCACCACCACGATTTAGCCATCGGAATTGCCATACACCATTTGCCCATAGCCATCATCCTGACCACCTTTTTTATCCATGCCAAACTCAACCAAAAAGCCATATTTGCCTTCATGATCACCTTTGCCACCATGACCCCTTTGGGCACCATTGCCGCAAACTATCTGCCCCTATTGCGCAATTACCACACCGAACTCACCGCCATAGTCATCGGAATACTCTTTCACATCTCCTCCACCATTATTTTTGAAAGCAGTGAAGGACACAAATTCAACATCGCCAAAGTATCCATGATAGTATTAGGCATCCTGATGGCCTATTTTTTATAAATTTGGGCGTGCCCCTTCGTAAAAACTACGGGTCGGGCTATACGCTCCAATCTTTTATTTTTCTAAAAAAAGAAAAGGATTTCCGGCTGCTATCCCTCACGCAAAACCCACCCCAGAGAGAGATCTTTCAACAGAAAACAACCCAATAACCTCCTTGATAAAAAAATTCAACAACAAAAAAACACCAATGGAGGCACTACAACTATATTTAGAAACATTAATCGCTTTTACAGAAAAAGAAAAAGCAGTATTCCTTTCCTTATTTTCTGAAATCCAACTCAAAAAGAAAGAATATTTTGCCATAGAGTCCGAATTTTCATCAAAATTAGCTTTTATTTCAACCGGAGTAATGCGTGCTTTTTTTCGTAATAAATCCGGGAACGAATACAACAAAACCTTCTTTACAGCTTCCCAATTTGTAGCAGCATACGCATTCATAACAACAAGACAACAAAACGTAATCAACATCCAATGCTTAACCGACTGCACGCTATTAATTGCAGATTTTAGACAACTCACCTCACTTTATACACAATATCCAAAATTTGAAAGCCTTGCCCGAATTATGGCAGAATACAAATTTGCCATAAAAGAAAAAAGAGAAATTGAACTTGTAACCATTGATGCAAAAGAACGCTACACTATCTTCAAAAAAGAACATCCAGACTTAGAAAACCTAATAAACCAATACCATATTGCTTCCTATTTAGGTATTACACCAACCCAATTAAGTCGTATAAGGAGCCAAAAACAAAAATCTTTACCTATGTAAATGCTTTTACTTTATATTCTCAAGAATTTTGGTCTAAATATTTACAACCATGAAATTAGACCAAAACAAGATTCTCATCACAGGAGCCACTTCAGGAATTGGCAGAGAATTAACTGAGAGATTCTGCCTATTAAACAATCAAATAATCGCTGTTGGTAGAAATGAAATCAAATTAAAAGAACTCGAAAAGTTTGACAGCAGAATCACCACTTTCAAATGTGATATTACCTCAAAATCCGAATTAAACCAACTTGTAGCCCATATAAAACAAAAACACCAAGACCTCAATGTGTTAATAAACAGCGCTGGTATTCAATACAATCAAAACCTATTGGATCCAACCTACACGCTAAAAAAAATTGAAAAGGAAGTCCTTACAAACCTCACTTCCCCCATAAAACTCATTACTTTGTTACTTCCGGTGCTGCAAAAAAATTCTAACGCAGCTATTGTTACCATTTCTTCCGGTTTAGCCATTGTTCCCAAAGCCAAAGCAGCCGTATATTGTGGAACCAAAGCAGCAATTCATATTTTTTCAAAGTCATTACGATACCAATCCAACAAAATAAAAGTATTTGAAATACTCCCACCTTTAGTAAATACGGAAATGACCAAAGGAAGAGGAGCCAAGAAAATTACTGTCAAAAGATTGGTGGATGAATTTATAAAAGCCTTTAAAAACAATAAATATGAAGTAAATATTCATAAAGTAAAACTATTGAGAATCATAAATAGAATTAGCCCAAAAATTGCCGATCGAATAATGAAAGGCAGCATAATTTAAAACCGTATAAAAATGAAAATCCGAATTCTACTACTTACAATACTACTTTTGTCCCAAACAGTTTCTGCACAAAACAACAAAATATTATTTGTTATGAGCGCAGCAGACACCTTAGAACTAAACAACGGAAAAAAGCTTAGACAAACAGGTGTTTTTTTGAATGAATTTTATCTTGCCTACAAATCCGTCATCCAGGCTGGATACACCGTAGATTTTGCAACCCCAAATGGAATTACAGCAACAATTGACAACCAAAGCAGCAATGCTAAATATTGGAAAAACAACCTAGAGATGAAAGACGAAGCCTTACTTTTCACCCAAACAGATTGCTTATTTAACAATCCAAAAACACTCGAAAAAGCAGTAGAAACAAAAGCAGATTATATCGGTTTGGTAATCCCTGGTGGTCAAGGCTTGATGGTTGATTTAACAAACGATGCTAACATACCTATTTTGTTAACGCATTTTGCAAAAACAAAAAAACCAACTGGACTCATTTGTCATGCTCCAAGTCTGCTACTTACCATACCCATGGCAGAAAACCCATACATTGGTTTTGAAGTGAATTCCGTATCGCCACTTGAGGAGTTTATTATTGAACACTTCATCATGAAGGGAAAACCAAAAAACAGAAAAATAGCTCAACAATTGAAAAAAATGGGCTTAAAATACAAACACAAATTACCCAAATCAAACTTTTCAATAAAAGACCGAAATCTAGTAACCAGTCAAAATCCATTTTCTGGAGCAGCATTTAACACCCTTTACTTAGAGGCATTAACAGAGTATTTAAACGAGAATCCAGTAACAAAAAATACTCCCGAATAACAGCATTAAAAAATTCTACTGTTTGGACATACTAATTTCACCCGCATAATGAATTAAGATAAAATGGTAAATCCCCACCTTCTTCTGGCTGGAATGCCGATTTGTAAAAAGCTCAAAAGACAAGCAAATACTACGCCTGTCTTTTAAGCTTTATTTAGCAGATTAAGAAACTAATTTAATCCCGCAATAACAAATCCAAGTTCCAAATGGATGGTACTTTTCAAAAAGATAGTACCTTTGAAATCTAGCCACATTTGATCCTCAAAACAATGACATTTATAAAAACCACCGAGCAAGCCTCAAAATACGATAACCTAGACCAAATGTCTGTTTCCGAAATCTTGACCAACATAAACCAAGAAGACCAAACAGTACCTCATGCCGTAGCCAAAGCACTGCCACAAATAACCGCTCTAGTAACCCAAATTGTAGCCAAAATGAAACTAGGCGGTAGGCTCTTTTACCTAGGCGCAGGAACCTCCGGAAGGCTTGCCGTAGTAGACGCCTCCGAATGTCCACCTACATTTGGAGTGCCATTTGACACCATTGTAGCTCTCATTGCCGGTGGCGATCCAGCCATACGCAAAGCCGTAGAAAACGCCGAAGACAACCCAACCCAAGCCTGGAAAGACTTACAACAATTCCACATAAACTCCAAAGACGTAGTTATAGGTATCGCCGCATCTGGCACCACCCCTTATGTAATTGGAGGCATCCAATCCTGCAATCAAAACAACATCACCACAGGCAGCATCTCTTGCAACGCCAATAGTCCACTCTCTCAAACGGCACAATTTGCTATTGATGTAGTTGTAGGCCCCGAATTTGTGACCGGTAGCTCCCGCATGAAAGCAGGAACCGCACAAAAATTAGTATTAAACATGATCTCTACCACCACCATGATACAGCTAGGCAAAGTAAAAGGAAACAAAATGGTAGACATGCAGTTGAGCAACAACAAACTTGTAGATCGAGGCATCCAAATGATTCAGGCCGAAATTCCAGTAACCCACGAAATAGCTTCCAAATTATTAAAACAAAATGGTAGCGTCAGAAAAGCAATAGAATCTTATTTAAACCATAAATAGCCCTTCTGTTTTTTAGATTTTTCTACCAATTACGTATCTTTAGCTCTTAAATCAAAAACACATCCTTATGGCTACCAACAAAATACTTTTATCCAAAGGCATACGCTATTTAGCTTGGTCTTTGCCACTACTGTTTATTGGCCCTTCGGTGATCTATAATGCCTTTATAAACAAACAATCGCTATGGCACTATCTTGTATTGGCAGTAGGTATTGCGCTTTGTATTGCAGCAGTTTACTTTATGTTTAGAGGGCTCCAAACCATAGTCAAAGGCTTATTTAACGACTAATGGAAGCACTACTACACATACAAAAGACCTTTGACAAAGTGAGCTACAGCAACCAAAAAGTGAGCAACCGAGAGTTTGAAGATTGTGTTTTTAAAAATTGTGATTTTTCTACTACCCATTTTTCCAACTGTACTTTTATAGATTGCCAATTTATAGCCTGCAACCTCTCTTTAATGCAACTCCATGGCACGGATCTAAAAACCGTTGCCTTTATTCGTTGCAAACTGATGGGAGTTGCCTTTGATGCATGCAATGATTTTTTATTTCAAGTTAATTTTCAAGATTGCATCCTGGACTACACCTCTTTTGCCAACAAAAAAATGGCCAAAACTAAATTTATAAAATCCACCCTAAAAGAAGCCAATTTTACGGGTTGCAATTTATCCTACGCCTTGTTTGAGGACTGCAATTTAGAAAATGCCCTATTTAACAACACCGAACTCAAAGAAGCCAACTTTCTGACCGCATATAATTATAAAATAGATCCCGAATACAACCCCATGAAAAAAGCACAGTTTGCTACTCAAGGGCTACCAGGACTTTTAGACAAATACCAAATCCTAATTCAATAAAACCGTATTTATGCCAACTCTCTTTAATAAAAAAAACAGACTCAAATTAGTCCCTCTTACGTTAGTACTCTTAATGGTTTCTTGTTATCCGGTAGAACGTAATTGCAAGGATTTTAAAACCGGAAAATTTAAATTTGAGCACGAGATAGATGGCATAAAAAAAACCACATTTTTGGAACGAAATGACAGCATCCAGATTGAAACTTTTGAAGGCAAAACAGATACCGCCTCCATACGCTGGGTAAATGATTGCGAATATATATTACAAAAGTTGCATCCAAAAAACATGGCCGAAAAAAAAGCCCTCAACATGAAAATTTTGACCACTACCAAAAACACCTACACCTTTGAGTTTGGAATGGTGGGAGTAGCCCAAAAACAAAAAGGAACCGTAACCAAATTAGACTAATAAGACAATTGTAGCCCAAAAGCACTAATTTAAATTTATAAAATGGAAGTATTTTTGAATCCCGACGCGTGGATAGCCCTACTAACGCTAACTTTTTTAGAAATAGTACTCGGAATTGACAACATCATTTTTATTTCGATAGCCACCGGTAAACTCCCACCCGAAAGCCGAAAAAAAGCTACCAAAATAGGCATGTTTTTGGCTATGTTTATGAGAATTGCTCTTTTGTTTGGAATCAATCTGTTAATCCAAATGAAAGAACCTTGGTTTTCCATCCATCTGAGTTGGTTTTCTGCGGCAATAACCGGTCAAAGTATCATTTTGTTTTTAGGAGGCTTGTTTTTAATTTACAAAAGTACCAGCGAGATTCATGAAAAAGTAGATGAAAAAGGGCTTGAAGAAAAAGAATTAGGAAAAGCAGCTACAAAATCCTTTCAGAGTGTTTTGATACAAATCATTATGATAGACATGGTCTTTTCGTTTGACAGCATCCTAACTGCCGTAGGGATGACAAATGGGGTTGCAGGAGCACTATACATTATGATTACTGCTGTGGTTATTTCGGTTTTGATAATGATGCAATTTGCAGTACCAGTAGGTAATTTTGTAAACAAACACCCTTCTATACAAATTTTGGGTCTTTCTTTTTTAATCTTAATTGGAATGATGCTACTTACAGAAAGTGCTCATTTATCTGGTGCACTTATTTTCGGAAGTCATGTTACTCCCGTACCCAAAGGCTATTTATATTTTGCTATTACATTTTCGCTTTTTGTAGAAGTACTAAACATGAAAATGTCTAAAAAAAACAACTAACCCAACACAACCTTGGCTTAATTAACCATTAAAATAAAAGACTGTTTGAATGTACTAATTCAAACAGTCTTTTTTGGGTTCTACTAATACGTATCGGTCAGTGTTTTCATAAAAGCAATCAGATCTTTTATTTCTTGTTTGGACAGCTTTAAAGAATCCGAGGCTAAGGTTTGATGTGGCACATCAATACCTAACCCTCTCCCACCTCCATTATTATAAAAAGTCATTACTTCTTCTAAGGTTGTATACACTCCATTGTGCATATAGGGTGCTGTTTTTGCAATATTCCGGATTGTTGGAGTCTTAAAAAAATGTTTTCTCTCCTGCGTTTTATACACTCCATAGCGTCCCAAATCAGGATCTATTTCTGGATGAATGGTGTCTTTAGTTTTAGGCACTCCTATGGATTCTACCTCAGACTCTTTAAACCTAGTAGGCACTAAACCATTAAACAAAGGAGCAAAATGACAGGTTGCGCATTTGGCTTTGCCAGCAAAAAGATTAAAACCATGAATCTCACTTTGGGTTAAGGTATTTTGTTTGCCTTGCATATTGAGATCGAATTTAGAATTAAATGGACTCAAAGACATAATGTAGGAAGCAATGGCGTTTCTAATTAAATCATTACTAATCTCTTGATTGTAGGCTTTATTGAAAGCAGCTTTGTAGACCGTTTTTTCTTTGACACGAGCTTCTAAATCATTTAAAGACAAATGAAATTCTGCTGGATTGTTAACTACATCCACCACTTGGCCTTCTAGACTTGCTGCTCGGTTATCATGAAAAAAACCTTTCTGAAAAGCCGCATAAAACAACGTTGGAGAGTTACGTGTTGCTCCTGCTGATTTTGCTAATCCGTCCGTAAAATATAGCGCCTCTTTATGACACGAAGCACAACTCATGTTTTTTTGTTTGGATAAAGAGCTATCTTCAAAAAGAAGTTTGCCCAATGCGATCTTATCTGCAGTTACTGCATCTCCATTCTGGTTGGTAAAATACAACAAGTTGAACGTTTTGTCGGAAAACAAATCGGATGTTTGATAATTAAATGGTTGCTTGAACGGAAAAGTAACCTTCCAATCTGTAACGGTTTTATTCCATATTTTGAGCGTTTCTTGCGTATGGTTTTTTATAAAAACGTAACGATCCAAATCTTTAAAATTAGATTTACCCAAAAAAGCAATATCCTTTTCTAGTTGTTTTGTCCATTGACTATATAAGGATGGATCCTTAAATTCGCTTTTAAAAACATCCAGGATTACCAACAAAGACTGGTACACGGTTTGGCTCTCTTCGAGGGAGTTTTCTAGAACCGGAGAATCAAAACCAGTAATCCCTGTTAAAGCCACACGGTGTATTGCATCCCGCAAAATCCAAAGAATATGGTGTTTTTTTAAAAACTGAAGTGTTTGGTTTTTATGCAAAAATTTAAGCCGCGTACTGGTAATGGTCACTTGCTTTTTTAGTGCATCTTGGTCTATTGTGTCCGCAAACAATAGTTCTTCTATAACCTGGAAGCCTCTGGGTTCTTTGATTTTTATGTCTGTAAAATCTTCCTCCTCTATTTTTAAAATATTGGGTTGGTTCAAAAAAGTATAGCTATCCGAGTCCGTAAATGCCAAAATAGATTCGGCCATTTTGAAATGTTTTCTGGCCTCTCGGTATTTCTGTTGTTTTTCTGTGACGGTTATTTCTTTATTTAATTGGTCTAAAGTAGTTGCTGTTTGTACTAATTCTGTCTTATATATTTTTTCTAATTTTTTAAACGATGATACCTCCTCATAGGCCGTTTCTTTTTTACAACTTGCCAAAAAAACCAAAAGGCTATATAAAAATATAGCCCTTAGGGTACTGAATTTCAATAGTTTCATAGTTACTATCTTTCTAAACCTTTTATTAAGTAGAGTTGACTTCCTTCGTTACTATCTGATGTTGGATTGGCTTTTTTGTCTGTAAATGCCTCTTTTTCCCAACCATGGTTTTGAGTGATCATTAAAAAACTTCCTTCAACTCCTATTGTTTCCGAAACGTCAATCATACCAGTAAGTTCCCACATACTACTTGCTTTACCTATTCCTGCAGCCTGTGCTTTGTTTTGATCGCACTCTAAAACCACTTTTAATGCTTTTGTTTTAATATTATATTGATACAAATAAGCAAAGTGGGTTTTGTCAGCAGTATCTGGATACCCGTTTGGATCTTCCATGATGTATACATAATCTTTAGTTACCATTACGTTGTCTGGGCTATGGAAAGATTTAGCAATACCAGTTAAATTATCTCCATCTAATACACACGAAATGGTAGCTTTGGTTGGATCTTTACTATCTAAAATTACTCTATAAATTCTACCATAAAAAGTTCCTTTGTCTTTTAAAGCATTGCTTTTTTTACCAGTTACAGCAAAATACAACTCTCTATTATTAGCTCCAGATCCTTTACGGTAATCTATATCTTCCACTCTAGAGAATCCCATGATTCCTTTTGCTCTAGATTCTGTCTCTAAGGCATCCAAAGTTCTTTCGGAATATTCTACAAAAGAAGCCTCATAAGTGGTTCCTTCTTTCATATCCATCTCATAGTTAATCCCTGTAGTGGTAACTTTTAAACCATACAATTTACCACTTGACAAATTTCCTCGGTTACCAACATACATTGCTAATTGTCCAGATGGAGTTGTACTATCCGAAGTATCGTCTCCAATGATAACCACCGTTTTATCTGCATAGGCATCTTTTCCTAAAACTACCGCATTCTCCGTAGACCATTGCCCTAAAGCAGGTAACATAGAAGCTAATTGTGCATTATCGGCACTCTTGTAGGGATCTGTTGCAAAAACACCTTTAGAGGCGCCTCCCCATTCTCCTCCTGAAAGATAAAGCGGCCCAAAACCATGTTCTGCTGGCGTAATCAAGCTACCTGAACATTGAGCAGTTCTTGCTGTAGCTGCCGAATTTAAAATATATTCTCCTTTTACTGGCTTAAAAGTTTCGTCAAAAGAAATTCTAGCAATAGAATAATCTGCCTCAATATTATTGATTAAAGAGAAAGTTCCGTTGTCTAATTTCATTAATCCCATTCCATCTGCCATAGAACCGTATACAAAATCAGGGCTACCAGATAATTTATCATCAGAACTTAAGATAGAAAAAATCTCTAAATTCTCAAAACCGGATTTTTTGGATAAATAAGCAGGGGTTACGGATTGGTCTTTTAAAACTATTTTAGATCCGTTTTGATCTTCAATTTCTTTTGTATCGTTTTTATCACAAGATACGAACCCTAAAGTTAAAGAAAGTAATACTAAAGCTTTGTAATTTGTTTTCATTTTAATGGATTTGTTTTATGGGTCAAAACTACTATCCTAATGTAAAGATAAAGCAAATTGCAAATTACTATTCTATTATCGGAGTATCAATAAACCGTTACCCGTCTTTGCTACTAATCGCGGAGCAAAATACTACTGGTTTTGAATCGATAAACAGCATGTTTTTTATATTGCGGTTTTATAAATCATTTAAAATAAAAGTATTCCTTATATCCCTAAAACACCAATTGAGAATACCTTATTAAAATAAAACAGCTTACAGCAAATTGCCACGGCTCTTTTTAATAAAAAAAACAGCAATAAACCAATGTTTATTGCTGTTTTAAAATGTAGTTTGTTTGGATAAACAAACAAATATATCCGAATTTAGATTTTAAATCTTTTTCTATCTGTCTCTGTCAAATAAATTTTTCTAAGACGTATTGATTTTGGTGTAACCTCTACATATTCGTCTTTTTGAATGTACTCTAAAGCTTCTTCGAGTGAAAAAATAATTGGAGGGATAATTCTCGCTTTCTCATCATTCCCTGAGGAACGTACGTTAGACTGTTTTTTAGCCTTTGTTACGTTAACACACATATCATCACTACGTGAGTTTTCTCCAATTACTTGTCCTTCATAGATTTCGTCGTTAGGATTAACGAAGAATTTACCACGATCCTGTAATTTATCAATAGAATAAGGAATTGCTTTTCCGTTTTCCATAGAAATTAATGAACCGTTGTTACGTCCTGGAATTGCTCCTTTAAAAGGCTCATATCCAATGTAACGGTGTGACATAATAGCCTCACCTGCGGTTGCAGTAAGTAATTGATTACGCAATCCAATGATTCCTCGAGATGGAATGTTGAATTTGATAATCATACGTTCTCCTTTACCTTCCATAGATAGCATTTCTCCTTTACGGATAGTAACAAATTCTACAGCTCTACCTGAAAGATTTTCTGGTAAGTCAATGGTTAATTCTTCAATTGGTTCACATTTTTTACCATCAATTTCTTTAATGATAACCTGTGGTTGTCCAATTTGTAACTCATATCCTTCTCTTCTCATGGTTTCAATAAGAACAGACAAGTGAAGTACACCACGACCAAAAACCATAAACTTATCTGCAGAATCAGTTTCACCTAATTTCATTGCTAAGTTTTTCTCTAATTCTTTAGTCAAACGCTCTCTAATATGACGAGAAGTCACAAATTTACCTTCTTTTCCAAAGAAAGGAGAGTCATTAATGGTAAACAACATACTCATAGTAGGCTCATCAATAGCAATAGAAGCTAAGCCTTCCGGATTTTCAAAATCAGCGATAGTATCCCCAATTTCAAAACCTTCTACTCCAACTATTGCACAAATATCTCCAGCAATTACTTCTTGTACTTTTTTACGACCAAGTCCTTCAAAGGTGTGTAATTCTTTAATTCTAGATTTCATAACAGTACCATCTCTTTTTACTAATGAGATTGGCATGCCTTCTTTCAAAACGCCTCTTTCTAAACGACCGATAGCGATACGACCTGTAAAAGCAGAAAAATCCAAAGAGGTAATTAACATTTGTGGTGTACCTTCTGATACTTTAGGAGCTGGTACATTAGCAATAACCATATCCAATAATGCTTCTACATTATCCGTTATGTTTTCCCAATGGTCAGACATCCAGTTATTCTTAGCAGAACCATAAACTGCTGGAAAATCCAACTGCTCTTCAGTAGCGCCTAATTCAAACATTAGGTCAAAAACTTTTTCATGAACTTCTTCAGGAGTACAGTTTTCTTTATCAACTTTATTTATAACAACGCATGGTTTCAAACCAAGGTCTAATGCTTTTTGTAATACAAAACGCGTTTGTGGCATAGGCCCTTCAAATGCATCTACAAGCAAACAAACTCCATCAGCCATATTTAATACACGCTCTACTTCTCCACCAAAATCGGCGTGACCAGGGGTATCAATAATGTTGATTTTTGTTCCTTTATACTGAACAGAAACATTCTTAGAGGTAATAGTAATACCTCTTTCGCGCTCTAAGTCGTTGTTATCAAGGATTAGATCTCCTGTATTTTCGTTGTCACGAAATAATTGACAGTGATACATAATTTTATCAACCAAAGTTGTTTTACCGTGATCGACGTGGGCAATAATTGCAATGTTTCTAATTGATTCCATCTGTTATTTTTAATGGTTGCAAAGGTACACTTTATTTTGATATAAAAAATATTTCGTCAATAGTTTCCCTATTCTTAATCCATTAATGCCTTTTTGGAGCCAACTTTAAACGAACAGAAGCAACTTTAACCTTATAATTATTTCGGTTTTTTTCATTTCTGTATCAAAATGTAGTAAAATATACCCTAAGAGGAAACTAAACCAATAACTACAAACCTAAAAAACTCGTAATCATCTGATTACGAGTTTTTTTTGTGAAGGCAGAAGGATTCGAACCTTCGACCGCCTGCTTAGAAGGCAGGTGCTCTATCCAGCTGAGCTATGCCTCCAAATTTAGAATAAAAATGCAGTACTGTTTTGATCCAAATACTATGGAAAAAAAAAGCCTCTTAAAAAGAGGCTTTTAATTTGTATTGTTTATTGTAATTACAATTTAGCAACAAATTTAGTTAGCTTTGATTTTAAGTTAGAAGCTTTATTATTATGAATAATATTCTTTTTAGCTAACTTGTCAATCATAGAGATAACATTAGACAATTTTGATGTAGCATCAGTTTTGTCAGTAGCTATTCTTAATGCTTTAATAGCATTACGAGTAGTTTTGTGTTGGTATTTGTTTAATACTCTTCTCTTTTCGTTACTTCTGATTCTTTTTAGAGCTGACTTATGATTTGCCATTTTATTATAATTTTATCTTTTTACTATTCTTTGTATTTGTAGTCCGTAAGGGAATCGAACCCCTGTTACCAAGACGAAATCTTGGCGTCCTAACCCCTAGACGAACGGACCATTATCCTCCTAGTTAGTATAATCTATATTAACGATTATTTGTAGCCCGTAGCGGAATCGAACCGCTCTTACATGGATGAAAACCATGCGTCCTAACCGATAGACGAACGGGCCATTATCACTTTTTTTTAAAGTAAGTGACACTTTGACAACAATAAGATAGTAGCCCGTAGCGGAATCGAACCGCTCTTACATGGATGAAAACCATGCGTCCTAACCGATAGACGAACGGGCCTGCTTCTGTATTGCGGATGCAAAGATACAACTATTTTTGAGTCACACAATAGCTGAGGCAAAAAAAATAAATATTTTTAATACGCCTTAGCAAAAAGCACTCTTTTGTTGGATGGTTTACCAGTAAACACACAGACTCCCGCCTCTTCGGCTTGATCTAGAGGGATGCATCGGATAGTAGCTTTGGTCAACTCTTGTATCTGCGCTTCTGTTGCAGCTGTGCCGTCCCAATGTGCCGATACAAAACCGCCCTTATCATTTAAAACTGTCTGAAATTCTTCAAAACTATTTACTTCGGTAATATGAGAATCTCTATAATTTAACGCTTTATCAAAAAGCTCTTTCTGAATTTGCGCTAACAAATCCTGTATATAAGAAGCAATTCCTTCTTTTGAAACCAATTCTTTGGTCAAGGTATCTCTTCGTGCTATTTCAAAAGTACCGTTTTCTAAATCCTTTGGCCCAATAGCAATTCTGACTGGAACTCCTTTTAACTCCCATTCTGCAAATTTAAAGCCTGGCTTTTGGGTTGTTCTGTGGTCATACTTAACAGCAATACCCAGCTTTTTTAATTGCGCTACTAATACCGTTACTTCGTTAGTAATTTGCTCGAGTTGCTCTTCTGTTTTATGAATAGGCACAATAACTACTTGTATAGGCGCCAAATTAGGCGGCAACACCAATCCTTTATCGTCAGAATGCGTCATTACTAACGCTCCCATAAGTCGGGTAGAAACCCCCCATGATGTACCCCAAACGTATTCTTGCTTGCCTTCAGAATTTGCGAATTTTACATCAAAAGCTTTGGCAAAATTTTGTCCTAAAAAGTGCGACGTACCAGCCTGCAATGCTTTTCCATCTTGCATTAAAGCTTCAATACAATAGGTTTCTTCGGCACCTGCAAAGCGTTCTGTTTCGGTTTTAACACCTCTTACCACCGGTATTGCCATAAAATTCTCGGCAAATTCTGCATAGATATGCATCATTGTTTCCGATTCTGCAATGGCTTCTTTTTTGGTAGCATGAGCCGTATGCCCTTCTTGCCATAAAAATTCTGCAGTTCTTAAAAACAAACGGGTTCGCATTTCCCAACGCACTACATTGGCCCATTGGTTAATCAACAAAGGTAAGTCTCGGTAAGATTGCACCCACCCCTTGTAGGTAGACCAAATAATGGCTTCACTGGTTGGACGTACAATTAATTCTTCTTCTAATTTTGCATTGGGATCCACCATTAATTTACCTGGCTTATCTGGATCATTTTTTAATCTATAATGCGTTACGATAGCACATTCTTTCGCAAAGCCTTCTGCATTTTTCTCCTCGGCTTCAAACATACTTTTGGGTACAAATAATGGAAAGTACGCATTTTGATGCCCTGTTTCTTTAAACATACGGTCTAATTCTGCTTGCATTTTTTCCCAAATGGCGTATCCGTAAGGCTTGATAACCATACATCCTCTAACTCCTGAATTTTCGGCTAAATCGGCTTTAACAACCAGTTCATTATACCATTTTGAATAATCTTCTGATCTTGTTGTAAGGTTCTTACTCATATTGAATAGTTTGGCACAAATTTTGCATTATTTTATTTAACTAAATAGTTCAGCAAAACTAACTATTTTTGTAATGTGCAACAATAAAAACACCCAGAGATATGAAAACTAATATTTTTTCGTCCAAAAATAGCATTAGATATGCTGCTATTGGATTGCTAAGCCTTTTAGTAGTTTCTTGCGGATCCTATCAAAATAGTTCTTACTATGACAATGATGGCATTTACGGAACCACTACCCAAGACCGTCCAGAAACTGCCTATCAAAACACAACCAGCAACCCCAACACGCCCTACAAAGACTACTTTAACGCCTTGCAAGACAAGAACCAAGATGTGGCTATTTTTACGGATGTTGAAAATTACAATTCCGACTATAACAACACCGATTACAACAACAATGCCGCTGCTAACCAAAATTACCCAGATTGGGGCAGCAGATACAACAGCACTACCATCGAAATTAACAGCTATCCTTACAACTGGGGCTATGCTTCTGGTTTTGGATGGAACGCACCCTATTATGGATACAACAACTTTGGTTGGAATAATTATGGCTGGAGTACCTTTGGATGGAACACGCCTTATTATGGCTATGGTTATACCAATTTTGGATGGAACAATTACAATTATTACACGCCTTATTATGGGTATTACAACTACAACCGCCCTTACAATTACAACCGCAACAACTATTCTTACAACCCAAGCAGAAGAGGTTCTTCGGACTATAATTACAGCAACCGAAATTCGGACAGAAACTACTCCAACAACCGAGTAGACTCTAATAGAAACTACTCTACGGATCGAAATTCGGCTAACCGATACTCTACGGACCGAAGCAACTCGAACCGAAATTACAACACTACAACCAATGGGGAGTATAGACGGAACTCTAGCAATCCAACCGATTATAACAACAACCGAAGAAGTCAAGGACAAAATAACTCCTACAGCACCCCTGTAAGATCCAACACCAATACCAACACTAACCGTAGAGAAACTACACCCAACAGAAGCTACACTCCTAGCAACAACAGTCCGTCAAGATCCAATAGCAATTACAATAACAATAGATCCAGCTCCACCAATTATGGAAATAGCTCAAGCACTAGATCGAGCTCTAGCGGAAACTCCAGAAGAGGCGGAAACTAAACCAGAGGGCATCACTTTTATTCCAATCAAATGAAAAAATATATTTTAGTACTACTAACAGGGTTTTCTTTTACCGCTGCACAATCGCAAGAAATACGCGATGCACTACGGTACTCGCAAGACAACTTAAACGGAACTGCTCGCTACAGAGCAATGAGCGGGGCATTTGGCGCACTTGGCGCAGATTTATCTTCTCTTAACGTAAACCCGGCAGGTTCTGCGGTGTTTATTAACAACCAAGTAGCCGTTACACTAAGCAACTTCAATACCCAAAATAATTCGGATTATTTTGGCAGCCAAAAGACCGAAAAAAACAACAACCTGGATATAAATCAAGCAGGAGGTGTTTTTGTTTTTAATAATCAGGACAAAAAAAGCGATTGGAAAAAATTTACTTTTGGAGTTAATTATGAGAATGCAAATAATTTTAAAAACGCAGTATACTCGGAAGGAACCAACCCAAACAACTCCATTGACGCCTATTTTTTGAGTTTTGCTAATGGCGTGCCTTTGGGCGTATTAGAAAGCAACCAATATAGAGATTTGGTGAACAAAGAACAACAAGCGTTTTTGGGATATAATGCCTACATTATTAATCCTAAAGATAAAGTGGTTGACAATACTGTCTATGAATCTGCGGTACAACAAAAAGCAAATTATTACCAACAAAACGCCGTAAGAACAGAAGGATACAACAGCAAACTCTCTTTTAATGCTGCTACAACCTACAAAGACAAACTCTATATCGGTTTGAATTTAAACTCGCATTTTACCGATTACAGACGCTACTCTAGTTTTCATGAAGAAAAGAAGCTACCAACTGTAGTTTTACCTATTCAAAAAGTAAGTTTTGATAACGATCTTTACACGTACGGGGCTGGATTTTCGTTCCAATTAGGTGCCATTGCCAAAGTAACCAATGCGTTGCGTGCTGGTTTAGCCTATGAGTCTGCTACGTGGTACCGCTTGAATGATGAGCTTACCCAAAAAATAACTTCCATCACAGAATCCGGTAAACAGAATGTCGTAAATCCTAGAATCACCAACGTGTATGCACCTTATAAAATAAAAACTCCAAGCAAATTAACGGGGAGTTTGGCTTATGTTTTTGACAAAAAAGGGCTCGTGAGTATTGATTATGCTATAAAAAACTATAGCAATACCCAATTTAAGCCCGAGAATGACAACTATTTTGGCAAATTAAACCAGAGCATGCGTACGGATCTGGCAAATACTTCGGAGATACGAGTTGGTGCCGAATATAAAATTAAATTATTGCGCTTAAGGGCTGGATACCGATACGAGCAGAGTCCATACAAAGACAAAGCTACCATTGGGGATCTGAATGGCTATTCTGGAGGTTTGGGTTACAATTTTGGCGCCACCAAAGTCGATCTATCGTATGCTTACGCCAAAAGGGCTTCGGAAGAAGGTTTTTTTAGTCAAGGGTTTACGGATGGTGCAAAAATTAATGCAGTAACCAATACGGTTTCGTTGACTTTTTTGTTTGAATTGTAATTGCGTTGCGCTTTTGTAGATTAAAAAACCATCTAGGGAATACGGATCTAGATGGTTTTTTTTAGCCCTGATGGAAGCGGCATCCTTTTTCTAGCTTCTTTAGCTAGGAAAAGATACAGCGGACAGCAGGATTAGCTTCATAAAAATAGAAATCTATTACTTTAGCCGAAATAAAAATTGTAATTTTGCACTCCAATTTACAAATCTATGAGAACCAAGTCTTTAAAAAAGAACAAAATTAACGTGATCACTCTTGGGTGTTCTAAAAATATATACGACAGCGAGGTCCTAATGGGACAACTCCGTGCCAATGGTAAAGAGGTGGAACATGAGGCTCCTGCTGACAAGGAAGGAAATATTATTGTGATTAATACTTGCGGTTTTATTGACAATGCAAAAGCAGAATCGGTTAATATGATTCTGGAATATGCCGATAAAAAAGAAAAGGGGTTAGTGGATAAAGTTTTTGTGACTGGATGCTTGTCGGAACGTTACAGACCGGATTTGGAAAAGGAAATCCCGAATGTGGATCAGTTTTTTGGTACTACCGAATTACCGCAATTATTGAAGGCTCTGGGTGCGGATTATAAGCACGAATTGTTGGGCGAACGTTTGACTACTACGCCAAAAAATTATGCATACTTAAAAATTGCCGAAGGTTGTGATAGACCGTGTAGTTTTTGTGCTATCCCGTTAATGCGAGGCAAACATGTTTCGCAGCCTATTGAAAAATTAGTTAAAGAAGCCGAGGGTTTGGCCAGAGATGGTGTGAAGGAATTGATTTTGATTGCTCAGGATCTAACCTATTATGGGCTGGATATTTATAAAAAACGCAATCTTGCCGAACTATTGGAAGCATTAGTGAAGGTGGAGGGTATTGAATGGATTCGATTGCATTATGCTTTTCCGACTGGTTTTCCGATGGATGTGTTGGACTTAATGCAGCGAGAACCTAAGATTTGTAACTATATTGATATTCCGTTGCAGCATATCTCGGATTCGGTATTGAAATCCATGCGCAGAGGAACTACGCAAGAAAAAACTACTGCGTTACTAAAGGATTTTCGTGCAAAAGTGCCTGGAATAGCTATTCGTACAACCTTAATTGTTGGGTATCCTGGGGAGACACAAGAAGATTTTAATACGCTCAGAGATTGGGTACAAGAAATGAAGTTTGATCGAATGGGTTGTTTTGCTTACTCGCACGAAGAAAATACGCATGCCTATTTACTTGAAGATGATGTTCCGGACGATGTGAAACAAGCTCGTGCTAATGAAATTATGGAATTACAATCTCAGATTTCGTGGGATTTGAATCAAGAAAAAATTGGACAGGTTTTTAAGTGTATTATTGATCGTAAAGAAGGTGGCCATTTTGTGGGAAGAACGGAGTTTGATAGCCCTGATGTTGATAATGAGGTTTTAATTGATGCCTCTAAGCATTATTTAAAAACTGCTGATTTTGCTTGGATTAAAATTACGGAAGCTACTGAATTTGATCTTTATGGAGAACCGGTTACGGAATAATTTTTATTTTAATAGTGCCTTTTTAAACATTTTATTATGAAATCAACGCTACTGACATCTGTTTTATTTTTTTTATTAAGTTTTAATTCGATTACGGCGCAGTATCGCAATAGCGGATATAGTGCAAATGGATACGACAGAAATAACAGACAAAGCCAATTAGGAAAGTTAGACCAAGACATGGATCAGAATAAACCTAAAGAAATTCCGGTGGAAGTTACGGTTGCTAAAATAATGGACGGAATGAAATCTACCCTAAATCTGGATGCGCTGCAAGAGATTGCTATTGCAAATGTTTTGACAGAGAGCATCCACTCTCAAGGGGTTTTGTCTAAAAACAATAGTAATGCGGAACAAAAAGCAAAGGAAGCAGAAGCGTTATCCGAGACCACGGACCGAAAAATAAAAGCGTTTTTAAATCCAGACCAAATAGAAAAATTTAAAAACATGAAAGTAGAAAGTGAAATTTCTAACCAAAAAAGAAGAAGAAACAGGTAGTTTTTAAAAAGCGTTTTACTCCATGAATAAGTACTATTATTACGTTGCTTTGCTTGCCTTGATGGCATCTTGCTCACCCAACCCTTATAAAGTTAGTGAAAAAGAATACAATACTAAATTAAAAGATCTTAAAGAGGTTATCTCCAATAAGGAGCCAGAGGCGTTGCCTATTGTTTCTAAAAGCACTATCTCTATAGATAGCTTGTATTCTAGGCAATTGTACACCTTTAAAAATAGTATTTATAATACCGAAAATTCTTCCCTGAAAAACAATACCACCATGAAGTGGGTAGGAACCGTTAACTTTAATCTACGCAAACCCAACTTTATAATTATACACCATACTGCGCAAGACTCGATACAGCAGACCATTAAAACTTTTACTTTGCAAAGAACACAAGTGAGCGCTCATTATGTGATTGATGATAATGGAGATGTGGTACAAATGCTTAATGATTATTTACGAGCTTGGCATGCAGGTAGTGGTAGCTGGGGCAAAAATACCGATATCAACTCCTCCTCCATCGGTATTGAATTAGATAATAATGGAACAGAACCGTTTTCGGAGGCGCAAATAACGAGCCTAATGGCTTTGTTGCGTAAATTAACCAAAGATTACAACATTCCGGCTACCAATATTTTAGGCCACTCAGATATTGCTCCTGGCCGTAAACAAGATCCAAGTGTGCTTTTTCCTTGGAAAACCTTGGCCGATAATGGTTTTGGACTTTGGTATGACGAAGAATCTTTGATGGCTGCTCCTTTAAATTTTGATCCTCAATTGGGTTTGCGTGTCATTGGGTATAACACCAAAAATTTAAGCGCTGCCGTTAGTGCTTTTAAATTGCACTACATGCAAAAAGAGTTGAGTCCTGCTTTGGACCAAAATACCATCAATGTGATTTATGCGGTGTATCAAAAGCAGGCCTTATAGCAATACTACAGCACTAGCAAACCAAATTCTCTTAAAGTTGTAATGGGCTTAGAAAACCAAAAAAGTTCAAAATCAGGCAAATTGGTTTCGAAATCTGCTTTTATTTCCTGAAAAGTATATACTTTGGTATTGGTCACTTTTATTTTTTCTAAAATAATCTGCAACCAAATCCCTTGCTCTTTATGTAATGAAATGGTAAAACAGGTTTTTTTATCCTGAAATGTCAGTTGGCATGTTTCCCAAGATTTTCCTTTTTTGGATTTTGTGAAAGCTTCTGCATGTGGCGTGCCTCCTAACCAAATAACTTTAGCATTGGGTTTTACACTTAAACTAAGTTGCTCTTGTAAGGCATTTTCAATAAAATCTGAGGCAATTTTTGTTTTTGGAATTTTAAAATCAAACCATTCTTGGAGCTCATAATCCAAACAAATGCCGTGCATGAAATTGAATAAGGATTTCTTGAGTCCAAAACTAAACTTATCATGAGCAATGCCTGTTTTGTCGGTATAATTAATGTCATTGTTTGCAAAAGTTCCAATGGATTCGGTCTGCTTTACGACACCAAATTTTTCTGGATGCATGCCTACAGGACTGTGGGCTGTCATGGCAAATTGATGCCAAAAACCCGATTGCAAAACCCCAACTGCAAACAATTGCCGTACCATCTCTAGACTATCCACCGTTTCTTGGACTGTTTGTGTGGGATAACCGTACATCAAATAGGCATGAACCATAATCCCTGCTTGGGTAAAATTACTATTGACCTTAGCTACTTGTTCTACTGTAACGCCTTTGTCTATTAATTTTAGTAACCTATCCGAAGCTACTTCTAACCCTCCCGAAACTGCAATGCATCCAGAGGCTTTAAGGAGTTTGCAGAGATCTGCGGTAAAACTTTTTTCAAACCGAATGTTGGTCCACCAGGTTACGGCTAATTTTCGTCTGAGAATTTCTATGGCCAAAGCTCGCATTAAAGCTGGTGGTGCTGCCTCATCTACGTAATGGAACCCGTTTTGTCCGGTTTGAGCAATCATTGTTTCCATACGATCACAAAGCAAATTGGCTGTAACGGGTTCGTAAATTTTTATGTAATCTAAAGAGATATCACAAAACGTACATTTGCCCCAATAACAACCGTGAGCCATGGTAAGTTTGTTCCAGCGGCCATCACTCCACATTCTGTGCATGGGGTTCACAATTTCGATAACTGAAATATATTGGTCCAAAAGTAAGTCTGTATAATCTGGAGTACCGACTTGGGATTGCTTATAATCCGGTTTAGTGGCATTGTTTTTATATACTACCTTGTTGTTTTCTAAAACAAAAGTTCTTTTAAACGTTTGATAATCTGGGTCCACAACGTTTTTAATTAATTCCTCTACTGGCAATTCGCCATCATCTAAGGTTATAAAATCAAAGAACTCAAAAACCCGAACATCCGATAAGGACCGTAATTCTGTGTTAGGAAAACCGCCACCCATGGCAATTTTAATTTCGGGATGGTTTTGTTTGACCCATTGTGCTGCCTTAAAAGCACTATATAAATTCCCTGGAAAGGGAACCGATATTAAAAAAATAGTGGGCTGGATGGTGGCTATTTTTTCTTTCAGAATAGATAGCAAAATAGTGTCCATATAGGTGTTTTGTTGCTGTAATGCCTCATACAAGCCATCAAAAGAACTTGCGCTACGCCCCAAACGCTCTGCATACCTACTAAATCCAAAATTACTATCGACACAATCTACAATAAAATCAGAAATATCCTCCAAATACAAGGTGGCCAAATGCTTGGCTTTGTCTTGCGTTCCCATGGATCCAAAAGCCCAATCTAGTTCTTCTAGCTGCGTAAATCGAGAGGCCTCAGGCAAATAATCGTCTTGACAAATCTGTAGCGCCAAGGTTGGGTTTTTGCCTTGCAAAAAAGCAATAACGCCGTCAATTGTTTTTATGTATTCTGCTGCTAATGCAACGATACGCTTGCTATTGTCTGAAATTGCTTTGGTTTCTGATTTAGAGTATGCAAACAAATGTGTTAATCCTTCTTTAGAGAACAATTGCAGGATCACTTCAATTCCTAAATCTGCCTGAACAGAATCTATATTTAGGGTGTTCAAAAAACCCTTAATGTATGCCGTTGCGGGATACGGTGTGTTTAATTGGGTAAAAGGCGGTGTGATGAGAAATAGCTTTGTTTTCAAAAGGGAGGTTTTTGGTGCAAAAATAGGTCATATTTATGAAATTATTCTTTATTTATAGACCTCCTTTTGCAATTGTCTCTCCAGATTAACTACCACCAAAGAAACATTCAATTCGTACTTTTTTGTAAATAAAAAAAAATCTGGTTTATAGCCTTTCCTAAAGCTTTGCTAAAGCTAAAAAGGCTAACTTTATTTTTTATTACTTTAGCACTAAATTTAGAAATTTACACTTATGCCTACGGACTGTATCAGCTATCAAAATTCTGGCTATTTTTCCTCTTTAATAAAAGACTATTTAGACGAAAAACCCTCTTTAAAACCCTTTTACCATCGTTTTGCAAAACTAGAAAACTTTGAGGCGCAAATTCATGAAAAAGCAACCAATTTTGACCATACCTCTAGAGGAGAGTTGGCTTTGGTTTTGCAAAAACAATACAAAGGAGTTCCTGTTTCGGACCTAACCCAACAAAACATGGAAGCCCTTAAGGTATCCAATACCTTTACCATCACTACAGGACACCAACTTAATTTGTTTAGCGGACCGCTTTACTTTTTGTACAAAATAATTACAACCATCAATCTAACCAAAGATCTAAAGGCCAAATACCCCGCCTATAATTTTGTTCCGGTATATTGGATGGCAACTGAGGATCATGATTTTGAAGAAATTAATTATTTTAATTTTAAAGGAAAAAAATTTCGATGGAACAAAGAAAGTTCTGGTCCCGTGGGGCGTTTGTCCACAGAAGGCTTGGATGCTGTATTGGAACTTTTTGAGCAAGAACTTGGCAACAGCACCCATGCTTCGGTACTAAAAAAAACCTTTCAAGAAGCTTACCTACAACATACCAATCTAGCAGATGCAACCCGATATTTAGCCAACACTCTTTTTGGAAACTCCGGATTAGTAATCATCGATGCAGATAATCCAGTGCTCAAAAAACGTTTTATACCTTATATAAAAGAGGAACTATACCACCAGAGCGCATACAAAACAGTTCTAGAAACTACCCAAAAGTTAAGCCAATACCCCATTCAGGTAACTCCTAGAGATATTAATTTATTTTATATAGAAAAGGATTTAAGAGAACGCATTATTTACGAAAAAGGCCTTTATAAAATAAACAATACCAAAATCCATTTTAGCCGTACAGAAATAACCCAACTTTTAGAAAGTAATCCCGAAAAATTTAGCCCTAATGTAATTATGCGTCCATTGTACCAAGAGGTTATTTTGCCTAATTTAGCCTATATTGGCGGCGGCGGCGAAATTGCTTATTGGTTAGAATTAAAATCTTTTTTTGATGCTGCAAACATTTCTTTTCCGATACTAGTGGTACGTAATTCCGTTTTATTAACCTCCGAGAAACAAACCCATAAAATAGATAAACTTGCACTTAATTGGCACCAGCTATTTGCAAAACAAGAAACACTTATTCATCAGGTTACCGTACAAAACACAGCATTTCCGATAGATTTAACCCTCCAAAAGCAACAGTTGCAACTGCAATTCAAAACCCTTTATGAATTGGCAGAACGTACCGACAAATCTTTTGTGGGAGCAGTGAAAGCCCAAGAAATAAAACAAATAAAAGGATTAGAAAATCTAGAAAAACGGTTGCTCAAAGCGCAAAAAAGAAAGTGCAAAGAAATTATTACACGTGCAACCAACCTTCAAAATGAACTCTTCCCCAATAAGAGCTTGCAAGAAAGACAGGTTAATTTTTCGGAATTTTATTTGCAAAGTGGCACGGATTTGATTCCAAAATTACTGGCACAACTGCGCCCTTTAGATCAAAAATTTGAAATTATCTCCTTGTAACAACGCTATTGCATCACTATATTGTAAAAAAGTATCTCTTTATTAAACAAAAAAAACTATTTTTGCACAAAATATAAAAATAAAAAAAATGGCTACTAATAGAACATTTACCATGATTAAGCCGGATGCAGTTGCTAACGGACACATCGGAAACATTCTTGCAATGATTACTAATGCAGGATTCAAAATTGTTTCTTTAAAATTAACACAACTTACCGTTGCAGATGCAGAGGCATTTTATGCAGTACATGCTGCAAGACCTTTCTACGGAGAATTAGTTGCATTTATGTCAAGAGGACCAATTGTTGCTGCTATTTTAGAAAAAGATAACGCAGTAGATGATTTCAGAACTTTAATTGGTGCTACTAATCCAGCAGAGGCTGCCGAAGGAACTATCCGTAAAGCATATGCTACTTCTATTGGAGAAAATGCAGTTCATGGTTCGGACAGTGATGAAAACGCAGCTATTGAAGGTGCATTCCACTTTGCAGGAAGAGAGCAATTCTAATATTTCTATAACGTGTTTTTTTTATAAAGTACCTTAACGCGTTTTACTACAATAAAAAAAGGGATTCTTCTAATTGAAGAATCCCTTTTTTTTGGGATGTGTTATCTTGAAATCACATTGCATTGACTATGTTATAGACAATAATTTTATCTTCAGAGGTGATGTACAATTGTTTTCTGTTGTCTTGTTTTTTTCGGGTAATTATAGACAAGGTGCAAAGGGCACTACTAGCATCCTTGCAACTGAAAGAGTAGACTAAATCGGTATCGTTTTCAGAACTAGGCTGGTAGGCTACGATGTCATACACTTGTATTAGAGGCAAATAAACTACAAATCTATTTTTGTCGGTATCCAAATGGATTGAAATAGCCACTAAATCTAACTCAGACCAATTGCCCCATTTACCTCTCTGGTCTTTTTGTAAAACACTAAACCCAGAGGTTTTAAATTTATATTTTTGTGCAAAAGACGGCTGTATGGCCATCGTTAATAGAATACCAACTATATATAAATATCTTTTTTTCATTTTTTTTATTTAAAAATCAAACGCGGCTACTTCTTGCTGTACTTTTTTAAATTCGGCCACCATTTCTTCTATAATTGTTGCTGCTGGTTCTATCCGATGTATTAATGCTGCAACTTGTCCTATTTCTAACTCGCCTTCTGTTATATTTCCTTCAAACATACCAAGTTTTGCTCTAGCTCTACCCAAAAGAGTCTGCAACTCTTGTTTGGATCCGTTGTTTGCATATAGTTCTTGGATGTCTTCATAAAATTTATTTTTAAGCAAACGTACTGGCGCAAGTTCTTTTAAAGTTACTTGTGTAGCTCCTTCTGTTGCTTCAATAATTTTTTGCTTAAAATTATCATGAGCAGAAGATTCTAAACAAGCCGCAAATCTGCTTCCTACCTGTACTCCATCTGCTCCTAATGCCATTGCTGCCAACATACTGCGTCCTGTAGCAATACCTCCTGCAGCAATAACTGGGATGGAGATTTTTTCTTTAACTATAGGCAATAACGTTAGGGTGGTTGTTTCCTCTCTTCCGTTATGGCCTCCAGCTTCAAATCCTTCGGCAACAACTGCATCTACCCCGGCATCTTGGGCTTTTAATGCAAAAAAAGCACTACTCACCACGTGTACTACGGTTATGTTATGCTGTTGCAAATAAGCAGTCCATGTTTTGGGATTTCCGGCAGAGGTAAAGACTATAGAGACACCTTCGTCAACAATAATTTTCATTATTTCTGCCAAATCAGGGTATAGCATAGGAACATTTACTCCAAAAGGTTTTGTAGTTGCTTTTTTACATTTCCGAATATGTTCTCGCAAAACCTCTGGATACATTGATCCTGCTCCAATAAGTCCTAAGCCACCAGAGTTACTCACTGCGCTGGCTAACTTATAGCCGCTGACCCAAATCATTCCTCCTTGAATAATGGGGTATTTAATATGGAATAGTTTGGTTATCTTATCGGTCAAAAGAAGGTTATTTATTGTTTAATTATTTTACCGCTCGTAGTATAGGTATCGGTTTTAAAATTATAGAAATAAATCCCTGTACGTAATGATTGTAAGGAGATAAAATTAGAAGAACTTGCCAATTCTTTCTCTAAAACCTTTTGACCTAACTCATTATAAAAATAAAGCATCCCTTTAGTAAAGCCATCTGTAATGGTAACTTGAACAAAATCAGTAGTTGGATTAGGGTAAATATAAAAATTAGCTTCTTTAGCATTGAAATCTGTAGTGGCTAAATTTTTGGTTATAGCCAAATTAAAATCTGGTATTCCGTACCCATACTGAGCATTAGGATTGATAAATCTATCCGAAGATTCCAGGATTATTTGCTTTATTTCTTTGCTAGTCTTATTAGGTAATGCTTGCCATAAACTAGCTACCATTCCTGCAATTATAGGTCCTGAAAAGGAGGTTCCATTAGAGGTCGTAATACTGCCATATTGATTAGACAATACCGTAGCAGCTCCTTGAGCCATAACTTCAGGCTTTACTCTATTATCAAAAGAAGGCCCTATAGAACTAAAAGAGGCATACATTTTAGAACTGTTTACAGCTCCTATAGTTAATGCCGAAGGTGCATCTGCAGGTACAGCAATGTGTGGATTTACGGTATCTCCAGAATTTCCAGCCGAAATTACCACTACCATCCCTCTACTGCAGGCAATTTCTGCCCCTCTAGAAACAAATGCTGTTTTTCCGTCCATTTGCTGGTAGGTATAACTATAATTGGTATCATCATAGTCAAAATACCCTAAAGAACTATTGATTACATCCACACCCAAGCTATCGGCTCTTTCTGCTGCTTCTACCCAAAGAGATTCTTCAACCGGGTTTTCTGCATTAACATTTTCTGTAATAAAAAGGTAATAAGAGGCATCTGGAGCAGTACCTACTAATTTATTTGCCTCATAACCCGCCATGGTGGATAAAACCGACGTTCCGTGAGAATCACCTGTATAAAAATTATCGTTTCTGTCCACAAAATTATATCCTCCTAATATTTTGCCTTCACCTAGCAACCGCTTAAAAGGCGCTATGGTGTTTACACCTGGAAATCCTGCGTCCAAAACGGCTATTATTTTTCCGGAACCGGTATAATTTTGCTTATGCAAAAGATGCCCTTTAAGCATCTCAATTTGATTGGCAGAATTACCATAATTATAATCTACTGCAGTATTTGTTTTTTTTGCTAGTTTTTTAGTTCTACTAGCATTTGTTAGAACGGGAGGCATCGTTCCATTGGCAGCATTGAGGTTTTTGTTAGCAAAATCTACTTTCTCTACAAAAGATTTTGATTTAAGACTGTTAATTGCATTTTGAGTACCTCTGACATGAATGGCGTTTAACCATTTTGATTTTGCCATAACGCTAATTCCATTGGTAGATTTAATCTGACTAATATAGGTTTTATCTATTGGAATGTCTTTTAGATCTAATGGAATATTTTGATTTGTTCTTCTATCAATAGCTCTTTGAGTTAGCATTTCTAATGGGGAATTATAATAAAATTCTGAATTAGTTTTAGGCTTAAAATACACCCAAGCATCTTGTTGCGCAAAAGTAATAGTGGTTGTTGTGAGTAATAATAGTAAAATAAAATTCTTCATGGTTGGTTTTTAATTAGCTTACTAAGCTACAAATTAAATCCCTAAAAAACCAGATTGCAAAAAAAATAATTTACAATCTGGTTTTTCAATACGTCACTATCTTATTCTTTTTTGTAATTTAAGAGATCACACCAGATCCTAATAACTCATCCCCATGATACCAAGCAGCAAACTGTCCTTCGGTTATCGCAGACTGCGGTTCTTGAAAAGAAATATACATACCTGTTTCAAACTGATACAACATTGCCTTTTGCAGCGGCTGTCTATATCTAATACGTACCATTACTTCGAGTTTTTGACCATGTTCTAATTTCATATCTGATCGAACCCAATGCACTTCTGGATTGGCAATAAAAAGTGCTTTTCGGAACAAACCAGGATGCTGACTACCCAATCCTGTATAAATAACATTAGTAGCTACGTCTGTTCCAATAATAAATAATGGTTCTTTTGTGCCACCTACATTGAGTCCCTTGCGTTGTCCAATAGTAAAATAATGTGCTCCTTGGTGCTTCCCTACTACGTTACCCATTTCTGGAGTGTAGGTTATTTTAGTAGCCGCTAAAATTAATTCTTCTCTTGAATTTAATACCGGTTCGTTTTTCGTTTTATAAATTGGATTATCTTTATCTATTTGAACTATTACTCCCTCTTTTGGCTGCAATTTTTGCTGCAAAAATTCTGGCAAACGCACTTTACCTATAAAACAGAGTCCTTGCGAATCTTTCTTTTCGGCAGTTACTAATTCCATTTGTGTAGCTATTTCACGAACCTCTGGCTTGGTTAACTCTCCTATAGGAAATAATGCTTTTGACAATTGTTCTTGGGATAATTGGCACAAAAAGTACGACTGATCCTTGTTGCCATCCGCCCCAGCTTGTAATTGATAAACTGTTTTTCCTTCAATACTCGTTTGGGCTTTTTTGCAGTAATGCCCCGTTGCCACATAATCCGCACCAAGACTCAGAGCAATTTTCATAAACACATCAAATTTTATCTCTCGATTGCAAAGCACATCTGGATTTGGGGTTCTTCCTTTTTCATATTCGTTGAACATATAGTCCACAATTTTTTCTTTGTATTCTTCACTTAAATCTACTGTTTGGAAAGGAATACCTAATTTTTCAGCTACCAATAGCGCATCGTTACTATCTTCGAGCCAAGGACATTCATTGGATATAGTAACCGAATCATCATGCCAATTTTTCATAAAAAGGCCAATCACTTCATAGCCTTGTTCCTGCAACAAATAGGCCGCAACACTTGAATCAACACCACCAGAAAGCCCTACTACAACACGTTTCATCTTATTTTTTATTTTAAATACACACTACAAAGCTACAATGTTTTATGGTAGTTGTACACTAGATTTACAATTAATTAGCAGTCTAATTAGATTTAGTCTGCGGAAAACTCATATTGATTTCCTTAACTTTTTTTCCATTTTCAAAAAAAGACCAAATACCTTCCTTCTTATTGTTTATAAATTTCCCTGTAGAAGCAATATTCCCTTGTGCATCCCTAAAGATCGCAAGGCCATTATACTGGTTATTAGAATAATAAACCTCTTCAAGCACAATCCCTTTTTGAGAATATATTTTACTAATACCGTTTTTCAAATTATTATTATAATTGGTTTCTTCTGCAATTTTCCCATCTGAATAATAAACAGAACGCAAGCCTTCTAACTTTCCATTTTTATAATTTTCCAGAGTCATAACTGTTTTTGAAGCTTGGTGGTAGTATTTCCATTCTCCTTCAAACAACTTATGGACTACTTTTCCTTCACTTACTTTATTATTGGCTTGATCATAAAAAATGGTATAAGCAGCATTTCCCTTATCGTCAAAATTTCGGGTAGCAATTACTGTGTTGGCTTTGGTATCATCAAAAAATTTAAACATCCCAACTTCCTTTCCGTGAGTAAAATTACCTTCATACCTAGGTCTTTTTGACTCTTGATAAACCCCTTTCCAAATGCCATGTTTATTTCCATTAGCATCTACTTTATTAAAATTAGTTTGAGCAAATACTATCGGACTGAAACAAATAAAAAAGCTAACTACTAAAAAGGTATAATATTTCATAAATCTATAATTTTTGATGACTGTAAAACACAAAAATAATTCTTTTAAATTAAAAATATTTGGCAATCCAGCCTTATTTTTAATAAAAGACAAACAAACTTTTTTAGAGTTTATCGATTCCTGGTTTTTAAAACACTAATTATACTTTAATATAATCGTTCTATCTTAAGGGAACTTTATTTTATCATTACCAATAAAAAGCCAAGGGCAAGAAAAATTAGTTAGTAACTATTGTTGCTGGCACTAAGACAGAACAAGTTATTGAACAGCCGAGTAAAATTAAATCTAGAAAACAAACTGTTATCAAAACTACCTTACACATGGCTGATTCTATACCGCTGATCGCTAAAAGTTTTTATCAAAAGACCTACAACTAACGAAGAGATTTACTCCATTTTATGTTTAAATTTTCGAATTTGTGATACCACCTCGCTAAATTCATATGTAAAAATTAGCTTTAAAAACCTTTATAAAAAAACCAATGAGAAACCATAGACACGGAAAACAACTAGATACTAAATCCGAAAACAAAACACATATTCCAAAATTTTTAAACTATGGAAAAACTGCAACCATTTATTTGTCAAAACTAATTATTACTTATATAAATCAAAAAAAATGGACAGACAACTAAAAATAAGAAGCGTATCTATTTATTTGGATTATATTCGGATAACGAAAGGCTTACTATATCTCTCAAGGACTCTAGAGCATCTTTTAAACACAACAAAAAAAGTTATTGGGTTGTTAATTTTTTTCAATAGTGTCCACTAAAGATTAAAAAAAGTTCTTTGAAATTATTGTAAATCTGTATTTTAAGTCATTTTTTTTAGCGTGACGATTTGAAATGAATCTATTATGTTCGTAAATTAACTTTTACGAATATGAATCAAGGAAAATATGTCTTTTCTCAATTGGTTGAATTTCTGCCACAACGTGTTTTTGATAGATTTGTAACAAAGTATGATGGTAATAAATATGTTAAACATTTTACTTGTTGGAATCAACTTTTATCTATGATTTTCGGTCAATTATCTTCTCGTGATAGCTTGAGAGATTTAATAATTGTTATCGAAGCACATCAATCAAAATCGTATCATTTAGGTTTTGGTAAAAGTGTTACTCGAAGCAACTTATCCAAGGCAAATGAGAATCGTAATTATAAGATATTTGAAGACTTTGCTAACCATTTAATATTGATTGCTCAAGATAAAAACTACAACAATAGTTTTGAAATAAAAGGCAATATTTATGCATTTGATTCTTCAACAATTGACTTATGTCTAAGTGTATTTTGGTGGGCTCATTTTAGAACAACCAAAGCTGGAATAAAACTCCACACACTTTTTGATATAAATACACAAATCCGCGTTTTTATTCATATTACAGAGGCAAATATTTACGATGTTAACGCGATGGATATTATTAATTATGAGGCTTTTGCTTATTATATTTTTGACCGTGCTTACGTTGATTATTTAAGGCTTTATAGAATTACTAAATCATCAGCTTATTTTGTTGTTAGAGCAAAATCAAATTTAAAATTCAAGAGGATGTATTCCAAAAAAACGGATAAATCAACAGGAGTTATCTATGATCAAATAGGAAAAATCGACGGATTTTATACTTCAAAAGATTATCCCGGAAAGATAAGAAAAGTAAAGTATATTAATCCTGAAAATAAAAAAACACTAATCTTTTTGACCAACAATTTTGATTTATCAGCCCAACAAATCGCCTTACTTTATAAATAGCGTTGGCAATTGAATTATTCTTCAAATGGATTAAATAACATTTAAAAGTTAAGGCTTTTTGGGGGATAACACAAAATGCTGTTCGTATTCAAGTCAACATTGCAATAATAACTTATTGCTTGGTTTCAATCATTGCGAATGATTTAAAAATCAATCGTTCAAATTACGAAATTTTGCAAATTTTATCAGCATCATTACTCGATAAAACACCTGTAAATGAATTACTTATGAAATCAGATTACAATAATGTCACTGAACATATTACTAACCAATTGGTTTTCAGCTTATTTTAAGTGGACATTAGTGAATTTTTTTAATAAAAATACAATATTAAATATATTATAGACAAAAACTTTATGCAAATGATGCAATAAAAGCATTTATATGGATCAAGTCTAAAAGTTGTGGGGAAATATAAAAATAGAGATATTTGTATTTCCAAATCAGATACAAATGCAAGATTCTTTTGTCGACCTTCTCAAGTTGTTACTTCCTGAAATCATAGTTGAATACTTTGAACTGACTTCCTATAAAAAAGAGGAAGAGATACTTCATCTTTACTTAAAGGAGATTAATTCAATTCCTAAAGAACATCGACAATCAAAATTGAGCTCAAAAGGATTCTTTGATGAAATAACAGTTCAGGATTTCCCTATTCGTGGGCATCAGGTATATCTTCATATCACTCGAAGAAGATGGCTGAATGAAGATACTGGAAAAGTAGTTTTTAGAGATTGGAATTTAGTAGCAGACGGAACTCGTGTAACCCAGGAGTTTGCGTCTTTTTTAAAAGAGATCCATAGATTCCAGCCCAAATGATTGCAATGCTATAGCCTCTTTCTATGGTGTTAGCGGTAAAAATCTACAACATCAATACAAAGATTTCTTAAGTGATTTCAAAATATGGGATCAAAAACTACACGCAAAACAATGGCTTATATTTCCAGAAAACATAGGCAAACGCTTATCAATTGACGAAACCTCCTTGTCCAATGGCGAACTCTATACTATTTTGACCAACAAAGCTGGAAAGGGAAAGAAAGGAACTATAGTGGCTATGATTGCAGGAACTAAAGCGGAAACAGTTATTAGTGTTATTGAAAAAATACCGCTTAAACAGCGCAATCTAGTCAAGGAAATTACTCTTGACATGGCAGCAAACATGGGATTGATAGCTAAAAAATGTTTCCCTAATGCCACTCGTGTCAC
This sequence comes from Flavobacterium crassostreae, assembly GCF_001831475.1. Lineage (NCBI taxonomy): Bacteria > Pseudomonadati > Bacteroidota > Flavobacteriia > Flavobacteriales > Flavobacteriaceae > Flavobacterium > Flavobacterium crassostreae. The sequence continues at coordinate 1,512,980 of NZ_CP017688.1, read as the reverse complement.
AGATAGATTCCATGTGCAAAAATTAGCGTTAGAGGCTTTACAAGAAATCAGGATCAAATACCGTTGGCAAGCTATAGACCAAGAAAATCAGGCAATAGAAAAAGCGAAGAAAAACAAGAAAAGGTTTGAGCCTGAAGTATTGACTAATGGAGATACTATTAAGCAGTTACTTGCTAGAAGTAGGTATTTCTTATACAAGAATAAATCAAAATGGACGGCGAATCAATTACAACGAGCATTATTGTTGTTTGAATTATATCCCGACATAAAAGAAGCTTACAATCTATCTCAAGGATTACGGAACATTTTTGAAAACACAACCGATAAAATCATTGGTTTTGCCAGACTAGCTAAATGGCATGAAAAAGTAAATCAATCAGGATTTAAGTCTTTCAATACAATATCTCGAACCATAATCAATCATTATCAAAGCATATTAAACTATTTTGATAACAGAAGTACTAATGCATCAGCAGAATCCTTTAACGCCAAAATAAAAGCTTTTAGATCTCAGTTTAGAGGTGTTCGAAATGTAGAATTCTTTCTTTTTAGGCTAACTAATATTTATGCCTAATTTTTGCTGCTCCACAGGTTTTAGGATTGATCGCTTTTTAAGACCAACTAAATTAGATCCAATGGGTTTTAGATATAAAACAAAAAACCCTTATCCGAATTAGGATAAGGGTTTTTTAAAAAGAAAGGCGACGACATACTCTCCCACATAACTGCAGTACCATCTGCGCAGGCGGGCTTAACTTCTCTGTTCGGGATGGGAAGAGGTGAGCCCCGCCGCAATAACCACCTTAAGGTCGTTTTGCAATGGGTAAATTAGCATGGTGCTAATAAACATTACAGAATATCGTAACATACTGAGATAAAGAAAAAAATATAATTAGAAAGTTTCCCCAGCCTCTTGCGAGGCTGGAAAGGGTGTACATAAGCTTACGGATTATTAGTACTACTCGACTATGACATTACTGCCTTTACATCTATAGCCTATCAACGTGGTCATCTCCCACGATCCTTAAAAGAAATCTCATCTTGTGGTGGGTTTCGCGCTTATATGCTTTCAGCGCTTATCCCTTCCAAACGTAGCTACTCTGCCATGCCACTGGCGTGACAACAGATACACTAGAGGTTTGTCCAATTCGGTCCTCTCGTACTAGAATCAGATCCACTCAAATTTCTTGCGCCCACAGTAGATAGAGACCGAACTGTCTCACGACGTTCTGAACCCAGCTCGCGTGCCACTTTAATGGGCGAACAGCCCAACCCTTGGGACCTTCTCCAGCCCCAGGATGTGACGAGCCGACATCGAGGTGCCAAACCCCCCCGTCGATATGAGCTCTTGGGGGAGATCAGCCTGTTATCCCCGGCGTACCTTTTATCCTTTGAGCGATGGCCCTTCCATGCGGAACCACCGGATCACTATGCTCTACTTTCGTACCTGATCGACCTGTATGTCTCTCAGTCAAGCTCCCTTATGCCATTGCACTCTACGCACGGTTACCAAGCGTACTGAGGGAACCTTTAGAAGCCTCCGTTACTCTTTTGGAGGCGACCACCCCAGTCAAACTACCCACCAAGCAATGTCCCCCGCAATGCGGGGTTAGGCCTCAGACAAACAAAGGGTTGTATTTCAACAATGACTCCACAACGCCTAGCGACGCCACTTCATAGTCTCCAACCTATCCTACACATCATTTGTCCAAGGTCAATACTAAGCTATAGTAAAGGTGCACAGGGTCTTTTCGTCCCACTGCGGGTAAGCGGCATCTTCACCGCTACTACAATTTCACCGAGCTCATGGCTGAGACAGTGTCCAGATCGTTACACCATTCGTGCAGGTCGGAACTTACCCGACAAGGAATTTCGCTACCTTAGGACCGTTATAGTTACGGCCGCCGTTTACTGGGGCTTCAATTCAATGCTTCTCCGAAGATAACATCTCCTCTTAACCTTCCAGCACCGGGCAGGTGTCAGGCCCTATACTTCATCTTACGATTTTGCAGAGCCCTGTGTTTTTGATAAACAGTCGCCTGGACCTCTTCACTGCGGCCAGCATTGCTGCTGGCGACCCTTCTCCCGAAGTTACGGGTCTATTTTGCCTAATTCCTTAGCCATGAATCTCTCGAGCACCTTAGAATTCTCATCTCGACTACCTGTGTCGGTTTGCGGTACGGGTACTATTAACCTGAAGTTTAGAGGTTTTTCTTGGAAGCGCTTAGGTGTACTATCTCTTTGTCCGAAGACGCCGAGTACTATCGTATTTCCCCAAGCCGCGTGGATTTGCCTGCGCAGCCTATAGGTACGTACTTCAACGAACTATTCCGTCAGTTCGCGACACTTTCATTACTCCGTCACCCCATCACAGTTAAAACTAGTACGGGAATATTAACCCGTTGTCCATCGACTGTCCCTTTCGGGTTCGCCTTAGGTCCCGACTAACCCACAGCTGATTAGCATAGCTGTGGAAACCTTAGTCTTTCGGTGTGCGGGTTTCTCGCCCGCATTATCGTTACTTATGCCTACATTTTCTTTTCTAATTAGTCCAGCAACCCTTACGAATCACCTTCAACCCCATTAGAATGCTCCCCTACCACTTACGTATTATCGTAAATCCATAGCTTCGGTAATATACTTATGCCCGATTATTATCCATGCTCGTCCGCTCGACTAGTGAGCTGTTACGCACTCTTTAAATGAATGGCTGCTTCCAAGCCAACATCCTAGCTGTCTAGGCAGACAAACCGCGTTCTTTCAACTTAGTATATATTTGGGGACCTTAGCTGATGGTCTGGGTTCTTTCCCTCTCGGACTTGGACCTTAGCACCCAAGCCCTCACTGTTATGAAACATTATATAGCATTCGGAGTTTGTCAGGAATTGGTAGGCGGTGAAGCCCCCGCATCCAATCAGTAGCTCTACCTCTATATAACTTATACATAACGCTGCACCTAAATGCATTTCGGGGAGTACGAGCTATTTCCGAGTTTGATTGGCCTTTCACCCCTACCCACAGATCATCCCAAGACTTTTCAACGTCAACGGGTTCGGTCCTCCACTTTGGGTTAACAAAGCTTCAACCTGTCCATGGGTAGATCACACGGTTTCGCGTCTAACACTACTGACTAAAGCGCCCTATTCAGACTCGCTTTCGCTACGGATCCGTGGCTTAACCACTTATCCTTGCCAGCAACGTTAACTCGTAGGCTCATTATGCAAAAGGCACGCCGTCACCCCACGAAAGGGCTCCGACCGCTTGTAAGCGTATGGTTTCAGGATCTATTTCACTCCGTTATTCACGGTTCTTTTCACCTTTCCCTCACGGTACTGGTTCACTATCGGTCTCTCAGGAGTATTTAGCCTTAGCGGATGGTCCCGCCAAATTCAGACAGGATTTCTCGTGTCCCGCCCTACTCAGGATACCACTATCCATTATAGCACTTACCTATACAGGACTATCACCCTCTTTGGTTCTACTTTCCAGTAGATTCTAGTTCGTTTTACATGGAATATCGTGGTCCTACAACCCCAAAATTGCCGTAACAACTTTGGTTTGGGCTAATCCGCGTTCGCTCGCCACTACTTACGGAATCACTTTTGTTTTCTTCTCCTCCGCCTACTTAGATGTTTCAGTTCAGCGGGTTTGCCCACCCGTAGGTGTACTATGTCTTCAACATAGTGGGTTGCCCCATTCGGGTATTTACGGATCAATCGATGTGTGCTCGTCCCCGTAACTTTTCGCAGCTTATCACGCCCTTCATCGCCTCTGAGAGCCAAGGCATCCCCCATACGCCCTTATTTTGCTTATTGTACCAATCTTAAAATTAATTAAGACCGTTTTTTTTGTCTTTTACTACTAATAGTAAAAAACGCTTTCTACTTGTAATATTTTCTTATCTCAATATGTCAATGAACTTTTTTCCTTTCGGAATTGTGGAGAATAACGGAGTCGAACCGTTGACCTCCTGCGTGCAAGGCAGGCGCTCTAGCCAGCTGAGCTAATCCCCCATTTCTAATCTTAAATTATGAATGTTGAATTTTGAATTAAGGTATTCATACTCATACTTCTAAAATTTCCTTATATATAACTAATCCTAAATTGTTGTCTCGGACAGACTCGAACTGTCGACCCCTACATTATCAGTGTAGTACTCTAACCAGCTGAGCTACGAGACACTCTTCATTCTTAAATTATTTGTTCTTTTTTTTAAATTAACAGCAAGAGTAATAAAACTTTAAGCATAATGACCAACTTCTCTTTTCGTCTCTTTCCCTAGCGTGCTTGCGCTAACACTAAGGCTCTAGAAAGGAGGTGTTCCAGCCGCACCTTCCGGTACGGCTACCTTGTTACGACTTAGCCCTAGTTACCAGTTTTACCCTAGGCAGCTCCTTGCGGTCACCGACTTCAGGCACCCCCAGCTTCCATGGCTTGACGGGCGGTGTGTACAAGGCCCGGGAACGTATTCACCGGATCATGGCTGATATCCGATTACTAGCGATTCCAGCTTCACGGAGTCGAGTTGCAGACTCCGATCCGAACTGAGAACGGTTTTGTAGATTCGCTCCTATTTGCATAGTGGCTGCTCTCTGTACCGTCCATTGTAGCACGTGTGTAGCCCAAGGCGTAAGGGCCGTGATGATTTGACGTCATCCCCACCTTCCTCACAGTTTACACTGGCAGTCTTGTTAGAGTTCCCGACTTGACTCGATGGCAACTAACAACAGGGGTTGCGCTCGTTATAGGACTTAACCTGACACCTCACGGCACGAGCTGACGACAACCATGCAGCACCTTGTAAATTGTCTTGCGAAAGGTCTGTTTCCAAACCGGTCAATCTACATTTAAGCCTTGGTAAGGTTCCTCGCGTATCATCGAATTAAACCACATGCTCCACCGCTTGTGCGGGCCCCCGTCAATTCCTTTGAGTTTCAAACTTGCGTTCGTACTCCCCAGGTGGGATACTTATCACTTTCGCTTAGCCACTGAACTTGCGCCCAACAGCTAGTATCCATCGTTTACGGCGTGGACTACCAGGGTATCTAATCCTGTTCGCTACCCACGCTTTCGTCCATCAGCGTCAATCAATTAGTAGTAACCTGCCTTCGCAATTGGTATTCCATGTAATCTCTAAGCATTTCACCGCTACACTACATATTCTAGTTACTTCCTAATAATTCAAGTCAGACAGTATCAATGGCCGTTCCACCGTTGAGCGATGGGCTTTCACCACTGACTTATCTGACCGCCTACGGACCCTTTAAACCCAATGATTCCGGATAACGCTTGGATCCTCCGTATTACCGCGGCTGCTGGCACGGAGTTAGCCGATCCTTATTCTTACAGTACCGTCAAGCTGGTTCTCGAACCAGGGTTTCTTCCTGTATAAAAGCAGTTTACAATCCATAGGACCGTCATCCTGCACGCGGCATGGCTGGATCAGGCTTGCGCCCATTGTCCAATATTCCTCACTGCTGCCTCCCGTAGGAGTCTGGTCCGTGTCTCAGTACCAGTGTGGGGGATCTCCCTCTCAGGACCCCTACCCATCGTAGCCTTGGTATGCCGTTACCATACCAACTAGCTAATGGGACGCATGCTCATCTTTCACCGATAAATCTTTAATAGTGGTCTCATGCGAGACTGCTATACTATGAGGTATTAATCCAAATTTCTCTGGGCTATCCCTCTGTGAAAGGTAGATTGCATACGCGTTACGCACCCGTGCGCCGGTCTCTAGTTCCGAAGAACTATACCCCTCGACTTGCATGTGTTAAGCCTGCCGCTAGCGTTCATCCTGAGCCAGGATCAAACTCTTCATCGTATATTGTTTGCTTATCTCTAAGCTATTTATTTTTGACTGAAGATCTATTGGTTCTTTTTTATTCTTGCATTTCTATTACTCTTATTCTTTGTCTTAAGATCTCTCTTAAAACGGCTGTCAATTCAATATGTCTAGGAACGTGTCTTATCTTGTTTCTCGTTTCGTTAGTCAATTTTCATGACTCTCGAAGCGGGTGCAAAACTACAACTTGTTTTGGTAACTGGCAAGAAAATTTTGAGGTTTTTTTTTAAAAATAATTTTTTAACTTTTTCTCTATTTCTCTTAGCAGTATGTCAAATAACGTCGCTTGTTTGCGGGGTGCAAATGTAAACTTTTGCTTTAATTCTCACAAGCTTTTGAACTCTTTTTTGAAAAATAAATTTTCGCCTTGATTTCTTCTGCTTGCCAGTATTTGAAAGAACTTGTTTCTTGTTGCGGGTGCAAAACTACCGCCTTTTTTCGGTTAATCAATACTTTTTTTACCTTTTATTCACCTTTTATTAATATGAATCGCTAACTGCTTTGTTTTTAATTCTATACAAATGCTTCTTTTGTTGCTTTTATAGGTCTTCGCTGCTTTTTGGGTGGTTATTCTGCTGGTTTTAGGGGTTTGGTGGTTGTTTTTTGCAGGTGTATCTGTTGTCTTTATATATAGGTAGGCTTAACTTTGGAATGAGATTGGTTTTGAGACGCCTCGCTCCTAGCCCTGATAGTAGTGGAAATCCTGCCGAGACGGGGTTCGGCGAGGTAGATTGTAGCGGATAGCAGGAAATAGCTCCTTTGTTTTTTTTTGTATATAGGTAGGGTTTGTTTGGATCAAGTCTAAATGTTGTGGGGAAATATTAAATTTAGATATTTGCATTTTAAAATTTAATACAAATGCAAGATTCTTTTGTCGACCTTCTCAAGTTGTTACTTCCTGAAATTATAGTTGAATACTTTGAACTGACTTCCTATAAAAAAGAGGAAGAGATACTTCATCTTTACTTAAAGGAGATTAATTCAATTCCTAAAGAACATCGACAATCAAAATTGAGCTCAAAAGGATTCTTTGATGAAATAACAGTTCAGGATTTCCCTATTCGTGGGCATCAGGTATATCTTCATATCACTCGAAGAAGATGGCTGAATGAAGATACTGGAAAAGTAGTTTTTAGAGATTGGAATTTAGTAGCAGACGGAACTCGGGTGACACAGGAGTTTGCGTCTTTTTTAAAAGAGATCCATAGATTCCAAGCCTAATGATTGCAATGCTATCGCCTCTTTCTATGGCGTTAGCGGTAAGAATCTACAACATCAATACAAAGATTTCTTAAGTGATTTCAAAATATGGGATCAAAAACTACACGCAAAACAATGGCTTATATTTCCAGAAAACATAGGCAAACGCTTATCAATTGACGAAACCTCCTTGTCCAATGGCGAACTCTATACTATTTTGACCAACAAAGCTGGAAAGGGAAAGAAAGGAACTATAGTCGCTATGATTGCTGGAACCAAAGCAGAAACAGTAATTGCTATTATCGAAAAAATACCGCTTAAACTACGAAATTCTGTTACCGAAATAACTCTTGACATGGCAGCAAACATGGGATTGATTGCTAAAAAATGTTTCCCTAATGCTACTCGCGTCATCGACCGGTTCCATGTTCAAAAATTGGCTACAGAAGCTTTACAGGAAATAAGAATTAAATACCGTTGGCAAGCTATAGACCAAGAAAATCAGGCAATAGAAAAAGCGAAGAAAAACAAGAAAAGGTTTGAGCCTGAAGTATTGACTAATGGAGATACTATTAAGCAGTTACTTGCTAGAAGTAGGTATTTCTTATACAAGAATAAATCAAAATGGACGGCGAATCAATTACAACGAGCATTATTGTTGTTTGAATTATATCCCGACATAAAAGAAGCTTACAATCTATCTCAAGAATTACGGAACATTTTTGAAAACACAACGGATAAAATCATTGGTTTTGCCAGACTAGCTAAATGGCATGAAAAAGTAAATCAATCTGGTTTTAAGTCTTTCAATACAATCTCAAGATCGATAATGAATCATTATCAAAGCATATTAAACTATTTTGATAACAGAAGTACTAATGCATCAGCAGAATCCTTTAACGCCAAAATAAAAGCTTTTAGATCTCAGTTTAGAGGTGTTCGAAATGTAGAATTCTTTCTTTTTAGGCTAACTACTATTTATGCCTAATTCTTGTCGCTCCACAGGTTTTGGGATTGATCCAATTCTTGTCGCTCCACAGGTTTTGGGATTGATCCCAAATCAAAGTGGTCTAAAAATCAAATAGAACGAGCTGTAGTATTATTTGAATTGTATCCTGACATTGAAAAAGCCTATGATTTAGCTCAGGATTTGAGAAATATCTTTGAGAAAACAACCGATAAAATTATTGGTTTTGCAAAATTAGCTAAATGGCATGAAAAAGTAAATCAATCTGGATTTAAGTCTTTCAATACAATCTCTCGCACAATTATAAATCATTACCAAACCATATTAAACTATTTTGATAACAGAAGTACTAATGCTTCGGCTGAATCGTTCAATGCAAAAATAAAAGCATTTAGATCTCAGTTTAGAGGTGTTCGAAATGTAGAATTCTTTCTTTTTAGGCTAACTACTATTTATGCCTAATTTTTGCTGCTCCACAGGTTTTGGGACTGATCCGTTTTGAGACTGATCCCCTAATTCTTGTCGCTCCACAGGTTTTGGGATTGATCCCAAAAAAGGATGGGTTGGAATTTTTATTGCAAAAAAAAACTTCTCAATTTCTTGAGAAGTTTTGTGGGCGATGAGGGGTTCGAACCCCCGACCCCCTCGGTGTAAACGAGGTGCTCTGAACCAGCTGAGCTAATCGCCCTATTTTAGAAGCAAACCAAATTAAGTTGTCATTTGTTATTGCTGGTGCAAAGATACACTTAGAATTGGTATTTACAAGCCTTTTTAAAAAAATAAATCACTTTTTTTTGTGCTATTTTTCTTTATACCTCTATTACAATAACTTACAAAAAAACATCGCTATATTATTTTTTTGTAATGATTGCCTATAGTGGTACCTTTGCATCATAAATAAAAAAAAATGGCTCGAATTAAAGAAAATGATTTACCAAAAGCGAAATTAAACTCCAATTCGCTTCAAAAAGCACTTCGGATTTTTAAATATGCTACAAATCACAAATGGAAATTTTTTGTAGGATTGATTTTTTTGTTGTTGACCAGTGCCACTGCCCTAGCCTTTCCAAAATTAATGGGTATGTTGGTAGATTGTGTTACTAATAAAGATTTGGATCAAGCAAATGAGATTGCCTTATTATTAATGGGGGTTTTGGCCTTACAAGCTATATTCTCTTTTTTTAGAATATCGCTTTTTGTTAACTTTACCGAAAATTCCTTATCCAATATTCGATTTGCACTCTACGAGAATTTGATAAAATTGCCAATGTCTTTTTTTTCCCAAAAACGTGTCGGAGAACTAAATAGCCGTATTAGTGCCGATATCTCTCAATTACAAGATACTTTTACAACAACAATTGCCGAGTTTTTACGTCAATTTATTTTAATTGTTGGAGGATTTATAATTCTGGGTAGTATATCCCCAAAATTAACGTTAATGATGCTTTGCATTGTACCGCTTGTGGCAGTGGGAGCGGTAGTGTTTGGTCGTTTTATTCGAAAATATGGCAAAAAAACACAAGATAAAGTAGCCGAAAGTCAAGTAATCGTAGAGGAAACACTACAAGGTATCACTAATGTTAAGGCCTTTGCTAATGAATGGTATGAACTACAACGGTACAAAAATAAAATTAATGAAATTGTAAAAATTGCTATTAAAGGTGGCCAATATAGAGGTTACTTTGCCTCCTTTATAATATTATGCCTTTTTGGATGTGTCGTTGCCGTAGTTTGGTACGGAATTACCTTGACCATAAAAGGCGAAGTAGAAGGCGTTGGAGATTTAATTTCCTTTATACTATACACTACCTTCATAGGAGCGTCTTTTGGTGGTATTGCCGAGATGTATGCACAAATTCAAAAAGCAGTTGGTGCCACAGAGCGTGTTTTTGAATTATTAGACGAAAAACCAGAAGCCATATCTACCACCATAGATACAGCAAATCCAATTAAATTAAAAGGAACCGTAAACTTTTGTAACGTGGCTTTTAGCTACCCATCGCGTAAAGAAATAGAAGTGCTTAAAGCAGTAAGCTTTGATGTTGCCTTTGGACAAAAAATTGCCATAGTTGGCCCTAGTGGAGCGGGTAAATCTACTATTGCTTCTTTACTGTTGCGTTTTTATGATATTGAAAGCGGAACGATCTTAATTGATGGTAAAAACATCTATGATTATGATCTGGAAACGTTAAGAGGCAACATGAGTATTGTTCCTCAAGATGTGATCCTTTTTGGTGGAACCATTAAAGAAAATATTGCCTACGGTAAACCCAACGCCACAGAGGATGAAATTTATATGGCCGCAAAACAAGCCAACGCTTTAAATTTTATAGAAGGTTTTCCAGAAAAATTTGAAACCATTGTAGGCGAAAGAGGAATTAAATTATCTGGCGGACAACGCCAACGTATAGCCATTGCCAGAGCTTTGCTTAAAAATCCGAGTATTTTGATTCTGGACGAAGCCACATCCTCCTTAGATAGTGAGAGCGAAAAACTGGTTCAAGAAGCCTTAGAGATACTTATGCAAGGGCGAACAAGTATTATAATTGCTCACCGACTAGCAACCATCCGTAGTGCCGATCAAATTTTGGTTCTAGACAACGGAATTGTTTCCGAAAAAGGAACCCATCAAGAGCTAATTGCTTTAGAAAACGGTAAATATAAAAACTTAAGCACCTTACAGTTTACCGATTTTTAAAAAATAACTACTACCAAAAAACTCCATTAAGTCATGCCTAATGGAGTTTTTTTATATATAAAAAGCCTGTTTATTACCTATTATTTCGCTTTTCTGCGTTTTCGTTCTGCTTTAATCATCTCTAATTCACGACTGGTTTGACCAGCAACAGAGGTATTTTCTTCTGCACGACGTATAAGGTAAGGCATCACATCTTTAACAGGTCCAAAAGGCAAATATTTAGCCACATTGTATCCGTTTTGGGCTAAATTATAGCTGATATTGTCACTCATACCATACAGTTGACCAAACCAAATTCGGGTATCGTTAGAGGCAATTCCTTTGGATTTCATCAACTCCATTAGTGTATAGGTGCTGGATTCGTTATGGGTGCCTGCAAAAATAGACATTTGATCCAAATGCTCCATCATATACTTAACAGTGGTATCATAATTGGTATCTGTAGCTTGTTTTGTAGCACAAATTGGAGTAGGATATCCTTTATCCAAAGCGCGTTGGTTTTCTTTCTCCATATAAGCTCCACGAACAATTTTCATCCCTATATAAAAACCTTCGCTTTTGGCAAGGGCAGCTAATTTTTTTAAATAATCCAAACGATCCCAACGATACAATTGTAAGGTATTGAATACAATTGCTTTTTCCTTATTATACTTGCGCATCATGGCAGTAACTAAATCATCGGCAGCATCTTGCATCCAGCTTTCTTCGCCATCAATCAATAAGGTTACGTCTTTTTTATGTCCTTCACTACAAACTAAATCAAAACGAGCCACTACTCGATCCCATTCTGCTTGGTCTTTGGTGGACAAAACTTCTTTTCTGCCTATTTTTTCATACAATTCAAAACGTCCTAAACCAGTGGGTTTAAATACAGCAAAAGGTATTGCCATACGTTCCTTAGCAAATTCAATCGTTTTGAGAGTCATTTTTAAGGCAGCATCAAATTGGTCTTCGGACTCTTTTCCTTCTACGGAGTAATCCAATACGGACGAAACCCCTTTGGTGTACATTTTATCTACCACAGACAGACAATCTTCTTCATTGATTCCTCCACAAAAATGATCAAAAACAGTAGCCCTAATTAGTCCCTCAACAGGTAGTTTTGCCTTTAGAGCAAAATTAGTCATTGCAGTTCCAATACGAACTAAGGGTTGGTTTGCAATCATTTTAAATAAAAAATAAGCACGATCAAGTTCTGTATCACTCTTTAATGAAAAGGCAACTTGTGTATTGTTGAAAATTTTTTCCATTTACAGGTTTTTTGTGCAAAGATAATCATAGTTTATTTTTTTTGAATGATAATTTATCAAAAAAATAATCCTTTTATTTTTAAAAATGTACTTAGTTTAAGATTAGCCTTTAACAAACTAATCAAGAGCCACAAAACACCAAAATTAATCACTCTTTAACCAGCCAGTAATACTCATTCTGGTAGTATTAGTAAGCAAAACTTCATGCAACAATTGATCACTTTTAAAAAAAACGGTTTTGCCAGCCGTAGGAGGAATTTTTTGGTTTGTATCCAAAAGATGGATCAATAATTCGCCTCCATCTGCTTCTTTCCAATCCGGATTTAAATAACAAATAATAGAATACTTTCTGCTTGGATTGCTTTTAAATTGGTCTAAATGTTGCAAATAAAAATCGCCCTTTTCATACAATGCATAATGAAATTCGTAGCCCGTAATACCTGCAAAACAACTTTCATTCAAATAAAGAATAAAAGCCTCCATTTGAGCAAAAAATTGGTTTTCAAAAGGATCGTTGTGTTTTTTATCCAACCAATAAATAGAATCACTACGTATATCCGTATCATAAGATACCATAGCAGCATTTCCGGTACCGGCAGCAATAAGCAAACTCTTTTGTTGTAAATTACATAAATTTTGTCTTAAGTTAGTCGATAAAGTAGTGCTCAAAAAAAATTCCGAAATCCCTACCCCATTAGCAATATAAGTAGCAATCAAAGCTTCAAAGCTATTTTCCATTTGGTTTGCGTGGTTGCAAGTACAACCACTGATGCAAGGTAGTATATATTCGTTCCCTTTTACACCAAGTTGGCACAACCTACTAATTTAAAATAAGAATACCCAAAACCAACTCTCTAAAAGGCTACTTGGAGCCTAAACGCCAATATAGTATCTCTACGTTTTGGAACTAAAAAAATAGTTGTTGTTAGATTTAAAAATTATCCGTTTTATTCCCTAAAATAAGTTTAATTTTATCTTCTTAAATAAAAAACAATGCAACAATTACAGCATTTGGGGATTTTTTTATCCAACCAAGTAGACAAAAATAAATTCATAAACACCCTCATCTCTAACCAAGCAACGGGCAAATTATCCATCTATAACCACCAAAAAGGCATGGTGTTTTCAGACGCAACCATAAACGCCTTTATCCAAAAAGAACACCAATATAATGCCCTAAGCAGCGCATTAGATACCAACCGAAAGTTACAAACTTATTCTTCTGGAGAGCGCAAAAAAGTATTCTTGAACTACTGCATCCACCAACAACCAGAGTATCTAATCCTAGACAACCCCTTAGACCATCTGGACCAAAAATCTAGACAAACCATTATAAACACCCTACAACAACTAACCCAAAAAACCCAGATAATACTACTAGCAAACCGCATGGTAGACCTAGACATTCTAGAGATTCCAAAAGCAGCCGTCGATGACAATTCTTTTGACCTAAAGCTATTAAAATCCATTATAACCCCAGCACACCACTTTCTGGCAACCCAAATACCAGCCCCGCTAGAACCCATCTTTTTAGACCAAGACATACTAGTCAAAATGACCAATCTATGTGTCCATTACCATCAAAAACCAATTTTGAACCAAATAAACTGGACCATCAAAAAGGGCGAATTCTGGCATTTACTAGGTCCAAATGGTTCCGGCAAAAGCACCTTACTATCCTTAATCACAGGCGAAAACACCAAAGGCTACGGCCAGGACTTACATCTTTTTGGATTTCAAAAAGGAAGCGGAGAAACTATATGGGACATCAAAAAAAACATTGGCTATTTTTCTACGGCTATGATAGAAGTATTCCAAACCAACAACACCCTAGAGCAAATGGTGTTATCTGGCTTTTTTGACTCCATAGGTCTGTACAGCCAAGCCAGCGATTTACAACTAAACATAGTACAACAATGGCTAGAACTCCTAGGCCTGAGTGCCCACAAAAACACCGCCTTTAAAACCCTATCCATAGGCCAACAAAGACTTGCTCTAATAGTGCGAGCAGTAATAAAACACCCACCCTTATTGATTTTAGACGAGCCACTAGAAGGACTAGATGACACCAACGTAAGCCTCGTGGCACAGTTAATAAACCACCTATCCCAACACACAAACCTAAGCATACTGTATGTTTCGCACCGCAAAGAACCCAACATACACCCCAAAACCATTTACCAATTAACCCCAAACAACAAAGGTACCACAGGCGCAATACACCCTTAAAAGCGCCTATACATTTTGGGCGTGACCACAAGGGTCGTGCTTTACGCTCCCAATCCATGCCAAAAAAGCATGGGATTTCCGCTGCAATCACTCACGCAAAACCCTCTTTACAAATCCAAAAACCACAAATCAATACAAATCCCCATCCACATAAAACCAATTTCCATCCTCTAATTTAAAAATAGAATGCTCTTGATGTAACTGGGAGTTACCCTCACTATCCAAATAAAACGCTTTAAAATGAACCGTATTGGCAGTAGCACTCAAAACCAACAACTTAATCCACTGATTACTGGTAGCCCAATCCAAAATATCGGCTCTATTGTGGTGTTTTCTGGTAGAAAAATGCGTGGTAGCCATCAAATAATCTGCATTATGAGTCGCAAAAGCAGTATACCTAGAACGCATTAAAGCCACAGCAGTAGGCGCCTTTAAATCACCCAAAATATAGGGTTTACAACAGTTCTCAAAACGTTCTAAGGCACCACAATAACAATTTACCATAGCCAAAAATTATAGATGACCATTTAGCGCAACTATTTTTTGTTGCAATTGGTTCAATAAAACCTGGTATTTACTAATTTCTATTAAATCTGCATCATCCTCCGAAAAATCCAATAAATCATCCAGTTGCTCGCTCACTACAACCAGTTTATTTTTGGCATCTATAGCGTTTTTAGCAGCAATAAAATCAATTATTTCCTGAACATTTTGTTTCAATAAGGCATACGTATTCTCTTCCATAAGTTACGATTTAGTTGTCTGTAGTAGTTTTTGTTTGATTAAACAACTTGGTTATTTGTTTCAACTTTTCGGCTCTAAGCAACTTGGATTGCTTGGCTTTATCTTGCGCTTTGTGCAATTTATCGTTATGTTTTTTTATGTTTCGATCATTATTTCTGCTCATATCTAATTTAAATTTATGGTTTGAATATCCCAAACACTGTCTCTAACCACTCCAATATTATAGTTACAATAGGTTTCGGGAGTGCAAAGTTCGGTAATTTTATACTAGCAACACAATAAAACCGCAAAAGCCCTATTATTCTGTAAAAACAAGCACGCCTTTTTAGTTCTTTATTTTAAAAACAAACACAAAAAAAGCGCCAATGGCGCTTTACTATTCTTTAAAAAAGAGACTATTTATTATAAATAGCTTCTTTTTTAAAATGAACTGCTAATAAATAATACACCACAGCTCTATGTTTGGTTTTGTTAGAACGGCCATATTTTTCCATCACTGCATCTATAGCCGCATCTAATTCTGGACCGTCATTTAAACCTAATTTTTTAATCAAAAAATTATTTTTAACCGTATCTAATTCTGATTGTTGGCTACCTGCCACCGTGGAAGAATCCGTATTGTAAATAGATGGACCACAACCAATAGTTACTTTGGTTAACAAATCCATATCTGGAGTTACACCACATTTATCTTTTAAATCTGCTGCGTATTTTACAATTAATTCGTCTCTCTTGCTCATAAGAATAAATTTAATAATTAAGGTTAGTATTATATATTCTCAAATTTAAACAATTATTCAAAAGTGCCTACCATTTTTTGATAATTTATTCTAAATACAGACCAAGAGTTAAAATATCCGATAAAAAACTCCTAAAGTTCACAGCATCGTGTTTTTAAGGCTCCTTTTTGGTTCCTCAGATCCATTATCCCAGCCTCGTCTGCTTGCCGCCTTAGGTTAGTTCTTTAAAAAACTGCAGCAATACCAAATCATTTTGTAAGGTCGGAGTGCGTATTTCTAAAATTGCTGGAGCATCTTGCAAAGCAAAAAAATCAGGCAAACTACTCTCCAATTCTGCCTGATCTTGTACCAATTGGTAGTTTAAACCATACATTTTTGCCAAATGTACTGCTGTTAATTGGTGTGTTGTTTCAAAAAAAGTATTAAAAACAGGGGTTTCTTCGTGTCCAGGCAGAATTCTAAAAATGCCTCCGCCGCCATTATTGATCAAAATAATTTTGAAATTTTTCGGAATATACATATTCCATAAAGCATTGCTATCATACAAAAAGCCTATATCTCCAGTAATAAACACCGTTGGTTTATTCTGTGCCACAGCCGCTCCAATTGCCGTAGAAGTACTGCCGTCAATACCACTAGTGCCTCGGTTGCAAAACACCTCAATAGAAGGATCTATGGCAAGCAATTGTGCATACCTAATAGGAGAACTGTTGCTAATCTGCAATTGACATCCAACTGGCAAAGAGGCAATCACTATTTCAAAAACCTTAAAGTCCGAAAACGGAATCGTAGCCAAATAAGCGGCTGTTTTTTGTTTGCGCAAGGCTACTACAGCAGCCATTTTAGCATGATAACTGCTCTTGGCATTGGTAGCAACCAAGGGCAAAAAAAGAGCAAAAAAAGCATTTGGACTACACTCAAAATGCTTGGTTAGAACTCCAAAGGTATCGTAAGCTCGTAATGGATCCAAGTGCCAGTGGTGTTCGGGTTGGTAGCTTCGCAAAAAAGCTTTGATGCGTTTAGAAACCACCATACCACCAAAAGTCAGCAAAATATCTGGTTTAAAATCTTCAAAATCTTGGGTAGTAAATGGGGTAATCACACTATCAATGGCCTCTACAAAACTAGAATGGTGCAAATTGGAGGTAGTCTCCGTCATTACGATCACAGAGGGATCTTTAGCCAGATATGCTAGTACAGCCGCGTCTATGGTATTGGGCGGATGCACTCCCACCAAAACCATCTTTTTGGCAGAATTGTTCCAAATGGTAGCAAACCCTGCCAACTCCTTAGCCGGAATCACAGGAGTCGTTTTGGCAGTAGCAGTAATCACTGGCGTTACAGAAAGCGCTGTAACGGTTTGGTACAAAGGCTCTTCAAAAGGTACATTAATATGTACAGGGCCTTTTTTGTAACTAGCGGCATCAATGGCTTTGTTGATGTGCATGTCATTCTCTACAGAAGCCTCTTGAGATAAATTAGCATTATACAAGGAGTGGTTTGCAAATACATTTTCTTGCCTGATGGTTTGGCCATCACCAATATCAATCTTGCTTTGGGGTCTATCTGCAGAAATAACCAATAAAGGAATTTGGCTATAAAACGCTTCTGAAAAAGCAGGATAATAATTCAATAAGGCGGATCCAGAACTGCACACCACTGCCACGACAGAGTTGGTTTGTTGGGCAATACCTAAGGCAAAAAACGCAGCGCATCTTTCGTCTGCAATGCTATAACAATCAAAATTTGGATTGGTAGTAAATCCCAATATTAATGGTGCGTTTCTGGATCCTGGCGAGAGTACTATGGTGGTGACCCCTTTAGCCAAACAAATTTCGATGACGCTTTGTGCTAAAGGTATTTTTGGGTAAATCATTCCGTTATTTAGGTTAAAGTGTGGGGTTTTAAAGTGCCAAGTTGCAGAAAAATGCAACCCTAGCAAAGTTACAAACTTGTGCAGGCTTTTGGCTTTATTTTAACTGAATTTTGTTATTTTTGGAAACAAATAGTTACTCCATGGAAATGCTTTTAAGAAACTACAAGACCCAAGATACCCAAGCAATAGTGGCTATTCTTAACTACCACATTCTTCACTCTACGGCTCTCTACGATTATGAACCCCGAACCTATGCGCAACAAAAAGCCCTTTTAGAAGACAAAATAAACAACAACTTTCCGGTAATTGTGGCTGAATTTGCTGGCAAGGTAGTGGGTTTTGGTATGTATAGTGAGTTTCGTTTTAAAGAAGCTTATAAATTTACGGTAGAACATTCGGTGTATGTTGCCAATGAATTTCATGGCAAAGGCCTCGGAAAACAACTCCTTGAGGCACTTATTGTAGTAGCAAAAAAACAAGGATTACACACCATGATTGCTGTTATTGATGCCGAGAATCAAAGCAGCATTGTTTTTCACGAAAAATATGGTTTTAAAACCGTTGGTATCCTTAAAGAAACAGGCTACAAATTCAATCGGTGGCTCGATAGTGTGTTTATGCAGCTTATTCTGAAATAATAAAGAGAGGGTTTTACTTTAGTCTTGCCTAGACAAGAAAGTAAAACCCTCTCTTTTATACTTATTTGTATGCAAAGCGGTATTTTATGCTTTTATCCAATTTAGTATGGCAGGATCTGTAGGTAAGGTTCTTGGCGAAAGTACTTTTTCGAGCTCTCCGTTTTTGTTGATTAAATATTTCTGAAAATTCCATTCTACGTCAGAGTCTTGCAAACCATTTTTATCTTTTTGGGTCAAAAACTGGTAAATAGCACACATATCATCGCCTTTTACGGATACTTTGTTCATCATAGGAAAACTAACACCGTAGTTTTTTTGACAAAAGCTAGCAATCTCTTTGTTGGTGCCTGGTTCTTGGCCTCCAAAATTATTGGACGGAAATCCAACAACCACCAAATCCTGGCTTTTGTAGGTAGTGTATAATGTTTCTAGATCTTCGTATTGTGGGGTTAATCCGCACTCTGAGGCGGTGTTAACAATGAGTATTTTTTTGCCTTTAAGGCTGGCAAAATCAAACGTATTGCCTGCAATATCGGTAACCTTAAATTGGTATATGGTGGGTTTTATCATGGTATGGGTATTTTGAGTTTTGGACTGTTTGGATGGTTCGGTGTTTTGTGCATAAAGTATAGTGCCTATAATTAGAGCTACAATACCTGCTATTACTAGTGTTTTTTTCATGGTTTGTATTTTTTAAAAGTAGCCTCCACTATTTTGGTGGTAGTTTTTGGAGTCTTACAAATTTATTAAAAAAAAAGCGCAAAAAGTACTAATTACTATTTTAAAAACAATCACTGAGGTAGGGCCGTGATGGACGCCAAAGGTTCGCTGATTTAGAGCCAGTACTCCATCCTACTAATAAAACCCCATCAAACCAAAGTATAACCGCATAAAGTATGCTATATTTGTACCTTTATATTTTATATGAGTTATACCTTACTTTCCTCGCCATTACAAGGCTTTACAGATTTTCGATTTAGAAATGCACAAAACAAAATCTTTGGCGGTATCGATACGTTTTATGCGCCATACATCCGCTTGAACGGAAAAATGGTCATAAAATCTTCGTACCAACGGGATTTATTGCCGGAGAACAATTCTGAATTAGAAGTTATTCCGCAAATTATCACCAATGATGCCGAGGAGTTTTTGTTTGTATCTAAATATGTTCAGGAATTAGGTTATACAGAATTGAACTGGAATTTAGGTTGTCCCTACCCGATGGTTACCAAATGTGGCATGGGTTCTGGATTGATTAGCAATACGCAGAAAATTGAACAGATTTTGCATCAAGTGCAAAACGAATCCGATATTGTGGTTTCGATGAAAATGCGTTTGGGCTATGATAGTCCTGATGAAATTTTGGATGTGTTGCCTATTTTAGAAAAATATGCCGTCAAAAATGTGGCTATTCATGCTCGCATAGGAAAACAATTGTATAAAGGTGGGGTGGATTTGGATGCTTTTCAAACTTGTGTAGAGCAAAGCAAGGTGAAGCTATATTATAATGGGGATATTACCTCTGTGGCCAAGTTTCAGGAAATGCAAGCGCGTTTTCCGACTATTGCTCATTGGATGATTGGTCGGGGTTTGATTGGAGATCCTTTTTTGCCGAGTATGATTAAAAATAATACTACAGAATATCCCAAAAATAAAATGGAGTTGTTTCGTGAATTTCATCAAACGTTGTATGCAGGTTATAGTGAGTCTTTGTCTGGAACTACGCACATACTTTTAAAAATGCACCATTTGTGGGAGTATTTTTCGGTTATTTTTGAAAATTCGCACAAGGTGCATAAAAAAATAAAGAAAGCCAATAGTATTCGTAATTATGAGGCTGCTGTTGCAGAGATCATTAAGGCGGGATAGCTTGTGTTGCGTGAGGGATAGCCGTGGAAATCCTTTTTTGGGATGGAATGCAATAGAATTCTAAAAAAGATTGCAACAATAGCCCGACCCGAGGTTGTGAGGCGGTAGCCGGAACAACTGTAGGGGCACGCCCAAGGAAGGTTTAGTGTATAAAAAAAGGTTCAACTTTAATGGGTTGAACCTTTTTGGTTTGTAGCAACATAGGCTACTTATTTTTTATAATATTTTCGGTATTTTGGATAGGTAATTGCGCCAATCAAACTGATTGCTCCTAGGGAGTACCATATCCAATTTAAGGAATGGGCTTCGCCACTTGCGTAGGAGTGTAAGCCTACTAGGTGGAAGTTTACGCCATAGTAGGTGAATAATATGGATACAAAGGCAAACATACTCATCAGGTTGAAAACCCATTTTCCTCTTAATGCTGGTACAAATCGGGCATGAATAACAAAGGCGTAAATCATAATGCTGATTAGGGCCCAGGTTTCTTTTGGGTCCCAACCCCAGTAGCGTCCCCAACTTTCGTTGGCCCATTGTCCGCCCAAAAAGTTTCCGATGGTTAGCATGATTAATCCAATGGTTAATGCCATTTCGTTAATGTAGGTGATTTCTTGAATGTTTAAATCCATTTTGGCCTTGTTCTTATCGTTGGTAAAAAAGATAAGCAGTAAGGATACAAAACCCAATATCATCCCTAGAGCTGTTGGTCCGTAGCTGGCTACAATTACTGCTACGTGTATCATCAACCAATACGAGTTGAGCACTGGTTGTAAGTTAGCTATTTCGGGATCAATCCAGTTCATGTATGCCGCAGACAAGATCATGGAGGTAACAAATGCTGCCGAAGCAACGGTTAACTTTGATTTGATGTCAAATGCTAATCCAAAGAACATGGTGGACCAAGCTACGTATACAATAGCTTCGTAGGCATTACTCCATGGTGCATGACCCGAAATATACCAACGAGCAGCTAATGTTACGGTGTGCAAAATAAATAAAACGGCAATTACAACATGCATGCTATTTACCAAAATGCGCATTAGCTTGGTTTCTTTAAAAATTTGAAGTATGGTAAAGGCTAACATTAAAATGGATGCAAATAAATAGGCAAAAGGCAGTTTTTGAAGTAAATCGTATTTATTGTACATTATTTCGGCCGAAATTTTGTCTTCGCTAGGGCGTACTTTGGCTCCAAATTTCTTCTGAAATCCGTTTAAACTCTCTACTAAATCGTCGGCATTTTTATAATCTCCAGATTTTGATGCTTGATTTAGGGATCCAAAATACAGTGGTAATACCCTTTTGGTATACGTAGAATCCATGCCTTTTAAACCTGCTTCGCCAAGCTCTAATGCCGAAACCCATTTGTTATTAGGGTTATTAGGAATCGGAAAAATCTTTAGTATCCTTCCGCTCAAGGCAGATTCCATCAAATTTACTCGTTTGTCAGTCTCGATAAAATCTTTTTCAAATTGATTCGGATTAGCTGCTTTGTAGGCAGCATCTAAATAGGGTGCCAATTTGTAGTTTCCTTTTTCGTCAAAGAAAGCAATAAATGGAGCTGTTTTGGCTTTGATATCTACGCCAACCAACTTGCGCAGACTATCATTACCGCTTCGTAAATGTATTAAAGGAATCTCAATCCATAATTGGGCATATTGAGACATAGACAAAAATACTTGGTCTGGATTCATGCCTTTGTAAGCATTAGAATGGCTTACTTTACGCAAGAGTTCGGACGAAAAAGTATTGATAGGCTTCATTCTTCCGCCAGCATCCTGAATAATCAAGCGTCCAAATTTAGCAGCATGCGCCTCTTTGATCTTAAATTTATTTAATAACGAATCCAATTGTTTTTCGGTGGGAGCTACCCGAGCAGTGTGGTTATCCGCATGTGCTTGCTCTTGGTTTGGGGCATGATCGGCGTGGTTTCCGTTTGCATCATGTACATGATTGTGCGCTTGCGAAAAACCACTCATGCTGATTAGCAAAACAAAAATGGTAACTAGTTTGGATTTTTTGATTTTGACTAATGCCAATTTTCGTTTTAAATCTGCAAAACGAGAGTGTTTAGTAAACATAATTGCCATCATGGCAATGTACAACAAGAAATAACCAAAATATGTAATATTGGTGCCCCAAAAGTCGTGGTTTACAGACAAAACAGTTCCTTTTTCGTCTGGATCAAATGAGGATTGAAAAAAACGATAGCCTTTGTGGTCTAAAACATGATTCATAAAAATTCTGGCATCAAAGGTTTCGGTACTATCTAGTACGGTTACTTTACTCTCAAACGAAGAATAACTTTTTTCGGTTCCTGGATATTTCTGTGCAATAAAATCATTTAATTTAACCTTAAAAGGCAACACATAAGCCTTACTTCCGTAAAAGAAACTATAGTCCATAGCGCCAATTTTAACCGTTTTGGCCTGACCTATTTTTCCTTTAGATCCCACAATGGTAACCTCTTTTTCTTGTCCATCGGCTTTTACTTTTATAACCAAAGCATCTTCATGGTTTTTGGCTTTAAAATCCTGGTTAGATTCGTAAGCAATATGTCCTTTGGTGGCAAGATCCGGAAACACAAAACGCTTTTCGCCAATACTATATAACGAGCGCATCATTAAGGGTTGTACCACATCTTTGGCAACACTACCCTGAAGCTTGTCGGCCATGCGCATAAAATTTCCTTCAAATGGGGTTTGAATAGTATATTCGGCCCCAGTTGTATTGATATTAATTGCTCCTTCGGTCGGAAAATTTAAAGCAAACAACACGTTATGAATGTTTTGAACCTCTCCTGATTTCAAAAAATGCTCTTCACGGCCTCCATCCCCAGCTTCGACTAACTTTAAGTAGAGTGTTCCTTTAGGATCTGGTTTTACATATTCTTTGGCACCCATAACAAAATCTTGGTACACCACCTCAAAAGGCGTATCGGCAAACTGCCCCGATATAGAAAAATTATTATTAGTAACAGGCGATAACAACAATGGTTTTTCAAAAACCCTGCGTTTCATTTCGCCTTTATACTCTCCATCAACATAAACGGTCAAAAATGTTTTATCCGAATAAAATTGGTTTTCGGTCGCACCTTCACGTATGGGCATCATTCCTTCATAACTAATATACCGCGTTACAAAAGCACCCAAAAGAATAAAAACAAAAGCCAAATGCAATAACAAAGTTGCCCATTTTTCTTTTTTGAGCAATTGGTAGCGCTTAATATTTCCCACAAAATTAATCATAAAAAACACCATAATCACCTCAAACCACCACGCATTATAGATCCAAATCCGAGCCGTATCCGTATTGTATTTGCTTTCCACAAATGTCCCCACTCCCATCGCAATTGCAAAAGTGATAAAAAGTAGCGCCATTAATCGGGTTGAAAACAAAAAGGAGAATAGTTTTTTATTCATCTGTAAAAGAATTACGTTTTTATAAAAGTGTCACAAAAGTACATTAAAAATGTTGTTTTTATCCCGCTATAATTGTTAATTAAATCCAAAATAAGTCCCTTTTCACACGCCTAATATTTTATTTTTGGGCGTGCCAACTACTCTAAAAAAGGGCTGCCATCAAGGCGTGTTAGAGGCCCTTTTCTAGAGCAGTTGTCGGGTTCTACGCGCTACTTTGGTAGCTAGCTCCTACCCCTCACGCAAAACAACTCCCTGCAATTAAGACTGCGTATCAAAACCAATAGTACGCTATTTTTATCTAAATTAACCTAATACAAATACAGCGAGAAATAGACCTTCTCAAAAATTCACACCATCAAAGATACCTAAGAATACTCCACAGAAACCCACAGCTATTTTAAGAAATCCCAAAAAAACATAGAACTAATTATTTAATAATGACACCCAAAACACTATCCAGACTCAAAAAAGAATTGAGTTTGTATTTATAAGCATTAAAAGCACTGACAAAACAAGCCGTTTTTACGACTCCTTCTGTTCATCAACAAGCCCTTTTTCCGTTAGATTTAAATATTTTAATTCCAGAGAATCATTCTACAAGACTAATAGATTTTGTTGTTAAAAAATTAAATATTCCCGATATTATTTCTCAATATAAAGAAGGAGACATTTCGGCTTACCATGGATCAAGTCTAAATGTTGTGGGGAAATATAAAAATAGAGATATTTGTATTTCCAAATCAGATACAAATGCAAGATTCTTTTGTCGACCTTCTCAAGTTGTTACTTCCTGAAATCATAGTTGAATACTTTGAACTGACTTCCTATAAAAAAGAGGAAGAGATACTTCATCTTTACTTAAAGGAGATTAATTCAATTCCTAAAGAACATCGACAATCAAAATTGAGCTCAAAAGGGTTCTTTGATGAAATAACAGTTCAGGATTTCCCTATTCGTGGGCATCAGGTATATCTTCATATCACTCGAAGAAGATGGCTAAACGAAGATACTGGAAAAGTAGTTTTTAGAGATTGGAATTTAGTAGCAGACGGAACTCGGGTGACACAGGAGTTTGCGTCTTTTTTAAAAGAGATCCATAGATTCCAAGCCTAATGATTGCAATGCTATCGCCTCTTTCTATGGCGTTAGCGGTAAAAACCTACAACATCAATACAAAGATTTCTTAAGTGATTTCAAAATATGGAATCAAAAACTACACGCAAAAGAATGGCTTATTTTTCCTGAAAACATTGGAAAACGATTATCAATAGACGAAACCTCCTTGTCCAATGGCGAACTCTATACTATTTTGACCAACAAAGCTGGAAAGGGAAAGAAAGGAACTATAGTGGCCATGATTGCTGGAACTAAAGCGGAAACGGTAATCGCTATCATTGAAAGAATCCCTCTTAAACAACGAAATCTAGTCACCGAGATAACCCTTGATATGGCAGGAAATATGGGGCTCATTGCCAAGAAATCCTTTCCTAATGCAACTCGCGTCATCGACCGGTTCCACGTTCAAAAATTGGCTACAGAAGCTTTACAGGAAATAAGAATTAAATACCGTTGGCAAGCTATAGACCAAGAAAATCAGGCAATAGAAAAAGCGAAGAAAAACAAGAAAAGGTTTGAGCCTGAAGTATTGACTAATGGAGATACTATTAAGCAGTTACTTGCTAGAAGTAGGTATTTCTTATACAAGAATAAATCAAAATGGACGGCGAATCAATTACAACGAGCATTATTGTTGTTTGAATTATATCCCGACATAAAAGAAGCTTACAATCTATCTCAAGGATTACGGAACATTTTTGAAAACACAACCGATAAAATCATTGGTTTTGCCAGACTAGCTAAATGGCATGAAAAAGTAAATCAATCTGGATTTAAGTCTTTCAATACAATATCTCGAACCATAATCAATCATTATCAAAGCATATTGAACTATTTTGATAATAGAAGTACTAATGCATCAGCAGAATCCTTTAACGCCAAAATAAAAGCTTTTAGATCTCAGTTTAGAGGTGTTAGAAATGTAGAATTCTTTCTTTTTAGGCTAACTAATATTTATGCCTAATTTTTGCTGCTCCACAGGTTTTAGGATTGATCCCTTACCATCCTAAAATGCTAATCATATTAGTATTATATGGCTATTTGAACAACACTTATCCTTCTCTAAAAATAGCCAAATCTGTAAAGGAAAACATTTACTTTATGTGGCTTTACAGCGAGTTACAATCGGTTTTAGATATAAAACAAAAAACCCTTATCCGATTAGGATAAGGGTTTTTTAAAAAGAAAGGCGACAGATCGAGGCTTTTTAGCCGACACCTGGTGCCTATAAAAAAAAAGAACCCCAACTTTTACAAGTTGGGGTTCCATAAAGAAAGGCGACGACATACTCTCCCACATAACTGCAGTACCATCTGCGCAGGCGGGCTTAACTTCTCTGTTCGGGATGGGAAGAGGTGAGCCCCGCCGCAATAACCACCTTAAGGTCGCTTTGCAATGGGTAAATTAGCATGGTGCTAATAAACATTACAGAATATCGTAACATACTGAGATAAAGAAAAAAATATAATTAGAAAGTTTCCCCAGCCTCTTACGAGGCTGGAAAGGGTGTACATAAGCTTACGGATTATTAGTACTACTCGACTATGACATTACTGCCTTTACATCTATAGCCTATCAACGTGGTCATCTCCCACGATCCTTAAAAGAAATCTCATCTTGTGGTGGGTTTCGCGCTTATATGCTTTCAGCGCTTATCCCTTCCAAACGTAGCTACTCTGCCATGCCACTGGCGTGACAACAGATACACTAGAGGTTTGTCCAATTCGGTCCTCTCGTACTAGAATCAGATCCACTCAAATTTCTTGCGCCCACAGTAGATAGAGACCGAACTGTCTCACGACGTTCTGAACCCAGCTCGCGTGCCACTTTAATGGGCGAACAGCCCAACCCTTGGGACCTTCTCCAGCCCCAGGATGTGACGAGCCGACATCGAGGTGCCAAACCCCCCCGTCGATATGAGCTCTTGGGGGAGATCAGCCTGTTATCCCCGGCGTACCTTTTATCCTTTGAGCGATGGCCCTTCCATGCGGAACCACCGGATCACTATGCTCTACTTTCGTACCTGATCGACCTGTATGTCTCTCAGTCAAGCTCCCTTATGCCATTGCACTCTACGCACGGTTACCAAGCGTACTGAGGGAACCTTTAGAAGCCTCCGTTACTCTTTTGGAGGCGACCACCCCAGTCAAACTACCCACCAAGCAATGTCCCCCGCAATGCGGGGTTAGGCCTCAGACAAACAAAGGGTTGTATTTCAACAATGACTCCACAACGCCTAGCGACGCCACTTCATAGTCTCCAACCTATCCTACACATCATTTGTCCAAGGTCAATACTAAGCTATAGTAAAGGTGCACAGGGTCTTTTCGTCCCACTGCGGGTAAGCGGCATCTTCACCGCTACTACAATTTCACCGAGCTCATGGCTGAGACAGTGTCCAGATCGTTACACCATTCGTGCAGGTCGGAACTTACCCGACAAGGAATTTCGCTACCTTAGGACCGTTATAGTTACGGCCGCCGTTTACTGGGGCTTCAATTCAATGCTTCTCCGAAGATAACATCTCCTCTTAACCTTCCAGCACCGGGCAGGTGTCAGGCCCTATACTTCATCTTACGATTTTGCAGAGCCCTGTGTTTTTGATAAACAGTCGCCTGGACCTCTTCACTGCGGCCAGCATTGCTGCTGGCGACCCTTCTCCCGAAGTTACGGGTCTATTTTGCCTAATTCCTTAGCCATGAATCTCTCGAGCACCTTAGAATTCTCATCTCGACTACCTGTGTCGGTTTGCGGTACGGGTACTATTAACCTGAAGTTTAGAGGTTTTTCTTGGAAGCGCTTAGGTGTACTATCTCTTTGTCCGAAGACGCCGAGTACTATCGTATTTCCCCAAGCCGCGTGGATTTGCCTGCGCAGCCTATAGGTACGTACTTCAACGAACTATTCCGTCAGTTCGCGACACTTTCATTACTCCGTCACCCCATCACAGTTAAAACTAGTACGGGAATATTAACCCGTTGTCCATCGACTGTCCCTTTCGGGTTCGCCTTAGGTCCCGACTAACCCACAGCTGATTAGCATAGCTGTGGAAACCTTAGTCTTTCGGTGTGCGGGTTTCTCGCCCGCATTATCGTTACTTATGCCTACATTTTCTTTTCTAATTAGTCCAGCAACCCTTACGAATCACCTTCAACCCCATTAGAATGCTCCCCTACCACTTACGTATTATCGTAAATCCATAGCTTCGGTAATATACTTATGCCCGATTATTATCCATGCTCGTCCGCTCGACTAGTGAGCTGTTACGCACTCTTTAAATGAATGGCTGCTTCCAAGCCAACATCCTAGCTGTCTAGGCAGACAAACCGCGTTCTTTCAACTTAGTATATATTTGGGGACCTTAGCTGATGGTCTGGGTTCTTTCCCTCTCGGACTTGGACCTTAGCACCCAAGCCCTCACTGTTATGAAACATTATATAGCATTCGGAGTTTGTCAGGAATTGGTAGGCGGTGAAGCCCCCGCATCCAATCAGTAGCTCTACCTCTATATAACTTATACATAACGCTGCACCTAAATGCATTTCGGGGAGTACGAGCTATTTCCGAGTTTGATTGGCCTTTCACCCCTACCCACAGATCATCCCAAGACTTTTCAACGTCAACGGGTTCGGTCCTCCACTTTGGGTTAACAAAGCTTCAACCTGTCCATGGGTAGATCACACGGTTTCGCGTCTAACACTACTGACTAAAGCGCCCTATTCAGACTCGCTTTCGCTACGGATCCGTGGCTTAACCACTTATCCTTGCCAGCAACGTTAACTCGTAGGCTCATTATGCAAAAGGCACGCCGTCACCCCACGAAAGGGCTCCGACCGCTTGTAAGCGTATGGTTTCAGGATCTATTTCACTCCGTTATTCACGGTTCTTTTCACCTTTCCCTCACGGTACTGGTTCACTATCGGTCTCTCAGGAGTATTTAGCCTTAGCGGATGGTCCCGCCAAATTCAGACAGGATTTCTCGTGTCCCGCCCTACTCAGGATACCACTATCCATTATAGCACTTACCTATACAGGACTATCACCCTCTTTGGTTCTACTTTCCAGTAGATTCTAGTTCGTTTTACATGGAATATCGTGGTCCTACAACCCCAAAATTGCCGTAACAACTTTGGTTTGGGCTAATCCGCGTTCGCTCGCCACTACTTACGGAATCACTTTTGTTTTCTTCTCCTCCGCCTACTTAGATGTTTCAGTTCAGCGGGTTTGCCCACCCGTAGGTGTACTATGTCTTCAACATAGTGGGTTGCCCCATTCGGGTATTTACGGATCAATCGATGTGTGCTCGTCCCCGTAACTTTTCGCAGCTTATCACGCCCTTCATCGCCTCTGAGAGCCAAGGCATCCCCCATACGCCCTTATTTTGCTTATTGTACCAATCTTAAAATTAATTAAGACCGTTTTTTTTGTCTTTTACTACTAATAGTAAAAAACGCTTTCTACTTGTAATATTTTCTTATCTCAATATGTCAATGAACTTTTTTCCTTTCGGAATTGTGGAGAATAACGGAGTCGAACCGTTGACCTCCTGCGTGCAAGGCAGGCGCTCTAGCCAGCTGAGCTAATCCCCCATTTCTAATCTTAAATTATGAATGTTGAATTTTGAATTAAGGTATTCATACTCATACTTCTAAAATTTCCTTATATATAACTAATCCTAAATTGTTGTCTCGGACAGACTCGAACTGTCGACCCCTACATTATCAGTGTAGTACTCTAACCAGCTGAGCTACGAGACACTCTTCATTCTTAAATTATTTGTTCTTTTTTTTAAATTAACAGCAAGAGTAATAAAACTTTAAGCATAATGACCAACTTCTCTTTTCGTCTCTTTCCCTAGCGTGCTTGCGCTAACACTAAGGCTCTAGAAAGGAGGTGTTCCAGCCGCACCTTCCGGTACGGCTACCTTGTTACGACTTAGCCCTAGTTACCAGTTTTACCCTAGGCAGCTCCTTGCGGTCACCGACTTCAGGCACCCCCAGCTTCCATGGCTTGACGGGCGGTGTGTACAAGGCCCGGGAACGTATTCACCGGATCATGGCTGATATCCGATTACTAGCGATTCCAGCTTCACGGAGTCGAGTTGCAGACTCCGATCCGAACTGAGAACGGTTTTGTAGATTCGCTCCTATTTGCATAGTGGCTGCTCTCTGTACCGTCCATTGTAGCACGTGTGTAGCCCAAGGCGTAAGGGCCGTGATGATTTGACGTCATCCCCACCTTCCTCACAGTTTACACTGGCAGTCTTGTTAGAGTTCCCGACTTGACTCGATGGCAACTAACAACAGGGGTTGCGCTCGTTATAGGACTTAACCTGACACCTCACGGCACGAGCTGACGACAACCATGCAGCACCTTGTAAATTGTCTTGCGAAAGGTCTGTTTCCAAACCGGTCAATCTACATTTAAGCCTTGGTAAGGTTCCTCGCGTATCATCGAATTAAACCACATGCTCCACCGCTTGTGCGGGCCCCCGTCAATTCCTTTGAGTTTCAAACTTGCGTTCGTACTCCCCAGGTGGGATACTTATCACTTTCGCTTAGCCACTGAACTTGCGCCCAACAGCTAGTATCCATCGTTTACGGCGTGGACTACCAGGGTATCTAATCCTGTTCGCTACCCACGCTTTCGTCCATCAGCGTCAATCAATTAGTAGTAACCTGCCTTCGCAATTGGTATTCCATGTAATCTCTAAGCATTTCACCGCTACACTACATATTCTAGTTACTTCCTAATAATTCAAGTCAGACAGTATCAATGGCCGTTCCACCGTTGAGCGATGGGCTTTCACCACTGACTTATCTGACCGCCTACGGACCCTTTAAACCCAATGATTCCGGATAACGCTTGGATCCTCCGTATTACCGCGGCTGCTGGCACGGAGTTAGCCGATCCTTATTCTTACAGTACCGTCAAGCTGGTTCTCGAACCAGGGTTTCTTCCTGTATAAAAGCAGTTTACAATCCATAGGACCGTCATCCTGCACGCGGCATGGCTGGATCAGGCTTGCGCCCATTGTCCAATATTCCTCACTGCTGCCTCCCGTAGGAGTCTGGTCCGTGTCTCAGTACCAGTGTGGGGGATCTCCCTCTCAGGACCCCTACCCATCGTAGCCTTGGTATGCCGTTACCATACCAACTAGCTAATGGGACGCATGCTCATCTTTCACCGATAAATCTTTAATAGTGGTCTCATGCGAGACTGCTATACTATGAGGTATTAATCCAAATTTCTCTGGGCTATCCCTCTGTGAAAGGTAGATTGCATACGCGTTACGCACCCGTGCGCCGGTCTCTAGTTCCGAAGAACTATACCCCTCGACTTGCATGTGTTAAGCCTGCCGCTAGCGTTCATCCTGAGCCAGGATCAAACTCTTCATCGTATATTGTTTGCTTATCTCTAAGCTATTTATTTTTGACTGAAGATCTATTGGTTCTTTTTTATTCTTGCATTTCTATTACTCTTATTCTTTGTCTTAAGATCTCTCTTAAAACGGCTGTCAATTCAATATGTCTAGGAACGTGTCTTATCTTGTTTCTCGTTTCGTCGGTCAATTTTCGTGACTCTCGAAGCGGGTGCAAAACTACAACTTGTTTTGGTAACTGGCAAGAAAATTTTGAGGTTTTTTTAAAAAATAATTTTTTAACTTTTTCTCTATTTCTCTTAGCAGTATGTCAAATAACGTCGCTTGTTTGCGGGGTGCAAATGTAAACTTTTGCTTTAATTCTCACAAGCTTTTGAACTCTTTTTTGAAAAATAAATTTTCGCCTTGATTTCGTGTGCTTGCCAGTGTTTTAAAGAACTTGTTTCTTATTGCGGGTGCAAAACTACCGCCTTTTTTCGGTTAAACAATACTTTTTTTACCTTTTATTCACCTTTTCTTAATAAGAATCGCTAACTGCTTTGTTTTTAATTCTATACAAATGCTTCTTTTGTTGCTTTTATAGGTCTTTGCTATCTTCTTTGCGGTTATTCTGCCGGTTTTAGGGGTTTGGTGGTTGTTTTTTGCATGTGTATCTGTTGTCTTTATATATAGGTAGGCTTGACTTTGGAATGAGATTGGTTTTGGAACGCCTCGCTCCTAGCCCTGA
The DNA here is from genome assembly GCF_001831475.1 of Flavobacterium crassostreae. Classification (NCBI taxonomy): domain Bacteria; kingdom Pseudomonadati; phylum Bacteroidota; class Flavobacteriia; order Flavobacteriales; family Flavobacteriaceae; genus Flavobacterium; species Flavobacterium crassostreae. Next base: position 1,481,277 of record NZ_CP017688.1, on the reverse strand, counting down.
TAGTAGTGGAAATCCTGCCGAGACGGGGTTCGGCGAGGCAGATTGTAGCGGATAGCAGGAAATAGCTCCTTAGCTCCTTTTGTATATAGCTAGGGTTTGTTTTGTAAAAAAAGGCAGCATCCAAAAATTCTGGGTGCTGCCTTTTAGATTATAGTAGGAATAGATGCTTTATACTATTTCAGCCATCTTTCTAGTGTATTCTGGATTAGTGTTTGTTCTTTTTTAGGAAAGTCTTTTACTCGAGTGCTATGACTTCCTTGGGGAAGAACCATTTTTAAGGCATCTACTTTTGCTTTTGGATTTGGTGCGCAGGCATACCAAGTATCGTATCCTCCATAGATGTATAGAATGTGGTCTCCTTTTTTTTCTAAATACTTACGTACTTTTTTAATGTATCTCGGATTGAATTTTATTGTAGTCTCTTTTGGTGCAAACCGATCGTTAGAACTACTTTTTACTATTGTCAATAAATCGGATAGTGGTGTTAGATCAAAACCATAATATCCCAACTCTTTTAGATGTTGGTAATATGAGGGTAAGAAATTGTAATACATCTCATCGTTATAGGTGCGGAGTCCAACTACTTTATTAAGGTAGTCAAATAGCTCTTGTGCAGATGCGTCTGAGGCTGGTATTTGATCACACTTGCCTCCCCATTGCCAAAATGAAAAAGAAAATTCTAATGCTGCATATTCTAATGCTTCTGTCATAGAAACTTCGGTATATTGCATTTTATGAGTTGTTGCGTATTGCGAAAAAACATTCATTACTTCGGTTCTGTTTTCTAGGATTGCTCTTTGAAATGCCGTTACTTTTTGTCTACAAGCGGCCGTTCCTACGGTGTTGATATGTGTGATGGTTCTAGGGTCTTCTGTAGTATTAATAATAGGAGCAACATATGGCATGGCCACGTCTACATCATTTGGAAATTTAGTTTTGTAAATCAAAGCTGTTTCGCCTCCTTTGCTAATTCCGGTTGAGATCCATTTTCCAGTATACAATTCTTTTAATTTTGTAACTATATTGTGGTAATCTGCTATGGCTTGGTCATTGGTCAAATATTCCCAAGGAATTGGGTTTGGGCGTGATTTTCCATAAAAGCGATACTCAACAGCTACTTGATTGGCTTGCAATAAGGTGCTTACTTCGCTTTTTATATTGGAAGTGTTATAACCATGGGTCTCTATTACCATAGGTTTAGAAAAATCCGCATGGGATAAATACATATAATGCTGAAAGCTGCCTTTTTCGGGATGTTGGTGATCCAAGGGCTCCTCTAATATCAATTGGTAAGACTCCGTATATCCTTCCAGGTTATCTATAGGTGTTATAACAGCCTTAGGAAACAAGCTGGCTAATTTTTGCTCTAAAAAAGAGGCTGTTTTTATACGTTCTTGAGCACCAACTGTTAAGGTGCTTAAAGCGATAAAAAGGGATAAAATAAGGTAATGGAATTTTGTCATTTTGTAAAGTTTAATTTAAATCTTAAAATTACTATCTATAGAAAACCTAAACCAATACTATATTACCATTGAATTGTGTTATTTTATCTAGTTATAGGTAAAATAACACAATTCAAAAATAAAGTTTTAATTTTAGTAAAAAACTAATTGAAATGAAAAAAATCCCATTTATTTCTGATGCCTTTGTGGAGGAAAATTGTAATTTTGAAAGTCTAATTGAATCTTTAAGACAAGGTTTTCGTGCTAGTCAAATTGAAGTTCCAATGCGCCACCATCATGATTTTCCGAACCCTGAAGAAGGCATGGATTCTACCCTTTTATTAATGCCTGCTTTTAATCCTGGAAACGATTTAGGTGTAAAAATTGTAACGGTGAGCCCTAATAACGGCAAGCACGATTTACCTGCCATCCAAGGGGTATATATTTACATGGATGCACAAAAAGGAGGTATTAAAGCTATTTTAGATGCCAAATCATTAACCGCAAAAAGAACTGCATCTACATCTGCATTGGCAAGTAGTTATTTGTCTAGAGAAAATGCCAGTAGCTTGTTGATGGTTGGTACCGGAGCATTGGCTTGTAATTTAATTCAGGCACATGCTAGTGTTAGACCAATTACTACGGTGTATGTATGGGGAAGAAATTTAGAAAAAGCAAAAGCCGTTTGTGAGGAGCTAAAAGATTTTCCTTTTAGCTGTGAAGCCGTAAGCTCTATTGAAGAATATAGTAAAAAAGTAGACATTATATCTTGCGCTACCTTATCTGCTACTCCATTAATTGAAGGAAAATGGTTGCAAGAAGGCCAGCATTTAGACTTAGTAGGTGCTTATAAAAAAGACATGCGTGAGGCGGATGATGATGCCATAACTAAATCCTCGGTATTTATTGACACGTATCAAGGTGGCTTGAAAGAAAGTGGCGATATACTCATACCTCTCCAAAACAATATAATTACAAAAGAAGATATTAAGGCCGATTTATTTGAATTGTGTTCCGATGCAAAAAAAGGAAGAAGTTCCGATAACGAAATTACGTATTTTAAATCCGTAGGACACGCACTGGAAGATTTAGTAGCAGCCTCCTATTTTTACCACGAATATAGCACCTCAAACAAGCAATAAATAATGAATACAACCTACCATACTATTTTAAAGAATAGTGATTTTGTCATCCCAGAGAATTGTTTAGCTATAAAAACGATAGACATGCATACTGGAGGAGAACCCTTACGAATTATTGTGGATGGTTTTCCAGAATTGAAAGGAAATTCTGTTTTAGAATACCGAAGAGACATTAAAGAAAACTATGATTATCTTAGAACTTCCTTAATGTTTGAACCCAGAGGTCATGCAGATATGTATGGCTGTATATTGGTACCACCAAACGATGATCAAGCTGATTTTGGAATTTTATTCATGCATAATGAAGGATACAGCACCATGTGCGGACATGCTATTATAGCAATCAGTACCTTGGCGGCAAAAATGAATTGGATTATTTTGAAAGAAGGCGAAAATGAGTTAAAAATTGATGCTCCTTGTGGCAGAATACATTCCTTTGTAACCATTAAAGAAAACGAAATTACAGGAGTTCGTTTTCACTGTGTACCCAGTTTTGTAGTTGGTCTAGACAGAGTAGTAACTGTTCCTGGTTTTGGCGAAATAACCTATGACCTAGCCTATGGCGGTGCATTTTATGCTTATGTGGACCTTAAAAAAAACAACTTAAATTTAAATCTAACAGACAAAGATTACCGCGCAATTATTCAAGCTGGTATTGCCATCAAAGAAGCAGTCCATAATCAAGACAATCAAATAATACATCCCTTTGAAGACGATTTAAGCTTTTTGTACGGCACCATTTTTATTGATAGCCCACAAGATGCTAAAAACCATAGTAGAAATGTGTGTGTATTTGCCGAAGGAGAAGTAGACCGATCTCCAACAGGATCTGGAGTATCCGGTAGGATTGCTATAGAGAAAGCCCGTAATACTATTTCAGAAAATCAAAGTATCACAATTGAAAGCATCACCGGAAGCACCTTTAATTGTTCCCTAATCTCAGAAAAAGATTTTGGTCCATTTCAGGCTGTAATACCTCAAGTAGAAGGTACTGCTTATGTTACTGGCAAAAACACTTTTATTATCGACCCGTTGGATCCTATGAAAGATGGCTTTATTTTGCGATAAAAATTAAAAATATACCATAATTTAAAAAAATAACAAATGACAATTGGAGTAGGCGGTTCTACCGCAGCTATTGAATTAGCTAAAATCGAAGACATGACCACTAATGTGCAACCTATTGCTATAGAAGAATACCAGTTACGCATCCAAAAAGCAGTGGTTTTGATGAAGGAACAAAACTGTAAGGCAATGTATATTAATGCCGGTACCAATTTATACTATTTTACGGGTACCAAATGGAATCCTTCGGAAAGAATGGTGGGAGCGTTGCTTTTTGAAGATGAAAGCATCGAGTACATTGTACCTCAATTTGAAGATGGCACCTTTAAAAAATTCATGCAAATGCCCGGTAATTTGAACTGCTGGGAAGAACACGAAAGTCCTTATGCCTTATTGGGAACTATATTAAAAAACAAACAAATAACAAGCGGAACAATAGCACTAGACGAATCCGCAGCTTATTTCTTGGTAGACGGGACAACTAAAGCAAACCCAGCTTATGATTTCACCAATGCCCAACCAATAACAGCTGGGTGTAGAATGCAAAAATCCGCTAATGAAATTGCCATTATTCAACAAGCAAAAGAAATCACCATGGTGGTTCAAAGAGCGGTAGCTAAAATTTTGTACCCTGGCATGGAAGTAAATACCGTAGTAGATTTTATACATAAAGCACACATTAAAGCAGGTGTAGCTTCGGGGTCTTATTTTTGTATAGTTTTATTTGGTGACGACTCTCAATACCCGCACGGCGTAACGACACCACAAAACCTAAAAGAAAATGATATTGTTTTAGTGGATACTGGCTGTCGTTTAGAAGGCTATTTATCAGACATTACAAGAACATACGTTTACGGAACTCCTACAGAGGCACACAGAAAAATCTGGAATCTAGAAAAAGCAACACAAAGAGCTGCTTTTGAAGCTGCACAAATCAACGCCACTTGTGGTTCTGTGGATGATGCCGCAAGAAAAGTATTGGCCGAAGCCGGTCTAAGTGGAGATTATAAAATTCCGGGTTTACCACATCGTGTAGGTCACGGAACTGGATTAGACATCCATGAATATCCGTACTTAGTTAGAGGTAATCAAACCCAATTATTGGAGGGTATGGTAGTAAGTAACGAACCTATGATATGTGTTCCGGGTGAATTTGGTATACGCCATGAAGATCATTTTTATATGACCAAAAATGGCCCAAAGTGGTTTACTACCCCTATGGAAAGTATTGATAATCCATTTGGAATTACAACTTAGAAAAAGCATTACCTATATAAAATATGAATAAAAAAGCAGGGTAGTAAATTAATTTTTACTACCCTGCTTTTTTATGCTTCAACACCCGTGTTTTATTTGCAATTAAAATGCCAATCAAAGCCAAAAGTCTACCATCAGAAACGTCTTGATTTATACCAAAAAAAAAACACTTGCAAAATTTGCAAGTGTTTTTAAAATTTTGTCACTAACAACGAGTATTAGCTAAAATTATATTAAAACTATTTTACTAATATTTTTTTTGTTTCTACAAAATTACCATCAGTAGCTACTACAAGATACATTCCTTTTGCAAGGTGGCTTACAGAATACGTAGTAACGTTTTTAACCGTTCCAACTACAACTCCATTAACATTATAAATTGTTAACGTAATTTTATTAGTATCTAAGTTATTAAAACTGAACTGTACAACATCTGAAGCTGGGTTTGGAAACATTGTAAATGTTTTACCTTCCAAATTATAATTTGCTGTAGATAACACAACCGTTCCATCCGTCAAATTCGCAATTGCATTACTCCATTCACTAAACTCTGTAGCGTTTTTAGCTCTAACTCTAAACTCATAGATTACTTGTGTTCCAACTTTTGGTACCCATAATGTATACGAATCTGTAGTTCCAACAGAAGTCCATACTCCAGAAGGGTTTTTGTATTCTACATCATATAATGTTGCACCAACTACAAGATTTCCCCAGTAAGCATAAAAACCAGAATCATAAGTACCACCATCGCTAATAACCGGTTTAGTTAATGTAGCAACTGGATTATCAGTAAGCAATACAGTTACAACATTTGAATAGTCCGAGAAATCCGTTCCTTTTTTAGCTCTAACTCTGTATTTATAAGTAATATCTTTTACCAAACCTGTATTAGTATAAGACGTTGCAGTACTTGCTAAGGCAGCAATTTCTGCAAAAATATTATCTGCTCCAGCTCTTTCAACAATTACATTTGTAGCGTCTGTGGCATTATTTACCCAGGTAAGATTTGCACTTAAGGCTGTTTTATTTCCAACAGCAACTAAATTGGTAGGAGCAAGAACTGTAACTACAGTTTGCGTACCTGTTGTTATAGGATCGTTTGGTTTAGTATTATATGCAAAATCTAAAACAGTGAAACCAACCCCACCTGCTTCTACTTTAACATGCATCCAACCATAACAAATACGCCCTCTACTTGTGTATTCAAAACCTACATATCCAGTTTGATTATCCCAAGCAGTATACGTTGCTGTTCTTAAATCTAATTGATCTGGATAGGCTCCTGGAGCAACAAAATTACTGAAAGAACCTATAGAAGTTCCGGAAGGAATTAAAGTAATATTTCTAGTTCCAGCTTGAGTTACCAAACGCTTATCATAAGTCTCGATTTTTAAAGCTGCAGCAGCAAATTGCCATGCACCATACTCTGTATCATCACCGATACCAAGGTTGAAATATTGCCATGGCGTTGCGGCAGAAGCGCTATAATCCGGGTTGTTCACATAGTAAATACCATAAGGAGCTTCAAACTTTACATTAATTGTTTTGGCTGGGTTGTCTAAAACTGCTATACCACCAGTGATTGCAGCATCCTTGAAGGTAATAAGTACTGCAGCGTCATTAGCTGGCACATGCGAAGTTGCTTTACCAGTAAAAGTAAGCACCACTTTTGAATTACTCTGAAGTGTCAAAACCGCTGTTAAACCAGAAGGAACACCTGTAATGGTATAATCGGTACCAGATACTAAAGTACCACTACTTTTTGTAAAAGTTCCATTATTTGTAGATAAAGAAATAGAACTCGTTGCAGTTACAGAACCGTCATTAGTTTCCGATTCATATAAGTTATCAGCAGATACTACAACAGCTACTTTAGCAGTCATACCAGTATATATTGGTGAACCAGGCTGTGTATTATAAGCATATTCAGATATAGTGTACCCATCACCGTTAGCATTAACACTAACTTTAAACCAACCATAACAAGTTGCACCATCAATTAAATAATTGAAACCTACATAACCTGTTTTACCATCCCAAACAGTATAATCTGCTTTTCTTAAATCCAATTGATTAGGATAAGCACCAGGAGAGGTAAAATTACTAGTAGAACCAACCGCTGTGTTTGGAGCTAATAAAGATATATTTTTAGTACCCGTTTCGCATACTAATTGCTTAGAATAGGTTTCGATTTTTAATGCATTAGCTGCAAATCTCCAACCTCCAAAAGCTGCATCATCTCCTTTAGCTATTTCAAAAAATTTCCAATCTAAAGTAGAAGAAATAACCACATCTGGCATGTCTACAAAAAAGATACCGTAAGGGTCCGCATATTTAAAACTATAAAATACAGAAGAACAAGACAAACCTGTTGCTCCACCAACAAAAGCTGCAGGTAAGAAAGTGATACCTCCTGAAGCGTTATTAGCCAAAGCGTGATTAGTTGCTTTACCAGTGATAGTAACAGTAACTTGGCTGTTAGAATTAACCGTTAAAACTGGGGTAACTCCAGCAGGAAAAGTATGTGTGAAATGCGTACCTGCAATCATAGCTCCTGAAGAAACGGCAAACTTTTTAGTTCCATTTAATGTTACTATAGAAGATGAATCAAAAGAACCATCATTAACTACTGCTTCTTTGAACGAAACTGTAGATGCTACTAAAGCACTACCACTTGAATTTACACCAGTGTCAATCAAATTCTGAGATTGCCAAAGCGTAATACGTGCAGGATGTTGCAAAGCAGCAAGCATACGCGTAACTTGACCTTGAGTATACATTTTATAACAACCTTGAGCTCCATTGTAACCCATATAATTTTCAAAATTCACCTTATCACCATCACAATTTGTACCTGGAGTACAAGCTAATGTGTGATTACCATCTTCTTTAGGGGTATCAGCCACTTCATCCGTTCCAGCACAACCACCATCAAACGTATGGATCAAATTAAAAAAATGTCCAAACTCATGAGTCAAAGTAGCGGAAAACTCTTTACTATAAGAGTTATCATATAAATAAGCACCATTAAAAACAATACGCGCAGTATTATTATTTGTCATATACGTGTCTGGATACCAAGCAACACCTGAATTAGTCAATGAACCATCATTATATAAATCATTTTGAATATAAACATTTATATATTTTTTATTATCCCATGCGTCAGCAGCAATTTGAGCGTCATACCCACCTCCGTTACCGTAACCATTTTTTGCAGGATGAAAAACAACACCATCCGTACAACCTCCACTAGGATCAATTTTCGCAAGTTTAAACTCAATGTTTAAGGTACTCCTTCTTGCTTGAAAAAAAGGTTCGACAGTTTGATAATCCGCATTCCTTCCGTTAAAATCATCATTAACTTGAGCGAGGTGATTTACAATTTTCTGGTATGTCACCGATTTACCACTTTGCGTTTCGCCATAAATATGAAAAACAACTGGAACAGTATATGTAGCAGCTTGCAATTTAGACGATTTGTTTTTTTGCTCTAAAGCAAACTTTTTACTAAAGATATCAAAATCTTTCTTTTCCTTAAGTGAACTCGGATTATCTCGATACACTTTAGCATTTTCCTCAGTCGTCCTACAAGGCAAACCCTGAGCACTAACCTTCAATAAACTGAACATTAGAAAAAACAATAGTAGTTTTAGTTTCATGGTATTTTTTGGATTACAATTAATATACACAAAGATAACATAAAATAACAGGTATTTATGATACTATTTTAATCAATAACAATATATTATTGACACATAATTAACTCTAAAAAAATATAAAGTAAAAAAGAAAGAGCCTATAGGTGCGTAATTGTCAGAAAAAGTAGCTTTAAAACAAATTAAATAGCCCTTACTAGAGCTGAATAAAAGCATAAAACCGTTTTATGTTGTCTAAAATTTAAAATGCCAACGAAAAAAAAATCTATCTGTTAAATAATTAATTATCTGTGTAGAAAATAAAACTTGGCCCAAAAGCCGTATACAAAATTGAGTAGTAAAACACCATCCACAACACGATTGAAGAATAATCTAATGAATAATATACTTTGGATCACAAATAGCGCAAGAACAGAATAAAACTAAAACTAAATCTATATTTACACCTATAAAAACACCAATTTGGTATTTAAAGTATACTAAAATACAAAACAAAACATTTAGCAACAGCTATGTACAAAAAAAAGGCATTCATTAAGAATGCGCTCAAAAACATAAGAGTAAATAAAATAAACGTTATTTAAAATAAAACAGCCTAAAAAAACAGTCACAATTTTAAACAAAAAAAAACCGCCTCATTACTGAGGCGGTTATAAAAATTTAGGAAATTAATTAAAATTTATCCCAGAAAATTTTTGTGGTCATGTTATCACCACCAATAGCTGTTGATGCAGCTTCGTAATTTGCTTTATTCAACGTTTTATCAAAAAGAGAATAGATAACTCTAACCGGAATTTTACCTCCTGAAGCAGCTACTGCACTAGTAGGTGCCGTCAAGACTGGGTAATCCAATCTTCTGTACTCTGTCCAAGCTTCAAAACCACGGTTGTAATACGCAATCCAAAGTTGGTACGCAATTTTTTGCTTGTCTGTTCCGGCTGCCGTAGCAAACGCAACATCTGGTCTTGCTAAATAAGTAGCAATATCCGCATCAGCAACTCCCCAGTATTTCATACTTGCTTCGATACCTTTTTTGTAGTAATCAGCTGCTGTACCACCAACACTAAAACCTCTGTTTGCTGCATCTGCTAATAAGAAACACGTTTCTGTATAGTCAAATATTACACCAGGATTGGTTTTAGATTGCAATTTAGTACCAGCGTGTGAAAAATTACCATAAACTGCTTGTTCTGCATACGGAGCTCCTTTGTATTGACCAGCAATTTTAGAAGCTGGGTCAAAGAAATGATCCCGTCTTGGATCCGCCTTAGCGTTTAATTCATTAACAAAAGGTTCTGCCATAACAATTTGAGATTCATTAACCAAACTGTCATATAAAGGATTCATGTCAATGTTAGAAGAAAAATACTTAAACAAAGCTGTTTGTGCCTCACTAGTCATTATTCCAGAAAGAAACGCAGACTCTACCATCGCTTTAGCTTTAGCAGGTTCCACATCTGCAAGATGCAATCCCATTTTTAGTTTAACACTATTAGCCAACGTTTTCCATTTGGCCATGTTACCTTGATAAATTAAATCTGCAGTACCAAAACTACCATTAGCAGTATCAATACTAGCAATTGCAGCATCTAAACGAGAAGCAAGATCTAAATAGATTGTTTTTGCATCATCGTACTTAGGGTAAGGAAATGCTTTTATATCTAAAGCTTCTGTATACGCGACATTACCAAAAATGTCTACCAAAGTCTGGTAAGCCATAATGATTTGTACCTCTAGAACAGCCAATTTATTATTCTTTTCTGCTTGTTGGATTGGACCCAATGCATTGGAATCACTGATTTGCTTTTTAGCATTTACTAAATCTTGCAAAACATCTCTATATAAGGTAATAGAATAATTATTCCCTAAATTTCTACTAGCTTGGTCATAATTAGCCTCGTTACGATAATTAGGCGGAGTCCATTGCTGTACATAAGCTCTAAAGTTATTAGAGTTAACACTTGCGTTAGTCAAAAAATAAGCATAATTCACTTGCGAGCTAGTCATTAAAGCACTTGGTAAAGCAGTTGTATATGCTTTTGTATCTTGGTTCATGTTGTCCAAGTTATCACATGAAGCTATAGAAAGTAAAATAGCTCCTGCAAAAAATATTGTTTTTATAATTCTCATATTATTTTTTTTTAGAATTGAACTTTCAATGTGAAATTATACTCTTTTGAAGTTGGTAAAACCCCAGTTTGAAAGCCTTGTATGTTACCAGAAGACATTCCTGCCTCAGGATCTGCATACGGTAAATTTTTGCTAATGATCCAAAGATTACTTGCATTTACAGCAAAAACCACATTATTAATAAACATGTTATCTAAGAATCTTTTTGGCAATTTATAGCTCAAACCTACCTCACGCAACTTCACATAAGAAGCATCGTACACGTATTGTTGTTGTGGCATAGAGTTATAAAAATCATAACCGTTATAACTATCTAGCGTACCTACAACCGTATTTTTAGTACCGTCTGCTTGAACACCATCTAACAAGATACCTCCACCATTTGCAATAGTTTCACGTTGTGGAACCCCATTGTGGTTGTTAGTTACTGTACTTTGATAAATACCAGCAGTATGTCCGTATTGTTGGTCTAAAGAATATACATCACCACCTTTTTTAACATCAATTAAGAAATTAAAACCTAGGTTTTTGTATGTAAACACGTTATTCAAACCACCAATCCAATCTGGGTTAACATCTCCAATAGTTACCCCATTAGATGTCACATATCTACCACCTGTAACAGCATCAGGATCAAAAGGAGTAATTACTTTTTGACCATCTTTATATGTAAAACCAGTTCCAATTAATTGACCTACAGGTTTACCAACTTGCGCAACATAGCCAATTCCTTGAGAAGATCCTAATGAAATTTGATCTGCTCCTCCTAATGAAATAACTTCATTTTGGTTAGTAGACCAGTTAACTGTTGTTTGCCAAGAAAAATTTTCTGTTTTAACCGGTATTGCAGTTAAAGATAACTCGTATCCTTTATTCTGAACATCCCCTGCATTAACATAAGCTGAAGTATATCCAGTTTGCGAAGGAGTCTCAATAGACAAAATTTGATTGGTTGTATTTGTTTTGTAGTAAGAGAAGTCCAAACCTAATCTGTTTCTAAAGAATTTAAGCTCAATACCAGCCTCTACTCCTTTAGTTAATTCACTCTTTAACTCTTCATTGCTTTTTTGGTTTTGTGTAGAAAAACGGATTCCACCAGGCCCAAAGTTATCGTTTTTAGGATAAATTGCTTTTGTAGTAGCAAAAGAAGTACCATTACCTGTTTCTGCATAGTTCAAACGAACTTTACCAAAAGACAACCAATTGTTTTTTAAATGGTTACTAAAAATATAGGTTCCTGTGATAGAAGGATATGTAAAGGTATTGTTTTGGGTTGGTAATGTAGAATCTTGATCGACTCTATAAGTACCTTCAACAAAATACGTATCGTATAAATTAAATCCAGCCGTACCATAAACACTATTAGAACCAATAGTTTCTAAACCTTCTGAAGGGCTCGTGATCAAATCTTTCGAATTACTTAAAGCATAAATTCCAGGTACAACTAAACCACCATTAGTAAGTGCATAAATATTACTATTTACAGAACGTCTGGCATTTGCTCCTAACATACCGTTAAAACTAATTCCTTCTGTGATACCAGTTTTAAAATTCATCATCAAGTCTAAGTTGAACTCTCTAAAAGTTTTGTCGTATCTTGAATATTGTCCACCAAGATTAGCCGTTCTTTTAGATCCAACAGCAATGCGCTCCTCTTGTAATTGGTGGTAAAAATCTACAGCACCTCTACCCATAACACTAAACCAGTTAGTAACCTCAGTATTTAAAACAACATTACCAAAGAAACGGTCTCTTGTCAAGGTATTGTAGTTGTTATGTCTTTGAAAATATGGGTTATCATGGAAAGCAATTCTCAAATCATTTGGCCCATTAACACTCCAAGTAGTATTTTGACCTGTAATGTTGTACGCATCTTCTAGATCTTGAAAATCAACACTTGAAGAATACCATTGTCTCACACTACTTAAGTAGTTATTTCCACCAGCACCGTAACCAGTTTCATTCATCCCTTTAGCATTAGACTTCATGTAGTTTGAAGATGCAGAGATTTTTGTTTTTGGTGATAGGTTATAACTTCCAGTAAAATTAAAGTTATCTTTTCTGTTATCGCTATTAATCAAAACACCTTGTGTTTGGTTGTAGTTACTGTAGGCAAACCTAAAATCTCCTTGGTCATTTGCCCCAGATATCGAAATACTATTAGTATAGGTTAAGCTATTTTGATAAAAACTGTTTGGATTGTTTTTTGGAGCAACCCATGGAGTAGCTTTACCATAAGTAGGCAATTCTGGATAGAACGAGTTCCATTTATAAACCAATAATGAAGAATCATATTTTGGCCCCCAAGAAGCGTCATCAGTAGCTACATAAGGATGAGATCCAGATCCTAAATCTACATTTCCATAAAAAGGACCATAACCACCACCATACATAGATTGGTATTCTGGCAAAGTTTCTTTATCTACAACTCCGATATTTACACCTGTGCTAAAGCTAACACCTAAACCACCTTTTGATTTACTTCCTTTTTTAAGTGTAACAATAATTACCCCATTAGAAGCTCTTGAACCATATAACGCAGTTGCCGCAGCTCCTTTTAGAACGTTCATAGACTCAATATCATCTGGATTGATATCCGACGCTGCATTACCATAGTCATACCCACCAGTATTTCCACCTGCCTGTTGATCCTTTGTATTTGTATTATCGTTATTCAATACAATACCATCTACAACCCATAAAGCTTGGTTATTTCCTGTTAAAGAAGTAGTACCACGGATAACAACATTGGTAGAACCACCAATATTATTATTTCTTCTAACTTCAACACCAGCAACTTTACCAGAGATGTTGTTAGAAACGTTACCTGTATTCACTTTCATTAAATCTTCACCTTTAACTTCTTGTGATGCGTATCCTAGAGTTTTTTTCTCTCTTTTAACACCCAAAGCGGTTACTACAATTTCTTTCAATTGTAAAGAACCTGAAGCTAATTTAACATTCAATTTACTGCTTGTTGCAGCAAGTTCTTTAGACTCCATACCTATGTAAGTAAAAACAAGTACAGAACTTGGCTTTGCTTTAATAGAGTACTTTCCGTCAAAATCGGACTGGGTTCCTGTTTGCGTTCCTTTGATTAACACACTAACACCTGGTAAAGGCATCCCTGTATCATCTGAAACAATTCCTGACACAACCCGCTCTTGAGCAAACGTAAGTTGCGCTACTAGTACAAAAAATAGTACTGCAATTTTCCTAAGATTAATCTTAAATTTCATAAAATGGTTTTATAATTAGTAATTACAAATATGTAACTTTTTAAGTTAATTTTATGATAATATATTACCTTAAAAATTCATTATATTATCCGATAGAGCTGTTTTTAATGCGTTTTAGATACTATATTATCTTTCCAACTTTTAAAGAAATAATTAATTCCTAATATGGACTTAATATCCTATAGAGCAAAAAAAAGAGGATTCCCTAATAGAAAATCCTCTTTTTTTAAAGTTGTTATTTATTTGGCTCCCGGAGGAGCGTTCTTTTTAATAAATTTTACAAAAGTATTTCGCAAATGCTTTCTAGTTCCTTCTCCTTCATAAATACTGTGCGCCCGATTTGGATACACCATAAGATCAAACATTTTATCGTTTTTTATCAACTCATTTATCAAAACTTCTGCATTTTTATAATGCACATTATCATCACCAGTACCATGTATATATAGCAGGTTGCCTTTTAAGTTTTTGGCATGAGTAACCGGCGAAGCTTGTTTGTAATTTAATTCATTTTCACTAGGCAAGCCCATGTATCTTTCGGTATAAATGTTATCATAAAAATGTTGATCCACTACAGCTGCTACCGCAACTCCTGTTTTGTATATTTCCGGATATTGAAACATTAGATTTAAGGTAACAGCTCCTCCTCCACTCCAACCATGAACAGCAACTCTTTCTGAATCTATAAAGCGCCATTTCAAAATTTCTTTAGCAGCCATTGCCTGGTCTCGGGTATTAATTATACCTATGTTTTTGTAAATACATTTTCGCCACTCTGTGCCTTTTAATACAGGAGCTCCCCTATTATCCATAGCTATACCAATATAACCATCTGGTATTATACTAGCAATCAATGAATTAAAATACGGCGCATCATCCGCCACTGAAGCCATAGGCTCTCCATAGACATAAAAACAAACTGGATATTTTTTGGAAGGATCAAAATCCAATGGCTTTGCCATTACGCCATCCATTGCAATTCCGTCTGTGGTAACTATTTTAAACTTCTCTAAAGAATAGTTACGCTTTGGCAAAAGAAACACATCTTCAGATGCTGGCAATATTTTTTGGTGGCCTTGTAGTTTGACTAAGCGCGTATTGTAATCTCTAGTAATATTAGCATTGGTATGTTTGGCATAAATGCCGTCTGTTGAAAACTCATAACTATTGGTGCCCTCAAATACTTCTGGAGTTACACGCTTTGTTTTTTTAGAATTTAAATTGGTTTGGTACAAATAACGCTGCGTTGCATCTGTTGGACTAGCTATATAGTAGATGGATTTGGATTGTCCATCATAGGCTTTAAAATAAGCATCAAAATTTCCGGTAGTCAAAAGTTCTTTTTTCTTGCCATCACTACTTATTTTATAAATATGCATCCAACCGTCTTTGTCCGAATTCCATAAAAAAGACTTCCCGTTGTCTACAAAATGACAAGGGAAACCATCATAAGCTCCTGATGAAGTATCAAAAACGTCGATCCAAGTGGAAGATGTTTCTTTATATATACTGTTGGCGCTTCCGGTTACTGAATTACAATTATATAACACGACCTCATTTTGGTGTCTATTTAACTGCACCACCATTATTTGTTGCCTTGCAGTCCATTGCATCCTAACTAAATAATTATTATCCGGTTCTCCAGGTATAGCCAACCAATTTGTCTTTAAAGAAGCAATGTCTACCACGCCAATTTTTACAGAAGATGGTTTTTCGCCAGCCTTAGGGTACTCCACCGGTATAGTAAACGGATACAGCGCATCTGTATTATTAATCATTAAATGAAACTTTGTTTTAGAAGCATCGGTACGCCAAAAAGCAATACTCTTACCATCAGGACTCCATCTAAAGCCGTCTCTGGCTGCTAGCTCTTCTTCATAAACCCAGTCAAAAGTACCATTAATTATGGTATCCGTTCCATCGGTGGTTAACGACGTTATTTTTCCGGTGATTAAATTTTCAAGATAAATATTATGATTCGAAACATAGGCTACATGTTGACCATCACTTGAAAACTTAGCAAACATTAGCGATGCGTCTTTCAATCCTTTTCCTAATTGTTTTCCTTTTCTGGTTGTTAAATCAAAAAACCAGTAGTCTCCTTTAGTATTTGCTCTCCAAACTTTTTTAGAATTAGTATATACCAGAACTTTGGTTTTAGCATCGTTCCATACCAAATCTTCTACTGCATATTCAAAACCAGATTTTTTTAAACTTTCTTGTGTTAAAACTATCGTACCCTCTGCTACATTATCTGCATTATAAACAACGATATCCTTCTCTGAATTATTCATCCAAAAAGAATGGGAGTTGGGCAACCAATTTAATGCATTGACATCTATCTGTTGTTGTGAAAATGCATTGGAAAAAATTAAAAAAAGTAAGAAAAATTGTTTTTTCATTATTTAAACTTAAAAATTAAAATTACTTTAAATACGTATTATCAATTAAAACACACTCAACGCACCTAAATAAAGGTTGCAAGATATTTAAAATAAACGTGCCAAACAATGGTTTAAACCAAAAAAAGCTGGACTCTTTAGAGCCCAGCTTTTATGATTTAGATTATAACTAATTATTTTAGTTTTTAACTAATTTATGTATAGAAACTTTTTTATCCGAAGATTCAATTTTCACTATATATACTCCGTTTGTTTTACCTGTTAAATTAATGGTTGCTTTACTTGCATCATTTCCGGTGATACTGTCTTCCAATACCACTTGACCTAACAAATTATATACCACAATAGAATATGTATCCTGAGTTGCTGGCAACTGTAAAGTGAACATTCCTTTAGAAGGATTTGGATATACCGCAAGACCTTCTATTTGGTTTTCTTTTACCGCAAGTACTGGACTATTGGTTACATTAAAGTTATCAAACCAAATTCTAGTTCCATATCCTGACGTATTTTTAATCTTAAGCAATACATTAGACTGATTTTTAACTACACTAAGATCTACGGTTTCTTTTCTCCAATCAGAGTCTTTAGTTGGTACCCAAGTATTTGTTTCATTAACATCTGCTGTAGCTTTGTCATCTTGAATTATTGGGTTTGCAGTTTGTAGCTGTAATTGATTTTTGGAGTAAACATTAGTCCAGGTTACACCACAGTCAGAAGAAACAAGTATGTCTATTTTGTCTGGAGCTGGTACTGGTGTTACATCAAAAGCATTTAAGTATTGCGTATACCCTAAGTCAAAATGAAAATAAGGAGTTGCCGCTGTAGTCAAATCTAATGGCTTTAATATCAATTCATCAATTAAATCCGTTGGAGCATCTGCATTATTAATAACCAAACAATTAGAATCTCCTTTTCCGGTTAGAGTGCTTTTTTCCCAGGTAATAACATCCCCATCCAAATTAGCGATTTGCCAGTCTGTTATAGGAAATACACCACTGAAGTTTTCTTGAAATGGTAAAGCACTTTTACCTTTTATAACTACCGCGTTTGTTTTGGTCATGGTTGTCCCAGTACCATAATTGTTTGTAGCCACCAAAGTAACATTGTAGCTTCCTGCATTAGGATACACTACAGAAGGGGTTTTACTTGTAGACGTAGCTGGCGTTCCTCCTGGAAATGACCAAGCCCATGAGGTTGGTTCCCCGAAAGAAGTGTCCGAAAATTTAACTGGCAAACCACTACATACTAATTCGCTGGTAATTACAAAATCCGAAAGCGGTTTTTCTTTGCTATCAAAAGTAAGTTTTAAATTATCAATCCAAACTCTTGAACCATATCCTGAGGTATTTACTAATTTAATTAAAACATTAGCACTCCCTTTAAAGCTGGATAATGAAATTCTTTCTGTTCTCCAATCCGATGCTGTAGCAGGAATCCAGTCATTTGGTTTTGTACTTACTGCGGTTTCAAGAACAGTGTGTGTTTTTGAATATACCTTTGTCCAAGTTAAACCACAATCTTTTGAAGCCAAAACATCCAAAACATCCGGACTATCTTTATCAAATTTAGCGTAGGCTACATCAAATGAAAAATCCGTAACTCCTACTGACATATTTAATGGCCGTAACATAATTTCGTCCACATCTCCAGTAGCGTTATCTGCATTGTTCATAATCATACATGAAGAAGAATTGTTCCCGGCAGCGGTACTTTTCTCCCAAGTTAAATTACTTTTGATGTTGGTTATTTCCCAACCTGCTGGAGGGAAAACTCCTTCAAATCCTTCTGTAAATGACGTCCCTACAGGAGTAGCCACCACTACAAAATTAGATTTAACGGATGTAGTACCTGTTCCAGCACCATTGCTAGTAGTCAAAGAGACTGCATAAGCACCTTGGGCATTATAGGTTACAGATGGATTTTGACTAGTTGACGTAGCTGGTGTTCCCCCTGGAAATGACCAAGACCAACTTGTTGGATTTCCTGTGGTACCATCTTTAAAAGGCACTACAATACTTGCGCAATTTGTTTTTGTTACACTTGCAGAAAAATCTGATACTGGTGTAGCGCTCTGTACGATTGCAACATTTACGTTATCAATCCATATACGTGTTCCGTATCCTGAAGTGTTTTTGAAACGAATTGTAACGTTTGGATTACCAATATACGGTGCTAAATTAATTACTTCTTTTCTCCAGTTAGAAGCAACTGTTGGCTTCCAAGCGTTAGACATATCAGTAGGAACATTTGCTGTTTCTAAAAGAGTATGGGTTTTAGAATACACAGAAGTCCAAGTAGAACCACAATTAGTAGAAATTTCTACGCCTAAAATATCTGGACTTGCGTCATCAAATTTAGTGTAGGCAACATCAAAAAATAACTGGCTATTAACACCATTGGTCAAGTTATAATACGGCAATTGTATGTAATCTAACTCACCAGCTACAGCATTATCGCTATTATTCATAACCATACAAGATGTATCGCCATTACCAACATCGCTTCGTTTAGCCCATTCAATTCCTGCATCTGGATTGGTTATTAACCAGCCATCAGGTGGGAAAATTCCAGAGAAAGTTTCCACTAAATTTACATTAGATTTTTGACCTACTTTTATATGACCGGCTATGGTTTTGGTGTCGTTTCCAACAGCATTAGTAACCGTTAGTGTAACAGCATAGTTCCCTGCAGTTGCATAAGTAACTGTTGGGTTGATAGCTGTTGAAGTAGCTGGAGTACCTCCTGCAAATGTCCATGATCTAGATACTGGTAAACCCGTAGAAACATCCTTAAATGTTACGGTTTTGTTTGCACAAATAGCTGTAGTGCTTGTTTTAAAACTAGCAACCGGCTTAGAAGCCAAAACTCCTACAGCAACTAAGTTACTTGTTTGCCATAGCGCACGTCTAGAATATTTAGCTACAGAGCTATCATCTAACCAAAAAGTCATTGCGTTGGTTTGGTCTTTAGTAAACATAGCCTGACAATCTACATTGTAGTCCATTAAGTTTTCATAATTTGCGATTACACCACAGGTATTCACTGCGGATAAATTACAACCAAAACCAGATGTTGTTGGAGGGGTATCTGCCATACCATCATTAATAGGATCACAATCATCTTGAAAAGTATGCTGCAAACCAAAATAATGACCAAACTCATGAGACATTTCTTTTGCAAATTGAAAACTGGCATCAGACCCACCAGTTGTACCTATATACCTATGATTAAAAGTAACGTGAGGAACCACATCTTGAACCGGCAAAAAAGCATGACCAGATGCAAAAGCACCTTGACCTGGGTTTGGTTCATCAACAACAACAATGTCTAAATAAAACTTACCCTTTTTTCCGTAATACATATAGTCATATATTCTGGAATCATATCCATCTACTATATGTGCTTCAGGATGCCAGTTCATACCTGGTGTTTCTAATAAATTACCATCTGGATCAATTGTTGCCGCAACAAACTGAATATCCATTTTGCTTTTTACAGCATTAAATCGAGGGTCTGTAGTATTGTATCCTGGATACAAACCATTAAAATCTTTGTTACACACATCCAGCGCATCGTCGATCCTACTTTTCATTTGCGCCTTAGTAAATGTTTTTTGAATGTTTGAACCATCATTCAAAATATGAAATACTACTGGTATTACATACGTAGTAGCAGCAGTCTTGTTAGCAAGTTTTGCCTTTTTAGCAACGTCAATTTTAGGCAAAGCCCGTCTAAAAGACTCTTGCTCTTTAGCAGAAAGTTTCGTTCCGCAACCAATAGTTTTTTGGGCAGAAAGATTAAAAGTAAAGACTGTTAAGAAAACAATCAGTAAGCAGTATTTTTTTTTCATAAAAATTTGGGGTTAGTTTATTTTAAAAAAACATCAAAAAATAAATTTATTCAAAAGAAAATACACTGATTTTTTTTAAAATTCATTTAAATAGTTAACATTAATTACTAATTTGATAAAATAACAAAAAATTAACACATGATTATTACTTCATATTACCCATTACTAATAATATATTAACCAATTTAAAGCATTTCTGTAATTATTTAACACAACAATACTTTTTTAGCTAAATTAGACGTAAAAAAAAGCAGAATAGAGGTTTTCTATTCTGCTTTTTTTGGGATAAAAATAATTTTATTCTAATTGCATTAGCTGTTCAATAGCATCAATTTCAATTGGAAGTGCGGCCGATAAATTAATACTTCCGTTCTCGGTTACTAAATAATCATCTTCCAAACGGCATCCAATCCCTTCTTCTGGGATATATATTCCTGGCTCGCAGGTCAATACCATTCCTTTTTGAAAAGGCTTGGAATACAAACCAACATCGTGCACATCCAAACCTAAATAGTGTGCAGTACCGTGCATAAAATATTTTTTATACGCTGGGTTATCTGGATCCTGATTTGCTATTTCTTCTGGAGTGATTAACCCTAATTTTACTAATTCTTTTTCTACAAGTTGCGCCATTTGCAACTCATATTCTTTAGGCAAAACTCCTGGTTTTAACAATTTAGAACCTTCCTTTAAGCAATACAGCACAGATTGGTAAACCGCTCTTTGACGTGGACTGAAAACACCGTTTACAGGCACGCAACGGGTGGTATCCGAATTGTAATTGCCATAACAGACTCCAAAATCAATCAAAACCATTTCATTATCCTTACATACAGTATGGTTGGTATTGTAATGCAACACACAGGCGTTTTTTCCAGATGCTACAATAGGCTTAAAGGCATGTCTGGTTGCACCATTTTGGATATAATTATAAGCAAGTTCTGCCTCTAGCTCATATTCGTAAAGGTTGGGTTTCATGGTTTGCAGTACGCGTTCAAATCCTTTAACACTGATTGCGATTGCTTTTTTTATGCATTCTACTTCTTCTGTAGATTTAATTGGTCTTAGCTCTCGGGTTATTTTTGCAACACGATCGTACTGATGTAATGGGTACTTTTGTTTACACCACTTTATCATTCTATCTTGTCTGGTTTCCATTTGTGAGGTTACTCTTTTAAGATGCTCATTATGGCCTAGGTAAATTGTATCTGCTTCAAATGCAAAAAGCTGTATTGTTTTTTCAAATTCATGCGTCCACTTTACGTTTTTAACACCCGATATAAGAGTCACTTGTTCTTTGGTCAAAAAATCGCCATCCCAAAGCAAGGTGTTTTCATTAACTTCTTTTACAAATAAAATAGCTTGATTCTCGGGTTTGTAAGCGTCTGGATAAAGAACCAATATGGTCTCATCTTGATCTATTCCGGATAGATAAAACAAGTCATTATTTTGCGCAAATGCCATAACATCATCCGCATTGTTTGGCATGGTGTCATTGGATGCAAGAATGGCTAAACTGTTGCTTTGCATTTTGTCTGCAAATCGTTGTCTATTATTTATGAATAAAGAATTGGGTATAGACTCGTATCTCATGTATTTTAAATTTGAAACATTTTAGTATCTACTGATAAGGATTTTCCTGAAATAATCTCCGTAACCAGTTTAGCTGTAGCTGGCGCCAAACTTAAGCCCATCATTGCATGACCAGTTGCTATGGTTAGGTTTTTTATTTTTTTATCTCTTGTAATTATTGGCATTCCAGAAGGAGTACATGGTCTAAATCCAAACCAAGTATCTGCAACCTTAGGCATTTTTACGTGCATATCTGGATAAAAATCATTGATGCTGGTTATTATTCCTTGCAATCTACTGGCATTAATCTTAGTATCTCCGGTATGGGTGATTTCCATGGTTCCTCCAAAACGGATGTCTTTGTCCATTGGAGTTACCGCAACTTTTCCTTCGCATAAAATAGCCGGAATAGCTGGTTTTTGTTTTTCATCCTTCAAGGTAAAGCTATATCCTTTTCCGGGCAATATGGAGATCGAAATATCTAATTTCTTGGCAAGAACAGGACTCCATGCCCCAGTAGCTAACACTACTTCATCGGCCAAAAAGTCTCCTTTGTCTGTAACAATTTTTGCAATTTTATCTCCCTGAAAAGTAAAATCTTTTACGGAGGTATTTTTGTGAATACTAACTTGCATTCTAACCAATTCTTCTTTTATAAATTGAAGAAATTTTTGTGGGTATAAATGGGCATCACTTTTATAATGCACTGCTCCTATGGCATTGGTTTTGGTTCCGGTTTCTAAAACAGCTACTTCTGCCTTAGAAAGAAAATCTACCTCAAGCCCCAAACGCTCCGCTTCTTTACCTTCGTGATGCATTTCTTCGGCTACCTTATCGGTTTTGTAAAGCATCAAAAGCCCTTTTTCTTCGTAAAAAAAAGAATCATTTATTTTTGCAAAATCTTGATACAACTCCTTACTCAATAACGACAAATCTCGCAAAGCGGGCATGGCTTTTTGCACATGATTTAAATTTGCATGTTTATAAAACTGCAAACCCCATTTTATTAAATCTGTACTTAAGCGTGGTTTTACATAAAAAGGACTTTGACTATCAAACATCCATTTCATACCCTGTGCAATCATTCCTGGCTGTGCCAATGGAATTATGTGCGATGGAACAATCATTCCTGCATTTCCGTATGAACATCCATCATCCATACTGGACTCATCATATACACTAACCTCATATCCTTCTTTTGCAAGATAATAAGCAGTACACAAACCAATGATTCCACCCCCAACAATACCTACTTTTTTCATTAGATTTTGAATTAATTAAAAATTTATTGGCAAGACAGATGCCTCACCAATAAATTTATTTTTTATTTTATTTTATTTTTTATTTAAATAACTTGAAAACCATGTGCGTAAGGATCGTCTTCATCAATAATTATGTTATTGTATCCGTAAACTTTGGCCCATCCTTGGATGCTTGGAACAATGGCTGGAATGTCTCCAATACTGGTTTCCTCTACCACTCTACCAACAAATTTACTACCAATATAACTTTCGTGAATAAAATCTTCGCCCATTTTTAATTTCCCTTTGGCATGCAATTGTGCAATTCTTGCCGAAGTTCCTGTTCCGCATGGCGAACGATCGATTGCTTTGTCTCCATAAAAAACAGCATTTCGGCCTGATGATGTTGGATCCAAAGGAGTCCCTGTCCATAACATATGGGTTACATCTCGGATGGTGTCGTTTTCAGGATGAATAAAATAATCCGGGTATTTTTGGTTGATCAACTTGCGTACCTCTTGACTGAATTGAATAATTTTACTTGCCGTAAAATCTTGAATTCCTGAAAAATTGGTTTGTGGATCTACAATTGCGTAGTAGTTTCCTCCATAGGCCACGTCAAAAACAATCTCTCCTAATTCCGGACATTCTATAGTCAATCCTTCGGCAGCAAGATAGGATTTTACATTTACTAATCGTACCCAATCTACTTTGCGTCCGGTTTGTTGGTATTCTATATTTACCAATCCTGCAGGCGCTTCCATTTTAATTTTTCCAGGGATTTTTGGATTTACTAGTCCTTCCTCTATGGCAATTGTAATGGTCCCTATAGTTCCGTGTCCGCACATTGGCAAACAACCGGAGGTTTCAATAAATAAAATCCCAAAATCATTCTCTGGATTGCTTGGCGGATACAAGATGCTTCCACTCATCATGTCATGACCGCGTGGTTCAAACATCAATCCTTTTCTAATCCAGTCAAATTCTTTCAAAAAATGCTGGCGTTTTTCGCTCATATTAGCTCCTACCAAATTAGGACCACCACCAGCCACTACTCTTACAGGGTTTCCGCAAGTGTGTGCATCTACACAAAAAAAAGTTTTTCTAAGCATTATTTTATTGGAGATTTTGTTGCACTATTATTTACCATACGCAATATTTGTAATGGGTTTTCATTTTGTAATTCTAATGGCAATAATTCATTTGGCCAGTTTTGGTAGCTAAATGGTCTTACCCAACGGTATACAGCATCAATTCCTACTGCAGTAAATCTAGAGTCTGATGATGCAGGGTATGGTCCTCCGTGTATCATGGATGGACACACTTCTACTCCGGTTGGAACACCATTAAAAATCAAACGTCCTACTCTATTTTGCATAGCAGCAACTACGTCTTGGTGTTGTTCTAACTCCTTTGCTTCGCCAATAATAGTTCCGGTTAATTGCCCGTCTAATTGCGCAATAACGGCAACCAATTCTGCTTGGTTTTCACATTGTACAATTATAGAAAACGGTCCAAAAACTTCGTGACTCAACGTTTTGTTTTCCAAAAATGTTCTTCCATCTACAGTCAATACCGTTTGTGCTCCGTAGTTAGGCGCAACATCTCCTTGGTATTGTGCTACTTTAGAAACTCCTGGTTGGGCACTCATTTTTTGAGCTCCGTCTTCAAAACCAGATTGCATCGATGGGTGCAACATACAACTTGGCGCAATTTTTTCGATAGCAGTTGCCAATTCTTCTGAAAACTTGGTTAATGCAGCTCCTTTAATACCAATTAACAACCCTGGATTGGTACAAAATTGACCTGCTCCTAGTGTAATAGAACCAGCATAAGCATTGGCCCATTTTTCACTGTTTTCTGTTAAAGCATTTGGCAAAAGTACCACTGGATTTACACTACCCATCTCTGCAAAAACAGGAATAGGCTCCGGACGTTGTGCCGCTAAATCAAATAACGCTCTTCCACCACGGATACTTCCGGTAAATCCTACTGCTTTCACTAAAGGATGCTTCACCAAACTAGCTCCTAATGTTGTTCCACCTCCAATAAGGTTAGAAAAAACACCTTCTGGCATGTTGGTTTTTTGAGCCGCTTTAATAATTGCAGAAGCAACCATCTCACCGGTACCGATGTGCATAGAGTGGCTCTTTACAATAACTGGGCAACCTGCCGCTAGAGCTGAAGCAGTATCTCCTCCTGCTGTAGAGAATGCAAACGGAAAATTACTTGATCCGAAAACCACAACAGGCCCTAGGGGAGCAAATATTTTTCTTAAATCTTCTTTTGGTGCCGGTTGTCTGTCTGCAATTGCAGTATCAATAGTTGCTTTAACCCAACTTCCTTCGGTAAGCATGTCTGCAAAAGAACGCAATTGTCCAATCATTCTGCCACGCTCCCCTTCTGCTCTTCCTCTTGGAAAACCAGACTCGCTAGAATATTGCGTAAGCAAATCATCTCCTAAGGCTAAAATTTCATCTGCTATTGCATTTAAAAAAGTAGCTTTTTCTGAGCCAGAACATTTTTTATAAGTAGCAAACGCCTGATTGGCTAAAGTAACCGTTTCTTCTATTTCGTCTTGAGTTGCTTCTGTAAAAACCCAAGGATTTTCCTTATTTAGCTGTGGATTAAACGTTTTGAATGTTTTGCTTCCACTTGCCTTAAGTTGGCTTCCTATATAATTTTTCCCTGTAATCATGTATGTTTATTTTTAGTTATTATTATTTTTGCAATATCCGAAAAAGAATGTTAGAAACCCAATCGGACACCTGCGCTATTCTAAATTTTTATCGTCTGGCAAGGTTGGTTTTGTATGCATTGCTTTTTGCAAAGATTACCAAAACGCTTTCTCTCTCAACTCCCTGATATGATACTATGAATTTCCGTATCAAATACTGTTGCAACCACTGCAAATTGGATCTTTTGAACTTAAGGCGCATTAATTTTTAAAAAAAGTTAGAGACACCTTCCATTTTTACCGTTTGTGTTACCAATTTTCTTTTTTGTACAACTCTGATCCGCAGTAAATTTAGTTGTAACTGCTTGCACTACACCTAGGCATAAAACAGTAATAAATATTATTTTTTTATATTAGTCCAAAATTATTAAGAAACCACGACGTATTGCTTTAAAAAATTACCATAAAGCAATACTATATTACCAAATATAAAGACAAAGATACAAAAATATAAGAATATAACATCATTTTTATACCAAAACCCAACAAATCTAATACTAACTAACCTAACCAACCATGAAGATTTTTCCGTTTAAAATTCCTAAATCTGGAGAAGATCCACTGATTTATCAAGAAGATATTGAAAAAAGTTTTTACGACAAGCTACACCAGCACGAAGAAATCCAGATTAGCTTTATAGAAAAAGGAGCTGGATCTATTTTTGCAGCAGATACTATCTCCGAATACCACGAAGGAGATGTTTTAGTGATTGGCAGCAACTTACCGCATGTTTTTAGAAGCGATGTTAAAGAAAATGAAACTTCTATAATGCGTAGTCTTTTTTTTACATTTAACTCCTTTGGGAAAGATTTTTTTGATTTACCTATTTTTAAAACCATTCATCCTTTTTTGGAAGACAGTAAAAACGGGTTTATCATTCATAATACTCCAAAAAGAGTGGTCAAAAATTTTAAAAAATTATCCACATCAGATGAATACACCCGATTTATTTTATTTCTGGAAATCGTCCAATGGCTTGCCACTTCAGATAACGAACCGCTATCCAATTATTTGTACAACAAAAAAATAACCGACAATGAAGGCAAGAGAATGCAAAACGTTTTTGAATACGTAATGAACAATTTTCATAAAAACATTACCCTAGACGAAATTGCCTCGATAGCCAGCATGACCAAAAATGCCTTTTGCAGGTACTTTAAAGTACGTACCAACAAATCTTTTTTTCAGTTTTTAATAGAAGTTCGTATTGAAAGAGCCGCAAAACTACTCTCTACCAATGCCGAATTATCTGTATTAGAAGTAGCCGAATTATGTGGATTTAACAATATTTCTAATTTTAACCGAAAATTCAAAGAATTAAAACAACTCACCCCACTACAATACAAAAAAATTAATTTATAACCCCCAACCCGTCTCTAAACACGCACCATCACTACCATGAAAATTGTTTTTGCATCTAATAATACCAACAAAATAGCCGAAATACAATGGTTACTGCCAGAATACATCCAGCTATTGAGCCTTAAAGATATTGGCTGTAACGAAGAAATTCCAGAAACCGCAACAACCATAGAAGGTAACGCCATACTAAAGGCTAATTATGTGACCCAAAATTACGGCTATACTTGTTTTGCCGACGATACAGGCCTTGAAGTAGAAGCCTTAAACGGTGCTCCAGGGGTGTTTTCTGCCAGATATGCCGGCGAACAAAAAAACACCCAAGATAACATGGACAAACTGCTGCTAGCCCTAGCTACTCAAAACAACCGAAAAGCCCAATTTAAAACCATAATTGCCTTAAACCTTAACGGCACACAAACCCTCTTTAGTGGCATTGCCAAAGGAAATATCACAACCGAAAAATCTGGCAATAATGGATTTGGGTATGACCCTATTTTTCAACCAGAAGGATATTCTGAAACCTTTGCAAGTTTAGACATTGCTGTCAAAAATAAAATAAGCCACCGCAGCATCGCAGTACAAAAATTAATTTCTTTTTTGAAAGACCAAAAATAATCCCCGCGAAGAGATCTGTTTTATTGCAAAATTTTAAAATAAACACCTAAAATAAGAGACTAATTTTAAAACCAACGCTTCTGGCACAAAACTACCGAAGCATAACTTTCTGATTATCAAATACTATTAAATATTTAAATCTTAAAATAGCATTAGTTTATATCAATTATTTAGAGTAATTTTGCACCCTATTTAAAAATACATATGAATAAATTTGAACAATTAGGATTGAGTGAATCGTTACTGAAAGCGATTTTAGATCTAGGATTTGAAAATCCGAGCGAAGTACAGGAGAAAGCGATTCCCCTATTATTGGAAAAAGATACAGATATGGTTGCGTTGGCTCAAACAGGGACAGGGAAAACGGCAGCTTTTGGTTTTCCAGTTATCCAAAAAATTGATGCCAACAACAGAAACACTCAGGCATTAATTTTATCTCCAACGCGTGAGTTATGTTTGCAGATTACTAACGAACTTAAAAACTACTCTAAATACGAGAAAGGTATTAATGTGGTAGCAGTTTACGGCGGGGCTAGCATTACAGAACAAGCAAGAGACATCAAGAGAGGAGCACAAATTATTGTAGCAACTCCAGGAAGAATGCAAGACATGATCAATAGAGGTTTGGTAAACATTACCCAAATTAACTATTGTATTTTGGATGAAGCGGATGAAATGTTAAACATGGGATTCTATGATGACATTGTTAACATACTATCTACAACACCAGATGAAAAAAACACCTGGTTATTCTCTGCAACAATGCCTGCTGAAGTAGCACGTATTGGAAAACAATTCATGACCGACCCTGTAGAAGTAACCGTAGGAACAAAAAACTCTGGTTCGTCTACCGTTTCGCATGAATTTTATCTTGTAAACGCTCGGGATCGTTACGAAGCCTTAAAACGTTTAGCAGACTCTAATCCGGATATCTTTTCGGTAGTTTTTTGTCGTACCAAAAGAGACACACAAGCTGTTGCCGAAAAATTAGTAGAAGATGGGTATAGCGCTGCTGCATTGCACGGAGATTTATCTCAAGCACAACGAGATGGCGTTATGAAATCTTTTAGAGGAAGACAAATACAAATGCTTGTTGCTACAGATGTAGCTGCTCGTGGTATTGATGTAGATAATATTACACACGTAGTAAACTACCAACTTCCAGACGAAATAGAAACCTACAACCACCGTTCTGGACGTACAGGACGCGCTGGAAAACTAGGAACTTCTATCGTAATTGTTACTAAAAGTGAATTGCGTAAGATTTCTTCAATTGAAAGAATTATCAAACAAAAATTTGAAGAAAAAACAATTCCTTCAGGAATTGAAATCTGCGAAATCCAATTATTACACTTAGCTAATAAAATCAAGGATACAGAAATAGACCACGAAATTGACAACTACTTGCCTGCTATTAACAGCGTTTTAGAGGATTTATCCAAAGAAGAGTTAATCAAGAAAATGGTATCTGTAGAATTTAACCGTTTTATTGCATACTACAAAAAAAACAGAGATATTTCGAGCCAATCGGGAGAAAGACGCGAACGCGACGACAGAGATGGCGCCTCAAGAGGCAACAGCAGCGATGGTGCTACTAGATACTTTGTAAACATTGGTTCTAGAGATAACTTTGACTGGATGTCTTTAAAGGATTATCTAAAAGAAACCCTAGATTTAGGACGTGATGACGTTTTTAAAGTAGACGTAAAAGAAGGTTTTTCATTCTTTAACACAGAGCCAGAACATACTGATAAAGTAATGGAAATATTGAACAACGTACAGCTAGAAGGCCGTCGTATCAATGTAGAAATCTCTAAAAATGACGGTGGCGGAAGACGCGACCACAACGGAAGAAATTCTGGTGGTGGATTTGGCGGAAGAAGCTCTGGAGGAAGAAGAGAAGGTAGTTTTGCTCCAAGACGTGAAGGTTCTGGAGGTGGATTTAGATCCGACAGAAATTCTGCACCTAGAGAAGGCGGTTTTAGATCCGATAGAAACTCCGGACCAAGAGAAGGTGGTTTTGGAGGAAGAAGTTCTGCTCCAAGAGGAGAAGGTGCTTCGGATAGATCTCCTAGACGTTCCGAAAGTTTTGGGGACTCACCTAGACCAAGAAGACCAAGAAGAGACTAACATCTATTGTTAATTTTCTTATAATAATACTAAGAAACTACAAAATATTTAATCCTGATTTATTACTTTTAAAGTCTTAAATCAGTTTATGAAATATTTTGTAGTTTTCTTTTTTTTAACCTTATCGGTAATTAGTAACGCCCAGATTGTAAGTTCTTCTGAAAAAGTGTCTGGCTACATATATAACGACAACACCAAGCTTCCTTTAGCCAACGTAAACGTTCTAAATATCAACAAAGTAAGAGGAGCCAGAACAGATGTTTCGGGCTATTTTGAAATTGATATTCAACCCACGGATACCCTCCATTTATCCTTATTAGGCTTCCAATCCTTGAGAGTCAAGGTTACTAATGACTGGATAAAAAATAAAATCGCTAAGATATACCTTACCGAAAAAGCCATTGCTTTAGAAGAGGTTGTAATCCGACCCTTCAATCTGACTGGCTACCTAGAGGTAGATTCCAAAACCATACCAATAAACGAAAATTATAGATACAGTATTTCTGGGTTAACCCATGGCTACGAAGCAGGAGGCTACTCTCCAGATGCTTTCGGACGTGTATTGGGCTCTATATTTAACCCTGCAGATATGCTTTATAATTTTTTTGGCAAAAATCCTAAAGAGCTCAAAAAACTCAAAGAAATGAAGAAAGACGATACAGTACGAAACCTACTAGAATCTAAATTTGACAGAGAAACCATTGCTGTTCTTTTGGGTATTGACAAAAAAGAAATTGCCGAGATACTACAACGCTGTAATTATTCGGAATCTTTTATACAAACTGCAAATGACTTGCAAATTATGGACGCCATTAGCGGCTGTTATGAAGAGTATAAAATACTTAAGAAATAAAAAAATACTGTCTTTATTTTTAAAATTCGATCTTATTTTATATCCAAAGCAACGTATTGTAGCGCTTTTTAAAATAATAAATCGATAGAGCTACAGAATATTAGCTACATTTACTCCCGCATAAAAAAGTAACCAAACCTTAATTATCATGGCAAAAAGTCAAGACGCAAAAAAAACGGCAAAGAAAGAACCTCTTAAAACAGCCAAAGAAAAGAAAGAAGAAAAAAGAGAAAAGAAAAACGCTCCCAAAAGAGATTAAATCCTTTAAATAACAAACCCTCGTTTATTGCTAAACGAGGGTTCTTTATAGTGGTAATAATTGTTCTATTTTTGTTGTTTTAACGGAATATTTGCTAAAACTTCTACTAAAAACTTCCAAAATTTTTGAGAAGACGAAATACTCGCTCTTTCATCTGGTGAATGTGCACCATGAATGGTTGGTCCAAAAGAAATCATATCCATATCCGGATAATTACTTCCTAAAATTCCACACTCTAAACCAGCGTGACAAGCCACTACTCTAGGCTTCTCTCCTATTTGTTTTTCATAAATAGATGCCAAAACATCCATTATTTCTGATTCTGAATTAGGAGTCCAACCTGGATAAGCTCCAGATAATGCTACCTCACAGCCCATCAATTCAAAAGCAGAACGCAAGCTGTTTGCTAAATCATATTTTGAAGTCTCTACAGAGGATCGTGTCAAACACTCTACAGACAAATTACCTTCCCCTAGCACTACCTTAGCAATGTTGTTCGAAGTTTCTACTAAATTATCAAAATCCGTGCTCATGCTATACACGCCGTTATGCGCAGCATACATGGCTCTAACGAAATAAAATTGAGCAATAGAAGGCATTACCAACTCTGGTGTGCTGTCTAACTTTTCAAAAACAACTTCAAGATTAGGCTCTGTAGTTTTTAATTCGGCTTTGATTTCGTTTACAATTTGTTGCATGTCAAAAACAAAAGCTTCGTCATACACCTGTGCTATAATTACTGTGGCTACACTTTCTCTAGGAATAGCGTTGCGCAAACTGCCTCCTTTTATTGCTGCAATTTGCAAACCAAAATTATCAAAACCATCAAACAATAAGCGGTTCATGATCTTGTTGGCGTTTCCGAGTCCTTTGTGGATATCCATTCCGGAGTGCCCTCCTTTTAGTCCTTTTACGGTTATTGTATACCCTACAGACCCCTCAGGAGTTGGCTCTTGGTTGTATTCTGCAGTTGCTGTAACATCAATACCACCTGCACATCCAATATCAATTTCATCGTCTTCTTCGGTATCTAGGTTCAATAAAATTTCTCCCTGAAGGATTCCTCCTTTTAGGTTTAAAGCACCAGTCATTCCAGTTTCTTCATCTATGGTAAATAAGGCTTCAATAGCTGGATGCGCAATAGTGGTACTTTCTAAAACTGCCATAATAGCCGCAACTCCTAGCCCATTATCCGCCCCTAATGTAGTCCCTTGGGCGCGTACCCAATCTTGATCTACATACATTGCTATCCCTTGGGTATCAAAATCAAAAACGGTATCCCCATTTTTTTGGTGTACCATATCCAAATGCCCTTGCATTACAATTGCTTTGCGGTTTTCCATGCCTGGAGTGGCTGGTTTACGAATGATTACATTCCGAATGTCATCTTCAAAGGTTTCTAAACCAAGGCTTTCGCCAAAGTTTTTCATGAAGGCAATAACGCGGTCTTCTTTTTTGGAAGGGCGTGGCACGGCATTCAAATCAGCAAACTTGTTCCAAAGTACTTTTGGTTCTAAATTTCTTATCTCTTGACTCATTTATTGTTATTTGAAGTTTAACATTTTTAAAGTTCAAAGTTACAAAGTTTAAATTCTTTTTCGGTACTAATTGATATTGTAATTATATTTACAGCACTTAAATGTTAGCTTTGAAATCCAAATACTTTTTTTCTGTTTTTTTACTAATACAAATTGCAGCCTTGCAGCTGCTTTCGTACTATCCTAAATTTGTGGAGCAATATTATAGCATTGGCATCTACCCGCATGTTGCGCTATTTTTGCGAAAGTGTTATGGTCTATTGGGTTTTTCGGTGGGAGATTGCCTGTATATTGGCCTGTTTTGCTTTGTACTTTATTGGTTTTGGACACAACGCAAGCAATGGCACACTAGATGGCAAGAAAATGGTTTAAAAATACTTGGTTTTTGGTCCGTGGGCTACTTTTGGTTTCATGCCTTGTGGGCTTTAAATTATTATCGGGAGCCTTTGTTTGAAAAAATGAATATCAACAAAGAATATACCCCTACGGAATTGCTTGTTTTTACCAACAAAATAATTTTAAAAACCAATAACCTCCACAAGTTGCTGAACAGCAATCCAAACCTAAAGGTGGTTTACCCATATTCTGAGGAGCAAACTTTTGCAAAGGCGTTAAATGGCTACCAAAAGGCAGCAGTGGTCTATACTGGTTTTGAGTTCTTGACATTGAGCACCAAAAAATCCTTAGTAAGTCTGCCGTTGAGCTATATGGGGTTTAGCGGTTATTTAAATCCATTTACTAATGAGGCACAGCTAAATTATTTGATTCCAAAATATGGATTACCAGCTACTGTAACCCATGAAATGGCGCACCAAATAGGATATGCTAGTGAGAGCGAATGTAATTTTATTGGGTTTATGGCTGCGATACAAAATGAGGACTTGTATTTTAAATATTCTGGCTATACGCTTGCTTTAAAATATTGTTTGAGCCAAATCCGAGCACAAGATCCTGTAGCCCATAGCGCATTATTAAAAACTATTACTCCTGGGATTTTGAAAAATTTTGAAGAAAACCAGCAGTTCCAAAAGCAATACCAGAGCTATATCCAGACTGCATTTGAAGTTTTTTATGACCAGTATTTAAAGGCTAACCAACAAAAGGAAGGAATCGATAGTTATAGCAAGTTTGTGGGTTTGCTGGTCAATTATTACAAAACAAAACCACTTAGCTAACCATCTAGACAACTGCCGTTATCTCAGACCAAACACTACCACCAACCAACGAGTACAAATCAAGGATTGATGGCGGCATTGGTGCCTTGTTTTTAATTATATTTCGTCACTAGTAAAACTGGTAAAACTTCTTTTTTTATACGGACGGATTATGAGCCTTCCTTCTCTATCAAAACGAATGTAGTTGTACACCCAGTTTAAAAAAACTACTGCTTTGTTCTTGAAACCAATTAGCGAGAATAAATGTACAAACATCCAAACAAACCAAGCAAATACACCACTAAAATGGTAATTTGGCAAATCTACAACTGCTTTGTTACGGCCTATGGTTGCCATGGATCCTTTGTCATGATATATAAATGGTTTTAGGGGTTTTTGGGCTATTAATTTGATTAAATTCTGCCCCAATAATTCTCCTTGTTGTATGGCTGGCTGGGCCATCATGGGGTGTCCTTGTGGGTATTCTGGGCTTTCCATTACTGCAATATCCCCTATGGCAAATAGGTTGTTGTATCCTTTTACTTGATTGTAGGAGTTCACTCGGATACGGGCGGCTCTTTGCACTAAGGATGCTGCATCTATACCAGCAACTAATGCTCCCTCTACTCCTGCTGCCCAAATTAGGGTGGCTGTTTCAAAAATCTGGTTGGTGTTTGTAGTAATGGTGCGGCCATCGTAATTGGTGACCCGAAGGTTTTTCCAAATTTTCACACCTAGGCTTTCCAAAAATTTCTCTGCTGCTAGTGAGGATTGTTCGCTCATGCCGTTCAAGATGCGGTCTCCGCTTTGAATGAGGTTGATTTCCATTTTGGCAATATCCAAATCTGGATAGTCTTTCTGTAGGATGGCTTTTTTCATCTCGGCTAATGCGCCTGCTAGTTCTACTCCTGTTGGGCCTCCTCCTACTAACACAAAGTTGATGAGACTGTTTTTTTCGGCTTGGTCTTGTGTGAGTACTGCTTGTTCAAAATTTTCGAGGATGAGACTTCGGATGTTTAACGATTGGGGTATGGTTTTCATGGCCATACTGTGTCTTTCGATGTCTTTGTTCCCAAAAAAATTGGTTTTGGACCCGGTGGCTAGCACCAGATAATCATAGCTTAGGTCTCCTATTTCGGTAATTATTCTGTTGTTGGCAGTGTCTATTTCTTGAACAGAGGTTAGCCGGAAATAGCAGTCTTCGTATTCTTGAATTACTTTGCGTATGGGATATGCTATGGAGCCTGCCTCTAGACCTCCGGTGGCTACTTGGTATAATAAGGGCTGAAAAGTGTGGTAGTTGTGCTTGTCTAAAAGTACTAGTTGTACTTGTTGGTTTTTGAGTTGTTTTGCCAAAGCAATTCCGGCAAAACCACCGCCTAGGATTACAATTCTTGGGAGTGGGGAATGGGGTATGTTCATGGTGCTATTCTTGGCTTGGGTTGTTTTTTCAAATATACAATCTTCTGGTTTTAATCAAAGGCTATGGGATATAAAATATCTTGGGCGAGTCTAGGTTTTAGAACTACGAACTTACAAAAATAGCCCCGATGGCAACGGAAATCCTCCCGTTTTTTTGCGGGAGATTGTAGTGTACAGCGGGACGACTCTTGGTTTAAAAAGCCGAACTTTATGCTCCAAATTTAAAAAAGTGCGCTACTTTGTAACAAATTTGGGTTTTAGTCCACTAATGTATATATGAGTAAAAATCAGGAACATTTGTTTGTGCAACAGCTTCAGGCCAATCAGAATATAATCCATAAAATATGTAGATTGTATACCGATGGGCAAGATGCGCATCAGGATTTGTTTCAAGAAATCACCATCCAGTTATGGAGGGCTTTCCCAAAGTTTAGAGGGGAGAGCAAGTTTTCTACCTGGGCCTATCGGGTGGCTTTGAATACGGCAATTACTTTGTACCGAAAAAACAAACGCACTGTTGCTACGGTTGCGTATGAGAGTAGGATCCATTTTACGAAAGAAATAGAATACAATTATGAGGAGGAGGAACAAATAAAACTGCTGTATAAGGCGGTGTACCAACTCAATGATATTGAAAAGGCTTTGGTATTTATGTATCTAGAAGATAAAGATTACCGAGAGATTGCTGCAACTTTAGGCATTAATGAAGGAAATGCGAGGGTGAAGATGAACCGCATAAAGAGGAAATTAAAAAATGTATTAAATCCGTAGGGAATATGAAAGAGCTGGATTTATTGAAAAAAAATTGGAAGCAACGCGAAGATTCTTTTGCGCAACTTACCGAATTGGAGATTTACCAAATGCTGCATAAAAAATCTGCTTCTATTGTGCGGCGTATTTTGATTATCAGTATTTTGGAGGTTGTTTTTTGGACTTTGGTGGGTTTTGGTTTTAATACCGATACGTATTTTGAATCTGTTAATCTATCCAATTGGTCCCTTGTTTTAGAAGCGTTAACGTATTTTAATTATGGGGTTATTTTGGTTTTTGTGTATGTATTGTATACCAACTATACGCAAATAAATACCACCCTAGCCACCAAGGAGTTGCTGGGCGCTATTTTAAAAACCCGAAAAACGGTGCAGTATTATGTCTATTACAATTTGGCTTGGGTGCTTGTTAGTTTGCTTATAGGCTTTGGGATTGGTGTTTTTTATAACTCGGAGGTAGCTAGTTTGAGTTACAAAATGGCCAACAACAGGGGTTTTCTGCTGCTTATGCTTGGGGTTGCTATAGGCACAATGGCGGTGTTTTTGGGATTTTTCTGGCTGTTTTACAAAATTCTGTACGGTAGTTTGCTAAAGGGGTTGCTCCAAAATTATCATGAATTAAAAAAGATAGACTTGTAGTGGTGTTGTTCTTTTTTTTAGCAAAAACCCCAGCAGTTGAAAATATGCTGCTGGGGTTGTGTGGTATAACTAAGGTAGCCATAATGGGGTTTAATAACTCCACTTACGGAGTTTGTTTAGTTTTTCTTGCTCTTGTAGCTCTTCTTTCGGAATTACTTTTAAAAAGGATGGGTGCTGCTCTATGGCAAATTCTACTTTTTCGACAATGGCGTCAATGCTATCGTTTTGATAATCTATTGCTAAGGGTTCTTTGATGATAAAAGATTGTAAGATTCCTTTCTTTTTGATGCGCAATCCTTTTTTGTCAAAAGACCGACGGAAACCGTCTATAACGATAGGCACTACAATTGGTTTATGCTCTTTGATGATGTGTGCGGTGCCTTTGCGTACTGGTTTGAAAGATTTGGTGGTGCCTTGCGGAAAGGTAATTACCCAACCGTCATTCAGGGCTATTTTGATGCTCTGGGTGTCCTGGGGATTTACTTCTTTTTTGGTTGCAACATCTACTCCTTTTTCTCTCCAGGTACGCTCCACCGAAATAGCTCCTGCATAGGCCATAATCCGAGTTAGGATGCCTGCCTGCATGGTTTCTTTTGCGGCAACGTAATACAAATTCATCTTGGGGCGCCACAAGTAACCAATGTTTTTTATGGAGTTTTCTCTGCCTTTTAAACTGGCATTAAAAACATGAAACATAGCCACTACATCTGCAAAATACGTTTGGTGGTTGGATATAAAGAGTACGTTGGTATCTGGCAGATTGCGCAAAATTTCAGATCCTTCAATTTGCAATTCATTAAAACCTCTATAGCGTCTGTGTGTGGCAGCACCAAAAATTCTAATTAAAATACGTTTTAAAAACAGAATGTGGCCAAAAGGATTTCTTTGAAATAATCCCATAAAATTAGGTGTTAATTGCTTCGTTTGAACTACAAACTTACGCAATTTATTGTTAAGACAAATCCCAAAAAACGGATAAAACAAGCTTAAAGCCGCTGGTTTAAAGCGGTTTGTTCAAAACAGATTTTAAAACCTCTTTTAGTTCGCTCCACATCATTGCCGTTGCACCCCAAACCAGCTGATCCTTAATGGCAAAAGCAGGAACCACCACCTCATTGGCATACGAGGTGACTCGGGTGGTTTGAGTCAAGAGGGCATCACTCATAAAAACAGACAACGGCAACTCTAATATGGAGGCTACTTCTGTAGGATCTGGAACAAAACCAATTTGTTCTGTACAAATACCCAAATAAGGATGCACCATAAAATTACTTGCCGGAATATACAGGGGCGTAAATGGCCGTAGGATTTGCATCTTTTCGAGCGGCACACCCACCTCTTCTTGTGTTTCTCTCAAAGCCGTGTTGGCCAGAATTTTGTCTGCCAACTCGTATTTCCCTCCCGGAAAAGCCACCTGTGCTGAGTGCACTCCTGGATAGGTATTTCGGACAATTAAAACCAAATGAGTTACTTGCTCCTTTGGATAAAGCAACAGCATTACCGCTGCTTTTTTGGGCTGCGTATGGGGTATGTGCTCTTGCACATGCTCAAGGCGTAGTGCTGGCGCCATGATAGCATGTGCCGTGGCAGCAGGAAGCCTGGCTTGAACCAAATCTGGAACATATTTTAAAAAACATTGAAAATCCATAGGCAAAGTCTATTTTTGCAATTATAACCGCTTATAAATATCGTTTGAGGAACCATGGCACCCCATCCTCTGAACTCTAATTAAAATTAAAAAATGTACAGCAAAGAAGAAACTCAAAAATTAAAAAGAGAATTCTGGGTAGCATTCGCAGAGAAATATCCCAGAAAATGGCTGCTATATGACACTAAAATTAAAGATTTTTCTTTTAAGTTTTATGTAGATAACAAAAAAGCCCAAGTACTCATTGACATCGAACCCCGTAATGACGCCCTGCGTGCCGCCTATTTTGACCAATTAGTTGCCCTAAAAAGCATTCTGAATGACCACATCCCAGATTTAGTTTTTGAACAAAACTACACCTTAGAAAGCGGCAAAACAATCAGTAGAATATGGGTAGAAAAACAAGAGGTAAGTGTTAGCAATAGAAAATATTGGGATACTATATTTGATTTTTTTAACCAAAAAATGGATGCCCTAGAGCGCTTTTATCTTGAGTACGATGCCATAATAAAAAACATCCCAACGCTTTAAAATAATTGTTTTTTTTTAAACAACCTACAAAACGCTCCCTAAAGCTTACGCAAACAGCAAAGATTTAGGGAGCGTTTGGATTATTTATGCAACGCTCTGGGGGTTGCAATCTCAGGCAAAAACTACCTTAAAACCACCGACAAGACCACTTCTCTTCTTAATTCCTCATTAATCATTTTTACAATTTTGGCCTTTCCGTGGCTTAATTCTTCTCTCAAAACAGACGAAGTAAGCTCTACATACAACGTGGTCCCTTTTAGAACTACATTTCGGGTATAGCTATTTACCCCATTGCCCATTAAGTTGCTCCACGCCTCTTTTACATCTATTTGATCCATGCCTGGCTGCAGTTTATTTACTTTAATAATCTGTTGCAAAACTGCCCCTACTGTGCTTTGATTATTTAGTCTCTTTGCCATTTTGTGTTAGGTTTATTGGTCCTGATTTTTTGTAATGGTACTCTTTTTGGTCTGCATTTTTGCAAACTAATTCTGTGTCAGAAAGAGCCACTAATTCTTCGGTCCATTTGGCATACTGTGTGGCATAATCCAAATAAACCTTGTTTTTTTGGTACCGTACGGCTACGGTTTCAAAGGTGTTGTTCACCACAAAACTGCCATCCAATTGCGGCATTACCTTTTTTCGGATGCCTTTATTTTTGGTGATTTTAAAATAATCATAGCTCGTATTGCCTTGATAACCCTTGTCTTCTCCAGTTTCAAAAACAACTTTTTCAATTTCCCAATATCCATTTATTTTATGAAGATCCTCCGGTTGTATCTTTTGCTGACAAGCTGCAAACAAAACACAGAGCAACATTATTTTTAAACTATTTTTCATATACCTATTTTTCTTCCTGTACCTATTTTTTTTGGAGCTATTTCCTGCTTTACATTACAATCTTTTTGATCGCCAAAAAAGGCGCTAAAAAAGGATTTTCATTGCAATCAGGGCTATAGAATGCTGTTTTAAAGCATGCCCAATCTACCAAGCAAAGTTACTCTTTATAAAAGGCAAAAAAAACAAAAAACTAATGGATTTTGGTATTTTAATACCCTCTTTAAAAGCGCTACTTTATTGTATTGTATTTGGACAAACCAAGTGTCTTTTACACAAAAAAACCTCTTAAAACAGGATCTAAGAGGTTTTTTTAGTGGTTTTGCAATAAAACCGTTATTGGGATTCTAAACAAGTGTCAAAAAACAAAATCACATTCATTTTATAAAACCGATAAGCCGCAAAATGTTCTTCAATATCTGCTCTAAACTTAGTATGGTTGTTTAAATAAAACGTTTCGCATTGTACGTCATCACACTCCTTGATGTTTTCTAATTTGTTGACAAACTCGGTGAGATTGTTGTAGTAGGTTTCGTTTATTTCTTTGACGTTATTTAAATCCTGTATCAGACTCTCTTTTTTTTGTAAGTCGGTATGGAGGCTTTTAAAAACCGACGCAGTTAGCATTCTCTTAAAAAATAAAATTTCGATTCTAATGATGGCTACTTCTTCTTTCCAAAGTGCAATGTCTCGATCCATGAATTTCATTTGGATATCGTCAATGGTTTCGTGTTGGTAAATTAAATCTTTCATACGCTTTCTTTTTTTAACAAGTTACTTTGCTGCGTAACTTCCATGATTTCAATAACATTGGTCCCTGAAGGAAATTGCCATGTAATTTTATCGCCTTTGGCATAACCAAAAAGCGCTAGCGCCATCGGAGACAAAATAGAAATTTTATTTTGCTGAATATTGCTTTTCTCTGGAGTAACTATTTGGTAGCTTCTCTCCACATTAAAAGGGGTACTAATGCGCACCACAGAGTTAAAACGTATAACATCCTGAGGCATTGCATCATACGAAATTTGTTTGGCAGTGAGCAACTCTAATTTTAGCTTTTTTAAAGAATCTCTATAAATTTTGTCCTCTTGACTACGAGTACTCGCTATGGTTTGCATCAACAAGCTGTACTCTTTCTCATCTACTATTAATTGACCGTATTTCATAACTTAGGCAGTAATTATAAACCTTTATAGTAATGGGTAGCTACTATAAAGGTTTACTTAAATTAAACAAAACAATAAAAACAACTATGGAAAAATACCTCTCTGAATGTAGGCTGTTTCAATTCTTGTAATTGCTAAGATATACGCAGCGGTTCTCCAATCCATTTTTCCTTCTAATACCACTCCTTCTACCTTATAGAATACTTCGGTTAATTTTTTATCCATTTTTTGCATCACTTCTTCTAATTGCCATAGCTCGCCGTTTCGGTTTTGCAACCACTCAAAATAACTTCCGATAACTCCTCCAGAATTGCATAAAATATCCGGTATAATGGTAATGCCGTTTTGTAGGAGTATCGCTTCTCCTTCGGTATCTATAGGGCCATTTGCTCCTTCTGCTACAAGATCTGCTTTGACTAAATAAGCATTTTCTTGGGTTATTTGGTTGCCCAAAGCAGCCGGAATCAAAATATCACATTCTAATCCAAAAAACAATTTTGGATCTATTTCTTGCGCACCCTCAAAACCTTGTATAGACCCTTTTCTTGGTTTAGAATGTTCAAACAAATCTTCAACGGCTATTCCGTTGTGATTAATAATCGTAGCATGTGCATCTTGAACAGCTAACAAAATTGCGCCGTCGTTAGTCAAAAAATGAGAGGTCCAGTACCCTACATTTCCAAAACCTTGCACAATAAACTTTTTGCCCTCTAGGGTTTCGCCTTTACTCTTGTACCACAATTTGATGGTTAAGTAAACGCCATATCCTGTAGACCTATTTCTGCCTTCTAAACCGCCTGATCCTACGGGTTTTCCGGTAACTACATGCTGGTTACGAGAACGCTCTGAGGAAGATTTAGTAGACATAAAGGTATCTACCATCCAAGCCATGGTTTGCTCATTGGTGTTAACATCAGGGGCAGGAATATCGTGTTCTGGCCCAATATTTTCGCCTAGAGCATACGTAAAACGTCTGGTAATTCGCTCCAACTCTCCTATCGAATATTCTCTAGGGTCAATCTGAATTCCTCCCTTGGCACCTCCATAAGGCAACCCAGCTAGAGAGGTTTTCCAAGTCATCCACATAGCTAATGCCTTAGCATCCTCTACATCAACAGTAGGGTGGTAACGCAAACCTCCTTTGTATGGCCCTAAAGCGTTGTTGTGTTGCACACGATATCCTGTAAAAATTTTTACTTCTCCTGTATCCATTTTTACAGGAAAATGCAGAATAATTTCGTTATTGGTAATGGATAAAATTTTTCGAATGTTTGGGTTTAAATGGATCGCATCTGCCGTTTTATTAAACTGCTGCATTACGTTATCAAACATGCTTTTTTTGGCTACTTCTTTTATAACTGTCATCTTATTTTATTGATAATGTTCACAAAAAATTTTGTTGTTACTTTGCCACATACAGTGGGTATAATGGTCACAATTGGTACAAATACTTGCATTTGCTTCGGGTATCTTAACTTCTTTTTGTTTAAAGGCTACAGCAAGGTTAAAATCAGTAGGGCTTTTTTTTCGCCTGACTTTAGAACTATAGTTCATTACGGATTTACTTAATTGATTCATTTTATTGGAGATTAATATATTTTATAAAAAACTAGTGTCTTTGGTTCCTTATAGGCAAAGGCTGTGCCAGTTAGAAATAAGCTATTCTATAAAACAACAAAACCCTCATTTACAGAGGGTTTTTAATTAATCCGAAAAACAAACATCAAAATACCACTGGGTAAAAATACCCCGAATGAGGAGGTTATACCCAATTATTTAAAACTACTTATCTAACTTGAGTCGAAGCGTTTTTCTATCAATTTGAAGAATTTCGGCAGCACGTGTTTTGTTGTTATCCACGGCTGATAATACTTTTAAAATATGTGCTTTTTCAATATCCTTTAAGGATTTTAGTTGCTGTTCTTGGGACGGAATAGAATATTTCAAATATTCTGGAATATCTTTAACTTCTATTTGGTCTTTACTCATAATAAGCATCCTTTGGATCACGTTTTCTAACTCTCTAACGTTTCCGGGCCACGAATGGCGCATAAGCAACGCAATGGCTTTGTCTGTTATGGTACTATTGGGTTTGTTGTATTCTTGACCATATTTTGCAAGAAACGTAGCTATAAGTAGTTTAATATCGCTTTTTCGTTGTCTTAAAGGCGGCGTTTCAATATTCACTACATTGAGTCTATAATAGAGATCTTCTCTAAAGGTGCCATTTTTGGTCATTTCGTACAAATCATTATTGGTGGCAGCTACAACTCGCAACGCTATTTTTTGCGTTTTCTGAGAACCAATCATGCTTACTTCTTTTTCTTGTAATACCCGTAATAATCTGGTTTGTACCGTTAATGGAGCAGTGCCAATTTCGTCTAAAAAAATAGTTCCACCATCTGCAGCCTGAAAAAAACCACCTCTGGTTTCGTTAGCACCCGTAAAAGCTCCTTTTACGTACCCGAAAAGTTCTGACTCCATTAAATTATCCGGAATACCGCCACAATTGACCGCTATAAAAGGCTTTGAGGCAAATATTCCGTTATAATGAATTGCTCTTGCAACCAATTCTTTTCCGGTACCACTTTCACCTTGTATCAGTATAGTGGCTCTATTATCTTTCACTCGTTCTATTAAATCTATTAACTGGATAATTTGTTGGGACTGGCCTACAATACCAGAGTAAGAAGTACGCTTCTTTTGCTTTAAATCTGTATCTTCAAGATAATTTGGCGCAGTATTTTGCTTTAAATCT
Organism: Flavobacterium crassostreae; assembly: GCF_001831475.1. Lineage (NCBI taxonomy): Bacteria > Pseudomonadati > Bacteroidota > Flavobacteriia > Flavobacteriales > Flavobacteriaceae > Flavobacterium > Flavobacterium crassostreae. The sequence continues at coordinate 1,437,856 of NZ_CP017688.1, read as the reverse complement.
ATTAAATTTTGCACTGCCTTTTTTAGCTCTTCATTAGTAAATGGTTTGGCTAAATAATCCAAAGCTCCTGATTTTACTGCCTCAACAGCACTATCCACAGACGGAAAACCGGTTATAACTAGTTTCGGAATTAACGGAAAATGCTCTTGGGCATATTTTATTAATTCGATGCCGTTACTACCTGGCATTTGCAAATCTGTAATTAACAAATCAATGCTACTGAATTTTAAAATTTCAATTGCTTCAACTACCGAAGAAGCCTTATAAGTATGAAAATGCTGTGCTTTTAAGTTACGATGTAGCAATTCTAGCATATCATAATTATCGTCCACAATTAAAATGTTTTCTTTTTTAAATTTCATCAGGATACTTTTAGAGGTAATCGAACTTGAAAAACAGTTCCTTTTGGGGTATTGTTAAAGGTGCCAATGTCTCCCTTATGACTTTTTACAATACCATGAACAACACTTAATCCTAGTCCAGATCCTTCACCGATAGGTTTTGTGGTAAAAAATGGCTCAAAAATTTTTGTTTTTATTTTTTCTGGTATTCCTGGCCCTTGGTCTGCAATTTCTATAAAAAAACTATCCTTTGAGGTATACACTGTTATTTGGATACACGTATTTGGAGGCGCTACGTATATAGAATTAATCAAAATATTAAACAATACTTGGGTGAGTTGTATGGGATCTAATTGGGCCTCTAATTCCAAGTTTTTAAAGTCTACCTCATAACTAAGATTGGCTTTTTTAAAGTTAGGCCCCAAGAGGCTCAAGGCTTCAGAGACTATAGGTATTATTTTTACAAAACGCATATTTTGTGGCATTTCGCAAGAAAAAAACATCAATTTCTTTACTACTTCTCTAGAATATATTGCCGCTTTTATAATTTTGGCACTATCCATTTGGGATTGTTTTTCCTTGGATCGTTCTTGGATAAACTCTGCAAACCCTAAAATATTACCTAGGGGTGTATTCAACTCATGGGCTATTCCGGCAGTAATCTCGCCCAATATAGAGAGTCGGTCTACGCGCTCTACACTTCTTTTTAAAAGTTCTTCCTTGTCTTTATTCAAATGCCTTTCATAAAAAGCACTAATATCCAAGGCTACTTTATTAAGTAATTTTTGCTCTTCGTCTAAAAAATGTTGTTGCCTAAAGGATTTTGAAGAATAATGTACCCTCAAGAAACCTTTTATAGTATTAAAAATTAAAATTGATGTTTCCTGAAAAACAGTATCTTGGGGTATTGCCGTTGTGGCATAATAATGTTTATCTAATTGTAGTTCTATGATGGCAAATTCAGAAAATCGCCAGGCATTTTTTAAAATGAAGCAAATTTCCTTGAGGGTTTTTTCTACTTCTCTTTCTTGTTTTACAATCACCGAAGAGACTGCGTATAAACACGATAGCTCTTTGATTCGTTCTTGAAGAATTTCTTCAGTAGATATTGTAAAATCCATAACGCTCTAATTTTAAAGTAAATTATTCCGTTTTTATGTAACTCATCGGTGTTTTATCCTTCGGATCCATCCAAAAACAAAAAAACCAACCCCCGCAAAAAGCAAAAGATAGTAAACTAGTGGATAGCTGTCTCGAACCAAATTAGCCATAATAAAGCACACAATACTTATAAAATAGAAATAAATTGGGCTGCTATTTTTCATAAATAATGGTCTATTTAAAAAAGCTATCTACAAATTCGTATTTATTGAACACCTGTAAATCTTCTATTCCTTCTCCTACTCCAATATATTTTACAGGTATTTTAAACTGATCCGAAATACCTATAACCACTCCACCCTTGGCCGTGCCGTCAAGTTTTGTAACCGCTAAGGAGCTTACCTCTGTAGCTGCTGTAAAGTGTTTTGCTTGTTCAAAAGCATTTTGTCCCGTAGAACCATCTAGAACCAATAATACATCATGAGGCGCATCGGTAACAACTTTTTGCATCACTCTTTTGACTTTGGTCAATTCATTCATTAAATTAATTTTGTTGTGCAAGCGCCCTGCGGTGTCTATAATCACCACATCGGCATTTTGAGCCACTGCAGATTGCAAGGTATCAAAAGCTACGGATGCTGGATCACTACCCATATTTTGTCTCACAATAGGTACTCCTACTCTATCTGCCCAAATTTGCAATTGATCAATTGCGGCAGCTCGGAATGTATCGGCTGCGCCTAGAACTACTTTGTATCCTTGCTTTTTGAATTGATAGGCTAGTTTTCCTATGGTAGTGGTTTTGCCAACGCCATTTACTCCTACAACCATTAAAACATAGGGTTTGGACTGGATTGGTATTACAAATTCTGTAGCTTCTCCTGTATTGGTTTCGGATAACAAACTAGCAATTTCTTCTTGCAAAATCCTGTTGAGCTCCTCTGTGCCTAAGTATTTATCTTCGGCAACACGGGCTTCAATCCTTGTGATAATTTTCAAAGTGGTATGGACTCCAACATCCGAAGAAACTAGTATCTCTTCTAAATTATCTAAAACATCTTCATCTACTTTTGACTTTCCAGCTATTGCCTTACTTAACTTTGTAAAAAAAGTTGTTTTTGATTTCTCAAGACCTTTATCTAAAGATTCTTTTTTATCGGATGAAAATATTCTTTTAAAAAAACTCATGGTATAACAGGGTTAAAATGGAGCATTAAATCCGTGGGACTAATACGTTTTGTAAGGGTAAAGATATAAAATAAAAAAGCTACTTCCGAACGAAAGTAGCTTTTCTATATAATGCTTTTTTTTTAAAATTAATTCTTTTTCAAGAATTCATCTACTAACTCAGGAGCTATAATAGTTTCTACGAAAGTATAAGCGCCAGTTTTTGGAGATTTTACCATTTTGATGGCTTTTGATAATCTCTTAGAAGATGTTTGTAACGTTGCTACTGTTTTCTTTGCCATGATTGAAATGTTATTAAAATTCTAATACTATAGCCAATATACATTGGTGCTATTGATTTAGAATCTCTAATTATTACTTAATTTCTTTGTGAAGAGTTACACGCTTCAAAACTGGATTAAATTTTTTAATCTCTAATCTATCTGGAGTGTTTTTCTTGTTCTTTGTTGTAATGTATCTTGAAGTTCCCGCAACACCTGTTGTTTTATGCTCCGTACATTCTAAAATTACTTGGATTCTATTACCTTTCTTTGCCATCGTGCTATTTGTTTATTTTGGAAAAAGATTATTTAATAAACCCTTGCGTTTGTGCTTTTTTCAAAACAGCTGCAATTCCATTTTTGTTAATTGTTTTTATCGTAGATGCTGCTACTCTAAGAGTAATCCATCTATCTTCTTCTGGAAGATAAAAACGCTTTTTCACTAAGTTAACAGAAAATTTTCTCTTAGTTTTATTCATAGCGTGAGAAACGTTATTTCCTACCATCGCTCTTTTACCTGTAAGGTCACAAACTCTTGACATTATACTTATCTTTTATCGTTATTCAAAATCAGGGTGCAAAGAAAAGAAAAATAAACCTATGCGCAAAATATTTAAAGCACATTTTTTGAAATTTCTTTCATTAGCATTTCTAATCCCTTATACACCGCTCTATCTACCACTTTTTCACGAGGTTGTCCAAAATTAAATTCTTCTACAATTACGCCTTTTGGAGTAGCTAAAGCTATAAATACGGTACCTATTGCTGCCGCTGATTCTCCTTTTGAGGGGCCAGCATTTCCGGTGGTTGCTAGGGCATAGTCTGTCTGGAGCAACTCTTTTACGCTCAAAGCCATAGCAGAGGCAACTTCGGAACTTACCACTGAAAATTTCTGTAGCAACTCTTCCGGAATTCCCAATACCTTTGTTTTGACTGCTGTAGCATAACAAACTACACTCCCTTTGAAGTAAGCTGAAGCTCCTGGAACACTGGCCAACAAGGATGCAATACTGCCTCCTGTACAACTCTCTGCCGTTGCCAATGTTTTGTGTTGTTGTTGCAATAATTGCCCTACCACTACTTCTATGGTTTGGTCTTCTTCATAACCCACCACAACATCTCCAATAAGCGTATTTAGAGAGGCTACTTGTTCTGCAATGGCTTGTTCTAAAGCTTCTTTATTGGTTCCTCTTGCCGAAATACGCAACAATACTTTGCCGGGGCTTGGCAAGTAGGCTAATTTTAAAAAAGACGGCAAATGGTCTTCCCAAGTGGCTATGCGTTCGGCAAGAATACTTTCGCCTTGACCATAGGTTACAATTGTTTTATGAAGTATGTATGGCCTAGAATACTCTTGAACTAGTTTAGGAATTACCTGTTGTTCCATTATGTGTCGCATCTCATAAGGCACTCCGGGCAAGGATATAAAAACGGTAGTTTCTTTTTTCATCCACATTCCTGGAGCAGTCCCTAGAGCATTGACAAGTAGGGTGCTTTTAGAAGGCACCAAAGCTTGGTCTTTATTCATTTGGGTGATCGGCATTTTATAAAATGCTTCTATCAGGGTGGTTACATGAGCCAAAACACCATTATCAATAACTAATTGATCTTCAAAGTAATCACAGAATGTTTTTTTGGTAACATCATCTTTTGTTGGCCCTAAACCACCAGTTACAATAACTACATCGGCTTTGTTTTGGTATTTTGCAAAAGTTTCTAAAATAACTTCTTTAGTATCGCTTATGGATACCATTTCACTAATTTCAATGCCAATTTTATCTAAAGACTTGGCTATAAATGCAGAGTTTGTATCCACAATTTGACCTATTAATATTTCGTCTCCTATGGTAATTATTACTGCTTTCATCCTTGTTTGGTTCTTTTATTAGTGCTTTGTTAAGTAGTTTTTTTAGATAAAATCTCGATCCTTTTTTGATCTAAAACAGCAGGCAATACTATTTGTACAACCAGTTTATGGCTGCATTATTCTTTTAGATTAAAATCTTTTCTAATCTCCTTAACAGCTTCTTTTAGCTGGTGCTTGACGCTTTCAAACGTATGGGCTACATCTTTCTTTTGACCTTCTGTTTTGGTCCAGGCTTCTATCTGAAGAATTTCTTCAAAAGCCACGTGCAACCCTAACAAATCTAATGTTGGTTTTATTTTATGGGCATAGGCATGCACCATTTTGTAGTCTTTATTATGTATTCCTTCTTTAATTTTTTTGAGATCATTTGGCACTTCGTTTATAAATAAAATTAAAATTTCTTTTACAAATTCAGGATCGTTGTCCGATAGTGCATATACTTTTGAAAGATTATAGTTTAACGCCATTACTTTACTTGTATTCTAAATAGTTTCTGTTCTTCTAAAAAGCCTTCTAACACATCCTCTGGTTGTACTGCCGCTACTCCAGCTGGGGTTCCGGTAAAAATAATATCTCCTATCTTTAAGGTAAAATAGGTAGACACATAGCTGATTAATGCTTCTATATTCCAGAGCATCTGGCTAGTGTTGCCTTTTTGAACGGTTTGGTTGTTCTTTTTTAACTCAAAAGTCAGTGCATCTAGAGAGTCAAATTGTGTTTTTGATACAAAATCTCCAATTACTGCAGATCCGTCAAAAGCTTTGGCTTTTTCCCAAGGCAACCCTTTTGCTTTTAATTGCGCCTGCAAATCTCTGGCTGTAAAATCAATCCCTACACTTATTTCTTCAAAATATTTATGTGCAAATTTAGGCTCAATATACTTTCCTACTTTGCTTATTTTTACAATAATTTCTAGCTCATGATGAATGTCTTCTGAAAATTCTGGAATTACAAACGGATGCTGTTTTAATAAAATAGCCGAATCTGGCTTCATGAAAACAACCGGAGCGGTTGGTGTTTCATTTTGCAACTCGTGCACGTGTTCGGTATAATTTCTGCCAATGCAAATTATCTTCATACTTGTATAAATGTATTAAATTATGCTTCCAAAAAAGGATTGTAGGCTATTTTGTATTGAGTTTTCTGAGTTTAATGGCCGTGAGTACTTTTTTGGTATACAACGGAAAATCTGCATTTTGAATCCAACTAAAATATCCTGGCTCTGTATCTAGCACCTCTACCACTTTTTTGCCTTTGTGTTTTCCAAACGAAAAAATCTCATTGTCTTCTTTGTCAAATGAAATCATGCCTGCAAAATCGGCATTTTTCTTTCTGGTAGAAAATTCAGACAATGTTTTCATATCATTTTCTAAATCTGGATAGCGTTCTAATTGTGCTTTGAGTATTTCGTAAGTAGCCATGGTGTCTGCTTCTGCCGAATGGGCATTTTCTAAATTTTGATCGCAATAAAATTTAAATGCAGCAGCTAGCGTGCGCTCTTCTTTTTTATGAAAAATAGTTTGCACATCTACCGACACTTTGTTTTTCATGTCAAAATCTACACCTGCACGGAGCAACTCTTCGGCAAGTAACGGAATATCAAACCTATCAGAGTTAAACCCAGCCAAATCACTATCTTTGATCATGGCATAAACCTGTGGTGCTAGTTCTTTAAAAGTGGGTTCGTTTGCTACTTTTTCGTTGGTTATTCCGTGTATAGCGGTAGTCTGAGCCGGAATCGGAATGGTAGGATTAACCAACCAAGTCTTGCTTTCTTTATTTCCGTTAGGATAAACTTTAAATACAGCTATTTCTACAATTCTATCTTTTCCTATGTCTATTCCTGTTGTTTCAAGATCGAAAAAGCAAATTGGTTTATTGAGTTTGAGTTCCATTTTTTATTTTTGATTGAATACAAATATAAAGGATTGCAATGGAATTTAATTGCGTAAACCTAGATTATCTTGCCTAAAATTACTTTTGGCTTAAAAGCCAAAAACCCCAATAGCAGAAATACCATCGGGGTTTTATTTTTTTATATTCTAAAAAATTATACGGTTCTATTTACATCAAAAGCCTCTAGATACTCTGCTACTCGCTTTACAAACATACCTCCTAGGGCTCCATCTACCACACGATGGTCGTAACTGTGAGACAAAAACATTTTTTGTCGGATGCCTATAAAATCGCCATCGGCAGTTTCAATAACTGCAGGCACTTTTCGGATAGCGCCTAAGGCCAAAATACCTACTTGAGGCTGGTTGATAATTGGCGTGCCAAAAATACTCCCAAAGCTACCTATATTAGTGACCGTATACGTCCCACCTTGGGTATCGTCTGGTTTTAGCTTACCTGCCTTGGCTCTATTGCCTAAATCATTGACCGCTTTGGCCATACCCACAAGGTTTAATTGGTCTGCATTTTTAATTACCGGAACAATTAAATTTCCGTTAGGCAAAGCAGCTGCCATACCTAAATTTATGTTTTTCTTTTTGATTATATATGCTCCATCTACCGCTATATTTATACCCGGAAAATCTTTAATTGCCTTAGCAACCGCTTCCATAAATATGGGCGTATAGGTCAGTTTTTCGCCTTCTCTTTTTTCAAAGATATTTTTATTTTTTTCTCGCCATACTACAATATTAGTCACATCAACCTCAATAAAAGATTGTACGTGTGCCGAAGTCTGCAAAGAGGCCGTCATGTAACCCGATATCAGCTTACGCATTCTATCCATCTCCACTACCTCATCGCCACCATTGACAGATACCGGAACTGCCTTTGGAGTTGTCGTTATTGCAGCAGCAGGTTTTGCACTTGCCACAGTATCCTTTGGTTGGTTGGCTCTATTCTGGACGTATTCCAAAATATCATTTTTGGTAACACGGCCTTCTTTTCCGGTGCCTACAATTTTTTCTAAAGAAGCCACAGATATGCCTTCTTGTTTTGCAATATTTTTTACCAATGGAGAGAAAAATTTATCCGAATCAGAAAAGTCCGATCCCATGACAGTATTCTCCGGAGCAGCAACCACCGCACTTGTTTTGGTAGGGGTTTCTAAAACCTCTGGAGTAGCTTCCGACGGATCTAGTGTTGGTACTGCATCGCTTTGGGTTTCAATAATTGCTATGGTTTGCCCTACTTGTACTAAGGCATCTTTATCAAATAACTGCGCAACCAACACGCCCGAAACCTCACTTGGCACCTCGCTATCTACTTTGTCTGTAGCTATTTCAAGCACTGCCTCATCTGCCTCAATCCTGTCTCCTACTTCTTTCAACCAGTTGGTGATGGTTGCTTCTGCAACACTTTCTCCCATTTTAGGAAGTTTTAATTCAAATCTTGCCATATTGTTAACCTAAAAGGTGATTTTAGTTTTCAGTTTGCGAAATTACTAAATATTTTGAACATAAATTGCATTTATCATAATTTTTCATTCTATTTCAATAACCGTTCCCCTATCCGTAGAATGGTCGCTGCCTATAAAATAGGTGCTGCCTTTTGGCAAAATTTTAAAACGTATCTCTTTGTTTCTTAGCGCCATAAAACTATCTATAATCTCTTTGAAGGAAATAAAATGATTATCAAACAACAATTCTGTTGGTTCCAAATACGTATTCTTGGACGAAATTACCAATTTTTCTGTGTCTAAGGTCTTAAGTAGCACTTTTTTTTGAAATTTTCGTTGCAATTTATGACACAATTCTAAACTCGAAGAGTACACTACATACTCTTGGGTGGCACTGCTGATTTTGGTTGCTTTGCCTTGAAAAATTTTTGCAAACAAAAACAAAAATGCTCCAATACGCATAAATAGCAAAAACAAAACAGGGGTTTTAAAATGTTTTTGATAAAAATAGCGCATGGCTTCTTGAAAACGCTTGCGGTACACGCCGTCTTTAATGGTGCTTTCGCCTTTGTAATGAATAACGGTAGTTCCTGCATAATAATAATTGTCTTTTCCAGACTGCAAAGCCCTGTAAGACAAATCAATATCGTCTGCATACATAAAACAATCTTCATCAAATCCGCCCAAATCCTGATACAATTCTTTGTGGAGCACCATAAAAGCACCAACCAAAATTGGGGTTTTTCCGGTTTGGTTCTCTGGCAGCTGTTGTGCGTAATATTGATTAAAAAGCGTGTTTTTGGGAAAGAGTTTATACAGCCCTACAATTTTGGTAAAAGCCACCCAAGGCGTTGGAATGCCTCGTTTGCTCTCTGGCAAAAATTTTCCGGAGCCATCAATTAATTTTACTCCTACAATCCCTAGGTTTTTTTGCCTTTCGGCGAAAGCCAAAACAGATCTAAAGGTATCTTCGGCTACTACCGTATCGGGATTCAGAATACAAACATACTTTCCTTTTGCTTGAGCAACGGCTATATTATTGCCTTTTGGAAACCCAACATTTTCTTTATTTTGAATAAATTGTACCTCCGGAAAACGGCGTTGCATCATCTGCGAACTTGCATCGGTAGAATTATTATCTACCACAATAATTTGACTATCTATGCCTACAAGTGCTTGTTGCACACTTAAAACACAAAGTTCTAAAAAGTACCGAACGTTATAATTGAGAATAATTACCGAGAGTTGCATTTTTCAAAGATATACCTTAGGATTTAAAAATACAATACTTATAAAATGCCAACCATAAAAATAGTACCAAAATCTTTTAACCAAAGGCTTTTTCGTGTGTTCTACAGGGTTGTTTTAAGCCCCCAAAAGCCAGTAAAAAACCCTCCAAAAGGGCTTCTTATTTTCGCTAATTAGCATTCTATTTTGGGCACAAAATTGCAGTATGGCAACAACTTAATATTAAAACCTTACTTTTGCAAAAAAACAAGTACTGTGAATTACCTTTCTGTAGAAAATATATCCAAGTCATTTGGAGAACGCACTCTTTTTAAAGACCTTTCTTTTGGAATTAATAAAGACCAAAAAATTGCTTTTATAGCCAAAAACGGCTCGGGCAAAACAACCATTATGAGTATTATTAATGGCCTTGAAGAACCAGATACTGGGCAAGTGGTGTTGCGCAAAGGCATCCGGATGGCTTTTTTATCTCAAAATAACAACCTGCAAGAAGAACTAACCATTGAAGAGAGTATTTTTGCTTCAGACAACGAGACTTTAAAAATCATTGAAGCCTATGAAAAAGCGTTAGAAAATCCAGAAGATGCCGAGGCCTATCAAAAAGCATTTGACGGAATGGACCAACACAATGCTTGGGATTTTGAAACACAATACAAACAAATTTTATTTAAATTAAAGCTAGAAGATTTTAAGCTAAAAGTAAAAAATCTATCTGGTGGACAAAAAAAACGTTTGTCTCTGGCCATCATTTTGATCAATCGTCCGGATTTACTAATTCTGGATGAGCCAACCAATCATTTGGATTTAGAAATGATTGAATGGCTGGAGAGTTATTTTACCAAAGAAAACATTACTTTGTTTATGGTAACGCACGACCGTTTTTTTCTGGAACGGGTGTGTAACGAAATCATTGAATTAGACAACGGAAAACTATACCAATATAAGGGTAATTACTCGTATTATTTAGAAAAAAAAGAAGAGCGCATTGCCTCCGAAAATTCTAGTGTGGACAAAGCACAAAATCTTTTTGTGAAGGAGTTAGAATGGATGCGTCGCCAACCAAAAGCACGAACAACCAAATCCAAGTCGCGTCAAGATGATTTTTATGACATCAAAGAAAAAGCACAAAGCCGTCGTCGCGAAAATAAAGTAGAACTTGAAATTAATATGGAACGCATGGGGAGCAAGATTATTGAGCTTCATAAAATATCCAAAAAATTCAAGGATCATGTGCTTATGGATAATTTTAGTTTTGATTTTCAACGAGGCGAACGTATTGGAATTATTGGCAAAAACGGAACCGGAAAATCTACTTTTTTAAACTTACTCACTGGCAGCTTACCGCTAGATTCTGGAAAAGTAGTGGTGGGCGAAACTATCAAAATTGGCTATTATACCCAAAGTGGGATTAATCCTAAACCTGGGCAGCGTGTTATTGATGTTATTAAAGAATACGGAGAGTTTATTCCGTTGATGAAAGGAAAATTAATTTCGGCCTCGCAATTACTAGAACGCTTTTTGTTTGATGCCAAAAAACAATATGATTTTGTGGACCGTTTGAGCGGTGGGGAGTTAAAACGTTTGTACCTCTGTACGGTTTTGATTCAGAACCCCAATTTTTTGATTCTAGATGAGCCTACCAATGATTTAGATATTGTGACACTCAACGTTTTGGAAAGTTTCCTTTTAGATTATCCTGGCTGTTTATTAGTAGTTTCGCACGATAGGTATTTTATGGATAAAATTGTAGACCATTTATTTATCTTTAGAGGCAATGGTGTGGTAGAGGATTTTCCGGGCAACTACTCGGATTTTAGAGCCTATGAAGATAGTGCGGATGTAGCTCAAAAAGAAGAAAACAAAGCCGAAAAGAAAGACTGGAAACAAAACAATCCCACCGGAAACTTAACTTTTAATGAGCAAAAAGAATTTCAGAAAATTGAACGCGAGATCAAAGACCTAGAAGAACAAAAAGCCAAAATTGAGCTTTTATTCTCCGAAGGAAAAGTTGCAGATGCCGATATTGAAAAAAAAGCTAACGAGCTACAAAACCTCATCCATAAAATGGAAACCAAAGAAGAACGCTGGTTTGAATTGAGTGCCAAAATGGAAGGATAATTGTAATTGTTTACACACAAAAAAGGCTGTACTTATTCCTAAAGTACAGCCTTTTTACAAGTAAATTAACTAAAATTACTCAATAAGTATTTTCAAGGCTTTATAGCTAACTTGTTTGCTATTTAATTTGCAAAAATACAGTCCTGAGTTTAAATTTGTTTTAGAAAGCACTACTTGGTTTTGCCCTGCTTGCGCATCTACATTAATTTTGCTTACTGTTTTACCTGTCGTATCATAAATGGTAAGGCTGAGTTTTTCAGGCTCTTTGACGGTAAAATACAACACCGACTTGGAGGTTACCGGATTTGGCGTAACATAGAAATCAGAAACTGGGTTGTTTGTCTGATAATCTGTAACCGATAATGTGGCTTCTTTGGAGAACTGTACCGCTTGTAGGTCCATTTCTTTGTTGGTAAGTTTGCTGTCTAAAACTGGCATTTTAAAAACTACTGTTTTGATATCGTCCAATACAAATGGAACTCCTTTGGCGCCAATAAAAGTAGAAAAAGGGATAAAAAAGTCTTGCAAATCAGCCGTTAGCTCAATTGTGGTTTTATATTGCTCTTCCCAATTTTCAATACTGTTTTTTACTAAAATAATTTCTAATTTTCCGGTTCCTTTTGCTTTGAGCTGTATGCTTTTGTAAGCAGATAAATCCACTGCCTTAAACCTCGGTGTCATCGCTCTGTATGCTGCTATGTAGGTACTTGTTGTGGCGCTCAAACTTAGGTTTCTTTCTACCGGCAAATTAGCTTCTCCAAACGGAATGTTGTTAGGGCTAACAGTATAAGCACTAACCACTGTGCCTGAGGCAGCAGCGTCTACGCCCCAAGGTCCGTCGGACATAAACAAATCATCTGGAGTGGCAATACCGTCTCCAATCCGAAATCCAATATCAAATAGGTTGCCTGTTGGAATAACTATATCGCTTATGTATTTTTTTTCTAAATCAATTTCAGAATTAATTTTAATCTCTTCGCTAGTTTCTGTTTTTCGTAATCCTGCATCAAAAACCACTTTGCTAGTAGCGTTAGTATTTACTACTTGTAGGTCTAATTTTCCGTTGGTATATTTTCCTTTGCGGACAAAAACCGTCGGTGGATTAGAGAGCGTATAACTCGTTATTTGTTTTTGGGTATTTATTAATTGCACTACTTGTTGCCCTAAACGGAACAAATCATCTATAGAATTGGTCCAAATTTGAAAATTTAAAAACCCTACATTTTTTTCGTATTTATCTAAATTCCAATGGCTTTCTATTGCAAAATTTGCTCCAGAATTACTCGTTTTGGCAGACAAGCTCAAAACATATTCTATAGAGTTATCGGCATTTTTTATAATTGTTTTTATAAATTGTTGCTCTTCAATATTAAGAGTAGACACCGAAATTATTTGAGCCCCCAATAGACGATCACAAATAAACTTGGTGTGTTCGTAGACACCATTATCGGTTTTTAATGCTAAAATAGAAGCTATTGTTTTGTCATTTTTTAGGTAATCTACAGCATAAACCTCAGAGGCATTGGTTATTGCCAACAAATCTGTAGGGGTAGATTCTATCACGGCATCTTCATGGATAACTCCAAACGGAATATATTCTTTTAGACTAGAAGCAACTGTTTTTCTGGCATATTTTACCGATTTGGTTACTCTTTTTGCCTTTGCGGTCTGAAATTTATATGCGGTTTTAACACGCTCAAAATTACGTTTGTTGATTTTTTCGGAAAGTCTATTATTGCTTTCTAATCCGCCATCATTTCCGCCAGATATAACGGGCTCTAAATCCGGACAAGAGGCATAGCCAGAACAAGATGGGTCTTCGCAATCAATTAATCCATCTCCATCATCATCCACTCCATTATCGCATATTTCTTGAGGTACTGGTGCAGTCGGACAACGGGCTCCATCGTTACTAGAACTCGATGGGCCGTAGGCAAACAAATTAGAGTTCATGGCAATGGTGCCGTCTAAATCTTTTACCTCACGAATAATATAAACAGTACCGGTTTGGTTGGCCGAAACATAAAAACTTCCGGATAAATCAAAATAAACAGCTCCATAAGTGTAGGCTTTTCCGTTAAGGATTGGCACCACTCCAAGGTTAACTACCAACCCTGTATCTGGGTTAATGCGGTACAAGATATTTGTATTTTGTTCTACGGTGTATAAATTACCATCTAGGGCATTAAAAGCCCAATCATGCACGTTGATGCTTTGGGATAATTCAAAAGAGCCTAAATATTGGGTATAGGTTACGGAGTTAGGATCTAAATCTACTTTATAAAAGGTGCTCCCCCCTGCTTTAAAATAATAGATTCCGGCAGCACTAACATCTCCAACATACTTATTGCCGTCTGGCAATTCTGGAATGGTAAATACATTGGCGGTAAAATTCTTGCCTATTCGGACTATAGATTTAGAAGGAGAAGACAAATACCCCCAAATATAACCGTCTTTAGGATTGTAACCCGTACCGTTAATATTCCCTGAGGTAACGTCTGACGCTACCAAAATAGAATTCCCAGAAGCCAAATCTATGGCATAAACATCGTTATTTTGAAAAAGGTATGCACTAAAATCACAATTGAATGGGATTTCTTGTGCAATTGTAGTATTACTGCAAAAAACAATAGTAACCAGTAATACCGCTTGCTTAATTATAGGTAAAATTCTTTTCATGGCAGCTAGTTTTAGAGTTAACAACTAAATAAAGTTACCACTTATTATCTGTCTTTTAACAAAAATTAGCCCTATATAATCAAAATTAGCGATGAAAACACCATTTATACAGACCAACTGCATTACTATTTTAAAAAAAGTAACCAAATCCTTATATTTACCAAGGTATTGTTTTATAGTCTTTTAAAAACTTTCCACACCAGTGTTGGCCCGTATTGATACCATCAAATAAGGGATCCATAACCCGTGCTGCGCCATCGACAATATCTAGTGGAGGCTGAAAATCTTCGAGCTCTTGTTTTTTCTTGGCTAGTTCTGCGGGATCTTCATCCGTTACCCAACCCGTATCTACAGCATTCATAAATATTCCTGATTTTGCCAGATCCCCAGCAGCCGTGTGCGTAAGCATATTTAGAGCAGCCTTGGCCATATTGGTATGTGGATGGCGTGCTTCTTTAAAAAACCGATGGAACTTGCCTTCCATGGCAGATACATTAATGATGTGTTTTTGACCTGTATTGTCTTTCTTCATTACTTCCGAAAGGCGGTTACACAATACAAAAGGCGCTACGGAATTTACTAATTGGACTTCAATCATCTCTGTGGTTTCTATTTGTCCTAACTTTAGACGCCAGCTGTTGGTTTTTCGTAAATCTAGCTGTTGCAAATCGGCATCAAGTTCTCCTTCTGGAAAAACTTCGGCAGCTACAAGTGCATTATCAAACGAGTACGGAATCTGAGACAATTTGGCCGAAGCCCTTAAACCTATTCCTGGTTCTGGACCATGCCAGCTGACCGGCATATTTTGATTTGAAGAAGCTCCCAAGGTCAACACTTTCAATTCTTCTAAACAATTACTGTGATCCACCAACAACTCTTGTGCTTGTTTGGGCAAATCTGTCACAGCTCGTTCTTCGTTTTGTATCATATGGGTATAAAACCCCGCAGGACGACGCACTGTTTGGGCTGCATTATTAATCAATATATCCAGACGGTCATATTTTTGTTCTATAAAATTACAAAAAATCTCCACCGAAGGAATGTGTCTCAAATCCAAGCCATGAATTTTTAAACGATGTCCCCAATCTACAAAATCGGGTTCTTTTCCAAAACGCAAGGCCGAATCTACCGGAAAACGAGTAGTAGCAATAACCGTTGCCCCTGCACGCAAGAGCATTAAGGTGATGTGGTAGCCAATCTTTAATCTAGAACCCGTAACCACAGCCACCTGCCCTGCTACATTGGCGGTTTGAAAGCGTTTGGCATAATTAAAGTCTCCGCAATTGGCACACATACTGTCATAAAAATGATGCATTTGTGTAAAAGGGGTTTTGCATACATAACAATTTCTGGAAATTTTTAACTCTAATTGCTCCTTTTGGTCAATATCTGTGGCAGCTATACATATTGGCGCAACAAAAACAGCGGATTCTCGGGCATAGCGAATTCCGGTTTCTTTACGAGCTGTTCGGTCTTGTTTTTCTTTTTTGCGTTTTGCTATGGCTTTTGCATCTTTTTTACGACGAGAAAACTCCTCTCGATCTGGTCTCGAAAATTGCCCTGCAGCTTTAATCAAGGCTGTTCTTTGCTCTTTTGGAATGGCAAATATTTGGTCCGTATGGGTGTTTAGCTGAGAGAGAATGGCAATACAACGGCTAATCTCTTCGGGCGGGATGGCTCCTAGGGCTTCTAATTCTTGATTCATTCTCTTCTAAAATTAAGTATCTATCGCTTTTAAGTGCGCAAATATAGTTTTAAAATTAACGAAACAGACAAAGTTGTTTTGCAAAGAAATAGCAACTACAAGCAATTGGCCAACCATAAACCATAATGCGTCATCAAGGCAGCATTAACCCCAAAAGATGTACCTTTGTGCCCTAGAAGTCAAAACAAATCATGCTATTTCAAATAAAATCGTACTTAAAATTTCTGTGGCACTCCAAGAACGAGCATGCCGTACATTCACCTTTTGTATTTACTTTGGTTACCAAATGCTTTTATGACCAAAAGCCTAAGTCCGAGTATGGTATTTTGAATTTGTATCGAAAATCTCTTTTAGAAAACCCCAAAACCATTCAAGTAACAGACTTTGGTGCAGGCTCTAGGGTTTTTAAATCCAACTCCCGAAAGATAGCGCAAATTGCAAAAACTGCAGGAATTAGCCGCAAACGTGCCAAATTGCTATGGCGTGTTTCTAACTATTTCCAGGCCGAATCTGTATTAGAATTAGGTACTTCTTTGGGTTTAGCCACTGCTGCACTAGCCTTGGGTAATCCAAAAAGTAAAATAACAACCTTAGAAGGTTGTCCTGAAACTGCCCAAATAGCCCAAAAACAATTTCAAGAATTTGGTTTGCCTTCTATAACTTCTGTGGTCACAGAATTTAGCAGCTATTGCAACAGCCACCTTTTAGGCACGCATTTTGGATTAATCTATCTCGATGGCAACCACTCCAAAGAGGCTACTTTAGAGTATTTTGAAAAACTACTCCCAACAGTTACCAACGATAGCGTTTGGATATTAGATGACATCCATTGGTCTGCCCAGATGGAAGAAGCCTGGAAAACCATTATAGCCCATCCAAAAGTCACAGTAACCATTGACAGTTTTCAGTGGGGCTTGGTATTTTTTAGACGCGAACAACCCAAAGAACATTTTGTAATCCGAATATAAACCCACAAAAAAAAGGATAGCCAGCTAGACTATCCTTTTTTTCTGAATTAATAATTAACCGCTTTTATTTCTTTGCGTGTTCCATTTCTTCCGATTTTGCTCCTATTCGGTTAACCGTAAACATGGGTGCAAACTTCAGTTTTAAGGCAGCAATTTTTCTGTTATCTTCAGAAGACAATCCTTCTTTTTCTACCGTGTTTTTTCGGCTATCTAATGCTTCATACATCATTTTAACCTCATCCCAGTCTTCTCTAGAATACCTATCTTTATTGGCTTCAACAGTATCTACAAATTGTTGGTAAACCCCCAAAATGTTTGATGCATTTACCCAAGCAAAACTCATGTCTTCGCCTACTTTACCTTCTCCAAAGAGAGCGTTTCTCATAACCTGATTTCGGTCTTGAGCTTGCCCTTGCTGAATTTTGGTTTTTATAGTTTCGTATTTGGATTTAGAAGCTGCTACTTTTTCCTTAGCCTTGGCTTGATCATTTAGATTTGCTAAAGCCATCTCGGCGTCGGATCTTTTTTGTTCGTAATTAGTCTCAATAGTTTCCCAATTTGCTCTAGCTTGCTCTTCCGAAACATTTTCTAAAGAATCAACATATACCTCATAATTGGCAACAGTATCTTCTGCTTGTTTTGTTTTCTCGTCTTGGCAAGAGGTAAATCCTACTGCAATAATCGCGGTACCTAAAAATAATTGTTTGATTTTCATACTGTTTGATTTTTGATTTATTAAATATTATAAAGCAAATGTAGCACGCTTTGTAACGTCTTCCATACAAAGATGTTAATCTTGTAAATAATTGCAAAAATTACGAAACACCAACCCTCAACCATCTATTGAATCCTGCCAAGGAGCGGTATTTAGTTACTACAAACCATGCTTTATATGCAATTACTGTTCTAAAAGCTTTTATTGTATGTACTGTAACTAAAACGAAATAATAGCAACTTATAATTAAATTCAAAAGTCTTTTGTACATTTAAAGTCTAAAAACACTAATTTTCAAAATCAATTAAAAAACAATGGCAGCACCATTAATCAAAATTACCAATATAAAAAGAAACTTTGTTCTTGGAGACGAAATTGTTTATGTCCTAAAAGGGATTGATTTAGAAATAAACAAAGGCGAATACGTTGCTCTAATGGGGCCTTCTGGTTCCGGAAAATCTACGTTAATGAATCTTTTAGGTTGCCTAGACACCCCAACCTCCGGAAGCTACATCTTAAACGGTAAAGATGTCAGCAAAATGAAAGATGACGAACTAGCCGAGATCCGAAACAAAGAAATAGGCTTTGTTTTTCAGACATTCAACCTCCTACCCAGAACTACTGCTTTAGACAACGTTGCCCTGCCAATGATCTATGCAGGATATTCTAAATCCGAGAGAAAAATCCGAGCCGAAGAGGTCTTAAAACAAGTAAGCCTCTCGGACCGTATGGACCACCACCCAAACCAACTATCAGGAGGACAAAGACAACGCGTTGCAGTAGCACGAGCCTTAGTAAACAAACCCTCAATCATCCTTGCAGATGAGCCCACCGGAAATTTAGATAGCAAAACCTCCGTAGAGATAATGGCCCTTTTTAACCAAATTCACGCCAACGGCAACACCGTTATCTTAGTTACCCACGAAGAAGAAATTGCCGAATACGCCCACCGCATCATCCGCCTACGCGATGGTATTGTAGAGAGTGACACCCGAAAATAAATCCCAACAACACGCATGAAGATATATACCAAAACAGGAGATACCGGAACCACCGCACTCTTTGGAGGCACCAGAGTCCCTAAAGACCACATCCGTATAGAAAGTTACGGAACCATTGATGAACTCAACTCTCATATAGGCCTAATACGGGACCAAGAGCTAACCCCAGATGACAAAAAAGTGCTTCTTGAAATACAAGACCGCTTGTTTACCATAGGCGCCATTCTAGCCACACCCCCAGAAAAAGAAGTACTGAAAAACGGCAGCTTGCGCCTACAAAAATTAGGCATAAACTCCCAAGACATCCAACTCTTAGAAACCCAAATTGACACCATGGAAGCCGCACTACCTCAAATGACTCATTTTATACTGCCTGGAGGCCACACCACAGTGTCATATTGTCATATTGCACGTTGTGTATGCCGTCGTGCAGAACGCCTAGCGGTGCACTTAGACCATTTAGAACCCGTTGCACCCATAGTCATACAGTACTTAAACAGACTTTCTGACTATTTATTTGTCTTGGCACGGAAGTTGTCTACTGATTGGAACACTGAGGAAGTAAAATGGATTCCTAGAAAATAAATAGCAAAGCTTCGTATTGTTTTAATCTAAAAAATTAAAGCTTTATAGCTAAAAATTTAAAACTATAAAAATACGTTCTTAACTTTTTTTATAAAATAAATAGATTTTTACTTGCCTTTTTCAGTAAAAAAATTATTTTTGCACAAAACTAAATTGACAAAAGATGTATTGGACATTAGAATTAGCATCCTATTTGAGTGATGCCCCGTGGCCTGCTAACAAAGACGAACTTATTGATTACGCTATACGTGCTGGTGCTCCTTTAGAAGTAGTAGAAAACCTACAGTCTATTGAAGACGAAGGCGAGATATATGAATCAATGGAAGAAATTTGGCCAGATTATCCTACGGACGAAGATTATCTTTGGAACGAGGATGAATATTAAAGAATAAACAAAGGAAAAAGTCTCAAAAGAGGCTTTTTTTTTGGTTAAATTTACAGGATAAAATAAATTAGAAATACAACAATATTATGAGTTTCATAAATAGCATTATCAAAGCCTTTGTTGGAGACAAATCTGAGAAAGACGTGAAGGCACTACAGCCTTATTTAAATAAAATAAAAACTTTTGAGAGCGGTTTAATCACCCTATCGCATGATGCCTTAAGAGCGCGCACCTTCTTTTTTAAAGACCAATTAAAAGAAGCAAGAGCCAATATAGATCAAAAGATAGCAGCACTTCAAAAAGAAGTAGAAGGCGTTGAAGATATTGACAAAAAAGAAGACCTCTATCTATCCATTGACACACTAGAGAAAGAAGCCTACGAGATTTCTGAAAAAACCCTATTAGAGATTCTTCCAGAAGCCTTTGCCGTTGTAAAAGAAACCGCCAGACGTTTTAAAGACAATACCGAAATAAAAGTAACTGCCACAGAACAAGACCGTATTTTCTCTGGTAGCAAGCCCTATGTTTCTTTAGATGGAGATCAAGCCATCTGGCAAAACAAATGGAATGCAGCCGGTAAAGAAATTACTTGGGACATGATTCACTATGACGTACAGCTAATCGGAGGTATGGTATTGCACCAAGGTAAAATTGCCGAAATGCAAACCGGAGAAGGAAAAACATTGGTAGCAACCCTGCCACTTTACTTAAATGCTCTAACCGGCAACGGAGTGCACTTAGTAACCGTGAATGACTATTTAGCAAAACGAGATAGTACCTGGAAAGCACCTTTGTTTGAATTCCACGGTATGACTGTAGACTGTATAGACAACCACCAACCAAGCTCTGAAGGAAGAAAAGCGGCCTACAATGCAGACATCACTTATGGTACCAATAACGAATTTGGTTTTGACTACCTAAGAGACAACATGACCCACTCACCAAATGATTTAGTGCAACGAAAACATAACTACGCCATTGTAGATGAGGTGGATTCGGTATTGATTGATGATGCCCGAACTCCGTTGATTATCTCGGGTCCAGTACCACAAGGAGACCGTCATGAGTTTAATGAATTGAAGCCAAAGATTGAAACCCTAGTAGCAACCCAACGCCAACTAGCCAATGGTTTTTTATCCGAAGCCAAAAAACTAATCAAAGAAGGCAACACCAAAGAAGGAGGCGTTTTGTTATTAAGAGCCTACAGAAGTTTGCCTAAAAACAAAGCATTAATCAAGTTTTTGAGCGAAGAAGGAATTAGACAATTGCTTCAAAAAACCGAAAACCAATACATGCAAGACAACAATCGCGAAATGCACAAGATTGATGAAGCATTGTATTTTGTGATAGAAGAAAAAAACAACCAAGTAGAGCTAACCGATAACGGAATCCAGTTTCTATCCGGAGACACCGATTCTGACTTTTTTGTACTCCCAGACATTGGAACCGAAATTGCTGCCATTGAAAAGAAAAAGCTAGACAAAGATGCCGAAGCCGAAGAGAAAGAAAAATTATTTCAAGATTTTGGAATCAAAAGCGAGCGCATCCATACCCTAACCCAACTTTTAAAAGCCTACGCCCTGTTTGAAAAAGATACCGAATACGTTATCATGGACAACAAGATCATGATTGTAGACGAGCAAACCGGTAGAATCATGGATGGACGTCGCTATTCTGACGGACTACACCAAGCAATTGAGGCCAAAGAAAATGTAAAAATTGAAGCAGCAACCCAAACCTTTGCTACAGTAACGTTACAAAACTACTTTAGAATGTATAACAAACTTGCAGGTATGACCGGAACCGCCGTTACCGAAGCAGGAGAGTTATGGCAAATTTATAAATTGGATGTAGTAGAAATCCCTACCAACAGACCAATGGCCAGACAAGATAAAGAAGACTTTATATACAAAACCACTCGCGAAAAATTCAACGCCGTTATAGAAGACGTAACCGAATTATCCAAAGCAGGAAGACCCGTTCTAATTGGTACCACATCCGTAGATATTTCGGAACTACTAAGCAGAATGCTAAAAATGAGAGGCGTAGCCCATAATGTGCTAAATGCAAAAATGCACAAACAAGAAGCGCAAATTGTTGAAGAAGCCGGAAAACCAGGAGTAGTAACCATAGCCACCAATATGGCAGGACGTGGAACCGACATCAAGCTATCTGCAGA
Source organism: Flavobacterium crassostreae (assembly GCF_001831475.1). Taxonomy (NCBI): domain Bacteria; kingdom Pseudomonadati; phylum Bacteroidota; class Flavobacteriia; order Flavobacteriales; family Flavobacteriaceae; genus Flavobacterium; species Flavobacterium crassostreae. The sequence goes on along the minus strand of NZ_CP017688.1, from coordinate 1,416,164 downwards.
CGTAAAAAAAGCAGGTGGATTAGCCATCATTGGTACCGAACGTCATGACTCCCGTAGAGTAGACCGTCAATTACGCGGACGTGCAGGCCGACAAGGAGATCCCGGAAGCTCTCAATTTTACGTATCCCTTGAAGACAACTTAATGCGTTTATTTGGTTCCGAAAGAGTAGCCAAAGTAATGGATAAAATGGGATTAGAAGAAGGAGAAGTGATCCAGCATTCTATGATGACTAAGTCTATTGAGCGCGCTCAGAAAAAAGTAGAAGAAAACAATTACGGTGTTCGTAAACGTTTATTAGAATATGATGATGTTATGAACGCCCAAAGAGAAGTAGTCTACAAACGCCGTCGTCATGCTCTATTTGGAGAACGTCTAAAACTAGACATCGCAAACATGCTCTATGACACCTGCGAACTAATTGTTCAAGACACCAAACCAAGCAATGACTTCAAAAACTTTGAGTTTGACGTTATCCGATATTTCTCTATCACCTCGCCAGTAACCGAAAGTGATTTTGCCAAAATGACCGAGATAGAACTTACAGGCAAAGTATACAAAGAAGCCCTAAAATACTATACCGAAAAAACACAGCGTAGCGCTAGAGAAGCCTTCCCAATTATTCAAAATGTATTTGAAGATCCCAACAACCAATTTGAGCGCATTGTAGTCCCATTTACCGATGGCGTAAAATCCTTAAACGTAGTAACCGATCTAAAAAAGGCATACGAAACACAAGGAAAACAACTAGTGGCAGATTTTGAAAAAAACATCACCCTAGCCATTGTAGACGAAGCCTGGAAAAAACACCTACGCAAAATGGACGAACTAAAACAATCCGTACAACTGGCCGTTCACGAACAAAAAGACCCATTATTGATCTATAAGTTTGAAGCCTTCAACCTATTCAATGCCATGCTAAACGGCATCAATAAAGAAGTTATTTCGTTCTTATTTAAAGGCGATTTGCCAGCACAACAAAACCAGCAAATTCAAGAAGCCAAGGAAGTAACCACCAAAGAAAACTACCAAACTTCTAAAGACGAAATTCCAAATAGCGAATCGGCTAATGCAGAAGCAGGACAAACACAGCAACGCCAAGTTACGGAGACTATCGTAAGAGATATGCCAAAAATCAACCGTAATGACAACGTTACCATCCAGCAAGTAGCCACCGGAAAAACAGAAACCATGAAATTTAAAAAAGCCGAAAGCCTTTTAATTTCTGGAGAATGGGTTATCGTCAACCAATAAACCACAACCCACTCTAAACTTAAAATCCCCAATTACATCCAGTAGTTGGGGATTTTTTTTGCTCCAATTTTTTAAAGCCACTAAAAAACAACCACTTATACTACCCTTTAAGTAATTAATTTTAGTTATTTTTGAGAGACTACAAGTTTAACCTATCCGAATAATCTATCCAAAAAAAACATTTCGATAGAATTTTATTATTATTTAATAAACTATTAAAATCAGTTCTTTAAAACCCAAAGCGCTATTATTCTAAATTTGTATCCAGAAATCGACAACCAATCAATACCGTTTAAAAATATGGAAAATAATACACCCAAAAACCAAGGTCAGTGTCCCGTAAACCATGTACAAAAACCAGATAGCCCAACAATTGTTGAAGGCAATCATGCCACCACAGCAGCTAAATGTCCCGTAATGCATGGTTCAAACACATCCAACCAAGCCGCAGTAACAAGTTGGTGGCCTAATGCACTCAACCTAGATATTTTGCACCAAAAAAACACCCAATTAAACCCTCTAGGCAAAGACTTTAATTATCTAGAAGAGCTAAAAAAACTAGATATTGAAGCATTAAAAAAAGACCTACACATCCTAATGACAGATAGCCAAGACTGGTGGCCAGCAGACTGGGGTCACTACGGAGGGCTAATGATTCGGCTTACTTGGCACGCTGCTGGATCGTATCGTACCTACGATGGTCGTGGTGGAGCTGGAACCGGAAACCAACGATTTTCACCATTAAATTCGTGGCCAGATAATGCTAATCTAGACAAAGCAAGAAGGTTGTTATGGCCTATCAAAAAAAAATACGGAAACAAATTAAGTTGGGCAGATTTAATAGTACTTGCAGGTACAATCGCCTATGAAAATATGGGTTTAAAAACCTTTGGATTTTCTTTTGGACGTACAGATATTTGGAGTCCAGAAATAGATATTTACTGGGGATCCGAAAACCAATGGCTAGCTCCAAGCGAACAACGTTATAGCGATTTAGAAGATCCCTCAACAATGGAAAAACCATTAGCCTCTGTACACATGGGGTTAATCTATGTAAACCCAGAAGGAGTAAACGGACAACCAAATCCTTTAAAAACAGCATCTCACATCCGTGAAACCTTTCAACGAATGGCTATGAACGACGAAGAAACAGTTGCCTTAACAGCCGGAGGCCATACAGTAGGTAAAGCACACGGTAACGGAGATGCAAGTATTTTAGGAGAATCACCCGAAGGCGCTCCCATAGAAGAACAAGGTTTTGGATGGAACAACCCTACCAAATCTGGAAAAGGTGCTGATACTGTAACCAGCGGAATAGAAGGAGCCTGGACAACCAACCCAACAAAATGGGATAGTGGTTATTTCGAGATGTTATTCAACCACGAGTGGCAACTCGTCAAAAGCCCAGCAGGAGCTTGGCAATACGAACCCGTAAACATTAATCCCGAAGACAAACCAGTAGACGTAGAAGATCCAAGTATCCGTTTAAACCCAATAATGACCGATGCAGATATGGCCCTGAAAGTAGATCCAATCTACAAAGAAATCTCCTTGAAATTCATGAACGATCAAGCCTATTTCTCAGAGGTATTTGCACGTGCTTGGTTTAAATTGACCCATAGAGACATGGGACCAAAAACCAGATACTTTGGCACTGATGCACCACAAGAAGATTTAATTTGGCAAGACCCAATACCCGCAGGAAATAAAAACTATAACGTAGAAGCTCTAAAAAGCAAAATTACGGCTTCTGGCCTATCCATGCAGGACAGAATCAACACCGCTTGGGATAGTGCCCGTACCTACCGTGGATCCGATATGCGTGGCGGAGCAAACGGAGCACGAATTCGGTTAGCACCTCAAAAAAGCTGGCAAGCAAATGAACCCCAGCGTTTAGCATATGTAGTATCGGTTCTTGAGCCAATTGCTATCGAATTTGGAGCTAGTATTGCAGATACAATTGTTTTAGCTGGCAATCTAGCCATAGAACAAGCTGCAAAAGCGGCTGGATTTCCGACCACGGTTCCATTTATAGCTGGTCGTGGAGACGCTTCTGCACAAATGACAGATGTAGAATCTTTTGAACCACTAGAACCTTTAGCAGATGGATACCGTAACTACTGCAAAAAAGACAACACCATAAATCCAGAAGAATTAATGCTAGACCGCAGCCAACTCATGGGATTAACAGCACCCGAAATGACCGTACTTGTAGGCGGAATGAGAGTTCTTGGGACCAACTATGGCAACACCAAACATGGTGTTTTTACAAATACCATTGGCGCTTTGACTACGGATTTCTTTATAAACCTAACCGATATGAGCACTAGTTGGAAACCTACATCACCTGGCTTGTATGCCATTTGCGATCGTAAAACTGGAATTCTAAAATGGACTGCAACACGCGTGGACTTAGTGTTTGGCTCCAACTCTATCCTGCGCTCCTATGCCGAGGTATATGCTCAAGATGACAACAAAGGTAAATTTGTTACTGATTTTGTTGCCGCATGGTCCAAAGTCATGAATGCAGACCGATTTGACCTAAAATAATTCCTTAAAGTCTATCCCTTTTTAGGCAACTATATTTCAAAATCCCCAATTACATCCAGTAGTTGGGGATTTTTTTTGCTCCAATTTTTTAAAGCCACTCTCGCCATACACTACAAGCTATTTGGTTGCAAGCCCTTTTTATAAGCTGTTGGCAGGAGCTTCCTGCGGTCGCTCTACCAATAGCCTAAAAAGCAGCCAGCAACCCGCATAGGCTTTCCGTTACTGTCAAGGCTAGAAGCCAAGCATAGTATAGTGCACAAAATTCCAAAAGTAGTAACTCCCTGTTAACAAAATTCACCAAAATTACCAAAGATTAACAATTCTGTAAAACAGTAAATTAATCGCAAATTCTTAATTCCCTTCAAAATAAAAACGAATTTTATTTTAAATCCCTTAAAATTTTAAAAAAACAACACCCAAACAAGCCCACAGCTCGTTTTACAACAAAAGCTAACTACCTTATTAACAGCTCTTAATTAATCCTTAATTAACAGCAAACAATAGCATATTTCTAACTTTGCCTAAAATTAATTAACAAAATTTACAAAAAAAGTTATGAAAAAAATCGTTAGTTCATTAATACTAACTGTAGCATTATTTTTTGCCGCAAATTGTATTGGACAAAGCACTATTACAGGTAAAATTACAGATCCCGAAATGAATTTTGCCCTAACAGGAGTAACCATTACAGAAAAAGGAACTACCAAAAGCGTTCTTTCTGATTATGACGGAAAATTCAGCCTAACAACTGAAAACAATACCGGTGAAATTAGTATTTCTTACATCGGATATACCAAACAAACCATCCCCTTCTCCAAAAGCGAAGATCTAGGCGAAATATTCTTATCCTCCAGCCAAGTAGGTCTAAAAGAAGTACGCATTATATCCTCCGTGGCCGTAGACCGAAAAACTCCCGTAGCCGTATCTACCATAAAAGCCGAAGATATTGCCCTAAAATTAAGTACCCAAGAATTTCCAGAAATCTTAAAAGCAACCCCAGGTATATATGCCACTAGAGCTGGTGGAGGTTATGGAGACGGAAGAGTAAACATCCGAGGATTCAGTTCTGAGAATGTAGCCGTAATGATCAATGGTGTTCCAGTAAACGATATGGAAAACGGTGCCGTATATTGGTCCAACTGGGCGGGTCTTGGAGATGTAACCTCTACTATGCAAGTACAACGAGGTCTTGGCGCCTCAAAGGTAGCTGTACCTTCTATTGGAGGAACCATTAATGTTATCACCAAAACTACTGATGTAGAAGAGGGTGGAAACATTGCAGCAAGTATTGCCAACAATAATTATCAAAAATATGGCATGACCTACTCTACTGGTTTGTCCAAAAAAGGATTTGCAGCCACAGTGAGCGCCGCAAAAATCTCTGGAGATGGTTACGTAGACGGAACTGCATTTTCGGGATTCAATTATTTTCTTAATTTATCCCAACAATTAAACCAATCCAACCGATTATCTTTCAGTGCTTTTGGTGCACAACAAGAACACGGACAAAGATACAACCGTGGCAAAATTGCCGATCTAGAAAACACACAATCCGGACCTAAGCAATTTAACAAAGATTGGGGAATCAAAAGCGGTAAAGCATACAGCACTGCTTTCAACTTTTACCACAAACCACAAATGTCTTTAAATCATCTATGGGAAATAAACAACAAATCGGTGCTATCAACCTCTGCATACGCATCGTTTGGTTCTGGTGGCGGCCGCAGAACAAGTGGTTCTAAATTCAGTAACGACCAATACCGAATAGGTGGCGTTGATCAACCAATAGACATAGACCAAATAGTAGACGAAAATAGAGCTAATGGGATTGCTGGTGCTACAGATATCATTGCATCTTCAAGAAATTCACACCAATGGTATGGTTTGTTGTCTACCTACAAAAATGATATTAATGAAAAATTAAGAGTCTCTGGTGGATTAGATGCCCGTTATTATGTGGGTTCGCACTGGTACCAAGTAGATGATTTATTGGGAGGTCTATTCTTTACAGACCCTAAAACAACCAAAAAAACATACGGAAAAGCATTAAAAGTAGGAGACCGTTATAACAAAGATTATGACGGAATTGTAACCAGAGGCGGTCTGTTTTTACAAGGAGAATACCAAGTAAATGACAAAGCAAACCTTTTTATTGCCACAGACATTTCTAACACCAATTACCAAAAAGAAGAATTTATGAGCAACACCATTGCGGATAACGCAAGAACTTCGGATGCCATCAATTTTGTAGGCTATGGTATTAAAGGAGGAGGTAACTACAACCTAGATAACAAAAATAATGTGTTTGTTAATGTTGGTTATTTTTCAAAAGCACCTTTTTTAAATTCGGTATTTTTAGATGATAATACTTTAGATTTAAATAAAAATGCCCAAAACGAAAAAGTATTTAGTGCCGAAGTTGGTTACGGTTTTAGAAGCGAAAGAGCATCCATAAACCTAAACGTATACAACACCTATTGGTTAGACAAAACCATTACTTCTACTACTGTTATAGCAAGTACACAAGAGCGTTTTTATGCCAATTTACAAGGGATGGACGCTTTACACCAAGGGGTAGAAATTGATGCTAAAATAAAAGCTACAGAAAACCTTTCGTTCACCGCAATGGCCTCTCTTGGAAACTGGAAATGGAAAAGCAATGTGTCTGGTTTTATTAGAGATGAAAGTGGCGAAATTGTAGGAAAAGAAATTAACGTTTTTGCTAAAGATCTAAAAGTAGGAGATGCAGCACAAACCACATTTGCCTTAGGTGCAAAATACAAATACGCTCCTAAATCGCAATTTTATGTAGATTACAACTATGCCGGAAACTTATACTCCTCTTATGATGTTACCAACAGAAGCAAAGAAAACATGCCTTCATTATGGAAAGTACCCGCTTATGGTTTGATCGATTTAGGAATGAATCACCATTTTAAATTTGGCTCTTTTGAGGCTAACCTAAACGGAAAAGTAAACAACGCCCTAAATACGACCTACATCTCTGATGCTAATGATATTGACGGAACAGCAAGTTCTGCCTTTGTATATTATGGCGCAGGAAGAACCTATAGCATAGGATTAACTCTTAATTACTAAAAAAAAAGATCATGAAAAAAATACTCTATACACTTGCCATTGTTGCCACCACTACCCTAGTGAGTTGTGACCCATTAGAAGATATTACTAATGAAGTTAAAACAGAAACCAACTTTGAGGGCAAAGCAGAATTGACAATGTCCGAAGATAATTACAAAAAGGACCTTCAATTAAAAAACCCCTATTTTAGTAATTTTGATCAAGCAAAAGCCTTAATCCCTACCTTACTAAACAAAACCTATCCTGGCGCAGGAGAAGCAGAAGCATTGGTTACCTTTAAAATTGACGCTCCTAAAACCACCCCTAGTGCTCCCGTTTATAAAATAGCAGACGCAGAGTACAACCCTATTACAGGAAACAATTATAAAAACTTTGACAAACCAGAACAGCTCATATCCTATTTAAATACTAAATATCCTGCTGCTGCAAATGGCGATTTTGTATCTTTAAACTACAAATACTATTCTGGTAGTGTGTCTGTTGTAACCGATGGGTTTTTATACAATGGAACTAGCTGGACAAAAATCCCTGGGTTTACATTAGACCAATACAAAGCCATGGGAGAAGGCTACGCTAATTTTTCTAGCAAAACCGAAGCGGAACAAAAACTACCCATAGGTTTGTTAGATCTTTATAAATTTGACTCCAAAAAAACAGGAGATGTAGTGCAAAGCATGTATGAGCTTTATGACTCTTCTACTAAAAGCACTACGAGTTATGTAGCCAATTTTGAATTTAACGGAACTGCATTTGTAAAATATCAAAATTTTGTTACTCAGACGCTTTCGTTTACTCGCAAAAAAAACGCCACAACATGGACACTTAACAGTGCTGTTTCTTATACATTAGCCACCCAAGATTATGCCTCAATTGAAGCTTCTTTAGCTACAAAATACCCTAATCCAGCTGCAAATGCAGGCAAATACAAAAACTTTGAAAGAAGAAATGGAAGTCAAAATTTTTGGACCAATGACATGATTGCCGAAGGATTAACATTTGTAATCAACAAAATGGCTCCATTGGCCCAAGAAGGCGAAAAATACAATGTTACCTTTGCAATCTATAATGGTGCTGCCGGTACAGAGTCTTTGACGGTAGTCAAAAAAGGAAACAACTGGATTGTGCTTTAAAAACCTATTCTGAACATACTATAATCAAATACAACCTCTTGCCTTAATGGCAAGAGGTTTTTTTAACAAAGTTACTCGTGAAAAAAATAATCTTACTACTCTCGGCTGCAATTCTATGCCTTAATTGCAGTACTTCTAACGAAGAAATAACCCCAGTGGTTCCAAAAAAAACAGTGTCTGTTGTTGCTGTAAACGATCAAATAAACATTTCCGAAAATACCGCTATTATTCTCCAAAATTTATTAGCAAATGACACCCTCAAAGACAACACTAGCATTACTAGTATAGATGCTACCAGCAGTATGGGAGGAACCATTCAAAACAATAACGACAAAACCTATACCTACACCCCTGCCAAAAATTTTACTGGTACAGATAGTTTTGAGTATACTCTATGTGATCTGGACCAAGCTGCATCCTGCTCCACTGCCAAAGTAACAATAACAGTAACCGACAAAGGCAACCCAACCGCCCAAAAAGATCTAGTAACAGTGGGGATGAATACCACCACAACAATCAGCACACTAGTAGCAAATGATCTGGTAGTAGATGATGCCACAATAAGCAACATAGACAACACTGGTACCAAAGGCTCGGTAAAACTACATGCGGATGGTACCGTAACCTATACCCCAAGCAATGGTTTTGTGGGCACAGATACTTTTAAATATTCGCTTTGTGATAATGATGTGCCTACTGCCTCTTGTTCTGAAGCTACGGTTATCGTTACTGTGGTAGAAAACATTTCTTTCAGCATACCTAATTCTATAAAAGAGTATTATAGTAGTGTGTTTTTTTGCAAAGACAAAACCATTTTGCTCCAAGAGCTTAAAAAAGTAACCACAGCCAAGCATACTACCCATTTGTCTTATGGCCAAAGACACCAATATCTTTATAAAGCAGACCAAGACCCTAATAACACCAAAAATGTACTATTGATGTACTCCGGCCAAAGTAGGTATTGGGAAGAATACACCTCCGGAACCAACTCGTATATGCCACAAACCTTTAATACGGAGCATATTTATCCGCAATCCAAATTAACAGCGGCCGAAGCCGTAAGTGATTTGCACCATTTAAGATCGTGTGATGATGCTGTCAATTCACTTAGGAGTAATTATTCTTACACGGATGGTACTGGCAGCTACGCACTGAAAAACAACCAATGGTATCCGGGGGATGATTGGCGAGGTGATGTTGCCCGAATGGTGCTATATCTTGCTATTCGGTATGGAGAAAGCGTTGAAAAAGTAGGGACAATTGATTTGTTTTTAAAATGGAATAAAGAAGATCCCGTTTCGGCTTTTGAAATACAGCGTAACAACGTTATTGCCAATGCACAAGGAGTCCGAAATCCGTTTATTGATAATCCGTATTTAGCTACCTTGCTCTGGGATGGGCAAGCAGCTCAAAACCGATGGGAATAAATACATTGCACCAAATCGTCTCTTTGTTATGGAGGCGATTTTTTTTGTGAAAAATGTTTCCGACGGCGCACTTAGGGCTATCTTGGGTTTTCTTCAAAATAACGTGCTTCAATCCGTTGGATGTCTTTGATGGAGTTTTTGGCCCATGCCAATCGTTTTGCTAAAATCTCTTGTTCTGAAAGTTGCCACTCGAGGGTGGAGTTGCGTAGTCTGTTGGTTAGGTTTTGGATGATAATTGCCGCCGAAACGGATATGTTTAAACTCTCGGTGAATCCTACCATCGGGATTTTTAGATACCCATCTGCACGTTGTAATATTTCTTCGGATAATCCATCTCGTTCGGTACCAAAAAACAAAGCGCTGGGCTTGGTTATATCAAAATCTTCTAGCAGGCAATCGTGCTCATGTGGGGTTGTTGCAATGATTTGGTAGCCTTTGTTTTTTAGTGTGTCTATGCAATCTGTAATTTTGGTATAGGTGTGAATATCGACCCATTTTTGGGCGCCCATGGCTATTTCTTTATCGATACTTTTGCCGTAGCGTTGTTCAATGACGTGGAGCTCTTGTAGTCCAAAAACTTCGCAACTTCGCATCACTGCACTGGTGTTGTGCATCTGAAAAATATCTTCGACGGCTATGGTGAAATGATTGGTTCGGTTTTGTAATACTTTTAGAAATTTCTCTTTGCGGTTATCGGTCAAAATAGTTTCTAAAAATTCTAAATATTTTAGATCCATCATAAGTTGTTTTGTTTTCTGCAAAAATAATAAAAAAGACTCGCTTTAGGCATTCTAAATAATCCCGTCTAGGAGGAATCTTGCTTTGCTGGATACTAAATTGCCAATTGGTGTGGCGTTTGCGTGAGGGATAGAGAGGGATTGTGCATTTGCTAGTAATTCCGGAAATTGCCTCGGAGGCTGTGCTGTAATCAAAAAATATACTCCTTGGGTTTATTTAAAAATATATTCTTTTTATAAATTGCCCTTAAAGGTTTATATTTGTGCTTTTCCAATAAATAACCCAACAATGAATACTTTAAACCAATTAAATGCTATTTCTCCTATTGATGGAAGATATAGAAGTAAAACCGTTTCTTTAGCTCCATTTTTTTCTGAGGAGGCTTTAATCAAATACCGTGTATTAGTTGAGATTGAATATTTTATTGCTTTGTGCGAGGTGCCTTTGCCACAGCTTGCTGGCGTAAGTCCGGATGTATTTGAGAGTTTGCGCAATATTTATAAAAACTTTTCTACGGAAGATGCGCTTTGGATTAAAGAAACCGAAAAAGTAACCAACCACGATGTTAAGGCGGTAGAATATTTTATTAAAGAGGCTTTTGAAAAACTAGGTTTGTCTGCACACAGAGAGTTTATCCATTTTGGTTTGACCTCGCAGGATATTAACAATACGGCCATTCCGCTTTCTACCAAAGAGGCGTTCGAGAAAGTGTACCTGCCTTCTTTGATTGCTTTGATTTCTAAATTGAAAGAGTTAAGCCTAGAGTGGAAAGACGTACCTATGCTGGCACGCACGCATGGGCAGCCTGCCTCTCCTACTCGTTTAGGTAAAGAAATTGGGGTTTTTGTAGAACGACTAGAGGAGCAAATGCGTTTGTTGTTTACTATTCCGTTTGCTGCTAAATTTGGTGGTGCTACCGGAAATTACAATGCACACCATGTGGCTTATCCTCAAATTGACTGGAAGCGTTTTGGTAGCAAGTTTGTAGAAGATATTTTAGGTTTGCACCACTCTTTTCCAACGACTCAAATTGAACATTACGATCATTTTGCTGCGTTTTTTGATGCTTTAAAAAGAATCAACACTATTATAATTGACTTGGATAGAGACATTTGGACGTATGTTTCGATGGAATATTTTAAACAAAAAATTAAAGCAGGAGAGATTGGCTCTTCGGCGATGCCACATAAAGTAAACCCGATTGATTTTGAAAACTCGGAAGGAAATTTAGGAATTGCAAATGCCATTTTTGAGCACCTTTCGGCAAAATTACCGCTGTCACGATTGCAACGGGATCTAACCGATAGTACGGTTTTAAGAAACGTAGGCGTGCCTATTGGCCATACCATCATTGGATTTGAAGCGACTCTGAAAGGATTGAACAAATTGCTGTTGAACGAACCTAAATTTCATGAAGATTTAGAAAAAAACTGGGCTGTAGTGGCAGAGGCTATCCAGACTATTTTGCGTCGCGAAGGCTATCCAAATCCGTACGAAGCATTAAAAGGATTGACTAGAACCAACGAGGCTATTGACAAAAAGGCGATCCATGGTTTTATTGCAACGCTGGATGTTTCGGAGGTTATAAAAGAAGAATTGATGCAAATTACCCCAAGTAATTTTTTGGGAATTTAAAAAAACTCATTAGACCCTAAGGTATCTCTATTTTAGGGTTTTGGGTTCTAAAAAAATAAAAAAAGCTATCTTTATTGGTGGCTTTTTTTTGGATAAAAACGGATTGGTATCTGTTTTGTTTTTTTAAGATGTACTGAAATTATGTTTCCAATTACCTAGCCCAGATTGTAATGGAAAGCCTTGCGGGAGGAAAACTATTTTTATTGCAGCTGGCAGAGTGACCAAAGGAAACTCCTGCCAGCTTGCTTAATAAAAAAGTTTTGAGACCAAAAGCTGGAAATGAAAAGCTGGAATAGCTATAACTATAAATTTATGAGTGTTGCCACTACTGTAGCCCAAACAACTACCCATTTAGAACCCTTAATTAGTGATTTAGGATTGATCCTGATGACTGCCGGAATTGCTGTTTTGGTATTTAAAAAACTCAAGCAACCCTTGGTTTTGGGATACTTGATTGCTGGTTTTTTGTCTGGGACGCATTTTGATTTTTTTCCGTCTGTTCGGGATGTAAAGAGCGTGGAGGTGTGGGCCGAAATTGGGGTGATTATTTTGCTCTTTAGTCTGGGGCTAGAATTTAGTTTTAAAAAACTAATGAAGGTGGGCGGTACGGCCTCTATTACTGCTGTTACGCAGATCATTTCTATGGTTTTGATAGGCTTTTTGGTGGGTAAATGGCTGGGCTGGGGTCAAATGGATTCTATCTTTTTGGGGGTTATTTTGTCTATTTCGTCTACTACGATTATTTTAAAAACTTTTGATGAGTTGGGGGTCAAGACCAAAAAGTTTGCAGGTATTGTTATTGGGTCTCTAATTGTTCAGGATATTGTTGCTATTTTAATGATGGTTTTGCTCTCTACGGTAGCGGTTAGCCAACAGTTTTCTGGGACGGAGTTGTTGCTGTCTGTTTTAAAGTTGGTTTTCTTTTTGACGGCTTGGTTTTTGGGAGGAATCTTTTTTGTGCCGTCTTTATTAAAAAAAACCAAGCATTTACTCACAGACGAGATGTTGCTTATTGTGGCATTGGCTTTGTGCTTGATGATGGTTATTTTGGCGTCTAACGTGGGGTTTTCGCCTGCTTTGGGGGCTTTTATCATGGGATCTATTATTGCAGAGACTACCCAAGCCGAACATATTGAACATTTAGTACAACCGGTTAAAGATTTGTTTGGGGCTATTTTTTTTGTGTCTGTAGGGATGTTGATTGATCCGGTGATGCTTTATGAGCATGCTGTTCCGGTTTTGATCTTGACCTTTGTTACTATTTTTGGACAGTCTATTAGTTCTACTGCGGGTGCCTTGATCTCGGGACAACCACTAAAACAGGCAGTACAAACGGGGATGAGTTTGTCTCAAATTGGGGAGTTTTCGTTTATTATTGCTACTTTGGGTATGTCTATGCATGTCACTAGCGCTTTTTTGTATCCTATTGTGGTGGCAGTATCTGCTGTTACTACCTTTACTACGCCGTTTATGGTAAAGATGGCGGTACCGTTTTCGGAGTTATTAGAACGTAAACTCCCTAAAAAATGGCTCAAAAATATTGCTAGATACAGTACCAATGCACAGGCTATCCGCGCTATTAGTACGTGGCAAATAGCCATAAGGGCGTATTTGGTACAAATTGTACTTAATACCATTGTGATTACGGCAATTATTTTACTTTCTGCTAATTTTGTGTTGCCATTAGTTGCAGATTCTAAATTTGGGAATGCCATAGCTGCTTGTATTACTTTGGTGGCTATTTCGCCTTTTTTGTGGGCTTTATCTCTGCGACGCGTGGCTGTGGATCAAGTGGATGCTTTGTATAAAGAGCGTAAATATAGAGGCCCTATAGTGATGATGATTTTTTTTAGAATGGGATTGGCGTTGTTTTATATTGGTTTTTTGTTGAATATTTTTTTCTCTCCAATTATTGCTTTCTTTGCTTTAATTGCTGCCATCACCTTGTATTTCTTTTTTCCAAAACAATTGCACAACCAATACCATAAGATTGAAAACCATTTTCTTAAAAATTTAAACACCCGAGAGGAGGTCAAAAAAGTGGATCGCCGTCATGCTAATTTAACGCCTTGGGATGGGCATATGTCTACTTTTGAAATTGCTCCAGAGTCTCAACTAGCGGGCAAAACCTTGCAAGAATTGCAAATTAGAGAAGCCATGGGTATCAATATTGCTTTTATTAAGCGGGGAGAATTAACCTTGCAAATACCCAATAAGTTGGAACGCTTGTTTCCGGGGGATGAAATTTGTGTGATTGGTACCGATGCGCAAGTGGAACAATTTTCGGTTTATTTGAAGCAGAGTGAAATTATGGATCCTGTAAAAACGGATAACAACTTGGTTCTTAAACAAATTGAACTCCGCAACAAAGAATTTATTGGTCAAAGTGTAGGACAATCCAAGCTAAGGGAACGAACGAATGGTTTGTTGGTAGGTATTGAACGCAATGGCGAGAGGATTTTAAATCCAGAATCCAATATGGTTTTACAAAAAGACGATATTTTATGGATTGTAGGAAATAATAGGTTAATGAATGCGTTGTTTCCGGAGTAACAAAAAAAAGGCAAGAGAAAACAACTCTTGCCTTTTTTGGAGGATTTAAAACTACACCTTCTTATTTTTTGTTAAAGAGGGATGTGGCCTGTATTATCTTGAATAATTTGGTGCTTCTTTGGTTATGGTAACATTATGTGGATGGCTTTCGGCAATACCGCTAGAGGTCAAACGTACAAAGCGTCCTGTTGCTTGAAGCGTCGGAATATCTTTGGCTCCGCAGTATCCCATTCCGGCACGTAAACCACCTATAAATTGTAGCATACTCTCGTTAAGTTCTCCTTTGTAGGGTACACGACCTACAATTCCTTCGGGAACTAGTTTTTTGACATCGTCTTCGACATCTTGAAAATAACGGTCTTTAGATCCTGTTTCCATGGCTTCTACGGATCCCATTCCTCGGTAGGACTTAAATTTTCTACCTTCAAAAATGATTGTTTCTCCTGGAGATTCTTTGGTACCTGCTAATAACGATCCCAACATTACAGAATCCGCTCCTGCTGCAATAGCTTTAGGGATGTCTCCAGTGTAACGAATCCCTCCGTCTGCAATTACCGGAACTCCGGTTCCTTTTAGAGCAGCAGCTACTTCTAGCACTGCCGAAAATTGCGGAAAACCTACTCCTGCCACTACTCGTGTGGTACAAATTGATCCAGGTCCAATTCCAACTTTTACGCCATCTGCTCCGTTTTCTACTAAAAATTTAGCGGCTTCTGGTGTGGCAATGTTACCTACTATTACGTCAATTTGAGGAAATTTTGTTTTTATCTCTCGTAAGGTATTAACTACACCTTGGGTGTGTCCGTGTGCGGTATCAATGATTATGGCATCTACTCCTGCATTTACTAAAGCTTCTGCTCTTAGTACTGCATCTCCTGTAACTCCAACTGCTGCTGCTACACGCAAACGTCCGTAAACATCTTTGTTAGCTATGGGTTTTTGGGTTAATTTGGTGATATCTCTAAAGGTTATTAAGCCTACTAATTTGTTATTGGCATTTACTACCGGAAGTTTTTCAATTTTGTGTCCTTGCAATACTACTTCTGCTTGTTCTAATGAAGTCCCTTCGGCAACGGTAACTAAATTATCTTTAGTCATGACTTCTACAATTGGTCTTGCATTGTTTTTTTCAAAACGCAGGTCTCTATTGGTTACGATTCCTTTTAATACTTGATTTTGGTCTACAATTGGAATACCGCCAATGCTAAATTCTTTCATAGCGTTTTTTGCATCTGCTACTGTAGCTGTTAGAGGTAAGGTAACTGGATCCAAAATCATGCCTGATTCTGCTCGTTTTACTTTACGTACTTTGGCAGCTTGTTGCTCAATTGTCATGTTTTTGTGCAAAACACCAATACCGCCTTCTTGCGCCATAGCAATTGCCATAGCACTCTCTGTAACGGTATCCATAGCAGCGGCTACTATTGGTACGTTAAGGGTTATGTTTCTTGAAAAATTTGATTGGATACTCACTTCTCTAGGAAGTACATTAGAGTAATTAGGAACTAATAATACATCATCGTAGGTTAAACCTTCGCCGATAATTTTGGAGTTGTGTGCTATCATGGTGCAATTTCTAGTTGAATTGCGAGCAAATATAGCAAATTTTTTGATTAAAACCTTGTCTAATCTACCATTAACTGCAACTATCCTGCCAATTCTTTTTTTCAAACCCAATATAATGCCAATATAATTCTTTTTTGGACGTAAAAAACCGTATTTGGTTATCCTAAAAATTTCAAAATCAGGACAACGCACCCTTAATAAAGTTCTCGTTTTAGGCCTTTTATTTACCTCTGAAAATTAAGGATACGCATTGAATAATTTTGATGCTGCATTGTAGGCGCTCTCAAAGCTTAATGGATTTAAATTTGTAGGAACCTTGTTGGCGGTAAAATAAGAGAGTAATTTTTCGGTGGGCATATTGCCTGTCAGATCGTTTTTGGCCATTGGGCAACCACCAAATCCTTGAATGGCACCGTCAAAACGAGTACAACCAGCTTTGTAAGCGGCATCTACTTTTTCAAACCATGTATCTGTGGTAGTATGCAAGTGTGCACCAAACTCTATGTGAGGGTATTTTGGAATCAAATTAGAAAATAAATACGCAATAGCCTCTGGAGTAGCGCTACCTACGGTGTCGGATAACGAAAGTATCCGTACTCCCATAATAGACATTTTTTCTGTCCAATCTCCAACTATATCTACATTCCAAGGATCGCCATATGGATTTCCAAAACCCATGGATAAATAAGCAACTACTTCCTTATTGGTCTGGTCTGCTATTTCTAGAATTTCTGTTAAGGTAATTAAAGATTCGGAGATGGTTTTGTGTGTGTTACGCATTTGAAAATTCTCAGAAATAGAAAACGGAAATCCTAGATAGCGTATTTCTGGATGTTTGGATGCTATTTCGGCACCTCTGGTATTGGCTATGATTGCCAAAAGTTTGCTGGTAGTTTGAGATAAATCCAATTGAGACAACACATCGGCAGTATCTACCATTTGCGGAATTGCCTTCGGAGATACAAAACTTCCAAAATCTATAGAATCAAACCCTACCCGTAACAATGCTTGTAGGTAGGCTACTTTTTCAGGAGTTGGTATAAAGGGTTTAATCCCTTGCATGGCATCCCGAGGACATTCTATAATTTTTACTGACTTCATAGTGTTTCAAAGATAGATAAACAATTCGTGTTTTGGAAACATCCTTTAAACTTTAGACCCTTGGCAGCCTATAAATAATACTCCATAATAAAGCTGCCAACCGATCGTCACAAAATGTTTGGTTAAACGCCAAAAGCCCATTTTAGCCTCTAAATATCCCTCCTAAGAATGCTTGCTTGAAATACTAAACGATTTTTAGAGAGATCACAAAAATCTATTTCATTTGCTTTAAAATCTTTTTATTAATTGCTTTCACTAGTGCAGGGCCTTCGTATATAAAACCAGTATAGAGTTGCACCAAACTGGCTCCAGCTTCTAATTTTTCGAGGGCATCTTCGGCAGAATGAATTCCTCCTACCCCAATTATTGGAAAGGATTTGTTGCTTTTTTCAGACAAAAACCGAATAACTTCTGTCGCTCTTTTGGTTAACGGTTTACCAGACAATCCTCCAGTTTCTTGTTTTGCTTCGGATTGCAAACCTTCTCTTGCAATAGTAGTATTGGTAGCAATAACTCCCGCAATTTTGGTGGTGGCTACAATGGCAATGATATCCAACAATTGGTCGTTGGTCAAATCGGGTGCAATTTTTAAAAATATTGGCTTTTGCTTTGGCTTAAGCGTGTTTTTGTCTTGCAGGGTTTGCAATAGTTGCGTTAGGGGTTCTTTGTCTTGCAAAGCCCTTAAATTAGGGGTATTGGGAGAACTAACATTAACCACAAAATAATCTACATAAGGATACAATGCATCAAAACACAGTTCATAATCTGCCGTAGCAGCTTCGTTTGGGGTTATTTTATTTTTACCAATATTACCACCAATTAGCACGCCCGGATTTGTTTTTAATCTCTCTACTGCAGCTTGTACTCCACCATTATTAAATCCCATGCGGTTAATAATTCCCGAATCTTGTTGTAATCTAAACAAACGCTTTTTGGGATTTCCTTCTTGGGCTTTTGGGGTTAAAGTTCCTATTTCTATAAAACCAAAACCAAAATTAGAAAGCTCTTTATAAAGCTTGGCATCTTTATCAAATCCTGCTGCAAGTCCTACGGGATTTTTAAACTTCAAACCACAAACTTGGGTTTCTAGCCTTTTATCTGACACCAAATACAACCCACGGTATAAAGCAGAAAAACCTGGAATTCTGGAAGTTATACGGATTAACGAAAAAGTAAAATGGTGTATTTTTTCTGGATCAAAAAAGAAAAACAAAGGACGAATAAGTAATTTGTACATAATAAACTAGTTGTATGCCACAAAAGTAGAATTATCTAATGGATATCTAAATATTTTTGTCCAAAAAAAATAGAATCCGTCTAGCAAACTCTTTATATTAATCCCAAAAAAGAAAAGCCACATTGGAGCACCCACTCGCTATAGGACCAACGCATACTTATAATTGCCTTTCATAAAAAGGATTTTGATGGCTAAATTATAAATAAGTAGTACCTTTGGGGTATATATAAAAAACATTATTTATGCAACATATCATCGATCGTTTCATCAGTTATGTAACTGTTGACACAGAATCAGACCCAAACTCAACAACCACTCCTAGTACAGCAAAACAATGGGATTTGGCAAACCAACTTTTTGAAGAACTTAAAACCATTGGACTAGAAGAGGTGACCATTGACGAAAAATCATACATCATGGCAACCCTACCTAGCAATGTATCTCACGAAGTGCCCACGATAGGTTTTGTTGCCCACTTTGATACCACTCCAGATTTTACAGGCGCAAACGTAAAACCGCAAATTATTTCCAATTATGACGGTAAAGATATTGTCTTAAATGCCGATCAAAACATCGTTTTATCTCCTAGTTATTTTAAGGATCTACTACAATACAAAGGACAAACACTAATTACCACAGACGGAACGACCTTATTAGGTGCCGATGACAAAGCAGGAGTTACTGAAATTGTTACCGCCATGGAATACTTAATCAACAACCCGGATATCAAACACGGCAAAATACGTATTTGTTTTACACCTGATGAAGAAATAGGCCGTGGTGCGCATCATTTTGATGTAGCTAAATTTGGTGCAGAATGGGCCTACACCATGGACGGAAGCCAAATTGGGGAATTAGAGTTTGAAAATTTTAATGCCGCTGGAGCTAAAATTACTTTCAAAGGAAAAAGTGTACATCCAGGATACGCCAAAGGCAAATTGATCAACTCTATGTTGTTGGCTACTGATTTTATAAATGCTTTACCTAAAGGAGAAACTCCAGAAGAAACTAAGGGATACGAAGGTTTTTTTCATGTACACCATATAACAGGTACTATTGAAGAAACAGTTGTAGAGCTAATCATTAGAGATCACAACAAGAAAAAGTTTGAAAAGAGAAAAGAAAAAGTTCAAAAAATAACCCACAAAATCAACAAAAAGTTTGCAAAACAATTTGGTGAAGATATTGTAATCACCCAAATCAAAGACCAGTATTTCAATATGAAAGAAAAAGTGGTTCCTGTAAAACACATTGTGGATATTGCCGAAAAAGCAATGATAGCACTAAACATCAAACCCATCATTAAGCCTATTCGTGGAGGTACTGATGGATCCCAACTATCTTATATGGGGTTGCCATGTCCTAATATTTTTGCAGGTGGTCATAATTTTCATGGTAAGTACGAATATGTTCCGGTAGAAAGCATGCAAAGAGCCGTTGAGGTAATTGCAAAAATTGCCGAACTAACCGCCTTGCCTAATTTTGGCCTAGACGCGCCCAAGTCTAAAAAGAAAAAATAGACCGCACGGATTTTGGCGTCTGCTTTATTGCAATTTACTAAAGCAAAACACACCATAGCAAACACTTTGTTAGAATCCAAAAGAACAAAAATAATTATTGTATTTACAAAAAACCAAAGCTAAATAGCTTTGGTTTTTTTTTGGAATAGAGTACCGTTTGTAAATCAAGCCCAAAATAAAACACTAAAAAGCTTAACATTGGCGTATGTACTTATTAGTTATCTTTGCTTAACTTTTATTTAACCTTAAATTAACACACAAAGCAACTGCAATGATAGATAAAAAAGAAGAGGCTATAGATCCCTCTGAAAAAACAGAGCAAATCAAGCCAGCTGAAACTCCTAAGCCAAGAGCCAGCAGACCAACACAACCAAAACCAGAAATTACGGAGCCTACACCAGAAGTAGTTACGGAAATAAAAATAGAAAGCCCTGCTTTAGAAGCAGTTACAGAAATTGAAACTCCAGAGAGAGAAACAACTATTAAAAAAGAAAAAAACAAGCAAAAAAACAAATTAAAAATGAAAGAAAAAGACAAGAAAAAAGCCAAAGCAAAAAAAGCAGACGCAAAAGAAAAGGCAAAACAAAAAGCAAAAGCGAAAGCTAAAAAAGCAAAAAAGGCAAAAAAAGATAAAGCGAAAAAAGCGAAAGCAAAAGCCAAAAGCAAAGCTAAGAAAGTAAATGCTAAAGCCAAAAAGAACAAGAAAAACAAAAAAAATAAAAAGAAATAACCCTATTTCTTGATTATAAAAAAAGTCCCAATCTGATTTGATTTCAGATTTGGGACTTTTTTATGGGTACTCCTAAAAAAGGAAGTTTGCTGTTATTTTTTTGCTAAACTTGCGCTCATTTCCATAGAAATTGCCGAACGTTCCATTTTTAATTTTCCAGCCATGGTTTCTATAACCACACTAGTATCTGCAAGCTCTGCAATTTTGCCATGAAGACCACTTTTTGTGATAATTTTGTCTCCCACTTTCAAAGCGCTTTCAAATTCTTTTTCTTGTTTGGCTCTTTTTTGTTGTGGTCTAATCATAAAGAAATAGATCACTACAAACATTAACAAAAAGGGTGCAAATTGACTTAACTGTTCCATAGTTTTTAATTATTTAGTATTTAGTATTAATTACATCAAACCACGTCCGGTTTTAAGCATTTTTTTATTGGATTCTAATTCTTTAACTAAATTATCCAAAATTCCGTTGATAAAAATACTGCTTTTTGGGGTAGAATACTCCTTTGCCAGCTCTAAATATTCGTTTAGAGTTACTTTTACAGGAATGGAAGGAAATTTCAAAAATTCGCAAATAGCCATTTTTAAAATAATGGTATCAATCTCTGCAATTCGATCACTGTCCCAATTAGGGGTTTTGTCCGCAAACTCTTTGCCTAGTTCGGATTCATTTAAAATTGTTTTTCGGAACAAATCTTTAACAAAGGCTTTGTCATCACTGTCTTTATAGACCTTAGGAACCGCAAAATCATCGTCCATTATTGGCTGGAAGGCTTTTAACTGTTTTAGGATTTGTGTATTTACTAAAGGAATATCATCAATCCAGGTTAGTTTATCGTCTTCTAAAAACTCATACAGCTTTTCGTTGGGAGCAATTACTTCGGCAAACAGATCCACAATAAGTTGTCTGTCTTCTTCAAAAGAAGTAGTTGACTTGGCCATGTATTGCGTATAAAAAGAACTGGCTTTTATTGCATTTAACAACAACGAAATGTAGTCTTCATGAAGGGTCCAGGCATCAATTTTTCTGGTTTCTAGAGCAATGCTTAACGAATTGTTTTCGGCAAGAATTTGAAAAATACTATTCTTGATAAATTTTTCGTTAGGCTTGCGTTCTTCGGGAGTTGCAAGATGCTTTAGACTTGATTTGTGTAAAAACTCTGCCTCTTTTTTACAGATTTCTAGTAAGGAAGAAATCATGGTAAGGTATAAATCTTGAATATTATCGATACTGTAAAAAAGAAATTTTTCTTCTTTCTCTAAGTTATCCGAACCGTTTTGATGCATCGCATAAATGGATTGCATTACTTTAACGCGAATGTGTCTTCTATTTACCACCTTGTAAGAACTTTTAATTAAATTAGGGTGCAAAACTAAGTATTTCCTTTTTTATAATAAAATATATATTTGCTTATTTTAAAAAAGTAATCCGTGTGGCTTTTTTTTAAGTAGGTTTGCTAGTCCTAAAAAATGCAACACGGAGTTACGGCAAGGCTGGGTCTAACGATTTATTTTTTGCTGTTGGCTATTTTTCTTTCGTCAATACGGTTTTGTGCAATTCTTAAGGCTGCATGATGGGGTGTGATACCATTTGCAGTGGCATAATTCAAGATCTCTAATGTGGTATCGTAAATGTTTTGGGTTTTGCTAGTAATTTCTGCTTTACCATAATGGGCTAGTTCTGCATAAACATTAATTATTCCTCCGGCATTAATTAAAAAATCTGGAGCGTATAGAATGCCTCTTTCTTGCAGAATGGCTCCATGAATGTTTTCGTTTGCCAATTGGTTGTTGGCAGCTCCTGCAATTACTTTTGCTTGTATTTTGTGCACTGTAGCATCGTTGATGGTGGCTCCCATGGCACAGGGTGCATAAATATCTACATCTGCGGTGTAGAGATCTTCTCCGGTATATATACTAGCTTGGTATTTTTGACTTACTTGAGCTAGTTTTTCGTGGTTGATATCTGCCAAAAAAACCACCGCACCTTCTTTGGTTAAATACTCTACTAAGGTTTCGCCTACATGCCCTACTCCTTGTACTAGTATTTTTTTTCCGGCAAGGGAGTCGGATCCAAATTGGTATTTTGCAGCTGCTTTCATACCCATATAAACCCCAAGAGCAGTTACGGGAGAAGGGTTTCCGGATCCACCTCTTTCTTCGGATATGCCGGTAACATAAGGCGTTACGTCTCGTACTAGATCCATATCTTTGGTTTCCATTCCTACGTCTTCGGCGGTGATATAACGACCGCTTAATCCGTGCACAAATTCTCCAAACTTACGCATCAATTCGGGCGTTTTTTTTGTTTTGGCGTCGCCCATAATTACGGCTTTACCGCCACCAATATTTAATCCGGTAATAGCAGCCTTGTATGTCATGCCTCGTGACAAACGCAATACATCGTTTAAAGCTTCCCATTCATTGGCGTAATCAAACATGCGGGTTCCTCCTAAGGCAGGGCCCATAACTGAATTATGAATACCAATAATTGCTTTTAAACCTGTATCTTTGTCGTTGCAAAATACAATTTGTTCGTGATCATCAAAGGATAGTTGTCCAAAAACAGGATCCCTTTTTTGAAGTTCCTTTCCGGTTGTGAAACCTGCTTCCATACTAATAATTTTAATAGTGATATAATTGTGAATTTATCAAAAAGATACGTCAAATTTACACAAAATTTACATATCTAGTATTTATTTTGCGTAATTTGATGTTTTTCGTAAAAAAAATAAAACACTTTTATAGAATATAATTTTATTTTTAACAATCATTCTGTCCAAAACAAGTCTTTTTTAACAAAGAATATTATAAAAAAATGAAAGAATTAAGTTATTTAAACAAATACTTTATAAAATACAAATACCGTTTTTTGTTAGGCATTCTATTTACCGTAATTGCGCAAATATTTATGCTTTTTACCCCAAAATTAATTAGCCAATCCTTTAAGGCTATTGAGGTTTTTTCTAAAGATAAAACAGCGGCTTCAGGGTGGATTAAAGATGCACTGGTATCCAATGTTTTATTGATTATTGCCACTACAATTATTGCTGGTTTTTTGACTTTCTTGATGCGACAAACCCTAATAGTAATGTCCCGATATATTGAATTTGATTTAAAAAACGAAGTTTTTAGACAGTATGAAAATTTGAGTCAAAATTTTTATAAACAAAATCGTACTGGAGATCTAATGAATCGCATTAGCGAAGATGTCTCTAAAGTGCGTATGTATGTAGGTCCGGCGGTTATGTACAGCATCAATACGATCATTCGTTTTGCAATTGTTATTATTTATATGTACAATGTTTCGCCCCGTTTGACGGCATACACCTTACTGCCTTTGCCGTTATTATCTTTTGGAATTTTTAAGCTAAGCACCGAGATCAATAAACGGAGCACTATATTCCAACAATACCTCTCTAAAGTTTCTAGTTTCTCCCAGGAGATTTTTTCAGGGATTCGGGTCATCAAAGCTTATTCGTTAGAAAAAAAGCACCAAGACACTATGGCTAATCTGGCTATTGAGAGCAAAAACAAGAGTTTAAATCTAGCCAAAATGCAATCTCTTTTTGGGCCATTGATGCTGGCTTTGATTGGGATTAGTAATTTAGTGGTTATTTATTTTGGTGGTTTGATGTATATGGATGGCACCATCAAAAGCATTGGTACCATTGCCGAATTTATACTTTATGTCAACATGCTCACCTGGCCAGTGGCTTCTTTGGGATGGGTTTCTTCAATGGTGCAAGAGGCTGAGGCTTCTCAAAAACGTCTGAATGAATTTTTAAAAATAGAACCCGAGATACAAAACAACAACCCAAACCAATCCCTTATTGCGGGTGCCATTGCTTTTGAAAACGTAAGCTATACCTACAAAGATACCAATATCCAAGCCCTAAAAAACATTTCTTTTACGGTAAACAAAGGCGAAACACTCGCTATTTTAGGAAAAACCGGCTCTGGAAAATCAACCATTCTGTCCTTAATATCCCGTTTGTATGACGTGAGTAGCGGTACGATCCTAATTGACCAAAAAGCCATAAATACCTTAAATTTGTATGATTTAAGAAACAGTATCGGGATAGTACCACAAGACGCTTTTCTTTTTTCGGATTCTATAAAAAATAACATCAAATTTGGTAAAGAAAATGCAACAGACCAAGAGGTGGTGGCTGCTGCCAAAAATGCAGTGGTACACGATAACATAATGGGGTTTCAAAAACAATACGACACCATATTGGGCGAGAGAGGTATTACTCTTTCGGGAGGACAAAAACAACGGGTCTCTATAGCTAGAGCACTAATCAAAAACCCTCCTATTTTGCTTCTGGATGATTGCCTCTCTGCCGTAGATACCGAAACAGAAGAAAGCATCTTAAACCACTTATTTGAGGTTTGCAAAAACAAAACAACCGTAATTGTAAGCCATCGTATATCTTCGGCAAAAAACGCCGACAAAATAATCATTCTCGAAGACGGCAAAATAATCCAACAAGGAACTCATAATCAATTACTAAATCAAGAAGGCTATTATGCCTCCTTATATTTAAAACAACTTTCCGAAAAAGAATTGCTTTAATTGTTGTTTAATAGATAATTTTTTAGGATTTTTGATTACTATTTAACAACCATTAATTGAGAGAACGGATTATGAGAGAAAATGACATGTTAGAAAAAGAAGAAATTTTTTCTAAAGTTTTACGTGCTGGAAGAAGAACCTATTTCTTTGATGTAAGAGCAACAAAAGCGGACGACTACTACATTACGATTACGGAAAGCAAAAAATTTACAGAAGAAGACGGCTCTTTCCATTTCAAGAAACACAAAATTTACCTCTACAAAGAAGATTTTGCTGCTTTTTCTGAAATGTTGCAGGATTTAACCACGTATGTTTTAAACCACAAAGGCGAAGAGGTAATCTCTGAGAGACATCAAAAAGATTTTAAAAAAGAATACCATACTGAAAAAGTAGCTTTGGAAGAACCAGTACCTAACCTTTCTAGTTTTACAGACATAAGCTTTGACGACATTTAATTATAAATTAAATTCAATTTCTATTTTTATTAAAGCCAAAAGTCCCAAAAATCTCCTGATTTTTAGGGCTTTTTGCATATAATAGCATTCTAAATTTTTATTCCATGAAAAACTTTTTTGAAAAATATCTCGAAAAATATGGCGCCCTACTACTCGATTGGTTTTTAACCAATGGAATTAAGGTTATCTTTATTATAATAGCTGCACTAATACTCAACAAAATAGGGATTGGGTTTATCCAAAAAGCAGTCAAAATTGCCGTAAGACCAGACAAAAACGCCTCTCCAGAGGCAGAAGAAAAAAGAGAAGAAACCCTAATCCAAATATTTACAACTACTTCCAAAATAGCTATACTACTAGTTACTAGCTTAATGGTGCTGCAAGAATTTGGGATCGAAATTGCTCCTATATTAGCCGCTGCGGGTATCGTGGGGCTTGCATTTGGTTTTGGAGGCCAGTACCTCATCCGAGACATTATTAGTGGTTTGTTTATCATTCTAGAAAACCAATACCGCATAGGAGACATCGTTAGTTTTGACAATGCCAGCGGAACCGTTCAAGACATTAGTCTAAGAAAAACAACTTTGCGGGATCTAGACGGAACAGTACACCACATCCCTCACGGAGAGATTAAAAAAGTATCCAACCTCTCTAAAGATTTCTCTCGTATAAATATCGATATGGGAGTAAGCTACAATACCAATTTAGAACACGTAATCCGTGTCATAAATCAGGTAGGAAACACCCTGGCCGAGGATGCTTTGTGGAAAGAAACTATTATAGCTGCGCCCCAATTTTTACGCGTAAATGACTTTGCCGATTCGGCCATCATGCTAAAAATATTAGGCGAAACCCTACCCAGTAAACAGTGGGAAGTAGCCGGAGAATTACGCAAGAGACTCAAAGTTGCCTTTGATGAAGAAGGCATTGAAATTCCGTTTCCACAAATAGTACTCCATCACCTAAGAGAAAATACAACAGAACTTGAAAAAGACCCATCCACTATTTAATTATTACTTAAAACAACTTTTAAACCGGCAAAATAGCTGGATTTTTGGCGGTTAATTTTTACTTTTATATCCGTTCTGTGCTTTGCATTTAAAACAACCCTTCTTCCGTTTAAAATAACTATAAGTTATCTTAGTGCTCTCTAGTTTTTGTAGCTACGTGCTTATCTTTATAACTTCCAAATCCATCACCCTACTATTATGCCCAAAGAAATTAATATCCCACAGAACATCCAAGGCCTAACCGATAGCCAAGTTTTGGCCTCAAGAGCACGTTATGGCAGCAACGAACAGTCCCATAAGAAAACGTACAAATGGTGGGTTAGCCTTTTAGAAATGCTCCAAGAACCCATGCTACTTTTATTGATTGCAGTAGCAATAATCTATTTTGTTTTGGGTCAAAATAACGAAGCCTACTTTATGCTTGCGGCAATTGTTGCAGTATCTGGAATTTCTTTTTTCCAAGACAATAGGAGCCGTAAAGCACTAGAAGCATTAGAAAAACTCAACGAACCCTTAAGCACTGTTTTAAGAAACGGGGTTGTAGTACCAATTCCTACCCGAGAAATTGTAGTTACCGATATTGTAATTGCCGAAGAAGGCAATACCATTAATGCCGATGGAGAAATTATACATAGCAATGATTTTTCGGTGAATGAATCTTCATTAACCGGCGAAGCCTATTCGGTTTTTAAATCCGAAAAAACCGAAATAAAAACTGTTTACAGCGGTACCTTAGTTGCATCGGGACTAGCAGTATATCGAGTAACCAAAATTGGCAATGCCACCGAGATAGGAAAATTAGGCACATCGTTATTAAATATCCAAGAACAACCTACACCATTGCAACTACAAATAGAAAAATTTGTAAAAGCAATGGCTATTGTCGGAATTGTAATTTTTATACTCGTTTGGGGCGTTTATTTCTGGAAAACAAGAGACCTTTTAACCAGTTTATTAAAAGGATTAACTCTTGCCATGTCTATTCTTCCAGAAGAAATTCCGGTAGCTTTTACCACCTTTATGGCATTGGGCTCTTGGCGATTAATGAAAGAAGGAGTTATTGTCAAAAAAATAAGAACCGTAGAAACACTAGGAAGCGCAACCGTTATCTGTACCGACAAAACGGGCACCCTGACCCAAAACAA
The DNA here is from genome assembly GCF_001831475.1 of Flavobacterium crassostreae. Taxonomy (NCBI): domain Bacteria; kingdom Pseudomonadati; phylum Bacteroidota; class Flavobacteriia; order Flavobacteriales; family Flavobacteriaceae; genus Flavobacterium; species Flavobacterium crassostreae. The sequence goes on along the minus strand of NZ_CP017688.1, from coordinate 1,388,435 downwards.
AATGAGCTTGCAGTCGGTTTATGCTTTTAGTACCGGAGAATTGTACGAAAAACAAAACTGGAACAAGCCCGAAGCACAAGCTGTGATTACCACCGCAATGTGGGCGAGTGAGCCAGTGCCTTTTGACCCTATGGAAATTACCCTACACCACGAATATCAAAAAACAACTAGAGAGGATCTCCGAAGAGACTTTAGCATGTTTCATGAATATCCCTTAGAAGGAAAACCGCCCATGATGACGCATGTTTTCCAAAATTTGGCAGGAAAACGGATTATTGCTGCCAAGGGTAGTGCCGAGACTATCCTTAAAGTATGCGGTCTAAATGCACTCCAAAAGAGCCAGATTAACCAAACTATGGATGCTTTAGCCGCCAAAGGATACCGCATTCTTGCTGTGGCACAATCTGCATACTCCAAAGATAATTTTCCGGATAACCAACAACAATTGCCCTTTGATTTTATAGGTTTAGTCGTTTTTTATGACCCTCCAAAAGAAAACATCACCCAAGTGATCCAGCAATTTTACGATGCCGGAATTCAGGTCAAAGTAATCACAGGAGACAATAGCGCCACCACCAAAGCTATTGCTACAATGGCTGGTATTAAAAAATCCGATACCATTCTAGAAGGCCAAACAATTATGGCCATGAACGAAACCGAAAAATTAAAAGCCATACACAACAGCACCCTAATGACCCGAATGTTTCCTGAAGCAAAATTATCTGTGGTAAACATGCTCAAAAAAGACCATCAAATAGTTGCCATGGTAGGAGATGGCGTAAATGATGGGCCAGCACTTAAAGCCTCTCACATTGGAATTGCTATGGGAAAAAAAGGAACTGAAATTGCCAAAACCGCTGCAGATTTAATATTAGTAACGGATGATTTATCCAAAATGATTGTAGCAGTTGCAGCCGGTAGAAGGATTTATACCAATCTTAAAAAAGCCATCCAATATATTGTTTCGATACACATCCCTATTATTCTAACGGTATCGCTGCCATTATTTCTGGGTTGGATTTATCCAGATATTTTTACTCCAGTACATGTAATCTTTTTAGAGTTGGTTATGGGTCCCATGTGTTCTATTGTTTACGAAAACGAACCTGCCGAAAAGAACAGTATGCTTCAGATGCCACGCCAGCTGGGTAGTACTTTTTTATCCCTAAAAGAAATGCTCCTTAGTATCGTTCAAGGAATTACCATCACAGTTGGAATTCTATTTGTGTACCAATGGACAGTCCAAAATGGAGGATCTGAGAATCTTACCAGAACAATGGTATTTACTACCTTAGTTTTTTCTAATATTATTTTATCTTTAGTTAATCGTTCGTTTTATTATTCGGTATTTACTTCGTTAAAAAACAAAAACAACATGATGGTATTTGTCAACGGCATCACCTTAGTTATGCTAGGCATAATTGTGTACCTTGCTCCTGTTGCTCGTTTTTTTGAGGTAGTGCCCTTGACTGTTTTAGAGCTTTTAATTTGTGTTGCCGTGAGTAGCGTTTGCGTACTTTGGATTGAAATCTGGAAGGCATACAAACGCAGCAAAACAATTCTTTAAAGCAAATAAATCATGAAAAACACTATCGTATCAATACACTGGCTTAAAGAAAACTATCTTGATAAAGACCTAATTATACTTGATGCAAGCCAACAAGTAAACCAAACAAAAGTTATTACTGAACTTCTAGACATTCAAATTAAAGGCGCTCGCTTTTTTGATATAAAAAATGATTTTAGCGAAATTACAAATCCACTTCCTAATACACTTCCTAGCCCAGAAGCTTTCGCAAAAGCAGCGCGAAAACTAGGAATTAATTCCACTAGTAAAATTGTAATCTACGATAAGCTCGGCATTTATTCTAGTCCCAGAGCGTGGTGGCTTTTTCAAATTATGGGCCATCAAAACGTCTGGGTTCTTAATGGCGGACTTCCCGCTTGGACGAAAGAAAATCTTCCGGTAGAGAAAATAGTAAAAAACGATTATGAAATTGGTGATTTTGAATCCAATTTTAACTCAGAAATGGTAAAAAGTAAGGAGCAAATACTAAATAACATTGACTCAAAAACAGCTCTATTAATTGATGCGCGTTCTAGTGATCGTTTTTATGGCGAAACAGAAGAGCCAAGAGCTGGATTGCGCAGCGGACATATTCCGGGAGCATTAAACATTCCATACACTGAGTTATTAGAAAACGGCATTTTTTTATCGAAAGAAAAACTCGCTGCCGTGCTGCCAGATCAAGAAAAACCGTTACTCTTTAGTTGTGGCTCTGGAGTAACAGCCTGTATTAATTATCTTGCTTATGAAATAATTGGAAACACCAATTCTAAAGCCATTTACGACGGCTCGTGGACAGAATGGGGACAAAAAAAGAATCACAAAAGTAATTAGCCTACATTGATAAATAAAAAACGAATTTATCCAATACGCAAACCGTTTTCAATTTTAACATCGGGAGCTAATAACACCACGTCTCCTTGGGAGCCTACAGCTCCTAGAACCAAACATTCGCTCCTAAACTTTCCTATTTGCTTTTTAGGAAAATTTACAACAGCTACAATTTGACGTTTTTCTAAATCTTCTTTGCTATAACGTTTGGTGATTTGCGCCGAGGTTTTTAGAATTCCGATTGTGGGTCCAAAATCAATGGTCAGCTGGTAGGCGGGTTTTCTGGCTTCTGGAAAATCTTGAACCCTTAGAATGGTGCCAACGCACATTTGGATTTTTTGAAATTCTTGCCAAGTTAAATTATTTTCCATTGTTAATGGGTTTGTTATACTGTTTTTATAAATCAAAAATAATCTTTTCGGGCCAATAACGCTTCTTTTTTTAGTAACTTTCAGGCTAACTTAATCTGCAACCTACCATGTCTAAAACGTACTCTACTATGCTTGCTCTTGGAACAAAAGCGCCTGACTTTTACTTAAAGGATACCAACTCTGACTCGGATTTCTTTTCGTATGCAGATTTAAAAGGAGAAAAAGCAACCTTAGTGGTTTTTATTTGCAATCATTGTCCGTACGTAATACATGTTGTGGACGAGATTGTGATGATTGCCAACGATTATCGCATTCAGGGGCTAGGTATTTTGGCTATTTCTAGCAACGATGTGCAGGCATATCCGCAGGATGCTCCACAACGGATGACGGAGTTTGCTTTTGAGAATAATTTTGAGTTTCCGTATCTATACGATCCAACTCAAGAGGTAGCTCGTGCATACCAAGCGGCTTGCACTCCGGATTTTTATTTGTTTGATAATCAAGATAAACTGGTATACCGTGGACAATTGGACGGGAGTCGTCCTGGCAACGGCATTCCTTTGAGTGGTAGTGATCTGCGCGGGGCTATTGACGGAATATTTTATAACCGAACCATTAATCCGGATCAAAAACCAAGTATGGGTTGTGGTATTAAATGGAAATAGAACAAAAAAACCAAAGCTTTCGCTTTGGTTTTAGGAGGCGGTAACTGCCTATGTAAAAAGGGGCGTTGTTTTATTTAACGTCCATTAGTTCTACGTCAAAAATTAGTGTTGCGTTTGGTGGTATGGCACCACCTGCTCCACGGGATCCGTAACCTAAATCCGAAGGAATCACAAAACGGGCTTTGTCTCCTACTTTTAGTAAAGCAATACCTTCGTCCCATCCTTCAATTACTTGTCCTTGCCCTAATTTGAATTCAATTGGTTTTTTTCTTGGGTATGAGGAATCAAAAACTTTTCCGTTTTCTAAAGATCCTTCATAATGAACTGCAACGGTTTTTCCAGCAACGGCTTGTTTGCCTTCACCTCTTTGGATAAATTGGTACCGTAGTCCGCTTTCTGTTTTTTCAAAGCCTGCAGCTAGTTTTTCCATGGCAGCTTCGGCTTCGGCCTTTAATGCGGCATCTCTTTTGTTACGTGCTCCTTTGAAGGTAATAAAGGCTTCTATTGCGTTCCAGTTTTGTGCCTCTTCGCCTACTCTAAGAATCTCTAGGGTGTCTAGACTGTCTCCTTGCGCTACGGCGTCTACTACGTCTTGTCCTTCTACTACTTGTCCAAAAACGGTGTGTTTGCCGTCTAACCAAGAGGTTGGAACGTGTGTGATGTAAAATTGGGAGCCGTTGGTGCCTGGTCCTGCGTTTGCCATTGCTAGTACGCCTGGTTTGTCATGCTTTAGACTTGGGTGGAATTCGTCGTCAAATTTGTAGCCTGCATCTCCTGTTCCGGTACCTTGTGGGCAACCGCCTTGGATCATAAAATCTGGAATTACTCTATGGAATTTTAATCCATCGTAGTATTTGGTGCCTTGTGGTTTTACTTTGTTTTCCATGTTTCCTTCTGCAAGTGCTACAAAGTTCCCTACGGTTCCTGGGGTTAATTCATGCTCTAGTTTTACTAAAATAGCACCTTTGGCGGTGTTAAATTTTGCGTATATTCCGTTTTCCATTTTTGTGTTTTTATATTGATGCACAAATTTACAAATTAATTTTTATCCCTTTGTGTTTTTTGGGGCTTTCCGCTTGGATTTATACTCTTGGTGGCAGAAATTGGTGTGGTTGTGGGGTCTTGATGTGGTGTGCGGACGCTAGCCCAGATGGTAACGGCATCCTATTGTGCCAGGGTTTGGCACAATAGATATAGTGTACAGCTGGAAATTGCTCCAAAAAAAAAGACATTCTTTGTGGAATGTCTTTTTTTTGGGGTTATGTGGGTTTATTTGTCTAAAAATCCTGCGTTTCTTAGATAGGGTTCTATTTGCATTTCGTGGCCTATTAATTCTTTGAAGGCGTGGTTTAGATCTACGCTGTTGCCTACCGATAGGATGTATTTTCGGAAGCGTTCGCTGTTTTCTCGGGTTAAACCTCCGTTGGCTTGCATCCAGTCATAAACGTTGTAGTCTAGGGTTTTGGACCAGGTGTAGGCGTAGTATCCGGAGGAGTATCCGCCGCTCCAAATGTGGGCAAAATAGGGGCTGTGGTATCTGGTGGGTACTTGGTCTACTAGTAGTCCGTATTTTTGAAGGGCTTGGGTTTCAAAATCTAAGGTGGGTTTGAAATCTTCGGGCTTGCTTACGCTGTGCCAGCTCATGTCTAAGGCGGAGGCGGCTAGGAGTTCGGTTACGTCATAGCCTTTGTTGAAGGTTTCGGCTTTTTTGATTTTTTGGATTAGTTCTTGAGGAATTTCGGCTTTGGTGCGGTAGTGTATGGCGTAGTTTTTTAATACTTCGGGATCTAAGGCGGCGTGTTCGTTGATTTGGGACGGAAATTCTACAAAGTCTCTTGGAACTGCTGTTCCGGATAGGCTGGTGTAGTTTTGATTTGCAAATAATCCGTGCAGGGTGTGCCCAAATTCATGAAACATGGTAATTACGTTATCAAAACTTATCAATGCTGGGGTGCCATTGGCGGGTTTTTGAAAGTTATAAACGTTTACAATTACTGGTTTTTGTTTTAAATAATGGGATTGCTCTACAAAGTTGTTCATCCAGGCACCGCCGTTTTTGTTGTCTCTGGTATAAAAATCTAAGTAGTAGATGGCTATGGATTTGGCGTCTTTGTCAAAAATCTCGTAGGCAATTACATCTGGATGGTAAACGGGTAAATCTTTGCGCTCTTTGAAGGTGATTCCGTACATTTTGGTTGCGGCAAAGAAGACGCCTTTTTCTAAGACGGTGGTTAATTCAAAATACGGTTTTACTTGGTTTTCATCTAAATCGTATTTTTGTTTTCTTACTTGTTCTGCATAGTAGTTCCAATCCCAAGGGGCTAGTTGAAAACCGCCATTTTGGGCATCTATAAGGTCTTGGATTTCTTTGGCTTCGGCTTTGGCTTTGGCTACGGCTGGAGTGGCTATTTTGGCTATCAAATCCATGGCGCGCTCTGGGGTTTGTGCCATTTGGTCTTGTAGTTTCCATTGTGCAAAATTCTTTTTGCCCATTAGGTTGGCTTTTTGCAATCGCAATCTTGCCATTTTTTCTAACACATCTCGTGTGTCTGCTTCGTTGTTATTTTGAGAGCGGTTCCAAGAGGATTTAAATATTTTTTCTCTGGAGGCGCGGTTGGTTAGGTTTTGTAATACGGGTTGTTGGGTGGTGTTTAAGAGTCCTATTAAATAGTGTCCGTCATGACCTGCCTCTGTGGCTTTGGCTTTGGCGGCAGCAAGTTCATTGGGGCTTAGACCATCTAAATCTGCAGGATTGTCAAATAAAACAGCTCCTTCTTTGCGTGCCAGTAATAATTTGTTTCCAAATAAGGTGCCTAGAGTGGCTAGTTCCTCATTTATTTTTTTCATTTTCTCTTTATCGGCATCGGATAGATTAGCTCCTGCGAGTTCAAATTCTTGCAAATAATAGGCTGTTAGTCTTTGATCTTCTCCTTTTAGAGTATTGGGATCTATTGCCTTGATGCGTTGGTATAATTTGCTATTTAGATAAATATTGTCACTATGTGCCGAAAAAATGGGCGCATACTCTGCTTGTAAAGCTTGCAGGGTTGGATTGGTATTTGCTCCTGTTAGATTATAAAAAACACTGGTTGCTCTTTTTAAATCTACTCCCGAGGTTTCTAATGCTAGTACGGTGTTTTGAAAGGTTGGTTGCGCCGGGTTAGTAGCTATTGCTAGTATTTCTTTTGCTTGAACTTCTAAGCCATACACAAAGGCGGGTTTAAAGTGCTTGTCTTTTATAACATTAAAACGGGGAGCTTGGTATTGCAAACTACTTTTTTGTAATAATGGATTGGTCTTTTGGACGGATTTGTTTTGGGCAGTGCTGGTTTGCAAAGACGTAACCATAACCAGCATGGTACTGGATAAGATGAGATTGGATACTATTTTCATAAAAGGGACTGTTTTTTATTTGGGCATAAAAGTAATTAAAATAAGGTAGCACCAAAAATTGCATCTGTTAATTGTTTTTAGACTCTGGCCTTACAGCATTGGCTTGGCATAAGTACTCTACCGTAACTCCTGAAAACTTTGTATCTTTGTGCTTTTAAATCTAGAAAAGAAAATATGCGTATTGATATTATTACGGTTTTGCCAGAATTATTAAAAAGTCCTTTTGAGGCTTCCATCCTTAAGCGAGCCATTGATAAGGGTTTGGTAGAGGTTCATTTTCATAATTTACGGGATTATACCACCAACAAACAAAAAAGTGTGGATGATTATCCGTATGGCGGCGGTGCAGGAATGGTAATGACGGTACAACCCATTGATGCGTGTATCACTCACTTAAAGAGCCAGCGTGCTTATGATGAGATTATATATATGTCTCCGGATGGCGAAACTTTAAATCAAAAAATGGCCAATACCATGTCTATGTACCAAAATATCATTTTGCTTTGTGGCCATTACAAAGGAGTAGACCAACGGGCACGAGATCATTTTATTACCAAAGAAATCTCTATAGGAGATTATGTTTTGTCCGGGGGAGAATTAGGCGCTTTAGTTTTATCCGATGCCTTAATACGCTTGATTCCGGGGGTATTGAGTGACGAGACCTCTGCCTTGACGGATAGTTTTCAGGATAATTTGTTGTCGCCGCCTATTTATACCAGACCTGCAGATTACAAAGGCTGGAAAGTCCCGGAGGTCTTAACCAGTGGTAACTTTGCCAAAATTGATAAATGGCGCGAGGATATGGCCTACCAACATACTAAAAACAGACGCCCTGATTTATTGGACGAATAACGTCTGCGAAAAGGCTTTGGAGAGGTTTAAAAGTCTCCAAATAAGCGTTTAAATAATTTAGAAATATACTTTTAAATCCAAAATAATTTTTTACTTTTGCACCCACTTTAGACTAACCTCTGGCGAGATCCGTGTATGTTGCTCTAATACAAAACCATAATTACAATTATCATGGCAGATTTAATGAAATTCGTTAAAGACGAATTTGTAGCAAAAAAAGACTTTCCTGAATTTGGAGCTGGAGACACTATCACCGTTTATTACGAAATTAAAGAGGGTGAAAAAACAAGAACACAGTTCTTTAAAGGAGTTGTTATCCAAAGAAGAGGTTCTGGTAACACTGAAACTTTTACTATTCGTAAAATGTCAGGTTCTGTAGGTGTAGAACGTATCTTCCCTATTAATTTACCTGCTTTACAAAAAGTAGAAATTAACAAAAAAGGTGCCGTACGTAGAGCTAGAATTTTCTACTTTAGAGAACTTACTGGTAAAAAAGCAAAAATCAAAGACAAAAGAAGATAGTTTACTGTCTCTTTATTCTAAAAATCCTGACCTTGTCGGGATTTTTTTTTGCCTTTTTCAAAAAAAATTAAACATTTCTGAATTTGACTGCGTTCTTTTAACAAAACAACAAATTCGTAGTTAACACATTAACAATCCTACAATTCCATAAATCCTGCCAATAAGAGCCGTAATTTACGGACTGATTTTCTTATATTTGTGAGGCTTATTTTGAGCAAAACATTCCTTTTAAACCCTTATTTTTTTTAAAAAATACGATTATAAAACCATACAGATGACACAAAAATCCAAGATTGTTTACACATTGACTGACGAGGCTCCTTTGTTAGCAACTTATTCTTTTTTACCTATCGTTACGGCTTTTACAGCTACTGCTGGCATTGAAATTGAGACAGAAGACATCTCCTTAGCAGCACGTATTTTGGCGCAATTTCCGGAATCTTTAAAACCCGAACAAAGAGTAAAAGATGCCTTGACTGAATTAGGAAAACTAGCCACATCACCAGAGGCAAACATCATCAAATTACCCAATATATCTGCATCGGTACCGCAATTGAAAGAAGCAATTGCAGAATTACAAGCACATGGCTACGCTATTGCAAATTATCCTGAAGAACCACAAAATGATGCCGAGAAAGAGATTAAGAAAAAATATTCTAAAGTATTAGGCTCTGCAGTCAACCCAGTACTACGCGAAGGAAACTCGGATCGTAGGGCGCCAAAAGCAGTAAAAAATTATGCCAAAGTAAACCCGCACTCTATGGGGGCTTGGTCTGCAGATTCCAAAACTAAAGTAGCTAGCATGGAAAAGGACGATTTTTACGGAAGTGAAAAATCCATTACATTAGACCATGCTACAGATGTAAAAATTGAATTTGTTGCTGCAAACGGCAAAACCACCATTCTTAAAGAAAGTACGCCGCTGCAAGCAGGTGAAATAGTAGACACCGCAGTAATGCACTTAAAAGAGTTAAAACTATTTGTTGCAAAAGCGATTGCTGAGGCAAAAGAAAAAAACATTTTGTTATCCGTACACCTCAAGGCTACTATGATGAAGGTTTCGGACCCTATCCTCTTTGGAGCAATAGTAGAGGTTTATTTTGCCGCTGTTTTTGAAAAATATGCTGCCCTTTTTGCACAATTAAATATGGATACCCGCAATGGTTTAGGAGATATTTATGCCAAAATTGCCGGACACCCCCAACAAGCAGAAGTCGAAGCAGCAATCCAACAAGCCATAAAAAATGGTCCAGCTCTTGCAATGGTTAATTCAGACAAAGGTATTACCAATCTGCATGTTCCTTCGGATGTAATTGTAGACGCTTCTATGCCTGCAATGATCCGTACCTCTGGACAAATGTGGAACAAAGATGGCCAATTACAGGATACCTTAGCCATCATTCCGGACCGATCCTATGCCGGAATTTATACCGCAACTATCGATTTTTGCAAAAAGAATGGTGCCTTTGACCCAAAAACAATGGGAAGCGTACCTAACGTAGGATTAATGGCACAAAAAGCCGAAGAATACGGTTCCCATGATAAAACATTTCAAATGTCTGAAGATGGTGTTGTACGGGTTGTAGATTCCAAAGGAGCGGTACTAATGGAACAGGCTGTAGCTGCCAAAGATATTTTTAGAATGTGTCAGGCCAAAGATGCTCCTATTCAGGACTGGGTAAAACTAGCCGTAAATAGAGCACGTTTGTCTGCTACTCCAGCCGTTTTTTGGTTGGATTCTAATAGAGCACATGATAGGCAATTAATAGAAAAAGTAACTCTTTATTTAAAAAACCACGACACTAATGGTCTTGATATTCAAATTTTAAATCCTATTGAGGCAACTAATTTTACCTTAGAAAGAATTAAAAAAGGCCAAGATACTATCTCTGTTACCGGAAATGTGCTACGGGATTATTTAACCGATTTATTCCCTATTTTAGAACTAGGTACATCCGCAAAAATGCTGTCCATTGTTCCTTTAATGAACGGTGGTGGCTTGTTTGAAACTGGTGCTGGCGGGTCTGCTCCCAAACATGTAGAGCAATTTACCAAAGAAGGCTATTTGCGTTGGGATTCTTTAGGAGAGTTTTTGGCTCTTGGTGCTTCTTTAGAGCATTTAGGACAATCTCTAAACAATACTAAAGCAATGGTATTATCTGAAGCTTTAGATAATGCAAACGATGCTTTTTTAAGAAATGATAAGTCTCCAAGCAGAAAAATTGGACAAATTGACAACCGCGGTTCTCATTTTTATTTAGCAATGTATTGGGCCGAAGCACTTGCTGCGCAAAACAAAAATGCCGAATTAAAAGCTACTTTTACTCCAATTGCAGCCGAATTTAAAAACAAAGAAACCCTAATTAATCAAGAACTGATTGCAGCACAAGGAAAACCGCAAGAAATTGGCGGCTACTACCAACCCAATCCAGAACTAACCAATAAAGCCATGCGCCCTAGCGCCACATTAAATGCTATATTGGAACAGATTGCATAACGATAGCAAACTACAACTCCTTTATTTTACTCCAAGAGGCTGCCCAAAAAAGGCAGCCTCTTTTTTCAGTATCTAAGATTTAACTTTTGCTTAACTTCAATTTTCTTATCTTTTCAGTCTAATTGTAAACACAACCAGAATATGTATTTTAATAAAATTAGCGGCATTATCCTTGCCTTTTTATTTAGTATTCCCTGCTTTTCGCAAGAAAAATACACGCTAAGTGGCGTTATTTCGGATAAAAAAAGCAATGAAACCCTTATAGGTGTAAATGTGTACATTCCGGAGTTAAACTCTAGTGTTACCACCAATGAGTATGGCTTTTATTCTATCACCTTACCCGAAGGAAACTACACCGTACTGGCTAGTTACATTGGTTACACTACCCTATCCGAACCTATAGCACTCACGCAAAGCAAAAAACATAATTTTAGTTTACAATTAAGTGGCGAGATGCTCGATGAGGTAGTCATCACAGACAACCGCAAAAGCACCAACATACGTGCGGCAGAAATGAGTATGAATAAACTCTCTATTGCGTCTATCCAAAAAATGCCTGTAGTATTAGGCGAAGTAGATGTTATAAAATCGTTGTTGCTGCTACCCGGAGTTACTAGTGCTGGAGAAAGATCCTCTGGTTTTAATGTGCGAGGCGGTGGTGCAGATCAAAATTTAATTTTGTTGGACGAAGCAACTATTTTTAATTCGTCGCATGTTTTTGGCTTCTTTTCGGTTTTTAATCCGGATGCAATTAAGGATTTAAGATTGTACAAAGGAGGTATTCCTGCTAATTTTGGCGGAAGAGCATCGTCTGTTTTGGATATTTATCAAAAAGACGGAAACAGCAACTCTTTTCATGCCAATGGAGGGATTGGTTTGATCTCCAGCAGGCTTTTATTAGAAGGTCCTTTGGTTAAAAATAAAGGTTCTTTTTTGATTGGAGGACGCAGTTCTTACGCACATTTGTTTCTAAAACTATCTGAGAAATTAAAAAATAGTACCGCATATTTTTATGACTTAAACGCCAAGATGAGCTACAAATTAAACCCAGATAATAATTTATATTTTTCGGGTTATTTTGGTCGAGATGTTTTTTCTATTAGCGATAGTTTTACGAATAAATACGGCAACACTACTCTAAATTTACGCTGGAATCATTTGTTTTCGGACAAATTATTTTCTAATTTTTCATTAATTTATAGTGATTACTATTATGGATTGAATTTAAATTTTATTGGTTTCAAATGGGATTCTGGCATCAAAAATTACAACCTTAAATATGATTTTAAAAGTTATATTTCGGATAATTTTAAATTAAAATACGGCCTAAATGCTATTTATTATTCTTTTAACCCCGGAAGAATTAGCCCTATTGACTCTAACTCTGCCATTAATCCAGACCAATTAGATAAAAAATATGCTTTTGAACCTGCTTTGTATGTTAGTGCAGAACAAGAACTATCCAAAAAATGGAACCTAACGTATGGATTGCGCTACAGTATGTTTTATAGATTAGGAGCTTCTACCATCAATTATTACACCAATAATCAAGCTGTGGTATTTGATACTGAACAACAAATTTATGAAAAAGCAACTCCTACAAGCTCGCGGTTTTATGGCAAAAACAAAGTAATCAAGAGCTACAACAATTTAGAGCCAAGGGCAGCGGTAGCCTATCAGCTAAATAACAACACGTCCTTGAAGGCTAGTTACAACCGCATGGCGCAGTACTTACAGTTGATATCCAACACCTCCTCTCCTACTCCTTTGGATATATGGATGCCGAGTGACAATTACATCCAGCCACAAATTGCAGATCAAGTGGCCTTTGGGTATTTTAAAAACTTTAAAGACAACATGTATTCTTTGGAGGTAGAAACCTATTACAAAAAAATAAAAAACAGATTGGACTATATTGATGGCGCAGATTTGATTGCAAATGATGCTATTGAACAAGTGATTTTGAACGGAAAAATGCGCTCATACGGATTGGAGCTTATGCTTCGAAAAAATGAAGGAAGATGGAATGGTTGGGTTTCGTATACCTTATCTAAGTCTGAGCAACAAACCCCAGGAAGAACTGCTGAGGAATTAGGTATTAACAACGGCCAATGGTACCGATCTGCTTATGACAAAACCCACAATCTTGCGGTAACAGCAACCTACGAAAGGAGCAAAAAATGGGCTTTTGGAGCCAACTTTACGTTACAGACTGGACAACCAGTAACGTATCCAACTGGACAATATAACTATTTAGATGTTGTGGTTCCTAATTATGGTTTGCGCAATAGCAATAGATTGCCTACGTACCATCACTTGGATCTTTCGGCTACTTTGACTCCTAAATCAAATAGCAACAGAAACTGGAAAGGCGAATGGGTTTTTAGTGTTTACAATATTTATAATAGAAAAAATGCAGCTGCTATTAATTTTAGTCAAAATGCGGATACTGGCACAAATGAAGCCATAAAGACGTCTATTTTTGGGGTAGTTCCGGCTGTGAGTTATAATTTTAAATTTTAAAAGATATGAAAAAGACCAACCTAATTATAAGCTTGTTGCTGTTGCTTTTTTTGAGTAGTTGCGAAGAAGTGGTCTCGGTGGACCTGAAACCAGAAGCACCTCGCTTGGTTATTGAAGCTGCTATAAATTGGCAAAAAGGCACTGACGGTAAACAGCAGAAAATAAAATTATCTACTACTACTTCGTTTTTTAGTAGCCAGATTCCTACTGTATCTGATGCTGTGGTAGTGGTTAAAAACTCCAATGGAATGGCTTTTGTGTTTAAGGAGTTGTCAAATAGTGGGGAATATGTGTGTGACCACTTTATTCCTGTTATTGGTCAAGAGTACAGCCTTAGTGTAACACTAAATAATACGGTGTATACCGCTACCGAAACCCTACAAGGCGTAGCCGCTATTGATGAGGTAACCCAAACTAATGAAGGCGGAATTACTCGAGATGAAGTACAGATTAAAACGTTTTTTAAGGATCCTTTAGAACAGGATAATTATTATTTTTTTAGGTATACTTATCCCGAAAATTTTCGACAAGATCTATCGGTGACTGATGATGACTTGTTTAAAGGGAATCGATTTTTTAGTTTGTCTCAAAAAGAGGATTTGAAGCCTGGAGATGCGGTAAAAATAACGCATTATGGGGTGTCCAGAAAGTATTACAATTACTTACAGATTTTAACTAGTATTGCCGGTGGTAATAGTGGCGGACCGTTTCAATCTCCGCCTACTACTTTGAGAGGAAATATCGTGAATACTACCAATAAGGAGCAGTATCCTTTGGGGTTTTTCTCTGTTAGCGAAACAGATTCTAGAACATATATTATACAATAATTTGGCGTTTTTTTAGCCCTGATAGTAGCGGCAGCCCTGAGCTCCAAGACCCTTTTTTTGTGTGAATTACGGAGCGACCAAAGGAAGCTCGGGAAGGCACTAACAAAAAATAGTTTTGGAGGGAAGGCTATAGCGAATAGCAGGAATAGCTCCTGAGGACTGTTTTTGTGTGTGGTTTTTTTTATCTTTACGTCTAAATTTATGCTTCATGTCTTCACATCATATTGTACGAGAGGATCAAGAACCTGCTTTGATTATAGCCAACGGGGCTTCTTGTGATCCGGAATTATTGGGCCAATTGCTGGAATGGTCTCCGCTGGTTATTGTACTGGATGCTGCCATGGAAAGGGTTATGCAGTTGGATATAAAAGTGGATGTATTACTTGGGGATTTTGATCGGGGTTTTGATCCACAATACTACCAAGAAAAACAGTATCCTCTGGAAATTGTGGTGGCTCCCAATCAAGATAAAACGGATCTTGAAAAAGCATTTGACTATTTGTGCCAAAGAAAAATACCTGCTGTAAATGTGGTTTGGGCTACTGGCAAACGCGCGGACCATACGATCACTAATTTGACTAGTATGGTTCCATACCGAGACAAATTAAAAATTGTGATTATAGACGACCACTCTAAAGTATTTTTGTTGCCTAGACGTTTTGAAAAATGGTACGAAGCCAATACAACTATATCTTTAATTCCTGTAGGTAAGGTGGTTGGTATTGATTCTGAAAATTTATTTTATCCTTTAAAAAAAGACCACTTGATTATAGGGTACAAAACCGGTAGTAGCAACCATGTAGCATCGGATGGGCTGGTGGTTATTGAACATACGGATGGGGATTTGCTGTTGATGGAGTGCAAAGATTAATTTAAAAACAACGTATTAAAACTTACAAAAGTGTTTGTTTTTGTATAACTTGCTACTGATTTTGACAAAAAATGTTTTTTTGTCTCCTTGAAACCTATTTATAATGTTGAAACAAATTACAGAGAAAACCAACCTACATCCCAGAAATTTGCATCGGTTGCGATATGATTTTGCTCTTTTGGTAGAAAACTGCCCTGAATTAAAAAAGTATATTGGCATTAATGAACACGATATTGAAACCTTAGATTTTAGTATTCCGGATGCAGTGAAAACCTTAAACAAAGCTTTGTTGACTACTTATTACGGAATCCAAAAATGGGATATCCCAGAAAATTATCTCTGTCCGCCTATTCCTGGCAGGGTGGATTATATCCATTATATTGCGGATTTATTAGCAGAATCTAATAATGGGGTGCTCCCGAAAGGTGCTTCTGTTGAAGGGCTGGATGTTGGCTTAGGTGCTAATTGTATTTATCCTTTGTTAGGAAATGCTAGCTACGGATGGAGTTTTGTAGGAACGGATGTTGACGAAAAAGCGCTTGCCAATTGTAGCCAAATAATTGCAAACAACCCCAAACTGATTGATTTTATTAGCTTGCAATTGCAGCTCTCTTCTCGGTTTGTGTTTAAAAACATTATAACTCCAGAGGATAAATTTGCTTTTACAATGTGCAATCCACCATTTCACTCTTCTGAACTTAAAGCTGAGAAAGCGGCTCTTAAAAAATTAAGCAATTTACAGGGCCAAAAAGTTACTAAGGCGGTATTGAATTTTGGCGGACAGAATGCGGAACTATGGTGTGAGGGTGGCGAACTGGGCTTTATAAAACAACTGATTTATGAAAGTGCCAAATACCCAATGCAATGTTTGTGGTTTACTACTTTGGTGGCCAAACAATCGCATTTGTCGAGCATTTACAAAACCTTGAACAAAGTAAATGTAGTTACCACAAAGACGATTGCTATGGCGCAGGGTCAAAAAAATAGCCGCATGGTTGCTTGGACGTTTTTGAGCGAAGAACAACAAAAGGAATGGAAATTTGATTAGCAATTGGTTGTGTGATGTAAAAATATTGCTGGGCAAAATAGGATTTGTTTTGTTGTTTTTATAGATAAAGAAGTCCTTAAGGCTGGTCCGTAGCAAGAAGCCTTTTTTTGTGGTATAAAGTTTGTAACTTTGTGGTTCTCAAAATTTGCCCCAAAATCTATGAATTTTCAAGTAGTATCCGATTACCAACCTAAAGGAGACCAACCACAGGCCATTACTAAATTAAGTGATGGTATTGTTGCTGGCGAAAAATTTCAGACACTATTAGGTGTTACCGGTTCTGGTAAAACCTTTACCGTTGCCAACGTGATTGAGCAGGTACAAAGACCAACTTTGGTTTTAGCGCATAATAAAACCCTAGCGGCGCAATTATACTCCGAGTTCAAACAATTTTTTCCGAACAATGCGGTGGAGTATTTTGTATCTTACTACGACTACTACCAGCCCGAGGCTTTTATGCCAGTAACTGGTGTTTTTATTGAAAAAGATCTGTCTATCAATGAAGAACTCGAAAAAATGCGCTTGAGCACCACTTCGTCCCTGCTCTCAGGCAGAAGAGATGTGTTGGTTGTGGCATCGGTGTCGTGTTTGTACGGTATTGGAAACCCTGTAGAATTTCAAAAAAACGTTATCGAGATAGAAAGAGGCCAAATCCTCTCTCGTACCAAATTACTGCACCAGTTGGTGCAAAGTTTGTATTCTAGAACCGAAGCAGATTTTGGCCCTGGTAATTTTAGAATTAAAGGTGATATTGTTGAAGTGTATCCGAGTTATGCGGATGATGCGTTCCGAATTCATTTTTTTGGAGACGAAATAGAAGAGATAGAAACTTTTGATATCAAAACGGCCGAAGTACTCGAAAAATTTGAAAAACTAACCATCTATCCCGCAAATATGTTTGTTACCTCTCCGGATGTACTACAAGGTGCCATCTGGGACATACAACAAGATTTAGTAAAACAGGTAGATTATTTTAAAGAAACAGGAAAACATTTAGAAGCAAAACGCCTTGAAGAGCGCACTAATTTTGATTTAGAAATGATCCGGGAGCTCGGCTATTGCTCGGGTATTGAAAATTATTCCCGTTATCTAGATGGTAGACTCCCTGGAACTAGACCCTTTTGTTTGTTAGACTATTTTCCTAAAGATTTTTTGATGGTAGTGGATGAAAGTCACGTTACACTATCTCAAGTTCATGCGATGTATGGTGGCGACAGAAGTAGAAAAGAGAACTTAGTAGAATATGGCTTTAGACTACCGGCAGCAATGGATAATCGTCCGCTAAAATTTGATGAATTTGAGGCCATGCAAAACCAAGTTATCTACGTATCTGCCACTCCTGCAGATTATGAATTACAAAAAACAGAAGGTGTAGTAGTGGAGCAAGTCATTAGACCAACAGGACTATTAGACCCTACCATTGAAATTAGACCTAGCCTAAATCAAATAGACGATTTAATTGAAGAAATTCAGCTGCGCTGCGAGTTAGATGAGCGGGTATTAGTGACTACTTTAACTAAAAGAATGGCCGAAGAACTAGCCAAATATTTTACCAAAGTAAACATTCGTTGCCGTTACATACATTCGGATATTGATACGCTAGAACGTATTGAAATCATGCAAGACCTACGCAAAGGGCTGTTTGATGTACTCATTGGAGTTAATCTATTGCGGGAAGGGCTAGATCTACCTGAGGTGTCTCTGGTGGCTATTTTGGACGCAGACAAAGAAGGTTTTTTAAGAAGCCACCGCTCTCTTACTCAAACCATTGGTCGTGCAGCACGTAATTTGAACGGAAAAGCCATACTATACGCCGATAAAATAACGGCAAGCATGCAAAAAACAATAGACGAAACAAGCTACCGTAGAACAAAACAAATTAATTTCAATACGCAAAACAATCTTGTACCCCAAGCGTTAAACAAAAAAATTGATAGCGCTTTTGTCAAAAACCCATTAATAGAACAAGAATTAGGCTATGGCGCAGCCGCTGTAGCAGAACCAGAAAACAGCTATTTATCTAAGGCCGAAATTGAAAAACAAATTAGAGAAAAACGCAAATCTATGGAAAAAGCCGCCAAAGAACTGGACTTTATGCATGCTGCAAAGTTGCGAGATGAAATTAAAAATTTGCAAAAACAACTAAATTAAGAATAAAATTCATCATAAATAGCCTGCAAATTTTCTGTAGATAGAGACACACTAGGAGATTTGTCCATGCGCACTAAAACTCTTTTCGTGGCATCTGGATTTATACCCATCCGAATAGAAATTTGATACATAGTATTCGACTCATTCGAATTTAATTTTTTGCCTTTATGCATCAAAAATGCCAAACGGTAAAAATGTTGCAAACGTACAAAAGCTGTTTTTGAGGCAACTAAAGGCAACTCTAAAAGAAACAAATTATTAAAATCTCCTTTTTTGAGATCTAAGGCATTGGCTATAACAAACAAAAAATCATATTCTTTTTTGGGCAAATTTCCTTCGGTGGTAGAAAATGCAATCATATCTAAAATCAAACGCTTCTTTTCTTCGTATACTTCTATCATAGTGTTTTTTGCTAAAATACCATTTTTTTAAAGAAAATTCCAAATTAAGCGCCATAAACTGATAATTATGCTTTTTTGTTGGTCTTATAGAATCCAAATTTAAACAATATGCAACATCTAAACTTTACGCTATGGCAATACAAAAACACTCGGCTATAAATAGCAATTCTGCTTGTCGCTAAATGCTAATCTTTAAAGTTGCCCTAACGCTTCATTGTGCAGTCTATAAAAAAAAAGCACGGGGCTTAAAACTACTCTAAAATGGTTTTAAAATTCGAAAAGCAATTGATTTAAAAACGTACCTTTGTAAAAAAAACACAACACCTTGACAAATAACGATATCTTTAAAAAATTACGGGTAGCATTAATGCTACGGGACGATCAAATAGTTGAAATTTTAGAATTAGTAGATTTTAGAATTACAAAGTCTGAATTAGGCGCTTTTTTCCGTGATGAAAAGCATGAAAATTATATGGAATGTGGGGATCAAGTCTTGCGCAATTTTTTGAATGGATTGGTAATTCATTTACGCGGAACCAAAGAAAATCCCAAAAATCCTACAGCGGTTTTAGCCAAGCACAAAGCACAAATTCCAGCCAAAACAACTACCAAAGAAAGAGCCGAATTTAAAGCAACGCCTAGAGATGAAGAAAAATCTAGAGCAGATCAAAGCCCATCCGAATCTGGTGCGGCTAAAAAGACTTCAAAAAAACAATATCCTAAGGGTAACAAAAAAGTACAGGTTGTAGAAAAAGTCAAATTTAATTTTGGCAAAAATAAGAAACCATAATCTTATGAAAACAGCTTTAATAATCGGAAGCACAGGTTTAGTTGGCGCTGCTTTATTGCAAAATCTTTTGAACAATAAGGCCTACGAAAAAGTAATTTGTTTTAATCGAGCTACCACAAACATCCAGCATCCAAAATATTCCGAAGTAATTGTAGATTTTGAGCAGCCCGAAACCTATCAAAACAGCATCATTGGAGATGATTTCTTTTGTACCATAGGCACCACTATTAGTAAGGCCGGAAGCAAAGAAGCATTTAAAAAAGTAGATTTTGAATATCCAAAACAGTTTGCCACTTTAGCTTCTAAGAATGGAATAAACCATTTTTTACTAATTTCTTCTTTGGGTGCAGATTCTGATTCCAATAATTTCTATTTGAAAACAAAAGGAGAAATAGAAGATTTTCTTAAAACCACTGCTTTTAAAAGGGTATCTATTTTAAGACCATCACTGCTCTTAGGAGATCGTAATGAATTTAGATTTGGAGAAAAAATTGGTGGCTTTTTAATGAAAACTTTTTCGTTTTTATTTCTCGGAAAGCTAAAAATCTACAAGCCTATTCAAAGTACCACTGTAGCAAAAGCCTTAGAGCAGATTGCTCAAAAAGAAACTTCTGGGTTTCAAATATACAATTCAGACAAAATTGAAGAAATAACACACTCTTAATTAAACGTACTGTTTACTACTCTGATCCTTTTATTATTTTTTTATAAAACACAAAAATCCTGAGCTTTCGCTCAGGATTTTTAATATATAACTATTTTTATAATTAAGAAAGTGCTGCTTGTACTTGATCTGCTGCTTCTTGAAATTCTACGGCAGATAAAATTGGCATTCCTGAATTATCAATTAATTCTTTTGCAATAGCGGCGTTAGTACCTTGCAAACGAACAATAATCGGCACCTTAATGGCATCTCCCATGTTTTTGTAAGCATCTACAACCCCTTGTGCCACACGGTCACAACGAACAATACCTCCAAAAATATTAATTAAAATTGCTTTAACATTTGGATCTTTTAAGATAATACGAAATGCAGTTTCAACACGTTTTGCATCTGCAGTTCCTCCAACGTCCAAAAAGTTTGCAGGCTCAAAACCAGCATACTTAATTAAATCCATGGTTGCCATAGCTAAACCAGCGCCGTTAACCATACATCCTACAGTACCATCAAGATCAACATAGTTTAATCCTACCTCTTTCGCTTCTACTTCAATTGGATTTTCTTCCAAAATGTCTCGCATTTCAGCATATTTCTTTTGTCTGTATAAAGCGTTGTCATCAATGTTTACTTTAGCATCTACTGCCAAAATTTTATCATCCGAAGTTTTCAAAACTGGGTTAATTTCAAACATAGATGCATCAGAACCAATGTAAGCATTGTATAACGCATCAATAAATTTCACCATTTCTTTGAAAGCATTTCCAGAAAGTCCTAAGTTAAATGCAATTCTTCTTGCTTGAAAACCTTGTAAACCTACAGCTGGATCTACTTCTTCAGTAAAAATTAAGTGTGGTGTATGCTCTGCAACTTCTTCAATATCCATTCCACCTTCTGTAGAATACATAATCATATTACGACCTGTAGCTCTATTTAAAAGCACTGAAACATAAAATTCTGAAGTTTCGGATTCACCAGGATAATAAACATCTTCTGCAATTAATACTTTGTGTACTTTTTTACCCTCTGCAGATGTTTGCGGAGTAACTAATTGCATTCCAATTATTTGACCTGAAATTTCTTCTACTTGGGCTAAATTTTTTGCTAATTTAACGCCACCGCCTTTACCACGTCCACCTGCATGAACTTGTGCTTTAACAACGTACCAACTCGTTCCCGTTTCAGTAGTTAATTGTTTGGCAGCAGCAACTGCTTCAACTGCATTATTAGCAACGATCCCACGTTGAATGCGAACTCCGTAGCTAGCTAAAATCTCTTTTCCTTGATATTCGTGTATGTTCATAATATAGAATTTGTCTGAATCCTGAATTTATTTCAGAATATAAGTGGTACAAAAATAGCAAAATTCATCTAAACTGTGAAATCTTTTTCTTTATTTAAAATAATCTTAATCTAGAGATAATTTTTTAAAGTTCTATTTTTTTGGTTTTCGAGATTCTTCGCCGAAAACTTATTGGCCCATTTAAACCACAAATAATGTTTCTGCAACTATTGCGGTATATAATTTTATTTTAATCAAAAAATAGCTTTATAAACATCCCAATTCTCACAATACACTTTGTTGACGCCAACTTTTGTTGCTTTTGTAAAAGCGATCTAAATTGTAGGATGTACCAGCGGTATCTTGTTGAAAAACAACTGTATTAAAAAACAACTATTTGTTACAAAAATAACTTTTTGTTATAATTTGTTAAGATTGTCGTATTTATTTGTATAACCAAAAAACTATAATAAATTTGCTTAAAAATTAAACCCCATGCAATCAAAAGACTTAGTACAATTAGCAGAACAATTTGGCAGTCCAATATATGTTTATGATGCCGATAAAATTAAATCCCAATACAATAGATTAACAAATGCTTTCTCTAAGGTTGAAAAGTTGCGTATTAACTACGCCATGAAAGCATTGTCCAACGTTGCTATACTTCAGTTATTGAAAGAAATGGGGTCTGGTCTAGATACCGTATCCATCCAAGAGGTACAATTAGGGCTTCATGCTGGATATGAGCCTGAAAAAATATTTTATACCCCAAACGGCGTTTCTCTTGAAGAAATTGAAGAAGTAAATGCGATGGGCGTACAAATCAACATAGATAATTTATCTATCTTGGAACAATTTGGAGCCAAACATCCTAATGTTCCGGTATGTATTCGCATCAACCCACATGTTATGGCTGGTGGAAACACCAATATTTCTGTGGGACATATTGATAGTAAATTTGGAATTTCAATACACCAATTACCCCACCTTGTTCGTATCGTCGAAAACACTAAAATGAATATTGTAGGTATTCACATGCACACGGGTTCGGATATTTTGGACATTGAAGTATTTTTATATGCTGCTGAAATTTTATTTGATGCCGCCAGAAACTTTAAAGATTTAGAGTTTTTAGATTTTGGAAGCGGTTTTAAAGTACCTTATAAAAAAGACGATATTGAGACGGATATTGAAGAATTAGGTAAAAAATTATCCAAAAGATTCAATGCGTTCTGCACAGAATATGGAAAAGAATTAACATTAATTTTTGAACCAGGAAAATTTTTGGTAAGTGAAGCAGGTCATTTTTTAGCAAAAGTAAATGTAATTAAACAAACTACATCTACAGTATTTGCCGGAATAGATAGTGGCTTTAACCATTTAATTAGACCTATGCTTTATGGATCGCAGCATCATATTGACAACATTTCTAATCCCAAAGGAAAGGAACGTTTTTATTCTGTAGTTGGCTATATCTGCGAAACGGATACTTTTGCAAATAACCGTCGTATTGCTGAAATTAAAGAAGGGGATATTCTGAGTTTTAAAAATGCAGGAGCTTATTGCTATTCTATGGCTTCTAATTACAATTCTAGATACAAGCCTGCCGAAGTTTTATGGATACAAGGTCAAGGGCATTTGATTCGTGCTCATGAAACATTTGAAGACTTATTAAAAAATCAAATTTCATTACCATCAGAGGTTACTTTATAAACACTAAAAAAGGATGTACTATATTAGTACATCCTTTTTTTTAGTAATTATAAATCTTCTTCATTTAATCTTTCAAAACTTCCTCCAGAACTTCGGCCTTAGTACCATTTGGAAGTGAAATTTTAATCTTCAGTGCAATGGTAGGCGCTATTTGTGTAATTTCTTTTTTTGCAAAAGATTGTCCTTTTGGGATATGCCAACCATAAAATAGTGCAGGAACATGCGTATCATAGCTATAGGTTGTTCCATGCGAGGTACCCGTACCCCAGTATTCTATATATCCTGGTTTATCCAAAACAACCATATCTCCATTTTGAGTAACATCGTATCCATTTGCTATAAAATTTAAAAAATAATCGTTAGCAGAAGGATTTAAAATTTCTTCTTCGGTATAGACTCTTTTTACATAATCTTGCCCCATCAGATGGGTCTTGAATTTAGATTTTACAACGGCTAAATCTAGGTTATTGGCATTAATGATTTTTTTATCAAAAAAAAGATTAAAATTAGAATAATTTAAGACCAAATCTATACCAAATGTCTTTACAGAAAATTCTTTTAAGTTGTTTCTAATTTCTTTAGGACTAATACTACTCACTTGATATTGATGTTCTTTTAAATAATTTACATTTTCAGCACCACCATGATCCGCTGTTAAAAACAGCAAATAATTATCTTTACCGACCTTTTTATCTAGATAATTCAAAAAATCTGCTATAGTTTGATCTAATCTCAAATACGTATCCTGAAGTTCCATAGATCTTGGGCCTAATAAATGGCCTATATAGTCTGTTGAAGAAAAACTAACAGACAAAAAATCAGTTGTAGTGTCTTTACCTAATTCTTCGTTTTCGATTGCTCTCATAGCAAATGAAGCTAAAAAATCATTCCCAAAGGGAGTAGAACGCAATACAGAAGCACCATTTTTATCATACATACTTTTTAAATCGTAAGGAAAAACAGGGGCAATACTAGTATACAACTTACCTTCATAAGAGTTGTTATCCTCCAAACTTTCATTATAAATCGCCTTAGGCTTAAATAAATCCCAGCCCTTATTAATGTAGGATAGGTAGTTTTTTTCGCTATTGAATTTGGTTACCCATTCTGGTAAAGCTTCTCCATAAAAAGAACTAGATATAAAAGACCCCGACTTACTGTACCAAAAGGCCCAATTGGCAAAATGTCCTGCTGGCAAAATTGCACCACGATCCTTTATGCTCAAACCAATAACTTTCCCTTTAAAATTTGTAGCCATACGCAACTCATCCGTGATTGTTGTTGTTAACAAATTTTTAGGAGACATAGCGCCCTCCTCAAGAGTCCCGTCGCCAAGAGTGTGCACCCCATCATCGTCCGTACAATAGGTTTCTTTTCCAGCATTTCTGCTAAACCACTCATTACCTACTATACCATGCATAGCAGGTGTTGCGCCTGTAAAAATAGAGGCATGACCGGGAGCAGTATAGGTAGGCATATAATTGTAATGCATATTTTGATAAACATACCCATTATTAAGTAACCTATTAAATCCGTTATCTGAAAAATCACTTGAAAATCGGTACAAATATTCCATTTTCATTTGATCCACAACTAAACTAACAACCAATTTTGGTCGATCTTGTGCTTGCAAATTAGTTAGCGTTGCAAAAATAAACAACAGAGCTATTTTTTTCATATTAAGTATATTTAACTACAAAAATAGCAATTAACAATAACAAACTTTTAAATAAGTCCTAACAATAGAATTCACCACAATAGAATTAACATTAAAACAACCTTTTAATATAATCTAATTGAACGAAAAATAAGTTGCTCAAAAAAAATTCGATTATAGAAAATGTGAGCATCTTAAAGCAACCACATTGGTAAGCTAAAAGTAAATCGATCTGGATTTAAATCGGAACAATACAATCTCAAGATCAATAATGAATCACTATTAAACTATTTCAACAATTGAAATACGAATACTTCGAAAGAAACGAAATTCATAAGCTTCTTTAAAATAGGAATAATCTTTAAATACTAAAATTAAAGCATTCAGAAGTCGGTTTAAAGCCGTTCAAAACATTGAGTTCTTCCTTTTTAGGTTATCAAACCTTTTTGGATAACCCACAACATTTGCGCATGATTCAGTACAAATGCTTCGGCAGAATCTTTCAACGAAAAAATAAAAGCATTAATATCGCAATTTGAGATGTAATAAAAGTTGATTTGCCCTTTTTAAGAACAACAAAATTGGATCCAATGGGTTTTAGATATAAAACAAAAAACCCTTATCCGATTAGGATAAGGGTTTTTTAAAAAGAAAGGCGACGGATCGAGGCTTTTTAGCCGACACCTGGTGCCTATAAAAAAAAAGAACCCCAACTTTTACAAGTTGGGGTTCCATAAAGAAAGGCGACGACATACTCTCCCACATAACTGCAGTACCATCTGCGCAGGCGGGCTTAACTTCTCTGTTCGGGATGGGAAGAGGTGAGCCCCGCCGCAATAACCACCTTAAGGTCGTTTTGCAATGGGTAAATTAGCATGGTGCTAATAAACATTACAGAATATCGTAACATACTGAGATAAAGAAAAAAATATAATTAGAAAGTTTCCCCAGCCTCTTACGAGGCTGGAAAGGGTGTACATAAGCTTACGGATTATTAGTACTACTCGACTATGACATTACTGCCTTTACATCTATAGCCTATCAACGTGGTCATCTCCCACGATCCTTAAAAGAAATCTCATCTTGTGGTGGGTTTCGCGCTTATATGCTTTCAGCGCTTATCCCTTCCAAACGTAGCTACTCTGCCATGCCACTGGCGTGACAACAGATACACTAGAGGTTTGTCCAATTCGGTCCTCTCGTACTAGAATCAGATCCACTCAAATTTCTTGCGCCCACAGTAGATAGAGACCGAACTGTCTCACGACGTTCTGAACCCAGCTCGCGTGCCACTTTAATGGGCGAACAGCCCAACCCTTGGGACCTTCTCCAGCCCCAGGATGTGACGAGCCGACATCGAGGTGCCAAACCCCCCCGTCGATATGAGCTCTTGGGGGAGATCAGCCTGTTATCCCCGGCGTACCTTTTATCCTTTGAGCGATGGCCCTTCCATGCGGAACCACCGGATCACTATGCTCTACTTTCGTACCTGATCGACCTGTATGTCTCTCAGTCAAGCTCCCTTATGCCATTGCACTCTACGCACGGTTACCAAGCGTACTGAGGGAACCTTTAGAAGCCTCCGTTACTCTTTTGGAGGCGACCACCCCAGTCAAACTACCCACCAAGCAATGTCCCCCGCAATGCGGGGTTAGGCCTCAGACAAACAAAGGGTTGTATTTCAACAATGACTCCACAACGCCTAGCGACGCCACTTCATAGTCTCCAACCTATCCTACACATCATTTGTCCAAGGTCAATACTAAGCTATAGTAAAGGTGCACAGGGTCTTTTCGTCCCACTGCGGGTAAGCGGCATCTTCACCGCTACTACAATTTCACCGAGCTCATGGCTGAGACAGTGTCCAGATCGTTACACCATTCGTGCAGGTCGGAACTTACCCGACAAGGAATTTCGCTACCTTAGGACCGTTATAGTTACGGCCGCCGTTTACTGGGGCTTCAATTCAATGCTTCTCCGAAGATAACATCTCCTCTTAACCTTCCAGCACCGGGCAGGTGTCAGGCCCTATACTTCATCTTACGATTTTGCAGAGCCCTGTGTTTTTGATAAACAGTCGCCTGGACCTCTTCACTGCGGCCAGCATTGCTGCTGGCGACCCTTCTCCCGAAGTTACGGGTCTATTTTGCCTAATTCCTTAGCCATGAATCTCTCGAGCACCTTAGAATTCTCATCTCGACTACCTGTGTCGGTTTGCGGTACGGGTACTATTAACCTGAAGTTTAGAGGTTTTTCTTGGAAGCGCTTAGGTGTACTATCTCTTTGTCCGAAGACGCCGAGTACTATCGTATTTCCCCAAGCCGCGTGGATTTGCCTGCGCAGCCTATAGGTACGTACTTCAACGAACTATTCCGTCAGTTCGCGACACTTTCATTACTCCGTCACCCCATCACAGTTAAAACTAGTACGGGAATATTAACCCGTTGTCCATCGACTGTCCCTTTCGGGTTCGCCTTAGGTCCCGACTAACCCACAGCTGATTAGCATAGCTGTGGAAACCTTAGTCTTTCGGTGTGCGGGTTTCTCGCCCGCATTATCGTTACTTATGCCTACATTTTCTTTTCTAATTAGTCCAGCAACCCTTACGAATCACCTTCAACCCCATTAGAATGCTCCCCTACCACTTACGTATTATCGTAAATCCATAGCTTCGGTAATATACTTATGCCCGATTATTATCCATGCTCGTCCGCTCGACTAGTGAGCTGTTACGCACTCTTTAAATGAATGGCTGCTTCCAAGCCAACATCCTAGCTGTCTAGGCAGACAAACCGCGTTCTTTCAACTTAGTATATATTTGGGGACCTTAGCTGATGGTCTGGGTTCTTTCCCTCTCGGACTTGGACCTTAGCACCCAAGCCCTCACTGTTATGAAACATTATATAGCATTCGGAGTTTGTCAGGAATTGGTAGGCGGTGAAGCCCCCGCATCCAATCAGTAGCTCTACCTCTATATAACTTAAACATAACGCTGCACCTAAATGCATTTCGGGGAGTACGAGCTATTTCCGAGTTTGATTGGCCTTTCACCCCTACCCACAGATCATCCCAAGACTTTTCAACGTCAACGGGTTCGGTCCTCCACTTTGGGTTAACAAAGCTTCAACCTGTCCATGGGTAGATCACACGGTTTCGCGTCTAACACTACTGACTAAAGCGCCCTATTCAGACTCGCTTTCGCTACGGATCCGTGGCTTAACCACTTATCCTTGCCAGCAACGTTAACTCGTAGGCTCATTATGCAAAAGGCACGCCGTCACCCCACGAAAGGGCTCCGACCGCTTGTAAGCGTATGGTTTCAGGATCTATTTCACTCCGTTATTCACGGTTCTTTTCACCTTTCCCTCACGGTACTGGTTCACTATCGGTCTCTCAGGAGTATTTAGCCTTAGCGGATGGTCCCGCCAAATTCAGACAGGATTTCTCGTGTCCCGCCCTACTCAGGATACCACTATCCATTATAGCACTTACCTATACAGGACTATCACCCTCTTTGGTTCTACTTTCCAGTAGATTCTAGTTCGTTTTACATGGAATATCGTGGTCCTACAACCCCAAAATTGCCGTAACAACTTTGGTTTGGGCTAATCCGCGTTCGCTCGCCACTACTTACGGAATCACTTTTGTTTTCTTCTCCTCCGCCTACTTAGATGTTTCAGTTCAGCGGGTTTGCCCACCCGTAGGTGTACTATGTCTTCAACATAGTGGGTTGCCCCATTCGGGTATTTACGGATCAATCGATGTGTGCTCGTCCCCGTAACTTTTCGCAGCTTATCACGCCCTTCATCGCCTCTGAGAGCCAAGGCATCCCCCATACGCCCTTATTTTGCTTATTGTACCAATCTTAAAATTAATTAAGACCGTTTTTTTTGTCTTTTACTACTAATAGTAAAAAACGCTTTCTACTTGTAATATTTTCTTATCTCAATATGTCAATGAACTTTTTTCCTTTCGGAATTGTGGAGAATAACGGAGTCGAACCGTTGACCTCCTGCGTGCAAGGCAGGCGCTCTAGCCAGCTGAGCTAATCCCCCATTTCTAATCTTAAATTATGAATGTTGAATTTTGAATTAAGGTATTCATACTCATACTTCTAAAATTTCCTTATATATAACTAATCCTAAATTGTTGTCTCGGACAGACTCGAACTGTCGACCCCTACATTATCAGTGTAGTACTCTAACCAGCTGAGCTACGAGACACTCTTCATTCTTAAATTATTTGTTCTTTTTTTAAATTAACAGCAAGAGTAATAAAATTTTAAGCATAATGACCAACTTCTCTTTTCGTCTCTTTCCCTAGCGTGCTTGCGCTAACACTAAGGCTCTAGAAAGGAGGTGTTCCAGCCGCACCTTCCGGTACGGCTACCTTGTTACGACTTAGCCCTAGTTACCAGTTTTACCCTAGGCAGCTCCTTGCGGTCACCGACTTCAGGCACCCCCAGCTTCCATGGCTTGACGGGCGGTGTGTACAAGGCCCGGGAACGTATTCACCGGATCATGGCTGATATCCGATTACTAGCGATTCCAGCTTCACGGAGTCGAGTTGCAGACTCCGATCCGAACTGAGAACGGTTTTGTAGATTCGCTCCTATTTGCATAGTGGCTGCTCTCTGTACCGTCCATTGTAGCACGTGTGTAGCCCAAGGCGTAAGGGCCGTGATGATTTGACGTCATCCCCACCTTCCTCACAGTTTACACTGGCAGTCTTGTTAGAGTTCCCGACTTGACTCGATGGCAACTAACAACAGGGGTTGCGCTCGTTATAGGACTTAACCTGACACCTCACGGCACGAGCTGACGACAACCATGCAGCACCTTGTAAATTGTCTTGCGAAAGGTCTGTTTCCAAACCGGTCAATCTACATTTAAGCCTTGGTAAGGTTCCTCGCGTATCATCGAATTAAACCACATGCTCCACCGCTTGTGCGGGCCCCCGTCAATTCCTTTGAGTTTCAAACTTGCGTTCGTACTCCCCAGGTGGGATACTTATCACTTTCGCTTAGCCACTGAGATTGCTCCCAACAGCTAGTATCCATCGTTTACGGCGTGGACTACCAGGGTATCTAATCCTGTTCGCTACCCACGCTTTCGTCCATCAGCGTCAATCAATTAGTAGTAACCTGCCTTCGCAATTGGTATTCCATGTAATCTCTAAGCATTTCACCGCTACACTACATATTCTAGTTACTTCCTAATAATTCAAGTCAGACAGTATCAATGGCCGTTCCACCGTTGAGCGATGGGCTTTCACCACTGACTTATCTGACCGCCTACGGACCCTTTAAACCCAATGATTCCGGATAACGCTTGGATCCTCCGTATTACCGCGGCTGCTGGCACGGAGTTAGCCGATCCTTATTCTTACAGTACCGTCAAGCTGGTTCTCGAACCAGGGTTTCTTCCTGTATAAAAGCAGTTTACAATCCATAGGACCGTCATCCTGCACGCGGCATGGCTGGATCAGGCTTGCGCCCATTGTCCAATATTCCTCACTGCTGCCTCCCGTAGGAGTCTGGTCCGTGTCTCAGTACCAGTGTGGGGGATCTCCCTCTCAGGACCCCTACCCATCGTAGCCTTGGTATGCCGTTACCATACCAACTAGCTAATGGGACGCATGCTCATCTTTCACCGATAAATCTTTAATAGTGGTCTCATGCGAGACTGCTATACTATGAGGTATTAATCCAAATTTCTCTGGGCTATCCCTCTGTGAAAGGTAGATTGCATACGCGTTACGCACCCGTGCGCCGGTCTCTAGTTCCGAAGAACTATACCCCTCGACTTGCATGTGTTAAGCCTGCCGCTAGCGTTCATCCTGAGCCAGGATCAAACTCTTCATCGTATATTGTTTGCTTATCTCTAAGCTATTTATTTTTGACTGAAGATCTATTGGTTCTTTTTTTATTCTTGCATTTCTATTACTCTTATTCTTTGTCTTAAGATCTCTCTTAAAACGGCTGTCAATTCAATATGTCTAGGAACGTGTCTTATCTTGTTTCTCGTTTCGTCGGTCAATTTTCGTGACTCTCGAAGCGGGTGCAAAACTACAACTTGTTTTGGTAACTGGCAAGAAAATTTTGAGTTTTTTTTAAAAAATAATTTTTTAATTTTTTCTCTATTTCTCTTAGCAGTATGTCAAATAACGTCGCTTGTTTGCGGGGTGCAAATGTAAACTTTTGCTTTAATTCTCACAAGCTTTTGAACTCTTTTTTGAAAAATAAATTTTCGTCTTGATTTCGTCTGCATGCCAGTATTTAAAAGAACTTGTTTCTTATTGCGGGTGCAAAACTACCGCCTTTTTTCGGTTAATCAATACTTTTTTTACCTTTTATTCATCTTTTATTAATATGAATCGCTAACTGCTTTGTTTTTAATTCTATACAAATGCTTCTTTTGTTGCTTTTATAGGTCATTGCTATCTTCTTTGCGGTTATTCTGCCGGTTTTAGGGGTTTGGTGGTTGTTTTTTGCATGTGTATCTGTTTTCTTTATATATAGGTAGACTTAACTTTGGAATGAGATTAGCTTTGGGACGCCGCTCTCCTAGCCCTGATAGTAGTGGAAATCCTGCCGAGACGGGGTTCGGCGAGGTAGATTGTAGCGGATAGCAGGAAATAGCTCCTTTGTTTTTTTATGGTAAGGACAGATTCTCGGATTTGGTGCGCCAGAGTGTATAAGGTGTGTTTTGGGTATGTTTATATTATATGAAACAAAACTTGTTATATATTGTGTGTATTTTTGTAATGGTTTATATTTGCATTCTTAAATTAACAAACAATGATTAAGATTACTTTGCCCGATGGGTCAGTTAGAGAGTATGCGCTGGACGTAACTCCGATGGATGTTGCTAAAAGTATTAGCGAAGGATTTGCTAGAAATGTTATTTCGGCTTCTTTTAATGGTACTACTATTGAAACGTCAACGCCTTTGACGACCGATGGTAGTCTTGTTTTATATACGTGGAATGATGCGGATGGGAAGAAGGCTTTTTGGCATTCTACCTCGCATGTAATGGCACAGGTTCTTGAGGAGATGTATCCTGGGGCTAAATTAACCCTTGGTCCTGCAATTGCGAATGGGTTTTATTATGATGTGGATTTTGAGGAGCATAAGATTACGGAAGCAGATTTTAAGAAAATTGAAGATCGGGTTCTTGAAATATCTAGAGGAAAGCACGAGTTTAAAATGCGTCCGGTTAGTAAGGCGGATGCTTTGGCGTTGTACAAGGATAATGTTTATAAAACGGAGATGATTACGAATCTTGAGGATGGAACCATTACGTTTTGTGATCACGATACTTTTACGGATCTATGCCGTGGTGGCCATATTCCGAATACGGGAATAATTAAAGCCATGAAAGTAATGAGTGTTGCTGGTGCGTACTGGAGAGGTGACGAAAAGAACAAGCAATTGACGCGTGTTTACGGAACATCGTTCCCGAAGCAAAAAGATTTAACGGAATATTTGCTGTTGCTGGAAGAGGCTAAACGTAGAGACCATAGAAAATTAGGTAAAGAATTGGAATTGTTTGCTTTTTCGCAAAAAGTAGGTCAAGGTTTGCCGTTATGGCTGCCTAAAGGGGCTGCTTTGAGAGAGCGTTTGGAACAATTTTTGAAAAAGGCGCAAAAGAAAGCGGGCTATGAGCAAGTGGTAACCCCTCATATTGGTCAAAAGGAACTGTATGTTACCTCTGGTCATTATGCTAAATATGGTGCGGATAGTTTTCAGCCTATTAGCACCCCCCATGAAGGAGAAGAGTTTTTGCTAAAACCTATGAATTGTCCGCACCACTGCGAAATTTATAACGTAAGACCGTGGTCGTACAAAGATTTACCGAAGCGTTATGCGGAGTTTGGTACCGTGTACCGATACGAGCAAAGTGGGGAGTTGCATGGTTTGACGCGTGTGCGTGGTTTTACGCAGGATGATGCACATATTTTTTGTACTCCGGAGCAATTGGATGAAGAGTTCAAGAAGGTGATTGATTTGGTTCTTTATGTATTTGGATCTTTAGGGTTTGAGAATTTTACGGCTCAGATTTCGTTGCGAGATAAAGAGAATAGAGAAAAATATATTGGGACAGATGAAAACTGGGAAAAAGCAGAAAATGCTATTATTAATGCCGCAGCAGACAAAGGACTCGATACTGTTGTGGAATATGGCGAAGCTGCTTTTTATGGTCCTAAACTAGATTTTATGGTAAAGGATGCTCTTGGAAGACAATGGCAATTGGGTACGATTCAGGTGGATTACAATCTGCCAGAACGTTTTGATCTGACATACAAAGGATCTGACAATGAACTACATAGACCAGTTATGATCCATAGAGCGCCATTTGGTTCGATGGAGCGTTTTATAGCTATTTTGTTAGAACATACAGCAGGAAATTTCCCACTATGGTTGATCCCAGAACAGGCTATTATATTGTCTTTGAGTGAGAAATATGAAATATATGCTAAAAAAGTTTTAGGTTTGCTAGAAAATCACGAAATTCGCGCCCTGATAGATAACCGAAACGAAACAATTGGGAAAAAAATTAGAGATGCAGAAATGCAAAAAATCCCTTTTATGTTGATTGTAGGGGAAGAAGAAGAAAAAAACGGTACTATTTCTATCCGACGTCATGGACAAGAAGGAAAAGGAAATACCACCATTACCATAGAGGCGTTTGCTTTGATAGTGAACGAGGAAATAAAGAAAACATTAAAAGTATTTACAGTTTAACTTAAATTATAAAGTCATAGCAATAAGAAGCAACAGAGGTTACCAACCTCGCGTAGAAAAAAAGGATGCCCACAGAATAAATAATAATATTCGTGGTATACAAGAAGTACGTCTTGTAGGTGAGAATATAGAGCCAGGAGTTTTTAAACTCTCTGAAGCTTTACGATTAGCGGATCAATTTGAACTAGATTTAGTTGAAATTTCACCAAATGCTGAGCCGCCAGTATGTAAGATTATGGACTATAAGAAATTTGTTTACGAACAAAAGAAACGGGACAAAATCTTAAAGGCAAAGTCTACACAGGTAACTGTGAAGGAAATTCGTTTTGGTCCTCAAACTGATGAGCACGATTATGAATTTAAGAGAAAAAACGCAGAAAAATTCTTGAAAGAGGGTGCTAAGCTAAAAGCGTTTGTATTCTTTAAAGGCCGTTCTATTATCTATAAAGATCAAGGACAAATCTTGTTATTGAGATTAGCTACAGACCTTGAAGAATATGGTAAAGTGGAAGCGATGCCTGTTTTGGAAGGAAAGAGAATGATTATGTTTATTGCTCCGAAAAAGAAAAAATAAGTAAGTCCAAAGTCGAAAGTTGTAAGGTGTAAAGTTTTTGCTTTATGACCTTAAGACTTTCGACTTTAAGACTAGAAGATAAGTAAGTAAGAATAAATTAAAATCTAGGAAAAAATGCCTAAAATGAAAACCAAATCTAGCGCCAAGAAACGTTTTAAAGTTACTGGTTCTGGGAAGATTAAAAGAAAGCATGCTTTTAAAAGTCACATCTTGACTAAAAAATCTAAAAAACGTAAATTAGCTTTGACACACTCAGCGTTAGTTCACAAAACAGATATGAAAAGCATCAAACAACAATTAAGAATTATATAATTAGTCGAAAGTCTTAAAGTTGAAAGGTCAAAAGTCACCGACTCAAGATCCATAAATTTTAAAACAGCAGACTAAAGAAATTCTTTAGGTTAAAACAATTTAAAATAACCTTGGAGTACGGCCTTTAAGTGCTTTTGATTTAATTCAAGCCGCCTGCTACAAAAAACACTAAAATTATGCCAAGATCGGTAAATTCAGTTGCTAAAAGAGCAAGAAGAAAAAAAATAATGAAGCAAGCCAAAGGTTTCTTTGGTAGACGTAAAAACGTTTGGACAGTTGCTAAGAATGCGGTAGAGAAAGCAATGTGCTACGCTTACCGTGACAGAAAAGTGAATAAAAGAAATTTCCGTGCTTTATGGATCCAACGTATCAACGCTGGAGCTAGATTGGAAGGAATGTCTTATTCTCAATTCATGGGTAAAGTGAAAAAGAACAATATTGAATTGAACCGTAAGGTTCTTGCAGATTTGGCTATGAACCACCCAGAAGCTTTCAAAGCAATACTTAATAAAGTAAAATAAACGTTTTATAAACTCAATTTATATTACTTACTTTAAAAAGCCTCAATTGAAAAATTGAGGCTTTTTTATGCGCTGGATTTTGGTTCTATTCTTTTTTGGGTTTTAATTGGTATTTTTTAATGATATAAGCAGTAATGGGTTTTAAAGGTTTTTGGGTTTCTGGATGAAATCCAGGTCCATTAAAAAGTTCAATAGTACCATATTGCTTGCTATACCATAACAAGGGCTTTCCATTTTTAAAAAAAAGCCACTCTTTGGTGTTATCTAATTTTTTTAATTGCATGCTATAAGGATCAATAGGTACTATCGTATTCCGTTGTGAAAACCCTTGTTGTTGGTCTATACAATCTACCGCAACATAATGGTTGTTCTGCCACTGCATGCACTGCGTATTGGGGAATACACACCATTTTATGGCAAAAATCAATAGCAAAAAAGTAGCTGAACCTAACAAAATATAATTTCTGTTTTGGAAACCCCACTTAGATCGCAAATCCTTTTGTGGCTCACTAAGCTTACTGCCTGTTTCTTTGCCAGAAGTTGGTGTTGCTTGGTCTCTAGTTTGAGAATAATTATTTGATTCAATTGGTACATATTGGTTTTCTTGAATCTTAGCTTTTTGCTTTGATTGCGCATATTTTTGATACGGACGCAGATTATAATCTACAAGAATGGCTGCCAATTCTACTCTAGTTCTGTTCTGGCAATCTTTTTCTCTCTTTAAAAAAGACCTTATGGGTCTAAATTTACTTATCTCACAATCTGCAATAGCTTTTTGTAAACTCTCCTCTTCTTTTACATTCAAAAAGGACCTAATGATTATCTCATCATTATTTGAAAAAGAATCTCCTAACAAAAACAAACATAAGTTACGCAATTGTGCCGGACTTGGATTTGACAAAATTCCGGTAATATCTGCTATTTTTTTACTCTCATAATGGACTCTTATAGCTTCTTTGTATTGATCAAAAGTCACTGTATGCATATTCAAACTGGAATTATTAAAAGTTACTGGAATTTACTGGAATTACTGGAATCCATGGAATTGGATCAAAACCATGGCTCAAAAAGTGCATTTCTTTGCTCCCAGAATTAGTTATTGTTCTGTATCGCGATAGGAACAAATGTACAAAACTAGTTCTATAAAAGTGTTGCTAAAGCGCATGGTAGGTCTATCCGGGAAGTATAAATACTGCTCTGTTAGTTAGCACACTTTACTTCCCAGAGTAACCAAATGCTTGTAACGGCTTACCTATCTGGGTACAATTGATTGTAAAATCAAGAGCCAAAGCTAGAACTAATTTTTAAATTATTCAGAATGAAAAGAATATGCATCCTATCCTGCTACATACTAGTAAGTATGGCAATTACATCCTGCACAAGTGAAGAGCTAGAAACAAAAAAAGAGTCCACAAATATAAGGGCTGGAGAACCAGGAGATGGCTCTACGGGTTATCCACCAATTAGTCCTCCAAAACCGTAAAAAAGGAATTAAAATGAAACTTTATTTTTAAATAAATTATGTACTTTCGGGAAATGATACTAAAAAAGTTTCCTTTCCCGATTTACTATTTACTCTTACCGCTGTTATTTTTGTATACATCTTGCAAAAAGGAACTAAAAGAGGATTTAGAGTTTCCAAAAAACTCCAAATACAAACAACAAGTAGCACTGGCTGAAACGTATTTTGAAAACCAGAATTACGATAGTGCTTTTTATTATTACAATAAAATTAAAACTACTTCTGATACAAATCAAGGTCCCAATAAAATTATTTATGCGTTGCTAAAAATGGCAACTATTGAACAATTAAAAGGGGATTATTCTAGTAGTGAAACCACCGCTACGGAAGCTTTGTCTTATTTACAAACAGAAAAAAACCAATCCTACCATTGCTATCTGTATAATTTATTAGGTATAAACTACGAGAATTTATATGCGTATAAAGAGGCTGTTTTTTATTATAAAAAAGCATTCCAAATGGCTACAGATCCCATACAAAAGGCAGTCCTGAAAAACAATATTGCCACCGTAAATTTAGAACAAGGCAACTATATGGATGCAATAGCTGCTTTAGATAGTTTATCTGGTCAAAAGACGGTACAACAAAACAAAGAAAACTATGCTCGGGTTCTAGATAACTTGGGCTATTCGTATTTTAAAATAGAAAACCCAAGAGCTGCTACATATTTAAACCACGCCTTAGAAATTAGAACCGAACTTCAAGAGGATTATGGACTAACTAAGAGTTACTTGCATTTGTCTGAATATTTTGCAGATAAAAACCCTACAAAATCCAATACCTACGCTAAAATTGCTTACGATAAAGCTACCAAAACGAACAATGTAGAGGGCCGTTTAAAATCTTTAAGCCTAATGATCCAGAACAATCCAAAAAGTAGTTTTAGAATAGCTTCAAAGAATTATTTTCGGATTAATGACAGTCTAAACCAAGCAAGACAAAAAGCCAAAAACCAGTTTGCAAAAATAAAATACGATGCTGCTAAAGAACGGGATGAAAACCTAAAACTAAAAGCCCAAAATTCAGCCACAGAATTAAAATTAGTGCGACAAAAAAATCAAAAGTACATTGCACTGATTGCACTATTAGTACTCACTACAGCTATTGTGTTTCTTGTTACTTATTTTAGAACTAAAAATAAACTTACAAAAATAGAAGCGATGTATGACACCGAAACTAGAATCTCAAAAAAATTACATGATGAGCTTGCTAATGATGTCTACCAGACCATGCTTTTTACTACTAATTTAGACTGGAAAGATAGGACTGAAAAAGAAACGTTACTTCAAAATTTAGATCAAATTTATCTAAGGACTAGGAACATCTCGAAAGAAAACAGTACTATTCCTACCGACGAAGGTTACGAAACCAATTTAAAAGAAATGCTCAATAGTTATGGTACGCAAAACATAAAAGTAATTCTAAAATACAACGGAGATATTGATTGGTTACAACTCACTGCCATCAAAAAAATTGCCTTATATAGAACTTTACAAGAACTAATGGTGAATATGAGAAAACACAGCAAATGTACCTTTGCTGTAATTGGATTTGAAAACCAACAAAATACGCTTTTGATTAGTTATACAGACAATGGTATTGGATTTACAAAGACATTAAATTTAAAAAATGGGTTGTCAAATGTGGAAAACCGTATTGATGCCATCAAAGGAACAATTACTTTTGCTAGCGAAACCAATAAAAGTTTTAGAGTAACCATTACAATTCCAAAATAACAACCTATGTTCCAAAAAGCAATAATAGTAGATGATATCGATTTTAATGATCAAGGAGCCTTGCAAGTGCTTACCAATTTAAATGTTCCGGTAGTAGACATTGCTAAATATTGTGATGAAGCGTTATTAAAAATAAAAAAGGCACAATTAGAAGAACAGCCTTACGATTTAGTAATTAGTGACCTATCTTTTAAAGAAGATCACCGTAACGATAAAATAAAATCTGGCGAAGAACTCATTGCAATAGTGAAAGATTTGTTTCCAGAAACAAAAATCATTGCTTTTTCTGTAGAAGACAAGCCCTATATTGTACAATCCTTATTTAAAAAATTTGCAATAAACGGCTACGTGATTAAGGGCAGAAATACCATAACAGACCTTCAGCAGGCCATTATGCAAGTATACCACACCGATGAAAAATTTATTTCTCCAGAACTAGCCACTCTCTATCAAGACAAAACAATCCATCAGATAAACGATTATGACATACTGATCATAAAATACCTCTCTTTGGGAATATCACAAGAAAATATGGAACTCCAGTTCAAAGAGCTCGGTATTACTCCAAACAGTAAGAGTAGCATTGAAAAACATAGTAATAAGTTACGTATTTATTTTAGAGCAAACAATACCACACATCTTGTTGCTATAGCCAAAGATTTGGGATTGATATAACAAACTATTTTTTAATACTAGGTCGAAACCTTCTAATAGGGGTTTGGATTTTTTTGGTATGCTTATTTTAAAAACAGATTACAAAAAAAAAGACCCAATTTTCATTGGGTCTTTTGAATATAATTAAAGCATGTTTTAGATCACCTCATGCTGTTCTTCTACCCGTTTTTTATCTTCTTTAGAGATAGTATCTACTAACACAGGAGTAGCTATAAATAAGGAAGAATACGTACCTACCAGAATACCCACTAACATTGCAAAGATAAATCCTCTAATAGATTCTCCACCAAATACAAACATGATTAATAAAACCACAATCATGGTCAACGAAGTATTTATGGTTCTGGACATGGTGGTGTTAATCGATTGGTTAACAATTTCAGCAAAATCACCTTTTGTGTTACCTGCTAAAAACTCACGAACTCGATCAAATACAATTACCGTATCATTCATTGAGTAACCAATTACGGTAAGAATAGCCGCAATAAAGTGTTGGTCAATCTCCATACCAAAAGGCATAAATTTGTAACATAAAGAATAGATCCCTAACACAAAAATAACATCGTGAGCAACTGCTGCAATAGCACCTAAACTGTATTGCCATTTTCTAAAACTAATCATTAAGTATAAAAACACTAATAACATAGCTCCTAATACCGCCCAATAAGCATTGGTTTTAATATCTTCAGCAACAGATGGCCCTACTTTTGAAGCTTGTAATACTCCTAAATTTTTACCGTCATAAGCATTTACAAATTTTTCATATGTTAATCCAGATGTGTAGTGGTGTTTTAAGGTTTCAAATAATAATTTGTTTACCTCTATATCCGCTTCTACTCCATGCTCTTGCACTTTGTATTTTGTAGTTATTTTTAATTGATCAGCGCTACCAAAAACTTTAGCTTCGGCACTACCAAAAACTTTGGATAACTCTTCTGAAACCACACCAGCTTCGATTGGTTTTTCAAATCGTACTTGAAAGGTTCTTCCTCCAACAAAATCTACTCCTTCATCCAGTCCGTTTGTAGATAATGAAATAATACTTACAACAATTACAATACTTGAAAACAAGTACGTCCATTTTTTCATTCCTAAGAAATCAAAATTGAAATTATTGAATATTTTTTTAGAAAAGTTAGTAGTAAAAGTCAAATCACTTTTGGTTCTTAAATTTCTATCCAAGAAAATTCTTGCTATAAAAATAGATGTAAATAAAGATGTTGCAATACCTATTAATAAGGTAGTGGCAAAACCTTTAATTGGTCCAGAACCAAAAATAAACAATACTGCTCCTGTAAGAACGTGCGTTACGTTTGCATCCGTAATAGAAGACATTGCCCCTCTCCAACTATACGAGGTTTTAATTGCTTCTTCGAGTGTTTTGCCTGCCCGAAGTTCTTCTTTGGCTCTTTCGTAAATAATAATATTAGCATCTACAGCAGTACCCATTGTTAATACAATACCTGCGATACCTGGCAAAGTAAGTACTGCACCTAAACTTGCTAAAATTCCAAAAAGGAATAATAAATTGACTGCTAAAGCAATATTAGAGTACCAACCTGCTTTACCATAATACACCATCATCCAAAGAGATACAATCAACAAACCTACAATGGCAGAGTTGGTACCGTTATCAATGGCTTCTTGACCTAAGGATGGTCCAACTACTTCAGATTGTACAATATCTGCAGCAGCAGGTAGTTTACCTGCTCTTAATACGTTGGCTAAATCTTTGGTTTCAGTTACATCAAAAGAACCAGAAATTTCAGATCTACCTCCTGCAATTGGTCCACTAGATACTCCTGGAGCAGAATAAACTACATTATCCAATACAATGGCAATATTGCTCTTTTGAGTGTAGGCCTTCGCGGTTAATTCTTCCCAAGATTTTGCTCCTTGTCCGTCCATTTGCATGGAAACAGATGGTTTTCCTAACTGGTCAAAAGAATCTTTAGCATCAGTAACCACACCACCACTCATTGCTGCAACGTTGTCTCTATTTCCTTTTAAAGCATATAATTCTACGGCTGCAACTTCTTTATCTTTTGCATCTGTAATGGTGGTTGCTTTACCCCAAACAAATTTAACATAACGCTGCTCAGCTGGCAATAAACCACGTATTGCTGCTCTTTTTAAATAACCGTTTATAACGGCAGTATCTTTGGGTGCAAACAATCCTAAAACAGGACCGCCACCTTGAGCAATAATTTTATCAAACAATGGATTGTTGCCTTTTTTGGTTGCAAGCGAATCTTTGGCGTCCGTAAGTAATGCACTTAACGAATCCTTAGCCACTGTTTTAGTTTCTAGGGTTGTAATTTCCGTTTTCTTTAAAGCCTCATTAGCCGAAACCAAAAAGCCTCCGATTTCATCAATTTTATACGTCTCCCAGAATTCTAATTGGGCAGTGCTTTGTAATAATTTTTTAATTCTATCTACATCTTTAGCACCCGGAAGCTCTACAAGTATTCTTCCTGACTCTCCTAATTTTTGAATATTAGGCTGTGTTACTCCAAATTTATCAATACGTTTTCTAAGTACTCCAAAAGCACTTTCTACAGATTCATTTACTTTTCTTTTGATATTTTTTTGAACTTCAGAATCTGCCATTTGGTAAGTAACTCCTCCTTCTCCTTGCAAACTTCTGTTTGCAAAAATATCTGGAGATGCTAATTTTACGGTTCCTTTAGAATTGGCTTCAAAAGCTTCAAAAAAAGCATCAATATAGGTTTGGTTTCCTCTTTGATTAGCCGTTGCATCTGCTAACGATTTGTTAAAAATAGCATTTTTGGAATTGTTAGATAATCCTTTTAAAATGTCCTTAACGGAAATCTGAAGAATTACGTTAATCCCTCCTTCTAAATCCAGACCCTTATTGATTTGTTTATCACTTACTTCGTTGAATGTGAAATCTGTAAATCCTAGATTAAATACGGTTTCTTTGCCGATAGAATCCAGATATTTTGCTTCTTTGTCTGGGTTGTTTCCTGCAAAAGCTTTGGCATCGCTTTTAACTTTACTGGCGACAAAAGTGAATGATAGTTGGTAAATACTTACCAATGCAAATAGAATTGCGAAAAATTTAATGAGTCCTTTATTCTGCATTATTACTAAAAATTAATTATTTTTTATTTATTTATTATGGATGTAACCTTTCAAAAGTCACGACTGCTTTTTACTTATATTAATAAAGAGCGTAATAATACGCATTTTATTTTTTATAAACCGAGCAAATATATAATTAAGGTTAAGATTAAACAATTTATTTATAGATTAATCTCAAAAAAAAGACTGCAAAAGTGCAGTCTTCTCTGTTTTGTGGCTTTTATGTTACTTCAAAATTGTTTTTAAAGCTTCATTCATTTGTCTAACTGCGGTTGCGCTCTTCGCAAATGCAGCCTTTTCGGAATGATTTAATTCAATTTCCACAATTTCTTCCACTCCATTTTTGCCTATGATGCACGGCACACCTATACACATATCGTTTTGGCCATATTCTCCTTCTACAAGTACAGAACATGCAATCATTTTCTTTTGATCGTTCAAGATACTGTCTACCAAAAATGCCACCGAGGCTCCTGGCGCATACCAAGCTGAAGTGCCTAACAAGCCCGTAAGGGTAGCCCCTCCAACCATAGTACTGGCTGCTATATTCTGCAAGGCTTCTTCGGATAAAAACTCCGTAACAGGTATGCCATTATACGATGCCAAACGAGTTAATGGTATCATGGTGGTATCGCCATGGCCACCAATAACCATTGCCGAAATATCGTTTGCTGGTTTGTCTAAAGCCATGGACAAATAGGTTCTAAAACGAGAACTATCTAATGCTCCTCCCATACCAATAACTCTGTTTTTTGGTAACCCAGTTGCTTTT
This sequence comes from Flavobacterium crassostreae, assembly GCF_001831475.1. Lineage (NCBI taxonomy): Bacteria > Pseudomonadati > Bacteroidota > Flavobacteriia > Flavobacteriales > Flavobacteriaceae > Flavobacterium > Flavobacterium crassostreae. The sequence goes on along the minus strand of NZ_CP017688.1, from coordinate 1,345,853 downwards.
AAAGCCAAATAGGTCATGGTATCCATAGGATTGGAAACCACTACAAAAATAGCCTCTGGAGAGTACTCTAACACCTTTTCTATGACTGATTTTACAATTCCGGCGTTAATATCAATCAATTCTTCTCTCGTCATCCCTGGTTTTCGGGGCATACCAGAGGTGATTACCACTACATCACTCTTTGCCGTTTTAGAGTAATCGTTTGTTACTCCAGATACTTGGGTATTAAACCCGGTATTGGTGGCACATTGCATAATATCTAATGCTTTACCTTCGGCAAAACCTTCTTTAATATCTAATAATACAACTTGACTTGCAATTCCTCGGTAAGAAATAACATCTGCACAAGTGGCTCCCACATTTCCTGCTCCTACGATTGTAACTTTCATATTTTTGAGTTTATTAGGTTATTGGTAATTTAGTTATTTATTATTGCTTGATCCCTATTGGCACCAAAACGATCTTGAATGTATTAGGCATCAATATTTGCATAGACCGCATTTTTTTCAATAAATTCTCTTCTTGGTGGCACCTCATCTCCCATTAGCATCGAAAACACTCTATCTGCCTCAACCAAACTATCAATAGTAACTTGGCGTAAGGTTCTAAAGTTTGGATCCATTGTGGTTTCCCACAATTGTTCTGCATTCATCTCTCCAAGACCTTTATAACGCTGTATAGCGGCGCTACCGCCCATTCTTTCATTGGATTGATCGCGCTGCAAGTCATTCCAGGCGTATTCTTTTTTGTTTCCTTTTTTGACTAAATACAAAGGTGGTGCGGCTATATAAACATGTCCTTCTTCAATTAATTCTTTCATAAAACGGAAAAAGAAGGTTAAAATTAACGTAGAAATATGGCTACCATCCACATCGGCATCACACATAATGATTACTTTATGGTAACGTAATTTAGAAATATTGAGTGCTTTGCTATCTTCTTCGGTTCCTACGGTAACCCCTAGTGCGGTAAAAATGTTTCGGATCTCTTCGTTTTCAAAAACCTTATGATGCATGGCTTTTTCTACATTCAAAATCTTACCACGCAATGGCAAAATTGCTTGAAATGCCCTGTCTCTACCCTGTTTGGCAGTTCCTCCCGCAGAGTCTCCCTCCACAAGGTAAACCTCGCATTTGGCGGGATCTTGCTCAGAACAATCCGATAGTTTACCTGGCAATCCGCCACCTCCCATTACGGTTTTGCGCTGTACCATTTCGCGGGCTTTTTTGGCAGCATGACGGGCTTGAGCAGCAAGTATTACTTTTTGAACAATAATACGTGCATCGTTTGGATTTTCTTCCAAATACGCCTCAATCATGTCTCCTACAGCTTGACTAACCGGCGAGACAACTTCTCTGTTTCCTAACTTGGTTTTGGTTTGCCCCTCAAATTGTGGTTCAGCAACTTTTACGGATATAATTGCCGTTAAGCCTTCCCGAAAATCATCTCCAGAGATATCAAATTTTAATTTATCTAACATCCCAGAAGCATCTGCATACTTTTTTAAAGAACGGGTAAGTCCGGTTCTAAAACCTTGCAAGTGGGTTCCTCCTTCGTGGGTATTGATGTTGTTTACATACGAGAAAATATTTTCGGTATAACTGGTGTTGTAAATCAATGCCACCTCTACTGGTATTTCTCCATTTTCATTATCCATAGAGATCACGTGGGCAATAATTGGCTCCCGGTTTCCGTCTAAATAACGAATGTATTCTTTAAGACCTTCTTGTGAGTGAAATACTTCACTAACAAAATTTCCGTCTTTATCTTTTTCTCTTTTATCTGTAAATGTTATGGTTATTCCTTTATTTAAAAAAGATAATTCCCGCATACGTGCAGACAAAGTATCGTAAGAATATTCTATGGTTTGCGTAAAAATACTTGGATCCGGATAAAAGGTAACAATGGTTCCTCTTTTGGTGGTGTCTCCTATTTGTTTGACTGGATAAAGGGCTTTCCCTTTTTCGTATTCTTGCTCGTAGATTTTTCCGTCTGTGCTATGAACCGTAGCTCTTAAATGATTAGAAAGCGCATTTACTACCGAAACTCCTACTCCGTGTAAACCTCCAGAAACCTTGTACGAATCTTTGTCAAATTTACCTCCAGCTCCAATTTTAGTCATTACAACCTGAAGTGCCGAAACGCCTTCTTTTTTATGAATACCAACCGGAATACCACGACCATTATCCTCAACAGTGATGGATCCATCTTCGTTTATATCTACGCGTATGGTATCACAATGACCTCCCATAGCTTCATCAATAGAGTTATCGACTACTTCATAAACTAAATGATGCAAACCTCTTACTCCTACATCCCCGATATACATAGACGGACGCATCCTAACATGCTCCATTCCTTCTAATGCCTGAATACTATCTGCTGAATAATTGCTCTTATTGATTTCTTCGCTCATATTTTTATTCTAAAATGTAATTTTGTCTAACACGCAAATATATAAAAACGTAAACTATTTTATGGTTAAAATAGCAATTTAAGCACCTAAGTTATTAACATATTGTTGATTTAGCGCTTTGTTTTTATAAAAAAACCCGCTGTTGTATTTGCCGATCCAAAGAGGTGCCTGCATAAGGTAAACAAATACCACTTGGTTAAGGCCTAAAACTAGCTTTAAATGGCGTTTATATTTTTTTTACATATAAAAAAACAAAAAAAAGCGCCCTCCAATAAACAAGAGGGCGCTTTTTTGCACTATACTTTTAGTTTTTTAGCTATGCCTTTGTGTAGGCGGCATCATGTACGTTAAAAACTGCTCTTCCAGAAGGGTCGTTCATGTTTTTGAATGCTTCGTCCCATTCTAGCGCAATTTTGGTACTACAAGCCACACTTGCCTCTTGTGGCACACACAATGCTGCTGCATCGCTCGGAAAGTGTTCTGCAAATAAGCTGCGGTAATAATACTCTTCTTTAGAAGTTGGAGTTTGTATCGGAAATTTATATTTTGCAGCAGCTAATTGCTCGTCTGTAACCGCAACCGCAACCACTTCTTTCAAGGCATCAATCCAGCCGTAGCCCACACCGTCGCTAAATTGTTCTTTTTGTCTCCAAGCCACGCTCTCTGGCAACATGTCTTCAAAGGCTTTGCGGACAACCCATTTTTCCATTTTGTGCTCGGTGGTTATCATTTTATCTTTTGGATTTACTCGCATGGCTACATCCATAAATTCTTTATCCAAAAAAGGTACCCGACCTTCAATCCCCCAAGCGGCTAAACTTTTATTGGCACGCAGGCAATCATACATGTGTAATTTACTTAATTTACGCACGGTTTCTTCATGAAACTCTTGTGCATTTGGTGCTTTATGAAAATACAGGTATCCTCCAAAAAGTTCGTCTGCACCCTCTCCAGACAATACCATTTTGATGCCCATAGATTTAATAACTCGCGCCATTAACCACATTGGTGTAGAGGCTCTAATGGTGGTAACATCATAGGTTTCTAGGTTATAAATCACATCTCGTAAGGCATCTAAACCTTCTTGGATGGTAAATTTAATTTCGTGGTGAATGGTTCCAATATGATCGGCAACTTTTTGCGCAGCAGCTAAATCCGGAGAGCCTTCTAAACCTACCGAAAAGGAGTGCAATTGTGGATACCAAGCATCTGCTTGATCCCCAGATTCTACCCGTTTTTGGGCGTATTTTTTGGCTACAGCCGAGGTAATAGAAGAGTCTAAACCTCCCGAAAGCAATACACCGTAAGGCACATCGCTCATTAGTTGTCTATGAACTGCTGCCTCTAGAGCTTCTTTGATCGCCGCTATACTCGTTACATTGTCCTGAACGGCTGCATACTCAGTCCATTCTCTTTTATACCATGGTACAAATGCGCCATCTTTGCTGCTCATGTAGTGCCCTGGAGGAAATAATTGAATTTTGGTACAATATCCCTCTAAAGCTTTTAACTCCGAGGCTACATAAAAAGTACCGTGTTGGTCCCAACCAATATACAACGGGATTATTCCCATGTGATCTCGGGCTACAAAATATTCGTCTTTTTCAACATCATAAATTGCAAATCCAAAAATCCCGTTCATTTCATCTATAAAATGAGGGCCTTTTTCTTTATATAATGCCAAAATTACTTCGCAATCACTCTCGGTTTGAAAATCGTATTTTCCTTCAAATTGTTTGCGCAATTGGCTGTGGTTGTATATTTCGCCATTGGCTGCCAATACCAATTGCCCGTCTGGACTCAACAAAGGTTGTTTCCCGGAGGCTGGATCCACAATTGCCAATCTTTCGTGAGAGAGGATGGCTTTTTCATTGCTATAAATTCCGCTCCAATCTGGACCTCTATGACGGATGATTTTGGACATTTCTAATATTTGCGGTCGTAACGATTCCGCATTTTGTTTTAGATCAAAGGCACATACTATTCCACACATAATGCTATATATTTTAAATTTTTTATTTATTTTGATAAAGCAAAGATGCAACAACACTTTAAATTCCAAAACACAATAGCTCGTTTTAGTTATAGTTTAAAACCAAAAAAAGCTTTTTTAACAAAAACAGAAAGTAAAAACTGGATTACTTTTTCTTGTTGGTTTAAAAAAACAAGATGCACCATAAATTGGCCTTGGTTTATAAAATTTGCTCAATGGTGTATTTTGTGGTATGTATCTCAAAGGTATAGCCCACGGCAGCACCTATCAACTTGTTCCCCAGCGGAGACTCTAACGAGAGTGCAATAACGGTGGTGTTCTCTACGGTAATTTTGGGCAATGCCAAACTGAGATACAAGTATATTCCGTTTGCTTTCACTAAACTACCCAACATAATGGTTTGGGCTGTTTTAGCAGAGTCTATTTTGTCCAATACTGCTTTTTGCGCCAAAAGCTGTGCCAACTTTGTACTTAGTTTTTCTTGCTCTAGGTGCATCATGGATAATGCGGTTTCGTGTTTGTCTCCCGCGGATCCTTTGGCATCGTTTTTAGAATCTTCGGTCAGAGCTGTTATCATGTCTCTAAAAACATCTATTTTGTCTTGTACTAATTGCTGGTAATAGTGGTGTGTTTTTTGTTTGAAATTCATTTTATAAAGAAATTTAAAAAATCAAGAAACCCCAAAAGTATGGTTTCTGTGAATCTAGGAGCAGTCAAAGTTAGGGTATTAATTAAGATCTAAAGTATTTCTTTTTTATTTAAAAAAAGAATCAAATACGCTTTTTGGGGTTGTCTTGGAGGTATACAAAAAAAATGGTTTCCTGAGTCAGAAAACCATTTTTTATGCCGCAATATTGTTCGGATTTAAAAATCAAATTTGTAGTTTGCTCCTATCATAATCTGAAATCCTTGAACGGGATAATTGGCCCATTTTTGGTAGTTTTGGTTTGCAAAATTATTGGCTTTCAAAAATCCTGTCAAACGCTGGTTGTATTTATAACCTAGGTGCGCATTGGCATCCAGATAACTGCCTAATGTAATATTTGTAGCGGTGGTTGTTAGGCTAGTATTGGTTTGGGCATCTTTTCTTTGTCCTACATAAAATACGGTAGCGCCTGCATACCATTTTGGAGTTATAGTAACCTCCAGATTGGTATTTAGTGTAATTTGAGGCAAATTCCAAGCTTCGGATTGGTTGGCATTGCTGTAGCTACTAAAGGCCCCGCTGATACCAAAGGAAACATTTTCTGAAAAAGCTGCTTTTAAATCTCCCGAAAAAGACACTGTCCGGACGTCATCATAAACCACCTGAAACGAATTTCCAAAACCATACGGATCATTTGTACTGGTTTCGGTATAATCATTACTTTTAAATAAGGCTTTGTTTTTTTCGTTTTTATACGATCCACGTACATTATAGCTCACATTTTGTATTAATTTACCTTTTAGTCCTGCAAAAATATCGTATTGTTTGTCTGTTGGTGCTATTAGCAAGGTGGGAGACACAAAAGAATTTTGGTTAGCAAAATCACTATAGGTATTTTGTTGCAAATCGCCTTGGGCACCGGCGTAAAAAACCATCAAATCGCCAACTACTTTATAAGTGGCATTAATTTGTGGATACACAAAGAGTTTGTTTTTATTGTTTTGGTTGTCTAAGCTATAAAAAACGGCTGCTCCTAAATCTATAGTCCAATCGTCTTTTTGCATCACAAAACTTGGCGCAATACCTAAATTAGTGAAACCATATTTTATGGCATTGGTATTGGCATAATTATTGGCAAAGCTACCACCGAGATAATCTATGGTAATATTGGTTTTGATACGTTCTTCCATTAGATCCAGCTCTAGGGTAGGAGCAACATAAAATCTGTTTTCTACGGATCCAAAAGAATCTGCAAAATGATGGAATTTGGCTTTGGCCTTTTTGAAAATTCCTTCGGAAAACTCCATCTTTCCTCCCGCCGAAAAAGCATTAAAAGCATGCTCTGGATGGATTGAATTTAGCAAATCCTTACGGTTATCTTCAGACAACGTACTGCCAAACAAAACAGGCAAGCCGTACCAGTTATAGATCTGATTTTGGTAGCCTACATCCACATTCCAAGCCAAGTCTTTATAATTAGCGCCATAGGTTAGATCGATAGCGGTGTCATAAAACGCATCCTTTAGAGTCACTCCCGAAATCCCTCCTTGCGAAGACAAATGACGAAACATGGCTCCCACATAATCCGCATTGCCTAACTCTTGATTTACGTATAATGCTGCCTGTAGGGTGCTATAGCTACCAAAACCTAATGTAGCATAATTGCTATACAAGTGGGGTGGTTTGGTACGCACAACGCCTTCTGCTTTTCCTTTTGATGGGGTAAATGTGGAGGCTACCGGAAAAGAAAATATAGTGTATTGCACGGTTTCTTTTTGGGCGTTTCCTTCTTCTTCCAGAACCGCTATTTCAGGAACTTTGAAGGCATCCGAAATGGTTGGAGAATAGGGTTTGACTACATTCACTACCTCGGAGCCAATTGTTGCATTCTTTTTTTGTGCAAACGAAAACTGAAAGGCTAGTAAAAGTAGGGGTATAAAAACTTTATTTTGAAGATTGAAATTCATGTTCTATTTATTTTTTAATACAAAAAGGTTATTCTAAAAATTCTAGTCTCTAAAAACTGGCGCATTTTACAACCAACTCCTAAACAAAGTGTTGTTTGTAAATCTAAAAGCCAGAACAGCACTTTATTTTACCACCGAAGAATTGGTTTTGGCTTCTTCGGTTTTGATTTTATCTAATTCTTTTTGGGCCTCTGCCACAACTTCCGGATAATCTGTAAAACTCTTTAGAACGTTTTCTAAAATATACGTTGCCTGAAAACTATCTTTTAGACCATAAAAGTTTTTGGCCATTACTACCAGTCCTTTGGCACCATAATAACGATAACTAGAATAATTTTTGGCTATTTTTTGAATTACGGTATTGGAGTTTTCAAACTTACCATCTTTGTTCTTAAAATAGGCATCATAATACAATGCCTCTGCAGCTAGTTCTCCTTTTGCTAGTGTAAGCAATTTGGCATAACCGGCTCTGGCTTTGACTTCGTCTCCGGTTTGTATGGCTGCTCTGGCAATGATTATTTGTGCATCGCTCTTTACATTATCATCAATTTTAGGGCTATTCAGAACCTTATCTGCGTATACCACCGAGTTTACATAATCTTTTTTGTCATAATAACATTGCATTAAATTGGACTGCGCAAAAACTTTATTCTGGGCATAATCTGCTTGGTTTTCTAGACGCAATAAAATTGGGATGGCTTTTGCTTTTTCGTTATTTGCTAATAAAATTTGTGCTAATCGTGCCAAGGACTGCTCTGTAAATTCATTTCTAGTCTCTTCGATTACATATTGATAATGGGCAACGGATTTGTCTTTCTGACCTTCTGAAAAATAGGCTTGCGCCAAATAAAAATGTGCCTTTAAAGCATGTATACCTTTGGGAAAACTACTGTTATAGGCATTAAATCCAGAAATGGCTTGTTTGTAATTGTTTTGCTCAAATTGTTTTACAGCAGATTCGTAGGTGTCGTTATCTAGATCCAGATCTGTCACAGCAACAAAATCCAAGGTCCGGATCCAGTTAGCATACTCGTCTACTCTACCGTTGTCTACATAAATTAATCTTGCGGTAGATACTGCCTCGAGTGCTTCGGGCGTTTTAGGAAAACTAGCCGCTACCTTTTTGAACTGAATTAAAGCAGGCTCATCTTTGTCTGCGTTATAATATAGCAACCCCTGGCGCAATATGGCCTTGGCGGTATACTTGCCGTTGTTGTTTTCGGCAACCAAACGCTCAAATGTTTTTAAGGCCAGGTCTTGCTGGTTGCTTGCTACATAGGTATTGGCTAATTCATACATGCCATCATTTCGGTAGCTTGAATTGGGGTACAATTGCAAGAAAGAGTGGAGTTCTTTAATTTTAGTATCGTTTTTAGAAATAAAACCATAACAAAGTGCTTTTTGGTAGTATGCATAATCTGCATCTACTGCCTTTAATGCAATTACTTTGGTGTATGCCTCTATAGCTGGGCCGTATTTTGAGGTCACAAAATAGCAATCTCCCAGACGTAAATACGCATCGTTTATTCTTGAAGCATCCGTCTTTGGTGTTGCAATTTGTTTTTGAAAATAGCTAGCAGCCGCATCATAATCCTTTAATTTAAAATAACTATAGGCTATATTGTAATTGCTGTTTGCATATTCTGGGGTGTTGGTTGCTTTGGGCAAGGCTATAAATTGTTGGTAATGGGTTAAGGCCGTTTTATACTCTTGCAATACGTATTGGGTTTCTGCTTTCCAGAAGGTGGCGCGAGCCGTAAAGTTGGCATCTACGGAAGACCCCAAAGAACTTTGAAACATTTTGGCTGCTTCGGTGTATGCTCTATCCGAGTACAATTCGATACCTCTATAAAAAGTGACTTTTGGGTATGCAAGCTGGTTCTCTGGGCCTTTGTTTTTTTCTAATAAAACCAACGCTTCTTTATAATTTTTGGAAGATATATACGAGTCTATCAACAAACGCTCAATTACAGCACGATTGGTGTTTTGAGGGTATTTTTGTATAAAATTAAGCAATAGCTCTGGAACGGTTTGGTAAGAGTTTCCAATTTCGTAACTTAATTTGGCATAATTAAAACTGGCATCTTCTTGGATGGCAAGGTCAAAAGACATCTCCGAAGCGTTTTTGAAGGCATTTAATGCTTGTTGTTTTTTAGCGACATTTAAGTAACTCTCTCCTAAATGGTAGTAGGCATTTTGGGCTACAAAATCATTTCCGTTGATGATTTTGTTAAATTGAGAAATCGCATTTTCATAATCCTTTTGTTGGTAGTAAGCATAGCCTAATTGGTAAAAATCGGTATTGTTCCATTTCCCTTTTTTACCTTTATATGCAGCCAAATAAGGCACGGCTTTATCGTATTGTTTTAAGTTAAAGTAACTCTCTCCAATAATTTTGTTTAACTCCGATTTTTCAATAGCATTCGATTTTGGCATTGCTTTGCTTCCTAAATCTATGGCTTTTTGAAAATTTCCTAATTTAAAGTTCATGTCTGCTTGATAATACGAGAGTTTTTCTTTGTATTTTTCTTCGCCAGAAACTTCGTCAAAATAACGGCTTGCTTCTTTGTAGTCGTCTCCTTCGTAAGCCATAAACCCTAAGTAGTATTTGGCCTGGGAGCCAAATTCTTTGGAGTTGCGCACCTTATTGAAATAGGTGGTCGCTTCTTTCTTTTTTTTGGAATTAAAAAAAGCATAGCCTTTTTGAAAATTAAAACGATCCCGATCCGAGTTGCTCAACTGGCTTTCGTCTACTTTTTCGAACCATTGCAATGCTTTAGGGTAGTTGCCTTGTTCAAAATAAAAATGGGCTACTTCTATAAAAGCTTGGTTGCTTTTGGCACTGGTGGGATACTCTGCAACAAAATCTTCCATCAATACATCTGCATTAGCTTGATCCATCCGTATGGCGCAATAGGCCGCATAGTAGGTACAATCGGATTGCACCTCTTCTTGGGTGCTAAGATCTTTTACTTTGTTAAACAGAATTTTGGCAGACGCATATTGTTGGTCATTGAATAAATAAACCGCCTGATTAAATTCTTTTAATTCGTGAGTATATAAAGCTGATTTTTGAGCTGATATAGTAACTGAACCTGCTAAAAAGAGAGAACAATAGAGCCAAGAAAATTTCCGCATTTTAAGTGTTATTTTTTTTAATATTCAAATGTATTATAATCTTTTGGGTATAACGAAAACCTTTAGCTTTTTATTATGAAAAACAAGCCTACTTGCCTATTTATATAAAAAAGTATTGTTTTTATTGCACTAATTTATTTTGAATACAAGCCGTAACTTATTACTTTTACCACTTAAACATTTGCAAATTATGTCTCAAGCCGTACTGTCATTAAAAAACGTAAGTATCTACCAAGAGGATAGAGTTATTTTATCCAACATTAATTTAGAAGTAAACCATGGTGAGTTTCTGTACATCATAGGAAAGACAGGATCCGGGAAGAGTAGTTTAATGAAAACGCTCTATGCCGACATGCCTTTTAGCGAAGGAGAGGGCTCTATTGTGGATTTTGATTTAAGCAAACTAAAAGAAAACGATATTCCGTTTTTGAGACGAAAAATAGGCATTGTATTTCAAGACTTTAAGTTACTACCTGACCGTTCTATTAAAGACAACATGCTTTTTGTGTTAAAAGCTACTGGCTGGACAGACAAAAACGAAATGGATCGTAAAATTGACGAAGTATTAGACAAAGTAGGCATGAAAACGTATGCGCTCAAAATGCCGCACCAAATCTCGGGTGGAGAGCAACAACGGGTAGCTATTGCAAGAGCATTATTAAATGATCCAGAACTTATTTTGGCCGATGAGCCTACCGGAAACTTGGATCCACAAACTAGCTCCGAAGTAATGGAACTCCTACGAAATATTAATGCCAATGGCAAAACCATTATTATGGCCACGCACGATTATGCATTGTTGATGAAATACCCTTCCAAAACCTTAAAATGTGAGGACACCAAAATATTTGAAGTAGTGCAGAGAACCGTATAATGCTCTCGATACTTATACCAATATATAATTATAATGCCTTTGCTTTAGTGCAAGAATTGCACGAACAAGGCGTTAGAAATGCCTTGGAATTTGAAATTATTTGTCTAGACGATGCCTCTTCAGAATGCCTTTTTTATAACCAAGCCATTGCGCAATTAAAACACGCAAGTTATACTCTATTGCCACACAATATAGGACGCAGTAGCATACGCAATCTACTGGTATCTAAAGCCAAATACCCTTGGGTGCTTTTTTTGGATTGCGATACGTTTCCGCAACGCAACGACTTTGTCTCAGAGTATGTACGATGGATGAATAGCAGTACCGAAAAAGCTTTTTTTGGGGGTTTACTATATTCGGACCAAAAACCCGAAGATACTGCCGTACTACGATGGGTATTTGGCACCCAAAGAGAAGCACTAACGGTAGCCCAGAGGCAAAAAAACCCGTATCAAAGCAGTTTAATTTCTAATTTTGCAATTCAAAGATCGGTATTCAAAACACTGAATTTTGACCCCAAAATAGAAACCTATGGCTACGAAGATTATGCCTTTATACAGCAGTTACAAGCGCACCAAATCCGAATTAAGCAAATCCAAAATCCCGTGTTTCATCTTAATTTAGAAACCTCTAAACTATTTGTATCTAAAACCAGAACCGCTCTTAAAACCCTCTTAACGCTCTCCAAAAGCAGCCCCTTGGTTGCAGACACCAAATTGCTAAAAACCTATAAATTACTACATGCATTAAGGATAACGGGTTGGGTTGCGGTGCTATTTCAAAAACACAAACTCCGGCTAGAATCTAATTTAACCTCGCCAAAACCTTCTTTGCTTGTATTTGATCTCTACAAAATTGGCTATTTTTGCTATCTAAACACCCAATAAATGCCTTTATTTACCGTTGTTATTCCGCTTTTTAATAAAGAAAAATTTATTGCAGCTACGCTAAAGAGCGTGCTGGATCAAAGTTATACGGATTTTGAAATAATTGTAATTGATGATGCCTCTACAGACCGTAGTTATTGCGTTGCTGCGGCATTAGATAGTACTAAAATTAAGATAATTAAGCACTCCTTTAACCAAGGTCTTTCAGCAACTAGAAATACCGGAATAAAAAATGCGAATGCGCCTTATATTGCTTTTTTGGATGCCGATGATCTCTGGGATTCTAATTTTCTGGAAGAAATAGCTCGTTTAATAAATCAGTTCCCTGAGGCCCACTTATTTGCCACTAATTATTTAGAAATTTACTCTAATTCTGTTGCGCTTGCTCCAGAGGTAGGTTTAAAAAACACCAACACCAATTTTGTGGTTACCGATTTTTTTGAAGCTAGTTTAGCCCAGCCCATTTATTGTCCGTCTAGTTGGTGTGTACAAAAAGACGTTTTTAAAACAACCGGTTTATACAACCCAAAAATAACTTTTGCTGAAGATATAGACTTTAATATCCGTGCCAATTATTATTTTAAATTAGCCTACAGCACCCAAGCATGCGTTCGGTACAGAATGGTTTCCGAAAATCAAATCACCCATGCTCCAATAACTAACAAAATACTTCCTGATTTGGATGTTTACGAAAATTGGGGGAAAGAAAAGCCAAGCCTAAAAAAATATCTGGATTTTAACCGCTATATTTTTGCCAAAATGTACCAGATAGAGCACAATCTATCCGAGTTTTCTCGTTTAAAAAATGCCATAGACCCAGATGCCAACGTTTCGGGTTTGAACTACAAACAACGCTTGTTATTGAACGCCAGCCCGTTGTTGCTGGTAGCTATCAAAAAAATAAAACGTTTTTGGGTCCAAAAAGGAATTCGTTTTACTAGCTATTAATGGTTTTTAGGTATTCCAAAAAGGCAGCATAGTCTCTGATATAATCTGATTCATCAAAAACAGCCGATGCAAACACCAAACAAACTGCGCCTGAAGAAAAATTAATTAATTCTCCCCAAATATTTTTGTGGATTAGTAAACCTATATTGGGTTTATCGAGAGTGATTTTTTTTTGGCTGGTACCGTCTTTTAAGATTACATCAAAACTACCCGAAACCGCAATGAGCACTTGGGTTAAATCTTTATGAGAGTGGCCTCCTCTTTCGGCAAAATTAGGCGTATCATACAAGTAATACACCCTTTTTACCTCAAAAGGCAGGGTATCTTTTTCAACGACCCCTAAATTTCCAAGGGCATTTTCGATATTCGGGATTTCTATTAAACGTGCATTCATACTACTAACTTACATTTATTTTTAAATACTCTAGCCATTTATTTCCAATGGTTTCTAACGAAAACCGCCTAACACTCTCCAAAGCATTTTGCTTACAAAATTGGTATAAAGTGGTATCTTCGATCATCAAGTTCATGGCTTGTGCTAATTTATCTACATTTTGATTCTCAACCAATAGGCCGTTGTAGTTGTTTTTTATAATTTCGCTTGGCCCTGAGAGGCAATCGAAAGAAATTACAGGCGTTTTGCAGGCTAACGATTCTATCAGAACGGTGCCAAAACCTTCATTTTTGCTGGACAAAACGGTATATTTTGCCTGTTTCATGTATTTAAAGGGGTTTTCTTTCCAGCCTAGAAACACTACTTTATCGGCTAGGTCAAGTTGGTGCGCCTGCAATTCTAGCGCTTTACGCAATAGACCCTCGCCTAATAATACCAATTTGATGTTTTTACTAGGCAGCACCGATTTTGCATACGCAGCAATTAGTTTATCCAGCTGTTTCACTCCGTCATCCATCCTTCCAATACCCAAAACATAATCCCATTTTAGCGTTACAGGTTCTTCAGACAGCACTTGTATTTCCGCAATTGCAATAGGATTGTAAATCACTTCGGTATTTTTGTAATGGTATTTACCGGTAATTTTTTGTGCTATTTTTTGGGACACCGAAACAATTCCGTAGGCGTTGGTGTATATTTTTTTGGCCAAAAAAGACCATTTAGGAAAATACCAATCCGTGCAATAGCTATGTACCGTTACAATATAAGGTGCTTTATACACGTATTTTGCAATAATGAATTCTTGAAATGGATTGTTCTTGACTCTAAAATCAATAATAAAATCTAAAGAATTATTTTGTACATATTCTTTAAAAATACACAATCTCTGGAGTTTATTTAGTATTCCATTGCTTTTATTTTTATAAAGCCCAAGATTAAGCAAAGTACCCGAAAAAGCATAAGTTACCTTGTCTATAACAATAACATGGTGTACGACTATATTTTTACTTTCAAAAAATTGAGACAATAAAGCCGCACAACGCTCTGCTCCTCCAGATGCCAATTGTTCGCTAATAAGGGCTATTTTGTACACTTTTTTTTGAGTCATAAAACAAAAATCACTAATTTCGAAAACAAATATAACCATTCATGAGGATTTTATTAGTAGGCGAGTATAGTAGATTTCATAATTCCTTAAAAGAAGGCTTAGTATCTCTGGGGCATCAAGTGGTTATTATTGGAGATAATGATTTTAAAAACTACCCCTTGGATATTTCTGTGTATGCAAAAACCTGCAAAGAGCACTATTGGCTTAACAAAATCCGACAAGTTATTTTTAAATTAAGCAAAATAGATGTGGCGCAAATCGAGGTTGCATACCGTTTTTTTAAAAACCGAAAAAAACTCGTTGGTTTTGACGTAGTACAACTCATCAATGAATACCCTTTGCAGTCTACCGTTTTTTTGGAAAAAAAAATGATTGCCTATCTTTTTAAAAACAACAAAAAGGCTTTTTTGGTTTCCTGCGGAGACGATTATATCAGTGTAAAGCACATGTTAGAGGGGCATTTTAAATATTCTGTACTCACACCTTGCTTGGCAAATCCAAAATTAGACCACTGCAAATATACGTTGCGGTATGCTACAAAATCTTTTAAAAAATTGCACCACTATGTGTATCAAAATATCCTAGCGGTTATTCCTGCAGATATGGATTATGCCATACCTCTTAAAAACCATCCCCAAGCAACACCGCTAATTCCTCACCCCATAAACACGGCCCTAAACCAATACAGTCCGTTGCATATTGAAGATACAATACATATTTTTCATGGGATTAACACTGTTAATTATTACAAAAAGGGTAATGATTATTTTGAAAAAGCATTGGCCATCATTGCACAAAAATACCCCAACCAAGTAACCATTACTACCACACGAAGCGTTGCTTACTCCCAATACATACAGCGGTACAATCAATGCCATATTTTGTTGGACCAAGTTTTTAGCTATGACCAAGGATTTAATGCTCTAGAAGCTATGGCAAAAGGAAAAGTAGTCTTTACGGGCGCGGAGACCGAATTTACAGAACACTTTAACCTTACACAAAAGGTGTGCATTAACGCCCTGCCAGAGGTAGATTATTTGGTGGATCAACTATCTTATTTGATTGAAAACCCCCACGAAATCCATGCCATAAGCCAACGAGCCCGTGCCTTTATTGAACAAGAACACGATTGTATAAAAGTAGCCCAAAAATACCTTACCACTTGGGAACAGTACCCGTTAAACCCTGTTTTAAACAGACCAGCGTAATGGTTTAGGGAGGTGCTAATTAACTCGTTATATAGTATCTAAAAATAGTTTTATTACTTTTAAAGACTTGTTTTACTAGCCTAAACTGAAAGTTAGGTACAAGCAACTAAAAAAACAGAAATTAAAACATAAAGAAATGATTGATGAATTTTTAAAATATATTGGAATTGGAAGTTCTTCTGTTGTTTTAGCTTATGTATTAATTAAATATTTATCTCAAAAAATATTTGAAAATTATCTAGTAAAACAAATAGATAAACATAAAAGTAATTTGGAAAAATTAAATATTAAATACCAAATACAATTTTCATCACTTCACGCTGAAAGAGCCGAAATTATAAAATCAATATATAATTTACTTTATGACCATAAAAACATTATTCACGATGTAATGAATAATTTATTAGATGAACAAAATCCAATCGGACACTTAAAACAAAAATTAGACCATTGGTCATCATTAGCAATCACTTTGAGTGAAACTTTTCATAAAAACAAAATATTTTTTTCAATTGAACAAGTAAATTCTATTAACAGAATTCATTCAGAAATAAATCAAATAAATAAGATGACAGAATCTTTTTTTAGTGACAATAGAAATATTACTCAAAACATAAATAGCATATTTAATGAAAACATTGAATTCAAAAATTTAAGAACTAGTAGTGATATAATATTAGAAAACGTAATGGTTTTAGAAAAAGAATTAGAAGAAGACTTTAGAAAACTTTTAGGAGTCATATGACTAAAAAAAACGAACGCGCAACACACATTTGTGTGTATTGAGGAATTTAGTGGAATTACCGTTTTTAATTGTATATTCATTACAGAGAAGGTAATCGTATTCCAAGCCTGCTAACTATTTAAGGCGAAAAGTTAGTCGTAAATTTGCCTCACAAAATGACTAAATTATACTTATAAAATGAATATACTTAAAATAGATTTTGAAAATTGTTTTGGAATTGGAAAATTAGAACACGAATTTAAATTTGAAAATTTTGATTCAAATACGTTTTTAATTTATGCTCCAAATGGAACAATGAAAACTTCTTTTGCAAGAACTTTTGATTTAGTTTCTAAAAATGACTTAAAAAATATTCCTAGTGATAGAATTTATACTTCTAAAGTTTCAAAATACGAAATTTTAGTAGATGCACTTCCTATTAATCAACAAAACATACTAGTTTTAAATGCGGAAGATAATAATTTTGACGCTTCAAGTAAGATTAGTAATTTCTTAGCTAGTAAAGAATTAAAAAAAAAATATGACGATATCTATTCAGAATTAAATACTCAAAAAAATGAATACTTAAAAAAGTTAAAAGTCATTTCTCAAAGTACAGACTGTGAAGGTGAACTTTTAAACACTTTTTCACAAAATAATGCTATTCCTTTTTTTGAAGTATTATTAACTGAAATAGAAAATCTAAAAGACAAATTCGAAAAATATAACTTTAAATATAATGATGTTTTTGACAAAAAAGATAATGTAAAAAAGTTTTTAGATAAGAATAAGGGAATTTTAGAACAATATATTACGGATTATAAAACCTTATTAGAGAAATCTGTTTTTTTTAAACAAACAGCAAATAATTCTTTTGGAACCTACCAAGCAACAGAAATTTTAAAATCTATTGAAGACAACTCATATTTCGATGCAGGACATAAATTTGTGTTGGATGATGGAACTGAAATAACTAATTCAGATTTATTAAAGCAACTTGTAGAATCTGAAATAAGTAATATTATTAATGATGATAAATTGAAGCAAACATTTGATAAAATTGACAAAGCTATTGGTGCAAATTTAGAACTTCGAGCCTTCAAAAGAGTAATTGAAAAAGATAATTTAATACTTGTAGAACTAAAAGATTATGAAGGTTTTCAAAAGAAAATATGGATTAATTATTTATCAGAAATTAAAAAAGAATCTGAAATATTAACTGAACTGTACAGAATAAAAAAAGTAGAATTAGAGATAATAATAGATGAAGCGAAAAAAGAGTTTGCTTTATGGGAAAAAATTATCACAACTTTCAATTCTAGATTTTACGTTCCTTTTAAAGTTATTTTAATAAATCAAGGTGATATAATATTAAAGCAAGAAACTGCCAACTTAGAGTTTGAATATATTGATACTAATGAAAATCCTGTTCGTCAAAAAAAAGAGAATTTAATACCCATATTAAGTAAAGGCGAACAGAGAGCATATTTTATTTTACAATTTTTATTTGAAATAGAATCAAGGAAAACAAATGCAGAAAAAAATATTATCATCTTTGATGATATTGCGGACTCATTCGATTACAAAAATAAATTCGCTATAATTGAATATATTAAAGAATTACATTTATCAAATGATTTCAGAATAATTGTTTTAACACATAATTTTGATTTTTACAGAACAATAGCTTCAAGATTGAGTTTAAAAAGACAAGTAGTTTATATGACTACTAAATCAAATGAGAAAATTATTAAGTTACAAAATGGTCAATATAGAAATGATGTTTTTGTCTACTTCATCGATAACTACCGAAATCCTAAAATTTTCATTAGTTTAATTGCTTTTGTTAGAAACATTATTGAATACACAGAATCTACAGAATGCTCCGATTATTTAAAACTAACTAGTTGTCTGCATAAAAAAAACAATTCAACTGCATTAATCGTAAAAGATATTTTCGATATTTACAAAACAAGATTGATAAAACTATCCGACAAAACAATAGAATTTGAAAATGAAAATCTTTTAGAATTTATTATTACAATAGCAAATTCAATTTGCGCAGAAGTTAATATAAATGAAATAAATTTAGAAAATAAAATAACTCTAGCGATTGCAACAAGACTTAAAACAGAAGAATATTTAATAGCTAAATTGCCTGAAGTAGATCTAGATGAAATCACTTCAAATCAAACTAGTGATTTGTTTTTAAAATATAAAATAAAATACCCAACAAGTTCTGCATTGGGAATTTTAGAAAATGTAAATTTAATGACCCCAGAAAACATCCATATAAATGCATTTATGTATGAACCATTAATAGATATGTCTGTGTTTCATTTAAAAGATTTATACGAAAAAGTTAGTGCTTTAAACTAAAAAAAGCTACTGCTAACGCACATCTTGCGCCATTTGTAGATTTAGTGGAATTACCGTTTCGCATTCTGAACCATCTCAAAGCCGAGAACGTTGCTAAAATTGCAACTACTGGTATGCAGTGTCGTTTTAAAACATCCTTGCTTATTGATTTTATATCCCCAAATTGTAATCCAAATGAATAAAGACGCTAAAATATTATTAAATTCTGAAACGGAACAATTAGCCAAACTTCAAAAAATTGTAACGCAAACCATTGAGAACGAAAAATTAATTTTGGACAACCTACTCCATCCACCCGAAGATGTGCTTACTAAGGGACAAAAAATTTCCGACAAAGTAGCTTCCTTTGGAGGAAGTTGGGCGTTTATAATTTCTTTCTTTATCCTTTTATTTGCTTGGATAGCCTTTAATACCATAACACCTTTAAGGGATAATTTTGATCCTTACCCTTTTATTTTAATGAACTTGATTTTGTCTTGTATTGCTGCACTACAGGCGCCTATAATTATGATGAGCCAAAATAGAGTGGAAGAAAAAGATCGCAAACGTAGTGAAAACGATTATTTGATTAATTTAAAATCCGAATTGGCCATTAGGGCCTTACATGAAAAAATAGATTTACTCTTGGAGGAACAAATTAAAGTATTGTTTGATAGTCAAGCCAAACAATTAGAAATTTTAAAGCGCTTGGAAAGAAAAATAATGAAAGAAAAACCTTAAAAAAAACTACAGTCCCCGAACAAAAATGCGATCCTTTGGGGTGATTTTAGCTCTGTCGTAGTTGCAATCTGGTTCTTTAGGGTTGGTTTATTATTTTATTCTGTTTGATAATGGCTCATTGAAAGTATTCTTTTTATATATTTGAAGTATTGAATTTAAAACCCATTTGAAGATGAAAAAAATAATCACTCTAGCTGCAATACTTGTATTTACTATCCAAACCAATGCGCAAGAAGCTACAAAAAAAGCCAAATGCAGCACCAAACAAGAAATGAGCTGTTGCAAAAAAACCATGACTGCCGAAGAAATCTCTAAGTGTCAAGCCAAATGCAAAGCCGAAGGAAAAACCTGTGAAGCAACTACCCGCAAAAAAACTAAAAAATGCTGTGCTAAAGAAAGCAAGTAAATTAAAAAGACCGCCCTTTCGGGCAGTCTTCCTAGCGTAAACAAATAAAAAAAATTAAAGAAACCCAGTACTTGTATTGGGTTTGTTGTTTTCAGATATTAAGGCGGCTATTTTGCGGCACTTTTTATTTTATGCGTACACTCCATTCAAAATCCATTTCTGAGACTACAACTCCTTGCTCATTAACGCCTATGGATTTCATCCAGAAGGTCTGCCCTGCTCCGGTGGCAATGGTTTCTTGGATTGCTTTGGCAATTAGATGCCCATCTTGGCATTCAAAGGTGATTCTGCCGGTGGCTTTTTTGCTAAAACTGGCTTTGTTGTTGGCCACTAGCATGGATATTTTTTGACCGCTTTTTTGAATTTGGTAGATTACTAAAGCTCCCGTTGTTAGTTCTGCGGCCATGGCTTGGACGGCAAAATACATCGAATTGAAGGGGTTTTGATTGATCCAACGGTGTTTTACAGATACTACACATTTATCCTCTCGGATTTCTTTGACTCTCACCCCACACAAAAAGGCGGATGGCAATTTGAAAAATAAAAACCTATTTAGTTTGGTGGTAGTGAGATTCATTTTGGTTGTATTTTTTTGCTAATATACAACAAAATACTATGCGTACATAATAAATTTAAAAGTTAAATTTATGTTAACATATAGTACTGTGTGATACAAAGTACTGTCTTTTGGACATATATTTGCATAAGAAATTACTAGGCAAGAGCCTGATGTATGTTGTAACTTTTCTATCTGCAATTAAAATTATCTATCTAAAAATGAAAACAAATTCCGAAAAAAACACCGCTGCTAGTATCCATTTGAGTGCTTTTACTCAATATTTTTTTCCGTTTGGAAATTTTATTTTTCCAATTATTATAATGTGGGCTTCTAAAAAAAAGGAATCCGAATTTGTGGATTATAATGGTAAAAATCTGCTGAATTTTCAGTTGAGTGTGCTGTTGTATTCTTTGGTGCTGCTGGCCGTAATGGTTGTGGTGGTGTTGGGGTTTGTTTTTAATAACATACCCTTGGAGGTGGTTATGAGGCAGGATGTTTTTTCGGTTTCTAATTTGGACTTGAGCCAGAATATAACTTGGATCACTATTGGTTTGGTGGCGGTGTTGTTGTTGGCTTGCTTAAAGATACTGGAATTTTTCTTGCTGCTTTATGCTGCTGTAAAGACTTCTGATGGAGTTCGATTTAAGTATCCGATAACGGTTGCTTTTATTAAGTAGTGTTCTAGCCCTGATGGTAGCGGCATCCTTTTTCTGGCTTCTTTAGCCAGGAAAAGATATAGCGGACAGCAGGAAATAGCTCCTAAATAAATGCTTTATGCTCAAAATAGAATGAGAATCTAAAAATATAAAAAATGAAATTATGAATATTGAAAACACAAAGGCTCAGATGCGTAAGGGTGTTCTCGAATTTTGTATCTTATCCGTTTTGAAGGAAAAGGATGCGTATACCTCCGAGATATTGGACACGTTAAAAAAAGCGAAGTTGCTGGTGGTGGAGGGTACTATTTATCCTTTGCTTACGCGATTGAAAAACGATGGTTTGCTTAGTTATCGGTGGGAAGAATCTAGTTCTGGACCGCCAAGAAAATATTATGGTCTTACGGAAATAGGACAAACTTTTTTAAATGAATTGAACGGTACTTGGATGGAATTGTCGGATGCTGTTAACTTAATCACCAACCAAAAATAGTTATTATGAATAAGACTGTAAATATAAACTTAGGCGGAATGTTTTTTCATATCGATGAAGATGCGTACTTAAAATTAACGCGTTATTTTGACGCCATTAAGCGTTCTTTATCTCATTCTGCGGGACAAGACGAGGTTATTAAGGATATTGAAATGCGGGTGTCTGAATTGTTGACCGAAAAACAAAAAGAGGACAAACGAGTGGTGGGCTTAAAGGATGTGGATGCGGTGATTGCGGTGATGGGCCAACCGGAAGATTATATTATTGAAGACGAAACCACCTCGCAACACGCTTTTGGGAACCATGCCCACCGAAGCTCCAAAAAACTCTACAGAGATAAGGATAAGGGAATGCTTGGTGGAGTTGCTGCTGGCTTGGGGCACTATCTTGGAATTGAGACGGTTTGGATCAGGCTTATTCTTGTTTTGTTGGTTTGGGGTGCTGGCACTGGTGTGGTGGCGTACATTATTTTGTGGGTGATTGTGCCTGAGGCGGTAACTACGTCTGAAAAACTCGAAATGACTGGAGAACCGGTGACGATCTTGAATATTGAAAAAAAGGTGCGGGAGGATTTTGAGACGGTTTCAGAAAGGTTGAAAAATGTGGACTATGATAAATATGGCAACCAGATTAAAACCAGTGTTTCTAAAATAGGCGATAATTTGAGCACTGTTTTGTTGGCTGTTTTTAAGGGGTTTGCCAAGTTTTTGGGGGTGTTGTTGGTTATTTCCGGAATTGCTATGTTATTGTTGTTGCTTATTGGTTGCTTTACGTTGGGATCTTCTGGTTTTTTGAGCTTGCCGTGGTCTGGTTTTATTGAGGCTGGTAACTTTACGGATTATCCGGTGTGGTCTTTTGGTTTGCTTATGTTTTTTGCGGTTGGAATTCCGTTCTTTTTTCTGACAATTTTGGGTTTTAAATTGTTGTCGCCTACTACCAAATCTATTGGTAATATACCCAAATATACCTTATTGGCGCTTTGGATTATAGCGCTTGCTTTGGCGGTGTCTATTGGCATAAAACAAGCTGCTGCTTTTGCCATTGATGGTAGGTTGGTGCACAAAGAAGAACTAGTGATGCTGCCTACCGATACGTTGCGTATAAAGTTCCAACATAATGCCTATTATGCCAAAGATGTGGCTACTCAAAAGAGTTTTAAAATAACTCTGGACTCTGCTAACCGTAAGGTAATTTATTCTAACCAAGTACGGTTTAGGATAGAAGAAACGCAAGAAAAAACGCCCTATATTCAAATTGAAAAAGAAGCCAAAGGCAGCTCTTTAATTGAGGCCAAAGAAAGAGCCAAAGAAATTCAATACCGCTACCAAATACAAAAAAACCAATTGCTCTTGGATAATTATTTGGTTACGGATTTGAAAAATAAATTTAGAGATCAAGAAATTGAAATCACGTTGTTCTTGCCCGTTGGAGTCGTGTTTCAGTTAGATGCCAGTACGTATAATTATGCCGATTTTGATGGTGCTTTTATGGATGGAAACTCTGATTTGGACACTGCTATTTATAAAGTATTTAGATCTGGGGCAAAATGCGTGAACTGTCCTGAAGAGAGCAATCCAGAGGACTTTGAAGAATTTAGCGAAGACCAGGAAGACTTGAGGGCCAACGACCAAAACCACCATGCTATCCGTATTAATAAAAATGGTATTTTGATAACAAAGGATCCTCTTAGGGCTTCTCAAAATAACGTTCAAGAATTGCAAATCAACGAAAATGGTATTCGAATTAAAACAAAATAAATATGCTTAAAATTATTACAATCCTGGTAGCCTATTTGTTACTTACTCTAAGCGCACTATTAGTTGCTTCTGGTTTGTAGTTATAATAAAACCTCTTGAGGCCAATTTATAGTGGGCTGTAATGCAAAAACAGAGCCTCTAGTCAAGGCTAGATAGGCGTTTAATATCTAAATCATCTCTTAAAAACGGATGATTTTTTTTATATTTGTAAAAATAATAATTCTATTTAAAATGAAAAAAATTACTACACTACTCCTACTAACGCTATTTACCAGCATTGCTGTAGCCCAAAAAAAAGAGAAGATAAAAGGCTCTAAAAAAGTAACTACGGAGCAGAAAGATATTTCAAGTTTTAGTGTTCTCGAAATAAGTGATAATATTGAAGTGCATTTAGAAAAAGGAGAAAATGCTGCCTTAGAGATTGAAGCAGATGATAACCTGCACGATCTTTTTGTTATAGAATCTAATGAAAAAGCGCTACGTGTTTCCACCAATAAAGAAGCTAGTCGGTACAAAAAAATGGTTGTTAAAATCACCTATACCAATAAACTTCGCTCTATATTAGCCAAAAATGATACGGAGATAAATGCAATTCAAGAAATTATTGTAGATAGTCTTAAAGTAACGTCTTTAGATAATGCCAAAGTATTTATGAATGCCAAAGTAACGGATTTTGTTTTGGAAACGGATGATAAATCAAAGGTAGAGCTCAATCTAAAAGCCAGTAAGGCCCGACTTGTACTTAGCAAAGATAGCGCCCTAAAAGCATTAATAGCAACAACGGATTTAACCTGTGATTTGTATCAAAAAGCCGAAGCGAAAATAGAAGGAGATGCCACAAACGCTACCCTTAGATTGGATCATAATGCACAACTGGTTGCCGAAAAACTAGTAGTCAAAAACATTGCCTTAACTACAGAGAGCTATTCTACTGGATCGGTACATGCTACCAAAAGTATTGTAATTCAAGCTTCGGATAAATCCGAAATTGCGCTTTATGGTAATGCCAAAATTGATTTAGGTAAATTTACTGACGAAGTAAAATTGTTCAAGAAAAAATAAAACCCATTTTTAATACATAAGCCCGTTTACTTTAGGTAAACGGGCTTATGTATTTAATTACAATTCTAAAACATTATTCTTTTGCTGCCAAATATCTTTCGGCATCTAGAGCTGCCATACAACCTGTACCCGCAGCAGTAATTGCTTGACGGTACACGTGATCTGCAGCATCACCTGCAACAAAAACACCTGCAACATTTGTTTTAGAAGTTCCTGGTTGACCAACAATATATCCCGTCTCGTCTAAAGTAATGTAGTCTTTAAAAATATCTGTGTTGGGTTTGTGTCCAATAGCCACAAAGAAACCTGTTACTGGAATCTCATAAGTCTCTTCGGTGGTTTTATTTAAAACTTTTACTCCTGTAACCACTTGCTCATCTCCTAAAACCTCTACTGTATCGTGGTTTAATAAAATGGTAATGTTTTCTGTTTTTCGAACACGCTCTTCCATGATCTTAGAAGCTCTAAATTTTTCGCTACGTACCAGCATGGTTACTTTTTTGCACAGCTTAGATAAATAATGTGCTTCTTCGCAAGCAGAATCTCCAGCACCTACAATGACAACTTCTTGATTTCTATAAAAGAAACCATCGCAAACTGCACAAGCAGAAACACCACCACCCATTTGCAAATAGTGCTGCTCAGAAGCCAGTCCTAAATATTTAGCCGAAGCTCCCGTCGAAATGATTACCGTTTCGCAATGCAATTCGATAGTGTCATTTATCCACACTTTATGAACACCGCCACTAAAATCTACTTTGGTAGCCCAACCATCCCGTACATCAGTACCAAAACGTTGTGCCTGCTCTTGCAACTGCACCATCATTTCGGGACCCGTGATTCCTATTGGATTACCAGGCCAGTTTTCGACTTCGTTAGTAGTTGTTAGCTGTCCACCAGGTTGCATACCTTGGTACAAAACAGGATTCATATTTGCTCTTGCAGCATAAATTGCAGCAGTATATCCTGCTGGCCCAGAACCTATGATAAGGCATTTAATTTTTTCGATAGTATGTGACATAAATCTTGTTTTTTATTTCTGTTTGAAGATACAAATGTAGTTTTTTAATAAAAAATCTATGCCATAAAAACATCAATTTTAGCTATTTGAAAATAATTACATTCTATTTTCAATTTATTGTTGCTTAACTAAAAAAAAGTTTTATATTTGCACTCGAATTACGGGGTGTAGCGTAGCTCGGTTATCGCGCCTGCTTTGGGAGCAGGAGGCCGCAGGTTCGAATCCTGCCACCCCGACAAAAGTCTTTTCATTTATTTGAAAAGACTTTTTTTTTACCCAAAAAAAACTTCCTTTTAGCCCCTTATTTTTAATTCAATTTCAATACGAAGTTTCCAAAAAAAAAAACACAATTAGCATTCTAATTTTAAAGACTATCCAAATTATATTTTAAACAGACTCGCTCAAAAACATCCTACTAAACAAGCCATTGCATAGGGGCAAAATTGTACCGCCAGAGCCAATAGAGCAATGTTTATGAAATGTTAACAAAATAGATTTTTAGAAACCATAATTAATTGTATTTTTACGGTTCAAAATTTATAAAAACACATGGGCAAAATCATTGCGATTGCTAATCAAAAAGGAGGCGTTGGAAAGACTACTACATCCGTAAATCTTGCAGCTTCTCTAGGCGTTTTAGAAAAAAAAGTACTAATTATTGATGCGGATCCTCAGGCTAACGCTAGTTCTGGGCTAGGCATTGATGTAGAGAGCGTAGAGATAGGCACCTACCAAATTTTAGAACACAGTAATACTCCAACAGAAGCCACCATTAAGTGTACAGCTCCTAACGTAGATGTTATTCCTGCGCACATTGACCTTGTTGCCATAGAAATTGAACTGGTAGATAAGGAAAACAGAGAGTACATGCTCAAACAAGCTCTCGAAAGCGTAAAAGACAACTATGACTACATCCTTATTGACTGCGCACCATCTTTAGGATTATTAACCCTAAATGCATTAACAGCAGCAGATTCTGTAATCATTCCTATCCAATGTGAATATTTTGCATTAGAAGGTTTGGGTAAATTATTAAATACTATCAAAAGTATTCAAAAAATACACAATCCAGATCTTGAAATTGAAGGGTTGTTATTGACAATGTATGACTCCAGATTGCGTCTGTCTAACCAAGTGGTTGAGGAGGTTCAAAAACATTTTAACGATATGGTTTTTGAAACTATCATCCAGCGTAATGTTAAACTTAGTGAAGCACCCAGTTTTGGAGAAAGCATCATTAACTATGACGCAACCAGCAAAGGAGCAATTAATTATTTGCACCTAGCGCAAGAAATTATAAAGAAAAACAGTAAATAGTTTTATGGCAAAAGCACTAAAAAAACAAGCATTAGGTAGAGGATTATCAGCATTATTAAAAGACCCAGAAAACGACATTCAATCTGTTAATGATAAAAATGCTGAAAAAGTTGTAGGAAATATAATTGAGCTTGATATTGATGCTATTGAGATAAATCCGTTTCAGCCTCGTAGTAATTTTAACGAAGAATCTTTAAGAGAATTAGCCATATCTATTAAAGAACTTGGGGTTATTCAACCCATAACGGTTCGTAAATTAGATTATAATAAATTTCAATTAATTTCAGGAGAGCGTCGTTTGCGCGCCTCTACCCTAGTAGGATTAACCTCTGTTCCGGCTTACATACGGATTGCTAATGACAACGAGTCTTTGGTGATGGCTCTTGTGGAAAACATCCAACGCCATGATTTAGATCCTATAGAAATTGCGCTTTCTTACCAGAGATTAATGGACGAAATACAATTAACTCAAGAACAAGTAAGCGATCGTGTAGGTAAAAAACGCTCCACAATCGCAAATTATATCCGTTTGCTAAAACTAGACCCCATTATCCAAACTGGTATTCGGGATGGATTCATTAGTATGGGGCATGGACGCGCCATCATTAACGTGGAAGATCTAGACAAACAAACCGATATTTACCACCAGATTGTAAGCAAAAACCTTTCGGTACGCGATACCGAAGCATTGGTAAAAAGCTACCAAGAAAGTTTAAAACCAAAAGCAGCTACTACAGCTCCAAAAGCAGCTCCATTTGAAATTGAAGAAACCCAAAAAAAAGCATTTAATAGCTATTTTGGCAATCTTGTAGAGGTGAAGGTAGCCGGAAACGGTAAAGGTAAAATCACCATTCCTTTTCAATCCGAAGAGGACTTCAATAGAATATTGGCACTAATAAAAAAGTAGGTGAATAAGTTAATTTACATAGGATTTTTGTGGTTGGTTTGCAACCAAATTAAGGCGCAAAATAACCAAGCACTACCCCTGATTATTAAAGACACCCTAAAAACAACCAGCCGCTCCATTGATCCTTTAACTCCTGCCAAAGCAGCTTTTTATTCTGCAATACTTCCAGGATTAGGACAAGCTTATAACAAAAAGTATTGGAAAATACCCCTAGTATATGGCGCCATGGGTACTAGCCTTTATTTCTATCTGGATAGTAATAAAAAACACAACCAGTACAGAGACGCTTACAAACGCAGGTTAGAGGGTTATAAAGACGATGCGTTTTCTAATCTTGACGATAGTAGACTAATTGCGGCACAAAAATTTTACCAACGTAACAGAGATTTATCCGCATTAATAACGGTAGGTTTTTATGTTTTGAACATCATAGATGCCAATGTAGATGCGGCTTTATTACAATTTAATGTAGATCAAAACCTATCGGTCAAACCGGTTTTATATTCTAATGATGTAACATTTAAGACAAACGTAGGACTAACTCTTAACTACTGTTTTTAAACAACTCAGAACTTTTTTTAAAACAAATTATAAAAAAATAAAAAATGAAAATTGCGCTTTTAGGATACGGAAAAATGGGGCAAGTAATTGAACGCATTGCGCTAGAAAGAGGCCACGAAATTGTACTAAAAAAAGACCAAGATACTAGCTTTGATGGACTTGATAGAGCTGATGTAGCTATAGATTTTAGTATTCCATCTGCGGCAGTGAGCAACATTACAACTTGTTTTACCCATAAAGTTCCTGTTATATCTGGAACCACCGGATGGTTAGAACAGTATGACGAAATGGTACAGCTATGCCAAAAAGAAGACGGTGCTTTTATTTCGAGCTCTAATTTTAGCCTTGGAGTGAATATATTTTTTGAACTCAATGCCTATCTAGCAAAAATGATGGCCAAACTAGACAGCTATAAGGCAACCATGGAAGAAATACATCATATACAAAAACTAGATGCACCAAGCGGAACTGCAATTTCCTTAGCAAAAGGAATTATTGAAAACAGCCACTACACCAACTGGACTTTGGAACAAGCCCAAACCCATGAAATCCATATTGAAGCCAAACGAATCACCACAGTTCCAGGTACGCATACCGTAAATTATTCCTCCGAAGTAGATAGCATCGAAATAAAACATACCGCACACAACAGAGAAGGATTTGCATTAGGAGCGGTAATTGCTGCAGAATGGATTGTAGGAAAAAAAGGCGTTTTTAGCATGAAAGACGTGTTGGAACTAAAATAACAAAGCCCTAACTTAAACTCATAAATTATGACACTATACCAATGGTTTGTATGTTTTTTGCTGATGCAAATTGTACACTTTTTGGGCACCTGGAAAATGTACGAAGCCGCAGGAAGAAAACGCTGGGAAGCTGCAATTCCGGTCTATAATGCTATTGTTTTGATGAAAATAATAGGCAAACCTATCTGGTGGACTTTATTGCTTTTTATCCCTATTATTAATCTTATCCTTTTTCCAGTACTCTGGATAGCAACCTTAAGTGTTTTTGGTAAAAGATCTACATTAGACCGTTTTTTGGCCGTAATTAGCTGTGGTTTGTATTTGTATTATGTGAACTATACCCAACCACTAAACTACAATTCAGACAACAATTTAGAACCTAAAAACAAGGCTACAGACACTGTTGGATCCTTATTATTTGCAATTATTGTAGCCACATTAGTACACACCTATCTTATACAACCCTTTACTATACCAACTTCATCTCTTGAAAAATCGTTACTCGTAGGAGACTTTCTGTTTGTAAGTAAAGTAAATTATGGTGCCCGAGTTCCAATGACTCCAGTGGCCCTACCTATGGTGCATGACTCTATACCGCTTACCAAAAACAAATCGTATTTAACATGGCCACAAGTCCCATACTTGAGGTTGCCTGCTATAGAAACCATCAAACGCTCCGATATTGTGGTGTTTAATTGGCCTGTAGATACGGTGCATTACTTTTTTGAACCCAAAGGAAAGCCTGGCGTAATAAAACCGGTAGATAAAAAATCCAATTATGTCAAACGATGTGTTGGAGTACCTGGAGATAGTTTGTCTATCAAGGAAGGGATTGTTTACATCGACGGAAATATATTGCAATTGCCTGAAAGAGCCAAGCCACAATTCTCCTACGCTGTAGCATTGGATGGCAAAACCACTATTGATTTTGAATATCTACTAAAAGATCTTGACATTACAGATCCTGTTTATTTTAAAAATCAAGAACGAAGAGACACCTTATTATTTAGTGCACTAACGGCCGCTGGAGCTGCTAGATTAAAAAATGTTCCAGGCATCACAGCCGTAGAAAGGCAAATTGCCACTACCGCAAATTCTGCTATATTTCCGCATAATAACCAATGGAGTCAAGACAATTTTGGACCTATATATATTCCTAAAAAAGGAGCCCGTGTTGCCATTAACACCAAAACACTACCCTTTTATCACCGAATAATTACCGATTATGAACAAAATGAAGCGGGCGAAAAAAACGATCTAAAACTGATTGGGGACGAAATTTTGCTCAACGGAGTAGTTATAAAAGACTATACTTTTAAACAAAACTACTATTGGATGATGGGAGACAACCGCCATAATTCTGAAGATAGCCGTTATTGGGGTTTTGTACCCGAAGATCACATTGTAGGAAAACCAATCTTTATATGGCTAAGCTGGGATAGCAATGCAAAAGGCATCAACAAGATCCGTTGGAACAGGGTTTTCACTACAGTAAGCGGCGAAGGCCAACCACAATCTTACTTTAAATATTTCTTGATTGCATTAGCCGTATTTTTTATTGGAGAATATTTTTGGAAAAAAAGAAAAGAAAACAAAGTATAATTACATACTACCCAATCCAAAGTCATAAAGTAGCTTTTTTAGAGTTACTTTATGGCTTTTTGATTTTATAGAATGCCATCCTAATTTTAATATAAATGAATACCTTATTACACCCTACCTACTTTCCTTCAATTAGTCATTTTGTAGCCCTAACACAAGCAAAACAACTTGTCTTTGAAACCGAGGATAATTTCCAGAAACAAACCAACCGAAACCGAGCGTATATTTACAGTCCCAACGGCATACAATTGCTAAACATACCTATAAAACACGCTAAATTAGGTCCTCAAAAAACAAAAGACATACAAATTGACACGGATTTTGACTGGCAAAAACAGCATTTTAAATCTCTAGAAGCCGCGTATCGAAATGCGCCTTTTTTTGAGTACTTTGAAGATGATTTGCGTATGATTTTTGAAAAAAAACACCGCTTTTTATTGGATTTAAACTACCAAACTTTAGACTTTATGGCATGTAGCTTGCGCCAAAAGATAGCCTATGATACCACCACAGCATACCAGCACGAAGTCGATTCTGGACTTTTTATAGACCATCGTCATTTAGTTAACGGCAAAAAAGACACTTCCTGCTTTGCGGCTTACAAACAAGTTTTTGACGATAAACACGGTTTTATCAACAACTTAAGCATTCTTGATTTATTGTTTAATGAAGGTAAATTCACTATAGACTACCTACAAGAACAATCTCTATAATGGTTCCCCGAAATTAATCCATGGAGAGTTGCGCCATGATAGGATAATGGTCTGAATTTTCAAAATCCGAAAATGTTTCAAATCGTTTTACCTTCATGATAGGATCTGCAAATATATAATCAATTCTGGCGGGGTAGTATTTAAATCTATAGGTTTTTCCAAAACCAAGCCCTGCTTGTTCAAAAGCATCATTCAAACCGCCTTTAACATCCCGATACACATACGAATAGGCGCTATTGTTCATGTCTCCACAAATAATAACGGGATAGCTACAGTTTTTTTTATGTTCTTTAAAAATAGCAGCTTGTTGTTGTTGCTGTTTAAAAGCTTTGCTGATTCTAAAAAACATCATTTGTGATTTTCCAGTATTAATTACCTCAATATTTTCGGATATTTCATCTACATCGGGAGATATTTTTATAGACTGCAAATGCATATTATACACTCGGATAATGTCTTTTCCTTTTTTTATATCGGCATAAATAACGTTGTTGTTCGAATTAGGAAAAACAATGTTTCCTTGGCTTATAATTGGAAATTTAGAAAAAATTGCCTGCCCGGTTTTTATTTTATTCCCTTGCATCAAAATATATTTGTGGCGGTACACCTTTAAATCCATATTGGCAGAGTTAGAATACTCTTGTATGCACAAAATATCGGGGTTTTTTTCATTTATAAAATCCAGAATAGTTTCGGGTACTTCTTCTTTATCCAACCATTTAAACAGGTTAAACAAACGAACATTATAACTCATTACTATAAAATTCTTCTCGCTCTCAGGATATTCTTTTGCCGAAAACTTATAAAATTTATTAATAAAGGTAATTCCCATCAAAAGAACCAAGCCAGATAAAATCATTCTTTTTTTGAACTGAAGCATCCAATAGACAAAAAACAAGGCATTAAGTATAAAAAACAAAGGAATAAAAAGTGTCAGAACCGACAAAACAGGAAACAATTTAGGCGCCAAAAAAGGCAGCACATAGGCTATAAAGGTAACCGATATGAGTGCCACATTCAAGAGATACATGCCTCTATTGAACCAAGAAAGGTTTTTCATAGTGTAATTATTCCGTGGGTTATTTTTAAATCAAACATTGCCAATGCATTTTTATTTTCCTGTTTTAAATAAAAATTCTTTTTCTTCTTTAGATAAACTATCGTAACCCGATTGACTAATTTTGTCTAGTATTTCATCTATTTGTTGCTGTGTTTTATCTTTGGTAACAATTCTAGAAATTGGTTTTTGTTTTACCGTCTGGGTATAATTTTTGTGCACTTTTTTAAAAGGAGCTGCCGAAGATCTTTGGAATGGATTGGCAAAAAAAGCAAGCACCGCAGTTACAATCTTACTCAAATCGGTTCCATTTTGGAGCAATTGGATAAACAACCACCCAAAAAAAGCACCTGCCAAATGGGATAGATGCCCTCCGGTATTATCTAATCTAAATTGCATTAAATCTATTATTAAAACCACGGCGGTTAGCTGCCATAGCTTAACCTTACCAAAAACTAACAACTGCACTCCCAACAATGGTTGGTAAGACGTGATGGCCACTAAAACAGCCATAATTGCTGCAGATGCCCCAACAATAGATGCAGTTAAATTTAAAAAAAAATATGCTCCTACAAAAATAATTCCTGCAAATATAGCTCCAAGTACATACAATCCTAAAAGTTGCTTTTGTGTAAAAAAAGTAAGAAACAACGAACTGGCAAAATTTAGAATTACCATATTAAAAAGCAAATGCCAAAAACCATCATGAAAGAAGGCATAGGTCAGAAAAGTCCACGGAAAAATCAAAAAATCTGGAGCTGCCGTGTGTAGCGCTATCCAGTTCGGAAAATTAAAATTTCCTGCTGAAAACTGGTAAAAAAATACTAGTGAAATTAAGAAACAACCTACGTTCCAGTAGATCAATCGGTGGGTAATTCCTCCTAGTTTGTATTGTAATTTTAAATCGTCTAAAATAGTCATCCTTTACTTTCTTGTTTATACCTTTATCGTGTTCCAAAATAGCTCTTTAGTGCCATCTGTTGCTGTTGAATTGGTTTTTTTTCCAATACCACATAATCAAAAAACCAAACAAAGCGCCACCCACATGTGCAAAATGCGCTATTCCAGGACCTCCATTACCAAAGATAGACTGCCCTGACATACCTAAATACAAATCTATTAAAACCAATCCTGGTACAAAATATTTTGCCTTAATAGGCACCGGAATAAATAACAAAGCCAACTCCGCATTTGGGAACAAGAAAGCAAAGGCCACAATTACACCATAAATTGCTCCAGAAGCACCTACTACAGTACCCAAATACGCACTCGTGAAATTTTGAAATTCAGAAACCGTTAGTAACTCTTGCCATTGGGTATTAATTTTTCCTTGGTCTAAAAGTTGCAAAATATCTGCTTTATAAAAACCACTTGCAACCAAGGCATCCAAACCTTGGTTAAAATAATAATAATTAATAGCCGTATGTAATACTGCGGCTCCTAAGCCACAGGATATATAAAAAAACAAAAACTTTTTGCCTCCCCATATACTCTCTAATGCAGAACCAAAAGAATAAAGTGCAAACATATTAAAGAAAATATGCATAAATCCCCCGTGCATGAACATGTGGGTTATGGGTTGCCAAAACTGAAAAAATCCATTTTCAGGAAAATACATGGCTAGAATTTTGTAGGCTGCATCTCCTACCAGTAACGTTCCTAAAAAGAACAATACATTAATTATAATTATTTGTTTTACGGTTTCGGTTACCTGTATCATAGTGCAAATTTTTTATCTATATCTTCCACACGCATGGTGATGAAAGTGGGTTTTTGAAATGGGGAAACATTAGGGTCTTTGCAAGCAAAAAGCCCGTTTACTAAATTTTCTTGTTCTTTGATAGTCAGTGCTGTTCCTGTTTTTACAGCCAAACTCTTTGCCATAGATTTTGCTATGGTATCATTCTGACTAAAACTACTCTCGGGTATGCCATCTTGCAGATCACTTAATAGCTGTTCTAAAACCAACGAAACTTCACTTTCGGTAACATTTACGGGGGTTCCAGAAATCACCACATGATCTGCTGCTGTTTGCTCAAACACAAAACCGGTATTTATCAGAGATAACTTTAGCTCTTGGATAAGTTCCATTTCTATGGCTGAAAAATACAACTCCAACGGAAACAGCAATTGCTGGCTTGAGGCTTGCTGCAGGGTCATGTTGGTCAAAAATTGCTCATACAAAACCCGCTGATGGGCCCGCTGTTGGTCCACAATAACCATTCCTGATTTTATAGGCGATACAATATATTTTTTATGAATTTGATAGGCATTATGCACCGATTGCTCTACCTCTTGGTCATTAAACAAAGAACCTGTTACGGCTTCGCTCTCAAATGACATTTCATGAAGCGCATTCTCTGTAGCCCCATCCGATTCTAAACCTACATACAAGCTCTCCCAACTGGCAGCTGCTGGGGCATTTTTAGAATACGATCCCGCTCCAGAACCTCCTGCATAATGCTTGTTAGGGCTATCCTCCCGAAATGGATTGAAACTGCGGTCTATTTGTATGGTAGGTGTTTCTCCCTTTAAATCTTTGTAACTATAAGGCGTATCTAAATTGGCATCTCTATCAAAATCTAGAACTGGCGCCACATTAAACTGACCCAAACTATGCTTGATAGACGCTCTCAATATGGCATACAAAGCATGCTCATCATCAAATTTTATTTCAGTTTTGGTAGGATGAATGTTTATATCAATGGTATTTGCAGGGACTTTTAGATACAAAAAATAACTGGGCTGTGCACCTTCTTTCAGAACCCCATCATAGGCAGCCATTACCGCATGGTGCAAATAGCCGCTTTTTATAAAACGATCGTTCACAAAAAAAAATTGTTCTCCCCTACTTTTTTTAGCAAATTCTGGCTTTCCTACAAATCCTTGAATGCTCATAATATCCGTTTCTTCTTGAACTGGAACGAGTTTTTCATTGGTTTTTCCGGCAAAAACAGCTACAATTCGTTGTCTTAAGCTAGAGGCCGGAAGGTTAAACATTTCGCTACCATTGTGGTAAAAAGCAAAACCAATAGTAGGATGTGCCAGCGCTACTCTATGAAACTCGTCCATTATGTGCCGGTACTCTACCGTATCGGATTTTAAAAAATTACGTCTTGCGGGTATATTAAAAAATAAATTCTTTACAGCAAAGGAGGTTCCTCTTGGCAAAACAGCAACTTCTTGCGAGATTACTTTACTGCCTTCTATTATTATTTGGGTCCCTAATTCGTCGGGCTCTTGTTTGGTTTTCATCTCCACATGTGCAATTGCTGCAATGGATGCTAATGCTTCGCCTCGGAATCCTTTTGTATTTAACGAAAATAAATCTTCTGCCAGTCTTATTTTTGAGGTTGCATGACGTTCAAAGCACAAACGAGCATCCGTAACACTCATTCCTTTGCCGTTATCAATGACTTGAATTAATGCTTTTCCGGCATCTTTTATAATCAACTTAATATCCGTAGCATTTGCATCTACTGCATTTTCTAGCAATTCTTTTACCACTGAAGCGGGTCTTTGAACAACCTCTCCAGCAGCAATTTGATTTGCAACATGATCCGGAAGTAATTGAATGATACTTGACATTAAAAAATGTATTTGATGTTTTAAAAAAAATTAATTAGTTGGCCTGTAGCGAACACAAATTTAACCATTTTATACGGGCTTTAACCCTATATAGTATCATAAATAAAACCAAAAAACCTATACCATTTGTAGAACAGTATAGGTTAGTTTGTAACATATTTATTTATTTTTAATCTTCGATTTTTAAGGGCAAATCTTCTAATTGTAATTGACCCGAAGACAATAAGTTTGGTTTTTTATATTCGTGTGTTAAAGAGGCTTGTTGCCGTATAAAAGCCATTTTAATTGCTGCAATAGCTGCTTCGGTACCTTTGTTGCCATGTATACCACCGCTTCTGTCTATGGATTGCTGCATGGTGTTATCTGTAAGTACGCAAAAAATAACAGGCACATCGGTTTGCACATTGAGATCCTTTATGCCTTGTGTAACACCCTCGCAAACAAAATCAAAATGCTTGGTTTCTCCTTGTATAACACATCCTATAGCAATAATGGCGTCTACATTTTGGGTTTGCAACATTTTTTTGCAACCATAAATAAGCTCAAAACTACCCGGAACATTCCAACGAATAATATTAGAATCTTGTACCTGGTTATCCAAAAAAGCATCATAAGCTCCTTTATAGAGCCCCTCGGTTATGGTTTCATTCCATTCCGAAACTACCACTCCAAAACGAAAATCTTTGGCCTTTGGGAGCGTGTTTTTGTCGTACACTGATAAATTTTTATTTAAAGTAGCCATAATTTTATATTTAGATTTTAGATCGCAAATGCAATTATTGTGCTAAACCTATCAAAGCATCTACTTTGGTAGCTTCGGGGGCAGCATCAAAATTCTCTTTGATGTCTGTAAAATACTTTAACGCTGCTTCTTTTTCACCTAATGCAAGGGCTGTTTTTCCTGCTTTTAACAAAAATCGTGGCGTAGTGAAATCATTTTTGTTTACCTCAACCGCTTTTAAATAATACTCTAAAGCTTCTTTTGGCTCGTTTTTTTGAGCGTATGCATCTCCAATGGCACCTTTGGCTAATGCTTTTAAAACAATATCCTCGGAGTCAAACTTTTTTAAATAGTCTATAGCCTCCGTATATTTACCAATATTTAAATACGCAATTCCAGCGTAGTAATTTGCTAGGTTTCCGGCATCGGTACCCGAGTACTCTTCTGCAATTTTCACAAAACCAAACTTACCTTCGGATCCGTTTAAAGACAATTTGTATAATGAATCACTAGCTACACCATCGGTTGCTTGCTGAAAATTTTGCTGTGCCACAAACATTTCGTTTGCTGCATCTACTTGTTTTGGTTCTGCAATAAATTTTTGATAAACTAAATATCCTACCGTAATTAAGGCAACGGCTCCAACAAAACCAATGATTATTTTTTGGTTTCTAGCTACCCAGTCTTCGGTTTTAGAGGCGGTTTCGTCTAATTTTGAAAAAACTTCTTCAGTAGTACTGTCATTTGCTTCAACATTTACGTCTTCAACGGTATCTTTTACTTCTTTTTCTTTTGGGGTCTTATATCCTCTTTTACTGTAAGTAGCCATTTAAATTTATATTTAGTGAACCGCAAAAATAAAATTTTTATTCAAACCCACACAAAAAAAGACGCTTTTTATGTTTTAATTACAAAAACTATTTTAAAATCACAGCTACTATTTTGTAGCCAAAAAAAAATTAACAACTGATTAGAGTACAAAAACGGCTTGTTCTAGATATTTTTCAATAATTTGCACCCGCTTAAAAACGCACATCCAAAGAACCTAATTTACTATACCCAGTAAGCCCTAACATGTATTTAAAAAAAATTTCCTTATTCAATTATAAAAATTTTGCAGAAGCCTCTTTTGAGTTTAAAGGTAGGATTACTTGTTTTGTAGGCAAGAACGGAATTGGAAAAACCAATGTTCTGGATGCCATTTATCATTTAGCCTACGGCAAAAGTTATTTTAATCCGTTAGCAGTACAGAATATAAAACACGGAGAAGATTTTTTTGTGATTGATGCTGAATTTATCAAAAACGACCGCACCGAACACCTAGTTTGTAGTCTTAAAAAAGGCCAAAAAAAAGTATTAAAACGCAATGCCAAGGTGTATGACAAATTCTCGGATCATATTGGTTTTATTCCGTTAGTGATTATTTCGCCCGCAGACCGCGATTTAATTGTAGAAGGGAGTGAAACCCGCCGAAAATTTATGGATAGTGTTATCTCTCAATCCAATCCGGAGTATTTGCAAAAACTCATTCAGTACCAAAAAGTAATGAGCCAACGCAATGCATTATTAAAATACTTTGCCTTAAACCATGTTTTTGAAAAAGATACTCTAGCCATATATAACGAACAATTAGAGGCCTATGGTAGTTATATTTTTGAAAAAAGAAACGCCTTTTTGGCCGAGTTTCTGCCTATCTTTAACCAACACCATTTTGCCATTGCCGGAACCGAAGAAGAAGTGCAAATAGTTTACGAAAGCCATTTGTTTAGCAAAGATCTTTTGACTCTATTTGAAGAAAATACTGCCAAAGACCGGGCTTTACAATATACCAGTGTTGGAACCCATAAAGATGATTTATTATTTAAAATTGACGGCCATTTGATCAAAAAATTTGGCTCCCAAGGCCAACAAAAATCTTTTTTGATTGCCTTAAAATTAGCCCAATTTGAATTTCTGAAAAAACAAAGTGGCGTTAAACCCTTGTTGTTATTGGATGATATTTTTGATAAATTAGATGAAAACAGGGTTTCAAAAATCATTGAGATGGTAAATAGAGATACTTTTGGACAACTTTTTATCTCCGACACCCATCCAGAGAGAACCGAAGCAATTGTAAAATCAACACAGCAATCGTATCAAATGTTTCCTTTATCTTAGCATTATAGCTATAGTATAGATCCATTTTTGTTAAATAAATACCCTAATGAAAAAAATTACTATTAGAAAAGCCGTACTCATTGCGCTCTTTTTTTCGATCCTTTTGACCCAAATACTCTTGTATAAAACCTGGAGTAACCAAAACCAAGACAAACAAACCATAGCACATAACCTAGAAGACGCCCTGCAGCCCAACTTGTCTTTGTTGTATTCTAACCAAGCTACAAAACACTACCTCAAGGCAACAAATAATTTTAACGAATACTTGCTGTCGCATCAGGCCGATAATCTAAAAAACTACAAAGTAGCACTAGATTCAATGGCATTTTATTTAGGACAATTAAGTATATTATCCAAAACAGACTCTGGGTTTTCTAAAGTGATTAATCGCAAAAAAGGTACCGAAAAAGCTGTAGCCACACTACAAACACAATTGGACTCGTTGATTAATAGCAAAAAAAATATAGGCACTCAAAATGCTAAAGTTACTTTTTCTATCCAAAAATACGATTACAACAAAGTACTGAGTTCCATCACCTATGATACCGTTAAAAAAGTTAGCCAAACCAATAAAAAAAGCCTTTTTGGACGTATTGGCAATGCCTTAAAAGGAAAACTAGACACCAATAAAGAAGAGACCCAATCGGTTATTAAAATGGTGTTTAATAACCAAGAAAAATCGGGTTCTTTTGAGGAACAATTGCGCAACTCGTTCCAACTAACGGAGCAATACTACATCCGTAACCTTAATAGCATTAAAAATACCTATAACTTATTGAAAGCAAAAGATTATGAATTGCTAGAAATAAACAAAAAAATTGTACAAAAGAGCCAAGAAATCTTACTGTTTTATACTAAATCATCTCAAGAAGACTCTAAAATAAAATATTTAACAAGCTATCAAAAATACCAAAACGAGCTTGACAAAAAAGAAAGCACTATTTTAAACTTACTATTGCTTATGAGTCTGGCAACCATACTGTTGTTGCTTTACACTATATATGCCTACGTCAGAGAATCTAATTTGTATGCCGCCAAACAAGTTACCGAAAAAAACTTAAACAACAAAAACCAGCTAATAGGCATGTTAAGCCATGAAATGAGAGCTCCGTTGAGTATTATTTCTAATTTTTCAAAGAAATTAAAAAAACAAAATTCAAACCCAGAATTAACTCCTGTCATCCATTCGCTTGATTTTGCTTCAAGTTCACTCCAAATGACCGTGAGTCAGATTTTAGAATTTTTGAAAAACGAAAACAACCAACTCAAAGCGTATCCTTCTAAAATGAATATTCAACAAGAGATCCAACCCCTTGTAGACTCTCTGCAATCTTTATCAGAAGCCAAAAACATTACACTGGTGTCTAATTTAGATCCCAGTACCAATATAGCTGTGTGGGCAGATAATGTAAAAATACACCAGTTGTTTTACAACCTTATTGTCAATGCCATCAAGTTTACTAACCAAGGCACCATTACCGTAAATACCAAAATTAGTACGCACCAAAACAAATACCGCCTAGAGGTTGCTATTACAGATACCGGAATTGGAATCTCAGAACAAGATATTGGCAGTATTTTTGACAAATTTTACCAAAGCAGCAACAACAAATCACAGCGCAATTATGGCGCAGGTCTAGGCCTTAGCCTATGCAAAGACATTGTAACGCTTTTTGATGGAAAAATAACTGCCAAAAGCACCTTAAATGTGGGTACCCAAATGACATTCTACCTGCTTTTGGAGCCTCTAAAACCTGAATTAGAATCCTATCAAACCCAATTAAAAAACAAATTTAAAGACCAATCCATTACTATTGCAGTTGTTGATGACGATGCTTTAACGCTTCGGGTTGTCAAAAAATTAATTGAAAACGTAGGGTTTAAAGCCGCTGTTTTTGAGAGAGCGCCACAAATCACTGCGTATTTAAACCAACATGTGGTAGACCTGATTGTTACCGATATTCAAATTTTTGACTATTCCGGGATTGAATTGTCCAAGGATATCAAAAAAAGCAACAACCCAAACCAATCCAAACCCATAATGGCGCTAACTAGTGATACCTACATCGGTTCCAAAACAGCTGTTGCTTTGGGATTTGACGCCACTATCATCAAACCCGTTAATAAAGAAGAATTTTATGAAAAAATACTAAACTTGTTATGCGTTTAAAAAAAAACTACCTTTAATAATTAAAACCCATTTTACGGATGAAAAAATATATTCTACTCTTTTTTATAAGCAGTTTTATGCTTCTTGGTTGTCAAAAACCCTACTCACAACAACTACATGTTGTATCTCCCGAAGCTTTTTCTGAAAAAATAGAAAACACAGCCAACGCTCAAATTTTGGACGTACGTACCCCCGAAGAATTCCAACAAGGCCACTTGCTCAAAGCCCAAAACATCGATTGGTTGGGTACTCAATTTGAAGCCCAGAGCAAACAATTGGATCCAACCAAAGCCGTTTTTGTATATTGCAAAAGTGGTCGCCGAAGCAAAGAAGCATCTAGCAAACTCAAAGAACTCGGGTTTACTACTATTTATGAATTAGACGGCGGGTTTTTAAGATGGCATTCTGAGGGAATGCAAAGTACTAAAAATTAAAAAAAAACTACCATGCTCACTAAAGAAAGTGTACAGTTTCTAGACGATTTAAACGCCAATAACAACCGAGATTGGTTTGCTGCCAATAAAAAAAGATACGATGTCTTTAAAAAAGATTACCAACAGTTGGTTGCTGCCTTTTTAGATATCATGAAGCCACTAGACCCTTCTCTTGAGATGCTGGAAGTAAAAAATTGCACTTTTAGGATTAATAGAGACATTCGTTTCTCTAAAGACAAATCTCCCTATAAATCCCATTTGGGCATTTGGTTGTCCTCTGGAGCCAAAGGCAAAAACAGAGCAGGATATTACGTCCATATAGAACGAGGAGCTAGTTTTATTGCAGGCGGTTTTTATGCTCCTTTGCCCGAAGATTTAAAAAAAATCAGAAAAGAGATTGCTTTTTTTTATGAAGATTTAGAAACTATCATCCAAGACCAAACCTTCCAAAAAGAATTTGGAAGCTTCTCCAGAACAGACAAAAGCACCCTTAAAAATCCGCCAAGAGGCTATGATAAAGACCATCCAGCCCTGGATTTACTCAAACTAAAAAGCTTTGAAGTACTCCAAGAATTTGATTTTACCGAAATAACCCAAAAGGATTTTGCAGCCAATAAATGTAAAAAATTAATTTTATTACAACCCTTAAATGAATTTCTTAACCGTGCTGTAACTGCAGATCAAGAGGTATAATCTAGGAACATGCAAAAAAGAAAAATACTTTTTTTGGGCGAAACCTATCGCGCTGATGCAATTACTTGGCAAAAAGGACTCCAAGAATTTGGCGGTTTTGAGATCCAGAGTTGGGAGCTCCAAACACCCTCAAATAGCTTTAAAAACCGCTGGTTGCGAGGTTTCGAATTTGTGACCGCTATTTTTAAAATCCGAAAAATAGTACGATCCGTACAGCCAGATCTAGTGGTTGCCGAACGCACCACAAGTTATGGTTTTCTGGCAGCACTCTCGGGTGCCAATTGTATTGTGATAGCCCAACAAGGCATCACAGACTTGTGGCCTATTGGCTCTTTGAGCTATCCTATAAAAAAAATAATGCAGCAATACACCTTCCAGAAAGCCCATTTGATACACGCTTGGGGATCCGTGATGACTCCTGCTATGCTGGCCGCTGGTGCAAACATGCAAAAAGTACTGGTTCTGCCCAAAGGGATTGATCTAAAACGCTTTAAACCTAATACTGCATTGGCGACCCAAAAAATACATGCTATAGTAACGCGTTCTTTAACCCCAGAGTATGGGCACGAAGTTATTCTGAAAGCCTTTGCAATATTAGACCAAAAAGGCGTTGATTTTGAGCTCACCATTCTGGGAGATGGCAGCTGCATGAGCGATTTAAAAAAACAAACCTCTAGACTGCAACTCCAGCAAAAAGTACGCTTTTTAGGCAGCGTGTTGTACACGGAGTTACCCCAACATTTACAAAAAGCAAATTACTACCTCAGCATGCCAAATACCGAAGGAGTTTCGGCTTCTTTATTTGAGGCCATGGCTACCCACTGCTACCCAATTGTGTCGGATATTGCCGGCAATCAGCAATGGATCACCCACAATCAAAACGGGTCTTTGGTTGCCGTTGGAGATTACCAAACCCTTGCCGAAACTATTTTGAATACCTATAAGCAACCCGAATACCGTAGCAAGGCTCTCGATTTTAATTTAAATTTAGTACAACAACAGGCCAATTACCAAATCAATATGGCACTAATCGCCCAAAAATACCACGAGCTCCTTTGGAGCCATCAAGACCAACAACCATGTGCGGAATAAACGGAATATTACATCTTCAATCCCAAAAAAAAGTGTCCCTTAGTTGTGTTACCAAAATGCGGGATGCGCTAGAACACAGGGGACCTGATGACAAGGGGGTTTTTATCGAAAACAATCTTGGACTAGGCCACAGACGTTTGTCTATTTTGGATCTTTCGGCTGCAGCCAAACAGCCTTTTGTTTCCCAGAACCAACGTTATATAATGGTATATAATGGCGAAATATATAATTTTAAAGATTTTTATCCCGAATTAAAAAACAAAGGGTTTGTATTAAAAACCAGCTCAGATACAGAGGTGCTCTTGCTTCTCTACCAATTGTATGGGCTAGAAATGCTACCCCGCCTCAACGGTATGTTTGCGTTTGCAATTTGGGATACCGAACAAAAAAAATTGGTTCTGGCCCGAGACCGAATGGGAGTCAAACCATTATATTATAGCTTTTACAACCAAACGCTGTATTTTGCCTCAGAGCAAAAAGCCTTATTTGCAGCAGGTGTACCTCTAAAAATAGCACAAGACTCTCTAGAAGAATATGTTTTTAACCGTTTTGTTGCCGGCGAAAACACCTTGTATCAAAACGTAAAAAAAGTACTTCCTGGCCACCATATCCACATTTATCCAAACCAAAAAGTTGTGGTCCAAAAATGGTGGGATTTAAAACACGAAATCCAAAACCAAGCTACCATCCAAAATCCAGTAGACTGGTTTACCTCCACCTTAGATGCCTCCGTAAAACTCCGCATGGTTAGTGATGCTCCTGTAGGAGTTTTGCTCAGTGGAGGCCTGGATTCTTCTTCTATTTTGGCTTCTCTAAAGGCGCAAAATTTTAAAAATATTAGCACCTTTAATATTGGCTTTAAAGAGAAGCAACACAACGAATCTCATTTGGCAAAAATGCTATCGGACCAACTAGAATATCCTTTTGAGACCATACAATTAGAAGACTACCAGTTATACGAGCAACTTTTAAACGCTACCTATTTTCAAGAC
Source organism: Flavobacterium crassostreae (assembly GCF_001831475.1). Taxonomy (NCBI): domain Bacteria; kingdom Pseudomonadati; phylum Bacteroidota; class Flavobacteriia; order Flavobacteriales; family Flavobacteriaceae; genus Flavobacterium; species Flavobacterium crassostreae. Next base: position 1,301,747 of record NZ_CP017688.1, on the reverse strand, counting down.
GAACCAATCATGCACCTGAATGAACCGCACCTTTTGACCATTGCACAAAAAGCCAAAAGCAAGGTAAAAGTATTGCTCTCCGGCGAAGGTGCCGATGAACTAATGGGAGGTTATGTGCGCTATAAACCCTTGCAATATCCTTCCTTACTTGGTATAATTGCCAAGATGGGTAGCTTTGGTCTTTTTGCCCAAAAAGCACGTTACGAAAAACTAATCCGCTATGCGCAAATACCAACTCATGCTGGTTTGGTACTTTATAATGGTTGTAACATCTATCCACCAGATATTGCAAAACAATTTGGCTTACTTAGAGCACCTCAAAACCAGTACAGAAACCATATTTATCAAGAGGCCAAAGAAGTATATCCTAACAATTTAAGACGTCAAGCCTTATACTTTGACCAACACACCTACCTCAACTCTTTATTAGACAGAAATGACCGCACTACTATGGGGGCTGGGATAGAATGTAGAGAACCATTTTTAGACCAACGACTAATCACCGGACTCGGAAGCTTGGATGACCAATGGTTTTTTAGGGGCAAAAAAGGCAAATACATTCTAAAAACGGCCATGCAAGAACGCTTACCTTCAGAAATTTTGAATTTTAAAAAAATAGGACTGAGCGCACCATGGGGAGATTATTTAATAAAAAGTGCTGTTTTTAAACAAGAATTAAGCTCTTTTGCTGCAAGCGAACTCTTTGAAATGCCTTATTTTAACCACTTGGATGGCCGCAAACTAGTTCGTAATTTCCAGAAAGGAGACCCACGGATGGCTGCATACATCCTGCCCTTATTTATGATGCATATTTGGTTAAAAACGTATCCAACTAAATTTTAATTCTTACTTTTGAGGCCTGTTTACACTAATACAAAGCACCTTATTTTATGGAAATCCAGCATGACTTTTCTTTAAAAAACTACAATACTTTTGGCATTGAAGCCAAGGCCAAAGAGTTTGTTGCCGTACACTCTGTTATGGAATTAAAAACGCTTTTGGCAAAAACCCACTTGGTTCCTAAATTTATACTTGGCGGAGGTAGCAATATGTTGTTAACCAAAGATATTGATGCTTTGGTGGTGCATGTGGATTTAAAAGGCAAAAAAATAATCCAACAGAATGACGCGTATGTTTGGGTAGAGAGTCAGGCTGGAGAAAACTGGCATGAATTTGTGCTCTGGACCATCAACCAAGATTTTGGCGGATTAGAGAATATGTCCCTTATTCCTGGAAACGTAGGTACCACGCCTGTGCAAAACATTGGCGCTTATGGCACCGAAATCAAAGATTGTTTTGTATCCTGTACGGCTATTGCCATCCAAAACCAAGAAGAAGTCACCTTCACTAAAGAGCAATGCCATTTTGGCTACCGTGAAAGCATTTTTAAAAATACCGCTAAAGACCAGTATATCATTACATCGGTGGTTTTTAAATTGACCAAAAAAAACCACCAGATCAATACCTCTTATGGAGATATTACCAACCAATTGGCGCAAAAAAACATTACAAACCCTAGTTTAAAAGACATCAGTAATGCCGTAATTGCAATCCGAAAAAGCAAGTTGCCGGATCCAAAAGAATTAGGAAACAGTGGTAGTTTTTTTAAAAACCCTATTCTTTCTAAAACTGCGTTCCAACCTATTTTGGCTAAATTTCCGGAGATGAAATTTTTTGAAATATCTGCAACCCAAGTAAAAGTTCCTGCAGGATGGCTCATTGAGCAAGCAGGTTTTAAAGGCAAACGTTTTGGCGACGCCGGAATACACAAAAATCAAGCTCTTGTTTTAGTGAATTATGGGCAAGCAACAGGTCAAGAAATTTTAGAGGTATCCAAAACAATACAACAAACTATTTTGGACACTTTTGGTATTGCTATCGAGGCCGAAGTCAATATCATCTAGATCCAAATATGGTTATAAAACCACTTCTGGCTGTCTTGTTTCTAGAATGGCTTAGGTATGTTTTTTTTCAGAAAAAAAAATTAAAAATGTAAGAAAGAAGCTTCAATAAAGTCGGATACAAGTTTCCAGAATACTTTAGAGCCTAATTTGGGTATTATTTTAGTATTAATTCTAAATGCATGGTTTAATTTTACTGTTGGTATGCCTATCTTTGCAGATTATTTGAAAATTTATTGAACGCTAATGCTTATATCCATCCTATACTTCTTTATTTGTATTGTTGTTATACAATTAGTTTATTATGCCGCTATTTTTGGCAAATTTGCTTTTGCAAAAAAACAACATACGGTACCCAAAAAACTTCCCATTTCGGTGGTGGTATGTGCTAAAAATGAAGAGGAAAATGTGGCACAATTTATTCCGCTTTTGGCACAACAAGATTATCCTGATTTTGAAATTGTTTTGATAGATGATGCCTCTAGTGACCATACTTTGGATGTTTTTGAAGAATTAGAAAAGCAATATCCAAATATTCGGTTGGTAAAAGTAGCCAATAACGAAGCCTTTTGGGGTAATAAAAAATATGCCTTAACCTTAGGAATAAAAGCCGCCAAAAAAGACTATTTGCTTTTTACGGATGCGGATTGCTATCCTAATTCTAAAGATTGGATAACTGCAATGAGTGCCCAATTTACGATGCAAAAAACCATTGTTCTGGGATATGGTGGTTACGAAAAAGTGGCCAACTCTTTTTTGAATAAAATAATTCGTTTTGAAACCCTGCTAACAGCACTGCAATATTTTTCGTGGGCAAAAGTTGGTAGTCCTTATATGGGCGTTGGAAGAAACCTTGCCTATAAAAAAGAGGTTTTTTTTGATGTAAATGGGTTTATTAGCCACATCCAAGTAAGGTCTGGTGATGATGATTTATTTATAAATGAGGCTGCCAATGCCAAAAATACTGCCCTTGTTTATACCAAAGAAAGCTTTACCTATTCAAAACCCAAAACAAATTATAAGGCTTGGATAACCCAAAAAAGACGCCATATTACTACAGCAAACCATTACAAAAAACGAGACCAATTTAAGCTTGGGCTATTTTATGGCTCCCAACTTTTATTTCTGATAACTGCTGTGGTATTGTTGGCTTTTGAGTTTCAGTGGATGCTAGTATTGGGCCTAATTTTAATTCGGTATTTTTGCGCCTGGACTGTGGTGGGCTACACTAGTTTAAAATTAGACGAAAAAGATTTAAAATATTGGTTTCCGGTGGTAGAACTGGTGCTTATTGTTACCCAATTACATGTTTTTATACTAAATATCTTCTCAAAACCAACCCATTGGAAGTAGCCAAACAAATAGAAAAAGCCAAAAAAGGAGATCAAGTTGCCTTTACCTTTCTATTGAATCAGTATTGGAATCAGGTATATGCCTTTATGCTCAAGCGTACCGAAAACCAAACCACTGCCGAGGATATTACTATTGAAACGTTCTCTAAAGCCTTTGATAAAATCGGCACGTACAACACTGCATTTCAATTCAATACTTGGTTAATTACTATTGCCAAAAACGTGCATATTGATGTAATGCGCAAAAAAAAGACCAATCTATTTGTTGAAATCACAAACCGAGAGGACCAAAAAGCCTACAATATTGCAGATACCACGCCATCTGCTGAAGACGAACTGATTACGCAACAAAATCTTTCGCGTTTATTACAATGTATTAAAGAACTGCAGCCGCATTACCAAGAGGTAATACAATTGCGGTACTTTCAGGAAATGAGCTACCAAGAAATTGCCACTACTATTAACGAACCTTTAAGCAATGTGAAGATAAAATTGCTGCGTGCCAAAAAATTACTGGCAGAGATTATCCAAAGCAAACGCTAGTAGTGCTTTTTGTTTTTCTGTAAAAAAAACTTCGCTTTATTAGATTTATTTAAAATTATTGTGATTTAGACTCTTTGTATTGAAGCTAATTAACTAAATTGGAACAATAATCCTTTTAGGGTTTTCGTTATGCTTTAAATACTTATTTGCTTATGATTTAAGAACTACCTAACCTTTAAATCTTTAAATTATGTCTAAATCAAGCATTTACGAAACCAACTGGATCGATCTGGTTTTTGAAAACAAAAACAAAGAATACGGGGCGTATGTATTGCGCAAGGAGAATGCAAAGACTTCTTTTTTTGCACTCGGTATAGGGGTGTTGTTGTGCGCTACCTTAATTGGCGCTCCCAAAGCAATTGGACTGTTTTATAACCATCCTGCTCTTATTATAGAAACCGTACTGGATCCTATAGAAAAAATTATTCAAATTACGCCAATAACTCTAGCTACTACACCGCCTCAAATGCCTGCAGTAAAAGCTGCAGTAGCAAAAGTACCTGATGTAGCTGCTCCAAAATTACTTGCCAACCCTACTATTGTTAAGGCAGATTTGGCTACTCCAGATAGCGCCCTTAATAAAGAGGTTCTGGCAATGGCTCCAACGGCTACCGATGCCACCGGGGCCCCAACTCTAGGGTCTCTAGATTCTGGAGGTACGGCTGCCGTTACTGCTCCTACGGACTATGGAAACACGTTGGTATCGGGTGCGGTGTTGGACAAGTTACCAGAATTTCCGGGTGGTATAGAGGCATTTTATCGTTTTATAGCGCATCAATTTGTGAGTCCTGAAATTTATGGCACGCATAACATACGGATCTATGTGTCTTTTGTGATAGAAAAGGATGGTTCTATGACTGCGATTCAGGTTATGAATAATCCGGGGTATGGCCTGGACAAAGAGGCTATCCGAGTTTTGAAAGCCATGAAAATGAAATGGTCTCCAGCTATGGTGGGATCTAAGGCGGTGCGTACTGCTTATAATTTGCCCATTACGGTGCAGCTCCACTAAATGGGTGGGTTTTGCAACTATTTTATGGCTTTTAGCTATTGTTTTGGGTTGTTTGTTTTGTAGATAATGCCCTAGCCCAGATAGTAGCGGCATCCTTTTGTGCCCCAAAACCGCTGTAAAGAGCGGTTTTGGGGTATAAAAGATAGAGCGGATAGCTGGAAATTGCTCCTAAAAACAAAAAACTATCTGAAACCTTGGCGGGTCAAATTGTGTGTTTTAGGTACACATTATGTATCTTTGTATATTGAAAAATGAATTTTATGAAAACTGTTTTAGAAAATAATTTAGCCGTGGCAACAGCGGATCAAACGGAAAAAACAATAACCAAACCAAAATGGTTGAAGGTAAAGTTGCCTATCGGAAAAAAATATACGGAACTCAGAGGTCTTGTGGACAAATATAGCTTAAATACCATTTGTACTTCGGGGAGTTGCCCCAATATGGGCGAATGCTGGGGCGAAGGAACGGCTACTTTTATGATTTTAGGAAATACGTGTACTCGTTCTTGCGGGTTTTGCGGGGTGAAAACAGGAAGACCTGAGACGGTGGAATGGGATGAACCAGAAAAAGTGGCTCGTTCTATCAAAATAATGAACATTAAACATGCTGTAATTACGAGCGTGGATAGGGATGATTTAAAAGATGGTGGGTCTATTATATGGATTGAAACCGTAAAAGCCATCCGTAGAATGAACCCTACTACTACCTTGGAGACTTTAATACCTGATTTTCAAGGAATTGAAAGAAATATTGATCGTATTGTGCAGGCCAATCCAGAGGTGGTTTCTCATAATGTGGAAACGGTTAGAAGGCTTACTAGAGAAGTGCGTATTCAGGCTAAATACGACCGTAGTTTGGAGGTATTGCGTTATTTGAAAGAAAAAGGCATCCGCCGTACTAAATCCGGAATTATGTTGGGGTTGGGAGAGCTTGAGGAAGAGGTTTTTCAGACCTTGAGAGACCTGCGTGAGGCTAATGTGGATGTTGTGACTATAGGCCAATACTTACAACCAAGTAAAAAACATTTGCCCGTTAAAGAGTTTATAACTCCAGAACAATTTGCTATTTACGAAAAATTTGGATTGGAGTTAGGTTTTAGACACGTGGAAAGCGGACCGCTTGTGCGCTCTTCGTACAAAGCACAAAAACATATTTTATAAAATAAGCATCCCTATTTAATCCAAATAACTGATTAATTTTAAAAAATTGAAAACAAGAGTTGCCATAAATGGCTTTGGAAGAATTGGTCGAAATTTATTTCGTCTTTTATTGAACCATCCCACCATAGAAGTTGTTGCCATAAATGATATTGCGGATACCAAAACCATGGCACATTTATTAAAATACGATAGCATACATGGGGTTTTGCCGCATACGGTACACACGGACTCGCAAGGGTTTTGTATTGAGGAGCAGCATTTTGTTTTTTTGCACGAAAAGAATATTCTGGATCTAGACTGGAAAAAACTCCGTATTGACTATGTTATTGAAGCAACTGGCAAGCATAAAACCCATGAGGCGCTCCGCAACCACCTTATTGCTGGAGCAAAAAAAGTGATTTTATCTGCTCCCTCTGAAACAGATGCTATCAAAACGGTTGTATTGGGGGTTAATGACGCTATTTTGGACGGTTCAGAAACCATTCTTTCTAATGCGAGCTGTACTACCAACAATGCGGCTCCGATGATTAAGATAATACAAGAACTCTGCGGTATTGAACAAGCCTACATCACTACTATTCACTCCTACACTACGGACCAAAGTTTGCATGACCAACCGCATAAAGACTTACGTAGAGCGCGTGGTGCGAGCCAATCTATTGTGCCAACAACCACTGGAGCTGCTAAGGCATTGACCAAAATTTTTCCAGATTTAGACGGCAAAATTGGTGGCTGTGGCATACGAGTGCCAGTGCCCGATGGTTCTCTTACGGACATTACTTTTAATGTAAAACGGGCGGTAACTATTGCCGAGATTAACGCTGCTTTTAAAAACGCTTCGCAAACTAGTCTAAAAGGAATTTTGGACTATACCGAAGATCCTATTGTTTCTGTAGATATTATAGGTAATAAAAATTCTTGTGTTTTTGATGCCCAACTAACCTCTGTAATTGACAAAATGGTTAAAGTAGTGGGTTGGTACGATAACGAAATTGGTTATTGTTCCCGACTAATTGACTTAATTCTGTTAACCAGGACAAAATAGAGTACTATGAATTATTTTTGGGCTTTTATCCTGTTTTTCAGCATCTTGATGCATGCACAAAAAAAAGAGCCCTTAGATAGCCTCTCTTTTTATACAGGTTTAGCGCAATCTAGCATTGCAAAAAACCATTACAAAAATGCGATTGATTATACCCAAAAAGCAATTAATTATAGCGAGTCCAAACAAGATTCTTACCACAAAGCGGTACAAATATTTCAATTAGGCAAAATATATTATGATTTAAAAAAAAACAACGATGCAGCCGATTTTTTTAATCAAAGTATTTATTTGTTCAAAAACCTACCCATCTCAAGCACCTACTCCATCGTCTATTATTATTTAGGGTTGGTCAAAATGAAGCAACAAAATTATGATGTTGCAGAAACCTGCTTTAAAAAAAGCTTATCTATTGCCAAAAAACTAAATATAACTACTTATAATCGTGCCATTACGCTGCAGCAAGCAATTATTTATAAAGCAAAAGGAGCTCTCGAAAAAAGCACTGTTTTTTTTAACACCGTAATTTCTGAGCCTACTACCTCCAAAAACTTGGAAACCAAAACCGAAGCCTACTACCAAATGGGTCTCATTGAGGCGGCCAACAAACGATTTAATTTTGCCCTAAGCTATTTCAAGAAAGCCTATGAGTTAAATAGTAGTGGTCAAAATTTAGAACAACGCCTCAACATACTGTTAGCCCTGAGTACTATTCACGAAAGAATGCTCGAAAAAAACAAGGCTTTTGCGTATTTGAAACTCTACTTAAATCTAAAAGAAAATTTTGAAATTTTAAACAATCAAAAATTAGAAATCGATGATTATGAAAATTTTAAAAAAGAACAACGCCTAAAAAGCGTGGCACAATTAAACAAACAAAATGCTGAGAAAGAAAGAACTAGTAAATTCTCTAAACTCATCAATATATTAGCAGTAGCCTTGATTGCTATCTTGTCTTTGTTAAGCCTGTCTTTGTACAAAAATAATATCATCCGAAACAAATCCAACTTGTTGCTCAAAGAAAAAAATAACGAGCTGCTCCTTGCCAAAGAAAAAATAGAAAAAGCCTCCGAGGCCCGATCTGAATTTCTCTCTACAGTAAGCCATGAATTGCGCACTCCCTTGAATGCCATTAATGGATTAACGCATTTGTTGTTAGAAGAAAATCCTAAAAAATCCCAACTGCACTATCTTTCTTCTCTGAAATTTTCTGCAAACTATTTAGCCACATTTATCAACGAAATATTAGAAATAAACAAAATTGAGGCCAATAAAACCGAAGTGGAAAACATTAGTTTTAATCTCAAAAAACTCCTCGAAGATATTCAAAACTCTTTGAAAGAGTTGGCCCAAAAAAACAACAACCACTTTGCGCTTAGTATGGATCCAGAAATTCCAGAAATTTTGAGAGGAGATCCGATGAAAATTTCGCAAATATTCATGAATTTAATAAACAATGCACTCAAATTTACCCAAGATGGAGAGGTGTTTGTTACTGCCAAAGTAAAACAATTGAGTCCGCAAAAAGCTTTTTTATCTTTTGTGATAACAGACACCGGAATAGGAATTCCGGAAAACAAACTAGAAACCGTATTTGAGAGTTTCACGCAAGGATCCACAGAAATAAACCGAAAGTATGGCGGCACAGGCCTGGGGTTGACCATTGTAAAAAAACTAGTGACTATTTTGGGCGGAAAAATGCATTTAAAAAGCACCCTAGGGACAGGATCTGCCTTTTCGTTTGATTTGGAATTGGATATTGAAGAAAACAAAAATTATAGTACCCAACAAACCAAAGCAACGGATTATAGTGCTTTACAAAATAAAAAAATTCTCATTGTGGAAGACAACAAAATCAACCAAATGATCACCAAAACAATGCTCAAAAACAAAGGGGTTCATTCAGTGATAATTGATAACGGCGAGGAGGCCATGGAACACCTAAAACGTCATGCCTATGATTTGGTACTCATGGATGTGCATTTGCCAGGGATTAATGGCACTGTTGCCACCAAGGAAATCCGAAAATTCAATACCATCACCCCGATTATTGCTGTTACGGCAATATCTCTAGACGAAAATAGAGAAATGCTGCTTTCTTTTGGGATGAATGATGTGGTTACCAAACCATTTACTCCCGAAGATTTTTATAGCATTATTTTGCAAAATCTCTCTTAATACGGGGTCCTTTATTTAAAAACACCTCTAACCGAAATAGTCTCTCGTGTTTAAAACTTGATGCATTCTGCAATCTCAAAAACAGCGAAAAACGTTTGATCGTGGCGCAAGTATGTATTACCCAAATTAGGCTATCTTTTTTTAAAAAACTACTCTGTTTATAATAACAAATACCGCATTATCCATTTGGCATCTAGGCTGGCTTTGTTACATTGGTCGCTACATAATTTTTTATTTTTGCTCTAAACGCTTCTTCATTATTTAAAAATGCGCTACTAATGGGCAAATAATACAATTGCTCCTTTAGAACACTATCTTTTAGCCTCATAAAATCTTTCTCGGTCGTAATTAGTATTTTATTTTGAGATTGTTTTTTAATCTCTAAAATGTCTTTTGTAGTAAAATGATGGTGGTCTGGATACCGAATTTGCACCGAATTTGCCGTTTGTAGGTGCGCAAAAAAGGGCTCTGGCTTAGCAATTCCGGCTACAAGCACTTTGTCTTCTTGGATGATATCCTGCACCATTAGAGTTGTTTTTTCAGAACACAAACTATCTTGGTATGCAATGGTGCTAAAAAACAAAGCCTGTTCTTTGGTTAGCTTTAATTTATCTCTTATAGAATTTTGCTCTTGCTCAGAAAGCCCTACCGGACATTTAGTGACCACAACCACATGGGCTCGTTTGGCACCACTGGCATACTCTCTTAGATTTCCAGTAGGCAACATCCTGTCCTCTGAATACAACTCTCCATAAGAGGTAAGCAACACATAAAAACCCGCTTTTACCTTGCGGTGCTGGTAGGCATCATCTAACAAAATCACCTGTGGTTTTGGCTTTTGCAATAGCAATTGCTCTATGCCGTTTTTGCGATTGGCATCTACCGCTACCTGAATTTTTTTAAATTTTTGATAGTATTGAAAGGGCTCATCGCCAAGTATTCTGGCATTTGCATCTGCATCCGCAAGCACAAAACCTTTGGATTCGCGTTTGTAACCCCGGCTTAGAGTAGCCACACGATAATCCTGTTGAAGCAATCGGATTAGATACTCAATTTGAGGCGTTTTTCCGGTTCCACCAACACTCAAATTACCTACAGCAATCACTGGCAAATCAAAAGAATAGGATTTTAAAATCCCGGTATCAAAACAAAAATTACGAATACGGGTGATCCAACCATATATAATGGCAAACGGAAAAAGTAGTTGTCGGAGTAGCTTCATTTCACGAAAGTAATTTTTTTATTTTAAAATTGATTTGTTTATTCGTTAATTTGTTTGTCACAAAAAAGCAACCATGAAAATAAAAGAAATACTTACCGTTCTTGAGCAAATGGCTCCATTGGCCTATGCCGAAGATTTTGACAACGTAGGGTTATTAGTAGGGAATCCAGATGTGCCAGCCACGGGAGTTTTGGTTTGTCATGATGCCTTAGAGAGTGTAATTGAGGAAGCTATTGTAAAGGATTGCAACCTGATCGTTTGTTTTCATCCTATTTTGTTCTCAGGACTAAAAAAAATAATTGGACAAAATTATGTAGCCCGAGCCATTGCCAAGGCCATACGCAATGACATTGCCATTTATGCTGTTCATACTGCCCTAGACAACCATCCCGAAGGAGTTAACAAAATATTTTGCGACGCCCTTGGCCTCAAAAATGCCAAAATTTTAATCCCAAAACAACAGTACATCCGTAAATTAGTCACCTATACCATTGCCGAAAATGTCCTTAAAGTAAGAGAAGCGCTCTTTGAGGCTGGTGCTGGACAAATCGGAAATTACGAAAACTGCAGCTTTACCTCCACAGGCACTAGTACCTACAAAGGAGGCGAAAACAGCAACCCTGTAATCGGAAACCGTTTGGAACTAATAGAAGCCCAAGAGATAAAGATAGAAGTTACCTTTGAAAAACATTTAGAATCCAAAATTTTAAAAGCACTATTTACCAACCACATTTACGAAGAAGTAGCCTACGAAGTTTATGATTTAAAAAACACCCATCAAAATATTGGCCTCGGAATGCTAGCCGAATTTGAAGCACCCATGACCGAAATAGATTTTTTGCGGTTAGTTAAAGACAAAATGGGCGCCGAGGGCATTCGTCATTCTGTCCTTAGAGATACCAAAATACAAAAAGTTGCCGTATTGGGTGGATCCGGAAGTTATGCCATAAAAAATGCAATTTTGGCTGGAGCCGATGCTTTTTTGACTGCAGATTTAAAATACCATCAGTTTTACGAAGCCGAAAATAGCTTACTTTTGGCAGATATTGGACATTTTGAGAGCGAACGCTATACAAAAAATTATATTGTTGATTTTCTTCGGAAAAAAATCCTTAATTTTGCAATCATTTTATCTGAAGAAAATACAAATCCAGTTAAGTACTTATAGAATATGGCGAATACGAAAGAATTAAGTGTTGAGGACAAGTTAAGAGCAATCTACGATTTACAATTGATTGACTCTAGAATTGACGAAATTAGAAATGTAAGAGGGGAACTTCCTCTTGAGGTGGAAGATCTAGAAGATGAAGTTGCTGGTTTAAGCACTCGTTCGGAGAAATTGAAAGGAGAACTTGAAGTAATTGAAGACCTAATCAAGTCAAAAAAGAATGCAATTGATGAGCACAAAGAAGCCATCAAAAAATATACGAAACAACAAGAAACCGTTCGTAACAACCGAGAATTTAACTCTTTAACCAAAGAAGTAGAATTTCAAGAACTTGAAATTCAATTAGCCGAAAAGCAAATCAAAGAAATGAAGGCTTCGATTGAACACAAAAAAGAAGTTATTTCTCAATCTAAAGAAAGATTAGAAACAAAATCCAACCACTTAAAGCATAAAAAATCGGAGTTAGAGGCCATCTTGTCTGAAACAGCTAAAGAAGAAGCATACTTGACCGAAAAATCACTTGAGTTTCAAAGCACCATTGAAGACAGATTACTTGCAGCGTATACCAGAATAAGAACCAGTGTTCGTAATGGTTTAGCAGTAGTATCTATTGAAAGAGGCGCTTCTGCAGGATCGTTTTTTACGATTCCACCACAAACCCAAGTAGAGATTGCTTCAAGAAAAAAAATCATCACTGACGAACATTCTGGAAGAATTTTGGTAGACAGCACCTTGGCTGAGGAAGAAAAAGAAAAAATGGAAAAATTGTTTTCTAAATTTTAATTATATTTAAGTCCCGATACCTACCCTATCGGGACTTTTTTATTATGAAAAAAATAGTTAAAACAATTGTTGCCAAATCTATTGGAGCCTACATCAATCTACTGAGCTATATCGCTCCAAACAAAGCCGTGCAACTTGCTTATGCGCTTTTTAGCGAACCACGAGAAGGCAAATTTACCAAAGACAAGCTACCTGCTATTTTGCAAGAAGCAGAAACTACTACCCATTACCACCACAACGCCCATTTTCAAACCTATATCTGGAGTGGCAACCAAACCGTTATTTTATTAGTTCATGGCTGGGAAAGCAATGCTTCGCGTTGGGAAAACATTTTGCCTTATTTAAAAAAATCGGGCAGCACCATTATTGCTCTAGATGGACCCGCTCATGGACTCTCTAGCGGAAAAGAATTTAACATCCCTCAATATGCTTCTTTTATAAATATAGTAGCCCAAAAACACCAACCACAATATATAATAGGGCATTCGTTAGGCGCCAAAACCTGCTTATACTACCAAGCTACATACCAAAACAACGCTATCCAAAAAATGGTGATTTTAGGATCTCCGAGTGATTTTAAAGTTATTCTCCACAATTACATCCAGATGCTGGGCTTGAATACTACCATCTACAAAGGTCTCGAAAAGCACTATAAAACCCATTTTGATTTGAACCTAAAGGATTTTTCTGGAAAGTATTTTGCCTCTCAAATTACAACCAAAGGATTTATAGCACATGACATCTCAGACAGCATTGTTTTGTTTAAAGAAGCGCAAAAAATAGCACAACACTGGAAAGAAGCTGTTTTGGTAGAAACAAATGGACTCGGACACAGCATGCATGATGCGGCACTTTATACAAAAATTGCACATTTTTTGTTTGACTCCAACACGTTTATATCCAAAAAATAAATTTCCTTTTACCAAAACGCCCAAATTAAATAATCCAGCCTCTCCACCATTACACAATTTAGTATTACTTTTGTAGTATGGAAGAAAATTTAAAACGTCTTAATAAATTTATAGGAGAAACAGGCTATTGCTCCCGCCGTGAAGCAGACAAAATCATTGCAGAAGGTAGGGTAACCATAAACGGTGTGGTACCAGAGCTTGGAACCAAAGTTTCTTTTAAAGATGAAGTGCGTATTGATGGTACTTTAATTAGAGAAAAAAACGAAAAATCGGTGTATCTTGCTTTTTACAAACCCATTGGTATTGAATGCACCACTAATTTAGAGGTGCGCAATAATATTGTAGATTACATCAATTATTCTAAACGAATTTTCCCAATAGGTAGGCTAGACAAAGCCAGTGAAGGCTTGATTTTTATGACCAATGATGGCGATATTGTGAACAAAATACTTCGGGCCAGAAACAACCACGAAAAAGAATATACCGTAACGGTAAACAAACCCATTACAGATCGTTTTATAGAACGGATGGGCAATGGCGTGCCCATACTAGATACCGTTACCCGAAAATGTAAAGTAGAACAAATCAGTAAATATATTTTTAAAATTATTCTGACTCAGGGTTTAAACCGCCAAATTCGTAGAATGTGTGAATATCTTGGATACGAGGTTACTGCGCTAAAACGCATCCGTATTATAAACATTTCTCTAGATGTTCCGGTGGGGCGTTACCGTGATTTGACCGATGCCGAAATAAAAGAGCTCAATGCACTTATAGCTCCTTCAAGCAAAACAGAAGAAGCAAGTTTACCAAAGGAAGAAATCCCTAGAAGGAAAACCGAGTTTATCCAGAGAAACGATCCTAGGTTTAAAAATAAAAACGATTATTAAACGCCACCTGGCTAGTGTATACTACTTACCGCAACAAATAGCTTTGTTGCGGTATTTTTTTGGCATAAAATAGGGTTTGCTTTGACTTATTTTAGAATTCAAACAAAAACCATCAAGCGGGTTTTTAGTTCGGTACAAAAAAATGATGTGCTCTAAATTATTCGTTAAAAAAAAAGCCCAATGATAAATATCAGGTTTTTAACGGGATAGAATAGCAATATTTGTAGATTATTATTTTTAAAAAATATGTCTATGACCATTACTAAACCAGTACATACCTTTCACATTCCGGTGATGGGACTCGCTTACACCATTGACAGTCCGATTAGAGTGGCTAAATATGGGATTTCTTCAGTAATTTCTATTATTGATGATGATTTAATAGAAAAAATGAGTGCTTTTTATAGTTCTAAATTTCATCTTCCGTACCACGAAATTACCCAAAAAATGCAAGATTATCGTGCAGAACGGGTCACTTCGTATCTTAATTTAGTAGACACTATTGTAAAGCAAAAATTTGAAGCTTTTAAAACCGAGTTAACCGAAAGCAAAATTGTCTTAGAAAACTATATTGCCATGTTACCTAATAAATCTGCCGTCAAACAAGGTCTACAAGGCAAGCTTGAAGAAGGCAAAGAAGCGCTCAAAAACTATATAGACAACCACCTTACCACTGGAGCAATTGATGTTAACATCATGACCAAGGTAGATAAAGACAACTTTAACAAAAACGAGCAATTACCTACAGAATTCAATGATGCCCACGCCTCATTACGTGGCTTTGCCAACAGTACTTTGACCTCCTCTGTGGTTCTTTCGGCAGGCATGAACCCCAGATTGTACAGTTATTTTGAGAATTTTGATGTTTTTTTTCCGGACAACAACAACCAATTAAGCAAAAAAATAATCCTTAAAGTGAGCGACTTTAGATCTGCGATGATACAAGGCAATTTTTTGGCCAAAAAAGGGCTTTGGGTTTCTGAATACCGGATTGAGTCGGGATTAAATTGCGGAGGACATGCCTTTGCCACCGAAGGGCATTTGCTAGGACCTATTCTAGAAGAATTTAAAGCCAAAAAAGAACAATTAATAGCCTCCGCACACGAACTAATGGTAAAAGCCCTAACTACCAAAGGCAAACCCGTTCCAGAGAATCCACTAGAATTAAAAATCACCGTTCAAGGAGGGGTAGGAACCGCCGCAGAACACGACTTTTTGCTCTCTCATTACCAAGTAGACTCTATTGGCTGGGGCTCTCCATTTTTATTGGTTCCAGAAGCAACCTCCGTGGATCCCCATACCCGCGAATTACTAGCCAAAGCTAACGAAGAAGATTTGTACCTCAGCCCTATTTCTCCTTTAGGAATTCCGTTCAATACCCTAAAAGGAACCACAAACGAAGCCTTAAAACAAAAACGAATTCAAGAAAACAAAGCAGGAAGCTCTTGTCCCAAAAAGTTTTTGGCTCTGAGTAAAGAATTAGGCCCCGAAGGAATTTGTACCGCCTCCAAAAAATACCAAGATATAAAACTCCAAGAGTTAGCAGATAACAAAGCCAATTTAAGCGACGCCATGTATACTAACGCCAAAAATAAAATCACAGACAAATCCTGTCTTTGTGTTGGTTTAGCCAATGCCATCTATCTTGAAAACGACATACAAATCAAAGGACAAGAACAAGGAGTTGTTATTTGTCCGGGGCCTAACATGGCTTATTTTGACCAAGAAGTTTCTTTGACACAAATGGTGCAACACATTTACGGAAATGCGAATGTTGTAACCAATACAAACCGCCCCAATATGTTTGTTAAAGAACTCAAAATGTACCTGGATTATTTAAAAAACGAAATTCAAACCGTATCCGAAACAATCAACGCAGGGCAAATTAAAAAATGGAACTCTTTCAAGAACAATCTTTTAGACGGAATTAACTACTACGAAACACTCTTTACTGATGCCCCATTTGCAAATACCGAAACCCAATTATTACCCCTATACAAACAAGAGTTACTAACTATTTCAATTCCTGAATTAGTCTAAAAAAACAAACCCGACAGCGTATACAGCTGTCGGGTTTGTTTTTATTTATAACGCTAGTGTTTAGCAATTATGGTTTAGCCTTTCAATCTACATGCCTTGCCATTATCTGCAACAACTACTTCGGTCATTCCAAGTGCCGAAAGGTTTTTCATGGCTTTATCCCATTTTTTACCGCTTAATTCGGATTTTATTTTGAGCAATCCAAACTCCATTTGGTTGTCATTGGCCTCTAGAATGGCTACAATTGTTTTCTCGTCTGCTTCAAGCTCTACCGTGATTTGTTTTTTCTCTGGTCTCATTTGAGGAAAAAACAATACTTCTTGAATCGAAGCATTATTAGTCAAAAACATCATCAAACGATCCATTCCAATCCCTAATCCAGAGGTTGGTGGCATACCATATTCTAGTGCTCTCAAAAAATCTTCATCAATAATTCCAGAGGCCTCGTCATCCCCTTTTTCAGCCAAACGCATTTGATCCTCAAAACGAGCTCTTTGATCAATAGGGTCATTTAGTTCCGAATAAGCATTTGCTACTTCTTTACCACAAACCATTAATTCAAAACGCTCCGTTAATTCCGGATTATCCCGGTGCTCTTTACAAAGCGGAGACATCTCCTTTGGATAGTCCGTGATAAATGTAGGCTGAATATAATTTCCTTCGCATTTAGCGCCAAAAATTTCGTCAATCAATTTCCCTTTCCCCATGGTAGCATCTACTTCAATTCCCATTGCTTTGGCAGCTTCAAAAAGTTCTGCTTCGGTTTTGCCAGAAATATCAAAACCAGTAAAATGCTGGATAGAATCCGTCATGGTCACACGAGCATAAGGTGCTTTAAAGTTGATTTTGTGTTCTCCAAAAGTAGCTTCACTAGTACCATTTACACCAATGGCGCAATGTTCCAGTAAGTTCTCCGTAAACTCCATCATCCAGTTGTAGTCCTTGTAGGCTACATATATTTCCATGGCAGTAAATTCTGGATTGTGTGTTCTATCCATTCCCTCGTTACGGAAATTTTTAGAAAACTCATACACCCCATCAAATCCACCTACGATTAATCTTTTTAAATATAACTCATTTGCTATACGCATATACAACGGCATATCAAGAGAGTTATGATGCGTAATAAACGGACGCGCCGCTGCACCACCCGGAATGGATTGCAAAATAGGCGTTTCGACCTCAAGATATCCAGCATCGTTAAAAAAACCACGCATGGCGTTGAACAATTTTGTTCTTTTAACAAACGTTTGCTTTACGTTTTGGTTCACCGTCAAATCTACGTAGCGCATTCTATAACGCAATTCGGCATCGTTAAAAGCATCATGTACCTTTCCATCCTCGTCCACTTTTGGCAACGGCAACGGACGTAACGTTTTACTCAAAAAAGTAAACCCATCCACCCTAATACACTGAGCGCCTACCTTGGTGGTAAACAATTCTCCTTCAATACCAATAAAATCCCCTAGATCCGTTAATTTTTTAAAAACCTGATTATAAAGCGTTTTATCCTCTCCAACACACAATACATCCCGATTCACGTACAACTGAATACGTCCCTCGCTATCTTGCAGTTCCGCAAAACAGGCCTTACCTTGGTCTCTAACACTCATCAAACGCCCAGCCACAACAACCTTCTTGCCCTCTTCAAAGCTTTCCTTTATTTGTTTGGAAGTATGATCTACAGCAAAAAGATTAGCAGGATACGGGTTAATCCCTAAGTTTCGTAAGTTTTGTAGTTTTTCTCTACGGATAATTTCTTGTTCGGATAATGCCATTTTACTCTGATTTTTAAGAGCACAAAGATAGTCTTTATGTGTTAAAATAACAAAAAAACAGCCTCTGCTAAAATAGCAACCCAAGCCAGCGCAGATTCTGGAGCATTAAGTCCGCACACCTTATCCAATTCTGTCCCGCTTTCCGCTTTATCCACGCCCAAAAAAAGGCGTGGGATACCGCTTCCAATCGGGGCTAGTTTACAATACCTCGTATCTAGAATTAAGTATCCCCAAGAGTTTAGCAATTCCGTATAGAGTTTGTATCTTTGCCCAAAAAAACAAGAAGATCCCGAAGATGAATTTTTAAAAAAGTTAGGTGATTTTTCAAACAAATCCACCTATTCTATTGCCTATCCTTTTACAAAAAAACAAAAACCGTATCGATGCCAGAGGAATAGCCCAAGACCGAAAGCGTTTTGTGAAAAGCATTCCTCTAGAAAATCTTTCCGAGAATAGGCATTAAAGCTTTAAAGCAGAATTTGAACCACATGAACAACAAAATACAACTCCAAGATTTAGGAACCAAAGACTACAAAACAACCTGGGAATACCAAGAAGAATTGTTCAAAGCCATTGTAGCCTTAAAGATGCAAAACCGACGAGAAGAATTGGAGTTAGCCACCCCAAATTACTTTCTTTTTGTAAGCCATCCGCATGTTTACACGCTGGGCAAGAGTGGGGATTTTAGCAACCTACTTTTGTCTGAAAAACAATTGGCAGATAAAGGCGCTACTTTTTATAAAATAAATCGCGGTGGAGACATCACCTACCATGGTCCAGGTCAAATTGTGGGATATCCCATATTGGATCTTGAAAATTTTTTTACAGACATCCATAAATACCTGCGTTTTCTGGAAGAATCTATTATTTTGACCCTACAAGAGTACGGTTTAGAATGTGGCCGTAGTCCAGGAGAAACAGGCGTATGGTTAGGAGTTGGCACCCCCTTTGCCCGCAAAATATGCGCCATGGGCGTACGCGCCTCCCGTTGGGTCACCATGCACGGATTTGCCTTAAATGTAAACACCGATTTGGGCTATTTTGACCATATTATCCCTTGCGGAATTAGAGGTAAAGCAGTTACTTCTTTACATGTAGAACTAGGTGTCGAAAAAGTAGATGAAGCCAAAGTAAAAGCTAGCATCTTGAAACATTTTGCAGCACTTTTTGAAAGTGAATTTGTTTCCTAAATCTATCCCTTATATTTTACACAGCAACTAGTTATTGGTATTGGCTACAATACATCCTATTCGCTTTTAATAAAGACACCCCAAAATAACCGTTGCTTTTTGGGGTGTTTTATTAGTATTTCAAAATACATTTGGGAGTATTGCAGTAGCCTCTTCCTTAATTTTTATCTCGTTTCATTTCTCGAGCCAAAAGGGTGTTTTTCATTAGCATGGCAATAGTCATTGGCCCTACTCCTCCTGGAACTGGTGTTATAAAACTGGCTTTTTTGCTCACATTATCAAAATCTACATCTCCGGTAATTCTATATCCTTTTTCTTTGGTATCATCACTCACCCTAGTAATCCCTACATCAATAACCACTGCGCCATCTTTGACCATCTCTGCTTTAAGATAATTAGGCACTCCAAGTGCGGTAATAATAATATCTGCTTGCGTAGTAATTTGTGCAATGTTTTTGGTATAACTATGAGTCAAAGTAACGGTAGAATTTCCAGGAAATCCTTTTCTACCCATCAAAATACTCATCGGACGGCCCACAATATGGCTCCGCCCAATCACTACGGTATGCTTTCCTTGTGTCTCTACACCATAGCGTTCTAATAATTCTAATATTCCAAAAGGGGTTGCTGGGATAAAAGTTGTCATATCTAGTGCCATTTTTCCAAAATTCTCCGGATGGAACCCATCTACATCCTTACTTGGATCAATAGCCATCAGTACTTTTTGCTCATCAATTTGCACTGGCAAGGGCAGCTGGACAATAAACCCATCAATGGCATTGTCTTCGTTTAGTTCTTTTATTTTTTTTAGCAACTCTGTTTCTGAGGTGGTACTAGGCATTTTGACTAAAGTAGATTCAAAACCTACTCTTTGGCATGCTTTTACCTTGCTACCTACATAAGTAAGGCTTGCTCCATCATTACCTACAATAACTGCTGCAAGATGCGGTACCTTCTCTGCGTTTGTAATCATTTTTTGCACTTCGATTGCAATTTCAGCCTTAATGTCTTCTGCTGTTTTTTTTCCGTCTAGTAGTTGCATAGTAGTATAATTTAATGCTTTAAGGTATTTAAAAGGTCTAGAATAGTGGCCCTTTTAAAACCAAAACAATACGTTAGTATAATTTGTTGTAAAAATTTAAGGTTCAAAATTTCTTTAGAAATCTTAAACCTTACATTTTTTATCTTGGCATCCCTCCGGGCATTCCTTTCATGCCTCCCATCATTTTCATTAAGTTTTTGCCTCCTGGTCCTTGCATCATTTTCATCATCTTACTCATTTGATCAAATTGCTTCATGAGTTGGTTAACTTGCTCTACTTTTACACCAGAGCCTTTTGCAATCCTAGCTTTTCTTTTTACATCAATCACCGATGGCTTGGTTCGTTCTAATGGCGTCATCGAATGAATTATTGCCTCTATGTGTTTAAAAGCATCGTCTTCGATCTCTACGTCTTTCATGGCTTTAGAAGCGCCTGGAATCATCCCAACCAAGTCTTTCATGTTTCCCATCTTTTTTACTTGCTGTATTTGAGATAAGAAATCATCAAATCCAAATTCATTTTTAGCAATTTTCTTTTGGATTTTTCTAGCCTCATCTTCATCAAATTGTTCTTGAGCTCTTTCTACCAAAGACACCACATCTCCCATACCCAAGATACGCTCTGCCATACGTACAGGATAGAACACGTCTAGGGCGTCCATTTTTTCGCCGGTTCCAACAAACTTAATTGGTTTATTGACTACCGATTTGATCGATAGCGCAGCTCCTCCACGGGTATCTCCATCTAATTTTGTTAGAACAACTCCGTCAAAATTTAAAATATCATTAAAGGCTTTTGCGGTATTCACGGCATCTTGACCCGTCATGGCATCCACCACAAATAAGGTTTCTTGCGGTTGTATTGCTTTATGAACACGAGCAATTTCGTCCATCATTTCTTGATCTACTGCAAGACGTCCTGCAGTATCCACAATAACTACATTAAATCCGTTTGCTTTGGCATGCTTGATGGCATTTTGAGCAATTTCTACTGGATTTTTGTTTTCTGGTTCAGAGTACACCTCTACACCTATTGCGTCTCCTACAACATACAATTGTTGGATGGCCGCTGGCCGGTAAATGTCACAGGCAACCAACAAGGGTTTTTTACTTTTTTTGGTTTGAAGATAATTTGCTAACTTTCCTGAAAAAGTAGTTTTTCCGGATCCTTGCAAACCAGACATTAATATAACGGTGGGTGTTCCGGAAAGAGTAATCCCTGCAACATCGCCTCCCATTAATTCTGTAAGCTCGTCTTTTACAAGTTTTACCAATAACTGCCCTGGTTGCAAAGTAGTCAATACGTCTTGCCCAATTGCTTTTTCTTTTACCCTAGTGGTAAAATCTTTGGCAATTTTAAAATTCACATCGGCATCCAGCAAAGCGCGTCTAACCTCTTTTAAAGTTTCGGCTACGTTTACTTCGGTTATTTTTCCGTGCCCTTTAAGTATATGAAAGGCTTTGTCTAGTTTATCGCTTAAATTATCAAACATGTAATTGTTGTTTTAGGAATTGCAAATATAATATAAAGTTAGAAAGCCACAAAGGTTCTGAGTCACAAAGGAGCAGCCCGTTCTGATTTTACATTCGCTCCGGAACCTGAATCCCTAAGAGTCCAAAAGAGGCTGCAATGGTATCGGCTACTTTTTTGGAAAGCTGTACTCTAAATACTTTTTTGTTGTTTTCTTCTTCTCCCAAAATAGAAACCCCTTGGTAAAATGAATTGTACTCTTTCACCAAATCATAGGTATAATTAGCCAAAAGAGCTGGACTATGATTTTGGGCCGCGTTTTGAATTGCCTCCGGGAATAATGCAATTTGTTTTACTAGTTCTTTTTCTTTTGGGTGTAATGCAACCAATGCCGAAGTATCCGAAAAATCAAAATTGGCTTTGCGTATAATCGATTGGATTCTTGCGTAGGTGTACTGAATAAATGGGCCAGTATTTCCTGCAAAATCTACGGACTCTTCTGGATTAAAGAGAATACGTTTTTTGGGATCTACCTTTAAGATATAATACTTCAAAGCTCCCAAACCAATGGTGTTATATAATTTGGCTTTTTCTGGGTCTGAATACCCCTCTAGTTTGCCTAAATCTTCGGCTATTTTTTGGGCAGTAGTGGTCATTTCGTGCATCAAATCATCGGCATCTACTACGGTTCCTTCGCGGCTTTTCATTTTGCCGGAAGGCAAATCTACCATACCATAAGACAAGTGGGCTAAATTTGCAGCCCAGTCAAAACCTAATTTTTTGAGTATCAAAAACAATACTTTAAAATGGTAATCTTGTTCGTTCCCCACGGTGTAGACCATTCCGCCTACATCTGGCATGTCTTTTACACGCTGGATTGCCGTACCAATATCTTGGGTCATGTACACTGCAGTTCCGTCTGAACGCAAAACAATCTTACGATCCAAACCTTCGTCGGTCAAATCAATCCAAACAGAACCGTCTGGATCTTTTTCAAAGATTCCTTTTTCGAGACCAACACTAACCACATCTTTTCCAAGCAAATACGTATTGCTTTCGTAGTAGTATTTATCAAAGTCAACGCCTAAATTTTTGTATGTAATCGCAAAACCGTCATACACCCATTGGTTCATTTTTTCCCAAAGTGCTTTAACGGTAGTATCGCCAGCTTCCCATTGCAGGAGCATTTCTTGTGCTTCTAAAATGATTGACGCATGTTTTTTGGCCTCTTCTTCAGTTTTGCCTTCGGTCAGTAACTGCGCAATTTCTTCTTTATAGGTTTTATCAAAAGCTACATAATAATCCCCAACTAGTTTATCTCCTTTTAAACCCGTACTTTCTGGTGTTGCGCCATGGCCAAACTTTTGCCAAGCCAGCATGGATTTACAAATATGAATACCTCTATCGTTGATAATTTGCGTTTTGTACACCTTTTTTCCGGATGCTTTCAGAATTTCAGCAACAGAATACCCCAAAAGGTTGTTGCGCACATGTCCTAAATGCAGTGGTTTGTTGGTATTGGGAGAAGAATATTCTACCATTATTGCTTTGTCCTCAGGATTGGGAGTTACAAAACCATAGTGGGCATCGGTTCTAATTTGGTTAAAGAAATCCAGATAGTACGCATCCGAGATCCCGATATTTAAGAATCCAGATACAACATTAAATCCATGCACTGCATCAAGGTTTTCGACCAAATAATTTCCTATTTTGGTTCCTAATTCTACTGGGTTGCCTTTAATGCGTTTCAATAAAGGAAAAATAACCATCGTTATATCGCCTTCAAATTCTTTCCGGGTAGTTTGAAATTCAACTTTGTCAATAGCTACGTCAAATAAAGCATGTACTGCTTTTTTAATAGAAGGGGTAAGAATTTCTGGTAATGTCATGAGTATAATTTTAGAAATGCAAAGATATTCTAATTAACCCATTTGACCTTAAAAAATATTTTTAGCTTTTAAAAAATTTACAAACAGCCTATCTACACCATTATTATAGCCCCGAAAGCATCTTTTGGGGGCACCAAAACAAAACCCGAAGTCTTTAATTTACAGACTTCGGGTTTTTATATACTTAGAGCAACTAGTTTAGTTTAGCAACCATGCTACCATTTAATAATAGCACTAGCCCACGTAAATCCACTTCCAAAGGCAGCCAAAACCACCGTATCTCCAGATTTAATTTTGCCTTGTTCCCAAGCTTCTGTTAACGCAATTGGGATGGACGCTGCGGTAGTATTTCCGTATTTTTGAATATTATTAAACACTTGGGTATCCTGCAAACCAAATTTCTTTTGGATAAACTGCGAAATTCTCAAATTTGCTTGATGCGGAACCAACATATCAATATCCGAGACCTGCAAACCATTGGCTTCCAAGCCTTCGTGAATCACCTCCGCAAAACGAGCTACTGCATTTTTGAACACAAATTGCCCATTCATGTACGGAAAATAACTCTCGTCATTGGGATCGTTGTCCGCAAGAATATCCGTCACCCATCTTGCACCCATTCCTGGGGCTATAAGTGCCAATTCTTCGGCATGTTGTCCCTCAGCGTGTAAATGGGTAGAAAGAATCCCTTTAGACAAATCCTCTTCTCTACTCACCACCGCTGCACCTGCACCATCTCCAAAAATCACCGATACCCCACGGCCTCTAGAGGTCATATCCAAACCTGTAGAATGCACCTCCGAGCCAATCACCAATATGTTTTTGTACATACCCGTTTTAATATATTGGTCCGCCACAGACAAGGCATACAAAAACCCCGAACATTGGTTTCTAACATCCAGCGCCCCTACCGTTCTTAAACCCAAATCCCGTTGTACCAAAACTCCAGGTCCCGGAAAATAATAATCTGGGCTTAGCGTAGCAAAAACCACAAAATCTATAGCCTCCTTAGCAACTCCGGCGCGTTCCATAGCAATTTTGGCTGCTTTGACCCCCATCGAAGTCGTCGTGTCCTGCCCTCTTATAATATGTCTTCGTTCCTGAATTCCGGTTCGTTCCTGAATCCACTCATCATTAGTGTCCATAATTTTGGACAAATCCTCATTAGTCACCACATTCGAGGGTACGTAATACCCCAATCCAGCTATTTTAGAATGATACATTATATTTTTTTTAGTTAAAATAAGATCCCAAATTTAAACATACTTTAAAAACAATCCCTTACAAACGGTGTTTTTTTTTGGCAACAGCACCCACAATCCCTTCTTGAAGCTGTTTCCCGCTATCCGCTATATCTTTTTGGGGTAGTTGTTTTTGTTATTCACAAAACAACTACCCCAAAAAGGATGCCGCTACTATCGGGGCTAGAACACCGCACAAATATCAAGAAATCATCAAAGACACCACCGTATTATTCTGCAAAGGGCTATCGTGCTCAAAAAAAATAACCTTCCGATCAAACACCGCCTTAATCAAATAATAACCTCCCTTAAAATACGATTGTTTGACCACCGCATTAAGCAAGCCATTATCGACCACCTTTAATTGGTTAGGATAAAGTAAAACCGTTTCGTCCGGACCCTCTATAGGCATTAACTGAGACAATTTAAGCTCATTGACCTCTCCAAACAACGAAGCCACATATTTATTTATAGGATTGTTGTACAAACTAAACGAATTTGCCTTGTCTACCAATACCCCATTTTGCAACACAATAGTCTCATCGGCATACGATAGCGCATCCGTACTATCGTGCGTGGCTACAATACAAGTAATACCTTTGGTCTTTAGGTATGCAAACAAATTACGTCGCAACGCATTTTTTCTAAAATTATCAATATGACTAAAGGGTTCATCCAGCAATAAAACTTCGGGCTCATTGGCCAACACTCTAGCAAGTGCCACACGCTGTTGCTGCCCGCCGCTCAAATTTTTAGCCTGCACATTAGCAAACTCCGTCATCTCCACCATTTCTAACAATTGTTCAATGCGCAGTTTTTTTAGAGCATTAAATCCATTGGACAAAAATTTACCTACATTTTCTGCAACAGTAGTATAAGGCATCAAGTCAAAATCTTGGGCAAGATATTTTATAAAGGGCATGCCTGGCACCAAATTAAACTTAGGCCCAGTTACTTTTTTGTCGCCCCAACTAATGGCTCCTTCATCAAGATCGTATAAGCCATAAATGAGTTTTAGCAGCGTACTTTTTCCGCAACCACTCTCTCCTATCACAGCAATATTCTGTCCTTTTTCAACCGTAAAATGGATGTTTTTTATCACTGGTTTTTCGTTATAACCAAAAGAGATATCTTTAACTTGAAGCATTTTTATAATATAAATTTGAGGGTACAAAGATAGATTTCTTTGTCGGAATTACCAGAATAAGCATCACAATTAAAACAAAAAAAAGCTGTTTTATACTAAAATAAAACAGCTTTTAAAGCGTCTAAAAACTAGACTAATATATTAGTTACTAGATTCTTGCTGCGCATCTTGCAACATTTTTTCGTTGGCAGTGATCGCAAATTCAACACGACGGTTTTTTGCTTTTCCTTCTGCAGTTTCGTTAGATGCAATTGGATCTGCAATTCCTAATCCTGTTACAGTAAATCTTCCTAAAACCAATCCTTTTGCAACTAGGTAATTTCTTACCGAAGCAGCTCTTTCACCAGATAGTTTTAAATTATACTCTGCCGGACCAGAACTGTCTGTATATCCAAAAATAGTAATGTTGGTGTCTGCATATTCTTTGAATACAGGCACTAATTTATCTAAATTTGCTTTTGCAGCTGGCGTCAAAGTAGATTTGCTCGTATCAAAACGTACCGCATTTTCGTTCAAAACTAATTTGATCCCTTCTCCAACTCTTTCTACCTCAGCACCCGGTATGGCTTGGTCAATTTGTCTGGCTTGTTTGTCCATTTTGTTTCCAATAACACCTCCAGCAACACCACCTACAACACCGCCCAGAACGGCTCCTAAAGCACTGTTATTACCGTTTCCAATATTGTTACCCAAAATTGCCCCTAAAACAGCACCTCCGGCAACACCTATACCAGCACCTCTTTGTGTGTTATTGGTATTCTTTAACGTATCGCAACTTGTAAAAAACGTACCCATTGCCATTATTAAAGCTAAAGAAAGTGTAGAAATTTTTTTCATGATTTTTGTTTTATTGTTTTGTATTGTTTTATGTAATCGGTATTCTGAATTTTTATCTTCTAAATTTGTAAATAACTTCTGTCATTTTTCCACCAACATTAATTTTGTCTACCAATTCAAAAGAATTTTCGGTTTGGTTTGCTACAGTCAAAATATAACCATCTCTTACTTTTTTGGCTTTTTCATCGGCGTTCAAAATTTTTAAAATCATTTGTCCCTCTTTGTTAATATACCAAGTAATTGGAGAACTAAATGCAGGACAATCGTAACTACTCAAAGCCATTTCGCCTTTATTGTTGTTCGAGATAAATTTCCAAGTGCTTCCTACAAAGCACTTTGAGTCTGCAATCTGAAACGAATTTACTTTAATATACTCCGACCCTGGGTATTCTACTGCTGCAATACTCCAACTACCTTTTAAGCCCACTTGAGACCCTTTGTTTAATTGCGTGTTGGCAACAGAGGCTGGTTTACAAGAAAAAAGTGCTAAGGCAATAACGCTTAAAAAAAATATTTTTTTCATTTTGATTTCGTTTTTTTGTGTTAAACTACCACAAATATACAATAGCCGTTTCTTAATATCCTATCGCTATTCTATATTTTTGTTACAAAATTAACATTGCGCCAATTTGTCACTTTGCACACAAATGGTATCTTATTTGAAAGTAGAGATTTCAGATTGTAAAACCCTAATACTTTAAATATGACAACAGGAAAAATTAATGTTTCAGTAGAAAACATCTTCCCTTTAATCAAAAAGTTCTTATACAGTGATCACGAGATTTTTTTACGTGAATTAATTTCTAACGGGACAGATGCAACATTAAAATTAAAACACCTTACCAATATTGGCGAAGCCACCGTAGAATATGGTAACCCAATTATTGAGGTAAAAATAGATAAAGAGGGCAAAAAGCTGCACCTAATTGACCAAGGAATTGGAATGACATCCGATGAGGTCGAAAAGTACATCAACCAACTGGCATTCTCTGGAGCCGAAGAGTTTTTAGAAAAATACAAAGACTCTGCCAAAGACTCTGGAATTATAGGCCACTTTGGTCTTGGTTTTTACTCGGCATTTATGGTGGCCTCTAAGGTCGAAATTATTACCAAATCCTACAAAGACGAGCCTGCAGCACACTGGATTTGTGATGGTAGCCCAGAATTTTCTTTGGAACCAGCAGACAAAACAACTCGCGGTACCGAAATCATCTTGCACATTGCAGAAGACTCCTTAGAATTTTTGGAAGAATCTAAAATTTCAGGACTCTTAAATAAGTACAACAAATTCATGCCTATTCCAATTAAATTTGGAACCAAAACAGAAACACTTCCTAAACCAGAAGATGCTCCCGAAGACTATGTAAACCAAACTGTTGAAAAAGACAACTTTATCAACAACCCTAATCCAGCTTGGACCAAACAACCTACGGATTTAAAAGAAGAAGACTATAAAACCTTCTACCACGAATTGTATCCAATGCAATTTGAAGAACCATTATTCCATATTCATTTAAATGTGGACTACCCATTTAACCTTACTGGTATTTTGTATTTCCCTAAATTAAGCGGCGATTTACAAATTCAAAAAGACAAAATTCAGTTGTACCAAAACCAAGTTTACGTTACCGATAACGTCGAAGGAATTGTGCCCGAATTCTTGATGATGCTACGCGGAGTAGTAGACTCTCCAGACATTCCTTTGAACGTTTCTCGTTCTGGATTGCAAGCAGATGGTGCTGTGAAGAAAATTTCGAACTATATCACCCGTAAAGTTGCAGATAAATTAAAATCGTTATTTACAGAAAACCGTGCCGACTTTGAAGCAAAATGGAACGATATCAAAATTGTTCTAGAATACGGCATGCTATCCGAGGATAAATTCTACGAAAAAGCAGGCGCCTTTGTTTTATACCCAACGGTAGACAACAACTACTTCACCCTCGAAGAATTAAAAGAAAACCTAAAAGATACCCAAACCGACAAAGACGGCAAACTGGTTATTTTATACGCCGGAAACAAAGAAGCACAACACGCATACATTGAGACCGCCCAAGCCAAAGGATACAAAGTATTGTTGCTAGACTCCCCAATTATCTCTCATTTGATTCAAAAAATTGAAGGAGACAACAGCGACATCACCTTTGTACGAGTAGATTCAGACCATATTGATAACCTAATCAAGAAAGACGAAACTACACTTTCAAAATTATCCGAAGAAGAACAAACCGGACTAAAAACAGTTTTAGAAACCATTGTTCCAAAACAAACCTATACAGTACAACTCGAAGCCATGGACAGCCAAGCAGCACCATTTATCCTCACGCAACCAGAATTTATGCGTAGAATGAAAGAAATGAGCCAATCCGGTGGCGGTGGCGGTATGTTCGGGATGGGCAACATGCCAGAGATGTACAACCTAGTGGTAAATACCAATTCGCCATTAGCAACAACCATCCTTGGAACCGAAGATAAAGCAGCACAAGAACACCTTGTAAAACAAGCCTTAGACTTAGCCAAATTGTCTCAAAACCTACTTAAAGGAGAAGCACTAACCGCTTTTGTAAAACGTAGTTTTGAAATGATAAAATAACCCCACTACAAAACAAACAAAGAATCCTAAAGACCTGCGAGTGCCAACTTGCAGGTCTTTTTTTTTGGAGCACAAACACCAATTTCCACCATTGTATCCCCTCCCGCTATCCGCTACAATCTTTTGTTTTTTTAAAAACAAAAAAACAAAAGGATTTTCACTACTATCGGGGCTAGTTAACTATACAATATCTTTTTAATGGCAAACAAAACCTCTGTTTTAAAATCCGTCAAAACCACCATATTATTCCTATATTTGACAGTCCAAAAAAAACACCCTTATTTCGCTGTCACCATTGGATTAAAACCCATTCGAACCCATAAATTACGGCTAAACCCCTTTACAAAAACAAGAACCAACACCCCAAAACAATGAAAAACAAAGCCCTATTACTGCTGTTAATTTGCACCCTATCTTGCCAAAAAAAGAACAGCCCAGAAACACCTCCAAAAGACCAAACCAGCAAAACACAAGACACCACCAATGCCATCCTACTAGAGGGCAAACTTTCCATAGGTTTTGAAGTATCTTCTTTCAGGCCATGCAATGACACCTTAGATTATTGGATAGAAGACAATTCTGGCAAAATGGACCTTCAATATACCAAATTAGTAGGTCCTAAAAACCAAGCAAGCTACAAAGAAGTATATTGTAGCCTAAAAGGCATCCAGCTCCCTAAACTACAAGAAGGTTTTGCTGCAGACTATGACGGCTATATCCAAACAATACGCATTATAAAAATGGACACTATTTACCCAAATAAAAACTGTAACACCAAATAAAAATGACAAAATCAATTCTAATTTTTATTTTAGCCACATTCTGTGTGTTTTCTTGCCAGAAAAATACCCCAAACAACCACAAAATACCAGCTACAGATGTTGTAGCCGTCCCTAAAAAAGACACCTCAAATACAACCACTGCCAAAACAACCCATTTTGAAGGCAAATATTTATATGGCAAAAAACAAGGTGGTGCTTATTGGATCGAAGTTAAAATTACAGATCTAAAAAACCAACAACACTACAACGTTACGGTTCAATCCAAAGAGATAAAAGGAAAATCATGTTGCCGCTTTAATAAAACCGGAACCTTAAAAAACGATACTCTATTTATAAAAACCACCGATTGGAAAAAACCAGTAACAGTAATCATTACCAAAAAAAACCGCACCATCACCATAGATGCCATCGAAAAAGAAGCCGATGACCGCTATGCCTTAAACTGGTATTGCTGTGGTGGAGGGAGTTTAATGGGCGATTATACCCAAAATTAAAAGCCTATATTGCCTCTCTCTTTACACACAACCTAAAGCCCAAAAAAATGTTGGATACTAAAGCCCAATTGATTCATGCCGAAAAAATTGCACAACAACTCTTTGTTGCTATAGAGCAAGAGCAATTAATTCAACCCGGAAAATCCGAAAAAGAACTCAATGACGAAATTTTTAAATTAGCAGACCAGCTTTTCGGAATAAAAAAATTTTGGCACAAACGCATTGTTCGAAGCGGTGCGAACACCTTACTTCCTTATGACGAAAACCCACCTAACCTAATTTTACAACAAGACGATATTCTATTTGTAGATTTTGGCCCCATTCTCGAAGGCTGGGAAGCAGATTTTGGAAGAACCTACGTTATTGGAAACAATCCAGACAAACATAAATTAAAAACAGCCGTTGCCTTAGCTTGGCAAGAAGCAAAAGATTGGTTTGACAAACACCAAGAACTAACTGGTGCAGCCTATTGGCATTACCTGACAGAATTAGCCAAAAAATACGGCTATGTTTATGGCGGCTCTATCGGCGGCCACCTCATCGGGCATTTTCCGCACGAAAACATCGATCCCGAAAATTACACCCTTTATATCCATCCCGAAAATCCAAACGATCTATTTTTGGCAGACGCAAACGGAAATAAAAGAGAGTGGATTTTAGAAATTCATTTTATAGACACCAAAAATCAAATTGGTGGTTTTTTTGAACAACTTTTAACCTAAAACACGTCTCTTTATGCCCTTTAACACCACTTGGAGATAAAAAACCACTGCAAAAAATATCGTTACAGTCTGTAGTTGGATACTCCCTCATATAATTTAAAAAGTAAAGAGCCAAAACCAAAGCAATCCGTGAACCATTTTAAAAAACCCGCTACAAACTGGCGTATATGCCCAGAATGCCAAGGAAATGGCAAAAAAAGCCGAGGCATTAGTGCCAAAGCAAAAAAAAACTACCAAATAGCACTGGAGCAATTTGAAAAAACAGAGCCAAAAGGCATTGCACCAATTTACCCTAAAGGCCACTTGTACCCATGTTTAAATTGCGCTAATTCGGGTTTAGTTGCCGCTGCGTTGCCTATAATGGCAGACACTACAACCTATCCAAAACTAGCAATTATAGGCGGTGGTATTGGTGGGGTGGCTCTTGCGGTGGCTTGTTTACACCGCGGAATCCCATTTACACTCTATGAGCGTGATCGCAACTTTGACGCAAGATCTCAAGGCTACGGTCTAACCCTGCAACAAGCCAGCAAAGCAATACAGGAGCTCGGTATTTTTTCGTTAGATCAAGGAATTATCTCCACAAGACACGTCATTCATACCACTTCTGGCAAAATCATTGGCGAATGGGGAATGAGAAAATGGATTCCTAACAAAACCAAAACAGCTCCCAAAAGATCCAACATCCATATTGCAAGACAATCGTTACGATTCGCACTTTTAGAACAACTACCTAGCCTGGATACTGTGCAATGGGGACACCAATTAACCGATCTCCAACCCAACAAATTTGGGACTATGAACCTGTCTTTTGATGTAGACGGAAAAACAAAGCATGCCCAAGCAGATCTTGTAGTAGGAGCAGATGGCATCCGCAGCACCGTGCGTAACTTTGTATTTGGGGCCAAAGATACTCCCTTGCGTTATTTAGGTTGTATGGTGGTATTGGGTATTTGTCCTTTGTCTGCTCTAGGAGCGCTAACCAATCCTTTACTGGATGCTGCTACGGTATTCCAAACTGCCAATGGCAAAGAAAGAATCTATGTTATGCCTTACACAGCAGACTCTGTGATGTGGCAACTTAGCTTTCCTATTTCCGAAAAAGAAGCCAAAGCCCTAAGCGCTCAAGGACCTAAAGCACTCCAAGAAGCAGCTCGTGTTCGAACACAATGGCACGATCCCATCCCACAGATTGTAACAGCAACCTTAGCCTCGCGTATTTCTGGTTATCCTGTTTATGATCGAGAAACATTGGATCCTAAAGCATGGAATACAGCTGGTGCAATAACCTTACTTGGAGATGCAGCACACCCAATGAGTCCTTTTAAAGGCCAAGGAGCAAACCAAGCACTCTTAGATGCTTTACTGCTGGCGCGTACTATAGCCAAAGAATCTAATTGCTTTTCCTCTTGGAAAAAACAAGGAATTCGCGAGAGTATTTTAACTCCATTTGAATCCGAAATGACCCTACGAAGTGCCACCAAAGTAACCGATTCTGCAGCAGCAGCACAATTTTTACACACCAGTACCGTACTGCACCAAAGCAACCAACCCAGATGCAGCGTTATCCCGAAAAATACCTCGCCATAAAATAGGCCATTCTACAGTGCTTTGTTAAAAAGTATTGTTATGGATCTAAAATGTAGGTTACTTCTGTTTTATGCTTGTTGCAAAAATTGAAAGTTGTTTTGTGCAACGAATTTTGTATAGAATTTTATAACGTCCCATTTTCTGGAATCTTTTTTAATTTGACTTAATACGGAAAGTGTAACTTTGCCTAAAAACAAAACAATGGCAAAAACAAGTGTATTAAAAGGAGTTGTATTAGTCGCATTAGGCGCTACCAGTTATGGAATGCTGGCTACTTTTGTAAAACTTGCGTATAAGGATACTGGAGTTACGGGCAATTTATTTACAACCGCAGAGGTCACTACTTCGCAATTTGTATTAGGCATTTTAGGGGTATTGCTTATCAATTGGTTTCAAAAAACAAAAAATAAAAATGCGGCCCTACAAGCTAGTCCTAGAGCCATTGCACGTTTGATGCTAGCGGGTACTTCTTTGGGTATGACAAGCGTGTTTTATTATTTGGCCGTCAAATACATTCCGGTTTCTATAGGTATTGTATTGTTGATGCAAACCGTTTGGATGGGAGTGCTTCTAGAAATGATTTTAGAAAAAAAACTACCCACAAAACAAAAAACAATTGCTGTAGTTATGGTACTAATAGGAACAGTACTAGCTACTAATTTGATCCAAAACCAACAAAAACTAGATTGGCATGGAATAATGTGGGGTATATTTGCCGCAGCATCCTTTACAACAACCATGTTTACCGCCAACCGTATTGCTACGGAAATTTCCTCTGCGCAACGCAGTCTATACATGCTTTTGGGAGGTGCCGTAGTAGTATTTGGTTTTTCAATAGCCACACAAATTACGCCTTTTAATTATGACATCTTCTACAAATGGGGAATTATCATGGCGCTATTTGGCACCATTATTCCGCCTATGTTTATGAATGCGGGGTTTCCGCTGACCGGAATTGGCTTAGGCAGTATTGTATCTGCCCTAGAATTACCGGTATCCGTTATGATGGCTTTTGTATTGTTGCAAGAAGAAGTACAGACCATCCAATGGATCGGGGTAGGATTGATTATCCTGGCAATTGTAGTTATGAATCTTCATTTTAAAACCAAAAACAACGCCTAAAAAGTAGCTTCACTTTAAGGTGAAAAACCTACAAAAACCATCTAGTTCTGTTTTTAGCCTTGGTTTATTGCCAGTTTTGTATATCTTTAGTACCATTAACTTTTTTAAATACACATTATGAAAAAACTATTCGCAGAATTTTTTGGTACTTTTTGGTTGGTCTTTGGTGGTTGTGGTAGCGCACTATTTGCTGCTGGTATTCCAAATTTAGGAATTGGCTTTGCAGGGGTTTCTCTTGCCTTTGGTCTAACCGTTTTGACCATGGCGTATGCTGTAGGGCATATCTCCGGCGGACACTTCAATCCAGCAGTTTCTTTTGGACTCTGGGCAGGCGGAAGATTTTCTGCCAAAGATCTATTGGGTTATATCGTTGCACAATGTATTGGCGCCATCGCTGCAGCAGGAACCTTATATACTATTGCGTCCGGAAAAATAGGTTTTGCAATAGACAATACCAAAGCAGGCGCATTTGCCTCCAATGGTTTTGGTGCATTTTCTCCGGATGGATATTCTATGCAAGCAGCCTTCCTTGCAGAATTTGTACTAACCTTATTTTTCTTGTTGGTTATTCTGGGCGCTACAGACAAATTCGCTAACGGAAAATTTGCAGGAATCGCCATTGGATTAGCACTTACTTTAATCCATTTAATCAGCATTCCCATAACCAATACCTCCGTAAATCCTGCAAGATCCTTATCCCAAGCATTGTTTGTTGGTGGAGAGCCGCTTTCGCAAGTTTGGTTGTTTTGGGCAGCTCCAATCTTAGGTGCCATTGCGGCAGGATTTATCTACAAAAATCTCTTACAAAATAACTCCCAAGCATAATCACTCCCAACCATCCAAGAGAGCCAAACCAACTCTTGATCGTATTTGGTTTGGCTCTCTTATGCTTTAAAAAACCAGAATATACTATTCTCTTTTCAGAAAAACATCTTGGTCCAAATAATTCTAAAAAACATCTTTTAAAAAAAATATCTTCGGGAGCAAAAGAGCAAAATGGAACTATTTTTAAAAAAAAATCCCGTTTTACTCCAAAGTAATTATTATTTTTATTAATATTGGTATCTTATTTAAAATCAATCATATTAATCCTTAAAACCTATCTGAATTAATTTTCACGTAATGAAAAAGAGTAATCGCAAAGAACTGAACTGGGAGCAAACAGAAAAACTTGTTACAATGGCTTTAGAAGAAAAAAATCCTTTTGAAATTATTAAAAAAGAATTTGGTCTAGCCGAGAAAGAAGTTCTAGAAATAATGAAAAAAAAGCTACCCGCTGAAAAATTTGAAATGTGGAAGAAAAAGGCCAGCGCCCACAAACCCAAACCAAAGCCAATTAAAATTGATGACTTTGACGAAGATTTGGATGGAAAGTATTACATAAAAAATAAATTTGACTAGTCAATATATTAAAAGACACCTTATTCTGGGTGTCTTTTTTTTACACCCATTACCGCCTCTGCTTCTTTGTGTTGCGCTACCCGAAAAAAAACACGCTACTCTTATACAAAACAAGGCTTACCAATTTTAAATATCTCTCCTTTTAGCCTTTCAAAAAAAAAATAAAGACGTAGCTAAACCAGATTTATTCCAGAATTTAAAGGTTTTTTATTTGTAAAATTACCTTGGTATTGGGTATTATCTTTCCAACTATTTTCTTTATTTTGCAACAAAATATATACTCCATGAAAAAATCCATTTTGTTATTTGTTAGCTTGGCACTGATGTCGTCTTGCAACAAAAACGAATCCAAAGAAGCCTTACACCTAACCGGAAATATTAAAGGGCTAAAAAAAGGAACCTTATACATCCAACGAATTGTAGACACTACTCTTGTAGCAATTGACACCATTCAGATTGATGGAAAATCGAGTTTTGAAAGCAATCTTGATTTAAAGTCTCCCGAAGTATTGTACCTCTATTTAGACAGAGGCACCACCAATTCTTTGGATAATAACTTGGCTTTTTTTGCAGAACCCGGAACCATCCATATTGAAACCAATTTAGATTCTTATATATCTTCGGCTACCGTTACAGGATCTAAAAATCAAGAATTATTAGAAGAATACCAAAAAATAAACACCCGATTTAAAGACACTAATTTAGACTTAATTGAAAAAAAGTTTAAAGCCATTAAGTACAAAAACACCAATGCTGCAGATAGCCTTACCGCAAAACAAGAAGCAAATATTAAACGAAAGTACTTGTTTGCAACCAACTTTGCTATTAACAATAAAGACCATGAAATTGCTCCTTATATTGCCTTATCTGAAATTTATGATATTAACCTTAAATATTTAGACACCATACAAAAAGCAATGACTCCAGAAGTTGCGCAATCTTTATACGGCAAAAAGCTAACCCAATACGTTGCAAGTTTAAAAAAATAAATTACAAAAAAAAGACGCATTACCAACCATCGTTTCTTGCAAATTGCATGTGACGATGGTTTTTTTATAAACTATAACAAACAAAAAAACCACCTAACAAAGTTAGATGGTTTTAGAATGAGCCGGCGGAGGGACTCGAACCCACGACCTGCTGATTACAAATCAGCTGCTCTAGCCAACTGAGCTACGCTGGCGTCTCATTACGGGTGCAAATATATAGATTAATTTGGATAAAACAAACAAAATTTTGGAATAATATTTCTGTTTTTTGGATCCATTTTTAATCCTTTTTGGTTTCAATAAACAAAAAACCACCTAACAAAGTTAGATGGTTTTAGAATGAGCCGGCGGAGGGACTCGAACCCACGACCTGCTGATTACAAATCAGCTGCTCTAGCCAACTGAGCTACGCTGGCGTCTCATTACGGGTGCAAATATACAGATCAATTTATATTTTACAAAATAAATCTATATTTTTTTTATCGTTTTTTTGACTACAACTCGTTGATTTTAGCAATCAATTGATTAGCAGTTTGTTCCAATTCAGTATGGATTTGCTTAAAGTGTGCTTTTTTGTTTTCTA
Source organism: Flavobacterium crassostreae (assembly GCF_001831475.1). NCBI lineage: Bacteria > Pseudomonadati > Bacteroidota > Flavobacteriia > Flavobacteriales > Flavobacteriaceae > Flavobacterium > Flavobacterium crassostreae. The sequence goes on along the minus strand of NZ_CP017688.1, from coordinate 1,264,675 downwards.
CATTTTTAGCATTAACTTTTGCTATTAAAACATCAAATGCAGCGATAGCCTCATCAATCAAGTTATTAGTTTCTGTTGTTGGTTTTCCTGTTGTAGAAATTTCAAACAAATAAACTGCTTCAATAATATCTCCTAGTACGTAGTTGATGTCTTTTTTTAAATTCTTAACGTTTGCCATTTTTTTTAATTTTAATTTGCGTTTGCAAAAGTACATATAATCTTTCTATTACTAACTATGAAATGTATATTTCTAATATAGACGCTTTTCCGGTCATCGTATAATAATCCATTGCGGCGGGTATCAATACGGTATCTCCTTTTTTATAACTATAGCTGTTTAGATTATATTCTAACAAAAACGCTCCCTCTAAACACATATATACCGTAAAACTAGCGGCCGTTTTACTAACAATCATGCTACTAGATAGTGGTATTAAATTTGTCGAAAAATAAGGGCAATTCACAATTGAATTGGGCTGGTTTTCTTCTTTTAGATATACTTTACGGCTGTCTACTTTATGATAATTTATAGCCTCTAAGGCTAGGTCTACATGCAATTCTCTTTTGTTTCCCTGAGCATCTACCCTATCATAATCATACAGTCGGTAGGTTATGTCTGAGGTTTGCTGTATCTCAGCAATTAGCAAGCCCGAACCTATGGCGTGGATGGTTCCCGAATCTAAGAAAAATGCATCTCCTTTTTGGACCTCTATAACGTCTAGAATAGACAACAAACTATTGTCTTTTAAATGACGGATATATTGGCTGGAATTGGCTTCTTCTTTAAATCCTACAATTATTTTCGCTCCTGGATCGGCCTGCATTACGTACCACATTTCTGTTTTACCAAAAGAATTATGCCTTTTTTGTGCTAAGGCATCATTGGGGTGTACTTGTATAGACAGATCTTGGTGGGCATCTAAATATTTAAAAAGTAGTGGAAATTGGGTACCAAAACGCGCATATACCATGGTGCCTAACAATTGTTCTGGCATTTGTTGTATTACATCCGATAATCTCTTTCCTTTCAAAATACCATTGGCAACACAACTGATATCTCCCTCTACGGTAGACAGCTCCCAACTCTCTCCAGTAATGGCTGATGTGATTGGTTTATCCAGAACTGTTTTTAACTTTTTACCACCCCAAATTCTTTCTTTTAAAATAGGATTAAATTGCAAAGGATATATTTTATCATCCATAATTTATGTTTTTTAGTAAATTAATATCCTAAGACACTAAATTTTTCACTGCCTTTAATGCTTTAACAATGTGATTATTACCTAAAACACTATTAAAAATAAGTACTATATATCCGTTTTTATCTACCACATAGGTTACTCTGCCTGGCAGCAAACCAAATAAAGCGGAGGGCACTCCAAAGAGCGTTTTTATTTTTTTATCCGAATCAGACAAAAGCACAAAGGGCAATGCATGCCTAGCGGCAAACTCCTCATGCGAGGCTATACTGTCGGCACTAATACCGATCACTTCGGCTCCTAAGTCTTTAAAATCTTGGTATTGATCCCTAAAACTACATGCTTGTGCGGTACAAACTGCAGTATTATCTTTGGGATAAAAATAAATCACTGCTACTTTTTGACCTATTATGTCTCTGCTATCAAAATTGCTATTGGTACTTGTTTTGGATGTAAAATCAGGTACTCTATCTCCTATTTTCAATGCCATTATTCTCCTTTATAGGTTACAAAATTACGAGCAGTTTCATATAGAACTACTTCTAATTCAAAAGTTTTTTGTATTCTTTTTCTGATTTTATTCCAGATTACTACTGCAATATTCTCTGCCGTTGGATTCAAATCTTGAAATTCCGGAACATCTAGATTTAAATTTTTATGATCCAATTGCAACTCTACTTCTTCTTTTATTATTTCGGCCAAAAACTTTACATCCATAACAAATCCTGTCTCAGGATCAATCGGCCCTGTCACGCTTACAATCAAATCATAATTATGCCCATGAAAATTAGGATTGTTGCACTTGCCAAATACGGCATCGTTTTTTTCTAAAGACCAATCTTTTCTATACAATCTATGGGCTGCATTAAAATGTGCTTTTCTGCTTATTGTAACTTTCATAATAGGGTGGTTTTAGGGTGGTTTCTTTTTAAAAAAAATTAAAAAAAACTATTTGGTTTGCTTTACTTGCTCTAAACTCACATTACAGCTTATGATCTTCTAAGTAATGGTAAAATTGATCAAATATAATTTTGAACCACACGGTGTACTGTTCTGGATTTTTTTGAATGTCCTCTTGAACAGACTCAATACCCATCCATTTCCAAGCTTCAACTTCGTCGGGATTAATCACGGGTTCTTCATCATAATACCCTAACATCACATGGTCTAACTCATGCTCGGTCAAACCATTATCAAAAGGGGCTTTGTATATAAAATGAAACAATTCTTTTAAATCTGCTCTAAAACCCATTTCTTCATAAAGACGCCTCTTGCCAGCTTGGATATTGGTCTCGTTTTCTCTCTGGTGGCTACAACAGGTATTGGTCCATAACAACGGCGAATGGTACTTGTGATGCGCACGTTGCTGCAACATTATCTCATTGTTCTTGTTTAAAATAAATACCGAAAATGCTCTATGCAAGACTCCTTTTTCGTGGGCTTCTAACTTAGGCATTATTCCTATTTGCTCATCCTTTGTGTTTACCAGTATTACGTTTTCTTGTGTCATAATTAATTTTAGCCAAACAAAAATACAAAAAAGATCTAGAATAAATGGAGGCTTTAACGTTCTGTTTCGAATTGTTAAACCCTGTTGTTTTTACAATAAATATTTTTTTTAAACAGGTATGCTACACTGCTTTTTTGTACTCCTTATATTATTATATAAATTTACACTGCCTTTATAAAAGCATTCTAATCTTAAATAACCAAATTGGTTTTACTATTGCATGTTTTTTTGGCGCAAGCACTCCCCAACCATTAAAGCACATTTTTCGCCATCAATGGCTGCAGATATTATACCACCTGCATATCCTGCACCTTCTCCACAAGGATACAATCCTTTTATTTGAAGATGCTCGTAAGAAATTGGATCTCTAGGAATGCGCACAGGAGAGGAAGTTCTGGATTCTGGCGCATGCAATATAGCTTCGTTTGTAAGGTATCCTTTCATGGATTTACCAAACTCAGAAAAACCTTCTCGCAATATTTGGGTCAAAAAACCCGGAAAAACCTGTCCCATTTCTACGGAAGTGGTTCCTGGAACGTATGAAGTTTTAGGAATACTAGACGATACTTTGCCTTGTGTAAAATCTATCATGCGTTGTGCTGGCACTCTTTGGCTCTCTCCTGCAAGCTGCCACGCTTTTTGTTCTATGCTTTTTTGAAACTCCATCCCTGCTAGGGCTCCAAATTTTGCAAATGGCTTAAAATCTTCTAGTCTTAGTTCAATCACAATCCCAGAATTGGCCGTTGGTTGGTCCCGCTTGGAGGGAGACCAGCCATTAGTAACCACCTCTCCTGGGCTGGTAGCACAGGGAGCAATCACTCCACCAGGACACATACAAAAAGAATACATCCCTCTACCGCCTACTTGTTTTACAATACTATAGGGTGCTGGCGGCAACAACTCTCCCCGATAATCACAACTGTATTGTATTTGATCTATCAAAGCTTGTGAATGCTCTGCTCGTACGCCCAAGGCAAAAGGTTTTGCTTCTATAAATATTTTTTTGGTATCTAATAATTGATATATATCCCGAGCCGAATGCCCTGTTGCTAAAATCATCTTGTTGGCCAAAATGGTATCGCCTTGATGTGTTACAACGCCTTGTACTTCGTTGTTTTTGATTAAAATATCCGTTACCCGAGTTTCAAACAAAACCTGTCCACCACATGCAAGTATTTTTTGACGAATGTCTTGGATAATTTGAGGCAATTTATTGGTTCCAATATGTGGATGCGCCTCTACCAAAATATCTGGCGTGGCTCCGTAGGCTACTAATAATTCTAATATTCTGGTTACATCTCCTCGTTTTTTGGATCGTGTATACAGCTTGCCGTCCGAATAGGTTCCTGCGCCTCCTTCACCAAAACAGTAATTAGAATCCTCATGGACTATATGGTCTACATTGATTGCTTTTAAATCTCTTCTTCGGCCGCGTACTTCTTTGCCTCGCTCCAACACAATGGGTTTTAAACCCAATTCAATTAATTGCAACGCTGCAAAAAGCCCTGCAGGTCCGGCTCCTACAACAACCACCTCTTGTGCTGTTGCTACATTTGGATAATCTGGCAGTTGGAATTTGGTTGCTTCAAAAAAATCTCCTTTTAAATAAACCGCTACTTTTAAATTGATTTTAATTGCCTTTTGACGTGCGTCAACAGAACGTTTTAAAACCACCACTTGCTGTATCGCATTTGCCGAAACCTGGATTTGTTTGGATATATGGTTTTTAAGTTGCTCTTGGTTTGCGGCAATCTCTGGAGTAACTTGTAAAAGGAGTTCTTGGGGCATGGTATCTTTTTTTTTAAAAATGCAATCGTGTTTTGGAGTATATTTAAAAACAAAACAACTGCAAAAATAGTGTTTTGAACCGGAATTTATTGTTTAATCTAAAGTCGTTTTTAAAAATAGAACGGTACCTTTACTGGTTCCAAACTCTTATAGCTTAAATATAATGTCTAGAAAAATAAAAATGATTTGGGATTTTAAAGGTCCCGCTGGCGCAAAAACAGCAGAACACCACGAAATCCACCTCAAAGAATATATTGCTCTTGAAAAACTACCTTTACATATTACTGGTTTTGAAATCCGTAGCGCTATGCATGCCGTTGCTTTTATGGTGGTTACAGACGAGCATCTGATCCAGGTTAGAGACGCATTGAAACCCCATCGGGCAGAAATTTATGTAGAACAAAAATAGCAATAAGGTCTTAAAGCTATTTCTTTAAGACCTTATTGCTATTTATACAGTTCAAAACCAACGGATTAATTAGCTACTTCGCTTATAAATTTTATTCGCATTAATCGCAGTTCGTCAATATCATAATCTCCTTCAAATTCTTTTAGAGCTTCTTCTATTTTATCTGATTCTGACTCCATAAAATAATCGTATATCTCCTCTTGTTGGTCTTCATCTAGCATTTCATCAATCCAATATTTAATATTTAGCTTGGTGCCTGAGTATACTATTTGTTCCATCTCTTTGATCAACAAATCCATGGTTAACCCTTTTGCTTTAGCGATATCCTCTAGGGATAATTTTCGGTCAATATTCTGAATGATGTAGAGTTTGTTTACAGAATTTGTTCCTGTAGATTTTACCACCAAATCATCTGGCCGAAGGATGTCGTTTTCTTGAACATATTTATGGATCAATGTGACAAACTCGGTGCCGTATTTTTTGGCCTTACCTTCTCCAACTCCGTGTATATTGATTAATTCACTCAATGAAATTGGATATTTTAGAGCCATATCTTCTAGTGAAGGGTCCTGAAAAACTACAAATGGCGGTACTCCAATTTTTTTGGCTACTTTTTTGCGCAACTCTTTTAGCATGGTCATCAAAACGGCATCAATGGCTAGTGTAATCTTGGATGCAGTAACAATGGCTTCGTCTACTGTTTCGTTATATTGGTGGTCTTCGGACATTAAGAACGAAGTGGGTTTTTTAATAAAATCCAGTCCTTTGTCTGTAATTTTAACAATACCATAGGTTTCAATATCTTTGGTAAGGTAGCCTGCAACCAATACTTGTCGTAGGAGTGCCATCCAATATTTTTCGTCAAAAGAAACTCCAGACCCAAAAAAGGGTTGTATATCTGTACGGTGTGCTTTTATAACGGCATTTACTCTTCCTATTAAGGTAAAAACAATTTCTTTGGATTTGTATAGGTGCTTAGTATCTCGTACTACTTCTAAGAGTTTTAGAACTTGTTCTTGGGCTTCAATTTTAGTTTTTGGATTACTAACATTGTCGTCCATGGTGGCGCCTTCACCGGTTTGGCTATCAAATTCTTCGCCAAAATAATGCAATAAAAACTTTCTTCTTGACATAGAGGTTTCGGCATAAGCCACTACTTCTTGCAATAAAGCAAAGCCTATTTCTTGCTCGGCTACTGGCTTGCCGGACATAAATTTTTCTAGTTTTTCTACATCTTTGTAGGAGTAATAGGCCAAACAATGTCCTTCGCCTCCATCACGACCCGCTCGGCCGGTTTCTTGGTAGTAGCTTTCTAACGATTTTGGAATATCGTGGTGTATTACAAACCGTACATCTGGTTTATCAATCCCCATCCCAAAGGCTATTGTTGCTACCACTACATCTACATCTTCCATCAAAAACATGTCTTGATGTTTTGCTCTTGTTTTGGCATCTAAACCCGCATGATACGGCACTGCGCTAATTCCGTTAACCTGCAACACCTCTGCGATGGCTTCTACTTTTTTGCGACTAAGACAATATATAATACCCGACTTGCCTTTGTGTTGCCTTATAAAACGTATGATATCGGATTCTACATTTTTGGTCTTGGTGCGCACCTCATAATATAAATTGGGTCTATTGAAGGATGCCTTAAAGGTTTTGGCCCCACACATGTCTAAGTTTTTCAGAATATCTTCTTGCACTTTTGGGGTGGCGGTCGCGGTTAGTCCAATAATAGGCACATCTCCTAATTGCTTTATAATGCTTTTAAGATTGCGGTATTCTGGTCTAAAATCGTGCCCCCACTCGGAGATACAATGTGCCTCATCAATGGCAACAAAAGAAATAGAAACGCTTTTTAAAAAATTTACGTTTTCTTCTTTGGTTAAAGACTCTGGAGCCACATAAAGCAACTTGGTCAATCCAGAGGTAATGTCTTTTTTTACCTGAGTAATCTCTGCCTTATTTAAAGACGAGTTTAAAACATGGGCGACACCTGCTTCAGAAGATAAACTTCGGATGGCATCCACTTGGTTCTTCATCAAGGCAATCAACGGAGAAACCACAATTGCAGTACCCTCTTGTATCAAAGCGGGCAACTGATAACATAGGGATTTTCCGCCTCCAGTTGGCATAATAACAAAGGTGTTTTGTTTATTAAGCAAACTTTTTATCACGTCTTCTTGCAGTCCTTTAAATTGGCTAAAGCCAAAAAATTTCTTTAATTCCTGGTGGATATTAATTTCGTTTGGATTCATTCTTTATTGTATGGTATTTTGTATAAATTTGCATTACTAAAGATACACATTTCTTTTACACTTACAAATTTTAAACACTCTGTTTTGATATCAAACGAAAAAATATTAGGTATTGCCAGAAAAACCATACTATCTGAAGCTGAGTCTATTACCAAACTAACAACTCTTTTAGACGAAAATTTTTTCAATGCCGTGCAAGCAATCTTCCATTCTAAAGGCAGATTGGTAGTCACCGGAATTGGAAAAAGCGCCATTATTGCACAAAAAATGGTAGCCACATTTAACTCCACTGGCACGCCATCTTTGTTTTTGCACGCTGCCGAGGCCATTCATGGCGATTTAGGAATGGTGCAAAAAGAAGACGTTATTATTTGTATTTCTAAAAGCGGAAACAGCCCCGAGATCAAAGTACTGGTTCCGCTATTAAAACGTTTTGGCAACACCTTGATTGCCATCACTGGCAACATGACATCGTTTTTGGCCAAAGGTGCCGATTTTATACTAAACACTACCGTAGATGCCGAAGCCTGCCCCATCAATCTTGCTCCTACCAATAGCACTACAGCACAGCTGGTGATGGGAGATGCTCTAGGGGTTTGCCTTATGGAAATGCGCGATTTTAAACCCGAAGATTTTGCGGTTTACCATCCTGGAGGCGCTCTAGGCAAAAAATTATTATTGCGCGTTACAGATCTATTGGATCCAACCTTGAAACCTATGGTTACGCCAGATGCGTCCATAAAACAAGTTATTTTTGAAATTTCTGAAAAAAGATTAGGTGTAACGGCAGTGGTAGAAAACCAAAAAGTACTGGGCATAATCACCGACGGAGATATCCGCAGAATGTTAAACGAAAGAGACCATTTTACCGATTTATCGGCCAAAGATATCATGACCAAAAACCCGAAATTAATTGCATCTAATGCCATGGTTGTGGATGCCTTAAATATTTTAGAAGATTTTTCAATCACCCAATTAATTGTTGTTGAAGACACCCAATACAAAGGTGTTTTGCATTTACATGATATTTTAAAAGAAGGAATAGTATAATGGCAAAGAAAAACCAAAACGAAATGTCGTTTTTAGACCATCTAGAAGATTTGAGATGGCTGTTAGTTAGAAGCACGGTTGCCATTTTAATCATGGCTTTTGTTACTTATTTTATAAGTGATTATTTATTTGATACCATTATTTTTGGCCCAACCAGAGCCACTTTTTTCACCTATGTTTATTTTTGCGAATTATCGCATTCCTTAGGTTTTGCAGATAGCATTTGCATCACAGAGATGCCGTTTATTATTCAAAACACAGAAATGGAAGGCCAAGTAAACGTGTTTATTTGGATTTGTGTTTTGGCTGGATTTATTTTAGCATTTCCTTATATTCTTTGGGAGGTTTGGAAATTTATTAGCCCTGCTCTGTATGCCAACGAAAAGAAAAACGCCAAGGTATTTATCTTTTTCTCTTCCTTACTGTTCTTTTTGGGAGTGCTTTTTGGGTATTTTATTGTGATTCCGATGTCTGTTAACTTTGTAGCCACCTTCACGGTCAGCCCTGTGGTATTGAACCAATTTACATTAAACTCCTATATTGGCATGGTAAAAACCTCTGTTTTAGCAAGCGGACTGTTTTTTGAATTGCCTATAATTATTTATTTTTTGACCAAATTAGGCTTGGTCACTCCTTCCTTTTTAAGAAAAAATCGAAAATATGCCATTGTATTGGTACTCATCATTGCGGCCATTGTTACGCCACCAGATGTAGTAAGCCAAACCATTGTGGCAATCCCTATGTTATTAATCTTTGAAGCAAGTATTTTTATTTCCGCATTTGTTTCTAAAAAAATAAAAGAATAAAAAATGGCCAATGTAATTGAAGAATTTAATGATTACCGTTCTAAAATGAACGAAAAATTATTAGCAGACAACAACAAAATAGTAAAACGAATTTTTAATCTAGACACCAACGCGTATGCTGCTGGAGCGCTAGATGTCAAAACAAAAGAGTTATTAGGACTGGTTGCCTCGGCAGTATTGCGTTGTGATGATTGCGTAAAATACCATCTTGAAACCAGCCACAAACAAGGCGTGACCAAAGAAGAAATGATGGAAGCCATGGGTATTGCTACCCTAGTGGGCGGAACCATTGTAGTGCCTCATTTACGGAGAGCCTATGAATTCTGGGAAGCACTAGAGGAAACTAAATAATTGTTAACCGTAAAGATTGTTACCCGCTTTATTTGTTAATTTACAAAAAAAACAATGAAGCAGACAACTTACCGCACAACATTTTAAACAAAATATATGATTTTAAGAGCGGAGAATTTAGTCAAAACATACAAAGGACGAAGTGTTGTAAAAGGAATTTCTGTGGAGGTAAACCAAGGAGAAATTGTAGGTCTTTTAGGGCCTAATGGTGCCGGAAAAACAACCTCTTTTTATATGATTGTGGGATTAGTAAAACCCAACTCAGGCAATATTTATCTAGATGATTTAAACATCACAGATTATCCGATGTACAAAAGAGCCCAACAAGGTATTGGGTATTTAGCCCAAGAGGCTTCGGTTTTTAGAAAACTAAGTATTGAAGACAATATTTTGAGCGTATTGCAATTAACCAAGCTCTCCAAAGAAGCACAGATAGCCAAAATGGAAAGCCTAATTGCAGAGTTTAGTCTAGAACACATCCGTACCAATCGAGGCGATTTGCTCTCTGGTGGAGAACGCCGCCGTACCGAAATTGCTCGTTGTTTGGCTACAGATCCTAAATTTATTTTATTAGATGAGCCTTTTGCAGGCGTAGACCCTGTGGCTGTAGAAGATATCCAAAGAATTGTAGCCCAACTAAAAAACAAAAATATTGGCATCTTGATTACCGATCACAACGTACAAGAAACCTTAGCTATCACAGACAAAACCTACTTAATGTTTGAAGGAGGCATCTTGAAGGCAGGAGTCCCTGAAGAATTAGTAGAAGATGAAATGGTACGAAGAGTGTACCTAGGGCAAAACTTTGAGTTACGCAAAAAGAAAATTGAATTTTAAAAATAAAAATAATGAAATCCGAAAAACCTTCCAAAGTAACCTTAAAAAAATGGCACCAAGATCCAAAAAACTGGATTTTGGGTTTCTTATATTATAACAAAGAAGATCCCAGGATTTTTCCGCCCAAAAGAACCTCCTGGACTGGATGGACGGTTAATTTTGCCAACCCTAAATCTATTGGTTTTTTAATTGGTATCCTTCTGATTGTGCATTTTGTTCTTGCTTACTTAAAATAGCCGTTATGCTACTGCTTTATTCTATCTAGCTACTCTATGGTGATAAACTGTAGTTGTTGTAAATCTCCGTTGTATATATTAACATCCACGCTACCGGTAATACCCGGAAGACTTGCTTTTTCGGTAAATTGCCAAAAGAGCCAATCTTCTTGGATTTTTTCTCTATAAAAATTATAGTTGGCTATCCAAAAAAGATAGTCCCCAAATTCTTCTTTCAAAAAATCCTCGTAATATTTCTCGCCAGTATAAATAATTGGTTTTACTTTATAATGTGCTTCTATGGCTTGCAACCAACGCCGAAGTCCTATCTTTAATCTAGCAACCGACTGCTCTTTTGGGAGTTGTTCTATATCCAGTACCGGAGGCAAATCTCCTTGGTTTAATTGCACTGTTTGTATAAAAAGCGCCGCTTGTTCTAACGAGTTTTCGTTGGGCCTGTAATAATGATAAGCTCCACAGATTATCTTATTTTCTTTGGCGCCAAGCCAATTATCTTTAAATTTTCGATCCAATCTATCTTTGCCTACAGTGGCACGAATAAAGACAAAGTGTATGGGGTATTTTTGTTCCAAGGCACCAATGGCATCCCAAGAAATAGTCCCTTGGTATTCTGAAACATCAATACCAATGGCGTTATTTTGGTGCTTGCTCAGCACCTGAAAGTTACGCACATCGGAAAGGCGCTTGTCTTCTATTTGTTCTTTTGAAGCAGCACGAGATTTAAAACCAAGATAGTATTTAAGTCCTTCTCTATAGTGGTATATACCGACCATCAACAATATTGTTATGGCAAATACTACCATAAACGAAAAGATTTTTCTTCCCAAAAAACCGTTTTTTTTAGTGTTTTTTGCTGGTGATTTTCTTCTAACAGGCTTTCTTTTCATTAAGAGATTCCTTTTTTGGACCACTTATTATTTACAACAGACACAAGCACATAAAATACAATTACAAGCGCCACTCCTAAATAATTAAACACCACTAAAAGCAACAAAGACAACAACACGAATAGTAGTTGCAAAACATTGTCTTTTAGATTAAACTTTTTAATTTTAAGAGAAAACAAAGGGATTTCGGCATTTAAAATAAAAGCACTACATAGCGTAATAAACAGTAAAACCCATTGGTTGGTAAGTAATTCTAGAACCAATAAAGAGTCTTGGTATTGAATTATTAATGGCAAGCTTAGTATAAAAAGTGTGTTGGCTGGTGTTGGCAAACCAATAAAGGAGTCTGTCTGGCGTGTGTCTATATTAAAATTGGCCAGCCTATAGCAGGATCCCAAAGTAATTATAAAGCCTAAATAAGCCCAAGCTGGATGCATCCCCAACTCATGCTGGCTGCTTTTCATCATCAAAAACATAACAAAACCTGGCACCACTCCACTAGTTACCATATCTGCTAACGAATCCAATTGCAACCCTAATGGGCTAGAAACCCCAAACAACCGAGCAAAAAACCCATCAAAAAAATCCAGAAAAATCCCCAAACAAACAAAATAAAAAGCAGCTACAAAATCTGCGTTGGTAGCATAAACAAGCGCAATACAGCCCGACAATAAATTAAGTAGCGTAATGAGATTAGGAAGGTGTTTTTTAATTTTCATTTATTTGTTGTTTAAAAAGTGGTGTAGCAAATTTAATACAATAACTTAAAGAGAGCCTTCATTTTTGGCAGAGATTGTCAACACATTTTGATTGTTTTCTATTTATTTACAAAAGCAGCTCCTAAGCTCAGTAAAAAATTATATTTTTGATAAATATTAAATAATTCCTTTTAGGTCACTAAAAACGTTTGTATTGAAAAACTACCTTTTTTTTGTGTTGCTCTTGGTCTGCAAACTCACGTATAGTCAAAGCATTAGGAAATACTCTAATGAGTTTTTGAATATCGGTGTGGATGCCTCAGCTCTAGCCATGGCCAATACGGCAGTGGCAAGTACTGCAGATGTAAATTCTGGCTATTGGAACCCTGCTGGACTAACCAGATTAGAGCAAGAACAAGTTAGTTTGATGCATGCCAGTTATTTTGCCAACATTGCGCAATATGACTACATTGCTTATGCCAATACTATTGATGACAGAAGCGCTTATGGTATTTCGTTAATCCGTTTTGGAGTTGATGATATTTTAAATACTACAGAGTTGATTGACAGCCAAGGCACCATTGATTACAATAGAATTAGTTTGTTTTCTACTGCAGATTATGGTTTTACGTTTTCTTACGCCAGACAACTACCTGTTGCTGGTTTTCAGTATGGCGTTAATGCCAAAATAATTAGGCGTATTATTGGTGATTTTGCAGATTCTTGGGGGTTTGGTTTTGATGTTGGTTTGCAATTTGAAAAAAATCAATGGCAATTTGGATTGATGCTCCGGGATATTACCACTACTTATAATGTCTGGAATATAAACGAGAAAGAATACAAAAAAATAGCCGCCGCCGCCCCTGGCAAAAATCAGGAACTACCCGAGAGTACTGAAATCACCATCCCAAAGGCACAAATAGGAATGTCTAAAAAATTTATATTTCATTATGACTACAGCCTCTTAGCCGCTGCCAATGCCAACCTACGCTTTACAAGAACAAACGATATTGTTGCAACCAATGCAGTAAGTATCGACCCTGCATTGGGTTTTGAGTTTGGCTATATCGATTTGGTGTTTCTTAGAGCTGGTGTTGGTAATTTTCAAAATGTATTACAATTAGATCGTTCCGAAAAAATCCAATTTCAGCCCAATATTGGTCTCGGTTTTAAATACAAAGGAGTTCAGATAGATTATGCTCTTACGGATCTCGGCAATCAAAGTGCAGCAATTTATTCTAATATATTTTCTCTAAAAGTTGATTTGTCCTTATTTAAAAATTGATTTTATTGCTAAACAAAGATTCTGATGAAAAACACTATGGCACAAAAAGCCCTCTTTCTACTTTTTTTTATACTCTGCATCAATCCATTATCTGCTCAAAAACAGCTTCTTTCGGATCAAGCCCGTGTTAGTGTAATTACCTGCGGAACCGGCAATGCCTCTTACTCTCTATTTGGTCATACAGCCCTACGTATCAAAGATCCCGTAAATTTTATGGATGTAGTGTACAACTATGGTGCATTTGATTTTAATACTCCTAATTTTGTGCTAAAATTCATAAAAGGAGACTTACAATATTTTGCCGTAACCCATCCTTACGACACTTTTATAAGCGAATATACCCTCGAAAAAAGAGCCGTCTACGAACAAGAACTAAATCTTTCTGTTCCGCTCAAACAAGAGCTGCTAGACAACCTAACCCATTCTTTGTCTTCGGGAGACAGCTATTATACCTATAAATTTATAGACAAGAACTGCACCTCTATGGTGGTAGACCTTATCAATAAAACACTAAAAACCAAAGCCATTGTTAAGAAAACCGATACCGAAATTTCTTATCGAGCTATCTTGTTCCCATATTTTGAGCATCATTTTTACGAAAAGTTAGGCACAAGCATTATTTTTGGAGAAAAAGTGGACCGATTAGCAACGCAGTTGTTTTTGCCTTTTGAATTATTAAAAAGTTTAGAACAACTATCCTATCAAAAACAGTCCCTAATCAAGGGTACTACTACAACTGTATTGGATTTTGAGCAACAAATCCCCGTTTCGTGGTGGAATAACGCCTATACGTATGTTGCTTTTCTTATTTTTGTTATTCTAATTAATTCCAAAATAATTAACCAAGCCTACTTGCTTATCATGGCTCTATTGGGCGTGTTTTTTGTATTTGCAGGTTTTTATTCAGACCACCAGGAGCTAGCATATAATTATAACATACTGTTGTTTAATCCATTATTATTTGTACTATGGTATTTTTATACTACTAAAAATAGCTCTTATATTTATAAAGCTGCCTTAGCGAACGTATGTTGCCTATTGGTATATGTGGCATTGGTGGCAGACAAAATACATTTTGTTATTGTCTTGCCCTTGGTTATTACCAATGCCATTATTTTTATTAGATTGGTTTTTCAGAACTACAAAAAAACTCCAATTAGCATCTAATTTTAACGACAGTAGGGTTCTAAAAAAATTATTGTCCTCGGTACAAAACAATGGTAGTTATGGTTTTTATGGTAATATTTAAGTCTAGATAAAAACTCCGATGCTTGATATAATATAAATCATATTGCAGTTTGACCAAGCTATCCTCTATACTCTCTCCGTAGCTATAATTTACTTGAGCCCAGCCAGTAAGCCCTGGTTTGATGATGTGTCTGGTTTCATAAAAGGCCATTCTTTTTGCAATTTCTGCCACAAAATAAGGACGCTCCGGACGCGGGCCAATTATAGCCATATCTCCTTTTAGTATGTTGATAAATTGCGGAAATTCATCAATTCTTGATTTTCTCAAAAATTTTCCAAATGTATTTACTCTTTTGTCGTTGCTGGTTGCAAAAACAGCTTTGCCTGTTTCGGCATTTTTTATCATGCTTCTAAATTTTATTATCTTAAACACTTTGCCGTCTTTGCCTACGCGCTCTTGGGTGTAGAACAATTTGCCTCTATTGCCCAAAAGATTTCCGAGCAAAACTAACGGAATAAGCATGCCCATAAGTACTAACCCTAAAATGGAGCAAACCAACTCCAACACCCGAACAATGGAGAGGTATAATTTGTTTTGATTGCTGCGGCTAAAAGGAAAAAACCGATAAAAATCTTTGTCTACAAATTGTACCGGAATGCGCTGGGTTTTGCTTTCATAGACCTGTGTATACTCTCTAATTAGACTGCCTGACTTTAGCAATTGTAATAATTGCCAATACAATTCATTGGTGATAACTTCGGTTTTACGGGCGCCTATTACAATTTCGGATACCGCATTTTGGCTTACATAAGAGCATAAATCTTCTTTTTGGATGTGGGCTACATAATGGGTCTTTAGAGCGATTTCTTCAGGAGTGTCGGCACTTACATAGCCTACAATTTTATAATGCGGATCTATGTTTTCTAAACCAACTACTAACTCTTCGACCTGATCGTTATCACATATTAGTATTGCTCTCTGAAAAAAAAGTGCCGATGCCAAAAATCGGACATAAAAAAGCCTCCATATAAATAATGCGATCAAAATGACCAAATAAAAAGCCACGATCTGCACTCTGTTGTTTGGCAATAGAGGAGATAAAATTGGTGTCAATAAATACACTACCACTACTGTAGAAACCGTAATTAAAGTACTTTTTAAAACCTGAAACTCATTACTGGCTACTTGCAAATTATACATCTCAAAAATGGCCCCAAATACATTTATATAAATAATTAGCATGCCAACCCAAGGAATGGTAGTCACTGAGGCGGTCAAATATTTTAGATCAAAAAAAACACCTACGCTATATAAAGAAGTTAAAACTACAAGAACATCTATCAAACGAAGTAGCATTTTTCTTTCGGATATTTCAAAATAAATTTTCTTTTTGGTCATTATGGTACGGTACTTTTGTGGCAATTTAGTGTTTTGGATTTAAATTTATGCGCTAATTATTAAAAAGCTATTTTAAGCTGGTATCCTTATTTAAAGAAGGCACCAATTGTACCCGGAGTAAGGATAAAGAATATACAAAAGCAGGAACTGCAGTTCGCATGGCAGCATGGTTGATGGTCAAAAACCAAAACACCACAAAGCAAAACAAATAGAGATTGAACTTGTTTTCAAAATATAAAATTAGCGGGGTCAAAAAAAGAATTCCTAATCCAAGGAGACCTAACAAGCCATGCTCTGCCAACATTCTGGTAATTTCGTCATGGGAGAGCACTTTTATTCCGATTTCTTTTTCTCTGAGCTCTGCGGCAACTCCAGCACCTACGCCAAATAGTGGGTTTTTTAAAAAAGTATTCAACTCATTTTGAGCGATATCTTCTCTTCCAGTAAATTGGCTTTCTTTGGCTCTACCTGCGGCATCTTGATTGGCATAACGTTTGTTGATTAATCCATCGGTTTGCAAAGAAGTATAGCTCCAAACAGCCATTGTGGCTACTGCTAACAAAAGCGCTAAAAAACTCAATTTTAGTTTTCCGTTGCTGTTTGTTTTGTAATACAAAAAAAAGAACAACAAAACCACCATCAAAAAACCAGTAATCATGCCTCCTCTAGAAAAAGTGACTATCCCACGATAACTCATATTTAGTGCCACAATGAGATTAATGGCAACCAGGAGTTTGGTTTTAGATTCTAAAATCATTCGAGAAAAAAACACAAACATTCCAAAACCCAAAAAAGTAGCTACTTGGTTGGGACCAAACCCGCCAGAGGTTTCAAAATTAGATTGGGTACTGGTGATTACATCCTGAACATTTGGAGTATAAAAAGTCAAATACACCATACACGATACAATGGGAAGCCCAATGCTCAAAAGAATGTTGTTGATTTGTTTAAACGTAACGTTTCTTCTAAAGGTATACAAAGAGGCGATCCCCAAACATACCGGACCGGATATATTGAATGCAATGGTTTTTCTAATATCGGAGTCATAGTTTAAAGAGTACGTTGCCATAATCACTCCCGGAATTAATAGTAATAAAAAAATCCAGTATGGGAAAGCCCCTTTTGAAAACCCAGCATAGCGCATGCCTAGCAACATAAAAGCAATCACTCCGTATTTAGAAATTTCATACAACGGATTTCCTCCTGTCATGCGCAAAAAGACTTCGCTGCCCACAATATATGCAGCAACTAATAGCACTTCATTGTTTCGGTTGTGGGTTTTTATTACATAGTAAAGCCCGAAAACAAAAATAGAATAGCCGTAAATTTTGGACACAAACGGAAATAGAAAAATCAGGAAACCAATTCCTGCATGAAAAAGTACTAATTGGATATAGGTAATTTCTTGCTTAGTCATTTTGTATCTCTTCGTATCTAGCAATTAATTGTTTTAAAACCGTCTCCGGACTGTATTCCTTAAGCACTAGTTGTTGCAAAGATACCCCAAATTGGTTTCGGGAACGGACGTCCGAAATAATTTTATGCAATTGGTTTTTTAAATCTTCGGTGTTGTTAGGGTCAAAAAGCAAGCCGGTTGTAGTGTTTTTTATTATCTCCGAACAAGCCCCTACATTGGCACATAAAGTAGGCAATCCAATGAGTCCATACTCTAACAAACTAACCGGAAAGCCCTCAGAGGTGGATGCCAAAACACCTATTGTGGCTTGTGCCAAAATGGACGAAATGTCTTTTTTGAGTCCATACAAAAATACCGATTCTGATAAATTATTGGTCACCAGAAAATCCTTTAGTGTATCCGAATAGTTGTCTTGGTAATCTTTGCCAACAAAATGCAAACTCCACCCTAAGGCACTTAGTTCTAAAGACTCAAAAGCCACCAGAAGTGCCAAATGATTTTTGGGATCTTTGAGATTGGCTACACACACAATCCGTTTGCCTTTGGTTCCTTTTAAAACGGTTGAAGGTGTTTTCTCTAAATCTAAAACAGCAAAATTAGGGATATAAAACACTTTTTTACAAAAGAGTTTTTGTTTTACCCAACCAACCAAGGGCTTGTTTACCACAAAAATTGCCCTAAAAAATAAAGAACAAAATACTATTCTTAAATTATTTAGTGTAGATTGGTCTTGGCGCGCACCATAGTGCTCGTGCCAAATTATTTTTATAGAAGGACAACTTATTTTTAATAAAACTGCCGTAAAAAAAGAAGTACCGTGCGCATGTACCATTGCTACTTTGTTGTGGCGTATATAGTTTCGTAATTTCAAAATTGCCTTCCAATCCATGGCCTTTTTTTTGGCTAAAAACAAATACGAGCAATTCTTTGCAATCGTTTTTAGCAGAGGACCTTCTTTTCGGGTAACCACCAATCCTGAAAAAGCAATTTTGTCCGACAACGCATTGGCATACTGAACTGCTATACGCTCTGCTCCACCCGCCTCTAGAGAGTCTATGATTTGTACAATACGCATTAAAATAGTATTTTTTTTATTTCAGCTTCAAAAAAATCCAGCGTGTATTGCTGGGACCAATCAAAAGCTTTTTTTTGCTTTATCTTATAGGCCATGTTGTTTTGTAGAACAGCCGTTAGTTTCAGAATATCTAGATTCCAATCCATGGCCAACAACTCCCCTCTTTTTTCGTTATCTAACATATCCGTAACGCAGGAAACAGCAGTAACCACAGGCACAGAGCCCCAAAACATAGCCTCGGCAATTGCCTTGGGCCAACCTTCACTTTGCGAAGGAAGCAGTGTAAAATGGCTTTGTTGGTAGGCTTTTTTTAAGGTTGCTTTGTTTTGATTTCCTTTTAGAGTTATTATTGGCTCTAATTTATTTTCTAAAATATAGTTTTCTAAATTACTTCGTTCTATGCCCTCGCCATATAAATCTAAGCTTACATCAAAGCCTTTATAGAACATTTCTGCGACTAATTGGATGGCATACAAAGGGTTTTTTCCTTTTGTCAAAGCTCCTACAAAAACAAAACCCACCTTAGATCTCAGATCTTTAATCTTTAAATCCTCCTTTTCGTTTTCAAAATAACTTGCCGTAAAAAAGGATTTGCAATTGTTGGTTTGCCCATCCCAGGCGCCATAAATTAAAACCTGCATGTTTTTGGTCCAAAAAGTATTTTGAAGTATTTTTTGCTGCAGCATATAGGTCCAAGGTTGCTTTGCTTTGGGATCCCAATTAGCGGCATATTTAGCCGTTTTAGGCGTATTCGGAAAAAAAAGCTGCATTATACATCCCAACAATCCAATATTTCCGGGACAACGCAAATGGATGTGATCTGCTTTTTGCATGGCTCTAAATAGGCGTAAACAATTAATCGGAATACAAAAAAAAGCTCTTATAGCCGATTTTATGGTCGTTACATCAAAACTATAAACAGGCTGAATTTTAATGCAATGGTGCTGGTAGTTGGTATCTATTGCGGATCTTTTTTTACTGGACAAAGGAGCTAGAATCTGGATTTGGTCTACTTGTTTTGCCCAAAGGTTCATTTCCTGAACATAGGGTGCATACGCAAAATACTGATGCGCTTCTTTTATATGCGGAACACTCGTGATAATTAAAAATTGCATTGGCTACAAATCAATTCAACAATATATTTAGCTTGTGCTCTTGGTGTACAAAATTCGTCAAAATACTTTTTGCCATTGCGCGCAATCGTATCATGATACGTCTTTTGTTCTAAAATTTTATTGACCACCGTTTCATATTCTTGGGTTGAAGATACAACATGTATATTATGCATGGGATGTAAATTGATTGGAAAATCAATTTTGAAAGGAAAAGACAAAACAAAAACTCCAAAGTTAAGATATTCTGCAAGTCTCCAACTAACGGCATCGCAAACTGCCGGATTGTTGAAACCTATAAGAGATTTGGAACTTAATCTAGAAAACGTTTTTGCAGAATATTTTTCAGTATTCACAACCGCATCGTATCCATAATTATTTCCATCCGACCTAGGTACAAATCCGCCTTTAAAGTGCAATCTTATATCTTGCTTACAATATTTAATAAAGGCCGCTCTAATTTCATTGGTTACTGGTTCTTTTTTCCAAATATTTGCACTAAAAAAAACAAAAGTATCTTTAGTGTCCGAATATTTATGATTTCTAAACGATGGGCGTCTAAATTGTGTATATACTTCCCGAGCCAATTCTTTGGGTTTAAAAAAACGAAATAAATTCAATCCAAAAAGTCTCGTATAGAGTGGTAAAATATTAATTGGATAATGTGGAAAGAGGGGCTTTACATTAATCTGTTTATAAGACTCCAGTTCTTTATGCTTGTTTGTAACAAAATACACACTCGATTGTTCGTAAAGTTCTTGAATTACCCCCATAGGATCTCTATTATCAATAACCGCAATTTTATCATTTACTCTAAAAATTAATAGCGGGGTATTGTTGTATTTCTTAAAACGAGTATCCAATACATAATGAATTGTATACTCTTGGCTCAACCCGTACAAATAATAAGAAGAGCAATAATTCGGAATATTTAATATTGTAATCAGCATATTTACCTTCTTTATTTTTTTAATAAACGCAAAATCAGTTCCTTCTTGGTTTATTTAACAACAAACTCCACCAACCTACGGTTCTGCCAAGAGCTTCCGTAAGGGCTTCTTTTTTGGAACTGCTTGTGAGTACATTTGTAAACCGAATGAGAGTCAATAAAATCGTGATGGCGTGCCACTTTAATTGGTGTTGGATTGTTGGTTTGGGATTTTTGGTACGCCATACATACCAACCATTGCGTACCACCATTTTGCCATAATGATATGGATTTGGCCTACCAGCTGCATCATGATAATGTTTTAATTTAGCAGCAGTATTCAAATACAGTTGCCCCATTTTAGAGACTCTTAGCGTAAAATCGGCATCTTCATACAATCCATATCCTTCAAAATAAGTAGAAAAAACCTGAGTATTGAAAACGGTTTTCTGAAAAGAAGAAACGCCTCCCATCAACATTTCGACGGGGTACACTTTGCCACTCGGAGGTAAAAAGCCCACACTGCGCCCGTGAGAATACATAGACGAATATCCAGGTGGACAATCACTATCGAGACCCAGTTTTTTACGCATCACAAAACGGCTTCCTTCTTTTTGTTTCCAACCGTCAAAATAATATTCATCCCTGGAAGGCTGATAATCATAGCCTACAAATTCACTTTTGATTTCATTACTAATATACCCACCTACGCCTACAGCATCTGGATATTGCTGATAGGTGCTTCGTATTTGCTCCAAATAATCCTCTTCGAGCACGGTATCATCGTCTAGAAAACAAACCACATCTATGCCATTTGCTACGCGTGCTATACCATAATTCCGTTGTTTGGTTAGGCCACGATCTTGTGCAGTGACCTTAAAATAGTCTAAATTATTAAAGGTATGCTGCTGCAAAATTGCCTCCGTTGCAACATCGGTAGAGCCATCTATTATTAAAATTCTGTCTGGATATAGCGTTTGCTTCTGTACCGACTCTAGCAACCTCAGCAAAGGTTCTGGACGCATATAGGTACATATAATTAAGGCAAATTTCATTTTATAAACGGTTTAATTTAGCAGCCCAATAAAGACTTTTGTTCCATTGTTTTTTAAAAACCAAAAAGTAAGTATAGGGATTTTTAATGGATTGGTGTTGGTAATATTTAAAAAACAAAATGGTCTTATAGCCAAGATTTTGCTGTTTTGTTTTGTGGTTTATTTGAAATAGCATTACCGTAGGAGACGGTTTGGGCTGGATTTGATCCTTCTGCCAGGCTAGTATGGGTTTGGTTCTAAAGCCGCCTACCGGTGCTTTTAGATGCAAAATCCTAGGTTCTGGCAAATACAATACATCCGTCCCTTGGTTTCTAATTTGCATCCCAAAGTCCGTATCCTCACCATAACCAAACTCATACCCCATCCGGAATGCACTTTTTTTTAGAACGTGACTTCTAACAATACTGCAACCCGCACCAAAACTTTGCCATTGCACTACGGTATTGAAACTGTTTTTTTCGTTTTCTCTTAAACAATTAGCCGAAACAGCACTCACCCCATACTTTTCTATCGCAAGAAAACTATTCTCCAAAAAATCAGCCTCAAAAACAATGTCATCATCGGCCATAAAAACCCATTCGCTTTCTACCTCTTGCAAGGCTAGATTTCTGGCATTACAAGCTCCTGCTTGGTGCGTAAAAATATGTTTTATTTTAAATGGCCAGCTTTCTGTTGTCAAATAATCTAATTCCGAAACACTAGTATCCATCGGGTTTTGCTCTACAACCACCACTTTTTGTGGCACTATTGTTTGCTTTGCTAAATCCTTTAAAACCTGGTGTAAATATTTTTTTCTGCCAATGGTAGGAATAATAACATCGATGGTTTTCTGCTGAACCTCATTTTTGTTTGAAACACCATTTATATCCTCTAAATCTATCTTAGTTCTTGTTCTCTTTTTATAAAAAAACGAAAGAAAAAAAGGTAAAAAAGGTAGTTTGTTTTCGTACCACAACAAATTCAGAAACAGCAAAAATACCCAACGGGTTTTGTAATGTTGTTGTACAAATCGAAACAAAACAAACAGGGACTTTTTTAGGTCTTTGCTATGGTTCTGGTCCAAAAGTAATTTAGGCTCTGAATAGCACAGCAAGCCTTTGGGCATGGCTACCTTTGCTACCGAATTTAAATAATAGTCCAAATCCTGCTGACAAGCAATCTCGCTTAGCTTTAGTAACACCGAAGCATGAACCATCCCTACAGCACTACTCATTTGCCAAGTAGGGAACCGTACTTTTTTATTTACATTCACAAACAACGATTCGTCTACATAACCAATACAATCTCCCAAAAAAGAGGAACTATTTGGGTCAAAAGAGAGCAGTAATTTAGGGTGGTGAAATACGGTTGGTAAAGCCGCAATATTTAAATAAGGCGCATAAGCAACCCGACACCATACCAAAGTAGCTTGCGGATTTTTACGGGCTATTTGTTGTAACCCGCTTGAGACAGTAGCCGTAGTATCAAAATCAACTTGTTCTCCTAATGCGTTTTCGACCCTCGAAATAGCGGTATCTGTATGGTATATAAAAAGCAAATTTTATGGAATTAGGGTTTTATAAAAAGCCATGCTTTGCTTTGCCACAACGGCAATACCAAATTTTGTTATTGCTTTTTCTCTGGCGGCCAAAGCTATTTTTTGCTGCAAAGCGACGTTTTCAAGCAGCATATTTATCTTAGTGGCGTAACGCGAATGTGCTTTTGGGTGCACCAAAAACCCGTTTATGCCATCTTCAATAACCTCTGTAGCCCAACCAATATCCGAAGCTACAATGGGTTTTTGCAACGCCATGGCTTCTATCCACGAGACTGGCAACGCCTCGGCAAAAGACGGAAAAACACAAACTGTTGCGGCATTTATGTGGGTTTGAATTTCACAATGCGGTACCGCTCCCAAATAATGGACACGCAACAATGCTTCTGGCGTAAAGAGCTGTTGCACCATTTTCCAGGTGGAATTGGAACCCGAAATAATATCGGGCACATCTTTACCTACCAAAATCAATTGTGCCTCTGGGTTGATTTGGACTAATTTATTAAAAATTAAAGGCAGTTCTAGCAATCCTTTTTTTCGGATAAGGCTCCCAAAATACAAAACCGAATTGGGCACAACAGTGCTATTTTGGTTTGGATCAAAAGCAGCTACATCAATGGAGTTAGGTATAATGGTAAACTTTTTATGAAGACCAAAAACAGCATTGGTTTTATGGGCGGTAAACTCGCTCACAGAGAGCAGTGCATTTGCCTTTTGTAAGGCCCGTTTTTCATGAAATTTATTTTTCCATTTTACCTTGCGTTGGTCTAAATTACAGAAATAGGTATCGGTGCCATTCAACCGAATCGCTATTGGGCATTTTTTGGGACGTATAAAAGAGGTCATACCAGTCCAATCTGGCGCTTCTACTAGATCAATTTGGTTGTTTTGGTGCAATTGATTAATGATTTTTTGAATTTTTTTTTGGGTAAAAAACCAAGAAACTCCTTTAATCTTGATGTTTTTAATGCGCTGAACCACGATACCATCCTCCTCAAAAACCGCATCTTGTGCTTGGCCGTGCACCAAAATACGCACTTGGCATCCAGCCGCTACAAGCCCTGTAGCTAGGTTCTTGATGCTAGTACCTATGCCGCCGGAATTGCCCGTGAGAGCGTGTGGGTATTCTGGAGTAAGAAAGGCTATTTTCATTTTTGGTTTTTAAAAAAATCATTTAGTATAATGCTGCTAAAAAGCCTTGCCCCAACATCATTGAGGTGTCCACAAGAAGAAAAATAGCGGTTCTCTACCACCGCATTTTCATAATTGTGAATCTCTGGATAGGCTTTATGTACTTTGTCAAAATAATTCATGCCCGTTACATTCTCACACATTGGTGTCATGATGGCAATAAAACGAATGTTATGGGCCTTGCATAACCCTTTTATTTCTTGGTAATAGGTATTGTGTGGCAGCGGGTTTAGGTTCACAATATTGTTTTTCATATTCCCTTTGGTTTTCCCTAAGGAGTAGTAGCCTCCGTTTTCTAACAGTCTTGATTTTTTTTGAATGGCTGTAAAAAAGGTTTCTCGAAACCCGATTTTAGTTTCATATTTCAAATACCTGTAAAACGGAATGTAGTAGAGTTCGTTAAAATCTTTTTCATTTTCAAAATGCTTTCGCACTATTTTAGAACTATGCAGATAGGGTAAGTATTTAGCTGATATCCCTTCGGCCTGATGGGTATTGGATAGATTCAAATCTGCCTCTAGGATTACGTTTTTGATTTCGTATTTTCGTTCGATCATTAATTTTAGCAGCAAAGAGGCTTCAAACAAATGACCACCACTCATGCCGTAATTGAATGTTTTTAGGCCTTGTTTTTCAAACAATTCTGACACAAAATGGTTATTGGCTCTGGACGAACCTAAAATGACCACATCATAGTTGCGAGCAGTTGAATTGAAAACATAATCGATTTTTCCTCTGTTTTTAGAATGTTTATAAATGGTGGTAAAACCAAAATCTAAGGCTATTGCCATCACCACAAGAACGAGGCTCATTTTTAAAATAAAAAGTAAAAACTTTTTCATATCCATTGGTACTATTTTGTTTTAGAACTGAAAGTAGATAAATTCTTTATAATCCGAATAGGTTCCTAAGGCAATAATAGCGGCAATTGCCAAGGCTACTTTTAGCCAACTGTTTTTGCCCGAGAGTGGTTCTTCTTTAAAGCGGTTGTTCCATTCTACCACCACAAAAAGCAGGAGTATTCCTAACAATTCATAATTGTACCTTTCGTTGGATAAATATTGCGAACTAAAACTGGCCTGGGTAAACATTCTTTTGAGATACAAAACAGCGTCTGTAATGGATTTTGCTCTAAAAAAGATCCAAGCCAAACACGCTAATGCAAAAGTGTACACCATGTGCAGCATCTCTTTTGCGGAAGCGACATCCCATTGCAACGCTACCATTTCTATATTAGATCTGTTTTTATTGAGCAATAAAAGCGGCAAAAAATACAAGGCATTGATACATCCCCAAGCCAGATAGGTCCAGTTGGCGCCATGCCAAAAACCACTAACTACAAAAATAATAAACACATTGCGTACTTGTCTGATTTTGGAGCCTTTGCTACCGCCAAGCGGAATATACAAATAATCCCGAAACCAAGAAGAAAGAGAAATGTGCCAACGACGCCAAAACTCGGCAATATCTCTGGAGAAGTATGGGTAGTTAAAGTTGCGTAGTAAATCCATTCCAAATAACTTGGACATCCCTAAGGCCATATCTGAGTAGCCTGAAAAATCACCGTAAATCTGAAACGAAAAATAGACCGCTCCCAATACCAAAGACCAAGAGTTCATGGAGCTGTAATTGTCAAAAATAGCGTTGGCATAGGTTGCGCAAGTATCTGCTACGACTACTTTTTTAACTAATCCCCAGATAAATTGGTACGCCCCTTGCTTGGCTTTTGTATAGTCAAATGTTCTTTTTAGTTTGACTTGTGGCAACAAATGCGTGGCTCTCTCAATAGGACCAGCAACCAATAGCGGAAAATAACTCACAAATAGGGAATAATCCACAAAGTTGTATTCGGCTTTTATTCGTTTATAATAAATATCAATCACGTAGGATAGACCATGAAAAGTGTAGAATGAAATCCCGACTGGCAAAACTACATCCAGCAAAAACGGACTGGTTTTGAGTCCGAAATCATCTAAGAGTGTGGCAAAAGAGCTGGCAAAAAAATTGTAGTATTTAAAAAGCCCCAGTAACCCTAAGTTAATTGCAATACTCAACCAGAACCAGAATTTTCTGATTTTTTTGTTGTGGTTTTTTTCTATTTGAATTCCGGTATAATAATCCAAAAAGGTCGAAAAAACCAATAAAAACAGAAACCGCCAATCCCAACAGGAGTAGAAATAATAACTAGCTAGTATTAATAGAAGGTTTTGACTGCTTTTGGTTTTATTAAAAACAAACCAGTACAATACAAAAACAATGGGCAAAAAAACCGCAAAGGTTAGGGAGTTAAAAAACATATTGTGGTGCTAAATTGGAGGTGCAAAAATAATGCTTTTAGTTATACTTTGGTGTTATGAATATAAAATGCCGAAAGATCTTTGTCTAAAATTTGTATCTCCGAAGAGCTTACTGTCACGTGGCTCGGAATGGTTTTGGTAACCACGGCATTGGCACCGATGGTAGTGTGGTTACCGATGGTAATATTGCCAAAAATACAAGCGCCCGGACCTACAAAAACACGATCCCCTAGGGTTGGAACTCCTTTGTTTTGGCCATAATTACTGACTCCAAGGGTTACTCCTTGTGAAATATTACAGTGGTTGCCAATAATGGTATCTCCATGGATTACGACACCTCCAAAATGCCCGATATAAAAACCGTTTCCTATTTTGGTTCTGTACGAAATATCCAAACCGTATTTTACTTTTAGTCTTTGTAACCATACAAAAAAGCCATAAAACAAGATTCTGTTATGTATTCTATAATATTGGGTTAACCGAAAAATGGTCATAAATTTCAAGCCCGGATTTGGCATCAGTACAAAGGTTTTTAGTAGGATCTTAAAGCTAAGATGACCAATGCCATGTCTTTTATAATCGGATAAAATGGTTTCTTTTAGCATTTTTATTTGTTGCAAATTTCGGTGATGGCCTGCCAGATTCTTTTGGAAGCATCCTTAGCGGGATGCTGGTTGATTGTTTCAAACCATTGTTGTGCTTGGTCCGTGATTGCTGTGGGCTGTTGATCTAAAATTTGTTGGATTTTAATTTCTATCTCGGCTGCACTGTGCAACCAAAAAACAGCTTCTTTACTTGGCATGGATCTAAAATGAATGTATTGGTAGATGTGTGCCACAAACCAGTCTTTTTGTACTTTATTTCTTACCTCATAATTAATATACCCACAGGGTTTGTTGTTGGTTGCAAAATCAAAAACCATAGAAGAGCCTAAATTTAGTACCATTTCAGAATGAGCAACGGTATTAATTTGTAAATCCATATCCTCTTTTGTAGGCAACACACCTCCCCAATGGGTACCTTTGTTTTGCCATAAGGGCGCTAATGGAACAATAATATCTTTGTAGTGTTCCAGCACGGCAGCATACCTTGTTGAAAAATCTACAGGGCATCTTCTAAAAATTATTCCTAGGTTATACCCTTTTTGATTTAATTTTTTTACTGCGGCAGCTACATCTGCTAGGTATTGCGGATCATCGGGGCAGGTGGTTATATCATCTCCAGAATAACACACATATTTTTTATCTAAATCTAAAGCATTGTTTTTAAAAAAGACTTCTCTAGATAATTTTCTATTGGCATCAAAATGTGGTTCAAATTGTGGCGATCCAGTAATAAAAATTTGTTCTTCTTTAATATAGGGATAATAGAACTGAAGTTCTTTTTTCATGTGGGCACTCCAGACACAATAGTAATCGGTTTCTAGAACCAGGGTGGCCTTTGGTAAATTATCCCACGAAAAAATAAATGCCACGGTAGGGATCCCCAACGATTGTGCCGCTAATATGGGCGCAATAGAAACCGTATGCCTTTGGTTGGTACAAAAAACTATGTCTGGTTTTTCTTTTTTTAAGGTATTTAAACACGTGTTATAAAAAGCCGTTTGTTTTTCTTTTTGGTGGATTTTATTTCTAACTTTTACTAGCCCTTTTTCTGACGAATGCTGTTGTATAATTGTGTTTAAAAGTATTTTTTTTAGTTTGTTTTTAAACCCCTTGTTGTTTTGCTCAAAACGATACGTATTGTAGGTTTTGTCATTTGTTTTTTGGCAGTTTAAATCCAGCTCAATTTGTTGGCGTGCATTTTTATAAAGGGTGGTTAAAGGGTGTGGTTTGGCATTTTCGATTTTGATTTCGCGGTAGCCCATTGCCGCCAAATCAAAGGGGGTTCCGTTCCAGTAAACCACCTCTAGCCCTTTATTGGTACCTATAGCTGAAAAATCTGTAAATACAAAATTGCGCAAACCGATTCCGTCCGGTAGTAAAATAATTATTTTTTGGTCAGACATTAATTTTCTCTAAATTGTTTTTGATGGTTAATTTTCCAAAAAGCGTCTTTTTTTATGGATTCTAAAAAGAGTGCGCTACTGTTCCCTTTGCCAAAATCCGGATTTACAGTTGTGGTTTGGTGGCTGTCTATAGCTTTTAATGCATTGTGGATACTCGCAAAGGTATAATCTACATTTAGAATAGCTGCATGAATGGCACGGTTTTGTTGTCTGGTACCTATGTTTATAATAGGAACCCCATAATAAGGTGCTTCTCTAATGCCGGCGCTGCTATTGCCTATAATGAATTGTGCGTTTTTGAGTAAGCTCAAAAAATACTCAAATCTAAGAGATGGAAAGATTCGGAACCGAGGATTGTTTTGTACTCTTTTGTATTCTTGTATAATGTGTTTGCTGCCTAAATCATTGTTGGGGTAAATGATAACGTAATTATGGTTGTCTGCCAATAAACTAGTAACAAAATTTTCGGTGTAGTGCTGCATCTCACTTGCCTCAGTGGTTACGGGGTGAAACATCGCAATGGCAAATTTTTTAAAAGGAATTTGGTAGTATTTTTGGGCTACTTCTAGGCTGGGCAATGTATCTGAAAACATAATGTCTATATCCGGAGAACCAATGGTAAAGATAGAGCTGCTTATTTCGCCCATTTGCAGCAAGCGTTTGGCTGCTGCCGTATTAGAAACAAAATGTATGTGACTGAGTTTAGTCACACTGTGCCGGATTAATTCATCGACGGTTCCAGACAACTCGCCACCTTCAATATGTGCCACTAAAATATTGTTCAACGAGCCTACTATTGCTCCTGCTAGGGTCTCTACTCGATCGCCATGTACCACTATCAAATCTGGCTTTGTTTTTTTGCAATAGCCAGACAGGCCTTCAATGGTTTTTGCTAATGTTAGATCCATGGTGGCTTCATGGGTATGGTTTTTAAAGGTATGTATGTTTTTAAAATTGCATCGTTCAATTTCTAATAAGGTATAGCCATATTCTTGTTGCAAATGCATTCCGGTAACAAATACAAATACCTCATAATCGGGATGCAAATCCAGAACAGAAACCAAGGATTTTATTTTGCCAAAATCAGCACGTGTGCCGGTTAAAAATAGTATTTTTTTCATTCGTTATTTTTCAATAAAAATGGTTCGTAAGAACCGAATCTACACCTTTTATTCTATATCTTCGAGCTGCAACTGTTCATCAATGCTTATATCTCTAAGAGCAATTTTGCCTAACAATTCTTCAAATCGTTCTGCCAGAATCTCTCCGGTACCTGGTCTTTTTACCCAAATATTATCTTTTGTAAGCGGTTCTCCTTTTTTAATTGCTTGAATACTGCATACGGTTGCAAAAGCAAAATCTATGGTTACTTGTTCTTCTGGTGCGGGTTGTTTGGTTCCGCCACGCATTTGCCAGATTTCATTGGTATTTTGTATTAAATCTTGGGTTGTTTGCTCGTCCATACTGCATACAATATCGGGACCGCTGCGTTGCATGCTGTCTGTAAAATGACGTTCCAGAATACTTGCGCCTAAGGCCACTGCACCTAAACAAGCATTGTTATTTAGGGTATGGTCAGACAAACCAAATACTTTGTCCGGAAAAGCGTGGTGCAGTTGCATCATGGCTCCCAATCGCACCAAGTGAATCGGTGTAGGATACAAATTGGTGGTATGCAATAGGGCTACTGGCACCTTATGTTTGTCAAAAATAGCTACTGCTTTGGCTACGCTTTCTATGGTGTTCATTCCGGTACTCAAGATAACGGGCTTGCCAAAAGTGGCAATATGTTCTAGCAAGGGATAATTGTTGCACTCGCCAGAACCTATTTTGTAGGCAGGAACCTTAAATTTTTGTAGTCTATTTGCTGCTGCTCTAGAAAAGGGTGTGGAGATAAAAAGCATCCCTTTACTTTCTACATATTCTTTTAGGCTTAATTCATCGGTTTCATTTAAAGAACAGCGCTCCATGATGTCATAAATAGAAACATCGGCATTGCCTGGAATTACTTTTTTGGCGGCAGCACTCATTTCGTCTTCTACAATGTGGGTTTGGTGTTTTATTACCTCAACGCCTGCTCTATGGGCTGCATCGACCATTTTTTTGGCTACAGCCAAAGAGCCTTCGTGATTAATTCCTATTTCGGCAAGGACCAAAGGAGCATAATCTGGCCCTATTTTTCGGCCTGCTATTTCTATATATGGGTTCATTTGCTTTTGTATTTTCTTATTTTATTTTTAACAAAAGTCTTTATTTTTTGTTGCATCCAAAATAAATTCATTTTAGCGGTCGGATTTGTAAATATTAACTGCCCTCCTCCTACATAATTATGAATACTGTTTTCTCCATGAGCATATGGTTTGCTTTTATTTAGAGTGATGACATGGACATATTTGCATTTAGGAAAAATATTTAAAATTATTTCTTTTTGCAATTTTCTGTCTCCTTCAATGAATATTATGGCATTCTTGGAGCAATAATTCTTTATCTTATTTAAGCAATCGTCATAGCCGTCTATAATAATAAAGTCAAACGTATGGTTCTTAATCTGATTTAACTCAGAGTATAAGTGTAGTTTATTAAACGCAATTACATTGGTTTGCAAAGCCTTTAAACAAAACACATTGTTTTCTGTGCCAAAATAAGCAATATTTGTTTTTTTGGGGTCAAAATACTGCAATACCGTATCCGAAATAGATCCAATCCCTAATCCCAATTCAAGAATGGTGTGTAAGGAAAATTTCTCTATGAGTACTAAAATGGTTTCTAATGCAAATTCACTAGCTATGTATTGACTGCCTTCAAGACCACAAAATTTTTTATAATTTGCAACTGCTATTCTTTTTATTCTCATAATGTTGTTTTTTTGTTTAACAAATAAGCAGCGTATTCAAAATCATCTTGGGTATCTATATCCACATTTGCAAAAACATGGTTTACTAGATACGGAAAGCTATTTTTGTCCATAATTATACCCTTCTTAATTTGTTTCGCGTCACAAATATAAAGCAGCCCATTTTCAAAATAAAGAGGATTCAAATCTTGAGTTCGCTGTCCGGATTTATAATTAATTGGAACAAAACAGTCCTGAACAATAGTGCCTAACTTGTGATGATTGCGGCTAACGGTGAATAAACTACTCGAGCGGTTGTTTATAAATTTTGCAAATGCTTCTTTCAGCAAGTTTTCGGGACGCAATGGATTTGTGGGTTGCAACACAATTACATTGGTTACATTATTTTCAATGGACTCCAATACGTGCTGCAAAGCCGTTATGGTAGGTTCTAGATCTCCGGAAATATGCTCTGGGCGATCAATCACTTGCACACCATGATCCAAAGCTATTTTTTTTATCTCTGCATCATCTGTACTGACGTATATTTCATC
The DNA here is from genome assembly GCF_001831475.1 of Flavobacterium crassostreae. NCBI lineage: Bacteria > Pseudomonadati > Bacteroidota > Flavobacteriia > Flavobacteriales > Flavobacteriaceae > Flavobacterium > Flavobacterium crassostreae. Next base: position 1,232,767 of record NZ_CP017688.1, on the reverse strand, counting down.
AATTATATCTCGATTATTTTTTGCGTAGGCAATGGAATGAACCAAAAGCGGAATCCCTTCTAAGAGCATGCTGTTTTTATTAGGCAACCGTTTGGAACCTCCACGTGCGGGTAGAATTACAATATTTTTCATAATTAGTTATAGATGCAAATTTATGCTAAAAACGTATAAACATTCAAAATCTCCGTATTTCTTAAAGGTACCAATACATTTGCGATTGGTTGTATTGAAACCCCTCTCTTATAACCCCAACCACAGCACCATGAAATATTCTGGATCATTTGGAACGGAAGACCCTACTTCTGGTTGGTTGAACTAATTTATCGAGAGCATGTCTTTTATTTTTTTTTGGAAATGCTGCTCTCCAAAATAATCGCCAAATACATTGGTTTTTTCTTTATTGTATAATGTATTTTCTATCAATGCTTTTAACTTTGATTCAATATCTTTTTGATTGGTACTTCTGGCAAGGTATCTGTTGTCTTTGATAATGGAACGCAACTCACAATCCCTTGGCAATAAAGCCAAAACAGGTTTAGAGAGCGAGGCTATAAATGGTGTTTTGCCTAGCAAAATATTGCTGTAATCTGAGGTGCTTTCTAAAATAATTAAAATATCTGCTTGTGCCATTTGTTCGTTTGCCGAATTTGAAAAATCTAAGGTGTCCAAAATATGGATATTCTCAAAGGCTTTATATTTTTGTTTTATTCTAGTATTCTCAGCGCTTTTTAAACGAAGGACAAATTCGGATTGTACCAGTATTTGTGGGTATGTTTTTAACAAATTTACATACGCATCCAATACAATATCTACATTGCGCCCAAACTGCAGTCCGCCATGATATGAAATGGAGATCGGTTTTTGTTTTTTACGGACTTGGGTTGTGTTGGTTAGGTTAAAAACGGATGGATCGTATTGATGCGGTAGGGTATAAAACTTTTTTTGACTACCATAAATTAGTTGCAAATCTTTGGAAAGCAATGCAGAAGGCGTCATGCATTTGTATGCTTTTTGGACAATCTTGTACATTTGTTTCCAATCTATTAGATCCTTTTTTGTTAGAGGTTTAGATCCACTGGCGTCAAAAATTAAAGGATACGGATCGTGAAAATTAATAATTGCCTTGGCAAGTAGCCGGGTCCCTTTGAGTGCTAAAATGGTTTCGTAGTCTAGCCCGGAACTTCTAACAAAAACCAAATCATACTCCTCTGGGTGGATCTTTGTTATTGGTTTTTTGTATTGATTGATGACAAAGGTTTTATATAATGATTTTATAAAGATCCTTCTATAAATAGCATTTAGAATTTTTAAACCCAAGGAAGGCTTTGTTTTAACCCGATGTATTGTTATGTGGTCTACTTTCAAAAAATCGCTGTCGTAAGAATGTAAATAAGACATAAAATAATGTACCTCCACGATGGCCTTGGGATACAATTGCCTTAATTTTGCAAGAAAGGAACGAGTAACGATTCCTTCACTAGTACCTGAGACTCGTGCATCTTGAAGTATAATCAGAATCTTCATTGTATTAGGTTATGATTTTATTTTTTATACTAACTCCGGCTTTACCCAGAAATGTAAAATACTTTTTAACGTAGTTTTTTTTGTAATATAGCTGGGTTAAAAGGCTCCAAAAGCGCAAGTTTTTTTTGTTATCCAAAAGGGTTTTTTCGAGCTTGTTTTGCAATACTTGGATTTGGTCTTTATCAAAAAAGGATTCTTTTTTATCTAATAAGTAATAATAAAAGGCAAAACTAGCTTCGTTTTTTAGTAACAAATTATCGGTTCTTGAAGTAATATTTTCTCCACTTAGCCTAAAACAGACTACGGCTTCATTAATGGTAAAGATTAAACCAAAGTTAGAAACTTCGAGCACTGCTAAAATATCCGAATACCAAGCCAAGGGAAGGTTCTTAAATTTTAGTTCTAATAATACTTTTTTATTAAAAACAAATTCGCTCAAAGAAGAACGCGTTCCGCCTTTAAATTTGCGCATCAAAAAGGCTGTAGATTGTTCGAACTCCGGATGGGTATATATGGCTGACAAGGCTACATTATGTCTGTCTATCACTTGGGTTGCATACCTTAGTATGTTTATATTCTTCTTTTGGATTGTCTCTATGTTTTGATAAAAAAGAGCTACACAATTAGCTCCAATAGTATCATCATCCCCCAGTAGCATTACCCATTTTTCGTGGGCAACCATGGCCAAGCAACGTTCCCATTGTTGGGTTAACGAATAAGAACCTATATTGTTCTCAAAATGCTGGTACTCAAAATCTATTTTTCTTTTAAACTTTTCTAACAAATCACAAGGACATTCTGAACTAGCATCGTTCCCAATATAGACTTTGAATCTTTTGTCTGTTTGTAAAGCCAACGATTGTAAGGTTGCTTCAAAAAAACGAATTTTATAATACGGAATTACTATTGCCAGCATCTTTATTTTTTAGTATAAATCCATTCCAATACCTTTTTAAATGGTTTTAAAATGCCAAGTTTAGATAGTCCTCTCTTAATTAAATTGCCTACAATATAGGTATTGGATGCTTTGATTTCATTGCGCTTGGTTTTAAAGTATACTGCAGAGGTGTAGTATCTAGAAAGCATGCTTATGGTCAACCCCTGGTATTGGGATTCGGACAAAGGTGTTTTAAGGTATTGGTAGGCTTTTATTACATCCGGCAGCATGTCTTTGGATTGTGTGATGCTGTTTGGGTTTTTTCTGTAAAGGGCCAATGGTTGGTCTATAAAACCTGTTTTGCAATTTGTTTTGTACAAACAAATCCACATAACCCAATCTTCTTTTGCTCGTAACTCCTCCGGAAATCTAAATTTTTCAAAAAAAGATGCCGCAAATAATCCGCAATGTATGGGTATGGTAAACGAACTTTCCCAGTGGTATAGTATTTTATCTAAAGTGAACAGCTGTTGGGATAACTTGCAATAAGGCTCCGAAGATTGTGCCGGGTTGGTATCAAACATTCTAAAATTAGTGATTACCGTGTTGGTTCCATGGTCTAAGTTTATACGGTTTATTGAGGCCTCTAATTTTTGGGGCGCTAAATAATCATCTGCGTCTAAAAATTGTATAAAGTGTCCTGTTGCCATTTTTAAACCTGCATTCCTAGCACTGCTTAAGCCTCCATTTGGTTGGTAGCCGTATTTAAATCTAGCGTCTTTGGTTGTCCAATTACGAGCTATTTTTTCAGTGTCATCAGGACTGCCGTCGTTTATAATAATGCATTCCCAATTGGTATAGGTTTGCACCAATACCGATTGTAAGGCCGCATCTAAAAATTGGGCTTGCTTATAACAAGGGACGATTACGGAAATTTTTGGTGTCATTTATACTAACTAATACGTTGTAAATACTACTTTTACAGCTTAAACGCTTTCATTTTTTTGGACAAAAATAGTTTTAATTATTCTAAAGAGGTCTTTAAAACTTCTTTTTGGTGGAGCTGGTACAAGTGCTTCAGAATCGATCCAAGAACTACTCCATAAATGTACTGCAAAACTCTCCGGCCGAAGGTATTGTTTATAATTTGCTGCATCTGTTTTGTCTTGGTATTGTAGCGGATAGAAATAGGCCGCCGGATATATGGTGATCTGCTCAGTGGTACTTATTGTATCCAATGGAACATCCAAACCATACATTTGCTTAAAAACCCGAGTTACAATTCTTGGAATGGTGATGGTGCCCCAATCTGTTTTTTTAGTTATTTTTATAGAACCATATTCCGACATGCATTTTTGGATAAAATTACTGTGTGGAGTGGTTCCTATTATGCTGCAATTGATAAACGTTTTACATTCTGCACCCAAAAAAGTGGTATTGCATAAAAGACTATCCAATGGCTGCAACAGCAGCATGTCCGTATCCAGATAAATACCTCCCTGTTCGTACAATACTTTTAATCGGATGTAGTCTGCTACAAATGCCCATTTTTGTTGTCGGTAGGCTTTTTTTACAAAGGGTAGCCTTAGGTCTGAGTTGGTTTCGTTCCATTCTATTATTTGGTATTCTGGCAAATGTAATTTCCAGGATTCCAGGCAGTCTTTAATTAATGGAGACTTTTCGCCACCGCCAAACCAACAATAATGGAGCACTTTAGGAATCATCTTTAGAGTTTTATTTTATTTAAATCCAGTGCTATAGTATCTCCCAATTCGGAAAACAAATAATAGCCTTGACTTTGTAATAAATTGGTGGTTTTGAGTTGGTCTTCTGGTTTTAGGTTTACAAATTCATATTTAATAATTGCAGGTTTACTTATGCCAAAATCAAGCATCTTTAGCACTTCATAATCAAAACCCTCTGTGTCAATCTGTAAATAATCTATTTTCTGGTTGTAATTGGCCCGAATAATATCCATCAAATTGTCTGCTGCTACCTTTTCAAGGATTATATCTTGGCTGTTAATTTGAAGTTTTTGATGGTGGTGTATATCCAAAGAGGCAATTCCTTTTACCCAATCTGGATAGTTACTTAAAGACTCTTGTTTTATTTTATAAAGCTCAATTTGCTTTTTTTCAGGGTGTACCGCTTTATTTATCGTAAGTATACCCGGAAATTGGCTGTAATTATTCTCTAATTCTTTAAAATAATCCTTTACGGGCTCTATTACAATTCCTGTAGAATTTCTTGTAATTACAAAATCATACAAAAAATCAAAACTAATCCCATCATTTGCCCCAACTTGAATAAAAGAAAAAGGAGTATTTTGTTTAAAATTCTTTTCTAAAATTCTTTTGCTCAAAAATAGTTTAGACCTAAGCAAAGAGGTTTTTAGAACCTTGCTTTCTAATCTAACTAGCCATACTATTAAAAAATTAAACCAATAAATCATATCGTTTGTATGGTTATGTCTTTAGTATATATTGTATTCCAGGCTGGATCTAGTTTTCTTCCAGATCCAAAAACATCTTCTGCAATTATTTTAAACTTTAGGGCATTTTCTAAACATTCGTAATTAGGCCCTGCATCCCCAAAATACAGATTAACCCAGTAATCTCCATTGCCAAATAGCGGAAAATTATCTATGCTTATTTCTGCTTTTCCCAAGCCTTCTTTAACCACAATGCTTTTACCCAAGTGCTTATTATTCAGACCTATGTATGCTATTTGATCCGAATCTTTGATAACGATCCCAATTTCTGCCTCAAAAAAGTCTCTATTGGTTTCAAAATCTAATTTTAGGGTAAACTTTGCCCCCGTATACATCACATCGCTTAATTGATCATTGCAAAAAAGCATTGCCTGATGGATGCCAAAATTATTTTTTTTGTCTTTATGCTTTTTCAAATCATAAACCCCATAGGTTTGGTTTTCTAAATTTTTATAATCCGAAAGATAGTATTCAGAAACCGCTTGTGCAACATTTCCATCAAAGGTTATTTTGCCATGTTCCATCACAATAGCTCTAGTACACAAGCTTTTTACGGCTGCCATATTGTGGCTTACAAACAAAACTGTCCTGCCGCCTTGTTGGGAGATGTCTTGCATTTTGCCAATGGCTTTTTTTTGAAATTCAGCGTCTCCTACGGCCAAAACCTCATCAATAATCAAAATTTCGGGCTCTAAAAATGCCGCTACTGCAAAAGCGAGTCGTACGGTCATTCCGGAACTGTATCTTTTTACGGGCGTATCTATATAGCGCTCACAGCCCGAAAAAGCAATAATTTCTTCTAACTTAGAGGTTATTTCTTTTTTGGTCATTCCTAAAATGGCACCGTTAAGATATATATTTTCTCTACCAGTCATTTCGGCATTAAAGCCAGTACCTACTTCTAGTAACGAAGCTACCCGACCTCCAAATTGTATCCTACCGGTAGTGGGAGTAGTAACACGAGATAGTATTTTTAATAACGTGGATTTGCCAGCACCATTTTTGCCTATGATTCCTAAAACCTCTCCGCGTGCAACCTCAAAGTTAACCCCTTGCAACGCCCATACATAATCACTTTCTGCCTTAGTAGAGCGGTCATTGGTGTCGCCAATTTTTAGATATGGATCTTCTTTGCCTAGCAAGCGGTGCCACCAACGGTTTAGGTCATGGCTAAGTGTGCCGGTACCTACTTGTCCTAGGCGGTATTGTTTGGATAGGTCTTGGGCTCTTAATATAACGTCCTTCATAATAATGCTAGCTGTGGAGTAATGTTCTGGATTGACTACTCTTTTTTTATATTTTAACAAAAGCGGCGTAACTGTAGTCTGATTGTGCCTTGTTTCTAGGCTATGGTACTTTTGCTTTTTTTTTATGGATTATAATGCGATCCATATTCCCAGAATTATCTGGAGATCAACCCCAAAAAAGAGGGGAAATTGCCCGTTTAGCCCGGACATTGCGTACTATAGTTTATACCGTGTCAATAAAGTTTTTTTCGGTAGTATTAAAAACCAATACCCCAAACAAAAATAACACCACGGTGACTACAAGAGTGTATCCTAATCCTGCTATCGAAATTTGTCCTGTGTTTAATAGCATGTACCGCGAACTTTCAATAACATATGCCAACGGATTGTACTGTACCAACCACGCATAATCTGGCATTTTTTGTTGCACTAATGCCATAGGATACACTACCGCCGAAATGTACATCAATAATTGCACTCCAAAACCAATCAAATGCGAGAGGTCTCTGTATTTAGTAACCAAAGACGAAATAAGCATGCCCATGCCTAGTCCAAGAATACCCATCAAAACAACCATAACCGGAAAGGCAAAAATCCAGTAATTCCAGCCAATGGGAGCTCCTTGATTATAATAATAAATATAGAAAAGCAGGAAGATAAAAAATTGTATTCCAAACTTTAACAAATTAGACAACACGATGGATAACGGAACAATAATCCTCGGGAAATATACTTTGCCAAATACGGAGGCATTTTTTTTAAAGGTATCTGCGGTATCGTTAAGACAGGAAGTAAAATAATTCCAAACAACGATCCCTGCCAAATTAAACAAAAATGGAGGTACGGTAGCTGTAGTTATTCCTGCTAGAGTATTAAAAATAATGGTAACCGTTATGGAGGTAAGTAAAGGCTGTATTAAATACCAAAGTGGCCCTAAAATAGTTTGTTTGTAGACCGTAACAAGATCTCTTTGGACAAATAAGGTTAGTAAATCCCGATATTGCCAGATCTCTTTGAAATTCAGTCTAAAAAAATTGTTCTTGGGTGTTATTTCAAACAACCAAGTAGTCGTGTTTTTTGGAGTTTGCATCGGATTTATCAAATAATGGCACGTGTTTTATTCGGGGGCGTGCAAGTGTAATTTATAAAAAGAGGTTCAACGCATTTGTAAACAAAAAAACACAAAGAAAACTTTGTGCTTTTGTATACTTGCCCTTTGGGGCTAGGCGTCTAATTTTTGAAAAGTAGAATTCATGCTCTTGAACTCTGGTACAATTTTTTTCATCTGTCCAACAATAGCACTATTATCAAATAGCTTAGCAATACGTATCAATTTTTCGATCTCAATATGTAAGCTCTCGTATTCATTCAATATTTCTTCGGCAATCATGATTTTGCTGTGGTAAGTAGGGATGGTCTTGGAGGTATCGTTGAGTAGTTCTTCGTATAATTTTTCTCCAGGTCTTAATCCTACTATTTTAATTTCAATTTCTTTTTCGGGAATAAAGCCTGCTAACTTTATCATTTTTTTGGCTAGATCTATTATTTTTACTGGTTTCCCCATGTCAAATATATAAATTTCGCCACCATTGCCCATTGCTCCTGCCTCTAATACTAACTGGCATGCTTCGGGTATGGTCATAAAATAACGGATAATATCCGGATGCGTTATGGTAATTGGCCCTCCATTAGCAATTTGTTTCGTAAACAAAGGCACCACAGAACCGTTAGATCCTAGAACGTTACCAAAGCGGGTCGTAATAAATTTGGTGGCATTCTCTACTCCAGATTGTTTGCTTTTTAATTGTAAAGACTGAACGTATTTTTCGGCTATTCTTTTACTAGCACCCATAACATTACTAGGGTTTACAGCTTTATCGGTAGAGACCATTACAAATTTTTTGACCCCAAAGGCACAGGACAGATCCGCTAGATTTTTAGTTCCTTCTACGTTGGTCTGGATCGCCTGAGATGGGTTTTCTTCCATTAAAGGCACGTGTTTGTATGCTGCCGCATGAAAAACTACCTGAGGCTTATACATACTAAAAACCGGATGCAAGGCTTCTTTATTTCTAACATCGCTAATCACTGTGATTATCTTGGATTTGGATACAATTGCAGCTACCTCCAAACTCAAATTATGCAAAGGAGTTTCGGCTTGGTCTAAAATAATTACTTTTTTAGGATTAAAATGCAGTACCTGCCTTACAATTTCGCTACCTATGGAGCCTGCTGCCCCTGTGATTAAAATGGTTTTATCCTTTAGTTGTTTGGATATTAGTTTACTGTCTAAAACAATCGGATTTCGGTCTAGTAAATCTTCTATTTGAATTCCTTTTACCTTTTGAGAAATTTCTTTTTGGTTTTCCCAATTAGAGATCACCGGTACATTAAATACTTTAAAATTATGCTCTAAACATTGGTCTACCAATATCAATTGCGCCTCTTTTGACAAGCTTTTGTCTGCCATAATTACCGCTACAGCCCCAACGGTACGCATTAAAGTTGGCAGTTTTTTCTTTTGGATCAAAATAGGCAAATCCAGCATGCGTTTGGAGGCATTTTGGTTGTTTTTATCTACAAATCCTACAATTTTAAAACGCGAAGGGGTTTCAAATTTTAAGGCATTGGCTACAGATATTGCGTTGGCATCTGTTCCATAAATAACCGTTCGGATGAGGTTATTGGTAGAATTTTCAGAAACATACAATTCAAAAGATTGTTTTACAATCACTCGGTACAAAAACAGCCCACAAAAAGACAGTACCGTATTGATAAAAAGCCCTGTGTTTAAAACAATTTTGTCCTCATAGGCCACATCAAATAAAAAATTGATCGCTATAAATATTAAAAATACCGAAGATTGCGAAAAAACAATCTTAACGGCATCTACATACGAAGAGTGTCTTATAATGCCAGAATAGGTTCTAAAAACCCAAAAGAAAAATATATTTACAATAAAAAAGCTACATACAAAAAGCACGCTATGGCTGGTCAAAATATATTCAAGCTCCGTTCCTTTAAAAATCAAAAACGTAAATATAAATGCAAAGACTAAAACTAAGGTATCAATTAAAACAATAAGCCATCGAGGGAGATAGCTTAAATTGTTAAAATTTAATCTCAAAAATTTATCAAATACTTTGTCTTTGATCTGTTTTTTGAAATATTTTTTTATATCACTTTCCATGTGTGTTTTTTTTAAAATTGTATTATTAAATACGATACTTTGATGCCAGTTTTTTTAACAAATACGCTTGTTTTTAGACCAACTACAAAAAAATCACTGCCTTTATATCTCGTTCTTTAACAATCCTAGCAGGTACTCTCCGTATCCCGATTTTTGCAAAGGTTCTGCTAGTTTTCGTAACTGTTGGCTGGTGATAAATCCTTGTCTCCAAGCGATCTCTTCTATACATCCTATTTTTAAACCTTGTCGTTCTTCAATAACCTGTACAAACTGTCCTGCTTGCATCAAGCTGTTAAAAGTTCCTGTATCTAGCCAAGCCGTACCTCTGCTTAAAATACCTACTTTTAGTGCTCCTTTTTCAAGATAAACCTTGTTTACGTCTGTAATTTCATATTCTCCACGGGCACTAGGCTTAATATTTTTGGCAATTTCTACTACTGAATTATCATAAAAATACAATCCCGGCACTGCAAAATTTGATTTTGGAACTGCGGGTTTTTCTTCAATAGAGAGTGCTTTTAAATCTGCATCAAATGCCACTACACCATAACGCTCCGGATCCGAAACATGGTATGCAAATACTACGCCTCCTTCTGGTTTTGTATTGGAGCGCAATAGCTCTTGCATATTAGACCCAAAAAAAATATTGTCTCCTAAAACAAGCGCTACGGCATCTTTTCCAATAAATTCTTCGCCAATTACAAAGGCTTGTGCTAAACCGTTAGGTACGGCTTGCTCTGCATAACTAAACTGACATCCAATGGCAGAACCGTCTCCTAATAGTTTTTTAAAATGGGGTAAGTCGTGCGGTGTGGAAATAATTAAAATCTCATGGATTCCGGCCATCATCAAAGTAGACAATGGGTAGTATATCATGGGTTTGTCATAAACCGGCATCATTTGTTTGCTCATCGCTAATGTTAGTGGGTGCAAACGTGTTCCGGATCCTCCTGCTAATATAATTCCTTTCATAATCTTGTGGTTATAGAGTCTTAATTATATTGTTTTTCGTAGTAAGTTGCATACTCCCCAGAGGTAATATTATTTAACCATGTTGGGTTTTCTAAATACCAATTTACAGTTAATTCTAATCCTTGCTCAAAGGTAACCGAAGGTTTCCAACCTAATTCTTTATTGATTTTGGTAGCATCAATTGCGTAACGCAAATCATGTCCAGGACGGTCTTTTACATACGCAATCAATTGTTCGGATGTACCCGCTTTGCGTCCTAATTTTTCGTCCATTATTTTACACAATAACCGTACTAAGTCTATGTTTTGCCACTCATTAAAACCACCAATGTTGTAGGTATCGTGGTTTGTGCCTTGGTGAAAAACCAGATCAATAGCCACAGCATGATCTTCAACAAATAACCAATCTCGGGTATATTTGCCATCCCCATAAACTGGTAAGGGTTTATTATGGATAATGTTATTGATAAACAACGGGATTAATTTTTCAGGAAAATGGTATGGACCGTAGTTGTTAGAACAATTGGTTAAAACATAAGGCAAGCCATAGGTTTCGCCATAAGCTCTTACAAAATGATCGGAGCTTGCCTTGGAGGCAGAATAGGGTGAGTTGGGATCATAAGCCGTGGTTTCGGTAAATAAGCCTTCGGCACCTAAGCTTCCGTACACCTCATCGGTACTGATATGATAAAAGCGTTTTCCTTCCATGTTGTCTTTCCAAATGGTTTTGGCTGCATTTAACAAATTCATGGTTCCTATTACATTGGTTTTGACAAAAGCCAAGGGATCCGTAATGGAACGGTCTACGTGAGATTCTGCCGCTAGATGCACCACCCCATCAAATTGATGGGTTGCAAACAATTGGTCTACAAACGCAGCGTCTACTATATCTCCTTTTATAAAAGTGTAATTTGGAGCGTTTTCTATATCGGTAATGTTTTCTAAATTTCCGGCATAGGTTAATGCATCTAAATTAACTATTTGATAGTCCGGGTATTTCGTAACAAAACGTCTCACTACATGAGATCCAATAAACCCAGCTCCTCCAGTAATTACAATTTTTTTCATTTTTATATTTTTATTTTCTTTATTAAAAAAGAATGGGGCTTTTTTTAAATTATTTTAAAATACGTGCTTTTATTTTTTTGCTTCAATCAAAGCCATCGCTTTTTTTAGGCTTTCTTTATAATGGGGCACTGCTACCCCAAAGGTATGTGCAATTTTGGTTTTATCCAATAGAGAATAAAAAGGTCTTTTGGCGGGTGTGGGATATGCCGAAGATGGTATTCCGGTTATCTTGCAACTAAAACCACCAATTTGTTGTATTGCCAAAGCAAATTCATACCAACTAACCTCTCCTTGATTAGAAAAATTATAAATCCCCGCAACCCATTTAGGACCCGTTAGTATATCCACTATTGCTTGGGCTAAATCGGCTGCATAGGTTGGCGAACCTATTTGGTCTTGCACTACATTTAGACTATCTCTTTCTTGCATCAAGGCAGACATGGTTTTGACAAAATTATTTCCAAAGCTAGAATATACCCAAGAGGTTCTGAGGATTATTGCCTCTGGGTTGTTTTGCAAGCACAATTGCTCTCCTAACAATTTAGTGGCTCCATACACATTTATCGGATTGGTTTGCGCCTCTTCAGTACGAGCAGATGCAGCATTGCCATCAAAAACATAATCGGTAGAAACATGTAGCATTTGCGCTCCATGAGTAGTGGTCCAAGCGGCAAGTACTCCCACTGCCAGATGGTTAACAGTATCTGCCAATTGTTGCTGGGATTCTGCTTTGTCTACTGCCGTAAAAGCGCCACAATTTATGACTATATTTGGCTGGATCGTGGCTAACTGACGCTCCAAAAGAGGCAAATTATCTAAAGTAATTGTAGCTCTATCGGCAAAAACCCATTGGTATTGTGTATACGCTCCAGATAGAAGCTGTAGCTCCCTACCTAACTGTCCTGTTGCGCCTGTGACTAAGATTTTTTTCATTAAAATTGGCTGTTACAGTTTTCAAAACTAGGCAAAATCAAATCTTTGTCCGAAAGTATCGCATCTTTTGCATCCATCCCCCAGTCTATATTTAGGGTTGGATCGTCAAAACGAATTCCTCCTTCGCTTTCTTTGTTATAATAATTATCACATTTATACATCACTGTAGCGGTTGCACTTAGCACCGAAAATCCGTGAGCAAACCCCTGTGGCACCAACAATTGTTTTTTGTTTTCTGAAGACAATAAAATACTAAACGATTTTCCGTAGGTCGGAGAATCTTTTCTTAAATCTACGGCTACATCAATAATTTCTCCATCTAGTACACGGATTAATTTAGTTTGTGCATACGGTGGGTTTTGGTAATGCAATCCTCTAAGGGTGCCTTTTTTAGAAAAAGATTGGTTGTCTTGAACAAAGGTAATTGCAACTCCTTGATTGCTTAGTTTTTCTTTGTTATAGGCTTCAAAAAAATACCCTCTTTCGTCTTCAAAAACGGCAGGTTGCACTACCACTAGATCTTGTATTTCTGTTTTTTCTAGTATCATTTTATTACTATTACTAAAGATTGTTAACGTATTGTTTAAATAATTATTTTGGCTCAAAAAAGCCAAACACCGCTTTTTTAATTCGTTCTCTTTCTAAATCGGTAAGGTTGGAACCAGAGGGCAAGCACAATCCATTTGCAAACAACTGCTCGGAGATCGTGGTTCCGTAGTAAGGATAACTCTCAAAAATTGGCTGCAAATGCATGGGCTTCCATAAGGGACGCGATTCTATATTAGCAGCCTCAAGAGCCAACCGGAGTGCTTCGGCAGTGATGCCCTTATCTACATCTGGAGTGACCACAATGGCACTCAACCAATAATTAGCAAACGAATTGCTCTCTGGTGTGGTAAAAACCGTGACCGCAGCAATATTTTGGAATAAATCTACATAAAATGCGTGCATTTGTCTGCGCAAATTTACATGATGGTCTATAACTTCCATTTGACCTCTACCGATACCTGCGCATATATTGCTCATTCTGTAGTTGTAGCCAATGTGGCTGTGCTGGTAATGCGGTGCAGCATCTCTAGATTGGGTGGCATAAAAAATTGCTTTTTCTTTTAAGTCCTTCGTTTTGGCAACTATGGCACCACCTCCAGAAGTGGTTATAATTTTATTGCCATTAAAAGACAAAACACCAATATCCCCAAAGGTGCCACATTTTTGTTGTTTGTAACTACTCCCTAATGCCTCGGCACTATCCTCTAACACCGGAATTTGATATTTATCCGCAATGGCATGAATTTCATCTACCTTATATGGCACTCCATATAGGTGCACAGCTATAATTGCTTTGGGTTTTTGGGCATTTGCAATACTGGCTACAATGGCTTGTTCTAAAGCTATGGGACAAAGGTTCCAGGTTTCGGGCTCGCTGTCTATAAAAATTGGCGTAGCTCCTAAATACAAAATAGGATTTGCAGATGCCGAAAACGTCATGCTCTGACAAATAACGGTATCTCCTGCTTGTACTCCCAATAAAATTAAACCCAAATGTATGGCTGCTGTCCCAGAGCTCAAGGCTCCAACATGGGCGTTAGCACCTAAATAAGATTCTAAATCTTGTTCTAAACCATTCACATTTGGCCCCAATGGTGCTACCCAATTAGTATCAAAAGCTTCTTGTACATATTTTTGTTCGTTTCCTCCCATGTGTGGGGAAGAAAGCCATATTTTTGAATTATTCATATTCTTTATTATATTTTATTATTCTACCTGGATTGCCTACTACTACTGCATAATCTGGAATGTTTTTGGTTATAACAGCTCCTGCACCAATGGTTACCCACTTACCGATTTTTACTCCTTGAATAACACAAGAACCTATTCCAACATGAGTTCCTTCTTTAATTTCAACATTACCTGCTATAGAAGCATTTGGAGATATATGTACAAAACTTTCTAAAACAGAATCATGTTCAACTATTGCTCCAGTATTAATGATACAATGTTTGTTTATTATTACATCCGGGTTTATGATAGATCCAGCCATAATAACTGTGCCTTCTCCAATTTTTACACTTGAGGCTACTATTGCTTTGGGATGTGTTAAAACAGGAGATTTTAATTTATATAACTGACTGATTTTTTTTCTGATATAATTATTCCCAATTGCAATAAATAAAGAATCCGTAGCCTTAAATTTAACACTGTCCGGTTTTATTACATTACTATTAACTAATGTATTATTTTTTGGATTATCGTCTAATATTGCGTCTATCTTTTGTTTATTTTCATTTTCAATAATATCAATTATTACTTTACAATGACCGCTTGCTCCAAATAAATACATTTTAATTTCCTTTAAATGCTTCGGTGGTTACTTGACCTTGCATGTTTATACCCTCGCTTACAAATACTTTTTTAATGGTTAAAAAAAATATTTTTGTGTCTAATTTTAAACTTATATGTTGGGTGTACCATACATCGTATTCAAATTTTTTATCCCAAGATATGGCGTTGCGCCCATTGACTTGTGCCCAACCAGTAATTCCGGGTTTTACATCATGTCTCTTTTTTTGAAAATCGTTATATAAAGGCACGTATTGTGGCAATAACGGCCTTGGACCTATCAAACTCATATCTCCTTTTAGCACATTTACTAATTGCGGAATTTCGTCTAATGAGGTTTTGCGAACAAAAACACCAATTTTAGTAAGACGTGCTGCATCTGGTAATAAATTACCGTCAGGGTCTTTTTTGTCATTCATGGTTTTGAACTTAATAATTTTAAAGATCACTCCGTTTAATCCAGGTCTTAATTGAAAAAAGAATGGTTTTCCTTGGTTTGCAAAATATAGTCCTATAGTTACTATCCCTAAAACTGGGCTTAAGACTATCAATCCTATTAAAGCAGCACAGAGATCGATTATTCTTTTAAAGAATTTAATGTACATCAGATATATCATTTGTTGATTTAATAACCGAAAACTTATGTTTAAGTTTTAAAAAATTCTTTTCAAATTTATAATAACTTAAATGTGATACTAATAGTGTAAATAAAATAGTCAATATAAAAATGCCAAATGTATAAATTAATTCGTTTGAGCTATAAATTTCATTAATAGTTAAAAATCTAGATAATACTAAAATAATCAATGGATGGTACACATATATCCCAAATGATAGTTTACCCAAATATGACATAGCTTTATTTTCTAAATTAACAACTCTATTTTCAACCTTAATTTGACCTATTATGATAATAAAGGTAATTAGCTCAACAATAAAAATTTCAATAATTGAATTCAGAAATTGAATTCAGAAATTGAAAAACATTAATAACTAACAAGAACATTATTGCCCATGCAATCAATTGAACTATTTTAGAGTTTAAATATTTAACAATTACATTCTCTTTAAAAAACAAATAAGCTCCTAAAGCGCCAAACATCATACAGTCAAACCTATTTACGACAGATATAAGTGCGGGTATAGAAAAAGGTTTTATGTACCAAATAAAAATTCTGAAGAAAGCAAATACAAATATTACTATAGATAATTTTTTAATAAATTTATTTTTAATTAAAAATAAAAATAAAAAAGGCCAAAACAAGTAAAATTGCTCTTCTACAGAAATAGACCATAAATGACCCATAGCTGGATAAGTGGCATTATTTATAAAAGGAATATTTGCAAAAAAAGTTAAGTACAAAAGTAGATTGAAGTCAAATTTAAAAAATGAAAATATTGTAATTAAAACTAAAAAAATATACAAATAGTATAAAGGCCAAATTCGCAAAGCTCTTCTAATATAAAAATCTTTTATTCTTATAGCTCCAGTCTTTTCATATTCTTTTAATAACAAAAAAGTGATCAAAAAACCACTCAGTACAAAAAACATTGTCACGCCGTGTTCTCCTAATACCCAGCTTTTTTGAATTCCTTTTTCGTTAAAACCAAATAATGAAATTGTTTTGACACCAAAATTTTGCAAACTTAAATTAATATGAGAAAGTAAAACTCCTATTGCAGCAATAGTCCTTAATCCATTTAATCCTGATAAAAAAATTGGTTTATTTATTTTATCCATTTTTCTCTAAACTTTTATATTCCTGTAATAATGCTTCCCAAACTACTTTTTGTTCATAGTTATCAACGATCTTTTTTCGAGCTTTTTCTTTCAATTTATTATATACAAATGGTTCTTCAATAATTTTTTTCATTGCCTCCTGAATTGCATTTGCATCTTTAACTGGTATGATGAATCCATTCTCGCCTTCAGTAATAATTTCGTTGCATCCATTAATATCCGAAACAATTGAAGGCAAACCCATAGCTCCTGCTTGCATAACAACATTAGGAAACCCTTCTCTATAACTGGGAAAAACAAGAACATTAGCAATAGCAAAATAAGGGCGTACATCCTGTTGATATCCAACAGGTATAATTGTATTATTTTTATTAATTTGAATTAATGTTTCTGGTAACAAAGGGTCCAGATCATTCTCAAAACCTCCAACTAAAAGTAATTTTACATGTTGATAGTCTGAACTTAAAATTTTAAAAGCTTGTATTAATTCATTCAATCCTTTATCTGACACTAGTCTACCTACAAAAATAAACACAAAATCATTTTCTAATATACCTAATTCTTCTTTATTAATACTAATGTTTTGAACAGCTTCTCTACTAAAATGACTAGTATTTATTCCGTTAGAACTACCATTTGCTATTACTTTCAATTTTGTAGGTTTACAAAATTTTTCATTAAGAATTATTTCTTTTAAACCGAATGAATTAGGGTAAATCATAGTTGCACAACTATAAGTGATTTTTTCAACAAAATTTAAAAGCTTTCTTTTGTAACCTTTTGCTTCAAGCAAAGGCAATCCTGCAATAGTATGTAGTCTATTAGGCACACCCGCTAACTTTGCCGCAAGCATACCCACGGTGCCTGCTTTTGGGGTATGTGTATGTACAATCAATGGTTTTTGTTTTTTAAAAATTCGAAATAAATTATAAACTGCTATAATATCTTTAATTGGAGATATTACCCTAGTCATCCGTACCGGTATAACAGTAATTCCTTCATCTATACTTACTTCTTTTAATTCAGAACCATTTGAAGATATCCCAATAACTTGGTAATAATTAGACATGAATTTACATTGCCCTTTCAATAATATCCTTAATGAAACCGGTACCGTTGTTATACGTATTAGTTTTTTCATTGCTAATTTAAGTTTGATTAATTCGTGTTATTTGAATTTAACCCAATCAAAATTTTTATATTTAAATTTTAAAACGTTCATTTTTGCTTTACTTGTATTCTTATTGTCAATGATACTATTAATAAAATTAATTTTTATTTGATCATTTTTTAAATCATAATATTGAATCGCATCAATCTTATTTTTTTTCCAAATTGAATTATTAATATTGATAACCCCCTTAACACTATTTCTTACTGAAGAATCTTCTGAATCAAGTGACATACCTATCCCAAAACCAGATTGATCATCCATATGATTATCAATATTAATTGAAACATCTTTTGTTGCAGTTCCGTAAAAATTATTTAAAGCCACTAAAATGCCTCTATTTTTATTATTGAAAGTTATAGCATCAATAATGTTTATATTTTGCAATTCTTCTTTATTGCTGTTTGGTTCAACATCAATTCCAGCCATTGGATTAATACCATTTGTATTTGTTATTAATGGGCTAATTATCCGTAAATTAATTGCAGATATTACCGAAATTCCATTTCTCCTATTATTATCTAAAAAGGCATTTTTTATAACAATATTTTTGTTTACACCTTTTCCTGTTCCAATATATATACCATCCCCCCAACAATTTGATATGTTTGGATTATATATGTTCACTTCCTCACTTCCTCTAATAGATATCCCCATACCCCATTCGCCTTTTGTGCCAATATGAGCATCTCTTTCTCCTATAATTGTTGGAGCATATAATGAAACATCTTTTATGTTATGAATTCTTAAAACTTCATAACCAACTTCTTCATTGCCTAATAGAAATAATTTTGATTTTTTACCAAAAAATAGTGTACTATTGCTTCTTAACGTGAGTCCCTTACTATTTATCAATAATGGGAAATCTGGAAAAACAACGCAGCTATTTTTATCAATTACATCTTGTATAATTGTCGTGTAATCCACTTTGCCTGTAACGTCATAATTTTTAGGCAAAGCTTGCTTTAATTGAAACGCTTTTGCCTTTAAGATATTCATTTCAGAGCTAATAATTACTTTTGAAGTTTTATTTGTATTTTTATAGATTAAAGGAACTCTTTGTTTAATAAAACTCTGGCTATTACAACTTACCTGTAGTAACAATAAAATGTAAAAATTAAAGATTAATTTCATTTAAAATGTTTTTTAAATATTCATCACTATCTCTTTTACTTAAAATTTTATCAAATAAAAATCTATTTCTTAAAACACAATTATTCAAACTCATTTTTAGAGCATCCGAAATACCTTCTACATCTGTCGTAACCGCTAAGATAATACCCGGAATATCTTTGATACCCCCTGCACAATCAGTAGAAATCACATTTATATTCTGAGACATCATTTGTAAAAGCACATTTGGAAACCCTTCTATTCTTGAGGAAACAATGCAAACGTCTGCTTTTTTAAAGAATGGATAAACATTAGTCTGAAATCCCAATAAAAAAACATTATCATTTAAGTTGGCATCATTTATTTGCGCTTGCAGTGTATCTCTATCAGGTCCATCGCCTAAAATATAGAGACAAATATTGGGACTGTATGTGTCAATTAATACCTTAACACTATCAATTAAAATATCAAACCCTTTTTCATGAATCAAACGGCCTGCTGTAACAATAATTTTATTTATTTTTTGTTTGTCATCAAATACATCAACATTATTTGAGGACAACTTTGCAATTGAGTTTAAATCAATTGGATTGTCCATCACTTTAATTTGGGTTCTGCTCTCTAGGTAAGGTAAATTTGCAACTAATTGATCTTTCATGAAGTTAGTTTGACAAATTAAAAGATCTATTTTCCTGTAACCAATCCAATATAATAACTCATAACTTTTTTTCTTAAAACCTGAAAATCTTTTAAATACTGAAGTTGATTCTCTACATACTACCCTATCAATATTTAAAAACCGTAATGAATTTAACACACCTACTAAAGATGTACAAGCTATATGTGATGTTAGGGCTAACTTATAATGTTTTCGACTAAACAACATCTTAAAGAAAAATTTTATGAACCCTAATTTTTCATTACCATTATCTAAAATAAAGTACTTTACATTTTCAATTTCATTCCAACCACCATTTTTAAAGTAATTTAAAAAATAGACATCAATTAAATAATCTTTCTTTACTAATGCTTTAACAATCATCAATAAAACTTGCTCGGCTCCTCCTAATTTATTATTAGGCAGGACGATTAAAACCTTGCTATTAACAAATTTATCCATCAATTGTTATATATTGCTTACTACTTTCATCAACCACTTTATTTATTCTGTTTTTATACGATAAAGAGAAATCCATATTTTCTTTAGAAACATAATTTTCTAAAACATTTTTTTCATAATCTTCATAAAGACCTAATATTTTAACTGGATTACCTCCAACAATAACGCCTTTAGGGATTGATTTAGTAACAATTGTACCAGCAGCTATAACAACCTTATCTTCTATTATAACACCTGGCATAATAACTGAATTTACACCAATAAAAACATTATTCCCAATTTTAACCTTTTTATATAAAAAGCGCCTCCCTTTTTCATCATTAAAAAGCCAAGTACTACCATCATGTGTCAAAATTTTAACACCATGTGTAATAGTAACATTATTACCTATTTCAATCAACCAGGGTTCAGTCCCAAATTCTTTCGTAATAATACGACAATTATTACCTACAATAACACCTTTAAACCTAGCGTAAGCAGATCCACTCATATATAATTGGCAAAATATGTCTTTTAATTTTCTGTACACCTTAGCTACTATCATATTACTTCATTAAAACTTTTATAGATCTTTTTTGCAACAACATTAACGTCAAAGTGATTTAAAACAACATTATAACCGTTCAATGCGAATTTTTCATGCATTGTTTTTGATTGAATAATTTCTTCAATAGCATTAACCCATTCACTATTATTAGTAACTCCAAGACCTATTTCTCCTAATTTCAAAACATCATTATTCATACCTACTGCGGAAACTACAACTGGTAATTTTCCTGCCATATAACATAGCATTTTATAACTACACTTACCCTTTGTCTGATCATTATCAGGCAAAGGCATAATACCTAAATCTGAATTCTTAATAGAGCTAAATTCTATTTCTTCTGTCCAATATGAAAATTCAAAATCATCCTTTTCTAAGAACTTAAAAACTGGTGGTGCATTAGATACAATTTTAATTTTAACAAAATCATATTTATCAACAATAATTTTTAAAGCTTGCTCCATTTCGTAAACAAATGGATAACCTGAACTAGTACCAGTCCATAAAATATAGAACGTGTTACTACTATATACTTTTGCAATTGCGTCGTACTTAGAAACATCAACAGAGGTAGGGATAACATCTATATTAGCATTAAAATTTGAAAAATAATCTGCTAGAAAATCATTTCCACAAATCATTCTATCAGCTCTATCAGCAATTTTTTGAGCAAAAAAACCATTGTTTTTTAAGAAAATAGCATCGTCAACATCAAAGATTAATGGTTTTTTTAAAAATCGTTCAAAAGTATAATGTTTTGAAAACATAACCTTTTGTAACCATGTTACATCAGCCTCTGGTTGACGCATTACTTTAAATGTGTTTTCACTAATATTATCAAAAGCCCACTTAAGTTGATCTATTTTATTTGGAGGAGGAAAAGCTCCGGCTTTAGAATAAATTTCATTTACTATAACATTTTCATTTTCAAGATAGGGTATAAGTTGTCTAACTCTATAACGAGCACTTGGAGCAAGAAAACCTGTGGTGTATGCATTAACTTTCATTGGATGTTCTTTCTAAATGATTACTATATACTACATAAAATGGAATAAAATATAAAAGTCTAACATATATTAAGACAGGGTACCCTATTTCAAAGAGTAGTATGAAAAAGATAAAGAAGTTAGCCTCTCTATTGTTGAAAAGATTGTTTTTTATTAAAGATATGAAACCAAAGTAAACACCAAACAGTAAAAAAATTGAACCTCGAAGGAAATAGAGAATAAAACCTGAATCACTATAGTATAATTTATCTGAATAAGTAAGACCTAACGGGGAAAAGGGGTGACTTAATATATAGTCCATCGTAACTTGTAATGGTGAAGCTGATGAATAACGACCTTGCAGTCCGTTTTTATCACTAGAAAGGATCACCGAAATATCAAAATTATTTAGAAAAACAATTAAAGTATCATCTACGAATGTAAAATATATGATGATAGCAATAATAATTAAAGTAAAGTAACCCAAACTAGACTTATTAGATTTAAACAATTTAAATAAAATAAATAATGAAAAAGAAATAAAAACTAATGCACTATTTGACCTAATGAACAACAACAATAGTAAAAATATAATTGCAGTTAGTAAATAAATATTTTTTTTCAAACTTTTATATGCTTTAATATTTAAGTAGAAAAAAAGAAAAAGAAATAGTGCAGCAATAGAATGCGTTGCAAAAGTAGTAACTGGCTTAAGACCGGACAGCATATTAGGCAATAAAGCGTCGTATCCCGCAGTATAATAATCCAAGATAAAATTTACGATAGGGATAATTCTAAAAATTATTCCAATACCTAAAGTAATTACTAAATAACTACAAATTAAAAAGAAGAGATTAATACTCTTGTTAACCTGTATACTCTTAAGATCCAGAAAAAAAAGACAACTTAGGAATAAAAAATTTGGATAAATTCCAAATGAATAATTTTTAATTAAAAAGCTAGCTGGAATCGTGAAAAAAAATAAAGAACCATTAACTAATAAGAATAAAATTAAAGAAGACTTAGTTATTCTTTTTTTTAAGAAAAAAGTGCAAATTATAAACAATATTGCAAAAGCAATGAATGAAAATTTAACACTCATGATTCCTTTTGATGACGTTGGAAAAAAAACCCCTACAAACAACAATAATGAAAAAACATACGTATTTAACCTTTTAGATTTTTCACTACTCACTAACATTATTTATTTTTAAAATTTTTATAACTTTTGCGGGTATACCAGCGGCTATGGCATATTCAGGAATATCTTTAGTAACTACAGAGTTGGCTCCTATTATTGCATTTCTTCCAATAGAGACATTAGATAAAATAGAGACATTTTGACCTACCCACACATTCTCAGCAATTGAAATACTCCCTTTTGAGTCTAATTTCCTTAAAGCTGGCGGCGTTTCAATATCTTTAAAAAATTTATCCCCATGTGAATGATCCGAAATAAATACGTTACTAGCAATCAAAACATTATTACCAATAGATATGTTATCAATAGCTACAATTTGGCAATTCGGATTTATAACCACATTATCTCCTATATTAATGTGAGGACTATATGTAAATCCATTATATTTATCAATGGCTTGAATTCTAAAATTTTTACCACTTGTAAAATTTTTACCAATTTTAATATTTTTAAAGCCTTGGATTTTAATTGGGTATTGAAAGCGAGCCAGTTCTTTTTCCATGTTCAACTTTGAAGACAACGAAATAGAAAGCAAATAATTTCGTAAAGAATTAATCTTTATAGAAACATTATAACCAAATAGATTCGATAAAATTTTAAATAAATACATCATTAAGGCCTATTAAAATATTTTAAAATATAATTGATCATATTTTTATTTAATAAAACGGCCATAAATAAAAACACTAAAACTCCTGAAATGAGTTTAAAAGCCAGCCATTTAATACTTGAAACATTTCCAAAATACTTCATAACCAACAACATACATAATGCCGAAATAATTATTTTCATGATTGGTTTAAAATATATAGGTATGAATATAATTTTTCTAGTAACAAAATAAGTTGTTACAACTGCAATTGTACTTGTAACTAAACTACACCACACTGCTGCTATATACCCATATCTTGGAACAAAAATAAGATTTAAAGCAATATTGATAATTGTCACAACTAATAATATTATCATTTGAAATTTGGTTTCTTTTTTCAAATAAAAAAAAAGATCCAGATAAAAACTTTTTATACCCAATATAAATGCATTGATCGATATTATTGGTAAAAAAAGAACATCTAATTGTGAGAATTTATTACCCAACACTAAATGTATCAAATCAACAGATGTAGCGCAAAAAATAATCACAATAGGTAGCGCTATAAAAAAAATCATTAATAACGATTTATTCATATGTGAGTGCAATGTTTTAGTATTTCCTTGTTCTGTAAATAATTTCATCGCAATTGGAAAAGCTGAAGTTGCCGCTATTGAAATAAACACCCCAATAGTCTGTTGACTAAAGTCATAGCCCAAAGAAAACAAACCCGTTTCTTCAACACTTCGAAAATGATTAATAATAAAACGATTTGAATATGATAAAAAAAAGCTTAATCCTGCTGAAGCAGATAATGGCAAACTGTAATAAGTTATTTTTTTTAATAAATCTTTATCAATAGTAAATTTTAATTTGCTTTTTGGAAATTTAATTTTAAATAAAGAATAAATGGTAGAAAATAAAAAACTCGCTATTGCTCCAATGATTAAACTTAAATAACCAAATCCAAAATAAACAAGTAGTACACTAACAAATACTGCAAAAAAAGCTCTAATGAAATTAGCCCACATATAATTAGTAGGTTTAAGCTCTGTAATAAAAATTTGGGTAAATAATGTAAAAACATACTGCAAAACTACTAATATGCCTACATATAAAATAAAGTCTCTATTAATTTTAACATTAGGGAAAAACGGTAAGAATATATAGAAAAATAAACATACAAAAATAAAAATGAGAATAGCTATTCTCATTTTATTTTTTACGAACAAAAGGAATACATCTCGCTCATCATTAGCGATATATTCTGGCAGAAAGCGAGACATTCCAAAACGAAACCAATCAAAACAAACAATATTAATAATACCTACAACACTTATAATAAGGGAATAGACCCCATAATCTTCAGGGCTTAAATTTTTGGAATAGTATAATATTGCTAAAAAAGAGAGTATCCCTGGAAGACCTTTACTTAAAAAGTATATAAAAGTATGTTTAACAAATGTGTTCAATTATTAATCAATTAAAGTTTACCATCAACTTTGAAATTAGAAACCCCCTTTACATCATAAATAATACTATTTTCTTTTTTCAAAATATTTACATCTAAATCTAAAAACTCCTTGTGAGCTACACCCAGTACAACTGCATCAAATTTTTCATTAGGAAGATTAGTAGTAGTCTTTAATTGATATTCGTGCATTACTTCTGTTGGATTTGCCCAAGGATCGTATATAGTAACTTTGATACCATAATCAACTAGAGCAGCAATAACATCTACAATTTTAGTATTACGTACATCTGGGCAATTCTCTTTGAAAGTAATTCCTAACATTAATAAACTTGAATTATTAATTGCGATACCTTTTTTAATCATTATTTTAACAACTTGGGACGCTACATATTCTCCCATACTGTCATTTAAACGTCGACCCGCCAGAATAATTTCAGGATGGTATCCAAATTCTTGAGCTCTTTGTGCAAGATAGTATGGATCTACACCTATACAATGTCCTCCAACTAATCCTGGCTTAAAAGGTAAAAAGTTCCATTTTGTACCTGCTGCTTCTAATACGGCATGTGTATCAATATCCATTAAGTTGAAAATTTTAGCTAACTCGTTAACGAAAGCAATATTTATATCGCGTTGTGAATTCTCAATGACTTTAGCAGCTTCTGCAACCTTAATAGTAGGAGCTAAATGAGTCCCTGCCGTAATCACAGACTTGTACAAATTATCAACTATTTTACCAACTTCTGGTGTAGATCCAGCAGTTACTTTTAATATTTTTTCTACAGTATGTTCTTTGTCCCCTGGATTGATTCTTTCAGGAGAATAACCCGCAAAGAAGTCAACATTAAATTTTAAACCTGACACACGCTCTAAAACAGGTACACATTCATCTTCGGTAACTCCGGGATATACTGTTGATTCATAAATAACAATATCTCCCTTTTTAAGCACCTTACCTACGGTTTCACTAGACTTGTATAATGGTGTCAAATCAGGCCTGTTATTCTTGTCAACTGGGGTAGGAACTGTAACAATATAATAGTTGCAATCAGCTATATCCTCCAACTTAGACGAACATAGTAATCCATTTGAAATAGTATTAAAACTATCAACAAGTACCTCTTGTAAAACAGTATCAGAAACCTCTAAAGTAGTATCTGTTCCTGAACGTAAACTAGCTATTCTGTTTGCATTAATATCAAAACCAACAACCTTAAATTTAGTTGCAAATAATCTTGCAAGTGGCAATCCTACATATCCTAGACCAATTATGGCAATTTTTTTCATATTTATTATTTTCTAAAATTTTACTGGTTTTCTTAAACCATAGATTAATTATTGTAATTGTTTTAAAAATTGTTTAATCACTAATGTTAAAACGGTCAAAAAACCAAAAAACATACCTCCTAGTAAAACGCCCTTTACTATACCAAATTTTTCTTTTGGCAAAGGCAAGATAGGTTTATCTATGACTTGAATTAAAGGAGTGTCTTTTCGAAGTGTAACCTTTGCTAATTCAGTTTGCTTAACCAACTCTGTTAAAATAGCGGTATTAGCCTGAACATCTACCTGTCTGCGAGCAGATGGTACTCTTTTTACATTAAGTGCAGGATTCAAGTTAAAAGTATTGTCATTAGCAACAGCAACACCTGTAATCGCTCCATTTAAAGCACGTCTAATAGAATCCGTTTGATGCTCTAAAATCAGCATATTTTCTCGTGATTTTTTGCTTTTAGTATCAATATAAAAGTTTGACACTTGCTTAACTAAACCTTCGGTAAACATTTTAGAAAAAAGTTCATTAGTAGAAGATACATCAATATTAATTATTGATACTTTGATATCTTTCTGCTCAACATTCAAACTGTTTTTAGACAAATTGTTAAAAATTTCCCCAAAAATACTGTCTTGTACCCTACTAAATTGCTCCTTATTGTTTTTGCGCTGAAAACTGATTTTACTTAGTTGAGCATTTTTATTCCACTTTTCTCTCCAGCCTTGATCTTGAATATACATTTCTGCCAATGAAATTTCTTTCCCATTAACAACAACATTACTTAATAACGTTTTCTCTACCATAGCACGAGACTTAAACAACTCCATTAAGTTTGAACCAGAGAAAACACTACCACCACCTCCTCCTAAATTAACACCTAAAGAACTTGCTAAACCCAGTGCACTTCCTAAACCACCTCCTGATTTATCATCTTCAACTACAAATGTAAGCGTTGCTGTGTAAACCGGTTTTTTTATAAGAGAATAAGTTACTCCTAATACAGAACCTATAGCAGCTGCAAACAAAATTATTTTCCATTTTGAAAGTAAAAATGTATACCACTCCTTTCCTTTTTCAAGGAGTTCCTTTAACGAAATTTCATCATTAAAATTTTGTTTTATGTCTTTACTCATTTCTATTTTATCTTAAAATTGCAATAATTACCCCTGCCAAACTTGCCAAAACTCCTGCAATACTCACAAACTCTCCGGTGCTTAATTTTCTAACTTCTGGTTTTTCGGGCACTACAATTTGTGATCCTGCTAGAACCTTAGGAGTGCTTCGGATAAACAAAAAAGATTTGGACACTGCTGCTTTTCCGTTAGGATATATGATATAGGCTTTTCTTTTCCAACCTTTGGCATCTACTCCTCCTACGGCATCTAGATAGTATTTAAAGCTTTTGCCTTTGCTATAGGGCATCTCCGAATTTAACAACACATTTCCGGTTACTTTTATACTTTCATTGTAAGAAGACACAACAATTTCGTCCCCTTCAAACAACCGAATATTAGAAGAACTGTTTCTATTCTTGACAATGCTTTCCCAATTGATGGGTATTGTGGCGTATTTTAATTTGTTTTTTAATCGATTGGTTAATTCGTCTTTAAGGCTATCGGATGCCGCTACATTGGCTATGGCTTCAATTTGTTCTTCTTTTATAAGACGTTTTATTCTTACTCCATTTATATCGGCAGTCTTTTTTAAACCTCCTGCTCTTACTATCATGTTGTAAATTTTTTCTTCTTTTAATGCCAATACATAATTACCTTGGTAGGTAACTTCGCCACTTACGGTTACGGTTTGTGGTTTTTCATAAACGGCTAATTTTCTAACATTGATTACGTCAAATGGCTCTAAAATAAAATCCTTTGTTTGTTCGTTGTTGTCGGGTGTAATTTCAATATTGAATAATTTTATTCGAGCATCACTTGCTGCATCAATGCTTTCGGCCTTGAGCATGCGCGCAATTTCTACTCGTTTTGAGGCAGATCCAGTTAGTCCTCCAGATTCTATGATTACATCATTGAGGGATAATCCTTCAAAATAATTGTAAGTCCCTGGTTTTTGAATTTCTCCGTTTATGGTTATTTTATATTCTTCTTTAAAATCTAAAACCGAATAGATGGTAACGAGGTCTTCGCGCTTTAGGGGCTGATTTGCTGTAGCTTCTCCAGATAAAGCAGCCTTTAGATCTACGTTAATTATTTCGGTGGTGAGGTCTTCTTTGAGACGAATAATACGTGCTCGGTTGGTATAGGCATCTTCTTTTAGTCCTTCTGCCAGGGCGATCAGATCCGTGATTTGCATGCCTTCTGTAAAGGAATAAAAATCCGGCCTAAACACGGCACCAGTTATTTTAATTCTGTTTTCAAATCGATCTAAAATTTTAGTTACTTTAAAAACATCTCCAGATTGTGGTAAATAATTTTTAAATTCACTTTGAGCAATATCTTTTACTTTAAACTCTTTGCTTGTTTTTTGCACTACATTTACAGAAGCCGTATAAGCCGATTCTGAGAAACCAGATGCAAAAGAAACCAAATTAGCAAAATGTTCTCCTTTTTTTAACTCAAAAATCCCAGGGCGTTTTACTTCGCCTTCTATAGTAACTCTGGTGCTATATGCCGGAATACGGATTACGTCATTGTCTTTCAGACTTACATTACTAGATTGGTCTCCTTTGACCAAAAAGTCGTAGATATCAATATATTTATAAACTTTGTTGTTCCGAATAAGTTCTATATTACGGTAGCTTCCGTTTTTGGAAGGTCCTCCCGCCACATGCAACGCATTATAAACCGATGCCAGTGAGGATACAGAATAATTTCCGGGTTGTTTGGCGCCCACTATAGTGACCTTAATGGTCCGTATTTGTGCCAAACTTATGCTTACCTTAGATTGTCCAGAGGATACGGTGCTGTATACGCCTGCTATGGCATTTTTAATTTTTTGGGTGGCTGCTTCAATAGTCATTCCGGCTACAGATAGTTGCCCGACATAATCCACTGCAATTTTGCCTTCTGCAGTAACTAAAGCATTGGCAGAATATTGCTGCACGCCATATATGCTTATTTGTAATTCATCTCCTGGGCCTAAAACATAATTAACTGGGGTTGCTAATTGTAAATCCGGCGAAAAATTTAAGGTAGGGTTAGAGAAAAGTTCGGACCCAAAAACCAACGTATTTAAAGTATCTTTTACAATAGAGTTGGTTATGGCTATTTGTTTTCTGCCAGAACTCGATGCACTAGATTTTTCGGAGGCTGTTTTTGGTGCATTTGCTGCTATTTTACTCTTTAGTTTTATAAACTCGCTGGCACTCATACCCTTGGAGAGCAACATCGGCTCTGCTTGATCTATAGTAAGGTTGTTGCTTTGAAGCTGAGCTTGAATTTTAACAATATCTGCTTCCGAAAGTTGGTCTACACTTACGGTACTCAAATCTTTTGCTTGTAGTATATTTTGTGCTTTTATTTGGTACGAAACCATAAAAACGGTACAAAAGAGGAAAGCAAAAATTATTTTTTTCATAATTATCTTTTATTTTTTTATATATCCGCAAACGCTTTGGTATAGCTCCGCTGTAGTAAATCCCATTTTGGAGATGGGTTATACTAATTTTTTTGTTTTTTTGATCTAAAACGAAAACGAAGGTAACCGATATTTAGCTATATTTCCTTACAGTTTTGGCAAATATAGAAAAAAAACAATTCTTTAATCTCGTATTAAACAATTCAAAAAAACACCAACAAACAACTTCCAACACTATATACTAAAAACCAATAGATTAAAGCCAGAAATATCCCCTAAATTAGTGAGAACATTAGGCTTTTGGTTTTTTTTTATAATTTTAACACATTACGTAAACAAAACCGTTTATTAGTATTATGTTAACAATTCTGGATTGCTTCTTTCTAAGCTGCCATATAAACTCTTGACGTCTTGCGAAAATTCTTTCTGAAGTATCAAATGTGCTGTATCGGTATGGATAAATATGGTGTCTTTCATTCCAATAAATGCAGTATAGATATCGGTTCCAATGACCATATTTCTATGTTTGTCTACAGGGTGCCCTATGGAAACCAAATAATCATAAACAGATTCAAAAGAGCCCAAATCGGACCATACAAATGCAGACGAAACTACTTTTATTTTCCGGCTGCGTTCCATAACCGCATAATCCACGCTTATGGATGGGATTAGCATAGAGGCATCAAAATCAACCACGCCATCTTTGCTTTTTTCCCAGGCAATTTTAGATTTTTCATACACTTTAGGGGCATGCGCTTTTAACTCTTCTAAAAATACGCCTGCTTTGAAACAAAACATGCCACTATTCCATAAAAAATTTCCTTGCGAAATAAATTCGGCAGCCGTTACTTGGTTGGGTTTTTCTCTAAACGAAAGAACATCGTCGGCGTTTCTTTCTATATAGCCGTATCCAATTTCTGGCTTTGTAGGAACAATCCCAAAGGTTACTATAAATCCTTTGGAGGCTTTATCTATTGCTTCGTCCATGGCCTTTTGATAACTAGGCATGTTGCCTATTATATGGTCCGATGGAGTGACTATTAAAATATCGTTTGGGTTGGATGCAAATGCTGCAAAAGCAATGGCAGCTGCCGTGTTTCTGGGAGTAGACTCAATGATATCTACATATTCTGTGGCGGTTTTTTCTAAAATAGCTTTGCTTAAATGGCAGTTATCAATGTTCCCTACTACCATTATTTTATCGGCGATATTTCGATTGCGCTCTACCGTCATTTCAAATAATGATTTTCCGTCAAAAATATCCAAATACTGTTTGGGTCTGCTTTTTCTGGATAATGGCCATAACCTACTCCCTACTCCTCCTGTAAGAATAACGTGTGTAATTGACTTACTTTCCATATTTTATACTTTTAAATAATTATTTTTATAAAGTGGTTCGTTAAATATTAAATACTTTAAACGAATCGTTTAAAGTAAATCCTTTCTATCTATTATAATTCATTTTCAAAACACAGCCCAAGGATTCCAATACGAGAACATAATGGTTATTTGTAACTTCCTTAACAATCGCTTCTTGATTCAGGAACGGCCCCGATTCTAATGTGATTTTATCCCCCACTTGAAATACGGCAACTGAAACAGTATAGCTATCCGGTTCTTTAATCCATTTTTTTATAGTGTCAATCTCCTCTCCTTTCACAATCGCCGGTTTACCTAACCAAAACAAATACCGAACAACACCTATAGACTGAAACACTAAATTCCGGTCTCCTTCAGCTAATTGAACAAAAACATAGGAATTAAAAAGCGGAACTTTCACTTTTTTCTTTCTATCTGACCATTGCCGCACGACAGTTGTTAATGGGCAATAGCACTCTATTCCTTTTTTCAATAATTGCTCCGCAACTTTTTTTTCCCACTTTGGTTTTGTATAGACTACATACCAGTTCATACTTAAATTATATTAACACATTATACCTTAGCGCTGGCTACTTGTTTAAAAATGCCTCTACGATCCTATGGCTTGATACACAAATCCTATGGCTCTTAGTTCTTGAGCATTCAAAATATTTCTTCCATCAAATAGAAAGGCTGGTTTTTGCATAGAATCATATATTTTTTGCCAATTGTATTCTGTGAAGGCGTCCCATTCGGTCAAAATAGCAATAGCATGGGCTCCTTTACAGGCTTGATATGGATCTTCAAAAGAAGTTACAGAATCTTCATTTTTATCTGAAGAACGGGTTTCTAAATAATTCAAATCTGCTAAAACTTTTTTCTGCGAAACCTTTGGATCAAAGACTGCTATTTGTGCTTGTTCGTTAATCAAATCATCGGCTACGTAAATGGCAGCAGATTCTCGGGTATCGTTGGTGTCTTTTTTGAAGGCCCATCCCAAGAAAGTGATTTTTTTGCCCGAAACAGTATTGTAGAGCGTTTGCACTATTTTGTTAGAAAAACGTCTTTTTTGGTAGTCATTCATAATAATAACTTGTTCCCAATAATCTGCTACTTCATTTAAGCCATACGATTTAGCGATATACACCAAATTTAGAATATCTTTCTGGAAACAAGAACCTCCAAATCCAACCGAGGCTTTTAAAAACTTAGCACCTATTCTGCTATCCATTCCGATTGCTTTTGCAACTTCATTGACATCAGCTCCCGTTTTTTCACACAGTTCTGACATGGCATTTATCGAAGATATTCTTTGTGCCAAAAAAGCATTTGCTGTTAACTTAGATAATTCTGACGACCAAACATTAGTGGTCAAAATCTTATCCTTTGAAACCCAATTACCATACACCTCTACCAAGGATTGGATGGCTTTTTGTCCTTCATCAGACGCATCTCCTCCTATTAATATTCTGTCTGGGTTTAACAAATCAGTAACTGCGGTTCCTTCGGCCAAGAATTCTGGATTAGAAAGAATTTGAAATTGCACGCCATTGCCCGTATGGTCCAAAATACTTTTAATAGCCTCTGCTGTTCTTACAGGCAAAGTAGATTTTTCTACTACTATTTTATCTTCTTTGGAAACTCTAGCGATCTGTCTAGCGCATAATTCGATAAACTTTAAATCGGCTGCCATTCCTTTCCCTTTTCCGTAGGTCTTTGTAGGCGTATTGACCGAGATAAAAATCACTTGTGCTTCGGCAATCGCTTTATCGACATCAGTAGAAAAAAACAAGTTTCTTCCTCTAGCATCAGCAACAACTTCTGCAAGTCCGGGTTCGTATATTGGGATATTATTTACATCTTTATCATTCCAAGCAGCAATTCTCTCTTCATTTAAATCAACAACGGTAACTTGTATGTGCGGGCATTTTTGCGCAATTACAGCCATAGTAGGCCCTCCTACATATCCTGCCCCAATGCAACAAATTTTTGTAATTTTCATGTATTAAATTTTATTAAAACTGTATTCAAAAAAACAACAGGGCTTATTTGAGGTTTTCCCAATACCACGCCACTGCCTCTTGCAAGCCTTGTTGCAACGAAAATTGCGGATCATAACCCAGCAATTCTTTGGCCTTGGCAATACTGGCTAAAGAATGTGGTATGTCTCCTGCTCTATTGGGACCATATTCTGGAACTACATTTGCAATTTCAGGGTTGTATTTTGACAAACTTTCCTTTAAATAATGCATTAAATCATTTAAGGTCGTCCTGTCTCCAAATGCAGTATTGTAGACTGTATTAACTGCAGCACTATTTGTCGTTTGCATGGCCAACGCATTCATTTGGATCACATTGTCTATATAGGTAAAATCTCTAGAATAATTTCCGTCTCCGTTAATTTTTGGACTTTCTAGTTGCATCAATTGCATTACAAATTTTGGAATAACTGCCGCATACGCCCCGTTGGGATCTTGCTTTCTGCCAAAAACATTAAAATAACGCAATCCTATGGTTTCTAGACCATAGGTTTTACTAAAAATCTCCGCATATAGCTCATTGACATATTTTGTTATTGCATAAGGAGATAGTGGTTTCCCGATAACATCTTCTACCTTTGGCAATCCTTCTGAATCTCCGTAAGTAGAGGAACTTGCCGCATATATAAATCGCCTAACCCTAGCATCTCTAGAAGCGGTTAGCATGTTTAAAAACCCCGAAACATTGACATCATTTGTAGTAACGGGATCTTTGATAGATCGTGGCACAGAACCCAAAGCCGCCTGATGAAAAACAAAATCTTTGCCCATTACGGCTTTCTCGCAATCTTCTAAATTCCGAATATCGCCCTCAATTAACGTGAATTTTGAATTACCAACGCATTTCGCTAAATTATGCTTGTGTCCTGTGGCAAAATTATCCAAACAAGTTACCTCATGCCCTTGGGACAAAAAATACTCGCATAGATTAGATCCTATAAATCCAGCGCCGCCTGTAATTAATATCTTACTATTCATTTCTTCTTTCATACTGCTTTTTATTTTTTAAACTTTTTTTTATTTATTAAACCTCTTTATAAAGCGACTCCAAAGAGTATCTGGCTCCTGCTCTTCGTGATACCCATTGGCATAGCTTGAGGCTCCGTAGTAACCATAGCCGTAACCAGCGCCATATTTTGCTTTGTTCTGAAAGCCGTTCAAAATAATACTTACATTATACAATTCGCCTCTTTTGAGACGGTTGTTTAGCAGAGTAAGCATTTCTTTTTTGGAATAATTCTGTCTAACAATATATAAGGTAACGTCTGCGTGCTGCGATAACTCTAAAGCATCCGAAACCAGCCCCACCGGAGGAGTGTCTAGTATAATGTAATCGTATTTTTGTTTTAATTCTGTGATAAGCTCCTCCATGCGGTCGCTTATAATAAGTTCGGATGGATTAGGCGGTATTGGCCCCGAAAGGATAACGTCTAAATAGGGTATTTGGGTAGAATTGGTGATTTCTGCAACTGTTTTTTGTTGGATTAAATAATCCACCACTCCTTGGTTATTCTTTAAGTCAAACTCTTCAAAAAGCTTGGGTTTTCTTAAGTCCATACCTACAATAACGGTCTTTTTTTCGCTCAAAGCAAAAACTGTAGCAATGTTTATAGAACAAAACGTTTTACCTTCTCCTCCTACTGAAGAGGTAATCATTAGTGTTTTTGCGCCCTCTACATCTTGTTTTTTGTACAAAAATTGTAACGAAGAACGGATGGCTCTAAAGGATTCTGATAAAGCAGATTTGGGTTTTTCAAATACTGCTAAATCCCTCTTTTCTTTTAAATGACCCACTACTCCTAGTAACGGAATTTTGGTCAATTTATGAATATCCTCGGCATTTTGAATCGAATTGTTCACAAAAAATATAGCCAAAACAAGTAACAACGGAAATAACAATCCCAGAAATAAAGCCAAGATATAGTTTACAGATGTTTTGGGACCTATCAAGCCTCCGCCAACATCTTTTGCAGGGTCAATAAAATGAATGTCGGATAAATTGGCTGCTTTTACAATATCTGCTTCACTTCTTTTTTGAAGAAAAGTGCTGTATATGTTGTCACTTAAATCGTATTTTCTTTTTATTTTTAAAAGCTCTTGTTGGTCATCCGGAAGTTTTTTAACACTTCCTTCTGCTTGGTTTATTTTGTTGGTAACTAGGGCTAGATCCAACTGCAAGCTGGCTTTTGCCGAAATTATGTTTTCTAACAAAACGTTTTTTACCGCTGCCATTTGGTTGTCAAAATCCTGAAATAGTTTGTCACTCTTTACGGCATATGCCATCTCGGATCGTTGCCTAGAAAGGGCTATCAACCTAGAAACATTGGTTACAATATTGGGATCTTCTATACCTGCAACTGTTGGCGCGGGTAGCTTGGCATAATCTACACTTCGTTTTAAGTATGCGCTCAAAGAGTTATAATAGGTTATCTTGCGGGTCAACTCTTCTTTTTGGATGTCCAATTCGAGAATTTTGTCCGAAAACTTGGTGCCGCCTTCCTCTATATCTAAAATATTTTTGTCTTTTCGGAAGGATTTTAACTCGTTTCCAGTTTGTTTTAATTGCGCTTCCATAGCTACTAAAGTACTGTCTATAAAAGCTATGGTATTGGTCGCAAACTGGTTTTTACTGTCTAATTGCCTTTTGATGAGCATTTTTACCGTCGAGTTAAGATACGTAACCATTCTTGCCTTATTGGTTCCTTGCAAAGACAAGGTAATTATAGAACCGCCTTTGTCATCGGAGTTTATGTTGATGCCTTTGTACTGAGATACCGTGGTATCAAAATCATTAAACCGCACAAAATACTCTTTGCCTTTGTACCATCCTGGCGCAGGGTTTATTTGTAATTTCCAATTTAAGAACGGTAGTGTAACTTGCTCGCCAACTTTGTATTTTTTTACAAATTCTCCTGGCATAACCGCAATGGTACGGTACGAATTATCACTATAGGCTACCGTAGAAATGCTGTTTTGCTCAAAAGCAATACGCAGTACATACTCGGTATTGCTACAAAATGTAATTGCTATAGGCGTGCCCACAAGTTGCCCTTTGGTTTTATCAATACTTACCTGAAAAGGAACCGATCCATAGGCGTCTATCAGGTTGTAATCTCCTTGCTCTAAATAATCAATGTAGTAATGCAAATTATCTACCACTAACTCGTTATGGGATCTGGATTGTAGGGTGGTTGCTATGGTTTGTACTTGATCCGAAGTGCCGCCCCAATTAAAAACTAGGCTGGTATTGGAGGTAAATAAAGGGTTGTTTTCTTCTTTGACAGAAATGAGTGTTTGCATTGCGTAAATTTTTTCTTTACGAATGTTCACTTGGTAGGCTATGGTAAAAGCTACGATTAGACTCCCTAGAAACCATTTCCAGTAACCCGCAATTTTCATCAAAAAGCCTTTAAGGTCAAAGCTAGATTGGTTATCAAAAATAGAAAAGTCTTTTATATCTAACATTAGGTAATGGTTTATTTTCTAAGTAACAAAAAAGTAGTGGTTGCCAAGGATAACAAAGCAATTAGGGTACTCAAGGATTCTATGCCTGTTTTTCCGGTACCCCATGTTTTTTGTTTGAGTGGTTTTACATAAATATAGTCATTGGGTTGCAAATAATAATACGGAGATTGCATGGCTTTTTGATCTGTAAGGTCAATCTCTTGTAGGGTATTGCCTGTAGGGGTTTTTCGGATTATGGTTACGGCTTTTCTGTTTCCGGTAATGGTGATATCTCCCGCATTGGCAATGGCTTCCATTATGGTGACGCTATCTTGAAACAAAATTTTTGTTCCTGTATTTGTTACTTCGCCATTGATGGTGTATCTAAATCCGGCCAGCTTTACGGTTACAAAAATATTGGCTTCTTTTTTAAAATATTCCGATAGCAATTGGCTTTCGATCTTTGCTCTCACCTCTTCAAGGGTAAACCCTATAACGTTTACCAGACCCAAAATAGGCATTCGGATGTTGCCGTGGTCATCTACTGTAAAACCATTAAAATATAGATCGTTGGTGGATTTTTCGGTAACTAGATCTTCTTTGGTATTAAATATAGCAACCAACTTGGGGTCACTTGCTTTGATGTCTATACTCAAAACATCGTTTGTTTGTAATCTATAGGGTTTTGCAGCTACTTCTGTGATGGTATTCTGCATTGGGTCTGCCTCTTTTTGTTGCAAATAGATTAAATCCTGTGTAGGAATACACGAGGCAAACAACATACTAATGCTTAGGCATAAAAAAAACACATACTTATCCATTGCTTTGTTTTAGATAACAAATATAGCTTTTCATTTAGTATATTAAAACTTTAGCTATGCTTTAAGAAAATTAATTGTTCTTGAATGATTTTTCGAACGGGACCCGTTGCAAAATACTCCGACCAAGGGTTACTTCGTCTGCATATTCTAGTTCATCTCCTACGGCAATTCCGCGGGCTATGGTAGATATCTGAACGTTGGAATGGGCAATTTGTTTGTATATATAAAAGTTGGTGGTGTCTCCTTCCATGGTGGCGCTCAGGGCAAAAATGATTTCGGATACTTGGTTTTGTTTGACTTTTTCTAGAAGGGTAGTTATTTTGAGTTGGCTGGGACCTACGCCGTCAATGGGCGATATTTTGCCTCCAAGAACGTGATAAATACCTCGGTATTGGCCTGTGTTTTCTATGGCCATTACGTCTCTGATGTCTTCTACTACGCATACTACTTGGTGGTCTCGGTTGGTGTTGGAGCAGATTTCGCAAACAAGGCTATCGGATATGTTATGGCAATTGGTGCAATATTGGATGTTTTCGCGCATTTGTGTTAGTGCTTGCGACAAAAAGGTGGTTTGTTCTTTGGGTTGTTTTAATAAATGCAGCACTAACCGCAAGGCGGAGCGTTTGCCTATACCGGGTAGTTGGGCAATTTCGTTGACTGCTTTTTCTATTAATTTTGATGAAAATTCCATGGTAATAATGCGGGCTAATGGTTTGCGGTAGCTGGTGGTATTGGCAGAATTGGTGGGTGGTTTGGTGTGTGGTTTTTGTGGTTTTAGCCCTGATAGTAGTGGAAATCCTTTTGCTTTTTTGGGGTTCAAAAAAGCAAAAGATTGCAACGGATAGCAGGTTTAAGCTCCTGAAAAAAATATTAATACCGGTTGGTGGTTAACAATACTAGGGTACAGGCGTTTTCGGATTTGATGTTGTTGAGTTCTAGCAATTGTTTTAATTCTGGGTTTTCGGTGCCTGGATTAAAAATTACGCGTTTGGGTTTGGCCTCTAGGATGTAATTGTAATAATCCCTCTGACGTATTGGGTTTAAGTATAGGCTTATGGTGTCTATATTGGAGAGTGGTATGGCTTTGGTTTTGATTTTTATGCCGGCTACTTCGCCTGTGTTTTGACCGATTGCAAGTACGGAATGGCCTTTTTCGGTCAGCATGGTGATGGCTTTGTAGGCATATCGTTCTGGTTTTGTTGAGGCTCCGAGAACTACTGTTTTTTTGTTTTTCATTATGGGCTTTTTTTTACAAAAGTACTAAATTAGTGTAGTTGATTTGGTGTTAATTTAATATCTTTCGTTTTTTTAACGGGTTTTGGTATCAAAATCTTTTTTTAAACCATAACGTTTTATTAACATCCCAGGGGAGATTTGAGAGAATTTAACCCACTAATTTCGCGAAAAAAAACATGGAACTTTTTATTTACTTATTTGCCGCTTTATTTTCTGTTCTAAATCCTATTGGTACGGTGCCTATTTTTGTAGGTTTGACACTCGAGGATAGTGATAAGGAGCGGTCTAGAATTTCTTTATGGACGGCTATTAATGTATTTATAATTTTAATTATTTCGTTTTTCTTTGGAGAATATGTTTTGACTTTTTTTGGAATTAGTATTGAGGCGCTTCGGATTGCTGGAGGGATTATTATTGCTACTTCGGGTTTTTCTTTGCTTACGGGTAATTTTAACAAAAAAAGAGGGGTGAACAAAAAAGTTGAAGACGATGCACATAGAAGAAATGATATTGCTTTGACGCCATTGGCTATACCTATGTTGGCTGGCCCTGGTTCTATTTCTTTATTGATTGCTTTTTATCATGAACACCATAATTTATCCGATATTATAGTGTCTATCCTGGCTATTTTTGCGGTAGCTATTGCTATTTTTGTTACTCTAAGGAGTGCGCATTATTTGGCAAGGCTCTTGGGAGCTTCGGGTATTGTGGCTATTTCTAGAATTGTTGGTTTTATTGTTATTGCCATTGGGGTGCAGTATATTATTAGTTCTATTATAACTATTGTGCAGAATAATTTTATGAATTAGTTGCAGACAATTTTATTGCATAATACAACAAAGCCCTTTTAAGTGTATTAAAAGGGCTTTGTTTTGTTTGGGGATGGTTAGGCTTTTGGTAAAAATATCTCTGCCATCATGCAACGTGCGCTTCCGCCACCACAGCTTTCTATGGTTTGTAGGTCTGCGCTCAACAGGCTAGCATGCTGCTCTAGCTGTGCTGTTTGATGGGCGGTTAAACTCTGCTGTGCTGCGGCACTCATTACTAAATATTTTTTATCTGCTGTGCCACGCACCTCTAGCATGTTTCCTGCAAAATGGGCTACTTGTTCTTGGGTGATTAGAATGATTTCTTTGCCGTCATTTTTTAATGTATCTAGAACCATTTTGCGCTCTTTTTTATCTTCTATAGCTGCTGCACACACTACTGCAAAGTCTGTCCCTATAGTCATCATTACGTTGGTGTGGTAGATGAGTTCTTGCTGGCCTGCTACGGTATGATAGGCTTCAAAGAGTATGGGAGCATAATCAAAATCTTCGCAGAATTCTATAAATAATTCTTCGTCTGCTCTTGCAGACAAGGCGCAGTATGCTTTTTTGTTTGCTCTATCTAGCACCATGCTACCGGTTCCTTCTAAGAAAAAACCGTCTTCTTCGGCGGAGGTGTAGTCTACTATGTTTTCTATTTGAAAGCCTTTTTGTTCTAATGTATCCAATATATCTTCCCTTCTTTCGGCACGTCTGTTTTCGGCAAACATTGGATACAGGGCTACCTCTGCATTTTCATGAAAAGAGACCCAATTGTTTGGAAAGATACTATCTGGTGTATCTGGTGTCAAAATATCCTCAACCACCAATACGGACACTCCTACTGCTCGCAGTTGTTGTACTAAGCCATCAAACTCTGCTTGCGCCTTGGCATTGATGCTGGCTGGCAAAAGATCGTCACTATTTTTTTGGTAAAAATTGTTTACTGCAGTTTCTTCATTCTTACGAAACGCTACGGGACGAATCATTAAAATAGAATTTGTGGTTTGTTTCATGTGCGTGTTGTTTTATATAGGTTTTACTAAATATAGCTAATCTGTGTTATCTTGATGTTTTAGAAAGGCAAAAAAACCCCACTGATTAGTGGGGTTTTGATTATGGATTGGTTTTATTTTTTTTCAAAATCTCTTAAAGTAGCTCCAGTATAGACTTGCCTTGGTCTGCCTATAGGCTCTTTATTTTCTCGCATTTCTTTCCATTGTGCGATCCAACCTGGCAAACGCCCGATGGCAAACATTACCGTAAACATATCTGTTGGTATGCCCAGGGCTCTGTAAATGATTCCAGAATAGAAATCCACGTTAGGATATAAGTTTCGGGATTTAAAGTATTCGTCTTCTAGTGCAGCGGCTTCTAATTTTTTGGCAATATCCAAAATAGGATCGTCTACTCCTAGGGTTGCCAGAACTTCGTCTGCTGCTTTTTTGATTATTCTAGCACGTGGATCAAAGTTTTTGTAGACTCTGTGCCCAAAGCCCATTAGACGGAAAGGGTCGTTTCTGTCTTTGGCTTTGGCCATGTATTTATCTATATCGCCTCCGTTTTTATTTATTTCCTCTAACATTTCAAGCACTGCTTGATTGGCACCACCATGCAGAGATCCCCATAATGCGGAAACTCCAGCCGAGATCGAAGCAAACAATCCTGCCTGCGAAGATCCAACCATTCTTACTGTAGAAGTAGAACAGTTTTGTTCATGATCCGCATGAAGGATAAATAGTTTGTCTAGGGCATCAATCACAACAGGGTTGTCCATGTAGGGTTGTGTTGGCAATTGAAACATTAAACGCATGAAATTCTCCACATAGCCTTTGGTATTGTCATAATAATTTAAAGGATACCCCATGCTTTTGCGATACGTCCAAGTAGCAATAACTAAAAATTTACCCATTGTTTTACAAACTGCATGGTACATTTCTTTTTCGTTATCTACATTAACCGATTTTGGATTAAACGCGGTTAAAGCACTTGTTAAAGCCGCCAAAACACCCATTGGATGTGCGGTTCTTGGAAAACCATCAATAATGTTTTTCATCTCCTCGTTTACCAAGGTATGCTTTCTAATATCTGTTTCAAATTGCACTAACTGTGCTGCGGTAGGCAACTCACCAAAGATAAGCAGATAAGAAACTTCTAAAAAGTCTGCTTTTTCGGCTAAATCTTCAATTGCATACCCTCTGTAGCGCAAAATACCTAGTTCACCATCTAAAAAAGTGATTTTACTAGTACAAGATCCCGAATTTTTATATCCAGGGTCTAAGGTTATAAAACCGGTTAAATCTCTAAGTTTGTTAATATCTATGGCTTCTTCATTTTCGGTTCCTTTTATAACCGGAAATTCATATTGCTTACCATCAATTTCTAATATAGCTGTTTTTGACATAATATTTTGGAACTAAATCTTTATATTTATTAATTTATCAAATCTAAGTATAAAAACACGAATTAAAAAGAGAAAAACACCAACATAGCGTTAAATTTAATATAAATGTATTTTACCTTTATAAAATCTCTTTTTAGTGGTGTGGCTAGAATCTATTTAATTTTAAACGCGTGCATGCCCGGAAAATAAGCCGTATCTGCTAGTTCTTCTTCTATTCTAAGCAATTGGTTGTATTTTGCCATACGATCTGAACGGGATGTAGATCCTGTTTTGATTTGACCACAATTTAAGGCTACTGCCAAATCGGCTATGGTAGTATCTTCGGTCTCACCAGATCGGTGCGACATCACAGAGGTGTAACCCGCATTTTTAGCCATGTTTATAGCTGCAATGGTTTCGGTGAGGGTTCCAATTTGATTTACTTTAATAAGGATGGAGTTAGCAATCCCTCTTTCTATTCCGGTAGCTAATCTATTGACATTGGTTACAAACAAATCATCTCCTACCAATTGTACGGTATCTCCTATTTTGTCTGTTAGAAGTTTCCATCCATCCCAGTCATTCTCATCCATACCGTCTTCAATAGAAATAATAGGATATTTAGCCACTAATGCTGCCAAATAATCTACTTGTTCTTGTGAGGTTCTAACTGTACCTGTTGGCCCTTCAAATTTTGAATAATCGTAGTTTCCATCTACATAAAATTCTGCTGCGGCACAATCTAAAGCAATTTTAATTTCGTCACCAAAAGTATACCCAGCATTTTCGACTGCCATTTTAATGGTATCTAAAGCATCCTCAGTGCCTCCTGGCAAATTAGGCGCAAATCCGCCTTCGTCTCCAACGGCAGTACTTAAGCCTCTGTCGTGCAAAACTTTTTTTAGACTATGGAAAATTTCGGTACCCATTTGCATGGCATGCGAAAAAGAAGTGGCTTTTACTGGAAAAATCATAAATTCTTGAAAAGCTATTGGCGCATCAGAATGAGAACCACCATTGATGATGTTCATCATTGGAACCGGCAACGTATTTGCAGAAACTCCACCTACATAACGATATAAAGGCAACCCAAGCTCATTGGCTGCAGCTTTAGCAACCGCTAACGAAACTCCCAAGATGGCATTTGCACCTAAAGCAGATTTGTTGGGCGTACCATCCAAACGAAGCATCATTTGATCAATCAAGTTTTGCTCAAATACAGAAACCCCTAGCAATTCTTCGGCAATAGTTGTATTAACATTTTCCACAGCTTTTAAAACTCCTTTTCCTAAGAATGCCTTTCCTCCATCACGCAATTCTACCGCTTCGTGCTCTCCAGTTGAAGCTCCAGAAGGAACTGCTGCTCTTCCTAAAACACCATTGTCTGTAATTACATCTACTTCAATAGTAGGGTTTCCTCTTGAATCGAAAATTTGTCTTGCGTGAATTTTTATAATAATACTCATACTGCTTTATTTTTTAATTTAGTATTACAAAGATATTCTATCTTTTTTAATCCTTTATTAAAATTAGTCATCTTGTTACTAAAACAAGGCTTTTTTTTATGACAAAAGAAATCTCTAGAAAAAAATAAAATAGATTTAAAACCAAAAAGGGTACTACTTATAAATAAATAGTACCCTTTGAAGATTCTTGGTATACATTAGTCTGTTAGACTTGCTATAAACTGATCAAAAAGATAAGAAGAATCATGAGGACCTGGACTGGCTTCCGGATGGTATTGCACCGAAAAACATTTTTTGTTTTTCATTTGCATTCCCGCTACAGTAGCGTCATTTAAATGCAGATGGGTTATTTCTAAGTCCTTGTTTTTCTCTAATTCTTCTTTATTAATTGCAAATCCATGGTTTTGCGAAGTAATTTCCCCTTTGCCTGTAAGTAGATTTTTGACAGGGTGGTTGATCCCTCGGTGTCCGTTAAACATTTTGTAGGTAGAAATTCCGTTTGCTAAACCAATTACTTGATGCCCTAAACAAATCCCAAATAATGGTTTGTCT
This sequence comes from Flavobacterium crassostreae, assembly GCF_001831475.1. Classification (NCBI taxonomy): domain Bacteria; kingdom Pseudomonadati; phylum Bacteroidota; class Flavobacteriia; order Flavobacteriales; family Flavobacteriaceae; genus Flavobacterium; species Flavobacterium crassostreae. The sequence goes on along the minus strand of NZ_CP017688.1, from coordinate 1,189,265 downwards.
GCTGCAATAATATCTTTGGCAACTTGTATTGCATTAGCAAGTGGTTCTGGATCTCCAGGTCCATTAGACAAAAAGTACCCATCCGGATTAAAGGCTTGCATGTCTGCAAAAGTAGCATCAAAAGGGAAAACCTTAATATAACAATCTCTACTCGATAGATTGCGCAAGATATTTGTTTTTATACCTAAATCTAGTGCCGAAATTTTATATTTTGCTTTTTCATCTCCATAAAAATAAGGTGCTTTAGTAGATACTTTGGAAGCCAATTCTAAGCCTTTCATATCTGGCACTTTTGCTAAAGCTACTTTCAAATCTGCAACAGAAGTACCGTCAGTACAAATTACGGCATTCATGGCTCCGTTTTCTCGGATATAACTCACTAAAGCGCGAGTATCCACATCCGAAATACATATTAGGTTTTCTTTTTCAAAGTAATTTTCTAAACTACCCGAAGCGTCTTCTCTAGAATAATTAAAACTAAAGTTTTTGCATACCAAACCTGCAATTTTAATTCCTGCTGATTCCACCTCATTATCGTTTACACCATAATTACCAATATGGGGATTTGTTGCCACCATTATCTGACCAAAATAAGAAGGGTCTGTAAAAATCTCTTGGTAACCAGTCATTCCAGTATTAAAACAAACTTCTCCAAAAGTGGTGCCACTTATTCCAATTGATTTTCCGTGAAAAATTGTCCCGTCACTTAATAATAGTAGGGCGCTTTGTCTTGTTGTATATTTCATTCTTTGATTTCGATTTATCTTTTAGTAGTGTCATGGAGGCTAAAAGCGCTTCCTGTATAATCAAATATGGTGCAAATTTAATTTTTTAATAGAACGGAAACAAACTTTTAATTTCATTATACTATAAAAGTTATCAAAAGAAGCCTAAAGATTTTTTATAAATTATAAGAATCCTAAAATTTAGCTCTTAAATCCGCCCGATTGGTCTAAAAAAAAAGCAAAAAAAAAAGGATAAACTATAAATAGCTTATCCTTAATTTTATTGAATATGTATTTTCATAACTATTCAGCAGCATCAGTAGTTGTTTCAGTATCGGCAGCTGGAGCTTCAGTAGCTTCATCTGCTTTTTTAGCTTTACCACCACGACGGCTTTTAGCTTTTTTAACTTCTTTTTTACCTCCGTTGTAAAGTTCATTAAAATCTACAAGTTCAATCATTGCCATATCAGCATTATCTCCCAAACGATTTCCAACTTTAATGATACGTGTGTATCCACCTGGACGGTCTCCTACTTTTGCAGCTACGTCTCTGAACAAGTCAGTTACAGCGTATTTGCTACGTAAATAAGCAAAACAAATACGACGATTGTGAGTAGTATCTGATTTTGATTTTGTAATTAAAGGCTCAACAAATTGTTTAAGCGCTTTTGCTTTAGCAACAGTAGTGTTAATACGTTTGTGCTCTATAAGAGAACAAGCCATATTAGCTAACATAGATTTTCTATGTGCTGTCTGTCTGCTTAAGTGATTGAATTTTTTTCCGTGTCTCATGACGTGTATTTTTATACTTTCATCTTGATTCTATCCGCTTTGGAGATCAAAATATGAAGTAATTTATTCTTTATCTAGTTTGTACTTAGCTAAATCCATTCCGAAGGTTAAATTCTTAACAGCTACTAGTTCGTCTAGTTCTGTCAAAGATTTTTTACCAAAATTACGGAATTTCATTAGGTCATTTTTATTAAAAGATACTAAATCTCCAAGTGTATCAACTTCAGCCGCTTTCAAACAATTTAATGCTCTAACAGATAAATCCATATCAACAAGCTTAGTTTTAAGCAATTGTCTCATATGCAAGGACTCTTCATCATAAGATTCTGTTTGTGCAATTTCATCGGCCTCAAGTGTAATTCTTTCATCAGAGAACAACATGAAGTGGTGAATTAAAACTTTAGCAGCTTCAGTTAAAGCATCTTTTGGATTAATAGAACCATCAGTTTTAATTTCAAAAACTAATTTTTCGTAATCTGTTTTTTGCTCTACACGGAAGTTTTCTATTGCATATTTTACATTTTTTACCGGGGTAAAAATTGAATCTGTAAATATGGTTCCAATTGCAGCATTCTGTTTTTTGTTCTCTTCAGCAGGAACATATCCTCTACCTTTCTCGATTGTTAAGTCAAGATTCAGTTTGATTTTACTATCTAAATTACAGATAACTAGTTCTGGATTCAAAACTTGAAAACCTGAGATGAATTTTTGAAAATCTCCAGCTGTTAATTGATCTTTACCGGTTACAGAAATAGTAACTGCCTCATTATCTATATCTTCGATCTGACGCTTGAAACGTACTTGTTTTAGATTTAGAATGATTTCGGTAACATCTTCAACAACTCCTGAAATAGTAGAAAACTCATGATCTACACCTTCTATGCGAACAGATGTAATTGCATAACCTTCTAATGCTGAAAGCAAAACTCTTCTAAGTGCATTACCAACGGTTAATCCATATCCTGGTTCTAAAGGTCTGAATTCAAACTTTCCTTCAAAATCAGTTGAATCAATCATGATAACTTTATCGGGCTTCTGAAAATTAAATATTGCCATAAATTTCGACTAAGTCAATTATTATTTGTTGTACAACTCTACGATTAATTGTTCTTTAATGTTTTCTGGAATCTGTAGTCTAGCAGGCACAGAAACAAAAGTACCTTCTTTAACATCGTTGTTCCAAGTAATCCATTCATAAACATGACTTGAATTAGATAAAGAACGTTCGATAGCTTCTAATGATTTAGACTTTTCACGAACAGCAACTTTATCACCAGGTTTAAGGTGGTAAGAAGCAATATTTACAACATCACCATTTACAGTAATATGTCTATGAGAAACAAGTTGTCTAGCGCCTCTACGAGATGGAGCTATCCCCATTCTGAATACTACGTTGTCTAATCTTGCTTCACACAATTGTAAAAGAACTTCACCAGTAACACCTTTAGTAGCTGATGCTTTTTTGAATAATCCTCGGAATTGTTTTTCTAAAATTCCGTAAGAATATTTAGCTTTTTGCTTCTCCATTAATTGGATTGCATATTCCGATTTTTTTCCTCTTTTTTTAGCCATCCCGTGTTGTCCAGGTGGGTAACTTCTTCTTTCGAATGCTTTGTCATCTCCGAATATTGCTTCGCCAAATTTACGAGCAATTCTAGTTTTTGGACCAGTATATCTTGCCATTTCAAAAATTAAATTAAGGTAGAGATTATGAATTCAGGTCATATCCTTCGATAATCGTATATTCTACCTAGTTATACTTAAATATTTTATTAAACTCTACGTCTTTTTGGAGGACGACATCCGTTGTGAGGCATTGGAGTAACATCGATAATCTCTGTAACTTCAATTCCACCGTTATGTAAAGAACGGATAGCAGACTCACGTCCATTTCCTGGTCCTTTTACATAAACTTTCACTTTTTTAAGTCCTGCTTCAAGAGCTACTTTACTACAATCTTCTGCTGCCATTTGGGCTGCGTATGGAGTGTTCTTTTTAGAACCTCTAAAACCCATTTTACCAGCTGAAGACCATGAAATAACTTCACCTTTTTTGTTTGTCAAAGAAATGATGATGTTATTGAAGGTAGCAGAAATATGAGCTTCTCCCGTTGATTCAACGATAACTTTACGTTTTTTTGCAGTTGCTTTAGCCATATTACTTATTATTTAGTTGCTTTTTTCTTGTTAGCAACAGTTTTTCTTTTACCTTTTCTAGTTCTAGAGTTGTTCTTAGTTCTTTGTCCTCTTAAAGGAAGACCAGTTCTATGACGAATTCCTCTGTAACAACCAATATCCATTAAACGTTTGATGTTTAATGAAACTTCAGAACGTAATTCTCCTTCAATTTTGAATTCTGATACGGATTCACGGATTGCTCCAATCTCATCATCATTCCAGTCTTGAACTTTTTTGTCTTGGCTTACTTGAGCTTTCTCTAAAATCTCAATAGCTCTACTTTTTCCTAATCCGAAGATGTAGGTAAGTGCTATAACACCTCTCTTATTTTTTGGGATATCTACCCCTGCTATTCTTGCCATAATTATCCTTGTCTTTGTTTAAATCTAGGATTCTTTTTGTTTATAACGTATAATCTCCCTTTTCTACGCACAATTTTGCACTCGGGACTTCTCTTTTTTACTGATGCTCTAACTTTCATAGTGAATATCCTTTAATATCTATAAGTAATTCTTGCTTTTGACAAATCATAAGGGCTCATTTCTAACTTCACTTTATCACCAGGTAATAATTTGATATAATGCATACGCATCTTTCCAGAAATATGAGCAATTACAATATGTCCATTCTCTAATTCTACACGGAACATCGCATTGGATAATGCTTCAATTATGGATCCGTCTTGTTCTATTGCTGATTGTTTTGCCATAAAATTAAGCTACTGCTTTTCTATTTTTTCCACTTTTCATTAAACCGTCATAATGCTTATTTAACAAATATGAATTGATTTGTTGAATTGTATCTATTGCAACACCAACCATAATGATTAATGAGGTACCCCCAAAAAACATTGCCCAGGATTGTTGCACATCCATAACACTTACAACAATCGCTGGAAACACAGCTATTAAAGCAAGGAATAAAGATCCTGGAAAAGTTATCAAAGACATCACTTTATCTAAAAACTCCGAAGTTTCAACACCTGGTCTAACACCAGGAATGAATCCGCCACTTCGTTTAAGATCGTCTGACATTTTGTTGGTAGGAACTGTTATTGCGGTATAAAAGAATGTAAATACAACTATTAAAGTCGCAAACAAAAGATTGTACCAAAAACCGAACATATTACTAAAAGCGCCAGCAATGGATTGCGATGCATCTGATTTTGATAACCCAGCAACAGCAGCAGGAATAAACATAATTGCTTGAGCAAAGATAATAGGCATAACTCCAGAAGCATTTAGCTTTAAAGGAATCCATTGTCTATTTCCACCCATTAGATCTTGTTCATAATCCCCCGAAGTAGTACGACGTGCATACTGAACTGGTATTTTTCTAATTGCCATAGTCAATAAGACACAAGCAACGATAACTAAAAGCCATATAATAATCTCGATAACCAATAACATTGGTCCACCGTTATTGTTGGTAACTCTAGTTGTAAATTCTTGTATAAATGCTTGAGGAAATCTTGCAAGTATACCAACCATAATTAAAAGAGATATACCATTTCCAATTCCTTTATCAGTTATTTTTTCTCCTAACCACATGGCAAATATTGTACCCGTAACTAAGATAACTACTGAAGAAAATAAGAATTCAAAAGAATTAAACCCTAATAAAAATGCACTACCAGGTAAGGTTTTGTATAGATTATAAATGTACGTAGGACCTTGAAGTAAAGTAATTCCAATGGTCAACCAACGTGTTATTTGATTAATCTTTTTTCTTCCACTCTCTCCATCACTTTGTAGCTTTTGCAAGTAAGGAATAGCAATTCCCATTAGCTGTACTACAATTGAAGCAGAGATATAAGGCATAATTCCTAGGGCAAAAATAGACGCTTTGGAAAAAGCACCACCAGTAAACATGTCTAGTATAGATCCAATACCACTTTTGGTTTGACCTGCTAAACTGTTTAATTGTGTTGCATCAATTCCAGGAAGCGTAACGTGTGCTCCAAATCGATAAACTAAAAGCAGACCCAATGTGATTAGGATTCTGTTTTTTAGTTCCTCGATTTTCCAAACATTACTTATTGATTCAATAAATTTCTTCATAAATTGAAAAATTATATTGTTACAGCTTCTCCTCCAGCGGCTTCAATAGCAGCTTTTGCAGTAGCGGTAAATTTGTGAGCGGTTACTTTTAATTTTGCTTTTAATTCTCCTCTTCCTAAAATCTTAACGATCTCATTTTTAGTAGCTAAACGGTTTGCCACAAATGTTGTCATATCGACAGTATCTGTAATAATACCATTATCTACTAGTAGTTGAATTGTATCCAAATTAACACCTTCGTAATCTTTACGATTGATGTTTGTGAAACCAAACTTAGGCACACGTCTTTGAAGTGGCATTTGCCCTCCTTCAAAACCAATCTTTTTAGAATATCCAGAACGAGATTTTGCTCCTTTGTGTCCTCTTGCAGAAGTACCACCTTTTCCAGAACCTTCTCCTCTACCTAATCTTTTATTTTGATTGTGTGTTGACCCTTCAGCTGGTTGTAAGTTACTTAAATTCATAACAGTATTTGTTATTTAGCTTCTTCTACAGAAACTAAGTGTTTAACTTTGTTTATCATCCCAAGGATTGCAGGGTTGGAATCATGTTCTACAACTTGACCCATTTTACGTAGACCTAAAGCCTCTAATCCTCTTTTTTGATCAAGTGGACAGTTGATTTTACTTCTAACTTGTTTTACTAATAATTTAGCCATAATTTCCTTGAATTAACCTTTAAAAACTTTTTCTAAAGAAATGCCTCTTTGTTTTGCAACACTGTAAGCGCTTCTCATTTGTAATAAAGCATCAAATGTTGCTTTAACTACGTTGTGAGGATTTGATGATCCTTGAGATTTAGATAATACATCGTGAATCCCTACTGATTCAAGAACTGAACGAACAGCTCCACCAGCAATAACTCCTGTACCATGAGAGGCAGGAATTAAGAATACACGTGCACCACCAAATTTACCTTTTTGTTCGTGTGGTACTGATTGTCCATTTAAAGGAATTTTTACTAAATTTTTCTTAGCATCTTCTACTGCTTTCGCAATTGCTTCAGAAACATCTTTAGATTTCCCTAATCCATGACCAACAACACCATTCTCATCACCTACAACTACAATAGCAGAAAAACCAAATGCTCTACCTCCTTTTGTAACCTTAGTAACACGATTAACACTTACCAATCGATCTTTTAATTCAAGACCAGTTGGTTTTACTAGCTCTACATTCTTGTATTTATTAGACATACTATATTAGAATTTAAGTCCAGCCGCTCTTGCGCCTTCTGCTAATGATTTAATACGACCGTGGTATAAATAACCTCCTCTATCAAAAGTTACCACTTCAATTCCCGCTTTTAATGCTTTCTCTGCAATTAGTTTTCCAACTGCTGTAGCAAGTGCAACGTTCGTACCTTTTTCTATTTCTTTTTCTCTTGAAGAAGCAGCTAACAAAGTAACTCCATTTACGTCATCAATAAGTTGCGCGTAGATTTCTTTGTTACTTCTAAAAACAGATAGTCTTGGATTAGCAGCTGTACCGCTAATTGTTTTTCTAATTCTGAATCTAATTCTCTGTCTTCTTTCAGGTTTTGTTAATGACATAATCTCTTATTTTTTAAGCTGATTTACCTGCTTTTCTTCTTAATACTTCACCCACAAATTTAACACCTTTTCCTTTATATGGCTCTGGTTTGCGGAAACCTCTGATTTTGGCCGCAACTTGACCTAAAAGTTGTTTATCAATTGATGTTAATTTCACAATTGGGTTTTTTCCTTTTTCAGATATTGTCTCAACGATTACTTCTGGAGCAACATTTAAAACAATATTATGAGAATATCCAAGAGCTAAATCTAGTTTTTGACCTTGATTAGAAGCTCTATAACCAACACCTACCAATTCCAAAGATTTTGTAAAACCAGTAGTCACACCTAAAATCATATTGTTAATTAATGATCTGTATAAACCGTGCTTAGCTCTTTGGTCTTTGTGATCCGATGATCTATCAACTTGAACTTGATCACCTTCAACTGTAACAGTAACGTCCGAAAACTCCTGAGTTAGTTGACCATTTTTTCCTTTTACCGTAATAATACCGTCCTTAACTTCAACAGTTACTCCAGCAGGGATTACAATTGGACTTTTACCTATTCTTGACATCTTATAGTCTTTTTATTAGTATACGTAACAAATTACCTCTCCACCAACGTTAAGTTGTTTTGCTTTTTTTCCGGTCATCAAACCTTTTGAAGTGGAAACGATAGCAATTCCTAATCCGTTAAGGATTCTTGGAATAGAAGAAGAACTTGAATATTTACGTAAACCTGGTTTACTAATTCTTTGGATATCTTTAATTACGGACTCTTTAGTATCTTTATCATACTTCAAAGCAATTTTGATTGAACCCTGAACAGCGTTGTCTTCAAATTTGTAACTTAAGATATAACCTTGATCAAATAAGATCTTAGTTATTTCTTTTTTTAGATTAGATGCAGGAATTTCGACAACTTTGTGGTTTGCAGCCACAGCGTTTCTAACCCTTGTTAAATAATCTGCAATAGGATCTGTATACATATGTATATATTTGCGGTTATGGTTTTTTTCAGACTTTCTGAAAAACCTTTAACCAATTAAAATTCAATTTTCTACCAACTGGCTTTTTTAACACCTGGTATCAATCCATTGTTAGCCATTTCACGAAATGTTACACGTGAAATACCGAATTGACGCATGTACCCTCTTGGTCTACCGGTTAATTTACATCTGTTGTGCAAACGAACTGGCGAAGCGTTTTTCGGTAGTTTTTGCAAACCTACGAAATCTCCAGCTTCTAACAAAGCTTTTCTTTTCTCAGCATATTTTGCTACCGTTTTTTCTCTCTTAACCTCACGGGCTTTCATTGATTCTTTAGCCATATCTTAATTCTTTTTAAAAGGTAATCCCAATTCAGTCAACAATGATTTCGCTTCCTTATCTGTCTGAGCAGTAGTCACAAAAGTGATATCCATCCCAGAGATTTTGTTTACTTTATCAATATCAATTTCTGGAAAAATGATTTGCTCTAATACTCCAAGGTTATAATTTCCTCTTCCATCAAAACCTGTAGCTTTTATCCCACTAAAATCTCTTACACGTGGTAAAGCAGAAGTAATAAGTCTATCTAAAAACTCGTACATTCTTTCTCCACGCAAAGTTACTTTTGCTCCAATTGGCATTCCTTTTCTTAATTTAAAAGACGCAACGTCTTTCTTAGAAATAGTAGATATTGCTTTTTGTCCAGTAATTTTAGTCAACTCATCAACTGCATAGTCAATTAGTTTTTTATCGGATACTGCTGCACCAACTCCACGGCTTAAAACGATTTTTTCCAATTTTGGAACTTGCATTACGTTTACATATCCGTACTCTTCTTTAAGAGCAGAGATAACTCTACTCTTATATTCTTCTTTCAATCTAGGTATATACGCCATTACTATAGTACTTGATTAGATTTTTTTGAAAATCTTACTTTCTTATCTCCTTCAATTCTAATACCTACTCTAGTTGTTTCCTTAGTTTTAGGATCAATTAGAGAAATATTAGACACTTGAATAGAAGCTTCTTTTTTTACAATACCACCTTGAGGGCTTTTTGCACTTGGTTTCGTGTGTTTTGAAACCATATTTACACCTTCAACAATAGCCTTGTTTTTCTCACGGTCAACACGTAAAACTTTACCTTCTGCACCTTTATGGTCTCCAGCTATTACTCTTACGATGTCACCTGTTTTTATTTTTAGCTTTATCATCTTAAAACGAATTAAAGCACTTCTGGTGCTAATGATACAATTTTCATGAATTGTTTTTCACGAAGTTCTCTTGCTACCGGTCCAAAAACACGAGTTCCTCTCATTTCTCCTGCAGCATTCAAAAGAACACATGCATTGTCATCGAAACGGATATAAGAACCATCGGCTCTTCTCACTTCTTTTCTGGTACGTACAACAACTGCAGTTGAAACAGCTCCTTTTTTAACGCTTCCGTTTGGAGTTGTATCTTTGATAGAAACCACAATCTTGTCACCAACAGAGGCATACCTTCTTTTGGTACCTCCTAAAACACGGATAGTTAAAACTTCTTTAGCTCCTGTGTTATCTGCTACTTTTAGTCTTGATTCTTGTTGTACCATAATTATTTAGCTCTTTCTAGGATTTCAACTAATCTCCAACATTTAGATTTACTTAAAGGACGCGTTTCGCTAATTCTTACAGTATCTCCAATGTTACAGTCGTTTGTTTCGTCGTGTGCAACATATTTTTTTGTTTTCAACACGAACTTACCGTATAACGGGTGTTTTACTTTACGTACTTCTGCAACAACAATAGATTTATCCATTTTGTCTGAAGTTACAACACCAACTCTTTCTTTTCTTAAATTTCTTTTTTCTTCCATCTTTCAGCAGATTACAATTATTGTAACTCTCTTTTAGTAAGTTCTGTAGCTAATCTAGCAACTGTTCTCCTTACACTTCTAATTTGAAGTGGGTTCTCAATTGGAGAAATAGCGTGAGCCATTTTTAGGTCGGCATATGCCTTCTTAGTTTGACTAAGTTTTTCTTGCAACTCCGCTGCAGAAAGATCTTTTATTTCTGATTGTTTCATAATATAATATAGATTATGCTTCGAAATCTCTAGCAACAACGAATTTAGTTTTTACTGGAAGCTTTTGTGCCGCAAGACGTAACGCCTCTTTTGCAACAGACAAAGGTACTCCTCCAATTTCAAACATAATTCTTCCGGGTTTAACAACGGCAGCCCAATACTCAACTGCTCCTTTTCCTTTACCCATACGTACCTCAAGAGGTTTCTTAGTAATTGGTTTGTCTGGAAATATTTTGATCCATAATTGTCCCTCTCTTTTCATGAAACGAGTTGCTGCAATACGTGCAGCTTCTATTTGACGAGAAGTTAGAAACATTCCATCTTCATGTACCGATTTAATACCAAACATTCCATTAGAAAGTTCATGCCCTCTTCCAGAGTTCCCTTTCATTTTACCCTTTTGTACCTTACGGTATTTTGTTCTTTTAGGCTGTAACATTTTTCTTTAATTTAAAAATTACTTTCTTTTACGAGCGTCTGGTTTTCCACCTTTATTAAAGTTGGATTTTCCTCTATGAGAATCTCCACCTTTTCCACCAGATTGTTTTTTATCCATTCCAGCTAGTGGCGAAAGATCTCTCTTTCCGTAAACTTCACCTTTCATGATCCACACTTTGATTCCCATTCTACCATAAGTAGTATGTGCCTCAGCTAATGCGTAATCAATATCAGCTCTAAAAGTTGACAAAGGAACTCTTCCTTCTTTGAAACCTTCTGAACGAGCCATCTCAGCACCATTCAAACGACCAGAAATCAAAACTTTGATACCCTCTGCGTTCATACGCATTGAAGCAGCAATAGCCATTTTGATTGCACGTCTGTATGAAATACGACTTTCGATTTGACGACAGATACTTGTTGCAACTAAATAAGCATCAAGTTCAGGTCTTTTGATTTCAAAGATGTTGATTTGAACCTCTTTGTCTGTAATTTTCTTAAGTTCTTCTTTCAACTTGTCTACCTCTTGTCCACCTTTTCCGATAATAATACCAGGTCTAGCTGTAGTGATAGTAACGGTTACAAGTTTCAAAGTTCTCTCGATAATTACCTTTGATACACTAGCTTTTGATAAACGAGCATGGATATACTTTCTGATTTTATAATCTTCGGCAATTTTATCACCATAATCATTTCCACCATACCAGTTTGAGTCCCATCCTCTGATGATACCAAGTCTATTTCCAATTGGATTTGTCTTTTGTCCCATCTTGTATTAAATTGCTTGTGTGTTATTAATAGATCCAAGCACGATTGTTACGTGGTTAGAACGTTTTCTAATTCTGTGTGCACGACCTTGAGGTGCTGGACGAAGTCTTTTTAACATCATTCCACCATCTACTCTGATCTCCTTAACAAATAAACTAGCTTCTTCTAAACTAGCTTCACTATTTTTTTGCTCCCAGTTGTTGATTGCAGATAATAATAGTTTTTCTAATTTTCTTGAAGCTTCTTTAGAACTAAATCTTAAGATGTTAAGTGCTCTCTCTACCTTCTGACCTCTTACCAAGTCCGCTACTAAGCGCATTTTTCTAGGTGAAGTAGGGCAGTTATTCAATTTCGCGAAAGCAATAGACTTATTAGCCTCTTTTCTCGCATCTGCTGTTTCTCTTTTACGAACTCCCATTGCTTCTTATTTTTTACCTTTATTTTTTGCTCCAGCATGACCTCTAAAAGATCTAGTTGGTGAAAATTCTCCTAATTTGTGACCTACCATGTTTTCTGTTACGTAAACTGGTACAAATTGACGACCGTTATGAACTGCGATAGTTTGTCCAACAAAGTCCGGAGTAATCATTGAAGCTCTAGACCATGTCTTTACCACTCCTTTGTTTCCACCTGCTATGTTTTCTTGAACTTTCTTGTCTAACTTATAATGAACGAAAGGTCCTTTTTTTAATGAACGTGCCATATCTTATTATTTCTTTCTACGTTCTACGATATACTTGTTACTCGGGTTTTTCTTAGAACGTGTTCTATAACCTTTTGCTGGTATTCCATTTCTTGAACGTGGATGTCCACCAGAAGAACGTCCTTCACCACCACCCATTGGGTGATCGACAGGGTTCATTGCAACAGGTCTTGTTCTAGGTCTTCTACCTAACCATCTTGTTCTACCTGCTTTTCCAGATACAACTAATTGGTGGTCTGAATTAGAAACCGCTCCAATTGTAGCCGAACAGGTCAACAAGATTAATCTTGTTTCTCCAGATGGCATTTTAATTGTTGCATATTTTCCATCTCTTGCCATTAATTGAGCAAATGTACCAGCTGAACGAGCAATTACAGCTCCTTGACCTGGACGTAACTCAATGCAAGAGATTACTGTTCCTAAAGGAATTTTACTCAAAGGCAATGTGTTACCAATTTCAGGTTGTGATTCTGGACCTGAAACTAATTTCTGACCAACTTTCAATCCGTTTTGAGCAATAATATATGTTTTTTCACCATCAGCATAAGCTAATAAAGCGATAAACGCAGTACGATTTGGATCGTATTCTATAGATTTAACCGTAGCTGGAATTCCTTCTTTAGTACGTTTAAAATCAATAATACGATATCTCTGCTTGTGACCACCACCCGTATAACGCATGGTCATCTTTCCTTGACTATTTCTACCTCCAGAGTTTTTTATCGGCGCTATCAAAGAGCGTTCCGGCTTATCAGTTGTAATAGCGTCATAACCATTCACAACTCTAAATCGCTGACCTGGGGTAATAGGTTTTAATTTTCTTACTGACATTTTTCTATCTTAGATATTGTTGTAAAAATCAATTGTTTCTCCTTCTTGTACTTGAACAATTGCTTTTTTGATCGCATTTGTCTTTCCACTGATTAAACCACTTTTAGTGTATTTTGTAGTTCTATCTGGTCTTACATTCATTGTATTAACACTCAAAACAGTTACACCATAGGCAGCCTCAACAGCTTTCTTGATCTCAATTTTGTTTGCATTTTTATTAACAACGAACCCAAAACGGTTTAAAACTTCACTTTCTTTGGTTACTTTTTCCGTTACTATAGGTTTAATTATGATACTCATATCCTATTATTTACTTAAATTTTCTTCAATTACTTCCAAAGAACTCTCCAAAAGCACTAAATTAGTAGCGTTCAATATAGCATAAGTACTTAATTCTAAACTACTTACCACTTTTGACGTTTTTAAATTTCGTGAGGACAAATATACGTTTTTATTTGCATCACCCAACACAAATAAAGACTTTTTATTCTCTAACTCTAAAGCTTTCAAAACATTAATGAAATTTTTAGTGTTTGGAGCTTCAAAATTAAAATCTTCAAGTACAATAATACTTGCGTCTTTTGCCTTCATTGAGAAAGCTGATTTTCTTGCCAAACGCTTCAAGCCTTTATTCAATTTAAATGAATAACTTCTTGGTCTTGGTCCAAAAACAGTTCCTCCTCCTTTAAACAAAGGGTTTTTTGCACTACCCGCACGAGCAGTACCTGTTCCTTTTTGTTTTTTAATCTTACGTGTACTTCCCGCAACTTCAGCTCTTTCTTTAGCCTTGTGCGTTCCTTGTCTTTGATTAGCTAAATATTGCTTAACATCAAGGTATACAGCGTGATTATTTGGTTCAATTGCGAATACTGAATCCGAAAGTTGTACTTTTCTTCCAGTATCTTTTCCGTTGAAATCTAATACTTTTACTTCCATTACTTGTGAATGATTACATAAGAGTTGTTATGTCCAGGAACACATCCTTTAATAACAAGTAGATTCTTTTCAGTAACTACTTTTAAAACTCTAAGGTTTTGAACGTTTACATTTTCTCCTCCCATTCTTCCAGCCATACGCATTCCTTTGAATACTCTTGACGGATAAGATGAAGCCCCTACAGAACCTGGTGCTCTCAAACGGTTATGTTGACCATGAGTTGCTTGACCAACACCACCAAAACCGTGACGTTTTACAACCCCTTGAAAACCTTTACCTTTAGAAACACCTTGTACATCTACAAATTCTCCTTCTACAAACATAGAAACATCTAAAAGATCTCCTAATTTTTGTTCAGTTGCAAAATTTTGGAATTCAACGACTTTTTTCTTAGCAACAGTTCCTGCTTTAGCAAAGTGACCTAATGCCGCTTTTGAGGAATGTTTCTCGTTTTTGTCATCGAAACCAAGTTGCAACGCTTCGTACCCGTCAACACCTTTGGTTCTGACTTGGGTAACAACACATGGACCAGCTTCGATTACTGTACAAGGAATGTTTTTCCCGTTTTCATCGAAAATACTTGTCATGCCGATTTTTCTACCAATTAACCCAGACATAAATATTAATTATTAATTATTAAATATAAAAATAGAACACATCATTTAAATGAAAGCCTAATTTTAAAGAGGTGCAAAAGTATAACTTATTTACACACAATCCAAAAAAAGTTTTCATTTAAACAAAGTGCCCTTTTCTCTTTTGTAGTTACTTAAACTTTAATCTCTACTTCAACTCCACTAGGCAATTCTAATTTCATTAAAGCATCAATTGTTTTAGATGAAGATGAATAAATATCAATTAATCTCTTGTATGACATTACTTCAAATTGTTCTCTCGCTTTTTTGTTAACGTGTGGAGAACGCAATACTGTAAAAAGTTTTTTGTGAGTTGGCAATGGTATTGGACCTGTAACCACTGCACCGGTAGTTTTTACCGTTTTTACAATCTTTTCAGCAGACTTGTCTACCAACATGTGATCGTAAGATTTTAATTTTATTCTGATTTTTTGACTCATTTTCTTAAAGATTAAGCGTTTCCTTTTGCTTTTTTAATAACCGCTTCAGATATGTTTGAAGGCGTTTCTGCGTAGTGTGAAAATTCCATTGTTGAAGTTGCACGACCTGAAGACAACGTTCTTAATGTAGTAACATATCCGAACATTTCTGATAATGGCACATCTGCTTTAATAGTTTTAGCTCCATTTCTGTCTCCCATGTCATTAACCTGACCTCTACGACGGTTAATATCTCCTACAATATCCCCCATGTTTTCTTCTGGTGTAATTACTTCCATTTTCATGATTGGCTCTAGAATTACAGCACCAGCAGCTTTTGCTACTTCTCTATAACCCATTCTTGCTGCCAATTCAAACGAAAGTGCATCCGAATCCACTGGGTGAAAAGATCCATCCAATAAAGTTACTTTCAAACTATCTACTTGATATCCTGCTAAAGGACCTGTTTTCATAGCTTCTCTGAAACCTTTTTCAACAGAAGGAATATACTCCTTAGGAACGTTACCTCCTTTTACAGCATTAATAAATTGTAAACCTACAGCAGCTTTACCATCAACTTCATCAGCAGGCTCTAACTTAAACACGATATCCCCGAATTTACCACGACCTCCAGATTGTTTCTTGTATGTTTCTCGGTGTTGAGCAGATTTTGTAAAAGCTTCTTTGTATTCCACTTGAGGCTCTCCTTGATTTACTTCAACTTTAAATTCGCGACGCATTCTATCTACCAAGATATCTAGGTGAAGCTCACCCATTCCAGAGATAATAGTTTGTCCTGAAGCCTCATCTGTTCTAACAGTAAATGTTGGATCTTCTTCTGCTAATTTAGCTAAAGCCATACCCATTTTATCTACGTCAGCCTTAGTTTTAGGCTCAATAGCAATACCAATTACTGGCGCAGGGAATTTCATTGACTCAAGTATAATTGGGTGCTTTTCGTCACACAAAGTATCTCCAGTTTTAATATCTTTAAATCCAACTGCTGCTCCAATATCTCCAGCTTCGATGTACTCGATTGGATTTTGTTTATTAGCATGCATTTGGTAAATACGTGAAATTCTTTCTTTGTTTCCGGAACGTGTGTTCAAAACATAAGAACCTGCATCTAAACGTCCTGAATAAGCACGGAAGAAAGCCAAACGACCCACGAAAGGATCTGTAGCAATCTTAAAAGCTAAAGCAGCAAATGGCTCTTTAACATCTGGCTTACGCAAAATTTTAGTTTGATCTTCTTCTAATAATTCAGCATCATCAGGATGAATTCCTTCAATACCGTCTTTGTCCATTGGCGATGGCAAGTACTTACATACAGCATCAAGCATGAATTGAACTCCTTTGTTTTTGAAAGAAGAACCCGCAATCATTGGAATGATTGCCATATCCATTACTGCAGCACGTAAAGCAATGTTAATCTCCTCTTCTGTAATAGACTCCGGATCTTCCATGTACTTATCGAGTAAGTTTTCATCATAATCAGCAACTGCCTCAATAAGAATGTCTCTATACTCTTTAACTTCATCCACCATATCCGCAGGTATATCTACAACTTCATAAGTCGCTCCCATCCCTGCATCATCCCAAACAATAGCTTGGTTTCTTACTAAATCCACAACACCTCTGAAATCATTCTCTTCACCAATTGGCAAAGTGATTGCAACTGCGTTTGATTTTAACATATCTCTTACTTGTTGACAAACCATCAAAAAGTTAGAACCTTGTCTATCCATTTTGTTAACAAAACCAATACGAGGCACTCTATATTGATCCGCAAGTCTCCAGTTAGTTTCTGATTGTGGCTCTACACCATCAACAGCACTAAACAAGAAAACCAAACCATCCAATACACGTAAAGAACGGTTTACTTCAACTGTAAAGTCAACGTGTCCAGGAGTATCAATAATATTAAAGTGATACGGTAACGTCTCAGGTAAAACTTTACCTTGAGTAGTTGGAAAATTCCATTCACAAGTTGTTGCTGCAGAAGTAATTGTAATACCTCTTTCTTGCTCTTGTGCCATCCAGTCCATTGTTGCAGCACCATCGTGCACTTCACCAATTTTGTGTGATTTTCCTGTGTAGAATAATATACGCTCTGTTGTTGTTGTTTTACCAGCATCAATATGAGCAGCAATTCCTATATTTCTTGTATATTTAAGTTCTCTAGCCATTTCTTAAGAATTAAAATCTAAAGTGAGAGAAAGCTTTGTTTGCTTCTGCCATTTTGTGAGTATCCATTCTTTTCTTAACCGCAGCACCTTCTTCTTTAGCCGCAGCTAAACATTCAGAAGCCAATCTTTGCGCCATGGATTTTTCGTTTCTTCTTCTTGAATAAAGAATCAACCATTTCATAGCCATCGAAATTTTTCTGTCTGGACGGATTTGCATCGGAATTTGAAAGGTAGCTCCACCTACTCTACGACTACGTACTTCTACGTGAGGCATAACGTTTGTTAAAGCATCTTTCCAAATTTCTAATGATGGTTTTTCTGCATCTTGCTTTTTAGATTCTATAATGTCAATTGCATCATAAAAAACTTTAAAAGCTGTTGATTTTTTACCATCCCACATTAAGTTATTCACAAAACGGGTTACCAATTGGTCATTAAACCTTGGATCTGGTAAAAGTGGTCTTTTCTTTGCCGCTCTTTTTCTCATGTCTTTTTTTTAATAAAATTTTATCTCTAAAACAAAATAGCAATTTATTTCATTTTAAAAACAACTTTTAAATTACTTTTTTGCTTCTTTTGGGCGTTTAGCACCATACTTAGATCTTCTTTGCGTTCTTCCAGCAACACCTGACGTATCTAGTGCTCCACGAACGATGTGATATCTAACTCCTGGTAAATCTTTTACCCTTCCACCCCTAACTAATACTATCGAGTGCTCTTGTAAATTGTGTCCTTCACCTGGGATGTAAGCATTTACTTCATTACCATTTGTCAAACGTACACGCGCTACTTTACGCATTGCAGAGTTTGGTTTTTTTGGTGTTGTAGTGTAAACACGCGTACAAACCCCTCTTCTTTGAGGACAAGAATCTAAAGCAACCGATTTACTCTTCTTAGTTATCTGAGTTCTTCCTGTTCTTACTAATTGTTGAATTGTTGGCATAATTAATACTAAAAATTTATTATGTATATTTAATTCCCGCTTTTTACGGGGTTGCAAATGTATAAAATATTTTTTACAGAACAAACGTTAATCCATTAATTTTCAACAACATTATTTATGATTTTGTTTTTAATGGCCCAAATTAGAAATTTATAGTACTTTTATAAAAAAAGAAACTTGAAAAAACTGCTTCCATTTATTTTGCTTTATTTTTTTTATGGGAACTGCTATTCGCAAAATTTTGAGCTAAAGATAATGGGCTCCAGTCCATTAGAAACCAAAACTATAGACTCTTTAGGCTACCTCAAATTGCATCAAAACCTGAGCTCTGCAACTAATTCTATCCATAAGATCACGCAAGAACTGCAAAAAAGTGGCTATATAGAGAACCAAGTTCTGAAATCCCAAAAAATTAACGATAGCAGCTACCAAGTCCATCTGAAACTTGGAAGAAAAATAAAGCAACTACAGATTTTTGTGGAAAAGGATATACTGACTGATAATTTATTTTTAAATAAAAGAAAGGACAGTATTATCTTACCAATTACTGATTTAGATGTTTTTGTACAAAATACACTACACCAATTAGAAGACGAGGGATACCCGTTGAGTAAAATTCATTTTGTTCCTACTCACATCAAAGGCAAGACCTTGCACACGCAACTTAAAATAAACACCAATGTCCAAAAAAACGTGGACGACTTATTGCTAACAAGTCTGGATGGTTCGCACAACAAATTTCCGTCAAGTCATTTGTTTCAAATCAAAAAAAAATATCTCCACAAAAAAATCACTAAAAAACGCATCCGTAAGATTCATAATGAATTTAAAGAACTCCGCTTTATCAACACCCTGAAGTATCCCGAAATTTTATTCCTTAAAGACACCACCAAACTATATGTTTATATAGAAAAAAATAACGCCAATAGGTTTGACGGTTTTATTGGATTTAACAACAATGCAGACAATAAATTAAAAATAAATGGTTACTTAAATTTAAATTTAGAGAACACCATACATTCTGGAGAATCTTTTATGCTGTTATGGAAAAATGATGGAAACAAACAAACCGCATTCAAAACAAGCTTAGAGATCCCTTATATATTCAAATCTAGATTTGCTATACGTTCTGAATTAGGAATCTTTAAACAAGATAGTATTTTTCAAAACACCAAAATAGAACTCAACTTAGGATACCTATTAAATTACAACACTAAACTATATCTTGGCTACGCAACCACAACCTCTAGCGACATCCAAAATCAAAATAGCGCTACGATTACAGATTACAAAAACATTTTTTACAAATTAAATTTTGAATACACCAAAAAAGACTCCAATAACGCCCTATTTGAAACAGAAACAAGCTTTTTGGTTCGGTGCGGAATTGGCCAAAGAAACAACCCTTTAGAAAACAACACCTTAAACCAAAGCAAGCAATATTTTATTGAATCCGAAAGTTCTTACAATCTACACCTATCTAGCAATACCTATTTTAATCTACGAAACAAGAGTTACATTTTGCATAGCAAACACTACCTAGATGCTGAACTATACCGCTTTGGCGGTATTAATTCTATCCGAGGGTTTGAAGAAGGTATACTGCAAGCAAACCAATATTTTTTGTTTTTGACCGAATACAACTACATCGCCAATAACAAGCTAAAACTACATACCATACTGGATTACAGCTTGTTAAAAAACAACCACCTACCTAAAAAACAAACTACACTTTTGGCATTGGGAGCAGGTATAACAATCAAAAACAAGGATAGTTTTTTAAAAATATCTCTGGCAAATGGAAGTGAAAAGATCCAATCCGTTAGGTTCAAAAATAGCTTACTTCATTTTAGCTATTTAGTTAAATTTTAGAATGTTAAAAATAAACATCATTTAATTAGGAATGTTAACAAAATATTAAGAGATTAGCAGTACTAATTCAAAAATTAATTAATATGAAACTAAAGTTCAATGGAATCTTAGTACTATTATTAGTACTAATGGCGCAACTCACTTTTGCGCAAGAAAGACCAGTAACGGGTACCGTTTCGGATGATACCGGAATGCCATTGCCTGGTGTAAGTGTGCTGGTTAAAGGCACCAAAAACGGAACACAAACTGATTTTGACGGAAAATTTGTTTTGAAAGCAAGTGCCAGTCAAACAATTATCTTTAGTTACATAGGGATGCAAACTAAAGAAATCAAAGCAACTTCTGTTAACTTAAAAGTAAAACTAGAAAGTACCGCTCAAGAGTTAGATGGCGTAGTGGTTACGGCACTAGGTGTCAGTAGAGACAAAAAATCCTTAGGATACTCCTCTCAAAAGCTTGAAGCAGAAGCTATCAGCACCACACCTACCACAAATTTTTTAAATAATTTAACCGGTAAAGTAGCTGGTCTTGAGGTACGAAGCAATTCTAACTTTGGAGGATCTACTAATATTGTATTGAGAGGGATTAAAAGTATCACCGGTAACAACCAAGCCTTAATTGTTGTAGATGGAGTACCTTTAAACAATTCTAATTTAAATACTACAGACACTAAAAATGGTAGAGGTGGTTTTGACTTTGGTAACTCTGCCTCAGATATAGACCCAAATAATGTGGAGTCTGTAAACGTATTAAAAGGAGCCGCAGCTACGGCTTTATACGGAAGTTCTGCTGCAAATGGAGCCATCATGATTACTACCAAAAAAGGAAAGAAAAACACCGGACTTGGAGTTTCGTTTAGCTCTACAGCTTCTGTAGGAACCATTGACAAATCCACCTTTGTGGAATACCAAAAACAATACGGTGGTGGTGGTTATGACGGGAACGACAACTTACTTGTTCAAGATGTTAATGGCGACGGTATAGACGATCTATTAGTACCAACGGGGCATGACATGTCTTATGGTAATGCTTTTGATCCAAATTTGCAAGTTTATAATTGGAATGCTTTTGCTCCTGGTAATGCAAATTTTGGAAAAACAACTCCTTGGGTTGCTGCCAAAAATGACCCAACTACTTTTTTTGAAAAAGCATTCAGTACTGTTAATAGTTTAAACTTAAATGGTGGAGACGCCACAAGTTCATTCAATTTAAGTATAACCAATAATTCTGACAAAGGGGTTATGCCTAATAGTAGCCTTAAAAGAAATATCATTAACGGTAGTTTTTCTAAAGATTTAAGCACTAAATTGACCGCAACGGCTTTCTTTACCCTTACGGATCAAAACACAATTGGTAGAAATAGCATTGGTTATGGAGATAATTTACTAACGAGTTTCAGACAATGGTGGCAAACCAACGTGGACATCAAAGAACAGAAACAAGAGTATTTTAGAAACCATGAAAATATCACTTGGAATATGACAGACCCAACATCCGGAAATTTAAGCCCCCAATACTGGAATAACCCATATTGGGATAGATACGAAAACTACCAAAGTGATGTTAGACGCCGATTTTTGACTGGTGCTAATCTAAGCTATGATGTTACCGACAAATTTAATTTATTGGCAAGGGTTACTATTGACAATTCAAACGACAGACAAGAACTCCGAAAAGCAAAAGGAAGTCATGCAGAAGAATTTGGAGTAAGTCAAATTAACGAATCTTCGGGTTATGCTTTATACACCAGAGCATTCATGCAACAAACTTATGATTTCATTGCAACCTACGATTTTAAATTAGCCGACAAAGTAGGAGCCAAAATATTAGGAGGAGGTACATTCGTAAAATCTACAATGGACTCTTTCAACGGATCTACTACTGGTGGACTAGTGAAACCTGGTTTATATACTCTAGCGAACTCAAATACTTTTGTAGCGCCAGTGGAACGCGAAATCAATTCCGAAAAATCTGGATTATACACTCAAGTTTCTTTGGACTACAACAGAACCTTATATTTAGAAGGATCTTATCGTCGAGACCAATCAACAAGCCTATATGTAGACAACAACACCTATGATTATTTCTCCATAGGATCTAGTTTTGTATTCTCTGAAGTTTTAAAAACAGATTGGTTGTCCTTAGGAAAATTAAGACTTAACTATGCACAAGTAGGAAATGATCCTGAAGCGGGTATATTGGGTGCCAGAATAAACAATGCTTTATTGAATGGTAATCCATTATTTGAAAACAGCAGCACTTTTGTAGATTTTAAAAACTTAAAACCTGAAACTCAAAAAAGTTGGGAAGCTGGTCTAGAAGCATCTATCTTAAAAAATAGAATAACACTTGATTTATCTGTTTATAAAACCAATACAGAAGATCAAATATTTAATGTACCACAATCTCCTGCTACAGGTTACAGCTTTTCACAAGTTAATGCTGGTGAACTTGAAAACAAGGGAATTGAAATCGCTTTATCTGGATCTCCAATTAAAACCAAAGATTTTCAATGGCAAGTTGGTGTAAACTGGTCTAAAAATAAAAACAAAGTTCTTTCTTTAAACCAAGGTAGAACCAATTTAAAATTAGCTGGTTGGAACCAAAATGTATCTCTTAACGCTACTGTTGGAGAACAATATGGCGCCATTAGAGGACAAGGAATATTGCGCGATCCAAACGGAAACAAAATTGTAGACAAAGATGGTACATACATTACCGAAGAAGACCAAATAATTGGAAATATCCAAGCAGATTGGATTGGTGGTGTATCCAACAGACTTACCTACAAAAATCTTTCTTTCAACTTTCTTGTAGATGTTAAAAAAGGAGGAAGTGTATTTTCACTTGACCAAGCTTACGGACAAGACACCGGAATTAGCACCCAAACTGCTTACATAAATGATTTGGGTAACCCAGTAAGAAACAGCTTAAGTAATGGTGGTGGATACATCAATCCAGGAGTAATGTTGGACAAAGACAACAATTATGTACCAAACACAACACGTGTAAATGCTTCGGATTCAAGTGAGGCATTTGGGGAAGGATTTGGAGTATCTGCAAACCCAAACAGCAACTATGTATACGATGCGTCGTATGTTAAATTAAGAGAGATTGGGTTTACCTATTCTATGCCAACAAAATACCTTAAAGACGCTTTCATTAAAGACATGTCCTTTAGCGTGATAGGTAATAATGTTTGGATTATACACAAAAATTTACCAGACGCAGATCCTGAAGCAGGAACCTCTTCAGGTAACATACAAGGCTTCCAGTCTGGAGTTATGCCTTCGGTTAAAGTATATTCATTTAACGTAAAAGTAAAATTCTAAACAATGAAAAAAAGTATATTTTCAATAGCAATATTGTCGTTATTTATGACAAGTTGCGTAAATGATAGCGTTGATTTCAACGAGAACAAAGACGCCGCATACAACGTACCAGCAGAAACATTATTAGCAAATTCTCAAAAAGAGCTAACCAAACAATTATCAAGTCCAAACGTAAATGAGGGTGCCATTTTTAGATATTTTCCACAATATCTAGCAGCAACTCAATACACAACTGAGTCTAGATATAGAATTAGCTCCCGATCTATTGCAGATCGTCATTGGAGAATTATGTACGCCACCGTATTGGGTGGTCTGGAGTCTGCCAAAAACATTATCCAAGAAACTACAGCTGCAGATACCAAAGCTTCTGTAGAACAAAGAAACAAACTAGCCATCATAGATGTATTACAAGTCTATACCTACCAAGTATTGGTAGACTCTTTTGGTGATGTTCCGTATACTGAATCTTTGGATCCAAAAACAAATGTTTTGCCAAAATATGACGATGCTGCAACTATTTACTCTAAGTTAATTGTACGTCTTGATGCTGCAATTGCTAATTTTGATACTGCAAATAAATCGTTCCCATCAGGAGACATCATTTATAATGGTGACGTTGCAAAATGGAAATTATTTGCAAATTCTTTAAAAGTAAAAATCGGTGTAAACCTTATAGAATCTAACCCTACTTTGGCTAAATCTACAATAGAAAGCGCTTACAATAGTGGTGTAATATTGACCAATGCAAATAATGCAACCTTTGAATATGCTGTATCTGCACCAAATTACAACCCTATCTACGAAAACCTAGTAGCCTCTAACAGAAATGATTTTGTAATAGCAGCAACCATTGTAGACAAAATGAATTTTCTAAAAGACCCAAGAAGAACCCGTTACTTTACGGCTCTAGAAGACACTAGTTATTTAGGAGGCGTATATGGTACTACCAATAATTACAACAACTTTTCGCATGTTAATCCAATTTTGACGGTTCCTGAATTTCCTTCCCAATTGCTAGAAGCTACGGAGGTAAACTTTTACTTAGCCGAAGCTGCTGCCAAAGGCATTTCTGTAGGAAACAATACAGAATACTATTACAATAAAGCAATTACAGCCTCTTTTGAAAGCTGGGGGATTGCCAATCAAGCTGCAGGCTATTTAGCCAATCCAGATGTTAGTTTTGCTACCGCTGCTGGCGCTACTGCAGAAGAAAAAATAGCAACACAAGAGTGGATTGCTTTTTACAATAGAGGTTTTGAAGCATGGACAATGTACCGAAGATTAAATTCGCCGGTATTAGTTGCACCAGCAAAAGCCTACTCTGAAGCAGAAGGAGAAGTACCAAAAAGATTAACCTATCCTATAAATGAGCAAACAGTTAATGGCAAAAACTACAAAGATGCCGTTCTTGCCATTGGCGGAGACAAGTTAAAAAATCGTATATTTTGGGATAAAAACTAATCCTTATACACCCTATTATTTTAAACCACCAGTTTCCGCTGGTGGTTTTTTTTTATATCTTTGTAGCATGGAAAAAGAACATCAAATTTTTGGAATTAGAGCTATCATTGAGGCCGTACAGGCGGGAACAACTATAGACAAAGTGTACATTCAAAAAGAAGCCTCCGGCGAATTAATGAAAGATTTAATGAAGGTTATGAAGCGCGCTAACATAAACTTTTCCTATGTGCCCGTTGAAAAACTAAACAAATTAACGCCTAATAACCACCAAGGAGCTGTTGCTACTATATCGCCTATTTCTTTTTTTGATTTAGAGACTTTAATTAACACCGTGGTTGAAAATGGCAAAAAACCGTTGTTTTTGGTTTTAGATCAAATATCCGATGCTCGGAATTTTGGTGCTATTATTAGAACTGCAGAATGTACGGGTGTAAATGGAATTATTATTCAAAAATCTGGTGCAGCACCAGTGAATGGAGATACCGTAAAAACTTCGGCAGGAGCGGTTTTTAATATTCCTATTTGTAAAGTTGAGCACATCAAAGACGCTATCTTTCTTTTGCAAGCTAGTGGTATAAAAACGGTTGCAGCCACTGAAAAAACAGATAGTAGCCTATACGAAATAGATTTAAAGGAAGCTGTAGCTATCATTATGGGATCTGAGGATCGTGGTGTAAACCCTTCGGTATTAAAAATAGTCGATGAAAAAGCCAAGTTGCCCATGTTTGGAACCATTGGTTCTTTGAACGTTTCGGTGGCTTGTGGGGCATTTTTGTACGAGGCCGTTAGACAAAGAAGCTAAACACTTCTAACCGCATATAAATTAGCATTAAACGAATTAAGACTCTGGTTTTGGTTCGTTTTCTTTTGTTACAACTAGTTCATAATTTACTACTCTATCGGAGCTAAAATATGCAACCGGGATTTCTTCTATGGGTGGCTCGGGTAGGTTTACAAAATTGCCATTGGCATCAAATCGTTGCATAAATTTGTCTTCTGAGGGATCAAAATCTGTTTTTTCCCAATCGTATTTTGCCTTGGTGCGGTACTCGGGGGTTTTAAACAAGATGGCAAAAACAAAGCCAGTTAGCAATCCTGCCAGGTGCCCTTCCCAGGAAATGGCATCATCTACCTTGGGCAAAACATACCAAATCATGCCTCCATATACCAATACTACGGTTAGGGATAAGGCTACGAGTCTAAAGTATTTTGTGAGTATTCCTTTTAGAAATACAAAGCCTACCAAAACATATACCAATCCACTGGCTCCAATATGGTAACTGGATCTGCCGATTAGCCAAGTCAGGCTACCGCTTACTAAAATTCCGGCTACCACTACCACTAGGGAATGTTGTGGATAAAAATATTGGAGTGCTGCCAACAAAACTAGCAATGGCACTGAGTTGTGGTACAAATGACTTAAATTGGCATGTATAAAAGGGCTCCACACGATGCCTTGTAATCCGGAAAATGTTCGGGGCAAAATACCGTTGGTGGTAAAGTTGTAATGAAATCGGATCTCAATCCAATAAACCAACCAGAGGCTTAGAACAAAAAAAAGCGGGAATGCCATTACGGCGTTGGTATATTTAAAATCTTTTTCCATGGGTGGTGTGCTCTTGTTTTGTAAAGGGTATGCAAAAATGAAACCAAATAAAAAGTATGCTATTGTGTCACTTTGCAAACAGGGTTTGGTTTGGAAACGGGATCTATCTTTTTTTTAGCCCAGATCGAAACGGCATCCTTTTTAGTTGCTAGTGAGGAACGAACTTGCAACTAAAAAGATATAGTGGAGAGCTGGAATAGCTTCGAATAAAATGCCTAATTTTGCAACATGGAAGCACCATTAGCAGAACGCATACGACCTCAGAATTTAAACGATTATATTAGTCAGTCTCATTTAGTAGGGCCTAACGGCTCTTTGACGCATCAAATTTCTAAAGGAATTATTCCTTCGTTGATTTTGTGGGGGCCGCCTGGTACCGGAAAAACTACTCTGGCGCAAATAATTGCACAGGAGTCTAAGCGGCCTTTTTATATTTTGAGTGCTATCAATTCGGGGGTTAAAGATATTCGAGAGGTTATTGAAAAAGCAAAACAAAGTGGGGGGTTGTTTACGACCAAGAATCCTATCTTGTTTATTGATGAGATCCATCGGTTTAGCAAATCCCAACAAGACTCGCTTTTGGCGGCTGTCGAAAAAGGTTGGATTACGCTGATTGGTGCTACCACTGAAAATCCTAGTTTTGAGGTCATCCCTGCTCTTTTGTCTCGTTGTCAGGTATATATTTTGAATGCTTTTAGTAAAGAGGATTTGGAGGCACTGTTGCGGCAAGCGTTACGTAGAGATGTTTATTTAAAATCCAAGAATATTTTGCTAGAGGAAACTGAGGCGCTTCTTCGGTTGTCTGGCGGTGATGGCCGTAAGTTGCTAAATATATTTGAACTGGTTATACATGCTGCCACTACGGATCCCATTGTTATTACCAACGAGCGGGTTTTGGAGTTGGTGCAACAAAACACGGTATTGTATGACAAAAGCGGAGAACAGCATTATGATATTGTATCGGCTTTTATAAAATCCATTCGGGGTAGCGATCCCAATGCGGCGGTATATTGGCTGGCTAGAATGATTGAAGGTGGCGAGGATGTCAAGTTTATTGCCAGACGCTTGCTTATTTTGTCTAGTGAAGATATTGGTTTGGCAAACCCTACTGCTTTTATAATGGCAAATAATACGTTTCAGGCGGTAAGCACGATTGGGTATCCTGAGAGTAGAATTATCTTGAGTCAGTGTGCTATTTATTTGGCAACTTCGCCTAAAAGCAATGCTTCGTATTTGGCCATTGGTGCGGCGCAACAGTTGGTGAAGCAAACTGGAGATTTATCGGTTCCAATTCATTTGCGTAATGCGCCCACTAAATTAATGCAAGAATTGGGTTATGGCCAGGAGTACCACTATTCGCATGATTATCAAAATAATTTTGCGGCCCAAGAGTACCTACCCGAAGAGGTAAAAAACACGCCGCTATATTCTCCTGGAACCAATGCTAGAGAAAACACTACTAGAGATTTTTTAAAAAACCGTTGGAAAGACAAATACGGTTATTGAATCTGTTTGGAAAGGTTAGGGCTTTTAAAGAAATTTTTTGAGCTCCAATAAGTGCTGTATTTGCTTAATAGTAGCGGTAACTGGAGTTTGGCTTTCATTAAAAAAAATAGCATCCAAACCTATATCCAAAGCGCCTTTTATATCGGCATGAAAGGAGTCTCCAATCATAATGCTGGTTGTTTTTTGTGCTTTGGCTTGATCTAAGGCGTACTCAAAAATAATGGGGTTTGGTTTTTTGGCTCCTACTTGATCGGAATTTGTGATGGTTGCAAAATAGTCTTTTAGGTTTGCGTTATGTATTTTTTGGTCTTGAACTTGGGCAAATCCATTGGTAATGATATGCAGGTTGTATTTTGGTTTTAGGTAGTCTAAGATTTCTAAAGCGCCTTCAAACAACAACTTGTTTTGGGGCAAACCAATCAAATATTGCTGTGCCACTTGGGCAATTTGCGCATCCGAAATTATATAATTTATAGCATCGAAGGACTGTTTGAGTCTGTTGTAACGTAACTCTTCAAAACCAATTTGGTCCAATTGGTATTGTTGCCAGCAGGCTTGATTGATTGGGATGTATTTTGCAATAAAGGGTTCTATTGCTATAGAAGGATGGCTGTTGGCAAATATTTTGGTGAAGGTAATTTCTGAATTTTTATCAAAATCCCAAAGGGTGTGGTCTAAGTCAAAAAACACGTCCCGAATGTTGGTTATTTTCATTGGTTTTATTTAAAGCATTTCTGCATCTGTGAAACTAAAGTAATGGGTCTCGGTAACAATAACATGGTCCAAAACTTTAATATCTAAGCTCTGGCCTGCAAGCACTAGTTTTTGGGTAATGCGTTTGTCTGCATCACTAGGTATCAATGAGCCTGAGGGATGGTTATGGCACAGAATTAAAGCCGTGGCGCCACGCTCCAAAGCGCATTTAAAAACAATACGCACATCTACTAGTGTGCCAGTAATACCGCCTTTGCTTAATTGCAACTTGGACACTACCTTGTTAGAATTATTGAGATAAATAATCCAAAACTCTTCGTGCGAGAGTTCTCCTATTACGGGTTGCATTAGTTCAAAAATAGCTTTACTTGAGGTTATTTTTACCAGATCCAAGGCTGCTTCGGCTCTGCGACGGCGTCCCAACTCTAAGGCGGCAATAATGGCTATTGCCTTTGCCTCTCCTATTCCTTTATGCGCCATTAATTGTTCCATGGAGAGTTTCCCTAAGGCACTTAGGTTGTTGGTCACTCCTGCCAAAATTCTTTTGCTTAATGCCACAGCAGATTCGTTACGGCTGCCCGAACCGATCAGTATAGCAATGAGTTCTGCATCGCTCAAAGCACCTTTGCCTTTGTAGATAAGCTTTTCTCTAGGTTTGTCTTCTTGAGACCAATCTTTTATAGAAAAATGGTTTGGCAACATCGTATCGGATTTAGATTATTCTGATAGCACTACGTGGGCTTCAAATTTCTTCCAAACTAAAAATAAAATAACTTTGGAGCTTTATCCTATCCTTAATTTTAGGTTAAATCATCCCGAATACTCGAGATGATTTAATTTTATACTTTGATAAAAAAACCTGTAGATGCCTAAAAAATACAGGGGTATTCCATCCGCGCTTTTAGCTGCTCTAGGTCTAGACCGCCATAATTACCAGAACTCATCAATAACAAAGCTGTATTGGTAAAATCTTGCTCCAAAAGATACGCTTCAAACTCCTTAGGATTGGTATAAATAACGAGGTCTTTTCGGTTAAAAGCCGTTGCTATTTGCTGGTAGGTTACCTCTTCTAGTTGCTTAATTTTTACGGCATCTGGAGAGTAAAACACCACGGCTTGGTCTGCATACGCCAAGGCTCCTTCGTACTCTTTCAAGAATGTTGCATTCAGACTACTGTAGGTATGCAGCTCCAAACAGGCTAGTAATTTATGATTTGGATATTGCTCCTTCACTGCCTTGGTGGTTGCTGCCACTTTGCTTGGCGAATGGGCAAAATCTTTATAAGCCACACTGGTTTTGCTCTCTGCAATTTTCTCTAGTCTTTTGGAGGCTCCTTTAAAGCTAGCAATGGCCTCATAAAATTCGGCCTCATCAACCCCCATGTTTTGACAAATCCACTTGGCTCCTGCCAAATTGTTTAAGTTATGCGCCCCAAAAACGGCAATAGGCATAGCACCTTCTGGTGTTTCCAATAGGGTAACTCCGTTTTCTACTTTGTACTCTGGTGTCGTATAGGCTAATTTTCGGATTGGATTAGTGGCTGCTTCGGCTATAGTTGCAACGGCACTGTCTTCTTGATTGTAAACCAAAATACCTCCATTGGTAATTTTGCCTATAAATAGTTCAAATTGTTCTACATAATTTTCATACGTAGGAAATACATTAATATGATCCCAAGCAATCCCAGACAACAAGGCAATATTGGGTTGGTATAAATGAAACTTGGGTCTTCTATCTATAGGCGACGATAAATACTCATCTCCTTCTAGAACTATAAAATCATTTTCATCGGTAAGATGCACCATAGTGTCAAAGCCTTCTAATTGGGCTCCCACCATATAATCTACCGCAATATCATGATAATGCATTACGTGCAAAATCATAGAAGTAATGGTAGTTTTTCCGTGAGAACCTCCAATTACTACTCGGGTTTTATTTTTGGATTGCTCATACAAAAATTCTGGATACGAGTAGATCTTTAGCCCTAACTGCTGTGCTTGCAGCAATTCTGGGTTGTCTGCCTTTGCATGCATGCCCAAAATCACTGCCTCAATATTGGGTGTGATTTTTTCAGGAAACCAACCCAACGCTTCTGGCAGTATTCCTTTTTTTTCTAATCGGGATTTTGAGGGCTCAAAAATAGCATCATCACTTCCGGTTACTTGATAGCCTTTGTTTTTTAATGCCAAAGCCAAATTATGCATTGCGCTACCTCCAATAGCTATAAAGTGAGTTCTCATATGGTATGTTAGTTGTTTGTTTTAATTTGTTCTAGTATACTAGCTGCCTTAGCAGGTTCATTCATTTTATTTTTATATAAACTTGCAAGCATTTGGCAACTCTTAACAGAGTTATTACTAGCTACAACTGCATTTTTGTACGCAATCTCTGCCGTTTTATATCGTTGGTAATACTCCTCAATACGGCCTCGAGACATATAGCCATCTACGGCAGTTATGGCAGCCAATTCTTTAGAATATTGAATGGCCTTAACCTCACTCCCACCTACAATTCTAGGCAATTTAAGATACAATTCTATTAAGGCCCAGCGGGCATCAATATGTTTGGGATTAAGCGCAATAGCCTTTTCAAAAGAGGTTTTAATTTCCTCAATCATGCCTAAAGCCTTAAATTTATTTACCTCCAGAGCATGCATTCCGGTAGCGCCACCGTATTTATAGTGATAGTCTGCTACATTAGGCCTAAGATTTTTTGCTCTTTTATAATAGTCTATTGCTTCAGGCCATGCCTTGTAATAGCCCGCCACATCCCCCAAGGCGGCAATAACCACCACATTATAAGGATCCGATTTCAAGAGTGTTTGAAGCACTGGTTTGGCTTGAGCATATTGTTTGTTATCCAACATTTTTTGGGCACGATCCAGACCAACTTGTGCAAAAAGAATCCAAGGAAATAATAAAAGTAACAGCTGTTTCATTTTTCAAAAATAAGCATTTTATACAAGTCTAAAAAAGATTATTAATTAACATTAAAATCCCAAAGCATAATACAATAGAAAACTTAAAAACACCTTATAATAACACCTACCCAGTAAATTAGCAATCTAAATTTAAACCCAAATTACCCAAGCAACCACCCAAAAACAACTGTTTTTAAAATCAAACACGCGTTGCTTAAAGTACCACCACGTTATATGAAAATATTTTATGCCATTCAAGCCACAGGAAACGGACACATCAGCAGAGCAACCCAACTCTATCCCTATTTATTAAAACACGGTAGCGTCGATTTTTTTTTGAGCGGCAACAACGCCAGTCTAAGCCCCGGCATACCCATTAAATTTAAAAGTAACGGTTGCAGTTTGCATTACAGCAAATGCGGCGGATTAGACTATTGGAACATTCTAAAAAACATCCAACCCAGACAAGTTTACAAAGACGCAGACAGCCTACCACTCAAAGACTATGACGTAATCATTAACGATTTTGACGCCATAACCTCCTTAGCCTGCAAAATGCAAAAAATCCCATCGGTACAATTTGGACATCAAGCCAGTTTTATCTCTCCAAACACCCCTAGGCCCGAAAACAAAAGTTTTATGGGCGAAATGATTTTAAAACACTATGCCAACGCCCCAAAAAACATCGGCCTACACTTTGAAAAATATGCCGACTTCATCCGTCCACCAATCATCAAAGACCAAATACTAGAGGCCAACCCCAAAAACCTAAAACACATCACCGTATACCTTCCATCCTTTGATAAAGACTGCCTCCAAAAAGCCTTCCATACCCTACATGAAGTGCACTTTGATTGGTTTCTGTCTGGCGTAACCCACCAACACCGCATCGGCAATATCACCTACTATCCCGTAAACCAAAAAGACTTTAACCAAAGCCTCATTAATTGCGAAGGCATCATCACCGGAGGCGGCTTTGAA
Source organism: Flavobacterium crassostreae (assembly GCF_001831475.1). Lineage (NCBI taxonomy): Bacteria > Pseudomonadati > Bacteroidota > Flavobacteriia > Flavobacteriales > Flavobacteriaceae > Flavobacterium > Flavobacterium crassostreae. The sequence continues at coordinate 1,156,670 of NZ_CP017688.1, read as the reverse complement.
ACCCCCGCCGAAGCATTATATTTAGGCAAAAAAGTCCTTTCCATCCCTATCCGCAACCATTACGAACAAGAGTGCAACGCAGCAGCACTCCAAAAAATGGGCGTTCCGGTAGTCTACGACGTAGACAAAAACTTTAGCGACACCATTGCCGATTGGCTCAACGCAACCCTACTATATCCAAAAATAGAAGCCAACAACATTCCCGAAACCCTAGAGTATTTATTTGACACCTACAACAACCCCATCTAGGGAATGCCCCGCTAAAAAAAGCGGGTCGGGCTATACGCTCCAATCTTTTTGGAGTAAAAAAACTCCAAAAAGGATTTCTGCTACTATCCCTCATTCAAAGCCAAAACCATACACAAAAACAAAAATTAATAAAAAATTAAACTAAAAAACCCTCCAAAAGCATTATTTTAGTTAAATTAGTACTTATTAATTCTAAAAAAACAAAAAATGGGTTTATTATCATTTATCAAAGGAGCAGGAACCAAACTATTTGGCAAAAAGGAAGAAGAAGCTCCAGTAGCCGAAAAAGAAACCTTAAAAGCAAGCGCACTCTTGGCACACGTACAAGCACTAAAGCTACCCTTTAAGAGTATAAAAGTACTCCTACAAGGCGAAAAAGTAATTCTACAAGGCGAAGTAGAAAACCAAGTAGACGCCGAAAAAATTGCACTAGCCGTAGGAAACATTGACGGCGTATCTGAGGTAGACAACCAAATGAATGTAGCCATCCAAGAACCAGAAGCCAGATACCACACCGTAGTTAGCGGCGATTGGTTATCTAAAATTGCCAAAACCTACTACGGAGACGCCAATAAATTTGATGTAATTTTTGAGGCCAACAAACCCATGCTTACAGATCCAGATAAAATCTATCCAGGACAAGTTTTAAGAATTCCAAATTTGTAAAAACAAACCTCAAAATACCAAAAAATCCACTTCAAGTAATTTGAATTAAAATACCCCAAAGGTTTACAAACCATTTGGGGTATTTTTTTTTAAAAAACTTAGTCGCATCATCCTTTACAAACCAACATCAAGGATCTTCAGAAATGTTTGTTTTCTTTTGTAAAAAACTATATTTGTTGCAAAATTTTAAAAAACATATTATGAAATTTAGAAAATTACTTTTTTTATTGCTGGGAACTACCCTTTATAGCTATGCACAACCCGCTGATGCAGTATTGTACCAACTATTATTAAATGCAAACAACACAAATACTATTGCCTTAGATAATACTGGTAACGCAATAACCATTGATAATGGTGACGGAATAATCACCGCCGCAGAAGCACAACAGGTTTATGCCTTAAACCTAAAACATACCTACGGAAATCGTATTGTAAGGCTTGATGATTTGCAGATATTTACTAACCTAAATGTGCTTGACCTCTATGATAATAATATTTCAAGCATTGCACCAATTCATCAATTACCTATCAAAGAATTAGACCTCGGCTTCAATAGAGCTTTAGAATTACAGGTTTTAGACTTAACTGCATTAACTAATTTACAAAAAATTTCAGCTGTTGCTATTGGACTAAATGGCATCACAGTAAACAATTTGACTAACTTAACGTTTATTGATGTAAGTTACAATTTCATTACTAATATTGATATAACCTCCAACCCTAACTTAGAACAATTGTTTTTAAACTACAACACCGTTAACGCAATTAGTTACAATAGTCCTAATTCTTTAAAAATACTTCACGCAGAAAAAAACAACCTATCTACTTCTTTTTTTGTTAACATGACAAACTTAGAAGATTTAGTCCTGTCTGAAAACCAATATTCCACTCTTGATGTAACCTCTTTAAATAATTTAAAAAAACTAACTTGTGACTATAATCAAATCACAAGTTTAAACTTAGGTGCATTAAATCAAATTACAAACCTGAGTTGTGCTAATAATCAATTAACCAATTTATCGCTTACTAATTTAGTAACACTAGAAGACTTAAGATGTAGCAACAACCTATTAACTACATTAGATGTTTTAGAATCTCCCCTTTTAAACACTTTGATTTGTAGCTATAACTCATTAACAACTTTGGATCTATCCAACGCAAGTTTACTTAGTTCTTTAGCTTGCAACAACAATAACTTAAGTTCTTTGTATTTAAAAAATAATGGGCCTTCTTTAAATGGGGAAGGTTTTTCTTTTAATAATAATCCCAATATAAATTACATCTGCGAAGATGCTTCAGAAATTAATTTTATCAATGATTTTCTAATACAATATGGTTATACCGGCGTTACAGTAACATCCAATTGTACCTTAGGCACAACTGCTGTAACTACCAAACCAGCTAATTATACCTTAAGTCCAAATCCAACTGATGGAATTTTAAACCTAGCGTATTCTGACAATACGGAAAACATTATTTCCATTAGCGTTTTTAATACTCTTGGACAAGAGGTGCTTTACACCCAATCTAATTTCAAAAAAATAGATTTATCTTCCTTAATTTCAGGAAATTATATTGTTAAAATAACAACTAAAGTTGGCGTCTTAACCAGTAAAATAATTAAGCATTAAATACCTGTAGACTCCCTACAAAAACACAACACTATTTGGGATGTTTTTACACAAACTATGTTAGATATTCTGACGCATTAAGTCATCGTACCTTAGCATTAGCTTACAGATCCAGATAAAATCTATCCAGGACAAGTTTTAAGAATTCCAAATTTGTAAAAACAAACCTCCAAATACCAAAAAATCCGCTTCAAGTAATTTGAAGCGGATTTTTTAGTATCTCAATATGCCAAAGCAGTTAATCATTCAGCATTTTCCAAAGTTTGTCTTTTAACTCCGTTAAACCTTGCTGCGCCACCGAAGAAATAAACATATACGGCACGTCTTTAAAAGCAACATCGAGTTCCGTTTTTAATTCTGCACGCAATTCATCATCAAGCATATCGCATTTTGAGATAACTAACAAACGTTCTTTATCCAACATCTCCGGGTTGTATTTAGTTAACTCGTTTACCAGAATCTCGTATTCTGCTTTAATATCTGGAGTATCCACAGGCACTAAAAACAACAAGGTAGAGTTGCGCTCAATATGGCGTAAAAAATAATGTCCCAAACCTTTACCCTCGGCAGCACCTTCTATAATTCCCGGAATATCCGCAATTACAAACGATTGAAAATCTCTGTAAGACACAATCCCTAAGTTGGGCTTTAGGGTAGTAAAGGGATAATCTGCAATTTTAGGTTTAGCCGAAGTCAATACAGACAATAAGGTAGATTTTCCTGCATTTGGAAACCCTACCAATCCAACATCTGCCAATACCTTAAGTTCTAGTATTACATCGCTCTCCGTACCTGGCAATCCTGGCTGAGAATATCGTGGGGTTTGGTTGGTAGAACTCCTAAAGTGCCAGTTTCCTAAACCTCCCTTACCTCCTCTTGAGAGTACTTGACGTTCTCCATCTTCGGTAATTTCGAACAAGATTTCTCCGGTTTCTTTGTCTTTTACAACTGTTCCTAAAGGCACTTCAATAAACTTATCTTCGCCATCGGCACCAGTGCTTCGGTCGCCACTACCATCGCCTCCGTTTCCTGCCTTGACGTGTCTGGCAAATTTAAGATGAAACAAAGTCCAGAGTCCTTTGTTACCAACTAAATATACGTGCCCGCCTCGACCTCCATCTCCTCCATCTGGCCCGCCTTTTTCAATAAATTTTTCTCTGTGCAAGTGCGTAGATCCTTTTCCTCCCTTACCGGAAGAAACAAATATTTTTACGTAATCTACAAAATTTCCCTCAGTCATTGTTTTAAGTATTCTGTGTGCCGTTTATAGGTTGTATTGGTTCTGTGGTGGCAAAACGTTCCTAAAACAAACCACAATTTAATAGTATAAAGTGCGTAGCAAAGATCCGTAAACCAGGAACTCCAAACGCTTCTTCTTTTTTATTCTTGTAATGCTTTTACCATTACTTTATCAATTTTAATTCCATCCATGTCGATCACTTCTAACTTAAATTTATTCCAAATTAGCTGCTCTCCTTGTTTTGGAATATGAGACAATTCGGTCATTATCAAACCACTAACAGTGGTTACGTCATAATCTTGTATTAAGTCATCTAACTCAAAATAGGTCAGAAAATCATGCAGCGAATAATGTCCATCTACTAACCAAGATCCATCTTCTCGTTCGACTAACTGAAAATCATCTCTATAAAACTCTGAGGCATCCCCCACAAGGGCTTCTAAAATGTCATTTAAGGTTATAATTCCCTGAAAAACACCATACTCATCCGAAACAAATGCATAGTGAATGCCACTTTTTTTAAACTGCTCCAATGCTTTGTATGCAGTGGTGTGTTCGATCATGTATGGCGCATCGGTTAGTATGGAGGAGAGATCAAAATCTTCGTGATCTATATTGGCAAAGATACTTTTCAAATTAGCAACTCCTACTATATCGTCATAATTCTGATTATAAACCGGATATATGGAGTGCAATTCTTCTAGCATATATGCTTTGATTTGGCTTTTACTTGAGGCTAAGGGCAAAAATATTACGGATTTGCGATGGGTCATTAAGGAGTTGATTTTTCGGTCTCCAATATGAAAAACCCGCTCCACAATATCTTGTTCTATCTCTTGCACTTCGCCGCCTTCGGTGCCTTCTTTAATAATGGCTTTGATTTCTTCTTCGGTTACTTTTCCGTCTGCGGTAGGCCGTATTTGCAACACGTTTAATAAAAACTCGGTAGAATGGGTGAGCAACCAAATGAAAGGTGCCGTAATGATGGACACTATTTTCATGGGCATGGCTACTTTTTTGGCTATGGCTTCGGGATGGTTTAAACCGATCCTTTTAGGAAGTAACTCCCCTAATACCAACGAAAAAAAGGTTAAAACCACTACTACTACTCCCACTGCTATTGTTGGTGCATAGGGTTTTAATACCGCAATGGAGCCAACAAAAGACTGTACGTCTGTGGTGATTTTGTCTCCACTGTAAATACCGGTCAGGATACCAATTAGGGTGATGCCTATTTGTACTGCTGACAAAAATTTATTGGGCGCATTGGCTAGCTCTAGGGCTACTTGGGCGCTTTTGTTTCCTTTTTTGGCAGCCGATTCTAGCCTGTTTTTTCGGGCCGAAATTAGTGCAATTTCGGACATAGAAAAAAGTCCATTGAGTAAAATCAGAAAAAATATGATGAGTATTTCCATGGTTTTTTTTAGCCCAGATGGCAGCAGACAAGGGCGCCGCTTGTAAATCTTTATTTTTCTGGTCAAAAAAGAGCGACCGTAAGGAAGCTCCTTTTTTGGCCTAGAAAAATTGGTTTATAAGCAAGAACTTGTAGCGTACAGCTGGAATTGCTTCTTATAAATTATCTATAACTGCACTTAGTCTTACGGTAATTTCTTGGATGGTTCCGATCCCGTTTACGGCATGAAATTTATTTTGCGCTTGGTAGTATCCTATTAATGGGGCTGTTTTTTCGTTGTACTCTTGGTAGCGATTCCGGATTTTTTCTTCGTCTTGGTCGTCTATTCTACCGCTTGTTTTTCCTCTCTCTAGTAAGCGTGCTACCAGAATTTCGTCATCGGCCTCTAGAGCAACCGTTGCCGCTACTTGGGAGCCTATAGATGCCAAAAAGGTGTCTAGGGCTTGGGCTTGGGAGATGGTTCTTGGGTATCCGTCAAATAAAATCCCGTTGGTATCTGGATGCTTGTTTATCTCCTCTAGAAGCATTTTGGTGGTTAGTTCGTCTGGAACTAGATCTCCTGCGTCCATAAAAACTTTACATTGTTTGCCTAGTTCGGTATCGTTTTTTAGGTTGTAACGAAACACATCTCCTGTGGAAATATGGGTTAGATGGTATTTTTCTTTTAAAAATTCTGCTTGTGTTCCTTTTCCGGCTCCTGGTTTCCCAAATAAAACAATATTCGTCATAATTTTTAGTGTATATGTATGGTATGGTTATTTTTTAAATTGCTATACTTCGGGCAAATTTCTTTTTGGTCCGTTATAGATGTACCAAAGTGTTTGTTGCCAAGTTGGATGCTTATTTTGTGTTACAAATAAGGTGCAAAGATAACAATTTATGTGCGGAGAATTTAAAATTAAATCCATAAGAATAACTAGTGTACCAAAATAACTGGTATTTTTGGCAGGAGTATGCACTCCGATCTTTACAAAAATATAGCCAATAGTACCGCCCACAAAGCCAGTAGGTACCGCAATGCTCAATATATATGGGCTAATGCGCACTTGTTTGGTGATTTATTGGCATTGGCGTGGAATACTCAGGACAAAAACCACCACAAAGCCTGCTGGATTATGGAATTAGTTCTGGAAAAAGAATTGTTTTTGCTGGCGGAACATTTGGATGTTTTTTGCGAGGGTCTTTCTTCTTTTTCTAACGAAAGTGCGCTCCGATCGGTGTCTAAAATCTGTCTTTTTGTGAGCCAACACTTAAGCTTGACTGCCCTACAACAGGAGCTAATTACTGAAAATGCTCTGGATTGGCTTATTGCCGAAAACCGAAAAGTTGCCACAAAGGCCTATGCCATCAGAACTTTGTTTGCTTTAGGCAAAAGCCAAGACTGGATTTACCCACAACTATACCGTATTCTTACGGAGGATTATCCCAAACATTCTGCGGGCTATAAAGCCGTTGCGAGAGAAATTTTAAAGAAAATAAAATAGCATTTTTCCGTTTGCGGGATATAAAGTACCTTTGCGGGCAACAAACAACAATACGATGAATTATTTTTCTTCTGATTTTAAATTAGGAATATTAGGTGGCGGACAGCTCGGTAAAATGCTGTTATCGGACACCCGCAAATTAGACATACAAACCTATGTATTAGACCCAAGTGATGAAGCTCCCTCTAGAATGGCTTGTAATAAATTTTTTAAAGGGGATTTGATGGATTTTGAAACCGTGTATCAATTTGGTAAAATGGTGGATGTGCTTACCATCGAAATTGAATTAGTAAACCTGGATGCATTAGAAAAATTAGAAAACGAAGGACTGAGAGTATTTCCTTCGTCCAAAACACTAAAGGCTATTCAGAACAAAGGAAAACAAAAGGATTTTTATGTCGAAAACGGAATTCCGACCTCTAAGCATCTTCGGTTTGTGGATCTATCTGACCTAAAAAAAGCATTAGAAAATGACGAATTAGAGTTTCCGTTTGTGTGGAAATGTGCCGAATTTGGCTATGATGGTAACGGCGTAAAAATAGTTCGTTCTACCTTAGACCTGATCCACTTGCCCGATGTAGAATGTATTGCCGAAGACATGGTGCCATTTAAGAACGAACTTGCGGTTATTGTTTGCCGCAGTCCCTCTGGAGAAATCAAAACCTATCCGGTGGTGGAGATGGAATTTCATCCCGAAGCCAACCAAGTAGAATATGTAATTTGCCCTGCCAGAATTGAGGATGCTGTAGCAGCTAAAGCCAGAGCTATTGCATTGAATGTTTCAGAAAAATTCAATCATGTAGGATTATTGGCCGTAGAGATGTTCCAGACACAAGACGATCAAATACTGGTAAACGAAGTCGCTCCTCGCCCACACAACTCCGGTCATTACTCCATTGAGGCCAGTTATACCTCTCAATTTGAAAACCACATACGCGCCGTTCTGAACCTTCCTCTAGGCAGTACAGATAGCAAAGCAGCCGGAATCATGGTAAACTTAGTGGGTGCAGATGGTTTTTCTGGAAATGTTATTTACGAAAACATCACAACCATTTTGGGTTGGAACGGTGTAACACCACATATTTATGGCAAAAAACAAACCCGCCCTTTTAGGAAAATGGGCCATGTAACCATAGTAAATCAAGATATAAAAGAAGCCAGACGAATTGCCGAGGATGTAAAGAATACCATTAGAGTGATCGCATAATTAAATGATTAAAAAATAGTTGGACTCGAAATTTGAGGCACTACTAAAATCTTTAAATTTACACAGAAAGAACCAATGAAAATTTCAAAATTAAATATCGAAAGCTACCGTCATTTGCAAAACCTAAACTTTGATTTTACGTATCAAACAGGAGAACGCAAAGGACAACCTTTGGATAAAATTTGTTTTATTGGTCAAAGTGCTACAGGGAAAACCGGGTTATTGGAGTTGATTTATGAACAATTTTCGTTTATAAACAATTTATTTGTTACTAATAACAACCAATACAATGATCTTATTGGTATAAAGTCCATCAATGGTAAGATTAAATTTGAAGCTCATAAATCTACTCTTGAACTAAACAAGAAGGAATTTAAACTTAATGGGAATACTTACTACAACAGACCTCCTCAAACTGGAACACTTAATCTATCTGGCGAATTATTTAAAAATCCTGACGATAAAAAAAAGATATTCTACTTCAAAGCCAATATTATTTCGGAAAACAACTTAGAACTTTTCTCAAAAAACCCTATTGATTTAATTGAAAAAAACAACAATCAGTTAAAAGACCTAGCTCACTATTTTAGGCATGTACATAACAACGAATTTATTTTTAATAGTGAAGTTGATCCCCGAATATGGCTAACCGTTTTAAGTGAAATTTTAGATTACCGAAAAAAATCTACTCAAAAAATATCCGAATTACTGCACAACCTAGATATTAACAAATTTCCATTAGAATACCAAAAATGGCAAAATGAAAACCCTAATGGATTAGCTTTTTTTGCCAAAGAATTCAATCCCATTTTAGAAAAATTAAATCTAGAAGTGGATTTAGTCAACACCGAATATTCTATTCCAATAAAAAACAGAAGAACTCAAGAGATAATTCCCATCCAAGATATAAGTACTGGAACCAAAGGATTATTACTGTCGTTTTTACCTTTATTTAAACTTGATACAACCGATTCTATAATTTTAATCGACGAACCAGAACGTTCCCTATACCCTGATATGCAAATGGATTTGATGGACCATTATCAAAACTTGGCTCCCAAAGCACAGTTTGTGGTAGCAACACATTCTCCGTTTATAGCAGCTTCATTTGAAGCCGACGAACGTTTTATTTTGTATTTTGATGAAGAAGGAAAAGTTGCTGTTCGAAGAGGCACTTCACCAATTGGCGATGACCCAAATGATATATTGAAAAACGACTTTGGCATTAATTATTACAACAAACATGGAGAAGAAGCTTATCAAAAATATCTTAATTTAAAAGAAGAAATAGCTAATGAAACCGATCCCCAAAAGAAAAAATATTTATTATTAGAAACCGTTAAACTCGGTGATACTTATAATTTTTAATTATGAGAAGAATAGTAAAAAACCCTAATTCTCTAGTTAGGAAAAATGAATTAAATTACATCGAAGGAAATTCAAATAATAATTTAAAAATTTCTAAGATTCTATACTCTGAACAAAAAGGTTTTTGTGCTTACACCGAAGAGTTCATAGGAAGAGCAGATGCCAAAGACATTGAGCACTTCAATCCTAACCTCAAAAACACCCCTCAGGACTCTTACATTAATTGGTCATTAGTAAAACATCAATGGAACACAGAAAAATCAAACAAATGGGACAAATACCAACCGATTTTACTCCCGACGGATTCTTCTTTCGAAGATAGAATTGTTTATGATAATGGTGACTATAGAGTTTCTGATTCAAAGGACAATGAAGCCTTCAATTTAATTAAACTTATAAAACTTGATGATATAATTTTAGCTAACCAAAGAAAAAATTACATCAAACGAAAAACAAGTGAAATAGAAAAATTCGGCGTTTCTCCAGAAGATTTTTTTCAAGTATTAATCGATGATGACATAAATCAAATTTCATACATCAGGGCCATTCAAGAAGAGTTTAAAATAAATATATGGGACATGATCCCGCAACCAAAATAAATAAATAAAAATGAAAGTAGCCGTAATCATGGGAAGTATCTCTGATATGCCCGTAATGCAAGATGCCATCGATATATTAAAATCATTTGATATTGAAGTAGAAGTAGATATTGTATCTGCGCACCGTACCCCCGAAAAACTGTTTGATTTTAGCAACAAGGCCCACACACGTGGTATTGCAGTGATTATTGCAGGCGCTGGTGGAGCGGCACATTTGCCCGGAATGGTTGCTTCTATGTCACCATTACCTGTTATTGGGGTTCCCGTAAAATCTAGCAACTCCATTGATGGATGGGATTCGGTTTTGTCAATTCTACAAATGCCAGGCGGCGTTCCTGTTGCCACTGTTGCGCTTAATGGCGCTAAAAATGCTGGTATTCTGGCAGCTCAAATCATCGGAAGCCAGGACAAAGCAATTATGGATAAAATGATTGCTTACAAACAGAGCTTGAAAGAGGCTGTTTATAAATCTTCTGAAGGTTTAAAAAAATAATCCTCTTTTATAACTAAATAAAAAAGATTCGCTACAAGTATTTTGACCTAGACTACCAAAAATGTGGTGGAACTTGGCTAATTTGTAGCGAATCTTTTTGTAAAAATCACTCTAAGCTACGTCTTAGCACGGGCTTAGTCTGCTTATTTAATCCTCTTGTTCAATTTGTTCTAGTACGGATTCAAATTCAGACAAAATAACATCCTCGTTATTGATCCAATTCTCCGAAGTAATCAGGCTAAAATTTACAGCGTCTGTTGTACGCAGTTCCCAAATAATTGCGGCAGCATTAGGAAACGGAATATTTTGTGTCATTTGGTCTTCAAACAATCGTTTGATTAAATTACGGTCTGACAATCCTTTGTTTAACAATTTCAATACGTTTTCGGCGGTTAATTCTTTTGCTTCGCCCTGAGTTGGTGCCATCGAAAAATGAACGATAGAGGCTTTGGCATTCGGAAATTTTCCGTTGTAGGCTTTAAACAACAATTGATTGGCATGAAACAACCTGCCTTGCATCTGAATTTCGGGATATTCTTCGCATACCTTATCAATTAACATATTATGTGCTATTTGTTCTATTTGTCCTTGGCTTAGTTCCGCACCTAACTTATAATCCAACACAATTGCAGCGGCTTCGTGGGGTTCGTAATCGGAGATTGCCATTTGAAGCAATTCTGGCAAGTTTTCTGGTTCTGCAGTTGCCGCATCCGGAAAATTAAATCTTTCACACAATGCTATATAATCTTGGGTAGTCCAATATCCTTCTATTTCATTAACGGTATCAATTCTCTTTATTGTTATTTGGTAATTCATTTTTACTACTTATTAGAGACGATCTTCAGTGATAATCTACCGTTCCAATTTAGTGTTTTTTTATTAACTTGAACAATAAATAACCTTGTAATAACAAAATTATCCTCTAGATTTTATGCCCAGAATCCATCCTCGGCATGGGGTTATCTTTTTATAAATGATTATCTTTACCTTTCTAAAAAAGTTGGCTTTCAACTCCTAAAAAAAGTACCCTACCATGAACGTTTTATTATCTAAATTTAACACCAAACACGATACGGCTCCATTTTCTAAACTAAAAAACGCCGAGTATACTCCTGCCATTCAAGAAGGAATTGCTTTGGCAAAAGCCGAAATAGATGCCATTGTAAACAATCCAGATGCTGCTACCTTCGAAAATACAATTGCAGCCATGGAATATACTGGAGAGGTTTTGGATCGTGCTTCGAGCATTTTTTTTAATTTAAATTCGGCCGAAACTAATGACGAAATGCAAAAAATTGCGCAAGAAATTTCGCCACTATTGTCGGAGTTTGGCAATGACATTCGTTTAAATCCTGAATTATTTGCTCGTGTTAAAACGGTTTATGATTCTAGAGAAACTTTAGATCTTACTCCAGAGCAAAGCACTTTGCTTGACAAAAAGTACAAAAGTTTTTCTCGAAATGGCGCTAATTTGCCTGAAGACAAAAAAACCAAATTACGTAAAATAGACCAAGAATTATCCACGTTGAGTTTGCAATTTGGCGAAAATATTTTGGCCGAAACCAATGCTTTCCAACTGCATCTAACCAATAAGAACGATCTTGCTGGTTTGCCCGAAGGAGCTATTGAAGCCGCTGGTTCTTTGGCGAAAGCCCAAGAAAAAGAAGGCTGGATTTTTACCTTAGATCACCCAAGTTATGTGCCTTTTATGACCTATGCCGATAATCGGGAATTGCGTAAAAAACTAGCGCTAGCTTTTGGCGCAAGAGGTTTTCAAAACAATGCATTTGATAACCAAAAAATTGTGCTCCAAATTGTCCAACTCCGTTTTGAGCGTGCGCAATTATTGGGTTATGCTACGCACGCCCACTTTGTGCTTGAGGAACGCATGGCCGAAAGTCCCGAAAAAGTGCTTCTGTTCTCTAACAATTTATTAGCTAAGGCCAAACCAGCTGCTCAAAAAGAATTTGCTGAGTTATCGGCTTTCGCCAAAGAGATCGACGGCATCCAACAATTAGAGAAATGGGACGGTGGGTATTATTCCGAAAAACTAAAACAAAAACTATTTGATTTTGACGACGAAAAATTAAAACCCTATTTTCAGTTAGAAAAGGTCTTGAACGGTGCCTTTACGATTGCTCAAAAATTATACAGTTTGACCTTTACCGAAGTCTTTGATATTGACAAATACCATCCCGAAGTGATGACCTATGAAGTAACGGACGAAAACAAAGCGTTAGTTGCTGTTTTTTATGCCGATTTTTTTCCTCGAAAAGGAAAACGAAACGGTGCTTGGATGACGTCGTTCAAATCCCAATATATAAAAGACACAACCAACGAAAGACCCCACATTTCAAACGTTTGTAACTTTACGCCCCCAACAGAAAGCAAACCCTCATTATTAACGTTTAACGAAGTAACTACTTTGTTTCATGAATTTGGACATGGCCTCCACGGAATGCTTGCCAACACCACCTACCCTAGTTTGTCTGGAACCTCTGTGTATTGGGATTTTGTAGAACTACCAAGTCAGGTTATGGAAAACTGGTGTTATGAGCCCGAAGCTTTGGCATTATTTGCTACACACTACCAAACCAACGAAGTAATTCCGATGGAATACGTACAGAAAATAAAAGAAAGCGCTAGTTTTCAGGAAGGATTGGCAACCATGCGCCAGTTGAGTTTTGGATTACTCGACATGGGATGGCATGGACAAGACCCAACAAATATTACGGATGTAAAAGCTTTTGAAAACCAACAATTTGCAGCCACACAATTATATCCCGAAGTAGCCGAAAATGCTATGAGTACCGCTTTTTCACATATTTTTCAAGGAGGCTATTCTTCTGGGTATTACAGCTACAAATGGGCCGAAGTTTTGGATGCCGATGCTTTTGAATATTTTCAAGAAAAAGGAATTTTCAATCCCGAAGTAGCTACTAAATTTAAGGAAAACGTACTCTCCAAAGGAGGAACCGAACATCCAATGATTTTATACAAACGTTTTAGAGGCCAAGAGCCAAAACCAGATGCCTTGCTAAAAAGAGCTGGATTGTTGTAGGAATTTTGACAGGAAAAAACAGACCGAAGTAGCGATGCTTCGGTTTTTTGTATTTAATAAACAACCCGCATTTATCTGGTTACTCTAAATTTAATCCTCCAAAAGCAACCACAAACAACCACCAAAATACAGGAATACTTTCTGCCCAAAAAGAAGTATAGTATTTCGAACGTTGGTGGTTAGCGCAGACCAAAAACAAGGAAAGTACCACTACTAAAATTGCGTTGATAACTACTGGTTTTGGGGTATCGTTATTTTTTAGAAATTCTAAAAAATAAAAAGGCAACAACAAAACTAATCCCAAGATTTTGGTTTGCCTAACCCCTATTTGCTGCGGTACGGTTTGCAAAAGAGGATCGTCTTGGGATAAATCTAGTATTTCAAAGATTAAAATCAAGACAAAAACCAAAATAAAACGCTGGATGCCTTTTATAAAAAAAGTACTACCCAAAGGAATTTCGGCATTCCAAACTGGCAATACCAGCGTTACCCCTACCCAACAAAGTGCTACTATATATATTTTGACGCCAGCCCAATGTCTTGCGTTTTTTTTATTTGGAAAAAAAGGCAGCGCATACAAAAGTGTTAACGCCAAAACAACTAACGAAATGAGTTGGGTATGCCATTGCAATTGCCAAAAATAATATCCCGATCCGAGTAGGGCAAAAAAACTCAACCAAACAATTTGTTTAAGCTGCCTGCCCATGGATTTTTTTGGAACACGAACCAAAGTGGCGTATTTCACAAAATTATAGCCCGCTATGGTTCCCAAAAAAGCAAAGTTAGAAACGCTCTGCTGAGGCGGTATCTTGCACATCAAATAGGTTATTTGGATGAGCGCATATACTGACAAAGCCACCGGAATGCTGCTGTGGATATAAAAATCAATTGCTTTTTTTAAACGAATCATTAAACAAAAATAATCAATTGTGAACAAAAACCATATTTAGTTGAAAAATCAATTGAAAAACATGAATTAGATTGTTTATAATACTTATTTTTGTAGGACTAAAAAAACACAACATTATCATATTTACATGAAAACAGACTCATTTGCTTTAAGACACTTAGGCCCAAGGGAAAACGATTTACCAAAAATGTTAGAAACCATAGGTGTTGCTTCTTTAGATCAATTAATCCAAGAAACAATTCCGGCGGATATCCGTCTGAAAAATCCTTTGGATTTAGAACACATTATGACTGAATATGAATATGCTAATCACATCCGATTATTAGGCCGTACGAACAAAGTATACAAATCCTATATTGGTTTGGGGTACCACCCTACAATTGTTCCACCAGCAATTCAAAGAAATATTTTTGAAAACCCAGGATGGTACACGGCTTATACTCCATACCAAGCAGAAATTGCACAAGGTCGTTTAGAGGCTATTTTGAATTTTCAAACCATGGTTATTGAACTAACCGGAATGGAAATTGCAAACGCATCGTTACTTGATGAGAGTACTGCTGCTGCAGAAGCTATGGCGTTATTATTTGATGTGCGCTCTAGGGATCAAAAGAAAAACAACGTATGTAAGTTTTTTGTTTCCGAAGAAATACTCCCACAAACATTATCTGTTTTAGAAACACGTTCTGCCCCTATTGGTGTTGAATTAGTGATTGGAAATCACCAAGAATTTGATTTTTCGGAAGAATTTTTTGGTGCTATATTACAATACCCAGGAAAATATGGCCAGGTGCATGATTATGCTGGCTTTATCCAAAAAGCAAATGCGAAAGAAATTAAAGTAGCCGTTGCTGCAGATATTTTATCTTTAGTAAAATTAACTCCTCCTGGAGAAATGGGAGCAGATGTCGTTGTAGGTACTACACAGCGTTTTGGTATTCCTATGGGATATGGTGGACCACACGCTGCCTATTTTGCCACCAAAGAAGAGTACAAACGTTCTATGCCGGGTAGAATTATTGGTGTTTCGCAGGATGCAAACGGAAACCGTGCGCTTCGTATGGCGTTACAAACTCGCGAGCAGCATATCAAACGCGAAAAAGCAACTTCAAACATTTGTACTGCTCAAGTATTGTTGTCTGTAATGGCAGGGATGTTTGCTGTTTATCACGGACCAAAAGGGTTAAAATACATTGCAAATAAAGTACACTCTTCTGCGGTAACTTTGGCAGAAGCTTTAAATAAATTGGGGGTTTACCAAACCAACACTGCATTTTTTGATACCATTGTAGTAAAAGCCGATGCTCAAAAAGTAAGAGCTATTGCCGAAAAACAAGAAATAAACTTTTATTATATAGATAACGAGACGATTTCTATCTCTTTGAACGAGACAATTCTATCTCCAGATATCAATCAAATCATTGCCGTTTTTGCGGAAGCAGTAGGAAAAGAAGCCTTTGAGGTTTCTCAATACAACTCCGATAGTAACTATCCAGAGAACCTAAACAGAACCTCTGAATTTTTAACGCATGAGGTATTTAATAAATACCACTCCGAGACTAGCTTGATGCGTTATATCAAAAAACTAGAGCGTAAAGATTTGTCTTTGAACCACTCTATGATTGCTCTAGGCTCTTGCACCATGAAGCTGAATGCCGCTGCCGAAATGTTGCCATTAAGCATGCCTTATTGGAACACTATCCACCCTTTTGCACCACTTGATCAAGTGCAAGGCTACATCAAAATGCTTAAAAAATTAGAGCATCAATTAAACGTAATTACTGGTTTTGCAGGCACTACGTTACAACCTAACTCTGGTGCTCAAGGAGAATATGCTGGCTTAATGACCATTAGAGCATACCACCAATCTAGAGGAGATGACCAACGAAACATTTGTTTGATTCCTGCCTCTGCGCACGGTACAAACCCAGCTTCGGCAGCTATGGCTGGAATGAAAATCATTGTTACCAAAACAATGGAAAATGGTAATATTGATGTTGAAGATGTGAGAGAAAAAGCTCTTAAATACAAAGACCAACTATCTTGCCTAATGGTAACGTATCCATCTACGCATGGTGTATTTGAAAGCGCTATTAGAGAAATTACACAAATCATCCATGACAATGGCGGTTTGGTTTATATGGATGGTGCTAACATGAACGCACAAGTAGGATTAACCAATCCTGCAACTATTGGAGCAGATGTGTGTCACTTAAACCTACACAAAACCTTTGCAATCCCTCACGGTGGTGGTGGACCAGGAGTTGGGCCAATTTGTGTGAACGAAAAATTAGTTCCGTTCTTGCCTAGCAACCCATTAATTCCGGTTGGTGGCGAAAAAGCCATAACTGCAATTTCTGGAGCGCCATACGGATCTGCTTTAGTGTGTTTGATTTCTTATGGATACATTTGTATGTTAGGTTCGGAAGGAATTACCAATGCAACCAAATATGCGATCCTAAATGCAAACTACATGAAAGCCCGTTTAGAGGAGCACTACCCAATCTTGTATTCAGGAGAAAAAGGAAGAGCCGCTCACGAGATGATCTTAGATTGTAGAGCATTCAAAGCAAAAGGAATCGAAGTTACGGATATTGCCAAACGTTTAATGGATTATGGATACCATGCACCAACGGTTTCTTTTCCGGTAGCAGGAACCCTAATGGTAGAACCTACCGAATCTGAGGATGTAGCAGAGTTAGATCGTTTTTGTGATGCAATGATTGCTATCCGAAAAGAAATAGAAGCAACTACTGCTGAAGAGCCTAACAACGTATTAAAAAACGCACCGCACACCTTAGCAATGCTTACAGCAGATACTTGGCTATTGCCATACACTAGAGAAACCGCAGCATACCCATTAGAGTATGTGGCCGAAAACAAATTCTGGCCAAGTGTACGTCGTGTAGACGAAACCTATGGTGACCGAAATTTAATTTGTAGTTGTGCCCCTATTGAGGCGTATATGGACTAACCAATTACAACTAAATACTACCAAATGCCTCGGAATAATCCGAGGCATTTGTTTTTTGGAGCATTTTTATAAAACAAAAAGCAGCAATGGCAATTAGAACACAAAACTATTCGTCTTTTATCATATTTATTAAAAAATCATCAGTAAATTAGCTAAATATTCATTTTAACACAATTATATGCACGCATACTAAATATCGTGCCTATAATTATTTATTTATTTTTAACTTAGCCTAAATTTTTGGAAAACAATTCGATGAAAATAAAAATAACCGGAATAGCGAGCTATATTCCTGAAAGAAAAATAAGCAATACGGATTTTGGAAATCATGTGTTTTTAAACGAAGATGGAACTCCATTTGGTCGTCCAAATGAAATAATAATCCATAAGTTTAAAGGCATTACAGGCATTGAACACAGGCGGTATGCCGAAAAAGAGCACACTTCTTCTGATTTGGCTTTTTTTGCAGCACAAAAAGCCATTGACAACGCACAAATTGATCCCGAAACTATTGATTACATCATCTTTGCTCATAATTTTGGAGATGTAAAATCCGGAACCATCCAATCTGACATGCTACCTAGTTTGGCAACAAGGGTTAAACAAAAATTGCAAATTAAAAATCCAAAGTGTGTAGCTTATGACCTCTTGTTTGGTTGCCCAGGTTGGATAGAAGGCGTATTACAAGCAAATGCTTTTATCAAATCTGGCATGGCTAAGCGCTGTTTGGTTATTGGTTCAGAAACTTTATCTAGAGTAGTAGATGACCATGATAGAGATTCTATGATCTACTCTGATGGAGCAGGCGCCTCTATTATAGAAGCCTCCGAGGATGCCTCTGGATTATTATCCTATGAGAGTGCTACCTATGCCATGGACGAAGCAAATTATCTGTTTTTTGGCAAATCTTACAATACCGATTTAGATCCCGATACACGGTACATAAAGATGCACGGCCGCAAAATATATGAATTTGCTTTGACAACCGTACCTGCCGCAATGAAAAGTTGTTTAGACAAAAGCGGTGTTGCAATAGAGGATGTCAAAAAAATCCTTATCCACCAAGCCAACGAAAAAATGGACGAGGCCATTATAGACCGTTTCTATAAGTTGTACAACAAACCCGTACCACAAGATATCATGCCTATGAGCATCCATGAATTAGGTAACAGTAGCGTAGCCACAGTACCTACTTTGTTTGATTTATTAGTACGAGGAAAAATAAAAAACCAAGAGATTCATAAAGGAGATATCCTACTGTTTGCTTCTGTGGGAGCCGGAATGAATGTCAATGCTTTTATTTATAGGTATTAATTGCCCAAAAAATAGTTGCTATTTGCATCCGTTTGTTTTTGCCACAAAAACAAACGGATGTTTTTTTATACCCAAAAAAGACAAAAAATAGCCTGCAAATCTATCCATCAAATAAATAACTGCTCAAAAAAAAGATATCTTTGTACCTTTATACCTTGGATAAAATAATAACAAAATGTACGAAAAAACCTTTCCGAATAAACGATTCCAACATACCCTAACATTTTTAAACAAACACGTCCAAAAATCCGAACGTATTTTGGATTTAGGTGTCGAAAATCCTTTTTCAAAAATCATGAAAAACGAAGGATATTCTGTACAAAACACCACTGGAGAGGATTTGGATCTAGACCAAAGTGTCGTTGCTAACACCACAACAGAAGTGGTTACCGCTCTAGAAATTTTTGAACATTTATTAAACCCATATACGGTTTTAAGCCAAATAAAAGCCAAGAAACTCATTATTTCTATCCCCATGCGCTTATGGTTTGCGGCGGCTTATCGTAGCAAAACAGATCCATGGGACAGACACTATCATGAGTTTGAAGACTGGCAACTGGACTGGTTGCTCCAAAAAACAGGTTGGAAAATTATAGACCGTCAAAAATGGACTAATCCCGTAAAAAAAGTAGGACTACGCCCCTTATTGCGTTATTTTACCAACAGATACTACATTGTTTATGCCGAAAAAATACATTAAATGAATTACTACGTAGTTATTCCCGCACATAACGAAGCAGATTTAATCCATCTCACCCTGCAATCCTTGGTCAGACAAACCGTATTGCCCAAAAAAGTAGTAGTAGTCAATGACCATTCTACAGATACCACTGCAAAAGTTGTGTTGGATTTTGCCAAAAAACACCCCTTTATTAGCCTCGTAAACAAGCAATCCAGCGCCATCCATTTGCCCGGAAGCAAAGTCATCCAAGCTTTTCAGGCGGGCCTAGATACTCTAGACGACCAATACGACATTATGATGAAAGCAGATGCGGATTTAATTTTTCCGGATACGTATTTTGAAACCATTATTCAGCATTTTAAATCCGATGCCACAATTGGTATGGTAGGTGGTTTTTGTTATATCCAAAAAAACAACCAGTGGATTCTAGAAAACCTAACAGACAAAGACCACATCCGTGGAGCATTAAAAGCCTACCGCAAAGAGACCTTTCAACAAATTGGCGGTCTCAAAGCCCAAATGGGTTGGGATACCGTAGACGAATTGCTCTGCAAGTTTTACAATTGGAAAGTAGTCACAGATCCCTCCTTGCAAGTCAAACATCTAAAACCCACCGGAGCCAACTACAACAAAAGCGCACGTTACAAACAAGGAGAAGCTTTTTACACCCTAGGTTACGGGTTAGCAATTACTGCCATAGCATCGGCAAAACTGTCTTTTATGAAAAAAAAGCCGCTCTTGTTCTTGGATTACCTACACGGTTTTCTACAAGCCAAAGCCGCCAAAAAACCCCTAATGGTCAGCCCAGAACAAGCAAAATTTATCCGAAGCTACCGCCTAAAAAAAATGAAAGAAAAACTTTTTTAAGCAAATCAACCGCTAACTACATTACTAATTACTAAATTTGTAATTTAGCCCATATTCATAAACCTATGATGCTTATTCGTTATTTATCCCAAGTAGGTCGCTACTTTTTAATGCTACGAGAAATTTTTATCAAGCAAACCAAATGGTCTGTAATGAAAAAATTGATCTTCAAAGAAATTGATGATCTAATAATAGATTCTCTTGGTATTGTTGCCTTCATCTCTTTCTTTGTAGGAGGAGTAGTTGCCATACAAACTGCCCTAAACCTTACCAATCCGTTAATACCAAAATACCTAATTGGTTTTGCAACACGGCAGTCCGTAATTTTAGAATTTGCACCCACCTTTATCTCGGTTATCATGGCCGGAAAAATGGGTTCTTTTATAACCTCCAGCATTGGCACCATGCGTGTTACCGAACAAATTGACGCCCTCGAAGTAATGGGAGTCAACTCTCTAAACTACCTGGTCTTTCCTAAAATAATAGCACTAAGCTTGTATCCCTTTGTAATTGGCATCAGCATGTTTTTAGGCATCTTTGGAGGTTGGATTGCTGGCGTTTATGGCGGATTTACCTCCAGTGATGACTTTATCCTAGGTGCACAACTAGATTTCATTCCGTTTCATATCACCTACGCCTTCATAAAAACACTTATTTTTGCCATGCTCTTGGCAACCATCCCTTCCTTTCATGGATATTACATGAAGGGAGGCGCGCTCGAAGTAGGAAAAGCAAGTACCGTATCCTTTGTATGGACCTCCGTATCCATCATCCTTTTTAATTACATACTAACCCAACTGTTACTAGGAGCATGATAGAAATAAAAAACATCGAAAAATCCTTTGGGGGTACCAAAATTCTCAAAGGAATATCTACTATTTTTGAAACCGGAAAAACCAACCTAATTATAGGACAAAGTGGTTCCGGAAAAACCGTTTTATTAAAAAGTTTGTTAGGGATCCACACTCCAGAATCTGGACAAATTTGCTTTGACGGCAGAGTGTATTCAGAATTAGAAGCCATCGAAAAAAGAGAATTGCGTACCGAGATAGGAATGGTCTTTCAAGGTAGCGCCCTATTTGACTCCATGACCGTTGCCGAAAACGTAGCCTTTCCGTTGCGCATGTTTACCAACGATGACCAAGCCAAAATAGACGAACGCGTAGACTTTGTACTAAAACGAGTAGCACTAACCGATGCACACCAAAAATTACCCTCCGAAATTTCCGGAGGAATGCAAAAACGAGTAGCCATAGCCCGTGCCATTGTCAACAAGCCCAAATACCTATTCTGTGACGAACCCAACTCCGGATTAGACCCCAATACTGCCATACTGATAGACAACCTCATCAAAGAAATCACCGAAGAGTACGACATCACCACCGTTATCAACACCCACGACATGAACTCCGTGATGGAAATTGGAGACCGCATATTGTTTCTCAAAAACGGTCTAAAAGCCTGGGAAGGAACCAACGAAGAAATTTTCAAAACAGACAACCAAGCCGTAGTAGACTTTGTATACTCCTCTAATTTGTTCAAAAAAGTAAGAGAAGCCTACTTAAAGGACGAACTCTTGGAGCAGAAAATTACTGCTCAATAAAATGCACAGCACCTGCTATACACTACAATCTTGCTTGCCGAAACCCGGCAAACAAGGATTTTCGTTGCTATCAGGGCTACAATCCTATTGCAGTATCTCTAACAATGCCCCCAAAACTATGCCCCAAGCCAAGATGCCACTAACTTCAGGTCCAAAGCCGAAGCGTCAGAGAGATCCAAAAAGCATTTTTGTTGCCATATCTGGGTTCGTAACGCCTGTTTATTGGTAGCAAGCTGCCAAGGCGGATACACCCTAAACCCTCTTTTGCCCACACTATTTGCAGTAGAAATAATTTTATTATCCAACAACACCGACCTCGGAAAAACAAAAACCCCAAACAAACTTCCCACCTTGGTTGCAATCATATAAAAATCAAAAACATCCGAAGCATCCAAAGGAGCCGTACTATTGTTTGCATTGCGTTTCCAAATCGCCACAAACAAACCCGATTTAGTAGGAGTAACTTTGGCAACTCTAAATTTTACACTTTTATCCCGTACCATAAAATCGCAAGCCGCATAGTCGGAACTCTCTAGCCCCACCACAAGGTCTGTAAGCGGCAAGCCACAGCCCTGCAATACTACATCCGCAATCCATTTTAGCTCTAGGCAAGGTACATTCATTTTTTTAGATGATCTGGCAACAACTCTACTTCGGCATTTGGATTAAACAAATACAACCGCCCAGAACCAATCTCCAAACATTCGTATCGTTTGACCCGCAAAGCCCCTTTTTTAAAAATTTTTCCGTTCGCAATCCTAAAAACACTATGCACCGGAATTTCAAAAACAAAATTTTTATCATTCTGTGTATCAAACTGTTTTAAAGCCAAAGACAACCTAGCATCCGTATCGCTGCTAGCGGTAGGGTTTCTAAAATGTTTGGCCAACAAAGGCAACAACTGGTTCGGAAAAATTTCGGGACGTATATAAGGAACCATCAAATGCTGAAAAGAATATTTCCATTCCTGTCCGTGTGGTTTAATAGCCCTACCAAATTTTTCAAAAGCCACCAAATGAGCAATTTCATGTAGTAGTGTAATGAGAAACTTGTATTTATTAAGGCTCGAATTTACCGTAATTTCATGCTTCCCGCTACGCCCTTTTCTATAATCGCCATGTCTGGTAGTACGCTCATTCACTATTTTTAAATGTACTTGGTGCGCTACAATCAAATCAAAAACGGGCTTTACGGCATGTTCTGGGATATATTTTGCCAGGGTTTCCATCATAATTAAAAACTGCTTTACGGATTGGTAGAAGAAACTTGCAATACTTTTCCGTTAAAATATTTGTTTCCGGTCAGCGTAAAATTATAAATATAATCTGCCATTTCTGAAGCCTGAATTGGTGCTTGGTAGCCCGGAAATGCTTCTTCTAACATCTCTGTTTGTACGGCTCCTAATGCCAATACATTAAACGAAATACCTTTTTCTTTGTACTCCTCTGCCAATAATTCTGAGAGGGTAATCACCGCTCCTTTGCTGGAACTATAGGCTGCAAGTCCCGCAAATTTAAGACTACCTTGAATACCGCCCATAGAGCTTATGGTCACAACATGGCTCCCTTTTTGCAAATAAGGCAAACAAATTCGGGTCAAATTTGCTACCGCAAAAACATTGATTTGGTACACTTTTTCAAAATCTGCTTGGGTGAGTTCTTCAAAAGGTTTTAGAATTAAACTCCCTGCATTATGGATCAAAGCATCTACGTGTTTCCAAGTAGAGGAGATAAAATGGGTGACTTTATCCAATTGTTTTTCATCCGACAAATCTATAGCCAAACAGCTAACATTGGGATGTTCTATAAGTATTTTGGGTGTTTTTCTAGAAATTGCCAATACCTGATGGCCTGCATTGGCAAATTGCAAGGCTAAGGCATATCCTATGCCACTGCTTGTTCCGGTTAGTATAATGTTTTTCATGCTACAAAAATAAACAAAACCAGCAAAACATGGCGCATGACTGCTATTCTAAAAACAAGAAAGCCGGTAGTTTGAAAGCGCACTACCCATGTACAGTCTCTTGCTTGCCATAATTGGTAATAATAGAGGTTTCGTAGGCAATCCACTCTTGCCAACGTTTGTCCACATCTACATTGTCTGCGTATTTTTTGGCAAAACCCAAAAAAGTTGTATAATGTCCTGCTTCGCTAACCATTAAATCTCTATAGAATTTTGCTAATTCTGGATCTTGTATGTTTTCCGAAAGGACTTTGAATCGTTCACAACTTCGTGCTTCAATCATTGCCGAAAAAAGCAACCGCTCACACAGGGCATCTTTGCGGCTACCGTCTTTTTTCATGAATTTAAAAAGCTCGTTTACATAATTATCTTTGCGCTCTCTGCCCAAGGTGAGTCCTTTGCTTTTAATTAAATCATGTACCATTTGCAGGTGTTCAAGTTCTTCTCTAGCAATCACTAACATCTCTGTGACCAATTCTTCGAGTTCGGAATTGTAGGTAACAATACTAATGGCGTTTGAGGCGGCTTTTTGTTCGCACCAAGCGTGATCTGTTAGTATTTCTTCAATATTTGTTTCTACAATAGTTACCCATTTGGGATCTGTGGCTAATTTTAATCCTAGCATGCTGTTTTTTTTTAGAGTCTTACAAAATTAGTGTTTTGTTTCTTATTTTTCTTTCTAATTGCTGGTTTTGCCATTTAAATAGTATTATTTTGTGGCTCATTAACCTAATAAATACCCATTGAAAACACTTTTAGTTATAGGGTCTGTTTGGCCAGAGCCTAATTCTTCTGCTGCTGGCGGCAGGATGCTGCAACTTCTTTCTATTTTTAAACAAGAGGGCTATACGATTGTTTTTGCAAGTGCGGCTATGGATAGTGCATATATGGTAAATTTGGCCGACTATGGCATCGAAAAAAAGAACATTGTTCTGAATTGTTCTAGCTTTGACGCTTTTGCAAAAGCGCTTCAACCGGGAGTAGTGCTATTTGATCGTTTTATGACCGAGGAGCAATTTGGATGGCGTGTTGCCGCTAGTTGCCCGGATGCTTTACGGGTTTTGGACACCGAAGACTTGCACTCTTTGCGCCAGGCCAGACAAAAAGCATTTAAAGAAAAACGGGTTTTCACAACCACCGATTTATTGGTTGAGGAGGTTGCTAAACGCGAAATTGCTAGCATTTTGCGCTGTGATCTGTCTTTGTTGGTTTCGGAGTACGAAATGGAATTGCTAACCACGCTTTTTAAAATAGAGCCTGCGTTGTTGCATTACTTGCCCTTGTTGGTAAATCCTGAGGCTCTTTTAGAGACGGAACAGCTCCCGAATTACCAAACTCGAAGGGATTTTATTTTTGTAGGTAATTTTCTGCATGAGCCCAACTTTAATGCGGTTTTGTATCTCAAAGAAACCCTTTGGCCGCTTATACAAAAACAACTACCTCAGGCGGTTTTGCAGGTGTATGGGGCTTATCCTTCGCAAAAGGTGTTGCAATTGCACAACCAAAAAGAAGGCTTTTGGGTTATGGGGCGTGCCGCAAATGCTATGGAGGTGGTTTCTAAGGCGCGGGTGGTTTTGGCGCCACTGCGTTTTGGGGCGGGTATTAAAGGCAAATTACTAGAGGCTATGTATTGTGGCAGCCCGAGTGTTACTACAACTATTGGCGCAGAGGCCATGCACGGAGATTTGCCTTGGAATGGAATGGTGACAGATAATCCTGCGCTTTTTGCTGCCGAGGCGGTGCGCTTGTATCAGGATCCCGTAATTTGGTACCAAATGCAACAAAATGGTTTTGCGATGGTTCGAAAACGGTATTTGAAACCTTTGTTTGAAACGGATTTTAAAGATAAAATAGTGCTTTTGCAAACCCATTTAAAAACCCATAGGGTGCATAATTTTATGGGAGAAATGCTACAGCACCATACCTTAAGGAGTACTAAATATCTGTCTAAGTGGATTGAAGAAAAGAATGCTAAATAAGCTCTCCTGCATACGCCTTAGAGATTGCGCAACGGCGTGGGTCTCGGTTTGGAGGGATTGTCTGGAGTATTGTTTTTGTAAACACTAGATGGTCTAACGGTGGCATGAAGGATGGAAGCGGCATCCTTTTATGTAATGCAATGGAATAAAAGATATAGCGGACAGCCTGACCACGCTGTAACGATAGTGGAAGCGAGGGCATGCGCTAATAAAAAATATTTTTTGGGCTCCATTTGGCACTTGTTTTGGTTTGTTTATTTAAAAAGCCCCCAAAGAGTATCTAACTTTTTGGGGGCAGTATTTGGATGGTGGTTTGTACGGTGTTCTAAAGGCTAAACCGAAGCCCTAGCACAATGTTTCTGCCAATGTTTGCAATGCCATCTGTTTTTAGTCTAGAGAGGTGTGCAATGTATTTTTTGTCTAAGAGGTTGTTGGCGTTTAGGTTGGCATTTACGGTGGTTTTGCCTAATTTAATGGTTCCGCCAAGGCCTAGATTTACTAAGGTATAGGCGTTGGATCTGGTTTCAAAACCACTTACGTTATTTTGATTTAGGGTGCTGCTGGTGGTTAAAGCAGCAAAACCATTCTCTAGCCATTTTTTGATTTTGAACTCTCCTCTTAGGGTATTGTTCCAGTTATTGGCTGGTATTAATGGCAGGTAATCTCCGTTTTGTTTTTTGCCGGTTACGGTTTCAAAGCTCGTCTGGTAATGCAGCCAATCCAAAGGGTGTGGGTGCACATGTAGGCCTATTTCGGCTCCATATAATTTTGCGTTGTTTTGTATGTACTTAAATACGTCATTATCCTCGAGTACGGTTCCTGTTGGTGTGGTGTAGATGTAATTGTTGATGTGGTTGTAGAATCCGTTGGCAAAAAACTCGAAGTGATTGGTTTTGTATTCTAAATTTACATCTGTTTGTAGGTTTTGTTCTGTTTTTAGAGCAGCATTCCCGATTTCATAGCGGTTGGTGCCTTCGTGCACTCCATTGGAGGTAAGTTCTGCCAGATTGGGTGCTCTAAAACCTGAGGCTATATTCCAACGCAAGACAAGATCTTTGGCAATATTGGTTTTGTAGCCCAAAGCGGCATTAAAACTAGTAAAGGAATTGGCGGTTTCTTGAAAATAGCCTTCTTCGCCACTTGTTCCGTGTGTCGTACTGTTGATTTTTCGGTTGTCAAAACGCAATCCTGCTTGGAGTGCATTTTGGTTGTTCCACTCGTAAATAGCGGTTCCAAAAACACCAAAATCATTGGTGGTTGCATCCGGAATTAAATATTCTTCGCCCAAATTGGTGTTGGTTTGGTGCATGCCTTGAATTCCAAAAATGGATTCTAGTTTTCCTGCTTTTGGCAAATGGTACTTGGCAACATAATTGTAGGTTTTTAATTTCATGTGCAAAGCTGCAACGGAACTATCTTCGAACTCGGATCTATCATTTGCTACATATCCTAGGTCTACATCTAGTTTTGTGTTTTTAAAATAAAGGACAGAGTTTAAACTCCAGAGTTGGTTAGAAACGCCTTGTCTTGGAAATTGGGTGTTTTTGCTAGTGGTTTGTGCCGCTATGCCATCTTCAGGGATTCCTAAATCCAGATTGTTATAGTTGTAACGAAGTACGGAGGATAGGCGGCTGTTGCTGTATCCTATTGCGGTTTTAAAATCGGTTTCGTTATATCTTGTGTTGGTTACCCGATTTCCTGTTGCAATACGGTAATCCGAATGGGTATTGTAGGTTCCGCGTGCCAAAAATTTCCAGTTTTCTGTGGTTCCTTTTAATCCAAGGGAACTATTGCTGCCTTGGGTATTGGAGAATATTTTTTGGCTAAAATCTGCCTTTATGGTCTTGGCATCTGCAAATCGTTCTGGATTGAAATACAAAACTCCTCCCAATGCATCGGATCCATACAGTAAGGATGCGGGGCCTTTGATGACCTCTACGCTTTCTACTCCTGCATCGTTGAGCCCTAAACCATGCTCGTCTCCAAATTGCTGGTTCTCCATTCGGACTCCCTGCGAATAAACCAAAACTCGGTTTCCGCTCAAGCCTCGAATAACGGGTTTGCCAATGGAGGTTCCTGTGGAGACTTGCGAAACTCCTGCTATAGTTGCCAATCCTTCCATTAAGGTTGCAGTTCCTTTTTGCTGCAATTCTTGAATGGTTTGGTGGGTTACTTTCATGACATTTTGGGATTGCATTTTGTTAAATGCAGTTGAAACAATTACTTCATCCATTTCGAAAATGGTTTCTTGTAAGGTTATAGCAACAGCTGTCTCTGGCTCTAATAATGCTATATTTTGGTATTGTGTTGCATAACCCACATGTGCATAGCTCCACTGGATTGCCTTAGTAGGCAAATTGGTTATACGATACTTTCCGTTGGCATCTGTTTTGGTGCCTTTGTGCAGCTCCGAGGAATAAATCGAAACGCCTTGCAAGGGTTGGTTTAACGCATTGGTAACGGTTCCGGATAGAGTATGCTGTGCCTGTAATAGAGCCGAAAACCCTAGAATAAAAAAGAGAATATATTTTTTCATTTGAAATAATGGTATTGACAAGGTCCCTCTAGATAGAAGAAGCCCTGAATAAATGGTTGGAAACTATTTTAAATTGTTAGAATAATAAAACAAGGAGTCCTTTAAATATACCATGAGTCATGCCCAAAAGCAGCTCTTCTATTTTGGATATAGATTGCTTTTGTGGTTTTGTATAAAAAAAGGGGATGTTTTATTTATTTAAAGTAGGTTGCCAACAGGGGGACCTCGATAAGAATAGAGACTTCCTGAAAAAGAAACTACCTTTGGAGAGTTAAAAAGAAAATAAGGAATTAACTTGTAATTGGTATGCAATACATACGAAAAAACACTCGGCGAAACATAATTACCTAAAGTAAAATGACACACCGTACACTGCTCAAAAGCATGGTGTTGGTGGGTTATTTCTGTGGTATTGTTACTGGGTTTATGATGGCATTCTGTTTGGGAGAACTGCGCAACAAAATGGGCATAGGTATGCAACGATTGAAACAGTATGGAAAACAATACTGTCATCGCTAAAGAAAGACTTAATACGAGTGATTTCTTTTTCATGCTGGACAAAGGTAACAAATCATACAAAAAAAAAGCCATCCAAGAGCAAAAAACTACGGTTTATTGCTCTTGGATGGCTCTATAGTACGTATCCTGAAGGTTTACACCAAGTTGGCGGCAACAAGGTATTCTGCAATTTGCACCGTATTAGTGGCTGCTCCTTTGCGTAAATTATCTGCAACTATCCACATGTTTAGAGTGTTTGCTTGGCTTTCGTCCCGACGTATTCTGCCTACAAAAACAGCATCTTTGCCTTGTGCATATATAGGCATTGGGTAGGTATAGGTATCGTTGTTGTCTTGTACGACTACTCCGTCGGTGTGGTGTAGTATGTTTTGAATGTCTGCAACCTCAAAATCAGTAGAAAACTCTACATTTACGGCTTCGCTGTGGCCTCCTACAATAGGCACACGTACTGCTGTTGCGGTCACAGCAATGGTTCTGTCATCCAGAATTTTTTGGGTTTCTCGGACTAATTTCATTTCTTCTTTGGTGTAGCCATTTTCTTCAAAAGAATCGCATTGTGGGATGGCGTTTCTGTGTATCGGATATTTATAAGCCATGTCTCCTTGAATTCCTGCGTACTCATTTTCTAATTGTTCTACTGCCTTTACTCCTGTTCCGGTAATGGATTGGTACGTAGAAACAATAACCCGCTTGATATGGTATTTTTTATGCAATGGTGCCAAAACCAATACCATTTGAATGGTAGAGCAATTAGGGTTGGCTATAATTTTATCTTCTTTGGTTAATACCGTTGCATTGATCTCAGGCACCACTAACTTTTTGGTAGGATCCATTCTCCATGCAGAAGAATTATCTATCACGGTAGTACCTGCTGCTGCAAATTTGGGAGCCCACTCTAAAGAGGTTTCTCCACCAGCCGAAAATAGGGCTATATCCGCCTTCATGTCTACGGCAGTCTGCATCCCTACTACTTTATATTTGGTTCCTTTATACTCTATTTCTTTACCTACTGATTTTTCGGAAGCTACAGGGATTAACTCCGTTACCGGAAAATTTCTTTCGGCCAACACTTTCAACATTACTTCGCCCACCATTCCAGTAGCGCCTACAACTGCTATTCTCATAGTATATTTTATTTTTGAATATTAAATTTGAAATACAAAAGTAAGTAATATTGAATCCAAAACAAGCGGCTTCACAAAAAATAACAAAATGTTACAAATAAAACAAATCCGTAAAAAAACCAGACCCTATCGTCTGGTTTTGTGTTCGTTAGGGCATTTATTGTTTTTTTAATAAATCTCTAATTTGCATTAACAACTCTTCTTGCGTTGGTCCTGCTGGTGCTGGTGCAGCAACTTCTTCTTTCTTTTTTGCTTTTTCGGCTGCTCTTAATATCACAAAAATAAAGAAAGCTATAATTACAAAATTAATTATGGCTTGCACTAAATTACCGTAGGTCATTACGGCAGCTCCAGCGGCTTTTGCAGCGTCTAAATTTTCGTAATTCTGTCCGTTTAAAGCAATAAATTTAGTGGTAAAATCTACACCTCCGGTTAACAAACCTACTAACGGCATGATAATATCATCCACGGCGGATCCAATAACTTTACTAAAAGCACCACCAATTACTACTGCTGTTGCTAAACTTAAAACATCGCCTTTCATTAAAGAGGCTTTAAAATCACTGAAAAATCCCATAGTTTTTTATTTTTAAATTGCTATTAAATATTTTAAAACTCTAAATTAAGTTTTTTTTAACAAAGCCAATAACTTTATCGATATTAATCCTTTATTACCGATAAAAAACACGTTTTACGCGCTGGGAAATACTTGTCAGAATTTCATAGGGTATGGTTTTTAATTTCTTGGCTAGGTAAGAAACGGTTGGCTTTTCGCCAAAAATAACCACCGCATCTCCCTCTCTACAGTCTATTGCAGTTACGTCTACCATTAACATATCCATGCAAATGCTACCAATGATGGTTGCTTTTTTGTTTTTTATAATCACAAAGCCTACGCCGTTACCCCAACCTCTGGAGATTCCGTCTGCATAACCTATAGGTATAGTGGCTACATTGGTAGTGCTTTGGGCCATAAATTTGCGACCATATCCCACGCTCTGCCCAGGAGCTATGGTTCGGATTTGCGAAATCACCGATTTTAAGGTACCTACATTTTCTAGATATTTTTGTTCTAATGGATCGTTGGAAACTCCATAAAGACCAATTCCTAAACGTACCATATTGTATTGCGCATCGGGATAATTGCTTATGCCTGATGTATTTAAAATATGCCGTATTGGGTGGTTTTCTAGCTCTAGAATGATTCTGGAAGACAGCGTTTCAAAAAGATTTATTTGAGATATAGTAAAATCCCGATGCACTAAATCATCACTTGTGGCTAAATGAGATAAAATACTCTGCACCTTGACATGAGGATTTCCTTTTAGGGTTGCAATTAACTCTGGAATGGCTTCTTTTTCAAAGCCCAAACGATGCATTCCGGTGTCTAATTTGATGTGTATCGGAAAATGTTGTAGGTTTTTTTGTTTTGCTATTTTTAAAAAAGCATGCAAGCCTTTTAAACAATAAATCTCTGGCTCTAATTGGTGGTGTATAATTGCCGAAAAACTGCTGTTCTCTGGATTTAAGACCATAATTGGTAGCTCAATACCGCCGTTTTTTAACGCAATTCCTTCGTCGGCGAAAGCCACTCCTAAATAGTCTACTTTGTGGTGTTGCAATAAATTAGCAATCTCAAGACCGCCATTGCCATATCCAAAAGCCTTGACCATTACCATGATTTTTACCTTGGGCTGGAGCTTGGATTTAAAAAAATTGAGGTTGTGACTTATGGCATTTAAATTTATTTCTAAAACTGTTTCGTGTGTTTTTTCTTCTAACAAAGACACAATTTGTTCAAACTCAAAGGAACGGGCACCTTTAACCAAGATAGTTTCGTTGGCAAATTCGAGGGTTTCAAAATTATCGATAAAAGCTGCGGTATCTGCAAAGGTGATGCAGTTTTGAAATCTATCTTTGAACTCCGATATGGTGTGGCCAATACCTATAACTCTGTGGATGTTATTGGAAAGGATTAATTGCGCTACTTTAGCATACAAAACCTCGTTAGACAAGCCACTTTGAAAAATATCCGATAGAATTACGGTTTTGTTTTCTAGCTTTTTTTGACTTTCTAAAAAATCTAAAGCTATTTTTAAGGACTGAAAATCCGAACTATAACTATCGTCAATTAGGGTGCAATTGTTTATACCATCTTTAAGTTTTAGACGCATTTCTACTGGAAAAAGCAAGGCCAATCTAGAGCTAATTAAAGTGCTATCGTAATTAAAATGCAGCAAAACCATTAAACAAGAGATCGCATTTTCTATAGAAGCGTTGTCTTGAAAGGGTATTTTGAAAGCAGCGTTGTTTTGCTTGTATCGATATTCAATAAGGGTACCTTGTGCATCGGTTTGTTTTTTGAAGATAAAAACCGAAGCTTTTGGATCTTCAAAACTCCAAGAGAATACTTGGATTGCAGGGTCTAAACATTGGTCTACTACTTTGTTTTTTTGGTATATCAAAACCGACACATGCTCAAAAAGCAGTAGTTTTTGTTTTATTTTTTGCTCTAAATTAACAAAACCTTCGTCATGCGAAGTGCCAATATTAGTCAAAACGCCTATGGTGGGCTGGATTACTTTTTGTAATTGTGCCATCTCCTGGACGGTAGATATTCCTGCCTCAAAGATTCCTAGATTATGTTTTTCATTGATAGCGACCACCGAGAGCGGGACGCCAACTTGTGAGTTATAACTTTTAGGACTTCGGATAACGTTGAAATCCGGACTTAACAAAAAATTAAGCCATTCTTTTACAATTGTCTTGCCATTGCTGCCCGTGATCCCTAGTACCGGAAAATGAAATGTACTGCGGTAGTAGGCAGCAAAATCCTGGAGTGCCGTTAGGGTATTTTGAACTACCAAAAAATTTGCTTTGCCAGCGCATCCTTCGGGTATATACTGAACTACAAAGTTTTTAACTCCAGAATGGACCAAATCTTTAATATACGTGTGTGCATCATTATTAGGCCCTACTAATGCAAAAAATAGGGTGTGCGAACTATTTTGAAGAGAACGACTATCAATTGAAACAGTTTCGACCACGGCATCCAAAGACTCTCCGGACCAGGTTGCTTGCACCACCAGAACAATATTTTTTAGGGCTATACTCATTGTTTGAAAACGTAATTATTTGCTTACAGGGAACTAAAACCTACAGCTGTTGTTAAATTCTTTCAAAAATACGACTTCTTTTTTGGAAACTAAAACTCCCTTTGTTCTATTCTAAAAAATCAAAAATAAGCTATGGTGGGGCATCTGGGTGCTTTTGGTATTGTACGTTCTATTGTAGTATCTTTGTTAGGATAACCAACATACTTTGTTTTGAAAAAAATACTTCCTCTTGTTTCGTATGTATTCCATCCTGTTTTTATAGCATTGTATGCGACACTTTTTTATCTTTTTTCTAATAATTCTTATTTTATAAATCCTGAGAAAGTTTTTGTTTTGCTACAAATTGTACTGCTTAGCGTATTGGTTCCTATACTTTTTTTCTTTGTGTTGCGGTATTCAGGCAAAATTAGCTCTTATATGGTTCCTTCTGTCAAAGAACGCCAAATACCCTTGTTGCTACATAGTTTTATAATTATATTATTACTGCGTAGATCCATAACTCTGGAGCGGTATCCAGAATTGCACTTTTTTTTTCTGGGCGCTTTGCTTAGCACCCTTATAGCACTATTGCTATTGTTTTGCAGAACAAAAGCCAGCTTGCACATGATCGGAATTAGCGGATTTAGCTGTTTTGTACTGGGACTAAGTCTACAGGATTCTGGTTCGTATTCTTTGATAATGGCTCTACTGGTACTCCTAAATGGTGCGGTTGCCTCTTCTCGATTAGTTATGCATGCCCATACGCCAAAAGAGCTTGTTTTAGGCGTCTTGATAGGCGTGGTTCCTCAAGTGCTTTTGTGGTATTTATGGCTATAATATGTAAAAAATAAGCCCAACATTAAGCGCTTTGAGCTGGATGTTTTTATCTTCTATTTTTGCAGATGCAAACAGAGGGTTCAAACCATAATAAGCATATAAATTAATGGTATTATATCCCGCAGCTACATAAACACCATACAGTAATTTATTAAAATCTTTATTGCCTTTAATAATGGATTTGCCAGAATCTCCATCAAACACGGTTCTGTCATAAAGCAGATAACTGCCTTTAACTCCGCCATAAACTCGCCAAAACTTATGGCTCTGATAGGTAGAATTGCGCCATCTAAACTCAATAGGAAGGTCTATAAATAGTTGCGAGATTTTATTGGTCTGGTACTGCTCCTCTAAAATGGCGTATAGTGCTTTTTGACTACTGCCTTGGATACTCAAATTTTGTATATAGTTATTATAGGTAAGGCCTAATCCGGATGCAAAAGCAATAGTGCGTTCTTTATTTATGGGCATATCTCTTAAAACACCAACCGAAAAACCAGTTGAAAACTTATTTTGCGCCATTCTTGAGGGCTTATTTTGCAAGGTATTGTAAGTAAAACTAAAAAAAAACTGGTCTTCTCGGTACAGAGAGTCTATTTTGGTAGTTGTTTCTTCTTTTAGTACTGTAGTATCTTGTTGCGAATAAACCGAAAAACCAGACAAGAGGAGTATATGGATAAAAAAAAGATGCAGCCTTTTGTTTTTATGCAATGTTTTCATGAGTGCTTGTGTATTTTTTTGTGTAGCCAATCTAGATCACAAAGATAGCTTTTTTAGCAGTGATTTATAAACGCTGTGTTTATAAACGCTTTCTAAAAAAAAATGGATCAAGTCTAAAAGTTGTGGGGAAATATAAAAATAGAGATATTTGTATTTCCAAATCAGATACAAATGCAAGATTCTTTTGTCGACCTTCTCAAGTTGTTACTTCCTGAAATCATAGTTGAATACTTTGAACTGACTTCCTATAAAAAAGAGGAAGAGATACTTCATCTTTACTTAAAGGAGATTAATTCAATTCCTAAAGAACATCGTCAATATAAATTAAGCTCCAAGGGATTCTTTGATGAGATAACTGTTCAAGATTTTCCTATTCGTGGACATCAAGTTTATCTATATATCACCCGCAGAAGATGGCTTAACGAAGATAGTGGACAAGTTGTATTTAGGGATTGGAATTTAGTAGCTGACGGAACTCGGGTAACACAGGAGTTCGCGTCTTTTTTAAAAGAAATCAATAGATTCCAAGCCTAATGATTGCAATGCTATCGCCTCTTTCTATGGCGTTAGCGGTAAAAATCTACAACATCAATACAAAGATTTCTTAAGTGATTTCAAAATATGGGATCAAAAACTACACGCAAAACAATGGCTTATATTTCCAGAAAACATAGGCAAACGCTTATCAATTGACGAAACCTCCTTGTCCAATGGCGAACTCTATACTATTTTGACCAACAAAGCTGGAAAGGGAAAGAAAGGAACTATAGTCGCTATGATTGCAGGAACCAAAGCAGAAACAGTAATTGCTATTATCGAAAAAATACCGCTTAAACTACGAAATTCTGTTACCGAAATAACTCTTGACATAGCCGCAAACATGGGATTGATTGCTAAAAAATGTTTCCCTAATGCCACTCGTGTCACAGATAGATTCCATGTGCAAAAATTAGCGTTAGAGGCTTTACAAGAAATCAGGATCAAATACCGCTGGCAAGCCATTGACCAGGAAAATCAGGCAATAGAAAAAGCGAAGAAAAACAAGAAAAGGTTTGAGCCTGAAGTATTGACTAATGGAGATACTATTAAGCAGTTACTTGCTAGAAGTAGGTATTTCTTATACAAGAATAAATCAAAATGGACGGCGAATCAATTACAACGAGCATTATTGTTGTTTGAATTATATCCCGACATAAAAGAAGCTTACAATCTATCTCAAGAATTACGGAACATTTTTGAAAACACAACCGATAAAATCATTGGTTTTGCCAGACTAGCTAAATGGCATGAAAAAGTAAATCAATCTGGTTTTAAGTCTTTCAATACAATCTCAAGATCGATAATGAATCATTATCAAAGCATATTAAACTATTTTGATAACAGAAGTACTAATGCATCAGCAGAATCCTTTAACGCCAAAATAAAAGCTTTTAGATCTCAGTTTAGAGGTGTTCGAAATGTAGAATTCTTTCTTTTTAGGCTAACTACTATTTATGGGATCAAGTCTAAAAGTTGTGGGGAAATATAAAAATAGAGATATTTGTATTTCCAAATCAGATACAAATGCAAGATTCTTTTGTCGACCTTCTCAAGTTGTTACTTCCTGAAATCATAGTTGAATACTTTGAACTGACTTCCTATAAAAAAGAGGAAGAGATACTTCATCTTTACTTAAAGGAGATTAATTCAATTCCTAAAGAACATCGACAATCTAAATTAAGTTCAAAAGGGTTCTTTGATGAAATAACAGTTCAGGATTTCCCTATCCGTGGGCATCAGGTATATCTTCATATCACTCGAAGAAGATGGCTGAATGAAGATACTGGAAAAGTAGTTTTTAGAGATTGGAATTTAGTAGCAGACGGAACTCGTGTAACCCAGGAGTTTGCGTCTTTTTTAAAAGAGATCCATAGATTCCAGCCCAAATGATTGTAATGCTATCGCCTCTTTCTATGGCGTTAGCGGTAAAAATCTACAACATCAATACAAAGATTTTCTAAGTGATTTCAAAATATGGGATCAAAAACTACACGCAAAACAATGGCTTATATTTCCAGAAAACATAGGCAAACGCTTATCAATTGACGAAACCTCCTTGTCCAATGGCGAACTCTATACTATTTTGACCAACAAAGCTGGAAAGGGAAAGAAAGGAACTATAGTGGCTATGATTGCAGGAACCAAAGCTGAAACGGTAATCGCTATCATTGAAAGAATCCCTCTTAAACAACGAAATCTAGTCACCGAGATAACCCTAGATATGGCAGGAAATATGGGGCTCATTGCCAAGAAATCCTTTCCTAATGCAACTCGCGTAATCGACCGGTTCCACGTTCAAAAATTGGCTACAGAAGCTTTACAGGAAATAAGAATTAAATACCGTTGGCAAGCTATAGACCAAGAAAATCAGGCAATAGAAAAAGCGAAGAAAAACAAGAAAAGATTTGAGCCTGAAGTATTGACTAATGGAGATACTATTAAGCAGTTACTTGCTAGAAGTAGGTATTTCTTATACAAGAATAAATCAAAATGGACGGCGAATCAATTACAACGAGCATTATTGTTGTTTGAATTATATCCCGACATAAAAGAAGCTTACAATCTATCTCAAGAATTACGGAACATTTTTGAAAACACAACCGATAAAATCATTGGTTTTGCCAGACTAGCTAAATGGCATGAAAAAGTAAATCAATCTGGATTTAAGTCTTTCAATACAATCTCAAGATCGATAATGAATCATTATCAAAGCATATTAAACTATTTTGATAACAGAAGTACTAATGCATCAGCAGAATCGTTCAATGCAAAAATAAAAGCATTTAGATCTCAATTTAGAGGGGTTCGAAATGTAGAATTCTTTCTTTTTAGGCTAACTACTATTTATGCCTAATTTTTGCTGCTCCACAGGTTTTGGGATTGATCCTATTTATGCCTAATTTTTGCTGCTCCACAGGTTTTGGGACTGATCCTCCCTGATCCCACAATAAGCGCCACTAACTTTAGTAGATCGAAGGCCTGAAAACCATTTAATTCTAAAAAACAAAAAACCCCGTAAAAAATATTTTACGGGGTTTAAAAAGAGTTGGTCTACAAGGACTCGAACCTTGAACGACTGCACCAAAAACAGTTGTGTTACCATTACACCATAGACCACTTTAAATTGCTGTTGCTTTGTTATTGCTTAGCGAGTGCAAATTTAGACTAAATTTCAGTTTGTGCAAACTTTTTCGGCACTTTTTTTAAAAAAAAGTAAAAAAAAATTTCAGCCAAAATCCATTTGTTTCAAAACGTATTAACAACCAATTAGTTACAAAAAACAGCTGCTTTCACAGAATTTTTTGTTAATGGTCTTCGCTTTAAATAAAAAAACATTTTCTTTGTATCTGAAAATAAAACTAAATTTTTATACATGAACAAGGCGACATTCAATTTCAATAAATGGAACACTATTCTAGGCTGGATTACATTTGGAATCGCATTAATTACCTACACACTTACCGTTGAACCTACTATGAGTTTCTGGGATTGTGGAGAATATATTGCTACAGCAGCTAAACTACAAGTAGGCCATCCTCCTGGAGCGCCTTTATTTCAAATGATTGGCGCTTTTTTTGCTATGTTTGCCTCAGATGCACAACATATTGCTTTGATGGTAAACATGACTTCGGTGTTTTCGAGCGCTTTTACCATTTTGTTTTTGTTTTGGTCATCGTCAATGATTTTACAAAAATTAGTTCTTCGGATTTCTGCACCCAATAAAAATAACCAGATAGTGGTTCTAGGAAGCTCTTTTGTGGGAGCCTTAGCTTTTACTTATTCGGATAGTTTTTGGTTCAATGCCGTTGAGGCCGAGGTTTACGCAATGGCTTCTTTGTTAATTGCCTTGTTGTTGTGGTTGGGTTTAAGATGGGAGCAAGAGATGAATACTGCCAGAGGAGACCGATGGTTGTTACTTATTTCCCTTGTGGTAGGACTCTCTTTTGGAGTGCATTTTATGGCATTACTGACAATACCTTCTATTGGTTTTTTATATTTTTTTAAAAACTACAAAACCGTTACAGTCAAAAATTTTCTTATTGCAAATGTAGTCGTGATCTCTATATTGCTATTCATTTTTAAATTACTGCTGCCGCTAACGATGGCCTTTTTTGGTAAGACCGAAATATTTATGGTCAATACTTTTGGGATGCCTTTTAATTCTGGAACCATATTGGTCGGCTTGGTTATCATTGCGTTCTTTTATTTTGGATTAAAATACACCCGCAACAAAGCAATGGTGCAGTACAATACTTTATTGTTGTGCATTTTATTTATTTTGATTGGATTTTCGACCTGG
Source organism: Flavobacterium crassostreae (assembly GCF_001831475.1). NCBI lineage: Bacteria > Pseudomonadati > Bacteroidota > Flavobacteriia > Flavobacteriales > Flavobacteriaceae > Flavobacterium > Flavobacterium crassostreae. The sequence goes on along the minus strand of NZ_CP017688.1, from coordinate 1,117,794 downwards.
ATGATGCTCCCAATTAGAGCAAATGCAAATACGGTTATCAACGAAAACAAACCTTCGGATGCTGCAGAGGTTTTGGCCTATTACAACAGAGAGCAATATGGAGTCAACCCTCTTTTTTATGGCCCTCAATATACCGAAAAATTTGCAGGACTAGACAAAGACACCCCATATTTAGACAAAGCGCCCAACTATGAGCGAGATTACAAAACCGGAAAATACGTTATTGTAAATAATTTTAAAAATGCAGAACAAAATAGTGACAACGATCAAAAAACTATTTTGCCTAGAATGTGGAGCTCGGATCATATTGAAAATTATATGAATTTTACTAAAGCACCCGAATTTAGAATTAACCCAAACTACAATTACGAAGACGATCTAGCACAATATGGCATTGATGTAAATGCACTATCTGAAGAGGATTATAACAAAGCTACTGCGCAGTTAAAAAATGAAATTCAGAAAACGGTACAGCAATTTCGACAGGCTTACGCCCAAAAACAAATTGACAATCAAGATTATCTGAAGTTTTTGACTAGCTATAATGAATATCTAATTATAGACAAGCCTTCCACTATAGACAATCTTAGTTTTATGGTCGAATACCAATTTGGCTACATGTATTGGAGGTATTTGATGTGGAATTTTGTTGGTAGACAAAATGACCTACAAGGAAGATACGATAACCAAGACGGAAATTGGATCAGCGGAATTGCATTTATAGACAGCCTTCACCTTGGATCTCAAGACAATCTTCCTACGGATGTACTAACCAATAAAGGACGCAATACGTATTATTTCTTGCCGTTTATCCTTGGACTGATCGGGATTATGTTTCACGCAAGTAAAGACCGCAAAAGCTTTTACGTACTACTTTCCTTATTTTTATTTACGGGTATTGCCCTAAAAATATACTTAAACGAACGTCCTTTTGAACCTAGAGAGCGAGATTATGCCTTGGTGGGATCGTTTTATGTGTTTGCAATCTGGATTGGCTTTGGAGTCTATTCTCTTTATGAAACCATCAAGGAGTATTTAGCCCCCAAAATCGCCGCTCCTACGGTTATTGCCGCTAGTTTACTTGCCGCTCCCGTACTGATGGGCTATCAAAACTGGGATGACCATGATCGTTCCGGAAAATATACCGCCACGGCTATGGCAAAAGCATACCTAGAATCTTGTGATCCTAATGCAATATTATTTACCATTGGAGATAACGACACCTTCCCACTATGGTATGCACAAGAAATTGAAGGCGTTAGAACCGATGTAAAACTAGTAAATACCAGCCTATTTATGACCGATTGGTACATCGATCAAATGAAAACCAAAACCTACGAATCCGAAGCCTTACCTATTTCGTTTACTCATGACCAATATGTAGGAGATAAACTAGACTACGTAGTAAGCATTCCTAAAACCGAAAACAGATGGGAAATAAAAGATTTTTTGTCTTTTATAAAAAACCCAAAATCTACGGTGACTATGCAAAACGGGCAAACCATTCATTTTTATCCTACAAATAAAATTAGAATTCCGGTGGATAAAAACACCATTATTCAAAACAAAGTTGTTGCATCCAAATACAACGACTCCATTGTGCCATACATTGACGTAGATATTAGCGGAAGAGCATTGTACAAAAATCGCTTAATGATGCTCGATATTGTTGCCAATAACAACTGGAAAAGACCTATTTATTTTAGTCCAGGCGCCTTTGATGACGAAGACTATCTCTGGATGAAAAACTACCTGCAATTAGAAGGCCTCGTTTACAAATTAGTACCGGTTAAAACCACGGTACCCAAAGACGCTAGCCCTCTTGATTTAGGCCAAGTTGATACCGATAAAATGATTCAAATTGTTAACAAATGGGAATGGGGAAACAGCGACAGCAACCATATATACCATGACCCAGAAACCCGTAGAGAATCTATAAACTATAGAACCAATCTGGCACGACTAATGAACCAATTAATCCTAGAGGGCAAAACCCAAAAAGCTGCCGAAATCATTGATTTGGCTATGACCAAAATGCCTCTAGAAAAATTTAATTATTACTCGCTACTAGAACCCTTTGCAGATGGTTATTATAAAGTGAACCAAAAACAAAAAGCGCAAAAACTATTGCAAACATTGGTGCACAAATACCAAGAAAACCTCAATTATTACAGAACCTTAGCAGCTGCAGACCAAACCAGTCTTGCCATAGACATCATTACAGATATAGAACGCTACAGAAGCTTAGTGCAAGTAATGCAAAACAATAAGGATCTTGGGTTTTACAACCAGCATAAAAAAACATTTAACACTTATATTGAAATATTTCAACGCTTTGGCAGAGAAAAAGAATAATTTAAAACCCTAATTTGTTCCCCTAAAAAATGTAGCATAGCCTTCTGGATATTGCTACATTTTTTTTTAATTTTAGATTTTCCTTAAACCAAAAAACAGATGGACTTTTACTGGGTTAAAACCACCGCCATTATTCGAAAATTGTTCACCAATTATATTTGGTTTTTACCAAATAATCGCAAAAAAGTATATCTTACATTTGATGACGGCCCCATTCCTGAAGTTACAGAGTGGGTTTTGAGTGAATTAAAAAAACACCATGCCAAGGCTAGTTTTTTTTGTCTGGGCAAAAACATTGCAGCCTACCCAACTATCTTTAAAAAAATAATCCACAGCGGACACACCGTTGCCAACCACACCTACAACCACCCAAATGGCTGGAAAAGCAGCACCAATGATTACCTACAAAACGTTATGGATTGCCAAAAAACCATCCAACAACAGCATGCTAATTGTATCTCCAATGGGCTACAATTGTTTCGTCCGCCTTACGGCAAAATAAAACCAAGCCAAACCAAAGAATTAAAAAAAAGGGGGTACAAAATTATTATGTGGGATGTACTCAGCGGCGATTTTGACACCAAAATATCAAAAGAAAAATGCCTTGAAAATGCCATTCAAAATATAGAATCCGGAAGTATTATTGTTTTTCATGACAGCCTAAAGGCCTACAAAAACCTCCAATACACCCTGCCTAGGGTTTTGGAATACCTAGATAAAAACCAATTTAGCTGCGCAAAAATAGATCTAGACAGCTTTTAGAATACCTATTTATAGCTTGGTCTGCACAATTCCAATAAGCGTATTGGCATCTAATTCTCCAGATTGTCTCCAGATCATTTGTCCTTCTTTATAAATCATTAAAGTAGGCAATCCGTTTATACGCAAAGCAAGTGCTAGTTCTTTATTTTTATCCACATCAATTTTGATCACCTTAGCTCTATCTCCTAGAGCAGCAGCTACATCTCTGATCACAGGATTCATTGCTATGGAAGATTCATTCCAGTCTGTATAAAAATCAATTAATACCGGAATGTGTACGTTTATAAGTTCTCCGAATTTTGACATAAAACTAAAAATTTAATATTTAAATCTACTTAATAAAAGAGATGCTACTTTACAAATGTAGCATTTTTAACGAATTATACTACTTTAGGCCCTTTTTTTAGCTCTAGCACCGTAATTTCGGGCATAATTCCTACTCTCCCGGGATAGGCATGAAATCCAAAGCCTCTGTTTACGTATACATAACGACCTAGATTTTCGTACAAACCAGCCCATTGTGCATAAACATATTGGGCTAAACTCCATTTGAAATAACCGGGTATTTCAATTCCAAATTGCATTCCGTGAGTGTGCCCAGATAAGGTTAGTTGAAAGTTTTTTGGATGCATTTTTAGCTCATAATCCCAATGGCTTGGATCATGACTCATAACTATTTTAAAATCTTCTGGCGTAAGGTTTTGTGAGGCTTTGTTTATATCTCCTGCTTTTTTGAAATTATGTCCCCAATTTTCTACTCCTATTATAGCCAATCTATCTTTGCCTTTTTGTATATACGTATGTTCGTTGAGCAATAACGTAAAATCAATTTGTTGGTAAAGGCTTTTTATTTTATCAAAATTAGCTTGTTTGTCTTGCTCGGTTGGCCAGGTAACGTATTCGCCATAATCATGATTGCCCAGTACCGCAAACTTTCCGTAGGCTGGTTTTTTTATTCTGTTAAAAGCATCTATCCAAGGATCCATTTCTTCGGCATGGGTATTGACAATATCTCCCGTAAAAAGAACCACATCCGTATCTTGTGCATTAATCAAATCTATTGCATAATTTATTTTGTCTGGATTATCAAAACTACCACTGTGCACGTCGGATATTTGGGTTATTTTGAACCCATCAAAAGCATCTGGCAAATCCGGAAAAAAAATTTGCTGTTTGATCACTTTATAATTGTACTTCCCAATGGTTATGCCGTATAGTAAAGACCCAAACGGAATTGCTGCTAAACCCAAGCCAATCCTGCTAACAAACTTTCGGCGCGAAGCCAAAAAAGCAACAGGCTCTTTAGTGTCCGAAAAATAGTGTAGAGCACCGCTGGCTATTCTAAACAAATCTTCTCCAAACAGAACTAAAGTCAGAATCATTTTAGGAACATAAATTAATAACAACAATGCCATGGTTTGCATGGTTTGTTTGGTTTGCCCTACCGAACGATCAAATTGAGTAAACGAATAAATCAGAAAAAGCAGTGCAAGAGCACTCCCAATTTGGTAAGCAGTTAGCACTCCTCTACCTTTAACTACCGTTCTTAAGGCCTGAAAAGCATACCACTCCACAAACAACAAAAAAACACTTAGCACTACAACACGAAAACCCATTATGATTATTTTTTGGGGACAAAATAACAAATTAACACTGCATTGTGTATGGCCACGAGCTAATATTTAACAAAACTATCACAATATACTTTTATAACCCAAAAAAAGAGATTGCCTAATTTGGGCAAAATAGACAATCTCTAACACTCCTAAAACAAACTAATTACTAATTGACCACAATATTTAAGTTGGGAGTTACTATATAATCTGACGTAGAATTGCTTGTATAGCGTTGTACATAAACCTCTATGTAATCACTATTTGCCAATTCCGCAGAAGCGATCAAAGGCAGCACCACAATATCACTTGCGATCAAGCCTCTGCCGTATATTTTGTATTGCGATATAGGCGTTCCGTTTTTGGCTATATAAATAATATAGGTTCCTGGATTACTAACCTGAAACGAAACCGAACCCGTAATTTGAAAAAATCTCTTTTTTAAGCCCAAATACTTCAATCGGTTATCTTGAGCGTCTCTTGAAAACCGAAACAAACTATTCGATACCGAAACTCCTACTAATTTTAGGGTATTACTAGGGTTGGAGGTATTAAAAGTAGTGCCTGCGCCAGAACCTACTGCATAATCAAAATTCATATCTCCGGTGGCTACTCCATCTTCCTCTCGGGGTATGCCTGCGCAATTAACACTCCATTTATTGTTAAAATTATAGCCCGAAAAACTACCTACTGTGTATCCATTAACATATTTACCAGAGGTTAGCGTACCCGTAAAAACTACTTCTCCCATAACTGCATCGCCTGTAATGGTTGGGTTTGAAGAAACATCTACTCCTATTTTGGCACCAATAACCTCACTAAATCCACCCGTTTTTTGAACCAATCCAAAGGTTCCCTGAAACGTTTCATAGGTTCCAGAATTATTGCCAAACCAACCCATATTTGAGATTAACAACTTGCTAATATCTTTATAGACAATTCCGGCACTATTAGCCGCTAACTGCACAATGCTTATAAAAACCAACCCAAAACCCTCCAGTTTGCCTACACTTGCAGAACCTGCAACTACCGTATCTCTAAAAATAAAACTTTGACTGGCAGAGGCCACTATGTTAAAAACACTACCCGCAGTTGCCGTTAGGGTCAAAACCTTGACCACTCCGCCGGTTGTGCCTACAAAAAGGTCGCCGGTTGCTTTGATTAATTTATCTTCGGTAGAATTTAATCCTACCATATATGCATTATTCAGCTCTATCGGAAAATCCACATTAATAGTGCCGTTTACCTCATATAACGTTTGCGAATCCAAAAGGTATTTAGACCCACCTCCTGCTGTTTTTTCGGCTGCCAAAACCGTTGCCAGAACATCAGTAGATTTAATTCGTTTAAATTTTAACCTTCCATAACTAGTCACTGCGTTCATGTTTACCCAAGAGGTAATAGCACTATCGTAATAATAAAACGTTTTTAGAGTAGTATCGTAGACCATCAAACCATTTGCCGGACTTGCAATTGCCGTCCTTTGTGTGGTGGTCATTCTAGGGGTTAGCAATCCTTGGGTGGTTGAAGACAGCTCGAGTACTGCACTTGGATCTGGTGTTACCGTACCGATACCCACTTGGGCAAAGGCTACGTTTAAAAAAAATAAAAGTAAAAAAGTAATTTTTTTCATAATCGTTAGTATTAATAATTAAAAAAAAACAGTATAGAGTAAAGCACTTACTCAAATATATGTTAATTTTTGATTAAAAGCATATTTAACCGACAAAATGCTTGTTATTTTAACAATTGTTAATTTACATCACTAATTAGCAAGTTTTAACTTACAAATAAGACCTAAAAATCTATTTATCATTACAATAGCTACCAAACACCACTTCGTGCAAAAAAGGAACCATAGCTCGCTACTTTCTCTCTGGTTTCGTTTATAAAATTCCGGGATACCTCCGCATTATATTTTAAGTTTTGTACTTTTGAGACCTTTACAAATTTATAACCATGTCACAACAAAAAAGACTTTTTCTACTCGATGCCTACGCTTTAATTTTTAGAGGGTATTATGCATTTATAAAAAATCCACGAATTAATTCTAAAGGAATGGATACTTCTGCCATCATGGGATTTATGAATTCGTTAATGGATGTTATCAAAAGAGAAAAACCAGACCATTTGGCCGTAGCCTTTGATAAAGGAGGAAGCCAGTTACGAAACGACCTCTTTCCAGAATATAAAGCCAACAGAGACGCCACCCCCGAAGCCATCAAAATTGCCGTTCCTTATATCCAAGACCTCCTAAAGGCCATGCACATTCCTATCATTGAAGTATCTGGTTACGAAGCCGATGATTTGATTGGAACCATTGCAAAACAAGCCGAAAAACAGGATTACAAAGTTTTTATGGTAACGCCAGACAAAGATTTTGCACAATTAGTTTCCGAAAATATTTTTATGTACAAACCCGCTCGCATGGGCAACGGAATTGAAATTTGGGGAGTTCCGGAAGTTTTGGCAAAATTTGAAATAGAAAAACCAGAACAAGTCATTGATTTTTTAGGAATGATGGGAGATGCCGCAGACAACATCCCTGGACTTCCTGGCGTAGGCGAGAAAACAGCCAAAAAATTCTTGAAAGAATACGGATCCATGGAAAACCTTTTGGCAAATACCGCCCAGTTAAAAGGTAAAATGAAAGAAAACATTGAAGCCAACCAAGAAAAAGGTCTTTTGTCCAAAAAACTAGCCACTATTTTGTTGGATTGTCCTGTGGTTTTTAACGAAACTGACTACGAATTATCTACTCCAGATGTAGAGAAAACCGATGCGCTTTTTAACGAGCTGGAATTCCGAAGAATGGCAGAGCAGTTTGATGCGCTTTTCAAAAAAGAAGATTCTGGATCCAATATGCCGTCCGGAAACACCAAATTGCACCAAAAAACTAGTGCCAAAAACGAGGATCAATTTGATCTTTTTGCAAGCCCTAGCACCAACGAGGTTACCAGCCCGAACCACGTACAATTTTACAACACTCTAGAAAACACGCCTCATAACTACCAGATTATTCAGGGAGAGTTAGGTGTTAAATTATTAATCCAAAAATTACTCCAACAAAAATCCGTTTGTTTGGACACCGAAACCACTGGTCTAGATGCCTTGCATGCAGAATTAGTAGGAATTTCATTTTCTTACGAAAAAGGCAAAGCATTCTACGTGCCTTTTCCCGAAAATCAGGAAGAAGCAAGAGCATTAATTGCAAAATTCAATCCGTTTTTTGAGAATCAATCCATAGAAAAAATTGGTCAAAATCTAAAGTATGATTTAAAAATTCTTGCCAACTACGGGGTTACAGTACACGGCAACTTATTTGACACCATGATTGCGCATTACTTAATCAATCCAGATATGCGGCATAATATGGATATTTTGTCTGAAACGTATTTAAAATATGCTCCAAAATCTATTGTTAGTCTAATTGGAAAAAAAGGCAAAAACCAAAAATCCATGCGCGACGTTTCTTTAGAAGAGATTAAAGAATATGCCGCCGAAGATGCCGATGTAACGTTTCAGTTAAAAGAAATATTTGCCGCCGAATTAGAAAAAACAGAGACCAAAAAACTTTTTGAAACTATTGAAATCCCGCTTGTACCCGTTCTGGCAGCCATGGAGAAAGAGGGAATCCGTTTGGACACGGCATTCTTAAACACATTGTCTGAAGATTTAAACAAAGACATCCAGACACTGGAAGCAACTATTTATGACATTGCTGGAGAACATTTTAATCTTGCATCACCCAAACAACTTGGCACTATTTTGTTTGATAAATTAAAAATTGGAGGTGCAAAACAAAAAAAAACCAAAACAGGACAATATGCTACCGGAGAAGAAATTTTGAGCTATCTAGCCCTTGAGCATCCTGTGGTCAAAAACATACAAGATTGGCGCCAATTGGTAAAGCTAAAAAACACGTATGTAGATGCCTTACCGAATCAAGTAGATCCAATTAGCTTACGAGTACATACCGAATACATGCAAACCGTAGCAGCTACCGGACGCTTGAGCTCTAACAACCCTAACTTACAAAACATCCCTATCCGTACCGAAAGAGGCCGCCAAATCCGGAAAGCATTTGTAGCACGTGACGAAAACTACACTTTAGTCTCTGCGGATTATTCTCAAATTGAACTTCGTGTGATTGCTGCCTTAAGTGGAGAAGAAAACATGATAAAAGCCTTTTTGAACCAGGAGGATATTCATAAATCTACCGCTTCTAAAGTATTTGATGTGCCGCTAGAGGAGGTAACCCGAGAACAACGTAGCCATGCCAAAACGGTCAATTTTGGAATTATTTATGGTGTTTCGGCCTTTGGATTAAGCAACCAAACTTCGCTATCGCGCGCCGAAAGTGCTGCTTTAATTGAAGCCTATTACAAAACGTATCCTAGATTAAAATCATACATACAAGAACAAATTGATTTTGCGAGAGAAAATGGGTATGTACAAACCGTACTAGGGCGCAGACGTTATTTAAAGGACATCCAATCCCAAAATGCCATGGTACGTGGTGGCGCAGAACGCAATGCCGTTAATGCCCCAATACAAGGTAGTGCGGCAGATATTATCAAGATTGCAATGATTGCTATTCATCAAAAACTAACCACCGAGAACTGGAAAAGCAAAATGCTGCTTCAGGTACATGATGAATTGGTGTTTGATGTTCATAATTCTGAATTAGAAAAAATCCAACCCATGATTAAACACGAAATGGAAAATGCTTTTCAGCTAAAAGTTCCTTTGATTGTAGATTTAGGAACCGGAAAAAATTGGCTCGAAGCACACTAAAAACAAGTCGTTATAGTTCCCAAACAACGCCTCATTTGCCCTTTGCACATGGGATATTGTTTGGGAATTATAATTTTTTAGATGACTCTCTCTCTTTTAGTTTTGTTTTGATAACCACCGTTTGGTATGGCAGATTCTCTGTAGTAGACTCCAACCTATGGAGCAATAATTTTGCCGCCACCTCGCCTATCTCTACACCATGCTGACTAACGGTAGTTAAACTTGGCGTCAATCTCCGAGAGGCAAGAATACCGTCTGCAAAACCAATAACAGAAAGCGTTTCCGGAATTTTATATCCTGCTTTCAAACCTGTTTTGAGAGCCAACACAGAGTCGTTTTCGTCCAGCGCAAAAACACCATCAATAAAATTATTTTCAAAAACTGCCATAATCTTAGATTTCAAGTCTGCCTCTGAGTTGGTGCGTAGTATTATATTTTCGTTGGCAACGATGCCGTTGTTTTTTAAGGCTTGTAAATATCCCTGAGTACGCAATTTTCCGACGCTCAAATTGTCAATAGACGAAAGCAAAGCAATATTTTTGCACCCTAAGTTTATTAAATGCTGGGTAACATATACCGCAGAGTTAAAATCGTCCACCACTACTTTATCACAAACAACTTCTTCGGCAATACGATCAAACATAACTATTGGAGTGCCGTCCGTAATAATTTGAGTAAAATGAGAATAGTCTTGTAATTTCTGAGCCTCTTCGGACACAGAGAGTATAAACCCATCAATGGTACCGTTACTCAACATCTCTAAGGTATTTATTTCTTTAACAATTGACTCATTAGAGATGCATGTAATTACATTATACCCATTTGCATCTGCAACTTTTTCGATACCGCTAAATACTTTGGCAAAAAAAGAATTCAATATATTAGGAATAATAACCCCAATGGTCTTGGTTTTTCTATTCTTTAAATTCAAACCAATAATATTGGGCTTGTAGTTTTTAAGTTTGGCATATTCTTTTACTTTTATCTTTGTCTGCTCGCTAATTTCGGGACTGCCATTGAGCGCTTTAGAGACCGTAGATACCGATACATTTAATTCTTTAGCAATTTGCTTAAGGGTTGCCTTGACTTTCATAATTACCGTATTACATCTATTTATGCCAAAGAAACACTGCCAGAAATTGTCGCAAGTTTTTTTTGGTACTCTCTATTAAGTTGGGTTCTAAAATTGCAAGGTAAAAATTTTAAAACACATACCCAAAAGATCTCAAAAAAGCCCCCTTCTAACTATTTAGAATTATAAAACCGTTGCAATTATCCTAAGATCAAATATACAATTGATTATCAGGCAAAAAACACATCAAAAATAATCATTTAAGCTATTTGTATTTAAAATAATTAATTGTACTTTTGCATCCCCTTTATTGGGGACGGAATGTTTAATTAAAATTTATTTATTGTGAACGCATTAAGCTACAAGACAATTTCAGCAACAAAAGCCAACTCTACAAAAGAGTGGATCGTTGTAGATGCTGACGGTCATAACTTAGGACGTCTTGCTTCAAAAGTCGCTATGATTTTAAGAGGTAAGTACAAACCAAGTTATACACCACACGTGGACTGTGGAGATAACGTAATTGTTATCAACTCAGAAAAAATTAACCTTACAGGTAACAAAATGGACGAAAAGATTTACATGCGTCATACAGGTTACCCAGGAGGACAAAGAACTTTAACTGCTAAAGTATTGCAAGCCAAAAACCCTGCATTATTAGTAGAAAAAGCAGTAAAAGGAATGTTACCAAAAAACAAAATTGGAGCAGAACTTTTCAGAAATTTAAATGTTGTTGTTGGATCTGAGCACAAACAAGGCGCTCAAAAACCAAGAACAGTTAACCTAAACGATCTTAAGTAATGGGAGTTATTCACAAAATCGGTAGAAGAAAAACCGCTGTTGCACGTGTTTATGTTTCAGAAGGAACAGGAGTAATCACTGTAAACAAAAAAGAATTTGCAACGTACTTTCCTACAGCTACTTTACAATACAAAGTAATGCAACCAATGTCTATGACAGAAAATGCAACTAACTTTGATGTAAAAGTAAATGTTTACGGAGGTGGATCTAACGGACAAGCAGAAGCTGTAAGAATGGCATTAGCACGTGTTATGTGTGAAGTTAATGCAGAAAACAGAAGCATCTTGAAACCAGAAGGTTTATTAACAAGAGATCCAAGAATGGTTGAACGTAAGAAATTCGGTCAGAAGAAAGCTCGTAAGAAATTTCAATTCTCGAAACGTTAATATTACCTATCTTGAATACCTTTATTCAAGATTTATTGAATTTATTATTGAATTTAAAACAATGTTGTTGTTGTCTCATTGAGGTGAGAAATTAGTTTAGCATCTAAATGTATTTAGCCGAGAAATCGCCATTTATACATTGCTAATCAACAGAACGTAAACTAGTACAAAAAAATGTCAAACAAAGTAGAAGTAAAAGAATTACTAGAAGCAGGTGTTCATTTTGGACACATGACTAGAAAATGGGATCCAAACATGGCTCCTTACATTTATATGGAGCGTAATGGTATACACATTATCAATCTATATAAAACTGCAGCCAAAATTGAAGAAGCTAACGAAGCTTTGAAAAAAATCGCTGCATCAGGTAGAAAAATATTATTTGTTGCTACCAAAAAACAAGCAAAAGACATCGTTGCCGAAAAAGCAAAAGCTGCAAACATGCCTTACATCACTGAAAGATGGCCTGGTGGAATGCTAACCAACTTTGTAACTATCCGTAAAGCTGTTAAAAAAATGGCTACTATTGATAAAATGAAGAAAGATGGTACATTCATGACCCTTTCTAAAAAAGAGCGTTTGCAAGTTGATCGTCTTCGTGCTAAATTAGAGAAAAATTTAGGTTCCATTTCAGATATGTCAAGATTACCTGCTGCCTTATTTGTAGTAGATATCAAAGCAGAACACATCGCAATAAAAGAAGCTCAAAAATTAAACATTCCAGTTTTTGCAATGGTTGATACTAACTCGGATCCTCGTGAAGTAGAGTATGTAATTCCATCAAATGATGATGCTTCAAAATCGATAGACAAAATTTTAACTTTAGTAACTAACGCAATTACTGAAGGTCTTTCTGATAGAGGTGCTGAAAAAGAAGCTGGAACTCCTGAAAAAGAAGCTCCAGTTGCAACAGAAACTGCTGCTCCGGCTACAGAAACTGCTGCTCCAGCAACGGAAGAAAAATAAACATAAAATAAATTTGAAGATTGAAAGATTTAAAGATTACTTAAAGTGCCTGAGTTAAATTAGCACTATTTTTAATTTTTAAATTCTTCAATCTTTTAATCTTTAAATAAAAAAACATGGCAACAATAACTGCTGCAGACGTAAATAAATTAAGAACAGCTACTGGTGCAGGAATGATGGACTGCAAAAAAGCATTAGTTGAAGCAGAAGGAGATTTTGATTTAGCGATCGAAAACCTTCGTAAAAAAGGACAAAAAGTAGCTGCAAATCGTTCGGATAGAGAATCTACTGAAGGAGCTGCAATTGCTGTTGTAAATGCGGAAAAAACTGCTGGTGTAGTAATCACTCTAAACTGTGAAACTGACTTCGTAGGTATGAACGAGAGCTTTGTGAAAATGGCTACCGAAATGGCTAACCAAGCATTGAACTACGATTCTAAAGAAGCATTTTTAGCTTCGGATTTTAACGGAATTACTATTGCTGATAAATTAATTGAGCAAACAGGAGTTATTGGAGAAAAATTAGAAATCAGAACTTTTGAAAAATTAGAAGGTGCTTTTGTAGGTTCTTATATTCATTCTGGTAACAAAATTGCTACTTTAGTTGCATTATCTGCAAACGTAGCAGGTGCTGATGACGTAGCAAGAAATGTAGCAATGCAAGCAGCAGCGATGTCTCCTATTGCATTAAACGAAGAAGGCGTAGATGCAGAAACTATCGAAAAAGAAATTGAAATTGCTAAAGATTTACTTCGTCAAGAAGGAAAACCAGAAGCTATGTTAGACAACATTGCCAAAGGAAAATTAGCTCGTTTCTTTAAAGACAATACTTTAGTAAACCAAGATTATATTAAAGACAACAAATTAAGCGTAGCTAACTATGTGAAATCTTTAGACAAAGATCTTATCGTTACTGGCTTTAAAAGAGCTGCATTAGGATAACCTAAAGCTTCTTTTTAGATATAAAATCCCATTTCAGAGCAATTTGAAATGGGATTTTTTTATATTTGAATTCTTAAATCCAATATAATGCAAACCAAAATAAGATGCAACTGGTGCCTCTCTAGTGTGCTATACCAAGAGTACCATGATCAAGAATGGGGCAAACCAGTCTACGATGATGCTACATTATTTGAGTTTTTGATTCTTGAAACCTTTCAGGCCGGATTGAGCTGGATAACCATACTCCAAAAAAGAGAAAATTTTAGGCAAGCATTCGATCAATTTGACTATACTAAAATAGCCAAATACAGCCCCGACAAAATACAGGATTTATTGCAAGACGCCGGAATAGTCCGAAACAAACGCAAAGTCCATGCTGCAGTAACCAATGCACAGGCTTTTATAAAAATTCAGTCCGAATTTGGTAGTTTTTGTAAATATATTTGGGCATTTACTAACAACACTCCCATATACAACTATCCCAAAACCCTTCAAGATGTTGCTGCTACCACAGCGCTTTCGGACACTATTAGCAAAGACTTAAAAAAACGTGGTTTCCAATTTGTTGGCTCTACCGTAACCTATGCCTACCTACAAGCTGTTGGAATAGTTAACGATCATTTGCAGAGCTGCTGGAAAGCGACACAAGCCGCAAAAGAGACGTTTTGATAAAATAAAATCAAAATTTCTGTTTTAAATTAAAATTTGATTACATTTGCTTCACACTTTAGGGGTGTCTGCAATACTGTAGGCTGAGAATTACCCTCTGAACCTGATCTAGTTCATACTAGCGTAGGGAAAAGTAAATGACTTCCACAGTCCCATATTTGGGCACTTTGTAGCCATTCCTAAAGTATAATTATATACTAAAATCTACAGGAATGGAATTAAAAATCAACAACCAAATTAAACAATTTCAAGCAAATGCATTAAGCATTCAAGAACTTCTTGATATTGAAATTCCGCAAAAACAATCGGGCATTGCTGTTGCAATCAACAATACTGTTATTCCAAAATCGGACTGGAACCAACTGCAGTTATCACAATCGGACGAAATTTTAATTCTTTCTGCAACCCAAGGAGGCTAAAAGCTTCTTTGGAGGCTTTGCTACGTCTATATAGTACCTTAATAAAAACCCATCCCCGCTTTTAAACCGCATCTATTTTAATACAAATAAAATGACAAACGAAGAAAAAATTTCTAGAACTCCTTTTCCTAATTCTACCAAAGTTTATATCGATGGCGAAATACATCCTATAAAAGTAGCCATGCGCGAAATTAAACTAGATGACACTAAAATGTCCAACGGAAAAATTGAAAAAAATCCCGCTGTAACCGTTTACGATACCTCTGGCCCGTATACCGATCCAAACATTGCCATTGATATCCGCAAAGGAATACCAAGAATACGCGAACAATGGATTTTAGATCGTAATGACGTAGTGGAATTAAAAGAAATTAGTTCCAATTATGGCAAAGAGCGTCTTATTGACGCCAAATTAGACGGCCTTCGGTTTGAGTATTTACACAAACCACTTCGTGCCAAAAAAGGAGCCAATGTTACGCAGTTATATTATGCAAAACAAGGTATTATTACTCCTGAAATGGAGTATATAGCCATACGCGAAAACCAACGTATTGAGCAACTAAACTCCCAAACGCAAGCCATGCAATGCCAACACCAAGGGCATAGTTGGGGAGCCAACACACCAAAGAGCAAAATTACGCCAGAATTTGTGCGTGCAGAAGTAGCTAGAGGTCGTGCCATTATACCCAATAACATCAACCACCCGGAGAGCGAACCGATGATTGTAGGTAGAAACTTTTTGGTAAAAATAAATGCAAATATAGGCAATAGTGCCGTTACCTCTTCTATTGAAGAAGAAGTAGAAAAAGCAGTTTGGGCTTGCCGATGGGGAGCAGATACCATCATGGATTTGTCTACAGGAAAAAACATTCATGAAACCAGAGAATGGATCATCCGAAATTCGCCGGTACCAATCGGGACGGTGCCTATTTACCAAGCTTTAGAGAAAGTAAATGGAATTGCCGAAGATTTGACCTGGGAGATTTTCAGAGATACCCTAATTGAACAAGCCGAACAAGGGGTTTCTTATTTCACCATTCACGCAGGAGTACTATTACGATATATCCACCTCACAGCAGAACGTGTTACCGGAATTGTATCTCGTGGTGGTTCGATTATGGCAAAGTGGTGTTTGTTTCACCATAAAGAGAACTTTTTGTACACGCATTTTGAAGACATTTGCGAGATCATGAAACAATACGACGTAGCCTTTTCTCTTGGTGATGGTTTGCGTCCGGGCTCTATTGCAGACGCTAATGATGCCGCTCAGTTTGCAGAGTTAGAAACCTTAGGCGAATTAGCCAAAATAGCTTGGAAACACGACGTTCAAGTATTTATTGAGGGGCCAGGGCATGTACCCATGCACATGATTAAAGACAATATGGAGAAACAATTAGAACACTGCGACGAAGCTCCATTTTATACCCTAGGTCCTTTAACCACCGATATAGCTCCAGGTTATGACCACATTACTTCGGCTATTGGAGCAGCCATGATTGGCTGGTACGGATGTGCAATGTTGTGTTATGTTACCCCAAAAGAACACCTTGGTTTACCAAACAAAAAAGATGTAAAAGATGGTGTTATTACCTATAAAATTGCCGCCCATGCTGCAGATTTAGCCAAAGGACACCCAGGTTCTCAATACCGAGACAATGCCTTAAGTAAAGCGCGATTTGAATTCCGATGGAACGATCAATTTAATTTATCTTTAGATCCCGATACTGCAAGAGAATTTCATGACGAAACACTTCCTGCTGAAGGAGCTAAGGTTGCTCACTTTTGTTCTATGTGTGGTCCTAAATTTTGTTCTATGAAAATATCCCAAGAAATACGGGATGTTGCCGAGGCCGAAAAAGGAATGCAAGAAAAATCCGAAGAGTTTATTGAACAAGGTAAAGAAATTTACAGTTAATCCTGAAATTTAGAAAAAAAGAATCTAGCATATCGATTCGGGGAACAAACCCATGACGTATGCTATATTCTTTATTGTAACGCGTCTCTGGTGTTTTTATAAAAATACACATGATTGTAATCTCAAGTCCTACAGCTATTGGTGATGAAATTTCTTTGATACACGCATTATTCCAACAAGGAATGCGCACATTTCATTTGCGAAAACCAGATTTTTCAGCACCTCAAATGGTTCATTTTATTGAAAATATAGGCTTAGAATACTCCCAGAATTTGGTACTCCACAGCCACCACCATTTGGCGCAAGCTCTAGGGATCCATCGGATTCATTTTACTGAAAAAGCACGCAATAGTACTCCTAAATCTGTTTTAAAAAATTATAAAAAATCAGGATTTCATCTATCAACAGCAACCCATAGCATAACTGATTTTAATGAATTAGACCATTGCTTTGATTATGCGTTTTTGAGCCCTGTTTTTAGTAGTATTTCTAAAGAAAATTACCAGCCCAAGACGGATGCTTTTGTAGAATTAAAAAAAAGAACCAATTACCAAACCAAGCTCGTAGCATTAGGCGGTATTGCAGCAGACAAAATACACTATACCTTACAAAATGGTTTTGATGATTTAGCCTTGTTAGGAACCATCTGGAATCAAAATAATGCAATTGAAAATTTTAAATTATGTCAGAAAATCGTCCTTTTGTTTTAAGTATTGCCGGATTTGATCCCTCGGGAGGAGCAGGCGTTTTGGCAGATTGTAAAACATTTGAACAACACCAAGTGGTTGGCCTTGCTGTGCTTACCGCAAACACGATACAAACCGCAGAACGTTTTTTTGCTATACAATGGACACCTTTAGACTTTGTTTTAGAATCTATCTCCAAATTATTACAAACCCATCCTGTAGCTGTGGCAAAAATAGGAATTGTCCCTTCTCTAGCCTATTTGAGCGAAGTGGTTGCTACCATAAAGAGACTATCTCCCAACACCAAAATTGTGTGGGATACTGTTTTAAAATCTTCTACCAATTTTGATTTTTTAACCATCGAAAATCAAGCCCAATTGCTAACAATAATCGAGCAGATAGACCTCATCACTCCCAATTATACAGAAATAATGCAACTAATGCCACCGCTAGCCACTGCGGAGATTATGGCCCAAAAACTTTCTGAACATGTTGCGGTTTTATTAAAAGGAGGACACCATCCCGAGACATTGGGTGTCGACCAATTATTTACCAACGATACTGTTTTTAGATTGGATCCACAGAATACTCTGGGATATGAAAAACACGGCTCTGGCTGCGTACTATCGGCTGCAATTACGGCTAATTTGGCTAAAAAACAGCGTATGGTTATGGCTTGTAAAAATGCCAAAACATATATTGAAAACTATTTATCATCCAATACCACCAAACTAGGATACCATCATGTTTAACAAACTACAATACATCTCGCAAGGCAGTACAGTTGCGGCACAACTAAACAACATTCATCTCGCTTTGGATAACGGATGCCATTGGATCCAAATGCGCTTTAAATCAAAGCAGGATTCGGATACTTTTGCACTAGCAGAAGCGGTTAAAATTTTATGCCAAGAGTATTTGGCCCATTTAATCATCAATGATAACGTAGCTCTTGCCAAACACATTGCTGCAGATGGCGTGCATTTAGGACTAACAGACATGCCAATTGACCAAGCTCGCAACATTTTTGGCGCTACCAAAATTATTGGCGCTACCGCAAATAGCTTTGAAGACATACAAAAACACATCCAAAATGGCTGTGATTACATTGGGCTTGGTCCGTATCAATTTACAACCACCAAAGAGAATCTAAGCCCTGTTTTGGGTCTAGAAGGCTACCGCTCTATACTAACTAAAATGCACCAAAACGGGCTTAGTACACCTGTTTATGCCATTGGAGGCATTACGCTCAATGACGTACAACCGCTAATGCAAACCGGGGTCTATGGCATTGCTGTTTCGGGTTTAATAACCCATTGTAGCCATCCAAAAAAAACAATTAAACAATTAAAAAACAATTTATATGGAAACCTCGTTGTTTAAAATTGGTGACAAAACATTCCATTCGCGCTTGTTTTTAGGAACCGGAAAGTTTGGCTCTAATGCCACCATGGAACAAGCCATTATTGCCTCCCAGACAGAACTAGTAACCGTGGCCCTTAAGCGGATTGATCTAGAAACCGATACCGATACAATAATAACCCATTTGCAACATCCAAAAATTAATTTATTGCCCAACACATCTGGTGCCCGAAATGCTAAAGAAGCCGTTTTTGCGGCACAACTTGCACGAGAAGCACTGGGCACCAATTGGCTAAAACTTGAAATCCATCCGGACCCGAGGTATTTAATGCCGGATGCTATTGAAACTCTAAAAGCTACCGAAGAATTGGCCAAACTTGGCTTTATAGTATTGCCTTATATACACGCCGATCCTGTTTTGTGTAAACGCTTAGAGGAGGTCGGAACTGCTGCAGTGATGCCACTAGGCTCCCCAATTGGCAGCAATAAAGGCCTAAAAACAATTGATTTTTTAGAAATTATAATTGAACAAAGCAACGTACCGGTAATTATTGATGCCGGAATTGGAGCTCCATCAGATGCAGCAAAAGCAATGGAATTGGGTGCAGATGCTGTTTTAGTTAACACAGCCATAGCCGTTGCAGGAAACCCAATACTAATGGCCGAAGCTTTTAAAGAAGCCGTAATTGCGGGTAGAAAAGCCTTTGAAGCCAAACTAGGACAGCAGTACCAACATGCCGTTGCCTCGAGCCCGTTAACGGCATTTTTGGATCGCTAAAATTAATCCCGAAGTAACTACCTGAAAAGGCAGCAAAATTTACCATAATAAATCCTACTAATGAAAAAATTTAAATCGGTTTTTGAAAATTACGATTGGGAAACTATAAAATTAAAAATTTACCAAACCACCTCCAAAGAAGTAGTCCAATCTTTGGCAAAAACCAAAAGAAATTTAGACGATTTCTTGGTATTGCTCTCTCCTGCAGCACAGCCTTACCTGGAACAAATGGCGCAAGAATGCCATCGGTTAACCCAAAAACGTTTTGGCAAAACCATCCAAATGTATGCGCCTTTGTATTTAAGCAATGAATGCCAAAACATTTGCACCTACTGTGGTTTTAGTTTAGACAACAAAATTAAACGAAAAACCCTAATGGACTCCGAGATAAAACAAGAGGTAAAGGCTTTAAAGGATCTGGGATTTGACCATGTTTTATTAGTTTCTGGAGAAGCCAATTATACCGTAAACATTAATTACTTTTTGAATGCAATTGAGGTAATCCAAAAAGATTTTTCTACTTTGTCGGTAGAAGTACAACCACTATCCCAAGAAGAATATACCCTTTTGCACAAAGCGGGTGTGTATTCGGTTTTGGTGTATCAAGAAACCTACCATCAAGAGGTCTACAAGAAATACCACACCAAGGGCAAGAAATCCAACTTTGATTTTCGTTTAGACACCCCAGACAGAATAGGCAAAGCCGGAATTCATAAGATTGGCCTAGGGGTTTTGCTTGGTTTAGAAGATTGGCGTACGGATAGTTTTTTTAATGCTTTGCATTTGGATTATTTGCAAAAAACATACTGGAAGACCAAATATTCTGTTTCTTTTCCAAGACTTCGCCCTGCTGAAGGAACCGTTCCTCCTAATTTTATAATGGATGACAAAGATTTAACCCAACTAATTTGTGCCTACCGTTTATGGAATGAAGATTTAGAAATTTCGATCTCCACTCGAGAAAACGAAACCTTTAGAAACCATATTATTCCAATTGGTACCACCAGTATGAGTGCTGGCTCTAAAACCAATCCAGGAGGCTATGTGGTAGATCCACAGTCTTTAGAACAATTTGAGATTAGTGATGAACGCTCCGTATCTGAAATTGCCCATATTATTAAACAAAGTGGTTACGAGCCAGTGTGGAAAGATTGGGAAAAAGCTTTTAATTAAAAACGCTGCAAAAAACAGTAAAAACAACTTCTTTGGACGCTACTGTTAGCGTTTACGGCGGCCTATTTATTTTAAAATTTAATACCAATGAGTATAATACAAGATTTTTTACGATACAACAGACAAGTCATCTTGCCAGAGATTGGTGACCAGGGCCAAAGCAAGCTAAAAAAAGCAAGTGTACTGGTTATTGGCGCAGGAGGTCTGGGATGTCCTGTTTTACAATATATAGCTACAGCCGGGGTTGGACGTATTGGAATTGTTGATTTTGACACCATTGAAATCCACAACCTACACCGACAAATTTTATATACCGAGGACCAAGTAGGATTATCCAAAGCACAAACCGCAAAAGCACAACTACAAAAACTAAATCCGTTGGTAGAGGTTTTGGCATTTGAAGAAAAAATCACTCCCGATAATGCCGCAAAAATCATTGCTTCATTTGATATTATAGTAGATGGATCCGACAACTTCACTACCCGCTATTTGGTTAACGATACTTGTGTGGCATTGGACAAAACTATTGTGTACGGAAGTATTTTAGGCTTTGAAGGACAAATAGCAGTTTTTAACCATCAAGGAAGCAAAAACTTAAGAGATTTATTTCCAGAACCGCCCAACCCTAAAGAAGTACCTAATTGCAACCTTAATGGCGTACTAGGGACTTTACCTGGAATGATTGGTTTGATGATGGCGCACGAAACCTTAAAACTAATCCTGGATTTGCCTTGTTTGAACAACGAATTGGTCTTGTTTAAAACTCTAGACTGGCAATTTATAAAGCTTACGTTTTAAGATTCAACGCTCTTTTAGTAGGTTTATAAAATCTTTTCTAGCAATTTCACGACAACCTAAACTCTCTAGATGCGGGTTATAGACTTGACAATCCAAGAGTTTGTAATGTTGTTTTTGGAGCAAGCCAACCAACGAAATAAAAGCTACCTTAGAAGCATTGGAAACCTTTGAAAACATACTTTCGCCACAAAAAACAGAGCCCAAATCCATACCATATAATCCCCCTACTAGTTCGTTGTTTTGCCAAACCTCAACAGATTTGGCTACCCCTAGTTGGTGGAGTTTTCCATAGGCCTCTATCATGTCTTGGGTAATCCAGGTTCCGTTTTGTCCGTCGCGTTTTATTTGTTGGCAGTTTGCCATTACTTCGGTAAAATTCTGATTAAACGTTACCTCAAAAAGACCTCTATTGAGAATGTTTCGCATGCTTTTAGAAATTATCAGTTCGTCCAGAAACAAAACCATCCGAGGATTGGGTGACCACCACGTAATTGGCTCCCCATCTTCGTACCACGGAAAAATACCGTTTTGGTAAGCCAAGAGCAAACGTTCTGGAGACAAATCGCCTCCTAAGGCAAGTACTCCTGATGTGTGGGCCAAATGAACCTCTGGAAAAAATAAATCTTGCGTTAAATAATACATAAACTAAGGCTTTCAATTACGAGCTAATGGGTTAATTTTGACAAAACTACGTTGCTCTAAAGAGAAACTAATTTTAGAACCAATACCAAAATGAAAAAAATTGCAGTTTTATATCTTTTTAGTATCCTAGCGCCACAAATATATGCACAAAATGCGGATAGTTTGGTTGTGTCCCAAAAACGAAATTATTCTTCTTTTATAGTTCCTTCGGTGTTGGTTGGTTCTGGTGTGTGGTTGTTACACTCTAAATACAATACCACTATTCAAGCAAAAACAAATGCTATTTTTGGTTCAGATTTTCAATCCAAAGCAGATAATATCTTTCCATTATTGCCTGTAGGTCAAATGTATCTAGGCATGTATCTGGGGCTAGAGCCCAAAACTAATTTTAAAAAGCAAACCATCACTATTGCTATGGCAAATACCGCTACGGTTGTTGTTGTAGAATTAATTAAAAGACTAACCCAAAAAGAACGACCAGATTTATCGAACAACTCGAGCTTTCCCTCAGGACATACTGCCGTTGGTTTTACTAATGCAACGCTTTTGTTTTACCAATATAAAGAATCGCATTTTTGGTATGCTAGCAGTGGGTATATTTTTGCGGGTGCAACAGCTGTTTTTAGAATGGCTAATAACAAACATTTTGCCTCAGATGTACTCGCTGGTGCCGGAATAGGTGTGGCTTCTGGAATTATATTTTCTAATAGCACTTTATTTCATGCGTTTAGCGTTAGTAAAAAAAGCAAAACAACTGCTTATATCTACCCACAAATTGGCAAACATATCGGTTTTGGCGCCAGTATATATCCTAACTTTTAGATCCAAAAAAAAATACCCCAAATAGTATCTAACTTTTGGGGTATGTTCCAATTCAAGGCTTTTTTATTTTTTTTTAAAAAGGCAAATCGTCTGGTTCATCTTCGTTTAAATTGGTTGCTGGAGCAAAAGTAGGTGCCGCTGGCATAGGAGCCTGTGGTGTTGGTTGCTCGTTTACTAATTTTTCAATTCGCCATCCTTGTATGCTATTAAAATATTTGGTTTCACCTTGTGGGTTCACCCACTCTCTACCTCTTAGATTAATAGAAACTTTCACAGGTTCTCCAATAGTATAGTTATTTAGTAAGTCACATTTGTCTTGGGTAAATTCAATCATAATGTGCTGTGGGTACTGCTCTTCGGTAGTAACAACTAACTCTCTCTTTTTAAATGAAGCGCTAATTTGTTGTTCTGGATTAACCACTTTTATTTTTCCTGTAACTTCCATCTTCGTTATTTTAATTGTTATATAAGATTATTTTTTTGCCAAAAGCATTTTCCATGCCGAGATAACATCGTTATTATCTAAGTGTTTTTTTGCTTCAATATGTACTTTTTCTGGGTCATCGGCACTTAAAACGGCTTTAACAGAAAAATTATTGGCTACAAAGATACTAACTTCTTCTGGCGTAGGCAAGGCTTCTATGTTGCCTAATTTGCCTAAGTCATTGGAGTCAAAAACAACACTACGTTTTATATCCTCCCTTATTGCATCTACACCTATACCTAGTGTTGCCAAGGGTTTTGTTACTTCAAACAATCCTTGATTGGATCTGGAATACCAATTTGCTCCAAGTCTGGATACTAAATCTATTTTATGGGGATCAATGGCACCGTCTGGATCCAAAACTGCTTGGTCAATATGTATTTTGACTACTTCGCACAAAATCAAGTTACCGGCACCTCCTTGGGTTCCTAAAGGTATAATTTGGGTTACCTTGCATTCAAATTGTACCGGAGATTCTTTGACCCGAAATGGTTTTACCATGTCCGAAGCAATGGCTGTTAGTCCAGATTTTATAAATTCATTGACACCATCTGCGTATTCTGTACTTGCCAATGAGGTTTGTTGCACCAGCTGAAAATTTACTACATTTATAACTACTTCTTGGGTTGCTTGGCAATTAATCAAGGTGTGTTTTATAGAATTATCTCGTGTGCGTCTTGCGGGCGAGAAAACTAAAATTGGAGGATTTGCACTAAACACATTAAAAAAACTAAACGGAGATAGGTTGGCATTGCCAAGAACATCTACGGTACTGGCCAAAGCAATAGGCCTAGGACCTACGGCTGCTTGCAAATAACTTTGTACCTTAGCCGTGGGGAGGTTTTTGGGATCAATACTAATCATTTTTATAGAATTTAGACGGGTTAAAATGGTGTCTTACAAAAGTAATCAAATCAACGAACTATAGCTGTGGATCTATAATTTTAATCCGCCAATACTTGGTTTTTGTACATTCTGGTTGGATTTTTTTGAAATAATCCCGTATATAATGCGTTATATTTATACTTTAATATTTAAATTATGCAGTTCTCTGAAAGAAGAAATACCAGCAGATGGATACTCATTGCCACCTCTTTTTTAATTATAGTTTTGATTTTATGGAACACCTATACTTTTTTTCAGATTTTTAAACACGAAGAACGTCTAAAGATGAATCTTTGGGCAAAAGCTCAAAAAACACTCATCAACGCCCAAGCCGAAACGGATGTAGAACTACCCTTGCTGATTTTTAGCAACAATACTTCTATACCTATAATATTGACCGAAAAAGACCACATTATAAATACGGTTAATGTTCCCGAAAAAGTGGTTCAGACTAGGGATAAAGCAGCCCGTTTTTTGATTAAATTAAAAAATGAAAACCCACCTATAGTTATTGAATATGTTCCCGGCAAGTTTCAAAAATTATATTACGGCAACTCTGCCTTGCTAAACAAACTAAAATACTACCCAATAGCCCTAGTGCTGATCTTGGTGCTCTTTATTGCGCTGATTTATTATTTTTATAGAAGTACCAAAACAGCCACGCAAAATAAATTATGGGCCGGAATGGCTAAAGAAACGGCCCACCAAATAGGCACTCCGCTATCCTCATTGATTGGTTGGGTAGAAATACTCAAAGCAGATCAAGTAGACGAATCGATTATTATCGAAATTGAAAAGGATATAGAAAGACTGCAAACCATTACGGACCGTTTTTCGAAGATCGGTTCCAAGCCTATTTTAGAAAACACCGATATTATTGCTGCAACTCTAGCCTCTTACACCTACTTACAGTCCCGATTTTCTAAACAAATTATCTTTAGTTTTCAAGCACCCGAAACCCCTATTTATACCCTGCTCAACTCTAGTTTGCACAGCTGGACTATCGAAAATTTGGTCAAAAATGCCATTGATGCCATGAAAGGAAAAGGATCTCTTTGTTTAAAAATAGAACACGATACTGATTTTGTAAAAATTCGTATTACAGATACCGGAAGCGGAATCCAGAAAAGTCAGTTCAAAACCATTTTTGAACCTGGTTTTACTACCAAAAAAAGAGGATGGGGACTCGGACTCTCTCTAACCAAAAGAATTGTAGAAGAATACCACTCGGGCAAAATAAAAGTACTGCAATCTACCCTCGGAAAAGGAACTACAATACAAATTAGTTTAAAAAAACACACAAATCATCCCTAAAGATCCTTTGTGTGTTTTGCTTTTATAAATTGGCTTGTATGCTGGTTACTAACGCTTCAAATTCTGGTTTAGTTAGACTAACTTTGTTCTCAAAACGCATGTCATCCATCTCATTTAAAGGGATTAAGTGTACATGTGCATGAGGAACCTCAAGGCCTACCACAGCCATACCAATGCGTTTGCATGGAATTGTTTTTTGTAGGGCTAGGGCAACTTTTCTAGAAAAATGCATTAATCCTAAATAATGTGCCTCGTCCATGTCAAATAGCATGTCAATCTCTAACTTAGGGATACAAAGTGTATGTCCTTTTGCATTAGGATTGACGTCCAGAAAAGCGACATAATTTTCGTCTTCTGTAATTGTATAACTCGGAATTTCGCCTTTTACTATTTTAGTAAATATAGAACTCATTGGATTTTTATTTAAATTTAGAATGGCATTAATTACTACAAAACAAGACACCCATCTCGTTTAACCAAAAGTTATTTAGGCATTAGTCACGGGTGATTTCTAAAATCTCAAATTTTAGCACCCCATTTGGAACCGATATTTCGGCAACTTCTCCAACTGATTTCCCTAACAATCCTTTGCCTATTGGAGAGGTTACGGATATTTTTCCGGTTTTTAAATCCGCTTCACTCTCGGCTACCAATCGGTAACTCATTTCCATCCCATTGGATTGGTTCTTGATTTTTACATTAGATAACACCAAAACCTTCGAAACATCTAAATTGGTTTCGTCAATAAGTCTGGCATTGGAGTGAATTTCTTCCAGCTTAGCAATTCGCATCTCTAGCATGCCTTGGGCTTCTTTGGCGGCGTCATATTCTGCGTTTTCAGACAAATCACCTTTATCTCTAGCCTCTGCTATATCTGCAGATGCCTTAGGACGCATCACGCTTTTTAAATGGTCTAATTCTTCTCTTAATTTTTTTAATCCTTCTGCGGTGTAATACGATATTGCGCTCATAATTTTTTAATGTATTGTTGGGATATGGTCTACAAGCTGTTGTTTTAACCAACCTCAAGACGTTTATTTTTTTAGTTAACAAAGCCTAAGCTGCTCTTTCTGGCTTATGTAAATAGAAAAAATCCCATCGGAACGGGATTTCTTTCCACAAAGATAGTATATTTTTTTTAGTATATAATTATATGTTAATCCTATCTATTTCAAAGTTAAATAATTTAAATTTGTTTCCCTAATACTTTCAAACTATTCGTATTCTATGAAAAATTACATACTTTTATTATTTGCTGTAGCGACTATTTTGGGCTGTAGCAACAACGAGAATAGAAACAAAAATCCCAATATTCCTAACTACTCTTTTACCTTTGATCTTAACCTGAACCTACCGGCCTATTCTAATTTAAAATTTGCTAGTAATGCCATCTATTATCCAACCGCTGGCGCAAAAGGAGTATTTGTATTTTGTACCGCACCAGGAAGCTACACTGCCTTTGATGCCGCTTGCCCTAACCAAGAAATTAGTAGTTGCACCCAGATGACTTTAAAGGGAATTAACTTGGTTTGCTCTTGTGATAAAAGCCAATATAGCTTGTTTACTGGACAAGGAAGCCTGCCCAACCCATTAAAACCATATCGAGTAGAGGTTAACGGAATGCTACTTCGGGTTTACAACTAACTAAAAAGCGGCTGTTCCAGAATAGAAACAGCCGCTTTTTAGTGTTACAAAATCTCCAGAATACTAAAATTTTAGGGTTACTCCTGCAAGCACATTAATCCCTGCTTGAGGATAATAACCAGCTCCTTCTATAGTGGTAACCGTTGGCGGGTTGGAACTAGCATCACTAACATCATAGGTATAAAAATACCCATTAGAGACGTATTTGTAATCCAAAATATTAGTAACCAAGGCCGACAAAACAACAGCCTTAAAGATCGTTTTGGGTTGGAACTCGTAGGACACATTTAAATCATTCACAAAATACGAATTTAACTTCGAACCCTTGGAATCAATATTACCCATATATTGCTCTCCAACAAATTTAGAAAGCAACGTTATTTGAAGGTCTTTGATAGGCAAATACGTCCATGCGTTTGCCGCTATAAAATTAGGAGAATAGGCAATATTGGTATTCCCTAAAGAGGTCAATACATTGTCTCTTTTAAAATAAAAATCCTTGTTTTTGTTGGCACTTAAAGTCATATTGGGTCTAAGAAACACTTTGTCCGATAGCGGTATGGTGGCATCCAACTCCAAACCCAATCGGTAACTATCGCCGCTGTTTTCACGAATAGGACTTCCTACCTCATCCAATGCTCCAGTAAGAATCAATTGATTTTTGTAAGCCATATAGTACACATTTGCATTAAGGGTTAGCTTTGCAGAACGGTGGCGCAATCCCAATTCAAAATCATTTAATTTCTCTGGTTTTGGGTTCCCATT
Organism: Flavobacterium crassostreae; assembly: GCF_001831475.1. NCBI lineage: Bacteria > Pseudomonadati > Bacteroidota > Flavobacteriia > Flavobacteriales > Flavobacteriaceae > Flavobacterium > Flavobacterium crassostreae. Next base: position 1,089,745 of record NZ_CP017688.1, on the reverse strand, counting down.
TTCATAATCGGTCCGGTTGGGTTCTCTGTTTGCTCGCGCATACGATGCATATAGTTGGTTTTTAGGATTTATTTTATAACTCAAACCTGCCTTTGGATTAAAAAAATTAAAAACATCGTTTACCGCTCCAGTTTCGTTTCCATTGGCTTTATAATGCACGTTTCTTAGTTGCAAGTCTCCAAATAAATTTATTTTTTCTGTTAGCTGGTAGTTGGCCTTTGCAAAGATGTTTCCATCTGTTTTGCTAGCATAATCGTTGTAATAACGGTCTCCTAATTGGGTTTTTGAGGCAAATCTAGCCCAAATAACTTTGCCAAAATGCACCCCTTCGTACTTATTGTATCCTCCACCAAGAGTTAGGTCCCATTGTGATTTGGCATAATTGGCAGAAAAAGTAGTGCCATAAAAATCATTATCCAACCATTTTTGACGCACCAAATCCGTAACATCAATTGTTTTGGTATCCAGTATTACCGGCGTTAATCCGAAATCCGAAAAATCTGCGTTGGCTTTATAATTTTCGTAATACCCTTTTCCTTTGGTGTAATGAAAAGCTAAATTGGTATTCCAGTGGTTTGGCAAGGTTTCATTCCAATGCAATTGGTAATGGTCTTGTTGGTAATTATCGGTTTCGTTATCATAAAAACGGGTCGTATTAAATAAATCCGTATATTCTCCTGCAGTGTTGTAGGTTCTGTTGTTCTCCAATTTATCCAAATCTTCCAAACCATTCCAAGACTGGTAGGTTTTTTCGGTACCTCCAAAAGCCAATGCTTTAATTAATGTGGTTTTGCCTACATAAGTACCCTGCAAAAAATACGATTTTAAATCCGAAGAAGCCCGATCAATGTAGCCATCCGACTTTAAAACAGACAAACGTCCTGCTAATTCTAGATGCTCGTTCAATAATCCGGTGCTAAACTTTACGGTATTTTTTCGGGTATTAAAACTCCCGTAGGAAGCCGCAATTTCGCCCTTGCTTTCTTTGGCATAACTATCGGTAAGCATGTTCAGGCTTGCGCCAAAAGCACCCGCTCCATTGGTTGAAGTCCCTACGCCACGTTGAAGTTGTAAACTCTCTAATGAAGACGCAAAATCAGGCATGTTCACCCAATAGGTTCCGTGACTCTCGGAGTCATTATACGGAATTCCGTTGATGGTGATATTTACCCTTGTGGCATCACTACCACGCACCCGAATACCCGTATACCCCACTCCATTTCCGGCATCTGAGGTAGTTACTACAGAAGGTAAATAATTCATTAAAATAGGAATGTCTTGCCCTAAATTGCGAGGCGCCAGTTCTTTGTTACTCAAATTACTAAAACTAACCGGTGTTTTAGTAGTAGCTCGTATTGCAGATACAAATACTTCCTCTAGCTTATTGACTTGGGTGGTATCTTTCACTTGTGCAAAAGTAGCCAAAGAAAAAGCCGACAAAAGAATGGTTGCAGCAGTGCTTAAGCGTTGTTGTTTTGTGATTTCGGGACGGGTTGTCTTTGCGGTTTTGTAACCAAAAATAGTATTCATTCGTAAAGGAAATTACAAATAAAAGGGGGAATTATTTTTTTGTTAAATTGAAAATGATGGTTTATGATAGCCAAAAACCCTTGGATCAGCGTTTTTTTTATCATTACTTCCCTGGACAACATTACTTGTCTAGGTTCGTTGGGTATAATCTCAGCTTTACTCTGAATGGTTATCCAGAGTCTAAAATACATTTTAGATTTAAGCACCCCTTTGAGACGCCACAAAAGTACTCTTTAAAGTTTTAAAACCAAACCACTTCTTTGACTATTGGATGTTAAAGTTCGTGGCTCTTATTCTAAGTCAGGACGTTTGCGGTTGGCTTTTATTTTGGCTGTATTTTTTTTGTCATTAAGACGCTTTCGGATAACCGATTTAGGTATTTTGGTAACTTTGCGTATTTTAGGTACTTGCAGGCTGTTTTTGATTAAATTTAAAAATCGTTTGGTAACTATTGCTTTGTTTTTTAGTTGGCTTCGGTCTTCGTCACAGTTCAGAATTAAATTAAAGTCTGAGGTCAGGCGGTGTGCTAATTTTATTTCTAAACGTGCTTTTTGCTCCAAATTTAATGCGTTAGAACACCTTAAATTAAAAGTCAACACTACCTTTGAAGCTACTTTATTTACATTCTGACCTCCAGCACCACTGCTCCGAACGGCCTTATAACTTAATTCTGTAATGATTTTTTCAACATCCATGATTCTTCCTTTTAGTCTACAAAACTAGGGTATTTAGTGCTGGTGTGCATTTTTCAATAAATCATTGACTGTTTTTACTGGATTAAAAGTAAGCAAAGGAACTTCTATAAAAATAGTGTTCCAATACGCCATGGCGCCGTTCCATAATCCTGGCAATTCATACCCTTTAATAGGTATTCCATCACTGGTTTTGTACACCACAAAGCCATTATTGGAATTAATAAACTGCATTAAATCAAACTTTTGGTTTTTATAATCTTTGGTAGCACAAACTAAATCCACTGGATTAAAATGGGTTGCATTATTCAAAATCATGCTTTGCTCGGCATTTTCTAAATCAATTTGCGAGGCTTCTACTATTTGTAAGGCTATTTGGTTATTTTGGTCTTTTACCCAAAATGGCCCACCTCCTGGTTCGCCTTCATTTTTAACCATACCACATACCCGAATAGGCCGGTTTAAAGCCGATTTGAGAGTTGTTATTTTATCTTCAAACGCAAGTGAATCTACCTTTTCAGGTAATTTTACCTGCAATTCTTCTGTCAAAAAAACCATTATTGCTCTCAGGGTAGCCGCATCTACACCACCAGTATCAAGAGTATGTAGGTATGCAAAAACTTGTTTTTGTAAGGCTACCAAAACACCTGCTAATGCTTTTTTGTACAATGCCGTTGTGGTGTTGTTGTGCAAAATAACATTATCAATATTTTTAATAAAAATGATATCCGCATCAAGGGCGTTTAAATTTTCAATCAAGGCGCCGTGCCCACCAGGCCTAAAGAGTAAGTTGCCGTTAGCTTGTCTAAAAACGTTGTTAGACGCATCCATTGCTATGGTGTCCGTGTTTTCTTTTTGATACGAATAAGCAATCTCTATGGTAGTCTGGGTCTCCAACTCTACCCTTGGCTTAATAGGGGTTATGATTTCCTGAAATTGCGCTTGGTGGGATTCTGAGACCGTAAAGTGAAGGTGCGCCTTTCCGTTAGAACTACAATAGTACCCGCTTTCGTACAGGTGTTCTTCTATTGGTGAGGCTGTATTGGCAAAATATTTATGAAATGGTATGATTCCTTTGGGTTTATTTGCAAAATCAAAATAGGCCGGATCTAAAAGCATTTTGATAAAGTAATAATTTTTAGAATTTCTATCTAAGCTCTTAAATCCAGGGTATGTTTTTTTTAATTGGGTATCTACCGCATCAAAAAAAGCAAATTTTTCCATACCTACAATAAAAACGGCTAGTTCTGCATCTTTTTTTCGGTTGATATAGGCATTGATAGTTTCTTGATTCAATTTATACTCTGTCAAAAAAACAGTCAAAAATTTAAACATTCTACTAGCTGCTCCAGAGGCAGGAACAAATTTCAATAATTTAAACTGGTCTTTTTGTTGGTCAAAAAAAGCGGCTTTTTCTATAAAATCATTTTCTGATAATTTTAAAATACCGTTGTCAAATGTTGCAGCAGATACTAATTGGGCTTTGGGTATTCCGTTTTTAAAAAAACCTAATTGTCTTTCAATATTTGCAACAGGAATTCCGTGTTGGTAAATTTGTACAAAATCAATAGATGAAAACCCTAGTTTTTTTGCCAATTTAAAATCCTCTATAATTTGGATCGCTTTTTGGAGTCTATGCTCTTTATCTCCGGATAGAATGACAAAGGGTTTTTGATGGTCTATTAGTGCTTTTTCAAATACCGAAAAAACAGCGTCTCTGCCAGAGGGGCGGGTGCGTAAATCGTCTTTTTGCCAAGGCACATCTACATCTGTAAGAAACGTTAAATCATACCCATGCTCTTGTGCGGCATTGTCCAACAAGGGATGGCAAGATTGGTAGTTTACCTCCGAAAAAACCTTAGTTAGCAGTAGGTTGGTGTCACAAAACAGCAACTCACTAGCGCTTGCTACTTGTTGGTTTTCGGCTTGTAGCTGCCCAATTGCAATGGGCAACATATCCGCAAGGGCACAGACTTGTTGGTTCTTATCCCATTTATTTTGCAGGTACTCTCTTGCAAATTCTGGAACCCATGAGGTTTTATAATACGATGCTAACTGTATTGCTAAAGTTGTTTTGCCGGTACTCTCCGGGCCAAACAAGGCTATTCTGAATACGTCTGTTGGTTGTTGTTTAAGATTTTCCTCCATTCTAAATAAGCTAAAATAGCCAAAATTGTAAAGATTAAATATTGTAAAGACAGCATTCCTAAACCTCTATATGCATATAAAGGAGTTACAAGGAGATCTCCTAGAATCCAGAGCACCCAGTTTTCAATTTTTTTGTGTGCCATGTACCACATGGCAGTAAAAAAAATTCCTGAAGCTAAAATGTCCAAATAATTCTCTGGATTAATCGTATAATTAAATAGTTTGTAAATGCTCCAAACCACTACTATAGTACCTAAAAAAAGAAGCAAACCAATGCCTTTTTGGGTCAGATTTGTTCTGGTAATAGGCAATTTGTCTGCATTGTTTGTTTTTTGAGACCACTGGTACCAACCATAAAAACTCATTATGGTAAAATATCCATTAATAAGCATGTCTCCCAAATAACCTGCAATATAAAGTAAATATACCGAAATTATGGTTGCAATTAAACCCGTTGGATAAACTAAAATATTTTCTTTGCTAGCATACCACACACTCATGATACCAAAAACAAACGCAACAAACTCTAAAACAATCTGAAATATTGGGGCTTGTGCATAGGCGTTTAAAAAAAAATCTATCATTATGGCGTGTTTTATTGGTTATTTAAGTGATCAAAAAAATGCATATCTTTTTCAAAAGCAGTACCTATAACCACCATATCCGCCCCTGCTTTATAGGCATCTGCAATCCCTTGAGCACTAACGATGCCTCCTCCAACAATCAAAGGAGCAGCGGTTAGTTGTTGTGCAACAGACGCAATACACTGTTGCGGGACAGCAAGTGCCGCACCGCTTCCTGCCTCAAGATATACTAATTGGTTTCCCATCATTTCTCCGGCCAATGCCGTAGCAGTCACTACTGCAGTATTTTCAGGATCTAATGGAGCGGTTTTGCTGACCCGCTCTACGGCTGTTTTTTTGCCACCAGAAATTAAAATATAAGCCGTCGGAATAATCTCTAGCGAAGTTTTCTTTAAAACAGGTGCCGCTTGTACTTGGTGTGCTATTAAATAATCGGGATTCCGACCCGATAACAAGGACAGGAACAAAATGGCATCTGCTTTGTCCGAAATTTGAGACGGATCACCCGGAAACAACACTATCGGTAAGCGGACTTTTTGTTTTAAACTAATTATCAATTCGTCCATTCTATCACAAACCACAAGGCTACCGCCAATGAAAATATGGGTTGCGGGAGATTGGTTTATTTTTACGCATAAAGAATCCAATTGCTGCCAGCTGATTTTATCTGGATCCAACAAGATGGCCAATAATTGCTGTTTATTTGCTTTAGCCTTTAAAATCTCCTGGTATATTTTGTTTTTATTTTGCATCTGGTTGTAAAAGTAGCATTTTTTATGAAAAAGCTAAACCTCTCTTTTACGGTTTTTAATCCAAACCAACTACAAGACACCACCAAAATCAGCATCTATCTTGGTATAAAAAGCTATCTTTGTGAGTACCTCTAACCAAACCAATTTGGCTTTTTAAATTATAAAAAAAATGAAGACACCGCTTAAAGAGATTACTACCAGAGAAGACATTGCCATGTTAGTTGGCGCTTTTTATACCAAAATAAGAGCAGACAAAGAAATTGGTTTTTACTTTAACGAAAGTATTACCGACTGGGACGCACATTTAGAAAAACTGACGGATTTTTGGCAAATGAATCTTTTTGGCACCAAAGGCTACACAGGCAATCCTTTGCAGGTACATGTGGCGGTAGATACGCATTTTGAAGAAAAAATAGGTCCTAATGAGTTTGGAATCTGGCTCAACCATTGGGCACAAACCCTAGACGAACTCTTTGTGGGAGAAAATGCCTCTATTTTAAAACGACGCGCCCGTAAAATGGGTACCTTTATCTACATGGAAATGTTTAAAAGCAGAACTCCAAAATAATTTGTGTTGTAACCCTTAGAACACTCTAAAAAAAAGCGGGTTTTTATCTCCCAGAGCTGGTTATATTTTCTCAAAAGCATACACCAAACCAAAACCCGCTATAGATTCGTATTTAATTATGTACTGCTGTTTTAAGCCCTGAAACCGCAAATTGGCAGTAGTTTGTTTTTTTTCTAAATCAAAAGAAGCTACCTCAATGTGCTCCTTAAAACTGATTCCTTTTTCGTTTCTGATTTTAAAGATGGCTTCCTTGGCACCCCAAATCACGGTTAATTGGTCAATGTATTTTTTGGGGTCTTTTGTGTCTAAATATTTAAATTCTTTACTTACAAATTTATCGGCTATGCGAGTGATTTTTTCGCGCTGCAATTCCATATCAATTCCAACAGTTTGATCACTAATGATAATTGCCGAAAAATGGTGCGAATGCGTAATGGAGATATAATTACCGTCAATTAAATGCGGCTTACCAAAGGCATCATAATACAAATCCAAATCATTAAACCCTGCTTCTTGTAGAAGTTTTCTTACGCTCAAAAAACCTCTTTGGTGTAGTTCAGATTTCATACCCTTGAGGCGAATTCTGTTTTTCATATTTAGAACCACTTCGCTAAATAATTGGTCATAAGACTCCGTAATTTCCCAAATAAGGAGCTGTGTACCGGAATTATGTTGGATCTTTTTGTATAAAGGCATCGTAATTATATCTTGATTATATGGCCCCAGAATTCTGGGAAAAGCTCCTAAAACAGAAGCCAAACTAACATTAAATTATTATTTTACTGATTTTTAAAACATTACACCACTAAACAATTCACAAATATGAATGAATGCTTTTAAAATCATAAGTTATTGCTTAAATTCGCAAAAAAATACAACTACAAATATACTATAAATGAGTACTACAACTACGCCTTTTGTGGCTTTCAAAGTAAAAGACATTTCTCTAGCTGCTTGGGGAAGAAAAGAAATTGAATTGGCCGAGGCTGAAATGCCTGGTTTAATGGCTTTACGCACAGAGTATAAAGACGAACAACCGCTTAAAGGTGCGCGTATTGCTGGATGCTTGCACATGACTATTCAAACTGCGGTTTTGATTGAAACTCTAATTGCTCTTGGTGCCGAAGTTACTTGGTCTTCTTGTAACATTTTTTCTACTCAAGATCAGGCTGCTGCTGCTATGGCTGCCGCCGGAATTCAGGTATATGCTTGGAAAGGGCTAAACGAAGAAGATTTTGACTGGTGTATTGAGCAAACATTGTTTTTTGGTGAAGACAAAAGGCCATTAAATATGATTCTAGATGACGGCGGTGATTTAACCAACATGGTGATTGACCGTTACCCAGAATTAGTTGCCGGAATTAAAGGTTTGTCTGAAGAGACCACCACTGGAGTTCACCGTTTATACGAAAGAATGAAAGCAGGAACCTTACCAATGCCCGCAATCAACGTGAATGACTCGGTTACTAAATCTAAGTTTGACAACAAATACGGTTGTAAAGAATCTGCAGTGGATGCCGTTCGTCGTGCCACAGATATTATGCTAGCGGGTAAAAGAGTAGTAGTATGCGGATACGGTGACGTAGGAAAAGGTACTGCAGCTTCTTTTAGAGGTGCTGGATCTATTGTGACCGTTACCGAAATTGACCCAATTTGTGCCTTACAAGCTGCGATGGACGGTTTTGAAGTTAAAAAATTAAATACGGTTGTTGCAAATGCCGACATCATTATTACCACTACTGGAAATAAAGATATCGTTCTTGGTTCGCACTTTGAGCAAATGAAAGACAAAACTATCGTTTGTAACATCGGACACTTTGATAACGAAATTGCAGTTGCTTGGTTGAATACCAACCACGGAGCCTCTAAGGTCGAAATCAAACCTCAGGTTGATAAATATACCATTAACGGCAAAGACATTATCTTACTTGCTGAAGGCCGTTTAGTGAACCTTGGTTGCGCTACAGGACATCCAAGTTTTGTGATGAGTAACTCGTTTACAAACCAAACTTTGGCTCAAATTGAATTATGGAAAAACAGTGCTGCCTACCAAAATGAAGTATATATGTTGCCAAAACACTTAGACGAAAAAGTAGCAATGCTTCACTTAGCTAAATTAGGAGTTGAGTTAGAAACATTACGCGAAGATCAAGCTGCCTATATTGGTGTAGGCGTAGATGGCCCATTCAAACCAGAATACTACCGATACTAACACGCTAGTTGCTAGCAATACTAGTGCTTAATCTATATTTTATTAAAAGAGGCTGCCCTGTTGGGACAGCCTCTTTTTTGTTTTATTTTGTAATTTTTAACAATCCAATTTGATCGTTTGCGTTGAGTAAAATTTCATTCTTATTAATAACCTTGCTGCCAAAAATATTTGGCCTAATTTTACTGTCTTTGTACGAATAGATCACTTCCTTTTTCATCTCACCACTTGGTGCTACCGCTACTAAAAACAAAGCGTTTTTAGAACTTGAAGAAAACATTTTATTGGTGCTTCTTTTGGTTTCCTTATCATTTTCTGCATTAGCATTTTTCTCTAAATCTTCGTACACAATAAAAGTAGTTCCATTAACATACGTAGTTATAATAGATGGATTTGCAGCATTTAGTTGGTATTTTGGCATTTTAGACACCGATTGCACTTCGGATTTACTATTAATCTGAATACATGCAATATCACAATAATAATAATTATACGAGGTGGAAGAGCCATATTTGTTACTAGTAGTTACCACTACTAATTTGTACTGCTCCGCAACCACAACTGCACCTCCATCTTTTTTAAAGAAAATATTTCGCACTTCATACGGCACATAATCTTGGGTTTTCTTTGGTTTTTCTGGATACAAACCTTCTAATTCATATTTTTTAGAAGACTTTAAAGCGCCTGTTTTGCAATCAATAATTGTAGCAAATAACTCATCCGAGATTAACGCTTTTTTTCCACTTCCAAAAAAGCTTTTGTCCAAAACCTTCAAGAAACCAGTGCAAATAAACGTATTGTTCTCTCCTGGCAAAATCCCGATAGACTCAATATCTTTATTGGGATAATCAAAATCAAATTCTTTGTGTTGGCTCTCTTTATTAAACACAATCAACTTGTAATAGTACTTACTTAAATCTTTTTCTTTTTCGTCTTTTTCTTTATAAATTTTAGCCAAAACGTATACATTACCTAAATTATCCACTTTAATTTCTTCTGTCAAAAAATTCTTAGCCTTGATAGGTAATTGTTCAGACTTCTGAAGGATAACTTTTGTAAAATCCGTGTTGTATACTTTAAAATTTAACGTATTTGGTTCTTTCTTTTTCCCTTTTATCTCATGGTAAACAACCACTTTGGTAGAGTCTGGAGAAATACTTCTTTGTCCAAAAATTAACGCATCATCATCCGCTTCGTCCAGAACATACGTTTTTTCGCTAGTTTTTAAATTTAAATCCGTAATGCCCGCATACAAATAATCCTTGTCTTCTTTACGTACATTTTCACGAATAAAATGCACTATTTTATCTTTTAAAAAATACGCTCCTTGATACTGTTGTCTTTTGTTATCTAAATTAAAATTTACAATTTTTTCATCTTTAAAATTCAAATCCTTATCATACGATCGGCATACCAATTTTTTATCCTTATCTATATGTCTGGTAAAATAATTTCCGTTTTTGCCGCCAAGGATAGCAACAGCTTGTTTGGTTTTAATTTTTTCGGCCCATTTGAGCGTTACATTTTGGGCACCACATTGGATTGCCACTAACAGCAATACTAGTTTTAAATATTTCATAATTATTGTTATTTTTTTGCAAAAATAAACTAATTTTGTTAACAATTTAACTTAAATATTCATGAAAATAAAACTATTCCTACTAACTTCCTTACTAACTACTTCCTTGGCTATTGGCCAAACAAGAACAGAAGAAACACAAACTCCTTTAAAAATTAAAGTGTACACCCCAACAGGACTATCCACATCGGGCACTACCAAAGACAACTCCTATAAGTGGGTTGTAAAAACCGATTTATTAGGATTTGTATCCGGCGAATTTCCTGTAATTGCAGAATATAGATTTTCAAAAAAACTTAGTGCAGAAGCCTCCGCAGGCTTGACCTATGCCTACATAGCAAACAACTTTACTCTCTCTGGAGAAAATGATGACGATTACGGCGAAACCAAGGCCGCTATGGGTACTGCTTTTAGAGCCGCCATAAAATACTACCCTTCATCGGATTATGATGCTATTGAAGGTTGGTCCTTTGGGATTCAAGTATTTTCGAAAACAAACAACCGAGAATACCAAACCGAAGAAAAATCTTATACAACTACTCCTTCTGTCTTAGAAGGAAAAAAAGATATTAAAACCAAAACCGGAATCTCTTTGGTTATTGGAAAACAAATATTTCAAGATTCTAATATTGCTTTTGAATCTTTTATAGGTATTGGTTTTGCAAATGTAACCCGAGAGCGTTTCGTAAATGTTGACGATTACGACTCCAATGGCAAATACCTTGGATTGGCTATAAAACCTTTAAAAACAACGGAAACGCTACCAAATATACAATTGGGTCTTAGAATAGGCTTTGGGAATTAGTATGGAGCATGCGTGCTAAATTTGCAACTGTTATCCGTAAATCGGCTCCATAATTCGTAATCTTTGCCTTATTAGGAAGGATCGTATTTAAATCACAGCATCAAAACTTGGCATACATTTTGTACCCTATAAATTAACTTTAAAATCAAAACAATGAAAAAAATTATTTTAAGCATGGCGGTATTGGGTTTACTTTTTGCTACTTCTTGCAAAAAAGAAACCACGGAAACTACTACAGAAACTACCGTAGTTACTACAGATGACCAACTATCTACAGACACCACTGGTCTTGAAACTGCCTATAATGATGCTATCTTGAAACTGGAAGAAGCTCAAAAAAGCGGAGACGAACAAGCAATAGCGCTTGCGCAAAAAGTAGTTGACGACTCCAAAAAAGCTTGGGAAACCTCTAAAGAAAGAGCTACTGAGATCGCAACAGAAATAAAAGAAAATGCTAAAGAAGCTGGTGAACAACTAGAAACTGCTGCCAAAAACACCAAACAAGAAGCAACAGAATCTGTCCACGCTGCCAAAGAAGATGCTACCAAGGCGGTAAACACTGCTAAAGAAGACGCTACTAAAGCAGTAAACACTGCCAAAGAAGATGCCGCGAAAGCAGCAAATAATACCAAAGAAGAAGCTAAAAAAAGTGTAAACAATACTATTGATCGCTTGAAAATCAAATAATATCGAACTTTTTGTTATTAACAAAAGTATCCTCAAACAACCAAGCCCTTGCAAATTCTGTAAGGGCTTTTGCTATTTATATCGTGCGTTCAAACAACATCTCTATTAGTAGAGACGAAATATCCGCGTATTCTATTGTAGGGCTAAAAAGGGGTCAAAGTCTTCTTTTTGGAAAACAAAAAAACCCATTTCTTAACGAAACGGGTTTTTTTAAAATAGTTAAAGAAAACTAATTATGCTTCAACTTCAAATGGAAGTATAGAAACGTACGATTTGTTATCTCTTTTCTTTTGGAAGTGTACCACTCCATCTACTCTTGCGTGTAGGGTGTGATCTTTACTAATGTAAACATTTTCACCTGGATTGTGTTTTGAACCTCTTTGTCTTACGATGATGTTCCCTGCAATGGCAGCTTGTCCTCCAAAAATCTTAACGCCTAAACGTTTTGATTCGGATTCTCTACCATTCTTGGAACTACCGACACCTTTCTTGTGAGCCATGACGTATTCGTTTTAATATTATTATTATTCTTTAGTATCGTCCTTTTTAGCAACTTTTGCTTTTGGAGCTTTCTTTACTTTAGGAGCTACTGCTTCTTCTGTAGTTGCATCAGCCGTTACTTTTTTTGCAGCTGGTTTTTTAGCTGCTGCTGCTTTTTTAGGAGCACCAGACGCAGTAATACCTTCAATTACAATTTGAGTAAGATATTGTCTGTGACCATTTCTCTTTTTGTATCCTTTTCTTCTTTTTTTCTTGAAAACGATAACTTTATCTCCTTTTAAGTGTTGTAACACTTTAGCTTCTACTGAAGCACCTTCTATAGCTGGGGCGCCTAAAGTGATTGTTCCATTGTCATCTAATAAAAAAACTTTGTCAAAAGAAACTTTTGAACCTTCTTCATTAGCTAAACGATGAACATAAACCTTTAAGTCTTTGCTTACTTTAAATTGTTGCCCTGCTATCTCTACGATTGCATACATATCAAATTGATTTATTGATTTTTAAGGTTGCAAATATACAATTTAATTCTTATCGTGCAACGCCATATCCAAAAAAAATTTAAATTCTATAATCCCGCATTTACAACACGTTATAAGCTATCAAGCATAAAAATAAAGCTTCCAAAACTACATAACTGCTTTAAAAAAAGTAAATTTGACCCCACTAGGGTGGTTTGTATTGTTTTTACAAAATCCCATTTTTACTAATCTCTATGAAAAATTCTATAATGGCATTAAGTACTAGCCTTATGCTTGGCGGCATGGCAAATGCTCAAAAAATTAGTTTTGAACAATACCATTTAAATAACGGCATGCAGGTAATTTTGCACCAAGATACTGCTGCTCCTGTTGTTTTGACCTCGGTTATGTATCACGTGGGTTCTAAAGATGAGGCACCAGATAAGACTGGTTTTGCGCATTTTTTTGAACACTTATTATTTGAGGGTACTGCCAATATAAAGCGTGGCGAATGGTTTAAGATAGTCTCTTCTAATGGAGGTACCAATAACGCTAACACCTCAGATGATCGCACGTATTATTACGAAGTGTTTCCTTCCAATAATTTAGAATTGGCTCTTTGGATGGAATCCGAAAGACTCTTGCATCCGGTAATTAACCAAATTGGAATAACCACTCAAAATGGGGTAATTAAGGAAGAAAAAGCTTCTAGATACGACAACCGCCCTTATGGCAAAATCATTTCGGTGGTCAAAGAGCATTTGTTCCAAAACCATCCCTACAAATGGTCTACAATTGGAGCCATGGAACATCTGGACACCGCTACTTTGGAGGATTTTCAAGATTTTAACAAAAAATTCTACATCCCAAATAATGCCGTACTGGTGGTGGCGGGTGACTTTGAAAAAAAAGAAGCCAAACAATGGATTGAAAAATACTTTGGAACCATTCCAAAAGGGGTGAAAACAAAAAAACAAATCCATGTGGAGCAACCAATTTCGCAAACCATAAGAGCCTCTTATCAGGATCCAAATATACAAATCCCGATGGTGGTTGCCGCTTACAGAACTCCTGCAATGAAAACCAGAGATTCACGGGTTTTAAGCTTAATTTCTTCTTATTTGAGCGATGGCAAAAGTTCTAAATTATACAAACGAATTGTGGACACCAAAAAAATAGCCTTACAAATAGGTGCAGTCAACTTTAGCCAAGAAGACTATGGCATGTATATTTTGTATGGCTTGCCCATGAGCACCCACTCCACAGCAGAGTTATTACTGGAGATAGATCAAGAGATAACACAAATACAAACCGATTTAATCTCAGAAAGAGACTACCTCAAATTGCAAAATCAGTTTGAAATGCAGTATATCAACAGCAATTCTACGGTAGAGGGTATTGCCGAAAATCTAGCCAAATACCACCTTTTATATGGAGATGCAAAGCTTATCAACCAAGAGTTAAAGACCTATAAATCTATCACCAGAGAAGAAATCCGAGCGGTAGCCAAAAAATACCTCAACACCAACCAGCGCCTAATTCTGGATTATATTCCTGTTACTGAAAACCCCTCAGAATAAGCCTTTTGTAAGCATGAAAACAACTATTTTTCTATTCATTCTATTATTATTAGCCCCTACTATGTCTGCACAAGAACGCAACCAGCCCAAACCTGGAAAAGCCCCTACGGTAAAAATCAACAAACCCTTATCATTTGTATTGGCCAATGGCCTAAAAGTATTGGTTGTTGAGAATCACAAATTACCAAAAGTAAGCTTCAATCTAACTATAGACAACCCTCCTTTTGCCGAAGGAAACAAAAAAGGAGTAGACCAGCTTTGCAGTAGCTTAATCGGTAATGGAAGCCGCGACATACCCAAAGACACCTTTAATGAAGAGATCGATTTTTTGGGAGCAAACATGAGCTTTAGTTCTCATGGTGCGTATGCTAGTTGCCTTTCTAAATATGCCGCCAGAATTTTAGAATTAATGGCCAACGGAGCACTGTATCCTAATTTTACAACCGAAGAATTTGATAAAGAAAAAGCCAAATTAGTGGAAGGGATTAAATCGCAAGAAAAAAATGTTCCTGCCATTGCGAACCGAGTGGTAGATGCTTTGGCGTTTGGAACCAACCATCCCTTTGGAGAATACACCACCCTAGAGACCGTAAACAATACCACCCTAGAGGATGTAAAAACAAACTACAACCGCCATTTTGCGCCGGATAATGCTTATTTGGTGGTTATTGGAGACATTCAATTTAAAGAGATAAAACCTACTATTGAAAAACTTTTTGGCTCTTGGAAAAAAAGCAACACTACCACACCGCAATACACTCCAGCGCAAAACGTTGCTTTTACGCAAATCAATTTTGTAGACATGCCTAACGCTTCTCAATCCGAAGTGGCTTTGGTCAATACGCTGGATTTAAAGATGAGTGATCCAGACTTTTTTCCGGCAGTTATTGCAACCTACATTTTGGGAGGCGGTTTTAACAGCTATCTCAACATGAATTTAAGAGAAAAAAACGGATGGACTTATGGTGCCAACACTGTTATTGGTGCCGAAAAATACGTATCCAAACTCAAATCTGCCTCCTCTATAAAAACACTTGCTACCGCCCCTGCGGTGCTAGAATTTATAACCGAAATCCAACGCATCCGAACCGAAATGGTATCGGAAGAATTACTACAAGAGGTAAAGGCCGCTTATGTAGGCCGTTTTGTTATGCAGGTACAAAAACCCGCTGCCATTGCTCGGTATGCCTTAAACATTGAAACCGAAGGACTCCCAAAAGATTTTTACGAAAATTATATTAAAAATATTGATGCCGTAACTCCTCAAGAGGTCTTGCAAGCGGCCAACAAATACTTTTTGATCAACAATACCCGAATTGTCATTGTAGGAAAAGGCTCAGAAATACTCTCAGATTTAGAAAAATTAGGCTTTCCGATATACTACTTTGATCGCTATAGCAATCCGACTGAAAAACCAAAATATCCTTAAACCAGTTCCAACAACCAATCCATTGTGTTGTAAACAAACGGAATTTGGGCACACTCTTTATTTTTTGGCAGATAAATAAACTCCTATTAATATTATAAAAGCACCAAAAAACTGAATTGTTGTAAGCATTTCATTATCTAACAGACCCCAAAAAAAAGCAACCACCGGAATCAAATAAGTAACCGAGGTAGCAAAAACAGGAGACGAAATTTGTATTAATTTAAAAAATAAAATATTAGCTATTCCGGTTCCAACCACACCCAAAACCACAATAAACCCTACAGAATGTTGTACTTTTGGAATTGTCCATACTTGCTGAAAACCAGACAAATACAATATAGACAATGCCGGTATAACTAAAATTAAAAAATTGCCCGTGGTAATACTCACTGGAGTTAAACCAGACAAATATTTTTTAATTAAATTCACATTGATCGCATAACAAATAGAGGCTATAATAACCAAAATGGCATAGTAATAATTTTGATCCGGATGGTTCATTGCGCCATTAAAAACCAACAACAAACTTCCCACCAGGCCAATTACGACTCCTAGAATTTGGCGTTTTTGGAAATGCACTCCAAAAATTAAAGCCCCTAAAATCAAGGTGTTTAATGGGGTCAAAGAATTTAATATAGAACTCACCGAACTATCTATTTCGGTTTGTGCTAATGCAAACAAAAAAGCGGGTACAAAAGTCCCAAAAAGAGCGGTCAAGGCTATAAATTTCCATTTGTCTTTAGGGATTTTTGATAAACTCTTAAACCCTATTAACAACAAAAAAGCTGCCGCAAAAACAATACGAAGAGAGCCCACCTGAATGGCGCTCAAGCCAACCAATCCTTTTTTGATTAAAATAAAAGAACTCCCCCACACCAAGGAAAGAAGCACCAAATAACCCCACTTTAATTGTTTTGATTCCATGAAATATAATTTACCCCAAAATTGTAATAATTTTATGAAATAGCCTTTGTTTTTTTAAGTAATTTTGTAATAGCGTTTCATTTTATTTAAATTATTAAAACCCTATCCTGATGAAAATTACCAAAGCAATAACCGCAGTAGCTCTCGCAAGCCTTTTGTTTGTAAGTTGCAAAAAAAACACTCCAGAGAACACCGCAACTACAAACGAAACTCCTAAAACTACGGAGGCTCCTAAAATAAAAAAAGACATTGCACCCCAAAACCTACAAACAGCTAGTTTTTCTATTGAAGGAATGACCTGTGCCGTTGGTTGTGCCAAAACAATACAAGAAGAATTAATCCAGCTAGAAGGAGTACAAACGGCTGCTGTTGATTTTGAAACAAAACAAGCCACAGTACGTTTTGACAAAACAATTCAAAATCCAGAAACGTTAACCCAAACAGTGCAAGCCTCTGGAGACGGAAAAACCTACACGGTTACAGACATGAAATCCTAACCCTAGGCCATTTTGACACCAAAAAAAAGCATTTGTTTTAGAACAAATGCTTTTTTTTGTGAGCGTGATTTAAGGCTTTTAAATTATTTCCAGGATAAGGTCTCCATGAGTCGTTGCATGTCGTTTTTTACATAACTAGCTGCTGGCATGATGGAGTCAAAATTAGGCTTAGCATAAAAATATACCGAACCGGTTATAAAGTGCTTGGTACTATCTGTAACATAAAATTGAGAATTGGTTGCTGCATTACCTCCTACTTGATAAAACATACCGTAAACTTTCTTGGAAGGGTCCAAAAAAGGTTGTTCTAGTATGTCATCTGCTTTAATAACGTGTTCGTAGGTTAGTTTTTGAGCATCCCTTAGCAACGCATTGATATTGTTAGTAACTGGTTTGTAGGTTAAATAAATAGTAGCCTTCATCTTTGGATAGGTGATTGCAAAACCGCAATCAGACTCTGCTTTTATAATGGCGGAAGCATTAATCTCAAAAGTAAAAGGACAGTTGTTTTCAAAATTTGCGTAGCTAGCCACAGGATAATCTAGCCTCAAATGACTTGCTGGCTTTGGGATTACATCTTCTTTGCAGCCTGCAAATAATAGTACACATGCCAATAGCGTCCAAAGGCGCAACACATGGTTTATGTTTTGTTTTTTATATTTAAGCATCCAGGGTTACTTTTATCTGTTTTATTCGTTTTTTATCTACTGCTTCTATGGTAAATAAGCAGTTTTCGTAGGATATTTTTTGTCCTTTTGTTGGAAAATTTCCTGAAATCTCAAGAATAAATCCTGCCAGTGTTTCTGCTTCTCCCTTTTTAATTTCAAATAAATCCTCGTCAACTTCTATAATTCTATAAAAATCTTTTAAATTTATTTTTCCCTCAAAAATATAGTTTTTGTCATCCAACTGCGAAAAATTAATATCCTCATCATCAAACTCATCACTAATATCTCCTACAATTTCTTCTATAACATCCTCCAAAGATACCAATCCAGAAGTACCTCCGTACTCGTCTACCACTATGGCTAAATGGCTTTTCATGTTCTGAAAATCTTTGAGCAAATTATCTAGTTTTTTGTTTTCTGGAACAAAAAAAGGAGCTCGTATTAAACTCGCCCAATCAAATTGACTGGTATTAATGTGTGGCAATAAATCTTTTACAAACAAAACCCCTTCAATCTGATCTACATTATCTCGGTAAACCGGAATTCTGGAATATCCTTTTTCTATAATTTTGGGATAAATCTCCTCAAAAGTTGCCGTTACCTCTAGGGCAAAGATATCAATCCTAGGACTCATTACTTGTTTGGTATCTGTGTTACCAAAAGAAACAATCCCTTCTAATATTTTTTGTTCTTCAGAAGAGGTATCTTCAGAGGAGGTGAGTTCTAATGCTTGGGAGAGTTGGTCTACAGAAAAGTTGGTTTTTTGCTTTCCTAATTTGTTATGCAAATAAACGGTTAATTGGCGCATTGGGATGCTAATTGGCGACAGCAATTTATCTAAAACCACTATAGGATAAAGCACCAATTTAGCAAATTTAACATTGTTTCTGCTTGCATAAACCTTAGGCAATACCTCTCCAAAGAGCAATAACAAAAAAGTAACTACAATTACCTCTAGGATAAATTTTAGAACAACCGAAGTAACGGCTTCAAACAATCCTTTGCCAATAAAAGAAAAAAGGATCACTACACCAATATTAATAAAATTATTAGCAACCAAAAGTGTTGCAAGCAATCTCTTGGGTCTCTCGAGTAGGTCTGCCAGAATTTTGCCCTTGGTGTCATTTCCTTGAATGGCTTGATCTATATCTTTTGGTGATAAAGAGAATAAAGCCACCTCGGCTCCGGATACTAATGCAGAACAAAGTAACAATACAAATATTCCTAGAAAACCAAACACAAGATTCATATCTAGTGTGTACGCGAAATTCAAACTGGGATCTGGGTCCAAATTAAATAAGATTAGTTAAACATCAAAACGGCAAATCATTGATTGGTAAGCCATCATTTTGCGAGTCAAAGTTAGTGTTTTTTACGGATTTTGCGCTGTCAATTTGTGGGTTGTTTTCAAGATTGCTTTTTGTAGACAAAAAAGTAAAATCCGTCGCATGGATCTCTATGCTTTGTTTTGAAACCCCATCATCTCCTTGCCATTGTCGGGACTTAATGCGCCCCTCTACATATATTTTATCTCCTTTTGTTAAATATTTCTCGCAAATTTCGGCCGCTTTGTTACGCACTACTATGGTATGCCATTCTGTGGTGGTAACTTTTTGGTTGGTCGTTTTGCTAACATACACTTCGTTGGTAGCCAACGCAAATCTACCCACACAAGTACCTCCGTCAAAATAATGCATTTTTACAGCCTCTCCAAGATATCCTATAAGCATTACCTTATTTAATGTTCCGTTCATGATTTTTATAACGTATTAATTCCAAAGGTACATTAATTTTAAATTTATTAATTATTGGTTTTGGATAAAATTATGAATCACAATCGGAACCGGAAGACTTTGCAATTCTTCTGGGCTGACTCCATTAGCAACAGCAGTAGCGGTAGTGATTTTCCAAAACTTTATATATAGGTGTTGGTGGGATAGTTTGTGTAAGTTGCTTTTGGTACCGTAGGCTTCCAGACTAATTAGGTCTTGGCTTGCCAACAACCCTTCAGGAATCTGAGAGGCTATAAAATCAAAATCTTCTTCCTTATGGGTTTCTATAAGTGGAAATTCATACAGATTATGCCAAATTCCCTTGGAGGTTCTTTTTTGAACTACGGTGTTCCCTAAAGGGTCCGATACTACCAAATAATTAAAATAGCGCTTGGTTATTTTTAGTTTTTTAGACTTAACTGGCAACACTGCTACTTTGTTTTTTTGCAAAGCCAAACAAGCTGTATTAAATACACATACAGAACAATCTGGATTGCGCGGCACGCATTGCAAGGCTCCAAACTCCATTATGGCTTGGTTAAAAATGGCTGGATTTGCAGCATCTTGAACCTCTTTGGGCATCAGCTCCAAAGCCAAGGCTGTAAATTCTTTTTTGGTCGAAGATAAGGCAATATCCAAATCTAGATCAAAATAGCGCGACAATACTCTAAAAACATTTCCATCCACAACAGGAACAACCTCATTGTAAGAAAAAGATGCAATAGCGGCAGCAGTATACGCTCCAACGCCTTTTAATTGAAGGAGTTCGTTATAGGTTTTTGGAAAAACTCCTCCCAAATCAGTAGCTATATATTGTGCCGTTTGATGCAAATTACGCGCTCTAGAATAATACCCCAACCCTTGCCATAGTTTTAAGACCTGCTCTTCGCTGGCATTAGCCAAATCAAAAACAGTTGGAAACGCAGTGATAAAAGACAAAAAATAAGGCGTTCCTTGCGCTACTTTGGTCTGCTGTAACATTATTTCTGAGAGCCAAATTGGGTACGGATTGGTGGTGTTTCGCCATGGCAAATCACGTTTATTTAGTAAATACCACGAAATTAACACTTTAGAAAAATTCATTCTTAATTATTTGTTTACAAAAGTAAAAGTTTATGTGATTAAAATTTAATGAATTAGCTTGAATATTTGTTTTTTAAATTCCTATATTTGCACACTCAAAAAAATTATTACAAAATAATAAATACGGAAAGAAAATGACGAAAGCAGATATCGTAGCAAAAATTTCAGAAAAGCTAGGTCTTGAAAAGGGTGATGTTCAAGCAACAGTTGAAACTTTTATGAATGAAGTTAAAAACTCATTAGAAACTGGAGACAATGTTTACTTAAGAGGTTTTGGAAGTTTTATCGTCAAAACAAGAGCTGAGAAAACTGGAAGAAATATTTCTAAGAATACAACTATAAAAATTCCTGCACACAATATCCCTGCTTTCAAACCTGCAAAAGTTTTTGTAGAAGGAGTAAAAATAAATAACGAAGCAAAATAATATTAATTAATCATAAAATCAACTCGATATGCCAAGTGGTAAAAAAAGAAAGAGACATAAGGTAGCAACTCACAAACGTAAAAAAAGAGCGAGAGCTAACCGTCACAAGAAGAAAAAGTAGTTTTAAACTACTTTTTTCTTTTTAACTGTTCATTGAAATCGAAAATTAGCAACACGCCCCAAGTAATCCACCTTCAGTTCGCTGATTATGGCTCTCTACTTGTTGCAGGCTAACTTTCACCGGGTACAATGCCTGTTAAATTATTGTTTAATCCATCCTTGCTTAAAGTTTGAGATTAGAAAATTAGATTTTAGAAATTAGATTTTAGAAAAAAACTCTTTGGGTTTTTCTTCTAAAATCTTTCTTCTATAACGCTATATTTCTGTACTCTTTAACAAAAGTTCGGATAAAAATTTACAGATGAATAAAGAATTAATCATTAGATCCAGTTCTGATTTCGTAGATTTTGCCTTATTAAAAGATGGAAAACTAATTGAATTACATAAAGAAGAAGAAAAAAGCAATTTTCAGGTTGGTGATATCTTTATTGCCAAAATCAGAAAACCTGTTGCGGGACTAAATGCAGCTTTTGTAAATGTAGGCTTCGAGAAAGATGCTTTTTTACATTATCACGACTTAGGACCTAACTTATCTTCCCAAATGAAATTCATAAAACTTGTAAGCGCAGGTAAAATAAAAGATTTCTCCCTAAAAAACTTTCAGTTTGAAAAAGAAATAGACAAAGATGGTATTATTACCGATGTAATCAATGCCAATCAATCTATACTGGTACAAGTAGTAAAAGAACCAATATCTACCAAAGGACCAAGAATTAGCGCAGAGCTATCTCTTGCCGGACGTTTTATAGTTCTAGTTCCTTTTTCGGATCGGGTTTCTATTTCTCAAAAAATAGAAGACAGAAAAGAAAAAGACAGACTCAAAAAACTTGTCCAATCTATCAAACCAAAAGGATTTGGTGTTATTGTTCGTACAGTAGCCGAAGGCAAAAATACAGCCGAATTAGAAAAAGATTTGCAGAACCTGCTAGGCAGATGGACTGCAATGTGTAAAAAATTACCAACTGCTTCTCATCCGTCAAAAATTTTAGGAGAACTCAACCGAGCTTCTTCTATTTTAAGAGACGTATTTAATGATACCTTTAGTGGTATTCAAATAGATGACGAAGAGTTGTACAACCAAACAAAGGATTACTTGCAAGAAATTGCACCATCCAAACAATCTATTGTTAAGTTTTATCAATCAAATGACACTCCTATTTTTGAGAAATACAACATAGAGAGACAAATCAAAACCTCTTTTGGCAAAACTGTTTCCATGAGTAAAGGGGCATACCTTATTATAGAACACACTGAAGCACTACACGTTATAGACGTTAACAGCGGAAACCGTTCTAATAAAGCCTCCAATCAAGAAGACACTGCCTTAGAAGTAAACATGATAGCTGCCGCCGAGATCGCTAGACAATTGCGTCTGCGAGATATGGGCGGAATTATTGTGATTGATTTTATTGACATGTCTAATCCCGAAAATCGTAAAGTCTTGTTCGACTTCTTGAGAGAAGAAATGAGCGACGATAAAGCAAAACATAAAATCTTGCCTCCTAGTAAATTTGGATTAGTTCAAATTACTAGACAAAGGGTAAGACCAGAAGTAAACATTAAAACTAGAGAAGAAGATCCAAACGATGTAAATGGCGAAATTGAAGCGCCAATCTTAATTATCGACAAAATCATCTCTGATCTAGAAAGAATATTAAAAACCCACAAAAAAGTAGTACTTAATGTACACCCTTTTGTGGCAGCATACCTTACCAAAGGTTTTCCATCATTACGTTCAAAATGGTTTTTTGAACATAAAAAATGGGTGAAAATTATACCACGTGACGCTTACACGTATTTAGAATACCATTTCTTTGACAAAAAAGGAAATGCTATAAAAGACTAAACAGAAAACCGCCTCTCTTGAGATTGCTTTGCCAGTTCGGCTAAGCAGCCTAGTGTGGCGGTTTTTTTGTGCCTTATAACCAGTAATTTAACCATTAGTTTTCTTTAGTAACCTATTGTTAAAGATTTGATTGGGTTTTATTAAAATTAGATTTACCTCCAAAAAACAGAAACAAACTAGTTTTACAAAACACATTTTTTTGTAAGCGATGAAATCATTTTTAAAAATCCTATCCGGAAACAGTTTTTTTTATTCGATCAACTTATACCTTATAAGTATCCTAACTTTCTTGCTATTGGCATTTTCCAGAAAAGATGGTTTTGTATGGCTCAACCAATTTCATGATAGTTTTTTAAATTTTTTGTTCGAAAAGATTACTTTTTTGGGCGATGGTTGGTTTATAATTGCACTTGGTTTATTCTTTATGCTTTTTAAAAAATACCAAACCTTAGCCTGGATCATATTGCTCTCTTATATTAGTTCTGGGATTTTTGCACAAATTTTAAAACACATGATCTCTTCACCTAGACCTAGTGTCTTCTTTAAAATGCACCAATACCAATATTACTTAGATACTTTTGCTACCAGCAGAATTGGATTCAAGAGTTTTCCATCAGGACACACCGCATCGTTTTTTGCACTGGCAACGGTACTATCGAATTATTGGAAAAAAAGACAACTATGTATTGTATTGGTCCTGCTTAGTGTATTAGTGGGCTATTCCAGAATTTATTTGGCACACCACTTTTTGATTGATGTTTTTGCAGGTGCCATTATTGGCATTGCCTTTGGCTCTTTGTCTGCTATATGGATTAAACCATTAATTAAAGTAGCTACTACTACCAAAAAAAATAAGTCTTTGGCTTTTTCTGAAAGCCCAACCAATACGCTCCTGAACCAATAACAAATGAATTTTATAAAATTTTTAAAATTTGGTCTTGTTGGTTTTTCGGGATTAATTATTGATTTTGCCATAACCTGGCTTTGTAAAGAAAAGCTATCCTTAAATAAGTATGTTGCCAATGGCATGGGGTTTTTATTTGGCGTGACCAACAATTATTTTTTGAATAAATACTTCACCTTTGAGAATCACAATCCAGATATAGGCACACAATTTACAAGCTTTTTAATTATTTCGATGATAGGCTTTGGTCTAAATACTGGTTTTTTGTACTTGCTCCAAAAAAACACTTCTCTTAATTTTTATGTATGCAAAATACTGGTCACTCTACTGGTTTTTGTCTGGAATTTTACTGCCAACAACCTCTACACCTTTAATAACTAGCTATGTTTTTGAAAAATAAAATAGCACTCCTTGTGTTTGTAGCCACCATCTTTAGATGCATTATTGCTTGGAGTATAGACCTCGGTAATGATGAAGTGTACTACCTAACTTATGCCCAACATTTGCAATGGAATTACTTTGACCATCCTCCAATGGTGGCCTTATTAATACGTCTGACTACACTTAACTTGCTAGAGACTAGTGCTTTTTTTGTTCGTTTGGGTCCCATTATTTTGGCAGCCGTAAATACCTACTTGATCTATGCAATTACCAAAACCATAAAAGACCAAAAAAGTGGTCTCATTGCAGCATTATTGTATTCTTCGTCCATTTATTCTAGTATTATTGCAGGTGTATTTATTCTTCCGGATACGCCGCAACTTTTTTTTTGGATGCTAGCGCTCTATGCACTAGTACAATTAATACACACCCCCAAAAGACAAAACCTATATTTGATTCTGTTTGGACTTTGTGCCGGACTAAGTATAATGAGTAAAATTCATGGGGTGTTTTTGTGGTTTGGATTTGGGTTGTATGTTGTCATTTATGACCAAAAACACCTATCCAAACCTGCTTTTTATATGGCAATACTTACTACATTAGTAATTAGCTCTCCTATTTTGTTATGGAATATTGACAACCATTTTATAACCTATACTTTTCACAGTAATCGGGTTGCAATCAACCAAGGAATAAATAGCGATGGTTTTTGGAGAGAATTATTTGGCGGCTTTTTATACAACAATCCAATCAACTATTTTTTGATTATTGGCACTCTAATTGCCTTATCCAAAAACAAAGTGATTCTAGCGGTACCTTATCTAAGAATCCTTCTATTGCAAAGCTTGCCATTGATTGGCATACTACTGGTATTGTCTTTATTTAGAAACACCTTGCCACATTGGTCCGGACCTGGCTACACTGCATTGCTGATTCTTGCAGGTTGCTATTTATCGGATTTAAAAAAACCTAAAATCACAAAACTTGTCCCTTATGCTAGTTATCTAATAATAGGAATGGTTGCTATAGCGATGGCAGTAGTTCTAGCATATCCAGGAACCTTAGGAAGCAAAAAAGAAGCTATTTTGGGCAAAGGAGATGTTACTTTGGATCTTTATAATTGGAACGAATTTAAGACGGAATTTGAAAAAATACATCAAAAAAACCAAACCTCTGGCTTAACCAATACCTCTTTTATAATTAACAACAAATGGTTTCCGGGGGCACATATTGACCATTACATTGCACAGCCTTTGAACATGGATTTTGTAGCCCTTGGAACTCTAGCAGACATCCATACCTACCATTGGCTAAACCAATACAGAAAACAACTCAAAAAAGGAGATACCGCTTATTACATCACTGTTTCGAACAGTTTTACCGATCCAAATTTAATTTATGCAACGGAGTTTAAAAAAATCAATGCGCCAACAATAATCCAACAATTACGAGGAAACCAACCCGCTAGATACCTCTATATTTACGTAATGCAAGGCTACAAAGAGTAATTTATTTTCTTCTTGCCGCAAAAAAACGCTGCATCAAATCTGCTGCTTCCTCTGCCAAAACACCACCAACTACAGTAGTTTTTGGGTGCAATTGGCTTCCCATTTTTTTAAACCCACGCTGCAAATCACTTGCTCCAAAAACAATTTTAGAAATCTGACTCCAGTACAAAGCTCCAGCACACATTTGGCAAGGTTCTAAGGTTACATAAAGCGTGCAATCTTTCAGGTATTTTCCTCCTAGATAGTTTGCTGCAGCCGTTATGGCTTGCATCTCGGCATGTGCCGTTACATCGTTCAACATTTCTGTCAAATTATGACCTCTGGCTATAATGGTGTTGTGCGCTACCACTAGCGCCCCAACCGGAATTTCGCCCTTATCAAAAGCCATTGCAGCTTCTTGCAAGGCTTTTTTCATAAAATATTCGTCTGTAAAGGGATCCATCATCATGTATTGTAAATTGGCAAAGTTACTTTCTTGCTAAAAATGCAGTTTATTTGGTGTTGGTTGTTCTAACAACTTTTTTCTGTATTGCAAAAATACAATTTCAAATCGTACCTTTGTGCCATGTCAAATAATTTACTTTCAAACATTTATTATCCAACCGATTTGCGTAAGTTAGAGGAAGTACAACTCCCTCAAGTTGCCAAAGAATTGCGAGAATTTATCATTGCTATCGTTTCCGTAAAAGAAGGGCATCTTGGTGCTAGCTTAGGGGTTATTGAACTCACCATTGCCTTGCATTATGTATTCAATACCCCTACCGATTTGCTTATTTGGGACGTAGGCCATCAGGCTTATGGACACAAAATACTAACTGGCAGAAGAGAAAACTTTGACACCAATAGACAACTTGGCGGTATTTCTGGTTTCCCAAAAAGAACCGAAAGCCCTTATGATGCCTTTGGTGTTGGCCACTCCTCCACGGCCATATCTGCCGCATTAGGCATGGCGATAGCCTCTAATCTAAAAGGCGATTTTGACAAACAACATATTGCAGTTATTGGAGACGCCTCTATTGCTTCGGGGATGGCTTTTGAAGGGCTGAATCATGCAGGAGTTACCAATGCCAATTTATTAGTAATACTCAATGACAATGCCATTGGAATTGATCCGAGCGTAGGCGCTTTAAAAAATTATTTGACTTCGGTCAAAAACGGAAAAAACCCTAGGCAGAATAACATGATTAAATCCTTGAATTTTGATTATTCAGGCCCCGTGGATGGACACGATATTTTTGCCGTTATTAAAGAGCTCCGGCGTTTACAAAAAATCAAGGGCCCTAAATTTTTGCATCTAATAACCACCAAAGGAAAAGGTCTAAAACAAGCCGAAGAAAACCAAGTAAAGTACCATGCGCCAGGCAAATTTGACGCCAAATCTGGAGAGATTTATTTGAAATCCGAAGAAAATCTTCCTCCTAAATACCAAGATGTTTTTGGCTTGACCGTTTTGGATTTGGCACAAAAAAACCAAAAAATCCTTGGCATTACTCCTGCCATGCCTTCTGGGAGTTCTTTAAAATTCATGATGGAAGCCATGCCAGAGCGCGCCTTTGATGTAGGAATTGCAGAACAGCATGCCGTAACTCTAGCCGCAGGAATGGCTACACAAGGAATGGTTGTTTTTTGCAATATTTATTCTACTTTTTTACAAAGAGCCTATGACCAAATTATCCATGATGTAGCCTTACAAAATCTAGCGGTAATTTTTTGTCTGGATCGTGCCGGATTAGTTGGCGAGGATGGTGCAACCCATCATGGTGTTTTTGACATTGCTTATTTAAGATGTGTTCCAAACCTGATTATATATGCTCCTTTGAACGAAATAGACCTTCAAAATATTTTATATACCGCACAGCTAGGTTTGCAAAATCCTATTGCTATTCGGTATCCCAGAGGCAGAGGGCAAAATGCCTATTGGCGCCAAAATAATTTTGGAAAATACCAACCTATTGCTATCGGAAAATCTGTTTGTCTAAAAACCGGAACACAAATAGCCGTTTTATCTACAGGAACCATTGGCAACAACGTTAGGCAGGCTCTAAAAAACCTTTTAGAACCAGAGGCCATAGCGCATTATAATTTTGCGTTTGTAAAACCTTTGGATGAAAAAGAATTACACCTTATTTTTGCGCAATTTAAAAGCATCCTTACCATTGAAGATGGTACTATTGTTGGCGGTTTTGGAAGTGGTATTTTAGAATTTGCATCTCAAAACAACTACCTAATACCAATAACTACTCTAGGGGTTCCAGATGCCTTTATAGAACACGGAACCGTTACGGAATTGCAACAATTTTGCAAAATAGACGTTAGCAGTTTAGAATTGCTTTTTTCAAAAATTATACTCTAAATTATCTCTTGCCTTTCAACCATTAAGTTATGTTTAAAACTGTATTCTCTCTTTGTTTTTTAATCTTATTTTCAGCAACGGTTTGTTCTCAAAAAATAATTACTAGTAAACCGGTGCCAAAAATAACTACCGAGCGCGACTCTTTGACCGATTGGGTCAAAAAAAACCAGGTTGGTTTTGATCTTTCTGAAATAGCTTTTGTAAACTGGAATGCTGGTGGAACGAGCTCCATTACAGGTTTATTAAAATCCAAATTTACCCGTATTTACACCCAAGATACCTACAATTGGACGAACGAATTGGTGATGCGCTATGGGCTAAACAAACAAGATGGGCTGGAGGTCCGAAAAACAGAAGATGTCTTTCAGTTTAATTCTGCTTTTGGTTATCGAAGAGACACTCTTTCTAACTGGTACCATACTGCCAAATTTAATTTCAATACGCAATTTACTAACGGATATGCGTACCCAAATACTCAAAAAGCGGTTTCTAAACCCTTTGCACCTGCTTACGTATTTATTGGTATTGGAGCGGAATATGCCACTCCCGAAAAAAACAGATTGTTGTATCTCTCGCCATTTACTTCAAAAATGACCTTTGTATTGGACGAAAGGTTGGCAAATCAGGGTTCTTTTGGGGTCCGGAAGGCAACCTATGACACCCAAAACAACCTCCTAACACCAGGTCAAAAGTCAAAAATTGAACTTGGTTTTTTGGTAACTGCATTATACAAAGAGGAGATTTTTAAAAACATTACTTTAGAAAACAGAATAAGCCTGTACTCGGACTACATCAATAAATTTGGCAATATAGATGTTGACAACAACCTTATGGTCGAATTGGTGGTTAATGACCATGTCAAAACAAACATTGGAGCGCATCTAATATATGATGACGATATTAAAGCCAAAGAAGAGAGAGATGGCAAACAAGTTACTGTAGGGCCAAAACTACAACTCAAACAAGTATTAGGCGTGGGGTTTGTGTATACTTTTTAAAAATTCCTAAATCCCTTTTTTGCCGTTGATGGTATTAAACAATTCTAAGGCATTGCCATCGGTTAGCAGCGAGATATAATGGCAAATATGCAACAACCGCTCGTAGAGGTTTTCTTTTTCAAAATGGTGTTTCTCTGGTAGCATCTTTAGAAGTAATTCATCATAATTAGAGGCTTTGCCGTTAAATTTATTATCATAAGCGGTTATAAATTTGTCCAGTAAAGTCTGAATTATCTGATAACCAACAATCTCTTTTTCAATCACCTCGCGGCTCTGATAAATGTTGTTTACACTAATTTTTATAATATCATCCATTTGAGCCTTGTATTTGCTTTTGTCTGTTAAAGCATACGGAAATTGCCCGTTCAAGATAGCTTCTTCGTTATCCACAAATACGTTTACGGCATCTTGAATCAAACTACCAATTGCTAAGGCACGCAGGTAACTAATACGGTCTTCTTTGGTCTGCAAGGTTTTGTATTTGGAGGTATCAATACTATCTTTTACCAATTTGATTAAATATTCTAAGGCAAAATCTTCCGAAACCAAGCCCAAATTAATCCCATCTTCAAAATCAATGATGGTATAACAAATATCATCTGCCGCTTCGACCAAATACGCCAACGGATGCCTTTCAAACCCAATAGATCCTGCTTCTTTATTGGAAATCATCCCCATATCTTGGGCTACTTCATTAAAGAAATTTTTATCGGTCTGAAAAAAACCATACTTTTTGTCTGCAATATTTTTAGTAGGCTTTTTAGGCAAACTCTCCTTTGGATATTTCATAAAAGCACCCAAAGTTGCATACGAAATACGCAAGCCACCTTCTATCCCAGGACGACTAGCAGTAAGCACCGAAAATCCATTGGCATTGCCTTCAAAATCAATCAAATCTTGCCATTCTTTAGAAGACAACCGATCTTGGTATTGTTTGCCATTACCTATAGAAAAATATTCTCCAATGGCTTTTTCGCCAGAGTGTCCAAAGGGAGGATTTCCGATATCGTGCGCCAAAGAGGCTGCAGCTACAATGGCTCCAAAATCATTCATGTGGTGGCCATGTACTTCTTGTAGATGTGGGTATTTTTGAAGAATTTTCTTCCCTACTAAACGTCCTAAAGACCGCCCCACAACCGAAACCTCTAAACTATGAGTCAAACGGCTGTGTACAAAATCTGTTTTAGATAGTGGGATTACTTGGGTTTTATCTTGCAAACTCCTGAAGGCTGCCGAGAAAATAATACGGTCATAATCTACCTCAAACCCCAAACGGGTGTCGTCTTGTTCTATGCGTAATCTTTTGGTTGTGTCGCCTTGTCGTCTTAATGATAAAAGTTGTTCCCAGTTCATGCTTGTCAATTGTCAGATTTTAATTCTTGCCCCAAAGATAGAGAAATAGCAAGCAGCACAATACCTTTGGTTTGATTTTAAAATTGCCTTGTTGTTTCTAAAAAATACTACTCCCGGTATCAGAATTGCTTTTACCTAAAAAAGCAAAGCGGTGCTGTGCTTTATTTCGCCCATCACAAAAATAGTCTGGGTATTGCCTATGTTTTCAATGGTAGACAATTTGTTCATTACAAAATCTTGGTAACTTGCCATGTCTTTGACTAATATTTTTAGCATAAAATCATAATCCCCTGCAATGGTACAGACTGCCAGACAAATGCGTGTGGCAGTGGACACACCTACTATTTAATAAAATCAGAAAGCAAAGTGCAGGAATCTGCCCCAAAAAGTTAGACACTATTTGGGGCATTTTTTATAAAAAAACTATCGTATGGTTATGTATTTAGGTTAAAAAGTGTTCTATTAGTTTTAAAATTATTTTTTATTTTGAAAGGACACTCGATCCTTTAGCAATGCTTGTTTATGGACAACATACGTTCGCGATAAGGCATCATGCCAACCAATAGTTGCGGTGCCTAAATAAGAAAACCATTCCAGGGGTATAAAACGACTCCAGGTTCTATAAAAGATGTTTTGGATTGTGGGTTTGGTTCCGTCATATTTAACTACAATGGTTTTTGTAAGTATTTTTGCTGGTGTTCTTGCAAAATATACTTCGGTCAAAAAGTAGTACAAAAAAATAATTCCTATGCTGTAGACAATGATTTCGAGCAAAGTCATTGTCTCCACCCACTCTGACAAGGATGGATAACCAAAGGTTTCTCCGGCAAGAACTAAGGTGGTTCCTGCACTCAAGATTAGAATGTAGCTAAACAACGAGTCGAGGACAAAGTGTAGAAATCGTTGGGTTTTTGTTGCAAATAAGTGTTCTGAAATTCTATAGTGTTCTGGGTTCATAATGGCGATGGTTTTTGGGGTAAATTGCTTTTTTTTTAAAATTGTAAAAGCATTACGGTAAGATAGCCTATTCTTGACGATAAAAACCCAATAGTAGCAAAAAACTGCTTGCAGATGCCATTTTTGTATTGGTGTGCATCCTATTTTGTTTAGGATAAATTCCGCTTAGGGTTTTATTGCTAAACCATAGTGTTGTGCTGGCTTTTTTAATTTGAAACCATCGGTGTTCTGCAATTGTATTTCTAAATGTAGTGTAGGCTTGTATCTTATTGAAATAGTGTTTTTGTACGGCATTCATTGCAATACTATCTGCAATAAAAAGGCGGTTGCATTCTACAAAAAAGGCAACAATAAATAGCTCTATATTGCTGGCTTGTTTGGAATATACAATGATATCATTGGTACAGGTGGCGTAAATTAAGTGTATGATTTTTTTGAATATTTGCTTGGTATGTTCTATTGCTTTCATAACGGTGTTGTTTGATAGTACAAACATACGCTGCAGCAAGCGGTTGAGATTTACAGTATTTTTGGATACTGTTACGAAATTGTTGGCAAGCATCGAGATGCGTAAAGTGCTCCTTTGAGGTCTCTCTTATAAAATTATGGCAAATGGCATGTTGTTTTTTCTAGCCCTGATTGTAGTGAAAATCCTTTTTATTTTTTCTTTAAAAATAAAAAGATTGCAACGGAAAGCAGGAAAAAGCTCCAAAAAAAAACAGCTACCAATAAGTGATAGCTGTTTTTAGGTTTTAATATGTGGTTTTATTTAAGCTCCACACATTTCGCAATCTTCGGGTCCAGCATTTTTAGCTAGTTCGATCATGGCTTTGTATTCGTCGCTGGTCATCTCTACCGCTGCCGCTACTGGAGCAGGAGCTGGTTTGGATGCAACTTGGACTTGGATTGGCTCGGTTTTTTTGTCATTATTTAGGGTAAACTTAATGGCATCTACGGCGGCTTTGGTTCGGAGGTAGTACATTCCGGTTTTTAATCCTGCGCGCCAAGCATAAAAATGCATCGACGTTAGCTTAGAATAGTTGGCGTTTTGCATAAACAAATTCAAGGATTGGGATTGGTCTACAAAATAGCCTCGGTCGCGAGACATGTCTATGATGTCTTTCATGGACAATTCCCATACGGTTTTGTATAAATCTTTTAGATCCTGCGGAATGTTTAAATCTTGTACGGATCCGTTGTTACGCATTAACTCTTGTTTTAAGGCGTCATTCCAGAGTCCGAGTTCTACTAAATCATGCAGTAGGTGCTTGTTGACTACAATGAACTCTCCCGATAGTACTCGGCGGGTATAAATATTGGAGGTATAGGGCTCAAATGCTTCGTTATTACCTAAAATTTGGGAGGTAGAGGCCGTTGGCATTGGTGCTACCAATAAGGAGTTGCGCACTCCGTGTTGTAGTACTTCTTTTCGCAAGGAAGCCCAATCCCATCGTCCGGATAGTGCTTCGTCTTCAATACCCCATAGGTTGTATTGAAAGGATCCTTCGGACATAGGTGATCCTTGAAATGTGGAGTAAGGCCCTTCTTCTTTTGCCATTTCCATGGAGGCGGTTACGGCTGCAAAATATAGTGTTTCAAAAATTTCTTGATTGAGTTTTTTGGCTTCTTTGGAGGTAAATGGCAAACGCAACATAATGAATGCATCTGCTAATCCTTGCACACCTAGACCTATTGGTCTGTGTCTCATATTGGAGTTTTTGGCCTCTGGTACTGGATAGTAATTTCTGTCTATAACTTTGTTTAGGTTGCGAGTTACTCGTTTGGTCACGTTATAGAGTGCTTGGTGATCAAACGCGCCGTTCTCTACAAACATGGGCAAGGATAGGGATGCCAAGTTACAAACTGCTACCTCATCTGCGGAGGTGTACTCCATGATTTCGGTGCATAGGTTAGAAGAACGAATGGTTCCTAGGTTTTTTTGGTTGGATTTGCGGTTTGCGGCATCTTTGTATAGCATGTATGGGGTTCCGGTCTCAATTTGAGATTCTAGAATTTTTTCCCATAATTCATGTGCTTTTATGGTTTTTCGGCCTTTTCCTGCTATTTCGTAGTCTGTGTACATTTTTTCAAATTCTTCGCCGTGCACATCATACAAGCCAGGGCACTCGTTAGGACACATTAAGGTCCAGTTGCCATTTTCTTGTACGCGTCTCATGAACAAATCGGAGGTCCACATCGCAAAAAACAAGTCTCTGGCGCGCATTTCTTCTTTTCCGGTATTCTTTTTTAGATCTAAAAAATCAAAAATATCGGCGTGCCATGTTTCGATATATATAGCAAAACTTCCTTTGCGTTTTCCGCCGCCTTGATCTACATATCGTGCGGTATCATTAAAAACACGCAACATGGGAACGATTCCGTTGGAGGTGCCGTTAGTGCCCCGAATATAAGATCCTGTTGCACGGACATTATGGATAGACAACCCTACGCCTCCTGCAGATTGCGAGATTTTTGCGGTTTGTTTTAGGGTGTCGTAAATTCCGTCAATGCTATCGTCTTGCATGGCTAACAAAAAACAAGAAGACATTTGAGGTTTTGGAGTTCCTGCATTAAATAATGTTGGCGTGGCATGCGTAAAATACTTTTTGGACATTAGGTCATAGGTCTCTAAAACCGACTCTAAATCATCCAAGTGGATCCCAACAGCAACACGCATCAGCATGTGTTGTGGTCTCTCGACAATTTTTCCGTTTATTTTAAGTAAATACGAACGTTCTAATGTTTTGAAACCAAAATAATCATAATTAAAATCTCTATTGTATAAGACATGCGAGTCCAAAAAAGCCGCATTGTCTTGTATAACTTTATAAACATCCTCTGCAATTAACGGTGCGTATTGTCCGTTTCTTGGATTGACGTAGTGGTACATTTCGGTCATCGTTTCTGAGAACGATTTGGTGGTGTTAGAATGCAAATTAGAAATCGCAATTCGGGCTGCTAATTGTGCATAATCCGGATGCGCAATTGTCATCGAAGCCGCCGTCTCGGCTGCTAAATTATCTAACTCAGACGTAGCTACTCCATCATAGAGTCCTTCAATTACACGCATAGCTACTTTAACAGCATCTACTAAATCATTTAAACCATAGCATAGTTTTTTAATTCTATCGGTGATTTTATCAAACATTACTGGCTCTTTACGACCATCTCTCTTTACTACGTACATACTTTTAGTTTTTTTTAAAATAAAAAATCCCTTTTTTATTTTTGTTTATTTGTAATATTTTATGGAAAACAATGTCTCCAAGTGGTATTCTGGCAATCGGAACATTAGTCCACCGGTTTAAAAATCGGCATCAAAAGAAATTTTTTGAGCATCATCATCCGTATTCATCACTCCAGATTTTTGGTATTCGGCTACTTTCTTTTCAAAGAAATTGGTTTTTCCTTGCAGCGAAATCATGTCCATAAAATCAAACGGATTGGTGGTATGATATTCTCTATCGCAGCCTAACTCAACTAACAATCGGTCTGCTACAAACTCTAGGTATTGGGTCATTAACACTGCATTCATCCCTATTAAACTCACCGGAAGAGATTCTGTAATAAACTCTCTTTCAATGTTTAAGGCATCTACAATGATTTCTCTAATACGTTCTTTAGAAACTTTATTAATCAAATGGTGGTTGTGTAAATGCACTGCAAAATCACAATGAACTCCCTCGTCTCTAGAGATCAACTCATTAGAAAAAGTCAAACCAGGCATTAGGCCACGCTTTTTTAACCAATAAATAGAACAAAAAGCCCCTGAGAAGAAAATTCCTTCTACTGCCGCAAAAGCAATTAGCCTTTCGGCAAAAGAATCCGATTCGATCCATTTAAGAGCCCAATCTGCTTTTTTCTTGATGGCCGGAAAAATTTCTAGAGCGTTGAATAACTCGTCTTTTTCAATTTCATCCTTCACATAGGTGTCAATCAATAACGAATAGGTTTCGCTATGAATGTTTTCCATCATGATTTGAAAACCATAAAAGAACTTTGCCTCTGCGTACTGCACTTCGTTTACAAAGTTCTCCGCCAGATTTTCGTTTACTATCCCATCTGAGGCCGCAAAAAAGGCTAGGATATGTTTTACAAAATAACGTTCGTCATCCGTTAATTTATTATTCCAGTCATTTAAATCTTGAGACAAATCAATTTCTTCGGCAGTCCAAAAACTAGCCTCCATTTTTTTATACCACTCCCAAATATCATGGTGTTTAATCGGAAAAATCACAAAACGATTTTTATTTTCTTGTAAAATTGGTTCCATTTTTGACATTACTGTTGTTTATTTTTTTGAGATTCTAACAAATATTCTACCAAATTAAAGCCCCGCAAAGGTTGTCATTTGCAAGCAATAAAGAAAGCCAAACTTATTCACAATAAGCTGGAGTTTTTAACAAAACCACTCTAGAAGGACTTTTTTAAACAAAAACGCAAATTATTGTTTTTCAGGTATTTAAAAAACACAAAACACCCTGAAATGTTGTAAAACAGTAGCTTTAGAGCCCAAAAAGAACCCTCTAAGAACAATTGGTTTATGGCCTTTAAAAGAGATTTTTATTTTTTTATAGCTTGTATTTAATCCAACCTGAATTTCAGATTTAAGAACGCTTCATGTCTTGGGCTACTTTATCTAGCTCTGCATACCAATCTGGTCCAAACCTTCTAACTAGGGCTTCTTTAACAAATTTATAAACAGGCACCTCAAGCTCTTGCCCTAAAGAACAAGCTGGATCACAAATGTCCCATCTGTCATAATTGACTGCAGCAAACTCCGTAAAATCTTTTACTCTAATTGGATATAAGTGACACGAAACTGGTTTTTTCCAATCTACCAAACCTTGGTTGTATGCTTGCTCTATACCACAAAGTGCCGTTTTGCCATCAAAAATAACATACGAACAATCTTTGCCATCTATCAAGGGAGTTTCTAAATCTCCATCGGTTCCTTTTACCCAGCTGCCTTGGGCCTCAATGGCAGCAATACCTTCTTTTCGTAAAAAAGGTTTTACTTTAGGATAGATCGCTTCTAGAATTTTAGTTTCTTCCTCGGTCAAGGGCGCTCCAGCATCTCCATCTACACAACAAGCGCCTTTGCAGGCAGATAAATTGCAT
This sequence comes from Flavobacterium crassostreae, assembly GCF_001831475.1. Classification (NCBI taxonomy): domain Bacteria; kingdom Pseudomonadati; phylum Bacteroidota; class Flavobacteriia; order Flavobacteriales; family Flavobacteriaceae; genus Flavobacterium; species Flavobacterium crassostreae. Next base: position 1,053,313 of record NZ_CP017688.1, on the reverse strand, counting down.
ACAAAATCTTTTTCTAAAATATCTTCTGAAACGATGGTTTTTCCTAATTGAAACATGCTATAGTACTTGTGTTTATAAAAGCACAAAGATAGACAAACTAAGACAAAAGGATTGTTAAAAATGGCTTTTAAAAGAATTTTAAAAAAGCATTTAACCCTTTTAAAATTGAAAAAAAAGGATTAAATGCCGCAGCAAAAACACGCTCTTTTTGAAAAAATTAGACCCTTTATTTTGAGCTGGTATTTGCTATTTCTTTAGATTACTTTTCTTTAAAATGTGTACCTTAGCACCCTAAAAACAAACTTATGTTACTTGATCTTAGAGAAATAATTACTGTAGGTATGGTGCTTTTTGCCGTAATTGATATTATTGGTTCTATCCCTATCATTATTGATTTACGTTCTAAATTTGGACATTTAGAATCCGGAAAAGCGTCTATAACTTCTGGAGGAATAATGATCGTTTTTTTGTTTATTGGAGAAGAGATTTTAAAATTAATAGGAATTGATGTACACTCTTTTGCTGTAGCGGGTTCTTTTGTATTGTTTTTTCTGGCTCTAGAAATGATTTTAGGCATTCGGATTTACAAAGACGAAGAGGCTAGCTCTGCTTCGATAGTCCCGTTGGCTTTTCCTTTGATTGCTGGAGCAGGAACCATGACTACGCTGTTGTCTCTAAAGTCGCAATTTGAAACCATTAATATTATCATCGCTATTATACTCAATATTATTATTGTCTATATTGTTTTAAAATCTTCGGCCAAAATAGAACGAATGTTGGGCGAAAACGGACTTGGCGTTATCCGGAAGACTTTTGGTGTGATTTTGCTTGCCATTGCTGTTAAATTATTTGCAGCTAATGTTAAAGGTTTATTTGTCTAAAATATTTTTATTTATTTTTGCATCTTACTTACCCTATACTTTGATTCAACAAGGCTAAAAATAAAGACTATTGAATTGATGCCAATTAAAAACAACATATTATGAAAATTTTTACAAACATTTTAATTTTTCTAGCAGTAGCGCTTATCGTTTTTAACATTACTTTGCTAGATTTTAGCAATCCTTTTCAAGGTGATAGCGTGGTGGCCTTTATTGGTATTGTTGCTTCGTTTTGTGCCGTGCTTATTTTATGGATCTTTAGAGTATCTAAAGCCATCGAACAAAAAACCAAAAATCAACTTTAAGTAGTTGTTGGTTCTAAATTATTTTTTTAGAAATATCCCAAGAAAACCATAGAGATCTAGCTCAATACAAACAAAAACACCCACAAATCCTTAAAAAAAGCTATTGCTTAAGTATTGTTTTTATCATAGCGTCTTCTTGTAAGAGTATGGCATAATAGTAGTTTTCGCCGTAGAGTTGTCTGGCAAATTCTGCCGTTAGATACCGTTTGACTACTGCTTTGTTTTTACCTATTTTTAGGCCCAAACCGTTTTCTGACAGAAAAACCTCAAAAGAAACAACGTGTTTATTGGTGGCATGCATGGTGCTTTTAAATTGCTTAAAAGTTACTCCCGAAAATGCTTTTCTGTCTTTATCTAATTGTTCAAAAACAAAATTACCTACTATTCCGGATTGCATTAGATAAAAAACGTCTTCGTTGCCTTGCTCTGCTTCTAAAGCTACAAATATATCTGGCACAATCCCTCCGCCTCCGTACACAATCCTCCCTTTTGGGGTCTTAAACTTCAGACTATCTGCGAGCTTAATACTGTCTTTTTCGTATAATTCGCCGGTCAAAAATCGAGAAGAAGCTTCTTTAAAATACAAATCTTCAGAACCTTTGGTATAGGGTTTTTGTATAGACCGACCCGTTGGGGTGTAGTATCTAGCTACGGTCAGGCGCACTGCAGAACCATCCTTAAAATCCATTTCTCTCTGCACGAGTCCTTTACCAAAAGAACGACGCCCTACGATGATTCCTCTATCATTGTCTTGAATAGCCCCTGCCAAAATTTCACTAGCCGAAGCACTATTTTCATTAATCAAAATATAAACAGATCCTTGCTCAAAACTACCTTTGTTGGTGGCGTAGGTTTTTTGGGTTTTATTGTTTTTGTTTTTGGTAAATACAACCAACTGCCCTTTTGCAAGCAATTCGTCTGCAATGGCTATTGCTTGTTCCATATAACCGCCTCCGTTGTCTCTGAGATCGAGCACTAAAGAGGTTGCTCCTGCTTTTTGTAGTTTTGTTACTGCTGCTTGAAATTCAGCATGGGTGGTCTGCGCAAAACGATTTATTTTTATATACGCCATAGTTGGCGTAATTTGCAGGGCTGCATCTACGCTTTGCAGCGGAATCACGTCGCGCTTTAATTTTATTTTTATTTTTTTATGGTCTGTTTTTCTATAAATTGTAAGCTCAACCTCAGATCCTGCAGCTCCCTTGAGCGATGAAAACAAGCTGTCGTTAGGCAATTTGCGCCCGTAGAGTTTGGTTTTATTGGCGTACAAAATCCGGTCTCCTGCTCGTAAACCAGCCTTGGCAGAAGGACCATTTGCTACTGGTTTTATAATAGCCAACGAGTCTTTGTACATATAAAAATTAACACCTATGCCTACAAATTCTCCCTTCATGTGTTCCGCTAGCTGTGCTTGTTCACTTGGAGGAACATATACAGAGTGAGGGTCTAACTGTTTCATAAGGGCATTTACGGTTACATTTACAATAGAGTCCGTATTGATGGCATCTACATATTCTGTATCTATAAAATCAATCAATTGATTGAGCTTTTCTTTAGAACTATTTTTGGCCAAAAAAGAAGTCTGACCAGCAGTAGGCAACCAACTGCCAATAACAATGCCTAGCGCAACAGCAGCACTTATAATTAAAGGAAAATATGCTCCATTGTTTTTCATTTTAGGCTTCTAAATCTGGTATATGATCTACTACTACACCGGCTTTTATTAAAAATTTAATTCCAGAATCATCCCGATAACCTTGGTGGTATACCACTCTCTTTATGCCCGATTGGTGTATGAGCTTGCTACACTCCTTGCAAGGTGATAGGGTGATGTATAGGGTGGCTCCTTCGCAGGATTGGGTAGACCGAGCGACCTTTAGGATTGCATTTGCCTCCGCATGCAGAACATCCCATCGGGTTAGTCCTGCCTCGTCTTCGCAACAGTTTTCAAATCCTGAGGGTGTACCATTATAACCATCCGAAATAATCATCCGATCCCGAACAATAATAGCTCCTACTTGTTTGCGTTTGCAATACGACAGCAAACCCCATTCGGTTGCTATTCTAAGGTACGCCTTGTCGTATTTATTTCGTTTTTTTGTATCCATTGTTTGTTATCTAATCCAAATTTCACTTTCTATAATCATAGGCAACACTACTCCAATAATAAATGCAGACAAAACTAAAGCCCAATCTCTTTTAGAAAATCTAAAAACAGTTTGCACAATATAAGAGGCTACCAACACCACAAAAACTACAATTAGCTGGGCGGCCTCTATACCCAAAGCAAATTCTGCAAGAGGTATTATTTTTGAACTTGCGGTCCCTCCGAGTATGGATTTAAAATAATTAGAAAATCCTAAACCATGAATAATCCCAAAGAATAAGGTTACAAAAAAAACAAGGTTGACACGCTCACTCTTACCAGACTTGCCTGCTGTAAACAAATTAAACACTGCCGTGATGAGTATACTCACCGGAATTAAGACCTCGACCACATTTACTTTTATGATTACTATATCCAATACAGAAAGCAGCAGCGCCATAGTGTGTCCTATGGTAAAAATGGAAACCAATACAAAAAGACGTTGCCAATCTTTGAAAGCATACGGTACGGTTAAGGCTATTAAAAACAACACATGATCATAGGCATGAATATCCAAAACATGCTTTAATCCTATTTGAAAATAAATCCAAAATTCCGACATAAGTTCTATATAATATTAATAGTGATAAAGGGGTGTAAACTTACGATTTATTTTGAATATGGTAGATTGAAAGCCACAAATCCTAACTTATAATGGTGTTAAAACAAGGATTTTGTTAAAGAAAAATTAAAAAGAAAATTAAAAATTTAAAAATTGAATTATCTTTGTCCGATATAAATAAAAAATTAACTATGTCATTTTCAGATTTATTTGATAGCGAATTCAAACAAAGAAACAAAGGTCACTTTTCATCTATTGTTAGATTAGCATTAGCAGATGGAGTTTTTGCTCCAGAAGAAAGAGCGTTTTTAGACAAACTAGCCATTAGACTTGAAATTTCTGCCGCAGAATACGAAGAAATTTTAGAGAACCCTAAGAAATACCCTATCAATCCACCTTATTTAAACTCTCAAAGAATTGAGCGTTTGTATGATTTGGCGCGTATTGTTAACGTAGACCACCATTTAGGAGACAATCAAGAGGTTATGCTACAAAAACTATGTTTAGGCATTGGGTTTACTCCCGAAAACGTAGCTGCAATTGTCAAAAAAGCATTAGAATTGGCTGATGAGAAAGCGGATTTGGATCTTTTTGTTTCTGAAATAGAAAAAACCGAAAAATTGTAATACAAAAAAAGCTTCCGAAAATATCGGAAGCTTTTTTTATCGCTTTGCTAACTTTTGCGGCAGCTTATATATTTTGCTTTGCTTCTAGCATGAATGCTTCGGCTTTTTCTACCATGTTGTAACTTCCACAGAAAAACGGCACTCTCTCATGCAATTCTTTAGGTGCTATTTCCATGATTCTTCCAAATCCATCAGAGGCTTTTCCGCCTGCTTGCTCCACTATAAACGCCATTGGGTTGCATTCGTATAACAAACGTAACTTTCCTTTTGGGGCCTTGGAACTGGTTGGATAAATATAAATCCCGCCTTTGATCATGTTTCTATGAATATCCGAAACCAAGCTTCCGATATAACGAGACGTATAAGGCCTATCCTCTTCTTCGGATTGACAGTATTTAATATAGTTTTTAACTCCTTGCGGAAAATGCACATAATTCCCCTCGTTTATAGAGTAGATATGCCCATCTCTAGAAAATTGCATATTGGGATGCGATAGGTAAAAAGTTCCTATGGCTGGGTTTAGCGTAAAGCCATTTACACCATGCCCCGTGGTATACACAATCATGGTAGAGGTTCCGTAAATTACATACCCTGCTGCTACTTGATTGACCCCTGGTTGTAAAAAATCTTCTATTGTTACTGGAGTTCCAATTGGAGTTATTCTTCTATAAACCGAAAAAATAGTTCCTACCGAAACATTTACATCAATATTCGAAGATCCATCCAAAGGATCCATCAAAACTACATATTTATTGTTGTGGCTATTATCACTACCCTCTACGGTAATGTACTCGTCATTTTCTTCGGAGGCAATCCCACAGACAATCTCCCGATTGATTAAAGTTTGAATAAAAACTTCATTGGCATATACATCTAGTTTTTGTTGGTCCTCTCCCTGAATATTTTGTTCTCCAGCTGCGCCCACAATATCTACCAATCCTGCTTTGTTGACCTTGTAGTTGACTACTTTGGCCGCCAAACGGATCGAGTTGATAATACGCGATAGCTCTCCAGACGAGTATTGAAAGGCATTTTGATTCTCGATAATAAATTCCCCTAAGGTCTTGTTGCGTTCTTCCATTAAGAAATCGTTGTAGTTAGTTTGAAGTCACAAATATCGGTTTTTTTGTGAAAATGAATTCAATAAAGTTTACTTAGTTTAGTAGTATTGTATATTTGCTAATAAAAGACCCGAAATAAAGAAATAAAAGTTATAAAAGAAGCACTTAACTTTAAAAAAAATAAAAACATGATCGTTAGAAAAGGAGAAGCAAAGGATATGAAAGCGGTTCTAGCATTGATTCAAGAATTAGCAGATTTTGAAAACGAACCCCAGGCAGTAGCCATCACCGAGGCGGATTTAATTAGAGATGGCTTTAATGAGCAGCCATTATTTTCTGTATTTGTAGCCGAAACAGACAGCCTAAATCCTCTACAGCCCCATAAAATTGTAGGTATTGCGTTGTATTATTACCGCTATTCTACCTGGAAAGGAAAAACCATTCACCTGGAAGATTTAGTAGTTAATGCAGCAATGCGTGGCAAAGGTATTGGACACGCATTGTATGCAGAGGTGATCAAACAAGCCCAGAAAGACCAAGTATTGCGGGTAGAATGGAACGTACTCGACTGGAACAAAGGCGCAATAGCATTTTACGAAAAAACTGGCGCAACCGTGTTTAGAGAATGGAATACCGTACAAATGGATGCGGCTGCAATCCAGCAATTTATAAGCCATTTATAGTATCGGATTAATAAAAAAATAGAGTGAAAATTAGAATTTTGTTTAAATAAATATGAGAGTATTCAAATTTGGTGGCGCATCCATTAAAGATGCAGAAGGAATAAAAAACGTATACGACGTTTTACAAAAAGTAGGGTATGATGATGTTTTATTAGTGGTCTCGGCAATGGGAAAAACAACCAATGCACTAGAGACCGTAATCAAAGATTATTTTGAAAAATCATCCGCCTTGAAGGCATCTGTGCAGGAAGTAAAAAAATATCATAATCAAATTTTATTAGATTTGTTTGATTCAGAGTGTCCTGCTGTTTTTGAGGACGTGAATAAAAAATTTTTAGAATTAGACTATTTTTTAGAGCACAACAAATCTACAAATTACAACTTTGTTTATGACCAAGTGGTGAGTTATGGCGAATTAATTTCGACCACCATACTTGCCCATTTCATGAACTACAAGAACATTCCAACCACTTGGGTAGATGTGCGAAATTTGATTAAAACCAATACCAATTACAGAGATGCAGAAGTAGATTGGGCACTAACCCAAGAAAACATTTCCAAAAACATCCAACGCAATCAGTTAAATATTACCCAAGGATTCTTGGGATCCGATCCAAACAATTTTACCACCACATTAGGTCGTGAAGGTTCGGATTATACGGCTGCAATTTTTGCCTATTGCTTAAATGCCCAAAGTGTAACCATCTGGAAAGATGTTCCTGGAGTAATGAATGCAGACCCTAGGTATTTTGAGAATGCCCAATTATTGAATCAAATTTCGTACAGAGAAGCAATCGAACTGGCTTTTTATGGCGCCACAGTGATTCATCCTAAAACCTTACAGCCTTTACAGAAAAAAGAAATTCCGTTGTATGTAAAATCCTTTATTAACCCTTTATTAAAAGGCACCAGTGTTTCTAAAGGAAATACTCTAGAACCTTACTTGCCTTGTTATATTGTAAAAAGAGACCAGTTATTGATTTCGCTTTCTTCCATTGATTTTTCTTTCATTATGGAAGAACATATTAGTGAGATTTTTTCTTTATTTCATCAATTTAAGCTTAAGGTAAATTTGATTCAAAATTCAGCCATTAGTTTCTCGGTTTGTGTAGAAGATAAATTTGATAACTTCAAAGAGGTAAATGCTATTTTATCCAAAAAATTCAAAGTAGATTATACCGAAAAGGTAACCCTATACACCATCCGACATTTTAACGACACGGCCGCCCAAATGGTAGAAGAGGGCAAAAAAGTGCTTTTAAAACAACTAAGCAAAGAAACCATGCAAATTATAATTAGTGAAAATTAATTTATAAACCTGGGGATTGCCAGGGTACTTTTGCAATTGCAAAATACTCTAGTACATCCCCTCTGGTTTTATTTCACCAACCAATACTTCCTGATTTAACGATCCAAAAAACACCTATTACGTCAATAAATAGCCTTAAAATACACTACTTTTGATTTATAGACGTTATCCTCTTTATGTTAAAAAAAGGAATTCTTTTTGTAGCACTACTTTTTTTTTCTGGGCTCCATGCTCAGAAAGAGCTTTCGCTATATACCTCCAAAAAAATCGCTCCCAGCAAAGACAGTATTGTACTGGAAACCGTAGGGATCAACCCCGCTTTTTTTAAAATAGAAGATGCTAAAGGCGCCATTATAGATAGTAGTTTTTATGGCATGAATTTTTGGAACGGAAAATTACTTCTAAAAACCACTTCTTTTTCAAGAACAGACTCCTTACAGGTCCATTACTTAAAATTTCCGGATTTTATTACCCAAGAGTATCGCATTTACAACGAAAATCAAATTGTCTCTAAAGATATTGGCTCCGAAAAACGCTATACCATAGAAGAAACTACTGCTCCAAAAAACCTGCCATTTGATGGACTAAATACCTCCGGAAGCATCACCAGAGGACTAACCGTTGGCAACAACCAAAACGGTGTTTTAAACTCTAACTTAGAGTTACAAATTACCGGAAACCTATCCGAAAAAGTGCGTTTAACGGCCTCACTACAAGACAGCAACATCCCTTTGCAAGATGGCGGTTACTCCCAAAAACTAGACCAATTTGACAATATATTTCTGGAATTAGCTAGTGATCGCTGGAAAATCCGAGGTGGGGATTTATTTTTAGAAAACCACCAAACCCAATTTTTAAATTTCAATAAAAAAGTACAAGGACTAGCCGCCCATTTTGATTTTGGTTCCGATGCCCAAAAAAACAGCATCTTTACATCCGTGGCATTAGTAAAAGGACAGTATGCCAAAAGCACTTTTACTGCCAACGAAGGCAACCAAGGCCCATATAAACTAAAAGGGCAAAATGGCGAATTATATGTATTGGTTATCTCTGGATCAGAGCGCGTGTATGTAAATGGTCTTTTGTTGCAACGAGGAGAAAACAAAGATTACACCATGGATTATAATGCAGGGGAGATTATTTTTACCCCCTTGTATCCTATAACTTCTGAGATGCGTATGGTAGTAGAATACCAATATTCTGACCAAAGTTACAGCCGTTTTGTTCACTATAGCGGTGCAATTCAGGAAACCAAAAAATGGCGCTTTGGAGGCTATTTGTATTCCGAAACCGATCTTAAAAACCAACCTTTGCAGCAAAACCTTTCGCAAGAGCAGCTTTTGGTTTTGCAAAATGCTGGCGATGACCCGCGCTTAATGAATGCCCCTTCTGCTTATATTGATAGCTATTCTGACAACAAAACACTTTATATACAAAAGAGCAACGGTACTGCAACTTATTTTGAATACTCCAAGGACCCAAATGCCCAATTGTATCACGTTAGATTTACTTCTGTAGGGGTCCAAAAAGGAAATTACCGCCTGATGAATACCAACAGTATTAACAAAACCTACCAATACATAGCGCCCTTAAATGGTATTCCGCAAGGGGAATACGAACCAATAACCCAATTAGTTGCGCCTAATAAATTACAAATAGCTACTTTTTTGGGAAATTATAATCCTTCTGAAAAAACCAATATTGCCCTAGAAATTGCCTTGAGTAACCAGGATCAAAATTTATTTTCAACCCTTGAAGACGCTAACAACAAAGGAATTAGCACCAAAATAAACACCAAACAGCGGCTATTTTCTAAAAAAGGAAACTTAGATGCGTTTGCAAACTTCCAATTTACAAAAAAAGAATTCCGAACCGTGGAACGTCTTTATAACATAGAATTTAATAGAGATTGGAATTTAGGCACCACCGGAAATAGCGATCAAAGTTTATTGGTAACTGGTTTGCACTACACTTTAGCACCTACTACCAATGCTGCACAAAATGGCAGCATAAAATACCAGTTTGAAAAACTAGATTTTAGTGGTGCCTTTTCTGGAAACCGCCATTTGTTTGGTGCCAATTACAAAATCAATAATTGGCGTATTTCAAACCAGTCTAGTTATCTAAATAGCCAAAGCACTGCCTATAATTCGCATTTTACTCGAAGTCGCTCTACACTACAGTATAACTTTAACCAAAACTGGGTTGGAGGCCGTCAACAATCCGAAAACAATCAAGAAACAGACCAACGAACCACCCAATTATCGGCCATTAGCCAGCGGTTTTCAGAGTATGGTTTGTTTATGGGCCGAGGAGACACCACTAAGGTTTTTGTTGCAGTAGCCTACCTCCATCGAGCCAACGACAGTGTACAAAACGGAGCACTACAAAGAGTTAGCAACTCCCATACCTACTCTTTAAAATCCAAAATAATACAAACTAATACCAGTGATTTAACCCTACTTGCCAACTACAGAACCTTTAATTTTATAGATCCCTCCAAAAAAAAAGAAGCATCCTTGAACTCTAGAATTGTGTATAGTGACCAGTTTTATAACCAATTTATCCAAAGCACCACCGCCTACGAAACCAACTCTGGAACCATGCCTCAGCAAGAATTTACCTATCTAGAAGTTGCCGATGGGCAAGGATTTTATACCTGGAAGGATTACAACACAAATGGAATACAAGAGCTGCAAGAGTTTGAAGTAGCTCCCTTTGTAGACCAAGCCAAATACATTCGGGTTTATTTGCCGCGTCAAGTGTTTATCAAAACCCATCAAACTAAATTCTCGCAAGCACTAACCTTAAATCCAAATATCTGGCAAAACGCTACTGGCTACAAAAAATTTCTTTCTCTTTTTTACAATCAAACCTCGTTTATAATGGATCGGAAAACTAAAAATTCTGGCACTAACTTTAATTTAAATCCCTTCAATGGATCCCCGAATAACGTATTGGGTTTGAGTTTGAGTTTTAGAAATAGATTGTTTTATAACCGAGGCAAACAACACAACTCTATTACCTATTCTTATTTAAACAATCAAGCCAAAAATTTATTAACCATAGGATCCCAAGAATCCAAAAACAGTTCCCACCAACTACAATATACCCATTTATATCAAAAAAGTTGGCTAGTAAATGCCATGGTACAATCGTTAAAAACTTCAGGGGTTTCAGAGAATTTTTCTGACAAAAACTACCTGCTCTCTGGATACCAAATAGCACCCAAAATAAGTTACTTGTTTTCTAAAAGTACCAGTTGGGATGTTTTTTATGAATTACAAAACAAACAAAATCAAATTGGGGCATTCGAGACACTTTTACAAAACCGTTTTGGAACTTCATTTTCGTACAGCGGCACCCAAAAAATAGTAGCAAACGGCTCCGTTTCTTTATATCAAAATAAGTTTTCGGGAAACGAATTTTCTGCCGTAGGTTTTCAAATGCTGGAAGGCTTACAAAACGGAAAAAACATTACTTGGCAAGTACTCCTACAAAAAAAAGTAACTTCGTATTTAGACGTTAACTTAAACTACCAAGGCCGAAAAAGCCGAAACAATCCAGCAATTCATACCGGAAACATGCAACTTAGAGCTTACTTTTAATTATTTACAGCGGCCTTAACACTTGCTTTGAATAAATTAATAGTTTATTAATATCCTAAAAATACCCGAGAAGCATGCAATACGTAACTTACTATATCTAAACCTATTTAACTACACATGATGGTAGATACCAAATGTAGAACCATATTAGTAGCTCCTTTAAATTGGGGGCTAGGTCATGCTACAAGATGCATTCCTATTATTAAAGCCTTACAGGACCATAACTATATTCCGATAATTGCATCGGATGGCGCAGCATTACAACTATTAAAAAAAGAATTTCCGTATCTGAAAGCATTGCAATTGCCTTCCTACGAAATTGAATATGCCAAGAAAGCCACCAATTTTAAGTGGAAATTGTTACAAAACAGTCCTAAAACCATTGCTGCTATTTGGAGAGAAAAAAAATTAGTAACGCAATGGGTAGAAAAATATGCTCTAGATGGTATTATTTCGGACAACAGACTTGGTGTTGTTAGCCAAAAAGTACCCTCGGTTTTTGTAACCCACCAATTAAATGTAATGACCGGAAGTACTACCTGGTTTACCAGCAAAATACACCAATATTTCATTAAAAAATATTCTGAATGTTGGGTTCCGGATACCGAAAACACACCCAACTTGGCAGGTACTTTAAGCCATGTTCAAAATCCGGATTTCAAGATAAAATACCTTGGCCCTATAAGCCGAATGCATAAAAAAAGTATTCCAATTAAATACGATTTAATGGTTATATTATCTGGACCAGAACCCCAAAGAACCTTTTTAGAAAAAAAACTAAAAGCAGAGCTTCAAAATTTTACCGGCAGGGTAGTATTTATCCGTGGGGTTTTAGAAAAAGAACAACGTAAAGAACAAATCCAAACTGTCACTTATTATAATTTTATGAATAGCCGCCAATTAGAGCAAACCTTTAATGAAAGTAAAATGATCCTTTGTAGATCAGGCTATACCACCATAATGGATTTGGTTAAACTAGAAAAAAAAGCTTTTTTTATACCCACACCCGGCCAATTTGAACAACTATATCTAGCCGAGAAACTTCAAAAAGAAGGTTTAATTCCGTTTGCAGAGCAAGATCTTTTTACAATAACTGATTTAAAAAGAGCCAACAACTTCAAAGGGTTACGTTATTTTAAAACAACTGTAGACTGGGAAAAATTATTCGAGCTATTTAAAACCACCTAATCGCTATTTGTAGGTAGTAATAAACCCCCAAGGATAACTTGAATACTTAAGTTATCCTTGGGGGTTTTAGGCTTGTGCAGTAGCTTTTGACTACTGGCTATAGCTTTAAATATTATTCTATTGCAACAACAATAAACTCACTACGTCTGTTGGCTTGGTGTTCTGCTTCAGAACATGCCACGCCGTCGGCACAGCCGTTTATTAGTTGTGACTCTCCATATCCTTTGGCTGTTAGTCGTTCTTTAGCAATCCCTTTGGCTATTAACCAAGCACGCGTAGATTGGGCTCTTCTATCCGATAGGGCTTCATTGTAGCGGTTGGTTTGTCTGCTATCGGTATGCGAACGTATGTCTACTTTCATCTTTGGATTGTCATTCATCACTATCAAAATTTTCTCTAATTCAAATTCTGCATCTTTACGAATGTTGGATTTATCTAGATCAAAATAAATAATAGGTATGTTTAATGTTTTGGCTAAATCCGAACCAACTCCTACCATCTTAATGCGTTTGGATAATGCAATAGGCAAACTGCTTGCTCCGGTAGTTTTGGCAATAGTAATATTGGATTCATTGGTCTCGTAGGCTTCTTTCTCTGCTCTTACGTAATATTTTTTGTTACAAAAAACCTCAAAACCATACAATCCATTTGCATCGGTGGTGGTTTGTTCCAAGATGGCAAATTTTTCGTCAAATAGCATTACTTTTGATCCAACCAGGATTTCTTTGCTATCCAAATCCGTTATCACCCCACTTAAGGCTTGGTTACAGGCGAGTTTCTTTGTTTCTACAAATTTATAAATATCATCATAACCGTGCCCTCCGGATCTATTGGAGGTAAAAAAACCTTTACGGTTTTGGCTGTTGATTAAAAAAGAAAAATCGTCTGTATTGCTATTCACTGGCGCTCCTACGTTTTCTATGCTATTAAATCCCCCTTTTTTGTCTGCTGTGGCTACATAAATATCCAATCCTCCTAGCCCAGGTCTTCCGTCTGAGGCAAAATACAATTCTCCTTCTTGGGATATAAATGGAAAGGTTTCTCTACCCTCGGTGTTTATTCCAGATCCTAAATTCTCTGGGCTTGAGTAGCCTCCATTTTTTAAAATAGTTACTTTAAATAAATCCGATTGCCCTAGTGTGCCAGGCATGTCGGAGGCAAAGTATAGCGTTTGCTCGTCTACGCTTAATGCGGGATGGGCTACGCTATAATTGTCACTATTAAAAGGCAGTTCGGTTACATTGCTCCATTTGTCATCTACTAGATTGGCTTTGTATAGTTTTAATAAGGTGATGCGTTGGGCGTCTTTGCCTTTCTTTCCTTCTAAATAGTTGTTTCTGGTAAAATACATGGTCTTACCGTCTTTGGTAAAAACAGGGGTAGATTCATGAAATTTGGAGTTGATTGCTTTTTCAAAGCGTTTTGGTGCTCCTAGGTTTCCTTCTGCATCTATATCCGAAGCGTATAGGTTGGTGAAGGATTGGTTGGTCCATCTAAAGACTTTTTTGAAGGCTCCTCCGGTGTCTCTAGCAGAGGCAAAAACTAACTTATCGTCTACTATTGAGGCGCCATAATCGGAGTAGTTGGAATTGATTCCTGCATCTTCGATGGTGAAGCGTCCAGAATTGGCCTTGATTACAGAGAGGTAGTCTGGGTTTTCTTTAAACAGTTTGGCTCGTAGATCGTTCCCGGATTTGCTCTGAAACAATTCCAGCATTTTATCGGCTTTTTTATAATCGCCGGAGGCTTTCAATGCTTGGGAATATCGGTAACAATACTCTGCCTCTTGGTCTGGATTTAGTTTAAATAAGGCTTCGTACCACTGAGCGGCTTTGTTTAGATCTGCTGTAAAATAATAGGCGTTCCCTAATTTTTGAAACATTGCCTGGTCTTCGTAGCCTCGAGAGGCTAATTTCTCGTAGGTGGTAATGGCATCCACGTAAGCGTAGTTGTCATACTTCTTATCTGCTCTTGTGGTTTTGCTATTTTGTCCATAGCTTAGGTCTGTTAGGACTAATAGGAGCAAGCTGTATAGTATTGGTTTTGGTTTCATATGTAAGTAGTTTTAGAAAAATCTTGGGGAAATCATTTTATTGTATTTATTGAATAACTCGTATCGTAAGAAAATCTCATGGGATCCTGAGTTATAATTGGATAAACGTGTTGTTTCTAAATCATAGCCATAGCCTATAAACCAAGAGTCACTTGCTTGAAATCCTACTAAAGCGCTTAGTGCTGCGCTCCATCTATAAGCAAGGCCTAGGGTAACTTTTTCATTAAATAAAAAGTTTCCAGAAAGGTCTACTTGCAGCGGGGCACCTTGAACAATTTTTGTTAGTATTGCTGGCTTGAATTTTATGTTGCTACGCAAATCAAAGACATGTCCTGCTGTTATGTAGTAATGAATTCTTTCTCTGGCAATATGTGAAATTGCTCCTGTACCTGCATATTTATCAAAATGTTTGGTCTCTAATAAATTAGGTGCGGAGATTCCTAAATAATTTTTATCCGAATGCCAGTATAAACCAACTCCTACATTGGGTGAGAATTTGTTGTCTATGTTTTTCTCAAAGCTGTAGTCGTTTTTGTCATATTGGTGCAGCTTGTTAAAATCTACATTTAACAAATTTGCGGATCCTTTTATTCCAAAAGACAACTTATAGCTATCGGAGGTAGGTATGCTGTACGAAAAATCAACGGCGATGTTGCTCTCGTCTGAAGGTCCTATCCTGTCGTTTATAACCGAGAGCCCTAACCCTACATTGGTCCCGTTTATGGGAGTATGTAACGATGCCGTGTTGGTTACTGGTGCGCCATCCAAGCCTACCCATTGGGTACGGTGTAATGCAAAAATACTCATGGCTTGCCGCGATCCTGCATAGGCCGGATTTACCTGGATGGTATTGTACATATATTGGGTAAACTGAGAATCTTGCTGTGCATGAATCAATCCAGATAATAGCACTAAGAATAATATTAATTTCGCTCGCATATTTTCTTGTTTTTTATAGTATGGTTAATTATCTGTTTATATATAAATATCCTGATTTCTCCTGCAAAACGGATCCTCCATCTTTGTATCTCAAAATATAATAATAAGTACCTTCTGGTAATTCTTCGGATGTTTTTACAGTAACTCTTCCTTCAGATCTACCTCTAAAAGCTTTATCGGTATTATTATAGCCTTGCGCCTCAAATACCAATACGCCCCAACGGTTGTAGATCTCTACGCTATTGTCTACATAACATTCTAAACCACGTACTCTAAAGACTTTGTTGTCTCCATTTCCGTTTGGTGCAACTGCATTAAAGACTTCTATCTCACAGCCTTTTATACCCAGCACGGTAGCTTGATCTCCTAACTCACTAGAATCATCCGATAAATCGGTAACTACTACTGCATCTGGACTTGTTCCACTAACCAATGCTTGGTTAACAACCTTGCCTAAATTAATATCCGATTGCTGTAAACTGTATACCGCACTGTACGAGCTAGTGTTTACTTCTCCAGGATTTAAACTTGCAATAGGGTTACCAGATAAAACAAGACCTGCTAAATTATCTGTAACAAATACAGACGATAAAACCACATTACCCGTGTTCTTGATCTCAAAACTATAACGAACCGTCTCGCCTGCTTGAGCAAAACCATCGCCATTATTGTCTTCGAAAATAGCACGCTTGATCAATGAAATACTAGGAAGTTCTTGTACAATTATAGAAATAGTTGCTTGAGAACAATTAGCCGTATTTAATACTTCACAAATAGTATAACTTACTGTGTAATTACCCGCTGGAGTATTTGCGTCTATAAATAAACTTCCGTCGGAATTTACAGTCAATGGACCATTATTAACCGGAATTAATGTAATACTTAACGGGTTTAAAACACTATTATTTAGTAGATCATTACCCAAAACATTAATACCTGTATCTCCACCTAATACACCACTTATCGGGGTATTTACAATATCGTCAACCGCGATTAGTTTTCCAACTACTTCTACCGTTACCGTAGCACTGCTACAATTCGCTGGGCTTACCCCGCTCTCGCAAATCGTGTACGTTACTGGGTAACTTCCCGTTGGGGTATTGGCTGCGATGGTAACGTTTCCGTCTACATCGATTAAGATATTTCCTGTAGTAACTGGCGTCACATCGGTAGTTGCGCTTGTCACTGCTACGCCATTTAAGGTATCGCCCAAAAGTACGCTTCCTGCTGGAACGGCTGTGTTGCTTGATGCTAGTGGTACTAAAGGTGTTCCGAAGCTGTCGTCAACCGCGATTAGTTTTCCAACTACTTCTACCGTTACCGTAGCACTGCTACAATTCGCTGGGCTTACCCCACTCTCGCAAATCGTGTACGTTACTGGGTAGCTTCCCGTTGGGGTATTGGCTGCGATGGTAACGTTTCCGTCTACATCGATTAAGATATTTCCTGTAGTAACTGGCGTCACATCGGTAGTTGCGCTTGTCACTGCTACGCCATTTAAGGTATCGCCCAAAAGAACGCTTCCTGCTGGAACGGCTGTGTTGCTTGATGCTAGTGGTACTAAAGGTGTTCCGAAGCTGTCGTCAACCGCGATTAGTTTTCCAACTACTTCTACCGTTACCGTAGCACTGCTACAATTCGCTGGGCTTACCCCACTCTCGCAAATCGTGTACGTTACTGGGTAACTTCCCGTTGGGGTATTGGCTGCGATGGTAACGTTTCCGTCTACATCGATTAAGATATTTCCTGTAGTAACTGGCGTCACATCGGTAGTTGCGCTTGTCACTGCTACGCCATTTAAGGTATCGCCCAAAAGTACGCTTCCTGCTGGAACGGCTGTGTTGCTTGATGCTAGTGGTACTAAAGGTGTTCCGAAGCTGTCGTCAACCGCGATTAGTTTTCCAACTACTTCTACCGTTACCGTAGCACTGCTACAATTCGCTGGGCTTACCCCACTCTCGCAAATCGTGTACATTACTGGGTAACTTCCCGTTGGGGTATTGGCTGCGATGGTAACGTTTCCGTCTACATCGATTAAGATATTTCCTGTAGTAACTGGCGTCACATCGGTAGTTGCGCTTGTCACTGCTACGCCATTTAAGGTATCGCCCAAAAGTACGCTTCCTGCTGGAACGGCTGTGTTGCTTGATGCTAGTGGTACTAAAGGTGTTCCGAAGCTGTCGTCAACCGCGATTAGTTTTCCAACTACTTCTACCGTTACCGTAGCACTGCTACAATTCGCTGGGCTTACCCCACTCTCGCAAATCGTGTACGTTACTGGGTAACTTCCCGTTGGGGTATTGGCTGCGATGGTAACGTTTCCGTCTACATCGATTAAGATATTTCCTGTAGTAACTGGCGTCACATCGGTAGTTGCGCTTGTCACTGCTACGCCATTTAAGGTATCGCCCAAAAGTACGCTTCCTGCTGGAACGGCTGTGTTGCTTGATGCTAGTGGTACTAAAGGTGTTCCGAAGCTATCGTCAACCGCGATTAGTTTTCCAACTACTTCTACCGTTACCGTAGCACTGCTACAATTCGCTGGGCTTACCCCACTCTCGCAAATCGTGTACGTTACTGGGTAGCTTCCCGTTGGGGTATTGGCTGCGATGGTAACGTTTCCGTCTACATCGATTAAGATATTTCCTGTAGTAACTGGCGTCACATCGGTAGTTGCGCTTGTCACTGCTACGCCATTTAAGGTATCGCCCAAAAGAACGCTTCCTGCTGGAACGGCTGTGTTGCTTGATGCTAGTGGTACTAAAGGTGTTCCGAAGCTGTCGTCAACCGCGATTAGTTTTCCAACTACTTCTACCGTTACCGTAGCACTGCTACAATTCGCTGGGCTTACCCCACTCTCGCAAATCGTGTACGTTACTGGGTAACTTCCCGTTGGGGTATTGGCTGCGATGGTAACGTTTCCGTCTACATCAATTAAGATATTTCCTGTAGTAACTGGCGTCACATCGGTAGTTGCGCTTGTCACTGCTACGCCATTTAAGGTATCGCCCAAAAGTACGCTTCCTGCTGGAACAGCTGTGTTGCTTGATGCTAGTGGTACTAAAGGTGTTCCGAAGCTATCGTCAACCGCGATTAGTTTTCCAACTACTTCTACCGTTACCGTAGCACTGCTACAATTCGCTGGGCTTACCCCGCTCTCGCAAATCGTGTACGTTACTGGGTAACTTCCCGTTGGGGTATTGGCTGCGATGGTAACGTTTCCGTCTACATCGATTAAGATATTTCCTGTAGTAACTGGCGTCACATCGGTAGTTGCGCTTGTCACTGCTACGCCATTTAAGGTATCGCCCAAAAGTACGCTTCCTGCTGGAACAGCTGTGTTGCTTGATGCTAGTGGTACTAAAGGTGTTCCGAAGCTATCGTCAACCGCGATTAGTTTTCCAACTACTTCTACCGTTACCGTAGCACTGCTACAATTCGCTGGGCTTACCCCGCTCTCGCAAATCGTGTACGTTACTGGGTAACTTCCCGTTGGGGTATTGGCTGCGATGGTAACGTTTCCGTCTACATCAATTAAGATATTTCCTGTAGTAACTGGCGTCACATCGGTAGTTGCGCTTGTCACTGCTACGCCATTTAAGGTATCGCCCAAAAGTACGCTTCCTGCTGGAACGGCTGTGTTGCTTGATGCTAGTGGTACTAAAGGTGTTCCAAGGCTATCATCAACCGCGATTAGTTTTCCAACTACTGCTACCGTTACCGTAGCACTGCTACAATTCGCTGGGCTTACCCCACTCTCGCAAATCGTGTACGTTACTGGGTAACTTCCCGTTGGGGTATTGGCTGCGATGGTAACGTTTCCGTCTACATCGATTAAGATATTTCCTGTAGTAACTGGCGTCACATCGGTAGTTGCGCTTGTCACTGCTACGCCATTTAAGGTATCGCCCAAAAGTACGCTTCCTGCTGGAACAGCTGTGTTGCTTGATGCTAGTGGTACTAAAGGTGTTCCAAGGCTATCATCAACCGCGATTAGTTTTCCAACTACTTCTACCGTTACCGTAGCACTGCTACAATTCGCTGGGCTTACCCCGCTCTCGCAAATCGTGTACGTTACTGGGTAACTTCCCGTTGGGGTATTGGCTGCGATGGTAACGTTTCCGTCTACATCAATTAAGATATTTCCTGTAGTAACTGGCGTCACATCGGTAGTTGCGCTTGTCACTGCTACGCCATTTAAGGTATCGCCCAAAAGTACGCTTCCTGCTGGAACAGCTGTGTTGCTTGATGCTAGTGGTACTAAAGGTGTTCCGAAGCTATCGTCAACCGCGATTAGTTTTCCAACTACTTCTACCGTTACCGTAGCACTGCTACAATTCGCTGGGCTTACCCCGCTCTCGCAAATCGTGTACGTTACTGGGTAACTTCCCGTTGGGGTATTGGCTGCGATGGTAACGTTTCCGTCTACATCAATTAAGATATTTCCTGTAGTAACTGGCGTCACATCGGTAGTTGCGCTTGTCACTGCTACGCCATTTAAGGTATCGCCCAAAAGTACGCTTCCTGCTGGAACGGCTGTGTTGCTTGATGCTAGTGGTACTAAAGGTGTTCCAAGGCTATCATCAACCGCGATTAGTTTTCCAACTACTGCTACCGTTACCGTAGCACTGCTACAATTCGCTGGGCTTACCCCACTCTCGCAAATCGTGTACGTTACTGGGTAACTTCCCGTTGGGGTATTGGCTGCGATGGTAACGTTTCCGTCTACATCGATTAAGATATTTCCTGTAGTAACTGGCGTCACATCGGTAGTTGCGCTTGTCACTGCTACGCCATTTAAGGTATCGCCCAAAAGTACGCTTCCTGCTGGAACGGCTGTGTTGCTTGATGCTAGTGGTACTAAAGGTGTTCCGAAGCTGTCGTCAACCGCGATTAGTTTTCCAACTACTTCTACCGTTACCGTAGCACTGCTACAATTCGCTGGGCTTACCCCACTCTCGCAAATCGTGTACGTTACTGGGTAACTTCCCGTTGGGGTATTGGCTGCGATGGTAACGTTTCCGTCTACATCGATTAAGATATTTCCTGTAGTAACTGGCGTCACATCGGTAGTTGCGCTTGTCACTGCTACGCCATTTAAGGTATCGCCCAAAAGTACGCTTCCTGCTGGAACGGCTGTGTTGCTTGATGCTAGTGGTACTAAAGGTGTTCCGAGGCTATCATCAACCGCGATTAGTTTTCCAACTACTTCTACCGTTACCGTAGCACTGCTACAATTCGCTGGGCTTACCCCGCTCTCGCAAATCGTGTACGTTACTGGGTAACTTCCCGTTGGGGTATTGGCTGCGATGGTAACGTTTCCGTCTACATCGATTAAGATATTTCCTGTAGTAACTGGCGTCACATCGGTAGTTGCGCTTGTCACTGCTACGCCATTTAAGGTATCGCCCAAAAGTACGCTTCCTGCTGGAACAGCTGTGTTGCTTGATGCTAGTGGTACTAAAGGTGTTCCGAAGCTATCGTCAACCGCGATTAGTTTTCCAACTACTTCTACCGTTACCGTAGCACTGCTACAATTCGCTGGGCTTACCCCGCTCTCGCAAATCGTGTACGTTACTGGGTAACTTCCCGTTGGGGTATTGGCTGCGATGGTAACGTTTCCGTCTACATCAATTAAGATATTTCCTGTAGTAACTGGCGTCACATCGGTAGTTGCGCTTGTCACTGCTACGCCATTTAAGGTATCGCCCAAAAGTACGCTTCCTGCTGGAACGGCTGTGTTGCTTGATGCTAGTGGTACTAAAGGTGTTCCAAGGCTATCATCAACCGCGATTAGTTTTCCAACTACTGCTACCGTTACCGTAGCACTGCTACAATTCGCTGGGCTTACCCCACTCTCGCAAATCGTGTACGTTACTGGGTAACTTCCCGTTGGGGTATTGGCTGCGATGGTAACGTTTCCGTCTACATCGATTAAGATATTTCCTGTAGTAACTGGCGTCACATCGGTAGTTGCGCTTGTCACTGCTACGCCATTTAAGGTATCGCCCAAAAGTACGCTTCCTGCTGGAACGGCTGTGTTGCTTGATGCTAGTGGTACTAAAGGTGTTCCGAAGCTGTCGTCAACCGCGATTAGTTTTCCAACTACTTCTACCGTTACCGTAGCACTGCTACAATTCGCTGGGCTTACCCCACTCTCGCAAATCGTGTACGTTACTGGGTAACTTCCCGTTGGGGTATTGGCTGCGATGGTAACGTTTCCGTCTACATCGATTAAGATATTTCCTGTAGTAACTGGCGTCACATCGGTAGTTGCGCTTGTCACTGCTACGCCATTTAAGGTATCGCCCAAAAGAACGCTTCCTGCTGGAACAGCTGTATTGCTTGATGCTAGTGGTACTAAAGGTGTTCCGAAGCTGTCGTCAACCGCGATTAGTTTTCCAACTACTTCTACCGTTACCGTAGCACTGCTACAATTCGCTGGGCTTACCCCACTCTCGCAAATCGTGTACGTTACTGGGTAACTTCCCGTTGGGGTATTGGCTGCGATGGTAACGTTTCCGTCTACATCGATTAAGATATTTCCTGTAGTAACTGGCGTCACATCGGTAGTTGCGCTTGTCACTGCTACGCCATTTAAGGTATCGCCCAAAAGTACGCTTCCTGCTGGAACGGCTGTGTTGCTTGATGCTAGTGGTACTAAAGGTGTTCCGAAGCTGTCGTCAACCGCGATTAGTTTTCCAACTACTTCTACCGTTACCGTAGCACTGCTACAATTCGCTGGGCTTACCCCACTCTCGCAAATCGTGTACATTACTGGGTAACTTCCCGTTGGGGTATTGGCTGCGATGGTAACGTTTCCGTCTACATCGATTAAGATATTTCCTGTAGTAACTGGCGTCACATCGGTAGTTGCGCTTGTCACTGCTACGCCATTTAAGGTATCGCCCAAAAGTACGCTTCCTGCTGGAACGGCTGTGTTGCTTGATGCTAGTGGTACTAAAGGTGTTCCGAAGCTGTCGTCAACCGCGATTAGTTTTCCAACTACTTCTACCGTTACCGTAGCACTGCTACAATTCGCTGGGCTTACCCCGCTCTCGCAAATCGTGTACGTTACTGGGTAACTTCCCGTTGGGGTATTGGCTGCGATGGTAACGTTTCCGTCTACATCGATTAAGATATTTCCTGTAGTAACTGGCGTCACATCGGTAGTTGCGCTTGTCACTGCTACGCCATTTAAGGTATCGCCCAAAAGTACGCTTCCTGCTGGAACGGCTGTGTTGCTTGATGCTAGTGGTACTAAAGGTGTTCCGAAGCTGTCGTCAACCGCGATTAGTTTTCCAACTACTTCTACCGTTACCGTAGCACTGCTACAATTCGCTGGGCTTACCCCACTCTCGCAAATCGTGTACGTTACTGGGTAACTTCCCGTTGGGGTATTGGCTGCGATGGTAACGTTTCCGTCTACATCGATTAAGATATTTCCTGTAGTAACTGGCGTCACATCGGTAGTTGCGCTTGTCACTGCTACGCCATTTAAGGTATCGCCCAAAAGAACGCTTCCTGCTGGAACAGCTGTATTGCTTGATGCTAGTGGTACTAAAGGTGTTCCGAAGCTGTCGTCAACCGCGATTAGTTTTCCAACTACTTCTACCGTTACCGTAGCACTGCTACAATTCGCTGGGCTTACCCCACTCTCGCAAATCGTGTACGTTACTGGGTAACTTCCCGTTGGGGTATTGGCTGCGATGGTAACGTTTCCGTCTACATCGATTAAGATATTTCCTGTAGTAACTGGCGTCACATCGGTAGTTGCGCTTGTCACTGCTACGCCATTTAAGGTATCGCCCAAAAGAACGCTTCCTGCTGGAACGGCTGTGTTGCTTGATGCTAGTGGTACTAAAGGTGTTCCGAAGCTATCGTCAACCGCGATTAGTTTTCCAACTACTTCTACCGTTACCGTAGCACTGCTACAATTCGCTGGGCTTACCCCGCTCTCGCAAATCGTGTACATTACTGGGTAACTTCCCGTTGGGGTATTGGCTGCGATGGTAACGTTTCCGTCTACATCGATTAAGATATTTCCTGTAGTAACTGGCGTCACATCGGTAGTTGCGCTTGTCACTGCTACGCCATTTAAGGTATCGCCCAAAAGTACGCTTCCTGCTGGAACAGCTGTGTTGCTTGATGCTAGTGGTACTAAAGGTGTTCCGAAGCTGTCGTCAACCGCAATTAGTTTTCCAACTACTTCTACCGTTACCGTAGCACTGCTACAATTCGCTGGGCTTACCCCGCTCTCGCAAATCGTGTACGTTACTGGGTAACTTCCCGTTGGGGTATTGGCTGCGATGGTAACGTTTCCGTCTACATCGATTAAGATATTTCCTGTAGTAACTGGCGTCACATCGGTAGTTGCGCTTGTCACTGCTACGCCATTTAAGGTATCGCCCAAAAGTACGCTTCCTGCTGGAACGGCTGTGTTGCTTGATGCTAGTGGTACTAAAGGTGTTCCGAAGCTGTCGTCAACCGCAATTAGTTTTCCAACTACTGCTACCGTTACCGTAGCACTGCTACAATTCGCTGGGCTTACCCCGCTCTCGCAAATCGTGTACGTTACTGGGTAACTTCCCGTTGGGGTATTGGCTGCGATGGTAACGTTTCCGTCTACATCGATTAAGATATTTCCTGTAGTAACTGGCGTCACATCGGTAGTTGCGCTTGTCACTGCTACGCCATTTAAGGTATCGCCCAAAAGTACGCTTCCTGCTGGAACAGCTGTGTTGCTTGATGCTAGTGGTACTAAAGGTGTTCCGAAGCTGTCGTCAACCGCAATTAGTTTTCCAACTACTTCTACCGTTACCGTAGCACTGCTACAATTCGCTGGGCTAACCCCACTCTCGCAAATCGTGTACGTTACTGGGTAACTTCCCGTTGGGGTATTGGCTGCGATGGTAACGTTTCCGTCTACATCGATTAAGATATTTCCTGTAGTAACTGGCGTCACATCGGTAGTTGCGCTTGTCACTGCTACGCCATTTAAGGTATCGCCCAAAAGTACGCTTCCTGCTGGAACGGCTGTGTTGCTTGATGCTAGTGGTACTAAAGGTGTTCCGAAGCTGTCGTCAACCGCAATTAGTTTTCCAACTACTTCTACCGTTACCGTAGCACTGCTACAATTCGCTGGGCTTACCCCGCTCTCGCAAATCGTGTACGTTACTGGGTAACTTCCCGTTGGGGTATTGGCTGCGATGGTAACGTTTCCGTCTACATCGATTAAGATATTTCCTGTAGTAACTGGCGTCACATCGGTAGTTGCGCTTGTCACTGCTACGCCATTTAAGGTATCGCCCAAAAGTACGCTTCCTGCTGGAACAGCTGTGTTGCTTGATGCTAGTGGTACTAAAGGTGTTCCGAAGCTGTCGTCAACCGCAATTAGTTTTCCAACTACTTCTACCGTTACCGTAGCACTGCTACAATTCGCTGGGCTTACCCCGCTCTCGCAAATCGTGTACGTTACTGGGTAACTTCCCGTTGGGGTATTGGCTGCGATGGTAACGTTTCCGTCTACATCAATTAAGATATTTCCTGTAGTAACTGGCGTCACATCGGTAGTTGCGCTTGTCACTGCTACGCCATTTAAGGTATCGCCCAAAAGTACGCTTCCTGCTGGAACAGCTGTGTTGCTTGATGCTAGTGGTACTAAAGGTGTTCCGAAGCTGTCGTCAACCGCAATTAGTTTTCCAACTACTTCTACCGTTACCGTAGCACTGCTACAATTCGCTGGGCTTACCCCACTCTCGCAAATCGTGTACGTTACTGGGTAGCTTCCCGTTGGGGTATTGGCTGCGATGGTAACGTTTCCGTCTACATCAATTAAGATATTTCCTGTAGTAACTGGCGTCACATCGGTAGTTGCGCTTGTCACTGCTACGCCATTTAAGGTATCGCCCAAAAGTACGCTTCCTGCTGGAACGGCTGTGTTGCTTGATGCTAGTGGTACTAAAGGTGTTCCAAGGCTATCGTCAACCGCAATTAGTTTTCCAACTACTTCTACCGTTACCGTAGCACTGCTACAATTCGCTGGGCTTACCCCGCTCTCGCAAATCGTGTACGTTACTGGGTAACTTCCCGTTGGGGTATTGGCTGCGATGGTAACGTTTCCGTCTACATCAATTAAGATATTTCCTGTAGTAACTGGCGTCACATCGGTAGTTGCGCTTGTCACTGCTACGCCATTTAAGGTATCGCCCAAAAGTACGCTTCCTGCTGGAACGGCTGTGTTGCTTGATGCTAGTGGTACTAAAGGTGTTCCGAAGCTGTCGTCAACCGCAATTAGTTTTCCAACTACTTCTACCGTTACCGTAGCACTGCTACAATTCGCTGGGCTTACCCCACTCTCGCAAATCGTGTACGTTACTGGGTAGCTTCCCGTTGGGGTATTGGCTGCGATGGTAACGTTTCCGTCTACATCGATTAAGATATTTCCTGTAGTAACTGGCGTCACATCGGTAGTTGCGCTTGTCACTGCTACGCCATTTAAGGTATCACCCAAAAGAACGCTTCCTGCTGGAACGGCTGTGTTGCTTGATGCTAGTGGTACTAAAGGTGTTCCAAGGCTATCGTCAACCGCAATTAGTTTTCCAACTACTTCTACCGTTACCGTAGCACTGCTACAATTCGCTGGGCTTACCCCACTCTCGCAAATCGTGTACGTTACTGGGTAGCTTCCCGTTGGGGTATTGGCTGCGATGGTAACGTTTCCGTCTACATCAATTAAGATATTTCCTGTAGTAACTGGCGTCACATCGGTAGTTGCGCTTGTCACTGCTACGCCATTTAAGGTATCGCCCAAAAGTACGCTTCCTGCTGGAACAGCTGTGTTGCTTGATGCTAGTGGTACTAAAGGTGTTCCGAAGCTGTCGTCAACCGCGATTAGTTTTCCAACTACTTCTACCGTTACCGTAGCACTGCTACAATTCGCTGGGCTTACCCCACTCTCGCAAATCGTGTACGTTACTGGGTAGCTTCCCGTTGGGGTATTGGCTGCGATGGTAACGTTTCCGTCTACATCGATTAAGATATTTCCTGTAGTAACTGGCGTCACATCGGTAGTTGCGCTTGTCACTGCTACGCCATTTAAGGTATCACCCAAAAGAACGCTTCCTGCTGGAACAGCTGTGTTGCTTGATGCTAGTGGTACTAAAGGTGTTCCGAAGCTGTCGTCAACCGCAATTAGTTTTCCAACTACTGCTACCGTTACCGTAGCACTGCTACAATTCGCTGGGCTAACCCCGCTCTCGCAAATCGTGTACGTTACTGGGTAGCTTCCCGTTGGGGTATTGGCTGCGATGGTAACGTTTCCGTCTACATCGATTAAGATATTTCCTGTAGTAACTGGCGTCACATCGGTAGTTGCGCTTGTCACTGCTACGCCATTTAAGGTATCACCCAAAAGAACGCTTCCTGCTGGAACAGCTGTGTTGCTTGATGCTAGTGGTACTAAAGGTGTTCCAAGGCTATCGTCAACCGCGATTAGTTTTCCAACTACTTCTACCGTTACCGTAGCACTGCTACAATTCGCTGGGCTAACCCCGCTCTCGCAAATCGTGTACATTACTGGGTAACTTCCCGTTGGGGTATTGGCTGCGATGGTAACGTTTCCGTCTACATCGATTAAGATATTTCCTGTAGTAACTGGCGTCACATCGGTAGTTGCGCTTGTCACTGCTACGCCATTTAAGGTATCACCCAAAAGAACGCTTCCTGCTGGAACAGCTGTGTTGCTTGATGCTAGTGGTACTAAAGGTGTTCCGAAGCTGTCGTCAACCGCAATTAGTTTTCCAACTACTGCTACCGTTACCGTAGCACTGCTACAATTCGCTGGGCTTACCCCGCTCTCGCAAATCGTGTACGTTACTGGGTAACTTCCCGTTGGGGTATTGGCTGCGATGGTAACGTTTCCGTCTACATCGATTAAGATATTTCCTGTAGTAACTGGCGTCACATCGGTAGTTGCGCTTGTCACTGCTACGCCATTTAAGGTATCGCCCAAAAGTACGCTTCCTGCTGGAACGGCTGTGTTGCTTGATGCTAGTGGTACTAAAGGTGTTCCGAAGCTGTCGTCAACCGCAATTAGTTTTCCAACTACTTCTACCGTTACCGTAGCACTGCTACAATTCGCTGGGCTTACCCCACTCTCGCAAATCGTGTACGTTACTGGGTAACTTCCCGTTGGGGTATTGGCTGCGATGGTAACGTTTCCGTCTACATCGATTAAGATATTTCCTGTAGTAACTGGCGTCACATCGGTAGTTGCGCTTGTCACTGCTACGCCATTTAAGGTATCGCCCAAAAGTACGCTTCCTGCTGGAACGGCTGTGTTGCTTGATGCTAGTGGTACTAAAGGTGTTCCGAAGCTGTCGTCAACCGCGATTAATACATTTATCGGAACAGGCGTTACCGTAGAGGTATTATTTCCAGGCGTTGGGTCGGATTCGCTGGCAGTAATATTTGCAATATTAGCGTAGCTACCTGTTGCTTTTACCAACGCAGTAACAGTTAAGGTTTGAGAAGCACCAGTAGCCAAGTTACCTACTGCCCAAACTCCTGTAGCACTATTATAAGTACCTGTACTTACTGTGGAACTTACATAAGTATATCCTGATGGCAACAAATCATTAACAACCACAGAGGTTGCAGCACTCGGTCCTGCATTACTAGCAACAATCGTAAAAACAACATTGTTACCAACATCTGGCGTAGCATTGTTTACCGTCTTAACAACTGAAATATTGGATTTTGGAACCGGAACAGGCGTTACCGTAGAAGTATTATTTCCAGGCGTTGGATCGGATTCGCTGGCAGTAATATTTGCAATATTAGCGTAGCTTCCTGTTGCTTTTACCAACGCAGTAACAGTTAAGGTTTGAGAAGCACCAGTAGCCAAGTTACCTACTGCCCAAACTCCTGTAGCACTATTATAAGTACCTGTACTTACTGTGGAACTTACATAAGTATATCCTGATGGCAACAAATCATTAACAACCACAGAGGTTGCAGCACTCGGTCCTGCATTACTAGCAACAATCGTAAAAACAACATTGTTACCAACATCTGGCGTAGCATTGTTTACCGTCTTAACAACTGAAATATTGGATTTTGGAACCGGAACAGGCGTTACCGTAGAAGTATTATTTCCAGGCGTTGGATCGGAATCAGGACTAGTTATTGTTGCTGTATTAGTATAAGAACCTGTAGCTTTTACCGTGGCAACTATGCTCAAAGTTGCATTTGAGCCACTAGCTAAAGTTCCAACTGACCAAACTCCAGTGCCACTGGCATAACTTCCTGCAGAAGGTGTTGCACTTACAAAAGTATAGCCTGAAGGTAATAAATCATTAACAACTATTCCAGATCCTAAACTAGGCCCTGAATTTGAAGCCGTTAGATTGAAAGTAACATTATCCCCTACATTGGGAGAGGAATTAGATACTGTTTTCACAATAGCAAGATCCGTTAAAGACAAACCTTTTAATTGGTCTATAAATACTCCAGAGTCATAAGTAGAATCTCCTGAGTCAGCAATTACAATTTTAAAGGCATACGTACCGCCAGGCACAAGGTTAAGAATTGATGATTTTATTAATTTAGTAATCCCGTTAAATTCTACATGTATAGGGGACGGGCCAGGGTTTGTATTTGTATTGAAAGCTCCTCCAGTCATAGCTGTAGTATGTCCATTATTTATATACAAGCCAGATTGTGACCCATCGAAACTTGCAATAGGTGGATTTCCTGAAGCACCTGGAAAACCAGCATTAACTTTATTTATTGAAGTTGCATTACCATTTGGCAAAACAGCAAGGTTTTTATTTCCAACAATTCCTGGTCCAGAGATAAAAAACCCAAAAGCATCATTATAGCTACTTCCTACATAGTCTGGATACTCCTCTGAACCAAATTGATAAATCACTTCCAGTCCATAGATAGACGGACCTAAAGTAACCGTAAAAACATAAGACACTAGATCATTTGTAGCGCCTGGATCAATTGAAGAAAGATCCACATCTGTAGGATTTACTCCTCCAGTAGGATTATCGTAACTCGAAGTCGTAGCTGTATTTTTGCTAGTAAGCTCAAAAGATGCTCTTCCGGTAGAAAAATATCCCCCATCAAAAATCTGCAACCCTGCACCAACAATACCATTAGTAAAAGCAGCAACCTGGTTCGCTCTAATACTGGTTTCAGTAGCTCCTCCAGTTAGAACACCTCCGGTTAGAGTTATGCCTGGCCCTGACATTACTGCGTTTAACTGCGCATTAGAAGGGTTTGAGGTAAATGAAACCTGCGCATTTAAGTCCGCATAATTAAAAATAAAACCTATACAAAATAGTTTTATTATAGTTGATAGTAATTTTATTTTCATGACACTTACGATTTAATGATTTATTATAAATTTATTATAAAAATAAGTTGTTTCCTACTTCTTAACAGCAAAACCCAATAATGCGTTATTCTATATCCTCTAAAAAAACAGCAATCTAAACATTACACTAATATAATTTGCAATCAAAACAACTACAATATAGAAAGAAATGAATTTTTAAAAAAAATTACCCAGAGATTTTTATTGCAAATTAAACAAGCATTTAACTATTTGAGTAATAGATATAATACAAATCTAATTAAAATCAAGTAATAACCTATTAAAAAGAGTAACTCTGCTTTAAGAAATCGATTAAAAACATTTATAAACGACAAAGCAACCTTACTGGAGGACTATTTTCTAATTAAAATCTTTTTATCCTCTTATTAAATTACAATTATAATACTTGGATCTATTTTTTTTTCGACCAAATTGCTGTAATTATGGTTTAAAGTTTTGTTTCTATAGACAAAAAAGTCTTTAATTTATATAATTATAAATTAAAGACTTTTGTAAACAATATAATTCTGTTAGATTTTGGTAACTATATCTTATTTTTTGTCCGAAGATTTCTCGTGTTTGATCGTTTTGGCATTTATAATAAAATAAACCGATTCTGCAATATTGGTACAATGATCCGATATACGCTGGATATCCTTAAGAGCCAGTATTAAATACGTCCCAGACACTACAGTTTTAGAATTATCTTTCATCTCAGCAATAATGTTATCAATTGCCTCTTCGCTTTTCTGCTTGATACTGGTATTGTAATTAAAAATTTCTTCAATTAATAACGCATCTAAATTTTCAAAACAAAGATTGGTTTTCACCGTAATCTCGCCCACTTCTCTGGCAATTGCCTCCACATCAAATTTAGTTATTAATTCATGTTTTTCTTTGATGCTTTTGGTCAGTTTGATAATACTTAAAGATAAATCCCCTATTCTTTCAATCTCATTGCTGATTTGCATGGCCGACATGATAAACCGTAAATCTGAAGCAACGGGTTGTTGCAAAGCAAAAACATTCTGACAAATACTATCTATCTTAAGATCTAACTTATCAATTTTAGTTTCTGTTTTCCTTAATTCTTTACTCTCTGAAACAGGTTCAAAAAGCAAGGACTTAATAGCTTCACTAACTTGTGAATCTGCTAAGTTTTCTATTTTTATAATGATATTTTTAAGCTTTTCGAGCTCAAGATCTAAGTGTGTTGCCATTTTTTAATATTTAAAAGATTAAAGATATAGGATTTTGAACTAAAATCAAAATCAATCTTAACCAAACCTACCTGTTATATAATCTTCTGTTTGTTTTATAGCTGGTTTTGTAAATATTGTTTTGGTTTTATCATACTCTATTAGTTTACCCATATAAAAAAATGCAGTATTGTCACTAACTCGCCCAGCTTGTTGCATGTTATGTGTTACAATCACTATAGTGTATTTGTTTTTTAACTCATAAATAAGCTCTTCTATTTTGGAAGTAGAAATAGGATCTAGAGCAGATGTTGGCTCGTCCATTAGTAAAACCGAAGGCTGTATAGCTAACGCACGCGCAATGCAAAGTCTTTGTTGTTGTCCGCCTGATAATTCGAATGCAGATTTTTTAAGCTTGTCTTTAACTTCGTCCCAGAGTGCTACTTGCTCGATGGAAGTATAAACTCTTTCCTCTATTATTTTTTTGTCTGTAATCCCGTTCACTTTTAAACCATAGGCTACGTTTTCAAAAATAGTTTTAGGAAAAGGATTGGGTTTCTGAAACACCATACCTACGTTTTTGCGCAAATCATCTACATTGGTGTGTTTTTCGTATATATCTTGACCATCAATAAGAATGCTTCCGGTCATGTGTGTATTATCAATCAGATCATTCATCCGGTTAAGCAGCCTTAAGTAAGTAGACTTACCACATCCTGAAGGTCCAATTAATGCCGTTACGGTATTTTCTTTCATTGCTATTGAAATATCATGTAAAGCCTGAAAATCTCCGTAGTTGAAATTTATATTTTTAGATTCTATTTTATGCATGTTAATTCATTTTTACTTTTTTTCCATAATATTTACGAAGTGCATTCGCTAATATGTTAGAAATTAATACAATTATAATTAATACCAATGCGGTTCCGTATGCCATAGCTCTAGAGGCTTCAATATTGGTACCACTTGTAGATATTACATATAGGTGGTACGGCAAAGCCATTGCTTGATCAAATATTGAAGTTGGTAATTTAGGCAAAAAGTATGCTGCCACTGTAAACAAAATTGGTGCCGTTTCGCCGGAAACTCTACCTATTGACAGTATCAATCCGGTAATAACATTAGGGAAGGCTATAGGAAAAACTACTTTGCTTGTAGTCTCCCACTTACTGGCACCCAGACCTAAACTGGCCTGTCTGAAGGTATCGTCAACCGATTTTAAGGATTCTTCTGTGGTTCGGATCACAATTGGCAACACTAATAATCCTAGTGTTAATCCTCCTGCTAGTATCGAATCTCCAAAGCCCATTTTATTTACAAACAAAGACATTCCAAAAAGTCCAAAAACAATGGACGGCACCCCAGCAAGATTGTTTGTCATTTGTTTGATTATTTTTTTGAATATCCCATCTTTTACATATTCATTCATATAAATAGCGGCCAAAACGCCTACTGGAAATGCAAAAACCATACTCACCAAAACCAAACAAAGTGTCCCTACTATTGCCGGAAAAATACCTCCTTCGGTCATTCCGTTTTTAGGCATTTCGGATATAAACTCCCAACTAATTACGCCAATTCCTTTTATTACTATAAAAGCTAAAATTACAAACAAGAGTGCTACAATGGCATAACTGGTAAGTCTAAATATTCCAAAAGCAATATTCTGATTTCTTTCTTTTTTCTTTGCTAAATTATTATTTACGCTCATTTTAGTGTTTTTTATGCGATTTTCTGTTAGAAACCATTTCTACCAACATATTAATAACAAAGGTTATGATAAACAAGATACATCCTAAGGCAAATAATGCCTCGTAGTGCAAACCACCATTGGGAGCTTCTCCTAATTCGGCTGCAATTGTAGCTGGAATGGTTCGAACAGGTTCTAAAAGAGTGGTTGGTATTACTGCTGCGTTACCGGTAACCATTAATACGGCCATGGTTTCTCCGATGGCTCTACCAATACCTAAAATTGCTCCTGCTGTTATTCCAGATGCGGAATACGGTATTACTACTTTATAGATTGTTTGCCATTGGCTAGCTCCTAAGGCCAAACTAGCTTCTTTCATTGCCCTAGGGGTATTTCGCATGGCGTCCTCTGAGATCGTTATAATTGTAGGCAAAGCCATTATTGCTAAAACTACACTTCCTGCCAAACCAGTCTCGCCTACTGGCAGATTAAAAACGCTTTGAATAAGAGGCACTATTATTACCAATCCAAAAAATCCATAAACCACAGAAGGTATTCCTGCTAATAATTCAATGATTGGTTTTAATAAACTTCGAGTACGTTTTCGGGCTATTTCGCTTAAATAAATAGCTGCAGCCAACCCAATAGGCAACGCCATAAGTATCGCTCCAAAACTAACCCATAAGGTACCGTATATCAAAGGCTTGACTCCCATTTGTGCAATAGGTTGCGCTGTTGGAAACCACTCTTCGCCAGACAAAAACTCAGACACTTTGATCTTATCTATATCCAACTCTCTGCCCTTAAAATCTTTTGCTTTGTATTTTTCGGAAAAAAAAGCAATTATACCCGGTGTTTTGGCTATTAACTCATTGATTTTGTCCGGAAAGTACTCAAAATTTTCACCTAATTCTTCTTCAGTGTAATATTCTGTTATATCCCCAGCACGGAACAAAACAATAGGTTGGTCTTTGCCTCCTAATTGGTTCCAGTTGGTTATTTTTTGGTCATAAATATCTTTAATCTGAGAAGGCTTTAATTTTGCCACCGGATTGTGCTCTGAAACTGCCAACAAGAAACCATCGTCTATTGGTTTTTTACTAAAAACACCTGCCCCTTCAACGAATAAGAAAAACACAATTAAAATAACTGTAATACTAGTAGCTGCACTACTTAGCATTAAAACCGTTTCAATAAATTTCTCCTTAATCTGTTTAAAATTTGTTTTCAAATCAGTTTATTTTTTTTAACAAAACTACGTTAGCGTTTCTCTTTCAATGTTCTTACACTGTTAATGTTGTATTAATTTAATGTTAAGCAGCTAAATTAACAAAATACTGCAAAAAACCAATAAAGGCTGCCTTATAGACAACCTTTATTGTATATTAAAAAACGTAACAAAACTTGCGTGTTATTTTAAAGGCACATAACCAACTTCCGAAACGATCTTTTGACCTGCATCAGACAAAGCAAAATCTACCACTGTTTTTACTTTTGAAGCATTTTTTTTGTCAAACATATAAAATAATGGTCGTGAGATTGGATAGGTTTTATCTTTGGCACTTGCAACAGATGGCGCAATAAATGTTTTGCCTTGATCATAAGAAACCAATAGCTGCTTTACCTCTTTAGTCTCATAAGCCAAACCGATGTAACCAATAGCTCCTTTAGTCTGGCCTATAGCCTGAACAATTGCACCTGTAGCTGGCAAACTCAAAATATTAGATGCGTAGTTTTTTTTATCCAAAACTTCGTCTTTAAAAAACTCATAAGTCCCAGAAGAAGACTCTCTTGAATAGGCTACAATTTTAGCATCTTCGCCGCCTACTTCTTTCCAGTTTTTAATTTCTCCAGTAAATATTTTCTCTAACTGCTCACGTGTTAATTGTGAAACTTTATTAGCAGGGTTTACAATTACTGTTAGTGCATCATAAGCAATAACTACTTCTTCAATTTCTTTATTCATTTCAGAGAATTTTAATTTCTCTTCTGTTTTCATATCTCTAGAAGCCATCGCAATATCCGTGGTGCCATCAATTAAAGCCGTTAAACCAACTCCGGTACCACCACCAACAACAGTAACACTTACACTCGCATCTGCTTGCATTAACTCTTCGGCTTCTTTTTGAGCCAAGGGCAAAACGGTATCACTCCCTTTTATGGTTACTGACGTAGTTGCTGATGCATTAGCCGCTCCTTTATCTTCTGTTTTTGCTTTACCACAACTTAAAACACTTATTAAGGGCAACATTAAAAACAATTTAATTTTATTCATTTTAGTTTTATTATTTAATTAATTTAAATCTGCTACAAAAATACACGCTCAATGTTAATTTTACGTTAAGCTATCATTACGCAATATTTACTATTTGAGGTTTGTCTTACAATACACACAATTGCAGTTGGCATTTAGATCCCGATTTCGACCTGAAAACGAGCATACCAATTTGTATCTACACTGCCTTGGTAGGCTTTGATGGTATCATACGAAAATTCTCCTTGGAGTTTTATTTTATGTCCAAAAATATATTTAGACAATCCAACGGTATATTCGTCCATATTAGGCGTTATTGTTTGAATTTCAGAATCTACTTTTTGAGTAGAAACCCTACCTATAATTTGATAATTGGATGCAAATAAATAACTCAACTGCATATCTACACCATGACCTACAAACACCGCTTGTTTTTTGGTAGCATCCAAAGCACTTACTGTAACTGGATTATCTGCCATTCTAGACATATAAGCCGCCGTTGCCGTCCATCCGTTATACTTTAGCATGGTATCTAAAAACAAAGACTTTAGGGTTCTAGCCTCATACAAACTCCCGCCTAGTTGTCCTTGAGACCGTAAGGCATTGTTGTTTTGACTAAAAGCACTCGAAACCATCCATTTTACTGTTTTTTCTCGCATTAAATCTGCTTCAAAATTAGACCCGTTTTTAGTGAAAGCTCCTAAAGGAAACAATTCTACTTTTGCCGTCAAGGCAATTCCATCGTCTTTGGTTTTGACCCAATTACGGCCTTCTCCTTTGGTAATAGCTCCTTTTAGAGAATACGAAAATGTGGTAGGATTTGCTTGGTTGTAATCTAAAAATACACCAAAATCACGATCAATATTAAATTTAGAGTTATTAATTGTACGATCCGTAAGTTCCAGGGAGTTAGAAGAGATAACACGCTGGTTATTGCCCGGTAGCTTGGTCTGTCCGAAGCCTATTGTAAAATGAGACGTTGGTTTGTAAAAAAGAACTCCGTCTAAAATTACATTACCGCTATTACCTACTACCACTGTACCTATATCTCTCGCCGAGAAACCAAGCTCTACTTTGTAACCAAACTTTGGATTGTAAACAAAACCATCCAGTTTTAGACGCATTCTTCTAATTTCTCCTTCTACAACTCCAGACTTTCCGTCCTCTTTACCAAAACCTAATCTGCTTTGAACTCGGAAACCTATATTTACCTGAAACAAACTATCTTTTTCTGTAAAACCGAATTTTTTGTTCGAATTAAGATACGGCGATAAGGCTCCTTTATTTGGAACCGTAGTTTCTGGTATTTTATTTTCCTGAGCCAACGTTATAAGTGTAAACAGTAAGGCTGCACTGGATAAAAATTTCTTCATTTTAATAATTTGTTATTGTTTTGTTATTGGAATGCAAATTTAATGTTAATGAACTCTATCAATATTAAGATAATGTTAACCTAATGTCAAGTTAAAAACATTCAAAATAACCCCATTAAAACACCAACTAAATTAGTTATAATCAGAACAATAGCATTACTGTGATTTTTAATATATAAATATGTTATGGTTTTCTAAAAGTTAAACTGTGCCTGCAAACGCAGTAAATTGCCTTGTTGGGTATTGTATTTGAGCACACTATCCTCAAATGTTCTGTCTGCAATAACCCAAGTAGCTGTTAGTTCTAAAGGCTTAATGGGCTGCCATTCTAATCCCAATTCATAATCTCTAACTAGGTAGCTTCTGGCATCTTTCTCAAATTTTTTGCCTCCATCATAATATTGAAATTTCACAAATGGATACAACAATTGTTTTTTAGGCAAATCCCATTTATAATTCAAGGTGATGTATCCACCTTGTAGAGAAGCGGTTTGAATAGAGTTGCTATTTTTAAAATAACGAGGCCCTTTGCCAATATTATATTCTGTTTGGATACCAAAAGGTTTGGGGTACCAAATAAAAGATGCCGCTACACGCTGATCTAGCATGTTTTGTTTATCACTCACCGTAACGCCCGCCGAGACTTCATTCCCAAAAGCCCACTTGCCAGTGTATGCCTGCATGCCAACTTCTAATATTTGATCTTTGACCAAAAATGGATAACTTATTCTGGCAACTGTATGCAGATTTCTGTTGCCTTCGGATTTATTGGACGTTTGACCATTGTAGGCTCCAAAAGCAACTACACCATAATCGCCTGAGCCTTTATATCCCTCTTTTACAAGCATTGCAAATCGCTCTCGGATTTGGCTTGGTGCCCAGTAAAAAAACATCCCTAAATCTCTTTCGTTTGCAACAGCACTATTTAAAGCATCGTTTCGGTCTAGGGTCAATCGGTTTTGGCTGGATTGCATGTTTTCAAAACCATAAGGCACTTTACTTTGCCCTACTCGTAGTCTAAACTCTTTTTGAGCATCTAAAACTACATCAAAATAAGCATCTCGCAATTGCAAAAAATTATTTACTCCCAAAGCCGTAGAACTGGCTAAATCTGGCTGGATATAAAAAGATACTCTTGGATGTATTTGTCCCGAAAATACCATTCGGGCTCTTCTTATAAAAAAACCATTGTTGGATCGTACCGATTCGCCGGTTGCGGTGGTCCCCCAAGACTTATCGCATTGATCACAAGACACCTTGTCATTGGTAGACAGTAACCCGTTATAACGAACCTGAGCATAGCCTCTTATACTTATTTTGTCATACCATTGTGGGTCTTTTGGAGCTTTGTTCTTTTCGATACTTTCTTTGGATTTATGGATGGAGTCCAATATCCGAATGACCTCTTTCGAAACCACATTCTGGTTTGTTTGTTGCGCATTGAGCAATCCGGCACCAAGTGCAAAAAGAGCAATTAGGAGTTTTTTCATGATTAAATAGTGCTTTGTTTTTTTGGGCAAAGATGCTATCTAAATGTTAACTTAATGTAAATTAATCATTAACTAATTAACTTTGTTTTTACTGTTTATTAACTTTCAAATAACTTAGTCGCTAATAAAATTATTTAATTTACACCAAACAACCCTCTGACTCTAAACAAATTAACGTTATCAAAAACAAACCGAAGCCTGAATTTTGTTCATTATTATAAAACAAAAAGATGTTATCGAAAATAAAACTATAAAAAACTCCCCAAATACAACAGCATTTTTTGTTTTTTAGAATGCAAAAAACACCAAACTACTTTTACCCCAAGTAGAGCATCAAAAACCCACACCATGGCAATCCAACGTACTTGGGTATACATCAAAAAAAAGACCGTTTCTATAGGTTAAGAAACGGTCTTGGATATGGTGGTTATTTTTTTTCGAGGGTAAAAGAAAATTCAGATCCGACGCCAAATTCACTTTCAACATAAATCTTTTCTTTATGGGCCTCAATAATATGTTTTACTATTGCTAGACCCAATCCAGAACCTCCTTCGGATCTAGATCCACTCTTGTTGACACGATAAAATCGTTCAAAGAGTCGTGGTATGTTTTGCTTTTCAATACCTTCTCCGTTGTCACTAACCCGCACCAGAACTTTGTCTTTGGTCAAGTTTACTACAGCAACCTCTGTAGTCCCTTTGGTTTTGCCATACTTAATAGAATTAACGATTAAATTTTCGATCACCTGTTGCACCCGATCTTTATCTGCTTTTACAAAATTGGGTTTGATGTGCTGGTTTTCAAAAACTAGATCAATTTTTTTCTTCTCGGCTTTCATCTCCAAAAGATCAAAAACGTTCTGAATCAATTCTACAATATCAAATTCTGAATAATCTAAATTAAGATCTCCAACCTCTAACTTGGTTATCATATCTAAATCTTCGACAATATAGATTAGCCGTTCTACCCCTTTTTCGGCGCGTTTAAGGTATTTTTTTCTGATGGTTTTGTCTTCCATGGCTCCATCAAGCAAGGTAGATATATAACCTTGAACAGTAAACAAGGGTGTTTTTAGTTCATGAGAAACGTTGCCTAAAAATTCTCTTCGGTATTCTTCTCGGACTTGAAGCATCTCAATTTCTAATTTTTTGTAGGTAGCAAACTTTTTTACTTCTCTAGTCAACGTCTCCATGTCTGTGGTTATGGGCTGGTTTATAAAGGTGCTAGACTCCAATAACGAAACGTCATCATAAATCTTTTTGACGCGTCTGTAAATAAATCGTTCTACTCGGTATTGTAATACTAGAAACGAGAATATGTAAATTACAACAATAAAGATTAGTCCAAAAACAACTAACTTTTGAAAAGAAGGACTAAATAATATTCTAGCCAACAAAACAACAAAGAATGTGGAAAAAACACTAATAAAAAACGAGGATTTTATAGCAAATTTATAGGTCTTTTTGAAACTTATTTTCATTTATGGTATGCGTATTTTTGTATATTAAAGGATTAGAATATTCCTTAATCTAAACTTCAAATTTATAACCTACTCCTTTTATAGTCTTAAAAAAGTCTTCGCCTATTTTTTCTCTTAATTTTCGTATATGAACATCAATGGTTCGTCCTCCTACCACAACTTCATTGCCCCAAACTTTATCCAAAATTTCATCTCTTTTGAATACTTTTCCTGGCTTAGAGGCTAATAGGTAAAACAATTCAAATTCTTTTCGTGGCAACGCAATCTCTATTCCGTCTTGCACAATTTTGTACTCTTCTCTATTGATCTCTATACCGCCTACATTTAAGGTTTCACTGTTCTGCTCTTTTTCTTTCAAGCGTCTTAACAAGGCTTTAACTTTACTGACTAATAATTTTGGTTTGATTGGTTTTGTAATATAATCATCTGCTCCAGCATCAAAGCCAGCAACTTGAGAATAATCTTCGCTACGGGCGGTTAAAAAAGTTATAATCACATTGGTTAACTCTGGTATTTTTCTGATATTCTCACAAGCCTCCATGCCGTCCATCTCGGGCATCATTACATCCATGATAATTAGGTCCGGCAATTCTTTTTTTGCTTTAGCAATAGCGTCTTTACCATTTACGGCAGTAACTATTGTATAGCCTTCTTGAGTTAGATTGTACCCTACAATTTCTAGGATATCTGGCTCATCATCAACAAGTAAAATTTTTGTGTGTGTTTTTTTCATTTGTAGCAAAATAATATTTATCGCATTGAATGGCACCAAAACAGTGCCATATAGAGTTAATTTAGAATGTAAATATACCATTATTTAAATTGCAATAAAACAGCCTGTATAGTAATTTAACATGGTAACACTTTGTTAATGTTAACCAAACAAAACCATAATAACCAAGTAACCTAAAATTTACAATGACACCCTTACTTTGCAAAAAATTAAACAAAACTATGAAACTGAAATTATTGATTTTAACGCTTTTTATCAGTACCCTTACTTTTGCGCAAAACAAAGGAACTATTACTGGAGTATTAACTGATAAGGATTCAAACAACGAAACATTACCTTTTGCAAATGTTTTACTCAAAGGCACACCAATCAATGGAACTACAGATATTGATGGTAAATACACCTTAAATGCTCCTGCAGGAAATTATGTTATACAGTTTAGTTTCATTGGGTACGAATCTATTGAAACCAATATAACGGTAAAAAATGGAGAAACATTAACTTTAAATAAAGCCCTAGGATCTTCCGGATATACCCTGGATGATGTAGTGATTATATCTAGATCAAACAAGCAAAAAGAAAGCGCTTTGTTAATGGAACAAAAAAATGCTCTAACGTTTAAAGCTGCAATTGGTGCCGAAGAAATTTCAAGAAAGGGCGCCAGCGATGTTGCTGCTGCAGTTACTAAAGTGTCTGGAGTTTCTAAACAAGAAGGGTCTGGAAATATTTTTGTAAGAGGACTAGGAGATCGTTACAACATTACGACACTAAACGGCTTACCATTGCCTTCTAATAATCCATCTCACAAAAATATTAATTTAGAGATATTTAGTACCGATATTGTAGAATCTGTAGGGATTAGCAAGACTTTTGAATCTCAAAATTATGCAGATTTTAGTGGTGCAAATATTGATGTGGTTTCAAAGAAATTTACTGGATCTCCATATATTGAATTAGGTGTCGGAATTGGTGCCAATTCCAATGTAATAAAATCGGATCATTTTTACCTACAAGACGGTCCTGACTATTTTGGTTTCCGTACGGTGAGTGCACCAAACAATCCGTTATTGCCATACAACTACTCCACTAGTTGGGACAGAAAAGAAAGCAAAAACGTATTGAATGCCAATTACTCCTTATCTGGTGGCAAAAAGTTTAACATTGGGGAACAAGGAAGTTTAAGTACTTTTATTACTGCTTCATTTGGAACAGACAGCAAGTTTACTGAAGGTGTAGATAGAGGAAGTGTAACCGCCCAAGGTCTTGCTAACTCAGATTTTTATAAAAAATCATACAAATACAGCACCAACACCACGGTTATGGGATCTTTTAATTACAAAATAAATGCAAATAACAGCATCTTATACACTCCTTTATTTTTAAACTCTAGCGGACAAGAATACAGTGAATACGAAGGTATAAACCAGGATTTTAGCGGAGACCTTTCTGGTTTTATCAAACGTGGTACCTTTGACAAAACGCAATTAATCATAAACCAATTACTGGGAAAAAATAAAATAAACGAACAGTGGAGTACCAATTGGGGTATTGGTTACAGTGTGCTAAACAACACCATTCCAGACCGTATGCAAAACACGCTGGTTCCTGATGCAATTGGATCTAATGTATACACGTTTTTTACGAACTCTAGTGTTCATAACCATAGATACTTTCAGGATCTAGAAGAAAAAGAATTAGCTGCCAATGTTGCCTTATCTTATGAATTCAAAAAAACAGACGACGACTACAAAGGAAAAATAACCTTTGGTTATTCGGGCAAGAAAAAAGACGTGAACTTTAACGCTAACCAATATTCGTTTTTTCCTGTAAACAAAAAAGTTGCCAGCATACACGATATTGACACTGCATTAAACGCTACAAATTTTGACTTAACAACCAGTGATAACTCAAGTACAATTAAACAATTTTATAAAGGTAACTTAGACATCCATGCTTTTTATGCCAATTTGCAATATAAACTAACCGATAAACTAGCCGTAATTTTAGGCGGAAGACTAGAACAATTAGACCAATACGTTTATTTTGTAACTGCAGAGGTTGCAGATGGAGGCGCATCTAAGTTTTCTCCTACCAACTTTTTACCTAGCGTAATTGCAAAATACAAAGTAAATGACGATCAAAACATCAAATTTGCATTTAGCAAAACCTACACTTTGCCACAATTTAAAGAAAAAGTAAACCTTTTATATCAAGATGTAAACCTTGACTTTAGAGGAAATCCTAGCCTTTACGCCTCTACAGATTATAACATCGATTTAGGATGGGAAAACTTTTTAAGTACCGATGAATTAGTGTCAGTTACCGCATTTGGAAAATTAATCCAAAATCCAATCAACGAAATGTTTGAAAACTCAGGATCCGGAACCGTAACCTATGCCAATACAGGGGATAAAGCAGTGGCAATAGGAGTAGAAGTAGAATTAAGAAAAAATATTTTGGTAATTGAAAATGCAAAAGATCTAAAAGACAAATTATCTTTTGGTATAAACGGTTCGTATATGTACCACAATCAAGATCTAGATAACGATAAAGTCTTTAAAGAAAATGGATTTGGAGCAAACTTTACTTATACAGAGTCCAAGCTATCCGGAGCATCTGATTTATTAGCAAATGCAGATATCTCCTTCAAAAAGCAATTTCATCAAGATAGAGACATCTCCGCAACCCTATCATATGCTTACTTTTCGGATAAATTAGCCGTAATTGGTACTTCTGACAAAGGGAATATGATTGACAAGTCTGTAAACAGACTAGATTTTATCTTAAAATCGAGCCTGACCGAAAATTTAAAAATCGGATTGTCTTATAAAAACATCTTAGACCCTACTTACAAAAGGGTTTCAGAGCAAAGTAAAGCTCCTAGAATAAAAGCAGAAGACCTTTTGATCAGCTCTTACAAGATAGGTTCCAACCTAAGTTTATCACTAAATTATAAGTTTTAAAAACTATTTAAGAACCCATCATAAAAGAGGTAGTCGTTACAACGGCTACCTCTTTATTTTTTAAGAAATACTGGGCAAAATTAAAACTTAAACCCCATTACAAACGGACCCAAATACTTAACGACAAGGTAATAATGAGTTAACGTTATAAAAAAGTTTAGTCCGTTTCTTTGCTGTGTTGAAAATAAACAAACAGTAAAAAAAAATTAAAAATTAAAAAAATGAAAAAATCAATTTTAGCAATGTTAACCGTAGTAACTATTGCATTCACAAGCTGTACTAAAGATGATAATGTTGATCCAATTGTTCCATCTAGTACTTTTGTTTTAAAAGTAGATGATTTAAAAGGAAGCATATCAGATGGTACAGTAACATTAGACGCTTCAAAAGTTTACAAGCTTACGGGTGGTTTGTATGTAAAAAAAGGAGCTACTTTGACAATTCCTGCAGGAACCAGAATTGAAGCTACAGGTATAGATCCAAACGCATTATTTATTGCTGTAGAAAGAGGTGCTAAAATCAACATTTTAGGTCAAGCTAACAAAGCAGTAGTAATGACATCTGGAAAAACATCTCCTTCTGAAGGAAACTGGGGAGGTTTAATCATCTGTGGAGATGCAAAAGTAAACACTGGAGATAATGGTACCTCTGAAGTAGGTGGTTTATCTTACGGAGGAAACAACAATGCAGATTCTTCTGGAAAAATCAACTTTTTAAGAATTGAGTACACAGGTTCAAAATACACAGACAAAAAAGAATACAACGGAGTTTCTTTCTTTGGTGTAGGTAGTGGTACTGAGGTTTCTAACATTTTCTGTTATGAAAGTGGAGATGACGCTGTAGAATTTTTTGGAGGTGCTGTAAACGCTACTAACTTAGCTTTAGTAAACTCTTATGATGACTCTTTAGATTATGCTGATGGGTATATCGGTACTATCAAAAACGTATACATTTCAGGTGTTTCAAATGCTGGAATTGAAGGTTCTAACAACGGAAGTAATGATGTTGCTACTCCAATGACCAATGCTAAATTATCTGACATTACTATCGTAAAAGGTGCAGATGCTAAATTTACAGCAAAAGAATTTGCAATCAACTTTAAAGAAGGTGGTGGAATACAAACCTACACTAACGTATATGTTTCTGGAATTGACACTTTTGCAAAATTAGATGCTGGAACAGGTGCTACTGCAAGAATTGCTGCTGGAGACTTTAAAGTAAACGGTAAAACTTTTGCAACTGCTAATAACAAAACTTCTGATTACGTTACTACCGAAACAGGTGCTGGCAGCAAAGACGAAACGTTACCTGAATGGGCAAAGCTTATTAAATAATACATAGTATTACATAAAAAAAATGTTTTAAAAACACCTTTCTTAACCGAAAGGTGTTTTTTTTTGGTATCGTACGTGTTTTTTGTTATATTTACTACCAAATTGCACGCTAATGACACAAAAATACATATACACTCTTTTTTTAGTTGTTTTTTTCTTTACCGTATCCAGCAACGCACAAGACAATAAACAACAACCCAAAATACAGCAAACTACCGTAATTGAAGGTTTGAACATGTATCCTAACCCTGTGACTAATGGCAAGGTATATATTACTACAAAAAACGACAGCGATAAAGAAGTAATCATTTTTGATCTCTTGGGCAAAAAAACCTTACAGACTATGATGAACTCAAAGGAATTAAATGTTTCCTCGCTTAGTCCAGGAGTATATATTATTAAAATTAACGAACAAAATACCTCTGCAACACGTAAATTGATTATCCGATAGCGTGTTTTATAGACAGATTACCAAACTCCCTACTAAAGGGAGTTTTTTTTTGGAGTGTTATAGGGCAGTATATTAAAACTAAAAAAATTAATATCTTTGCTCAAAAAAAAAATTGACTTCCTCTACCGATATATTTACTATTGCATCCCAGAAACAGTTTGAAAAA
Organism: Flavobacterium crassostreae; assembly: GCF_001831475.1. NCBI lineage: Bacteria > Pseudomonadati > Bacteroidota > Flavobacteriia > Flavobacteriales > Flavobacteriaceae > Flavobacterium > Flavobacterium crassostreae. The sequence goes on along the minus strand of NZ_CP017688.1, from coordinate 1,008,433 downwards.
ATGGCTTTAAAAACCTTTCGTTTTCAATATGAAAACAATGCCGTTTATAAAACTTTTTGTGATTTATTAAAAACAGACGTTCCAAAGGTAAAATCACTCCAACAAATTCCTTTTTTGCCGATACAGTTTTTTAAGAGTCACTCCGTTGTTTCTAACTCAAAGGCTGTGCAGGCTACATTTAGCAGTAGCGGCACCACCGGAATGATTACGAGCAAACATCTGGTAACCGATGTCTCTATTTACCAACAAAGCTACCGCAAAGCATTCTCAGAATACTATGGCAACATTGAGGACTACGTGGTGTTGGCACTATTGCCGTCTTATCTGGAGCGCGAAGGCTCTTCTTTGATCTACATGGTTAAGGACTTAATTGAGCTCTCTAAACGCTCTGAGAGCGGTTTTTACTTGCACAATCCGGAGGATCTTATCCAAAATCTAATTAGTCTAGACCAATCCGGACAAAATGTTATCCTGATAGGGGTTACTTATGCCTTATTAGACTTGATTGAAAAACAGCAATTTGAATTACAAAACACCATTATTATGGAAACTGGAGGAATGAAAGGCAAACGCAAAGAAATGATCCGAGAGGAACTCCACCTGCAACTCTGCAACGGCTTTGGCGTATCTGCCATACACTCCGAGTATGGAATGACCGAGTTGTTATCTCAAGCCTATTCACTAGGAGAAGGCGTTTTTGAATGCCCCTCTTGGATGCAAATACTAATACGTGATACCGAAGACGCCCTGAGCTATGTGGCAAACGGAAAAACCGGAGGTATTAACGTAATTGACCTGGCCAACAGCAATTCTTGCTCCTTTATAGCCACACAGGATCTTGGCAAAAAAAATCCCAACAACTCTTTTGAGGTATTGGGACGTTTTGATAATTCGGATATTAGAGGTTGCAATTTGATGGTATTATAACACCCCACTATTGCCTTTATTTATTATATAAAATAATTAAACTACGCGTATCACAAAATAATTTTTCTTGCCACTTTGTAATAAAACAAATTGATTGTTAATTAAATCATTGCTTGAAAGTTGGAAATCCTCTTTTACTTTTTCTCTATTTACAGAAATAGAATTTGCTATTAAGGCTCTTCTGGCTTCTCCGTTGGATTTAAAAAAACCTGTTTTTTCGTTCAAAACAGCAATTATTTCTATCCCTGCCGCAACTTCTTCTTTTGCAATTTCTGCTTGAGGCACGCCATCAAAAACATCCAAAAAAGTAGCTTCATCCAGCGCTTTCAGATCTGCAGCGGTAGCGTTTCCAAAAAGAATAGTAGATGCCTTTATAGCATTTTCGAGATCTAGTTTGGAATGTGCCATAATGGTTACCTCTTCGGCCAGGCGTTTTTGCAAAACACGTAAATGAGGTGCTTCGTGATGTTCTATTACCAATGCCTCAATCACTTCTTTAGATAAAAAAGTAAATATTTTGATGTATTTTTCTGCATCCGCATCGGAGGTATTTAGCCAATATTGATAAAATTTGTACGCAGAGGTACGGGCGGGATCCAACCAAATATTACCGCCTTCTGATTTTCCAAACTTAGTACCATCAGCTTTAGTAATTAACGGACAGGTTAAGGCGTATGCTTTTCCGGCTTCTTTTCGGCGCACTAGCTCCGTTCCGGTCGTTATGTTACCCCATTGGTCTGAACCACCCATTTGTAAGGTGCAATTTTTGGCTTTATACAAATGCAAAAAATCATATCCTTGTACCAATTGATAAGTAAACTCTGTAAAAGACATACCTTCGGCAGCATCTGAAGACAGACGTTTTTTTACAGAATCTTTAGCCATCATATAATTAACGGTGAGGTGCTTGCCGATATCTCGAATAAAATCTAAGAACGAAATCTCTTTCATCCAGTCGTAATTATTTACTAATTCGGCCGCATTAGGTGCCTCTGAAGTAAAATCCAAAAAACGACTCAATTGTTTCTGGATGGCCTCTTGGTTATGGCGCAAAGTGGGCTCATCAAGCAAGTTTCTTTCGTTAGATTTTCCGGATGGATCTCCAATCATTCCGGTTGCTCCACCAACTAAGGCTAAAGGTTTGTGCCCAGCTATTTGAAAATGCTTTAGCAACATTACCCCTACTAAGTGCCCAATATGAAGTGAATCAGCAGTTGGATCAATACCCACATACGCTACACGCATTTGCTCCATCAAATGTTCTTCGGTGCCTGGCATAACATCGTGGAGCATTCCTCTCCAAGTCACTTCTTCAATAAAATTTTTCATCTGTTTTGTCAATTTCCACAAAGATAGTTTTAATTGGATAATTTGAAAATCAATCCTACTAAAAATCCAACAATCTATTTATCTTTACAAAATGATATTAGTAACAGGAGGAACAGGCTTGGTAGGCGCCCATTTATTATTGCATTTGGCTGAATCCACAGAGAGTCAACCCAATTCTATACGTGCCATTTATAGAAAAGCACACACTATTGAAAAAACCAAAGCACTTTTTGAGTATTATAAAAAAAAGTCTTTATTGGAATGCATCCAATGGGTACAGGCAGATATTACTGATATTCCAGCACTCGAAAATGCATTCACAGACATTCAACAAGTATACCATTGTGCGGCAATGATTTCATTTGATCCTAAAGATGAGGCTGCCATGCGTAAAATCAATATTGAAGGCACTGCAAATGTGGTCAATTTTAGTATTGTAAATGGTATAAAAAAAATATGCTACATAAGTTCTACGGCTGCCCTTGGTGATTTAGCGCCCAATGAAACCGAGATTACCGAAACATCCGAATGGAACCCTGAGAATACCCATAGTGATTATGCCATTTCTAAATATGGTGCCGAAATGGAAATTTGGCGAGGCCAACAAGAGGGCTTAAAGGTACTTATTGTCAATCCAGGAGTAATTCTTGGTCCTGGATTTATGGATCAAGGCAGCGGATTGCTTTTTAAAAGGGTCAAAAACGGCTTGTCTTTTTATACCTCTGGCACTACAGGGTTTGTAGCCGTTACAGATGTAGTTACTAAATGCATCGCCCTTATGGAAAGCCCAATTAATAACCAAAGATATATTTTGGTTGCAGAGAACTGTAGTTTTAAAACCATACTCGATACACTAGCAGATGCCTTACAGGCAAAAAGACCTACTATTGCGCTCCATGCCGTGATTATGGGGCTGCTTTGGAGGCTGGACTATTTGGTTTCTTTTATCTTTAGAAAAAAAAGAAGCCTAACCAAAGACACTGCTAAAGCTTCTTGCAGGAAAATTATTTTTAGGAACACCAAGATTAAAACCGATCTAAAAACAGATTTTATTTCTATTGCTAGCTATATACAGGAGACTAAATTTTTTTAATACATAAAAAAAACAGCCTCTTCTCAGAGACTGTTTCCATACGTTATTTTGGTGATTTCTTAGTTTCCTCTAGACAAAGAGTCTACTACTTGCTTTTTGTCTTCTAACCGCTTGATCACTGCATCGTGCATTTCTTTATAAACAATGTAGTTGGCAGCATAATAACTATTGCTTTGTGCAAATTGCAGGCTGTCAATTTGGTATTTTTTAAATACATAGCCCGAAGGATCTATTTTTATGCTATCTTTTAAGCTAATTGTTTCGTATTTTAAGGCATCCAAAAGAGATAAATCATACATAATCGCCATCATTTTTTCTGAATCTATAAGACCTTCTGGTTTGGAAACCAGCTCTTTTTTGCAACTCCAAGACACAAACAACACTGCTATAAGTAGAATACCTTTTTTCATTTTATAAATTTTAACGATCAAACAAAAGCCTTTTTCCAGCACGAATATCTTTAACCTTAAAGGCGTTATAGACTAGTTTTCCGTTTACAAAAGTATGGGTAATTCTAGATTTGAAAGTAAAACCTTCAAAAGGAGACCATCCGCATTTTGCAAAAATATTTTCTTTTTTTACACTCCATGGCAAACCAGGATTTACAAGAACCAAATCTGCATAATAGCCCTCTTTGATAAAGCCTCGTTTTTCTACTTTAAAGAGTATTGCAGGATTGTGACACATTTTTTCTACAATTTTCTCAATACTAATTTTGCCTTGGTGGTAGGCCTCGAACATTGCCACTACTGCGTGCTGCACTAAAGGGCCTCCCGAGGGCGCTTTTAAATATGGCTGCTGTTTTTCTTCAAGAGTATGGGGTGCGTGGTCTGTTGCTATAACGTCTATCCGATCATCTAACAAGGCTTCCCAGAGCACTTTGCGATCATTGGGAGTTTTAACTGCTGGATTCCATTTAATAAAATTGCCCTTGGTGGCATAATCTTCATTGGTAAACCACAAATGATGAATGCATACCTCAGCGGTAATTTTCTTTTTTTCTAAAGGAATTTTGTTCGTAAATAAATCCATCTCTTTGGCTGTAGATAGATGAAAAACATGCAGGCGAGCTCCTGTTTTTTTGGCAAGAGCCACCGCCTTGGATGAAGAAATATAACAAGCCTCTTCGGATCTAATTAAATGGTGTGCCGTTACTGGAACAGCGTCTCCAAATTCTGCAATATATTTTTCGGTATTGCTACGGATGGTAGCTTCGTCTTCACAGTGTACTGCAATCAACATTGGAGTGCTCGAAAATATTTTTTCTAGAGTAGCTTCATTATCTACAAGCATGTTTCCGGTAGAGGAGCCCAAAAATATTTTTATTCCGGCAACATTCTTGGGGTTGGTTTTTAAAACTTCGGCAAGATTGTCGTTGGTAGCTCCCATCATAAAGGAGTAATTAGCATAGGATCTATCTGCAGCGAGTTGGTATTTTTGTTCTAAAATTTCTTGCGTTACCGCATTAGGAACGGTATTGGGTTGCTCTATAAACGAAGTGATTCCTCCTGCTACCGCAGCTCTGGATTCAGACTCTATATCGCCCTTATAGGTTAGCCCTGGTTCTCTAAAATGAACTTGATCGTCAATGGCTCCTGGCATTAAATAATTACCTTCTGCGTCTATAATAACACAATTAGAAGATTTGGCACTTATGCTGGTGGCAACCTCTACAATTAAATCATCCTCGATCAGCACATCGCCTTCAAAAATAACTCCTTGGTTTACTATTTTGGCATTCTTAATTAAAATACTGTTCATTGTAATCTGGTATTATAAGGTATTAAATAATTTTTTTATTCGTAACGAAATTACGCCAAAAACAGCTTCTATAATGATGGAATTACTCATTTTGGAGACTCCTTTGGTTCGGTCTGTAAATATAATAGGAACTTCGGTAATTTTAAATTTCTGACAGAAAGTACGGTATTTCATTTCGATCTGAAAAGCATATCCCACAAATCGGATGTTATCTACCTTTATTTTTTCTAAAACTTCTCTTTTGTAACAAACAAAGCCTGCAGTAGCGTCATGAATCTTCATTCCGGTTATCATCCGCACATAAACCGATGCAAAATAAGACATCAGAACCCTGCTCAAAGGCCAGTTGACTACGTTAACTCCAGTAACATAACGAGAACCTATGGCTAAATCGGCATTTCCAAAATGGCAGGCGTGGTATAGTTTTTCTAAATCGTTGGGGTTGTGAGAGAAATCAGCATCCATTTCAAAAACAAAATCGTACTTCTTTGCCAATGCCCATTTAAAGCCATGCACATAAGCGGTTCCTAATCCGGATTTCTTTTTTCTGATTTCTAAAAACAACCGTCCGCCAAACTCTTGTTGCAATAGTTTTACCTTATCTGCCGTATGATCTGGAGAGTTATCATCCACAATAAGAACATGAAAAGGCTTATGTTGGGATAGCACGGATCGGATAATACTTTCAATGTTTTCAATCTCGTTATAGGTTGGAATTATAACAATACAATCGTTCATATATCTTGTAAATTTCAGGGCAAAAGTAACGTTTTTATGCCATTTCATTCATAATAAAATTATAATAAAAAGATTGATACAAAAAATTAGTAATTTTGCACCGCTATGATGGAACAAATACTTCAACCAAGAATAACCGAAAACAAAGACTGGGTCACCCTTTTGTTTGTTTTGACCTTTGCGGTCATTGCCTTTGCCAAATCGGTTAACGAAAACCGATTTAGAGATTTTATGAATCTGCTGTTCTCTGACAAATACGCCAAGGTATATCGAGAAAATAGCAACCAAAAAAGCACCTTTACCATTGCTTTATTTCTTGCTCAATTGCTTTCGTTTTCTTTTTTTATTCAACTAGCGTTAAGCATATTTGGACTTGCCTCCAAGACCGATTGGTTGTTGTTTATACAAATTAGCACCTTTACTACCTTTTTTGTTCTTGCGAAGTACTTGCTCGAAAAAATTGTCGCCACGGCCTTTAATATTGAAGATTTTGTAGAACATTTTAACCTACAAAAAGTAAATTACAGAACCTACATTGGATTATTCTTGCTGCCAATCAATATCTTATTGTTTTACTACAACCAATTTTCGACTAAATTTGTGTTAATAACAACCGTTATTGTATTGGCATTAAATACTTTAACATATATTATGGCAATAAAAAAATATCATACTATAATATTTAGCAAGTTGTTTTATTTTATTTTATATCTTTGCACTTTGGAAATAACCCCCTATTTTTTTATTTATTATTGGTTTACAAAAGGTAGCGATTAGAAAAAATAAAATATGAAAGTGAAAACAATTTTGGTGTCACAACCCGAGCCTAAAGTAGAGAACTCTCCTTACTTTGAGTTACAACAAAAACATAAAGTAAAAATTGATTTCAGGCCTTTTATTCACATAGAAGGAGTTAATGCTAAAGAAATTAGACTGCAAAAGATTGACCTAAATCAGTATACTGCAATTATTTTAACCAGCAGAAATGCTGTAGATCATTTTTTTAGAGTTGCCGAAGAAATGCGCTTTAAGGTCCCAGAAAACTTAAAATACTTCTGCCAATCTGAAGCCGTTGCCTTTTACTTACAAAAATATGTCGTTTACAGAAAGCGAAAAATTTATGTAGGCCCAAAAGATTTTGCAGACTTATCCCCTTTAATCAAAAAATACAAAGACGAAAAGTTTTTATTGCCCGCCTCGGATCAATTAAATGCAGATGCGCCTATTACTTTAAATAACCTAAAGGTAGATTGGACTCAAGCTATTTTTTACAAGACCGTAATGAGTGATTTGTCTGATTTGGCAGATGTTTACTACGATGTATTAGCCTTTTTTAGTCCAACAGGTATCAAATCTTTGTACAAAAACTTTCCTGATTTTAAGCAAAACAATACCCGAATTGCCGTTTTTGGAAGTACCACACAGAAAGAAGCCCTAGATCGCGGATTAAAAATTGATATTCTGGCGCCTACTCCCGAAACTCCTTCGATGACCATGGCACTAGAAAAATACATTATTGAGGCCAATAAAACCAAATAATTACTATTTTGACGATATACACAAAAGCCGCTAATTAGCGGCTTTTTTTAGCCTTTTTACGTAATCCATATTTTAGTTTGTTATTTTTTTGCGTAATTTTGGTTTTTAATTTTAACTAAAATACAGGTTTTAGTTTCAAAATACAACTCATGAAAATTAATTCGCTGGTAGTCGAGATAGACGGTATTGACAAAGAAATTTTGCGTGACCTCATGCAAGATGCCCGAAAACCCATTTTACAAATTGCCAACAAAATAGGCATTTCGGGGGCAGCTATACACCAACGCCTACGCAAACTAGAACAATCTGGAGTGTTGTCTGGTTCTAAATTTATTGTTGACAACAAAGTTTTGGGCTACAACACCATGGCATTTGTAGGTATCTACTTAGACAAAGCAGCTAGAAATCCAGAAACAGTAAAAGAATTAAAAAAAATACCCGAAGTGCTGGAATGCCATTACACCACCGGAAACTGGTCTATTTTAATCAAAATAATATGCAAAGATAACGAGCATTTAATGCACCTATTGAACACCAAAATACAAGCCATTGAAGGGGTTTCTAGGACTGAAACTTTTATTTCTTTGGACCAACAAATTAACAGACAAATTCAGTTATAAAAATCGTTTTTTGTACCAACTTAGCTATCCTTTGTTCCTTAATTTACCGTTTAAACCCCTACGAACAACCTATCTATAACACTAACAGCATGCGCGTTGCGCTGCAGATGCCCTAAAATAATTGCTTCAATACTTTATACCACCACTACCAAAGATTCTATTTTTTGACTATTTTAGAATTCTACAAAAGAATTAAAAAGCCATACAAAATAAGTAATTTAACCTTAAAATAAACTACATTTAACCTTAAAAACAAAAACCTTTTTTAAACCTAAATTTAAAAAAATGAAGACTAATTTTAACAAGGCATTTCCGGAGCAAGAAATCCTTTTTAATAAGTATCCGGATTTTTGGTATCCAAAAAAAATAGGAGCCCGAAAAATTATTTTGAAGGAAGGAGATGTGTCCAAAAAACTCTACTTTATAAACAAAGGATGCGTACGGCTTTGGACCTATAATAATGGCGCCGAAATAACGATCCAGTTTTTTTTTGAAAACGACTTAGTTTGCTCTATTGAAAGCTTTTTAAAAAACAAACCAAGCGTTTTTTATCTAGAAACTATTGAAGATTGTGACTTAATCGTAATTAAAAAAAGCAACTGGAAAATAGTACTAAAAGAAAATCCACAATACAAAGAAATGTCCTTTGAATTTGTCACCCAACGGATGTTCAATTACTTCAATCATTTTTTATCCTATATACAAGACAACCCAGAAGAGCGCTACCGCAAGCTGTTAAAAGACAAACCCCACATCATACAACGTGTCCCTTTGCAGTATATAGCCACGTATCTCGGCATTACTACGGTTTCATTAAGCAGAATACGAGCCCGATTAAAGTAAACTAAGCATGATTAAATTGTAAATATTTGATATATAGATATTTAATTAACTTATGTTAATTTCTAATAGCTTTTTTTGAGTAAAATTTGTAAGGAATTTAAAAAACAAAGCTACAATGAAAACAAGTGTAATCCTTTCGAATTTTCAACCCATATTAGTTGGAAAATTAATTGATCAAAACAAATTAAATCTTTACACCAAATTTCTTTACCATCATTTTCAAGATATTTCAAAACTTGTTCCCACTGGAGCCGATACGGATTCTGGAACGAATTCTAATCCTTACGATCTAATCTCGGCCAATGTAGACAAATATTCTGTTTCTTCAGAACACATTAACAAAAGACAACTTTTAATTTTTGAAGAAGTATACGATTTTATTGAAAACAACCTTCACAATACCGCTATTTCTGATTTTAAACTCCCACAAACACTGACGGCCAAATCAGAAGATGTTTTTGGACCAAAAATCAATTACCGCATGGAATGGTTTAAGCAAAAAATGAAAGTAGTATTTGATACTTTCTATGCCAACAACCCAACCGCTCCAGAAAACTTAGTTCATGTTACTTGCTCCGGATACGCCTCTCCTAGTGTAGCCCAAGAAGCCGTTATCAAAAGAGATTGGGGCACTACGCAAGTTACGCACTCCTACCAAATGGGCTGTTATGGCGCTTTTCCGGCTATACGTACTGCAAATAGCCTGATGTGCTTGAGTGACACCAAAGAAAGGGTAGATATTGTGCATACGGAACTGCTATCCGCACATTTAAACCTCACCGAATTTTCTGCTGCCAACACCATGATTTGCTCTCTTTTCGGGGATGGGTTTATTGGATACTCCTTGTATGATGAAAATGCTTTTATGGAAGACACCACTATAGAAGACAAAAAAGGGTTGCGCATATTGGCCTCTCATGAAATGATAATTCCAGATTCCTTAGAAGATATGTCGTGGGATATTGGAGAATACAACTTCTTGATGACCTTATCCAAAAGAGTTCCTGTATTTATTAGAAATAACATCAAATCCTTTATTGAAACCCTTTGCTCTAAAGCAAATATTGACTTAGAGGAGCACAAATACAAAATGCACTTTGCGATCCATCCTGGTGGACCAAAAATCATAGACTACATAGTAGATGAAATTAACGTATTCAAAGAGCAGGCCTGTTGGTCTTATGAGGTTTTGCGTAGACAAGGAAACATGTCTTCGGCTACTATACCGCATATTTTTAATGAAATAGTGAATGATTCTAAAATAGAATCTGGCACCAAAATTGTTGCCTTGGCTTTTGGACCTGGATTAACCGCTACAGCATTATTACTAGAAAAATTATAACAAAATGAACAACACATTTGATGTAGTTATAGTTGGATGTGGCCCTACTGGGGCCACATTTGCTAATTATTTTGGCCTGTTGGGTCTAAGGGTTCTGCTTTTGGATAAAGAATCGGATATTATAGACTACCCTAGAGCAGTACACATAGACGAGGATGTAATACGCATTTTTCAGGAACTAGGGCTGTATGACAAAATGAAAGTAGATGCCATAAAACCTTTCAAAAATTATTCTTTAGTATCCAAAAAAGATAAAATTCTTTTTCAATTTCAGCCAAACTCGAGTATTTCGGAAGATGTTTCGGATTGCAATTGGATCCTACAACCCGAAATTGAAAAGCATTTAAGAAATGGTTTTTTGCAATATCCAAACGTTACTTTTTTAAAAAACACTTCTTGGACAGAAATCCAACAAAACAAAGAAGAGGTTTGCATCCAAATACAAGACCAACACAATATAGAAACTCGGGTTAGGGCAAAATTTTTAATTGCTTGTGATGGAGGCAAAAGCCTTGTTAGAAAAAAGATGAACCTCAGCGTTACTGATTTTGGCTTTAAAAAAGAGTGGCTCGTTATTGACACCAAATACAAAGGCAATACGGTCTTTTCTGAAGATCACAAACAATATTGTGACCCGATACAACCCATGACTTACGTAAATGGGGTAAGAGATCACTTTAGATGGGAATTTATGGTTTCTAAAAAAGACAGTCTACTATCGGAAGAAGTTGTTTCAAAGAAAATGATATCTAAATTAGCGGCAACCTATCCACTGGATGATTTTGAAATAATTCGCAAAAAAAAGTATGTATTTCATACCTTGATCGCAAATCAATGGCGCTCAGAAAGAGTATTCTTAGCCGGAGATGCAGCACACCAAATGCCGCCGTTTTTAGGGCAAGGCATGTGCTCTGGGATCAAAGACGCCAAAAATTTAGCATGGAAAATACATAAAGCCTGTAACAATTATCAGGATGCCACCTCAGAATTACTTGACACCTATTATTCAGAAAGAGCACCACAGGTAAAAAAAATCATAAAAATGGCCGCAATACTGGGAGGCTTTATACAATACTCTAACCCAATATTATCTCCGCTTCGGAATGGCATTCTAAAATTGTTTCATGTATTACCCAACCAACCCATAGATCGTTTAATTGAGAAACATTTGTACGGATTAGAGGTCAATAATTTTTACTCTAAAAAACATGCTCTGGTTGGCAAAAGACTCCCGCAGCCCAAAATAAAACATTCTGATGGCGTTGGTTATTTTGATGCAATTTGTGGTTTTAACTGGGTTGTTCTTTATCTGTCCAATTCGGAGATAAAGCCAAGCCAAGTTACTCCTTGGATAAAACACGTTGCAATTGTAAGCCACACTCCTACGGAGACCAACCAAATTAAGTCTTCTTATTTCGAAAAATGGATGCAAGACAATAAGGTAGATTTTGTAATTATTAGACCCGATAAATTTATTTTTAATCTGGGCAAAGCAAAAAACTACCCAACCATAAGCGCTCTTACCAACCAATATGTGACTAAAATATCCTCCAACTAAAATCCTATTAACCCAAACTACAATGAATATAGTAATTCTATTTAACCATCCTTATGACGGCAGTTTTTGTAATGCAATTTTAGAGTCTGTACAAAAGGGATTAATAAAAGGCGGTCATTCTATTGATTTGATACACCTGGATAAAGAAAAATTTAATCCCGTTATGAGTGCCCAAGATTTAAAGGCATTTAGAGACAAAAAACCCGTTGATCCACAAGTACTATCCTATCAGGATCGTCTAAAAAAAGCAGACCAACTTATCTTTATTTTTCCAATATGGTGGGAGTTAATGCCTGCCTTAATGAAAGGATTTATAGACCGAGTGATATTTCCGGGCTTGGCTTATGACTATACAAACCAAAGCAACACGCTAATGAAACCCTTATTAACCAACATAAAAGCAGTTACCGTAATCACTACCATGAACACCCCTGGTTTTATCTATAGACTTGTGTTTGGCAACGCCATCCAAAAAGCATTAATGAGAGGTACTTTTTGGAAATTAGGCTACAAAAACAGAAAATGGATTAGTTTTAACAAAGTAAAATCTGTAAGCCAGAATACTAGAGAAAAATGGCTTCAAAATTTAGAAACTAAATTTGCAAAAATTTAAACCCAAAAGCCCGCTTAGCTAAAGCAAACAACAACTGGGTACATTAAAAAAAACGTTGGTCTAGAATAGTATAAATTTATTCCGGACCAACGTTTTGTAGTAGTATATGTAGACTATAAATTACCTTCTGTTTAAATAAATCGAAACATAATACAATAGCGTCCCAATAGAACCCAAAGCAGCCACTACATACGTTCTTGCAGCCCACTTTAAGGCATCTTTAGCTCCTGCTTGCTCTTTTTGCGTAAGCATTCTGTTGTTTTCTAACCAAGCCAAAGCACGATTACTAGCATCATACTCCACCGGAAGGGTAACTATCGAAAATACTGTTGTTACTGCAAAAAGCACAATCCCACCCAACAATAAAACCGGAAAAGTCTGAATTAAGACAATCCCTGCCAACAAAACCCACTGCATATAACTTGAGGCCACATTTACAAAAGGCACCAGCTTAGATCGCATGCTAAGCCACTGATAGCCCACAGCGTGTTGTACTGCGTGACCACACTCATGAGCCGCCACCGCTGCTGCTGCTGCATTACGTTGGTTATAAACAGCCTCACTCAAATTTACGGTTTTATTTACCGGATTGTAATGGTCTGTTAATTGCCCCGGAGTCGAAATTACTTGCACATTATGTATGCCGTTATCGGCAAGCATTTTTTGGGCAATCTCTGCCCCAGACATGCCGTTTTGTAAGTGTAATTTAGAATACTGTTCAAATTTGCTCTTTAGTCTTGAACTTACCAACCAGCTGCAAAGCATAATTGCTCCAGCCAAAATTAAATATCCCATTCCCATAGTGCTGTTTTTTAGTTTTTTATAAAGTTACTAATCCAATAGCAAATTCTGAACCAAATTTCAAAAATGCCAATTTGACATCCGTTAAATAGACGCAACTAAAAAATCCAAATTCTAGCCGTTGCCGAATTTGGATTTTTTGTGCAATTACAATCGGTGGTTTTTAACCCACCAAATTGATTATTTTTCCTGGAACAATAATCACCTTATTTGGCGTTCTGCCCTCTAATTGTTTTATTGTTCTTTCGTCTTTCATAACAATTGCTTCAATTTGGTCTTTGGTTAAATCCAAAGGCAACGTAATGGTAAAACGCATTTTTCCGTTGAAAGATACTGGATATTCTTTTTCGGATTCCACCAAATGTTTGGGTTCGAACACTGGAAAAGAAACCATTGCAATAGACCCTTCATGACCTAATAACGACCATAACTCCTCGGCAATATGTGGCGCATAAGGCGAAATCACAATAGCCAACGGTTCTAGAATCGCACGAGAATGACAATTTTGCGTAGACAATTCATTCACGCAAATCATAAATTGAGAAACCGAGGTATTGAAAGAAAAATTCTCAATATCGTCCGCTACTTTTTTGATGGTTTTGTGTAAGGTTTTTAAATTGTCTTTGCTCGCTGGATCTTGGTTTACAATGCAACCATTGTTTTCGTCTACATATAAACGCCATAATTTTTTCAGAAAACCAAACACCCCCGATATACCAGCGGTGTTCCAAGGCTTGGCTTGCTCTAATGGGCCTAAAAACATCTCGTACAAACGTAAGGTATCTGCGCCGTATTCTGCACAAATGTCATCTGGAGTGACCACATTGTACTTGGATTTGGACATTTTTTCTACCTCGCGGCCTACAATGTATTTACCGTTATCCTCTACTATAAATTCCGCATCTTTATAATCTTGTCGCCATGCTTTGAATTTTTGAATATCCAATTCGTCCGATGCATTGACAAAGGAAACATCCGCATGGATCGGTTGTACCGTTTGTGCTTCAATTTTATTTTTAGAAACAAATGTATTGGTTCCTTCTAACCTATACACAAACGCACTTGTTCCCAAAATCATTCCCTGATTGATCAGTTTTTTGAAAGGTTCTTCGGTTGGCGCAAAACCTTTGTCTTTTAAAAATTTATTCCAAAAACGAGAATACAACAAATGTCCCGTTGCATGCTCGCTACCACCAATATATAAATCTACAGATTCCCAATATTTTAAGGCTTCTGCCGAAGCAAACTCTCCTTGGTTATTTGCATCCATATAACGCATCCAGTACCAAGAAGAACCTGCCCAACCAGGCATGGTGTTCAACTCCAATGGAAATATTGTTTTGTTATCCACTAAATCGGTATTTACTACCTTATTTGCTGTTGTGTCCCAAGCCCAAACTGCTGCATTTCCTAAAGGAGGCAAACCATCTTCGGTGGGTAGATATTTTTCTACTTCGGGTAAAATGATTGGCAAATGTTGCGGATCGATCATTTGCGGCAAGCCATTTATATAATATACCGGAAAAGGCTCTCCCCAATAACGCTGACGCGAAAAAACAGCATCGCGCAAACGGTAATTGATTTTTCCGAAACCTTGATTTTGTTTTTCTAAGGCTTCAATAGCTTTTTTAGTTCCTTCTTTATACCCTAATCCCGTTAAGAAATCCGAATCTACTAATTGAAATCCGTCTTTGGATCCAAAAGCCGCCTCAGAAATATCTTTGTCAAAAATGTTTTTGATAGCTAGCATTCCGTTTTGTCCTTTAAAGAAATTGGCAAAAGCATAATCTCGCTCATCTCCACAAGGCACTGCCATTACCGCACCAGTTCCGTATCCTGCCAGTACATAATCTCCTATCCACACCGGAATTGCTTCTTTAGTAAATGGATGTTCTGCATAGGCTCCAGTGAATACTCCGGATATGTTTTTTACATCGGCCATGCGTTCTCTCTCGGAGCGTTTGGATGTTTTTTGGATATAGGCCTCTACTGCTGCTTTTTGTTCTGGGGTAGTGATTTTTGCAACCAACTCATGCTCTGGCGCTAGTGTCATAAAGGTTACTCCAAAAATGGTGTCCGGACGCGTTGTAAAAACGCTGATATTTTCTGGATGTTCGTTAACTCGGAACGAAACCATGGCACCAACGGATTTTCCGATCCAATTTCGTTGGCTTTCTTTAATGCTTTCGCTCCAATCAATAGTGCTCAACCCTTGCAATAAACGTTCGGCATAGGCAGAGATACGCATGCTCCATTGGGTCATTTTTTTGCGTACTACCGCAAATCCACCTCGCTCAGATACGCCGTTTATGATCTCGTCATTGGCCAAAACGGTTCCTAATCCAGGGCACCAGTTGACTTCGGTCTCAGCCAGATAGGTCATTCTATAGTGCAACAGCATTTTCTCCTGCGTCTCTTTTGCGTAAGCGTTCCATTGCTTTGCCGAAAATTCTGGAATGGCATCGTCACAAACTGCATTTACTTGGGCGTTTCCTTCTTTTTGGAATACCGCCGTCAACGTTGCAATATCTTCGGCTTGGTCTGTATCTTTGTTGTACCAAGAATTAAATAATTGGATAAAAATCCATTGGGTATGTTTGTAATAATCCGGATTGGAGGTGCGCACTTCTCTACTCCAATCAAACGAAAAACCGATGGCATCTAATTGTTTGCGGTATCCTGCAATTTGGTTTCCTTCTTTATCTAGGCCTCCATCAATATTTACTGCTGTGGTATCTTCGGGACGCTGCCCGGTTTGGATGGCGTATTGCTCTGCTGGCAATCCAAAACTATCGTAACCCATTGGGTGCAAAACGTTATATCCTTGGTGTCTTTTGTATCGGGCATATACATCCGAAGCAATATAACCTAGTGGATGCCCTACGTGTAGCCCGGCTCCTGATGGATACGGAAACATGTCTAACACATAATGTTTGGGCTTTTCTGAATTATTTGAGGCGGCAAATGTTTGGTTTTCTGCCCAATATTTTTGCCATTTGGCTTCTATTTGGTTCGGGTTGTATTTCATTCCTTTGTTTTATTTTTGTTTTAATGGCGCCCTGTCTTGCTGCATTTAGCTTTTTTAAAGGTCTAAAGGCCTAAAAAAATGCTGGGATTTTTTTGGGGTGTCCAGAGGACAAATTTACATTTATTGCACGAAAGTTAAAACTTTGGGCGTTATTAACTTTAAATAAAGAAATTGTTTATTATTTTTACCCAATAATTAAAAGTAAACTATGAGTTCTTCCTTTGATAAATTTCAAAAACGCAGATTAATTTCCTCTTATTTTTCGGTAGTCCTGAGTGTATTCTTGGTTTTGTTTCTATTAGGAATTTTAGGACTTTTTATTATTAATTCTAAAAAGTTGGCCGATGATTTTAAAGAAAAAATTGCCATGACGGTATTTTTTAAAAACGAAGCCAATGACAGTATTTTAAAGGCTTTTGGCAAAGAATTAAAAATAGCTCCCTATGCCAGACATACGGTGTATGTAACCAAAGAGCAAGCTGCTAAACAGCATACGGATATTATAGGAGAAGATTTTATGACTTTTTTGGGCGAAAACCCGTTGCAAAACTCGTATGACATTCATTTAAAAGCCGATTATGTAGAGAAAGATAGTATTTCAAAAATTGAAATGCGTCTGCGCGAAAATCCTATGATTGCGGATATTGTTTATGACAAACAATTGGTCAATTTAGTGAACGATAACATCAAAAAAGTCAGCATGTGGATTTTGATCATTAGCGGTTTTTTGACTTTTATTGCCGTATTGCTTATCAATAGCTCTTTGCGTTTGTCTATCCACTCTAACCGTTTTATTATCAAGACCATGCAAATGGTTGGAGCAACCAAGGCTTTTATCCGAAGACCTTTTGTGATGCGTAGTGTGCGATTGGGTATGTTAGGCGCATTACTAGCCATAATTGCCTTGTTAGGAGTACTTTATTATTTAGAAACCAAATTTCCAGATTTAGGAATTTTAGACAACAAACCTTTTATTGGTTTTGTGTTGTTGGGGGTTTTTGGTGCTGGTGTTTTGATTACTTGGTTGAGCACCCACTTTGCGACCCAACGTTTCTTAAATTTAAGAACAGACGATTTGTATTAATCAGGCCTGATGCGCAACGATTACTTTTTAATTTCAGAATATAAAAAAACAAAAGAGCAATGAAAGAGCCAGAAAACAAACACGAATTTCTTTT
Source organism: Flavobacterium crassostreae (assembly GCF_001831475.1). NCBI lineage: Bacteria > Pseudomonadati > Bacteroidota > Flavobacteriia > Flavobacteriales > Flavobacteriaceae > Flavobacterium > Flavobacterium crassostreae. The sequence continues at coordinate 991,063 of NZ_CP017688.1, read as the reverse complement.
TGAGAAACTTAATTATAAAATTTTACTTTTAGGAATTGCTGTAATAACCCTTGGTTTTATACTAATGTCTGGTGGTGGCAGCGAAGATCCTAACGTTTTTAATGATGCTATTTTTAGTTTTAGAAGAATCAGGCTGGCTCCAACAACCGTTTTGATTGGTTTTGGTATTACGGTGTATGCCATTTTTAAAAAACCAAAAAAATAGTTTGCAGCAAATCTGTTGCACTTGTATTCCAAAACGCCATCCAAAAAAATTAAAATAAAATGAACACATTACAAGCTATTGTTTTAGCTATAATTGAAGGAATTACAGAGTTTTTGCCTGTATCTTCTACAGGGCACATGATTATTGCTTCTTCTTTTTTTGGGATTGCACAAGATGATTTTACCAAGCTTTTTACCATTGTAATACAACTAGGCGCCATACTCTCTGTGGTGGTACTCTATTTCAAACGTTTTTTTCAGAGCTTTGATTTTTATTTCAAACTATTGGTTGCTTTTATCCCAGCGGTAGTTTTGGGCTTGTTATTGAGTGACAAAATTGATGCCTTATTAGAAAGTCCTTTAACCGTGGCGGTGTCTTTATTGGTAGGTGGTATTATTCTTTTAAAGGTAGACCAATGGTTTAGCCACTCCGAAGAAACAAAAATAACCTACCTACAGGCTTTTAAAATTGGGTTGTTTCAATGCCTAGCAATGGTTCCAGGAGTTTCGCGCTCTGGAGCAAGTATTGTTGGTGGTATGTCTCAAAAACTAGCACGAACCTCAGCGGCAGAGTTTTCGTTTTTTCTGGCGGTTCCTACCATGCTTGGCGCTACAGCCAAAAAATGTTATGACTACTACAAAGATGGCTATGTACTGACAGACGATCAAATTAACTTATTATTTATAGGCAACCTAATTGCATTTGTTGTAGCGTTATTGGCTATCAAAAGTTTTATCGGTTTTTTGAGCAAAAAAGGATTTAGAGTCTTTGGTTATTATCGTATTGCCGCTGGTATTATTTTGCTGGTTATTCATTATTTTATTCATCCATTGACCATTATTTAATGACTCCAGAAGATTACTTAAACGGACAAATACTACTGATTGACAAACCCTTGAAATGGAGTTCTTTTCAGGCGGTAAATAAGTTAAAATACGCCCTAATTAACAAATTGGGACTTCCCAAAAAGTTTAAAATTGGGCACGCTGGAACTTTAGACCCACTAGCCACTGGACTACTATTAGTTTGTACCGGAAAATTCACTAAAAGAATCACCGAACTCCAAGGACAACCCAAAGAATATACCGGAACATTTTATATCGGCGCCACCACACCGTCTTATGATTTAGAAACAGCCGTAGACCACACTTTTGCAACAGCACATGTTACTGAAGCAGTTATTCACGATACCGTAAAACAATTTTTAGGCGAGATTGATCAAAAACCACCCATTTATTCTGCAATCAAAAAAGATGGTGTGCGTTTGTATGAACATGCTCGCGCCGGCCAAACGGTGGAGATTGCTCTTAGAAAAACTACCATTTATGAGTTTGAGATTACTAGAATTGCACTACCCGAAATTGATTTTAGAGTAGTTTGTAGCAAAGGAACCTACATCCGCTCTTTGGCCTTTGATTTTGGTCAGGCCATGCAGACTGGATCCCATCTTACTGCATTAAGACGAACAAAAATTGGAGATTATCTAGTTACGGATGCCGTAGATGCAGCGTCTTTTGAAGATAATTTGACGCCATAAAATCCAAAAAAAAGAGCAGCGCTTTCTCACTAGTGCGCTGCATTCTATACCAAGTGTTTTTTTCTTTTTTTGAGAAATCAAAAAAACTGCCTAGACTTCTGGATTATCTAAATCCAACATCATGTCTAGCACTTCTAATTGGGTAGTGCGGCCTTTGTCCTGCAAATACCAAAGCTGCAAGGCTGTTTTGGCTGCTTCGTCTATTGTGCCATGTGTTTTTTTATAGTCTGTAATTAAATCCGCGGCATCTTTGGGTCTTGGACCCCAATGCGCCAATGCGCCACTGGTTTCTTTGTGTATTACAATTAATTTTGGAATTGCTTTGGTTTTGTTGGTCAAAAACAACTGCATCAATTCTTCGTTTTCGTCTCGCAGAACAATTCTTAAATCTATGATCCCATCTGAGGCAAGAGCCATTTTATTAAAAATAGGCAGCAACTGGGCCGCATCTCCACACCAGCCTTCGGAAATCACTAACCAAATGTAGGTTTCTTTAAGGCTTGTTAGTTTAGAAATAATGGTCTCTGGAACCACCATGGTTTTATCCAAACGCTGCATTCGTGTGTCGTTCAAACTGCTATAATGGGTTAGTTCTTCTGACGGAGTTTTGGATGTAGATTGTTGTTGGCGTAATAAATCCGAAATTAATTTTCGGTATTCTATATACGAATGGCTTTGAAATAGTGCTTTTGCAATTGAAGTTTTCATAGTTCACTTTGTTTGAGAGTAAAGTTAGTGATTTATTTATTTTTTAAGGCAAATTAAGTTCCTTACTGCCCTACCAAAAAGTATCGCTTTATATCCTGCAAATACTACTCTTGACGAAAGGTTGTTTTTAATTCCGATTTACCAAAAAACACTCTTTAGTGATTGGGTGATCGCAACCAAATAACGAACTCTCTACATCACTTTTGACAGAAACAAAAACAAAAAGAAGGTTCTTTTTAAGATGGACCATGCCGCAGCAAAGAAACACTAAGAAGAACTAAATTTGTAAATTTTGAGTTACACTATTTCAAAAAAAAAGAATATGACTATATTTGCACAAATCAACTCAACATACACATGAAATATAAAAGAATTCTTCTAAAATTAAGTGGCGAAGCTTTAATGGGAGAAAGACAATACGGTATTGATCCCGAGAGATTAGCTGAATATGCCGAAGAAATCAAAAAAATTCACGACAAAGGCGTAGAAATTGCTATTGTTATAGGTGGTGGAAATATTTTTAGAGGTGTGGCAGGTGCAAGCAACGGAATGGATCGTGTACAAGGGGATTATATGGGAATGTTAGCAACCATTATTAATGGTATGGCGCTACAAGGTGCTCTAGAAGACAAAGGAATGCTTACCCGCTTACAGACTGCTTTAAAAATTGAAGCCATTGCAGAACCCTATATTAAAAGAAGAGCAGTACGCCATCTCGAAAAAGGACGTATTGTAATTTTTGGAGCCGGAACCGGAAATCCTTACTTTACAACAGATACGGCCGCTGTTTTACGTGGTGTTGAAATCCATGCAGATGTGATTTTAAAAGGAACTAGAGTGGATGGTGTATATGATTCTGACCCAGAAAAAAATGCTGCCGCTTTAAAATTTGATACAATATCTTTTGAAGAAGTACTGAAAAAAGGATTAAATGTTATGGACACCACTGCATTTACACTGAGTCAAGAAAACAAGCTTCCAATTGTTATTTTTGACATGAACAAGCAAGGAAACCTAGAAAAAATATGCGCTGGAGAAAATATTGGAACCATAGTTAATATATAATCTCTAAATTAAAAGGAGCCAACTTAAACCCTATAACAATGACTGAAGAAATTGAATTTATATTAGATAGTACCAAAGAATCCATGACGGGTTCTATTGCACACTTAGAAAAAGAATTTTTAAACATTCGGGCTGGCAAAGCCTCTCCAGCCATGCTTGGAAGTGTTTTTGTGGATTATTATGGCTCTTCAACACCATTGTCTCAAGTAGCCAAAATAAGCGTACCGGATGCCAGAACAATCACCCTACAACCGTTTGAAAAAAACATGTTGCAAACCATCGAAAAAGCCATTATGGTTGCCAATATTGGTTTCAACCCTATGAATAACGGAGATGTAATCATCATTAGTGTTCCGCCTTTGACCGAAGACAGAAGACGCGAATTAGCAAAACAAGCCAAAGCAGAATCTGAAGACGCAAAAATAGGTATCCGAAATGCACGTAAAGATGCCAATACCGATATCAAGAAATTAGAAAAAGACGGCACCTCGGAAGACGTGTGCAAGAGTGCCGAAGAAGAAGTGCAAAACCTTACCAACAGCTTTATCAAAAAAGTAGAAGAATTGCTCGTAACTAAAGAAGCCGAGATAATGAAAGTGTAAATCTTATTTTATACTAAAAAAATAAAAATCCGTTTTGTTTCTAGCAACAAAACGGATTTTTTATTGCTATTTTTATAACAACCCAAAAAAAAGCTCTTTTTGAACTAAAAATCTTATATGAAACAATTGTGTGTGTGGTTTTTTTTATTGACGCTTTCTATGCAGGCGCAATTTCATATCAGCGGAACCGTAAGAGCATCTGCCACCAATATGCCGCTTGGTTATGCAACCATCACTTCTGCTCAAGGCAACCACTCTGTTACAGATGTAGATGGCAGATTTGACCTGGTTACCAAAACCCCTTTAACTAATTTAAAAATATCCTATCTAGGATATTACACCACTAGCGTTACCTTAACTCCCGAAACCAGCTACTACACCATTTATTTGGATCCAAAACAAAGCCAATCTAACGCAGTGTTGTTAGCCCAAACAAACCCTGAAATTGCCATTATACAACAGACCATTGCCAATAAGCCACACAACAACCCTCAAAAAAAACTTTCTTCGTTTGAATTTACATCCTATAACAAGCTTATAGTCAGCGCTCCTGCGGACTCTATCTCAAGCAAAATAGACTCCATATTTGTAGATAGAGCTTACGGCAAAAAATTTAGCAAGTTAGACTCTACCAATTATAAAATAAAAGAAATGGTAAGCGAACACCACTTGTTCCAAACCGAAAAAGTATCCCGATACCAATTTGCAAACCATACCCTAAAAGAAACCATTTTGGGCACAAAAATGGCAGGATTTAAACAACCAATATATGAGATTTTAGCTTTTAACCTACAATCTTTCTCCATATATGACTCCAGTTATGAACTCTTTGAAACCAAATACAACAGCCCTATTGCAGACAACGCTTTTAAGGACTATACTTACAAAATACTAGACACGGTAGCTATTGGCAACCGAGATTCTTTTATGATTTTGTTTAAAAACAAGAAAAAAAGCAGAACAACCGGACTAGAAGGCGTTTTATACATTGACACCAAGAGTTTTGCCATTACCAAAGCCATTATGCGTATTAAAGGAGTTATAGACATCAGTGGAACGCATGAATTTGACTATATCGCCTCAGAGGATCTTTGGTTTCCTATTCAAAAAAGTTTTCGGATTGTAAAAGGCCAAAATGATGATGATATAAAAATTCTGGGGGGCACCATACAATTTGATGGCGATACACCAGAGAACTTTGGAACCCGAAAAAGAGCTGCTTCGGACTACAGCTACCTGCACTCGGAGAGCAGCAATTTTGACATTACCTACAACACGCCTATACCGCTCAAAAATATATTTATTGCCGTTAAATTAGACCCAAAAGCCCTACACCAACCCGAACAATTCTGGGAAAAATACAGAAAAGATAGCCTAGACCTTAGGAGCCAAAAAACCTATCTTGCACTAGATAGCATTGCCATAAAAAAGAAGATTGCAAGCCGATTGCGTTTTGGCCGAAAGGTTATAAATGGCTATGTACCATTGCGTTTTTTGGATATGGATTTGCGCAAAATTGTTAGCTATAACAATTATGAAGGTTTCCGATTGGGCTTTGGAGGTATTACAAACGAACAATTTTCTAGATATATCCAAATAAATGGCCATGTTGCGTACGGAACCAAAGATGATACCTTTAAATACAATCTGGGATTAGCCACGTTATTAAACCGAAAATCCAATTCTTGGATAGGCATTGCCTACACAGACGATGTCAAAGAGATTGCAAGCACGGTCTATGCTATTGAAAAAAAACCTTTTAAACTCTATGACCCCAGACCCATAAACATTAGTACTTTTTATAATTATGTGGGCTGGAGCGGTAGTTTTGAAACCAAACTACTACCCAAAACAGAAAGTGCATTAGTGGTTTCTTCGATAGAGGTTAGCCCCCTATTTAAGTACCTATTTAAGTACAATGGAACTTTATATTCTAAATACACCTTGACTACAGCAATGCTGTCGATGCAATGGAGTCCATTTAGTACCTATATGCAAACTCCAGACGGCCGTATAGAATCCGAGAAAAGGTTCCCGAAGTTTACCTTTCAGTTTACAAAATCACTCCCTAATATTGCTCCTGATGCTTTTGACTTTAGTAAAATAGAATTTAAGGCAGAGCACGAAAAGAAACATCTAAACGGACACAAAACCAATCTATTAGTAGAGGCCGGTTTTGCCTCAGGAGCTATTCCGTTGACGCATTTATACAATAACTCGCCTAATAACATTACCAAAAAAACCATTATACAACGCATTACCTTTGCTTCCAAAAACAGTTTTGAAACCATGTATTTCAATGAGTTTTTCTCTTCTGAATATATTTATTTTCAGTTCAAACACAGTTTTAACCGCGTAAAAATTATTCCTAAAGTAAAACCCTCTTTGGTATTAGTATCCAGAATGGGTTGGGGAGACATGCAAAAACCCCAACAACACATTGGTCTGGATTATAAAAATCTTACGGATGGCTTTTTTGAATCGGGCATAGAACTAAACCAGTTATTTAATGGTTTAGGCCTTACCGCTTTTTATCGGTATGGCCCCAACCAATTGCCCAAACTAGAAGACAATATTGCCGTCAAATTGAGCTTTGTATTAAAATTAGGACTGTGATTTTTTTGGGCAACGCCGTTATTTAGGGTTTAATTATTAATACAGAAGGCACTCCTACCAACCAGTCATTATTGGAATCCAAAAGCGATTTCCAACTCTCTAGACTAATGAGCATTAAATCTTGTTTCTCTAAAAAAGCCAAGTCTACTGTTTTGCCGGGTATAACTGCAATGTTGTCTGCATGTTTTTGTTCTAAAGAGGCTATTGCGCTTTGCAACACAAAATTACTCTGAATGTGGTTGTTAAGATCCAACAACACGACCTTAGAGTTGTTGTTATGAATTAGTTTTTGGGCATAATCTATCAAAAAAGCATCTTCGGACTTAAATAGAGGGATAAAAATATGGTCAATATTCTGAAATTCTTTATCAATTAAAATCCCTAAGGGCATTTTGGTTTTGGTTACAATTTGCCGGGTTCTTTCGTCAAAAGGAGTGTTTTCGAACAACCCTTCTTTTCCGGTAAATTTATCAATCAACCGATCTGGGTTTATAATTCTGGTGGTAAATCCAATGACTTTGCCCAATAGTGTTCCTTCAAAAATAGATTTTCCTAAACCAACCAACAACAAATCATACTCGCCTTGGTTGGCTAGATCCGTAATTTCGGTCTCAATATCTGTGGTTACTTTGAAGATGGTATCAATTTCAAGGTTGAGTTGTTCGGACTCTTCAAATATAGGTTCAAAGCTATCTTTCTCTTTTTCTTCCATGTTGAAAGAGTGCAATTCCTCACTAAGGGTTAAGTGTAGGGCAGTAATGGTCGAGCTGGTTTTTTGTTTTTTTATGAATCCATTGGCTAATCGCAAAAGAGATTTTCCTTTTTCGTTGTTTCCAAAAGAAACCAAAATACGGTACTTATTGGTGTCCGGCAATTCTTCTTCTATAGAGGTGTTTTTGTTTTTAAATACAAAATCTATCAAATCTAAGGCAGGTCCAGTCATAAAGGTAGTTACTAAGGCCATAATCACCATCATCGTAAACACCTCTGGTGTGAGTACTTTGAGCTCAAGCCCTATGTTTAAAACAATTAATTCCATTAGTCCTCTGGTATTCATCAAGGCACCTATGGTCAAACTATCTTTCCAGTTTTGTCCTACAAATTTGGCTGCCAAGGCACTACCTATAAATTTTCCGATCACGGCAACCATAATAATAGCTCCTGTCACTTTCCATAAGTACGCATCATTGATCAAGCCTACTTCGGTTTTTAAACCCGTAAAAACAAAAAATAAAGGCAAGAGTAAAATTACGGCTACGTCTTCTACTTTTTCTATAAAAATCATTCTAAATTTAGACACATCTGGCATGATTGCACCCATCATAAAGGCGCCAAATAGGGCATGAATACCGATTACTTCTGTAGCGTAAGAGGACAAAATTAAAAACAAAAAGAAGATTGCCATCACTGGTTTGCCAATACTGTCTTTGGATCCGTATAAATCTCCAATTCTTTTTAAAAAGGGTTTTACAATAAAAATCATCGCCAGGACATATACTACCGCTAAGGAGATTACGTACAAGGATCCTATAAAATCTCCTGCTTTTACAATAGCAATTACTACTGCTAACAAACACCAAGCGGTGATATCATCTGCGGCAGCACAGGTGATTACAATAGCGCCGAGTTTTGTTTTATGGATCCCTCTCTCTTGCACAATGCGTGCCAGTACCGGAAAGGCCGTTATGCTCATGGCTATTCCCATAAACAAACTAAAGGACAAAAAAGCAACTCCTTGTGGCGCAAATTTATTATAAACAAAATAAGACAGGCCTATGCCTAATGCAAAAGGAATCACAATACTGGCATGGCTGATAACAACTGCTTCGCTGGCTTTGTTTTTTAAAACCTTTATATCCAATTCCATCCCGATCACAAACATGAAAAGAATTAATCCTATTTGACTCAAAAATTTTAAATTGCCCAACGATTCTACCGGGAATAAGGCCGCCGAAAACTCCGGAAAATACATTCCTACCAAGGAGGGACCTAAAACAATTCCGGCAATGATTTCGCCAATTACGGTAGGTTGTCCAATTTTTTTGAAAATCCAACCAAACAATCGTGCTACCAATATTATCATGACTATCTGTGCCAAAAGTATGGCCAAGGGATCTTGAAAATTGTGCTGCATAGAATCTATAAAATCATTCCAAGAACTATGCCCTGTGGAGGCAACCATTAGATTGTTGCTTTTCTCTAAAGCTTTCCCTCTTTGGACTATCCAATAAATTAAGGCGCCAAACCCTCCGGTAACGCCAAAATAAAACAAGCTGTTTTTGTACTTTTTTAAATCCATTTTACCCTAGCGTATTTGTTATAAAAATAACACAAAGATGTAAAATTCTAGCATAGGTTTTACATGTCCAAAAAATATTTTAAAAGCCTGAATTAAAGTGCCCAAAAAGACTAAAATAACCAAAAAGATTTGGCCAAATGGTTTCATTAATGGCTGTTTTTACTACATTTGCAGTCATTTATACCCATTTATGAAAAAAAGATTAAAAGTAGGTTTCTGGGAACTCATTGCCAGGATTGTACTTAAAAACAGACTTGCTATACTCGGTGTTATTTTTTTAATAACTGTTTTCTTGGCATTACAATGGAAAAACATTCAGTTTTCATTCACAGAGGCCAACTTACTGCCAGACAACAACGAAGTTAACAACCAATACCATGCTTTTTTAGAACAATTTGGCGAAGAAGGAAACCTTATTGTGGTTGGTGTAAAAGACGACACTTTTTTTACACCCAAAGCTTTTGCGGCTTGGAACCAGTTAATGACCTCTATTAAAGCACAAAAAGAAGTAGACGTAGTGGTGTCTATACACGATTTAAAGCAACTACAAAAAAACGATTCTTTACAAAGCTTTGAAGCCGTTTCGTTTGTAGATCCTACAAAAACAAATAGCCAAGATTATTTAAATAGCCTCCGGAAAGAGTTGTTTACAAACATGCCTTTTTATGAAGGATTGCTTTTTAACAAAAAAAACGGAACCATTCGTTCTGCCATTTATTTAGACAAAAAAATTGTCAATACGGCACATCGCAAAGAGTATATAGTAAAGGATTTTATCCCTAAAATAACTGCCTTTGAAAACGAAACAGGTATTGATTTGCGGGTTTCAGGAATGCCTTACATCCGTACGCTCAATGCCATTAGTATTGTAAATGAAATTGGTTTGTTTATTGGCGTTTCTTTATTACTGACTTCTTTAATATTTTTCTTCTTTTTTAGATCTTTTAGAGCCACCTTAATTGCTATCTTGATTGTTGTAGTTGGGGTGATGTGGACCTTTGGTTTGTTAGGTTTGTTTCATTATCAAATTACGGTACTTACTGCCTTGGTGCCTACCTTGGTGATTGTAATTGGTATTCCAAATTGCATTTTTTTGACCAACAAATACCAGCAAGAATACAGTGTGCATGGTAATAAAGCCAAAGCATTACAACGCGTAATTACTAAGGTTGGAACCGCTACTCTAATGACCAACTTGACCACCGCAGCGGGATTTGCTACCTTTATTATCACCAGTAGCCAACTGCTCAAAGAGTTTGGTATTATTTCGTCATTGAGTATTGTAGCTCTATTCTTTTTGTGTTTGATTGTTATTCCTATCTATTATAGCTACCAGCCCGTACCAAAACCCAAACATCTAGAACATTTAAACCGCAATTACACCCGTGTTTTTATTCAATGGATTGAAAAAACCGTTAAATACAAAAGACGTTACGTGTATCTAGTTGCTTTATTTTTGTTTTTGGTAAGCATCATTGGCGCTTTTAAAATAAAAACCTCCGGAAGTTTGATTGAAGACATGCCAAAGAATACCGGTTTTTATACGGATATTTTATTTTTTGAAAAAGAGTTTGAAGGAATTATGCCTCTAGAGATTACCGTAGATACCAAACGGAAAAAAGGAGTTATGAAACTCTCTACTCTAAGAAAAATGGACGAACTTCAAAAAACCATCGAAGAAATTCCGGAGCTATCCAAACCGATATCTATTCTGAACTTGGTTAAATACACCAAACAAGCCTATTATAATGGCAATCCAGAATATTATGAATTGCCCACCTCTCAAGAAAAAAGTTTTATTTTAAGCTATGCCAAAAATGGCGTCAAAAGCAACACTACCAACCTAATGAAAAGTTATGTAGACAGCACCGGACAAGTAGCCCGAATTACCACTTTTATGCGAGATATAGGCACGGGTAACATGGCCAAGATCGAAGAGAAACTTTGGGACAAAGCCAACCAAATTTTCCCAAAAGACCGGTACCATGTAGTGATGACAGGAAAAGCATTGGTTTTTGAGAAAGGAACCCAATATTTGTTAGACAATCTCGTAACCTCTTTGTTGTTTGCTGTGCTACTGATCTCTTTGCTAATGGTTTTTATGTTCCGTTCTTTTAAAATGGTAGTGGTATCCTTAATACCTAATTTGCTGCCGTTGTTTATTACAGCCGGATTGATGGGTTATTTTGGCATTCCGTTAAAACCCTCTACTATATTGGTCTTTAGTATTGCCTTTGGATTATCGGTAGATGACACCATTCACTTTTTGGCACAATACCGGCAAGAACTTGCTAATAATAACTGGAAAATTAAAAAATCCGTTTTTGCTACTATTAAAGAATCCGGAATAAGCATGTTTTACACCTCGGTAGTATTGTTTACTGGTTTTTCGGTATTCTTGCTTTCTGATTTTGGAGGAACAGTAGCCCTCGGAGGATTAATTGCCATTACGCTTGCTTTTGGAATGCTATCCAACCTAATGTTGTTGCCTTGTTTGGTACTAACATTAAATAAATCCTTGGCCAATGCGCAAGAATTCATAGAACCAAAAATTGATGTTTTGAGTCATACGCAAGACAACGACGATACGGAGTACTAAAACCTCTGGTTGTGCTGCCACTCCCAAAAAAAACCTTTTTTAAACTACCCGTCTTGTTTTTAGACGGGTTTTTTTTACCTAAAACGATAACTTTTTGTGGTTAGTATCTAAAAGGGTATCTTGGCGGAAGATCCATATTTGCTTTACAGTATCCCAAATCGGTACTGCATTTTGGATGCAATGGAGTCCAGTTACCAATTAAAAAAACGGGGCGAAATCGAAAAGCCTAACGAGTAGAAAAAATAAAAAAACAAGAAAATGAACGAACAAGTTTTAGTTGCAAACAAGTATCTGGATAAAATAACTAGCTTGGGCTACGAGTATATCCCAAAAGTAATAGGCGCCATACTGGTACTACTAATTGGCTTATGGGTCACTAAATTAATTACCAAAAAACTCCGACAAACCTTAACCAAATCCAAAATAGACCAATCTCTGGTGCCCTTTTTGTCCAGCATGGTGGCGATACTTTTAAAGGTCGTGATTGCCATTACGGTAATGGGTATGGTAGGGATACAAATGACTTCTTTTGTTGCCATTTTGGGTGCTGCGGGCTTAGCCGTTGGATTGGCATTGTCTGGAACCCTACAGAACTTTGCTGGAGGGGTGATTATCTTGATCCTAAAACCGTTTAAAATTGGAGACCTTGTAGAGGCACAAGGTTTTTTGGGTATCGTAAAAGAAATTACCATTTTCTCTACTATATTAAATACTCTGGATCATAAATTAGTTATTGTTCCAAATGGGCCTCTTTCTACGGGTGCTCTTGTAAACTATTCTGCAGAACCAATCCGAAGAGTGGACTGGACCTTTGGGATTGCTTATGGAGATGATGTAGAAAGTTTTAAGAAAGCCATTAACCAGTTTATCTCCGAAGATGCTCGAATTTTAAAAGAGCCCGCTAGTTTTATTGGACTATCCGAACTGGGAGATAGTTCGGTGAATTTTACTGTTAGAGCATGGACCTCTGGAGCGGATTATTGGGATGTGTTTTTTGAAATGAATGAAAAAGTGTATACTAAATTTTCTGATTATGGACTCAATATTCCTTTTCCACAAATGGATGTTCATGTTCAGAACAACAAATAAGAGAATGCCGTAAGGTTTTTTTTGTTTATTACTCCAAAAGGCTTTCTGTTTCTTTGAAATAGAAAGCCTTTTGGTTTAGGACCTGGGTTTATCAAGTCCTCTATCATAAAGCACGATACTTCCTGCCACAGAAACGTTCAAACTTTTTTCGGACTTGAATTTGACCAAATAATGGCATTTTTCGATGGCTTTTTTGGAGAGTCCGTTATCTTCGGCTCCTAATAGATAGACGCAACGTCTGGGATGTGCAAAAGTTTCTAGATCTTCTGCGGTATCATCAAGCTCTACACCTACTAAGCGGGCGCCTTTGGGGAGGTTGTTATAAAAATCTTCGAAGGTTTGGTAATGAAAATACGGGATGGATTTGACGGCATTATGGGTGTCGCAGGCTTGTTTGGCATAGCGGTTGCCTATGGTAAAAATGTAACTGGCTCCTAGGTTTTGAGCCGTACGCCATAAAACACCTAAGTTTTCGGGGGTTTTTCCGTTTTGGATGCCAATGCCAAAATACTCGGTTGTAAAATTATCACTCATCTGGCAAAAATACAAACTCAGGAGTGGTTTGTCAAATTTTTTATTTGGTTTAATGTAGTTTGCAATTGGAGTCTTTGCTTGGTCCTTAGCCCAGATAGTAGCGGCATCCTTTTACTTTTTTTCTTTAAAAAAGTAAAAGATATAGCGGATAGCTGGAAATAGCTCCTAAAAATTACAATCTCTATTGGGATTGCGGGTTTACTACAAGGACATTTAAAACAAATGATTTATATTTGCAGTTAGAACTGGACACAATTTTAAATTCAATTATATACCTAAAATGAGACATACAAAAGTTAAAGACTTACTAAACAGTACCACGACGCTACAGGAAGTAAATGCAAAAGGATGGGTAAGAACTTTTAGAAACAATCAATTTATTGCTTTGAATGATGGTTCTACCATCAACAATATACAATGTGTGGTGGATTTTGAGAATACTCCAGACGAGATGTTGAAGAGAATTACCACTGGTGCTGCCGTATCTGTTACTGGAACATTAGTTGAAAGCAAAGGTGCGGGTCAAAAATTTGAAATTCAGGTTGCTAAATTGGAGATTTTGGGCGATTCGGATGCGGAGAAATTTCCGATACAACCTAAGAACAAACCTAGCTTGGATTTTTTGCGTGAAAATGCGCATTTGCGTGTGCGTACCAATATTTTTGGGGCGATTATGCGTGTGCGTTCGGTATTGTCTTATGCGGTGCACAGCTATTTTCAGGAAAAAGGTTTTGTGTATGTAAACACGCCTATCATTACGGGATCTGATGCGGAGGGTGCCGGAGAGATGTTTAAGGTTACTGCGTTACCGTTTGATGGTACGCCCCGAAAGGAAGATGGAAAAGTGGATTATAAAGAAGATTTTTTTGGTAAAGAAACCAATTTGACTGTTTCTGGACAGCTTGAAGGAGAAACCTTTGCAATGGCTCTGGGACAGGTATATACTTTTGGCCCTACCTTTAGAGCGGAGAATTCGAATACTTCTAGGCATCTTGCGGAGTTTTGGATGATTGAGCCAGAGGTTGCTTTTAATGATTTGGATGACAATATGGATCTTGCAGAGGAGTTTATTCAATACGTGATTAAATACACGTTGGAGAAATGTCCGGAGGATTTGAAATTTTTGGAGACCCGTTTGTTAGAAGAAGAAAAAGCAAAACCTCAGGCGGAGAGAAGCGAGTTGGCTTTGTTGGATAAATTAAATTTTGTTTTAGAGAACAACTTCAAACGGGTTTCGTATACCGAAGCTATTGATATTTTAAGAAATTGTACGCCTAATAAAAAGAAAAAATTTAACTACATCATTAATGAATGGGGTGCGGATTTGCAATCTGAACACGAGCGTTATTTGGTAGAAAAACACTTTAAATGCCCCGTAATTTTGTTTGATTATCCTGCAAATATCAAAGCGTTTTACATGCGTTTGAACGAAGATGGCAAAACGGTACGTGCTATGGATATTCTTTTTCCGGGTATTGGCGAAATTGTAGGCGGTTCTCAAAGAGAGGAACGTTTGGATGTTTTGGTCGAAAAAATGAAAGCCTTAGGGATTGATGAAGAAGAATTGTGGTGGTATTTAGATACCAGAAGATTCGGATCTGCGGTTCACTCTGGTTTTGGACTTGGTTTTGAAAGATTGGTATTGTTTGTTACAGGTATGACCAACATCCGTGACGTAATTCCATTTCCGAGAACACCAATGAATGCGGAATTTTAGAAAGAAAAAGTTTGGGAACTGCAAAGTCACTACGATTTTTAAGTTTTAGAAAATTGTTTCAAGTTTAAGGTTTAACTTTGCTTGAAATACGAGCAACTTTAAACTTTTTAAACAAATTTTTTAAGATTCTGAGTTAATAAAAACAACTAATTATAAATAGTCCATAAATGTTACTTAGTAGCTTTGCAACTCAGTAACTCAGTCACTTTTTTTATGCTAAAGCAATTCTTAAATTTAAAATTATCCCAAAAATTATCTCCACAGCAAATCCAGCTGATGAAGTTAATTCAATTGCCTACGCAAGCCTTTGAGCAACGTTTGTTAGAAGAAATGAACGAAAATCCTGCCCTCGAATCTGGCAAAGAAGACGAGTACGATGCCGATGATTTTGACAAAGAACAATACGACGATTATGACGATGTGGACTCGGATAAAATTGAGGCCGAAGACATCAATATCGACGAATACTTAAGTGACGATGCCACGCCAGACTACAAAACACAGGCAAACAATTATAGCGATGATGACGAAGAACGAGAGTCTCCATTAGCCTCTCCTATTAGTTTTCATCAGGATTTAATCAACCAATTAAATACCTTTATACTCGAGGATTCTGAACGAGAAATTGCAGAATTTTTGGTGGGTAGCATTGACGATATGGGCTACATCCGCAGGAGCATTCCAGATATTGTGGACGATATGGCCTTTACACAAGCCATTTACACAGACCAAGCAATGGTAGAGCGGATGTTGCAGGTAATACACCAATTGGAGCCTTCTGGAGTTGGCGCTCGTGATTTGCAGGAGTGTTTATTGCTGCAACTAAAACACAAAACACCCTCAGAATACGTGGCTTTGGCTACCGCTATTATTGAAGATCAATTTGATGCTTTTACAAAAAAACATTATGATAAATTGATCCAGAAATACAATGTATCTACCGAGCAATTAAAAAAAGCCATTCACGAAATTGAACGCTTAAACCCAAAACCTGGAGGTGCCTTTACTGGAAACAATAAAGTTACCGAAAATGTGGTTCCGGATTTTGCAATCCGAATTGTCGATGGTGCCCTGGAACTAACTTTAAACGGAAGAAACGCTCCTAGTCTACACGTATCCAAAGACTATCAGGAGATGATGCAGACCTATAAAGATTCTAAAAATAAATCTGGCGCTCAAAAAGATGCCGTACAGTTTATAAAACAAAAATTAGACTCTGCCAAATGGTTTATTGATGCTATCCGACAACGCCAAGAAACCTTATTTGTTACCATGAATGCCATTATGCATTACCAAGAAGAATACTTTTTGGATGGTGATGAAACCAAGCTAAAACCAATGATTTTAAAAGATATTGCGGATTTAGTAGGACTAGACATTTCTACCATATCTAGAGTAGCCAACAGCAAATATGTAGAAACGCCGTATGGAACAAAGTTAATTAAAGAGTTTTTCTCCGAAGCCATGAAAAACGATCAAGGGGAAGATGTTTCTACGCTTGAAATCAAAAAAATATTGCAGAACATTCTGGAAGCCGAAGACAAAAAGAAACCCTATCCAGACGACCAATTGGCCGAATTATTGAAAGAAAAAGGGTATCCAATTGCCCGAAGAACCATTGCCAAATATAGAGAACAACTCGATATTCCGGTGGCCAGGATGCGAAAGAAGATATAAGATTGCTACATCTCTTTTAGAACCATTAAAAAGGCACTATAAGTTAAGTTGTAGCTTAACTTTAGTGCCTTTTTAATGGTTTTTTTAGCTTCTGCAAAAAAGAAAACGGAGCGTTTTTTGGTTATTTAATCTGTTTTATAAATTACTTCTTTTCTTCTTGATCTTTGCGCATAGCGTGGTAATAAGCCGCACGACTCAGCGGCTCATACTCTTGGGTTTCTCCTAACATAACCAATTTATCATTGGCTGTTTTTCTAAAACTATAGTTTGCTAGATTTCCTGTGCGGGTACACACAGCATGCACTTTGGTCACATATTCGGCTGTTGCCATCAATGCCGGCATAGGCCCAAAAGGATTTCCTTTAAAATCCATGTCTAGCCCAGCCACAATAACACGAATGCCTTGATTGGCAAGATCGTTGCAGATTTTGACAATTTCGTCATCAAAAAACTGCGCCTCATCAATACCCACTACCGCACAACCTTGTGCCAATATAGCAATATTAGCAGCAGCAGGCACCGCCGTAGAACGGATTGCATTGGCATCGTGAGACACTACGTTTTCTTGGTGGTAACGCGTATCTAGCTCGGGTTTAAAAATTTCTACTTTTTGCTTGGCAAATTGGGCTCTTTTGAGCCTGCGGATTAATTCTTCGGTTTTGCCCGAAAACATCGAACCACAGATAACTTCAATCCAGCCAAATTGCTCTTTATGATTTACCGTATTTTCAAGAAACATTTTGTATTTTTTGACTTAAAAAAGGAATAGATTTTATTCCTTTGTAGTGTACCAATTCGGCTTAATATTTTATACTTTTACACAATTCCAAAAGTAACTATTTTTTTATGCATTTGAGGTCTTGCAAAGGCTTATTTAAAAAATTAAACCTATTTTTTAATCCTTTACAAAGCCTGGATAGCGGTTTCAAGCTGCATTTTTAAACAAATAAAAAACGCCATACATACAATAATTTAAAGGTTATGAAAAAAAAACTCCAAGCTGATTTAATTAGCATTGCTCACAGAGTATTACAACTTAAAAACAAATCGGATATTGACCAATTGTATTTAGAAACCCAAAAATTATACGAAAAACTCTCGGTGTTAAAATTTATTGACCAACACTACGGAGATACCAAACCTACCATTGGACGCCAAGAAATAGAACACGAAATAGATGGTTTTTATGCTACTCCAACTCCTGTAGCGGCAAGTAGCAAGCCCGAAACGACTTCTGTTGAAGCTATGCCAACCGCTTGGGCACCAGAAACTGCCGCAAATACAATCCCTACTGTTTTGGAAACTGTTCCCCTTGCCAAAGATACCCAACCAAATAGTGCTCCTACACAACAAGCCACCCCTAAAGAAGAGACCATCCCTACGGCAGAATTGCTTAAAGGAACTCCCGCGGTTACTAAACCCGAAGCAATACAGATTTCGTTTGAGGATTTATTGGGAGGCAATTATAACCACCCACAATTTATAAAGGTAGAAGACGTAGCTCCCATTGCTCCAGAACCTGTTTTTGAACCTGTTTTAGAGCCTATTATAGAAAAAGAAACGCCTAGCATTAGTACAACTCAAGTGCCTACTGCAGAGAAAGCAGCAATTCCAGTGGCTCCAAAAAAGGCCTCTCTAAACGATACGTTTTCTAAAGGGATTGAGATTGATCTCAACGACAGGATTGCCTTTGTAAAACATCTTTTTGGTAATAGCGAAGAAGATTATAATCGGGTTTTAAATCAATTAATCACCTTTGATACTTTTTATGAAACGCGCAATTTTATTGAAGAAATGGTAAAACCAGACTACAATAACTGGAAAGGAAAAGACGATTATGCAGAACGTTTTATTGCTATTATTGAAAAGAAATTTTTATAAAATAGTTTCCATTCCATGTAAAATACATCCTGTTGTTGGCGTTCTATTTTTTCTTTTTAAAAATCCATGTATTCCTTATTATGTCCAAATTATATATCGTTCCTACCCCTATAGGCAATCTCGAAGACATGACTTTTAGAGCCATCCGTATTCTCAAAGAAGCCGATTTAATTCTTGCAGAAGACACACGCACCAGCGGAAAACTCTTAAAACATTTTGAAATAGGCACCCACATGCACAGCCACCACATGCACAACGAGCACAAAACAATTGAAAATGTACTTGCCCGCTTGAAAGCCGGAGAAACCATTGCCTTGATCTCTGATGCCGGAACGCCAGCAATATCGGATCCTGGTTTTTTGCTCACCCGCGCCTGTGTCGAAAACGGAATTAACGTAGAGTGCCTGCCCGGAGCAACTGCATTTGTGCCTGCCTTGGTCAATAGTGGCTTGCCTAATGATAAATTTGTTTTTGAAGGGTTTTTGCCCGAAAAAAAAGGCCGTCAGACCCGTTATTTAGAATTAGCCGAAGAAAGCAGAACCATGATTCTGTATGTATCGCCACATAAACTACTCAAAACATTAGCCGAATTTATCACCTATTTTGGTGCCGATCGACAACTATGTGTTTCTAGAGAATTATCCAAACTACACGAAGAAAATGTAAGAGGAACTGCTCAGGAAGTGCTAACGCATTTTGAAAAAACTGCCCCTCGAGGCGAAATTGTAGTGGTTCTAGCCGGCAAACCATTTGTTAAAGAAGCCAAAAAAAGTAAATTCTCCAATCAAAACGATACCCAAAACACTGCATCATGACATTATCTACCTACCTCACTACCCTAAAACAAAACCCTAAAACAATTGTCTTTGCAGATACTATGGCAGTGATTGAAGATAAGTATACCTTTACCCCTACCGCTTTTCAAAACGGAACCCTACACAATGCCGCTGGACAAAACTCTGGCTCTTGTAAATTGTTCGCTTTTGCAAAAGCACAACAACTCTCTCTAGACCAAACCCTAGCCTGTTTTGGAGCCTATTATTTTGAAGATGTTCTAAACCACCCCAACGGAACAGACCATCAAAATATCCGGAATTTTATGCTTACTGGATGGGATGGGCTACACTTTGAAGCAGATGCTTTGGCGTTAAAATAAACCAATCAGACCCTGCTTTTTTTTACCAAAAAAAATAAAACTTGAAATCCTAAACCATGCGTTGGACCCTAAAACCAAAACCTCCCAAAGAGACTGTTGCCCAACTAGCTGCTGCCTTAAATGTGGAAGATTTTGTAGCTAACCTACTGGTACAACGAGGCATATCCACTTTTGATCAAGCCAAAGATTTTTTTCGGCCCTCTCTGAGCCACCTTCATGATCCGTTCTTGATGAAAGACATGGACAAAGCTGTTGCCCGAATTGAATTAGCAATTGCCAAACAAGAACGCATACTGGTTTTTGGAGATTATGACGTAGATGGCACCACAGCTGTTTCGTTAGTATCTTCTTACTTAAAATCCTATTATCCGGATGTTGCCACTTATATTCCAGATCGGTATCTAGAAGGATATGGCATCTCTTATAAAGGTATTGATTTTGCCCATGACAATGGTTTTAGCCTAATCATTGCTTTGGATTGCGGTATCAAATCCATAGATATGGTTGCTTACGCAAAAGCCAAACAGATTGATTTTATTATTTGTGACCACCACAGACCAGGAGACCAACTCCCCGAAGCCGTTGCGGTATTGGATCCCAAAAGAGCCGATTGCAACTATCCCTATGAGGAACTCTGTGGCTGCGGCGTAGGCTTTAAATTGATACAAGCTTTGGGTAGCAATAAAGGAGAAACAAGTGCCGATTTGACCCCATATCTAGATTTAGTAGCAACCGCTATTGCAGCAGATATTGTACCGATGACTGGCGAGAATCGGGTGTTGGCTTACTATGGACTACAAGTGATCAACACCAATCCAAGACCCGGAATTAAAGCCTTGGTCTCTCAGATAAAAAAACACCCCATAGACATAACCGATGTTGTTTTTGTGTTAGCGCCCAGAATCAATGCAGCAGGACGGATACAACATGGCAATCGGGCAGTAGAATTATTGACCGAATTTAATTTGGAACAAGCCCAACTATTTGCTTCCCAAATTGAACAATACAACTCCTATCGGAAAGAATTGGACCGACAAATAACCCAAGAGGCACTCACTCAAATAGAAGACAATAAAGAAACCAATAGGTTTACTACTGTGGTTTTTCAGGAAGATTGGCACAAAGGTGTCATTGGTATTGTAGCCTCTAGATTGATAGAAACCCATTACCGCCCTACTTTAGTTTTTACCAAAAGTGGAGACAAATACGCCGCCTCGGCACGATCTGTAAAAGGATTTGATGTTTATAATGCGCTAGAAGCTTGCTCAGAGTATTTAGATCAGTTTGGAGGCCATATGTATGCCGCAGGAATGACTATACTTCCTGAAAACTATCCTGCATTTAAAGCCGCATTTGAAAAACAAGTACAAAAAACCATCTTGCCCGAAATGCTTACGCAAGAAATCGAAATAGATGCCGAAATTCAATTTACAGACATTACGCCCAAGTTATTCCGAATTCTAAAACAATTTGAGCCTTTTGGCCCTCAGAACAGAACTCCAGTTTTTTGGAGCAAAAACATTATAGATACCGGCTATCCAAAAACCATGGGAAAAAATAATGAACATTTGCGGCTTTTTGTCAAACAAAACAACTCCCCAGGAATTGCTGCAATAGGTTTTGGTTTAGGCCCAAAAATAAACCTTACCAAAAATCAAAGTCCTTTCCAGGCGGCATATTGTATTGATGAAAACCAATGGAATGGCAAGACTACAACCCAATTAAGACTAAAAGAAATTCAAGAATGAGTGCCAACAAACTACCCAAAAAAGACCCCTACGCTGCCTTACGTTTTAGAGAGTTTTCCTTATTTTTAGTAATGCGTTTTGCGATGGTTTTTGCCTGGTCTATGCAATTTATTGTGATTGAATGGCAGGTGTATAGCATCACCAAAGACCCTTTATCTTTAGGAATAATTGGCTTAATGGAAGTCATTCCGGCAGTATCCATGGCCTTATTTGCTGGGCATATTGTGGATCAAAAAGAAAAAAAAGGATTATTGGTAAAATGTATTCTGGCATTCTCGATTATTAGTTTTGGTCTTTTTTTGCTGACTTGGCCTGAAATAGTTTCTGGTTTGGATACCCAAACTATTTTGTATGCTATTTATTTTATGGTTTTTTTAGGCGGTTTGGTTCGGGCATTTTTGGGACCTACTATTTTTTCTTTTTTGGCTTTGCTCATACCCAAAAAAGCCTATCCTAATGCCGCTACATGGAGTAGCTCTATTTGGCAAGCAGCTACCGTTTTGGGACCAGCGGTTGCCGGTTTTTTTATTACCTGGATCGGTGTTCATTGGTCATTGTGTTCGGTTTTTGCCTGTTCGGTTGTAGCATTAATTGCCTTATCTCAAATTGATCCTAAGCCTATTTTGAATCCAAAAATTGGCGAGCCAGTGATGCAGAGTTTAACCGAAGGCATCCGATTTGTTTTTAACAATAAAACCATTTTAGGAGCCATAACTCTAGATATGGTGGCTGTTTTATTTGGTGGCGCCGTGGCTTTGTTACCCATTTTTGCACAAGATATTTTAAAAGTAGGGCCCGAAGGATTTGGCTTTTTGAGAGCCGCCCCTGCTATTGGGGCTTTGATCACCATGCTCATTACTGCCTATGTGCCTTTAAGCAAAAATGCAGGAATGAAATTATTGGTTGCCATATTTGCCTTTGGAGTTAGTATTATTGTTTTTGGTCTTTCTACTATATTTTGGGTCTCTTTGCTTGCTTTGTTTTTTAGCGGGGTATTTGATGGAATTTCAATGGTAATTAGACAAACTATTTTGCAACTAAAAACCCCCGATTCTATGCGTGGTCGTGTGGCTTCGGTAAATTCTATGTTTGTGGGATCTTCGAATGAGTTGGGCGCTTTTGAAAGTGGCTTAACTGCCAAATTAATGGGAACGGTAACGGCGGTAGTTTTTGGAGGCACCATGACGCTTTTTGTAGTGCTTACTACAGGAATAATCTCTCCTACTTTTAGAAAACTAGACCTTACCAAAGACATAGAAGAGCATGAGAAAGAAGATTAATGTTTTTTTATTTAGAATAAATCTAAATAATTAGTATCTTTGTTGCAAATGAATTCTTATGGACGAAATGAAGCAAATTTATTACAACAATTCTGGCACTTCTTTTTTTTGGAAAAAAGAAAACGAGGTCCTAACCCACTGCATCCAATTGATTTTTAGAGAAACCGGTTTTTATTTTACCAGACAAGAGTTGCAACTATTTAGAGGCTGTATTGACGAAAGTTACCAATTAAACAAATGCTGTGATGGCTGTCCGCTAAAGAATAATTGCTACAAGTTTTTATTAAAAACGCCTTGTTCTCAAATTGATTTAGCGGTTTCGATGCGTGAGTTAAAAGCAATTAAAGATCTTGTGGAGGGCACTTTATTTAAAATAAATTTGGAGGAATATTGTAATGGAATTGGTCGAAATTAACTCCAAGAGAGTTTATTGGTATTTTTGGATCTCAAAGGTTTGGCCGTCAAAAACACCGTAGGTAAAATAACTAATCCAATCTCCTAGATTGACATAGTGCGAATCTTGGCCTATGGTGACTTTCATGGGTAAGTGACGGTGTCCAAAAACCAAGTAGTTGTAGTGTTTGGTTTCTAGTTTCTTTTTGGCATATAGGATCAACCACTCGTTGTCTTCTCCCAAAAAGGTGATGTCTTCGTCTCCGGAGATCAATTTATTTTTTACCGATAGGTATTGTGCCAAACGCACGCCAATATCTGGATGCAACCATCCAAATAACCATTTAGAAAACGGATGGGTGAATACTTTTTTCATGCGTTTGTACCCCATGTCTCCCGGGCCTTTTCCATCTCCGTGGCCTATCAAAAAGCTGGTGCCCCAAAAGTTAAACTCTTGGTTGTCATGATATACTGGGATATTCAATTCTTTCTCAAAATAGCCGTGCATCCATAGATCATGGTTGCCTACAAAGAAGTAAATCGGAATGCCGCTGTCTCGTATTTCGGCTAGTTTGCCCAATACGCGTACAAAACCCTTTGGGACTACGGTTTGGTATTCAAACCAAAAATCAAACAAATCGCCTACCAAAAAAATTGCTTCGGCGTCTGTCTTTATTTGGTCGAGCCATGCTACAAATTTCTTTTCTCTAGGAAAACTCAATTCTGGTGTTGGCGCTCCAAAATGCTGATCAGAAGCAAAGTATACTTTTTTGTTATGGGGTAGTTTCATTAAACTAAGGTGTCAATGGAATTATATATTATCGCTTGCAAACCATTCTGCAAAGGATGATTCTGTTTCTTGTAATTTTAGGGAAAATAGCTGGATGCCTATCGGTAGTCTGCTTTTTATTCTTTGGGCAAAATCGATTACCATGTTTTCGCTGGTGGGTTGGTAGTCTACTAGGATAACGTGGTGGCCGCGTTTTTTGAGCTCCATGGCTAGCTCTATATGCGGGGTGGTTTGGTTAAAGACGGTGGCGTGGTCAAATTGGTCTACTATTTCTTCTTTTACGATTTTTTTTAGGTCCGAAAAATCAATTACCATTCCGAATTTTGCGTCTTCTCTGTTGGTGATGGGGCGGCCTATTACGGTCACGGAGAGTTTGTAGCTGTGGCCGTGAACATTTTTGCACTTGCCGTCATAGCCGTATAGGGCGTGTCCGGTTTCGAAATTAAATTGTTTTGTTATTCTGATATTGCTCATCTGGGTGTACTTTTGGGTGTAAATTTAGTGATTTGTGTTGAGAAATGGTCTGCAAATCTTGGCTTTTGGTCTTTGGGTGGCTGTAGCCCTGATCGTAGCGGCATCCTATTGTGGCGGGGTTCGCCACGATAGATACAGCGTAGAGCAGGTTTTGGCTCCAAATAAAAATTTTGTTGGACTTATTTTTTGAATTGTTCTAGGGCGGTTTTGGTGTGCTGGGACAGGACTAGTTGTCCGGATATGGTGGCGCGTTCTAGCATGAGTTGCTCCCAGTTTGGGGTGTTGTGCCAGAGTATTTTTTTGAGCTGGGTTAGTGCCTCTGGGTTGTAGCTGGCGAGTTTGGCGGCGCGTTCTGCTACTGCTTGGTCTAGGCTAGGTTGGTCTTGGTGTAGTTGGGTGTAGAGGCCTTTTTGGTGGGCCCATTGGGGGCTTTGCCATTGGTCTGGCTCTAGGGTCATGGCGGCCATGGCGGTTTTGCCTATTTTGTGGCTTACGGCGGGTTCTATGACAAAGGGCCCGATGCCTATGGCGAGTTCGGAGAGTTTGATGCTGGCGTTGGTGGTGGCTAGGGTGTAGTCACAGGCGGCTATAATGCCTACGCCTCCGCCTACTGCTTTGCCGTGGATGCGCCCTAGGATGATTTTGGGGCAGTCTCGCATGGCTTGGATTAAGTGGGCAAAGCCAGAGAAGAAGTTGCGACCTTGTTCTGGGGTGGTTACTGCTAGTAATTCTTTGAAGGAGGCGCCTGCGCAAAAGGCGCCTGTGCCTTGACTTTGCAGTACTATTACCGATACGTTGGGGTTGTTGCTTAGTTCTTGAAAGCTGTGGGTTAAGGCGTCTAGTTGGGTGCGCTCAAAGGAGTTGCTGGCGGGATGTGCAAATTCTATGGTGGCAATTTGGTGCTGAATTGCGGTGGTGATGGTACCGTGTGATCTGGTTTGGGTCATGGTATTGTTTTGTTGTAAAGTTAAAATTATTACTTAGAGTATAAAACACTTATTTGTGTAGAAATTTTTTTTTATTTGTTTTTGAATCCAAAATAATGTTATATTTGCAGCTCTATTTGGGGGATTAGCTCATTTGGCTAGAGTACTTGCCTGGCAGGCAAGGGGTGACCGGTTCGAATCCGGTATTCTCCACAAACAAAAACCGTAAATCTATTTTGGATTTACGGTTTTTTTGTGCTTGGTTATTTTAGTTCTGTCAAAACAATAAACGGATTGCTTTATGGCAAAGGCATGTTGTATTGGGGAGTGGAATTAATAGTTTATTTTGCCTACTGTTTGCATTACTCTCATGATCTTGGTTTTTCTGTTATTGATGTAAGACGAAGAACTTGTTGCGGTAAATCTGCGAGGATTAGGCAATATGGCTGCTATTCCGGCTGCTTGTCTTGGGGTGAGGTTTGCGGCA
Organism: Flavobacterium crassostreae; assembly: GCF_001831475.1. NCBI lineage: Bacteria > Pseudomonadati > Bacteroidota > Flavobacteriia > Flavobacteriales > Flavobacteriaceae > Flavobacterium > Flavobacterium crassostreae. Next base: position 965,280 of record NZ_CP017688.1, on the reverse strand, counting down.
TCCTTGCGGTACCAATGGGCTGCGGCTGCTTGTGCGCCGTACACGCCGTCTCCCATTTCGATACTGTTTAAATACACTTCCATGATGCGTTTTTTGCCCCAAATGGCTTCTATCAAAACAGTAAAATAAGCCTCTAGACCTTTGCGAAGATAACTTCGGCCTTGCCACAAAAAAACGTTTTTGGCTGTTTGTTGGGATATGGTGCTGCCTCCTTTTATCTTGCGTCCGCGTTCGTTGTTTTTGTACGCTTTTTGCATGGCGCCAAAATCAAAACCGTTATGGGTCAAAAAGGTTCCATCTTCGCTGGCTATAACTGCTTTTTGTAAATGGATGGAAATATTTTCAAGTGGTTCCCAATCGTGGCTACAAACGGCTTCTTTGTTGGCTTTTTGGTGTTCTATGGCTCTTATGGCCATCAATGGCGTAAAGGGTACGGGCACAAATTTAAAAAACACCACCAAAAATAAGGAAACTACCACAAAAAGCACTATTGCTTTAAATAGAAAGCGAAGGCATTTGGTTTTAAAACTTGTTGGTTTTTTTTTACTGCTTTTTTTGACTGGGGCTTTTCTGGGGGGTGTTTTTGTTGCCATTCTATAACTAGGGATTCTTTTTTTTTAAAATATTTCTTGCTTAAACTGGGTTCCCTATCTGAAAATTAGGAGCCCGCAAAATTACTGTTTTTAAGCCTTGTTTTTATTTATTTTATACAATTTTCCCTGCTAAGGTACCGTTGTTGTTTTATTTAAAAATCTATCCAGGTTGTTGGTTGTTGGGATTGGTTTTTTTTTAATATAAAAAATAAGGCATAGATGCTAGAGTATACCCTTTAGAAATAGTTAACAAAATGTGTGTCTTGGTTTTAGAATAAAATTGTACTTTTAAAAACCAAAAATAAATTTATTTACATGAAAAAAATTCTTCTTACAACACTAACAATGATAGGTTTAAGTGCCATGAGCCAAAATGTAATGTCTCCAGAATTACTCTGGAAGCTAGGGAGAGTCTCTCCTATTGGACTTACTAAAGATGCAAAAAACATCGTTTATAAGGTAAGTACACCTTCTGTTGCCGAAGATAAGCTCTCTTCTGCGTATTATACCATTGCGGTAACTGGCGGAAAAGCAGTGGAAATTAAAGATCCTAAAGTATGGGTTGCGGATAAAAACATTTCTCCAGACGCAAAATATCTCGTTTATAACCAGGAGGTGAAGGTTAAGGCAGTAAATGGCAAGGATTTTTATCCGGATTTAGACAAGTCTGAGGTACAAATTTATGATGGTCTGGATTACCGCCATTGGGACACTTGGAATGAAGGAAAATTCAATCATGTTTTTTATAAAGAAAATAAAGAGAATGCTACCGGAGTGGATCTTTTAAAAGACCAAGCCTATGATAGTCCACAAAAACCATTTGGTGGCGACGAGGATTATATCTGGTCTCCAGATAGCAAAAGTATTTTGTATGTAGCCAAGAAAAAATCTGGAACGCAATATGCGGTGTCCACCAACACAGATATTTTTGAATACCACCTACAAACTGGAGAAACAACCAACAGAACCGAAGGAAATTTAGGCTATGACATGGCTCCTCAATTTTCGCCTACCGGAAACCTTAGTTGGTTACAAATGCAACGCGATGGTTTTGAGGCAGACAAAAACGATATTATCGTTGCCTTTAAAGGCAGCAAAATAAATCTTACTGCAAATTGGGACGGAACCGTGGATAGTTTTACATGGAGTGCAGATGGCAGCAAAATATACTTTATTGCACCTGTTGATGGCACCAAGCAAGTATTTGAAGTAAACTTTCCGGGGCTTACCAAAATTGCTATACGGGTTACTCAAATTACCAAAGGAGATTTTGATGTAAATGAAATTATTGGCATTACGCAAGACATGCTAGTTGTGACACGCGCAGATATGAATCATGCTTCCGAAATATTTTCTTACCACCTTAAAAAGAATTCTTGGAAGCAAATCACGACTGTAAACTCGGCTATTTATGATACTTTAGCCTTGAGCAAAACTGAAAAAAGATATGTAACCACTACCGATGGCAAAAAAATGTTGGTTTGGGTTGTTTTGCCACCAAATTTTGATGCTACCAAAAAATACCCAACACTTTTATATTGTCAAGGAGGCCCACAGAGTGCGTTAACACAATTCTATTCGTTCCGTTGGAATTTTCAGCTAATGGCTGCAAAAGGATATATTGTTGTGGCACCTAATCGTAGAGGTATGCCCGGACACGGCGTAGCCTGGAATGAGCAAATTAGTAAAGATTGGGGCGGCCAGGTTATGGACGATTACTTAGCTGCTATGGATGCTGTTGCCACAGAAAACTATGTAGACAAAAATCGTTTGGGATGCATTGGAGCTAGTTACGGCGGCTATTCTGTTTTTTACCTTGCCGGTATTCACAACAACCGTTTTAAGAGTTTTATAGCCCATGACGGCGTATTTAATACCCAAAGTATGTATGGAACCACCGAAGAAGTTTTCTTTAGTAACTGGGATTTTGGAGGCCCTTATTGGGAAAAAGAGAATGCTGTGGCTCAAAAAAGCTATACCACTTTTAATCCGATCCAATTGGTAGAAAAATGGAACCAACCCATTTTGATCATTCAAGGAGGAAAAGATTTTAGAGTGCCAATTGGACAAGGCTTAGAAGCTTTTCAGGCAGCACAATTGCGTGGTATTAAAAGCAAACTTTTATATTTTCCGGAAGAAAATCACTGGATCCTAAAGCCCCAAAATGCACAAGTATGGCAAAAAGAATTTTTTAAATGGCTTAAAGAAACCTTATAATACCCTAAATTTAACACCCTTATAATTAATTATTAAAAATCAAAACATGCATCCATTTCAATTTAAAAAAGCATTTGTAGTTTCGGCATTCCTATTAGGGATGAGCTCCATGAACGCACAAGATGGCTTAGTCAATTCGCTTAAAGTAAATGCCAGCGAAAAAAGTGTAGAAAGCTTTAAATTTACAGACGTTATCAATCTTGCCAATACCTCTATCAAAAACCAAGGATCTTCAGGAACCTGCTGGAGTTACTCAACTAACTCGTATTTAGAATCCGAAATGATTCGGTTAGGTAAACAACCTGTAGAGATCTCTCAAGTATTTTCTGCTCGTAATGCATATCTTGAAAAAGGTAAAAATTACGTACGCATGCATGGTGCTGTTACTCTAGGAGACGGTGGAGAACTACACGATGTTATCAATATGTACAAAAAATATGGTGCTGTGCCACAAGAGGTTTATACTGGTTTAAACTACGGTACTTCCAAAAACAAATTTGCCGAAATGGCAAGCATCACGCAAGCCTTATTAGCCGCCGTAGTAAAAAATCCAAATGGAGAGCTTACCCCTAATTGGGAAAAAGCCTACGCTGCAGTACTAGATACCTACTTGGGCGAGGTACCAAAAACATTTAACTACAAAGGCAAATCCTACACACCACAAACATTTGCAAAAGAAGTTGTAGGCATACAACCTGAAGAATACATTGAGTTTGGATCGTATACCACAGAGCCATACTACGAAAAAACCATGATGATGGTTCCAGACAACTGGTCTTTTGATTTGGTGTATAACATTAAGATGAATGACATTACCGCTATAATTGACCACGCTTTAAAGAACGGTTTTACGGTTGCTTGGGCTTCGGATGTTAGTGAAAAAAGTTTTAGCTGGAAAAATGGTATTGCGTATGTACCTAATAAAAACTACGAAGACATGTCAGCTACCGAAAAGGAAAACATGTTTAATGGTCCAAAGCAAGAATTAGATATTACCGAAGAAATGCGTCAGAAAGCTTTTGACAATTACCAAACCACAGACGACCACGCCATGCATATTGTAGGTATCTCTAAAGACCAAACGGGCAAAGAGTATTATATTGTTAAAAACTCGTGGGGAGCTTCCAATGACTATAAAGGGTATTTGTATGTAAGCAAAAATTTTGTGAAATATAAAACTACTGCATTTTTAGTAAACAAAGCTGCTGTGCCTAATGATATTGCCAAAAAATTAAAATTATAATCTAAGGCTACGTTTGTTTTAAACTTATTTTAGATCAAAATAGTAGTACAAAAAAAACCTCGTTTATAATTAAACGAGGTTTTTTTTATAGATATAAATGCTATATAATTCTGGACTAATCCAATGGATTCATCTTAAAGGTATCCATAAATGCAGTAGTATAATCTCCTTCAATATACTTTGGCTCATCCATTAATTGTCTATGAAAAGGGATGGTTGTTTTAATCCCTTCAATCACAAATTCATCCAAGGCTCTTCTCATTTTACTGATGGCTTCTTCACGGGTTTGCGCAGTAGTAATTAATTTAGCTATCATAGAATCATAATTTGGCGGAATGGTGTACCCCGAGTAAACATGAGTATCTAAACGCACTCCATGACCACCAGGCATGTGCAATGTGGTGATTTTTCCGGGAGACGGACGAAAATCATTATATGGATCCTCGGCATTAATACGGCATTCAATAGCGTGCAGTTTAGGCAAATAATTTCTGCCAGAAATAGGCACACCTGCTGCAACTAATATTTGCTCTCGTATTAAGTCATAATCAATCACTTGCTCTGTAATAGGATGCTCTACTTGGATGCGCGTATTCATTTCCATAAAATAGAAATTACGGTGTTTGTCAACCAAAAATTCTACGGTTCCAGCTCCTTCATATTTAATATATTCAGCAGCCTTTACGGCAGCTTCTCCCATAGCTTGACGCAGTTCGTCCGTCATAAATGGAGAAGGAGTTTCTTCGGTTAGTTTTTGGTGACGTCTTTGTACCGAGCAGTCTCTTTCAGAAAGATGACAGGCTTTTCCGTACGAATCTCCTACTACCTGAATTTCAATATGACGAGGCTCTTCAATTAATTTTTCAAGATACATTCCGTCATTTCCAAAAGCTGCAGCCGATTCTTGACGTGCGCTTTCCCAAGCTTTTAATAAATCTTCTTCTTTCCAAACAGCTCGCATTCCTTTTCCGCCACCACCTGCTGTTGCTTTTAGCATTACCGGAAAACCAAATTCTTTAGAAAGTTGTAATGCTTGCTCATACGATTCTAAAATACCTACCGATCCTGGTACACATGGCACACCAGCTTCAATCATGGTAGATTTAGCCGAGGCTTTATCTCCCATTCTATCGATCATCTCTGGGGCTGCACCAATAAATTTAATACCGTGCTCTTGACAAATTTTTGAAAATTTAGAGTTTTCGGACAAAAACCCATAACCAGGATGGATTGCATCTGCATTGGTTATTTCGGCAGCAGCAATAATATTTGACATTTTTAAATAAGAAAGGCTACTTGGCGCTGGACCAATACAAACGGCCTCATCTGCAAACCTAACGTGCAAACTCTCTGCATCTGCAGTAGAATAAACCGCAACAGTCTTAATGCCCATTTCTTTACAGGTTCTAATCACACGTAGTGCAATTTCTCCTCTATTGGCAATTAATATTTTTTTAAACATCTTGTTTTAAATTTTAAATTATGAATTTTAAATTTTAAATTATTTCAAAACCATATTAAGGAATGCTTTGAAATATATAATTTAAAATTAATTAAGATGGATCCACTAAAAATAATGGCTGATCAAATTCTACTGGTGACATGTCATCCACAAGAATTTTTACTATTTTTCCAGAAACCTCAGATTCTATTTCGTTAAATAATTTCATGGCTTCAATTACGCATACAACGTCTCCTTTATTGATGTTAGTTCCTACTTCTACAAACACCGCCTTATCTGGAGATGGCTTTCTGTAAAAAGTACCAATGATCGGAGATTTGACAACAATATATTTTGAATCTTCAGCTGGTGCAACAGCTACTGGTGCAGCCGGAACTACTGGTTGTGGCGCTAAGGCTTGTTGTAAGGTGTTTTGAGCTGGTAGTTGTTGTACATACGTGGTTTCTGTACTACCTTCTAAAGTGGTTCTAATGGTGATTTTTACATCATCCATTTCTAATTTAACTTCTGCAACTCCTGTGTTTGCTACAAATTTGATTAGATTCTGAATTTCTTTTAAATCCATAATTATTTGTTTTTAGTTTAAAATTATTTTTTGTCGTAAGCCCATTTTAAATAAATAGAACCCCAAGTAAATCCGCCTCCAAAAGCAGCAAGTATAATGGTATCGCCTTTTTTGAATTTATGCTCAAAATCATTTAAAACCAATGGTAATGTTGCTGAGGTGGTGTTACCGTATTTTTCTATATTCATCAACACCTTAGAATCTTCTAAGTTCATTCTATTTGCTGTGGCGTCAATAATTCTTTTGTTTGCTTGGTGCGGCACTAACCAATCTACGTCTTGATTGGTTAAATTATTTCTTTTTAAAATTAATTCACTAGCATCCGCCATATTGGTTACGGCATATTTAAATACTGTCTTACCGTCTTGAGTAATGTTGTGTCTTCTTTCTTTTAAGGTAGTTTCGGAGGTTGGGTTTAAAGACCCACCGGCATCAATTTTTAAGAAATCGCGCCCTACTCCATCACTTCTTAAGTATTCATCTTGCAGTCCCAATCCTTCATAATTAGGTTCAAACAATGCTGCACCTGCACCATCTCCAAAAATAATGCATGTAGAACGGTCGGTATAATCTACAATAGAAGACATTTTATCTGCTCCTATAAGCAATACTTTTTTGTACCTTCCGGACTCTATGTAGGCGGCCGCTGTAGACATACCGTACAAAAAGCTAGAACAAGCTGCTTGCAAATCATACGAAAAAGCATTTGTTGCACCTATAGCAGAGGCTACATAAACTCCTGTTGCCGCTACGGGCATATCAGATGTGGCAGTTGCCATAAGCAATAAATCTATCTCTAAGGGATCGATATTTGCCTTAGCAATTAAATCTTGAGCAGCTTTTATTGCCAAATAAGAGGTTCCTTTATCTGCATCTTTAAGGATTCTTCTTTCTTTAATTCCTGTACGAGAGATAATCCACTCATCGTTTGTATCTACCATGGTCTCTAGAGCTTTATTGGTTAAAATAAAGTCTGGAACATAGGCACCAACAGCGGTAATTGCGGCGGTAATTTTATTCATTGTATTCGAATATTTTTTACTAAATGTTTCCATTGAGTAAAACGTTTAAAAGAGTTGAAAATTACAAAAAAAAATCTAAACCAATTGTTTTAGAACTTCTTATTTACTAAAATTACAAACAACAAAAAAACTCTCACAATGTGAGAGTTCAAATATCATTTGTAAAAAAAATGCATTAAGCAACCGCTACAGATTTATCTATAACCACTTGCCCTCTGTAATACATTTTACCTTCGTGCCAGTAGGCTCTGTGGTATAAATGTGCTTCACCCGTGATTGGGCAAGTAGCAATCTGTGCTACAGTAGCTTTATAATGTGTTCTTCTTTTATCTCTTCTTGTTTTGGAGATTTTTCTCTTAGGATGTGCCATTTTACTATATTATTTATCCGTTAATAGTTGCTTTAATTTGTCCCATCTAGGGTCAATATTTTCTTCTTTTTCTTCTTGTTTTGTTTCACTTACTTTTAGTTCATTGAGTATGTCTAAGGTTTCTGTTTTTAAACTTCCGTCGGCAACTCCTGGATGAACTCGTTTTAGAGGTACTGAAAGCACAATCATTTCATAAATATATTGCGCTATATCTATCTCAAATTCCCCAAAAGGTACAATAAGCAATTCTTCGTTATCATTATTAAACTCCTCTCCAAAACGAACAATTAATTTCATACTACCCTCGATAGGCAGGTCAAATTCTTCGCTTGTTACATCACAAAGAACTCTAACGGTTCCTTGGTGCTGAAAAGCTAACTCCAACATCGTGCTCTTCTTCTCTAAAACTACATTTACTTTGATGTCTGAATTATCAAATTCGTCATAATCAAAGATTTCAAAGAACGCATTACTTAATTGATACTCAAAATGATGTTTTCCTTGCTTTAATCCCACAAAAGGAATTAAATATTCTTTTGTTTTGTTCATTTCAACATGATTTTGCCCCAAACTTCGGGAGTGCAAAGATATAAAATTATTATAAAACTAATAATGTTATTTATCTTTTTTTGTTTAGTACTATTTTTCTTTTAATTTTAAGGGCGCTTTACTGATTTCTTGGTATTCCATTCTGGAACGATAAACATCTAAGGCAAGATACACGGCTTCTTTAAATGAGTTGTGATCCGCTTGGTTTTTTCCAGCTATTTCGTAGGCTGTACCATGATCTGGCGAGGTTCTGATTTTATCCAAACCTGCCGTAAAATTAACTCCTTTGCCAAAGGACAATGTTTTAAAAGGGATCAATCCTTGGTCGTGATACACCGCTAGTATGGCGTCATAATTTTGGTATTGGCTACTCCCAAAAAAGCCATCCGCGGCAAATGGACCAAAAACAAGCGTTCCTTTTTCAAATATTTTTTTCAAAGTAGGCTTTAAAACGGCATCTTCTTCTTTACCTATAACGCCTCCGTCTCCACAATGTGGATTCAGCCCCAATACTGCAATTTTTGGATTATTTATACTAAAATCCTGAATTAACGCTTTTTTTACGGTGGCAACTTTTCGTGTTATTAATTCTTCTGTCAAATGAGACGCAACTTGGCTTAGCGGAATATGATCGGTCAACAAGCCCACTCTTAGATTATCTTGTACCATTAACATTAAAGCATTTCCTTCTAATTCTTGATCCAAATAATCGGTATGCCCCGGAAACGAAAACGCCTCAGACTGGATGTTGTATTTGTTTATGGGAGCCGTAACCAACACGTCTACCAGACCTTCTTTTAAGGCATTGGTTGCTGCCACAAAAGACGTAATAGCATACGCTCCTACTTTTTCGTCATTAACTCCTAGATTTAAATCCACTCCTTCTTTCCAGAGGTTTAGCACATTTATTTTACCTAAAACAACTTGATCCAAGCGATCTATTCCGTGCAAGGCGGTAGTGGCTCCTAAATTTTTTTTGATAAAAGATAAGATCTTGACATTAGCAAAAATAACCGGTGTACACAACTCCAACATTCTATTGTCTTCAAATGTTTTAAGCACAACTTCGCTTCCAATACCGTTTAAATCTCCTATTGAAATTCCAACTATTATATTTTCTGCTCTTTTCATAATGACGACTAATTATTTATTACTAATTTTGAACTACAAATTTAGTAAAATAAAACAAGAAATGTTTACAGGAATAATAGAAACCCTTGGCACTATTGAAGATATTCAAAAAGACAAAGACAACTTACACATTACCATAGAGTCTGCCATAACCAACGAATTAAAAATTGATCAAAGTGTTGCTCATAACGGCATCTGTCTTACGGTAGTAGCTATTAAAGACAATTCTTACACTGTTACCGCAATTGGCGAAACGATTCAAAAAACCAACATAAGCCATTGGAATATTGGCGACGCAGTCAATCTGGAACGAGCAATGAGACTAGGCGATAGGCTTGACGGACACATTGTTCAAGGCCATGTAGACCAAACAGCTCGCTGTATTTATACCCAAGAAACCAACGGAAGTTGGATCTATACTTTTGAATACGATACTGCCCTAAACAATCTAACCATAGAAAAAGGATCTATTACCGTAAATGGCGTTAGCCTAACAGTGGTGGACTCTAAAAGAAATCAATTTAGCGTAGCTATAATTCCGTATACACACCAACATACCAACTTTAACACCTTCAAAACAGGCACTCTAATTAATTTAGAGTTTGACGTTATAGGCAAATATGTCACTAGACTGCATCAAAACAAAATGTAATGTGGTTTGAAACAAAAAAAACCTCTGCTTATTTTACACAGAGGTTTTTTTTGTTTTTATATATTTATAAGTAGTATACTTACCCAATGCGACTCCCGCAACCAAAAGAAAGACTAACTCCTTGTTTATTGGCAAACCAGGCGGTGGCGGTGGTGGCGGAAACGCACTACTCCCCTTAACTCCAGGCGGTGGCGGCTCCGGAGCAGCAAAAACACCTAAGGAAATAACCGCAAAGGCTAGTAGTAAGTAGTTATTTTTAAAAATCTTTTTCATGATAATACAAAATTAACAAATTAATCTGTTACTAAACAAGAACTTATCCCTTATTTTTAAAACATTTTTACACACCAAAAACAAAAAAACCTTATAAACGCAATGTTTATAAGGTTTTTTAAACTTAAACTGTGGTCCCACCTGGGCTCGAACCAGGGACCACCTGATTATGAGTCAGGTGCTCTAACCAGCTGAGCTATAGGACCGGTTAAGAGTTTGCAATATTACTACTATTTTTCGATTGTTACAACTATTTTGGTCCTATATTTACAATTAAACTGTAAAAAAAACAAACCCAACTACAAACGTGCTGATTTACAGAATCATAAAAAACCCATTCAGAGTATACTTATTTTATATCTTGACATAATTCAATCAAAACAGATTGAGTGCTTTTGGGATGCAGAAAAGCCACTAACTTATTATCCGCCCCTATTTTGGGTGTTTCGTTCAAGACTACAAAACCTTCCGCCTTTAATCTAGCAATCTCAGCCACAATATCCGTGACTGCAAAAGCAATGTGATGCATTCCTTCGCCTTTTTTCTGTATAAATTTAGCAATTGGACTCTCTGGATTTGTAGCCGCAAGGAGCTCTATTTTATTGGGACCATTGGCAAAGAACGAAGTTATTACTCCCTCACTAGCCACCTCTTCTGTTTTATAGGCTGGTGTTCCTAACAATTTTTCAAACAACAGACTAGACGCCTCCAAATCTTGGACAGCAATCCCAATGTGCTCTATTTTTAGCATCATATAACGAAATTTTAATTATTTTAAAACAACTAATCCTTAGCAACATAGGTCTTAAAGTAACCACACTCTGCTATAACCTCTTGGTAATATTGGGTATCTGCATAATCTTTTTGTAAAATTTGAAAACCATTCCAGGCTAAAAAATTAATTTTATCGTCATACCTATCCCACCAGTTTGTATCCTTAAAATAATAGCTGTTGTTATAAAATTCATTACGCTCCCATTTGGTTAACAAATATAGGCATTTGGCTTTTTGTTCTTTTGTAGTTGCTGCTGCCAAAGCTTTTTGATAGTATTTTTTAGAAACAGTACCATCGAGTATTCTTTTTTTGATAGAGGGCCTAAAATAAGTTGGACTAGAACCGTAGCCAACCAGATTACTTTCGTAAAAGGTACGTGCGTTCCCAAAATAAGAAAGGTTATAAAAGGCATTCCCCAATAACAAACTATTGTTGTAAACGTCCTGATTTTGGCTTATTTTGTTTTGCATTTGCTGCATAATCCTTAAAAAATCTATATGTGTAAACTTTCTGTTCTGTCTGGCTGCATGTTCACAATCATGGCAATCTTTAATAGTTCCATTAAATGGATTTCCTAAAAGAACTGCTTTTTGAGCACTATCCGTTTGTTCCATATACGCTATGGCTTCAGGAATTTTGTCTGCAAAAGTAGCTTTGACCGCCTGAAAAGCATAAATATCGGTTAGCTTTACGCTGTAAATATGCTTTGCAATGGTTTCTAATGGACTCCATTTAGGCTTTAAAAGAAATTTTTTCATGGCCTCTAGGTTTGCATCCGAATCATAAAACTGCTCTGTTGGCTCAAAAAGCTCCGCCATCACATTATTTTTTTGATTTCTAAATACTGCCGAAAGGTATTTTTTGCTCCATTGGGCCGCATTATAATACCTAAAATTTTCTATTTTTTGATTTGGCAATTCTTGATAAAGCCAATTTAAATCCTTTATAATTTTTTTTTCGGAAGCAGAATTAAGCACCGTAATTTGGTTCAAATTATTCACAAACCGTAACAACCGCAATTGACTCGTTGCCAAAATAGTGTTAGGTAATTTAGCCGCAACACTGGCATAGGTCGCCTCTGCATTAGCATATTGTCCGTGTAGGGTTTGCAAATACCCTAAGGCAATTTTCCATAAATACGGTTTGTTGGTAGCGGTATCCTTTGCGATTTTTTGCACCAAAGCCAACACGTCGGGATCCATTTGTGCTATCTGTTGTTTTTTATCTTCGGTTACAGTTCGTTGGGCATAATTGGTCTGGATTTTGTTTTCCTGATTATGCACCAACCGCGTCAAAAGGTAATTAAGATGTGGACTAGCGGGATCTAAGGCATAGATATTTGTTATGGCATTTATTTCGTCTTTATAATAGCCATGAACTGCCCATAATGCCGCTTTTTCGGGATTGGTCTTAGCCAAAGCTAAAGACTCATTCCAGTCATTTTGGTCTTGAGGATGAAAACTATAAGCCGCCACCACTCGCATTGGAGGACATTTATCAAAAACAATGCTGTACAAATAATTAGATAGGGCATATTTTTTATTCTGATAATGTATCCCAGCACAGTAACTAAGTGCCCGATAGTATAAGGTGTTTTTGACTGCGGTTTTTGAAGTTTGCTCAAAAAAAGCAATTGCTTTTGGTTTGTTATCACTATAAAAATAAGCTTTCATGAGCTGGAACCAATACCTGTTTTTTATAAAAACATCCGTATTTTGGGCATAAGCACGCTCTAGTTTGGCAATACTGTTCCAATCCGTAAAAACTTTTGCCGCAACGGGCTCGTAACTCCAGTAGTCTTCTTTGACAGAGGCAGTTTCTACTTTTTGAGCCAAGTACAAAAAGCGCAAAAAAGCAACCACTTTGGGATCTTTTAAACGAAACTTTTTGCCCCATTTGATTGCTGTGGCATTTTCTGTAGGTTGGGTATAATATTGCTCTAATGCAACTACATCGTTGGCGCTAGTGCCTGTTAAAAAAAAACGCACCTCCGAAGTTGCCATGCTCCCTTTGAGATACCCCTCCCAATCCGAAGTAATTTGGGTATTGAATCTGGAATTATGCTGGTCATCAAAGCCTATTCCATAAAAAACTTCTCCAGACAAAAACAAAGGCGCATACGAAGCCTCTACAAAAGCCTCTGGGGTAAAATTGGAATTATAGCCATAATACCAATCTTCGAACCAATCTCCGCCGCCACAGGCATAAATAATACTGCAACCAAAAAGTAATACTGCGCTAAAAATAAGCAGTAATTTGTTGGAAAATCGTTTTTTCATAATTGTTAATATTGCGTTGGTCTAAATCGTAAAAAATAATTTCTTTAGGGCTTTGCGCCGAATGCTCTCTCAGGTCGCTTGCCATTTCTTTTAAATCTGCAGTGCTAATGGCTTCTATTTTTATGCTATCTCCTTTTTTATAAAAAACACCTTTTCTATAATGAGAAACCATCACTCGGTACTTGTTGGTGGTGGTCAATAAAAATTTTGGATCCAAATCTAAATCCTTGTTTGTGAGCTTGTTGCGCAACCCAATTACGCTACCATTACTGCTATGAACGCCCCAAGAATATATAGGCAAGGCATAATTTAATGCCAAAGGGTATTTTTTTAAACTTGCTAAATACCTACTTGCTATGGCTTGGTTGTAGATAGAATTGGAAGACGGACTCCCAATCACTCCCATATTGTAGTACATCAAAACCCCCGAATCTACGTTAGGTATTTTTGTTTTTTCAAAATATTTTACTTGATGCAGTCTAATGGTAGTAGTTATTTTTTTGGCAGAAATACGCTTAAAAGCTTCTATAAACTGCAAATAATTGGTTTTGCTACTCAAGGTCCAATCACAATCAATTTGGATTTCTTGGCAGCTAAGTCCATTTTTGGTATTAATTAAAGCAACAAAATCATGCGTTTTTTGTGCGAGTTCTTGGCTATTAAATGCCGGATCCAACATCACTTTATTTTGAATGTACACCACCGGAACAATTGTTTGTACAGGAGGCAACATACTAAAATGTATCGGACTGCGAGGAAAAACCTGTTTGGTTTTAGGATGCAAATCCAGATCAAAATACCGAATGTATATTTTTTGAACTGCGTTTTCTTTTAGGGTTTCTTGCTCTAATGCAGACAAATTAAAATTGGTTTTCCAATAATAAAAACTAACCGCAGGGTATTGTTTTTGTTGGCAAGAAACAAAAAACATAATCAAGGCAATATAATAGCAGTATTTTTTCAAAAAAAAGGACGTTATGAGTCTAACAAATGTAAGAATTTATTACTGCCAAAATGAGTCTTTGGGTTTCTTTTAATACTAAAAAACAACTACAATGCGTTTTAATAGTGTCCCAAATATTTCGATTACAAAAAATATAATTGTTATTTTGTACTCCTAAATCTACCGTCTTTATGTTTAAGCATCCAACTGTAATTTTTTGCATCCTTTTTGCCTTATCTTTAACCAATTGTGCCAAAAGGGGCACTATCACTGGTGGTCTCAAGGACACTCTGGGACCGGTTTTAAAAGAGAGTTTTCCCAAAAACTTTAGCACCAATTTTAAAGGCGGCGATATCCGATTACTTTTTGACGAAAACATCCGCCTCAAAAACCAGAACAAACAACTAATAATTTCGCCTCCAATGCAACAGGAGCCGTTAATTTTGCCCACTAGCGTAAGTACGTTTTTGACTATAAAAATCAAAGACAGTTTACGGCCCAATACTACCTATAGTTTTAATTTTGGGCAAAGTATTGTCGATAATAATGAGGGAAATCCATACCGTCAATTTAAATATGTTTTTTCTACAGGGGCTTACATCGATTCGCTATCCATTAGCGGAAAAATAAAGGATGCCTACCTTAAAAACGCAGACCCTTACGTGTCTGTGATGCTCTATGAAGTCAACCAAAAATACACGGACTCTGTGGTTTATACCCATGCTCCACAATACATCACCAACACATTAGACAGCACAAAGAGTTTTAAACTGGACAATTTGAAAGCCGGAAAATACCTCTTAGTGGCTATGAAAGATAAAAATGGCAACAATAAATTTAATCCTAAAGAGGATAAAATAGGCTTTTTAAAAGAATTTATTGACATCCCTAACGACACCGTTTTTGAAATTAAGTTATTCCAAGAAACTCCAGATTTTAAGGCCTATCCACCCACACAAGCCTCTGGCAACAGACTGTTGCTGGGGTATGCTGGTGCTCCAAATACCGCTGAGAAACAACCTACAATTGTGGTCAAAAACAATTCCAAAATACTGCAAACAATAGTTACACAAATGCCCCAAAAAGATTCTTTACAGATTTGGATTCCAGCCCTTCAGACGGATTCTTTGGCCGTTAGGGTAAGCAAAGACAATTACTCCCGAGATTTTACTCTAAAAATAAAAAACCAAAAAAAAGACACGCTAAATGTGACGCTATCTTCTGGCGGATTGGCTAATTTTAATGATCGGTTGGCGTTACAATCCAGTACGCCATTGGTTGGTTTTGAGGATTCTAAGATCCAATTGCTAGCTAACGACAGTGTTGCAGTTGCCTTTAAAAGAGAGTATGTTGTTTTGGACCAAAAAATTTATTTTGATTTTAAGAAAGAACCCAACAAAAAATACAGCCTTCACTTATTACCGGGCGCATTGACTGATTTTTACGAAAAATCTAACGATAGCCTGCGCTTTTCTTTTGCTACCAAAAAAGAAGCCGAATACGGCAACCTACGCGTTACTCTACAAAACGTCCAACATTTTCCGGTGCTGGTGGAGCTAACTAATACTAAAGGCGATGTAATGGCTTCTAAATACAGCCAAAATAGTCCCATTATAGATTTCAATCTTATAGAGCCAGCGGTGTATCGTCTGCGTATTATATACGATCAAAACAAGAATCAGCGGTATGATTCTGGTACTTTTTTACAAAAAAAATATCCCGAAGAGGTGCTTTATTTTTCTAAAGAAATTGATGTTAGGGCCAACTGGGATGTGGATCAAGTTTTTGATGTGAGCATGCCATATTCAGCGGATTTAAACACAAAATAATTCTGACGCAAGGCATGACAACACGGTATTTAGGGGGCAACGAATTCTAATTAGGACTAGTCCTGTATTTCAAAGCTGTCTTTGTCTTTTAAAAAAGGGAGCTTTTCTCTAACTGCATTTTGGGCAGATTGGTGTAGCGTGGTTATAAAGATAGCTTCGTTTTCTGAGGGTTCTACAACATACTCTCCTAGGCAGTCTATTACTTGAGAGTGTCCGTTGTATTGGTATCCATTATTGTCTTCTCCTACTCTATTGCTGCCAATAACGTAACTCATGTTTTCTATGGCACGGGCCACTAGTAGGCTATCCCAAGCTTTGATTCTTGGTTTGGGCCAGCTGGCTACATAAAGTAATAAGTCATACTGTTCTACATTACGAGAAAAAACCGGAAATCGCAAGTCGTAGCATACCAATGGACAAATTTTCCAGCCTAGATAATCGACTACTAATTTTTGGGTGCCTCTGCGGTATACTTTTTCTTCGCCTGCTAGGCTAAACAAATGTCTTTTGTCGTAATGCTGTATTGCTCCTGTTGGAAATACAAATAACAATCGGTTATAATAGGCGTTGTTTTGGGTTATGACAATACTGGCTGTGATTGCGGTGTTTTTGGCTTTGGCCAATGCTTGCATCCATTGTACTGTTTTGCCGTTCATGGGTTCTGCTACTTGCTCTGGATGCATGGTAAAGCCGGTGGTGAACATCTCTGGCAACACGATGAGATTAATGCCTGCTGGAATACTATGGATTTTTTGTTCTAAGTAGACTCGATTTGCTTCGGGGTTTTGCCAAACGATGCTGGATTGTATTAGTGCTATTTTCATTTTATAAAATTACTAAAAAAGCGCTTTGTTTAGAAATAATTGTTTTCTTGTTTGGTAGCATAATTACAAAAACTGGGGTTGTGTTCTTGGGTGAGGGATAGTAGCGGATAGCCCACAGCCCGACGTAGGAGGTGCGAGGACTTGTAGCGGATAGCCCGACCGGAGCTTTTGCGTAGGGCACCCCAAAAACAAAAAACGCATCCAAATGAATGAATGCGTTTTTTAGAACTATTTATTTTTTGTCTTTGGCCTATAAAGAGTTATCCTTTTAGGCTTGCTGACATGTATTCTCTGTTCATGCGAGCGATATTCTCTAGAGATATTCCTTTTGGACATTCTACCTCACAGGCTCCTGTGTTGGTACAGTTACCAAATCCTTCGGCATCCATTTGGCTTACCATGTTTAGTACTCGGTCTGTGGCTTCAATTCTACCTTGTGGCAGTAAGGCGTATTGCGATACTTTGGCTGCTACGAATAACATAGCCGAGGAGTTTTTGCAGGTGGCTACACAGGCACCACAGCCGATGCAGGTTGCGGCGTCAAATGCCTCGTCTGCGTCTTTTTTGTTGATTGGTATAGAATTGGCATCGATGGTGTTTCCGGATGTGTTTACGGATATAAATCCTCCTGCATGCTGGATTCTGTCAAATGCGCTACGGTTTACTACTAAATCTTTGATTACCGGAAAGGCGGCTGCACGGAAAGGTTCTATGGTGATGGTGTCGCCATCCTTGAACATACGCATGTGCAACTGGCAGGTGGTTACTCCTCTATCTGGGCCGTGTGCTTCTCCGTTGATATATAAGGAACACATCCCGCAAATTCCTTCGCGACAATCGTGGTCAAAGGCTACTGGCTCGCCTCCTTTGTTGATTAAATCGTCATTGAATACGTCTAACATTTCTAAAAAGGACATATCTGGTTCAATTCCGTCGATTTGGTAATCAACCATTGCTCCTTTATCTTGGGCGTTTTTTTGACGCCATATTTTTAATGTAAGTTTCATACTATTTTAGTTTGAAAGTCATAAAGTCGAAAGTCGAAAGTCGCTTGACATGGGTCATCTGACTTTAAGGCTTTGGGCTTTGGACTAATTGCTATTTGTAATTTCTTTGAACTAGTTTAACGGCATCAAATACCAAGTTTTCTTTATGCAATACGGCGTCACTTGGTTTTCCTTTGTACTCCCAAGCTGCTACGTATGCAAAGTTCTCGTCATCACGTTTTGCTTCTCCTTCTTCGGTTTGGTACTCTTCTCTAAAGTGTCCTCCACAGGATTCGTTACGGTGTAGGGCATCTTTGGCAAACAATTCTCCTAGTTCTAAGAAATCTGCAACTCGGGTTGCTTTTTCTAGCTCTTGGTTGAAGCCTTTGTCTGTTCCGGGCACTTTAACGTCTTTGTAAAACTCTTCGCGCAATGCTGCAATTTCTTCAATAGCTTCGGTAAGTCCTTTTGCGTTACGAGCCATTCCAACTTTGTTCCACATTATCTTTCCTAATTTCTTGTGGAAATAGTCTACAGAATGGGTTCCGTTGTTGTTCATGAATTTTTCAATCTGTCCTTTTACTGCTTTTTCTGCAGCTTCAAATTCTGGTGTATCTGTAGATATTGGCCCCATTTTGATATCTGGAGATAAGTAATCGCCAATGGTATATGGCAATACAAAATAACCATCGGCTAATCCTTGCATTAAGGCAGAAGCTCCTAATCTGTTAGCTCCGTGATCCGAAAAGTTAGATTCTCCGATAGAGAAACAACCCGGAATGGTAGTCATTAAGTTATAATCTACCCAAGTTCCTCCCATGGTGTAGTGCACCGCTGGGTATATCATCATTGGAGAGGTATATGGATCCTCATCTACAATTTTGTAGTACATTTGGAATAGGTTCCCGTATTTGTTTTTTACAACTTCGGTACCTAATTTAGTTACTGCTTCTTTGTCTGTAGCATCTACTCCTTTTAGAAATGCTTGCTCTTTTCCGTAACGCTGTATTGCTGCCGCAAAATCCAAGTAAACTGCTTCGCCTGTTTTGTTTACTCCAAAACCGGCATCACATCTTTCTTTTGCTGCACGAGAGGCAACATCTCTAGGAACTAAGTTACCAAAGGCTGGGTATCTTCTCTCTAGGTAGTAATCTCTTTCGGACTCGGATAAATCAATTGCTTTTTTCTTTCCTTCTCTAATGGCAATAGCATCTTCGATTTTTGCAGGAACCCAGATACGACCGTCATTACGCAAAGACTCCGACATTAAGGTTAGTTTGGATTGGTGGTCTCCAGAAACAGGAATACAGGTTGGGTGAATTTGGGTGTAGCAAGGATTGGCAAAATATGCTCCTTTTTTGTGGATTTTCCAGGCTGCAGTAGCGTTAGATCCCATGGCATTGGTAGACAAAAAGAACACGTTTCCGTATCCTCCTGAAGCAATCACTACGGCGTGAGCAGAGTGTCTTTCTATGGCTCCAGTAATTAAGTTCCGTGCTATAATTCCTCTAGCTTTTCCGTTTACGATTACTATATCTAGCATTTCGTGACGGTTGTGCATGGTGATTTTTCCGCGTCCAATTTGACGGTTCATCGCAGAGTATGCTCCTAGCAATAGTTGTTGCCCGGTTTGCCCTCTTGCATAAAAAGTACGCGATACTAGAGCCCCTCCAAAAGAACGGTTGTCTAATAGTCCGCCATATTCTCGTGCCAATGGTACTCCTTGCGCCACACATTGGTCAATAATATTTGTAGATACCTCGGCAAGACGGTGTACGTTTGCTTCACGGGCACGATAATCTCCTCCTTTTACGGTATCGTAAAACAATCTAAAAACAGAATCTCCGTCTCCTTGATAATTTTTTGCTGCATTGATCCCTCCTTGTGCTGCAATAGAGTGCGCACGACGTGGAGAATCTTGAAAACAAAATGCTTTTACGTTATATCCTAATTCTGCTAATGTTGCAGCAGCTGAACCTCCAGCTAATCCTGTTCCTACAACAATAACATCTAAGTTACGTTTGTTGGCAGGGTTCACTAAATTAATATGATCTTTATAATCTGTCCATTTATCCGAAATTGGACCATTTGGAATTTTTGAGTCTAATGCCATTATAATTTAATATTAATGATTGAAATGATGAAATAAAGCAATAAAAATAAATCCGAAAGGAATTACAAACGCAAATCCTAATCCGAAATTTTTTAATCCTCTGGAATATTTGTTATTGAAACCTACCGACTGAAACGAAGAACTAAATCCGTGCTTTAGGTGTAAAGATAACAATACAAATGCAATACAATATAAGGCCGTACGCACTGGGCTTTCAAACTTTTCGGCTAATTCATGAAAATATCTTGTTTCATCCAATGGATTGATAGCAACATATTTGTAAACCATTTCTGGAAACCAAAAATCATACATGTGTAAAGCCAAAAAAGCCAAGATAACCAATCCCGAAACAATCATGTTTCTAGACGCCCAAGAAGAGTTCGCAGCGCCATTGTTTTTTGCGTAAGCAATAGGTCTAGCATTTCTGTTTTGAATCTCTAAAACAAACCCCATGATAAAGTGAAAAATAACCCCCACAATAAGAATTGGTTGGATCACAAACTGAACTAAAGGATTGTACCCCATAAAATGAGATATAGAATTGAATACATCGGAGCTAAACACCGAAGTCATATTAATGAAAAAGTGCTGTGCTAGAAACAACATCAGAAAAAGTCCTGAAAGCGCCATAGCAACTTTTTTAGCTATTGACGACTTCAATAATGTAGATTTTGCCATAAGATTTGAATAAATTGTTTTAAAAAATATTACAAAAATAAAGCAAATAGTCTTGAACTACAACCTTTTTACCGTTATTTATAATGAATTTAAAGTGTTTTGGCTAAAAAAGTAACAATCCCTTAAATATCAATATCTAAAGCGGAAATCCCCCAAAAAAGTTTAAACAAAAAAGCCCAATAGACCCTCCAGAACCCATATAATCTTAGTATTTTTGAATATCTAAAACAAAAAACAAAATTCTTATGAAATACCATCCAATTGACCGGGACTTATTTATAAAAAATCGCAGCAAATTCATGGCACAAATGAAGCCCAAAAGTGTTGCCGTTTTTAACTCCAATGACATCTACCCCATAAGCGCAGATAGCAGCATGCCTTTTGCACAACATCGGGATATTTTTTACCTAAGTGGCATTGACCAAGAAGAAAGCATATTGCTACTCTTTCCGGATGCTCCTTATGAAAACCAAAGAGAAATTTTATTCTTAAAAGAGACCAACGAGCACATTGCCGTTTGGGAAGGAGAAAAACTCACCAAAGAGCGCGCTTATGCTGTTTCGGGAATCCAAAACGTGCACTGGCTTCAAGATTTTGACAAAGTATTGAACGAAATGATGACCCATTGCGAAACCATGTACATCAATACCAACGAACATTATCGTGCCGTAATTGAAACCGAAACCAGAGAAGCCCGTTTTATCAAAAAATGGAAAGAAAAATACCCCGCACATGCCGTTGCCAAAAGCAACCCGATCTTACAACGCATACGGTCCATCAAAGAATCGGAAGAAATTGACCTAATGCAACACGCCTGCAACCTCACCGAAAAAGGCTTTAGAAGAATCCTATCTTTTGTCAAACCCAATGTCATGGAATACGAGATTGAGGCCGAATTTATTCACGAATTTATCCGCAACCGCTCCAATGGCTTTGCCTACACACCCATCATTGCATCAGGCAACAACGCCAATGTATTGCACTATATCGAAAACAACCAACAATGCAAAGCAGGCGATTTAATCCTGATGGACGTAGGAGCACAATACGCCAATTATGCCAGTGACATGACCCGAGTAGTTCCGGTATCCGGAAAATTCTCAGACAGACAAAAAGCCGTGTACAACGCCGTTTTGAACGTTAAAAACGAAGCCACAAAAATGCTCCTTCCAGGAACCCTATGGAAACAATACCATATCGAAGTAGGAAAAATCATGACCTCAGAGCTACTAGCACTCGGACTCCTAGACAAAGCCGATGTACAAAACCAAAACCCAGAATGGCCCGCATACAAAAAATACTTCATGCACGGAACCTCCCACCACATGGGCCTAGACACCCATGATTACGGACTCCTCACCGAACCAATGCAAGCCAACATGGTCTTTACAGTAGAGCCCGGAATATACCTCCCAGCCGAAGGATTTGGAATCCGCCTAGAAGACGATGTCGTAATCCAAGAAAACGGAGCACCATTCAACCTGATGCGCAACATCCCGATTGAGGTAGAAGAAATTGAAACCCTAATGCATTCCTAAAACACAACACCCAAAAAAAGGACGTCTCACAGCAATGCGAGCCGTCCTTTTTTGATTTATATCCACCCCAAAATTTGGGCGCATCCCGCCTACGTAAACTCCGGCAGGGTCGGGCTGTACGCTCCAAGTCCTCGCACCCAAAAAAGGGCGCTGTGGGCTATCCGCTGCCATCCCTTGCGCAGACAAAACAATGTTAAAAATTCCAAAAAAACATCCCTACAATCTCCAAAAAAAAATAACTTTATGATCCAAAAGCTTCCAACACAAGCCAATGGAGCACCCAGAAATAATTTTTAAAAACGCCCAAACAACCAAACCCAATTTAAAAACAAAACAAACCATGACCGCACACGAAATAGATTACAAGATCTTTGGACAAGAAATGCAATACGTCGAAATTGAACTAGACCCACAAGAAATTGTCATAGCCGAAGCAGGCAGCTTCATGATGATGGACAACAACATCCAAATGCAAACCATTTTTGGAGATGGTTCAGAGCAACAATCGGGTTTGTTTGGCAAATTACTAAATGCAGGCAAAAGAGTCTTAACCGGCGAGAGTTTATTTATGACCGCATTTATCAATCAAAACAATACCAAAGGCAAAGTATCCTTTGCATCACCATATCCAGGCAAAATCCTTCCGATAGATTTAACTCAATTTCAAGGCAAATTTATCTGCCAAAAAAGCTCGTTTTTATGTGCCGCCAAAGGCGTATCGGTAGGTATTGAATTTTCTAAAAAAATAGGGCGAGGGCTTTTTGGAGGCGAAGGCTTTATTATGCAAAAAATTGAAGGAGACGGCATGGCATTTGTACACTCCGGAGGCACACTAGCCAAAAAAGAACTAAAAGCAGGCGAAATCTTAAAAGTAGACACCGGTTGCATAGTAGGATTCACCAAGGAGGTCGATTATGATATCGAATTTATTGGCGGCATCAAGAACTCCGTTTTTGGAGGCGAAGGATTGTTCTACGCCACACTACGCGGACCCGGAACGGTTTATGTACAATCGCTTCCATTTAGTAGACTAGCAGATAGAATCATCGCATCGGCTCCCAAAGCAGGCGGCGAAAGTCGTGGCGAAGGAAGTCTTTTGGGCGGCATCGGAAATTTATTAGATGGGGACAATCGGTTTTAAAGAGTCAATGCTACAAGGATATTAAAAGCTACTATCGGTACAATAAGGGCTTTATTACAAACCAAAATAATAAAGCTCCCCAAATAATTAGACCTGATGCCCTAATACCTATGTTTTTAAAATCATAACGAAGCTTTTTGTCTTTACCTTCTGAAGGAACAAAAAGAACAATCAGTTGATTGATAAAAAATATGACGAGTAGTTTCCCCCAAAAACTGATACTAATAAAATAATCTGACAAAATTGTTTGATCTAAATTTAAGAATTTATAGAAGAAATGAATCAAAATCACTAGTACAATAAAAATCAAATATCCAATTTGGATTTTCGAAAACACCCTTTGTTTTTTCGCCTCTTTTTTTTCTTTTTCAATTTTCTTCTTTACAGAAGGTATATACGTCAAATTAAGATTTACGATGTTTTTAGCATTTAAAACAAAAATATCTCCAGGAACCTTTAACCTATTTCTAGATTGTTTAGGTTCTACCTCCTTGCTTTCGACTCCTTTTTTATAAATATTTTTTTCTTTCTTCTTATATCTATGTGTATCGATTAAATAGATTTTATCCAACTGAGTAATGTCATCACTTTTTAAGTCGTAATCAACAACATAGCCAGTATAAAGCTCCTTTCTGTCATTTTGTTCACTGACAGAAACCAAAATATCTGCATAAGTCATCAAAGTATCTTGTTCTTGTCCTTTATTGCTCTTGAAAGATACATGGTGAGCATCTTCAAATTTTTTCATATTAAGAACTTCGCCACTAAAGATATAATACCATTGGTTATTATACCTAAAAAGTTTGTATTTTTTATCCCATTTTAAAGTTCTAATGAGCCTACTACAAAACCATCCAGAAAAAGACGCAAAAACAAAAACCCCTATAGAATACCAAAAGAAACCTACTAACTCATTATTAATGAAATTTTTAGTAGCTTTTTGGGTACCATTAGTTCCATCCGAAGTAATGTCTCTGAAAATAGTAAAAACATCAAGATAACTTGCATCAAACCCAATGGATAAATTATAACTTATAAAAGTTATGATTTGTATGACAATGCCAGGAATAATACTAAAAAAAACAGAATGCAATACAGGGTCTTTGGTATTAAATTGCTTTGAAAACTCTCCATAAAAAAAGAATCTCCTAAATATGATACCTGGAATAACTATCGATATAAAAAAGGCTATAAAACCTAAAGTAAGATTCATATAGCCTAAAAGTTATAAAATTGATTCTAAGTTTGTTTCGCTCCATTCTCCTGTATCATGATAATCATCTACAGCTTGCCTAAGTTTATCAGCAGTTTTAGGATCCTGTATCGCTTTTAACGCGTCATCAGAAATCACATTAGTTGCCGTGTCTGTTTTCAATGTATTGTAAATATCGTGAAGAATAATCAAAAGAGACAAAACTCCTAGGAATCCCAAAATGCTATCAAAAGTATTTTTATTATTCACCATATTGATTAATTGGATATATTACTGCAAAATTATCTATTTAAAAAACTAAAAAAAAATATTTTGATAGATATTTATCTTAAAATTCAAAAAAAGATTAGCTACAAAGCTGAAAACCAATACAAAATAGACTTGCTAACTTATGAAAAACGCAAAAGAGAATTGCCTCATTTCAATCACCAAAATTAGTTCCTTATGTACGCATCATGTCATTCAACCAAATTACATAAATATTTATTTCTTTTTACATTGACAATAACCTCCACTGCTAAATTTTAATTTTTTCTATAACCTATCACCATTTCTTCAACTTCCAGTACGACTCTGTTATCACAACTAATCCTTACTGTTATCATACAAAGTTATATGTTTTAAAAAAATTAAAGCATTAGTTTTGCAATCCAAAAACAACAATCCATGCGTCATCTACAGTTCAAAAACACAGATATTGCCTACACAGATACCGGAAAAGGAGCTGCAATTGTTTTGCTGCATGGTTTTCTGGAAAATCAAAAAATGTGGGATGCTTATATTGCCGTTTTTGCTCAAAAATACCGGATAATTACTATTGATTTGTTGGGGCATGGCCAGACCGAATGTATGGGCTACGTGCATACTATGGAAGATAATGCCGATGTGGTACATGCTGTTTTGACCCAATTACGCATCCGTAGGGCTGTTTTGGTGGGGCATTCTATGGGCGGTTATGTGGCACTAGCCTTTGCTGATTTGTATCCCGAGACTATCAAGGGGTTGGTTTTGTTAAACTCTACAGCCAGAGCCGATAGTCCAGACCGGAAACAGAACCGAGATCGAGCTATACGGGCTGTTAAGCAAAATTATCGGGCTTTTGTTGGTTTGGCAATAGCCAATTTATTTAGTGAAAACAACCAAAAACGACTAATTGAAGAAATTGAAAACATCAAAAAAGAGGCTTTAAAAACGCCACTACAAGCTATTGTTGCTACTCTAGAAGGCATGAAGACACGTGTGGATCGAGAGGTTTTGTTGCACAATACTAGTTTTCCAAAAATGCTGGTTTTGGGCAAAAAAGATCCTATTTTGGGTTTTGAAGAAACTAAAACTCAAGTCGAAAACACCAAGGTAGAATTGGTTGGTTTTTCTGACGGACACATGAGTTCTATTGAAAATCAAGAGGAACTTATGGTTGTTCTGGGAGCTTTTTTTAAGAAAATTTAAGCCCCAGATGGCAACCTCTACCAAAGTCTATTCCTGCTTTTTTGACCGGATTTGCTAAACTACTTTTTCTTCAAAGGGAATGCTTGGATCTAAAATTTCTTTTAAAAGCAATACCATTTGCTCGAGATAACTTGCCATTATACCCTCACTTACTACCAACTGCTCGTCTTTATCTTCTTTATAATTAAAAGGCAAAAAGCCGGATTTTAAATTTTTGAATGAAATAATCCCCACTTCAATGGGCTGCGATTCGGCTAGTTTTTCGTACATAAAAGCGTAGGCCAAAACTTGAATTATTTTGTCGTTTTTAATGTCCTGAGTCAGTCCATTCCAGGTTTTCAAGGTCACACTAGCTTTCTCTACTTTACCCGTTTTATAATCGATAATTCGGATCGTTCCGTTGCGCTCTTCAATTCTATCTACATTTCCTTTGATTAGTACCGGAAATGGCAAACTCGGATGCGTTAAATTGCGCGAAAAGGTTTGTTCCAAAGCGATTATCTTGATGGCATCGCCTGCTTTTATGCTTTCTAGTTCTACTTTTAAGAAATTAGAGACATTGCGTTTGGCTACTTCAAAGGCAAGTAGGTTACGGCCTTTTTTGATTTCTCCTTCTTTGTAAACAGCCTTGAATTGCTGGAGCACTTGGTTGTCTACTTGTGTAAAGCAGTTTTCTAGGTCTTTTTGGGAAATAAAACGTCCAATAAAGGGCTCGTACAACACTTTTAGGGTTTCGTGAATAATGGTTCCTAGGGTGTTTAATGCAATATTTTCTTCTACTTCTTCTACTTCTTGAATGCGCAGAATTTTCTGAAAATAAAACTGAATTGGATTCCGGATATAACTGGTCAGTGCCGAGGGCGAAAATCCTACCAAAGCAATTTCTTTCAAGCGGATCAGAACCGTTGCGGACTTTTCAATTACCATTGGAGTGTATGCCTTTTCTGGCAATGTGGCATTGTAAATCTGATGGCTTAGGTTGTGGTTGGGCTGTTTTTCTACTTCTAACTGGGTGATAAACCGGCTTTTTTCTCCGGCATCTAATCCGTCACTTTCGGTATTATAGAGTAAATAAATAGTTTTGGCTCGTTGTAATAAATGGTAAAAGTGATAGGTGTAGATGGCATCTTTTTCTTTGAATGTTGGCAACCCTAACTCGCGCTTTACATCATAGGGTATAAAGGAATTTTGTGATTTACCCGCTGGGAATTTTCCTTCATTCATAGAGGTAACAATTACGGTGTCAAAATCCAGGACTCTACTCTCTAAAACCCCCATAATCTGTAAACCATGCAGTGGTTCTCCTTCAAAAGAAACTGCCGCTAGATCAATCACCTGTTTATAGATAGCATGCAGGGTGTCTATTTTGTCAATATGTTCGTGTTGGGAGTAGTAATTTATGAGTTTGTTAATGACTTTAAAGATAGCAAACACAAAGGCTTTGGTTATTTTTTCTTCTTCGTTATCATTACTTAAATTGTTTTTGATGGTCAGCAATAAAGTAGTGAGCATGTGCAAAACTGCCATAGAGCCGGTGTCCCATTTTGTAAACAGCAGCAAAAACAATTCCGTGGGTTCTGGGTTTAATTCTATTATTTTTTGCTGGCTAACAAAGGTATAATTGTTTTGATTGATGGTATGTACCAATTTAGAGCTTTGAGCATAAGGCTCCACCAAAGGGTGGGTCAAAATATCCAAGACATCTTTGTAATACAAAACATAGCTTGTTGCATTTCGAGATAAGGCATTGGTATGCATCTTAAATAGTTTTGCTAGGAGTATCTGCGCCGGATTGTTCTTGCTGGAATATCCCATGGTTATATTCAAAGCGCCAACGCTAGAGGGCAATGCATATAAAAGTGGAACCAAAACATTTTCTTCTCCAAGAACTATGGCTACTTTATCTAATGAAACCTCTGGGTGCTCACTAAGCATGGTTTCTATAATGTTGCCTGCAATTTTGGCTTGACCAATGGTTTTTGGGGTACCAATAACGTGTATGTTTTTGGTTTGCGAAAAATCATCGACTATCCATTCAAAAGGATTGCTCTTGTAGTGTTTCCAATTGGCCTTGAATCGTCTTAAAAAAAGCCCTGCATCATGGTAGGGATCGTTTAAAAAGGATTGGTCTGCATCCCAATATATTTTGGCTTGGTTGGCAGCTACCAAATGTTGTATGATTTTTTCTTCGGAAGCATTTAAGGCGTTAAAACCTGCAAATACATACTGTTTGTTGGTAATGGTTTTAGAAAATGATTCTAAATTAGCTACTGCTTGTCTGTATATTAGCCCTTGGTATCCAATTCCTTTTTGAAGCAAATGGGCATACAAACTTTGGTAGTAATTAGGTAATAGTTTCCAGAAATCTATATAGTTTTCAAGTAATTGGGTTTTGTTCTCTACTTCAATACCCCATTTTTTAATATCCTCAATGTCTTTTAGGTAAGACAATACATGGGTAGGATCTAGTAAGTAGCGGTCTATTTCATTAAAATCTTGCAAAAGCATTTTGGCCCAATTGGCAAACAGCTCAAAGGATTGCTGCTGGGATTTGATGGTTATAGATAGATAGACTTGGTAAAATTCAAATAACAACTCTATAGGATCTATAGCACGTATAGCCGCAATATCTTGAATAAAATCTTCAATACTAATTATTTCGGGCGAAAGTATGTTGCTGGTTACTTGTTTTTTTAAAGCTTCTATTAGAAAAACCTTAGCTCTTTTGTTGGGCAGAACTACTACAGTGTCTGATAATTTATCGGAGTAATCTTGAATTAAAGTTTGTGCAATTTTATCTAAAAAAGAAATATCTATCATGTTATAAAAATAAAAAAACGCCCCGATAAATCGGGGCGTTTTCTATAAATATTTCAGAAAAATTATTCTTTAATTAAAGAAACCTCAACTCTTCTGTTTTCTGCTTTTCCTTTTGCAGTTTTGTTAGAAGCAATTGGTTTTGTTTCACCATAACCAGTTGATTTTAATCTATCTGTATTGATTCCTTTTTCAACTAAGAAATTTCTAACAGCAGCAGCTCTATTTTCAGACAATGCTTGGTTTAATACATTACTTCCGTCACTATCTGTGTGCCCTTCAATCATAAAGCTTGAGTTAGGAAATTCTTTTAAGATATCTGTGATAGATTGTAAAACAGCAAATGTTTGTTCTTTGAAAGAAGCTTTACCTGAATCAAACAAAATTGTTTTACCGTAGTCATTTAATTGTTTGATTACATCAGCAGTAACTTCTGGACATCCAGAGTTAGCAACAGTTCCTTTTACATTAGGACATTTGTCATCTTTATCTAAAACAGAATCTCCGTCAGTATCTGGCCATGGACAACCTCTGTTATCTCTAGGTCCTGCAACGTTTGGACATTTGTCATCTTTATTTGCAACACCATCTCCATCAGCATCTGGACAACCATTTAAGGCCTTAGGACCAGCAACTTCTGGACATGCATCGTCTTTGTCTGCAATTCCATCTCCATCCGTATCTGGACATCCGTTAAATTCTTTAGGACCAGCAACTTCTGGACAAGAATCTTCTTTGTCAGTAATTCCATCTGCATCCGTATCAGGACAACCGTTGAATTCTTTTAAACCAGCAATTTCTGGACAAACATCATCTTTGTCATAAATCCCATCACCATCGGTATCTTTTCCTCCAAATTTGAAGATAATACCCGCTGTGTGTTGGAAGTGAGATGGTGCATCTGGAGTTCTTGTAGCATCTTCTCTATCTCCGAATGCTTTTTTGTAAGAAGTCTCTAATGCTAAACCTACGTTTTCAGTAATCCAAAAAGTCAATCCAGCTCCTGGATTTACAGTTCCAAAACTACTATCTCCTAGGAAAGTATACCCTCCACCTACGTGTAACGAAGGATCTAAAACTTTAGAATTAATCAAAGTCATGAAGCTATATTTAACACTAGCATCAATACCATAATACATTAAGTCTCCTGGGTTAGAAACTACATAACCACGAGAATCATGTCCTGGTGCAGTTGGGTCAAATTTAACAAACTTGTTGATTTTGTTAACAGATCCTTGAAGCCCTACAGATAAGTTGTTTCCAACATATTTAGACACGCTAACATAAGATACTGATGGAAGAATGTTCCAGTTGTCTTTTACAGCAAATGGCTGAGAAAAGTGACGGTCTAACCAGCCATTACCACCACCTGCACTTGTTTTAGTGTCTACAGCGTTAGCTCCAAAAGAGATAGCCCATGGGTTGTTACTGTCTTGTGCTTGAGAACTTAATCCCATAACCATCATAGCAGCAACTAAAATCTTGTTAAGATGTTTCATACTTATTATTTTTAATTACAATTTTAGTTAATTACGAACAAAAGTAATGCGTTAATAATTAACTACAAAACCAAATATTAAAAAAAAACAATTATATTGCCCGAATGTGGCAATTATGTATTATTTAACTTATAATTATATAACCTTAAGAGATTGTCCTACTGCCACAAATGCTGCAATTGCCTGATCTAAATGCGCTTGAGTATGCGCTGCCGAAAGCTGTACTCTAATTCTGGCTTTATCTTGCGGAACTACTGGATAAAAGAACCCAATAACGTAAATTCCTTTTTTTAGTAATGCATCCGCCATGGCTTGGGATAGCTTTGCATCGTATAACATTACTGGCACGATTGCCGAATCGCCATCTACAATATCAAAGCCTGCTTTTTTCATTCCGTCTTTAAAATAATTGGTATTCCACTCTAGCTTATCCCTCAATGTAGTGTCTTTTTCTAAAAGTTCGAATACTTTAATAGAAGCTCCTACAATTGCTGGCGCTAAAGAATTAGAAAATAAATACGGTCTGGAACGTTGGCGCAACAATTCTATTATTTCTTTCTTGGCTGTGGTATATCCTCCCATGGCACCGCCTAAAGCTTTTCCAAGGGTTCCTGTAATGATATCTACTCTGCCCATTACTCCTTTTGCCTCGAGGGTTCCTTTGCCTGTGGCTCCTATAAATCCCGCAGCATGGCATTCATCCACCATAACCATAGCATCGTATTTGTCAGCTAGGTCACATATTTTATCTAATGGTGCTACTATGCCATCCATTGAAAACACGCCATCGGTTACAATGATTTTGAAACGACTTCCTGCTTGGTTTGCTTTAATCAATTGCTGCTCTAAGTCTTCCATGTTGCTGTTCTCATAACGGTAACGCGATGCTTTGCACAAACGCACTCCGTCAATTATTGAAGCATGGTTCAAACTATCGGATATTATAGCATCTCCGGCACCTAATAATGGCTCAAAAACCCCTCCGTTAGCATCAAAGGCTGCAGCGTACAGAATAGTATCTTCGGTTCCGTAGAATTCCGAAATTTTTCTTTCTAATGTTTTGTGTATGTCTTGTGTGCCACAAATAAAACGCACCGATGACATCCCAAAACCATGGGTATCCATAGCATCTTTGGCCGCTTGGATTACTTCTGGATGGGAGGACAATCCTAAATAATTGTTGGCACAAAAATTCAGAACCGTCTCTCCTGTTGCAATGGTAATTTCGGCATCTTGCGCCGAAGTAATAATTCGTTCCTTTTTAAAAATTCCGTTGTCTTGAATGGTTTGCAATTCATCCTGAAGGTGTTCTTTTATTTTTCCGTACATTTTTTGTCTTTTTATAATTTATTTAATGTGGCGTGCTTTTGAGCTACAAATTTACTACATCAATTTCTTTTCCTATATAAATCAAGGCTTTTTTTACTACTTTGTATCCCATTAATTCTATTGCTTGTTGGTAATTTTCTAGTTGTTTTTGGTATTTTGTATTATGCGCCCCTGTTTTGTAGTCCAATAAATACACTTCCTTGGCCTTGTTGACTACCATACGGTCTGGTTTGACTATAGGTCCTTTTTTTTGGATTATGGTCTGTTCGTTCCAAACGGTGTTTTCTGGAGCAAAATAGCGTTCTAATTCTTTGTGGGTCACAATATCTAAAATGGTTTGCTGAACGAGCTCTTTTTGACCAAAATGAATCAATCCGCTTTCTAGGGCTTTTTCAATGGCCAGTGTTACGTCTTGTTTTGTTTTTACAAAAGATAAAATTTCGTGCACTACATTTCCGTATTCCATAGATTCTTGCTGTTGTGTTCCCCACATTAAAGCTTCTCGTTGGGCAATTTTTATGTTTTTGGGGTCTAGGGTTTGTGCAACTACTTCAATTTTTTTGGAGGTATCTATATGTTTGGATGTAGGCGATACTTTTTTTGAACTGCCAAATTGGTATTCCAACTTTTCTGGATCAAACACTCCTTTGCTATCCAGGTAATTAATAAAAAAAGCAGACATATTATTGGCCATTACTTCGCCTTTGCTGGTTAAATTGGCATTCGATATAACATACAATTGCTCTTCTGCTCGAGTCAAAGCCACGTACAGAACATTGATATTATCCAAAAGTTCTTCTTGCTTTTTTTGATCGTAAATTATTTTTGCTTCTGGACCAAAACCCTCTACTTCGCTGCTATTATCAATTAAAACTTTAGGCAGTCCAAAATCGGTTTCTGGAGCATCAAGCCACAATTTATCTTTGGGTTTTCGGTTGTAATCTTCTTCGGCAAAAGGCATAATAACCACCGGAAACTCTAACCCTTTGGATTTATGAATGGTCATAATACGTACGGCATTGTTGCCTTCGGGCGAGGGAATGCTAAATTTGTCGGCGTTTTTGTCCCAAAAGTGCAAAAAATCTGCAATTCCGGCTTGATTCCGGACATCTCTCTCTAATACGATATCCAAAAAATACTGTACATAAGCGCCACTGCCTTTGGAGAAATTGGGCGATAGAAATTTTGCTATAATAATTTCGACGGCTTCGTAGAGTGCTTTTTTGCGTATGTTTTGAAACGAAAGCGAAATAGAAAAACTACGGAGCCAGTTCTCAAAATTTACTTCGTTTGTATGCGCCATTCCTTGAGCAATGAAATCATGGACTGGCAATTGATCCTGAACATGCTCTGCGATGTAATGCAGAAAATAAGCCTTGGCTTCTAAATCTGCGTGGTTTTTTAAATATTTTAATAGGTGAATAATCAAGCGCACTTCGGTGGCGTTTTGAATCAGCAAGGTTTCTGAGGACAAAAGCGGAATGTTTTGCTCGGTCAAATAATTAGCAATAGCCACTCCTTGTCCTCGTTTGCGGGTTAGGATAACTATATCTTTGTATTCAAAACCTTCGTTACGTACTTTTTGAATGGTATTTAAGGTTGCCAAAACATATAATTTTGTTTTATCCAACGCTTCTTCCTCTTGGGTGGCTGTTTCTATTTTGGGTATAAAGGAAATCTGGACGTAGCCTCCGGTCTTGCTATTGGTTTTTTGATGGCTGTGGTTGGCATACAACTCTTTATAATCTGGCTGCTCAAATTGTTCCGAAACGAGTTTAAAAAAGGCATTATTAAAATCAATTACTTGGGAGTAACTGCGGTAGTTTTTGTCTAAATGCACGCGCTTTTTGTCCGGATTATTAAACGGATTGGCATCTTTGCTTAGTTCTATAAACTGTTCTGCTTTGCCGCCACGCCAGCGGTAAATGGATTGTTTGGGATCTCCGACAATCATTAAGGTGCCTTTTTGCCCTAAATCATCTTGGCCCGAAAGGGCGTTATCAATCAAGGGGATTAAGTTTTGCCATTGCATCTCGGAGGTGTCTTGAAACTCATCTATAAAAAAATGGCGGTAACGCTCGCCCAAGCGTTCGTATATAAAGGGTGCGGGCTGGTTTTGAATTTCGCGGTGAATGAGGGCGTTAAATTCCGTGATGGAAAGCAGGTTTTGTTCTTGCTGAATTTTGGCTAACTCATTACTTACGGTATTTAATAACGATAGTGGGGTTATGTTTTTAAGAAAGGCTTTGTAGAAATCTCTTTTTTCAAAATTTTGGTACACTACTGCCAGAATTTTTAGCAACTCTGGAATTAGGTTTTCTATTAAAGTACGGTCTTTGGCGGTTTTGTTGATTGCAATAGCCTCTGGTTCATGAAAGGTTTTGTTTTTGGGGTTGTATTTTTTGTCTCGAATGCTGCTCAAATGGTTCGGGAAGGTTCCTCTTGAAAACGATTTTAAATCAATACCGTGGTTTTCGATTAATGCTAATGCTGCTTGGGCAAATTCGGCATTATCTTGGTCTAAGCTGGCACAACTCGCTACCAATTTCTTTTTTATGGCTACAAAATCTGCAATGGTTTTGTCTTGAAAATGGGTGATTTCGGTGCGGTGGTTTTCGTTTAGAACCAAGCGTCCGGTGTCTAGAATTTCTCTGGAGATATCCCAGGATTTATCTTCGTCGGTTTTTTCCATGGTAAAATCAATGAGCAACTTGGTCAAGGTGGGGTCTTCGCCGGCTTGCGCAATGATGGCATCTACGGCTTCGGTCAAGAGATTTTCGGTGTCCAGGGTTACCTCAAAGGTCATGGGCAAATTAAGGTCGTGAGCAAAGGCACGAATCACTTTGTGGGTAAATTTATCAATAGTCGAAATATCAAAAGCGGCATAATTATGAATGATGTGCTTGATGATTTGCCGGGATTTGGTTTGGATCTCGGAGCCAGAAAGTCCGGTGTCTGCGGCTAGGTCTTGCAGGAGTTCTGTAGCCTTGGAGCTGGGGGCGTCTTTGGCAAACTCGGATAGACTCCCCACAATACGGCTTTTCATTTCGTGCACGGCTTTGTTGGTGAAGGTTATGGCTAGGATGTTTCTGTAGGCA
This sequence comes from Flavobacterium crassostreae, assembly GCF_001831475.1. Classification (NCBI taxonomy): domain Bacteria; kingdom Pseudomonadati; phylum Bacteroidota; class Flavobacteriia; order Flavobacteriales; family Flavobacteriaceae; genus Flavobacterium; species Flavobacterium crassostreae. Next base: position 930,692 of record NZ_CP017688.1, on the reverse strand, counting down.
TCGTTCTTGGCTGCGGTTAGAATAATTTTTAAATATTCTTTGACTAGTGCATAGGTTTTGCCAGAACCTGCTGAGGCATCGTATATGGAGAAGGAGGCGCTGGTTGTGGGATTTGTTGTATGTTCGGGATTGGGGTTGTTTTTCATGGCGGTTTTTGTCTGAAACGTTTTTTTGGAAACCAAGATGCTTTTTGTTCTGGCTACCACTACTCCCTAGCCCTGATGGAAACGGCATCCTTTGCTGCCAGGGTTTGGCAGCAAAGATAGAGTGTACAGCAGGAATTGGCTTCTGAAAAAAAACAAGGGAATGCTAGGTTGTTTTTAAATTTTGTTTGTTTAATGTTTAAAAGTAGTATTTTTGCGCTATGGAAACAAATAGACAGAAAAAAATAGGTGGGGTGATCCAAAAAGATTTGGTGGATATTCTGCAGGGTGAAGTGAGAAAAAATGGGGTATCTAATTTGATTATTTCGGTATCTAAAGTGAGTGTGACTACGGATTTGTCTGTGGCAACGGTGTATTTGAGTGTATTTCCTCAGGAGAAAGCTCAGGAGATCTTGGAGGCAGTGAAGTCTAATGCCAAGACAATTAAGCATGATTTGTCGCAAAGGGTGCGTTTGCAGTTACGAAAGGTGCCTAATTTGGTGTTTTTTATTGATGACTCTTTGGATTATATTGAAAAAATTAATACGGCCTTGTCTAATAGGGATAATCCTATTGAGAATAGGGATCTTTTGGAAAAACGCAAGCAAATTTAATTTGAATTTTTCTTTTTATATAGCCAAACGCTACTTGCGTAGTACCAGTAAAAATAATGCCATTAATATTATCAACCGTATTGCTAGTATGGGGATTATTGTGGGCGCTATGGCTTTGTTTGTGGTGTTATCGGTTTTTAGTGGATTGAAGGTTTTTAGTCTTTCGTTTACCAATGCTATTGATCCTGACTTGAAGATTAGTAGCACTCTAGGGAAATCTTTTTTTATTAGTCCGGAGCAAGAGGCCAAAATTAAGAAAATAGATGGTGTAGCTGGCTATTCAAAAATTATTGAAGAACGGGTTTTGTTTGTTTTTAATGGCAAGCAAATGGTTACGTATTTGAAGGGAACCGATCCGCAGTTTGACAAGGTAAATGCGATCCAAAAAACGCTTTATAATGGCCAATGGCTCGAGAAGGATACTTATCAGGTGGTGGTGGGCTATGGGATTGCTCAAAAGTTTTCGATGGGGTTATTGGATTTTAATAGCCAACTTGAGGTAATGGTGCCCAAACCCGGAAAGGGTACTATTGAAAATGCGGCGCAGGCTTTTAATAAAGCTGTGGTGTATCCAGTTGGAATTTATGCCATTAGTGAAGATCTGGATTCTAAATATGTTTTTGCAGATTTAGGCTTGGCGCAAGAGTTATTGGAGTATAAAAGCAACCAGATTTCTGGGATTGAGATTCAAGAAAAGGCTGGTGCAGAGGAGCAGGCAATTATCGATTCGTTGCATGCTATTTTTGAGAATAAAATTACGATTAAAAACAGAGCCCAACTCAATGAGGCTCTTTATAAGATGTTGAACACGGAGAATATTGCGGTGTATTTGATTTTTACGCTGGTGATTGTGGTGGCGCTTTTTAATTTGATTGGCGCGCTAATTATGATGATTCTGGACAAGAAAAGCAATCTAAAAACGCTTTTGAATCTTGGAACGGATATTGCCGATTTAAGAAAAATATTTTTACTGCAAGGCACGCTACTCAGTGTGGTTGGTGGCGTTATTGGCCTGGTTATTGGAATACTAATTGTGCTGTTACAACAACATTTTGAATTTATTAAAATTACTCCTACGTTGGCTTATCCGGTGGTTTTTTCTATCCAAAATGTATTGATTGTAATGGGTACAATTGTCTCCCTTGGATTTATCGCTTCGTTGATTGCAAGTAGTCGCGTGAGTAAAAAATTGTTGGAATAAATTTTCGGGCTATTCCAAATAAAACCCCAATTTTACTAATTTGCACCAATTGATTTGGTATGATTTGTGGAATTGGGGTTTTCAATAGGGTATTTACTCTACTTTATAACCAGCGTATGTTTGCTCTATGGTATCCAAAATAGCAAATAACTCTTGTGGATTGTCTTGGGTTACTAACTGTTGCTTGAAGGGTTTGAAGGAATGAATTCCTTTAAAATAATTGGTATAATGGGGTCTGGTTTCTACAATGCCTAACCGTTCTCCTTTCCACTCCATTGCCCATGTTAGGTGATTGCGGACAGCGGCTACTCTATCTGCAACGGTTGGTTTGGCCAAATGTTCTCCGGTTTTAAAGTAATGCTTGATTTCGTTAAAAATCCATGGATATCCAATGGCGGCACGGCCTATCATGATGCCGTCTATTCCGTATTCGTTTTTATACTGTAAGGCTTTTTCGGGGGAGTCAATATCGCCGTTGCCAAAAATAGGCATGGTGATTCTTGGATTGTTTTTTACTCGAGCAATATGGGACCAGTCGGAGTGGCCTTTGTACATCTGGGCTCGGGTTCTGGCATGTATGCTGAGTGCGGCAACGCCTATGTCTTGCAACCGCTCGGCAACTTCGTCTATGTTTATAGAACTATCGTCCCAGCCCAAACGGGTTTTGACTGTTACTGGCAGATGGGTGCTGTCTATAACGGCTTGGGTTAAACGGATCATTAAGTCTACGTCTTTTAGAACGCCGGCACCGGCGCCTTTGCAAACTACTTTTTTGACTGGACAACCAAAGTTAATGTCAATGATATCGGGGTTGACGGTGGAGACAATTTTAGAGGATAATGCCATGGCTTCTTCGTCTCCGCCAAAAATCTGAATTCCAACAGGACGCTCGTAATCAAAGATGTCTAATTTCATACGGCTTTTGATGGCGTCCCGAATTAATCCCTCGGACGAAATGAACTCCGAGTACATCATATCGGCACCATGCATTTTACACAACCTACGAAATGGTGGGTCGCTAACGTCTTCCATAGGGGCGAGTAGTAACGGAAATTCTGGTAATTCTATGGTGCCTATCTTAATCATCTTGGTTTAATTTGGTGCAAAAATACACTTTTTAAGCGAATACGGAAAAAGGTCCTATAAAAGTGGTAGTGAGTTTGTGCTGTGTTATTTTAAAACTGCTATATTTAGACTATATTTGCAGATTAATTGTCGTTGTTCGACACTTGCGCGTGAGGGATAGCGGTGAAAATCCTTTTGCTTTTTTTCTTTAAAAAAGCAAAAGATTGCAACCAATAGCCCGACCCTTGTGGTCACGCCCTAAAAATTGACACTATAGAGAAAATGAAAAAAATACGTAATTTTTGCATTATTGCACATATTGACCATGGTAAAAGTACCTTGGCGGACCGTTTATTGGGTGCTACACAAACTGTTACAGCTCGCCAAGAAAAGGCGCAATTGCTCGATAACATGGATCTGGAACGCGAGCGCGGGATTACGATTAAGAGTCATGCCATCCAGATGGAATACACCTATAAAGGTGAAGAATATATCTTGAATTTGATTGATACTCCGGGGCACGTAGATTTTTCGTACGAGGTTTCGAGATCTATTGCGGCTTGCGAAGGGGCGCTATTGATTGTGGATGCGGCTCAGAGTATACAAGCGCAAACGATCTCGAATTTGTATCTTGCTTTAGAGAATGATTTGGAGATTATTCCGGTTTTGAATAAAGTGGATCTGCCTAGCGCTAATCCAGAGGAGGTTAGTGATGATATTATTGATTTATTAGGTTGTAAACTCGAGGATATTATTCATGCTTCGGGCAAGACGGGCTTTGGTGTCGAAAATATTTTGGCGGCCATTATTGAAAAAATCCCGCCACCTTCCGGTAATAAAGACGAGCCATTACAAGCCTTAATTTTTGACTCGCACTACAACCCTTTTAGAGGTATTGAGGTTATTTTTAGGGTGGTTAATGGCGAAATTAAAAAAGGGCAAAAAATTAAATTCATGGCTACAGGCAATGAATATTTTGCTGACGAGATTGGCACGCTAAAACTAAACCAAGTTCCGAAGCAAGTGATTTCGGCTGGAGATGTTGGGTATTTAATCTCCGGAATTAAAGAAGCCAAAGAAGTAAAAGTTGGGGATACCTTGACGGATGCTAAAACGCCTACAACAAATATAATTACCGGCTTTGAGGATGTAAAACCTATGGTTTTTGCCGGAATTTATCCTGTAGATACGGAAGATTATGAAGAGCTACGAAACTCTATGGAAAAGTTACAATTGAACGATGCTTCACTTGTATTTTTACCCGAAAGTTCGGCGGCTTTAGGATTTGGTTTTCGTTGTGGATTTTTGGGGATGCTGCACATGGAGATTATACAAGAGCGTCTCGAACGGGAGTTTAACATGACGGTTATCACTACGGTTCCTAACGTTTCGTACCATGCGTTTACAAAGAAAGATCCTGATACTGTTTTGGTGGTAAACAACCCATCTGACTTGCCAGAGCCTTCTCGTTTAGACCATGTGGAAGAGCCTTTTATAAAAGCTACCATCATTACCAAAGCAGATTATGTTGGTAACGTAATGAGTTTATGTATCGAAAAGCGTGGTTTAATCACCAATCAAACCTACTTGACTACAGAACGTGTGGAGCTGACGTTTGATATGCCCTTAGCAGAAATTGTATTTGACTTTTATGATCGTTTGAAAACGGTTTCTAAAGGATATGCATCGTTTGATTATACTCCTATTGGAATGCGTACTTCAAACTTAGTGAAGGTAGATATTTTATTGAATGCAACAATTGTAGATGCTTTATCTTCATTGATGCACGTTGATAACGCTTATTCTATTGGTAAAAAAATGTGTGAAAAGCTGAAGGAATTGATTCCGAGGCAACAATTTGATATTCCGGTTCAAGCGGCAATTGGTGTAAAGGTGATTTCGCGCGAAACGATCAAAGCCTTACGTAAAGACGTTACTGCTAAGTGTTATGGTGGGGATATTTCCAGAAAACGTAAGTTGCTTGAAAAACAAAAGAAAGGTAAAAAACGCATGCGATTGGTAGGTAATGTGGAGATTCCGCAAGAGGCCTTTATGGCGGTATTGAAATTGAATGATTAATCTTTTTTCTAGAAAATAGAACAAAGAAACACGAATAAAGAGAAACCCTGACGATGTAAAAATGGTCCGGGTTTCTCTTTATTTGTTCTCCCCTTAGCTTGACATCCAATCGTACAATCGCTTTGCGTCTGTTGTTTGGAATAACTGGGTTCCCTCGTTCATGGTTGCTGCAGTGCCACAGGCTACTCCCCAGCAGAGTACTTCTTTTAGGCTTTTCTTTTGCGAAAGCGCCCATACCATACCTCCTACCATGCTATCTCCAGCTCCAACGGTGCTTTTCTTGGCTACATTTGGTGCCGGAACGTACTCGCAGACTTCTTTGGTAACCAAAACAGCGCCTTGTGCTCCCAAAGAAACCACCACAATTTCGGCGCCTCCTTTGGCTATAACTTGCTGTGCTGCTTGTTGCACTTGTTCCATTTCAAGTTGTGCTACACCGATTAGTTTTGCCAACTCACCTACGTTGGGTTTGATTAAATATACACCGGCTTCTAACGCTTTTTCTAAGGCTTCTCCTGAGGTATCTACGATTACTTTTATAGCGGCTTTTTTGGCAATTATAGCCAATTGCTTATAAAAATCTACCGATAAGGATGTGTTTAAACTGCCGCTGAGAACTAAAAATTCGGATTTCAACTGGGATATGGCATCTATAATCTTTGCGGTTTCGGAGGTGCTAATTGCTGCTCCTGGAAATCCAAACCGGTATTGGGAATTGGTATTGTCATCTACGGCTACAAAATTTTCTCGGGTGGTATTTTTGGTACCAATGGCCTGGCAAGCAATAGCTTCGTGTTGCAACAATTCGGCTAGCATTTGCCCAGAAGCGCCACCTGCGGTAAAAATAGTTAGTGGGTTGCCGCCTAAACGTGCTATGGCTTTGGATACATTTATGCCGCCGCCTCCAGCATCGTATCGTGGTGCATCACATCGTATTTTTTGTTCGGGCACCAAACCTCTTAGATGGGTGCTTTTGTCTACTGCGGGGTTTACGGTTAGGGTGGCTATGTTATATGGGTTCATGCTACGGGTTTTAATTGCTCTAAAGATGCAAAAAATAATACAATACCTGGCGTGTAAATCTAAAAAAAACTATACTGCTTTACTCTTATAAAGCGTTTGTACTTTGTACCTTTGTTGGATTGAAACTAAAAATAATGATTGAAGATAAAAACCCACAACGTACCAGTATAGCGCAATTAGGAGAATTTGGACTAATTGACCATTTAACTAAAAATTTTGCAACCAACCAACCCTCTACTTTAAAGGGAATAGGAGATGATGGCGCGGTTTTGGATTTTAAAGACAAAAAAATAGTGGTCTCTACGGATTTATTAATTGAAGGAGTTCATTTTGATTTGGCATACATGCCCTTGAAACATTTAGGCTATAAAGCGGTGGTGGTTAATGTGTCTGACATTTGTGCCATGAATGCCAAGGCTACTCAAATTACGGTATCTGTGGCGGTGTCTAATCGGTTTCCGTTGGAGGCCTTAGAAGAATTATTTGAAGGAATTGCACACGCTGCAAAAGAATACAATATAGATGTTATTGGTGGAGACACTACCTCTTCTCAAAAAGGATTGATCCTAAGCATTACTGCCATTGGCGAAGCGGATGCAGCAGAAATAGTGTACCGAAATGGTGCCAAAGAAACCGATTTATTGGTAGTAACTGGAGATATTGGAGCGGCCTATATGGGTTTGCAAGTTTTAGAACGTGAAAAACAGGTCTTTCAGGTAAATCCTAATTCGCAACCGGATCTGGATGCCTACACCTATCTCATTGAACGACAATTAAAGCCTGAGGCACGCAAAGATGTGCGAACCTTATTACATGCTTTAGAAATAAAACCTACTGCCATGATTGACATCTCGGATGGATTATCCTCCGAAATTATGCATTTGTGCAAACAATCTGGCGTGGGTTGTAATTTATATGAAGACAAACTGCCACTAGACCCTCAATTAATTAATGTTTGCGAAGAGTTTGCTATTGATAGTACCACGGTGGCCATAAATGGAGGCGAAGATTACGAATTGCTTTTTACTATTGCTATGGAAGATTTTGAAAAAATTAAAGGAAACCCTAACTTTTCAATTATCGGACACATGACCCAACAAAGCGAAGGCATACACTTGGTTACTAGGGCAAATACTAAAATTGCTTTAAAGGCTCGGGGCTGGAATGCCTTGCGAGAATAAATCAAAAGAGGCTGCTAAAATACATTAGCAGCCTCTTTTACTTTTAAATACACGATATTATTCCATTTTTAGTAGCCAATTTTTGACGGCAACTTCATTTTGGATTAGTGCATTAAGATCCGTTATTTTAACACGGTCTTGTTTCATGGTATCTCTATGACGTATGGTTACGGTTTGATCTTCTATGGTTTGGTGATCAACAGTGATACAAAATGGCGTTCCTAACGCATCTTGCCTTCTGTAACGGCGGCCAACAGCATCTTTTTCATCATAGGCTACGCTGAAATCCCATTTTAGATCCTCTATGATCTTGTGAGCAATTTCTGGCAAGCCATCTTTTTTTACCAATGGCAAAACGGCTGCTTTTGTAGGTGCCAAAACCGATGGCAATCGCAACACCGTTCTGGTAGAACCATCTTCTAGAGTTTCTTCTTTTAAGGAAGTGGCAAAAACAGCCAAGAACATACGGTCTAATCCTACGGAAGTCTCTACAACATAGGGCACATAGTTTTTGTTTAACTCGGTGTCAAAATACTGTAGTTTTTTGCCTGAAAATTTTTCGTGGGCTTTGAGATCAAAATCCGTACGCGAGTGTATCCCCTCTAGTTCTTTAAATCCAAACGGAAAATTAAATTCAATATCTGCTGCTGCATTGGCATAATGTGCTAATTTTTCGTGGTCATGAAAACGGTAATTTTCTTTTCCTAAACCTAGAGACAAGTGCCATTTTAAACGCGTTTCTTTCCAAAACTCATAATGTTTCATTTCTTCGCCTGGACGTACAAAAAATTGCATTTCCATTTGTTCAAATTCTCGCATTCTAAAAATAAACTGTCTTGCAACAATTTCATTCCTAAATGCCTTACCGGTTTGGGCAATACCAAATGGAATTTTCATCCTTCCGGTTTTTTGTACATTCAAAAAGTTTACAAAAATCCCTTGTGCAGTTTCGGGACGCAAATACAAATCCATTGCGGTATCTGCAGAGGCTCCTAATTTTGTACCAAACATTAAATTAAATTGGCGCACTTCGGTCCAGTTACGTGAGCCTGTTTCTGGACACGCAATTTCTAACTCTTCAATCAATGCCTTTACGTCTTCAAGGTCTTCTTTTTCTAAAGAAGTCGCTAAGCGTTCCAGAATGGCTCTTTCTTTGTCTTTGTAGGCAATTACTCTGGTATTGGTAGCTACAAATTCTGCTTCATCAAAAGCATCTCCAAACCGAACTCTTGCTTTCTCAATCTCCTTGAGGGCTTTTATATTGAGTTTTTCGGCATAGTCTTCGATCAAAACGTCTGCTCGGTACCTTTTTTTAGAATCTTTATTGTCTATTAATGGATCATTAAACGCATCTACATGTCCAGATGCTTTCCAGGTTGTTGGATGCATCAATATAGAAGAATCCAGACCTACAATATTCTCATGCATCTGAACCATGGATTTCCACCAATAATCTCTTATATTCTTTTTTAATTCTACTCCGTTTTGTGCATAATCATATACTGCACTTAAACCATCGTAAATTTCGCTGGACGGAAAAATAAATCCGTACTCTTTTGCATGCGAAATTACATTCTTAAATATATCTTCTTGTTTTGCCATACTGCAAAAATAGGAAAAGAGAATTTAAAAAAAAGAAAAAAGAAACGATTGAAGGATAGATTTTTATATTTTTATACCTAAAAACCCTATTTATGTTTCTAAGTATTCTGAATTTGTTTTTTCCTAAAACTTGTGGTGGCTGCAACCATATTTTATCTAGTAATGAAACCATACTTTGCACCTTGTGTAGGCATACCCTACCGCTAACAAACCACCATCTGAACCCAAAGAATGCTGTTTTTAATACATTTTATGGCCGTATAGACGTACAATTTGCTGCTGCATTTTTATACTTTCGTAAAAAAGGAATCGTACAAGAGATGGTACACAACCTTAAATACCGTGGCCAACAAGAAATTGGACAATGTTTAGGCAATTGGGTGGCCGAAGATTGGATCGCAACCAAAGAACTAACCGCTGTAGATTGTATTATACCCGTGCCGCTACACCCCCGAAAATTTAGAGAAAGAGGCTACAATCAGGTTAGCAGTTTTGGCCTGGCTCTATCTGCTAAATTAAACCTAGAGTACAACGCCGCTTTATTGATCCGGAATACCTATTCTAAAACCCAATCCAAAAAAGATTTCTCTGACAGAATCCAAGGCAACGAGACTACATTTGACGTAATTTTTTCGGAAAAAGACCACAACAAACACTACCTACTGATTGATGATGTTATTACTACAGGTGCTACTCTTGAGGCATGCTCTAGAGCTCTTTTAAAAATTCCTGGCACACAAATCAGCATTCTTTGTATGGCTATGTCAGATTATTAAATGGGGCAAAAAAATCTGCCGATAAAACGTATTTAAGCCCATAAAACTAAAAAAAAGGGACTCCAAAGCCTGAAAACAGTCTAATTTTAATAACAAAGTCCTTTTTTAATGAAATTATAACAAAATAGAATTTCCGATTACAAAGTTTAATGTTTAAATTTGAATAAATTTTTATAACTATTTAAACAAACATATTATGGCTTTTGAATTACCTCAGTTACCTTATGCCTATGACGCATTAGAACCAAATATTGATGCTCGAACCATGGAAATTCACCACTCAAAACATCACAACGCCTATACCACCAACCTAAATGCTGCCGTAACGGGTACTGATATGGAAGGAAAAACTATTGAAAACATTTTGATCAATCTGGATTTAAAAAATGCTGCAGTACGTAATAACGGAGGTGGATTTTACAATCACAACCTTTTTTGGACGGTAATGTCTCCAAATGGTGGCGGTCTTCCTACAGGAGATTTACTTGCTGCAATCGAAGCTGACTTTGGTAGTTTTGAGGAGTTTAAAGCAAAATTCAGCAAAGCAGGTGCTACGCAGTTTGGTTCTGGATGGGCTTGGCTATGTGTACACAAAGGAGGTAAACTAGACGTATGCGGTACTCCAAACCAAGACAATCCTTTAATGCCTGGTGTAGGATGTGGCGGAACACCAATTCTTGGAATGGACGTTTGGGAGCATGCTTACTACTTGCACTACCAAAACAGAAGACCCGATTATATTGAAGCTTTCTTTAATGTAATTAATTGGACGGAAGTTTCTAGAAGATTTGCTTCTGAAAAATAGTTTTTTAGAGGATTCCGATTTAAAAACTTTGGCTCTTCCTCTTGTAGTATAATAAACAAAAAGTGCCGATTTCAAAATTTGAAATCGGCACTTTTTGTTTGCAGCGAACTTAAACCGTAAGTAAATAAAAAGGGCGGAATTTCTTCCACCCCTTTTGCCCCAAATCTACCATAAACTTAACCTACTAATTTTATGGTTCAGCGAATTTACGGGATAGGCTTTCTGATACCTAATTTATAAGACAAACTACTTATAAAACCGATAAACGCCCTGTTTTAGGGAGTTATTAATATGCTCTTGCGTCTTTGCCTTCGTAAAAATTTATAAAAGCACGGTTTACTACTCTATTACCACCTGGGGTAGGATAGTCTCCAGTGAAATACCAATCTCCTAAATTTTTAGGGCATGCAATATGCAAATCTTCTACGGTTTGAAAAATAATTTTAACCTCTGCTTTTATTTCTGGCGAACTCAACATTTCGGCAATTTTATCCGACACCTCTTGGGGTGCAAATGGTGCATAGATAGCCGTTACGTAGTTGATGATTTTGCTGTCTACAAAACCTTCTTGTGCCTTACATTTAGCATATACTTCATCCACAATGTGGTATAGGTTTCTTTCTTTTAACAATTCTAAAGCAGCTTTAAAGGCAACAAGTCCTTCTAGTTTAGCCATATCAATACCGTAACAATCCGGAAATCTAATTTGCGGTGCCGACGAAACCACTACAATTCGTTTTGGGTTTAAACGGTCCATCATTTTGATAATACTCATCTTTAGAGTAGTCCCTCTTACAATACTATCGTCAATAATCACTAAATTATCTGTAGGTTGGATAACGCCATAAGTTACATCATAAACATGCGCTACTAAATCGTCTCTACTGCTGTCTTCGGTGATAAAGGTGCGTAGTTTTGCATCTTTTATTGCTACTTTTTCGGTACGTATTTTTACCGAAAGTAATTCTTGCAACGTCTCGGCAGTAAGAGTATCTCTATTTTTTAAAATAAAGTTGTTTTTTCTTTGATTTAAAAAATCTTGTGCCGCCTCTACTAAACCATAAAAGGAGGTTTCTGCAGTATTTGGAATGTACGAAAAAACGGTGTTATCTGTATCTTGGTCTATGGCATCTAAAACAGCTGGCAGAATCAATCGACCTAAGTTTTTTCTTTCTTGATAAATTTCGGCATCACTACCTCTAGAAAAGTATATTCTTTCAAAAGAACAGGCTTTCTTAACGGTTGGAGTCAAAATTTCTTGCATAGAAACTGTTCCGTTTTTTTTAATTATCAGTGCACTTCCTGGATCAATCTCGTGCACTTTTTCAAAAGGTACATTAAATACGGTTTGGATCACAGGTCTTTCGGAAGCCACTACCACCACTTCGTCATCTTGATAAAAATAAGCCGGACGTATCCCTGCTGGATCTCTAAATACAAAGGCATCTCCGTGGCCTAATAATCCTGCCATGGCATAACCACCATCTAAGTTTTTGGAGGCTCTGGACAAAATTTTAGCTACATCTAATTTTTCGGCAATAATAGGCGAGGCCTCTCTTTTGGTTAAGCCATTATTTTTGCATTCTTGATACAAATCCGTCACTTCGTCATCCAAAAAATGACCTATCTTTTCCATTACGGTTACTGTATCGGCCATTTCTTTGGGATGTTGCCCCAATTCTACTAGGCTATCAAAAAGTTCTTTAACGTTGGTCATGTTAAAGTTTCCTGCCAAAATTAAATTACGGTGCATCCAGTTATTTTGACGCAAAAATGGGTGTACACTCTCAATATTGTTTTTCCCAAAGGTGCCATAACGCACGTGTCCTAAAAACAACTCTCCTATATAGGGAATCTTTGTTTTTTGCAACTGCACATCCTCAGCATACTCTGGGTGCGCTGCCATTTCTGAATTTATTCTGTCATTGATTTGTGCAAATACGTCTTGTATTGGTTGAGAATGGTTGGATCGCACTCTACTAATGTAACGCTCACCAGAGGCAACATCTAATTTTATGCTTGCAAAACCGGCTCCATCTTGTCCGCGATTGTGTTGCTTTTCCATAAGGAGATACATTTTTTGTATTCCATAAAAAGCACTACCGTATTTTTCTTTGTAAAATTCAAGCGGTTTAAGCAGTCTAACTAAAGCTATACCACACTCATGTTTTAAAGCGTCGCTCATTGTTTTGTGGGGGTTTGTGGGGTTTGTTTATTTTAAAATAGGTTCTTTTTTTTAAACTACAGCTGTAGGCTTTACTTACAAAAAAGAAATCAAAAAAGCCTCGTTTCCGAGGCAATAAGGCGTTATAATTCTATATCAAATTGTGTCAAAGACTTAAATTGCATCAAGCGTGATAAAACGGCTTCTTTATCTAGGGCTACCATTCGTTCTGTTCCAAATTTCTCTACACAAAAAGAAGCTAAATTAGAGCCGTAAATAATCGCATTTTTCATGTTTTCAAAAGAGATGTTTTCACTCTGTGTGATAAATCCTGCAAAACCCCCTGCAAAGGTGTCTCCTGCTCCTGTTGGATCAAAGACTTCTTCTAATGGCAAAGCGGGCGCAAAGAAAATATCCTGGTCATGAAACAATAAAGCGCCATGTTCTCCTTTTTTTATTACTACATATTTAGGTCCCATGGCTTGAATTTTGGCGGCAGCCTTAACTAAAGAATATTCTCCAGAGAGTTGTCTCGCCTCTTCATCATTGATGGTAATTACGTCTACTCGTTTTATGACGTCTAACAAATCCGTTAGGGCGCAATCCATCCAAAAATTCATGGTGTCTAAAACCACTAATTTTGGTTTGGTTTCCATTTGATCCAAAACAGCACTTTGTACCAATGGATGCAAGTTGCCTAGCATAACCACATCGGCATTTTTGTAGTTTTCAGGAACTTGGGGTTTGAAATCTGCCAAGACATTCAACTGGGTCTCTAGCGTGTCTCTGGAGTTTAGATCATTGTGATAACGACCTCTCCAGAAAAAAGTTTTACCTCCTTTAACTACCTCAAGCCCAGAAATATCTATATTTCTGTCTGTAAGCAAATCTAAATATTCTTGCGGAAAATCATCTCCAACTATGGATACTATAGCAGACTGTACGTTAAAAAAAGAAGCCGATAAACCAATGTAAGTAGCTGCTCCGCCTAAAATTGTATCTGTTTTACCAAAAGGAGTTTCGATTGCATCAAAAGCAACAGTTCCAACAATCAATAATTTATTCATTTATATCAGTTTCGAATTAAGGCACAAAGATAGTTTATATGTTTCATAGTTGCAAAGTTTCAATCTGGCAAAGTTTTAGATTCATTTTGCTTCCTGTTGCTCATAAAAAGCATCTACCGAAAGCTCTTTTTGCATGGATGCCATCACTGCAAGGGCATCACAGCGTTCGTTTTGCGGATGGTTGTTGTGCCCTTTGATCCATTGAAAATCTACGTGATGTTTTCTATAAACTAGCAAAAGACGTTTCCATAAATCTGCATTTTTTCGGTCCAGAAATTTTTTTTTCTCCCAACCAAAAACCCATTTTTTGACTACCGAATCTACCACATATTTAGAATCCGAAACAACCAATACGGTAGTGTTGGGGTTCTTGAGTTTTTCTAACCCTACAATTACAGCCAACAATTCCATTCTGTTGTTGGTGGTTAGCCGAAAGCCTTCATAAAATTCTTTGCGGTACGTTTTGCCCATTTGGGTGCTTTCCATAACCACACCATAGCCTCCTCTTCCGGGGTTGCCTTTTGCTGCGCCATCGGTATATATGTGTACGTCGTAATTCATCTGTTATAATTGGGTTGAAAGCGTATTTTAGGAAGATTGTTTTAAAAAATCTTCTAAAACTACCGGAAAGCATTCTTGCTCCAACTGATGGATTTTCTGCGCCACCGTTTCGGGAGTTTCTTGCTTGCTCAAAGCAATGTTTTTCTGAAAAAGAATTGCTCCTTGATCGTAATGCTCGTTCACCAAATGAATGGTTATCCCCGTTTCCAGCTCCTTATTCTCTACAACCGCGCGGTGTATATGCATACCATACATGCCTTTACCACCATACTTAGGTAGTAGTGCTGGATGAATATTAATCACTTTATTAGGAAATATCTCAATAATTTGCTCTGGGAATTTCCACAAAAAACCCGCTAAAACGATTAAATCTGGCTTCATAAGCTCTATTTTTTGTAGTACTTTACCTTCATTTAGATCTATTTTATTAAAAATTTGTACCAAAATTCCTAAATTTTGAGCCTTTTCGATGACTCCAGCATTAGGATTGTTTGTAAAAACACCAACCACATTAGCAAGTGCCTTATTCTGAAAATGTTTTATAATATTTTCAGCGTTAGTGCCCGATCCAGAAGCAAAAATCAAAATTTTTTTCATGATTGACGTGTTTTAAGTTACGCAAAAAAAGGAATAAAAATCCAAAATAAATAACATTGAGATGCCTTTGTTGAAATAAATTTTTTAATTTAGTTGTCACATTTATCAACTTATTGGTTGTTTTAAAATAAAGTTTTTTATTTTTGCCAACAAATTAAATTTTAAAATTAAAGATTATGTCAGACATTGCATCAAGAGTAAAAGCGATTATCGTAGACAAATTAGGAGTTGACGAAAACGAAGTTGTAACAGAAGCAAGCTTCACTAATGATTTAGGAGCTGACTCATTAGACACTGTTGAGCTTATTATGGAATTCGAAAAAGAATTTGACATTCAAATTCCAGACGATCAAGCAGAGAACATCGCTACTGTAGGTCAAGCTATCTCATATATTGAGGAAGCTAAAAAATAATAAATAATGCACCCGTATGCTAAACTGGGTATGGGTGCTATTATTTTTTAAGAAAAAAATTAAGATTGCTATGCAATCAAAAAGATACTTACTAAATAATGCCCACGGCTCTTTTGTACAATACAATAAAGAAAGCGTGGGTATTATTATTTAAAGATAATAAAATAATAGTTATGGTATTAAAACGAGTTGTAGTGACGGGTTTAGGTGCTCTTACTCCTATAGGAAATAACATTCAAGAATATTGGAACGGCCTTATTAATGGAGTTAGCGGAGCTGCTCCAATAACTTATTTTGACGCTTCAAAGTTTAAAACGCAGTTTGCCTGCGAATTAAAAAACTTTACTATTGAAGATTTCTTAGACCGAAAAGAAGCCAGAAAGATGGACCGCTATGCACAATACGCAATGGTTTCGTCTGAAGAAGCTGTAAAAGATGCAGGATTTAATCTTGAAAAACTAGATAAAGACAGAGCTGGAGTTATTTGGGGATCTGGAATTGGAGGTTTAGAAACTTTTCAAATAGAGATGCTAAATTTTGCCTCGGGTGATGGTACGCCAAAATTTAATCCGTTTTTTATCCCGAAAATGATCTCAGATATCGCTAGTGGACATATTTCTATAAAATATGGCTTTAGAGGTCCTAATTTTGCAACTGTATCTGCTTGCGCATCTTCGACCAATGCTATTATTGATGCCTTCAACTACATACGTTTAGGGCATGCAGATGTGATGGTAACTGGTGGATCAGAAGCTGCAGTAACCATTGCAGGAATGGGTGGTTTTAATGCCATGCATGCTTTGTCTACCCGAAATGACGATCCAAAAACAGCCTCAAGACCAATGGACAAAGACCGAGATGGTTTTGTTTTGGGCGAAGGAGCTGGCGCATTAATTCTCGAAGAATACGAACATGCCATGTCTCGTGGAGCCAAAATATATTGCGAGATTGGCGGTGGCGGAATGTCTGCAGATGCACACCATATTACTGCACCACACCCAGAAGGATTAGGAGCCAAAAATGTGATGTTAAACTGTTTGCGAGATGCCGAATTACAACCCTCGGACGTAGATGGACTTAATATGCACGGTACGTCTACTCCATTAGGAGATCTAGCCGAATCTAAAGCCATTGAACACGTATTTGGAGACCACGCATACAGCATGAATCTTAACTCTACAAAATCCATGACAGGCCACTTATTAGGGGCAGCTGGAGCCATAGAGACAATATCTTCTATACTTTCAATGCAACACGGTATAGTACCGCCTACCATTAATCATTTTACGGATGATGCAAACATTGACTCTAAATTAAATTTCACATTCAACGTGGCTCAAAAAAGAGACATGAATGTAGTTATGAGTAATACCTTTGGTTTTGGTGGCCATAACGCTTGTGTTTTAGTAAAAAAATTAGACTTGTAATTGCCCTTATGAGTATATTTAAAAAAATATTTTCTAAATCCCGTTCTCTAGAAGACGGGATTTTTTTTGATGCTATCGAAAAAATACTAGGGTTTTCGCCAAAAAACTTAGAAAACTATAAAAAAGCATTTACCCACCGTTCTTCCAACAGGCTCAATAACAACGGAAGCCCTATAAATTATGAACGCCTAGAGTTTTTAGGAGACGCTATGTTGAGCGCCGTAATTGCTGCTTATTTATTTACCGAAGCACCCAACGGAGACGAAGGCTACCTAACCAAGATGCGTTCCAAAATAGTGAGTCGTGAACATTTAAATGAATTAGGAAAAGATTTAAAACTAATCCAATTTATTGAAAGCAAAGTACCCGTACAGCATTTTGGTGAAAACATACACGGAAACATCTTTGAATCTTTAATTGGTGCTATCTACCAAGACAAAGGATACCACTATTGTGAAAAATTTATATACAACCGAGTTATTATACCCTATGTAGATATTTCTAAATTAGAAGGCAAAGTTATTAGCTATAAAAGTTTGGTTATAGAATGGTGCCAAAAAGAAAAAAAAATATTTCATTATGATATATTTGAAGACAATGCCATAGACGGACAGCGTTTATTTGGGGTCAAATTAAGTATTGATGCAAAAGTGATTGCAAAAGCAAGAGCTACCTCTAAAAAGAAAGCAGAAGAAAAAGCCTCCCAACGTGCTTATTTTGCATTTCAAGAAAAAATGGACAAACGATAGTTGCGTTAATTTCGCAACTACAACGTTTTCGTTCATAAATTAACCAAATCATTACATCTGCAGTTCTTTAAATACTACATAAATGGTATATTTACACCATTATAATTTTGTAAAATGGCTGTTCATAAACTAAATCTTGGCGAATTTGATGAGATAGATTACTATTTAATAGCCATTCATACCTCCCTAGAAGATTATAGATTGGCTTTTTTTATAAACCAAATTCTCCCGATCCGTTTAGCAAAAAGCAACAACGAAATTCAAATACATATCAAAGAAGGCGAAACCAGTTTTGCCAGATACCACCATTATGATTCGGAAAATGATATCAACTGGGATCTAATTCAAAACAAAAACGAAGTAGTTTTAAAAAAAACAAGCCCTATCTCTGAATTGTTTTCGGATCAAGCGATGGTTTCTTCTAAAAAAGTATTTTTGTTGCCCGAATTTAAAACCGTCGATTATTTTTTAAAAATAGAAAACACTCCAGAACACACTATAGATTTGCCTCAAATCAAATCCAAATTAAATGCCATAAACAATATCTCAACGGTGTATACTATTGAGACCAACCAAATCAAATCAAAAAACAATTTAATTTTTTAATACCATGATTTCTAACAAAAAAACTAAAATTGTAGCCACACTCGGACCAGCATGTAGCAGCAAAACAATTATAAAAGACATGATTGACGCAGGAGTCAATGTGTTTAGAATTAATTTCTCTCATGCAGATTACGAAGGCGTTAAAGAAAAAATACAGATTATTCGGTCCCTAAACGAAGAATTTGGCTACACCACAGCAATCCTTGGAGATTTACAAGGTCCAAAACTACGTGTTGGAGTCATGAACGAAGGCGTAATTGTCAATGACGGAGACCTAATCACCTTTACCACTGCCGAAAATCTTATTGGTACTGCCGAAAAAGTATTCATGAAATACCAGAACTTTCCTAATGATGTTAATCCTGGCGAAAAAATACTATTAGATGACGGAAAACTTATCTTTGAGATTGTATCTACAGATAAAATATCCGAAGTAGTTGCTAGAGTATTACAAGGTGGCGAATTAAAATCTAAAAAAGGCGTTAATCTGCCGAATACCAAAATATCGCTTCCGGCATTGACCGAAAAAGATATTGCGGATGCTATTTTTGCTATTGAACAAAAAGTAGACTGGATTGCACTATCTTTTGTAAAAACACCACAAGACCTTCAGGACTTGCAAGATTTAATAAACACCCATTCCGAATACAAAATACCCATCATTGCCAAAATAGAAATGCCCGAAGCCTTAGAGAACATTGACAAAATTGTTGCTTACTGCGATGGTTTAATGGTTGCTCGTGGCGACTTGGGTGTAGAACTCCCTGCTCACGAAGTGCCATTGGTACAAAAAGATCTAATCCGAAAGGCAAAAATGGCTCGTATTCCGGTTATTGTGGCAACCCAAATGATGGAAACCATGATAAGTAGTCTAACACCTACAAGAGCGGAGGTAAATGATGTAGCCAACTCGGTTATGGATGGAGCTGATGCGGTCATGTTATCTGGAGAAACCGCTGCAGGTAATTATCCAGTACAGGTAATTCAAAAAATGACCCAAATTATAAAAGCCGTAGAAGATTCGCCATTGATTCAGGTTCCACAGAACACGCCTCAAATTAGAACAAATCGTTTTATTACCAAAACAATTTGTCGTCACGCAGCTATCATGGCAGATGCAATCCAAGCTAAAGCAATTTGTACCTTAACCAATAGCGGATATACCGCCTTTCAGATTTCGGCATGGAGACCCTCAGCACACATACTGGTATTTACATCCAATAAAAGAATTGTAACCCAATTGAGTTTGTTGTGGGGCGTAAAATCATATTATTATGACAAAATTGTTAGTACCGATGATACCGTAATGGATGTTAATGAAATTGCTAGACAAAAAGGATACGTTACTAAAGGCGATTTTTTGATCAATCTTGCAGCAATGCCTATTAAAGAAAAAGGAATGGTAAATACAATGCGCGTTTCTGAAATAGAATAACCCTTGCGCTAAAATCACAAAACACAAAACCCCTAGTTGTACTCAACTGGGGGTTTTGTGTGTTAAAAACACTCTCAGCAACAATTAAAGCAGCTATTGCTGCGCTTGTTTCGAGTCCATTATATCTTTGGATATTTTTAGAAAACCAATGCCTTAAAAGTGTAAAATTAAAATGGATACACGCATTTTTAGGCACTTTTTTAGAACCAAATTTTAAGATTAAATAAACAATCTTCTAAAAAATAAAAATTATATTTGAAAAAAAATTTACTATTTATGAATTTCAAATCAAAAAATCCTTTTTTAAATAACAAATCTTTTTCGGCCACAACAGCTGCCCCAAAAGAACAAGTGCATCAAGCTACTGTTATCGATTACAATCAAGAGATGACCTTATCTGGAACCATCAATAAAACAGTGCTGTTATTTTTGTTACTTATAGCCTCAGCCATGGTTATTTGGTGGATGGCCTTTAACGGAATGAATCCGATAGTTCCTGCCATAGGAGGCGCAGTGGTTGGATTATTATTAGTTGTTGTTGCCGCTTTTAAACCCCAATATTCGGGCTATTTAGCTCCTGGATATGCCTTATTTGAAGGATTATTTATAGGAGGAATTTCGGCCATATTTGAAGCCCGTTATCCCGGCATAGTAATCCAAGCCGTAGGAGCAACCTTTGTTACCTTTGGAGTGTGTTTGGGTCTGTACCGATTTAAGATTGTAAAGGTAACGGAACAATTTAAATCTGTAGTAGTAGCCGCTACATTAGCCATAGCAACCTATTACCTTATTTCTTGGGTGGTTTCTATGTTTACTAGTTTTCAACCTGTGCATTATGGCAACTCCATGATGAGCATCGGAATTAGTGTTTTTGTAATTATTATTGCTGCTCTGAATTTGTTTTTGGACTTTGATAGAATTGAAAAAGGAGTGGCCGAGAAAATGCCAAAATACATGGAATGGTTTGGCGCTATGGGCCTTATGATCACCTTAGTATGGCTATATATTGAGTTTTTGAGACTGCTCTCTAAACTCTCTAGCAAGGACTAAACCTTTTAAAACAAACTACAACAAAAGCTTTTCGGTAAACGGAAAGCTTTTTTTATGCCGTTTTCTCAAAAGCTATAAAATGAGACAAAAAACCCTTTTTGTTAAAAATTGGAAAGCCTTTGATGATACAATAATAAGGATCACCATTTTTTTTGTAATTCAGTACCTTTTTTTCAAAAGGAAGCTGCTTTTGGATGGCTATTTTGATTTCTTTTGAAGTTTCTATGCAAGTATCTTTGCCCTGAAACATTCTTGGGGTTTTACCTACAACTTCCTCGGCTTTGTAGCCGTTCATTTTGACCATGTTTTGAGACGAAAAAACAATCTTTAGAGCAGGATCTGTTACCACTATTACGTCTTCATAGAGAGCTTTTTTTAATTCCCAGTTTGCCGATTCCCACTTGAAGGTTGCCGCAATTTGATCTATTTTTTGGGTGTCTAAATTTGCATTCCTTAACTGCTGCAATACGGTACCATAAAAATTCCAAGAGAATAAGGGTGTAGCATTTAGATGGAACTCTTGATGGAACTTGGCTACTCCGTTATCATAATCCTTAAGATGTATCATTGTAATTAAATTTTATTCAAATATAAATTTTAAAAAAAATAAAAATACCAAAAAATACTCTTTTAACTTTTGTTGAAGTTCGTATTAATACGAAAACGGAAATTGAAGTTGTACAACAACGGCTTTTTTATTCTCGGTATTCAAATTACTCATCGCAATACCCAACAACCGAACCGAATTTTTCATGCGCTCTTGATAAAGCAACTCTTTGACAGTTTCTAAAATCAGCCCTTTGTCTGCTATAAAATAAGCCAGGGTTTTGCTTCGTGTTTGTTGGGCAAAATCACTATATTTTATTTTTAAGGTGATGGTTTTGCCGGATATATGGTTGTTTTTGAGTCTTCTTTCTAAAGTTGCTGCTAGTATTTCTAATTGTTCTAACATAAAAATCTCGGATGTTAGATTGGTATCAAAGGTGTGTTCGGCCGCTACCGATTTTGAAATTCTATTGGGTTTTACCGGACTATTATGCACGCCTCGGACTACATGGTAATAATAAGTGCCCGATTTACCGAAGTGTTTTTCTAAAAATGCTATGGATTTGCTTTTTAACTCTAGGCCTGTAAAAATGCCTAGTTGGTACATCTTTTGGGTGGTGACTTTTCCTACTCCGTAAAATTTACGAATGGGTAGGTTTTCTAAAAAAGCAATCACTTGGTCTGGATTTACTGTTTTTTGTCCGTTGGGTTTGTGGTAATCACTGGCAATTTTGGCTACAAATTTATTGACCGATATGCCTGCCGAGGCGGTTAATCCTACTTCGTTAAAAATGCGTGTTCGGATTTCTTGCGCCAATAAACTGGCACTGCTATTGCCTTTTTTGTTTTGGGTAACGTCTAAATAGGCTTCGTCTAGGGAGAGGGGTTCTACTAAATCGGTGTATTCTTGGAATATTTTATGGATTTTTTTTGAGATTTCTTTATATCTCTCAAATCTTGGGGGCACAAATATAAGTTCTGGACAGTTTTTTTTGGCCATTATGCCGCTTATGGCACTATGTACACCAAATTTTCTGGCTTCGTAACTAGCTGCTGCCACTACGCCTCTGTTCTCGGAGCCGCCTACTGCTATGGGTTTGCCTCTCAAGGAGGGGTTGTCCATTTGTTCCACTGCCGCATAAAAGGCGTCCATGTCTATGTGTATTATTTTTCGGTTGGTAGCGGCAGTATCCATGGGGCAAATTTAAAGTCCTTTTGGCTAAAATGAAATGCTAATGCTGTTAAATTATTTTAATACATTTGAACGTATTTGTAGCCCAGATGGAAACGGCATCCTTTTTATGATTGCTGCGAGGAACAAGCAGGAATTATAAAAAGATATAGTGTACAGCTGGAAATAGCTCCTTAAAAAAAAAGAAATGATGGTAGAAATAGAACGTAAATTTTTGGTAAACTCAGCGGCTTTTAAAGAGCTGGCCTATGCTGAAAAAAGAATCAAACAGGGGTATTTGAGTTCGGTTCCGGAAAGAACCGTTAGGGTGCGCATTAAAGACAATCGGGGGTTTTTGACCATCAAGGGCGCCTCTAGTGCTAGTGGCATGTCTCGGTTTGAATGGGAAAAGGAAATTGCAATTCTGGAGGCGGAAAGCCTTTTATTGCTTTGTGAAAAAGGCATTATTGACAAAACCCGTTATGAAGTGAATTTTGGTGGCCATCTCTTTGAAATTGATGTGTTTTATGGCCTCAATGACGGTTTGGTTGTTGCCGAAATTGAACTCCAATCTGAGTTGGAACACTTTGAAAAGCCGTTGTGGCTGGGCAAAGAGGTGACCAACGATGCTCGGTATTACAATGCGTATTTGAGCAACAATCCTTTTGGGTCTTGGTGAGCTATGGTTTTGAAAACACCTCTATGGTTACGGTCATTACTCCTATGGCTTTGTTTTTGGCAATTTCCATAAACGCCCTTTTGGATAGGTCAATTTCTCTTGATTTTACAAAGGGACCTCGGTCATTTACCTCTACCACTACTGCTTTGCCATTGGCTTGATTGGTTATTTTTAATTTGGTGCCAAACGGAAATTTTTTATGGGCTGCGGTATATTTTCGCATGTCAAAAGGAACGCCACTTGCGGTTTTCTTTCCATGAAATTTATCGGCATAGTAGGATGCGTGTGCATCAGTTTTATAAGGACTTAGACTGCCCCATTTTTCGGCTAGGGTATCTTTGGCGGGTTCTGACGGGGCAACCACTACAACTTTGTTTTTTTTGAGGGTGTCTTTGGCGGTAAGTGCTTTTTGTAGGGTGGTCTTTGGTTTGTTGGCTAGAGTATTTTGACTGTTTGCTACGCTAATAAGGGCCATTAAAAAAAATAGGGTAAATAATCTTTTCATGTTTTATTTATATTTCTGTTCTACAATTTACAAAAACCATACCTAGATAAAAAAAGCCCTGTAAAAAGGGCTTTAAAGTAGTTTTAGAACCACATACTCCAGGGGATCATTTTTAAAATAAGTAGTAATCCTAGGGTGTAAAAAATGGCAAATATTTTAAATTTGGCATGACTGCTTGTGAGTTTTTTGTGCTTAGACCATGCAATGGTTATTAACGTTATGGCAATAATATTGGTTAATGGATGTTCTAATGAGGTTAAACGAAGGGCTTTGTCTGTCATGTTGCCTAAGGCAGAAAAACCTAGTGGAGAAACAAAATATAGAATTAAACCAAGTAACAACTGGGTGTGGGTACCGATAAGGGCAAATATTGCGATTTTTCTGTCTTTGGGAGTAAATTCTTTTTTGGAGAAAAACCCTATCAGTGCGTTAATCACTGCAATAACTAGCATTATAAGCGCTAAGTAAGCCCAACCGGAGTGGAACTGTTGAATAAATTGGTACATATATTAATTAATTTTTTAAAAACAAATATAAGTAAAAAAGGAATAAAAAAAACCCTTATTTGGTAGCAAATAAGGGTTTTGTTACTAATTTAGTATAATTATTTATTTAAATAATACTTTAGCAAAGCTGTTGTGGAGCTATCCTGAGCACTTACTTTTTGGGTAGTGATTTCTTCTAGAATGGTATTGGCCAATTGCTTGCCTAATTCTACGCCCCATTGATCAAAGCTAAAAATATTCCAAATTATTCCTTGCACAAAAATTTTATGCTCATATAACGCCAAGAGTGCTCCTAGTGTTTTAGGGGTCAACTTCTCTATCAATAGTGCATTGGTGGGTTTGTTGCCCTGAAATGTTTTAAAGGCTGTTATAAATTTTATCTCCTCGGCTGTCATTCCTTGTTGTTGGCATTCTGCTTGCACTTGTTCTGCTGCTTTGCCTTGCATTAAGGCTTGAGTTTGGGCAAAAAAGTTAGCCATTAGCTTGTCATGATGTTCTGTGTTTCCGTACAAAGGCGTTTTAAATCCAATAAAATCTGAAGGAATTAGTTTGGTACCTTGGTGTAGTAACTGAAAAAAAGCGTGTTGTGCATTGGTGCCTGGCTCCCCCCAAATAATGGTTCCGGTTTGGTAGTTTACTGTTTTGCAGTCTCTACCTACACTTTTGCCGTTACTCTCCATAATGCCTTGTTGCAAATAGGGCGCTAGTTTTTGTAAATACTGCGTGTACGGAATGATTGCTTCGGTTTGGGCTCCAAAAAAATTATTGTACCAAATACTCAATAAAGCCAGAATTACTGGCATGTTTTGATCCAAATCGGTGGTTTTAAAATGGGTGTCCATCTCATTGGCTCCACGCAATAAATCTTCAAAATTTTTATACCCTACGGCCAAACTAACGCTAAGACCAACGGCACTCCAGAGCGAAAAACGACCACCAACCCAATCCCACATTGGAAAAACATTGTCTGGATGGATACCAAATTCTGTTGTTTTTGGAATATTGGTAGACACTGCAACAAAATGTTTGGCTACATCTTCTTGCTTTGCAGTCTGTAAAAACCATTTCTTGATGGTTTGGGCATTTGTGAGGGTTTCTTGGGTGGTAAATGTTTTAGATACTAGTACAAAAAGAGTTGTTTCGGGATGGATCTTTTTTATAATTTCATGGACATGATCTCCATCTATATTGGATACAAAATGAATATTCAGATGGTTTCTGTAATACCCTAAAGCCTCTACTGCCATGGCAGGTCCCAGATCCGATCCTCCAATACCTATATTTACCACATCTGTAAAGGCTTTGTGCGTATAGCCTTTTTGGTTGCCTGATATAACCTGATGACTAAATGCTTTTATTTTGTCTTTTACTTCATAAACTGCTGGAACAATATTGGTACCATCTACATTTATGACGTCTGTTTTTTGGGCTCTTAGAGCAGTATGAAGCACGGCTCTATTTTCGGTTTTATTGATTGGCTCTCCAGCAAAGTAGTCTTTAATGGCGTTTTTGAGATCTAATTCTGAGGCTAGATCCAGTAGCAAAGACATGGTTTTGGTACTGATTCTGTTTTTGGAATAGTCTAACAAAAAATCATTCCATTTTATACCGAATTTTTCGGCTCTATCAGGATCTTGTTGGAACATTTCTTGCATGGTTGTATTTTGAATTAGTTCAAAATGCTCCCTAAGCTTAGCCCAAGATGCGGTTGTTGTAGGATTAATTGTTTGTAAGGCCATTTGTTTTAGTTCAAGTTTGTAATACGGGTAAAAATACTCAAATATGTTTTTAATTTATAGATTCTTTATAATATGGCCTGAATTTAACATTCTTGCCTCTATTTTGTGTAAACTAAAAAAGACTTTAAAGTTATGTTTTACATCTCTTTAAAGTCTTTTTTTAAATTTTAGTTAACGCAATGTTTCATTATAAATCCGCAATGCTATCCAACTCCAACTTAAGCGGGGCTATCTTTTGCATAAAGCGGACTTTGTTGTTTCCGTTCATGGGTTCTCCGTTGGGTAAGTTTAATTTTAAAGCATCGACTTGTTTTCCGTTTTTCCAGAATCGATAACAAACATGTGGCCCTGTTGCTAGTCCTGTACTGCCTACTCGACCTATAACGTCGCCTTGGTTGACATGCTGCCCTTGCCGGACTAGTATTTTAGACATGTGCAAATATTGTGTAGAATAGGTGCCATTGTGTTTGACCTTTACGTAGTTTCCGTTTCCGGCTGTGTATCCTGTTTTTTCTACTACTCCCGAGGCTGTTGTGGTAATTGGGGTTCCTGTAGGGGCGGCATAATCGGTTCCTTTGTGGGCCTTCCATCTTTTTTGTACCGGATGGAATCTATTCATTGTAAACCTTGAGGTTAGCCTGCTAAATTTGATTGGTGTTTTTAGAAAAAAGTTACGCAATGTTTTGCCTTCTTCGTCATAGTATTCTACTTTTCCGGTTGTGGGATTGGCTACAAACGGAAAGGCATAAACCAGTTTGCCTTTGTATTCAAAAAACGAAGCTTCGAGATTGTCTACACCATCATAGATGGAATCGTTGATAAACTTTTCGGTAAAGGTAATGCCGTAACGGTCTCCTTTTTTTAATTTAAAAAAATCAATAGACCAAGAGTATATTTTAGTGATCCGATTGGCAAGTGCGGCTTCGACACCTGCGTTTTCTAGGGTTTCAGACAAAGAGCCCTTTAGAACACCTCCTATGGTACGCCTTCTAAGGGTTATTGGTCTGGTTTTTTTGTGGGCAACTATGATGGAATCTCGCAAATCAAAAATATAGTAGCTCAATGCGTCTGGTTGGTAGACAAATAATTGTAATTTGTTTTTTTTGTCCTTAGAACGCAATAAGGTATAGGCTCTATTGGGTTTAATGATCCGGACATCAAAGGTGTCTTTTACGCTTTGTACAATTTGGTATACTTTTCTGTCGCCTATGTTTTGCTTGTTTATTATGGTTCCAAAGGTATCTCCCTTTTGGACGGTATCTTGCAGTACGTTAAAGTCTGAAAAATTAAATCCAAAATCCGAGTTTTTGGCTACGATTCTACCTTTTGCAAGAGGTTGGTCTTCCTCTAATTTATCTTCGGATTTAGTACAAGAAAGCATTGTTACTAATGCCACGATAACTATTACTACTTGCTTCAAACTGTATTTCTTTATTTTTTAATTTGATTTGTTTTTTTCTGTTCCCCAATTTTTTAATTCTTCGGTACTCCATAATTCTGGAAAAAAGATTCTTCTTTGGTATTTTGGGTGCATGTATTTTTTCCAATCGCTTCCTCCGGTGGCTTCACCATCTCCTTGCCCGCTATTTTCGATGTATTTTATGGCTACGTTTAGGTGCTGCATAACCCATTTGATATTAACTGTATGGTCCAAATGGCGCATGGCTTGGATTAGTTCTGGATTGTTCTGATCGGACTTTGGTAGTTGTTGGTATTTTTGCCAAATATTCATGGATTTGTATTGCTCCATGTGTCTTAAAAAAACGTGCTTGTACTTGCGTTCAAATTCTTGTAATAAAAAAGATTTTTCGCCCGTTTGGTAATTTTTGCCCGCAGCTTGCCAGTACAAATGTTCAAAAGCATCTTCGCAAGACGGGTTTGGATCCATTTTTTCTCTAAAACGATAATCTATCAAATTGATCAAATTGGTAGATGAAAATTCAATCAACCTATATTGTGCACTTTGAAATCCGCTAGCAGGGGTTAAGGTATTTCTAAATTTCATGTATTGTGTTACGTCCATTCCTTCTTCCATGATAACAAAAGAGGTGGTTAACATATCAAAATACCTGCTTATGCGCATTAACCTTTCGGTAAAAAAGGCCGCACGAATGTTCTGTGCCTCTCCTATTTGTTGGATTTCCCATAGAATCATCTTAAAAATCAATTCATTTACTTGGTGGTAAAGAATGAAGACCATTTCGTCCGGAAGCACCGTTCTTTGGGTTTGCAAACTCAATAATGCATCTGTCTGGATGTAATCCCAGTAATTTATTGGTTTGGCCCAAAGTAATCCTTCTAATTGGGTGGTAGTGCTTTGATTTATAGCATCGTATTTTAGTTCAATTTCTTTTAAAATAGCTTCTCTATCTTCGGTACTATTCATTATTAGTGTGTTTTAAACGGATTGTTTAATCCTTTATAAGCATCTAGGTCGGCTTTTAATGACCCTATTGCTAGATCGGCTTTTATCCTTACTGGCAATCTGTTGTGGTCATCTGAAATCCAAACCGTTAGACTTTCTTTTTCTTTAAATACCCGTCCAGATTGCACTAGTGGCTTAAAAATCATTGCTGGTACAACGCCAAATTTAGTGGTAATATTTTCACGACCCACAAATTTTAACTTAAATTTTGTGGTTTCGTCATCAAAAAACATGTTAATACTTATGGAGTCTCCTGTTTTGATTTTATTAATTTCGGGATGGTTTCTTAAATAATAAAACGAGGATAAAATATCTTGTGTGTTTTGGGGTATGGCAACCGTTTTTTGGTTGTTGTTTTTATAATCTTTAACCAGTACTTGGTTGGTGGCGGTATTAAAAAATCCTTCTTGGTTTTTTTTATACCCTCCTTCATTGATGTTTCTAACAAAACGATACGGGATTCCGGTTTCTTTGTCTATATAACTTTCGTACAAATCTTCTACTTTAAAGAAAAAACGAGACATACCGGTGGTATATCCTTTTCCAATAACGTGAAATACTTTTTTGTTGCTTATTTTACTCTCTTTGACCTCTAGGGTAGCGTATCCTGCGTTTACAAATCCGTAATGAATACGAAACTTAAACCACTCTCCAACAGCATAGGCATCTGGTGTACGGCTATCAAAACTTACGGTCATTAGTAGCAACAGTAATGGAAGAATCTTTTTCATGGCTTACTTTTTTTATTTATTTAAAAATAAAACTGCAAATTTTGTTCCAAATATATTAAAACAAAAAAACTCAGTCAAATTATGACTGAGTTTTTATGCTATTAACTAACCAAAAAAAATATAAATTATGAAGTTTATATCACTTAGAAGGAAACCACCCCCTCTATTTTGCGTGTGCAAAGGTAGTTAAGAGATGTGTATTTATTTAACTAAAAATTAATTTTAACATTACCGATGTAATAAAAACAGTAGTGAATAGTTATTTTTTTGTATCCTATAAAAAAAAGTGTTTTTTATAACGTTCCTCTCAATTGCTGCTCTCTTTCTATGGATTCAAACAGGGCTTTAAAGTTGCCTGCACCAAAGCCCTTGGCACCCATTCTTTGTATGATTTCAAAAAATAAGGTAGGTCTGTCTTGTACGGGTTTCGTAAATATTTGCAATAAATAGCCTTCTTCGTCTGCATCGACCATGATGGCTAATTGTTCTATTTCTTGCAGGTCTTCTTTCATCATTTTCATGTGTTCTCCTAAGCGTTCTGGAATTGCTTGGTAATACGTTGCTGGGGGCGCAGACAAAAACGTTACGCCTCTTGCTTTGAGTTTTTTTACGGTGGCAATAATGTCATCTGTGGCAATAGCGATGTGTTGTATGCCGGGTCCTCCATAGAAGTCTAAGTACTCTTCAATCTGGGATTTTTTCTTTCCTTTGGCGGGCTCGTTGATTGGAAATTTGATGCGCCCGTTTCCGTTGGACATTACTTTACTCATTAGGGCCGAATATTCGGTGGTGATTTGTTTGTCATCAAAGGAAAGGAAGTTGACAAAACCCATTACTTCTTCGTAGAATTTTACCCAAGTATTCATTTGGTTCCAGCCTACGTTGCCCACTATATGGTCTATGTATTTTAGTCCGGTTGGTTCTGGGTTGTAGTCGGATTGCCAGGGTTGGTAGCCTGGCAAGAAAACGCCATGGTAATTTTTGCGTTCTACAAAAATATGCACGGTTTCGCCGTAGGTATATATACCCGAGCGCACTACTTCTCCGTGTTGGTCTTTTTCGATGGTGGGTTCTAGGAAAGATCTGGCGCCACGTTGGATGGTTTCGTGGTAGGCGCTGGTGGCGTCTTCTACCCATAGGGCGGCTACTTTTACGCCGTCTCCGTGTTTTTTTAGATGTTCGTGAATGGGGGAGTCTGGGGTTAATGGGGTGGTGAGTACGATGCGGATTTTGTCTTGTTTTAGAACATAGGAGGTTCTGTCTTTGACTCCGGTTTCTAATCCGGCGTAGGCTAAGGATTGGTATCCAAAAGCGGTTTTGTAATAATGGGCGGATTGTTTGGCGTTTCCGACATAAAATTCTAGGTAATCGGTGCCTAGCAAGGGTAAAAAGTCTTGGGCGCCTTGGAATATTTTTTCTAGTCCGTAGTCTACGGATTGTATTTCTTTTGCCATTTTGTGTGTGTTTTAGGGTTCTGTTGTTTACTTGTAAATAACAGTGGTGTTTTTTGAATTTGGATTTTTAGCCCTGATGGGAGCGGCATCCTTTATGTTTTTTCTTTAAAAACATAAAGATATAGCGTACAGCAGGAAATAGCTCCTCTCTGGAATGATGTGCAATTGGGCTATTCTACCCAGGATTTGTAGTATTGCCCATCTTCTAGATTCATGGCTTCTTGGGTTACCATAAGTGGCTTAAAGGTGTCTACCATTACGGCTAGTTCTTGGGTTTGTGTTTGGCCTATGCTGCGCTCCATGGCTCCGGGGGCGGGACCGTGTGGGATGCCTTTGGGGTGCAGGGTGATGTGTCCTTGTTCTATGTTATTGCGGCTCATGAAGTCTCCGTCTACGTAGTACAGTACTTCGTCGCTGTCTATATTGCTGTGGTTGTAGGGTGCAGCAATGGCTTTGGGGTGGTAATCGTAGAGTCTTGGAACGAAGGAGCAGACTACAAAGTTGGCTGTTTCAAAGGTTTGGTGCACTGGTGGTGGTTGGTGTACTCGGCCGGTTATGGGTTCAAAATTATGGATGCTTAGTCCGTACGGATAGTTATAGCCGTCCCAGCCTACTACATCAAAGGGATGGGTGGCGTAGAGTAGCTCGTGAAGCATGCCTTGTTTTTTGATTTTGATTACAAAATCGCCTTTTTGGTCGTGTGTTTCGAGCTCTGTGGGGAGTATAAAATCGCGTTCGCAAAAGGGGGCGTGCTCTAGGTGTTGTCCAGACTCGTTTTTGTAGCGTTTTGGGGTATAAAATGGGGCGGTGGATTCTACATAAAAGAGGCGGTTGTCTGGGGTGTCTAGCTCTATTTGGTAGATGATTCCGCGCGGAATAATCAGGTAGTCTCCTGCCTTGAAACGCAGGTTGCCTAACATGGTGCGGAGCTTTCCTTGTCCGCGATGGATAAAGAGCATCTCGTCTGCATCGGCGTTTTTATAAAAATATTCGGTTAGGGATTTTTGGGGTGCTGCCAAGCCTATGATGCAATCGGAATTGACTAACATGGCTTTTCGGCTTTGCAAAAAATCTTCTTGTGGTCGTAATTCAAATCCTTTTAGGAGTAGGGATTGTATGTTTTTGGCTATGGCTATTTTGGGTTCTACGCTATAGGATGTAAGTATTTCTTTTACTTGCGTGGGTCTGTGCAAGTGGTAAGACAATGAGGCGTGTCCATGAAAACCTTCGGTGCCAAACAATTGTTCGTAATAAAAACTACCGTCTGGTTTGGTGAACTGGGTGTGTCTTTTGTCTGGAAAATTTCCTAATTTATGATATAATGGCATCTTTTTGTTGTTTTAAAACGTTACAAAATAAAACCGAATATGGTGGTTTCGGTAGTGTTTTCTAAATCAAAAAAACAGTGGTTTATTCTGGATTTCTCTTGATTAAGAATTGTAAGTATGCTAATAAACCCATCCATTGTGTTTTCATGGCAATCCGTGTTTAAGTTGGTGTGCGCTATAACCTATTAAAATCTAAATCCAATACTAAACCAGGTGTAGTTTTTGGAGTTTTGTGGTGACCAGGAGTGTTTTATTTCTATAGGGCCAATGGCGGTATCTAGTCCGTATCCTAATGCGTATCCGGAGTATTTGGGTATGGAAATCCACTCTATGGTTTCGAATATATCTTGCCCTAAATTAGCGAAATTTGCCGAAAAATTAACATGGTTGTTTTTAATTATTTCATAATCTACTGTTGCGGTAGATTTTATATAGCTATTGCCGGCAATACTCAAAAAATCATATCCATAAAAAGGACGGAAATTATTTAGTGTTTTGTAACCGTAACCTCCCAAAACAAAATTAAAAAAAGGAACGCTTTGGTTCCCAAAAGAAAAGCCTGCATCAGACTGTATCTTGATAGTGGCATTTTTAAAGAGTGTGGCGGCAACACCAAAATCTGCCTTGGCGATAGTAAAGGGTTGAAAATACTTGGTGTAGTCTGAGGATAACAAATAGGATTTGGCGTCTGCTAAAAAGTACCAGCCTCTTTTTGGAAAATCTTTGTCGTCAAAAGAGTCGTATTTCATGTATCCAAATGCACTTAAATAACTGCTTTTGTCTATTATTGGGTTGCTATTGCCTAGTGTTGCAGAGTTGATCTTGAGGTAACTGTATTCTAAACCGCCTCCTATCAAAAATTTTTGAACAAACAAGGACTGAAAATACACTTGGCTCATAAATTCGGAATAATCTACATTTATGGATTTAACGCCTACTTCAAAAAACTCTAAATCGCTTAATTCTTTGGCTACATTGCGGTTAAACTGATTGAATGCGGATTTGACACCAAAGCTTAAGTTGTAGCCATTTTCAATATAATAATTTAAATCGTACCGAAAATTATCTCCTAAAATTACATCAATACTGGTTATATCATTCTTGAAAAATGTTTTTTTACGGGTTAGGTTTACTAAAACACCGCTTTTGAACAAGCCATCATAATGCAAGCCAAATTTAAGATAGGATTTGGTTTGGTTTTCTTTTAAGTCCAAATTTAAATTATCGGAGGTGTTGTTTGCGTCTAAAGAATAATTAATAACACTAAAATTTCGAGTAGCATTGATATTATTTACTCCCCGTTCTAATTGTTTGTAGCTTATCTTGGTGTTGGGCTTAAATCGTAATTTACCCAAAACATAGTCTTTGGTAAAATTATCTAAAGGGCTGATATTTATTTCCTTAATATCTAAACTATCTTTATTGATAACCATTTTTGGCTTTGTGTACGGAACTTGGCTTTGGGCCAGCAACCGTATTTTGTCATAAACGGCAAAGGTGGCGTCTTCTCCTTTTTTGATAATCTCATTGCCTTTATCAAAAGAAATAACACCATAATCTTTAATATCTGGCTTGATATAGATATCTGTTTTTAGTACGTTTTCCTTCATTTTTTCGATGGAGTGTAGGTTGGTTATTTGTACTAAAATTTTGGTGGCGTCTTTGAGCGAATTTCGAGTCAATAAACCATCTTGTACGTCTACTCCTATGATGATATCTGCTCCTAGTTTTCGGACTTCTTCAATGGGATAGTTATTGGTAACTCCGCCGTCTACAAGTAGTTGTCCTTCTATCTCCACTGGCGAGAACAAAGACGGGAAGGCGGCACTCGCAATTATTGCTTGGGCTAGATTGCCTCTATTGAGGATAACGGCTTTTCCGGTTTCTATATCGGTCCCGATACATAAAAAAGGAATTGGAAGCTGGTTAAAGTCTCTAATGTGCCGGACATTTTTTGTTAACTTACTAATTAAATTAAAATTATACATGCCTTTAGATAGCGCCTCGGGTATGCCTACTTTAAATTTGGTAAATGGCAGTACTAATGCATAGAGTTCGTCGTTTCTTTTTTCGTAAAAATTTTTGGAAGATCGGGGTATAAAATCACTAATCAATTCATCAAAATTAGTAACCTGTAGTACCGAATCAATCTGTGAAGCCGTGTATCCCGAAGCATACAAACCTCCTATTACGGCTCCCATACTAGTGCCTCCTATATAATCAATTTTAATCCCAGCATCTTCTAACACTTTCAAAACGCCTATATGTGCAAATCCTTTGGCGCCTCCTCCACTCAAAACCAAGCCCACCTTTGGCCTATTTTGCTCTTGAGAAAAAAGGGGCAAACAAAACAATAGAACTAGTATTAAAAGGGCATGCTTTTTCATGATTACGGCTAATTTAGAAATCCCAATGCCATGGTATTAATGGCATTGTTTTATTCGTTGGTTACTGTTTTGTAAAAGTCGACAATTTTTTTTGCTTTTGAGACTCCTATTACTGCCGTTATTTCGTTTTGGGTGGCTAATTTTAATCTTTTAACACTTTTAAAGTGCTGTAGGAGTGTAAACATGGTTTTTTCGCCAATTCCCGGAATTGATTCTATCGAAGATTGTAGTGCTTCTTTGCTTCGTTTGTCTCTGTGATGTGTAATTCCAAAACGGTGTGCTTCGTTTCGTAATTGCTGGAGTACTTTTAGGGTTTCGGATTTTTTATCTAAGTATAGTGGAACAGAATCTCCAGGATAGAACAATTCTTCCAGTCTTTTTGCAATTCCAATAATACTGATTTTGCCTCGTAGCTCCAAAGCGTCTAAACTTTTAAGCGCCGCAGACAACTGCCCTTTGCCTCCATCTATTAAGATTAATTGAGGAAGGGACTGTTTTTCGTCCAGCAAGCGTTTGTATCTTCTGTAAACGACTTCGGTCATAGAGGCAAAATCATCCGGCCCCTCTACGGTTTTTATATTAAAATGGCGGTAGTCTTTTTTGCTGGGCTTGCCGTCTTTAAACACTACACAAGCAGCTACAGGATTGGTCCCCTGAATATTGGAATTATCAAAACACTCTATATGTCTGGGCTCTAAAGGCAATCGCAGGTCTTTTTGCATTTGCGCCATAATTCTATTGGTATGGCGGTCTGGATCTACTATTTGCAATTGTTTTAGCTGTTCTATTCTATAAAATTTTGCATTGCGGATGGATAAATCCAAAATGTGTTTTTTGTCTCCTAACTGCGGAACGGTTATCTTGAGATTCTCGCCTAGATCGATCTTAAAAGGGACAATAATTTCGGTAGAGAGCAACTGGAATCGTTCTCTGAGTTCAATAATGGCTAAGGTGATTAATTCTTCATCCGTTTCTTCTAGTTTTTTCTTAATTTCCATGGTATGGGACCGTATAATAGCACCATGAGAAATTTGCAAAAAATTGACATAAGCCGCAGCCTGATCCGATATTATCGAAAAAACATCTATATTGGTGATTTTGGGGTTTACAATGGTAGAGCGAGACTGGTAGTTCTCTAGTATGGTTATTTTATCTTTAATTTTTTGGGCTTCTTCAAAATGCAACTCTTGTGCCAAATGCATCATGATACTTTTAAAATCTTTCATGCTTTCTTTAAAATTCCCTTTAAGTATTTCTCGGATTGCATCTACTTGTTTTTGGTAGTTCTCTAAGCTTTCTAGCCCTTCACAAGGCCCTTTGCAATTGCCAATATGGTATTCTAAACATACCTTAAATTTGCCAGCAGCAATGTTAGAGGGGCTTAAATCATAGTTGCAAGTCCGTAATGGATACAGTTCTTTTATTAGTTCTAAAATGGTGTTAACGGTCTTAAAACTGGTATAAGGTCCAAAGTATTCTGAACCATCTTTCACCATCCTGCGGGTAGAAAAAATACGCGAAAAAGGCTCTTTTTTGATGCAAATCCAAGGATAACTCTTGTCATCACGGAGCAAAACATTATACCTCGGTTGCAGGGTTTTGATCAAATTGTTTTCTAACAAAAGAGCGTCCGTTTCGGTAGGGACTACAATATGTTGGATAGAAACAATTTTTTTGACCAGAACATTTGTCTTGGCAGTATCGTGTACTTTGTTAAAATAAGAAGCTACTCGTTTCTTTAAATTTTTGGCTTTTCCTACATATAAAATCTTGCCGTCTTTATCATAATATTGGTATACCCCAGGACTATCTGGCAAGGTTTGTATCTGGAGCTCAAGAGTGGGTTTTTGCATGGTTTTGGTTTCAAAAAAGACTTTATGTAGCTCTTTTTGCAGTAGCGAAGAGAGCTTGCTAAATAAAAGCCTGATTTTATTTTCAAATTTACGAATTCAAAATAATTATTTCTATTTTTAGACTTTAATTCCATAATGAAAAATACAAAACCATTTATCCTTCTAGGAGAAACTATTTTACCTGGACAAAGCAAAACCATTTATATGGAAATTGCCAAATTGCACAATACCACCAAACTCAAAATCCCGATACTGATTCAGCGTGCAAAAACCGAAGGACCCACAGTGCTTTTCTCGGCCGGAATACATGGCGATGAAATAAATGGTGTAGAAATTGTACGCCAAATTATTACCAAAAAAATCAACAAACCAAAACGAGGGACCATTATTTGTATCCCCGTAATCAACATGTTTGGTTTTGTAAATAAATCCCGAGAATTTCCGGATGGGAGAGATTTAAATCGGGTTTTTCCGGGAAGCAAAAAGGGCTCTTTGGCTAGTAGATTTGCCTACCATATTCTAACCGAAATCATGCCATTTGTAGACTATGCCGTAGATTTTCATGCTGGTGGTGCTAGTCGATTTAATGCCCCGCAAATCCGACTTGCGCCCCATGATGATGCCTTAAAGGCTTTGGCCGATGCATTTAATGCGCCCTTTACACTATATTCTAAAAATATCGCTGGAAGTTTTAGAAATGCCAGCCAAAAGCTACAGGTAAAGATGCTACTCTTTGAGGGCGGAAAATCATTAGACATTGATTATACTGTTGCCGATACTGGGGTGGCTGGCGTAAAAAGATTTTTAGCCCATCTAAACATGCTCTCTCTGGAGACCTCGCCTGAAGAACCTGCTCAAAAAACCATCTACATTCAAAAATCTGCTTGGTTGCGAGCCAAATGCTCCGGACTCTTGCATGACAACGGCTACCTAGGAGCTTTTGTAACAAAAGGCACCGTTTTAGCAACCATTACAGATCCATTTGGAAAATTTGAACGTAAAGTGAAAGCTCCCAATGATGGTTATATAATTAATGCCAATCACGCTCCCATTATTTACCAAGGGGATGCCATTTATCATATTTCTAAAATAATTTTAAATGAAAGCCACTAAACAAGAATTCAGAACAAAGTATAAAGCGCTTAGGCAAAATCTTTCGGAAACAGAAATAGAACAAAGCAGTCTAGCTATTGCCAATGGGGTACTTAGACTCCCTATTTGGGATAAAAGTTATTTTCATTTGTTTTTATCTATTGTAGAACACAAAGAGGTAGATACCGAATTATTATTGCATTTGCTTGCAGGCAAGGACAAAGAAATAATTGTCTCTAAAGCAGATTTTGAAACCAGAATAATGACTCATTTTTTGCTTACAGACAATACCAAAATCCAAAAAAACGCCTACCACATTCCGGAGCCTGTTACCGGGATTGAAGTGCCCTCAAAAAAAATCGAAGTAGTTTTTGTACCCCTACTGGCTTTTGATAAAAAAGGCAATAGAGTAGGCTACGGAAAAGGATTTTATGATAAATTTTTGGCTGAATGTGCGCCCGAAACCATCAAAATTGGACTTTCTTTCTTTGAGGCCGAGGAGGCTATAATGGATGTTTTTGAGGCCGATATAAAATTAGACTATTGCATTACGCCACAAAGTTGTTACCATTTTTAGCATCGCATCGCCCGTGTATTTAGCATGGGTTTATAACTATTATAAAGAAAACAAGTTTGGCAAAAAAACGAAGTTAAAACGTTTTATTTGTCAAATGCTTTTTTGTTGAAAAAGATCAAAATACCGACACCGATACAAATAGCCATGTCTGCAACATTGAAAATGGCATTAAAAAAGGTGAAATTTCTGCCGCCCCAAATGGGTAACCAGCTAGGTAAATTACCAGTCCAAAAAGGAAAATAAAACATATCTACTACTTTACCATGAAAATAGGTTCCGTAAGGTTGGTCACTAAAAAGAGTCGCCAATTGCCCGTTACTATGATCAAAAATTACTCCATAAAAAACGGAGTCTATAATATTACCGAAGGCTCCCGCTAGAATCAGTGCAATGGCCACCACAAGATAATTAGTAGAAGGTGTTTTATTGGTAGCGCTATCCCACAGCCAATATCCAATACCGACAACGGCAATTAACCGAAACAGTGTAAGAAATAATTTGCCATACGCTCCAGGAATTTCGGTTCCCCAAGCCATTCCTTCGTTTTCAATAAATAGAATTTTAAACCAGCTAAAAACACCTACTTCTTCTCCTAATTCAAAATTAGTTTTTACAACTATTTTAGAAACCTGATCCACAATTAATATAATAAAGATAAGGAGGTACGCTTTTCGTAATGACATTTTTTAAATTTTAGTGGCGTAAAAGTAGTAATTTTATCAAAAAAAACGCTCCTAATGGAGCGTTAAATCTTTTCTGTATTCTGTAATTATTTTTGTAGATTTTTGGCCTCAATACTCATCGTGGCGTGAGGAACAATTCTTAGTCTGTCTTTGCCTATCAATTTTCCGGTTACTTTACAAATCCCATAGGTTTTGTTTTCTACACGAAATAAGGCGTTTTTTAGATCTCTGATAAATTTTTCTTGACGGATTGCCAGTTGGGAGTTGGCCTCTTTAGACATGGTTTCGCTTCCTTCCTCAAATGCTTTGAATGTAGGCGAGGTATCTTCCGTACCGTTGTTCAAATCATTCATATAGGCACTTTTTATCAAATCTAAATCTGCTTGTGCTTTTTCAATTTTTTTAAGAATTAATTCTTTAAACTCTGCCAAATCGGCATCAGAGTATCGCGTTGCTTCATCTACCATGTCTTTGTATTATTTAGTAATTGTTATTTTTGTTTTTATCTCGTCAAATTCAATGGCAACTCCATTTTCTATTTCTTCTAAAAAAATCAATTCTTCTGTTAAGGTTTCTGATTTTATGTAGGCTTGGTTTGTTTTTACAGCTGCTTCTAATGTAGCATTTTGTTGCAAATACACCTTTATCTTATCCGTTACGTCCAAACCAGAGTCTTTTCTGATGTTCTGAATTCTGTTTACCAATTCTCTTGCTATTCCTTCTTTTTTCAATTCGGGAGAGATTACAATGTCTAAGGCTACGGTAATTCCGTTGGCATTTGCAACCAGCCAGCCGGCTATATCCTGAGAACTTATCTCTACATCTTCTTGTGTTAAAGTTATGCTTTTTGCGGCAATTACTACCTCTATGCTTCCGTGGGCTTCGATTTGTTTGATTTGATCTGCCGAAAAATTTTGTATCTCTTTAGCAATCAAACCCATATCTTTACCAAAACGTGGTCCTAATGCTTTAAAATTAGGCTTAATTTGTTTTACTAAAACACCCGAAGCATCGTCTAACAACAAGATTTCCTTAACGTTTACCTCTGCTTTTATTAAATCTGAAACTGCTTCAATTTCGGCTCTTTCATTTTCATCAAGTACCGGAATCATTACCTTTTGCAATGGTTGACGTACCTTAATCATTTCTTTTTTACGTAGTGACAATACCAACGATGAAATGGTTTGTGCCTTCTGCATTCTGCTCTCTAAAGACTTATTAACAAAGTTTTCAACGTATTCTGGAAACTTCGCCAAATGTACACTCTCATAGCTTTCTGACTGTGTTGTAAGGGTTAAGTCTCTGTAAAGTTTGTCCATAAAGAACGGCGCAATTGGCGCGCTTAATTTACTTACCGTTAACAAACAGCTATATAACGTTTGGTAGGCTGCTATTTTATCTTGTGCATATTCTCCTTTCCAGAAACGACGACGACACAAACGTACATACCAGTTGCTTAGGTTTTCTTGTACAAAATCCGATATGGCTCTGGCTGCTTTTGTAGGCTCGTATTCGGCATAAAAACCATCCACTTCTTGGATTAGTGTATGTAATTCAGACATGATCCACTGGTCTATTTCTGGTCTTTGTTGCAACGGAATTTCGGCTTCTTGGTATTTAAAGCCATCAATATTGGCATACAAACTAAAGAACGAATAGGTGTTGTAAAGTGTTCCGAAAAATTTACGACGCACCTCTGCAATACCCTCTAAGTCAAATTTTAGGTTGTCCCAAGGATTGGCATTAGAGATCATGTACCAGCGTGTTGCATCTGGACCGTATTCTGACAATGTTTCAAATGGATCTGCAGCATTACCTAAACGTTTGGACATTTTTTGTCCATTTTTATCTAATACTAAACCGTTCGAAACTACATTTTTGTAGGCAACTTTATCAAATACTAAGGTCCCAATAGCATGTAGGGTATAAAACCATCCACGGGTTTG
This sequence comes from Flavobacterium crassostreae, assembly GCF_001831475.1. Taxonomy (NCBI): domain Bacteria; kingdom Pseudomonadati; phylum Bacteroidota; class Flavobacteriia; order Flavobacteriales; family Flavobacteriaceae; genus Flavobacterium; species Flavobacterium crassostreae. The sequence continues at coordinate 890,512 of NZ_CP017688.1, read as the reverse complement.
GTCTACTCCTTCGGCTATAAAATTAGCCGGAAAATCTTTGTTCTGGTCTATTTTTTCTTTGTTTTCAAAAGGGTAATGCCATTGTGCATACGGCATGGATCCTGAGTCAAACCATACGTCTATCAAATCTGCTTCGCGGGTCATTGGTTTTCCAGACGCAGAAAGTAACGTAATTTGATCTACTACATTTTTATGCAGGTCGATTAAGTCATAGTTGCTTTCGTCCATGTTTCCGGCCTCAAAACCTTTGAAAGGGTTTTCTTTTTGGAAACCGGCAGCAATGGATTTCTCTATTTCGTTGTATAATTCTTCTACAGATCCTATCAAGATTTCTTCTTGCTTGTCTTCTGTTCTCCAGATTGGTAGCGGAATTCCCCAATATCTGGAACGAGATAAGTTCCAGTCGTTGGCATTTTTTAGCCAGTTTCCAAAACGACCTTCTCCGGTTGCTTTTGGCTTCCAGTTGATGGTTTCGTTCAATTCGAACATTCTGTCTCTAACTTCGGTGATTTTTATAAACCAAGAATCTAGTGGATAGTATAAAATAGGCTTGTCAGTTCTCCAACAATGTGGGTAACTGTGTACGTATTTTTCTACCTTGAATGCTTTATTTTCTTCTTTTAATTGGATGGCAATTTCTACATCTGCGGAACGCTCTGGAGCTTCGCCATCGTTATAATATTCGTTTTTGACGTATTTGCCAGAATAAACTCCTAGGCCATCAATAAATTTTCCTTGTAGGGTAACCAATGGCACTGGAGTTCCGTCGGCATCCAAAACTAACATTGGTGGGACTTCTGGCGTGGCTTCTTTGGCAACTTTGGCATCATCTGCACCAAATGTTGGCGCGGTATGTACAATTCCGGTTCCATCTTCGGTGGTTACAAAATCTCCCAAAATTACTCTAAAGGCATTTTCGGGGTTTTGATACGGAAGTGCCAATGGCATTAGTTGTTCGTATTGGATCCCTACTAAATCCGTTCCTTTTGCCTCAGCAATAACTTGATAGGGTATTTTTTTGTCTGCCGCTTTGAAATTAGCAAAGTCTGCGGCATCTTCAGTGGCAAAAAACCCTTTTCCGAATTGTTTTGCTACTAAGTTTTTGGCAAGTACTACATTAGTAGGCAAAAAGGTATATTGATTGAACGTTTTTACTACTACATAGTCAATTTTTGGCCCAACGGTCAAAGCGGTGTTCGATGGCAAGGTCCAAGGGGTGGTTGTCCAGGCTAAGATTAGGATCTCGCCCAATCCTTGCCAAGCAGCTGGCAAAGTTTCGTTAATTGCTTTGAATTGTGCCACAACCGTGGTATCTGTAACATCACGGTAGCTCCCTGGTTGGTTTACCTCATGAGAGGATAATCCGGTTCCTGCCTTTGGCGAATACGGTTGGATGGTGTAGCCCTTGTACATCAAATCTTTGTTGTAGATTTGTTTTAAAATCCACCAAACGGTTTCCATATATTTGGGTTTGTAGGTCACATACGGATCTTCCATGTCTACCCAATAACCCATTTTTTGGGTCAAATCATTCCATACATCGGTATACCGCATTACGGTTTTCTTGCAGGCTTCGTTATATTCTTCTATAGAAATTTTGGTTCCAATATCTTCTTTAGTAATTCCGAGTTCTTTTTCGGTACCTAATTCTACGGGCAAACCATGCGTATCCCAACCGGCTTTACGCTTTACTTGGTAGCCTTTTTGTGTTTTATATCTACAAAATATATCTTTAATGGCACGTGCCATAACGTGGTGAATACCTGGCAAACCATTTGCCGAAGGCGGCCCTTCAAAAAACACGAATGGCTCGCTACCTTCACGGGTGGTTACACTTTTTTCAAATATGTTTTCTTGCTTCCAGAAATCCAGTACTTCTGACGCTACTGTTGGCAAGTCAAGTCCTTTGTATTCAGTAAATTTTGTGCTCATTTTATCCTTTTCTTTAATCGAAATGCGAAAGTAATAAAATTATGTGGAAAGTAGAATACTGAAGTCCGAAAGTTGCTTAAAGGAAGAGATATATCTTACTAATTCTAAAGTGATTTTTTGGGATACGCATCTCTTTGCTCTTTTTTAAAACAATGCTACGAAAACACTTCTTTTAAAACATCCAATGATTTAGGCTTTTTAAAACCATCCAAATGCAAGGAATAATACTCTATCAGGATTTTGAGTAGTATTTGGCGTTCTGCCACATGAAACATTTTTTGATTGGTGCCAAATCGTAAATCTATTAGTTTTTTAAATAAATTGGTTTGTTGCTCTGAGAGAGAGCTTATGGCATGCAGTGGCGAAAATATTCCTTCTGTCATTTCAAAAAAGGGATGGTCTATGCCCGAAACATCTGGGTAAAAACCCAAATATTTGGTGGTTTCTAGCATTAAAATCAAATGAAAATTGGCCCTATCTTCGTGCTGGTCTAGCCAAAGTAATGCTGTTTCAAGAAAACTAAACAGGGGCTCATTTTTTTCTTCTTCATGAATGGAATGGTATAAGATTTCGGAAAGAAACAATACCATGGTACTTTTATAAATATCTGTAGGAATGCTTTGAAATGGGATGCTTATTTTTATCTCTTTAAAATTCTCTAAGGTGCCTTTGTTTTTATGGACTGCTTCTATTTCAAGAATAGAAAGAGGCTGAAAATAAGCAATTTTTTGGTTGGATTTTCTGCCCGAAAATGCGTTCCGAACAAAATACGACTTCAGACCATGTGATTGCGTAAAACACTTGACAATCAGACTTTTTTCTTGAAACTTAATACTAGATAAGACAATGGCTTTGGTTTTTACGTGCATGTTTGGAATGATTAAGTAGCTAGTTGTTGGTTGGCTGTTTTGTATCGGTCTAAAAACCTTTTTTCTATCCCAAACCAAGAAAAAATGGCAAATGCAATAGAAAGTACCAGGATATAAAAAGCCATCCAGAATGGATTGTATTTTTCGAACAAATCATACTGTCTAAAAAGTTGGATTAAGGGAAAATGAACTATATAAACTCCGTATGTAAAATCGCCATATTTGCCAAAATTATTTAAAAAAGGCAAGCTATATGCTGCCAGAATAACCACTATTCCAAATGCGGCTGGGTATAAAAATTGGACTTGAAAATTAGCATAATGATCTATCGCTATACCAAAAACCGCTATTAAAAACAGTTTTGTTTTGTTTTGCAAAACAATTCCAAGATTTAAAAATAAACCAATTCCAACAGAAAAGTAGGCTAAATAACCTGGCAATTGTTTTGCCAAAACAGGCAAATTAAACCAGCTATCCATTACAAACCAATACAAAATAGAAAATAAGTACAGCGTTAAAAGTAAGGCATGCGCTTTTTTGGTTTTTTGGATAAAATAAAAAATGATAGGCAAAATCAAGTAGAACCCTTCTTCTACTTTTAACGTCCATAAAGATCCATTTACGGCACAGAGTAAATTGTTTTCAAACAGGCCCGGAAGACATGGCTGAACAAAATTCATAAAAACAAGATTCCAGCCAATATATTTAAACAGGTCGGTGTCTGAAAAATAGCCTCCAATAGACAAGGAGCTAAAAACCGATAAAATAATTGCTGCAAAAAGAACCATAAAAAAATATGCAGGCAAGATGCGCTTGGCTCTTTTGATAAAATATTTTTTTAGGGATGGCGTACTGGTGTAGCTTTTGGCAACCAAAAAACCACTTATTACAAAAAAGCCACAAACTCCTAGGGATGAATTGGCATAGTCTAATATAAATGCTAATTTTTGGGCTTGAGAAAGTTCTGCAAGATGGGACAATGCAATATGGACACAAAAAAAAAATCTTAAAAAATCAAAACAGTTCTGGTTTATCGTTTTGTGCATTCTATACTTATAATTACCTAATTATCATTACTTTTTTAACTTTAGTCTCTATCCCATCTTCGGCAGATATAAAGATCATATACACTCCTGAGGCTACTTTGTATTTGCCAAAAGCGGTAGTATCCCAGGCTACGGTGCCGCCCTCTGCGGTTGTCTCAAAGACTAGATTTCCGGTAACGTCTGTGATTTTTATATTGGCTTGGTCTACTAAACCCGAAATTTTTACTTCTCCTGTATATTCTGGTCGTACCGGGTTGGGGTACACATAAACTTTGCTTAAATCTTGATTGGCTGATGTGGCTAGACCTCTAAACGAAATCATGCCTTTGTCTGTGGCAATAAATACCTCACCACTACTCTTGTTTATAGCAATATCATTAATCCCGTTACTGGGCAATGGCGAATTATTTATAGTAAAATGGTATTTGGTTTCTTTACCATCCTCAGAGACCATAAATACTCCTGAATCTGCAGTACCTATCCACTTATTGTTAGCGCCATCCACTACGATATCAGTAATAAATTGTTCGTATAATAACTCCTGAGCTAATTTATCTTCGAGTATTATTATTGGACTGGTTGTTAGTTGCTTGTCTGTTTTAAAATTAGCCACACTAGATAACACCCGAAGTCCCTTGGTGGTACCGATCCAAAGCTGTCCGTTAGTATCTACTGCTGCTACTCTGGCATCCGAATAGGGCAAATTGCCTGTGTCTGGACCAAAGGTTATTTTCTTGAAAGTATTGCTGCTTTCGTTAAAACCAATCACTCCGTCTCTATTGGTGGCAAGCCATTTGGTGCCATATTTGTCTATTGCCATTCTTCCGTAGCTTACGTCTTCACTTTTGTCCAAAACCTTATCTATGGGGTAGCTTTGCCATTGTCCATTGGTTTTAAATACTTTTAATCCTTCTTTGACAAGACTATTGTTTAGCCATAGGTTTCCTGATGCATCAAAAACACCACCATTGACTCTTACGTCATTATTATATCCGGGAATAAAACTGATTTCATCTAGCCCACTATTGGTCTGGTTGTATAAAAATGTAGGGACGTTATTCTCTATTTTTAACAACCCAGAATAACTAGAACCCATATAAACTTGGTTTTCATTGGTTGGATTTATCAGCACTCTAACTATGGATTTAGCACCCAATACTTCCGAATAAGGGATGTTTAGCCATCCTTCTTTAGAAAACTTACTTATTCCATAGCTATCTAAATCATACGGATTGTATTCTCCGGAATAATCACCGTAAACTGCCCAGAAAAAATCGGATCCATTCTCTAGAGCAAAAATACTGTTACGCAAAGGTCCCATAGGGGTTACGGACTCAAAACCAGAACTTGTCGCCAAAGTAGTCACTAGCAATCCATCTGCTTTGGTGCCTATGTATAGCTTTTCGGCAATGCTGGTGGCGCAAGTAAAATCAGAGGTTATGCCCGGTATGGTTTTATTGTCTATCTGACGTAGTAAAACAAATTGGCGGTTGTACAAATACAAGGATTTAGCGGTCGTAATTACCATATAATCCGCACTGGCGTATAATGCTACCGCTGGCTGAGGCAGTTGGGTAAAACCAACAAACAAATTTGAATTTGAATTGTATTTATAAACAAATCCACTAGTGTTTATAGCTACTAAATCTGTGTCAAAGGAACGGATTGCAACACAATCATCTGCCGCTACTTGAGTCCATTGTTGGTAATCATTTAAATTTTTATTAGCCACTAGCGCACGACGAATTCCATTGTTGGTGGCGGCATAGATATATGCTCCCAGGATGGCGGTTTGCCTAACTTGTAGCTGCGCACCGTTGTTACCTATAAAATAGGTGTCTCCAAAAAGCATTGTTTTTAAATTGAATTGTACAATCCCAAAATCACAGGATATATATAGAATACCTTCGTATTCCATAAAATCGTTGATTTTTTTTACGTTTGCAGGCAATTGCTTACTAATAATATCTACTACTTTTAGAATCGTATTATCCGACTCATTGAGCACCGTAAGCAAGCCGTTTTGATACCCTACGACTCTTTTGTTAAAAGCAGCACTATAATACATGGCACTTATGGTTTGTCCGGAAAGTCCGTCTAGAGTGGTGGTGGTTTTGATTTCGTTAGTACTGGTTTTGACCGAAAATAATGCGTTTTCAGAGGCAGCGTATAGAGCCGTGTTAGAGGCGGCAACATCTTTAATTTCGTTGTACGAAAAATAGCCTTGCCAAGACAACTTATTTTGAGAAAAACCCATTTGTAGGCTTAGAATAAACAGGAAACTGAAAATACTTTTTGTCATCTTACCAGTATACATTAGATACACAAAGATAACATAAAGAACGGAATTGGTTATTTTGGGATAAAATAAAAAAATGCCTCTTACCAAATTTATGGCAAAAGGCATTTTAAATAAAATATAAAACCCGAAAAGGCTTACACCACACCTTGCGCTAACATAGCATCAGCTACCTTAACAAATCCAGCAATGTTTGCTCCTTTTACGTAGTCCACATACCCTGTAGAATCTGCACCATATTCTACACAAGAGGCGTGAATAGCAAGCATAATTCCTTTTAATTTTTCATCTACTTCTTCGGCAGTCCAGTTTAATCGCAAAGAGTTTTGAGACATCTCTAAACCAGACGTAGCAACACCTCCTGCATTAGATGCTTTTCCGGGAGCAAATAATATTTTAGCATTTTGAAACACCAAAACAGCCTCTGGTGTAGTTGGCATGTTTGCACCTTCTGCAACACAAATACATCCATTAGCAACCAAAGCTTTTGCTTCTGCTTCGTTCAATTCGTTTTGCGTTGCACAAGGCAAGGCAATATCACCTTTCACTTCCCATGGACGTGCTCCTGCAACATATTTAGCGTTTGGATATTTAGTAACGTAGTCACTAATTCTTCCTCTTAATTCGTTTTTAATAACCATCACGTGCGCTAATTTCTCTGCGTCAATTCCGTCTGCATCATAGATGTATCCTGCAGAATCCGATAAAGTTACTACTTTACCACCCAATTGAGTTGCTTTTTCGGTAGCGTATTGTGCCACGTTTCCGGATCCAGAAACCACAACAGTTTTGCCTGCAAAACTATCTCCTTTGGTTCCCAACATACTTTGTGCAAAATAAACTGCTCCGTATCCTGTTGCTTCTGGCCTGATTAGAGATCCTCCAAAAGAAATTCCTTTACCGGTTAATACTCCTGTAAATTCGTTTCTTAATCTTTTATATTGACCAAACATAAATCCAACTTCTCTTCCTCCAACTCCAATATCTCCAGCAGGAACGTCTGTATTGGCTCCAATGTGCTTAGACAATTCTGTCATAAAGCTTTGGCAAAAACGCATAACTTCGTTATCTGATTTTCCTTTTGGATCAAAATCTGCACCACCTTTTCCACCGCCCATTGGCAAGGTCGTTAAACTGTTTTTAAAGGTTTGCTCAAAGGCCAAAAACTTTAAAATACTTAAATTTACAGAAGGGTGAAAACGTAGCCCTCCTTTGTATGGTCCAATAGCCGAATTCATCTGAATACGGTATCCTCTATTAACTTGAGTTTCTCCTTTATCATCAATCCAAGCTACTCGAAACATAATAATACGGTCCGACTCTACCATACGCTCCAAAAGCATTTTGTTTTGGTATTTCTTGTTTTTCTCTATAAAAGGAATTACTGTTTCAGCAACTTCTAAAACTGCCTGCAAAAATTCTGGCTCGTTTGGGTTTTTTTTTGTAACCGCTTCAATAAAAGTAGATATACTTTGTGACATGATTATAAGATTATGAACGTTAAAGAAAACGTTTTCGTTAGTGCGCACAAATATACATTAATATAAAAATACTTTTATTTCATTCTGTTATTATTTATACTAAAAATATTTATTTTTTTATTTTTCATACCAAAAAGACCCTGCAGTGGGCAATTTGTTAAATAAAAGATCGGTTTTAATTAGCAAACCACTATTTAATGGGTTATTTTTTGTTTTATTTTATGTGTTAGCAGATGTTTTTATATATTTGTTTCCACATGAAATTCTATACGATGTTGCAAAAGATTTCTTTTATCTTCTTTATTTTATTTGGGCTATCCAACAACCTTGCAGCTCAATATAATTTTGCTCCCGAAATCGGCGTTATTGCTGGACCTGTAGAGCTACGGTCGGATTATGGCCAAAGAAACAACTCGGGTAATAATTTTAAAAATTCTGGTTTTGGTATTGGATTCGTACATTTTTTGAATTTTTCTTACAACCAAAAATTGTTTAGTAAAGACAGTTATTTTAAAGAACATTTTAAAATTAGAACCGAATTATCTTACAGCAAATCCAATTTAAAACACCACGGAAAATATGTTGAAGCAAATCCAAACTCGCTTGCAGTACAACAACTAAAAGCCATGTATGGATCTACGCAGTTATTAAATTTAGGTTTGCAATTAGAGTACCATTTTAAAAACATCCATGATTTTGAAAAGGTAGACAACAATCTCTCGCCGTTTATGAGTTTAGGTATGCAACTTAGCCACTACAACACCAAAGCAAGCTCTACTTTAGGCATGCTAGGGACTACTGCGGTTACCTATCCTAAATACTTGACTCCCTCCAAAGGCCATCCTTATGGATTTGCCACCGAAAAAGGAGCTGTATTCTCTATTGTATCCAGCCTTGGAACTCGTTATAAATTAAGCGCCCTAGAGGATTTAATGGTAGATTTGCGTTTTCAATATTTTACTTCAGATTGGGTAGATGGTCTAAATCCGAACAGAAAAATTTATACCGAAAACAAAACAAATGATTGGTTGGTTTGGTTTAATGTAGGTTATATTCATTACCTTAGAGATTAATTTTTTTGGATCTCTATTCCGTCCAGCAATCCATGCATCACAACGATTCTCCAAGCAAGTGGAGCTATTTTTATTTAAATCAATTTTTTTTGAGATGAAACATCCTTTTTATTTAATGGGCCTATTTTTTTTATTACTAGGCTGCCAACAAGAGTTGTCTTTTGAGACCCAAACCTATAACCAAAAATCAGCATTGTTGTGCAACGAATCGTGTCCAGAAGCCAGCCTAACTATTCCGGTGGCAAAAGGCAAGGCGGTAGTAGCAGATAGTATTAATAAGAAAGTTTTTTGGGTATTGAAAGAGCTTATTTATTTTGGCGAAAAACCCTATACTTCTAAAGATTATAACGAATTGTTGAAGGCATTTATCGGCTCTTACGAAAAATTAAAAACAGAATTTCCAAAAGATGAGTTTGGTTGGGAAGCCAAAATTGAAGGTACTATTAAATACCAATCGGACCGCATTTTAAATCTAGAAATCAACCACTATACGTATACTGGAGGCGCTCATGGATACCAAGGCTTGCGCTCTTTGTTGTTTGACCCAAAGACCGGAAAAAGCATCGCTACCAAGCAGTTGTTTAAAGATGAGAAGGCCTTTAAGGCTTTTGCCGAAAAAAGATTTAGAAGCAAGTACCGTATTCCTGAAAATCATGCAATCAATACCACTACGTTTATGTTTGAGGGCGATCAGTTCCAGCTTCCTTTAAATATTTTTTATTCGGACAAAGGAATTCTTTTGTACTACAACCGCTATGAGATTGCCTCGTATGCAGATGGACCACAAGAGTTGTTTATACCCTATGAGGATTTGAAGGATTATTTGTTGCTCAAATAACGTAGCTGCTGTATTCTAGCCCCGGTAGTAGCGGCATCCTTTTGTAGCTTTCTTTAAGCTACAAAAGATACAGCGGATAACGGGAAATAGCTCCACACAAATTACTAAATAAGTTTTCGGATACTAAATATAACGCCTAAGTGTATGCCTTCGTGAAAGTTATTAAAATTCATGGCATCTTGGGCGTTTTTTAGAACAAATCCGGTGGAGGTTGGGTATTCTTTAAATTGTACAAAAAGCTGGTTGTCTAGGTCTTTTTGGGTTTGGTCTATGGTGCTTAAAAGCATGGTCTGAATGGCGTCTACCTCTTCTTGTGTGGCGTCTTGCTCTGGTTTGCTGCCTTTTTTGTATTTTTCTACGATTTCTTCTGGCAGGTTTATGGGTAGTCCGGATAGGCCATAAACAAGCATTTGTTGTACTACTACTACGTGGGCTATATTCCAAATTAAATTGTTGTTGTGCCCTGCCGGAATGGTATTGAGTTGCTCTAAGGTGTAGTTGGTTAGATGCTGGCTTAGTATTTTTCTGTTGGTGTGTGTGATGGCTAGTACGGGATTCATTTTTTTATTTTTTTTGATAAAAATAATCATTTTCAGTTTCAAATGGATTTTCTTTGCAAAAAAAGATATCAAAAATGCCAAACAAAATATATTATATTGCCTCGTGTGATACTTGCCGAAAAATTATAAAAACCTTGCCAAAAGGTACGGATCTTGTTTTTAGGGATATTAAACAAACCCCGCTTAGTTTGCAAGAATTGGAAGAAATGCATGCATTATGCGGAAGTTATGAGGCTTTGTTTAGCAAAAAGGCGCAGTTGTATAAATCCATGGATTTGAAGAACAAATCGTTGACGGAAGCCGATTATAAAAAATACCTCTTGGAGCATTACACCTTTTTGAGTCGTCCTGTTTTTGTGATTGCTAATCAGGTGTTTGTGGGCGGGACACAACAAAATATGCTTCAGGTTATGAAGGCTCTGGACCATGTCTAGAAGAAATATTGCGCTTTTGGGGGCAACTCTAGTCTCGATCATTTATGGACTTACTTTTACTATTGCCAAAGACGTAATGCCACAATATATCGGTGCTTATGGCTTTATCTTGTTGCGTGTTGGTGGGGCTACGGTATTGTTTTGGTTGGCGTGGTTGTTTATGCCTAAAGAAAAAATTGCACTTCAGGATTTTCCTCGGATTGTTGCGGCTGCTTTTTTTGGGGTTGCCTTTAATATGCTTACTTTTTTTAAGGGACTGAGTCTTACTTCTCCTATATCTGCGGCAGTAATAATGGTTACTACTCCCATGATTGTACTGGTTTTATCGGCTATAATTATGAGGGAACGCTTACAAAAAAGAGTGTTTGTTGGAATTTTGTTGGGATTACTGGGTACTGGATCTTTGATTTTGTATGGCAAAACGGTAGCCAATGGTAGTCATGCTGCTTTAGGCAATCTATTGGTGTTGGTCAATGCCATATCGTATGGTTTTTATTTGATTGTGGTCAAAAAATTAATGGATAAATACCGGGCTTTTACTTTTGTAAAATGGATTTATTTATTTGGTTTGCTAATGGTAGTGCCTTTTGGCTGGAACCAAATCCAGGCGATGCACTGGGAGGCTATTCCGGTGGATATTGGCTGGAAAATAGTTTTTGTGGTTGTTGTCTCTACTTTTTTGACGTATTTAATCAACCTACTTAGCATGAAGGAGTTAAAACCAACTACGGTGGCTGTTTTTATTTATTTACAGCCTTTTTTTGCGACCCTTTTTGCTATTGGTTTAGGCAAAGACACCTTGTCTTTTACCAAAATAGCCTCGGCTCTGTTGCTGTTTATTGGAGTCTATCTGGCAACCCGAAAACCGACTCCAGTAGCCTAAAAAACCCTACTCTATTCTCTAAAAATACTTGCTTTGTGGGTTACGCCCCTTTTTGTTATCTTTGAGCTCTTTTATACAACTATATGATACAATCAATGACTGGTTTTGGTAAAGCGTCTGTACTCTTGCCTAACAAAAAAATAACTGTAGAGGTAAAATCCCTAAACAGTAAAGGGTTAGACTTAAATGTAAGAATGCCTTCTTTGTACCGAGAGATGGAATTGGGTTTAAGAACCCAAATTGCGGCTAAATTAGAAAGAGGAAAAGTAGATTTTTCGGTTTTTATAGAAAGCACCGCAGAACAAACCTCCACTAAAGTAAATGCTCCAATTGTAAAGGCATACATGAACCAATTGCAAGAAGTATATGCCGCAGCCGATCCAACCGAATTGATGAAGATGGCAGTAAGAATGCCCGATGCTTTAAAAATAGAACGCGAAGAAATTGACCCAGAAGACTGGACGCACATCCAGGGCGTTATTGAAGAGGCCATACAGAACATTTTGGATTTTAGAAAAGACGAAGGAAAATCTCTTGAAAAAGAATTTCAGTTGCGTATTGGCAACATTCGAGAATATATGACCGAAGCCTTGGCACTAGATCCAGAGCGCGTGCAGGCTATCAAAGACCGCTTGCAAACGGCTATTGCCGAATTAAAAGTAAACGTAGACGAAAACCGTTTTGAGCAAGAGCTTATCTATTATTTAGAAAAATTAGATATTACCGAAGAAAAAGTGCGGCTGACCAACCATTTGGATTATTTTTTGGAAACCATCAAGGGCACGCAAACCAATGGCCGAAAATTAGGTTTTATTACCCAAGAAATGGGTAGAGAGATCAATACCATGGGCTCTAAATCCAACCATGCGCAAATGCAAAAATTGGTAGTCCAGATGAAAGACGAACTAGAAAAAATTAAAGAACAAGTTTTAAACGTATTATAAATTGGCTACGTTAGCACGCATAAGTAACACAACACCATGAGCAGAGGAGGAAAATTAATTGTATTTTCGGCACCATCGGGATCCGGAAAAACCACTATAGTCAAACATTTGTTAGGCCAGCCAGAGTTAAATTTAGAGTTTTCTATCTCGGCTGCTTCTAGAGACCCTCGGGGAGAAGAGATTAATGGTACGGATTATTATTTTATATCTACCGAAGATTTTAAAACACATATCAAAAATGAAGATTTTTTGGAATGGGAAGAAGTCTACCGAGATAACTTTTATGGCACCCTGAAAAGTGAAATTGAACGCATTTGGGCCAAAGGTAAAAATGTTATTTTTGATATTGATGTAGCAGGCGGATTGCGTATTAAATCTAAATTTCCGGAACAAACTTTGGCCGTGTTTGTAAAACCGCCAAGTATTGATGAATTAAAAATCCGACTCAAAAAACGCTCCACCGAAAGTGAAGACAAAATCAATATGCGTATTGCCAAAGCATCTGTAGAACTAGCAACGGCTCCGCAATTTGATGTAGTTATTAAAAATTATGAATTGGAAGTTGCCCTACAAGAAGCCCAGCAGTTGGTGCACGATTTTGTGAGCAAACACTAATTATCTAATTATAGCTAGAAAGAAAATCGATGAAAATAGGACTTTATTTTGGGACCTTTAACCCCGTTCATATTGGTCATTTAATCCTTGCCAATCACATGGCAGAGCATTCTGATTTGGATCAAATCTGGATGGTGGTTACGCCGCACAATCCGCACAAAAACAAAAGCACTTTGCTCGATGATTTTCATAGATTGCACATGGTACATCTAGCCACCGAAGATTTTGCCAAAATAAAACCCTCGGATATTGAGTTTAAATTAGCACAACCGAATTATACCGTGAACACTTTAGTTCACCTAGAAGAGAAATATGCTCATCATACGTTTTCGTTGCTTATGGGCGAAGACAATTTAAAATCACTTCATAAATGGAAAAACTACGACGTTATTTTGCAAAATCACGACATCTACGTTTATCCTAGACTCGAAGCCAAAGGACCAAACCGCGAAGCAATTTCATCTGAACAAGAAAACGTAGCGTTAAAAAACCATCCCAAGATTCATCTTATTGACGCTCCAGTAGTCGAGATATCGTCTACTTTTATTCGTAACAACATCAAAGAAGGAAAAAACATTCGGCCTTTGGTGCCTGCTAAGGTTTGGGAATACCTGGACCACAATCTTTTTTATAAAAAATAATTACTGCAGTATTTTGACCAATTCGGTCTCGATTTCTTTAAATGCGGTATTAAAATGCTCGTTTTTGCCAGACAGCAAATACACATCTGTGCCAGGCATTTTGGCACTATCCCACACCATTTGCAAAGTGCCCTGAGTTATAAAAAACTTGGCATTACAATTCCAACTAATGGCAATTCCGGAATTTTGAACCATGGCAGATAGCATTTCAAATTCTGAAGGAATAATATAATTAGGAACTATAGTAGGCCGTTTTTTGTCAAAAACATGCAGCCAAAATAACTTAACATGTGGTATTCTGGCATCATGGCTGTACCAAATTTGTTCGTTTAGCCATTGCTCTATAGCGTTATTATGCTGGATTTCAATAGGGTGTTGTAGCCCCGAGAGATCTATATCCCTAGAACCTACCACTACTGGTTTGATTGTGCCTACCTTGGTCTGAACGGTATCAAAGGTGTCGTGTTTTTGCGTAAGGATGGCAAAATCAATTTTTTTGGTATTCACCAATTCAAACAACAATTCACTTTCGTGAAAACTAAAATCAATATAATCAAATTTTGAAATCAATACCCTGCCCAAGCTATTAAAAAGATGCCTAGAAATCCCCACAGTAATCAATCTATTGGCGTTAAATGCTTTGGCACGAAAACCATTTTCTACATTCTCTAAACGATCCAGCGCTTCTATAATCAAGTTATTCAATAACTTAGCATATTCCGTAGGTTCAACACCTTTTGATTTTCGGTTAAATAAAGTATAGCCCACATGAGCCTCCAGCATGGCTATTTGCTGACTCACTGCAGGTTGGCTTATAAACAACTCTTTGGCAGCCAAGGAGAAATTGCCGTTTTTGTAGACCGATTTAAAAGTACGGTACCATTCTAGATTTACCATGATATAAATATATTTATCACAAACATAATTTAAATTATTTTTACTGATAGCATAATACCCGTAGATTTGTACCAACAAAATAACCCCAATGAAAAAAATTGCATTATTTGCCTTAATAGTAGTAACCGTAGGTTGTTTTAGAGCAGCTGCGCAAAAAACAAAAAAAACAAACATGAAAAAAGTATTATTTGTTCTAACTAGTCACTCTGATTTAGGGAACACAGGAGAAAAAACAGGATTTTGGGTAGAAGAATTTGCTGCACCATATTATGAGTTAGCAGACAAAGGAGTTGTAATTGACATTGCAACTCCACTAGGAGGGCAACCTCCAATTGATCCAAAAAGTGCGGATGAATCCTTTGCAACAGAAGACACGAAACGTTTTGATAAAGACACGGCATTACAAGCTAAATTGAGCAAAACACATAAACTAACTGACATAAAAGAGTCGGATTATGATGCCGTTTTTTATCCAGGAGGACATGGGCCACTTTGGGATTTAGCTGCGAATAAAGATTCTGATGCTTTAATTGCCGCTTTTTATACCAACAACAAGCCAGTAGCTTTTGTGTGCCACTCTCCAGCGGTATTAAAAAATGTAAAAGTAAACGGCGAATTTTTAGTGAAAGGAAAAAAAGTGACCGGATTTTCAAATACCGAAGAAGCTGCTGTAGGATTGTCAGAGGTAGTTCCGTTTTTATTAGAAGATGCTTTGCAAGCCAATGGTGCCACTTACTCTAAGGGAGCAGACTGGAATCCGTATGCTGTAGAAGATGGTTTATTGATTACGGGGCAAAACCCTGCTTCGTCTAAATTAGTTGCCGGAAAATTGTTAGAACAATTGCATGCCAAAAAATAATACATAATAATACTGAGAAGGCTTTATCTGGCTCCAACTCTATCGCAGAATTGTAGCGATAGAGCCTTCTTAAATTTTAAATATTTTAAATTATGACCAACTTTGAATTATACAACCCTACCAATCTTGTTTTTGGAAAAGGACAAATAGAAAAATTAGGTGACCTGGTACCTGCTGGAGCAAAAATTTTGGTAGCCTACGGAGGCGGCAGTATCTTTAAAAACGGAATCCACGAACAAGTTATCCGCAACCTTAAAGGGCACGAAATTGTAGAATTTAGCGGTATCGAAGCCAATCCGCATTTTGAAACTTTGATGAAAGCAGTGGCTATTGTTAAGGAACAAAAAATTGATTTTATACTTGCTGTAGGTGGTGGATCTGTTATTGATGGGGTAAAATTTATCTCGGGAGCAGTTAATTACAAAGGGGATCCTATCGAAATTTTGCAAAAGCGTATTTTGATTAAAGAAAATGCAGTGCCATTTGGAACCGTACTTACTCTGCCAGCTACCGGAAGCGAAATGAACTCTGGAGCAGTAGTTACCATCCAAGCCACCAAAGAAAAATTAGCCTTTGGAGGTTCGGCCTTGTTCCCAAAATTCTCTATCTGTGATCCTACTGTAATTCAATCTTTGCCTAAAAGACAACTACAAAATGGTGTGGTAGATGCCTATACACATGTTATGGAGCAATACTTGACGTATCCACATGAGGGGTATTTGCAAGATCGAATTGCCGAAGGAATTTTGCATACCTTAATTGAAGTTGGTCCAAAGGTGGTAGAAGACCCTAGTGATTATGCCTTAGCATCCAACTTTATGTGGTCGTGTACTATGGCACTTAATGGTTTGATACAAAAAGGGGTTCCGAGTGATTGGGCAACCCACATGATTGGTCATGAATTAACGGCCATGTACGGGATAGATCATGCCAGAACACTTGCCATCATTGCTCCGAGTTTGTATACGGTTATGTTTGAAACCAAAAAAGCCAAACTAGCGCAATACGGTAAACGAATCTTTAATTTAGAAGGCACCGAAGACGAAATTGCAAACGAAGCAATAAACAAAACCGTTACCTTTTTTCACCGCATGGGAATGGACACAAAACTATCCGATTATACCCAAGAGTATAGCAACACCGCTACTTTTATCGTAAAGCGTTTTGAAGATAGAGGATGGAAAGCCTTAGGCGAAAAACAAAATATCACATTAGAAAAAGTGAAAGCTATTGTAGAAAGAAGTTATTAATTCCAGACACGGTCTAGCATGCTAGAATACCGGTGCAATTAAAAGGCGCTCTTCTGTTTAAGAAGGCGCCTTTTTTTTAAAGTGCACACTACTAATTTAATACGCAATCTACTAAAAAATAAAAATTATATCACAATAACGCAAATTATGTTAGATTATTTTATATAATTACTAAAATGCTTGTTTTTTTAGACACAAAAAAACAAATACTTCTGCATCACTTGATTTTGTTGGCTTTTTTTTAGCATAGGATTTATGCTTTTTTAAGTACTTTTGAATAAAATTAAAAAAATGACCCAAAATATAAAATTTGCAGTTATTGGCGGAGGAAGCTGGGCTACTGCAATTACCAAAATGTTATGCGTAAATCTTTCGGAGGTATACTGGTATATGCGTAACGAATCTGCGATAGAACACATCAAAAAATACAAACATAACCCCAATTATTTAAGCGCGGTAGAGTTTGACACCCAAAAACTACACTTAACTAACGATATTAACCAAGCCGTGGCGTATGCCGATTATATTATTTTTGCTATTCCTTCTGCTTTTTTGGGG
Organism: Flavobacterium crassostreae; assembly: GCF_001831475.1. Lineage (NCBI taxonomy): Bacteria > Pseudomonadati > Bacteroidota > Flavobacteriia > Flavobacteriales > Flavobacteriaceae > Flavobacterium > Flavobacterium crassostreae. The sequence goes on along the minus strand of NZ_CP017688.1, from coordinate 873,333 downwards.
GGAGAGTTACAAAAATTAAAGGTTTCGTTAAAGGACAAAATAATTTTTTCTGCCATTAAAGGAATTGTACCCGAGACTAGCATGATTGTAGGGGAGCATTTTCATTTTACCTATGACATTCCTTATGACCACATTGGGGTGATTACTGGGCCTTGTCATGCCGAAGAAGTGGCACTAGAGCGTTTGTCGTACCTAACTATTGCCTGTGGAGATGCTGCTAAGGCCAAAATAGTTGCCAAGCATTTGTCTGGAGATTTTATAAAAACCAAAATCACAGACGATATTATTGGTACAGAATATGCCGCTATGCTTAAAAATATTTATGCTATTGCGGCCGGTATTGCACATGGTTTGGGGTATGGCGATAATTTTCAATCGGTGTTGATGAGTAACGGTATACGGGAGATGAAAAAATTTATCAAAAAGGTACACAAAATGAAACGTAACATTAATGACTCGGCTTATTTGGGTGATTTATTGGTTACTGGCTATTCTATATTTTCTAGAAACCGCACCTTTGGTAACATGATTGGCAAAGGCTATACTGTAAAGAGTGCTATGATGGAGATGAGTATGGTATGCGAGGGGTATTATGCTACCCAAAGCGCCTACCAACTTAATCAGGATTATGGTGCTAAAACGCCTATTATTGATGCGGTGTACCAAATTTTATACCAAGGTAAGGATGCCAAGAGTGTTTTCAAGAAACTGACCGACAAATTAGACTAAATTATTTGTTTGGCTTTTGCAAAAATAAGCAAGGCGCTACTCTGTTTGGGGTAGCGCCTTGGTTGGTTATAATATGGTTTTAAGGCTATCGTTGTATAACGCCATCTTGGAATAGAATTGGAACTTCTTCGAGGTTTGCTTCTTGGATGGAATTTGCTTTAAAGATAAATTTTTTGTCGTATAGTGTGTTTTCTATAAAATAGGTAACCGAGAACTCGTTGTGGAGTTGTAGGACGCTTTTTTCGATCATTTCTAGCTTGACTACCGATACGCTTGGAACGCTAACAAATGCGTGGCGTAGTAGGGAGGTTTTTTTCATTTCGCCTTGGAGGGTTCCAAATGCTTTGGAGACTACCATCACGCTTTCTATAAGGTAGTCGCTGTCATTGACTAAGTAGGCGTACCATACTTTTTCCATGAATTCATCGCTCCATTCTGGGACTGCTGCCAGAAAAACGTTTTCTACTATGGGTATTATTATGTCTTTTTTCATGCTGTTGTAATTCTGTAGCTGTGGTTTGGAACTGCTGTCATTAGACCCGATTTTTGTTGTGATTGGGTTGGCTTTAACTAGTGCGCGCGCCCAATTTCTAGCCCAGATAGAAGTGGAAATCCTTTTGTTGTTTTTCTTTAAAACAACAAAAGATTGTAACGAATAGCTGGAAATAGCTCCTTGTTTTTTAAATATTTGCTTTGAATTGTTCTAAGAAACGCACGTCATTTTCATAAAACATACGGATGTCTCCGATTTGGTAAAGTAGCATGGCTATGCGCTCTACGCCCATTCCGAAAGCAAATCCGTTGTATTCTTCGGGGTTGATGCCGCAGTTTTTTAGAACGTTTGGGTCTACCATACCGCAACCTCCTATTTCTAACCAACCGGTTCCTTTGGTGATTCGATAATCGGTTTCGGTTTTTAGTCCCCAATAAATGTCTATCTCGGCGCTTGGCTCTGTGAACGGAAAGTAGGATGGTCTTAGGCGTATTTTGGACTTACCAAACATTTCTTTGGTGAAGTGCAATAGGGTTTGTTTTAGGTCTGCAAAGGATACTTCGTTGTCTATGTAGAGGCCTTCTACTTGATGGAATATACAGTGGGAACGGGAGGATATGGCTTCGTTTCTAAATACACGCCCTGGTGAGATGGTGCGTATGGGTGGTTTGTTTTCTTCCATGTAACGTACTTGTACCGATGAGGTGTGGGTGCGCAGTAGGGTGTCTGGATTGGTTTGGATAAAAAAGGTGTCTTGCATGTCTCGTGCCGGATGGTATTCTGGCAGGTTTAATGCGGTAAAATTATGCCAATCGTCTTCGATTTCGGGGCCTTCGGACACGTTGAAACCTATGTTGGAAAAGATGTCTATAATTTGATTTTTGACTATAGAGATGGGGTGTCTGGATCCAATGATTACTGGTTCTGAGGATCGGGTTAGGTCTCCAAAAATGCCTTTGGTCTCTTCTTTGCTTGCTAGGGTTTCTTGAATGGATTTTACTTTTTCTTCGGCGGAGGTTTTTAGTAAGTTGATTACTTGACCAAATTCTTTTTTTTGATCGTTTGGCACGTCTTTGAACGCTGCAAAAAAATCTTTTAGTAGCCCTTTGCTTCCTAAAAATTTGATTCTAAAGGTTTCTAATTCGGCCTTGTCTTGTGTAGAAAAAGCCTGTACTTGGTCAATATATTCTTTTATCTTGTCTATCATTTTCATGCACTAATTGGGTCAACAAATTTACAAAATTTGTTTTAGGTTTACCGTTTTATGTTTAAAGTTTGCGGACTAATTTTGTTGCTGTTTTAGTCTATGAGCTCGCGCTCTAAGAAATAAGTAACGATGGCTTCTTTCATCAGTACGGATTGTTCTCCTGGTTTTAGCGGCGGCAAGGCTTCTTTGACGGTATAGTGTGGCCAGCCATCGGAGTCAAAAAATTCAAATTCATAAAAACCATAGGGTTCTAATAATCTACAAATGGCAATGTGCATGAGGTTTAATTTTTCGTCTTTTTTGTACTCTCGGTGCACTTTGCCTAATTCTTGGACTCCGATTAGGTATATAATGGCATCTAGATCTAAGTCTTCTCCTTGTGAGAATTGATCCGATAGTATGGTTACAAGCTGTTCCCAGCGTTCTTTAAGTTGTATATCTCTTGACATGATGGTGGTTGGTTGGGACCAACGGTTTCGGGATTTGCTGTATCTGGTAAAACCGCTAGATTATTTTTGGCAAAGATAACAACTTGAAAATTGACAATGGCGGTTTGATTTATTTTATATTTGTGGCTTCACTTACTAATTTATAATTATGGGTTTTTTGGATATTGTTTTAGGAGCTTTGCTGGTTTATGCCTTATACAAGGGGCTTAGAAATGGTCTTTTTGCAGAATTAGCGTCTTTGCTCTCTTTGGTTTTAGGGATTTATTTGGCCATTAAATGTTCGCATTTTGTAAAAGAATACTTGGTTAAAGCATTTTCTTGGTCTTCCAAATATGTTGAAATAATGGCTTTTGCGCTCACCTTTTTGGCAATTGTCATTGGGATTCATTTGCTTGCAAAGGTGTTTACCAAAATTATGGATTTTGCTTTTTTGGGATGGATTAACACTCTTGCAGGTGGATTGCTGAGTGTGCTCAAAACTATTTTGTTGTTGAGTGTGGTATGCAATCTTTTTCAGAAAATCAACTTGAACAACATGCTTGTTAAAGAGGAAACCTTTGAACAGTCTTTGTTGTATAACCCGATACAAAAAACAGCCCGCTTTATATATCCTTCTCTTGAAAAATGGTACTCGGATTTTAAAAACACCCAAACTACTAAGCCAACACCGTCCCACACGGAAGAATAGTGCATCGAATTATTTTACTTCTTTAATGGCGTTTTGGTTTATCCAGCCCTTGGTGCCATCTGTTAATTGTACTTTTTTCCAATCTTGTATGGTTTTAATTACAAACACCTTTGTACCCTCGTGCACTGTAATTATTGTTTTACTGTTTTGTTGTGGTGTTTTTTGGAGGTTTGTTTTTTCGGCAAAAACAATAGCTGGTTGGTCTTTTTGGCACTCTTGGCGTTCAAAAATAGCAGCCATAATACTACTGGCCAGTAGTACACTTAGTAGTAGCATTCCTCCAAAAAAAACTCGTTTGAAAAGGCTTTTTTGAGAAAAATAATATCCTATAAATAGCAACAAAAACAAACTTGCTATCCCAACAGAGAGATACCCCCAAGTGTTGTAGTGGTATTGGGCCGTAAAATCTCTAAGTAATTTTGCAAAACCTACTTTAGGAATGTCTTTGACGGTATCTACGGTTCTTTTTTGAGCAAATTTTAAATTGTTTATTGTTTGGGGATCCTTGGGTTTTAGGACCAATGCTTTTTCGTAATTATAAATTGCTGGGGCTACTTTATTTAATTTATAATAGCAATTGGCTAGGTTGTAGTATAGTTCTGCAGATTCTAAATTAGCGTCTAAAACCAAATTATATGCGGCGGCGGCTTGGGCGTAATTGCCTTTTGCATACAATTGGTTGCCTTTTTCAAAGTTGTTTTGAGCAACTAAAAGTGGAGCAAATAGTAGTAATAGATATACAATGTTTTTCATTTTTTTGGGTTTCTAAGTTAGGTTATAAACCAACGATAACCGATTTGGCATGGAATTTACTTTTTGCAAATTTTGGTTAGATTTCTTTTTCTAAGGATGCAATTATGCTTACTGCTTTGTCATAATCGTTCTGGATTGCGGCACTAGATGCTGGTGCGTATCGTGCAATTTCGCAATTTTCAGTAAGTGCTATAAATTGGTCTACAGTAGCCGGATTTGCATTTTTATCTAACAAAATGGTCTTTATATTGTCTTTACTCATCTCTGAGGTTTCCATATGCAACTTTGCCTTAAGAAAGTTATGCATGGCCTTCTCTAGGGCAATATAAAACAATTCTTTATGGTGTGTTTGCTTTTTGGCTTGAGACAAATATTTTTTGGCCAACCTATTGTTGTTGCGGATTTTGCTGCCTACTATATCGCGATCAAAAGCTTCTTTTTTGTTTTTAAATAGTATAAGTAATGGTATTCCTAAAAATGGCAACAGCAATAACCAGAAGTAGGTTGTCGATCCAAAAAAGTCTTTTGGATTGGTTGGTTTTAGTTCCGTATTGGTCTTGATGTTAGCAAACTGCGGTGTGTGTATGGTATTTGTTCCGGATGCTATGCTCAGACTATCTGTAGCTCGGGTATCTGTAGGACCATTCAAAACCTGGATCAAGATCTCTGGAGAACTTAGGGTTTTGTAACTACCTGAATTTAAATCAAAATAAGAAAAACGCAGCGGTTTTATGGGATAATTGCCCTTATACTGAGGCACAATGGCGTACTTGTCTGTTATTTTTCCGGACATTCCTGCCAAAGATGTGGTAACGCTCTCTTGGTGTACTGCATCATACATCTCAAGGGCATTTGGCACAACTGGCTTGGGCAAACTAAATAATTTTAGGTTCCCTTTACCGGTTACATGTACTAACAAGTCCAAGCTTTCGCCATTTTTTAAGCTTGTTTTAGAAGGCGTTACTTTAAAATCAAACGTTCCTACTGCTCCCGTAAAATCGTCTGGCTTGCCGCTTTCTGGCAAAGGCCGTACTTGTATTGTTTTGGCGCCTGCAGAAACTTTTTTGCTGGTCTCTGAAAGTAACATTCTGCCAAAAATATCGCGCCTATTGGTAGGCAATTGCACATCTACATCTAAGGTGAGTGGTTCTATAATTAGCTTGCCAGATTTCTGTGGATAGAGTACTACTTTTTTTAACACTACATAGCGGTAGTTTTCTCCTTTGAATATTCCTTCTTCGGCCTCTAGTTGTTTTATTTCTATATTCTGACTCCAAAAATCGTTGTACTTGGGTTTGTTGAGTTCCCTAAAATTAGAAATCCCAATGTTTGCAAAATACAATTTGTAGACTACCGTTATGGGTTCATTTACATACGGGTTGGTTTTAGATATAGTTGCTATTAAGTATAAATTATTATCTGCCGAAATACTCGTATCATTAGGGTCTTTAGGCTGTTCTACTGCAGCGGTGACCGTTACTTTTATGGGAGTAGTTTTGTAAATCTGGCCATTGTACTCTATGGTGGCTGGCTTGATGGTAAGTATTCCTTTGCGGTTAGGTAATAAATAATAGGAGTAAATTTTTTCAAAAGAGCTCCGGCCGTTTATCCAAGACTGGCTAACTTGCTGGCTTGGTCCTGCAATTACCTGAAATCCGTCAAAAGAGGGTTCGTTGAAGTTGTCTCCATCAATATTCATTGCAAAATCAATCCGAAGTCTCTCGTTTAAACCCAGAGTTGTTTTGCTAACTTTTGCTTCAAATTGCACTTGGGCCAAAAGCCCTTGAAAGCTCCATAGTACTATAAATAAAAACTTTTTCATCCTTAATCTTTGTTCATTTATCCACAGAATAGGTTCTGGTTTGGGTTTTAGTGCTGGGTTGCAAGCCTCGAAAATTACTTTTTTACCAGTCTTTTTCTGTTTTGGTTGGTTTGCCTTTTACTTTGTTTGCGTTTACTTTGTCTTGTACTTTCTTTTCTTCGTTATTTACGGCGTTCAAGAGGTTTTTTAAACGTTGTTCTGACATGCTCTCTGGTTGGGGCTTGGGAGCTTCTTGGTCTGGATTTTTGGAATCTTTCTGGTCTTTGTCCCCATCTTTCTTGGGGTCTTCTTTTTTGTCTTTATCTTTAGTATCGTCTTTTTTATCCTTGTCTTTGTCTTTGTCTTTTTTATCCTTATCCTTCTTGTTTTGGTCTTCTTTTGGCGGATTTTCTTTCAACATTTTTTTGGCCAAAGCATAATTGTATCTCGTTTCTTCATCGGAGGGGTTGTTTCTTAGGGCATTTTTATATGCTGCAACGGCCTGTGTATAGTCTTTTTCTTTCATAAAAACGTTGCCAAGGTTATGCAATGCTTGGTGTTTTTGCGTAGCGGTTTTGGCTGTTTGTAGTGCCTCTTGGTAGGCATGTTTGGCCTCGGATGCTTGATTTTGTCTATAAATGGCATTACCTAGATTGTAGGTCGAGCTGGTTTTATGTGCAGATTTAGAACTTGAAACTCTGTAATTGGCCTCGGCTTCTACAAAGTTTTTGTCTTTGTATTGCTGGTTGGCTTGGGGCAAAATGCTGCCTTGGTCTTGTGCCCATGCGGTAGGCAATCCGCAAAAAAGAAACAAGATAAAAACGGCGTGGTATTTTTTACTATTTTTCATTTAATTCTGTTTTTATTTCTCCAACAAACCGGTGTCTGTGCTAAAGTAGTTACGACTTGTCGTTAAAGAGATTTAATTTTTTTAGCCATGTGGTCTTTTTTTCTAAAAAGAATAGATCCAAAAATAGCAGTACGAATGCAAATCCTAAAAACCACTGAAATTGAGATTGAAAATTAGCCATCTGTGTGGATTCGAACTCCGTTTTTTGGATGGTATTTAGGGTGTTTTTTAGATATTCTACCACTTCTTTGGTATTGTTACCATCTATATAACCGCCCTTAGTAGCTTTGGCTATAGCCTGAAGATTGGCTCGGTTTAATTTGGTGGTAACAATTGCGCCTGCATTATCGCGTTGGTAATTTGGTTGGCCTGTGGTTGTGGGCAGTGGAATGGTGCTTCCTTTTTCGGTTCCTATTCCTATGGTCACAATACGCATGCCTTGCTTGTTTGCGTCTGCGGCTACGGATTGAGCCCCTTCAGAATGGTCTTCTCCGTCAGAAATTAGAACTAACAACTTGCTGGTTTTGCTTTTTGGGTCAAAATAAGTTGCCGATAATTTTATTGCCTCGTCTAGGGCGGTACCTTGTGAGGATACGATATCTGGACTCATGCTTTGCAAAAACATTTTTGCTACGCTATAATCTGTAGTGATAGGCAATACCGGAAAAGCGCTACCTGCATAGGCTACAATACCAATGCGATCATTGCCTAGCTGGTTGATGATTTGCGAAACAATTTGTTTGCTCTTCTCTAACCTACTTGGCGCAATATCTTGGGCCAACATACTCTTGGATACGTCCATGGCAAAAACAATGTCTATTCCTTCTCGTTTTACGGTTTCCATGGTGGTGCCAATTTTTGGGTTAACTAGTCCCAAAATCAATCCGGCTATGGCCAATAGAAGCACTACTAGTTTTAAAATCGGCTTGAATACGGAACGCTCTGGACTTAGCCGTGCAATCAAATTTAAGTCACCAAACTCGCGTTGTTTTTTTCTTTTCCAATATATATTATAAAGGAATACTGCCACTAGTATTGGCAGTAAAAAGAGGAGGTATAAGTAATTGCTTTGGTCTAGTTCCATAATTTTTTTAAAATTCTAAGCCCTCAAATTGGGGCACATTTTCAATTTCTAGCTTTTAATTGCCGCTTATTTGTTTTATTGGATCTCTGGATTTGGAACGGTTTTAAAGAAAGCTTTTGTAAATGGTGTTTCTTAAGGCTATTTCTAATACTAGTAACAATCCAGCTAGGAGTACCAGAGGACGGTATTTTTCGTCGTAGTCATAAAACTTTAGCTCTTCAATTTCGGTGGTTTCTAGCTTATTTATTTCTGCATAAATAGAGGCTAGCTTGCTGTTGCTGGTTGCTCTAAAATATCTTCCGTCTGTTTTTCTGGCTATATTTTGCATCAAGCGCTCGTCAATTTCTACTTTCATTCTTTGAAACAAAAACTGCCCGTTAGGGCCTATTGCGTAAGGAAATTCTGCCATTCCGTTGGTTCCAATTCCTATGGTATATACTTTAATGCCGTATTGTTTGGCTATATCTGCTGCGGTTTCGGGCTCTATAAAACCCGCATTGTTGACCCCATCTGTCAAAAGAATGATTACTCGGCTTTTGGCTTTGCTGTCTTTTAAGCGGTTTACGGCCGTGGCCAACCCCATTCCTATTCCGGTTCCGTCTTGCAAAACATTATCGTATTTTATGCTCTTTATAGCCTCTAAAACAATGGCTTTATCACTGGTTACTGGCGTTTTTGTGTAGGCTTCGGAGGCGTACACCACCAAACCAATGCGGTCATTGGGGCGTTGTTCTACAAAGTCTGCAGCTACCCTTTTTAGGGCTTCCATTCGGTTGGGTTTTAGATCTTTGGCAAGCATACTCCCAGAAACATCCACTGCCATTACAATATCAATCCCTTTTGTTATTTTGGTTTGGTTGCTTACATCTACTGTTCTGGGTCTTGCTAGGGCTACTATTAAGGCGCTTAATGCCGCTAATCGTAAACCACTCAAAAAAGGATGCAAGCGTACCCACCACGATGCAGTTGCCTGAAATCCATCCAAGGAACTTATTTTTAAGGTGGCAGTTTGCTCGTTTCTTTTGTATACCAACCATGCTATAGCTAATGGGATCAAAAGAAATAACCAAAAAAACTCTGGATTTAAAAACGTGATAGTACCCATTATTGATTTGTTTTTTTTAATTCAACCGAATTCAATATTCTGTCTGCTATTTGATTTGCATACGCATCGCCTTCTTCATGAAAAAGGAGTATTTGTTGCAAACCTCCTTCTTGTTTGAATAGCAATATTTCGTAATACAATTTGTCGCTGCTGTTGGTTATGGTATTTATTCTCGAAAAAGTACCGTAGCCTTTTAAACCACTTATGCCTTCGGGGGTATCGTAGGTTTCTTGTTTTACTAACATGTTTTGTGCGCCTTGAGACTCTAGGGCTTGGATGCTAAGTTCCATGGATTTTTTGAGGTCTACCGAAACAGAATCTTGTTTGTATTGGTACGTGGATACCATTATATAAAAACTATCCGAAATATTTCCGTAGGCAAAAGAATGCATCTCTTTGACTAAAGCCATGCCGTTTTTGGGTAATGATTTTGTTAAATCTATACGTTTGAGCACCTTGGGTGTTTCTATATGTATCCCTGGGTCACCATAGGTGCTTTGGATCCATTGTCCTTCTAGCAATTCTTTGCTTGGATGCCTTAGGAGGGTATCTTTTACGTTAGTAAATCCTAGGGTTGCTATAAAATAAAAAAGGGTTGTTAATCCCAAAAAAAGTACCGATGCCACAGCAATGGCCCAGCGTTTCTTTCTTTTTTTCTGTAACTGAAGGGCTATTTGTTTTTGTCTTTGTACCTCGTTTAGCAGGTTGTCTTCTTGGTTTTCAACCACTGCGGGTAGGGCTTTGTCTAGGGTTACAATTACTCTTTGAATTTTATTTTTGTCTTCTGTAATTTCAAAATCTAAGGGTTTGGATTTGGCAAATTTTACTAAATCTGCTTGTTTTAAAACACGCTCTAAATTTTCAATAATTTCTGGCGTGAGAGCCATCTTCTTTTTTTGAGATGCTTCTCTTAGTCCCTGTATTAATTCGGCTGTTGTGCTTTCCATTGCTGGAATTTCAATGGCCTCTTCTATATAATTTCTGGCAATATCGGTTAACTCACTGTAGTAGTTTTTTATTTCTCCTTTTTGCCAAAGTGCTTTTTGTTCTAGGGTGTTTAGCAAATTGGTTGCTTTTTCGATAGGTGTTTTATAAACCTCGTGTTCTATTTTCTTTTTTTGTTGTTTTTTTACCAACCAATAAACCAAACAGCCTATAGCTGCAAGTAGCGCTATTGCCAAAAGGTATTTCCAGCCGTTTGCTTTCTGGCTCTCTGCTGTGGCAATGTCTTTGATGTCATACATTTTTTGTTTCAGGGTGTCTACCGCAACATTTGCTACTTCTACTTGGATAGAATCGGAATAATAGAGCTGGTTGTTAATACGGATTTTACTGCTTGGTATAGTGTAGCTACCCGAATCAAATTGGGTTAACCCATATTTTTGGATCAGCTCATACCGTCCGTTTTTTAGAATGGTATCTGTAGGATAGGTTTTGATTACCTCTAGTGCGCCCATGTTTTTTGGTGACGGAAAAACAACTTTGGATACGGTATCTACGTTTGTCTTTAGGGTTAGCTTAAACTCTGCTCCTATTTTGTTTTTGGTAGTATTTATAAGGGTTTGTACTGGTTTTTGTTGGGCAAAAACCGGGATACAACAAAAAAGTACAAGTAAGTAGATATATCTTTTCATGTTATTTGAAACATTTGATTTTTCAGATCCTGATTTAGGAACTATTGAAAAAGGACTATTATCGTGATTTGAAATAGCTTAATAATTTAGTCACATAACTCTGGTCAACTCTAGTGTGGACTACTCCAGACCCAGATTTACTAAAGCTATCTTTAAAATAGTTTAGTTTTTGGTTATACTGTTTTTCGTAATTAAACCGCACCGTTTTTGATGCGGTATCTATTAAGGCTATTTTGCCTGTCTCTGCATCTAGCATCGAAACCATTCCGATATTGGGGATGCTTTCTTCTCGGATATCATAAACTCGAATGCCGGTAATGTCGTGTTTTTTGGCTGCAATATTTAGGCTGTGATCGTAACCTTGACACATAAAATCCGAAATCAGGAATACAATGGCTTTTTTCTTTTGGGTGCTGGATAAAAATTTTAAGGCTTGGGTTAGGTCTGTTTTACGGCTTTTGGGTTCCAATTCTAGCAGCTCTCTAATGATTCGTAAAACATGGGAGCGTCCTTTTTTGGGCGGAATATACAACTCAATCTGGTCCGAAAACAAAATCAATCCTATTTTATCGTTATTCTGGGTAGCCGAAAAAGCCATGGTTGCAGCAATTTCTGTTACTATGTCTTTTTTGAATTGGTTCTGGGTGCCAAAATTCTCTGAGCCCGAAATATCTACCATCAACATCATGGTTAATTCTCGTTCTTCTTCAAAAACTTTTACATGCGCCTCATTATAGCGTGCCGTAACATTCCAGTCTATGGCACGGATATCATCCCCGTATTGGTATTGTCGTACTTCACTAAAGGTCATTCCTCGTCCTTTAAAAGACGTATGGTATTCTCCTGAGAAGATATGATTGCTCAATCTTCGGGTTTTGATTTCTATTTTGCGTACTTTTTTTAAAAGTTCTTTTGTGTCCATTTTTTTTTAAAATTGTTTACGGTTCCAACAAGTTTAAAGTTTTTGTTAGCCAACAGCGCGCTTTAAACATTAAACAACTTTTTAGGGCACCTCTACTTCGTTTACAATTTTGTTGATAATATCTACCGAAGTAATGTTTTCGGCCTCAGCCTCATAGGTAATCCCTATTCTGTGACGCAATACATCGTGTACTACTGCACGTACATCTTCTGGAATTACATATCCCCTGCGTTTGATAAAGGCATAACATTTTGCAGCAACTGCAAGATTAATACTTCCACGAGGCGAAGCTCCAAAACTAATCAAGGGTTTTAAGTCTGCTAATTTGTATTTCTCTGGATACCGTGTTGCAAAGATAATATCCAAGATGTATTTTTCTATTTTCTCATCCATATACACTTCGCGAACGGCTTCTTGTGCTCGCAAGATCTGTTCTACCGAAACTACTTGGTTTACTTTTTGATAACTTCCTTTTAAATTTTGACGAATCACCAAACGCTCTTCGTCCATTTTTGGATAATCAATAACGGTCTTTAGCATAAAACGGTCTACTTGTGCCTCTGGCAACTGGTAGGTTCCTTCTTGCTCCACTGGGTTCTGGGTGGCAAGCACCAAGAAGGGTCTTTCTAGTTTAAAAGTAGTATCTCCAATGGTTACTTGTTTTTCTTGCATGGCCTCCAATAATGCCGATTGCACTTTTGCTGGCGCACGGTTAATCTCGTCTGCAAGAACAAAATTAGCAAAAATAGGCCCTTTTTTAATAGAAAACTCATTTTGTTTTATGTTGTAAATCATGGTTCCAACCACATCTGCAGGCAACAAATCTGGCGTAAACTGGATCCGACTAAAAGAGCCGTAAATTGCCTGAGAGAGGGTATTGATCGCTAAGGTTTTTGCCAAGCCAGGAACCCCTTCTAACAAAATATGCCCTTGGCCTAAAAGCCCAATAAGCAATCGTTCTACCATGTGCTTTTGACCTACAATCACTTTATTCATTTCCATGGAAAGTAAATCAATAAATGCACTTTCTCTTTCTATTTTTTCATTGATTGCTCTAATGTCTAAAGTTGCTGTATTTTGTTCCATAATATTGAATTTAATGCCTTAATTTTATAGCCTTACATTTGGTAGTGCAAATTGAATTTTTTTTTAGAGTAAAGATGTTAAAAAATGGTTAAAACTTCTAGCAATTGCTTAATTTTAGGCATCTGTTGTGATAGTATTTTTATATTTTTAAGAACTTTGAGAAGCATCTATCCAATAGACCAAAATTGCAATTACAATTAAAAATTAAAACCATGAATACAACCACGTTATCGCCCATCATTGCAGGAACAATGAATTGGGGTATTTGGGATAAAAACCTCAATCAAAAAGAGATGGAAAACATCCTCCATGTTTGTTTTGAAAATAAAATCACCACCTTTGACCATGCGCCAATTTATGGCTCGTATACTACCGAAGCTGCTTTTGGAAACGCTTTTGCATCTAGCGCCATTGCTAGAGAAAAAATCCAACTAATCTCTAAATGTGGTATTGAAATAGTTGCCCAAAACAGGCCCACTACCATCAAGCATTATGATTACTCTAAAGCACACATAATTAGATCTGTGGAGCAATCTTTGAGCAATCTAAAAACAGACTATTTAGATGTTTTGCTGCTCCACAGACCAAGCCCTTTGATGCAGGCAGATACTATTGCCGAAGCAGTAGAACAACTAAAATCCGAAGGGAAAATCCATGCCTTTGGATTGTCTAACTTCACCAACTCTCAAACCGAATTGATCCGCCAAAAAACAGCCGTAAGCTACAACCAAGTACCTTTTTCGGCCACTAATTTTGAGCCCATGATCGACGGCAGCTTTGATTACATGCAGAACAACCAAATACGACCAATCTCTGGAAACCCTTTGGGATCCGTGTTCCGACAAGACATACCACAAACACGTCGATTAAAAAATCTATTGGCAACGCTGGTGTCAAAATACCATTTGGGTTCTGACACCCTTTTATTGGCTTGGGTTTTGCAACATCCCGCTAAGGTAATTCCTATTGCTGGCACAGTAAATATTGCTCGCATACAGTCGTTGCACAAAGCCGTAGCACTCACCCTTGATCCAGAAGATTGGTTTGCAATATGGAGCGAAAGCATGGGGCACGAAGTTCCTTAAACCCATGGCACAAATGCAGTCCAAACAAAAACCCTTTTCAAAACTAACAAAATGACCAAAACAGCCTTTATCACTGGAGCCACGAGCGGAATAGGCCAAGCTACAGCTAAAATCCTAGCGCGCAACAACTATAAAATTATCCTTTGCGGAAGAAGAAAAGACCGCTTAGAGGCCTTACAAGAAGAATTAGCAGCACACACCCAAGTACACCATTTGGTGTTTGATGTTCGGGACAAAAAAGCAGTCTTTGAAGCCATTGCCTCTTTGCCCGAAGCCTTTGCTACTATAGATGTATTAATTAATAATGCCGGAAATGCCCATGGCCTAGACCCCATTCAAGACGGCAGTATCGAAGATTGGGATGCCATGATTGACATTAATATCAAAGGCTTGCTATATGTTTCTAAAGCAATTATTCCGCAAATGAAGACGCGACAATCTGGCCATATTATCAATATTGGTTCTACTGCCGCAAAAGAAGTTTACCCCAACGGAAATGTTTATTGCGCTACAAAACACGCCGTAGATGCACTGAACCAAGGCATGCGGATGGACTTAAATTTGTATGGGATCAAAGTAGGCGCCATTCATCCAGGGATGGTGGCTACAGAGTTTAGCCAAGTCCGCTTTAAAGGCGATACCACCAGAGCCGCTAATGTGTACAAAGGCTTTAGCCCACTGCAAGCCGACGATATTGCAGATATAATCCATTTTGTGCTCTCCAGACCCTATCACGTCAATATTGCAGATCTGGTAGTAATGAGCACTGCACAAGCCTCTTCTACAATTGTAAAAAGAGATTAAAAGCCTTGCAAACCTATCCATGCCACAGTTTAGACTCGTTTTAAAACTGTGGCAATTTTTTATATAACCCAAAGCATCTCCCATGATTAACAAGCGTCTTTTAGTTAAAAACCTACTCTCTCATAATGATGAAAACAGCTTTTATGACAAAAAACGCCAATTAAACTTGCACACACGCGAGGGGAAAGCAAAATTTTTAAAACACATTTGCGCTTTATCCAATTCTAATCCGGCCAACAATTCGTATATTGTTGTGGGCGTTGAGGATCAAGACAATGAGATTGTGGGCGATGACTTTTTTGATGACAGCCGCATTCAAAACCTAGTTAACGCTTACTTAGAGAATCCTCCTAAAATTCAATACGAAAATGTTCCTTTTCCAAACCTACCCAAAGATAAAGTGGTAGGTCTGGTAACCATCAAACCCAAAAACAAAACTTCTTTTTTTAAAAAAGGAATCCATACCATTGCTGCAAATAGTGTTTTTGTAAGACGCGGAAGCAACACCACGCCAACCGAAGAACATGTTGAAAAAAACTACCAAAACATTGCAACCGTGGCAGATATTGAAAACAACGCACGCAACAATATAAAACACACCCTAGATGGTGTTTTTGATTTTATACAGTACAAACACAAAGACATG
Organism: Flavobacterium crassostreae; assembly: GCF_001831475.1. Taxonomy (NCBI): domain Bacteria; kingdom Pseudomonadati; phylum Bacteroidota; class Flavobacteriia; order Flavobacteriales; family Flavobacteriaceae; genus Flavobacterium; species Flavobacterium crassostreae. The sequence continues at coordinate 857,997 of NZ_CP017688.1, read as the reverse complement.
ACACCAAAATACCATGTTTTTAAAGAGCTGTTTATAATATGTTGGGCAGGAATTCCCAAAAGAGTACGCCAAAAAACCTATTTATCCAGAGTAGATATTGAATTAATCAATGAACAAGTAAAGCTCTTTTATTCTGCTCAAGATGTAGTTACCATAGCCTATGATGAGCATTCGTTCACCATTACCGAATATGTTCCCTTGGGTTTGAATGACAAAACGAGTTACTATCCTTTAGAAAAAAAAATTCTCTTTTTTTATGAAAATGGGTATTATAAGATAGAGAGTCAAATGCTGTTTCAGCCTCCAGAATTCAACAAAAAGATGCTGTTGCATATTTACAATATAAATCTAGGCTTACTGCTCAAATTAGAAAAACAAACCCCATTAACCGAACGAGAATACATCGATTTAGAAAACCTACCCTCTACATTCATGATTTGTTACCTCAACGGTTTTCAAGACGCAAAAGAAAGATTGATCCTTGCCAAACCGCTTTTAAAACCCTACAAAAACATTTATTTAGCATTCAAAGAAGCCTTACGCGTTTTACGAAAAATGAAATACGACACCAAAACAGAAGCCTAAACGGAATGTTTTTAGAGCTTTTCTGAAAAATAAAAAATAAAAAACACCCCTTGCCCAACTCTTTTTCTTATTTTTATGTTCTAAAAAAACAACGCACTTGCTGTTTTTATAATTTTGATTGACCATACACCAAATGAGAACATTAGTTATAGGAGACATACACGGAGGCTTGCGTGCCCTACATCAAATTATCCAAAGAGCCAAAGTTACTCCAAAAGACCGCTTAATTTTTCTGGGAGATTATGTAGATGGCTGGAGCCAATCGCCACAAGTTCTGGATTATTTAATACAATTAAATACCACCAACCATTGCGTATTTATACGAGGCAACCATGACGAGTTGCTTTTGCATTGGTTAAAAGACAACAAAGACAACCTCTTGTGGTACAAACATGGTGGCGAAGCCACTGTTACGGCATACCAACAAGTAGACAAAGCCACCAAACAACTACATATAGATTTTTTACTTTCGTTAAAAGATTACCATTTAGATTCTAAAAATCGTCTGTTTGTTCATGCTGGTTTTACTAATATGAATGGGGTGAGTTATGAGTTTTTTCCTAAACTATTTTATTGGGACAGAACCCTATGGGAAACCGCCTTAGCACTAGACACCCACATTAAGCCAAACGATATTTTATACCCAAAACGATTAACACTCTACACCGAAGTGTATATTGGACACACTCCCGTAACCCGAATTGGCAAAACCCAGCCAGTCCAAAGAGCCTGCGTTTGGAATATGGATACTGGGGCAGCATTCCAAGGACCGCTAACTATTATGGATATTGACACTAAAGAATTTTGGCAAAGCGAACCTTTACACCAACTCTATTTTGACGAAAAAGGGAGAAATTAAAATATAAAAAGCTAATTTTGTGCTTATTTTTTAAAAAAACAATTATGAAAAAAATCATTACTTTAGTATTACTTTGTAGCGCAGGTCTTATTCATGCTCAAGCTTTTGAAGGAGCTGGAGATTCTAAAATTAATATTGGAGCAAACCTTCAAAAAGGGGGTTCTGGAATTCAGGCCTCTGCTGATTTTGGTATTGGAGAAAATTTTTCTTACGGATTTGTGGGTAGTTATTTATTAGATGTGCAAGAAATTTCTGTACCTACTAGTGTACTCCCTACGGAATTTAAAACCGAAAAACCTGCTTTTAAAGATCGATTTGATGCTAAATTCAGAATTAATGCTAATTTAAGTAGCGCAATCAATATAGACGACAGATTAGACATCTATCCAGGATTAAGTTTAGGTTTGAAAAATTTTGGAGGACATCTTGGAAGTCGTTACTTTTTTAGTGATGGGTTTGGAGTCTTTACAGAACTTGGGTTTCCAATTGCTAAATATGGTACTAAAAACAAACTCTTTGATCATCTAAACAATCAATTTACATTTAGTATTGGAGCCTCTTTTAATCTATAATAAAGAATTCTCTAGGCTATTTACAAACATAAAAAAAGGCAATTTGAAAATTTCAAATTGCCTTTTTTGGTATGCTTATTTTGGATTACAAATCAAACTTTATTCCTTGTGCTAGCGGTAAGCTTGTGGTGTAGTTGATGGTGTTTGTTTGGCGTCTCATATAGACTTTCCAAGCATCTGATCCAGATTCTCTACCGCCACCGGTTTCTTTTTCGCCACCAAAAGCGCCACCAATTTCTGCTCCAGAAGTACCAATATTTACATTGGCAATACCACAATCGGATCCTACAACAGACAAGAAAAGCTCTGCTTCTCTCAAGTTATTAGTCATAATTGCTGAGGATAACCCTTGTGCTACTCCGTTTTGGATTGCTAGGGCATCCGTCACATCTCCAGAGTATTTTAGTAAATACAATACGGGTGCAAACGTCTCGTGTTGTACAATTTCAAAGGCATTGTCTGCTTCGGCAATAGCGGGTTTTACATAGCAACCGCTCTCGTATCCTTGGCCACTAAGTACGCCTCCTTCTACTAATAATTTTCCTCCTTGGGCAACTACTTGTGTTAGGGCATTGTTGTACATCTCTACGGCATGCGTATCTATAACGGGACCTACGTGGTTGTTTTCGTCTAATGGGTTACCAATGCGCAACTGACCATAGGCCGAAACTACAGCTTCTTTTACTTTGTCATAAATGCTCTCGTGGATAATCAATCTACGGGTTGAGGTACATCTTTGTCCTGCGGTTCCTACTGCTCCAAAAACTGCTCCTATTACGGTCATTTTTATGTCTGCATCTGGCGTTACAATGATGGCATTGTTCCCTCCTAATTCTAGCAAGGATTTTCCTAAACGTCCGGCTACGGTTTGGGCTACAATTTTACCCATGCGTGTAGATCCTGTGGCAGATATTAGGGGTACTCTAGGGTCGTTTGTCATCATTTCGCCTACTTTGTAGTCTCCATTTATTAGACACGAAATTCCTTCTGGAAGGTTGTTTTCTTTAATTACTTCTGCAATTATGTTTTGGCAAGCAATTCCGCATAGTGGGGTTTTTTCGGATGGTTTCCAAACGCAAACATCGCCACAGATCCAAGCCAAGGCGGTGTTCCAAGCCCATACGGCTACCGGAAAATTGAATGCCGAAATGATTCCGACAACTCCCATTGGGTGGTATTGTTCATACATACGGTGTCCTGGACGCTCGGAGTGCATGGTCAAACCATGTAATTGACGAGATAGCCCTACGGCAAAATCACAGATGTCTATCATTTCTTGTACTTCGCCGTATCCTTCTTGTAGGGATTTACCCATTTCGTAGGAAACTAGTTTTCCTAATGCTTCTTTATTTTTGCGTAATTTTTCGCCAAACTGACGTACAATTTCTCCACGTTGTGGCGCTGGCATGGTTCTAAATGTTTGGAATGCTGCCGTGGCAGAATCCATCACCTTGGCGTAGTCTGCGGCGGTGGTGGTGGTTACTTTGGCTATCAATTGGCCATCTACTGGGGAGTGACTCTCTAGAATGGTTCCGCTAGAAAAATGGTTTAGTCCAGTGGAGGTTCCTGCATTAATTTCTTTTATGCCTAGTTGGGCTAGGGCTTCTTTCATTTTAAATTGCTCTGCTATTGTTATCATTGTAACTTTTTGTTTATAATTGTTATATTATTTTATAAAGATATTGTTTAATGCCATAGAATACAAAAATCTGTGCTTAAAATTAGTTTTGGCTGCTTTGAAATGCGCTTTAATGGCTTTGGTTTGTGGGGCTTTGCTTGGTTTGTGTTGTGGTCTAGCCCCGGTAGTAGCGGCATCCTTTTGGGGCTTTCTTTAAGCCGCAAAAGATAGAGCGAATGACGGGAAATTGCTGCTAATTGGGCTTATTTTTTGGAGGTAAATCTGGGATCGGTTTCCATGATGGTGCCGCATTTGGCACAGGTTCTAAGGGTTTCGGAGTTATAAAAGTGTTCAAAATGGGGTAGAAAATCTTTTTCGATGTCTTGGAGCTCAAAATAGACTTCGTATAATTTGTGATTGCAGTGGTCACAGTGCCATAATAGTCCGTCTTGGAGTCCTTGTCCTTGGCGTTTGCGCTCTATTACTAGGCCTATGGAGCCTTCGGATCGTACGGGCGAATGTGGTATTTTGGCGGGATGTAGGTACATGTCTCCGGGCTGAAGTTCCATTTCTTTGCGCTGGCCATCTTCTTGAATTAGTACTTTTATGGTGCCTTCTAATTGGTAGAATAATTCTTCGGTTTGGTTGTAATGGTAGTCTTTGCGAGCATTGGGGCCTGCAACAATCATGACTATGTAGTCTCCGGATTCTCGGTATAGGTTTTTGTTGCCTACGGGTGGTTTTAGTAAGGCTCTATTTTGTTCTATCCACTGGGTGAGGTTAAAGGGTTTTGGGATTGCCATTGTTATTGTTTTGGGTTTCTAACTGCTAAGATACTAAAAAAAGTAACTGTTGTTTGGTTGGTTGTCTGGCAAATAATGGGTGGCTTAGTGTATTTGTTTGATTAGGTAGAGGTAGACTGGAAAGTGATCGCTGTAGCCTACTTGGCCAGCGGAGTTTCTTTTGGGGTAGCCTTTGTATTTGCCGGTTTGTTGTACCAAAAAGGGTTTGTTGTAAATGCCTGCTTTCCAGTATTGGTAGCCGGAATAATTTTGATTTATAAACGGTTCTGAAAGCATTATTTGATCAAATATATCCCAGGAATCTCTATAGGCTATGGTGCCTAAGCCGCGTTTGGCCATGTTCTCGAAGGGGTTGTAGATGCCTTGGGCTGCTGTGTGTTGTTTGTTGCCGCTTGCGCCTACGCCTTTCTTGATGCTTTGGTTTGTGGGGCCGTCATTTAGATCTCCTAGGGTTATTATTTTGGCGTGGGGGTTTAGGTGTTGCAAGGAGTCTATTATTTTGCGGTTTAGGCGGCCAGCAGCTTCTCGGTAGGGACTGGATCTTTTTTGGCCTCCGGAGCGGGAGGGCCAGTGGTTGACTATAATATGGATGGGTTCGTCTTCTAGAAAGCCACTGATTAAGAGTTGGTCTCTGGTAAAAACTCTCTTGGGTGAGATGGGGTCTGTTTTGGGTTGGTTTTTGTAAATATACAACGGTATATTGGCGTAACTAGTGGGTCTGAAAAATTTTTTTTGGTACATTAGCGCTACGTCTATACCGCGTTTGTCTGGAGAGTCAAAATGGATAATGCCATAATCTAGGTGCTGCAATAGGGGTTGATGGATCAAATCTTCGAGTACGGTTCTGTTTTCAATTTCGCAGCAGCCAAGGAGTGTGGGTGCATTTTTGTTTTCTAAGGAGCCTATGTCTAGAATAACGCTGCTTAGGTTTGCAAGTTTTTGACGGTATTTTTGGGAGTTCCAATGTTTTTTTCCTTCTGGAGTCCACTCCTGATCGTTGGTGGCAGGATTCGCAATGGTATCAAATAGGTTTTCTAGATTGTAAAATGCTACGGTATGGATTGCATAGTGTTTGGGCTGCCCATAAATTACAGAACCATAAATAAGCGCAATATACATACTTAAAATACCTAACAACCTCATATCCATTCTTTAAGAGTGAGCACTAATTTACAACTATAGTTTGAATTAAAGCATTTTTATTTTCAGATTGTTCTTTGGCTGGTTAGGGCTTTTGGGAGCTAAGTGCTATCTTTGTTTGCGTCTGGTTGTTACGACGCCCGTAAATTATTTATTGTTTGACACTAAAGCCATGTTCTACCAACTATTTTCCTCTTTAAAAAGTAACTTTGAAAGTTCTAAATTTGTATTTTTATTTTTTATTTTACACTCATTTTCTAGCCAAGCGAAGCAATTTATGATAACACCACCTAGTTTACAAAAAGGAGATACCGTAGCCCTAGTTGCTACTGCCAGAAAAAGTCTGGATGCTAATTTAAAACCAGCCATAGATTTGTTAGAAAGCTGGGGTCTAGAGGTCGTTATAGGCCAAAGCATCCGTTTAGACAACCACCAACTAGCTGGTACCGATACCGAAAGGGCTGCAGATTTTCAGCAGCAATTAGACAACCCAAATATAAAAGCCATTTGGTGTGTAAAAGGAGGGTATGGTACCGTACGGATGTTGGATTTACTAGATTTTAGTGGGTTTCAAAAAAATCCAAAATGGATTGTTGGCTTTAGTGACATCACTGTTTTGCACAACCATTTGCATACTCTGGGTTTTAAATCCATACATGCCGTAATGCCTGTAACGGTTCCAAGTGCAAGCCCGCAGGCAATAGAGAGTTTGCGCTTGTCTTTATTTGGACATAAATTAGCATACCATATTGTTTCGGAGTCAAAAAACAAAATCGGTAGTGCCACAGGCCAGATTGTAGGGGGTAATTTATCCATACTGTATAGTCTATTGGGCTCGGAGTCTGCAATTAATTGCAAAGACAAAATTTTGTTTTTAGAAGATTTGGATGAGTATTTATACCACATAGATCGGATGATGATGAATTTGAAACGCAATGGATGCTTAGACAACCTTAAAGGAATTGTGGTTGGTTCTATGACCAAAATGAGAGACAATACCATTCCTTGGGGCAAAAATGCCGAAGCAATTATTGAAGAGCACACCCAAGAATATGCTATTCCGATTATGTATCATTTTCCGGCAGGGCACCTCCGAGATAACCGCGCACTAATTTTAGGGAGTACCGTGACCATTACTGTAACAGACCAAACCAGCACGCTACTTTTTGAATAATCGGATAAAAAAAACCCATGGCTGCACACAACGATCTCGGAAAATTAGGTGAAGAAATGGCCGTTGCTTATTTAGAGAAACAAGGATACGAAATTCTGGATACCAACTGGACTTTTCAAAAAGCCGAAATTGACATTATTGCCAGAAAAGAAGCCGTTCTGGCCATTGTGGAAGTAAAGACCCGTTCTTCTGTTGCATTTGGATTGCCTCAAGACTTTGTAAACCCCAAAAAAATACAGTTATTGGTAAAAGCGGTAAATGCCTATGTTGCGATCAAAAATCTAGACACGGAGGTTCGGTTTGATATTATTGCCATAAATGCTACTGCAAATAAGGCCTCCACAGACCCAGAGCATGCAAAATCTTTTGGGATCGAGCACCTTATGGATGCTTTTTATCATTTTTAATGTTTTTTATCATTGTTATATTTGTAACAAAATGTTTTTTATTTATATTTGTACCGATTTTTAAAACAATTAAGTCCTTTCAAAAATCTTGGACTTGCATAAAACAGCGTATTTATCATGAAAACCGTTTCATCCATTGTAGAAAACTACATCAAAACCAAGCCTTTTTTATTGAATGCTTTATCTCTTGGGATAATCAACCTGACATCGTTGTCTAGAAACATTATGTCCGAATTAGAAAGTGAATTTGGTAAAGAAGTCAAGCAAGGGGCAATTGTAATGGCATTAAAACGCTTAACAGAAGAACTGGATTTTAAATTAAACCATAAAATTAACAAGGTTATAAAAAACATTGGCGAAATTACGGTGCGCTCTGCCTTGACGGATTATACGTTTGCGGTTTCGGAGAGTGTTTTGCACAAACAAGCCGAATTAATATCCGATATCAACCTACTTCCAGATGTTTTTTATACCTCATCGCGTGGGGTAAACGAAATTAATATTGTTATCAGCAATAGTGTGGATAAATTAATTGACAAGCATTTTGTAAACGAAAAACTAATTCAAAAACTCGAAAATCTTGCCTCCATTACCGTAAAATTACCCAAAGAAAATATTGCGGTTCCTGGGATTTATTATTTTATTTTTCAGCGTTTGGCCTGGGAAGGGATTATCATCAATGAAGTGATTTCTACCTCTAATGAATTTACTATTTTGGTAAGTGAGGAGCAGGTTGATGTGGCCTTTAAAGTGATAAAGGATTTGAAGAACTAACCCCTACTGCACCAAAACAGTTACTCCTTAATTTCTGCTACCATTTGTATCAATTCTAAAGCCCTTCGGGTGGATTTTACATTATCAAAAGTCAGTAATAAACGCAAGCCGTTTGGAGTAACTTTTTCTTTTATTTTGCAAATGGCGCTTTGTTTTTGTACAAATTGCATTACTGCCATAAACCGATTGGATTGGTAGTAATCGGATTGTTGGTCCGAAACAAAATATCCAATCATCTTGCCTTGTTTCATTACGAGTTTTTCTATCCCAAGGCTACTGGCAATCCATTTGATCCGAATGCTGTTCATCAATGCAATGGCTCGGGGCGGCATGGGACCAAAACGGTCTATTAGTTTTTTCTGAAAAATTTGTAAATCTTCTTCATTTTTGATGGTTCCTAGCTCATTGTATAAGTTAAGACGCTCGCTGATGTTGTTGATGTATTCGTCGGAAAACAACAACTCAAAATCGGTATCCATCTGAAGGTCTTTTACATACTCCTTGGTTTCGATATTATTTTCTGTAGGATATAATGCCTTGAATTCGTTTTCTTTTAACTCATCAATGGCTTCGTTCATGATTTTTTGATAGGTATCAAAACCTATTTCGTTAATAAAACCAGATTGTTCGCCGCCTAGTAAATCTCCCGCTCCTCGGATTTCCAAATCTTTCATGGCAATATTAAAACCGCTTCCTAATTCGCTAAATTGTTCTAAGGCCTGAATCCGTTTGCGGGCATCTTCGGTCATGGCTGAATAGGGTGGACATATAAAATAACAGAACGCTTTTTTGTTGCTTCGGCCTACTCTACCTCGCATTTGATGCAAATCAGAAAGTCCAAAATTGTTGGCATTGTTTATAAAAATGGTGTTGGCGTTTGGAACATCCAATCCGCTCTCAATAATCGTGGTGGCTACCAATACGTCAAATTCTCCATTCATGAAAGCCAGCATTAACTCTTCTAGTTTTTTACCTTCCATTTGGCCATGACCAATCCCTACTCTGGCATTGGGCACTAAGCGCTGAATCATTCCGGCTACTTCCTTGATGTTTTCAATACGGTTGTTGATAAAAAAAACTTGTCCGTTACGCTGTATTTCATAAGCAATTGCATCCCGAATGGTTTCTTCGCTAAATCCTACCACATTGGTCTCAATGGGATACCTATTGGGTGGAGGGGTTGTAATTACGGATAAATCTCGTGCTGCCATTAAGGAGAACTGGAGGGTTCTTGGGATGGGTGTTGCCGTTAGGGTCAAGGTATCTACATTGGCGGCTATGGTTTTTAGCTTGTCTTTGACGTTGACGCCAAATTTTTGTTCTTCATCTACAATTAGTAAACCTAAATCTTTAAAGACCACGTTTTTATTGACCAATTGATGGGTACCAATAACAATGTCTAGCTTTCCTTCGGCTAATAATTTAAGTGTTTCGGCTTTTTGTTTGGCAGTTCTAAAACGGTTTAAATACCCAATTGAGACTGGCATGTCTTTTAATCGTTCGGTAAAGGTTCTATAATGTTGGTAGGCTAAAATGGTGGTTGGCACCAAAACGGCTACTTGCTTGCTGTTGTCTACGGCTTTAAAAGCGGCCCGAATGGCTACTTCTGTTTTTCCAAAACCTACATCTCCACAAACCAGTCTATCCATTGGTCTGTCACTCTCCATATCTGCTTTGACCTCTTGAGTGGATTTGGTTTGATCTGGGGTATCTTCATAGATAAACGAGCTTTCTAATTCATTTTGTAGATAACTATCTGGCGCAAATTGAAATCCTTTGTCTAGTCTTCTTTTGGCGTAAAGCTGGATCAGATTAAAGGCAATATTTTTGACGCGCGCTTTGGTTTTTTGCTTTAGCGTTTTCCAAGCATTAGAACCTACTTTGTAAATCTTGGGTGGCGTGCCGTCTTTGCCGGTATATTTTGAAATTTTGTGCAACGAGTGGATGCTTACGTACACAATATCGTTATCTGCGTAAACTAACTTGATGGTTTCTTGGGTTTTGCCCTCTACGTCAATTTTTTGTAGGCCTCCAAAACGCCCAATTCCGTGGTCAATATGGGTTACATAATCTCCAACAGACAGGGTGGTCAACTCTTTCAGGCTGATGTTTTGTTTTTTGGAATAGCCGTTCTTGATGCTAAACTTATGGTAACGCTCAAAAATCTGATGGTCTGTATAGCAGGCAATTTGGTTTTCTTGGTCTATAAAACCTTGGTAAATGGGCAGCACAATGGTGGTGTACTGTTTTCGGATGTTTTCGGAATTGGCCTCGTCTAAGGTTTCAAAAATATCATGAAACCGCTTGGCTTGGGCATCATTGGAACAAAAGAGGTAGTTTTTGTAGCCGTTAAAATGATTTTCATTCAGATTATTTAACAACAAATCAAATTGTTTGTTGAACGAGGGTTGTGGTTTTATATGGTATGCAACCGTTTTGGTGGTTTTAAAAATAGCTTTGGAACCAAATTCTACCACCGAAAATCCAACTGCTTTTTGTATAAAACTAGCTTGGTTTAAAAATAGTTGTTCGGGCGTGGCGTGTTTAATGTCTTTGGATAGTTTTTCAAAAGCAGTTTCGGCTTTGGCAAATTGCTGGTCTAATTGTACCAATAAATCTTCGGTATTTTGAATAAAAAGTACCGTTTTCTGGGATATATAGTCCAAGAAGCTTTCTCTGTTTTCTTGAAATATTTTATTTTCGACATTAGGGATAATGGTGATTTTTTTCTGGATTTCGATAGACAATTGCGTACCTACATCAAAACTCCGAATGCTGTCTACCTCATTGCCAAAAAACTCGATTCTATAGGGGTTATCATTAGAAAAAGAAAACACATCTACAATTCCTCCACGTACCGAAAATTCTCCCGGTTCTGTGATAAAATCGACTCTTTTAAATTCGTACTCAAATAAAACTTCATTAATAAAGTCTATCGATATTTTATCTCCAACGGCTACCTTTAGGGTGTTTTTGTCTAAATCTTTACGGGTTACTACTTTTTCAAACAATGCCTCTGGATAGCTAACAATTAGGGCTGGTTTTTGGCGCGAGTTAATGCGGTTCAATACCTCAGCACGCAATAAAACATTGGCATTATCGGTGTCTTCTAGTTGGTAGGGCATACGGAAAGAGGCAGGATAAAACAAAACGTCTTTCTCTCCAACCATTTGCTCCAAATCGTTTAGATAATAGGCTGCTTCTTCTTTGTTGTTTAAGATCAGTAAAAATGGGCTTTCGGTTTTCTGGAATAGAGACCGTATCACAAAGGAAGTTGCAGATCCTAACAAGCCGTTAAGATGCATCTTTGTGGAAGCGTTTTGATTTAAATGGGCCGCAATTTGTTGTGTTGTGGGCGCCTTATCGTAGGTGGTGTATAAAACTGTTTTAGTCAACTCGTGGTAAATTTTGGTCTGTTGGTTGGTTGGAGATGGCTCGTGAGGCATCCTTCATTTGTTTTAGTTCCGACTCTCCTTGTTCTGTTGGAATGTTGCTTTTTACCACAATTTTATCCATTTGTCTTTGCAAAGAGGCTAGTTCTTTATTTATTTCTGGAATTATTTGGACTACTTTGTCTTGGGCAATGGCATCCAGATGCAGGTATAAATCCAATAATTTAATTTTTGTAATCAAAGTGCCAATCCTACTTTTAATCTCTGGTTGGTTGTAGCATTGCGGGATGTTCTGGCTTAGGGCGGTAGCTGCGGTGGCAATTGCGGTGGCTTTTTGCTGAAAAGCGCTAATGGTTCCCTTGGGTTTTAAATGCAACTCTTGTAACAAATTGCGCAATTCGGTCCAAGTGACCACACTTTGCTCTGCTGTTTGGTTGATGGGAGTGTCATAAAAATCCCAGGCATTACTTATGGTAGATAAAAGGAGTTCTTTCTTTTTTAGCTCTTTTGTAGTAGCTACATTTTTTTTTGAATTTTCCTCTTTACAGGAAACAAACAATAGAAGAACTAAAAAAACAGCAATTGTGTTCGATTTCATAAATATGGCATTGAACCACAAAGTTACAAAGTAATTTATAAATACAGATTTGAATTTTCAAATTACAAATCATTTCTGTTTGCTGTGATTTTGATAACTATACTGCCAAAATAATACCAATTAAATCGCTATTGTCCTACTTTGCTTTAGGTAGTCACAAACCGTTAGTCTCTCTAAATGCCTTATTGGCAAATTTCTTATCTTTGTGGCTTAAATTCTAGCTATGACGCGTACAAAAGTATTAATTATTGGAGCTTGTGGACAAATTGGAACCGAGCTGACTCATTCTCTTAGAGAGGTATACGGAACCGAAAATGTAATTGCCTCGGATATTCGTAAATTAAACATTGATGTGGTTAATTCTGGCCCATTTGAAGTAATTAATGCCTTAGATTTTAATCAAATAGAACATTTGGTAGAGGTTCATGAAATTACGGATGTATATTTGATGGCTGCTTTGCTTTCAGGAACTGCGGAAAAAAACCCTGCGTTTGCTTGGGATTTGAATATGAATTCGTTATTTCATGTGTTGAATTTAGCTAAAGCTGGAAAAATAAAAAAAATATTCTGGCCCTCAAGCATTGCTGTTTTTGGCCCTACAACACCCAAAGAAAACACCCAACAATATACCATCATGGAGCCCTCTACGGTTTACGGAATTAGCAAACAAGCCGGCGAGAGATGGTGTGAATACTACCATAATATCTTTGGCGTGGATGTGCGCAGCATTCGCTATCCAGGTTTAATAAGTTGGTCCTCTGCTCCTGGCGGCGGAACTACGGATTATGCTGTAGACATATTCCATAAAGCTTTGTCTGACAAAACTTATGAGAGCTTTATTTCTTCGGAAACAAAAATGCCTATGATGTATATGGACGATGCTATTGCTGCAACCATAAAAATTATGCAAGCAGCTCCAGAGGACCTCAAGATACACTCGTCTTACAACTTAGCCGCCATGAGTTTTGCTCCAAAGGATATTGCGGCTGCCATCCAGAAACACATTCCAGAATTTACCATTACTTATAAGCCCGACTTTCGTCAAAAAATTGCCGATAGCTGGCCTTCGAGTATTGATGATAGCAATGCCAGAGCAGATTGGGGATGGAAACACGACTTTGATCTCGAAACCATGACCAAAGTTATGCTTGATAATTTAAAAAAATTACAAAAATAAAAGCAACAAAAAAAGTCTAGCGTAAAAACTAGACTTTTTTGGTATTTATTGGTATTCTATATTTAATTATTGCTCCAAGATATACACGTTGTTATCTTGTTTTACATCTGCCATTAAGCCGCTTGGATCAATGGTGATTTTTTTAATTGAATTTTTGGGAGCAGCAATTGTAAAATCATAGTTAGATGCCGCCCAAGTCCAATCCTGCAAAACGGTTCTTTTTAGGCTTGGATTTGGATTTGCTTTCTCAAAATGCATCATGCGCAAAGGGATATAAAAACTCTCTTTGGTTCCATCTGCATACTCTACCGTTAGATCTATAGGCATGGGCATTCGGCCTATTCTTTCTAAACGCACCCTGGTTTGCTCTTGGTTGGCGGTTACTGCCTGAATGCCATAATCAATAGTATTGGTTGTGGTGGTCCAATCTGTTAAATACCAATCTAAATTTGCTCCAGATACCCGTTCTGCAGTTCTCTTGATGTCATTGGGTGTGGGGTGTTTGAATTTAAAATCATGGTAGTATCTCTGGATGGTTTGATCCAATTTTTCGGAACCAATAACATATCCCAATTGAGACAAAAATAAACATCCTTTGACATACGAAGAAATGCTATAGGATCTGTTTTGGTCATACCGATCTCCGTGGGTAGATTGCGGCTGCTCATTTCCGGAGTTTACTAAATAATAATAGGCTTTATAATTTCCTGCAAAAGGATTGGCTACTTTTTGGTCAGACAAGGCATTAGTAACCAAATCTTCAACATAGGTAGTAAATCCTTCGTCCATCCAAGGGTGTTTGGACTCGTTGGAAGCCAAAATATGCTGAAACCAAGAGTGCCCCAACTCGTGGGTTGCCATTCCGTAGAGTCCCTCGAGGGTTCCGTTTCCTAACATTAAGGTGCACATAGCATATTCCATTCCTCCATCTCCACCTTGTATAAATGAGTATTGTTGGTACGGATAGGGACCAATGTTTTTGTTATAAAAATCCATCACTTTGACCATCATGGGTTCTAATTTTTTCCAGTTTGCTGTTGTGCTAGGATTGTTTTTGTATAAAAAATGTAAAGCAACATCATTAGGGCCTTTTACTACATCATGAATGTAGTCTTTGTCTGCTGCCCAGGTAAAATCATGCACCATTGGAGCTATAAAATGCCATGCTAGGGTTTTGGATTTTTTAGGCATTTTTACAACCACTCCTTCATCTTGGTAACCATGACCTATTTGATTTGGGTTTTGTAAGTATCCGGAACCTCCTAAGGTATAGGCTGAATCTATACGAATGGTAACATCAAAATCTCCCCAAACGCCATGAAACTCTCTAGCTATATAGGGATCTGTATGCCAGCCTTCAAAATCAAACTCTGCTAATTTGGGATACCATTGTGCCATGGATAAGGCCACGTTCTCGGAGTTATTACGTCCGGAACGGCGGATTTGTACCGGAACTTGTCCGTCAAAATCAAGTGTAAATGTGGTTTGGCTATTGGGTAGTATTGGTTGTGCCAGAACTACCTCCAGAATAGTTCCAGTTGTTTTGGTACTAGCTGCAACGCCATCTTGTTTAAAATTAGTGATTTTTAAATACCCAATTTCGTCGGGTTTTAAACTCTCTATACGACTAACCTTAACCGTTTTGCCTTCTAATTTGACGTTATGAACCATTCTGGCATCTGGGTCTTTAATGCTGTGCAACCTGGCATCCATCTCGCTTCCGGGTTGGAATGCGTTGTTAAACAAATGGTAGTAGACTTTTTGGAGGGTATCGTTGGAGTTATTGGTATACACTAATTCTTGTGTTCCTTTATATTGGTACTTAGAAACGTCCATAGAAACGTCCATTTTATAGGCTACGTGTTGTTGCCAATATTTTGTATTTTGTGCCAATACGGTTGCAGCACTACAGCTGAACAAGCAAATTAAGAGAATTTTTTTCATCTTTTTATATAAATAAAAAATGGAAGAGCAGACTGCTCTTCCATTAGGTTACCTTGCATAAGGAATTATTTTTTGGTCATTTTCTCTGCCATCAAAATAGCATTATAGGCATTGACTATTTTACCAGATTGGGATAACTCTGTAAAAGGACGTCGGTCTCTTGGGTTGCCGCCAACAACCACTTCTGTAGTTATTGCTACTCCAGAATCCATCAAAATATGTTTTACTTGCGATGCTGTCAAACTAGGGTAGTACGAACGAATAAGTGCCGCTACTCCTGCTGCATTTGGAGAAGCCATAGAGGTTCCTTGCAAATATTTATAGGTATTATTAGGGGTTGTTGCATACACTTTTACTCCTGGAGCATATACGTCTACGTTTATTTTTCCGATGTTCGAAAAACGTGCTACTACTTGGTCTCCGTATTCAAAATTTAAGGCTCCAATGGTAATCATATTGTCTGCAAATTCTGTTTTTTTGTCATCCGAATCATTCGGAAAATTATCAAAAACATCAATATCCTTGGCGTCGTTACCAGCTGCATGAACCAACAATACGTCTTTCTCTTGGGCATATTTAATTGCATCATAAACCCATTGTTTGTTTGGAGAAAAACTTTTTCCGAAGCTACCATTGATTACTTTTGCTCCATTATCCACAGCATATCTAATTCCTAGGGCAATGTCTTTATCGTACTCGTCTCCATCAGGAACAGCTCGCACGGTCAAAATCTGAACATTGTTAGCCACTCCATCACCACCAATTTGGTTGTGTCTTACTTGTGCAATAATCCCCGAAACATGGGTTCCATGAAGGGTGTCTTCTTTGTTTGGCCCCATTACATTGTTATTGCCATAGGTTAGGTCCGTAATATCTTGTGGGTTATCTCCTACTACTTTTCGGTAGTTTTGTTTTAAAGTTGCTCCAGTGAGCAAGGCTGTCATTGCGTCTATATCTCCTTGGATTGCTTGTTTTAATTCTGGCACGGCCATTCCGTAAGAAAGCATTTTTTGCATGATTGTTTTGCTTTCTAAAACCTTTGCTTCATTAGACTCTAAAGCAGTAAGCTCTTCTAGAGTATACGTTGGCTTGTTTAGTGCTCCAACAATGGTTTGGTCTGCATTGCTAGTTGCTAACAACATTTGCTCTAATCTTGCTTTGTTTTGGTTGGCTTCGGCAATTTTTTGATCGTATATTTTTTTGGCTTCCAAATAGGTGGCTTCGTCTACAAGGGTTTTGTCTTTGATGATGCGCTCGTATTCTAGATTTTCTTTGGTGCTTTCTCCCAAAAAGTTCCATCCGTGTATATCATCAATATAGCCATTATTGTCATCATCAATGCCGTTGGCAGGGATTTCTTTAGTATTGGTCCAGATTACTTGTTTTAGGTCTTCATGCTCTATGTCTGCGCCCGAATCTACCACTGCAACAATAACCGGAACTCCTTTTTTGTCTTTTAACAATTCGGCATAGGCTCTATCTACGCTCATCCCCGGTATGGTGTCTTTCACAAGGTCTAAATGACTCCATCGTTTTAACTCCGATTCTTTTAGAGGGGTTGTTTTTTTTACATTTAAAGGGGCACTTATGGCCGTAATAGCGTTCCAATTAGAAACTTGCTTTTGAGCGCCACATCCTGCAAGAACCAGCATGGCAAAAGCAGAAATACAAATAGGTTTGATGGTATTCATTTATTAAAAATTTTATTTTGTTTGAAATTATGGGTCTAAAATAATTTATTTTGTTGCAATAAAAAAACCATTAACAGGATGTTAAGATTTCGTTAGAGCTAAAAACATCCTTTAAACGCACTCCTTTTTCGGTTTCTTGCACGGTAATTATTTGGTTGTGCGCATCGTGTTCCAGAAACAAATAATACCCTTTTGCGGCAGCGGCGGCCAAAAATTTAGTTTTCTCTGGCATGGTCAACAAGGGTCTGGTATCGTATCCCATGACGTACGGAACCGGAATATGTCCGGCTGTTGGCAATAGATCGGCACAAAAAACAATGGTTTTGTCTTGGTATTGAATGTGCGGAATCATTTGTTTTTCGGTATGGCCATCTGCAAATAAAACCCCAAAACCCAACTCGGATTTTTCTAAAAAATCTCCCGTTGGTTTTTGGATAAAATGGAGTTGCCCGCTTTCTTGCATGGGCAGAATATTTTCGGACAAAAAAGAAGCTTTCTCTCTTGGGTTGGGTTTTGTTGCCCATTCCCAATGACTTTCATTAGACCAAAATCTAGCATTTTTAAAAGCGGGTTCGTATCCTGTTTTATCTTTGTTCCATTGCACGCTACCACCACAGTGATCAAAATGCAAGTGGGTCATAAAAACATCTGTAATATCGTTACGGTGAAAACCATATTTAGCCAAGGATTGGTCTAAGGAGTGCGAACCCCAAAGCGAATAGTACCCAAAAAACTTTTCGGACTGTTTGTTGCCCATTCCGGTATCTATCAAAATTAGTCTGTGGCCGTCTTCTATAAGCAAACATCTGGCAGCAATGTCTATTAGATTGTTGCTATCGGCAGGATTGGTTCTGTTCCAGATAGTTTTTGGCACCACGCCAAACATAGCACCTCCGTCTAATTTAAAATTACCAGTTTCTATAGGATATAATTTCATTTTTTGGGTTTTTTGTTCCATACCTAACAAAGTTAAACAATTCTGGACTTAAATAGGTTTTTTCTATTTATACATTGGTTATAAAAATGGCAAGTAGTATGTAAAAAGATTTTTATATAGTATCTTTGCGGTTAATTTAGACAAAATCAACATAGCGTGGTATCTTGCTAACGTAACCATCTGGATCCCAAAATCCTTACATTGGCACACAAAGGCTACTATGCTAGTTATAAACAACATAAACATGATAAAAGTTTCTGATACTGCCAAAAAGAAAATTATCGACTTAATGAAAGACGATGGCTTTGATGCTGCAACAGATTATGTACGAGTTGGTGTAAAAAGCGGCGGCTGCTCGGGCTTGTCTTATGATCTAAAATTTGATAACAAAAAAGACGAAGACGATAAAATATTTATAGACAATGACATCACTATTGCCGTAGAAAAAAAATCCTTTTTATATCTAGCCGGAACCATACTAGAATTCTCTGGAGGTTTAAATGGTAAAGGATTTGTATTTAATAACCCCAATGCCAACAGAACCTGTGGTTGCGGAGAGAGTTTCTCTTTATAGTCCAAAGTCTTGCGTCCAAAACTTGGCAACACATTACGATACCGACTTTAAAAATTTAAGACAAAAAAACATGAGCAAATACACCGAAGACGATTTAAAAATCGAACTGGAAAACAAAGAATACGAGTACGGATTTTATACGGATCTAGAATCAGACACCTTTCCGATTGGTTTGAACGAAGATATTGTTCGGGCCATCTCGCTTAGAAAAGAAGAACCCCAATGGATGACCGATTGGCGTATTGAAGCTTTTCGTGCTTGGCAAGAAATGGTAGAGCCCGAATGGGCCAATGTACATTATGAAAAACCCGATTTTCAAGCCATCTCTTACTATTCTGCACCAAAAGCAGTGGACCCTAATAAAACATTAGACGATGTAGATCCGGAGCTTTTAGAGATGTACAAAAAATTAGGCATCTCTGTTGATGAGCAAAAAATGATGAATAATGTAGCCATGGATATTGTTGTGGACTCGGTTTCGGTGGCAACCACATTCAAGAAAACATTAGGCGAAAAAGGAATTATATTTATGAGTATTTCTGAGGCTATCAAAGAGCATCCAGAATTAGTCCGTAAATACCTCGGAACCGTAGTACCTCAAAAAGACAACTTTTATGCCGCATTAAACTCGGCAGTGTTCTCGGATGGGTCTTTTTGTTATATCCCTAAAGGTGTGCGTTGCCCAATGGAACTTTCTACTTACTTCCGTATCAATCAAGCCGGAACTGGACAGTTTGAAAGAACATTACTAGTTGCAGATGCCGGAAGTTATGTAAGTTATCTCGAAGGATGTACAGCACCAAGTCGGGACGAAAACCAATTACACGCTGCAGTTGTAGAGTTAATTGCTCTGGATGACGCCGAAATAAAATACTCCACGGTTCAAAACTGGTTCCCAGGAAACAAAGAAGGAAAAGGTGGGGTTTATAATT
This sequence comes from Flavobacterium crassostreae, assembly GCF_001831475.1. Taxonomy (NCBI): domain Bacteria; kingdom Pseudomonadati; phylum Bacteroidota; class Flavobacteriia; order Flavobacteriales; family Flavobacteriaceae; genus Flavobacterium; species Flavobacterium crassostreae. The sequence goes on along the minus strand of NZ_CP017688.1, from coordinate 838,820 downwards.
TTGTTACCAAAAGAGGCATCTGCGAAACCAATGCCAAAATCTCTTGGACTCAAGTAGAAACTGGCTCTGCAGTGACCTGGAAATACCCTTCTTGTATCTTAAAAGGAGACAATTCAGTAGGAGAATTTTACTCCATTGCTGTAACAAATAATTACCAACAAGCAGATACTGGAACCAAAATGATCCATTTAGGTAAAAACACTAAATCGACCATTATTTCTAAAGGAATCTCAGCGGGTAAATCTCAAAACAGCTACAGAGGTTTGGTGCAAATAAGCCCGCGTGCCGATAATGCCCGTAATTTTTCGCAATGCGACTCTTTATTAATGGGTAACAATTGTGGCGCACATACTTTCCCTTATATCGAAAGTAAAAACCCAACCGCCAAGATTGAACACGAAGCCACCACCAGTAAAATTGGTGAAGACCAAGTTTTCTATTGCAACCAACGTGGAATCCCAACCGAAAAAGCCATTGCTTTGATCGTAAATGGTTTTAGTAAAGACGTTCTAAACAAACTACCCATGGAGTTTGCGGTAGAAGCTCAAAAATTACTGGAAATAAGCCTAGAAGGAAGTGTAGGTTAGAAATCCGACTACAGCTACAAAACTAAACGAATCTTAATACCTTAATGGTTTAAAATAAAATCTAATGTTAAGCATAAAAAATTTACACGCTTCAATAGGCGACAAAGAAATATTAAAAGGAATTAATCTGGAAGTAAAAGCAGGCGAAATTCATGCCATAATGGGACCAAACGGTGCCGGAAAAAGCACCCTAGCCTCTATCATTGCTGGAAACGAAAACTACGAAGTAACCAAAGGTGAAATTAGCTTAGAAGGACAAGACCTTGCCGAATTAGCTCCAGAAGAAAGAGCACACAAAGGCGTTTTTCTTTCGTTCCAATATCCGGTAGAAATTCCAGGAGTTTCGGTTACCAACTTTATGAGAACCGCAATCAACGAAACCCGTAAAGCAAATGGTCAAGACGAAATGCCCGCTAACGAAATGCTAAAACTAATTCGTGAGAAATCCGAATTATTAGAAATTGATCGCAAGTTTTTATCGCGTTCTCTTAACGAAGGATTCTCAGGTGGAGAAAAAAAACGTAATGAGATTTTTCAAATGGCCATGCTAGAACCAAAAATAGCCATCCTTGACGAAACCGATTCTGGACTAGATATTGACGCCTTACGAATTGTTGCCAACGGAGTAAACAAATTAAAAAGCGACAAAAACGCCATAGTAGTAATCACCCACTACCAACGTTTGTTAGATTACATCGTTCCGGATTTTGTGCACGTATTATACAATGGTAAAATTGTAAAATCCGGCGGAAAAGAACTAGCACACGAGCTAGAAGAAAAAGGATACGACTGGATTAAACAAGAGCAGGAAGTCTAATTTTTGTTTGAAGTTTAAAGTTCAAAGTTACTACCAGATAACTTTAAACTTTTAAACCTTAAACTTTAAACAAACTATAATAAAATGGAATTAAAAGAAAAATTAGTATCGTCTTTTATGGCTTTTGAGGAGCGCATTGATGTGCACTCAGAACTTCATGATGTACGTACCGCAGCATTACAGAATTTTGAAAACAAAGGTTTTCCTAGTAAAAAACAAGAAGCCTGGAAATATACTTCGCTTAATGCAGTCTTAAAAAATGACTTTACCGTATTTCCAAAACAAGAAAATACGGTACAATATAGTGATGTAAAAAAATATTTTTTGCATGAAATAGACAGCTACAAAGTGGTTTTTATTGACGGGATTTTTAGCTCCCACTTATCTGCTACAACCCACGAAGGGATAGATGTATGTTTGATGACCTCTGTATTAAACAAACCTAAATACAAAGATATTGTAGCAACTTATTTTAATAAAATTGCCAATAAAGAAGAAAGCCTAACCTCCCTAAATACGGCTTTTGCAAATGAAGGAGCGTATATCAATATTCCAAAAAACAAAGTGCCAGACAAACCCATAGAAATCATGTATTTCTCCACTGGGAACGAAGCCGCTTTGTTGGTACAACCCCGTAATTTAATTATTGTAGGAGAAAATGCACAGGTTCAAATCATTGAACGACACCAGAGTCTAAACGAAAATCCCGTGCTCACCAACTCTGTAACAGAGATTTTTGCCGAAAAACGTGCTATAGTTGATTTTTATAAAATTCAAAATGACAACCTCACCGCTAATTTAATTGACAACACCTACGCCTCACAACAACAAGAAAGTAGTGTTGCTATAAACACCTTTAGTTTTGGTGGTAACCTAACACGGAACAACCTAAACTTCTACCATTTTGGCGAAAGAATTGTTAGTTACCTAAACGGAATAACCATTATTGGCCAAAAACAACACGTAGACCACTATACCTTAGTACAACACGCAACACCAAATTGTGAGAGCCACCAAGATTATAAAGGAATATTCTCTGATCGTGCAACGGGTGTTTTTAACGGAAAAATATTTGTAGAAAAAGAAGCCCAAAAAACCAATGCTTTTCAAAAAAGCAACAACATTTTATTGAGCGACAAAGCAACCATAAACGCCAAGCCACAATTAGAAATTTTTGCAGACGATGTAAAATGTTCGCATGGTTGTACCATTGGACAATTAGACGAAACGGCAATGTTTTATATGCAACAACGCGGAATCCCTCAAAAAGAAGCCAAAGCGTTATTGATGTATGCCTTTTCTAATGCGGTAATTGAGAGTATCAAGATACCCGAATTAAAACAACGCATCACCAAAATTATAGCAACTAAATTAGGTGTAAAAATGGGATTTGATTTGTAACCCATTTCCAAAATAACAATTAAAAACCCGACAGACTCTTAGCGTTTGTCGGGTTTTATTTTTTAATTTAAAAACTCTTGCTCCCTACTTTTGGCTTTACATACACCCCGCTTTTGCAAAAACAAGTTGCCTTGGAGCCAAACTGACAAAATAACCCACGATGCTATGGCGGTTTGCACTTAAAAAGATTCGAAGATTACCACTCTACAGAAATAGTTACCTGAAAATAAAGACCCTAAAATCCCTAAATCCTAGCAAAAACAATTTAGTTTTTAGTACTTTTGTACGTAGACTATTTCTAAATAATTATGATAGACATTCTAAAAATAAGAGCCGATTTTCCGATACTTTCTCAAGAAGTAAATGGCAAACCATTAGTATATTTTGATAACGGAGCTACCTCTCAAAAACCACAAGTTGTTATTGATGCTATCTCAAAATATTATCAAGAAATCAACGCCAACATCCATCGCGGTGTGCACACACTTAGCCAATTAGCTACAGATGCTTACGAGATATCTCGTGCCAAAGTACAAGATCATATTAATGCCCAATTTTTGCACGAAGTGCTTTTTACCTCCGGAACTACCTTTGGTATTAACTTAGTAGCCAATGGATTTGCCTCTATACTAAAAGCAGGCGATGAAGTGCTTGTCTCGGCATTAGAACACCACAGCAATATTGTTCCATGGCAAATGCTATGTGAGAAAACGGGTGCTACTCTAAAAGTGATTCCGATGAATGACCAAGGGGAGTTACTCATGGCAGAATATGACCAATTGTTGTCCGACAAAACCAAAATTGTTGCCGTAAACCATATCTCTAATGCCTTAGGGACTGTTAATCCTATCCAATATATGATTGACAAAGCACACCAAGTAGGTGCTGCTATTTTAATAGATGGCGCACAAGCGGTGCCTCATATTAAACCTAACATGCAAGAGTTGGACTGTGACTTTTATGTGTTTTCGGGACACAAAATGTGTGGTCCTACTGGTGTAGGGATTTTGTATGGCAAAGAAGCGTGGTTAAACAAACTACCTCCATACCAAGGAGGAGGCGAAATGATTAAAGAAGTTACTTTTGAAAAAACAACCTACGCAGAACTGCCGCATAAATTTGAAGCAGGAACACCCAATATTGCGGGTGGTATTGTATTAGGAACTGCTATTGATTACCTAAACAGCATTGGTTTTGATACAATCCAGGAACAAGAGTTAGCTTTATTAAACTACGGAACCAAGCGTTTGTTAGAAATTGAGGGGCTAAAAATAATCGGCACCGCTGCAATAAAAACATCCGTAATATCGTTTACCATAGATGGCATTCATCCTTACGATATTGGGAGTATTATTGACAAATTAGGGATCGCGGTAAGAACCGGACACCACTGTGCACAACCAATTATGAATCATTTCAATATTCCGGGCACCATCCGCGCTTCCTTTTCTTTTTATAACACCACCCAAGAGATTGACCGTTTGGTAGAAGCCTTAAAAAAAGCACAAATGATGCTCTCCTAAAAACCTACCCTATGAAACTATTTTTGACCCTGTTCTTGACCTTATTTCTTGGAAAAAGTTGCGAAAACACTGAAAACCAAGACATCAACACTGCCATGATTGAATATGTGGCCAACACAAGAGGCTTTTACCAAAAAATAACAATCCAAAAACAAACCGTTACTGTTAGCCGAGACAGAAATCAAAAAGAAAAAATAAAAGCAGTTGCTATCACGGATACGGATTGGAAAATGCTTATTACTCTTTTTCAGGAAGTAGATTTAGAAGAACTAAAAGACCTAAAATCGCCCACAGAAAAACGCTTTTTTGACGGAGCAGCCATAGCCAACCTAAAGATTATATACCAAGGAAAAACGTATGAATCGGCTAGTTTTGACCACGGATTTCCTCCATTAGAAATCAAAAGAATTGTTACTAAAATAAATACATTTGCAAAACAAAACAATGAATATTAAAGACATACAAGAAGAGATAGTAGCCGAATTTTCTATGTTTGACGACTGGATGCAACGCTACGAATACATCATTGATTTAGGAAAAAACCTTCCATTGATTAAAGACGAATCCAAAACAGATCAAAATTTAATCCAAGGATGCCAGTCCAAGGTTTGGCTACAAGGAGAACAAAATAACGACACTATAGTCTTTACAGCAGATAGTGATGCAATACTTACCAAAGGAATTATAGCAATCTTAATCCGAGTATTCTCCAATCAAAAAGCCAGCGATATTCTGGCTGCAGACCTGGATTTTATAGATCAAATAGGGCTTAAAGAACACCTCTCTGCTACACGGGCTAACGGATTGGTCTCTATGATCAAAAATATAAAAATGTATGCATTGGCCTTTAGTGCCAAACAATAAAGACACTCCAAAAGCCATAGCATTTGGCTTTTTTGGAGTATTTTTGGTATAAAAATAGTAGGGCTCAAATTGTACTACAACCCGATTTATCCACTTTATAGAATAGAATACTAAAATCAAAAAAAATGACAGAAGAAATAGACACCGCAGAATTGGGCGAAGCAATTGTAAAGAAATTAAAAACCATATATGATCCTGAAATTCCGGTAGACATTTACGAATTAGGGCTAATTTATGACGTAATGGTCAACACCGATTATGAAGTAAAAATACTAATGACCCTAACCTCTCCAAACTGCCCCGTTGCAGAGAGCTTGCCCAAAGAAGTAGAAGATAAAGTAAAATCCATTCAGCATGTAAAAGATGCCGAGGTAGAAATTACATTTGACCCACCTTGGAGCAAAGATTTAATGAGTGAAGAAGCAAAGCTAGAATTAGGAATGCTTTAATTTTGCTTACTGCCCAAAAACAACATAAAAACACAAAACCATTTTTTGTACATAAAAACAAAGCCTACCGCTTCAAACTGCAATTTACGGCTTTAAAACCCTTGGTTTATGGAACAAATAATTAATAAAGTTGCCAACAGTGCCCTAGAGGTATTTGACCTTGAGGAGTATTATCCAAAAGGAATCCGAACCCAAATAGATATTTCGCAATGGTTACTTGAGGGTTTTTTATTAAAAGAAACCGATTTTAGAGCACACCTCAAAAGCCATAACTGGGCACAATACCAAGACCATTTGGTAGCCATCCATTGTAGCACAGACGCCATCGTTCCTGCTTGGGCCTTGTTGCTAGTCACGATACAATTGGCTCCATTTGCTAAAAAAATAGCCAACGGTACTCTAGAAGATTTGGATGCTCTCTTGTATCAAGAAATCCTTGCTGAAATAGATTATACCATCTACAAAAACAAAGCCGTAATTATCAAGGGTTGCTCCAAAAAACCGGTACCGATGCGTGCTTATATTTTGGCATCACAACAATTACAAGCTTTTGCTAGAAGTATTATGTATGGTGAGGCTTGCTCCGCGGTCCCTTTGTACAAAACCAACAAAAAAGAATAAAACACATCCTAATAAAACGCCAATTTTAAACACAAAGCACCCACGTTTTGGGTTTGAAATTGGCTTTTTTTGGCTTTAAAAAATCCCTAAACACAGGCATTTGTGCTAATTGTCGGTAAAATTAGTAGTTTATCTAAAACAACTATACCTAGTATCCAATTTGGCAAATTAGCACTACAAGAGACCCAAAAAAACTAGTAACAAAACCCTTTCAGTCCTTAAAAACAAAGAGTAAACCACTACAAAACAGCACGTTAAACAACTTGAACAAAACCGCAAATACCCCATTGTACTGGAGCAAAAACACCACCCAAAAAGAGGTATTTCTCTCTTTGAAAAATAAATTAAAATACTGATTAGCAATTATTTACACTTTGAAGTGATTTTTATTTTTTAATTATCTTTGCTTTTTAAAATAAAATCATGAAAAAAACACTACTTACTTTCGTTTTACTTTTTGCCTTAACGGCAGTTACAGCACAAGAAGTTGCTACAGATTCTACAAAACTTTGGACCAGAAAAGGAAACATTTCGTTACTATTCAATCAATCTGCTTATAATAAAGAATGGCTTGGTGGAGGAACATCTAATGTTGCTGGAAATTTTGGTTTGAATTATGACCTTAATTATAAAAAAGGAAATGTAGTTTGGGATAACAAATTTATTCTTGCCTATGGATTAAGCAAAATTAAAGGAGACAACAATGCTGTTAAAACCGATGACCGTATTGAACTAAACTCTCTTTGGGGAAAAAAAGCATCTGGTTTCTGGTACTATTCTGCTTATTTTAACTTTAAGAGCCAGTTAGACATGGGATTAGGCAAAGACGGCACCCGTATCTCTCACTTTTTCTCTCCTGCCTATTTTCAATTTGGACCAGGTATGTTATGGAAAAAAAGTGACAATTTGAGTGTTAACTTTGCTCCAGCTGCCGCAAAAACTATTTTTGTGCACAAGCACTTTACCGAATTTGGCCCTTCTTTTGGTGTTTTGAAAGGAGATAGCTCTCGTTTTGAATTTGGAGCAAGTATCTCTGCATACTACAAATTTAACATCATGGAAAATGTTTCGGTAGAGAACCGTTTGAATTTATATTCTAACTACTTAGACCAGCCACAAAATATAGATATGGACTACCAGATGAATGTGGTAATGAAAATCAACAAATACCTATCGGCTAACGTTGCCCTACAAGCCATTTATGACGACAATGCTATAAAAGCAGTCCAAGTAAAAGAACTTTTTGGAGCAGGTATCAATTATGCTTTCTAAACAAAAAGCTTTGCTATCAAAAAATCCCTTTTGAATACATTCAAAAGGGATTTTTTTTGCTTCTCCTATCTGGGCTTTATTCTTCGGAAGAATCGATATCGGTTTCTTTCTCTACAGCGTCTTTATAATCTGGATACAAAAACTTGTTGTAAGGAAAACGAGTAATGTGAATTTGTCTTACAGATTCGTAAACTCGCTCTCTAAATTCTTCAAAGTTTAGCTTGTCGGTAGCCGATATAAACAAGGCATTTTGTTCTCCTACGCGCCCCATCCAAGTAGATTTCCACTCTTGAAGGCTGTAGTGTTTGCTTGTTTTTTCGGTCATTAAATCGTCTGGATCAATGGTCAAATGCTTGTAGGCATCTATTTTATTAAAAACCATGATTACTGGTTTGTCATTAGCCTTAATGTCTAACAAGGTTTGATTAACCGAGGCAATATGATCTTCAAAATCTGGATGCGAAATATCTACTACGTGCAACAACAAATCTGCCTCTCGCACCTCATCTAGAGTACTCTTAAAAGAATCTACTAACTGTGTCGGTAATTTACGTATAAATCCTACGGTATCGGAGAGTAAAAAAGGTAGGTTTTTGATTACTACTTTTCTGACAGTGGTATCTAAGGTTGCAAAGAGTTTGTTTTCTACAAAAACATCGCTTTTGCCAACGGCATTCATTAAGGTAGATTTTCCTACATTGGTATAGCCAACCAAAGCCACTCGTACCATAGCACCGCGATTGCTGCGTTGGGTACCCATCTGTTTGTCTATGGCTTTTATTTTGTCTTTGAGCAATGCTATTCTGTCTCGAACAATACGCCTATCGGTTTCAATCTCTGTTTCACCAGGGCCGCGCATTCCAATTCCTCCTTTTTGACGCTCTAGGTGGGTCCACATTCCGGAGAGCCTAGGTAGCAAATACTGGCATTGTGCAAGCTCTACTTGGGTTCTGGCATAGGAGGTTTCCGCTCGTTGTGCAAAAATATCCAAAATTAGATGGGTTCGGTCTAAGATTTTGCATTCTTCAATTATTTTGGAAATATTTTTTTGCTGCGAAGGCGTTAGCTCATCATCAAATATTAGCGTCGAAATGCCATTTTCTTTTACAAAAAGATGAATTTCTTCAATCTTTCCAGTCCCTACAAAGGTTTTAGGATTTGGTCGTTCCATTTTTTGATAAAAACGTTTTACGACTTCTCCTCCAGCGGTGTAGATCAAAAACTCTAATTCATCTAAATATTCTTGGAGTTTCTCTTCACTTTGATTTTGAGTAACAATGCCTACAATGGCTGTTTTTTCAAAATTGATTACTTCTTTTTCTAACATATATTGGTATAAGTCACAAATTTAATCATTTGCTAGTTACTAAGTGGGCTAAGGGTTGTTTTTTAACTTATGAAAAACAATTATACGTATTTTTATCTTTTATAAAGTTATGGTTGCTGCTTTGGTTGCATATTATTTTTTGTGCCAAAGCGTATAAAAGCGCTGTTCTAAAGCAATTGCATACTGTATGTTGCCACAAATTGTCTTGGATTTAGTGTACTGTGATTAGTTTTACATCAAAAATAAGCACTGAGCCTCCAGGAATACCACTGTAGGTAGCGCTACCGTAACCCAAATGTGCAGGGATCAACAGAAGCCCATTGCCTCCTTCTTTAAAATAAGCAATCCCTTCTGTCCAGCCTTTTATGACTCCGTTTAACGGAAAACGAATTCCTTGGGCATTACTTTGGTCAAAGACCGTTCCATCTGTATAATAGCCTTTGTATGCAACCGTTACTTCAGAACTTGGTGTTGGCTGTGCTCCAGTTCCAGGGTTCTCAATTATATAATACAATCCTGAAGCGGCTTTTTGGGCTTTTAGGTTCTTTTTGGCAATATAAGCAGTTATTTCTTGGTCATTTTTGGTAGCATAGTCTACTTTTTTTTCTTTGGCACAAGAGATAACTAAGGCAAAAAGCAGCGCAAATAAAGCGTATTTCATGGTGTTTGTGTTTAAGTTGCCACAAATATAACAAACCTGTAACTAAGGTCTAAGGTTTTTAATTACTAAAAATCTGCACATCATCTAACAAAAAACTCCCATCTAAGGCGGTATTTTTTCCGGAACCGGTATACTTAAAGGCAATGTTTATTTTGCCTTGGTAGTCCGAAAGGTCTATTTTTCCGGAACCTATAAATTGGCCCCACGGGCTGGCTTGTTTGGGTAGGTTGGGGTCTAATAAAACCCAATTTGCTTGCGATACATTTAGTCCATCAAAATCTGTGGCAACATACACCTCTAGAGAATTTAATGGCGAGTCTACATCTAGTTTTTCTTGTGCTGTCCGAAAGGTTAGTGTTTCGTTTTTGTGCAGGTCCATATCTATTTTGGGCGAAATCAACCAAGCAATATTGGATGCTACCTTTGTGCCACTAATGGCAAATTCTGCATAACCATTCCCGGCTATAACACCAGATCTCCAGGAGAGTTTTCCTGCCTCTACTATATTGGTCCACCCTGGTAGACTCAGGTTTGCTTTGTCTGTTACGGATTGAAAATTTTCTATAAAAAAAGGAATGTTTCTTTCGTTTTTTATTTTAATATCGGCCTCAGATCTAGCAACTAATTGAAAATCATCCCCATATTTTGTTAGAACTCCCCGTACGGTTCCGCTTCCGGTTGGCACCAAATTAGAGGCAAAACGAGCATAGCTACTGGTTCTAAAAATAATTTGATTGCCTTCGGTGTCTAATAAACTCCAGTTGGTTGCGCCACCTATATCGTTGGCTTCTTCGTAGTAGCTGCGGCCTATGGCATCTTCTTTAAATTGTACGTTGTCTAGCTCTATTAAGGTGTTTAATTTATCTTCGTTTTGGGATTGTGCAATGGTCATGGGGGTTACTAATTGGTCTTCTGTTAGGTTAGTGCAAGAGGCAAGCAGTACTTTTTTGTAGGTAGTGGCAGACAAACGCCCTACTCCTCCAGTATTAAAACTACTGACATAGAGGCCTCCAATTCTAAGACCTCCATACTTAATATCTGTAAATTGGTCTTGAAGTTGGATAGACACCTTAGTGCCTAAGGGATAATCAACATAGGTGTTGCTTACATCCACAGGAACACTAAACCCAATAGATGCTGTTGTGGCTGTGGCCAAGGTTTGAAACGATATGGTTTTAAAAAAAGTACCATACTCATCACTAGAAACCACATAGACCTCTATAATATCCTTGTATGGATACGCACTAACTATAGCAGTAGCACTTTGGCGTATCTCTGCTACGGTTTTGGTTGCCTCAACCGGCGCTTGATTGCACTCCAAACTAGGAATGCTTGTGTTTTGTTGTTCACAACTCCAAAAAAGAATGCCCAGCAGGAGCAAACTAGAATAGCTGTACCAATGTGATGTTGTCATAATTAAGGGTTTTGTTTAGAAACTAAAGGATAGGTTTACAAAAAAAGTGCGTCCGTATCCGTAATAATATTTGTTACCAAAAGTAGGCGTACCGCTAGATACGTCTTGATCTAATTGTCTAAAATTTCCGTTTCGGGCTTGTTCGTAGCCGCCTGATTTGTATATTTTGTCCAAAACATTCTGAACACTAACAAAAAGGCCCAAGTACTTTCGGTTTATTCGCCAAGATTTTCCGCCTATTAAATTGAGCATCAATAAATCTGGAAAACGCTCTTGTTGGAGTAGTTCTTTTGCTCTTGCAAGTGTTGCCTCCGGAAAAGGAAAACCGCTTGCAGGATTTATATTAAAACTATTGGTTCTGGTAATGGCCGAAAAATCAACATAACTCGCTCTTAAATAATTTAGATTAGGTGCAATCCACCAATACTTAGGATCCCGATAGGCTATACCCAAACTATAAGCCTCTTGTGGCATTCCTGGCTGTTTGTAATTTTTGAGTGCTGCTTTTCCAAAATCAAATGTTGGTTTTGGGTTTTCTGGTGTTGCAAGGGCATCGTTATTTACGATCAAATTAGGATTGTTGTCATAAATGTAATTGCCATAAGCTGCTGCCAATGTTATTTGGATAGTAGAGGAGAGTTGTTGTTCTAAACTCAGTTCTAAGCCCGTATTTTTGGTATTAATATGTGTCAAGTTTTGACTCACAAAAGCATTGGTATTGGTGTCTCCTGCTCCATTATCAAAAATTCCTTCGGCATAAAAAAAAGAGGTTCTGCTCGCCCCTTTCCTTGCAATATAATAGGCCGTCAAACGGGCTTTAAATTTAGGTGCTCTAAAAACATAATTTAGATCTAAACTACTACTGGTTTCGCTCTCCAATCCTTCAACTGTTGCATTATTTAATCTTGAATTTGCAAATGTATTGCGCAAACTAGGTGCTTTAGTTAGCTGTGCAGCATTACAATACAACCACTGTTTTCCGGATATTTTATAGGTTATTCCGCCTTTAAAACCAAAGTTATCAAAACTAACTAAAGAACTTTTACCCAACGATGTATTGGGATAAATGCCGTTTTTGTACTTGCCTTCTCGCTGGTATTGGGTAGTAGAAAACGTTTGTGCTAAATAAAAATCAATGGTATTGTATGTAAATTTAAATTGGGTAAAAGCCGCAAAAGTACTCGCCAAAAAGGTGTAATTATACCCATAACTATCGCCCAAGCCTACACGTCTGTTAGGGTTATTCAAATCAGACTGTGCTTGACTGCCTTTATAAAAAGGGTCGATGTCTTCAAAATAAGTACCTCCTAGTAGGTCTATTAGTTTTTGGTAGTTGTGCGATTGGAGTTTATTTACAGTAACTGCTGCCTGCACAGAGACAGGACCGCTGATTTGGCTATTTATACCTACGTTGGCTACAAATAATTGGTCGTCTGTTCTATCTTCATAGAGTACATAATGACTCTTGGCGGGTTGGTATTGGATAATTGTTCCTTTGGAGTCTGTAACCGGAATTTGATTGGCACGGTATAAGGCAGCCCAATCTAGTTGGGGTTGGGCCAAAAATGCTTGTTTGTTTTTTTGGGCGTTGGCATGATCTGGGGTAAAATCTCCAGAATATTGGCCCGAATCTGGGGCATATAGTGCACTGAAATAGCTGGGTAGTTTTCTAAAATAGGTAGGATCTGGACTATTGCCATTTTGATAATCTATTTTGCTATTGCCAATTTTGCCAGATTGGTACATAATACTGCTATTTAAGTTGGTATGCGCATTTATTTTAAAAAGATGCTGTAACATCCAAATGGGTTCTTGAACCGTTTTTACTCTTGAGTTGCGTTTTTGTCCGTTTTGATAGCCCCAATAGGCATTGTATTTTGGGCTGGTTAATGCCACGACTTCGTCTGTGTTGGGGCTGTTTTTGCCTCTAGTATTTGGGGTGTATATTCCGGTAAAATGTATGCTGTGTTGGGTATTTATTTGTTTTTCGAGCCCTATTAATACCGAAGTTGCATTGTAGGTAGTCCCTTCAAAATAGCCTTCTTGGGTATGTCTTTTGCCAGCTGATATCACGTAAGACCATCCTTTGCGGCTTGTTCCAGAAGCGTGCGTAGTCATAGCACGCCAGCTGTAATTGGTATTGGTGCCCGAGAGCGTAACCTTGGTTCCTGCTCTGTAACTAGAGGCTCTTGTATTGATTTCTTGGGTGCCAAGAAGGTTTCCAAAATTGTGGTCGGAGGGCTCGGTTCCAAGAGTAAATTCTTGGTTACGCAGGGCATCATTGAGCCCTCCCCAATTGCTCCATTGTGGTCTGCCATCATAGAGTTTATTCATCGGGATGCTATTGATGCTTATGGTAGCATACTCGGTGGGTAGCCCTCTGACTTTAAAGCGGGCTTGCCCCCAATTGAATGCTGCTGCACGCTGAAAATTATCCTTAGACGATTGTAGTATTCCCGAAATGGTTTCGGAACCACTATCCTCTTCGGTGAGGTCTGCATCAAAGAGCTGGATCACGGTAGTTTGTAGGTCTGTAAAATCTTCGTGCTCCAATACCACGCTACCTAGATCGACAATTTGATCCGGCAGAATAACTACGGGATACAAGGCTTCTTTATAGCCCTGACTACGAAATAATACCAACTGTTTTCCTGTTGTTAGCGCACTAAAATTAAACGTACCGGTGGCACTGGTCAATTGGGTTTTATTGGTGTTTGGAATGGTGACTACTACATGTGACAAGGGTTGCTGGGTTTTGGCATCTAGAACCTTACCGGTTAACCCTGTTGGAGTTTGAGAATATAGTGTGCTTGCGCAAAAAATAAAAAACAGTTTAAAAAGGGATTGTTTCATGAAAATTCTGTTTAAAAAATAGCAGAGTTTGTCCTAAAAATTTAGGATTGGTAACCGAAACAATATTTGTGGTGGGGTCTAATATGGGTTGCTATCACGCTTAAAACAAAAATGCTTGCAATATTGGGATATAAAAACATTGTTTTTGGAGCAAAACCCAAACCGTTAGTGTGTGGCGGGTGTACTAACGGCTAAATAGCTGGTTTTCAAATATAAAAAAACTTTTATATTAGGGCTGTTTTTTAAAGATAATTTTACTTTAAGTTTTTTATGGGACTAAAAAGTATCTTGTAGTTTGGTGGATAGCACTGTTCTGGATACTGCCCACTATCTTTAATCCCGATGGCAGCGTGTATCCTTTATTGCCAGGGTTTGGCAATAAAGATACTGCGTACAGCGGGGCGACTTATTGGTGGTGTATTGGAGGCAAGGTATTTCAAAAAATAAGATAAACACCGGGTTTGAGAAGGCTGCTTTTAGGTACTGCGGTAGTTGTTTTATAGATTAATTACTCTTTATTGTTGGTTGCTTTGCAGGGCGGCTTCGATACGTTGTATAACCAAAACAGCCTGTTCTGGGGTGACTGGCATTGGCTTGTTGTGGTTTATGGCAGTAGAAACTCCATTATAAAATTCTTGATAATTGCCTGGTAAACTAGGTATTTTTTTGCGTACTGTTTTTGCGTTTTTTAAATTTACGGCTGGGCTCTTTGGTATTGTTTTGGCCATGGGATTTCGGCTTGCAAATCCTGGGCTAAAGTCAGGGCTAGATTGGGGTCTCTTAAGGATTCGCGTCCAAACAACACCAAATCGGCTTGTGCTGAGGCGACAATTTTTTCGGCTTGTGCTGCTTGCGTGATTAAACCCACTGCTCCGGTGAGGATGTTGCTTTCTTTTTTTATCCTTTCGGCAAAAGGAACTTGGTAGTTGGGAGCAACCGGAATTTTTTGGTAGGGCACCAAAGCCCCCGTAGAAACGTCTATTAGGTCCACTCCTTCTTGCTTAAGGATTTTAGACAAGGCCACAGATTCTTCTAGGTTCCAACCGCCTTCTGCCCAGTCGGTGGCAGATATTCTTACAAAAAGAGGCAAGTTAATGGGCCATTCCGACTGTACTGCTGCAACCACTTGGAGTGTCAAACGGATTCTGTTGGCAAAACTACCTCCATATTGGTCTGTTCTTAAATTGGATAATGGAGACAAAAATTGGTGTAACAAATAGCCGTGGGCAGCATGAATTTCTAGCACCTTAAAACCCGCTTTTAGGGCTCTTTGGGCTGCTAGCTTAAAATCCAAAAGCACTTTCTGGATGCCTTGTGCATCCAAAGCAAGCGGTACTGGCTCGGTATCGTGGTACGCAATTGCGCTAGGTGCCACCGTTTGCCAACCGCCCTGTAGAGGATCTAATTTTTTATTGCCTTGCCAAGGTACCGAAACGCTTGCTTTGCGGCCTGCATGAGCCAACTGAATTCCAGCTATGGCATTTTGACTCTCGATAAATTGGTTGATGGCACGATACTTTGGTAGCTGGGCATCACTCCAAATGCCTAAATCTCCGGGAGAGATGCGCCCCTCGGGAGATACTGCTGTAGCCTCTTGAAGCAGCAAAGCAGCCCCACCTATGGCACGGCTTCCTAAATGGACCAAATGCCAGTCGGTGGCAAAACCATCTGTGGCAGAATATTGGCACATGGGCGAGATGGCAATGCGGTTCTTGAAGGTAATTTCTTTTATTTGTAGTGGTGAAAATAATTTTGAAGACATAACGTTGGGGTTTTATAAAATGGTTCTAAAATACAGTCCAGCAACCGGCTCCAAAAAATGTGGGTTTGCAAACCGCAAAAACGGAATGCCTTTGGTAGCAACTGCGCAAAAAGTAAAGTTACTACCCCTAATCCAAAGGCATTGCCTAAATTGTATTAATTAACAAACTTTTAAACCCTTATGGAACAATAATTGCAAATTATACAAATAGAAAACCTTACTTTTGTGAGTTATAAAAAAGAATTAAAATTAAAAAATGGATTTATTTATCAAGCTTTCTCAATTTTTATTGAGCTTATCATTACTTATTATACTGCATGAATTAGGGCATTTTATTCCTGCTAAGTTATTCAAAACCAGAGTAGAAAAATTCTATCTATTTTTTGACGTTAAATACTCTCTTCTAAAAAAGAAAATTGGCGAAACCGAGTACGGAATTGGCTGGTTACCACTTGGAGGCTATGTAAAAATTTCGGGAATGATAGACGAGAGCATGGATAAGGAGCAAATGGCATTGCCGCCACAACCTTGGGAATTTCGTTCCAAACCCGCTTACCAACGGTTGATTATTATGCTTGGTGGTGTTACCGTAAACTTTATCTTGGCATTTATTATCTATATCGGAATGGCCTTTACCTACGGCGATACCTATGTAGCCAATGCCGATTTTAAAGACGGAATGCTAATTGATAATCCAGTAATGCTAAAGGCAGGATTTAAAACTGGAGACAAAATACTGGCTGCTGATGGCGTATTTATAGAAAAGTTTGACAACGACATCAATTTAAAGCTGATAATGGCCAAAAGCATCTTAATAGAACGAGATGGAAAAGAGCAAGAAATCCAAATACCAATTGACCTTGTGGATCAATTGTCCAAATACGAAAAAGGATCCCTAATTTCCATACGCATGCCTTTTGCCATTGGTGCCATAGCGGATGGCTCTGCCAATACCAATTTAGAACCAAAGGATTTGATTGTTTCTCTAAATGGGCAAGAAACCAAATACTTTGATCAAGCCAAATCCATTTTGCAAAGCAATAAAGGAAAAACCATTGCGGCAACCATCCTGCGCAATCAAAAAACGCAAAATATCACATTACAGGTTTCTAAACAAGGAACCATAGGCGTGCAAGTAGGCGGACTGAGCATGGACTCTTTAGAAAAATTGGGATACTATAAAGTTAGCAAAAAAGAATACCCCTTTTTGGAAGCCATTCCGGTTGGAATCACCAAAGGAAAAGACCAACTAGTAGGTTACGGAAAACAATTAAAGATGATTTTTAACCCAGAGACCAAAGCCTACAAACAAGTGGGTGGATTTAAGGCCATATTTGATATTTTTCCGGATACTTGGAGCTGGGAAACCTTTTGGAGAATCACGGCATTGTTGTCCATCATGCTTGGAGTAATGAACTTATTGCCTATTCCAGCACTAGATGGTGGCCACGTAATGTTTTTATTATACGAAATGATTTCGGGCAAAAAACCATCCGACAAATTTTTAGAAAACGCGCAAATGGTTGGTTTTGTTTTACTTATAACCCTGCTTTTATTTGCCAACGGAAACGACATTTATAAGGCAGTTGTAGGCAGGTAAAAAAAAATTAAAAAAAATTAAATTTATGCTTGCAGATGTCAAAATTAGGCGTATCTTTGCACCGCTGAAACACTGAAACACATATCAGAATAAAGCAACAAAAAAAGAGTAAAAAGTTCTTAGATATAAAAACATACAGTTTCCTTCTTAGCTCAGTTGGTTAGAGCATCTGACTGTTAATCAGAGGGTCCTTGGTTCGAGCCCAAGAGAGGGAGCTTTTTAAAAGCCTGACAGCAATGTCAGGCTTTTTTTTTGCACTAAACCCAACCCAATTATTGCCAAGCTGGCGTTCTAAAACCCAAAACAGCCGCTACCCAAGCAACACAAGGCACCATCCCCGTCCCAAAAGCGTTGCTGTTACCTTGCCAATAGCTGCACCCGAAAACAATAAAAACCAACTCCCTTGGATGGAGCACAGCCCGAATAACCATCCTAAAAATAAACAGCCAAAGAAAAAGCTACTTCAAATAAAGATTCGTATTTTTAACACTCCAAAAAAAGTCTTTTCATACCATGGCGTTATATCAAAAATCGGTTCTTAATAAACATCTCAAACAACTAGACTCCTCCAAAGTAACCAAGGCATACCAAAAATACACTCGGTATTTTTTGAACCCTACCATACAGGATAACATTCGGAATTCTAAAGAAGAAGAATACCAAGGTATTTTTTTGACCGAATTATTTGTAAACATACTAGAATACACCCTAAAGCCCAATATTGCTTTTAATCTAGTTGCCGAATACAAAAACCAAACCAACTCCCGTAAGGCAGATGGCGCCATACTAAACAACACGGTAGCCATTGGAGTAATTGAGTTAAAGGGCACCAAAACCAAAGATCTTGAAAGCATCCGCCAACAAGCATTTGATTATAAAGCCAATCAAAAAGACTGCGTGTATGTAATTACTTCCAATTACGAAAAGTTGCGTTTTTATATTAATGATGCTACAGAGTTTGAAGAATTTAATTTATTTGAATTAACTCCCGAACGTTTTGAACTATTGTATTTGTGTTTACAAAAAGACAACATTTTAAACAATATACCATTACAGATAAAAGAAGCCTCTATTGTTGTAGAGGAGCAAATAACCAAGCAATTCTACAAAGACTATTCTGTATTTAAAAGAGAATTATTTAGAGATTTAGTAAAACGCAATGCCAAAAGGTTAAAAAGTAGCGTTGATAGCATTGATCCTGATTTGGATGAAGAAGCCAAGGCAGAGCAATTGCAGTTAGATAAAAACTTTAAACTCACTTTATTCAAAAAATCCCAAAAATTAATAGACCGCTTTTTGTTTGTTTTCTTTGCCGAAGACAGAGGATTACTGCCGCCCAATAGCACCATCCAAATACTAAACAAATGGAAAGCAGATGTGGATTTTGGAGACGAAAGACCACTTTATGACCTCTTTAAGCAATATTTTAGGTTTTTGGACACTGGAAGACAAGGAACAACAAATCGAGCCGAAATTTACGCCTACAATGGTGGCTTGTTTAAAGAAGACAGCCTTTTAGATAAGCTAGAGATAGACAATGATTTATTATACAAACATACCCAAACACTAGCTTCGTATGATTTTGAAAGTCAAGTAGACGTTAACATTTTGGGGCATATTTTTGAAAACTCCCTTAACGAAATTGAAAGCGTAAATGCCGAAATTGAGGGCGGTGATTTTGATAAACAAAAAAGCAAACGCAAGAAAGACGGTGTTTTTTATACCCCAAAATACATCACCAAATATATTGTAGAAAACACCATTGGTAAACTGTGTGAGGAAAAGAAAAACGAATTAGGATTTAAAGAAGAGGAGTACTTTAAAGGCCGCAAAAACCGCCAACAAGCCACTATAATAAAATTAGTAGAGATACTCGATACCTATAGAGATTGGCTGCTGCAACTCACCATTTGCGACCCCGCTTGTGGTAGTGGTGCTTTCCTGAACCAAGCTCTTGACTTTCTAATAAAAGAACACAATTATATAGACGAACTTAAAGCCAAAATTTTAGGTGGAGGTTTAGTCTTTAGCGATATTGAGAACACCATTTTAGAAAACAACATTTACGGTGTCGATCTAAATGAGGAAAGTGTCGAAATTGCCAAACTATCCTTATGGCTGCGCACCGCACAACCCCGCCGCAAACTAAACTCCCTCAATAATAACATTAAATGCGGGAACAGCTTGATAGACAGTAAAGCCGTTGCAGGAGATAAAGCCTTTAACTGGCAAGAACAATTCCCGAGCGTATTTGCAAAAGGAGGATTTGACGTGATTATTGGGAATCCGCCTTATGTTAGAGTTCAAAGTTTAAAAGAATTTTATTTTGAACAAACTTTATACCTAGAAAAAAAATATGTTTCTGCAACTGGCAAATATGACCTTTATGCTTTATTCATGGAAAAATCATATTATTTAATAAATGAAAAAGGAATAGTTTCATATATACTACCTCACAAATTTTTAGTAGCTGATTTTGGTGTAGGGATAAGAAAATTTTTCATTGATACCAAATCTGTGGATTCAATTGTTCATTTCGGTTCTAAGATTGTATTTAATGATGCAGCAACTTATACTTGTATAATTAATTTGAAGAAGAATAATAATATTATGAACTTTATTAATATTGATCCTTCTGAAATACTAGAATCATTTAATTTTGAGGAAATTAAATACAAGAATCTTTCTGAAAAACCTTGGATATTAAAAAATAATCTTGGTATATCTATTATGGATAAAATAAATGCAGGTGCTAAACTAAAAGAAATTTGCGAGGGGATTTATCAAGGTCTAATAACTACCGGAGATGATATATTTATGCTTGAAGGCGTAGTTAAAAATGATTTATTTTATGGATATTCCAAAGAGTTAGGTCAAGATGTAGTCCTTGAATCAACAATACTTAAAGAAGTATTAAAAGGTCAAGACATAAAAAGATACCTACCTTTAAATTCTTCAAAATACGTAATTTACCCCCATAAATTAAACTCAAAAAATAAAACAGTTCCTTTTGAGCCTGAAGAATTTACAAATCAATTTCCGCTAACAGAAAAATATTTAAGTAATTTTAAGCAAAATCTAATCGATAAGAAGACTAGGTATAAAACAAATCCAAAATATTGGTATTCTCTTCATAGATCAAGAGAAATAGAATTGTTTGAGAAAGACTATATTATTACTCCTCAACTACAAAATATTCCAAGTTTTACAAATAAAGAAACAGATGTTTATGCAGATGCTGGAGGATATTTAGTACTACTTAAACCTGAATATAAAGCTGCAGATTATCTACCAATATTAAATAGTAAGATACTATGGTATTTCATTAAAAATACTAGTTCTGAATATGGTGGGGGTTACTTCTATTTTAAAACAAAATACTTGGAACCATTCGGTATACCATTGGAGAATGTGGATAAATATAATTTCTCAGATATAGCTAAAAAACAATTAAGTTCAACAAAATGCTTTTTTCAAGTAATCGGTAAATTCACAAAATACCTACAATCCCAATTTGCAATACAAAAACTAACTAAAAAGCTAGAAAACTGGTACGAGCTGGATTTTGGCGATTTTATCAAAGAAATCAATAAAGCTATTAAAGTAACTAATAAAGAACGCGTTAAAAACGAACTACAACCCATTAAAGAACTAACCAAACTAGACGAAATGGACTGGATGGATGTTTTTGAAACCAAAAAAGCTGAAGCCCAAGCCTTAAAACAACAAATCAACTCCACAGATCGAGAAATTGATGCAATGGTTTATGAGTTGTATGGATTGAGTGAAGAGGAAATAGCAATTGTTGAAAATAGTTAAATACCCGTAACGCAAAACAAATAGCATGGAGCAAAACGAGCAAAACATCATTATTTACAACACACCAGATGGTAAAACAGCTGTACGTTTATATCCCAAAGAGGGTACTATTTGAATGAACCAAAACCAATTAGCAGAACTTTTTGACACCTCTAAACAAAACATAGGGCAACACATCGCTAACATACTAGAATAAAAAGAGTTACACGAAATTTTAGTTGTAAAGAATTACTTTACAACTGCTGCAGATGGTAAAAATTACGAAGTTACTTTTTATGCCCTAGACATGATCTTAGCAATTGGGTTTAGAGTACGGAGTAAAAGAGGAACGCAATTTAGAATTCGACCAAAACAGAAAAGCACAAGAAGCCAAAGAAGCAGATAGTGTAGATTTAGAAACGCTTGAAAATATAATAAAAAAACAAAAAAAATGATTCTCTACAATAACACTTCCGGTCAATTAAACCAAGTAAAAGAAAAACCATTTAAGTTAGAGAAAGAAATGCAATCTATTTTTGAAAATAATCTTCAAGAAGTGATGCGCTTGGAATTAGTAAAATCAGAATTTGCCATAAAAAACAAACGTATAGATTCTCTAGCTTACGATAAGCAAACCAACGCATTTATCATTATTGAGTACAAAAGAGACAAGAACTACAGCGTAGTAGACCAAGGCCTCACCTACCTGAATTTAATGCTGCAAAACAAGGCAGAATTTATACTAACTTACAACGAAACACTACAAGATACTTTGCACAGTAAAGATGTGGATTGGTCCCAATCAAGAGTGGCTTTTGTTTCTCCAAGTTTTACAGAAAATCAAATATCTGCAAGTGATTTTAAAGATTTTGGTATCGAATTGTGGGAAGTAAAACAATTTGAGAATAACACCATAAGCATCAACAGTATTAAAAAAAGTAGTGGCGCACCAAGTATAAAACCACTTTTAGAAAACAGTGAAAAACTAAAAGAAGTCAAAGAAAACATAAAAGTATATACCGAAGAAGACCATTATAACAACGGCTCGGATGCTTCTGTAGAATTATACGAAAAGTTTAAAGCCGCAATAACAAATCTTGCCGATGGGATAGAAATTATTCCTCAAAAATTTTACATCGCTTTCAAAAAAGGCAGTAACATTTCGGATATTGAGATGCAAAAAAAAGGATTAAAGATATTTGTTAATACCAAAACAGGAACATTAGACGACCCAAAAGGATTAGCTAAAGATGTTGCAAACATTGGTCATAGAGGTAATGGAGATTATCAAATTCAAATAGAAAATGATACGGATCTAGAATATATTATGAGCCTAATAAAGCAGGTGATTAAATAGAATTCGAGTACAGCAAGCTCAATGGGTTGATGGGATACTAGAGTATAGAATACTCAAAAATAAAGTTGCCGATTGGTTGCAAATTCCGATAGCAAATTGCATGCACGAATCAATGCACACCGATTTATTGAAAAGTTGCATTTCTAAGTTGAATCCAGCTACTAAAAAGGCCCCTATCCCAAAAACAATACAACTAGTACGTTTCTTTATTTAAAGACACGCACAAAAAACCCTTGTTTAAAAAAACTTTGGGGCCAAATCCAGAGCGCATAATGGTATAACAATACCACATCAGGACGTAACTAAACCAGCAAGAATCCACTTACCTTTGTAAGAAATTTAACTGCTTGTGTTATGAAAAAGACCCCATTTATCCTTTTGTTTTTTGTGCCATTGCTTTGCCTATTTATGGCTGCTTGCCAGCAAAAAAAAGGCTCTCCTGCAAGCCCAAAACAACCTCCTGCAACGCTACAACAGCCCACTGAGAAGGTTGCAGATACGGTAGCCAAAATAGTAGATACGGTAGCTTATAACCAAAAAATGCTTGCCTTGAGTAACGCAGACACCACCGGAAGATGGCCTGTCAAAACGCCCTATCCGTTGGCTGGTGCGTGGCTGCCAAACCACCGAATTATTGCTTTTTATGGAAATTTGTATTCTACCAAAATGGGCATTCTGGGCGCAATCCCCAAGGAGCAAATGCTGTCTCAACTGCAACAAGAAGTAGCCAAATGGGCCGCAGCAGATACTACGGTTAGCACGCTTCCGGCCTTGCATTATATTGCCGTAACTGCTCAAGCAAACCCTGGCAAATCCAACCTATACCGCATGCGGATGCCCAACAGCCAAATAGATACCGTACTGAGCTGGGCCAAACCTATAGGTGCTTTGGTTTTTTTGGATATTCAGGTAGGCCACAGCAACCTAAAAGACGAAGTTAATGCTCTCAAAGAGTATTTAAAACTCCCGGAGGTACACTTGGGTATTGATCCAGAATTTTCTTTGCAACCTGGTGCAGTTCCGGGCACTAAAATTGGAACTTTGGATGCAAAAGACATCAATGATGCCATAGGTATTCTGGCAGAGGTGGTTTCAGAAAACAATTTGCCCCCAAAGATGTTGGTGGTACATCGTTTTACCCAAGGTATGGTTACAAATTACCAAAACATAAAAACCGTTCCGGAGGTGCAAATAATTATGGATATGGATGGTTTTGGCAGTAAAGTATTAAAAAAAGCAACTTATATGCGGTATTTGTTTAAAGAACCTGTTCAGTTTACGGGTTTTAAATTATTTTATAAAAATGACAACTGGAACAACTGGACCATGTACACGCCACAGGAGGTATTACAGCTTACTCCAAAACCCATTTATATACAATACCAATAAGGATTTTGCTGCTGGTATTTGCAGCTTGGTCCAACGAGCAAAGGGCTTTATTTTTTTTATATAAAAAAATAAAGCCCTTTGTTGGGTATGGTATCGATCCAATACCTTATTTATTGGACAACCATCCCTTAGGATCTGTGTAGGTGGTATTTTGTAATAACAAAAATTTGATTACTGTTTTGCCGGTATCCCCATTGGTTCTGACACGTCCTATGGTTTGTTTGATGCTTATTTTATCGCCTTTGTTTACCGATACAGAACTTAAGTTTTGGTAAATCGTAAAATAATCCCCGTGCTGGATCATTACGGCTTTGTTAACTGGTGATAATACCATCACACTTGCTACTTCTCCTCCAAATACGGCTCTAGCATTGGCACCTTCGTTGGTGGTGATTTCGACACCACTGTTGTGTATAACCAGAGTATTGTAAATGGGGTGTGCTTGGTTACCGTAGCCTAAGGATATAAATCCTTTTTCTACAGGCCATGGCAAACTGCCTCGGTTGGCTCTAAAGTTATCTGCTATTAATTTGGATTCTGGGGTCAATTCAATCCTTGAAGAAGAGACAGGTTCTTTGGCGGCCGTGGCGGCTACTTCTTTGGGTGTTGCATTGGATTTTTCGGCGAGTGCTTTGGCTTTGGCTTTTTCGAGTGCTGCTTTTCTATTGGCTTCGGCAATGGCAGCTCTAATCAAACGGTCAATTTGCTTGTCTATGGTTTTGGATTCTCTTTGTTTCTTGCGGATATCCGAAACAATTCTGTTTTTGTCTTTCTTGATTTCGTTAACCAACTTTTCTTGTACTATTTTTTCTTTTTCTAGCACCGTACGCTCCTTTACGTTCTCGGCAAGTAATTTTTGTTTGACTACTTTTTGTCCGCTCAGCTTTTTGTTAACCTGTATTAAATCGGTAGATTTAGATTTAATTTCTTCTCCTTGGGATTTTCTAAAATTGGTGTATTGTTTTAAATATTGAGCTCTTTTGTATGCCTGCAAAAAAGTTTCGGAAGAAAGTATAAACATGGCTCTACTTTGCTCGGATCTGCTTTTGTATGATTTTACAATCATTTTGGCATAATCTTCTTTGAGAATGGCCAATTCTTTGTTTAATTTATTAATCTTTATCTGGTTGATATACATGTCATTTGCCAAAAGCTTGGTTTGCTTTTCGGTGGTATGTATTAGGTTTTCTTTGAGTCTGATTTTATTTTTTTGAATCATATACACGTTCATAGCCGATTTTTCTTTCGACTTTACGGATTGCAATAACTTTTCGTTATCTTTTATTTCTTTCTGAATCTGTGCCTTTCTTTGCTCTAACTTTTCTTGTTGAGTAGATTGACTCCACAACACTGTAGTCAGGCAAATACAAATTAGGCTAAGGAAAAATTTTGGCATCTTGAAAATTTATTTTGGCAAATTTACTTAATTATAATTCTATTATAACCATTTGGAACACTATATGGAAAAGAAAGTTCTTCATTATACGAAACCGTATTGTAATTCAAATTAATTTCGGCCTTATCTGCATTCTGATAGCTGGTAATAACTACGTTGGTTGGCAAGGTATAGGGCGCAAATTGCTGGGTGTCGGCATATAGAATTTGCATCATTCTTCCTTCTTTGGCTTGGATGAGTTCTTGTTTTTTTACTTTAAAATCTGTGGCATCTATATAAAAGGTTTTTTGGGTGTTGGTTTTGGCTACAGCTTCTAATCGATACAATTGGTCTGTTAGAGACTCTAGGTATTTGCCTTTGGTTAAATCATCCAAGGCTTCTCCTGTTAGCATATTTTGGATCTTGTTGTAGTCTAAATCCGTGCCCAACCAAGCGCTCAAAGAGCTAAAGTCTCCTTCAAAATACGTGCCTTTAATTTTTTCATAATACTGCACGGAGCTTGGAGTAATGGAGGCTTTGGCCATGGTTATACCCAAAAAACGAATGCTTACTAAAATTTGTTCGTCTTTTTTGATGCGTATCTCTGCCGTTACGTTTTGCGTTTGTTTGCTGTCTGCAAAGCGAGCGTTGGCTTTTAGGTACAAAGTGGTATAGTCTATCTGGTTTTTGTAATGCGTGTCTATTATGGTTTTGGCCTTAAGGTAGCTTGCAGGTGTAGTTGCTGCGGTGCTGACTGCTTTGATTTTGCACGAAATCACCATAATGAGAAGCAAAAAGGCGGCAATTTTTTTCATAAATAATTATTGTTTCTTAGATTCCGTTACTAATTTATTGGCTTTAGAGAAATAAAATTCTTTTTTCTTGGTGTCTCCTAAACCGCTATAGGCTTGGCCTAACTGTATATTAAAATTTATCTCTAGAGGCAAGTCTTCTATCAGATAATCTTGGCCAGACTCTAGCGCATCTTTGGCTTTCTGGAATTGTTGTAGTTGGTTGTAGGCAAGACCCGAATAATAATACAATTGGGGTTGTGCCGGAAATAGGCCAAGTAATGCTTCGGTTTGGCGGGCTACTTCTTCGAATTTTTGGACGGCAACATAGGCTTCTAACAATAATAAATTGGTTTCTAAATCTGTGGTGTTGCTGTTTTTAATGGCTTTTTGGTAGAGCGTTATGGCTTTGTCAAATTGTTTTTTGCTGTGGTAAAATTTGCCTATCTCTAAGGCTACGTTTATTTCGGGATCGTGATCAAAATAACTTATGGCAGTGTCTAAATCGGGGCTATATTGTGGGTTTTTTGTAACAAATAACAAAAACTCGTTTAGAACTCGGTGTTTAATTTTGGAGTCTATTTGGGTGCTTTTTAGAACAATTGTCATGGCTTGTACTGCTTTTGGGCCCTGATTGTTTTCTAGATAATTTTTAAATAAACTTACTTGTGCCCATTCTGAAGTTGGGATGTGCTGCTCTAGTTTTTTTACGGTGAGCGCTACTTTGCCTAGGCTATTGTTTTTGGAATACAAATAAATTAGGGCAATATAATTGGACTCTACCTTGGGGTATTTTTGTATTTGGGTTTCTAGGTTGGCAATTTCGGCAGTTTGGTATTTGGGTTCGGATAAAATTTGAAGTTTGTAGGCCTCTCTTCGGTCTGTAGAACCAACGTGCTCATTGAGTGCGTTGATTAAGTCTAATGCTTTGTCAAACGCTCTAGTATTCATGTAAAGGGATACTAAATCTTCTTTAAATTTTGGGTCTAAAACAATCAGTTTGTCTAGTACCTTTATGCCAGTAGAATAGTCTTTGGTGGCGTAACTTACATCGTACATTCCTACCCAAAACCACTTGTTGCTAGGGTCTATCTGGGTGGCATGCTCAAAGGACGAATAGGCATTTTGGTATTGTTTTAGGGCCAAATAGTTTTTTCCTAACTCAAAATAAATTGTAGCGTTTTGTGGGTCAATGGTTTGGCATTGTTGTAATGCGTTTATGGCTTTGTCATAATTTTCGATAGCTTTTTGTTTTAAAGACTCATAAAAATATTCCTGAAATGTAGCGGTATCTTGCTTGCTAACCTCTGGTTGTGTTTGCGCCAATAGCCTATTGGAATTGCTGAGCAAAACAAAAAACAGCAATAAGAGTGCTTTCTTTTTCATGGGTATATTTATAAAACACCTACTCGTACAGATGCACGTGTAGGTGTGGTCTGCGTGTTTAATGCTATTCTAAAACGGAGTAATCTCCAATGCTGATGCTTGTAAAATCGCCATTAAATTTTACATGGTTGCCTATCATGGCATTGTCTAATTTTGCGTTGGTGAGGTGAGCATGGGTTTGCACCAAGCTGTTTTTTATGGTACTGTTGCTTACGTGGCATCCTTTACCTAAGGAGACATTTGGCCCTACGGTGGCGTTTTTTAAAATTACGTCTTCGCCTATATAACATGGCGGTATGATGGTTGCGTTGTCTAATCGTACGTTGGAGGCTACCATATTTACTTGGTCTTTTTCTAAAAAACCGAGCATTCTGGTGTTGGTCTCTACGGTTACGTTTTTGTTTCCGCAATCCATCCATTGGTCTACACTACCGGTTTTAAAAATGCTGCCTTGTTGCATCATGGCTTTTATGCCGTCGTTGATTTGGTATTCGCCTCCGTTTTGGATGTTGTTGTCCAATACGTTTTGTAGTTCTTTTTTTAAATTGCCTACTTCTTTGAAATAATAGATGCCGATAACGGCAAGGTCACTTACAAATTGGGTTGGTTTTTCGACTAATTCAGTAATTTCGTTATTGGCGTTCATTTTTACTACTCCAAAGGCCTCGGGTTGGTCTACTTGTTTGACCCAAATTACGGCATCTGCTGTGGGATCTAGATCAAAATCTGCTCTAATGAGCGTGTCTGCATAGGCTATTACGGCTGGACCAGATAGGGATTCTTTGGCACACATAATGGCGTGACCGGTACCTAGTGGTTTGTCTTGACGGTAGATGGTGGCTTTGGCTCCTAATCCTTGTGCTAGTTCTTCGAGGCTTTTTACTACTTCTGCTCCAAAAAAGGCTTCGTCTCCTAGTATAAATGCGATTTCTTCAATGGGTTCTTTTAATATTTTGGCGATGTCTTCAACCAGTCGGTGGACTATTGGTTTGCCTGCTACTGGTATTAATGGTTTTGGAACGGTTAGTGAGTGTGGGCGAAGACGAGAACCTCGTCCTGCCATTGGTACGATTATTTTCATATACGTCCCCTAACCCCCATTGGGGAACTACTACTAGGGGTAAGTAGGGTTTTAATTTATTGTTGTTTTAATTTGTTTTATGACTGCCTTGTGGGCTTGGATGCCCTATTTGGATCCAGTGCTACCAAATCCGCCTTCTCCACGAGTGGTTTGGGATAGTTCGGTTACTTCTTGCCATTGGGCGCGTTCGTGCTTGGCTAGAATTAATTGGGCTATGCGTTCTCCATTTTGGACTACAAAGGCTTCATTGGATAAATTTACTAAAATTACTCCAATTTCGCCACGGTAATCTGCATCTATTGTGCCTGGGCTGTTCAATACGGTGATTCCGTGTTTGAAAGCCAAGCCGCTACGGGGCCGTACTTGGGCTTCGTAGCCGGTGGGTAGGGCCATAAATATTCCGGTTTTTATGATGGCTCTTTCTAATGGTTGGAGGGTGATGGGGTCTTTGAGATTGGCTCGTAAATCCATACCGGCGGAGGCTATGGTGGCGTATTCTGGCAAAGGGTGTTCGGATGTATTAATGATTTGTATGTTCATGTTTGTGGGTATTGGTGTTCTGATTTGGTGGTTTTTAGCCCTGATAGTAGCGGCATCCTTTTCTTGCCTTTTTTGGGAGGCAAGAAAAGATATAGCGGATAGCAGGATTGGCTCCTAATGCATTTTTGGTTGCTTTTTTTGGTTTATTATTTTTATTAGAATTGCTTTTTCGTTATGGTATATGTAGTATAGAAACAGTAGTAGGAGGGCTATTCCTATGTAATAATTTTCTCGGAATCCATAAAAGGATACTGCTGAGAAAAGTATGGAAAGCAAGAGATAGCTCCCTATTTTGGGTAAATCGTACGGAATGGGATAGTATTTATTGCCCAGATAATACGAAATCAACATCATGCTGCCATAGGCTGCTAGGGTTGCAATTGCGGATCCATAATAGCTCATGCTTGGGATCAGTAGGTAATTGAGCACTAGGGTGATCGCGGCGCCTGCAATGGAGATATAGGCTCCTATTTGGGTTTTGTCTATCAGTTTGTACCATACCGACAGGTTGGTGTAGATCCCTAAAAAGAAATTGGCTAGGATTATTAGTGGTACTACTTTCATGGCTACCCAATAGGAGGGGTCTTGTATCATTATTTGTTTGAACAGATCTGCAAATACTATTACGGTCAGTAGTATGAAGGATCCAAAGATGACAAAGTATTTGGTTACGGTGGCGTAGGTTTGTGGGGCGTTTTTGTCTGAGGCATGGCTAAAGAAGAAGGGCTCTATCCCTAGGGTGTAGGCGGTTCTGTACAAAACCATAAACAGTCCTAGTTTGTAACAGGCAGAATAGACTCCAACCTCGGAGTCTGCGATGTTGGTGGGTAGGAGTTTGGCTAGTAGTATTTTGTCAAATTGTTCGTTGATGGCAAAGGCTATTCCGGCTACTAAAATTGGCAAGCTGTAGCGCATCATTTTTTTCCAGAGTGCGAAGTCAAATTTCCATTTTAGCAAGAAATAATCTGGCGAAAGTATTACAAAGGTTAAGAAACTGGCTATTATGTTGGCTAGAAAGATATAGCCTATCTGAAAGTTATCTAGGTATATGGAACTCCAAAATCCTTCGGGATGGTGTTGTGCCATTTGTGGTAAATAGACTAAAAAAAAGATGCTTAGAATTAGGTTGGTTATTACGTTTGCTATTTTGATGGTGGCATACGTCATGGATTTTTGGGTGGCTCTTAGTTTTGAAAACGGTAGGATTACTAAAGCATCTAAGGCTAGTATCCAGATGGTGTACCCGATATATTGTACTTCTATGCCGGACCATTCTGCTAGGGTGCTCCGATATAATAGGGCGCAAAACAAAAACATAACGGTGGTCCAAAAAATAGAGACCATGGAGGTTTCTATTACGTTGGTTTTGTTTTTTTCTTTGCTGTAAAATCTAAAAAATGCGGTTTCCATTCCGTAGGCTAGGATTACATTAAAGAATATCATGTAGGCAAATATGATGGATACTTGGCCGTATGCGGCCTTGGGCAATAAATTGGTGTAGAGTGGAACTAGCAAAAAGCTAAACATTCTGGGCAATACGGTTGCCAGGCCATAAATAGCAGTTTGCTTAAAAAGATTTTTATATAATCCCAAAATGGTATGTTTTATTGATTTTTAGTAGAACAAAAATAACTAATTCTTCGGTTTATTCTGTAGTACAATACTAAGGATTGCTTTTATTTTGGTTTGTGGTTCTGATAAAATAGTTATTGGGGTGGTTTGCTACGATTTTTTGCTAGATGTTGGACTCCTTTTGTAGATTGTGGTTTGTGATCAAGCGTGAAATAGCTATAAAAAAAGAGCCTTACTTTATGGTAAGGCTCTTTTTTGCAGAAATTGTTAGGCTTTTTAAATCCTAAATTTATCCTTTCAAAGCTTCGGCTCCTCCAACAATCTCTAAGATCTCGTTGGTAATTGCAGCTTGACGGGCTTTGTTATAGGTTAATTTTAATTGATTTCTTAATTCTGTGGCATTATCGGTTGCTTTGTGCATGGCAGTCATACGTGCGCCGTGCTCGGAGGCAAAAGAATCCCGAATACCTTTGTATAATTGCATTTTTAATGATTTTGGGATCAATGTTAATACAATTTCTTCTTTAGAAGGTTCAAAGATATAGTCTCCAGTAGAAGCTACTACGTCCGATTGAATTGGTGCTAGCGGCAAAAATTGTTCGGTTTGAACAATTTGTGTGGCAGCATTTTTAAACTGATTGTAAATCAATTCTATTCTGTCATACTCTCCAGAAACAAATTTTTGAGTTAGTGTTTCGGCAATTGCAGCTACGGCATCAAAAGTCAAATTATCATACACTGCACTTTGGTTCGCAATTACGGAGTTGGTTTTGGCCAATACGTCATTTCCTTTTTTACCAATTGCAAAAATATCTACTTGTTTTCCTTGGTAGTGAGCTGCACGGGTTTTGGCACCTTTAATTACATTGGTGTTGAACGCCCCACATAAACCTCTGTTGGATGTAATTGCAACCAACAAAACTTTTTTTACTTCACGTTGTGTGGTAAATTCGCCTCCTGCATCTCCTTCGAGTGTAGCAGAAAGATTTTGTAGTAATTCTGTTAATTTTTCGGCATAAGGGCGCATTGCAGTAATTGCATCTTGTGCTTTTTTTAGCTTTGCAGCAGAAACCATTTTCATCGCGGATGTAATCTGCATCGTAGATGAAACGGAAGTAATTCTATTACGGATTTCCTTTAAATTTGCCATTTTTTATTTTAGTCTAATGCCCTAAAGTTATAAAGTCTAAAGTCATTTTCAAGCCAGTTAATTGACTTTAAGACTTTGGACTTTACAACTTGGACTATTTTTAGTTATATTTTGCTGAAACTTCTTTTGCCACAGATTGAATTACATCCGTAATTTCGTCGGTTAGCTTACCTGCTTTTAAAGCATCTAATGTAGCTCTGTGTTTGTTGTTCAAAAATTCTAAGAAATCTTTCTCAAATTCTCTCACTTTATTTACAGGTACATTTTTTAATAAGTTTTTAGAACCTGCATAGATTATTGCTACTTGGTCTTCTACGGTATATGGATCGTTTAAACCTTGCTTTAAGATCTCAACGTTTCTTTTTCCTTTTTCAATTACGTTTAAAGTAACGGCATCTAGATCCGAACCAAATTTAGCAAACGCTTCCAATTCACGGAATTGTGCTTGATCTAGTTTTAAGGTTCCGGCTACTTTTTTCATGGATTTAATTTGTGCATTACCTCCAACACGAGATACCGAAATACCTACGTTAATTGCTGGACGAACCCCTGAGTTAAACAAATCTCCATCCAAGAATATTTGTCCATCTGTAATAGAGATTACGTTGGTTGGGATGTATGCAGATACGTCTCCAGCTTGTGTTTCAATAATAGGCAATGCCGTTAAGGAACCACCACCTTTAACGATACCTTTTAAAGAATCTGGCAAATCGTTCATGTTTTTGGCAATTCCATCGTCTGCAATTACTTTACAAGCACGCTCTAATAAACGACTGTGTAAGTAAAATACATCTCCTGGATATGCTTCACGTCCGGGTGGTCTTCTTAATAAAAGAGATACCTCACGGTAAGCAACTGCTTGTTTAGATAAATCATCATAAACAATTAAAGCAGGACGACCTGAATCTCTAAAATATTCTCCAATGGCTGCACCTGCGAAAGGAGCATATACTTGCATTGGAGCTGGGTCAGAAGCATTAGCTGCTACAATAACGGTATAGGCCATAGCACCTTTTTCTTCTAACATTTTTGCAATTCCTGCTACTGTCGAAGCTTTTTGTCCAATGGCAACATAGATACAAAATACGGGTTTCCCTGCATCGTAAAATTCTTTTTGATTTAAGATTGTATCAATACAAACTGTAGATTTACCCGTTTGACGGTCACCAATAACTAGCTCACGTTGTCCTCTACCTACTGGGATCATTGCATCTACTGCTTTTATTCCGGTTTGTAATGGTTCTGTAACTGGTTGACGGAAAATTACTCCAGGAGCTTTTCTTTCTAAAGGCATTTCGTATAAATCTCCACCAATTGGTCCTTTTCCATCAATTGGAAATCCAAGTGTGTTTACTACACGTCCTACCATTTGTTCTCCTACTTTAAGAGAAGCGATACGTTGTGTTCTTTTTGCAGTTGATCCTTCTTTGATTCCGGTGGATGGTCCTAAAAGTACCACACCAACATTGTCTTCTTCAAGATTTAGTACAATAGCCTCTAGGCCATTGTCAAATTCTACTAATTCTCCATATTGCACATTCGAAAGCCCGTAAATACGAGCAATACCATCTCCAACTTGAAGTACCGTTCCTACTTCCTCTAGTGTAGCACCAGATTCAAAACCTTCTACTTGCTTTCTTAATATTGCTGAAATTTCAGCAGGTTTGATTTCCGCCATCTTAATTTATAATTTAGACACTTAATGTGTAATAAAAACTAGTTACTTAATTCTCTTTTTAATACTTGTAATCGGTTAGCAACAGAAGCATTGTACTGCTTGTCACCTATTGTTAATATAAATCCCCCAATAATTGCTGGATCTACGGTATTTTCGATTGTAATTTTCTTATCTGATAGGGTTGCTATTTTAGCCAAAACTTTAGCTTCTAAAGCGGCATCCATCGGAATTGCTGTAGTAACCTTAGCTACTTCTACTCCATTGAGGGTATCAAATAAGTTATTATATTCTAATGCAATTGCTTCTAAGATTTCAAATCTTTTGTTTTCAAATAACAAATGAAATAACATTTTAGTTACAGCATCACTAGTAGCAAATACCTCTAATAAAGCGTTTTCTTTTTGTTCCACTTTTAGAGTGGGGTTTAGAATGAAATTGCTTAACTCTTGGTTCTCCTTTATAGTGGAAGCGATAGTCTTCATGTCCATGCTAACTGCTGGAGCTACACCTTTGGATTGTGCTATCTCTAAAATTGCTTTTGCATAACGAATTGCTGCTCTAGTTCCTGACATAATTTTAGTTTAATTTTACGTCACCTAACATGTTCTCTACTAATTTAGTTTGAGCTTCTTTGTTAGATAATTCGTCTTTCAATAATTTTTCAGCAATGTTCAAGGACAAGGTAGAAACCTGAGTTTTCAATTCTGCCATAGCAGCATTTTTCTCAGCAGCAATAGCCGTTTTAGCTTGTGCTATCATTCTTTCGCCTTGTAGCTGTGCTTCTTCCTTAGAATCTGCAATCATTTTTTCTCTCATTTCACGAGCTTCTTTTAATAAAGCATCCCGTTCTACTCTTGCTTCTTGTAAAATACGTTCGTTGCTAGCGGTTAAATTTTGCATCTCTAAACGTGCAGACTCAGCAGATGCCAAGGCATTGTTAATCGATTCCTCACGGCTTTGTACTGCTCCCAAGATTGGTTTCCAAGCAAATTTTCTTAAAAGAATAAAGAAAACAACAAATATGATTGTTGTCCAAAATATTAAACTCTCTGGTGAAGTTAATTGCATAAACTTATATATTTAAAAAATTGTTTTTTGTTTTTGTAAAAAAACTTCCTGTAGCCAACCGCTACAGGAAATTTTAGAATTTAATTACTTTGCGATTAAAGCAACAACTACTGCAAAAAGTGCAACACCTTCAATAAGTGCAGCAGCAATAATCATAGCAGTTTGGATTTTTCCAGCCGCTTCTGGTTGACGAGCGATAGCATCCATTGCAGATCCACCAATTTTTCCAATTCCAAGTCCTGCTCCGATTACAGCTAATCCAGCTCCGATTCCAGCTAATACCATAATAATAAATTTATATAGTTAATAATTAATAAAACACATTTTAGTGGTGGTCGTGTTCTGCTACAGCTTGACCAATAAATAATGCTGATAGCAAAGTAAATACGTAGGCTTGTAAAGCAGCTACTAACATCTCTAATACACTCATAAATAATACAAAGGCTCCAGAGATAGGAGAAACCCAGGCAGTCTCAAAAATGAAGATTAACGAAACTAAACTCAAAATGATAATGTGACCTGCTGTTATATTAGCAAATAAACGAATCATCAAAGCGAAAGGTTTGGTTAACATCCCAATGATTTCTACCGGAATCATAATTGGGTATAATGCTTTTGGTACTGGTGGGGTTAAAATATGGCTCCAGTAATCTTTGTTTCCACTTAAGGTTGTTACAATAAAGGTAATAAATGCTAATACAAAGGTAAAATATATGTTTCCTGTTAAGTTAGAACTGAAAGGAAAAAAAGGAATCAGCCCTATAAGGTTATTTATCCAAATGAAGAAAAAGATGGTCAAAAGGTACGGCATATATTTTGCGTAATGCTTGGTACCAATGTTTGGAATTGCAATTTCATCTCTAACAAAGGTAACTAATGGCTCTAAGAATCCTGCAAGACCTTTTGGCGCTAACGAATTCTTTTTGTAAGAACGTGCTACTGCTAAAAACAACAAAAACAAAACAATTGCAGACATAAACATCGAAAACACATTCTTGGTGATTGAAAAATCAAGTGGTCTTGCATCAAAGGCAAAGGCACCGTTTTGTCTGTCTTCTGTGGATAAGGCTTCGTATTGGTCTGCGTAAAAAATGACTTCGTTGAAACGAACTAATTTTTGACCGTTTACCTCCACTACATGTTCTCCAGAATTATCGTGATGAAATGCCTCTGAAGAAAAAACTTCTAATCCGTTATTTGTCCATAAAATAACTGGCAAATAAAACGAAATTGGATGCCCATCCCAATCTGCAATATGAAATTCGTGAGAATCTCCAATATGAGAATTGATTAAATCTGTAGCATTGAATTCTTTCTTTTGGTGAGTAGCCTCAAGATGGTGCGCTGGTTCTGCTGTATTTGCAACAGAAACACTATCCTTTAAAGGGTTTGCATTACCTAAGTAAGGGACACAAGCCATAAAAGCAACTAACAAGAACTGAAGTGGTTTATTTGAAATAATCATTATTAAATAGTTGTCTAATTTTAGGTTTTAAAATTTTTTGCAAATGTACATATTTTATTCACATTTGAAAATATATCAATTAGTTTTTAAAAAAGATATGTGCTTGGTTGGCGTCTTTTTGGCACAAATGTAGTCTTTAATGCTTGTTTATTAAACGAATTGCAAAAAATGTCTCAAAAAATAAATAAAAAAAATAAGGCACAAAAAATAGGGCCACATCTCCAATTTTACTGGTTATTTCGGATTGCAATAACGGAATCAAAAAAACAACTGCCGCTAACATCTTCAATAAACTAATTGCCATGAAGCTAAATCCGGTTTTTTCTGGAAGAGTAGTATGTACCAACAACAGAAAAAAATACGAGAGTAGCGTTATCCCAATATGAAATAGGTAAATACTCCAAATAGAATAAAAAAACGTTAGTCCGCCAAAAGCCGTAGTTACTATTAAATATTGTGACAAAAACAACACTAACGAAAAGGGAATGAGGTATTTAATGAAATTTAAAAATGCTTGCATTACTCTTTTTTATTTAAGTTTTTAACCTGTCTTATCACGTTATACAAGGCTATAAAAACCGCTAAAAGGGATAAAATTATGGTAAATAAATTGGTTTGTGTGTACTTTTTGTCTAGCCAAATGCCTAAAAAGGTAAAGGCAAAAATGATGGTCCCCATTTGAAAAGGAATTTGCATCATTACGATCCACTTATTGTTTAATTTTGGGTTTGTTTTCATTGGGTTTGTTTTCTTTTCCATCGCTTAGCAATGCGGTTTTTGTGGTATCTTTCATGATACATGTAGCACTAAAATCTGCCCCGGGCTCTACGGCTAGTTTGCCTACGGTTACTTCTCCTTGCATGCTTGCCTTGGCCTTGACGTTGAGTATCTCAGTAACCAGAATGGTTCCTTTGAACTTGCCTTCAATATCTGCACTATTACAAACAATATCTCCGGTGATGATTCCGGTAGGGCCTACAACTAATTTTCCTGTGGATTTAAAGTTCCCTATTAGTTCTCCGTCAAAGCGGAAATCTGTTTTGGTGGTAATGTCTCCAGTGATGATGGTTCCTTCTACTATTCTGTTGGTTTTACCTAAAGCTTCGGTGTAAGGGGTGTTTTTTTTGTTGAACATGTTTTATTGTTTTAGGGCTTGTAAAAATTCTGTAAGGTTTTTATTGATTTGGATTACTTTATAATTTTCATTAGTAATTAAAATGGCTTTGGGAGCTATTTTGTAGGCTTTGTTGTCTCGTAAAAACACGGCACTATTCTTGGCTTGTGTCTCGGAACTAAATCCATGTAGGGATATAAAATTTTCGGTTGCAGTATAGCTATCCAAAGAATACCTTATGTTGGAATGGCCAGGACTTGCAATCCATTTTTTAATTTTTTCTTCCAACAATTGGGTATCCGTGGCTGTTTGGGAACCTACTAGATAGAGTATCTTCCAGTTGAAGGTTTCTTTGGTTGTAAAAGTTATTTTTTCTAAATCAGGTATTTGGTAGTTCAAAATCTCGTTGGCCTTTTTGCCTTCTTCGGTGTTGGGGTAGTTGGTCATTACGTATTGCAAACTCGTTTTGTAGGCTGCTAGACCTTGTAGTTTTCCTACTGTATTGGCTTTTAAGAGTTCTAGCTTGGAGACAATTTCTTCGCCCGAAAATTGCAAAATTGCGGTTTCGAGGTTTTCCAATACGGTTGTGTACTGTTCTTCTTGGTAGCGTTGGTAGATGGCATTATATACGTTTTGGGGTGTGCCCTCAAAGGATAGTGCTTCTGGGTTTGCATGGTTTAGTATTTGTGCATATCTAGAATCTGGATATTGGGACGTAATTTCTTTGTGTAGAGCTGCAGCTTTTTCTTTATTGGTGATTTGATATATTTTGTATAAATTGTATTTTGTAGGAAGAATTAGTTTTTCTTCGGGATTTTGTACCAATAGTTGTTCTAATTTTTGGGTCGCTAGAGCGTATTCTTTAAATTTTTCTTTGTAAATAACTCCAAGCTGGTAATAGGCCGTATTGCGCTCTTTGGATATACTATCTATGGTGCGTTGGGCAGTAGGCAACTGCTGGATATAATAGGCTGTGGTATGGTTTTCTGGCAGGATTGCCTCTGCAACTGTTTGGGGATTTATTTGGAGAGAGTCTGCAGCTGTAACTAGTGCGTTAGCTGGGCTATTTTTGGTGTTTTGTAATCTCCAGTTTGCTGTGCCAGAACGGTTGCCCCATATTTTTTTGAAACTTACTTTGCCATAAGCAACTGTGGTAGGGTTGTAAAAATAAAAGCTGCTGTTGGTTTGGGATCCCGTTTTAGAATCTGGTCGTGTTGGAGGAAGGCCTATTGCTTGGTTTACAATTGGGGTAGTATTGCCTGCGGCGGCACTATTCCTGGCTATATTTTCTTGTTTTTCTTTTTCTATTGCTTCTAAAACTCTTTGGGCTTGTTCTGCTTTTTTTAGTTTTTCAATATGGTTTTCAAAATAGTGTTTTTGTTGCTCTGGTGTTAGTGCTATAAGATTGAGAATGCTGTCGTTTTGGGCGGCAATAGACTCATAAAGAATGACTTCGTCTAGATCTTTACGGATTTTATCTATCTTGTTAAACTCCCGAGTTTTGGGGTTTAGTTTCACTAAGGTACTATCGTAATACTTTGCCGCTATAGGGTATTTTGCGTTTTTGAAATATAGGTTGGCTAGGTTTCGGTAGTTAGAAGCCATTAAGTACTCTTGGTCTTTGGTTTTGTTTAACGAAATAGTATAGTATTTAATGGCTTGGTTTTGTTGGCCTTGTTGGTCAAAAAAAGCACCCATTTGGTGGTTTAAAATGGCTAAATACGGTCTGTTTTCTCTGTCTTGCAATAGCTTGTTAAAGCGTTTTAGAAACAAGGTGGTATCGCCTGCTTTGGGGTCAAAAAGCTGGGCTTTGCGCACTTGGGCGTGTATGAGATATTTTCTGTCGGATTTTCGGTTTTGTTTAATTACGGCGTTGTAGTTGTAGCGTGCGCTGTCTTTTTGCCCTAGTTCTTGGTATAATTGTCCTAAGATAAATAGGTAGCGGCCTTTATCGTTGGTATTGGTAGTAAATTGGGCGGCTAGTTTTAATTTGGCTATGGCGCTGTCTTTTTCTTCTAAATTTAAGTAGGCTTCGGATAATAAGGCGTTGGCATCCGAGAGTATTTGTTTTTTTAGTTCTTTTTGTTTTAATAACAACATGGTGCTGATGTTGTTGACCACCAAGGCATCATTGCCAAGGCGCATGTTGGTTTTTTCGCGCCATATTTTGGCTTCGTATATTTTGCTGCTATTGGGGTATTTGTATAGTATGTAATTAAATGCGTCTAGGGCGGGCAGAAAACGCTGCTCGTAATATCGGGCTTTTCCTAGGAGCAAATAGGCTTCGTCGATTTGTGGGTTTCTTTCTTTTGCATCAATATTCATGGAGTGCTTCTGGATGGCTTTGGTGGCCTTGGTCTCGGCTAACTCAAAATTGGCGTTGGCGGGTCTGGGGGTGTTGGACTCTTCTTGGGGCATTTGCATTTTTTCAATAGGCAAGCGTTCCCAGAAGTTGTCTTTGAGATTGGATTGGATGTCTTTAATCCCTTTATCTAATCCTATTTGTCCGTTGTATAGTATATTGTATTCTGTGCTTAAGGCATGGGAATTTCTGGACAAAAAACTGTCTCTCTTGGTGGAACATGCTACCAGAAAAAACAAAAATCCAACGGTAATGATTAGTTTGCGCATAGGGGTTTTCAATGGGAATTGTTTTTATCTTTAAACTTTAAATAAAGCTTTTTAGTATGTAACTGGTAAAATTACATTTCTTTTTGAGAAAGTGAAAATTATATCTAGTTATTTATGGGTTGCTTGCATGAGGGATGTAATGGAAATCCTTTTTTATTTTTTTTTCTAAAATAAAAAAGATTGGGAATGGAAGCCCGACCCCGCTTTTTGGGGCGGGGGCATGCCCAAAGTAAGGTGCTGGGAATGGCTAAAAAAATTGCTCTTTTTGATTTAAAGAAACCTAAGGACTTTAGTATATTTGTAAAAAATTTAACTCATGTCTTCATTTTTAAAACTATCTATAAAAGAAGTAAAACGCGAAACGGCAACGGCGGTTTCTATACTTTTTAATGTTCCTCAGGAATTGCAACCTAATTATCGCTTTGTAGCCGGGCAATATGTAACTATTAAATTGACCTTGGATGGTCAAGAGATCCGACGTGCGTACTCTATTTGTTCTTCGCCAGAGAGCGGCGAATTGCGCATTGCGGTAAAGGCGGTTACTAACGGGGCTTTTTCTGAATTTGCTAACACTAAATTAAAAGCGGGCGATGTTCTGGAAGTGGGAGCTCCTGAGGGAAAATTTACGTTGGAACCTAAGGCGGATCGTCAAAAAAATTATGCCGCTTTTGTTTCTGGAAGTGGTATCACTCCGGTATTGGCAATTATTAAATCCATGCTTGCAAGCGAGCCTAAAAGCTCTTTTGTGTTGGTTTATGGCAATAAATCGCCCGAAGAAACTATTTTTTATTCGGAATTACAGCAGTTGCATTTGCAATATATTGGTCGTTTGTTTATACACTATGTGTACAGCCAGACTAAGGTGGCGGATGCTTTGTTTGGACGTATTGAAAAAGAAACCGTAAATTTTGTTGTAAACAACAAACACAAAGAGTTGCCTTTTGATACCTTTTATCTGTGCGGACCAGAGGCGATGATCGATACGGTGACGGGGGTTTTGAGAGAAAACAATATTAAGGAATCTGCTATTAAATTGGAGCTTTTTACTTCTTCTGTGCACCAAAATGAAATTTCGGGGTCGTTGGCTGGCCATACAAAAATTACCGTTATGGTGGATGATGAAGAAACTTCTTTTGAGATGTCTCAGAAACAAACCATTCTGGATGCGGCTCTTAAAGAAGGTATTGACGCTCCTTACTCTTGCCAAGGTGGGATTTGTAGTAGTTGTATTGCTCGTGTAACGGAAGGAACTGCGGAGATGACTAAAAATTCTATCCTAACGGATAAAGAAATTGCTAGTGGCTTGATTTTGACTTGCCAAGCGCACCCTACTTCTGCTGCTTTGAAGATAGATTATGACGATGTTTAAACTACTGTAAACTCTTTTTTATAGAACCATTCCGAAAGTACACCTGCAGGGCTCGCCTTGATTATATGGTACTTCTGGAATGGTTTATTTTTTGGAGGATGGTTTGTACTACAAGGTCTGGCGTAATGGTTCGCATTGCGTCTTGATAGCCTTTGACGTCTTTATTGCCATAAACAGATGTAGGCAATAAAGGGTACTTGGTTCTATCCGAAACCAAGGCGTTGGTTATTGGCTGGTTAAAGGGCATAAACCCTGCATAGGGATGGGTTGCTCCCCATAGTGTGATGACCTCTACTCCTAGCATGGCGGCAATATGCGCATTGCCAGAATCCATAGAAAGCATGACATTTAAGTTGCTTATCAATTCTAATTCTTGAGTGAATGTTATTTTTCCGGCCACATTTGCCACATTTGGGTGCTGTTGCAAAAGCGAATCTAATAGGGCTGCTTCTTTTTTTGCGCTACCAAAGAGTAGTATTTTGTAGTCCGTATTTGGTGCTAGTTGATGGATCACTTCTTGAATTAAATCCAAAGGATACATTTTTGAATTGTATTGTGCAAATGGCGCAATACCTATCATAACGGCGCTCGTTCCGCCTATCGCAGTTACAATATTCTGGGTTAGGGTGGCTTTTTTAGGAAAAGTAGGATTTAATAAATCTAGAGGAAAACCCAAACTTTCAAAAACCGTAGCATGTCGTTGAAACATGGTTGGCAAGGGCTTGAAAATTTTATTTTCAGCACGGGTGAGTGCTTTTTTTTCGGCTCTGCCTTTGTCTAGAGATGCTGTTTTTTTTCCGCTCAAAGCGAAAAGAGACCGCACTACTTTGGATCGCAAAACTTGGTGCAAATCTGCAAAAGCATCTACCTGCAGCGCTTTCAAATCTTTGTATAATCTAAACAAACCAAGCACTCCTTTATGCCTTCCATTTTCATCAAAAGCAACAAAGGCAACGCAAGGAATGGTGTCAAAAAAAGGTTTGAAAAAGGGTCTGGATAAAACCGTGATTTTTATATGGGGATACTGTTTTGCAAAGGCTTGTAAAACAGGAACCGTCATGGCAACATCTCCCATTGCGGATAGTCTCATGACGGCTATATGTTGGATTGTATTGGACAATTACACCAGGTTTTGGGTTAAAAATAACGCGACTAGGATCTATTGCTTTTTTCCTTGGTACAAAACTGGATTCAACTCTTCATCATTGTACATTTTCATTTGTTTGTACACTTTCATGAATTTGTCTCCACTTTCAATATCCTTTAATAAGTCATCTATTGCGGCAGATAAATCGGTTCTTTGCTCGAGTAAAATGTTTAATTTTTCTTGGCATTTGTCTCGGTGTTCTGCTGAAGCTTCAGAGCGGGTCGCTTCTTCGTTCATGTGGTATATTTTTAGAGCCAGAATAGACAATCTATCAAATGCCCATGCTGGACTCTCTGAATTGATTTTGGCATTTTCTTTTACTCTTACGGTGCTAAATTTTTGCAAAAAATAGCTGTCAATATACTCCACCATATCGGTGCGCTCTTGGTTAGAGGCATCGATTTTTCGTTTTAGACTCAATGCCGCTACTGGATCAATATTTGGATCCCGGATTATATCTTCAAAATGCCATTGCACGGTGTCAATCCAGTTTTTTAGGTACAATAAATGTTCAAATTTATCTTTAGGAAAAGGATTGTTTATTGGTTGGTCTACCTGGTTGTGTAGGTGGTAGTCCTGGATACTTTTTTCAAATACGGAATAGGCTAGTTTGGAAAACATAATTTTTATATTTTAATAGTTACAAAGATACTTTTTATACTTTTATAAAAAAATTACAAAACACAAATCTATTTTGGATTGTTGGTAATCTATGTATTTAAACAATGTCAAAACCAAGGGTAGTACTCAAAGCACATACCAATCCATCGTTTAGTTCCATACAAGCGGTGCGGAATCCTTTTTGGACCCGACTAAGAAAGACAACAGTACAGCATGCGTTTTAGAAGAAATCTCAAAAAAGTGCCTAACAATTGCCATCTACAGATTGCTAACCTATATTGCTGGTCTGGGTTTCTGGCCTGAATCCAAAGGCTGCATTATTCCGGGATTGGGGGATGCAGCTGCTTTGGCCTATGGCGGCAAATTATAACTGGAAAAAAAACGCAAACAAACTACATAACAGTAGTACTACCAAAACCATTTCTTGCTTTAATTTGATCTGAGGCAGTTCAATATGGCTGGTAGCAAGCATGGCCATTGGCGCTATGGTATATACCAATAGGTCATTGCTTTTGTTGGGAGAAATAAGGTACACCACTATTGCTATACATAAGGAAGCAATGATTTTTTTGTAGGTAGTATGAAGTACTAATGGTCTGTGAGACAAACTACCGATAATAGAAATCATAAAAAACAAAATAGCCGTGGCGTATATAGACAGGGCTGCATTTTGATAGTTATTGGTAAAATAATAAAGGTCAAAATCTACCTGCATGTTTTGGTATAAATAATCCAAGTAGTCTATCTTGAAAACCAAACTAACCATTACAAAAATTACTGCTGTAGAGAAAAA
Organism: Flavobacterium crassostreae; assembly: GCF_001831475.1. NCBI lineage: Bacteria > Pseudomonadati > Bacteroidota > Flavobacteriia > Flavobacteriales > Flavobacteriaceae > Flavobacterium > Flavobacterium crassostreae. The sequence goes on along the minus strand of NZ_CP017688.1, from coordinate 795,344 downwards.
AGCAATAAATGGCAAAATCCAGTTTCTGTAATCTCTATAAACATGAAATACTATAGAAATAAAAACCAATAATATGTATACTATACTCCAAAAATGAAATAGTGACGCTACAAATATCCATAATGAGGCATCAAAAATCTTTTCTTTGGATGCACTTAAGGATTGTAGGGAAATCAATCTTCTAAGTGCCAACAAAATAAAAAAGTTGGAAAGCAATAAACTAAGATTATCTAAAAGTGAAGGAAAAAAAATCAAAAACAAAAAGAAAAACAGCACCACATAGCCACTATCTTTGCTCACCCCATTTTTGTACGAAATAAAATTTGTTACAAAGACAGACCCGAACAAAACCAGTAAAATAGCTGCTTTTTCAAAAAGTAACTCCGCAGAATTGGTCCAGCTCCAATCTTGACTTTGATAGATAAAAAAGAAACCCAATATTAAAAATACCACTAAGGAAAAATTTAATGGCGTAGATTTTTTAAAAACACTTGTAATCATAAGGATATTTTATACTTTTGTGGTTGTAAATATAATACTTGTTTAAATAAGGAAACGCTGGAGTAGATAAAGATTCTGACAAAGCGTTTAAAATTTTACAAAAAACATAAAAACAAACTAATTTTAATAATATGAAAGCATTTTTTGAAGGTATTCAATACTTATTTGTAGATATTTTACTTACTCCTCTTGATTTTTTACGTTCTTTGGAGCTTTCGTCTTGGTTTGCTGCAAACACCATTAACTGGATCTTTATGATTATTTGTACTGCAGCAATGGTGTACTGGATCAAACAGTTGCGTATTTTTGACCAAGCAGGTACAGAAGGTCAAGACACTACGGCACATTCTTTTTTAAAATAAAAAAACTTCCTTAGCCTTAAATTCTGGCTAAAGAAGCTCTTTTGTTTACAAAAGATCGTTCCCGATATCTTTTCTAAAATTCATCTTATCAAAGTGTAGCTTATCTATATTTTGGTAAGATTTTTTTATGGCTTCTTGAAAGCTATCGCCATAAGAAGTTATAGCCATTACCCTACCGCCATTAGTGACTACGTTTTGGTTTTCTAGTTTGGTTCCGGCATGAAATACGATAGAATCCGTAATGTTTTCTAATCCGGTGATCCTTTTTCCTTTTTCAAAATTTTCAGGATACCCGCCAGAAACAAGCATTACCGTTGTAGCACTTCGGGGATCTATCTCTAACGAAATTTCGTCTAGTTTTTGATTGGATACTGCCAAGAATAACGATACTAAATCTGTTTTTAATCTCGGAATTACTACCTCGGTCTCTGGATCTCCCATACGCACATTGTACTCTATTACAATAGGCTCATTGTTTACGTTGATTAATCCTATAAAAACAAAACCCTTGTAGGTAATGCCATCCTTTTGAAAGCCTGCAATGGTGGGTTTTACAATACGCGTTTCTATTTTTTCCATTAGAGCTGCATCTACATACGGAACCGGCGAAACAGCACCCATACCTCCCGTATTTAAACCGGTATCTCCCTCTCCTATACGTTTGTAATCTTTTGCCGTAGGCAGTATCTTGTAGTTTTTGCCATCGGTTAGTACAAAACAACTGAGTTCTATACCGTCCAAAAACTCTTCAATGACTACTTTGGTACTTGCTGCGCCAAACTTTTGATTTAGTAGCATGCTTCGCAATTCGTCTTGAGCCTGAGCTAAATTGTCTATAATTAAAACGCCTTTTCCTGCGGCCAAACCATCTGCTTTTAGCACATAGGGCGGTTTTAATGTTGCCAAAAAGTCACAGCCTTGTGCTACGGTTTCTGCGGTAAAGCTCGCATAGGCAGCTGTAGGTATTTGGTGCTTTACCAAAAACTTTTTGGCAAATTCTTTACTTCCTTCTAATTGAGCGCCTATCTTGGACGGTCCGATAACGGCTACATGATGGAGTTGGCTATCGTTTTCAAAAAAATCAAAAATCCCTTTTACTAATGGATCTTCTGGACCTACTACAACCATGGTAATGTTTTTTTGTAGTACCAATGTTTTAATGGCATCAAAGTCTGTTGGACTCAGGTTTACATTGGTAGCAATAGTTGCAGTACCTGCATTACCTGGTGCTACATAAAGTTGGTCACAAAGTGGGCTTTGAACCATTTTCCATGCAAGTGCATGTTCTCTTCCGCCGGAACCCAGTAGTAAAATTGTCATGTGTTAGTTTGTTTAGTTGTTTGGCAAAAATAATTGCTTTTGGACGTAAAAAATAATTAATTTTTAAAAAGTTATGCTTTACGATGCAATAGTTGGTTCTAAATATTATTTTTGAGCAAATAAACCCTTTGTATGCTGCCTATTTTTGACCTACTACTCCAACTAAATCTTTTTCCGATAAGCAAGGCCAAGGCGGCACTACACAAAATTAGTTTGCTTAGCCCAGCAGAAAAAGAGCTTTTTATAGAGCGACAAAAACGTGCTATGGTGGCTTTTCATGTCCAAAACAATGCTTTTTATGGTTCTTTGGTGCCTCAAGTGCCCGAAAATTGGACAGATCTTCCGATTTTAAACAAAAAAAACTTACAAATTCCTTTAGCACAACGGCTATCTAAGGGCTACACTAAAGGAAACTCTTATTGCAATAAAACTTCGGGATCTAGTGGAATCCCGTTTATCTTTGCCAAAGACAGGTATTGTCATGCCCTTACTTGGGCTTCCAATTTTATGCGCTACCAAGAGCATGGTATTGATCTCAATACGGCCTATCAAGCTCGGTTTTATGGTATTCCGATGGCGTTTTGGTCGCACCAAAAAGAACGGCTTAAAGATTTGGTAAGCCAGCGGTATCGGTTTGCTATTTTTGATCTCTCTGATGCCGCTTTGGAGACTATTTTAAAAAAATTTAGTACTACAGAATTTGATTATATCAATGGGTATACAAGTGCCATTGTTTTGTTTGCTAAATTTTTGGAACAAAAAAATGTAGTTTTAAAACGTATTTGCCCCACACTAAAGGTGTGTATGGTTACCTCCGAAATGCTTTTTGAAAAAGATAAAATTCTTTTAGAAAAGCAATTGGGTATTCCGGTTGTTAATGAATATGGCGCTTCGGAACTGGATATAATTGCCTTTGAAAATCCAGAGTCCGAATGGCTTGTCAATTCCGAGACATTGTTTGTAGAGATTCTGGACCAAAACAATGCGGTTGTGCCTTACGGTCACCAAGGTCGGGTTGTGGTTACGTCTCTTTTTAATAAAGCACATCCATTTATCCGATACGATACTGGAGATATCGGTATTTTGGATGTCAAAAGCACCCTGGATAGGCCTGTACTTAAAAAACTCATCGGAAGATCCAATGATATTGTAGTATTGCCTAGCGGAAAAAAAGCACCGGGATTAACTTTTTATTACATCACCAAAACCATCATTGAAGATACCGGAAATGTAAAAGAATTTGTAATTACACAAACCAAAATAAATAGCTTTGAAATTGAATATGTAAGCGATCAAGAGCTAAATTCTGTGGCTATCCAAAAAATACAACAGGCCATAGAGACCTATTTGGAGCCTAATTTACATTTTATATTTACTCCAAAAAAGACCTTGTTGCGTACCCACAGAGGCAAATTGAAACAGTTTCGTTCTATGCTTTAATTTTATGGGTATAAAATGGTTTTATAGCCAACTGTACAAACAAAAACAATTGCATGCATAGCAAGGAAGCAACAAAATTAAGGCCATGAAATTGCCTATAAACAGCAAAGTTGTATTGCAATAAATTAAATTTAGACGTAGATACAGAATGGTTTCGGATCCGATAATAGGCTAAACTTTCGGGCACGGGATGGGCTGTTTTTATTTTTTGGAGAATGTGCAACCAAAGCATCCAATCTTGGCGTTTTCGGACAGACGAAATAGGTATTTTGCCAAAATATTCTGCATCATACAGTGCCGTTAAATTGCCAATATAGTTACAAAAAAACAATGCTCTATAGCTAACCACTCTCGGAGAGGTTACTCTTTTGTTTAATGGCCTGCCCTGCTCGTCTATACAATCATAATAACTAAATGTAAAGGGGAGTTGGTGGGTTTGCATAAATGCCACTTGTTTTAGCAACTTGGTTGGTTGCCATAAATCATCTGCATCCAAAAAAGCAATATACTGGCCTTTGGCTACAGCCAAGGCTTTGCTTCTGGCTATTCCGGTGCCTGAGTTTTGAGTTAGTGCGTGTACTTGAATTCTGGGGTCTACTTGCGCATGCTTGGTCACTAGGGCTAAAGTGCCATCAGTGGAGGCATCATCTACAATAATTAGTTCCCAATTGGAATAACTTTGCGCCTGAACAGAAGCAATGGCAAGGGAAACAAATTTCTCAGAATTGTATGTAGGAGTTAGTATAGAGACTAAAATTTCCTTTTGGTTAGAAAGCATTTTCTTCGCCTTTAAAAATATTAATAACGGTCTGAAAAATAATTTTGAGATCGAGTATGAAAGACCAGTTTTCTATATAAAAAATATCTAGCTTAATGCGGTTAACCATATCCATATCACTACCAATAGACCCTCTAAAACCTCTAACTTGAGCCAAACCTGTTATGCCTGGTTTAATAAAATGACGTACCATAAATTTATCTACTTTTACGGCATACTTTTCGTTGTGACTAACCATGTGTGGTCTTGGCCCTACTACAGACATATCGCCCAGCAAAACATTAAAAAATTGTGGCAACTCGTCTAAGCTCGTTTTACGCAAAAATTTACCTATTTTAGTTATGCGTATATCATTTTTAGAAACCTGATTGAGGTGTGCGTAAGGATTTAGTTCCATGGATCTAAATTTATAACAAACAAATAATTGATTTTTTAAGCCATTTCTTATCTGTCTAAAAAATATTGGCCCTTTGGATTCCGCCTTTATAAAAATAGCTGCAATAATGGTAAACCAGCTCAATATAAACACAATTACTAATAATGAAAACACGATATCAAAAATACGTTTTATGATTTTATTTAATTTCTCATCCAGTCGTATTTCTCTCCCTGCAATAATAGGAAGATAACCATAGTAGTGAAAAATATAATTTCCAGATAAAACATGATTTTCGTCTGGAATAAATTTAAGTGTTTTAAAGTTGTTATCTGTAAAATCTTCTAATTCTGTAATTTCATCCGAAGTTAGGTCACTCATGGCACAATACAACTCATCAACACCCTCCGAAATTAGGTAGTCACAAACTTCTTTTAGGCTATGTGCATTGCATTTTTCGTCCGAAAATACGTTTACTAACTTATATCCGTAATCTAAATTTTGGACAAAAAACTTTTGTAACTGCTCTGTCTTGACCTGACTACCAAGAATAACTACTTTTCTAAAATTGCCTCCAAAAACTAATCTGTATTCTTTTAAGAAATAATAGATAAATAATTTTAAAACCAGTACCATAAATACCACACTAGTTAAATAATAAAATACTACTTTTAAGGAGGTATCCTCACAATAAAGATATACAGATGCCATTGTGGCGATAGAAAAAAAAGCAAACTGTTTTAGGGCACAATTTAAAATAGTAACAACCTTGGTATACCGATACACTTCATAAAAACCCAAATGATAGGCACTGACTAACCAAGCTAAACTTAAGAATATACAAAATGAAATTTCTTGATTTGGCGCATTAAAAAAAAATAACCCCAATGAAGTAAGTAGTAAAACATCTACAATATAAAAAAATGGACGAATGTATCCAGAGAATCTTCCTGCTTTGTTCCGCATTTACAATTGGGTTTAATTTAATTTGGTGGTTGGTTAAATAGTATTCATAACATTGTATAATAGCACATTGGGTGTTAATTACTTAATACTTAACTTAAGTAAAAACTGTTAAATCCAATTTATATTGTATTGCTCACCTAATTTTATGTTTTCTTACTTGATATAAGAAGTAAAATCTTTGTGTTCTTCTTTGGATAATTCTTCAGCAGACAAGGATTTAAAATAATCGTAGGTTATCTTCATTCCCTGTTCTCGAGTTACTTTGGCTTTCCACCCTAAAAGTTCTTTGGCCTTGGTGGTATCTGGTTGTCTTTGTAAAGGATCGTTTTCTGGCAAAGGATAGTAAACAATTTTTTGATCCGTTCCGGTGAGTTTGATGATTTCTTGGGCAAAATCTTTGATGGTTATTTCGTCTGGATTACCAATGTTTACAGGATATACGTAATCCGAATGTAGCAATCTAAAAATACCCTCTACTTGATCGTCTACATAACAAAACGAACGCGTTTGCATTCCGTCTCCAAAAATAGTTAAATCTTCTCCCCGCAGTGCTTGTCCAATAAAAGCAGGAATTACCCGACCGTCATTAAGTCGCATTCTGGGACCATAGGTATTAAAAATACGCACTATTCTGGTTTCTACCCCATGAAAGGTATGGTAAGCCATGGTTATGGATTCTTGAAAACGCTTGGCCTCGTCATAAACTCCTCTAGGGCCTATGGTGTTTACGTTGCCATAGTATGCTTCTGTTTGTGGGTGCACCAACGGATCTCCGTACACTTCGGAAGTAGAGGCTATCAAAATTCTGGCTTTTTTTACTCTAGCCAAACCAAGTAAATTATGGGTGCCCAAAGAACCCACTTTTAGGGTTTGAATCGGGATTTTTAAATAATCAATAGGGCTTGCCGGAGATGCAAAATGCAAGATATAATCCAAATTGCCTGGAACATGAACAAAAGTGGTAATGTCATGGTGGTAAAATTCAAAGTGCTCTAATTTGAATAAATGTGCAATGTTTTTGAGATCGCCGGTGATCAAATTGTCCATTGCTATAACGTGGTATCCTTCTTTAATAAAGCGATCACATAAATGCGATCCCAAAAAGCCTGCTGCTCCAGTAATTAATATTCTTTTCATTGTATATTATTTATTTTACTATTTGTATCTACGAAAAATACATTAAAAGGACTATAAAAAACCCTTTTTTACTTAAAAGATTCTGTCAAAAATAAACTAATCCTAATTACTGCAAAAATAATCTTGAAAAAGCTTTATGATTGCGTTTTTTTTTAAAATAAGTCAGAAACATTTATTGTGCGTCTATTGAATAAACCTCTTTATAAATATGGTTTACAAGCATCTATTTTTATTCAAGTCTTTTAAATGAAGTTGTCGCTTATTATGGACATAATTTGCAATCTCTAACTCAAATTTAGACGTCGAAAATCTTAAGGCATTTTTTCTTATTGCTACATAATCAAAATTAATTTTTTCGAACTCTTGAATTGCAAAATTAAGTGACTCAACGGATTGTTGTTTAAAATAAACCCCTGAAACTTGGTCAACTACTGTTTCTAAAACCCCTCCATAAGCATAGGCTATAACTGGAGTTCCACAAGATTGAGCTTCTATAGGTGCTATTCCAAATCCTTCAACACCCATCTGGATAAACCCTTTTGCTTTTTGTATATAAGAGCTAACATCTTTAGAATTTAAAAAACCTTTAAATATAATGTTTTGGGATGCAATACTCTTTATTTTTTTTAATTGATCCCCATCTCCTATTACAATTAATTTCTTTCCTGACTTATTAAATGCTTTAACTACAATATCAAATTTTTTGACATGTACTACCCTACCCACAACTATGTAATAATCCTCTTTATTTATCTCTAATGGAAAATTACTTAAATCAACCGGAGGATATATAACATCCGAGTTTCTGTTATATTTTTCTTTTATCCACTTTTTTACAAAATGAGAATTTGCAATAATATGATCCGGTCGTTGCGCTTGTTTAATGTCTATTTTTCTTAATAGGTAAATTAAGGGATACAAAATATATTTGAAAGCACCGAAAAACAACTCACTATCATCCCAAATATAATTAAAATTTCGTGCGTGAAAATAACTTATGTGTAATTGCTTTTTATTGCTTTTTTTAATTCCTTTTGCAACGGCATGCGAGGACGAGATTATTAAGTCTGCATCGGTATCTACTTTAATCTTACTTATTAGATAATGAAATATAAAAAAAAACAATCTAAACTTATTTTTTACAACTTTTAAAACCGTTTCTTGTATAAAAGGTTCTTTTTGAGAATATATTTTAGCTAAATCTTCTTTCTTCATTATATTGATAAGCGTGTAGGTTTTATCAAAACAATAACTCCTCTCTAAACAAGAAATCACCCTTTCGGCACCTCCATACTTATCCAACCAATCTACTACCAATACTTTTTTCAAAATCAATTTTAATTTATAATTAAAGGAACACTGTTTACTCCAATTTCTCTATTCTAAGAGGGGTTTATTTTTGACCTTCGTTAAGGGTATATTTATTAATGAGATTATTAACGCAAATAAATACACCCCTGTTTGGCGCATTAAAACATTCTCTACAACAAAAAACATCAGTGTTGCAACTAACATTGCTATCTTAAAAAAGTCTCGTCTATATATATAAAACTGGTGTCCAAAAAAGTAACAAAAAATAAATAGCCCTAAAATACCCGAGGTTAAAAAAACAGCAATAAATTGATTGTGCGAGTTTTTATTGGTTGAAATAAAGTAGTTAGCCCTATTTCGGTTTGTCATAGTTTGGTCGTAACAGTTCAGGTATCTTTGCTCTAACTCTTTGGTTGAGTTAAGTCCAAAAAACAAATCAAAGTCTTCACTTTTCATTATCCTATAAGAACAATTCCATATTATCATTCTAGGCTCATGCCTATTTAATTTTTCAATGGATTTTTCGTAGTTTGAAGTAATAAAAAATCGTTCTCTTAAATTTTTGTTTAGCATCATAAAAGAAAGCATAAAAAAAAGGGAGCATAAAAAAAATACTACTTTTTTATTATTGCTAACTTTAGAATAAAATAAAAAAAATAAAAAACTTATACAAAGTACTGTTAAGACGGATATTCTGGCCGATATAATTACTACAAAAATGGATATATAAATTGCATATCCAATTAGCACTATTTTATATTTTTTAATAGATGTAGATACTTGTAATGCAATGATAATTGCTATTACTGAAATAAAACCCAAATAAGGTCTTTCCATTCCTAAAATTTCATTAATAATTTCTCCTTCAAAAGGTAAAAAATTTTTATTTTGGATATAATATCCTATTAAACCGATATAAGCCCTAACGGACAGAAATAAAACCATCCATAAAATACCATATTGAAGCCAGTTTTTATTTTCAACCTTCAAAAACAGTATCGGAATTATTACTATTGGTAGCAAAAGAGAATAATTAGAATCCAGAATAGAGTGCGTAATAATTGCTTTTAAAATCCAATAAATAAATAAAATAGCTAGAATAAAAAAAGGTTTTATTTTCAAAAGTTTAAACTCTATTTTTTTAAAATTTTGAAAATCCAAAATCAATATAATTATGAGTGAAATCAGTATTATGTTAGGTGCTTTGAGTGAAAAAAAAAGCAGCATGATTAAAAAAACAAACAATAAATCAAAAAGATGTTTTTTTATAGTAGCTAAAATCATTTTAAAATATTTTAATGTTACAAATGTGGACAAATATAAATGTTTAATTTTTTTAAACGTAAAATAGTTTTTTTTAAACAATGTCCAAAAACAACCGTATTTAGAGACCCAAAATAAGAAGAGTTAAAGGTGTTGGAGTGCTAAAAAATAACATCCAATACAATTAGCAAGCCGATAACCAACGGTTTTTATTTATACCATTAATATCCTGCTTTATTTGGTCCATCGGCAATAAAACCAATACGCCAAAATAAACTGATTGTCAAAACAATAATCCATGCTTGTTCCTGATTTATATGTATTGCATTTAGAATAGGTCTCTTTGAGTAAAACTAAAAATCACTTTGTATTTTTTTAATATTGTTATAGCTATTTTTGTTTTTAGCATGGCAATTATTCAGGGGATAACAAAATAAAATTTTAGTAAATAAAATTTTGGTAAATTAGAAATAAAATACCATTTTTGTGCAAAATTTTAGTTTAAATTTTAAAAAACTTTTCTAATGAAAAAAATATTTTTTTGCGCATCTTTAATGATGATTACACTTATATCGTGTAAAAATGAAAATTCTAAATCTGAGTTAGAAACACCTCAAAAAGAGTTAGAAACGCCTCTTACTGAATTACAAAAACTAGAAGGTAGAGTGATTAATACCGAAGATGGAGAATGGTATGTTGTTAAAGACAATAAACGGTGGAAAGCCCTATCTGAGCCAGCAACTACGGATTATTTAAAATCTATTGAAGACGGCAAAAATTATGTGTCCAAAAATGTGCCATTAGCATTGGCAGAGCAGCTCCCTATTGGTGGAGAAATTTTGCCAAAAGTGATTTTTAAAGGCGAAACACCAAAAGAAATCTTTAATAATAAATTAGTAGAAACCACTACCGGTGAATGGTTTGCCATAAAAGACGGCGAACGTTGGAGAGCAATGTCAGAACCTGCTACAACGGATTTTCTTAAGTCTGTAGAAAATGGACGAAACAACATCATAAAAAATGTTCCAGCAACATCTCTTCAAGAATTTCCTGTTGCAGGAGAAGTATTACCTGGAGTTGTTTATAAAAGAGACCAAAAATAATATTTATTAGGTTTATAGTCGGCTCTTCTTGTTAAAAATGGGATTAAAAAAAATGCAGTTGATAGTGCCTAAAATATTTTGTTCCTACCAAGGAATATACTTTCAAATCCATTTTTAGTACAATATAATTTCTAAAAAAAATAGTTGCCCATTAATTTAGCTAAGGGCCACTAATGTCTTTTAAACTTCTTTCTAATAATTTCAAGTCATGTTAAAAAAATCAATCGATTGTAATATAATTGTTTTAATGTCTCATTATAATGATAATGATCGATTGATTAAATGTCTTTCCTCTTTTAAAGAAGAGATCCCTGTCGATATCCTTATTATTGATGATGGAAGCAACGAAAAACCCATCGCAGAAGAGCTTCAAGTCTATTTTAAAGTAGGAAGGCTAACTGTGGTTCAAATGAAGCAAAACTCCGGTTGTGGCAAGGCTAGAAATCATGGTTTAGAAATCATTTCTAAACTGGATTATAAATATATTGGTACAATGGATTCTGACGATTTGAATAAAGAAAACAGATTTACTAAGCAGTATCAATATTTAGAAAACCATTCTGAGGTGAAACTATTAGGTTCATGGTGTGACTGTATTGATGAGAATGGAAATTTTTTATTTACTCAAAAATACCCCGTTAAATACAATACTATTAAAAATAAAATGTATCTGAATTCAATGGTGGCACATCCTACAATGCTTTTTCATAAATCAATTTTAGAGACAGTTGGTTTTTTTTCAGAAAAATATCAAATTGCAGAAGATTATGCATTTGTATTTAAAGTTAGTACCTATTTTAAAATTGAGAATTATCCAGAAGCATTAATATTTTACACTATTAATAATAAAAGTAATTCTTCTGTTTTCCGTAAAAGGCAAGTGAAAGATCGAATTAAAATTATATATAATAATTTCTATTTTGGATTTTATCCTATATATGGATTAGTACGAAACATTCCCCTTCTTTTTATGCCCCGAAATTTTCTGACCTTTATAAAAAAACTAATTCGTTAGTTATATAAATGCGTTTCTGAATGGTTGTTATTATACGAAATTCTATTCAATATAGTTATCAAAATTGCCAAACATAGCCAGAAACCATGTTGTCTAAAAAAATCTGTTTGTAACCAATTTAAGCTTAGTCCTACAAAGGATAAGATTAAAACAAATCCTAAAATTCTGTATTGGTCACTACTTTTTTTGAATACATAAATCGATTGCTTTATACAATAATAAATAAGGAACACGAATATAGAAAATCCTATTATACCTGTTTCTGCCAATAATCTTGTATAAATATTATAGGCACTTGGAAACGATCGGAGTTTATTGTTTTGATACATACCCTCAAACTCCCAATTGTTTTTCTTTGCCCATCTTGGGTAATGAAACCTTTTATGATAGGTTTCTTGACCAAAACCTACTCCTATTATTGGATTCTCTTTAAAAACCTGTAAAGAAGCATATTGCATACCAAATCTAGTCTGGTTAGAAATATTGTTTTTTAAGTTTTTACTAAAATTTAAACTTTCAATCTTTTCGCCTACTGCTACGACCACTTTGTTCCCATTTATTATTAGCAAAATACTTATTGCAATAAAACCAAATTTAAAAATCTTAAGAAAATTCTTTCTGTAACTTGGTATTGCATACAAAATAGATAACAATATTGTAACTTGAACTGTAATATTAATTAATGCTGTTCTAGATCCTGAAAAAAAAGTTAAAAATAAAATCAGCAACAAAGGTATAAAACGATAACGGCTTTTAGAACTCAATATATAGCTAAACATCCATCCGGATATTGTTATTAAATAGTTCCCTAAAGAAGGCGATTCGTAGGCTACAGAGGATATTCGGCCTCCTGTCATATAATTCACCTCTACGAATGGAAAGTAGCCAAATAGAGCTAAAACAGGTCGTAAAGCATTAACATTAAATACGATTATCAATGTTTCTATAAAACCGTATATAAAAACAAAAATTAATGAAAATAAAAGTACTTTACGAATTTTTGTCAACATTTCAATTGCGCTCCAGTTTTTGATTACATTAAGAAAAAAAATTAAAAATAAAAACGAAGGAATTAAAAGAGAGGCATATTGACGTATAAATCTATAAATCCCGCTGGTATGTTTGTAATAATTTTGGCTAACTGTAGCATAATTTAATACCGTTACAACAAAGCACCATGCAATAAATAGTACTAATATTAGAAACGGCTTACTTCGCAAAGGAAGTACTACTTTCCAAGTAAAAAATATCTCTATTGCTAAAACCAATAAACCAGCCATGAAAAAAAAAGCTCCTGCTTCATTTTTAAATTCGCCTAATGCTGGGATGCCTTCAAAATCATTAAACGGAAAGAAAAACCAGCCTAATAGAAAAAGTAGCGTATAAATTTGTCGTAATGATATCGATTTTATTGGTTTATCAAGCATCTTTAAACTGTTTTAGAAGGATTTTTTTCATAATTAAGCAACGCATTAACCAAATTAAAATAATACAGACTACAACCTGTTCTAATAAATCCAAAAAGAATGTAGCGCTCATAATAAGTATGGCTATAAAAATAAAAATTAAATTGGCTTTTTGTAGGGAACGGATGTTTGTTTTGGCCTCAAAAGCAGAATTTATTGAGGCAGAATACAATCTAACAATGCCCATTATAATCAATAAAAATATAACTAAGGTGTATCTTTCAAAATCAAAGTTTAAAAATTTATAAAAATTTATTATGTACGAAAATCCATATAAAAAAAGCCCTAATAGGCAACCTAGAATTAAAATTTTTCTGTTCAATTGTTCCAAAGTTCTAAAACTAAACTGTTTTTTAAAAGAAATCAACTGCTTAAAACCAATATAATTTTGAAATATTGAAAATGGGGCTAAAAAGAAATTTGTTAAATAAAAATAGTTCCCAAACTCTTCCACACTAAATTTGTATTCTACTAAAAAACGATCTCCAAATAGTAAAAATGAAAAAGTGCTAATGGATATAAAAAATTGAAATGCGGTAAAAAGTAAATCTTTTTTAGAAACATCTTGGTCAAAAACAAATTTTATCTTTTTTTGACAGTAGATTAATGCCACAATAAATATAAAAATAGTACTAATCAAAATGGCATTTATAATGTATATAAAAAGAATCTTTTTATATACAAATGCAATTACAGCTATTATTAGAAGCGAAAATCTCCAAAAATTGGATATAAATTGTGCAATAACATAATTTGTATTTAATCGTAAAATATTAAATATAAAAAGCAACGCAACCATTGCTAAAGAAGCAAAATACAATAAGAAAATATTTATATAAACATCCAAAAAATAGTTCTTGAAACAATACACTCCAAAAAATGGTATTATTAAAATAATCCAAAAAATGAGTTGCAGTTGAAATTTTTGCGTTGTTATTATGTTTGTTTTTTTCTGAAAAGAATAACGCAAAAAAATCTGCTCTAAGCCTAACAAACCCAGAATGTATATTAAGGACAAGTATGTCATTATAATAGAATACTTACCATATTCTACCTCATTAAAAACAATCTTAAATAGAATGTTCGATAAAAAAAAGCACCCTGCACCTAAAACAATAAGAGCAAAAGAAAAATGCTTTTTTCCGTGTGTGACTAAAATATTTAGCAATTTTCTATAAATTTAATCCGTTAAAAAAACTCTTTGATATAAAACCAGATTTATAATCTATTTTTGCAAAATTACAATAATAAATATACCAGACCACTAACATAGTACTGCCTTTTATTTATACTCTATTTTTAGATTGTTTATTAAAAACAATACTATCCTTTTATACATCCAACAATTAGTTTCATTACAACAAATTTTGGAATAAAAAATGTATCCATCTTATTTTGATCAACCTTTTTCTTAGTAGTGATCCATTTTATACCTCATTCTGCAGCTTGAGTTTTCTGTAAAAGGACTGGGCTTGTTTGCTAATAACAAACATAGAAATCAGAAATAAAGGCAAAAACACTTTCATTAATCCGTTTAAATATTTTGGTTCTTCAATGTTTAGTATAACACTATTTTCTTTAATAATCTTATTGGTACCAATTAAATAGGTTTTTTGAACGGATTGTTGCCTAATTAGGCTTTCTTTGGTTTTAATAATATCGTTTAATTGCATGTTTTCGTTATAAAACATCAACTTATCGTTATTTTTAAAAGAATTTCTCGAGATGGTTACATTGTTCAAAATACCATCAATTTGCTTAATAATTGAATCGCTTTGGTTTAGCTCAAAATGAATGTTTTTATGGGTTTCCTGTTTAATTTTGCTATAATAATCCGAAGAGTTTAAAAATTTTAAAATTGGATCTACTAACTCATGACTAGATATTTTTTTATTTGTATCTAAAAATATTTTTTGAAAATTATAATTCTTACTTGTCATGCTTTCTTCTAAAACAGATTTAACATTCCCGTCTTCGGCCATAACCTTTATCAATTCAAAATTTTCTGGCTGCCCTTTTATAAAATTATAAACATCTACAATGGGTGTTATACTTATCTCCTTTAAAACTTTTGGATTAGCTATACCTACAACTTCTTTTAAAAAAACAGTATCATTCTCTTCAATTTTTGATTTAATTAAAACTATTTTTGATTGCAGATAATCCATGCTTTCAAAATTTGGAGTGACAATAATTTCACTAAAATACGTTTTGGCTTTTTTATCTAAATAAAATCCGACTGCAAGACCTAAAACTAGTAAGGATAGCACTATAATTCTATTTTTTATAAAAAATTGAATAGCATTAAAAATTTTTTTGTTAATGCTCTTAAAAAATTTATTTATTTTTTGTGAAATTTGCATCAAATCAATTTCTTGATTGTCTTGATTTTGGGGTAAATTTGTATTCATTTAGTAGGTTTATTGTAAATTTAATATCTGTTCTAGTATTATTTTGGTGATCAAATAGGTTGGTTTTACACCACTGGTTCCTAATCCTCCTGAGGCTAATGTACTGCCGGTTTCGAGTGGATTGTCTGAGGCGTAATAAGCATAACGAACTTTTACGTTGTTTGGTATGCTCTTTCTGATTTTTGAAGCAGATTGTATGGCTTTTTGATAATATGAGCCTTCCATCTCTAGACCGATAACGCTCCAGGTGGACTCATGAAAAAATTTCAATAAGTCTTTGTTTTGTAATGAGGTTCCTAAAACGGTAACCATTGCTCCAGAATATACTGCAATGCCTTGGCCTTCAAACATGGCTGGTGTTAATTGGTTTTCAAAAAAATAATTGTCTGCCGTTCCTTCATTAATGTGTGCATTGGGGATCATGATATCTCCCTTGCCGCCTTCTAATATCCCGGCTTTTCCCATGATCGAAACAGATTCTACATTTAATAATATCTCTTTCTTGAATGGTTTTAGTAATTCATCTATTGTTTCATAGGCTTGTTCTCCAAAGGCATAATCCATTACAATAAGCACGGGGGCTTTGTCTGAAAAATGTGCTTTCGGAAAAGAGGATTGTTGCCAATTGATTTTGGCGGTGTCAAAAATTTGTACATCAATGTTGGTGCCCGAGGTATCTGGTAGAGCAATCATGCCGTTTTGTAGGGCTACCTTTTCTACTTTATTTCTTAGCTCGTAGGCGCCTGATTTGCTCAACTCTTCATAAATATAAAAGTCTGGTTTTTCTTTGAACTGGTTTTTTAAAACCGTTGTGGCAAAAATAGAATTCATCACCGAGTGCATGTTGGCACTAATTACATGTATGGGACGGTCTAACAGATGGTTTTTTTGTAGTACTTCTTTAATATTGGTAGCCCAGATTTCGCCATGAATATGGTGGCCCAAGCGTTCTCTCAGAATTGGACTAAAGGTAATGGTGCGTTTGGTATCGCTTAGGGTTTCTTCTATGGCTAGTTTTCCTAACCAATACACTACATGCAAGAAACGGTCTGGGGCTGCTTCGGAACCAAATTTATCGTAGATATTTACTACTTCTTCAAAGCTTCTGCCCAAAATATTTGCGGTATGGGAGATGGCTTTTTCTTTGTCAATTAAAGGGAGTTTTTTGGTCTGAGATACGGCTTGTTCTAGTTTTACCCAATCTCTAGAAACCTCTCCTGCATCATCCAATAAAACCCGGTTTCTAATCTTGTGCGATTCTATAAAAAGAAAGGTTAAATGGGTCAGAATATCATAAATATCGGATCTACCTCTGGTAATCTCTACATTCATTTGCTCCTCATCAATCCGGTAGCAATTTCGTCTTCTTTTGAGTGGTACAATTGCCTTAAAATGGGATCTTGAATAGCCCTCATCGGAGGTAAGATTAATAAAACGGCATTCTTCCATCCCCAGCGGAAGCCGCTCAGTTACATACAAAAGTCCGTTTAGTTCTACCTTTTCTTCGGCAATATTTCCGTAAATTTCTGGACGTAGCGCCAATAAAGCTTCTCGCAAGGTATCGCCCGAAATCCCCATGGGTTTATAAAAACCTCGGTTGAATAAATGGCGCATGGTGATGTACATTTTTTCAATAGCCGCAGAAGACTCTTGTGCTCTGGATCTGGATATAATTTTGGTTTCTTTCATCGATCGGTATGGTTTCTTGATTATCAGACTTTAAAAAGGCTTTATTTGGTGTTTAATAAATCTACTATATCTCGATTGTTGGACAAACGCGGGATTTTATTTTGTCCTCCTAGTTTTCCGATGGCTTTCATGTACTGCTGGAAACCGTTTTGAACTACTTTAGTAACTACTACTTTCTTTAAAATATTTCCAACAATCAAATCGTTATAATACATGTTTTGCTTGCGCATGGCAGAATCTAAAGCTAGGGCAAAGGCTTCTAAATCTTGGGGTTCTTGTTCAAATTCAATATACCATTGATGGTATGGCAATCCTGTAGCTGGCGTTATTTGTGGGGCAACCGTAAATTCATTAATCCGGATCTGGGTTCCTAAGGTTGCCTCTTGCAGGGCGCTCTCTACTTCTTTGCCAATCACGTGTTCTCCAAAAGCAGAAATATAATGTTTGATTCTGCCCGAAACAACCACTCGATATGGACTCAATGTAGTAAATGCTACGGTATCTCCTATATTATAACCCCAAAGTCCTGCGTTGGTAGAGACTATTAAAACGTAGTTTATACCCAAGGCTACCTCGCCAATGGTGTAGCGTTTGGGGTTGTTTGTATAAAATTCGTCACTTTTGATAAATTCATAAAAAATACCTGCATCGAGCAGCAAGAGCATGCCTTTTTGTTTTTGAGAGTCTTGATAGGCAAAAAAACCTTCGGATGCAGGAAATAATTCAATGCTGTCAACTCTTCGGCCTATAAGGTTTTCAAATTTGGCTCTATAGGGTTCATAATTTACGCCTCCGTAGATAAAGAGGTTAAAGTTCTCAAAAAGCTGGCCTACTCTCTGGCCTGTTTTTTGCTCCAAGCGCTCAAAATACATTTGGACCCAAGAAGGAATTCCCGAAATCACGGTCATGTCTTGCTGATAGGTCTCGGCAACAATAGCATCAATCTTGGTTTCCCAATCTTCAATGCAATTGGTTTTTAAGGAGGGTAGGCGGTTTTTTTGTAAATATTTGGGTACAAAATGGGCTACAATTCCGGATAAACGCCCAAATTGTATGCCGTTTTTTTGTTCTAAAATTGGGCTTCCTTGCAAAAAAATCATTTTTCCATCTACAAAATCTGCCTTATTTGTTTCGTGTATGTAATGTAAAATGGCATTTCGGGCTGCTTTAATATGATAAGGCATAGAGGCTTTAGTCAGCGGAATGTATTTGGCTCCAGAGGTCGTTCCGGAGGTTTTGGCAAAATACAATGGCTTGCCTTTCCAAAGGATGTCTTTTTCTCCATCCACTACCCTATCTATGTAGGGTTTTAAATCCTCATAATCTCTAATGGGCACTAATCTAGCAAAGTCTGCAGCGGTTTTTATTTGTTCAAAATGATGGTCTTTGCCAAATTGGGTGTGTTTTGCTTGCTTTAGTAAGTCTTTCAAAACCCGTTCTTGGCTTGCAACTGGCTGGCTGGCCCAAGCTTGTGTTTGTTTGAATATTATTTGTGCAGCTATTTTGGCAGCAATTGATTTTATAGACATTTTGGCTTGGGTTCTTTAAAAAAATAAAAGCAAATTTATCGTTTTGATTTTTGGAGAGTGCTGTTTTGTTCTTGTTTATTTACTTGTTTACGTAAGGCCAACTCTTCTTCGGAGGCAGTGAGTTTAAGCACCTCAACGCTCTGGGTTTGGTCTTTTAAAATAGAATCTTTATTGAATTTGGCATATTCTAACTCTCCGGTAAGTACTTTTTGAATAGCGTGTATATAGGCTTCATTTTTTTTTAAGGCAATGGCCAACGAATCGGATTTTAAAGCCAGTTCTGTTGCTTCTTTTTTTAGTTTTGTAGAAGAGTAACCAGGTATAAATTCTCGTAAGGGCGTAAATGCAATAATTAAAGTAGTGATCAAAATCAAGAGTATTGCTCCCAAGGAAGCCACTACAAAAACGTTCATTAGGTTTAATTTTAAAGAAAATTTTTCTTCAAAAGTATCTTCATTCAAAACAACCAAACGGTTCTTGTTGAATAATTTGTTATGAAGTTTTTTCCTTTTCAATCGTTTTTCTGTCATTTTTTTTCTTTAGACTACAAATATAATAATTTAAGTCATTGATAGAACGCATGCGCCGGATTTGGCTAACTAACTCGGTTTGCAAATTGCTTTTAATATATTTTAACGTAACGTATAGCAAATAAATGTTTTAAAAACGGTAGCCATAAAGTTATTCTATTTACCTTTGTAGCTACTTTTATTACAAATTTGCTTCGGCAATAAATTATTCAATCATGGGAAAATTTGGTGTTACAGAAATCCTAGTTATTTTAGCAGTTGTTTTATTACTTTTTGGAGGCAAAAAAATTCCAGAATTAATGAAAGGATTGGGTGGCGGAATTAAAGAATTTAAAAATGCCGCCAAAGAAGATCCTTCCACTGATAAAAAAGAAGATCCTAAAGCGTAACGAATTAGAGTTGCATTTAAGCTCCGGTTTAAAGCACGGTAATCCCAAATTCCAAACTAATGGCATTTGGGATTTTTTGTTTGTTTTTGTTGTATGTGGTTCTGGATTTGCATATTTTTTTAGAATTTATATTCTAATTAGTCTAAAACTCTAATACAACACTACGACCCTTTGGTGTAGTTGTGGTAGCTGGTGGTAGCGCTATAAAACAGCCAAAATAAGCTGCTTTTATTAGAATTAAAAATAACCAATAATTGTTGCTGTGTCAAAAAATAGACTATTTTCGTAAACTAATTCTTTCTGTTTTTCCATATTACTAGTATCTAAATGAATCCAGTTACTTATTCGCCCGGCTTGCATAAATTGGTTACTCTTGAAGTCAAAAAATTGGATACACTTATAAATAGTCAAAAATTTATAGCTTTCTCTGAAGATTTGCTGCTAAAATACACTTTAGAAAAAGTAGGCATTAGCATTCATGATTTTGAAAATGGCAGTTTTACCATTGCTATTTGTTTGAAAGAGTCCCATATATGCATTCATACTTGGCCTGAATTTAAACAATTAACATTAGATGTTTATTTGTGTAACTACTTGCAAGACAATACATTAAAGGTTAAAGAAATTACTGCAGATTACATTTCTTATTTTGAAGCAAAAATACTTAAAGATTTTGAAATTAATAGATAAGATATGACTGTTACTTGTTTTAATTGTAATACTACTACAACACTTGACGTTCCATTTTTGGTTGCTATTTTTGCCTGTCCTCATTGTACCTACGTGTATAAAAACACTAGGGATGTGGGTCTTAAGTTTAATAATAGATTTAAGTCCTACTACTATGACCAAACCTTTGTCGTTGGTAAAACAGCTACTTTTAATAATCAAGAATATACCATAACCGGAATCCTAATAAAAGCTTGTGATGGATTTGAATGGAAAGAATACATACTAATCAACAAAAAAGAAGAATTTCTATATTTATCGGAATCCTCAGGTCATTGGATTATTTTGCATGAAATTGAATTTCAAAAAAAAGTAGGTAACCATCCTTTGACATTAGAATATGAAGATAAATTGTTTGATCGTTACAATTACTGCTACCCTACTTTAATTTCGGCTCAAGGATTTTTTGATTTTGATATCTATTCTAATTTCGAGTTAATCGAATACATTTGCCCCCCTTTGTTAGTATCCTTTGAAAAAAAGGGTCCAAATCAGACTGCCTTTTTAGGGAAACACATTTCCAGAAAAGAAATTAAAAGAGCATTTCATACCAATAACACACTTGCTGCTAAAAGTGGTGTTGGCATGGTGCAACCATTCCTTTTTAATATCGGCAATTTGGCTTTAATCTGTTGTTGTTTTGCTTTATTGATTCTATTTACACATTGGTACACCAATATAAATCGTATGGAACAAAATGTACTCAATACAGAGATGGCTTTTGAACACTATGCAAACAAAGACTATATTACGCCTAGTTTTGTACTAAAAGGCAGTTCAGCACCATTATCCATAAGAGTGCATACTAATGTTGATAACTCTTGGGCAAATGTACAAGTGGCTTTGATTAACGAAAAAACCAACGAAGAAACCTATGCAAGTAAAGATATTGAGTATTATCACGGTTATGCTGATGGCGAAAGTTGGACTGAAGGAAGTGTGACCGAAAAATTAAATATTTGTGGTGTAGGGCCTGGAAAATACCATTTGTCCATTACACCAACCAAAGCCGTTGAAGATGTACAAAACCAAACTTTACAAATTCAAGCTACTTGGTCCAAACCCTCTTATAGAAATGTGTATATGACCTTTCTTTTTATGATTGTATTTGTGGTAGCAATGTTTTATCTAGACAAAAATTTTGAAAACAAACGATGGGAAGAATAACAGACTTTATAAAAACAAATTATCTTTCGCTATTAGTTGGCTTATGTTTTTATGCATTATATGTATATTATAACACCAATGGAAATAGCATTTGTGATTGCGAATCAACCGAAAATTATAGACCTACACAAGGAAGTCGTAGTTCTTTTAATCATTTTTATCATAAATAATTAAAACCAATTTACCATGGAAGCATTAACAATGAAACCCTTTTTAGCTTCAATTGTTTTCTCTCTTTTAGGAATTATCATTCTTTTAATAGCTTACTTTATTATCGAACGATTAACCCCTGAGAACACTTGGAACGAAATTTCTAAAAACAACAATACGGCTTTAGCAATAGTATTTGCTGCCTTTATCATTGGTATTTCAATGATTATTAGTGCCGCAATTCATGGGTAAAAAAATATTGAAATTTGAATATTTACTGCTCTTTGCAGTATTTACAATAGCTACATGTGGACTAGTTTATGAATTAGTTGCTGGTACGTTAGCCAGTTATCTATTAGGCGATTCGGTAAAACAATTTTCATTCATCATCGGAGTATATTTATTTTCAATGGGAGTGGGTTCTTATTTTTCTAAATTTTTGACTAAAAATCTATTAAACACTTTTGTAGAAATAGAAATACTAGTAGGCTTAGTAGGTGGATTGAGTTCAGTGGTATTGTTTTTATTGTTTGAGAGTGTTTATTCTTTCCAAATCTTGCTTTATTTTTTGGTGTTTGTAACAGGGTGTTTGGTTGGTTTGGAAATCCCTTTGTTGATGAATATTCTAAAGGATAAAGTTGAATTTAGAGATTTAGTATCCAATGTTTTTACCTTTGATTACATTGGTGCACTATTAGCATCGGTATTATTTCCTTTATTTTTAGTTCCAAAACTAGGAATTATGGGCACTTCCTTATTCTTTGGTATGATAAACATTTCAATAGCAATTGCTTTGTGTTTTTTGTTAAAAAAAGAATTAAAAAAAGTATATTTCTTAAAAAGTAAAGCAATTATTTCTTTCCTAATACTACTTATTGTTTTCCTGTTTTCAGACAAAATATTAGCCTATTCAGAAGAAAAACTTTACGGAGAAAACATTATTTATACCCATACAACCGCATACCAGCGCATCGTACTTACTCATAATAAAAGTGATTATAGGCTGTATTTAAACAACAATTTGCAATTTAGTTCTACTGATGAATATCGTTATCATGAAGCTCTGGTACATCCCGCTATGGCAATGGCAAAAAAAGTAGATAATGTATTGATTTTAGGAGGTGGTGACGGACTAGCTGCTAGAGAAATTTTAAAATACAAAGAGGTCCAGAAAATCACTTTAGTAGATCTAGACCAGGGTATGACTAAATTATTTAAAACCAATGCTGTTTTAACCAATTTTAATGCTAATTCACTCAATAACATTAAGGTCACTGTTTACAATAAAGACGCCTATATCTGGGCCAAAAATTGTTCCGAGAAGTTTGATGTAGTTATCATTGATTTTCCAGATCCATCTAATTATAGTCTAGGAAAATTATATTCGCTGAACTTTTATGCAACCGTTCAAAAACTATTAAATCTAGATGCTGTTGTGGTAATTCAAACCACTTCTCCCTATTTTGCTCCTAAATCATTTTGGTGTATTAATAAAACCGCAATGCAAGTTTTTCCTCAAATTGATGCTTATCACGCCTACGTTCCCTCTTTTGGAGAATGGGGTTATACCATTGCAATCAATGGTTTTGGAACTACTTTTAATACCGTAAACCGAAAATTAAATACCCTTCGTTTTTACAATTATCAGTTTGAAAAGTTTAATTACTTTTCAGAAGACATGCTTTCAAAAAACATCGAAATTAACCGATTAGACAACCAAATTTTAGTACGCTATTTTGATGAAGAATGGGGAAAATTACAATAATTCAAGAAGAAATTTCTTCAAATCGATAGCTGTATCTTTACTTATAATTCCGTTTTTGGAATCCTGTAAAGAAAAAGCCTTCACTTTGTTGATCAGATTATCTGGTACCAATCATATTTTAGGGCATAAACTCAGAGTACAAAATTTTCCAAAGCCGACTAAAGAAATAACAATCCCTTATTTAATTGTAGGCGGCGGAATTACTGGATTAAGTGCCGCAAGACAGTTAACCAAAAAAGGAATTACCGACTTTTTAGTGGTTGAATTAGAAGATCATTTAGGAGGAAACTCTTCCAACGGAGAAAATAAATACTCCAAATATCCGCTTGGCGCCCATTATTTACCATTGCCAAATGTAGAAGATACCCAGTTGATGCAATTTTTAGAAGAAGAAAAAATCATTCTGGGCTATGATCTAAATGGTCTTCCTGAATTTGATGAAACCCAACTTACTTTTGCGCCACAGGAACGCCTATTTTACAAAAATAACTGGCAAGAAGGTGTAGTTCCAAAACAAGGAAACTCAGACCAAGAAGAACGTGAGCTTAGTCGTTTCTTTAAACTAATGGATACATTTCGGTCTAAAAAAGATTCCAACGGAAAATTTTGGTTTATGATTCCGCAATCCCAATCCGCAACAAACCATGATGTAAAAGCACTAGACTCAATAACCATGATGCAGTGGTTAGAGCAAAACAATTTTAGTTCAAAACCCTTATTAAAATACCTTGATTACTGTTGTAAAGATGATTTTGGGCTAGGTATTGCCTATGTTTCGGCTTATGCTGGAATTCATTATTTTGCAGCAAGAAAACTAAATGCAAGTCAAAACAAAGCCGATACCGTTTTGACATGGCCAGAAGGAAACGCCAGATTAGCGCAACATTTACAAAAGTATGTAACCGATAAATGCTTAAAAAATCATTTGGTTTACAATATCAAGATCCATGATAATAAAGCTGTTGCAACAGTATTTGACAATATATCTAAAACATCCACAACAATTATTGCCAACAAAATTTTGCTGGCAACGCCACAGTTTGTAAATCAATATCTATTAGAAAACCGTAAAAAATTAGCCACAGAATTTCATTATACCCCTTGGTTGTTAGCAACTCTGGTTGTTTCTGGTTTGAGTGATAACAACCGCTTTCCACTTTGTTGGGATAATATTATTTATGGGTCAAAAGGTTTGGGTTATGTTTATGACCAGCACCAATCCTTACAACAAGTTCATGACAAAAAAGTGATTACTTATTATTATAGCTTTTCGGCTGCTGACCTAAAAAGTTCTCGCCGAGAATTATACAAAAAAACGCAAGAGCATTGGATAAAAATGGTGTTCGAAGATTTAAAAATAGCACATCCAACCATTGAAGAAGACACTCAAAGCATCGAAATTCATTTGTTAGGCCACGGAATGATTAGCCCTGTACCTGGATTTATTTATGGTCAAGCCAAAAAAGAAGCAGCACAATCCATAAAAAATAAAATTTATTTTGCACACACCGATTTAGCTGGAATTTCTATTTTTGAAGAAGCCTTTCATCAAGGTATTAACGTAATAAACAATATGATGGATGATACAACCATGGATTCATAAAGCAAAAACCGACAGTTTTTTTATACTCCTTCCCTCTTTTTTAGTAGTTGCTATTGTATTTTTATTTCAAAAACAACTACAATTAATAGAAGAACAATATTCCTTTTACACCTGGCTCATTTTAGTTGTTTTTATTGATGTAGCACATGTTTATGCCACACTCTTTAAAACCTATTTTGTAAAGACTGAATTTCAAAAAAGAAAAAAATTATTAATAGGCTTACCTATTTTGTGCTTCCTGATGGGTTTAGTATTATTTTCCTTAGGTAGTGCAGTATTTTGGTCTGCTTTAGCATATATAGCGGTATTTCATTTCATAAGGCAACAATATGGCTTCATGCGTTTATATGCCCGAAACGAATCTAAAAAATGGGTCTGGATTGATAATGCCATCATTTATACCGCAACAATATATCCGATGCTGTTTTGGTTTTTGTCGCCTTCGCGAAAATTTAACTGGTTTGTAGAAAATGAATTTTATATGTTTGAAAATCCTTTATTACTAAAAATATTCGGTTGGGTTTATCTTTTTATTTTACTGATTTATATAACTAGAACCGTTTATCAATCTTTAAAAAAAAATACATTCAACATTCCAAAAAATGCAATTATTGTAGGGACTATTTTATCTTGGTATTTCGGAATTGTATATTTTAATACGGATTTAGTTTTTACTCTATTGAACGTTGTGTCTCACGGTATCCCTTATATAGCATTGATTTATCTAAATGAAATAGAAAAAAAATCCAAAACTGAACTAGGTTTTTTATACCAATTCAAACAGTATAAAGGCATTATTATTTTTATAATGGTCTTACTTTTAATTGCTTTTTCAGAAGAATATTTATGGGAATTACTTATTTGGAACGAACAATTTTCAGGTACAAATCTTCATCTCCAAAATTGGCATTTTATAATTATACCCTTACTCACAGTACCACAATTTACCCATTATCTTTTGGATGGTTTTATTTGGAAAAGTAAATCCTAATTTTGCTTGTGCTAGTATTTATATCCCATTTAACACAAACCTTTACAAGCCAAACTTGTAATTTTAAAAAAGTTGCAACACCAATTGATCCCAATTGCCAAGACGCATTCAGAGTGAAAGATGGTGAACAAGTTGATTATGGTTTTAGAATTATAAAAAAATAATAGAAAAAGAGGCGGTTTCAAAATTTTGAAACCGCCTCTTTTTTGGGTTTAAAACACCATCGTTAACTGGATTCGTTTTCTATCCTCATCTACCTCCGTTACTTTTACGGTTAGTTGTTGGTGTAGCTTCACTACTTGGTTTACATCGCTTACAAAGCCTTCTTTGAGTTGCGAAATGTGTACCAAGCCACTTTCCTTCACTCCTATATCTACAAAACAACCAAAGTTGGTTATGTTATTCACAATCCCAGGTAGTAGCATTCCAGGCTTAACATCTTTTATGGTTTTTACATTTGGATCAAATTCAAACACAGTGGCTGCTTTTCTGGGATCTAATCCTGGTTTTTCAAGTTCTTTGATGATGTCTTGCAGGGTCAAAACGCCAATATCCGCAGTTACATAGTTTTCTGGTTTTATTAGAGCGGTTTTTTCTTTGTTGGAAATCAAATCATTTACTGATAACTTCAAGTCTTTTGCCATTTTTTCTACAATACCGTATGCCTCTGGATGTACTGCCGAGTTGTCCAAAGGATTTTTTGCATTCAGAATTCTAATAAATGCCGCTGCTTGTTGGTAGGCTTTTTCGCCCAAGCGAGGTACTTTTTTTAACTGCTTTCGGTTTTCAAAAGCGCCATTTTCAGAGCGGTAGTTTACAATGTTTTCGGCCAACTTCTCTCCTATTCCACTCACATAACGCAACAAATGTTTGCTCGCCGTGTTGATATTCACGCCAACTGAATTCACGCAACGAATTACGGTGTGGTCCAGTTCTTCTTTTAATTTATTTTGATCTACATCGTGTTGGTACTGTCCTACGCCAATGGCTTTAGGATCTATTTTAACCAATTCGGCCAACGGATCGGAGAGCCTTCTGCCAATAGAAACCGAACCACGCACGGTAACATCATAATCTGGAAATTCTTCGCGAGCAGTTTTAGACGCAGAATATACCGAAGCTCCTGCCTCAGAAACAATAAAAACTTGCACTGGTTTATCCAAAGCAATTTTCTTGATGAAAAATTCGGTTTCGCGCGAAGCAGTTCCATTACCAATGGATATTGCATCGATTTGATACGCATTCACCATGGATTTTATTTTTTTCATGGCCATTGCCGTTTCGTTTTGCGGCGCATGCGGATAAATAGTTTCGTTGTACAGTAAATCGCCTTTTTGGTCCAAACAAACCACTTTACAACCCGATCTAAAACCAGGGTCAATAGCCAAAATTCGTTTTTCGCCCAAGGGTGGTGCCAACAATAACTGCCCTAAATTATTGGCAAAAACCTGAATGGAATTGGCATCGGCCTTGGTCTTGGCTTCTTGCAGTGCTTCGTTAGAAATTGCTGGATGTAGTAACCTTTTGTAACTGTCTTCAATGGCTAATTGCACCTGAGAGGTACTGGCATTTTGTCCTTTTAAAACCAATTGATCGATAAGTGCATAAGCATCCTCGGGGTCAACTTCTATTTTAAACTTGATAAAACCTTCGTTTTCGGCACGCAACATGGCCATTAAACGGTGCGAAGGTGCCTTGGTTAACGGCTCGGACCAATCAAAATATTGGTTGAATTTTTGGGCTGCTTCGTCGTCTTTTTTGGTTTTAACTACCTTGGTTGTAATGGTTGCTTTGCGTTCATAGAGGCGTCGCAATTGTTTGCGGACATGGCTGTTTTCGTTAATCCACTCGGCTATAATATCGCGAGCGCCTTGTAATGCAGCTTCTTCGTTACGGACCGTTTCGTTCAAATATTTGGTCGACAAAAAAGCAACATCTTCCTTGCCTTGCGACATAATTATTTTGGCCAACGGTTCCAATCCGTTTTCACGGGCCACATCCGCCTTGGTTTTTTTCTTCTTTTTGAAAGGCAAATAAAAATCTTCTAATTCTTGCAAATCAAAACTTTTATCGATTTTAGCAAACAAGGTTTCGGTCATGGCTCCTTGTTCCATAATGGCTTTTAGGATTGCTTCTTTGCGTTTTACAATTGCTTCATATTCTTTTTGAAGTTTGGCTATGGTTTCAATTTGTACCTCGTCTAGGTTTCCAGTAGTATCTTTTCGGTAACGGGAAATAAACGGTATGGTACAGTCTTCTTGTAATAATTGTACGGTTTTTTGAATATTCATTGTTGCCGTGGCAACGGACTTGGAAATGTATTGTATGTTGTTCATTTTATTTTTTTTCGGACGGCTAAAATAATATCTTTGAAACGTAATTGGAGTTAAATCATGGTTTTATTCTACTATTTTTTAGTGCTAACTATTTTTGGATTTGCCATAACGGGCTACGACAAATATTTAGCTAAAAAGCACAAAAGAAGAATTCCCGAAAAAACACTTTTGGGGGTTGTTGCTTTTGGAGGAACCATTGGGGCAGGAGTGGGGATGCTGGTTTTTAGACATAAAACTTCCAAAAAAAAGTATTTATTTTCATTTTGGGGACTTGTTTTGTTTCAAATACTGCTTGTGGGTGCTGTCTGTTTTTATCGTTTACACTAAAAAAAGCAGCACCTTGGATGGTACTGCTTTTAAAATGTATCGCTGCGAAGCAGCCCGATTTATAATTAGCTACACGCTATTTTATGCACTCTATTTTGGTGTCTGCCTCCTTCAAAATCTGTACTCAAAAAAGCTTCTACAATCTCTACCGCTTGTGGGATAGAAGTAAAACGAGCTGGAATACTAACAATATTAGCGTCATTATGCTGTCTGGCCAATACTGCAATTTCTTTAATCCAGCACAAACCAGCACGAACATTTTGATGTTTGTTGGCAGCCATAGAGATACCATTACCGCTACCACAAATTAAAATACCAAAATCTACTTTGGCCGTTGCCACATCCGTAGCTACTAGGTGTGCAAAATCTGGATAATCTACACTATCCGTAGTATCCGTTCCATAATTAGTAACTTGGTAGCCTTTAGCGCTAAGCATTTCTAGAATGGCTTTTTTGTATTCTGGACCAGCATGATCGTTTCCTATTGCAATTTTCATTATATATGTATTAAGTTGTGCAAGCAAATTTACCAAAAACAATGGTGGGATAGATACCCTAAAAACTTTTTTTAAATAAAATTAAAAAAAGTTTGTTATAACTAACTGCTATACTGTATTTTATATAGTTATTAACCATATTTAAAAACAACTAAAACCCTGTTAATCAAGGCTTCACTTAAAAATAAATTGTCTAAAAAACAGATTGTTAATAGTGCATGCTAAAGTGCTGGTATTCAAGCAGCCGTTTGTTAATACAAATTGTTAATAAGTAACTAAAGAAAATAAGAACTAAATTTTGGAAATCACTAAAAAAAGGTTAATCCAAAACCCAGTTTTAATATCCTAATTTAGTTTGTGTCTTTTTTAGAAAAGTTATCCATACTTAAATCTGGTTTATTAACATGTTTTTTAAAAATAGTTATTTACAATTTTAGCATTTTGTAACTTATCAACAGTTGTTAATTAAAACACTAAAATACCTCAAAACAAGTACTTTAACAAAACAAAAAGATGTTAATAACCCCATATAAAGCTACCAAAAGTTAGATTCAAACCTTTTAGACCAAAATTTATAGTAGCTATTAACACGCTATAATACCCATTAATAAATAATTTAAATTTAATTTTTCTTTTTGTTTAATTATATATGTGTTGACAACTCTCCAAAAAATAAAGAAATTTAAATAGAAGTTTCTGTTAGGTATCTAGAACAGAAAAAATCTAAAGACATAAAAGGATTGCTTTGTTTTTTTAGAAATGTAGTAAAGCAAAGCAGCAAATTTATGGAAAGCAGTCTAATGCAATCTAAGAAATAATCCAAACCCAGAAAGTTATAATTTGTTTAAAACTGGCAATTTGTTCTTATAACTGGCAACTATTTTGTATTTTTCAGACTTTAAGAAACGATTTATGAGCAAAAGAATACGAAAGCCAGTAAAAAAAGAGAAAGACTTCTCGGATAAGATTATAAAAATACTCTCCCAGAGTGCTAATAAAGCATTTAATTACAAACAAATAGGAGCTAAACTAGATCTTGATGATACCCAAAGCAGGAACCAAATTATCAAGGATCTAAAAATTTTAGCTTCGCAAAACAAGATTATTGAGTCCGAACCAGGAAGCTATCTGATCAAGGCAGCTAGTTCGGATTATTACGAAGGCAAAATAGACATGACTGGGCGTAAAACCGCCTATTTTGTATGTGCTGATTTAGAAGAAGACGTATTTATACCTACCAATAACCTAAATCACGCCCTAGACAAAGACACCGTAAAAGTATACGTTTATAACCGAAGAAAAGGAAAACGTCCTGAGGGAGAGGTTATTGAAATTGTAGAAAGAAACAAAACAGATTTTGTTGGGGTTATAGACATCCAGAAGAATTTTTCTTTTGTGTCTACCGCAAACCCTAAGATGTACACCGATATTTTTATACCCAAGGACAAAATAGGAGATGCAGAGCAAGGAGATGTAGTTTTGGTTCACATTGAAGATTGGCCCGCTAGAGCGGATAGCCCTTTTGGAAAAGTAATAAAAGTACTCGGAAAACCCGGAGAACACGATACCGAAATTCATGCCATTTTAGCCGAATATGGTTTGCCGTCTGAGTTTCCTATTGAGGTAGAAACCTACGCACAAAAGATTGATACTTCGATAACAGAAGCCGAAATTGCCAATCGTAGAGACATGCGCGATACGCTAACCTTTACCATAGATCCCAAAGATGCCAAGGATTTTGATGATGCGTTATCCTTTAAAAAACTCGAAAACGGGAACTACGAAATTGGAATTCACATAGCAGATGTTTCGTACTATCTAGAGGAAGGAACCATCTTAGATGATGAAGCCTACCAACGAGCCACCTCGGTTTATTTGGTAGATAGGGTAGTGCCAATGTTGCCCGAAGTGTTGTCTAATTTTGCGTGTTCTTTGCGTCCGAAAGAAGAAAAATATACCTTCTCGGCTGTATTTGAGATTTCCGAAAAAAGTGAAGTGATTAACCAATGGTTTGGTCGCACAGTGATTTATTCGGACCAACGATTTGCATACGAAGAAGCACAATACCTCATAGAGACCAAAGACGATACCATTCCGGAAGCAATTTCTATAACGGGTAGTTCGTATCAAGTTTCGGAAGAAATCCTCGCAGCAACGCTTAAATTAGATTCGCTAGCTAAGATTTTGAGAAGAAAAAGAATGCAAGATGGTGCCATTTCATTTGATAAAGTAGAAGTAAAATTCAATTTGAGTGATCAAGGCGAACCAGAAGGAGTTTATTTTAAAGTTTCCAAAGATGCCAACCATTTAATTGAAGAATTTATGCTTTTGGCTAACAAAAAAGTAGCAGAGTATATTGGTAAACAAAAGAAAACATTTATTTACAGAATTCATGACGAGCCTAATGAAGATAAACTCTTTGCTATGCAAGCTGTGATAGCTAAGTTTGGTTATAAAATTGATTTTAAACAAGGAGATGTTTCTAAATCTTTAAACCAATTGATGGCTGATGTGAATGGCAAAAAAGAACAAAATTTAATTGATACCCTAGCAATTAGAACTATGAGTAAAGCCAAATATTCTACAGATAATATAGGGCATTATGGTTTGGCATTTGATTATTATTCGCATTTTACCTCACCTATTCGTCGTTATCCAGACGTTATGGTACACCGTTTGTTACAGTTTTATTTGGATGGTGCCAAATCTGTAGATCAAGAACTCTACGAAACCAAATGTTTGCATTGCTCTACCATGGAAGGTTTAGCCACCAATGCCGAAAGAGATTCGATCAAATACATGCAAGTAAAATACATGCAAGACCACCAAGATCAAGAATTTTTGGGAGTTATCTCCGGCGTTACAGAATGGGGTATTTATGTAGAAATCATAGAAAACAAATGCGAAGGAATGGTACGCACCCGAGATATCAAAGAAGATTATTACACCTTTGATGAAAAACAATATGCCTTAGTTGGTGCTACTACAAATAAATTATTACAATTAGGCGACGAAATATATGTAAAAGTTAAAAATGCCGATTTAGTCAAAAAACAATTGGATTTTAATTTTTTAAGAAGAAATGAGTAACTACTAAATTAAACAAAACCATGAAAAATCTATTTCTCTTCGTATTTGCCTTAGCGATCCAAGGTGCAACTGCTCAGGTAGACAAAAATTTAGCTGATTTTAGTACTCTAAAAGTCTTTGATAAACTCCAGGTACAATTGATAGCTTCTACCGAAAATAGAATTACTATAACCGGAGAACGAGAAGATGAAGTAGAGTTAATCCAAAAAAATGGCGAACTAAAAATACGAATGCCTTTTCCAAAACTCCTCTCTGGAGATGCTACTACCATTACGTTGTATTATACCAACCTAAATGCAATAGATGCCAGTGAAGGCGCATTGGTAACTAGCAACGAAACCTTTAAGGCCAGTATTCTGGATTTAAATGTCAAAGAAGGTGCAGAAATTAGTTTAAAATTAGATTTGGATAAAGTCCGTGTCAAAGCAGTTACTGGAGGCAGTATTGTACTCACTGGTAAAGCCAGCAATCAAGTGGCAGTACTTACCACAGGCGGTATGCTAGAATCCAAAGATCTGCATACCCAACAAACTACAATAACTATTTCGGCAGGAGGTAATGCAGCAGTGTACGCCACAACCTTAGTAGATGCCAAAGTCAAAGCAGGAGGTACTGTATTGATTTTCGGAAAACCAAAACAAATCAATAAAGAAACCACATTTGGTGGAACTATTAAAGAAAAAAATTAAATTGCATACTTTTTATTCTTTAAATAATTAAATTATTAATGATTAACGATATATTATTAGGGATTCCTTGGGGAATTTTTTTAAGTTTTATGATTGGTCCTGTTTTTTTTATCTTACTAGAGACCAGTATTATAAAAGGATTTAGAGCCGCTTTAGTAGTAGATTTAGGAGTTGTATTGGGAGATATAATTTTTATTGCAGTAGCCTATTTAGGAAGCTATAGGCTAATTCAAGATTTGCAAGACAAACCAGCTCTCTTCATCTTTGGTGGCATACTAATGCTTGCATACGGGCTAATCTCGTTTTTAAATTTACGCAAAGAGAAAAAAGTAAATACCCAGCAAATTGATAAAGAAATAATCAAGAAAAATTATCTTAGCCTCTTTATTAAAGGGTTTTTATTAAATATAATCAATATTGGAGTGCTTGGTTTTTGGATGGCAGTAATCCTTTCTGTAGGACCAAAATTAGAGATGGAGAATACTAGAATGCTTACTTTTTTTAGCACCGTTATCCTCACTTATTTAGCCATAGATTGTATTAAAATACTTTTGGCCAAACAGTTAAAATCCAAAATGACTCCTTCAAATATTTTAAAAATAAAAAAAGGAATTAGTATTGTTTTAATGCTATTTGGATTGGTTTTAATAACCCAAGGCTGGTTTCCAAAAGAAAAAGAAATGGTAAAAAATGCTTTTCATAAGATAGAAAAGCCACACTAATTTTAGACCAAACCAATGCCAACCGCTTGTAAAAAGAGCGGTTTTTTTAGGTCTTATTTATAAAAAATAAAGACCAAAAAAAAACCTTCAAATTGCTTTGAAGGTTTTGGAGGCATCGTGCGGATTCGAACCGCAGTAGGAGCTTTTGCAGAGCCCAGCCTAGCCACTCGGCCACGACGCCATAATTAGGAAGGACAAAA
Source organism: Flavobacterium crassostreae (assembly GCF_001831475.1). Classification (NCBI taxonomy): domain Bacteria; kingdom Pseudomonadati; phylum Bacteroidota; class Flavobacteriia; order Flavobacteriales; family Flavobacteriaceae; genus Flavobacterium; species Flavobacterium crassostreae. The sequence goes on along the minus strand of NZ_CP017688.1, from coordinate 761,492 downwards.
GTACTTAAAAACTTCAGTTTTTAAAAGCATAAAGCAGTATATTTTTTAAAAAATATAGTACTACTCAGATAACCAAGCTTTTATAAACTATTTTTTAGAGTCTGTCTTGCTTCTATATTCTTTTAATTCAATAGTTACGGCCTCAACATCGCCACCAATAGGAGGGTTTAGCTTAGAAATACCTAATAAAACTCTTGAAATTTCAGGAACACTATCCAAGATCCTGGTAGTAATTCTTTGTCCTACATGCTCCAATAAATGGGATCTAATAGCCATTTCTTCTTTTACTATTTTATTGAGTAGCACATAATCTACGGTATCCTTTAAATCATCCGAAGTACACGATTTCTTAAAATCTGTTTTTACTTCTAAATTTATGACATAATCGGACCCAATTTTTCCTTCTTCAATCAAACAACCGTGGTACGAAAACGTGCGTATATTTTTAAGTTTAATAGTTCCCATTTTAGTATTTTTTTTAAGTAAAATAATTAAGCCATAAAAGTACAAAGTTTTTGGAGTATTCTTTCTATTTTATTAGATAACAAAAGCAAGGATCTAGCAATAAACCAACAATTTTAATAACTTTGCGTTTTTAATACAACAACATGGCTACAGAAGAAAAATCACTCCATTTTATAGAACAAATTATTGAAGAAAACCTATCCAATGGATTCTCTTCAGATAAATTACGCTTTCGATTTCCGCCAGAACCCAACGGCTATTTGCACATTGGTCATGCCAAATCTATTTGCTTGCAATTTGGACTCGGATTGCGTTATAATGCGCCAGTAAACCTGCGTTTTGATGACACTAACCCTGCCAAAGAAGAGCAAGAGTATGTAGATGCCATCAAAGAGGATTTGCAGTGGTTAGGCTTTCATTGGGATGAAGAACGGTATGCTTCGGATTATTTTCAGCAATTGTACGATTGGGCCGTTTTAATGATTAAAAAAGGCGTAGCCTATGTAGACAGCCAGTCTTCAGAAGCTATAGCCATTCAAAAAGGAACTCCAACACAAGCTGGAGTAGATGGTCCTTTTAGAAACCGCTCCATTGCAGAAAATTTAGCATTATTTGAAGGCATGAAAAATGGGGATTTTCCGGAAGGAACCCATGTTTTGCGTGCCAAAATTGACATGAGTTCTAAAAACATGTTACTGCGGGATCCCTTGATGTATCGTATTTTGCACCGCCACCACCACCGAACAGCTAACGATTGGAAAATCTATCCAATGTATGATTTTGCACATGGCGAGAGTGATTATATAGAGCAAATTTCGCACTCAATTTGTACCCTAGAATTTGTTATGCATAAAGAACTGTATAACTGGTTTTTGGATCAAATTTACGATTCAAATAAGGTAAGACCACACCAATACGAATTTGCGCGTTTGAACCTAAATTATACCGTTATGAGTAAACGAAAGTTACTCCAATTGGTTCAAGATAAAATCGTTACCGGATGGGACGATCCTAGAATGCCTACCATTTCCGGATTACGAAGAAGGGGATATACTGCGCATTCTATTCGTAAATTTTGTGATATAATTGGTGTAGCAAAACGCGAAAATGTTATCGATTATTCTTTATTAGAATTTTGCTTGCGCGAAGATTTAAACAAAAATGCTCCTAGAGTGATGGCTGTTTTAGATCCTATAAAAGTAGTAATAACTAATTATCCAGAAGATAAAGAAGAATTTTTGGACGCCGAAAACAATCCAGAAGATAGTACAGCAGGATTCCGAAAGCTTCCTTTTTCTAGAGAATTGTATCTAGAAAGAGAAGATTTTTTAGAACAGGCACCTGCCAAATTCTTTCGTTTAAGTCTTGGTAATGAGGTACGCTTAAAAAACGCTTATATCATCAAGGCAGAATCTATTAGCAAAGACTCTCAAGGAAATATCACCGAAATTCAAGTAAGCTATGATACGGATTCTTTGAGCGGAAGTGGGAGTGAGGCCTCCAAAAGAAAAGTAGCAGGAACCTTGCATTGGGTTTCCATTAAGCATGCCATTAAAGCCGAAGTTAGGTTGTACGATAGGTTGTTTACCGATGAGGCACCAGATACGCATAAGGAGAAAAATTTTCTGGATTTTATAAACCAAAATTCTTTACAAACCGTAGTTGGTTATCTAGAACCAAGCCTTAATACTGCACAATTGGGAGATCAATTTCAGTTTCAGCGTTTGGGTTATTTTGCCATTGACAAAGACAGCAATAGTTCGGAATTAGTATTCAATAAAACTGTAGGTTTAAAAGATGCTTGGGAAGAAAAAGGCAAAAAAGAAGCCAATTTATTGATGGCTACACAAAAAGAAATCAACAAATACGTTAAAGAGAAAGACCAAACTGTGGCCCAAATAGGCTTAGTTTCTATTCTGGACAACATAAAAAGCATCGATAATTATACGTTATTAAATCAAACCATTGTAAAAAATATCAAGAACGATGCTAATGCCTTGTTATTTGCTAATTTGATTTTGCAGCATTCGGACAAAATAACTTTTAAGGATATCGATCCAGAGTCTTTAGCCAAACTTTATAACATGTCTATAAAAAGTCAATTGGTAGCTGTTAGAATTTTGACCCTACAAAACCTACAAGCAAATACTGCTAGTCTTTTGGTTTTTAAAAATTTATTATTAGAAATACAAGCCAAAGAAAAAAATGAAGCCGTATTAGCCATTTTAAATGCTATGCTATTTTAGACAACTACTATAGATTTTATATATTAAAAAGCACCTTTTTGAAGGTGCTTTTTAATTATTGGTTTTAACTATTACTTTTTTAATAGTGATTATTTTTTATTATCAAAAATGACTTACATAAAGCGTATTTAAGCAATAATAATTTTTTGGATAGTATTATGTATCATTTACGTTATTTCTGTTAATTAGAATGCTTTATTTAAAGTTTAATGGTTTTTTAATTTGTATTTAAGGTTTATTAACAACGAGATGTTAATAAAATGTGTACCTTTATAGTATTAACAATTAAATTATACCAAATCATGGCAAACAATTCTGGAAATACCATTTTAGCTATTTTAACCGGTGCAGCAATTGGAGCAGGAATAGGAATTCTATTTGCACCAGATAAAGGTTCTAAAACTAGAGGAAAAATTAAAGAAGGCTACAAAGATGCTCAAAAAGATTTACAAAAAAAGTACGAAACCCTTTCGGAAGAAGTAAAAACCAAGTTATCTACCACCAAAGTAGATTTGGAGGGGAGCTACGAAGATTTGGTTTCTAACATGAGCCATAAAACAGAAGATGTAATTATTTTTTTGGAAAATAAATTAGCAGAGCTCAAAGACAAAAATGCAAAATTTCAGAGATAATTCAGAAATTTTAGAACTAAAAATAAACCACATTATTATGGCTTTTGAAGAGTTAAAAAACAATGCCGAAAACATTCCGGAACAACTACAATCTTATATAGATAGCCAAGTTGCTTATTACAAGCTACAATCGTTTAAGGTAGCCATGAAATCGACTACCACTATTTTTAAATTTGTACTTCTTTCTTTGTGTTTTGGTATGGTGTTGCTATTTTGTTCTATTGCATTAGCCTTTGGGTTAGGGGAGTTCTTTGGCAATAATGCGTATGGTTTTTTATCCGTTGGAGGACTTTATTTAGTGGTTACTTTAATTTTGTATTTGCTAAAAGACCAAATCATTGAAGGTCCAATACTAAAAAAATTCTCTGAAATATTTTTTAACAATTAGATTATGACAACCAAAAAATACGCTTCTTATGCAGAGATCGATGCGCAGTTAGAAATTCTTAAATTAGAAAAAGAAATCAGCCACCAAAGATTGGTTTTAAGCATTCAAAAGACTAAAGAAGCATTACAACCCAATCAGATTATTAGTAACTTGTTAGGAACGGTCAAGATGGGTTTTACGGGCTCTTACGTATCTATTATCAAAACAGTTATTTCTTTAGTTATCCCTTGGATTATAAACAAAAAAAGAGGCCGTTGAGCCTCTTTTTTTTCGTTTACTTATTTGTATTCTTTATTCTTCCTTTTCGGTGTCTTGTGGATCTTCGGGTTCTAAATATCTATCCGTATCCATAGTACTTTCTTTGGAATCTTGGCGTTCTTTTTTTCTATTTCCTTTTTTCATCATTTCACCTACTTGGTTAGAGGCGCTAAATGAAGCTACCATGTTGTTTAACATTTCGCTTCCAGCTTGTGGAGAATTTGGTAATAAAATTAAATTAGAATTTGAATCTGCCCCTATAGCTTGCAAAGTATCGTAATGTTGTGTAACCACAATTAAGGCGGATGCCTCTTGAGAGTTAATCCCAACTCTGTTTAGAACATCTACACTTTCTACCAAACCTCTGGCAATTTCACGTCTTTGATCTGCAATACCTTGTCCTTGCAAACGCTTGCTTTCTGCCTCAGCTTTGGCTTTGGCTACAATGCGTATTCTAGAAGCTTCGGCCTCAAATTCTGCAACTGTTTTTTCTCGATCTGCGGCATTGATTCTGTTCATTGCATTTTTTACCTGAATGTCTGGGTCAATATCCGTTACTAGGGTATTGATAATGGTATATCCGTAGGTAGTCATGGCTTCATTCAATTCTCTTTTTACGGCTATGGCAATATCGTCTTTTCGTTCAAAAACATCGTCTAATTTTAATTTAGGAACTTCGGCTCGTACTACATCAAATACATAGGATGTAATTTGATCGTGTGGGTATTCTAATTTATAAAACGCATCATAAACCGTTTCTTTGACTACCATAAATTGTACTGATACTTTTAGTTTTACAAAAACATTGTCTTTGGTTTTGGTTTCAATGATAACATCTAATTGCTGAATTTTAAGATTTACACGCCCTGCAATTCTATCCATTAGCGGAATTTTAAGATGCAGTCCAGATTGTCGGATGCTTAAATATTTTCCGAACCGTTCTATAATTACTGCGGTTTGTTGTTTCACAGTGAAGAAGGAGGAGAGTAAGATAAATAATCCAAATACAAGAATAATTAGTAATGCAATGTCCATAATGTATTGTTTAGTTTTAAATTAACGGTTAATTTACAACTTTTGTTTTGCATTGTAGTGCTTTGGTTTTTTTATTATAAAAAGTATAACGTATTCTTAGCGTTGGTTGCTGTTTTTTACTGGCAGTAGCTATTTTGTGTAGCTACTTTATCTTGGTGCTAAAAAACAAAAAAGCTCCTTGTTAGAAGGAGCTTTTTTGTTTTTTTATAAATTGTTAATAGCTTTATGGATCCTATTGATTGTTTCGGTTTTGCCGATTAGTTCTGCTATATCAAATAAATGGGGTCCTTTTAATGCTCCTACCAAACTTAATCTAAAGGGTTGCATAATTTTTCCCATGCCAATTTGGTTGTTTTGCATCCAATCTTTAACAATGGTTTCTAGGTTGGTTGCCGTAAAGTCATCTATTGGTTCTAAAACATGGATCAGTTGTAGCATTAAATCTGGAGTTTCTTCTTTCCAGTTTTTAGTTGCTTTGGCATCGTATTGCGTAGGGGCCTGAAAGAAAAAATCACTACTATCCCAAAACTCCGATACAAAATGGCTTCGTTCTTTTATTAAAGAAACAATTCGGACTAAATTATATTGGGATGTTTCTATGTTTTTTTCGGATAGAATAGGGGAGAAGGCCTTTGCCAAAGCTTCGTCACTTTGCAACATTAAATACTGGTGGTTAAACCATTTGTTTTTTTCGGGATCAAATTTTGCTCCTGCTTTGTGTACTCGTTTTAAATCAAAAGAAGCTACTAATTCTTCTAACGAAAACAATTCTTTATCGGTTCCATCATTCCAACCCAACAAGGCTAAGAAATTGATAACCGTTTCCGGAAAAAAACCATTTTCTCTATACCCAGTTGCAATTCCTTGGTCTGTTTTCCATTCTAACGGAAATACCGGAAAACCTAGTTTATCGCCATCTCTTTTGGATAATTTTCCGTTTCCTACAGGTTTTAATATTAATGGCAAATGTGCAAATTCTGGCGTTTCCCAACCAAAGGCTTGGTACAATAGTACATGCAAGGGTAGGGATGGTAGCCATTCTTCTCCACGGATCACGTGTGTGGTTTCCATTAAATGGTCATCTACAATATTGGCTAGATGGTAGGTTGGCATTCCGTCACTTTTAAACAATACTTTATCATCCAACAGACTGGTTTCAAATTTCACATCGCCTCTGATAATGTCTTGTAAGTGTAAGGTTTGTTCTACGGGAGTTTTAAAACGGATTACATACGGCTCTGCTTTTTCTAATCTTTTGGCTAGTTGCTCTGGAGTGAGCACTAAAGAGGTATCTAGTTTTTCTCTATTGGTATGGTTATAAATAAAGGTTTTCCCTTCTTTTTCATCTGCTTTTCTTTGTGCATCTAAATCTTCTGGTGTATCAAAGGCATAATATGCCCAACCACTTGCAATCAATTGGTCGGCATATTTTTGGTAGATTGCTTTTCTTTCGCTTTGACGGTATGGCCCAAATTTTTCATTTTTTCCAATGGTTTCATCTGGGGCAATACCCAGCCATTCTAAGGCTTCCATTATATATGCTTCTGCTCCTGGAACAAACCTATTTTGGTCGGTATCTTCTATTCTTAAATAGAAAGTACCGCCATTTTTTTTGGCAAATAAATAATTAAATAAGGCCGTTCGAACTCCTCCTATATGTAATGGTCCTGTTGGACTTGGTGCAAATCGCACTCTAACTTGCTTTGACATTGTATTTTTATTTTGGAACAAAGATACACTTTCCAATACTTTTTTATATAATGCAACAATTAGTTAATTATAGCTTTAATTGCTTTGGTTATTTTTAATGCGTTATATTAATATAAATGGTTACTTTTATTGGTTAAATAAAACAATTATAGTCTTGGAAATATCAAACGCCATTTATCAAAAGCTCGAAGCATTCATTAGAAAGTACTATTGGAATGAACTCCTTCGGGGTATCATTTTTTTTATCGGTTTAGGGCTTTTGTATTTTTTGTTCACCCTATTTATTGAATATTTTCTTTGGCTCCAACCCTTAGCCAGAACGGTTTTGTTTTGGACCTTCATTCTAGTAGAAGTTTTCTTGTTGCTTCGGCTGATACTTTTTCCGCTTTTTAAACTTTTTAAATTACAAAAAGGACTTTCGTATCCGGAAGCTTCGATACTTATAGGCAATCATTTTGCTAATGTAAAAGATACGTTGACTAATTTTTTGCAGCTTTCTTCCAAAACCGCTTCTCTAGAAATGTCCGAATTATTAGCGGCATCCATCACCCAAAAAGCCAATGCACTTCAACCCATTCCTTTTGGTAACGCTATTGTTTTAAAAGCCAACAAAAAATACCTTCCATTGGTTGCAATTCCGTTGGTATTATTTGGGCTGTTTTATTGGTCTGGCAATACGGCACTTCTTTCTCAAAGTTTGCATCGGGTAGTGCATTACAATACGGCTTTTTTACCACCAGCACCATTTGAATTTGTTGTAGTAAACCGCCATTTAGAAACCCAACAAAATAAAGATTTTGTTCTTAAAATTAAAACTGTCGGTAAGCTCGTTCCAGAACAAGTCCAGATTGTGATGGGTTCCGAAAGTTATTTTTTAGAAAGCACCAAAACAGGCGAATTTCAATTTAAGATCACCAATCCCAATGCCAATGTTCCTTTTTATTTGAAAGCAAACGAAGTAGTTTCTAAGGATTATTTGTTGCAAGTACTTGCAGTACCTTCCATTTCTGATTTTGAAATGCAATTGCAGTTTCCGGCATATCTACACCAAAAAGCACGCAGTATCCAAGGAACTGGCAATGCAGTAGTACCAGAGGGCACTCAAATAACTTGGAAAATCAAAACCCAAGCTACCCAAAGCGTAACCTGGTTTAATGGTAAACAACAAATTGCTTTCCAAAAAGCACCAAATGGCTTTATTTTGCATAAAAATATAGTTCAAAACACAGAATATCAAATTAGTACCTCCAATGCTAAGCTGCCCAACCACGAAAAACTGGATTACCAACTAACGGTTATCCCTGATCAGTATCCTAGCATACAGGTACAGCCCGCCCCGGATAGTTTACAACTCGGAGCCTCCTATCTTTTGGGACAGCTTGCAGATGATTATGGTATTTCAAAACTTGAGGTAGTTTATTATCCTAAAGCAAAACCTACATTGGCTCAACGTGCAACACTCAAGAGTAGTTCTAAAAATGTGTCTCAATTTGTGTTTGCATTTCCGAGTAATCTTTCTATTAAAGAAGGAGTAGTGTATGACTATTATTTTGAAGTTTCAGATAATGATGCTTTGCATAATTTTAAGCGTAGCAAATCTGGGGTGTTTTCTATGGCTGTTTTAACTACTACAGAAAAACAAGAGCAAATTTTAGAACAACAAAACCAGAGCATACAGAACTTAGAAAATGCATTAAACAAACAAAACAAACAAATTTCGGCATTAGATAAACTTCAAAAGTCGGGTAAAGAAAACCAAAACTTTGATTTTAAAGAACAACAAAAGCTATCTGATTTTATCCAAAAGCAAGAAAAACAAGATGCTTTGATGAAACAATTTTCGGACAAAATGAAAGATAATTTAGAGCAATTTAAACCAGAAAAAAAAGAAGCTCTTAAAGAAGGTTTGTTACAACGTTTAGAAAAGGCTAGTAAAGATTTAGAAGAAAATAAAAAACTTCTAGACGAATTAAAAAGCATTAATGACAAAATCCAGAATGAAGACCTACAAAGCAAGCTTGAAAAATTGGAGCAAAACAGCAAAAACCAAGTCAAGAATTTAAAGCAATTAGTAGAGCTTACCAAAAAGTATTATGTAGAGAAGAAGGCAGAACAAATTGCTGAGAAATTAAATACGCTATCCGAGAAGCAAGAAAAATTAGCAGACCAAAAGGAGTCCAATACGCTGGAAAAACAAGAAAAAATAAACACCGAATTTGATACTATCAAAAAAGAACTGGAAGCTTTAAAGAAAGACAATCAAAATTTGGTATCTCCTTTGGCATTGCCTAATGAGGCTTTAGATAACAAAAAAGTTGATATGGATTTGCAAAACGCTACCCAAGAATTAAAAAAACAAAACCAAGATAAGGCAAAACCCAAACAAAAAGATGCTGCCAAGAAAATGCAATCTATGGCCAAGAAGATGTCCGAATCTCTCCAAGAAAATGCAGACAAAGAAATGGAAGAAGATGTAAAAATGCTGCGTCAGATTTTGGATAACCTAGTTGCTTTTTCTTTGTCACAAGAAGAATTATTAAATCAATTTAAAAGTTCTAAAAGCAGTTCTGCTACCATTAGCAAAAAAATTAAATGGCAACAAAATCTCAAAGAACAGTTCCAACATCTAGACGATAGTCTCTATGCGATGTCTTTGCGTAATCCCACCATAGCCGAAGACGTAACCAAACAAATAGGCAATATGCAGTACAATATTGATAATTCTTTAGAACGTTTTACCGATATGCAATTTGCAAAAGGTATTTCCCATCAGCAATACACTATTGCTGCAGCCAATAAATTAGGAGATTTTTTGAGTAATTATCTTAGTGTCATGCAGCTTTCTTTGTCCCAACCGGGTTCCGGAAAACCAAAACCCGGTGATGGTGACGCAATGCAATTGCCAGATATAATCAAAAGACAAGAAGGCTTGGGTCAAAAAATAAAAAGCGCTATAGAATCTGGCAAAGATCCTGGCGACAAAAACCCTGGCAATTCTAAAGGAAGTAAGGATGGAGAAGGAAAGGATGGAGAAGGAGATGCTAAAGAAATTCTAGAAATTTATAAAGAACAACAATTACTTAGAGAAGCATTGGATCGTGAATTAAAAAAACAAGGATTCTCTATGGGCGGCCAAAATGCTTTAGAACAAATGAAGCAACTAGAAAAACAACTTCTGAACAAAGGACTTACACCAGATAATTTGCAAAAAATACTTCGTATACAAAGAGAATTATTACAATTGGACACTGCTATTAAAGAACAAGGCGAGGATCCTAAAAGACAATCTGAAATCAGTAAAAACCAATTTAGCGCTAATGCTAAGCCTTTGCCTAAGGCCTTGTTAGATTATTTAAATAGCATAGAGATTTTGAATAGACAATCCTTACCTTTGCGTTCCAATTTTAACCATAAGGTTCAAGAATATTTTAATAAAAAATGATCAATTTTAATTACGAAAACGAATTCAATTTAGATAACGAAGCGGCTATAGCAGCGTGGTTATCGCAAGTTATTTTATCCGAAAACAAAAAGGAAGGAGAAATTAATTATATTTTTTGTGATGACGACTACCTACATAAAATTAATTTAGAATACCTAGATCACGATACCCTAACAGACGTGATTAGTTTTGATTATACTATGGGTGCAGAAATCAGTGGAGATTGTTTTATTTCTGTGGAGCGTGTTGCAGACAATGCTAAAGATTTTAAGGTTTCTTTTGAGGAAGAATTACGACGGGTACTCGTTCATGGGTTGCTCCATTATTGTGGTTACAAAGATAAAGACCCCAAAGACGAAGCGCTTATGCGTAGCAAAGAAGACGAAAAATTAAGTTTGTTCCACGTGAAACAGTAAGACATTATTTTAAATTCAGTTGTTCCACGTGAAACATTTTTAATAACGCTTAGTTTTAATTCTGTTTGTTCCACGTGAAACAAACAGACTTTTCTTAAATCTTAAGTTTTATTGTTTCACGTGGAACAGATAGATTTTTTTTAGTTTTTTAGTTCCACGTGGAACTTTTGTTTGGTATTTTTGAGAATCAAAAATACTTTGGTTTAATACTATTCCTGATTTTTTCAGGTTAATTTTTATATAAAATGTTTCAAGAAGAATACGATGTTATAGTTGTTGGAGCCGGTCATGCAGGTTCTGAGGCTGCTGCTGCGGCAGCCAATTTGGGTTCCAAAACATTATTGGTTACAATGAGTTTGCAAAACATTGCACAGATGTCTTGCAACCCTGCCATGGGCGGTATTGCCAAAGGACAGATTGTTCGTGAGATTGATGCGCTTGGTGGATACTCCGGAATTATTTCGGACCGAACGGCTATTCAATTTAAAATGTTGAATAAGTCCAAAGGGCCTGCCATGTGGTCTCCGAGGGTTCAAAGTGATCGGATGCGTTTTGCCGAAGAATGGCGTTTGATGTTAGAAGGAACTCCTAATTTAGATTTCTACCAAGAGATGGTCCAGGGTTTAATTATTGTAGATGGTGTTGTAAAAGGCGTGCGTACCTCTCTCGGTATTGAAATCAAAGCTAAGTCGGTTGTTTTGACCAACGGTACTTTTTTGAATGGTTTGATTCATGTTGGAGACAAACAATTTGGAGGCGGTAGAGCAGGAGAAGGTGCTGCACATGGTATCACCGAAGATTTAATTAAAGCAGGTTTTGAATCCGGCCGAATGAAAACCGGAACGCCACCTAGAGTAGATGGAAGGTCTTTAGATTTTTCTAAAATGAATGAAGAAAAAGGAGATGCCAAACCAGATAAATTTTCTTATTCGGATGCTACCACAGCTTTGGTACATCAGCGCTCTTGCCACATGACGTATACCTCTTTGGAGGTACATGATATTTTGAGAGAAGGTTTTGATCGATCGCCGATGTTTAACGGTCGTATTCAAAGTTTGGGTCCGAGGTATTGTCCTTCTATCGAAGATAAAATTAACCGGTTTGCAGATAAAGAACGCCACCAACTTTTTATAGAGCCCGAAGGTTGGAAAACCTGCGAAGTATATGTAAATGGTTTTTCGACTTCACTTCCGGCAGACATTCAGTTTAAAGCCATGCGCTCTGTAGTTGGTTTTGAAAAAGTACAGTTCTTTAGACCAGGCTATGCTATAGAGTATGATTATTTTCCGCCTACACAATTAAAACATACCTTAGAAACTAAATTAGTAGAAGGCTTGTATTTTGCTGGACAAATTAATGGAACTACTGGTTACGAAGAGGCGGCGTCGCAAGGGTTAATGGCTGGTATTAATGCCCATTTAAAAATCAATCAAAAAGAACCTCTAATATTAAAAAGAGACGAAGCTTATATTGGGGTATTGATAGATGATCTCATCACCAAAGGAACCGAAGAGCCTTACAGAATGTTTACCTCAAGGGCAGAGTACAGAACCTTGTTGCGACAAGATAATGCAGATTTTAGGTTGACTCCAATGTCTTTCGAAATTGGTTTGGCTTCAGAACAGCGTTTGCGCAGAATGGAACACAAATTAAAAGAGTCCGAAAAGTTGGTTTCTTTTTTTAGAGAATCCAGTGTTACTATGGCAGAGGCAAACCCAATATTAGAATCTAAAAATACTGCTTTGATAACGCAGGGAGACAAAATGTTTAAAATATTTTCTCGTCCGCAAATCAATTTAGAAGATATTTTGAAACTAGAAAAGGTTCAAGCTTATATTCAAGAAAATGATGTAGATCAAGAAATTTTAGAACAATCCGAAATACAAGTAAAATATTCTGGTTACATCGAGAAAGAACGTAACAATGCAGATAAATTAAAACGCCTGGAAGATGTTAAAATCCCAGAAGATTTTGATTACTATAAAATTAAATCCATGTCTATTGAAGCCAAGCAAAAATTGACCAAGGTCCGTCCAATTACAATTTCTCAAGCTTCAAGAATTAGTGGGGTTTCTCCTAGTGATATTTCGGTGCTGTTAATCTATATGGGTAGGTAAGGGGTTTTAATATATTGTGTAGTGGCCAATTTAGATTTCATTAGTTGTGTCCAAAAATTAAAATATCTCATTAGTTAGACCAAATGTTCCACGTGAAACTATAGATCTAAAATTAGCCTACGCCTGTAGTAGCAAATAAATAAGTAATTCAATTTTACCCTAAAAACACTACTGTTTTTAGGGTTTACTTTAAATAAAAATAAAAACAAAATAATTCATATTGTATCATACATGGACATTGCCAACAAAAAACCCTTTCTTACCGTAAAAGACCATTCTGTTTCAAAAGAAATTTTTGAATTATATTTGGATGAAGATCTGGATATGTTAATTACGCATCCACAACCTAGTTTAGCTACCCTCGGAAGGTATTACGAAAGCGAAGATTATATTTCGCATACGGACAATAAGAGGTCCTTGTTTGAAAAAGCCTATCATTTTGTAAAAGGCATCGCTTTAAAAAACAAACTCGATTTGATCCATTCTTTGCAACCCTCCAAAGGCTCTATTTTAGATATAGGAGCAGGCACTGGAGACTTTTTGGCAACAGCCCAAAAAAATGGTTGGCAAACTACTGCAATAGAACCAAGCGAAAAAGCCAAAGAGATTGCCACCCAAAAAGGAGTTGTTTTTGTAAAAGATATTGCTAGTTTGGCAAGCCATTCCATGGATGTAATTACGATGTGGCATGTTTTAGAACACGTGCCAGATTTAGAACAACAAATTAAAGAGCTAAAAAGAGTTTTAAAACCAAATGGAACGGTAGTAATTGCAGTTCCAAATTTTAAATCCTTTGATGCAAAACACTACCAATCTTTTTGGGCAGCCTATGATGTGCCAATTCATTTTTGGCATTTTTCTAAAACAGCCATCCAAAAACTTTTTGGAAAGCATCAAATGGAGTTGCATAAAATTGTTCCCATGAAATTTGATTCTTTTTATGTTAGTTTACTTTCAGAAAAATACCAAACCGGAAAAATGAATTACCTAAAAGCTTTTTTTATAGGTTTGCAGTCCAATTGGAGAGCCAAGCGAAATGAAGAGTATTCTTCGTTGATTTATGTGCTTAAAAATAAATAAAAACAATTAAAAATGATTTTAAGGCTATTTTAAGGCATTATTTTGGGCATAAAGGTATCGTAAGTATGCTTTTTTTAGAAATCGCCTCCAAAAAGAGATATGAAAGCCGTTTTTTATAGACTAAAATTATATTTTTATGTTTAATCATAGTAAAATCTAATAGTATAAATAAACCCTTAATTTTAAAGTTTTTTAGGATACGAGCTATTTTTTTATATTTTTGTCCTACACACTTTAAATTACAAAATAAACCAAAATGAAAAAAGTATTATTAATTATCGCAATTTCTATTTCAGTTGTTGCTTGTAACAAAACTGCAGAAGTTAAAGAAGTAAAAACGGCTTATGTAGATACTTCGGTATTAATGAAAGAATACACAGAGGCAAAAGATCTTGAAGCAAAATACAAAGCACAGTCGGAAGAAAAAGGAAGACAGCTCGAAGCTGAAATTAATCGCTTTAAACAAGATGCTGCCAATTTTCAAAAACAAGCACAAGCCAACGGGCAAGAATGGGCGCAACGTAGAGGTGCAGAATTGCAAAAAAGAGAACAACAATTGGGCTATGCACAACAAGCATTAGCACAACAATTACAACAAGAAAGTGGTACCGAGATGGATAGTTTGGTAACGGGTATCAAAAAATTTATCAAATCGTATGGTAAAGAAAAAGGATATGCTTACATATACGGAACCGGCGATGCAGCTTCTATTTTGTATGCCGAAGAAAAATTTGATATCACCAAAGACATTATCAAAGCTTTGAATGCCAAATACGAGTCCGAGACTAAAACAGAAAACAAAGAAGCAACTAAAACGGCTACTACCAAAGAAGCGGTAGAGAAAAAATAATTGTATCAAACATAAATGCTTACAACCTTTATTCTTCATTACAGGATAAAGGTTTTTTTGTTTTAAAAAGGGATTATTTAGGCGCAAATAGTTTAAATTAAAAGCTTATTTTTACCTTATTTTTAGATTCACCAAGCCTACTTTAGTTGCCTAATTTTATACCTAATGCAAACTCTATCACAAGCCGCTGCTTATACTTTACAATTTATCAATCAAACCCAACGATCTGTTTTTTTGACCGGTAAAGCAGGAACGGGTAAAACGACATTGTTGCGCGAAATTATTGCAACCACACACAAGAACACTGTGGTCGTGGCACCTACAGGAATTGCTGCGCTTAACGCAGGCGGCGTTACCATTCACTCCATGTTTCAGTTGCCTTTTGGCGGATTTATTCCGGCTTTTAATGTTGATTCTCAGTTTACGGATACGGTTAAATTTGAATCGAAAGATACCTTACGTAGGCATTTTAAGATGAGCGGACTCAAAAAATCAGTTATTCGAAACATGGAATTGCTTGTTATTGATGAAGTAAGTATGCTACGTGCTGATTTACTGGACGCTATGGATTATATGATGCAAACTGTTCGTAAAAAAGCAGCCCCTTTTGGTGGTGTTCAAGTATTGTATATAGGAGATTTACTACAATTGCCACCCGTTATTCGAGACGAAGAATGGCGTACGTTGCGCAATTATTATAGCGGAAAATTCTTTTTCCATTCGCATGCCGTGCAACTTAGCCCGCCTTTGTACATAGAATTGTCTCAAATTTACCGTCAAACCGATACGGATTTTATCGCTGTTTTAAATAATTTGCGTAACAACCAGATTTCGCAACAGGATATTGCCGTTTTAAATAAATACGTCAAACCAGATTTTGATCTGAAAGAAAACAAAGGATACATTACGCTAACCACCCATAACGCTAAGGCGGATGCAATGAATACCCAAGCGCTTGCCGATCTAAAAGGGGAGTTAATTACCTATGATCCAGAGATAGTAGGTGATTTTCCTGAAAAAATCTTTCCGGTAGAGGAGCATTTGCAACTCAAAGTAGGGGCACAGATAATGTTTGTCAAAAATGATTTGTCTTTTGAAAAAAACTATTTCAACGGAAAAATGGGTGTCATTAAATCCTTAGACATGCATGAAATTAGCGTCCATTTTCCGGAAGAGAATAAAACAATAGAAGTCGAAAAGTACGAATGGCAAAACATCCGATACCAATTGAACCCTTTGACTAAAGAAGTTGAAGAGGAAATTTTAGGCACCTTTGTACACTATCCTATCAAGTTGGCCTGGGCTATTACGGTACACAAAAGCCAAGGATTGACCTTTGACAAAGCAGCAATTGATGTTTCGCAAGTTTTTATGCCTGGACAAGCCTATGTTGCCTTATCGCGTTTGCGTTCCTTAAAAGGGCTTGTTTTGCTTTCTCCGCTACGTATGAATGGAATTTCGAATGACCAAGACGTGATGGATTATGCACGGAATAAGGCTACTGAGGACGTTTTGAAAAATTCGTTACACTTTGAAACCAAAAATTTCATCCATAACTATTTGATTGCTAGCTTTGATTGGTCTAATCTGGCTCAGGAATGGCGCAATCACAAATTTAGTTATTCCGACACCTCCGAAAGTTCCGAGAAATCCAAGCACGCCATTTGGGCAAACAAGCAGTTAACAACTGTGGAAGGGATTTTAGATCCATCCAAAAAATTTATGCACCAGCTTAATAAAATTTTCAATACTGAGACCGTCGATCTAATCCATGTTTCGGAGCGCATTCAAGCGGCTTTTGATTATTTTTTCAAACCAATGGACGAGTTGGTTTTTGAAGTTTTGTGGAAGCTAGAAGAAGTAAAACGGATCCAGAAAGTTAAAGCTTTTTTTGACGAATTATGCCTTCTAGAAGAAGTGCAGACCAAAGCCGTTTTGCGACTCATGAAAGCCAAATTGCTTATAGATACTGTAGTTGCAGGCCAAACTATTTCGAAAGAAAAACTAACTTCTGAGGAAATTAAAAAATACATCTTGAGCAAAAAAGAGGCCATTGAAAACCAATTTAAAAAAAATCATGTCACTCTGATAGAAGACGATAAAAACCTCGAACGATACACTTCTAATAAAAAAACAGTAAAGAAAGCACCCAAAAAATCGACCATTGACGAAACCTATGATTTATGGGCTTCCAAAAATTCGATACAAGAGATTGCTAAAATCCGAAAACTAACCCATCAAACGATCGAAACTCATTTAGTAAAACTCGTACAATCCAAAAAAGTAACCGTACAAGAGTTGTTGCCGCCGGACAAAATAGAGACCTTACAATTGGCATTTAAGCACTACCAAGAAGAATCCTTAAACAGCATGAAAGAGCAACTGGGTGATGCCTTTAGTTGGAACGAATTACGGATGTTTAAAGCCAGCCTAAATTAAATTTTGCATCCAAAACAATAGCCTCATTGGATGCCTAACTGGATTTCTGCTCGAATTTATTTATTTCTTCAGTTTGGACTATTTAGTTTCTGTAGGACTTAGTGCTGTTTTTGGGCGTCTGTACGCAAAATCACGCCTAATTTATAGTATGCATGCTTTCCTAAAAAAAGAAGCCAATAAAGCCTCTAAATAGCAGTTATAACAAAAGCGCTACCGATTTTATAAATACAGTTTTAGAATTTGCCGAAGCATTAAAACCAAAAACCTCCAAAAGAACGCTTTTGGAGGTTTTGTATTTTGTGCAAATCCGGCTTACAAAGATTCAATCAGAACCCATGCTTCTGCATTTTCATGCTGTTGTATATCTCGTTTTGCTTTTTCGGCTTCTGCCAAAGTAGCATAACTGCCGTAAACCACCGGATATAAACCGTGTTTGTTTACTTCCAAAAGTTTGGAATCGTAGCCTTTTTTTACTAGTTTTTGGTATATTTTGTTGGCATTTTTTTCTTCTCTAAAGGCGCCCGCAACTACATGATACGGTAATTTATTCTCCTGAATGGCTAACGTTACCGCAGGCATTGGGTTTTGGATAAAAAACGTGGCTTCTTGAATTTTATTTTCAACCTGTTTTTGTACCGATCTCTCTACCAAAATAGATTGTGTAGCTAATTCATTTTGATAAATTGGATAGCCTAAAGTTCCGGCCAATCCTAATCCTAAAACAAAAATAGCCGCATACTTTAAGTAAGAACTTCTAGGGTTGGATTCTAAAACTGGAGTTTCCAGAGATAGGGTAGTATTGGTGGTGGCAATGTTTTCTGTTTTTTGTTCAAAAATGGTTCTTTTTACCACTGGAGAAACAAACGATGCTAAACCAAAAGAACTGGTTAAAAAGTTTTCTTGTTCAGAGGGTCTAAAAACCAAATTGTTATCTGCGTTGGTACTCAGTGTTCCAATATTTTTTAGAACCAAAACATCTTTGTTTTCTAAAGCTTTTTTCCATTTGGCTACTTCGTATTCAATTGCATTTACGGCATAATTGTACGATGTTTTTTCGGTGGCCGCAATATGATTGGCCAATAACCCATCATTATTTTTTAGATTTGTATTAAAGGAGACTAATTTTTTGGGCGGAAAAAACGAATTAGCACTCGCAACCCATTGTGCGGACTGAGTTTCTGTAAGGAATGCACCAAAACCAGGAACGATAACACATTGGTAACGATAGAGTAGCTGAGATATGTAAGAGTCTAAATTCATAGTTACAAAGTTATGCAATGAAAATAGTTATCAAAATTTTATTCACAATTTTTATTAACAATTCACAAAAAATATCTATATATTTCAGCAACAATAATTTAGCATGACAGAACACGATTTATTTTATTTATTAGCATTACAACGAATAAACGGAGTGGGCGCCATTATGGCCAAAAAACTTTTGACGCATTGTGGTAGTGCCGAAGCTGTTTTTAAAACCAAATCTTCTGATCTTGCAGGGATTGATGGTGTAGGAACAGTACTACTCAAAAATTTGAAAGACCCATCTGTTTTTGAAAAAGCCAAGGCAGAAATTGCTTTTATTCAAGCAAATGGTATTGAGGTTGCTTATTTTCAGGACCAAAACTATCCCGAACGACTAAAACAGTGTATTGATGGGCCTGTTTTGCTGTTTTCTTCGGGCACTATTAATTTAAAAGACCGCAAAATTATTAGTATAGTGGGGACCAGACAAATCACGGCGTATGGTACGGAGTTTTGTCGCAAACTTATAGAAGATTTAGCGCCATTAGACCCAATTATTGTTAGTGGTTTTGCCTATGGTGTAGATATTGTGGCACACCAATTGGCCATGGAATACAAGCTACAAACCATAGGAGTAGTTGCGCATGGCTTGAACCAAATTTATCCAAAGGCTCATAAAAAATATGTAGCTGCAGTGGAGCAAAATGGCGGTTTTATGACCGAGTTTTGGAGTAGTACTAACCCAGATAAAGAAAATTTTGTGCGCAGAAACAGAATTGTTGCCGGCATGACCGAAGCCACCATTGTAATTGAATCTGCAGATAGGGGTGGATCTTTAATTACTGCTACTATGGCAAATGACTACAATCGGGATGTTTTTGCGGTTCCGGGGCGTACCACAGACAAATACAGTCAGGGTTGTAATAATTTAATTAAAACCCAAAAAGCCAATTTACTAACTAGTGCAGCAGATTTGGTTTATATCATGAATTGGGATATTAACCAAAAACCAAAACCAGTGCAAAAACAACTTTTTGTTACCCTAGATCCAGAGGAACAAAAAATTTATGATTATTTATTGAAATCCGGTAAAGAACTACTAGACATCCTTGCGCTGCATTGTGATTTTCCGGTGTATAAAATCTCTGGAATATTACTTAACATGGAGCTCAAAGGCGTTGTCAGACCTTTGCCAGGCAAACTCTTTGAGGCAATTTAAATTTTATGCACAGCGAGTTGGCATTCTATTGGACGACCAAACTTGCTGTGCATTATTTTTATAAAGTATTTTAAAGAGCTTTAAAACCGAGTTTTATACGTACTCTATCCAGAACGGTATTGGCAACAGCCGAGGCTTTTTGAGCTCCAATTTTTAATAAAGCATCTACTTCTTCAAGGTTATTGAGGTAGTAATTGTATTTTTCTCTTTCGGATCTAAAGGTCTCACAAATCAGCTCAAACAAAGCCTGTTTGGCGTGTCCATATCCGTAATTACCGCCGAGATAATTTGCCCGCATACTCTCTAGTTGTTCCTGATTTGCTAATAAGGCATAAATGGCAAAGGCATTGCAGGTGTTGGGATCTTTTGGATCTTCTAATGGGGTGCTATCTGTGGCAATAGACATTACTTGTTTTCGTAATGCTTTGTCATCCAAAAAAATATTAATAATA
This sequence comes from Flavobacterium crassostreae, assembly GCF_001831475.1. Taxonomy (NCBI): domain Bacteria; kingdom Pseudomonadati; phylum Bacteroidota; class Flavobacteriia; order Flavobacteriales; family Flavobacteriaceae; genus Flavobacterium; species Flavobacterium crassostreae. The sequence continues at coordinate 741,498 of NZ_CP017688.1, read as the reverse complement.
TTATTGGCTGACTTACTCATTTTGCCGCCATTGGTTCCTGGAATAAGCATGCTGTCTTCTTGGATTTTTGCCTCTGGTAGTACAAAGGTTTCGCCCATTTGGTGGTTGAATCTTGAGGCAACATCTCGAGTGATTTCTAAATGTTGCAACTGGTCTTTTCCTACCGGAACAAACTCCGCATCATACAATAATATATCCGCAGCCATTAGCATAGGATACGAAAATAAACCTGCATTTACGTCTTCTAAACGGTCTGCCTTATCCTTAAAAGAATGTGCTAAAGTAAGCCTCTGAAACGGAAAAAAACAACTCAAATACCAAGATAATTCTGCGGTTTGTGGTACGTCAGACTGCCGGTAAAAAACCACTTTTTCTACATCTAATCCGCAAGCTAACCAAGCAGCTGCAGTGCTATAGGTATTGGTTTTTAAAGTTTCTCCATTTTTTATTTGGGTGATAGAATGCAAATCGGCTATAAAAAGATAGGATTCGTTTTTAGGATCCGCTGCTAATTTTATTGCCGGAAGAATTGCGCCCAATAGATTTCCTAGATGTGGGGTTCCTGTGCTTTGAACGCCGGTAAGTATTTTTGCCATGGTAATTATTTCTTACTCGCAAAGTTCGCAAAGTTTTTTATTCTTTGGGGGCAAAATTTTAATATTTTGCATGTTTAGCCGCTTGGTTTGGTTTTGGGAGCGTTACAATGCAGTCTAAAGATGCTTTTTAGGCCTTTTTTAGTCTCTTTTTTGCGCCAAAGCCACTTTAGTCGGCCAATGATTGTTCTATATCTTTTTTTTGAATTTAGTACGTCAAAAATACCTTATGCTGCATGAACTACCAACACAATATTTATAGCTTGGATAACTTTAGATTGCTTATTTTTGATCCCATGAAAGCTTTTAAATATATCTTTTGGACACTGTGGCGTATTTGGTTTTATATACTGATGGCCATTCCTATTTTGTTGTTGTTCCCATTTTTGATTGTAGCAATTAGTACCGATAAGGGGTATCCCTATTTTTTTAAAATGGCACGTATTTGGGCCAAATGCATTCTTTTTGGAATGGGTTTTTATTATAAAATTGAAAGGGAACAAGTTCTAAATCCGAAAGAAAGTTACCTTATTGTAGCCAATCATACCTCCATGACGGATATAATGCTAATGTTGGCGGTTATCCAAAATCCGTTTGTATTTGTGGGCAAAAAAGAATTAGCCAAAATTCCGTTGTTTGGTTTTTTCTATAAAAGAAGTTGTATTTTGGTAGATAGAGGCTGTCCCAAAAGTCGTTTGGAGGTTTTTGCCCAAGCCCAAAACCGATTAAGTAGAGGTCTAAGTGTGTGCATTTTTCCCGAAGGCGGGGTTCCAGAAGAATCGGTATTTTTGGATGGTTTTAAAGATGGGGCATTTCGGTTAGCGATTGACCACCAAATACCGCTTGTCCCGATAACTTTTGCGGATAATAAAAAACGTTTTTCCTTTACTTTTTTTAGCGGAAGCCCAGGAATTATGCGGGTGCATGTAGGCAAAATAATACCAACCAAAGGCAAGTCTGGTTTAGACCGAAAAGACCTGCGGGAACAAACCCGTGCGGTTATTTACTCCGAATTAAAAAAATTTCAGCAGCCCAAAGGTGTGTAATATTTGGTATAAAAAAAGAGTTGGCTTAAAACCAACTCTTTTACTTTTTGTTATGCTTCTGCTAATTCTTTTATTCTTTCTTTTATCTTTACTTCTAACTCTTCGGCCAATTCGGGGTTGTCTTTAATTAAAGATTTTACCGCATCGCGTCCTTGCCCTAATTTGGTTTCGCCGTAGCTGAACCAAGAACCTGCTTTTTTGATGATTTCAAATTCTACGGCTAGATCCAAAATTTCGCCTGTTTTTGAAACTCCTTCGCCATACATGATGTCAAACTCTGCTACCTTAAATGGTGGGGCAACTTTGTTTTTTACGACTTTTACCTTGGTTCTGTTTCCTATAACGTTATCGCCATCTTTGATTTGTGTAGAACGTCTAATGTCCAAACGTACTGATGCATAGAACTTTAGGGCATTACCTCCAGTGGTTGTTTCGGGGTTACCAAACATAACTCCAATTTTTTCTCTCAATTGATTGATAAAGAAAACAGTACAATTGGTTTTACTAATAGAACCCGTTAGTTTTCTCAATGCTTGAGACATTAATCTGGCGTGCAATCCCATTTTAGAATCTCCCATCTCACCTTCAATTTCACTCTTTGGTGTTAGTGCCGCTACGGAGTCAATCACAACAATGTCTATGGCTCCAGAACGGATCAAGTTTTCGGCAATTTCTAGTGCCTGCTCTCCATTATCAGGTTGTGAGATGATTAAGTTTTCAATGTCTACACCTAGTTTTTCGGCATAATTTCTATCAAAAGCGTGTTCTGCATCTATAAATGCGGCAATTCCACCGGCTTTTTGGGCTTCTGCAATAGCATGTAGTGTTAGGGTTGTTTTTCCGGAGGATTCTGGACCATAGATTTCAATAATTCTTCCTTTTGGATATCCATTTACTCCTAGGGCTAAATCTATTCCTAAAGATCCAGAAGAAATGGTATCTACTTCTACAATGGCTTTATCGCCCATTTTCATTACCGTTCCTTTACCGTAGGTTTTGTCTAGTTTATCTAACGTTAATTGTAAGGCTTTTAATTTGGCTTCTTTTTCTGTGCTCATCTTCTCTTTTCCCTTTTCTTTCATTTGTATTGTTTTATGACTCTTTAAATTAGCCTGGATTTTAGACTAGACCAATTTAGTTGCTTTTTAAGATTAATGCTTGTAAAATTACTTCTTTTTTTTAATAAATTTTCGACTTTTGTACTATTTAAGACGTTTTTAAGAAGCGTTAAAAACGTTTTTTTTAGATAAATAATGCTCTCAATTCTGATGCTTCATTGGGTTTTATTTTGCCGGCCAATAACAAACTGAGTTGTTTGCGTCTGAGTGCGGCATCAAAGCGTTCTATTTCTAGAGGGGTTTGGGGCACAATCTGCGGTACTTCTACGGGTCTGCCAGTATCGTCTACGGCTACAAAGGTATAAATGGCTTCGTTGGCTTTGGTTTTATTGCCGGATTCTCTGTCTTCGACCCATATATCGATATAAATTTCCATAGAGGTTTTGAACGAGCGAGATACTTTGGCCTCTACTGTTACAACACTCCCTAAGGGTATGGCTCTATTGAAAGCCACGTGGTTTACAGATGCTGTTACTACAATTCGTCTGGAATGTCTGCGGGCGGCTATACTTGCTGCTCGGTCCATTCGGGCCAGTAATTCGCCTCCAAAAAGGTTGTTTAACGGATTGGTTTCACTAGGTAATACTAGATCTGTTAAAGTAGTGAGCGATTCTGAAGGATGTTTTGGCGTCATATATTTTTATTAAATAGAGGGGGTTTGTAGTTCTAATTTAGCCAGTAAACCGCCATTACGGCTGGTATAAAATAGATCACAATGGTTCTGGCTCCATCATAATCTTTGGCTAAGCGTTGTCCAAATAGTAGCATAATTAGGGTAATGCACGAAAAGATAGCGCCATAGAGACCAAATACTCTTCCGTTGTTGACAATTAATTCAATGCTGCCTACAATACACAATACTCCGGAGATCAATTCTAGAATTAAAATGTTTAATAGGGCTAGAGGCACATGGTTTTTTAGTTTGGTTTGTGCAAAATGGCTTTTTAGCCAGTCTAAATTATCTTTCCAGTAAAAGAGTTTATCGTATCCGGATTGAATAAAAGAAATGGCTAAAAAAATCAAAATCAAAATAGAGGCTACATTATTCATAAGATTATTTTTTATGGATTAATCGGGTGAGTTTTATGGATAAATCAGTTAAAATAATTTTGGCATTTCCATTGCGTTCAATGTGATACGTGGCGCTAGATATTTCATTAAAAATTTCTAGAATGTTGTTTCCGTTAACAAATGGGGCAAAGTTTTCTAGTTTGAATTTGGGTACTTTGGGTTCATAATAAACCAAACTTGTTGCATCGTAAGTAATCATTAAGGCTTGACGAAACATTTCGATGCAAAATTCTAAAAACTTTTTTTGGGTTTCTCTTCCCAAAGCGGCAATTTTTTCGCTCCAAAGGATCAAATCTTGTATTGCTGCAGCATTTCCTTTTGCCTTAAAGGCAGCTCGCACCCAGCTTACAAACCACTCTTCAAAGGGATTGTCTTGACTATCTTGGTGTATCAAATGCAATGCCGCATTATAATTTCCTTGTGCTTGATGGGCAATTTTAGCAGCTAGTTTTGGATCCACATTTTCTCTTGTAATGAGTCCTTGGGCTAAGATTGGTTCGGTTAATGCATTGAAATGTAAAATTTGACAACGCGATCGTATGGTTTGCAGGATATCCTCTTCATTTTCAGATAGGAGTATGAAAATGGTTTTTTCGGGAGGTTCTTCTAATAATTTTAATAATTTGTTAGAAGCAGCCGTATTTAGTTTGTCTGCCATCCAAACTAGCATAAATTTGTAACCTCCTTCGTACGCTTTTAACGAAAGTGCTTTCAAGATTTCTTGCGCATCATCTACTCTAATTTCTCCCTGTTTATTTTGCACGCCTAAAATGGCGTACCAATCCAACAAACCTCCGTAAGGATTCTCAGAGACAAATTGCCTCCACTGAGTGATAAAATCAATGCTTTTGGGGCTTTTTTTGATGGTATCGGTAGTTACCGTAGGATAGGCAAAATGCAAATCCGGGTGGGATAGTTTTTGGAACTTAATATTGCAGGATTCTTTGGGGCCTGTATTTTCACCATTGGAGTTCGTACACAAAATATATTGTGCATAAGCTATAGCCATGGCCAATGTGCCGCTACCTTCGGGGCCAATAAATAATTGGGCGTGCGGTATTCTGCCCGAATCAGCACTTTTGGTTAGATGGCTTTTGATATGTTCTTGTCCTAAAATTTCCGAAAACAGCATGCAGCAAAGATAGCAGAAAATGAATTAGTCTAAAATTTACAAGCTATAAAGTTTCTAGACTCTTTAGGGTTTGTAAATAAAATTAATAACTAGATTGTGATTAGGTGTTATTATTGTTTTAATAATAATGGTTTGTTCACATAAGTTTAACATTAAATACTTCTAAAACACTAATAATACGGGTTTTAATAGCGGATTGATTTAAGTTTTGTTTGGAAAAACTATTTATGGCACGACTTTTGTTTTTGTTACTGTAGATAGATGTTTAATACATCGTTTAAAGCGGTAGTAAAAAATATATACTACTTTTAAAAACGGTAAAGCATTAATAAAGATTGGTTTACATAAATTAAGTTAAAAAAATCTGTTTTAGATTTTTAACGTTTATGGAACCTCGGAACAAATAGAGTGTTCCATCTAAATGTAGGATAATTATTAAACATATATAAAAATAAATTAGTATAAACAACTTATTTAATTAAACATAAAACAATAACGATTGCTTGATTTTGTGCTGTTCTGGGTGGTATTTGTATTTTTTTTAAGAAATTTCTTTCTGCTAAATTTTTCAATATCACTTTAATATAGTTGTGAGTTAAGTTAATTTGTATAAATTTGTTTAATTATAAGAAAACCAAAGACAATTTTATGAAAGGGAAAATTATTTTTTTAGGGCTATGTGTATTATTTACAAGCCAAATTATGTCCGCACAAAACAAAAACGCACCTCAAAGTATCATTAGTACTACAGCGGTTATTCGTAAATATTATACTCAAGACGAATTAAAAGGGATGCAAAAAGGAGAACTGTTAGAATTATACATAGAAAGAATACGTGTTTTGGTAAAAACACTTCCGTATATAGCCTTGGCAACCAAACCAGGTTTAACGATGTATGATCTAGGGATCCCGATGGATAACGACAAAAAGAAATTACAAGACGGTCAGACTGAGGCTACCAACAACTTTTTGGAAAACACCATGGAATACCAAAAAAGGTTTGTTCCTTATGCAGATACCGAAAATTTGATTGCTGCGATTTTATTTTATGAAAGCACGGTTAAATCTTTACATTTATTTAATGAATATAAATAAATTATTTTGTAAATAAAATTTATGTATTAATTTTTTTTGTATATTTGATTAAATCACCAACTAAATGAAGCATTTAATTTTTGAACTATAAACACAGTCTTATGTAATTGCTTCATTAAGATTTATAGTAGTAACCATCCCCAAATCTCAATTCTTATGAAAAAAACGATACAAATTTTATGGATAGCACTTTTTGTTGTTTCTGCAGCAAATGCACAACAAGAAAAAGGTATAATTGGTTACACAAACTGGTTGTATAACTGGACCGAATTCAAACCAAATAAGATTGAGTTTGGCGAAGCTACCCAAATTTTGGCAGGAAATATTTCGGTAAATACCAAGTTATCTAAAAGAAATGTTTACTTGATTCAAGGAAATGTATATGTTACTAATAATGCGGTACTGACTATTGAGCCAGGAACTGTAATCATTGGAGATTTTGAAACCAAGGGAACTTTAATTTTTACTAAAGGTTCTCAGATAATGGCGGAAGGTTTAGAAACAGATCCTATTGTTTTTACTTCAAACAGAGGCGTAAAAAAAGCAGGCGACTGGGGTGGAATTGTGATTTTAGGAGATGCTCCGATCAACAAGTTTGGTAATATATCTTCTCTTTTGTATGATTTAAACCCTGCATTAACACTTTACGGTGGTACTAATGTTGAACATAATGCTGGTGTAATGCGTTTTGTTAGGGTAGAATTTGCGGGAAAAAGAGTAAAAGGCTCTCCATCCTTAAATGCGCTTACATTTGCAGGAGTTGGTAACAAAACGATTTTAGAAAACGTAATGGTTAGCTATTCCGGAGGAGACTCTTTTGCGGTAATCGGAGGAGAATTGAACGCTTCTAAATTAGTGTCTTTTCATTCCATAAATGATGATTTTAAATTTACACAAGGCGCACAAAGTAAAATTTTTAATTCTTTAGCGGTACGTTCTTCTTATTTATCCGGAAACAAAAATGGTTCTCGTTGCATGGAGATTACTTCGTATGAAAAGAGAGAAGAAACTGATTTTTCTAAAAAAGCAACCGCAGTTGTTGCCTACAATATCACCATGCTAAACGATAGCGAAAACATCAGCGCAGATATTGAGTCAGGTCTTGTTAAAGAAGCGGTTTATGTTGGTAACGAAGCTAGTTTAGAAATCAAAAGAAGTGTAATTTCAGGATTTAATCCAGCGGTTATTTTAAATAATGAAATTGAAATTAACGAAACGAATTTGAAGAAAATCAAATTAGAAGAAATGTATTTTAATCTTTGCAAAGGAAACATTTTTACAGAGAATAATATCAATAATGAAGATTTAGAAAACTGGTACGGAAACAGTATCTTTTTTAACTTATACTCGCAAAGCGATAATAAAGAGACGTTTATTGACATAGCTAATGCTAAACGTCCGGACTATAGATTAAATATTGGTAAAATTACAGCTTCAAATAAATATTAATGTAATGTTTTATACAAGTTGTTCCATATTTAAACAAGGAATTGATGGTCTGGTTCATCAATTCCTTGTGTTTTTTACCAAAATAAATTTTTAAGAAGATCAATAGCTATTCTAATGACGAAAAAATTTTTATACATACTCCTTTTGGTATTCCCTTTAGCAAACCCTATGTTTGCCCAAATGATTATTGGAAAACCGTCCTTAGTTTTTACTAAAGCCTGTGCCAATCCTGTTGGTAATACATTTGATTTAAGGATTAATTTTTCGGCAACGCCTAGTTTAAATGCTTCTAATCAATTTATAATAGAATTATCCAGCCCTACTGGAGACTTTAGTGCTCCAAAAATTTTATATACCACTGCTATGGGAGAGGTTGTTAATTCGGACAAAATAGTAAGTGTTTCATTTCCAACCACTACTTTTGGAGAACAGTACAGAATTAGAGTTAAAAGTACCATGCCAGCAGCAACAGGACAAAACTCTGATTTTTTTGGAGCATATTACAAACCTCACGATGAACAGTTCACAATCAATAATGCCAATTCGCAAGCATCTTATTGCCAAGGCGGCAGTTATGTTTTGAGTATTGATCCCAACGCAAACGGGATTACTAATTCTCCTTTAGCATTTCCTGAACTAACCTATAATTGGTTCCAATTCAATGGAGATACCGTACCACCTACCGTATTGGCAACGGCATCTACTAGTAGTTATACCGTAACCAAGCCGGGTATTTATTATGTAGAAACAAATTATGGAACTTGTACCTCTAATTCCTATTCTAATAGAGTAGAAGTTACTGCTTCGGGTACCACTGCTTCTGCATCCATAACCTCAAGCCAAGGCAATCCTTTTTGTCCATCACAAGGTGCAACTATTTTGAGCACTTCTACTGGTAGTAGCTACCAATGGTTTAAAGACAATGCAAAAATAGATGGCGCAACAAGCCAAACCTATGCAGCAACTACCGCTGGACTTTATAGTGTTGCAATAGATTTTGGTGGTTGTAATGCAACAGCAACCATACAATTGCAACAAACCAGTAGCACAAGCAGTATAGATGTGCCAGACAGAAACACCATAGCATCGGGAGATTCTTTATTAGTTACCGTAACCACAGATGCCGTTTCTCCTACTTACCAATGGTTTCTAAACGGAGAAAGCATTCCAAACGCTACTCAGAGTAGTTATTCGGCTACCCTAAGAGGAAATTATAAAGTAGTAGTTTCGCAAGCTGGAACCTGCAACTCCGAAAATGTGCTACAATTTGCAGTGGCATACACTACAGATCCCAACATAGCCAATATCCCTAATTTGATTAGCCCTAACGGAGATTTTATCAATGATACGTGGATCATTCCAACAGCGTATACCTCTGGATCCAACACCAAAATAGTTATAATAAGTTCCAATGGAGATGTTGTTTTGCAAACAGATAATTATCAAAATGATTGGCCAACAACAGCTCTTGATTTTAAAAATATAAACCCCATTTACTACTATATTATTACAACTAAAGACAATAAAACAGTAAAAGGATCGATAACTGTAATGAAATAATATGAAGAAAATTTTACTTTTTGTAACTTTATTTTATGGTTTTACACCCGTACTCTATTCACAGGAAACTAAAACTGCGGATGGAGTTGTTTCGTTTTCGTTACCTATCAGAAATTCCTTAAAATACAATCAATATACCATAAATCCTGCGTTTAGTTTTGTAAGACAAAATGCTACGTATGCCTCTTTTTACAACAAAAGACAATGGGTTGCTTTTCAAGATGCGCCCCAATCGTATTTAGTTGGCTACTCGGGTAGATTCAGCGAAAACGGTGGTCTTGGTCTGGGGCTTTTTCAGCAAAATTATGGTCTACTAACTACTTTTGGAGCTATAGCAAATTTTGCGCACAATCTAGTACTTCAAGAAGACAGCAACCTAACCTTTGGTATAAACGTTGCTGCTTACAAAAGTGGCCTAAATAAAGGCAAAGCTATTGTAAATAGTGCAGAACCTTCCTTAGACCAATTGCCTTCTAACACTTTGTTAGCCATCAGCCCAGGTATTAACTACGGAAATGCCTTTTTTGATATCGGTATTGCACTCCAGAATGTTGCCTTATACAACTTTACCAACTCGGAAATAATCAAAGACGATCCAGAACAAAGCCTTCAAGCACATGTAATGTACACTGGTTTTATAGATACCTATGGTTTTTTTGACAAAAGTAAATTTTCTACCTTAGTACGTTCGGAGTTTAAAAAAGAAAAAACAGTTATATCAGGACTAGCCATGCTTACGCTATCTCAAGGCGCTTGGGTACAAGGAGGTTATAACACCTTGTACGGAATGTCCGCGGGTTTAGGAGTCAATATAACACCCAAAATTTCTATTGAATACAACTATGAAAAAGGCACCGGAAACTTTTCTAACTTCGGATCCTCTCATGAATTCTTGATAGCCTATAAATTCAAATCCAAAGACTATTATTATGGTGATGACGAAGAAGAAGGCGCATTAATCAGCCCAGATTATAGTTCCAAAAAAAGCAAGCCAACCAACAAAGCACCTTATATAGATGCCAAAACAAGAAAAGACAATGCCGATACAAAAGCAGCAGCTGCCAAACAAAAATTAGCTGCTGATACCCAAGCCAAAGCCGATGCAGCAGCAGCTCTTAAAGCCAAACAAGCTGCAGATGCTAAAGCAAAAGCCGATGCTGATGCTGCCGCCAAAGCCAAACAAGCTGCAGATGCAAAAGTAAAACCATCAGTGGTTGCTCCAGATAAATCAGCAACAGACGCTAAAGCAAAAGCGGATGCCGATGCCGCCAAAGCCAAACAAGCTGCCGATGCAAAAGCAAAAGCGGATGCCGATGCTGCCATGAAAGCCAAACAAGCTGCCGATGCTAAAGCAAAAGCCGATGCCGATGCTGCCGTCAAAGCCAAACAAGCCGCCGACGCCAAAGCACAAGCGGATGCCGATGCTGCCGCCAAAGCCAAACAAGCTGCCGATGCTAAAGCAAAAGCGGATGCCGATGCTGCTGCCAAAGCCAAACAAGCTGCCGATGCAAAAGCAAAAGCGGATGCCGATGCTGCCGCCAAAGCCAAACAAGCTGCAGACGCCAAAGCACAAGCCGATGCCGATGCTACCGCCAAAGCCAAACAAGCTGCAGACGCCAAAGCACAAGCCGATGCCGATGCTGCCGCCAAAGCCAAACAAGCTGCCGACGCTAAAGCACAAGCCGATGCCGATGCTGCCGCCAAAGCCAAACAAGCCGCCGACGCTAAAGCACAAGCGGATGCCGATGCTGCCGCCAAAGCCAAACAAGCTGCAGACGCCAAAGCACAAGCGGATGCTGATGCTGCCGCCAAAGCCAAACAAGCTGTAGACGCCGACGCCAAAGCACAAGCCGATGCCGATGCTGAAGAAAAACAAAGAATAGCTGCTGAACTAGCACGTAAAGCAAAATTAGCAACCGAAGCCTCTAAAGACGATAATGCACGAGCTATGGACAACGTAGTTCAAAATTTTGACACGGATTCCAAAAAACAAACCGATTTAATAGAGGCTTTAAACGCCTCTGTAGAAAGCAAACAAAAGGATTTAGAGGATATCCGAGAAGAAAATGATTTAAGCGAAAGAGGGATTTATAGACAGCCAAAGCCGTTTAAAAGTATTGCAGATGAAAACGCCAAATTAGAAGCTCTAAAAGCACAAATTGCGGAGGTAAATGCAACCCAGCAAACTACTTTAGATAATTTAACCAAATTGTATGAAGATAGGCTCAAAAAGAATTCGAACAAAAACGATGTACTTACGGTTTCGTATTTAAAGAAAATAGAAGCCCTAAAAGCAGAACAAGCAAAACTGCAATCGGTCAATAACAAACTTTTGGCTAGCTTAGATAAAATAAAATTAGAAACAGAGATCGAAAAGAAACGACGAATCAAGAGAGCTAACTTTGAGAATGACGAAGGCCGTTATGCTAAAGATTTAGCAACCCTGAAATATATTAAAGAAACGACTAAATCAAGTCCAACACCTCTAACGGAGAAAGATTTTGATTTTGGTCAGGAGCAATCCAATATACAGATTGTCAAAAATGTCAAAAACGAACAAAGTGGTTATTATTTAACCATTGCAGTACACAATGATGTAGCCAAACGAGATGCATTTTTGACCAAAGTAATTGCCTCTGGAGGATCCAATGTTAATTTCTTTTATAATGTAAATACGAGTAAATATTATATTTATTATCAAAAATATGACAGTCTGGAACAAGCCACTTATGCATTGCAATCTAAAGGGAATGCTGCGTATAATGCAAAAATGTCCATTGTTAAAATAGAAAATGAATAACACAATAAGCTCTATAAAAGGATTAATAAACTTTTAAAGCCTTAACTGCTTTGTAAAAAAACATATAAGTAAAGCGAGTCTTTCTTTGGTTATAAATACGAAAGAAAAACAAGTCATTAAAATTAAATATCATGAAAAAACCTACTTTTTTAAAACATCTTTTTATTTGTTTACTTGTTTTGTCATCGCTAAACATTTTTGCGCAAGCTTATGTTAACTTTTCACCTCGTTATGATAGCGATATAAATGGAGATATTCTTTTGATAGGTAATAGTATTTTAAATAGGCAAAGTATTGCTACCGCAAGTAATAATCCTAATAAAGCATATAATGGAGGTAAGTTAAATTCGGATACAGATTTTAACATGAATTATATTAATGTTTCTCCTAGTGCTGGTATTTTTAATTCAAGTAGTGCAAATTTGGTTTTGCCAGATCCAACGTGCTCTAAGATAGTTTATGCTGGTTTATATTGGAGTGCAGTTACAAGAGGAACAGAAACCATAACTGCTGTAAAATTTAAAATGCCTACGGGTAACTATAACGATGTAACTGGTACAGTTATTTATAACGCAGGTACTGGATCAATAGGCACTAGTAAGCCATATGCTTGTTTTGCGGATGTGACTACATTAATAAATAGCCTTGGTGCAACTCCTGTTTCGGGTACTTATACCGTAGGAAATATTTCCACTGCTCAAGGTAAAAATGGAGGTACTGGCTTATCTGCTGGTTGGTCTTTATTTATTGTATATGAAAACGTTTTTTTACCCCGAAAATCCATTACCTCTTTTGACGGTTTTAACGCTATTGGTGGTAGTAATAACTTAACGATTCCTATTTCAGGATTTAGAACCATACCTAATGGTCCAGTTAAAGCTAAGTTTGCTTTTTCTGCCATGGAAGGAGATCTTGGTATTGGAGGGGATTATTTGTCTATAAATGGTGTAAAAATGACTCCTCCGGAGCGTCCTGCTGTTGTGCCTTTATGGTTTTGGGATGGTTTTCAGGAGACTATTTATGATTGGGATTCAAAAGACAATTTCTTTAATAGTTCCGTTACTTCTATGGGTGCGGTAGTTACCAACCGAAATCCAGCTAGTACCAATACATTAGGGTTTGATGCAGGGGTTTTTGAAATAGACAATCCTATTAATGACCCCGTTAATAACCCTGGGGGGTCTGTATTAGATAATAATCAAACTAGTGCGGAAATTTTTTTAGGAAGTAGTCAAGATGCTTATTTTTATTACTTTAACGCATTGGCTGTAGAGATTATTGCACCGGATATCATACTTGACAAAGGTGTTACAGACGTTAATGATGATAATGTAAGTAATGCTAATGTACAGCCGGGTGATGAATTACGATACAGTATTTCTTTTCAGAATGATGGGAATGATGATGCCACAAATTTCACTATTACAGATAAGCTTCCTGTGAATGTTATATTTGATGTTAATAATGATATTTTGCAACTACCAGATGGCGTAAAAGTACTTTCGTATGATAGTGTAACGCGTACTATCGTTTTTAGTATTGAGGACAGATTGGTAATGAATAGTGGAGGTAAGTATACCATAAAATTCAGGGTTATAGTTGCGGGTTGTGAGAATCTTGCTGATGCGTGCTCTAATGTAATTAAAAATATAGCTTTTTCTAAATACAAAGGAGTTATCAATCCAAGCGAATTTGGTAGTGATAGTTTTGCGGTAAATGTAGGGTGCAAAAGGGAAGCAAGTTCCACAAACTTTTTGGTAGGTTTAGATAATTGTACCCTAAAAGAGACCGTTGCTTTGTGTGGTACATCTATTGAATTAAAAGCACCTAATGGATACCCATATTACAGCTGGACTGATCCATCTGGGGTTGTTGTTGGAGGAAATAATCAAGTGATTACCGCAACTAAAACGGGAACTTATACTGTTATAACATCTGGAGCTAACCCTTGTATTGGTATTAATAAAACTTTTGAAGTAATTAATCCCTTAGGGATACAAGAGAGTAATCCAATTAATGCATGGGCGGATAATATTGATCCTACAACAGGATTGCCTTTTAAATGTGTAAATAATTTAAAACCGTTACCTAAAATATTTTTATGTGGCAAAAATGATAGCCGTACACTTAATATTAATCTGGCAACTGCTAAAAGCATTTTGTGGCAACAAACCACAGATGTTAATCCAACGTTACCAGATTCTTGCCCTAATGAAAGCCCTACAGCAACTTGGACCAATGTAGCTACGGGTTCTAATTTTGTTGCGGATAGCCCCGGGTTTTTTAGAGTAATCATTAATTATACGGATGTATGTTTGAGTACCTTCTACTTTAATGTGTACCAAAATCCTTTAGACCCTAAGATTGCAGTTAAAAACAACATCTGTGATACAAAGGGATCCATAACGGTAACAAATCCTCCATTAGGTAGTGGTTATAAGTATAGCATAGATGGAATAAATTATCAAGACGCTAATGTTTTTCAAAATTTAGCTGCCGGAAATTATACCGTTAGCATAAAACAAATAGTACCTGTAACAGACCCCAACACTAAATTATGCGAATTTAAAGTGAAAGCTACTATTTTGGATCAAGTTTTTTCAGTAACAATTACATCTGATGCAAGGCACTGTGCAGATAAGGGGTATATAGGTATAACTGCCAATGATGTTAACAAACAGTACCGTTTTGTTATTAATAAAGAAGGCACTACAGATACTGTAGGAGATTCTGGTTTAATAGATAATAACTATTATAATTATTCCGGCATTGGAGCAGGAAGATATGATGTAATCATAACTACAGCGGATGGCTGTTATAAAAAAGAAGTAGTAGATTTTTTACCCAAAATATTAAAAGCTACCGCATCTATAACAAAAAACCTTACTTGCGAAAACGGAGAAATAACCGTAGTAGCTTCAGGAGGAACCCCTGTAGTAGGAACCCCACCATATTATTATTATTTTGTTAACGGAAGTACGGTTGCGCAAACTAGCCCTATAATTCCAATTATTAAACCATTGCCTCCAGGAGGTAATTACCAAATTGAAGTTGTAGACGCAGTAGGTTGTAGAATAACGCTCCCAATTATACATGTTGACGAAGTTGCAAAGCCAACCTATACCGTTGAGGCTACTACTCTAAATTGTTCTGATGACAAAGCAAGTATTAGCTTTAAGGTTACCAATCCTAATGGATATACTTTAACATATAGTATTGATAATGGAGCGACCTTTACTACTGATCCAGTATTTTTAAACCAAGTTGCTGGAGATTACCAAGTAGTTCTTAAATATGCCTCTACAGCTACTAATGGAGTAATTACCGAATGTTTGGATGGCCCTAAAACCATAACCATAGCCCCACCAGCAAATAGTTTAACTGCCTCAGCAGGAGTATCCCAATTGGCAGGTTGTACACTATCCAATCAAGGAGGTACTATCCGTATTACTAATGTCGAAGGAGGAGTTACACCCTATACCTATAGTTTTGATGGAGGAGCTACTTGGCAAAGCACCAATGAAAAAGCGGTTTTACCTGGAACGTATACCTTATTGGTAAAAGACGCATTGAATTGTACTTATACCATTCCGTATCCCGTAATTTTAGATCCCGTACCAGCTGCACCAACAATCACAGTTACAACTTCTGGGTTTAATTGTGATGGCACCGCAACAAGTACCGTTACGGTAACCAACCCAGGCAGTAGCAACTATGAGTACGAGTATTTTATAGATGGTGTCAAAAATCCCAATACAACAGATCCTAAGGTATTTTTAAACGTTACCTCTGGAGACCATCAAATTACTGTAAATTATAAATTATTAAAAACAACAACGTATAGCAACTTATTACTAGAGACTTTTGGATACGGTGAAGATACAACCTCACCAGGTATTAGTACAGCACTTTATTGTTTTGAAAGACAGGTGGTAGCTACACAATGTAAAGGTAGCCCAGCTATAAATGATGGAGACTATTCTGTAACATCATTTATCGTTAATCCTTATGGCTCATGGGTACAACCAGGAGATCATACAACTCAAACTGTACCTCCCACCCCTAAAGGGAGAAGCTTAGTAGTAAATATTGGTAATCAGATAGCTCTTACTGATATTTTATATCAAAAAGTTATAAATGATATTATTCCTAACCAACCTATAAATTTTGAGCTTTATGCAATGAATTTACTTAGGAATACAAGCAGCGATATTGATGCGGACTTAAGAGTTGCTTTGGTAGATGCTTCAGGTACAGAAATTTCATGGTTTGCAACAGGAGACATTCCAAAATCAGAAAAATGGGAAGTTTATCCTAAAACAGCTGTTACTCTTAATCCAGGAGCAAATACGTCTTTAAAATTTATTATTAGATCTAATAAAAGAGCTACAGATGGTAATGATGTTGCGATTGACGATATTAGAGTTTACCAACTACCAGAATCATGTATTGCTAAAAAAGATTTTCCTATTAAAGTTCCAACAGACAAAAAATTTGCAGCTTCGGTAACAGGTGCTACAAATTTAAAATGCCCTACATCCAATGATGGAACCATAACTATTGCTGCCGAAAACTTTAATACCGTTTATGGTTTTGATTACTCCATAGATAACGGTACAAACTGGACCAATACAAAAACCTCTCCAGTTACTATAACCGGTTTAGCAGCGCAAACCTATGCAATTAAAATACGATATGACAATCTAGCAAGTACTTGTTCTTTTGACTTTTCACAACCGATAACTGCACCTACACCTGCTACGGTAACAGCTAGTGTAACTACATTACCTACTTGTATAACCGGTGCAACAATCACTGCAGTGGCTTCGGGTGGAACCCCAGGCTACGAGTATGAATTAAGAAAAACAGACGGAACAATTGTAGTGGCCTACACCAATACGGCAGTTTTTAGTGATATAGCTCTAGGAAATTACGTTGTAGTAGTTCGGGATGCCAATCAATGTGTATCTGCAGAATCTGCTTTAGTAGCGGTAACGGCTCCAAATCCTGTTGTAGCTACTTTAGATACTTCAGTTTCCTTATGTTATGACGGAACCAATAAAGTAAAATTGACCGCCAATGTAACTGCTGGAACCGGAACAGCGCCGTTTACTTACAGTATAAATACAGGTCAAGCACCAGTTGGCAATACCTTTGAGGTAATACCAGGCAATTATACCATCACTGTTACAGACGCTAATAGCTGTACTACAACTATTACAGGTATTTTGGTTGCTAATGCTCTAAAGGCAAAAGTAGATTCTGTTGCCGAATTGCGTTGTGATACCACAGGGGCAGCTATTGTAGTTTCAATAACTGGTGGCACGCAAGAGTATTCTTATACCGTAAATGGAACCTTACCGGCCATTAATTTACCAAATGGAACAACAACATTCACCTATACTGCTCCGACAGCAGGCGATTATAAATTTGAAATAATTGATTCTAAAGGATGTACTACTTCAGTAGATGCCAAAGTTAATGCAATTGTCAACCCTACGCTACAGGCTACGCCAACACAAGTTACTTGTAAAGGAGCCAATAACGGTACGGTACAATTACTAGCTAATGGTGGTTCTGGAGGATATACCTATAGTAAGGATGGAATTACGTATGTAGGGACTTCTTTATTTATTAACCTTTCTCCATCTGCAACAGCATATACTTTTTATGTTAAAGACAGCAAAGGTTGTGTCGGTACAACCACAGTAACTATCACAGAGCCGTTAAATAAATTAGAAGCTACGGTCACTGAAACCATATTTTCATGTTCTAGTTCTAATACAAAAATTGGAGGTTCTGTAGTAATCAATCTACCAACGGGCGGAACTGCCCCATACACATATAGTTTTAATGGAGGTAATTACACCTCCAACAACACCTTGGTTATTAACAATACAACACAAGATGTTTCTTACACCTATGATGTAAAAGATAAAAACGAATGTACAATTGGCGGCAGTGGCATTCTAAACCGACTAAACCCGCCAACAGCCTTATCTTTTACTCCTGCGGGTGCTATAACCTGCGGGGCTAGTACCACTAATCTAACCGTAGCTGCAACAAATGGAGTTGGCACTTTATATTATGAAACCATTGCGCCTTCCCCTATAATAGTAGCAAAACAAACAAGCGGTACTTTTACTAATTTAACTCCAGGAACCTATACTTTTAGAGTTACAGATGCCAATGGGTGTTATTATACGGATGACTACCAATTAAAAGATGTCATTAAAATTACCGTTATAGGTAACAAACTAAAGGATAATAAATGTTTTGGAGTCAATATTGGTTCTTTAGAATTTATAGCAGACAATTACGCGACTACTTACAGCCACTCCTTATCTTTAGGAAGTGTAGTGGTTACTCCTACAGAAATAATTACCAATGGAGGTAAAACGGTTACCTATACTGGTTTAGCCAAAGGTATTTACACCTATACCGTTACAGATGCAGCAACTAATTGCACTGCAAGTTCGGTTCTAGAAATTAAAGAACCAGCAACTGCAGTAACCGCACTATTAGATAGTAATGTAAATGCTAATTGCCAAATTCCTTATGCAGTTGTAACTATTACTGCTACTGGAGGTACACCAAACTACAATTATGCCTTTGTAAAAGACGGCGTAACTCCAATTGCGGCAGACTATGTAACTACCAATGTTGCCAATTTGGATCCATTAATTTCCTTAAACTGGGATGTTTGGGTAAAAGATAACAACGGTTGTACAATTACGGCTCCAATTGATGTAACCATCACTCAAGATGTTAAACCAAATTTAACCCTAGCAGTAACCAACCAATGTACCGCTTCTGCAAATTCATTTAGGATAGAGGCTTCCACATTAGGAGTTGCACCCTATACCTATACCATAAATACAGGGCAAGCTCCAACTGGTGTAGATAAAAATATTTTCACGGTAGTTGCTGGAACGTATGTTGTAACCGTAACCGATAAAAATGGCTGTACGGATATCCAAAACATTACCGTAAATAAAGTACTAGAATCTGAAATTAAATTAATAAAAGATCTTAGTTGTGCAAATCCAGAAGAGGCAGAAATTAAGGTAGATATCCTTGGAGGTTTTGCTAGTTTTAGTTATAAAGTAAAATATAACAGTGGAACATTAGGCAGTACTATTCCGGTTACGGGTTCGTCGTTTGTATACAAAACACTTAATCCCGGAAACTATGAATTTGAAATAACCGATAGTAAAGGTTGTATCACCAACACCAAAAGCATTACTGTAGTTGCACCTGTGGTGGTAACGGCCTCAGAAACGCATTTGGATCCAACATGTAATGGGTTTAGTAATGGATCCATAACACTCACTGGTTTAACAGGAGAAATACCATTTAAGTACAGTATTAACGGAGGAACCCCAAAAGCAACAGCTAGTTTTGGAGGCCTAGTAGCCGGAATTTATACCTATAGGGTTATTGACGCCAAGGGTTGTGAGGCAACAGGAACAGTTACTCTAACAGACCCTGCAGCTATTGTAGCCACCATAAAAGCAAATCCTATTTTGTGTAATGCAAATACTCCAGGGAGTCTAGAGGTAAATGTAGCCTCAGGTGGTACGGCACCTTATGTATATAAATTGTATGACAATTCTTTTACAGAAATAGCAACTTATACAGAGACTGCAGCCGCAGTAACGCCGGTGCATACTTTTGCAGGTCTTAATTTTGGGGATTATTATATTACAATTGTAGACGCCAAAGGTTGTGAATTTAAAACCAATAAATTACGAATTGAAACCCCACCTTACTTGCAACTATTAGGTTTAATAGATACCAATAACTGCGCAACAGGTATCGATTATACCGTTACTACTAGTGGTGGTACTGGTCCCTATAAGTATTCTATCTTCGGACAAACAGAAACTGCTGCAACAGCTAGCAATTCCCATACTTTTGCGGGGCTTTTACATGGTGTGACTTACTTTTTACAGGTAAGAGACTCCAATATGTGTATTTCTATATTAGAGGCAACCATGCCACCAGCACCATCCACTATTAACATAGCGGCAACAACCAGCACCAATGTTAGTTGTAATGCCTCTGCATCTGGAACGTTAGCATTTACGGTTCAAAATTTTGATCCAACCGTTACAGATATTGAATACAAAGTGGTAGACGCACTAACCTTATTGCCATTAAGTACTCCAATTGATGGTACTTTAAGCGGTACTGCCGGAGGGCCAGTTTCAGGAAATATTACCAATCTAAAAGCTGGGAACTATGTCCTTCAAGTTAAAGAAGCCGGAGGTACACTTTGTTCTGCGGCCTATACCTTTGAGGTAACCCAACCTGCACAACCATTAAAATCAATCCTAACCAATACGGTTAATGCTACTTGTGACAATCCAGCACAAATTACCCTAAACACTACAGGAGGAACCGGACCGTATACTTATGCAGTAGCTTTGAATCCAACAACCCCTACGGTATTCAATCTAGGTAACAATATCTTGGACTTGGATTACAATTTAGGTTCTAATTGGAATATTTTAGTTAAAGATGCTAAAGGATGTACCTTTGCCTTGAACACCACTATTGTAAAAGACCCTAAGCCTGAAATTGCTTTAGCTATTGTAAACAAATGCGTTAGTGAAGGCAATTTTGAAATGGATGTTTCGGAAGTAACAGCCGGTATTGGTGCATACATGATAAGTGTGGATGGCAGTGTTTTTACCCCTTTATTAGGTTTGCCATATAGAATTACAAACTTAAATTCTGGTATACATACCGTAACTATTAAAGATGCAAACAGTTGTACGGATACTAAATCCATTACAATTGCAAGTCCTCTTTCTATAATTCCTACTATTAACTCCTTGCCAAGCTGTGCCAATAACGATGGCCAAATTACCTTAACTGGTTCTGGCGGTACTGGAGCAGGAACGTACACCTATACGATAAATCCAGTAGCAGGTACTATTACCGGAAATACGATTACCGGATTACCAGCCGATACGTATATTGTGACCATCACAGATACTGCTACACCGACTAATTGTAGTACAACTGCTACGGTAACCTTAGGAGCGCCAAGTCCGGTTAGTTTTACTAGCACCACCAAACCACCATTGTGTTTGGGTGCTGCAAACGGAAGCATTACAGTTATCTTAGGTGCTGGAAATGATAATCCAACCTATACCTACGAAATTATAGCTGGACCACAAACTGCAATTGCTCAATCTTCTAATGTGTTTAATGGATTGCTATCCGGAACATATTCCGTTAAAGTTACCTCCGGAAGAGGTTGTGAATTAATACAATCTGTAATAGTTCCATTACCAGCACCTTTGACGGCCACAGCTACAATTATAGATCCATTAACCTGTGGACAATCTAATGCTGCTCAAAAAGCTACCATAAACATTGTAGGTTCTGGAGGGACAGGCCCTTATGAGTATGGACTTGATGGGATTAATTTTTCAAGTCAAGACATTTACCAAACCTACACCGCGGGAACATTTACTATTTATGTAAAAGATAATCATGGTTGTATAACTAGTGACTCTGTAATTATAGATGCTTTAAATCCACCAACCATTGCTAGCCTTACAGCTACACCAGTATATTGTGTACAACAAGGCCTTGGAGATACAACCAGTACTGTAACAATTAATACCACCACTGGTACCGGGTTTGGAACCGTAACTTATGCCATGGTTCCGCCAACATTACCACCAGGAGTAGTACAAACTGCTAACCAATTCTCAGGATTGGCTCCTGGAGAGTATACCTTTGAAGTAATCGATAGTAAAGGCTGTAAAGACCAAGAACGAATTAGTATAAATGAAGTTACCAAAATTCAAATTGCAGGAGCAGTTCAGAATCCGGTATTCTGTAATGTTTTAAATGGTAGCAATAGCAATGGTTCTGCTACATTTACTGTTACAGGATTTAGTGCATCGGCAAATTATACGGTAGTAACTTCTCCAGTGCTTCCACCTGCTCAAATAACAAATATAAATGATGTAATTACTTTGTCCGGATTAACTGCAAACACCTATACTGTAACGGTTACGGATAATACAACAGGTTGTAGTATGTCAGACTCTGTATTATTTACAGAACCAGCAGCTATCACTTTTGACGTGAGCGCTACTAATGTGTATTGTGTTCAAAATCAGTCAAAAATAACTATTTCAAATGTTTCAGGAGGCACAGGTAATTATAGCTATGCAGCAGTAGTAAGTGGTAGTAGTATTACACCAGTAACTACTTTTTATCCAACTCCAGAACTGTCAGTAAACACTAATTTGACTAACTTGGTTTGGGATGTTTATGTAAAAGATGCCCGAGGTTGTATAGCCAGCAAACCAATTACTATAATTCTGGATCCATTACCAACAGTTACCGTAGATAGTTACAGCCAATGTCCAGATGCTTCTGGTAAATACACCGTAACACTTACTGGTACCGGAGTAGGTCTAGGAACTGCCAATTACTATTACAGTATTGGAGCTGGTTACCAAACTAGTAATACATTTGTTATTTCTAACCCTGCAACGTATAGCGTTTCTGTCAAAGATGCTAATGGTTGTATAAGTAGTACGGCTGTAAATTTCACGATCTTTAAACCATTACAACTGGATTATACCGTGAATACTTTGCCTAGTTGTGACGTTGCAGATGGTAGTGTTACTTTGACCGCAACTGGCGGAACCACTCCAACACCAACATATGAATACAAACAAAGTATCGTAGGAACTTACAGTTCAAGCAATACTTACGCTGGTTTGCTTGCAGGAACGTACACTTTTTATGTTAGAGATGTTACTACTGGTTGCGAAAACTCTGTTGTAGTTACTCTCAAAGCAGCTACTCCAATAACAGGTTTAGCAGCGGTTTCTACCAAAACAAATTGTTTTGCAGACGCCAATGGTACTATAACTGTTTCTATGGACGCGCCTTCAATTGGCGTAAACGATAATCCAATATATACTTTTGCTTTAACTGGAACTACTATCACCGGAACTACAGTTATTCGCCCTGCGCAATCAAGTATGTTTTTTAATAATTTAGAGGCAGGAACCTACACTGTTACAGCTACTTCTGGTCGTAAATGTGCCGCGACAGTATCTGTTTCAGTTCTGCAACCAGAGCTTATAGAAATAACCAATCTAGTAACCGTACCTTTTGCTTGTAATATCGGTACCAATGGCGCAAAGTATGCCACCATAACCGTAAACACAGTAATAGGAGGCTCTGGAAATTATACCATCTATGAATTTATAAAAAATGGTACCACAGTAGTACAAAGAGGCTCAAGTAACGTCTTTACCGAAGCAAATTATGCAGGAGGTACCTATACCGTAAATGTGTATGATGATAAGAACTGTAAAGGTACTTATCCAAGTGGGATCACTATAGCGCCATATCAGGCTTTGGACAAAATTAAGGTTGCTGTTACCACAGCAGTTACTTGTACCAATTTGGAATCCGTAACAGCTACAGCAGTAGACAATACGGGCGCTACTATAACTGGTATAACCTATACTTTAGCAGATGCTACCGGAACCCCATTACAGACAAATAATTCTGGAATATTTACCAATCTGGGTGTTGGTAATTATGCCATAACGGCATTAAACCCTACTACTTTGTGTAGCATTCAAGCCATTCATTATGTAAATGAGCCCAATACTTTTGAATTAAAAGCCATTAAAACAAGTGACGTACAATGTGTTGGTTCTAATGAAGGTGCGGTTACAGTTAACCTAATAGATACCCAAATTAATCCGAGTGATGATGCTGGAGCATTTAGTTATGTTGTATCTGGACCAACCCCTAGTAGCGGTAGTACAACTACAGCTGGACCATTAAATTTGACGGGTTTAACCGCTGGTATTTATACGGTTTCTGCTACCCTATTGAACAGTCCTTTTTGTAGCGTTTCTACTATATTTACTATAGATCAGCCAATCAAAGTATTGTCTGTTGCAGAGACGCATACTTCTATAACGTGTATAACGGCTAATAATAATGGCTCTATCCAAGCAAATGCTACAGGTGGATGGCCTGGTGGCTATGAATACCAATTACTTTTCAATGGATCCGAAAAAGTGGCCTATTCTGCAACATATAAATTCACGGATTTGATTGCAGGGAATTATGTAGTTAATGTAAAAGATAAAAAAGGGTGTATTGCTTCTGTTCCTGTTGTTTTGGTTAATCCACAGCCAATTGCTACTACCGTTAGTTTGAATACTAATTTGTTAGATTGTTTTGATGATACCTCAGGAATACTCACCGTTGGAGCCGTAACAGGTGGATCTGGTAATTACACCTACACTTTATCTGGAACTTTAACCGATGGTACCACGATCACCAAAGGACCACAAATCGGTAAAGTTTTTACAGATCTTAAAGGGGGTAGTTATCTAGTTACAGTAACCGATGATTGGACTTGTTCGGCCACTTCAAATACCGTACTACTCAATGAACCGAGCCGTGTAAAAGCAACATTAATAGTGCAAACTCCAGAGAGTTGTTTAGTTGCTCCACAAGTAAGATTAACGGCATCAGGAGGAACTGCACCATATTATTATAGTGCTGATGGTGTTAACTATAGCGTTTCTTTTGCAAATTCAGTAGTAATTACGTTACCAACCACTGCGGTTAAGGCACAATACCAATACTATGTTAAAGACAGCAAAGGTTGCAAGAGTAGTATTAGCAATTCTATAGATTTTGCACCTATACCAACTCTTAATTTTGTGAGCTTAAATAAAGTGGATATAAAATGTAAAGGGAGCGTAACTGGATCAATAACCGCAGTTGCCCAAGGCGGTTTAGGTAGTTATTTGTACAGTTTGTTAAACAGTGCTGGTAACCCAATTGTTCCAACTCCAATGCAAATTTCTGCAGGTAATTTTGTTAATCTTGCAGCTGGTAATTACACCGTAAAAGTAACGAGTGCAGATTGTGATTACTCCGTTCCAATAGCAATTGCAGAGCCATTATTGTCTTTGGTTTCTAGTGCAACAAAACAAGATATCACTTGCAACGGACTACGTAACGGAAAAATAGAAGTCGTGGCATCAGGAGGAACTGGACAAATCAAGTATGCTATTTCTCCTAATTTAAACCAGTTTTTTGATTCCGGTATATTTAATAATTTAAAAGCAGACACGTATCAAGTATTAGTGCAAGATGCGCAAGGCTGTTATCTAACGTACGATTTTGAAATTAAACAACCACCAATTTTGTATGGTAGTCTAATTACATCCTCCGTAGTTCCAGAAATTTGTTCTGGAGATAATGATGCTGCCTTTAACATCGAAATAGCTGGAGGTGTTGCACCTTATAGTGTAAGTTTGGATGATTATTATGGCGTATATACGCAAGGTGCCATTGGTCAAACGATATTTAATTTTATGAATATATCAGGAGGAGCGCATACCGTTTATATCAAAGACGCTAGTGGATGTACTTCAGAAATTGATGTTGCTACACCTCAACCAGTAGTTATAAATGGAATAGCAACGGTACGTTATGATTGTGTAAATAACACACAAGCCAATACGATTACTGTAACCTATGATGCCAGCAATAACCCAGCAGATCTTGACTTTGATTTGGATGGTTTAGGAAACTACCAAACTAGCAATATTTTTGAAAATGTTGCCCCAGGTCCCCATACCATTACGGTTAGACACACTAATGGTTGTATTAAAACTACACCAGAGTTTAAAGTAGTACAAGTAGACCCACTTGCACTAGTGGTTGTTGATGGAGATTTGAACCAAATTAAAGCAACTACAACAGGAGGAGCCGGTAATTATACGTATAGTTTTGATGGTGGTGCTTTCTCAAGTAATGCTACCTTTGTGTTGTACCAATCCGGAATTCATACCGTGGAGGTTCGAGATAAAAATGGCTGTACCGCTACCTTGAGTAGACAATTTGAAGTGGTAGATGTTTGTATTCCAAACTATTTCACACCAAACGGAGATGGCTATTTAGATACTTGGGCACCAGGATGTACCAATAATTATCCAGACCTATCGTTCTCTATATTCGATCGTTACGGACGTTTGATTGCCAAATATAAATTGGGACAAAAATGGGACGGTAAATACAATGGCGAAGAACTGCCATCTGGAGATTACTGGTACACGCTTAAACTGAACAATAACAAAGATGACCGTGAATTTGTAGGCCACTTTACCTTGTACAGATAACCGGATAACGAATATGTTTAGCTAGCCATTAAAAATAGAATCATGAAAAAATTACTAATATCTTTTTTACTTTTGACTGTAACTACATCTAGCTACAGTCAGGAGTTAAATTTGCCAGTATTTACACAGTATCTTTCAGACAACCCTTTTGTTATTTCGCCTACTTATGCAGGTATTGGAGATAACTTCCGGATCCGAGTTAATGGTTTGACTCAGTGGGTAGGCATAAAAGAGGCGCCCGACAACCAATCACTCTATGCAGATTTTAGAGTTTTAGACCGTTCTGGAGTAGGTATCTCTGTGTATAATGATAAAAATGGCTACACCCGCCAAACTGGAGCCAAGGTTTCTTTTGCACACCATTTAATTTTAGATTATTACTCCAAGCAATACCTATCTTTCGGACTATCGTATAACTATAATAACTTTAAGATTGATATAAATGAATTTAATACGGATTATGAACATCCCGTTTTAGACCCCAGCATTACAGACAATCGTTTTACAACAAATAGCAACTTTGATGTGAGTGCTTTGTACCGTAACAAAGGGTTCTATGCCGCTTTTAATGCCAGTAATATTTTAGATAAAAACACCGTAAAATTTTCGGGAGTAGAGCCTAACTTACTGCGCAATTACCAAATTTATAGTGGTATGGTTTTTAAAGGATCTACCAACCGTGTAGAGCTAGAACCATCTGTATTTTTTCAATATTTTGCTAGTGACAAAAGATCCAGTACGGATGTCAATTTTAAGTATAGAAAATACAATCGTTACGAAGATTACTACTGGATTGGAGCGTCCTACCGTTTCTTAAACGACCAACCCATGAAACCACTTAATTTAGGACCAATGGCTGGTTTTCAAAAATCCAAATTTTACTTTGGATATTCGTATCAAGTAACCTTCAATGCGCTTTCGTCATTTAATTCCGGAACCCACATGATTACCTTAGGGTTTGATTTCTTGCAAGGCATCAGTAATTGTCCGTGTACACAAGGACCAGTTCACGACTAATTTTTATACATAATAAATACAATGCGGTATATTCTACCGCATTTTTTATACCCCATATTTTTTAAAAAAGAAGTACTAGTTGGTTCCCAATGCTAGACTTTTTCTTTTCTGGAAGGTATTTAAATTGTATTCTTGCCCAGAATAGTTACAAAAACAAGTGCAAGCTACTTTTGGGTTTGTTTTGTGTTTTTTTTGTAATTCAAAAGCCGGCAAAATGCTATATTTGTAGCTCTTTGAATAAAAACTAAAAAACAAAAATAAGATGAAAACGTTACGCGATTTTAATTTTAAAAATAAAAAAGCCCTTATTCGTGTTGATTTTAATGTTCCTTTGGACGAAAATTTTCAAGTAACTGATGCCACGCGTATTGAGGCTGCCAAACCCACCATTGACGCTATTTTGTCACAAGGCGGTAGTGTGATTTTGATGTCACATTTGGGCAGACCAAAAGGGATTCAAGAGAAATATTCTTTAAAACACATAGTAAACACCGTTTCGGCTATACTTGGAGTTACCGTAGAATTTGTTGCAGATTGTGTCGGTGAAGCCGCACAAAAAGCCGCATCTAATCTACAGCCTGGAACCGTTTTATTGTTAGAAAATTTGCGTTTTCATCCCGAAGAAGAAGCCGGAGACCTCGCTTTTGCAAAAGCACTCGCTTCTTTAGGTGATATCTATGTAAATGATGCCTTTGGTACGGCACACCGAGCGCATGCTTCTACCACTATTATAGCGCAGTTCTTTGCTAACCAAAAATGTTTTGGAACCTTGCTAGCCAAAGAGATAGAAAGTTTAAATAGAGTGCTTAAAAACAGCCAAAAACCAGTAACAGCAATTTTAGGAGGCTCCAAGGTATCTTCTAAAATAACCGTTATAGAAAACATACTAGACAAAGTAGACCACATAATAATAGGTGGCGGTATGACTTTTACCTTTGTAAAAGCCTTGGGAGGAAAAATAGGCAATTCTATTTGCGAAGACGACAAACAAGAATTGGCCTTAGAAATACTACAACTAGCCAAAGAAAAAGGCGTACAAATTCACTTACCCGTAGATGTGGTAGCTGCAGATAGTTTTTCTAACGACGCCAAAACCCAAATTGTTGCTGCCAACCAAATTCCAGACGGATGGCAAGGGCTGGATGTAGGTCCGGAGTCTTTAGTTATTTTTGAAAAAGTGCTTTTGGAGTCCAAAACCATTCTTTGGAACGGGCCATTAGGTGTTTTCGAAATGGATGCTTTTGCCAAAGGAACGATAGCTTTAGGAAATAGTATAGCCAAGGCTACTCAAAACGGCGCTTTCTCGTTAGTAGGCGGAGGTGATTCTGTTGCTGCAGTAAAACAATTTAATTTAGAAGACAAAATGAGTTATGTATCTACCGGAGGCGGTGCAATGCTCGAAATGCTAGAAGGAAAAACACTTCCAGGAATTGCAGCAATATTAGATAACTAATGGATTGTTAGTATTTTATAAAAACACAAAAAATATTTTTTTGATTTCAACACTAGGGGTTTGTAAAAAAAATGGTATAATTGCCTTTTATACGCCCCTATTGAAATTAAAATTATGTTTTTAAAAAATACCACTTGTGCCTTATTATTGCTTATTTCGGCTCCTGTATTCTCACAACAACGAACAGTTCCAAAAGATATATTTAAGCACGCTAGTTCTCTCTCGTACCTAGATTCTATAAAAAGCACTTTTGTAAAAGATGAAATAGCCCTATGCGTAGATAGCCTATGGATGACCGAGCTAAACAATCTGGATTTATTTGAGGAGCTTACCGCAGATATTCAAAACATTGATTTTGATAAAAAAGTAGCCTATGACCTGCCCACAAGTGTCTTAAAATCTAGGCTGAAGGCCATGAATGCAAAATCTCCTTTTAGGATAGAATACCATCCAAGTTTAGAGAACATCATCAAAGCCTATTTAAAATACCGCAAAAAATCTTTTGGTAAATTGATGGGGCTTTCCCAATATTATTTTCCCATTTTTGAAGCAGCCTTTGCCAAAGAAAATGTTCCATTAGAGATAAAATACCTCGCCATTGTAGAATCGGCCTTGAATCCAAAAGCAGTCTCCAGAATGGGAGCAACTGGCCTTTGGCAATTTATGTACCAAACCGGAAAACAGTACGATTTACACATTGACTCCTACATAGACGAGCGCAGTGATCCACTAAAAGCCACCGCAGCTGCGGCCAAATATATGTCTAGAATGCATGGCATTTTTGGAGATTGGGAGTTGGTTTTGGCATCGTATAACTCTGGCCCCGGAAACGTCTCTAAGGCCATCCGAAGATCTGGTGGAAAACAAAATTATTGGAATATCCGCAAAAAACTACCCAAAGAAACCCAAGGATATGTTCCTGCTTTTTTGGCTACCATGTATCTTTATGAATACCATAAAGAACACGGCATTGTGCCAGAAGAGGCCATAATACCCCATTTTGCCACCGATACCGTAAGAATTAGACAACAGCTATCGTTCCAACAAATTTCTAATTTGTTAGACGTTTCGGTACCCCAATTGCAGGCACTGAATCCGTCTTACAAACTAGAAGTTATTCCGGTTTACGAGCAAGACGACCACTATTTGAGATTACCAAAATCAAAAATAGCCGTTTTTGTATCTAACGAAGAAAAAATTTATGCCTATGCGAATCACCAAGAAAAGCTAAAAGAACAACCCCGCTCCCAAGTAGCCAAAGCAACCCCCACAATAGATCGACAAAGCCGCAATCTGGCCGCTAGATACCATACCATACGCTCTGGAGATAATCTAGGTGCAATAGCCCGAAAATACCACGTTAGCGTTGCTAATTTAAAAAAATGGAATGCTCTAAGAACCAATACCATTACTGCTGGACGCAAATTAAGAGTGTCCCAACGAGCTAGTGTAGCAGCTAACAAAAGCTATTCGGTTAAAAAAGGCGACTCTTTGTATAGTATTGCCAAAAAATATTCTGGAGTTTCTATCGTAGATTTAAAAAAATGGAACGGTATTCGCGGTGAAGCTATAAAGCCCGGTATGAAACTACGAATCAAGAGATAAAACCAATGTTTTGCACCAAAGGGTTTTGTTTATAAACTGTTCCAAATGATCCATTCTCCCTTTTTAGTTGTTTTGTTGGCCTTGTTGTTTTATTCTTGTCAAAAAGAAAATGCCAAGAATAGTACCCAAGCAACCAATCCAATCAATACCATTTCGATACTCATTGAAGACCAACTCTGGAATGGCGAAGTGGGAGACAGCATCCGTAATAAATTTGCTTCGCCAGTAATTGGCTTGCCTCAAGAGGAGCCGCTATTTACCATCAACCAATATCCAGTAAAATTGATGGAAGGCTTTATAGCAGACAGCCGCAATATTATATTGATAAAAAGAGATGCGCAAAACCATTTTTATATAAAGAAAGACACCCATGCCAAGGCCAAAAACATCTTTTGTATTTCGGGCAAATCTACCGCTGCTATTATAAAAATAATTGAAAATAAAGCCCCCGAAATTATTCAAACCATCAAAGCGACCGAAATTAAAGAAAGCCAACTTTTGATTCGGAACTCTTTATCGAATGCCAAAAAAGCAAAGAATAAATTTCAACTCAAAATTCAAATTCCAGAAAACTACCAGTGCGTATTAGAGCAAACTAATTTTATTTGGTTCAAAAAAGAAATTGTAAGCGGTAACAGTAGTTTGTTGCTCTATAAAATACCTCTGTCATCAAATATTAGCAAAGAAAATCTCGTAGCATCTCTTATTAAAGCCCGAGATTCTATTGGCAACTTATACATCCATGGCAAAGAGCCCGATACGGCCATGATCACCGAAGAAGCCTATGCGCCCTATTTTTTTAAGATACAACTGGATGGAAAATTGGCCTACGAGATGAAAGGCACTTGGGTTTTAAAGAATGATTTTATGTCTGGACCTTTTATTACGTATGCGTTGATGGACCCCAAAAACAATAGTGCCTGGATTTTAGAAGGGTTTTGTTACTCTCCGTCTAAAGAAAAAAGAGATCTTATGCACGAGCTCGAAGCCATCATAAAATCGGTACAGGTTATGGATAAATAATTAAAGGGTATTTTTGGATTTTATAACCCACTCAAAAAAACAATAGCGATGGCATTACAATGGCAAACAAAGCCTTTTGAGGCACTTACGGTAAATGAATTATATGATTTATTACAACTCCGTAGTCAAGTATTTGTGGTAGAACAAAACTGTGTTTATCTAGATATAGACTCCAAAGATAAGTTGGCTTTGCATTTATTTGCAACTTACAAAGGCGCTATTGTAGCGCACGCCCGTCTTTTAGAAGCAGGGATTAGTTATCCAAATGCCTCTATAGGTAGGGTAGTGGTAGCCTCCAATTTTAGGGATAGAAAATGGGGGCAAGAATTAATGCGTCACGCCATTGCGGGTATTGCCACGCATTTTAAAACTACCAAAATCACCATAGGAGCACAGCAGTATTTGCAAAAATTTTACGAAAGTCATGGATTTGTGCCAACTAGTGCGATGTATCTAGAAGATGGCATACCCCATCTTCAAATGACAAAAGATTAGGGGTTTGGTATAGCTCTAAAACATATCGGGAGTCTTTTTTTACTTCAAAATTTTAGCGTAAGCTTGGGGATCCTTCAAAAGGGTTACTGCTTTTTGAATCTCGGGACTATGCTCCAAATAATAGTGGTAAAGCCCTTCTTGGTATTGGTATCTTTTAAGAATTTCCTCGACCAGTACGCTTTTAATTTTTTCTTGATTTTTGTCCAACAAAGTTTCTTGACTTTTTTCTATACTTTGCAATAGTTGGTCGTATTCTAATTTAATGGTTGCATCTATCTTTTCTTTTTTGGCAACCTCCAATGTGTTTTTTAAGGCCACTATGGTTTGGGTATCAAAAGCGTATTTTCCGGATTTTAAAAATTGCTTAAAATCTTGGTAATCCGTTGCAGTAATATTGGGTATTTTGCTGCCTAAATTCGGGTGTTTATGATAGTATTGGGTAGCGTAATTAAATATGCCATCGTTTTTTTGGAGCGCATCCAAAATGGCTTTGCTACCAGGATCTTCTAATAGAATGTCTGGCAGAATGCCACCGCCATCATAAACGGTTCTTCCGTTACGAGTTTTAAAGGCATTGTAGTTTTTTTCTTCGGTTCTAATAGCAGCGCCATTTTTGTCTTTATGGGTATAGTCTAAGGCTTGGATGCATCGGCCTGAAGGCGTGTAGTATCTAGATATAGTAACTTTTAGTTGGGTGTCATAGGTCAGGTTAATGGGTTTTTGTACCAATCCTTTTCCGTAGCTCCTGCCACCTATAACCACCGCTCGATCTAGATCCTGCAAGGCTCCAGAAACAATTTCTGATGCAGAGGCGCTTCGGGCATCAATCAGGATTACCAATGGAATTTGTGTGTCTACAGGATCAAAGGTTGTTTTGTAGGTGTTGTTGTGTTTCTCAATTTTGGATTTTGTGGTAACAATAATTTCATCCTTGGCTACAAAGAGGTTGCAAATAGCAACGGCTTCATTTAATAAACCGCCAGGATTGCCACGAAGGTCTAAAACAATTCTTTCGGCACCTTGTTTTTTTAAAGCTTCTAGAGCAGCTCTAGTTTCGTTGGATGCTTTTTTGTTAAAATGTTCGATTGCGATATATCCCGTTGTAGCATCAATTTTTGCAAAAAAAGGCACCGATTTTACCTCTACTTCATCCAGAATAATCTCGGTGGTATTGGTTTTGCCTTGTCGGGTATAGGTAATGGCAATTTTGGTGTTTTTGCCTCCTTTTAACAATTCCGAAGCATCGGCTTTAAAATCCGACAATAGCACGTCATTTATTTTGGTTATTTCGTCTCCTGGTTGGATACCTGCTTTATCAGCCGGAAAACCTTTAAATACTTCTCGGATAATAATAGTTCCCTCTTTGCGATTAATGATAGCACCTATTCCGGTGTATTCGCCGGTATTGTTAATTTTAAATTTGAGTACGTCTTGCTCATTAAAATAAACCGTGTATGGATCCAAACTAGAGAGCATGCCTTTAATGGCTTTGTCCATCAGTTCTCCCGGATTGGTTTGGTCTACATAATTGGTGTTGAGTTCTTTAAACAGAGTAGTAAAAATTTCTATTTGCTTGGCAATTTCAAAAAAATCATTTTTGAAGCTCGTGCCAACTATCAAAAATGCCGAAGCAGCAATAGGGATAAGGTATTTTTTTTTAAAGTAAGAATGCATTGTTTTGTTTTTTTGGTCTTAAATTTTATACTAAATCCGGCCGTGCTAGTTAAGATGATGCTACATGCCAATCTAAAACTAGTACCAATATATATCCCTTGGAGAAACTATAGAATTTGTAATACGTAGCGCTATCTTTTTTGCATCAAGCAAAAAAAATACTACTAAAGACAAATTTAGAACTCCGTGATGGATCGGATTTATAGGCTAAAAATACAAAAAATAGGGATGCTAGTCTTCTTTTTTTGTAGTTTGGGCTACAAACTTTTCAAAGAGCTGTATGGTTTTGGTATGGATGGCATCATAGGTCCATTTTTCTTTGGTTTGATAAAACAACATAAAGGCATGGGGTTTGTCTAGTGCGTCCACCAATAGATGCTTATTTAGGCGGTAGGTTTCTCTGAGGATGCGTTTATAGCGGTTTCTGTCTACGGCTTTCTTGAAGTGTTTTTTAGAAACCGAAACTCCCATTTTTATTTTTAAATCCTCGGTGGTGTCTCCAGAATAGTAAACCAAACGCAACGGATATTTGGACACGGATTTGCCTTCTGAAAAGAGTAAATCAATGGTGTTTTTACTTTTTAATTTTTCTTGTTTAGGATAGCTGAAATTCATTTTTATAAAAAAGGCACTAATTTGTAGGTCACAAAGGTACAATTAAACGCCAAACCTATTATTGTTTAGGAATTAAATAGCACTAAAAAATATATTTAGTACTTTTGTGGTTAATTTTTTAAGCATGCAAAAACTTCTTTCCTACCCAATATCCGTAATTTATTACTTACTTTTTGGGCTTACATTAGTGGTGTTCCATCCCATTCAGTGGGTTTGTTTTAATGTGTTTGGTTATCAGGCGCACAAAAAAAGTGTGGATTATCTGAATTTTTTTTTGGTAAAATGCACCAACTTAATAGGGACTAGATACCACTTTGAAGGCATAGAGAACATTCCAAAAGGCGTGCCTATAATTTTTGTTTGCAACCACCAAAGCATGTATGATATTGTGGCAATGATCTGGTATTTAAGACGTTTTCATTGTAAATTTGTTAGTAAAAAAGAGTTGGGATCCGGTATTCCAAGTGTTTCGTATAATTTAACCCACGGCGGGTCGGTACTAATTGATCGCAAAGATCCCAAACAAGCGATACCTGCAATAAAAGGATTGTCGCAATATATTGAAAAAAACCGTCGTTCTGCGGTGATTTTCCCGGAAGGGACCCGTAGCAAAACCGGCCATCCAAAGCCTTTTGCGCAAAGCGGATTAAAAATATTGTGTAAATATGCTCCGTCTGCCTATGTGGTTCCGGTGAGTATTAATAATTCTTGGAAAATGGTAAAATTTGGTTTTTTTCCTGTTGGTTTAGGAAATCGCCTTACCTTTGCCATACACCATCCATTAAAGGTAAGTGCGTTTTCTTTTGAGGAGTTGGTAGAAAAGGCCGAAAACGCAGTAGTAAAAGGAATAAAAATTTAAACTATATACAATGTCTATAAAAAACATTCGATTAGAAGTAATGCAATTTTTAGAAAAAAATGTAGATACTTTTGTAGATCAATATTTAATACCCGTAGAAAAAATCTGGCAACCATCTGATTTTTTGCCAAATTCAGAAGGAGAAAACTTTTTTGAAGAAGTAAAAGAACTGCGCGAAATTGCCAAAGATTTGCCCTACGATTTTTGGGTTACTCTAGTAGGAGATACCATCACCGAAGAGGCATTACCGACCTATGAATCGTGGTTAATGGATGTAGAGGGTATTGATCAAGTAGAAGGCAAAGGCAACGGTTGGTCCAAGTGGATTAGACAATGGACCGGAGAAGAAAACCGCCATGGCGATCTGCTCAATAAATATTTGTATCTGTCCGGACGCGTGAACATGCGCGAGATCGAAATTACTACCCAACATTTAATCAATGATGGTTTTGATATTGGTACCGGTTCGGATCCGTACAAAAACTTTGTTTATACCAGTTTTCAAGAATTGGCCACCTATGTATCTCACAATAGAGTAGCGCAAATGGCCAAAAAATACGGCGATAACAAATTGTCCAAAATGTGTCGAATGATTGCAGGAGACGAAATGCGTCACCATCATGCCTACAGCGAATTTGTGAATAGAATTTTTCAGGTAGATCCTAGCGAAATGATGCTTGCTTTTCAATACATGATGAAACAAAAAATTGTCATGCCAGCACATTTTTTGAGAGAGTCTGGCCAAAAAATAAGCACTGCTTTTGAACAATTTTCAGATTCAGCACAGCGTATAGGCGTGTACACGGCGCATGATTATGTTGATATCATGCAAAAATTAATAGACAAATGGGAAATTGATAAAATTACTGGATTGACTGACGAGGCCGAAAAAGCACGAGATTACTTGATGAAACTCCCGGCTAGAATGGCCCGAATTTCAGACAGAATTGTAATTCCTCAAGAGTCCCATATCTTTAAATGGGTAGAACCAGCCAGAATATAATTCCAAATAAAGAATTTAGATAGATCGCTTAAAAAATGTTGATTCATGAGGGTAAATCCTTGTAGATCAGCATTTTTTTAAATATAAGAAAATGAATAACACCGATATAATTAGCAAAACGATTTCTTTTGTAAAAGAAAAATTGCAACATGCCGAAGGTGGCCATGACTGGAACCATACTGAAAGAGTCTACAAAAATAGTTTGTTGCTAGCCCAAGACACCGCCTGCCAACTGGTTGTAGTGCAACTAGGAGCCTTGCTGCATGATATTGCGGACAGCAAATTTCAGGATGGAGATGAAACCGTGGGGCCCAAAATAGCCAGAACATTTCTGGAAGCACAAAATACCGATCCAAAGGTGGTGGATCACGTGATTAAAATTATAGAAAACACCTCCTTTAAAGGCGGAAATTTTCAAAAGAGCTTCACGTCTATAGAATTAGATATTGTTCAAGATGCAGACCGTTTAGACGCCTTAGGAGCTATAGGGATTGCCCGAACGTTCCATTATGGCGGATTTAAAAACAGAGCCTTATACGATCCTAATATTGCGCCAAACACCACAATGAATGCGGAGGAGTATAAAAAGAGTACGGCCCCTACGCTAAATCATTTTTACGAAAAACTATTGCTACTAAAAGACCAAATGAATACCCCTTCTGGAAAAGCTATTGCCGCCCAAAGACACCGCTATATGGAAGGTTTTTTGGCTCAATTCTATGCTGAGTGGGATGGAGAGAAATAGGGATTACAGCATTAAATAATTCCTTTTTCTTTCATTTCTATAATAGCATCAGAGGCACTCTTGAAAGTAGGTGCTTGCTCCAGGATGGTTCCTACTCTTTTTTTATTTAATTTAAAGGTAATGTCGTTTTCGGTAGTGAATAACAAAGCAGTCAAAAACGGATTGTTCATATAAGGAAACAATACTGCATAGGCTTGGTCTAAAGAATGAAAACTTTCTACCTCTTCAGTTTTATAACGCGCTATTACAGACAATGTGTAGCCGCCTTCGTCCAATAAAACGGGTCTGATGTAGATGTTTTTTAATTCGGTGTCTCCTATGGTCTTGGCCAAAGTTAATTTAGCATAGGTTCCGTTTTGTATGCTTTGCTTTACGCTTTCCCAAAAAAGGGCAAATACTGGCTCGTAGGACATGGTTTGGATTTTAAATTTGATTTTCTCCCCAAAGAGGGTTTGCAAAATTAGCTTTTGTATCGCAAAAGTAGATTGTATTCTATAAAAACTTTATTTATATAAATAGAAAACCACAGATTTGGTGTTTTAATTGCTTTGAATCGGGGGTTTTTTTATAGTTTGGCAGCTCATTTTCCAGAGAAAACCGCCTTTCTTTTTTCGAGAAATGCAGTAGTACCTTCTTTAAAATCGTCTGTTCCAAAACACTTTCCAAAAGCTTTTATTTCTGTTTCAAAACCATTTTCGCCTTCTTTAAAATTGGCGTTTACAGCATCAATGGCCATGCCAATGGCTACAGGAGAGTTGGGTACAATTTTTTGAGCCATGCCGTTGCAAAAAGCTAAAAGCTCTGTTGGAGCCACCACGTGATTTACTAAACCAGTTCGGTGTGCCTCCTTGGCACTAACCATCGAGGCGGTCATAATCATTTCTAAAGCGCGTCCTTTGCCAATTAGTTGTGGCAAACGTTGCGTACCTCCATAACCCGGAATAACTCCTAACGAAACCTCTGGTAATCCCATTTTTGCGTTTTCGGAGGCCACTCTAATGTGGCAGGCCATAGCTAACTCCAATCCGCCTCCCAATGCAAATCCATTTATGGCAGCAATTACCGGAAGGTTTAAATTTTCGATAAAATTAAATAAAGATTCTTGTCCGTGGGCAGCCAGTTGGATACCTTCTTGCACCGAAAAACCAGCAAATTCTGCAATATCTGCACCTGCTACAAAGGCTTTGTCTCCGCTGCCAGTGAGCACAATTACTTGGGTTTGTTTGTCTTGACTGACCTGCGCAAAGGCCTGATGTAACTCTTCAATGGTAGCCATATTTAGGGCATTCAATTTACTAGGGCGATGGATCGTAATGGTGGTTACTTTATTATCGGTGGTTATCAGGATATTTTTGTAAGTCATAATTGGTTTGTTTAGGTGTTTGTTATTGGAAGAGAAACGGTAAACTTGGTTCCTTTTCCAAATTCTGTTTCAAAACGGATGGTGCCTTTGTAGTTTTCGATGATGTTTTTTATGATTCCTAATCCGAGCCCCATGCCACTATTTTTGGTGGTAAATTTAGGTTCAAATATGCGGTTTGTGTCTTCGGGCTTGATCCCAACGCCTGGATCTGCAACAGAAATCAGTACGTTGTCTAGCTGTCTTTTGACCGTTACAAAGACAGTTTTGTTTGGTTGTTGTTCGGGTATGGATTGAATGGCGTTTTTGACTAAATTGGTCACAATACGGATAAGTTGGGTACGGTCTATTTTAGAAATAATCTCTGGAGATTCTTTCTCAAAAACAATGTTTTCTTCATTAAAAATATCCAAAGTCAATTCGACCACTTCCACTACATTTAAGGTTTCGTTTTGTTGTGCTGGCATCGAAGCAAAATTAGAAAAGGCCGAAGCTACCGCATTCATGGTGTCTATTTGCTGAATCAAAGTTTCAGAATAATCCTTCATTTTTTGAAGTATGTTAGGGTCTTCTGGTCGGAACCGTCGTTGAAAACTCTGTACAGTCAATCGCATGGGGGTCAGCGGGTTTTTTATCTCGTGTGCCACTTGTTTAGCCATTTCGCGCCAAGCTTCTTCGCGTTCACTTTGGGCTAATTTAATGGCGCTAATTTCTAATTCGTCTACCATTCTGTTGTAGGCGGCAATCAATAAATTAATTTCTTTGCTGCTGGCTTCCAATAAAATCTTTTTGTTTTTTTGGTTAAAACTGGTTTCATTCAAACGGTCCGAAATGGTTTTTAAAGACTTGGTTATATACGAAGAAAGAAAATACGCTATGGCAAAAGCAACAAGTAGCATAAACGAATATACTTGGCCTAATCGGATCAGAAAGTTGTTTAATTCTTTGTCATAATAGCCATCGTCTTCCAGATAGGGCAAGTTTAAAACCCCTAACGGTTTGAATTTTTCGTCTTTGATCTGCGTATACGAGGAACGGTTTTTTACACCATTTACGGTTTTGATGTCTACGTAGCGTTTTTCTATAGAGGAACGCACCAGTTTTAGGATGTATTTTGGTATTGGAGGTGCAATTTTATCTACAGAAAAAGATTCTTTAGAAGATTTCAATAGCTGTCCCTCTAGGTTGTAGATGTTTATCTCAATGTTGTGGATGTGTGCCAGTTCGTGTATTTTGTCCTTAAAAATCAAGTCCAGATTTTCGGTATTCAAAGGGTAAGTGGTGGTGGAGAGCACATAATTTATGTGCTCTTTGACAGCATTTTCTTTGCGTTCCAATCGTTCTTGGTGGTACTCTTTGGCTTCGGCCTTAAATTGGATAATGGAGATAGAGGCTAGCAATACTGAGGCAAGGATTATCAATACAATCATCGAAAGAAAAATTCGGATGCGTAACGAGAGCATGGATAATCTAAAACCTTTTAGCATAGTTTAGGAGGCGTTTTTGTCTCTTATTTTTTTGTAAAATTTAAAGCCGAGCATAATTGTTACCGAAAACAAAAAGATTCCAATTACGCCGTAAATCCAATTAAAAGCATTTTTTAAAACTACCAAAAAAACCACAGAAAACAATATTATAGTAGCACCTTCATTCCACAAACGCATAAAATTGGTGGTGTATTTAACCTGGTTTTGTTGTAATTGCTGAAATATTTGTTGGCATTTGGCATGATACAAATACAACACAAAAACAAAGCCAAGTTTTACATGCATCCAAGGCATTTGTAGCCAAGATTTGCCCAAGTCGGTAAAAAACAACATCCAAAAAGCAAAAATACTCGCCAAAATTGCCGAGGGCCACGTAATGATATACCATAACCGATAGGCCATTATTTGGTATTGTTTTTGCAAAATTTCTTTTTCGGGCGTGGGTTTTTGAGCCGCTTCAATTTGGTATACAAACAGTCTTACAATATAGAACAATCCTGCAAACCACGTAATGACAAAGATGAGGTGTAAGGATTTTAGGTAGTTATAATAGGCCATTGGTTTGGTTATTTGGCATAAGCCCAGTCGTTAATCCATTTGCTTACCGTGTTGCACCATTGCTGGTCATCATTCAAGCAAGGGATTGCTAAAAATTCTTCGCCACCATGTGCCTTAAATTCGTGGTTTGCTTCCATGGCAATTTCTTCGAGGGTTTCTAAACAATCGGATACAAATGCAGGAGTGACTACGGCTAGTTTTTTAATTCCTTTTTCGGGCATTTTGTTTACCTCTACATCCGTATAAGGCGTTAACCATTTGTCACCCGCTAAACGAGATTGGAAGGTTTGGCTGTATTTCCCTTCTGGAATTCCTAATAATTTTACGACTTGTTTGGTGGTTTCGTAACATTGATGGCGGTAACAAAATTCATGCGCCGGCGATGGCGTGTTGCAACAAGAACCATCAATTTTGCAATGGGATTTGGTTATATCGGTCTTTCGGATGTGACGCTCTGGAATTCCGTGGTAAGAAAACAATAAATGGTCGTAATCAAAACCTTCTAAATGCTTTTGCATAGAATCAGCTAGATTTTTCAAATAGTCCGGTTTGTTATAAAATGCTGGAACGGTGGTTAGCTGCATCTCCGGAAAATGTTTTTTACGCAACTCTTCGGCCAGTACTAATATAGTAGTAGTAGAGGCCATAGCATGTTGTGGATACAACGGAAAGAGCAATACTTCCGTAACGCCTTTGTCTCTAAGTTCTTGTAGGCCTGAGAGTATCGATGGATTGCCGTAGCGCATAGCAAGAGCAACAGGCAGTTCTACTTGTTTTTGTACTTTTTGGTGCATTCTTTTAGAAATCACTACAAGCGGCGATCCTTCGTCCCACCATATTTTTGCGTATGCAGCAGCAGATTTTTTGGGTCTGGTTTGTAGTATAATACCTCTAACGAGCAATGCTCTTAGTAAATACGGAACGTCGATGACGTATTTGTCCATCAAAAATTCGTCTAAATACGGTTTTACATCTTTTGGGGTAGGGCTTTCAGGAGAGCCAAGGTTTACTAATAATACGCCTTTCATGTTGTTTTTTTTAATTGGTAAAAGTACTAAATCTTACTTTTTTATAGGTTGGGATTAACTTTTATTTATTTGTTGTTGGAGTTCTGCTCCAAAGGCAAAAGAACCTCCTTTTGATTAGTTGTTATTGATGGACATTAAATATTTTTTGGGAGTGGTGGCAAATTTCTTTTTAAATGCAGCGATAAAATGACTTCCGGTGCTGTAACCTATTTTTAATCCCACTTCGTTTACATTATAAGAACCACTGTCTAAGAGTTTTCGGGCAAAATCCATTTTATAATCAAACAAAAACCCATAAACGGTATCGCCATAAATTTGTTTGAAACCCATTTTTAATTTCTTTAAATTTAAACCTACCTGATCTGCTAATTCTTGCAAACCGGGAGGCTCTGCCATATTGTTTACAATGATTTCTTTGGCTTTTCGTATTTTGATAACATTATCTTCATCGGTCAAAAAAGGGCATTGTTCTGCATTGGGGTCTTCGGTCCGGTTGAAATATAGGCTTAACAATTCGTAACCTTTGCCTCTGTTGTATAGGTTTTTTATAGACGGATGCAGGTTATAATGAAACAATTGGCTTAAAACAATGGCCATTGAAGGGCTGATGTTTCCTTCGTTGTAGTATTTTTTGTCCTTGTTCTCGCCACTCAAAAACGGGATATAATCGGCTTCGGCAGAAAACAAGGCATGAAATTTTTTGATAGATATAATCATAGATATAACCCAAGAGTTAGGAGCTAATTCTAAATTTAGAGGCAACTCTTTTTGCGGATTGTAGAGCAGCAAGGAATGTTCTTCTTTAAGGTCTAATACATAATGGCCTTGGTTGAAAACAAACTTTGCGCTTCCTTTTAGACCAAAATGAAACTGAATCAAACCGCTGCTTACCTCGCGCTGGGCTTTAAAGGTTTCGGGACTATCATTTTGAAACCGAATTAAGGTAAAGTCATCCTCTATTTGCATAATTTCTTGAGAACCCATAGCGATATTTTTTTGTTAAACAGAAGCTCTGTCTGGCTTTGTTTTATTTAGAATCACTCTAAATAAAAACCGTCTTACAAGTTGATTTTAGTACAAAAATAGCGTTTTTTGACTATAATAAGCCCTTTAGAAACAAAAAATCACACAGCGTTACAAAAAGAACTTACAGCGTTACTTTTATAAATACTATAGTGATAATTTTGTAGCACTTTCTTGAAAAGTATTTATATGGAAAACAGCAACCAATCAAAGCACCACTATTTTTACTCTGTAGGACTAAGCTATAAAAAGGCAGACGCCGAGATGCGAGGCAAATTTAGTTTGGATACTTTGGCAAAAACACGTTTACTAGAACAAGCAAAATCCGAAGGAATTGAAAGCTTAATCGTTTCGTCTACCTGCAACCGTACCGAAATTTATGGATTTGCAGAACACCCTTTTCAACTCATAAAATTAATCTGCGAGAATAGCAATGGTAGCGTTGAAGAATTTCAAAAAGTAGGTTTTGTCTACAAAAACCAAGAGGCAATCAGCCATATATTTAGAGTAGGGACGGGTCTGGATAGCCAAATTTTAGGAGATTTTGAAATTATATCCCAAATCCGCTCCAGTTTTACCCAGTCTAAAGCAATGGGTCTGGCTAACAATTTTATAGAACGCTTAGTAAATGCCGTTATACAGGCCAGTAAAAAAATAAAAAACGACACCGAAATTAGCTCAGGAGCAACCTCGGTATCTTTTGCAGCAGTACAATACATTATAAAAAATGTAGAAGATATTGGTAACAAAAACATTTTGTTATTTGGTACGGGTAAAATAGGCCGAAATACCTGCGAAAACTTGGTAAAACACACCAAAAATGAGCACATAACACTTATTAACCGAACCAAAGACAAGGCAGAAAAATTAGCCGGAAAGTTAAATTTAATAGTAAAAGACTACTCTGAGCTACATTTAGAATTGCAAAAAGCAGATGTGGTGGTAGTTGCTACTGGCGCCCAAAACCCTACTGTTGATAAAGCCATTTTAAACCTCAAAAAGCCGCTACTGATTTTAGATTTATCCATTCCTAAAAACGTAAATGCAGATGTAGAGTCTCTAGATGGAGTGAGCCTAGTACACATGGATTATTTGTCTCAACTCACAGATGAAACCCTAGAGAACAGAAAAAACCACATTCCTGCCGCCGAAGCCATTATCGAAGAAATAAAAGAGGAGTTTAATCTCTGGACCAAAGGACGTAAGTTTGCTCCTACTATACACGCCTTGAAAGAAAAGCTTAATGCCATCAAAAACTCAGAATTGAACTTTCAAAGCAAAAAAATAACAGACTTCAATGAGGAGCAAGCAGAGATTATAAGCGCACGAATCATTCAAAAAATAACCACCCAATTTGCAAATCACTTAAAAGATGACAATACTATGGTAGACGAAAGTATTGAGTGGATTGAAAAGGTTTTTAAAATAGGCATTACTGCCAAATAAGACTCCAAAAGCACCAAAGAATAGCAATTCTAGAATGGTTAAAAAAAATACATGGCAGAAAAGACAATAAGAATAGGGACTCGAGATAGCGAACTCGCACTCTGGCAAGCCCACACCGTAGAAAAAAAGTTAAATAATTTAGGGTACAAAACCAAAATTGTAGCGGTAAAATCAACGGGAGATGTAATTTTGGACAAGCCACTTTATGAATTAGGCATCACCGGAATATTTACAAAAACACTAGATGTTGCCATGATCCATGGCGATGTAGATATTGCAGTACATTCTATGAAAGACGTTCCTACAGCTCTTCCTCAAGGAATTGTGCAAGCTGCCGTTCTGGAAAGAGCCAGCACTCTGGATATTTTAGTACACAAAGGAAATTTAGATTTTCTTGACGCCGCCGGAACAATTGCTACAGGTAGTTTGCGCCGCCAAGCACAATGGCTTAATAAATATCCAACACACCACGTAGTGGATCTACGCGGAAATGTAAATTTGCGCATGAAAAAACTCCAAGAAGGCAACTGGAATGGAGCTGTTTTTGCAGCTGCAGGATTAGAGCGTATTGACCTAAAACCAGAAAATTATATTAATTTAGATTGGATG
This sequence comes from Flavobacterium crassostreae, assembly GCF_001831475.1. Classification (NCBI taxonomy): domain Bacteria; kingdom Pseudomonadati; phylum Bacteroidota; class Flavobacteriia; order Flavobacteriales; family Flavobacteriaceae; genus Flavobacterium; species Flavobacterium crassostreae. Next base: position 697,433 of record NZ_CP017688.1, on the reverse strand, counting down.
ATTCCTGCTCCAGCCCAAGGTGCAATGCTTGTGGTAGCCATGCAAAACGATGCTTTTACCTTGGATGCTTTGTCCCAATTAAATGATATAGAAACCGAAATTGTAACCTACATAGAGCGACAATTTCTTAAAACCCTAGAAGGAGGTTGCACGGCACCAATTGGCGCATTGGCACGATATAACGAACAAGAAGATACCATCCATTTTCAAGGGGTGTTATTTTCGCTTGACGGAAAAGAAAAAATTGAAGTAGACAAAAAGGTTCCTATCCAAGAATGGAAAAAATTAGGATTCTACTCGGCTCAAGAAATTCTGAATAACGGAGGAACAAAATTAATGACCGAAATCAAAAATAATTTGAAAAAATAATGAGCCAAATAAGTATTTTATCCACCAAAACATTGTCAGACGAACTAAGACAAGTATTTATTGATGCTAATTTGGATCTTTTAGAACAAGATTTTATCGAAATTAAAAACACCCTTTTTGAGCTAGATAAAATCAATAACAATCTGATATTTAGCAGCCAAAATGCAGTTTTGAGTTTGATGGAACAAAACGGTTGGGAAGCCTTAAAGGCAAAACCGGTTTTTTGTGTAGGAATTAAAACCAAAGAATTATTAGAGGCAAATGGTTTTACGGTTCTAGTCTACTTGGATTACGCCTCAGAACTGGCCGAAATCATCACCCTAATTTATAACCAAGAAAGTTACACCTTTTTTAGCGGCAATTTGCGTAGAGAAACCCTTCCAGAGTCTTTAAAAAAGGCTGGAATTATCTTTAACGAAATAGAAGTGTACCAAACCACCTTGGCGCCTTTTAAAATTTCGGATCAAGAAAATTTTGACGCAATTATGTTCTTCAGTCCATCTGCTGTGGAGAGTTATTTGACCAATAATAAAATAAAAAAAGAACGTTGCTTTTGTATTGGCAGCACTACCGCTGCCGCATTGGAGGCGCATAAAATTAAAAATAGTGTAATTCCTGAAATACCGACCATTGAAGACGTAGTTTTTGAAGTAATTCAGCATTATGCACCAATGCCCGAAGAAGGTAATTAGAAAAACAAAACAAGATAAACCATCCGCTAAAAGCCACAAGCGACTAGCCAATAGCAAAAAAATGATAAAAAACGACTTATTTTTAAGAGCATTAAAAGGAGAAACAGTACAACGTCCGCCCGTATGGATGATGCGTCAGGCGGGTAGGTATTTGCCAGAATTTATCGCCTTGCGTGATAAATATGATTTTTTCACCCGTTGTCAAACTCCAGAATTGGCTGCCGAAATTACGGTACAACCCATCCGAAGAATTGCACCCGATGCCGCAATTTTGTTCTCGGATATCTTAGTGATTCCGCAAGCAATGGGTATTGCTGTAGAGATGAAACCTAATTTTGGACCCTATTTGCCAAATCCAATCCGTACTATTCAAGATGTGGAGAATGTAATGGTTCCAGATGTGCACGAAACCTTAGGATATGTTTTTGATGCCATAAAATTAACCAAAGAAATGTTGAACGATGCCGTACCATTAATTGGTTTTGCGGGTTCGCCTTGGACCATTATGTGTTATGCGGTAGAAGGGCAAGGGTCTAAAAGTTTTGATAAAGCCAAAGGGTTTTGTTTTCAATACCCAGAAGCAGCACACGTTTTGTTACAAAAAATCACCGATACAACTATTTTATACCTAAAAGAAAAAGTAAAAGCAGGCGTCAATGCCGTTCAGATTTTTGACTCTTGGGGCGGGATGCTCTCTCCGGTGGATTATCAAGAATTTTCTTGGAAATACATCAACCAAATCGTGGAAGCATTGGCAGATGATGCTCCAGTTATTGTTTTTGGAAAAGGATGTTGGTTCGCTCTTGGCGAAATGGGAAAAAGCCGTGCTTCTGCATTAGGAGTAGACTGGACTTGTTCGCCTAGAAACGCACGCTACCTATCTGGTGGCAACATTACTTTGCAAGGAAATTTTGACCCATCTCGATTGTTGTCGCCAATTCCGGTGATTAAGAAAATGGTGCACGAAATGATTGACGAATTCGGAAAAGACAAATACATCGTGAATTTAGGTCACGGTATTTTACCCAATATCCCTGTAGATCACGCTAAAGCATTCATTGATGCAGTGAAAGAATACAATCCATAGATAGCAAATGCTAACCAAAGGAATAAGAGACCAGAAGAAAGTAAAGAGCGACACGATGTTGACCACTTTACTTTCTTTGGTTTTTGTGCCCAAATTTTGGAATACAGAAGATACTAATTTAGTAGATAATCAACTGATGGGTTTTGATTTAACAAGAGTGATTCTGGATCCAATTGAAGAGGCAGATTTAATAGTAGCATAACTTCTTTGGTTTTTTAAATTGTAATTTAGTTCTAAAAGTTGTTTAGAAATAATTAAATTTAGGAAACATGAAAAAAAGTATTGTTGTTATATTCTCAGGATTGCTTTTTCTATCTTGTAAAAAAGAAGCAAGAAAGGTTGCTAATACAGATGAGGTAAAAGTAAGTGTTGCTTCTGAAAATACACTTTCGGATAAAGAAAACACACTTTATTTAGAATCATTTGATTGGTCAAAAATTCCAGAATCTACAGCAGAGATAGGTTCTTTTCCATATATAACTGCTCCAGAGGGCTTTGTTATTTGGGAAGATGGTCATAATGCTGTAGCAAAAAACGGAATGACAGCAGTTTTTGATTTTAATAAATTAATAATTTATAACGGAAATTCTTTTTTTAATGCGGAAGGAAAAAAAGCAGTACTAGATTTTGGAAAAAAAGATAGTGAATCCAACTTTAATACCTTGAAATTTGATAAAAGTGTCGATGCGTATTTAAAAAAAATTGGAGCTGTTTTATTATTCGAAGGAAAAATACCATCTAAAAAATTAGATGAGATTAAAAAAACAGAGGAAAAAGCAGTATATAAGTACATTCAAACTGCCGGAAGTCCTTATGATGTTTCTGTTCGCAATTATGCTTTAAATCATAAAAACGGAAAAATATTTTTTCAATTTGGTTCCAATTCCGCTAGCGCTGAAATGGCTGTTGTAGAGCTAGAAGGTTTTAAACAAACCATTCAAACGCCTACTGCTTCAGCGATGCAGAAAGATATTGATGCCAAAGGCAAAGTGGTTTTAAATATTAATTTTGATGTGGATAAAGCGATTTTACAAAAAGAGGAACAAAAGGTTGTGGATGAAATTTTTACCTTATTATCCAATAATCCAAGCTTGAAACTATCCATTGAAGGCCATACAGATAATAGTGGAAGCGTGGAGCGCAATAAAAAATTATCCGCAGAAAGAGCCAATACAGTAAGGTATGCCCTTGTCGGAAAAGGAATTGATAGTAAACGTTTAAAATCCAGTGGTTTTGGTTCAGAAAAACCCTTGGCTACTAATAACACAGAAGATAACAAAGCTAAAAACCGCAGAGTTGAGTTGGTGAAGTTTTAAAATATAGATACCAAATGAAAGATAAATTTTTTAGCTACATACAAAACCTACAAGACCAAATCTGTAACGGATTAGTTAGATAGAAAAAGTATGAAATTTAAAAACTAAATTTACATTCCTATATTTGTAAGAAACAATTATTTGTCAATAATGACTGAAAAAGAGCTACATGATTATTTAAAGACTAACTACCCACTTGAAAATGAAAAGTGTGAGTGGAAGGAATTTAAGTCGTTGAAAAACGCTGTTGCAGGAGATGTTTCAAAGGATATAATATCTTACGTATCAGCAATAGCTAATATGCAAGGAGGTCATTTAATTATTGGAATCCAAGATGAAACATTAAATATTACTGGAATCCAAGATTTTTCGGGTTACACAATTGAGGATATTAGGTTTAGAATTAATGGAAATATTACGAATCTAAATATTGAAGCGTTTAGCGTAGAGGAATTCACTACTTCTGACACAAAAAAGGTAGTTTGGGTTTTTCATATCCCAAAACATCAATTCAGATTGCCTGTTTACGCTCATAAAAAAACATGGCAACGAATAGATGGCAATTTGGTCGAAATGACAAAAGCTCGCTTAGATGCAATATTGACTCAAGTTCAAGCTAATGAAGACTGGACTAAAGTAATTATTCAAGGGGTTACTATCGAAGATTTGGATCAAGATGCTATACAAAAAGCGCGCATTGAATTTAAAAAAAGAAATCCTAAGTACTCTGACGATGTGGATAATTGGAACGATATTGATTTTTTAAACAAAGCAAAACTTACCATAAAAGGTAAAATTACAAGAACTGCTTTAATTCTTTTAGGTAAAGAAGAATCAGAACATTACTTAGATTCTTCTGTTAAAATTAGATGGAATCTAAAAAGTCTAAACAATCAAGATAAAGATTTTGAGATATTTTCAATCCCATTATTGTTATCTATAGACGAGGTTTTTAAAAAAATACGAAATCTAAAATACCGTTATCTCCGTGATGGCACATTATTTCCTGATGAGGTATCGCGTTATGAACCGTTTACTATTCGAGAGTCTTTAAACAATGCTATTGCGCATCAAGATTATTCTAAAGGAGCAAGAATTAATGTAGTGGAGTTCGAGGATGACCACTTAGTATTTACTAATTATGGCTCTTTTTTACCAAAATCGGTAGAAGAGGTTGTTTTAAATGACACTCCAGAAGAAGTTTACAGAAATCCTTTTTTGGTTGAAGCAATGAAAAATTTAGATATGATTGAAACTCAAGGTGGAGGTATTCGAAAAATATTTAACTTTCAAAAACAGCGATTTTTTCCATTACCAGATTATAATTTTGATGATAATAAGGTAAAAGTGACTATAACGGGTAAGATTTTGGATGCCAATTTCGCTCGAATTTTGATACAAAATTCAAAATTACTATTAAACGAAATTATTTTATTAGACAAAGTTCAAAAACGCAAAGAGATTAATGAAATGGAATTCAAATATTTAAAAAAAGCCAATTACATTGAAGGTAGGAGGCCTAATATCTATTTGTCGTATACTATTATTGAAACTATAAATGATGAAAATTTACAAGCCCAATATTTAGCCAATCGTAGTTTTGATGATTCTCATTTTAAAGAGATGATTGTAGAGTATCTTAGAAAATTCGGCAAAACTAAACGCAAAGCGATTGATAACCTTATTACTCCTAAACTCTCAGCAGTACTTTCAGCGGATAAAAAGAAAAAGAAAGTTACCAATTTTCTATCTGCATTAGGTAAAGAAGGTAAGGTACAATGTCTTCCGGGATATTATTGGGAAATAATTTAGACACTTTTAAATACTTTTAGATACTTTTTTAGACACTTTTAAACACTTTTGCATTTCAACCAAATGAAAGATAAATTTTTTAGCTACATACAAAACCTACAAGATACCATCGTTGCAGGATTAGAGGCCGTAGATGGTCAGGCCAAATTCAAAGAAGACCTTTGGGAACGTCCAGAAGGAGGCGGAGGAAGAACCCGTGTAATCGAAAACGGAAAGGTTTTTGAAAAAGGCGGCGTAAACATCTCTGCCGTTCATGGCAAATTGCCCGAAGCCATGCAAAAAATGTTTGGCGTAGGCGAAGCCGACTTCTTTGCTTGCGGATTGAGTTTGGTCTTACACCCAAAGAGTCCAATGGTGCCTACTGTACATGCCAATTGGCGCTATTTTGAAATGTACGATCCTAACGGAAACGTAATTCAGCAATGGTTTGGTGGCGGACAAGATTTAACGCCATACTATTTGTTTGAAGAAGACGCTACACACTTTCACCAAACCTGTAAAACGGCTTGTGATAAACACAATCCAGATTTTTATCCTAAGTATAAAACACAATGCGATACCTATTTCTGGAATGCACACCGACACGAAGCACGCGGAATAGGAGGCTTGTTCTTTGATTATTGTAAAGAGTCCGAAACCATGCAAATGGAAGATTGGTTCCACTTTGTATCCGAAGTTGGAAACAGTTTTCTTCAGGCCTATGTGCCTATTGTAGAACGCAGAAAAACACGCTCCTTTACTCCAGAGCAAAGAACTTGGCAAGAGATCCGTAGAGGACGCTATGTAGAGTTCAATCTAGTGCATGACAAAGGCACTTTGTTTGGTCTAAAAACCAACGGCCGGATAGAGAGTATCCTGATGAGTCTGCCGCCGCATGTGCAATGGGTCTACGACCATCATCCAGAAGTAGGGAGCCAAGAAGAAAAATTACTACATGTCTTAGAAAACCCAAGAGATTGGATTTCGAGTTAAAAAGCCATTAGCTGGTATCGGATACAGACTAAATTATACCCTTTAGACCAAATCCTTGCAACCTTAAAACACAAAAGCCTTAAATTTTCATTTAAGGCTTTTGTGTTGGTTTAAAAAAACTAATTTTTAGAGTTTTTCTAATACATCTAATACCTGCAGAAGCACATTCTTATCCGTACTGTTGGTATTAATTTTGGCGGTAAAACGCAATTTGTTATGGGGCATTTTTCTCGAAGAATACAAACGGATGTCTTTAAAGTTTTCTGTAAATAGATTTATCTCTTTAGTATTGGTTTGCAGATTAGTAGCTTCGGCATATTGCTTTGCTAAGGTGATAAAGTCTATTTTTCCCTGAAAATAATACTTTCTTAATTCTTTTTTCAACCCTTTTGTATAGCTGCTTTTTTTGCTTCCGCTAAAATATTCCATAGTATTGGCAATAACAACCACATCGTGGTCTTTGATTAGGAACAAATCCCCCATTTTTTCGGTGTTACGGATCTCATAATACCCATCCTGCTCTTCCAGCAGGTTTTTGCGTACCCCTAGTTGTAATAATTTGTCTCCAAAACTTGGGTGAGTTGAGGTAAAAATGGCTGCAAATAACGGAATGGATTTTGTACTTGTCTTCTGGGTTTCTATTTCTTCATAATTGGCATCGTATTGATAGGATGTTGTGGTAATCTCTCTGTTTTCAAAGTTGTACAAAAACAAGTTCAAATCTCCATCAAAGAGGGTAGCGGTAGCTTTTTCATCGACTATCGTAGAAATTAAATCCGTCACTAAAGCAACCTCTTGGCCCCATTGCGGTGTTTCTTTAAATAAATCGGAGGTAATTTTGGGCAGGTTTGCCAATGCCTCTTTAGTGTTAATACTATAATTCATAGAGGCCAACGGCTGGGTATTCGGAAAATAGCGATACGAATTTTTGTTGTTTTTTCGGTTAGTAATTTTCCGCATTATCTTGGCCATTTCTGGAGCATATTCAATTATCTCTTCCACTCTAGCATGGTCGTTTTCCAAATAAAAATCTACCTGCACCCCTTTAACCATACGCAGCATGGCAGATTCTTTAGAAAACAAGTTGTTGTTGCTCATTATTTTAGATAACGAATAAAAAGACCCTAAGCTAGTTAATGCCGCATTATAATCTATCCAAGTTGCTATAGCCGCCGAAGCATTTATTTTAGAAGATTTAGGAGCTACAAACCCATTTTTAAACCAAGCTTGCAAATCCTGTCTTTGTTGTACTATTTGCAGACTATCCCACTGTGCTTTGGCCAACAAAATCTCTGGAGCATACGGATCTTGGATTTGGTCTTCGAAGGTGTCTTCTGATGAAGGGGTTATCTCTATAGAATCTGCTTCTGTGTCAGGGTAGTTTTCTTCCAGCTCTTCCACTTTTTCAAAAACCTCTTCTGTTGCAGGATAAGCCCGGTCCGAATATTTTTTGGTTATTTTATAAATAACCATATACTTATCATCAAAAGCAATTGTTTGCCCTTGCTCTTTAGAGTGGTATAGGGCATAATCTCCAAAGTCTTCTATATTTGGAGCAGCGGTTTGGGAGCTGTCTTTGGCATGTAGTTGCAACAAAAAGGCCTGTACCTGTGCTTTGCTTTTTACAGGAATGGTAATTAAATAATACGGCTTTTGGTCTCTAAAACTGCCCTGCATGGTTATGTTTTTATCAAACAAGATCAAATCTGCATATTTCTGTAGGTTTTGATCGGGGTTTTTGGAGGCATAATTTGTAATAAATGGATGCTCAAAGAAAGCCTTTGGGGTTATTTTTTTAGACAATTCAGGACCATTGTATTGCACAAAATAATCGTAATTTTTTTCTGTAATTTGACTTTGCATTGTAGCGCATACCACCAGCATCAGGCGGATAAAAACATTTTTCATTTCTGTTGGGTTAGTTTAATTGTATTGTTCATCAAGCTAGATTTTTTAAGAACAGCATAGAGACTTTGTTTTAAAAAAGCAGTCTTTTTGTTGGCCGAAATTTTGCAACGGCTGTTGTTTACCGCCTCTATGGGAGTAGCAAAACTATAAATAGCGATCATGTTGGCTTTTTCTAAATCTTCTTTTTTGTTCGGATCATTAACCACTTTGTCCGGAATGGGATACGAGGCAATGCGTTCAAAAGTAGTGGCAGAACTGGTCTTAAAATGAATTCCAGTTTTTTGCTTATCCATACAATTGATCGCCTGGTTCAGAGCGGCAATATTTTTGTAATCTAATTGAATCACAAAAATATAATCGTCAAAGTTAGTTTTGGTCTCCACCCCCGAAATGCCTTCTATCTGTGCTGCTGCTTTTTTAAAGTCCTGCAGTTTTTTTATTATGGCTTGTTCATTAGGTATTTTCTCACCGTTTATTTCTTCCAAAAACATCGCAGATTTTACCCGTAACCACGACTGCGAAAAATCCACAACTAGCTTGTATGTACCACTTTGATCGCTGTGGTGTTGGATCCTTTCGGTAATTTCAAAACAACTCGTGAAGCAAAGGCATACTAATAAAATAAGAATTTTCTTCATTAAACAAAGTTAAGTTAAAAATACACGTATGCAATTGATCCTTTAAAATCTTGAAAATAATTTTAAAAACAACACAATCTAAAGCTTCTTTTTATATTTTAATTATCTTTGTAGCCATCTTATTTCCTGTATTCTTTAAGGATTTTTAACTGATTTAAAACCACATCCAATATGTTCCCATTACACCGAGGCCGAAGATTAAGAACCAATGAATCCGTTAGAAGTTTAGTACGCGAAACCACCCTAAGTCCATCAGACTTTATGTTCCCGATGTTTATTACCGAAGGAGAAAACGTACAAATAGAAATTGCTTCCATGCCCGGAATCTTTCGTAGATCCATAGATTTAACCCTACTCGAAATACACGAAGTTTATGCCTTAGGCATTCGTGCCGTTAACCTGTATGTAAAAGTGAGCGAAGACCTCAAAGACAATACCGGAAAAGAAGCCTGGAACCCCAACGGCCTGATGCAAAACGCCATTAGAGCCATCAAAAAAGCCTGTCCAGAAATGGTAGTAATGCCAGATGTAGCCCTAGATCCCTATTCTATTTACGGCCATGACGGCATTATAGCCAATGCAGACGTAGCCAATGACAGTACCAATGATGCTTTAGTAAAAATGGCCATTTCTCACGCAGAAGCAGGCGCAGATTTTGTCGCCCCGTCGGACATGATGGACGGAAGAGTTTTACGCTTGCGCCAAGGGTTGGACGCTGCAGGTTTTCACAATGTAGGGATCATGAGCTATTCGGCCAAATACGCTTCGGCATTTTATGGCCCTTTTAGAGACGCACTAGACAGCGCACCCAGAGCCGCCGACGTGGTAGTGCCCAAAGACAAAAAAACCTATCAAATGGATTATGCCAACCGCCTAGAAGCCATCAAAGAAGCCCTCTGGGACGTAGAAGAAGGCGCAGACATGGTAATGGTCAAACCCGGAATAGCCTACCTAGACATCGTACGCGAGGTCAAAAACGCCGTAAACGTACCAGTAACCGTCTACCACGTATCGGGAGAGTATGCCATGATCAAAGCCGCCGCCCAAAGAGGTTGGCTAGACAACAACGCCATCATGATGGAACAATTAATGTGCATCAAAAGAGCAGGAGCCAGCCTGATTTCGACCTATTTTGCCAAAGAAGCCGCCCAAGTACTAAACCAACAAAACTGATAAATATCATTTTACAAGCGCCAAAATAAAGGTAAATTTGAGAATAAATACTTCCAAATCATGAAAAAAATACTCTTTATCACCATCGCACTCCTAGCATTAGGATGCAAAAACAGTCAAAAAGAAGCAGAACCCTTCGGTGCGCCTCAAACCACCCAAGCCAACCCCTCCGAAGGCATGCCAGCCCAAGAACAAACCCCCGAAGCATTAGGGCAAACCCTCTTTAACGGAAAAGGAAACTGCGCCACCTGCCACAAAGTAGACGTCAAAACCATCGGGCCCAGCCTGCAAGAAATTGCCAAAATCTACAAAGAAAAAAGCGGCAACATAGTTACCTTTCTAAAAGGCGAAGGCCAACCCCTTGTAGATCCAAGCCAATACGAAGTAATGAAAGCCAATTTTGCCCTTACCAAAACCATGTCCGATCAAGAATTAAAAGGATTAGAGGCCTACATATACAGTACCTTACAATAAAGTTGCATACCAAAGCAAAAAAGATACACCAAAGCGCTAAGGAGCTATTTCCTGCTGTACACTATATCTTTACTTGCCTAAAGAAGGCAAGCAAAGGATGCCGTTACCATCAGGGCTAGAAAACCCCAAACCGCAACAACATTCCAAACGACCAAAGAGCAATGCTTTTTAGGTCGTTTTTGTTTAGCAACAGCCCCAGCCAATAAACCCAAAACACCTAAAATACCCGTACCAAAACCCCGCCAACCCATTCAAAATAGTTATATTCGTAATCGCTTGTGCAACCCACACCAACTATTCAATAGGTACAAAAGACCAACCAAACTAGCCACACGATGATCCAAAAAATCCATCTCAATAACATTCTGTTTCTAGACATAGAAACCGTTCCCCAAACCGCTAATTTTGACAGCCTAGACCCCGAAATGAAAACCTTATGGGAACACAAAACCCAATACCAACGCAAAGACAACTACACCCCCGAAGAATTTTATGATCGTGCCGGAATCTGGGCAGAGTTTGGCAAAATAATTTGCATCTCCGTGGGTTACTTTGCCAACAAAACAACCAGCCGCAACTTTAGAGTAACCTCTTTCACCGGAGACGAAGCCATTATTCTAAAAGACTTCAATAACTTACTAAACAAGCATTTTGACCAAGAACAACACCTATTGTGCGGCCATAATGCCAAAGAATTTGACTTTCCGTTTCTGGCCAGACGCATGGTGATACATCAAATACCTATTCCCGAAAAACTCCAACTCTTTGGCAAAAAACCATGGGAAATCCAGCACTTAGACACTTTAGAATTGTGGAAATTCGGAGATTACAAACACTACACCTCTCTGACTCTCCTGTGCAAAATACTCCAAATCCCCTCGCCCAAAACCGATATAGATGGCAGTCAAGTAGGGCAGGTGTATTATGTAGAAAAAGACCTAGACCGAATTGTAGCCTATTGTGAGAAAGACACCATTGCCGTAGCACAAATAGTTCTTCGGTTGCGCTACGAAGAGCTGTTATCAGAAACAGAAATTAGTCACGTTTAATTGCTAAAGAGGTATTAATTTTAGCGCTTAAATAATTACTTTTACCCCATGAAAGAGCAATTACTATCTATCCAAAATCTAGAAATCTCCTTTAAAAAAGAAGGCAGCTACACCCCAGTGATCCACAATATTAGTTACCACCTAAACACCAACGAAATTTTAGGCATTGTAGGAGAATCTGGCTCAGGCAAGTCCGTATCTTCTTTGGCCATAATGGGATTGTTGCCCGCAAAAAGTGCCAAAATATCCCAAGGAGCCATTTTTTTGGATGGAGTAAATATGGCAGCATTATCAGGCAAACAACTACAAAAAGTTAGAGGTAAAGACATTGCCATGATCTTTCAAGAACCCATGAGTTCTTTAAATCCCTCTTTAAAATGTGGTTTTCAGGTGCAAGAAATACTCCTGCAGCATACCAACCTATCCCGATCGGACACAAAAGCTAGAACCCTTTCTCTTTTTGAAAAAGTAAAACTGCCCGATCCAGCACTTATTTTTGACAAATACCCCCACGAAATATCGGGTGGCCAAAAACAACGCGTCATGATTGCTATGGCCATTGCCTGTAATCCCAAATTGTTAATTGCAGATGAGCCCACCACAGCCCTAGACGTTACGGTGCAAAAAGAAATCATACACCTATTGAAAGACATCCAACAAGAAACCGGTATGAGCATCTTGTTCATTTCGCATGATTTGTCTTTAATTTCAGAAATTGCACACCGGGTTTTAGTGATGTACCAAGGACAAATTGTAGAACAAGGAGCGGTAAAACAAATATTCAAAAACCCCATCCACAATTACACCAAAGCCCTAATTGCCTCGCGTCCGTCTTTGGAGGTGCGTTTAAAACGGTTGCCTACCATTCAGGATTTTTTGAACAATACGCTTCAAAGCCAGATTGTTACAGCCCAGGATAGAGCCCAATTTCATAAAAAAATATACAGTCAAAAACCCATTCTAGAACTCTTTAATGTTGAAAAAGAATATTGGTCCACCGCCGGTTTTTTTGGAAAAAAAACCAGTTTTAAAGCAGTCAACCAAATCAGTTTTGCCTTATACGAAGGAGAAACTTTAGGTTTGGTAGGGGAGAGCGGTTGTGGCAAATCTACCCTAGGAAATGCTATTTTGCAGTTAGATAAAGCCACTGCCGGAACAATTTTGTACCGAGGCCGAGACATTACCAAACTAAGCAAGCGTGCTACTAAAGATTTGCGAAAAGAAATTCAGATTATTTTTCAAGATCCATACTCGTCCTTAAACCCTCGCATACCGATTGGTAAGGCTATTATGGAACCCATGCAAGTGCACGGACTGTACAAAAATGATAAAGAAAGAAAAGAAAAAACGATCGAAATTTTAGAAAAAGTAGGCCTAAATAGCAGTTATTTTGACCGTTATCCTCATGAATTTTCGGGTGGTCAAAGACAGCGTATCGGTATCGCGAGAACCATTGCTTTACAGCCAAAGTTAATTGTTTGTGACGAATCGGTTTCGGCATTGGATATTTCGGTACAAGCGCAGGTTTTAAATCTTTTAAATGAGTTAAAAGAGAATTTTGGTTTTACGTACATTTTTATTTCCCATGATCTAGCCGTTGTAAAGTATATGAGTGATCAGGTATTGGTCATGAATAAGGGCAAAATGGAAGAAATTGCGGATGCAGATGCATTGTATGCCAATCCAGGCACGCCATACACCAAACGACTCCTTGAAGCCATACCCAATGGAGATGTTTAAGGTGCCGTAGCGTTTTATATAGTTGCTCAAAAAGACTCGGACATTTGCTAGCCACCCTTTGGTATAAAATTTAAAAGGGAATTAAAAAGGGATAGAAACCGAAATGTTACTCTATTTGCATCTCAGGGATGTCTCCTTCAATAAGCAAAGGTGCTTGTGTAGCGGCTATAATATGCTCTACCGAGATTCCTGGGGCACGCTCCAGGAGCTTAAAGCCTTTGGGGGTTACTTCGAGTACGGCCAATTCTGTGACTACTTTTTTGACGCAGCCTACTCCGGTTAATGGCAGTGTACATTTTTTAAGTATCTTGGATTCGCCTTTTTTGTTTACGTGCATCATGGCCACTATAATGTTTTCTGCGGAGGCTACTAGATCCATTGCGCCTCCCATACCTTTGACCATTTTTCCGGGTATTTTCCAGTTTGCGATGTCTCCGTTTTCGGATACTTCCATGGCTCCCAGAATTGTCAGGTCTACTTTTTGGGACCGAATCATTCCAAAACTCATTGCCGAATCAAAGAACGATGCGCCCGGTAGGGCGGTTATGGTTTGTTTTCCGGCGTTTATTAGATCGGCATCTTCTTGGCCATCCAACGGAAATGGGCCCATGCCCAAAACGCCATTTTCACTCTGAAACTCTACGGCTATATCCGTACGGACATAATTGGCTACTAATGTTGGAATGCCTATTCCTAGGTTTACATAATAACCGTCTTTTACTTCTTGGGCTATTCGTTTTGCAATTTCTTCTTTTCCTAACATATAGTTGTATTTTATGGGTAGTAAATTTGGGCTTATAGAATGTTTTAGGGCTGGGCAGCCAAATGCTGCGTTATTTTTTTTGGACGGTTCGTTGTTCTATTCTTTTTTCAAATTTTTGTCCCTGAAAGATGCGTTGTACCATAATTCCGGGGATGTGAATTTCGTTTGGGTTTAAGGAGCCTATGGGTAGGAGTTGTTCTACTTCGGCTATGGTGATTTTTGCGGCACCTGCCATACAGGCGTTAAAGTTGCGGGCGGTTCCTTTAAAGATTAGGTTTCCGGCTTCGTCTCCTTTCCAAGCTTTGACTATTGCAAAGTCAGCTTGGTAGGCTAGTTCCATAAGGTGCATTTTGCCATTAAATTCTCGTGCTTCTTTGTCTTTGGCTACTTCGGTGCCGTATCCTGCGGGGGTATAAAATGCCGGAATGCCTGCTTGTGCTGCACGACATTTTTCGGCTAGTGTGCCTTGTGGGGTGAGTTCTACCTCTAGTTCTCCACTGAGCATTTGGCGTTCAAATTCGGCATTTTCTCCTACGTAGGATGAAATCATTTTTTGAATTTGGTGTTTTTGTAGTAGCAAGCCGAGTCCAAAGTTATCTACGCCTGCGTTGTTGGAAATGCAGGTGAGGTTTTTGGTTTCTTTGTTTACTAGTTCTGCAATTGCATTCTCTGGTATGCCACACAATCCGAAACCTCCTAGCATTATGGTCATCCCATCGTGTACTCCTTGGAGTGCTTCTTGTACGGTGTTTACTTTTTTGTTAATCATAAAATGGCGTATTTAGTGTGGTTTTTAGCCCAGATAGTAGCGGCATCCTTTGTGGCGGGGGTTCCGCCACAAAGATATAGCGTATAGCTGGAAGGAGCTCCGAGTTGGTCTAAAATTCAAACTCTTCTGTGTCTTGTACTGCCGTGGTATCTTTTGTTTTGGGGGCGGTGTAGCAGTCTACTTTTACGGAAAGATTTGCGGGTCTTTCAAATTCTGACTTGGAGACTTTTAGTTCTGGATCTGCATAGCATAGTTTCATGAAATAGGCCCAAACGGGTAGGGCTGCGGTGGCTCCTTGTCCGTAGGTGATGCTCTTGAATCGGGCGGATCGGTCTTCACAACCTACCCAAACTCCGGTTACTAGGTTGGGTACCATGCCCATAAACCAGCCGTCGGATTGGTTTTGGGTGGTTCCGGTTTTGCCTGCAATTGGATTGGTGAATTGGTAGGGGTATCCGGTAATTCGGTTGTATCCATATCCGCCGCCTTGGGTTCTTAATCGGTTTCCGGATCCGCCTTCGGTTACTCCTTCTAATAATTTGATGATGGCAAAGGCGATGTCTTTGTTCAGGACATCGTGGGATTCTGGGATGGGCTCGTAGATTATGAGTCCGCTTTTGTCTTCGATTCGGTTTAGAAATTGGGGTTTGGTGTAGACTCCTTGGTTGGCAAAGGTGCTGTAGGCGGCTACCATGTCTTCTACGGTAATGTCTACGGCTCCAAGTGCAATGGAGGGTTGTAAGGGGATTTCGGACTTGATGCCTAATTTATGGGTTAGTTTTACTACGGCTTCGGGGCCTACTTTGTCCATTAGTTTTGCCGATACGGTATTGATGGAGTTGGCTAAGGCTTTTTTGAGCGTTATCATTCCGGTGTATTTGTTGTTGGAATTGCGTGGGGTCCAGGTGGCTGTTACGTGATGGCGCCCTACGGGTATGGTGTAGGGTGCGTCAATGATGGAGTCACATGGAGACATGTTTAGCTGTTCTATTGCGGTGGCATAAACAAAGGGTTTGAAGGTGGAGCCTACTTGTCTGGCGCCTTGGCCTACGTGATCGTACTGAAAGTATTTGTAGTTGATACCTCCAACCCAAGCTTTGATGGTGCCGGTTTGTGGCTCCATGGCCATTAGACCGGATTGCAAAAAGTGTTTGTAATAGCGGATGGAGTCTATTGGGGTCATTAGGGTGTCTTTTTCTCCTTTCCAGGTAAAAACGGTCATTTTGGTTTTTACGTGAAAGGATTTTACGATTTCTTCGTCACTTTTTTCTAAGGATTTCAGAACCGCCCAACGGTTAGAAGATTTCATGGCTTGGGTCAAGATGCGCTGGGTTTCTTGATCCGAAATGTTTACAAAGGGTGCGTTTTTGTTTTTCTTGGCTTGTATAAAAAATTCCTCTTGTAGGTTGGCCATGTGTGCTGCTACGGCTTCTTCGGCGTGTAGTTGCATTCTGGAGTCTATGGTGGTGTATATTTTTAGGCCGTCTTTATAGATGTCATAGTCTGTGCCGTCTGGTTTTTTGTTTTCTTCGGCCCATTTTTTCATGTATTCTCGCAAATACTCTCTGAAATAGGTGGCGGTTCCTTCTCTATGGCTTTCTAATTTGAATTTTAGTGCAATAGGTAGGTTTTGGAGTTTTTCTTTTTGATCCTTAGAGATCATGTGGCCTTTTTCCATTTGGGCCAGAACTACGTTTCGGCGGTTTTTTACGCCTTGTGGGTTTCTAACGGGGTTGTATAGTGTTGAATTTTTGAACATTCCGACCAATATTGCAGACTCGTCTATGGTTAGATCTTTGGGTTCTTTGGAAAAATAGGTTTGTGCAGCAGAGCTGACACCTACGGAGAAGTTTCCAAAATCATATACGTTACAGTACATGGTTAGTATTTCGTTTTTGGTGTATTGTCGCTCTAATCGGATGGCTATAATCCATTCTTTTATTTTTTGTACAATTCTAAATGGCAGAAACTTGGAGCCTTCGCCATGAAATAATTGTTTGGCTAGCTGTTGGGTTAGGGTACTGGCTCCACCGCTGGTTCCTAAACTTGCAACGGCTCTTATGGTTCCTCTGGCGTCAATACCGGAGTGTTGGTAGAAACGTTCGTCTTCGGTGGCTACTAAGGCGTCGATAAAGTTTTTGGGAAGGTCAGAATATTTTAGTTGGGATCGGTTTTTTTGAAAATATTTACCAATCACGACTCCATCGGACGAAATAATTTCGGTGGCTAGATTGGAGTCTGGGTTTTCTAAATCTTCAAAGGAGGGCATGGAACCAAATAGCCCCCAGGAGGCAAATAGAAAAAATAAAATTACTGCGGTTAGACCGTACAAGAAAATTTTCCAAAAGGTTTTGGTATAGTTCTTAAAACTGCTGTTGTTTGGAGTGTTTTTTTTAGCTGCCATGTCTTGTTATTCTATGTTTTCTATTCGTAAACCTACTTCTGTAACGCCTTCTAGGGCAGTTACGCCAGGTATTTTGCCTGTTTCTCTTACGGCTTGCTGGATATTGACTTTGTATTTTCCTCTAAAACGCACGTTGTTTTTGTAGACTAATTTACTCTCTTTGATATCTGTAAATCCGTTGCCCAATAGGCTGCCATCTGCCGCTGCCATTTGGTACTCTAGGGTGTCTACTTTGGTGTATCCATTTGGTTTTTCTAGAGACGCAATTAAAAACAGGTTGTTAAAAGGATAGTTGTTGTTGTTCCTGATGGTGATAAATAAGTGGTATCTTTTGGTAGAATCTAATTCGGGTAAATTAAAAGAAAGCACACTGTCTTTGTGCCACGCACTTCCTACGGATTGGTACTGATCAAATACTCTTTTTTTATCACAAGAAAAAAAGAGTACTGCCATCAGAAGAACTAAAATACTATTTTTTAGCGTCATTTTTTTTAATAATTATTGGTTTTCTGGCTGGTGCTGCCGGGTTATTTGCGGCATTGTTTGCGGCAGGTTTTCTGGCCTCTGGATTGGTTGGTTTTTTGCGAATTGGTCTTTTGTTGCCAGAAGGTGCTTTGTTCTCAATAGGTCTTTTGTTCTCTATTGGTTTTCTAGAATTGGGTACAATGGCATTTTCGGATGCTTTTTTGGTGGGTTTTCGGCTAGGTCTTCGGCCTTTTTTGGGCTGGTCAAAACGCGTTAAACTCTCTTGCCCCATGGCGTTATTAAAGTCTTTGGTTGCTTCTGGAATGATTTCTATAGCATAGTCTTCTAGAGCAGATACTTTGTTCTTTAATTTATTTTCGGCAATGATTTCTTTTACCTTGTCAATTTTTAGGATGTGCCAATTGGCAAAATTATTGGTATAGGCAAACCACATTAGCCCTTTAAAGATATCTTGTTTTTGACAAATAGCGTCTCCTTTTTCGGTGACTAATTTGGTTTCAAAATCCGGAAAACCTTTTAAAGCATCCATGTAGGTGTCTAATTCGTAGTTCAAGCAGCATTTTAATTTGCCGCATTGTCCTGCTAACTTTTGAGGGTTTAGAGAGAGTTGTTGGTAGCGTGCTGCAGAGGTGTTGACGCTTCTAAAATCGGTTAGCCAAGTAGAGCAACAAAGTTCTCTACCACAGGATCCAATACCGCCCAAACGAGCAGCTTCTTGACGGAAACCTACTTGTTTCATCTCTACGCGGGTACTAAACTCTTTGGCAAAATCCTTGATTAACATTCTAAAGTCTACCCGATCATTGGCCGTATAATAAAAGGTAGCCTTAGATCCATCTCCTTGAAATTCAATATCGGATATTTTCATTTCTAATTTGTGCGCAATAGCCAATTCTCTGGCCCGAACTTTCATTGGTTCTTCTTTATCGCGTGCTGTGGACCAAATGTCAATATCTTTTTGGGATGCTTTACGGTATATTTTTGGAATTTCGTTGCCTTTATAATTGGCTCCTTTTTTCTTCATTTGGATTTTTACCAACTCCCCGGTAAGGGTTACAATACCAATATCATGACCCGGCGAAGCCACTGTGGCTACAATATCTCCGATAGATAAGGTTAGTTTTTCGGAGTTACGATAAAACTCTTTTCTTCCATTTTTAAAACGTACCTCTACGCAATCAAAAGGAGCTTCTCCGTTAGGTAAACTAATATTAGCCAGCCAATCAAAAACAGTTAATTTGTTGCAGCTATCCGTGCCGCAAGTTCCATTATTTTTACAACCCTTAGGTGCGCCACCATCCGAAGTTGAACAACTTGTACATGCCATAATTTTATATGTAGTGTTGTGACTAGCACAACTTAAGTTCTTAAAACGATTA
This sequence comes from Flavobacterium crassostreae, assembly GCF_001831475.1. Classification (NCBI taxonomy): domain Bacteria; kingdom Pseudomonadati; phylum Bacteroidota; class Flavobacteriia; order Flavobacteriales; family Flavobacteriaceae; genus Flavobacterium; species Flavobacterium crassostreae. Next base: position 678,402 of record NZ_CP017688.1, on the reverse strand, counting down.
ATGTGTAAAGATAGTATTTTTTAAGGTTAAGTTGCAAAACTTACCAACTACATGGATGTAAGTATATTATACCAAAAATGCCTGTTTGTAACTACTACAAACAAGCATTTTAAAATAGAACGGCTTGGGTTTTAATCCAAAACCTTATATAATTTATCCGATAATCGAATTCTAAAAGGCAATTTAAAAGTACAAATATCCTCCGCAACGGCCTTAGTTGCTTTTGCGTCATTTACTTGCATATCCGTAATTACCAATTGTTGCTCTCCAGTAGTGGATCCTTTAATCAAAATCGTGTCGCCAACTTTAATTTCATTTTCTTCAATTGCAAATTGACCAATGCTGGATTTTGGATAAAAGTGCGTGCCTCTACCTATGTATTGTTTTTTTATTTTTGGTATTTTTTTTGCCAATGCCTTGGATTTGGTCAAATCTGCCAAATTAGGAACAGCTGCCAAAGGATCTTGGTTGGCTGCTCTGTTTTTGAAAGTCAATACCTCCGATTTTCCTTTTTTGAAAATTTTATTTCCGTTTTTAATCCCTCTTCTAATTGCTTTTTGCTCCTCTTCAGGCAAATGAATCACATCCACACAAGCCGCAGAACAACAGCCCTGCATGGCTTGAGCACATTCTTCGCATTGAATAAACAACAAATGACAGCCTTCGTTGATGCAATTGGTATGCACATCACAAGGTTTTCCGCATTGGTGGCATTGGGAAACAATATCGTCCGTGATCCTTTCGCCTAAGCGGTGGTCAAATACAAAGTTTTTACCTATAAATTTGCTCTCTAATTTTTCCTCTTTAATCTGTTTGGCATAATTGATAATTCCGCCTTCAAGCTGGAACACCTTTTTAAAGCCTTGGTGTTTAAAGTATGCCGAAGCTTTCTCACAACGGATTCCTCCGGTGCAATACATCACTAAGTTTTTATCTTCTTTAAAATTTTGTAATTGCTCGTTGATAATCGGCAACGATTCTCTAAAAGTATCCACATCAGGAGTAATTGCGCCTTTAAAATAGCCAATTTCACTCTCATAATGGTTTCTAAAATCTACTACAATAGTATTTGGATCGTCCAATATTTCGTTAAATTCTTTCGCCTTTAAGTGCACCCCAATATTGGTTACATCAAAAGTTGCATCATTCAAACCATCTGCAACAATCTTGTCACGTACTTTAATGGTCAGCTTTAAGAACGAATGATCGTCTTGCTCTACAGCAATATTCAATCGCATGCCTTGCATGAAATCATACTTTTCAATAGTGTCTTTAAAAGCATAGAAATTATCTGCGGGTAGCGATAACTGCGCATTAATCCCCTCGGAGGCTACATATATTCGACCAAGAACCACCAGCGGATCCCAAGCACGGAATAAATCATTTCTAAATTGAGTTGGATCTGAGATTTGCGCATAAGCATAGAAAGACAAAGTAAGCCTTTGTTTTCCGGCATCATCAATCATGATGGCTCTTTCTTCTGCGCTTAAAGTGTTATACAGTTGCATGCTATAAACGGTTTAAGGGTGAAAAATTATTGCCCCAAAAGTACGCAAAAGTTTTAGAGCAGCAAAGTTTAGGAGCTATTTCCAGCTGTACACTCTATCTGTTGTGCCAAACCCTGGCACAACAGGATGCCGTTTCCATCTGGGCTAGGGTTTTTGAGGTGTAAAGAAATTTGTTTTTTTGGCAAAGAAGGAATCTAACAACTCAAAAAATATAAATTTCTTTCCATTTTATTTATTGTTGCAAAGCTAGATAAATACGCCAGAACGATGGATACAGTGCGCCTATTGTATTAAAAAGCGATGGAACTACACAAAATTATTTATATTTACACAGAGATTACCAAGGATCAATTGTTGCTGTAAGTGATCAAACAGGAAAAGTAGTAGAAAAGCGCTTATTTGATGCTTGGGGAACTATTGTAAAAGTACAAGACGGTGCTGGCAATATACTAGCAGGCCTAACGATTTTAGACCGAGGTTATACAGGGCATGAGCATTTGCAAAGCGTAGGACTCATACATATGAACGGACGTTTGTACGATGGCAAATTGCATCGTTTCTTGCAACCCGACAATTATGTTCAAGAGCCTTATAATACTCAAAACTACAACAAGTACGGGTATTGTTGGAATAACCCACTTAAGTATACAGATCCCAGTGGTGAAATTGTTTTCTTGGCCGCTGTAGGGATTGGTGCAGCAGTAGCGGCATTAACTTATACTTTGACTGCGGCATTAAGCGATGTGCCCTTTAGTGTTGGAGGTTTAGCAAAAGCTACCTTTATAGGAGCAGCAAGTGCTGCGGTAACCTTTGGTATTGGTACAGGGGCAGAAAATTTGTTCTCGAACTTCTTTTCTAGAGCTGCATTTCAGGCAGCTGCACACGGCACTTTTCAGGGAAGCATGACAGCAATTTCTGGGGGTAAATTTTGGAGTGGTTTTGCAGCGGGCGCCTTAAGTAGTATCGCTAGTAGTGTTTGGAGTGGAGGCCCAAGTGTTGATGAGAATGGAAGCAGTATTCCTAATACTGGTATGAAAGGTATAGGTTCAGGAACAGGTAGTGCTGGTATGATCGCTTTTGGTACAGTTTCTGGTGGTGTGGGTGCTCGACTTACTGGTGGTAATTTTTGGCAGGGAGCAGTAACTGGTTTGGTGGTTAGTGGGCTGAATCACGCGATGCATAAAATAGACCAAAGACGCACTCTTTTATCAAGATTTAAGAACAAAGCTCTTGCATTTCAAAAAGCAGATGTATCTGATGCGGGTATTGCCAAATTACATCAAAATGTTGATGGATTGGCGGAAGGCTATGAAGCTGGAAATTCTCCAACACACTCATATGGTTTAGAAGGAAATGAGTATGTCGCTATTACAGAAAATGGTAATGTGGATTTAAACAAAGGGCTGTTGTCATCTAAAAATAATCTTTATTTTGCAGGAGTTTTATTTCACGAATATAGACACGCATTTCAATATTTCGCACCATATACTGTAGGAGGTAAAAGATACGATAATCGTTATGAAGCTTGGGGAAAACTTTACGGCGATGGATATCGTGGTGAAGGCGGAAAATGGTATATGATGGAATTAGATGCTTATTCTGCACAATATCGTTTTGGAGATAATCAGCCTTATGTTTTGTCAAGAATGAATCAAAATTATCACAATATGTTAAACTTTTGGGCAAAATGAGAAAAACAGCACTAATAATTATTGTTTTATCTGCTTTACCACTTTTTATAAGATGTAATAAAACCGATAAAAAAAACGATTTAGAACTATCGTTATTGAATGAAAATATTGTTAGTTATTCTAAAAATAGTGATAAAGATTCAATAAACATAGTTAAGTACAGTTTAAAGAATAATTCTAACGAGATATTTTTTATAAATAATTTAACTGAGCAAGATCTTTTATCAAAGACAGCAGTTTACAAAAATGGAGTTAATTTACGTATTTATGATGATAAAAATATTGAATCCAAATATGAGATAAAGAGATACAGGCATCAAGATTTAGAAACTGAAAAAGGTATAAATTTTATGTTTGAAGATTTTAATGTAAACGAGAGTAGATTAAGGAATAAGACTAATCTAAAATATTTTGGATTGTATGAAAGAAATAATATTTTCTTTATCCATCCTAATGAAACTATCTTTTTTTATTATACTATTAATTTAAACAAACCTATAAATTTTGATGCAGTAAGGCAGGGATATGTAAGTTTAGATTCTAATAAAAAGTACTACTCTAAATTATCAATTGCAAGTGATTCTTCTAACTACAAAAATGTTTTGCCAAATGATATTTTAAAGACTATTGAAGCAAATAATGTAAAAGTTTACAATGGTATTATTGAAAGTAAAAACAAAGTTCCAATCAAGATTTTGGAGTAACGTATGACAATTAATATTAGTTGTTAGTGGGCTCAATCACTCGATGCATAAAATGCAGGAAAGTTCACGTCTAGAAAAAGCAATAAGGACTGGAGGTTATGGAAATGAACTTGATAAAGATCCATATTTAAATTGGAGTAATGAAAAGATAAAAGAATTTGCTTCAAAAGTTTTTCCTGAATTATTTAAAGACGCAAATTCACCTGATTTTGAAAAACAATTAATGATTGGTAACGATCCAAACATTGCGGGTCGAGCTTGTAAAGAATTTACTGTAGATGCAAGTGGTAAATATACAGTTAGATCATTAGGGAAAATATTAATTAGAAGTAATGTTCTAAATTCAATACGTCAACTTGCCACTACGGTCGGTCATGAATTAAATCATGTGGTTGATCACATTTCTGGGGATTATGCTAATTGGGCGAATCATAATAGTGCAGGTGTTGCACATTCTTTGTCGGAAACAAAAGCAACAAACTGGGAAATTTATATGAGACAATAATGGATGGTTACTGTTCATTTCATATAGAAAAATGATTTTAAAATCTTAAAAATGTAAAAAACATGAGATATATATCAATACTAATTATTTTGTTTTTATGTATAAGTAGTAAACAAATAAAAAAAGATGAATTAGAATTTCGAATATTAAATAAATTGATTAATGATAACAGTAATTTTGATGTTGAATTAATAAATAGAAGTACAAAAGATTATTATATTCTTCTAGACACAACAAGTTCCTATAATAAATTAGCTCCTATTAGTGCTTCTGAATTTTTATATTTAACTAATATTGGGATTAAAGATGATTGCAATAACGAGATAGACATAGAACTAGTAGATTACGAATGTTACAATAATTTAATGCATAAGGATTTTAAATACAAAATAAAAGTAAAAAACATTTTAAAGATTAAATCAAAGCAGAGAGTATATTTTAAAATACCATTTAAAATGAAAACCAAGATAAATGATAATTGTTGGTATGGTTATCAAAAGGAAAAAATGAAAAAAACCGCAAAATATTTTTGCTTTTTAATAAGTCCAAAGTTAGATGAATACTTAAAACAAAGACTACCAATAGAAATCAAGGATTCTTTAAAACAAATGGGATATGAATTATATGACAAGGAAATTAACTCTAACAAAGTACCTTTGATTTTAAAGTAATATTTGAGTGCGGTTACGGGATTAGTTGTTAGTGGACTGAATCACGCGATGCACAAAATGACTCAACGGTCAGATTTGATTGGACGTTTAAAAGCCGCAGGATATAATGATCCAAATGCTTATGTTAACTTATCGGATTCGGAATTGGCTGGTTTTGCTCAAAAAGTATTACCCGAATTGTCTGCGGAAGCTCATAATCCTTCATTTGAATCTCGTGAGAATTTAACAGATGGTAAAGGTAATTTTGCTGATGGATTAACAGTGTGAGGAGAATTTAATCCGAACACATTAAAAGGGAGTATTTCTAAAATACTTATCTCTAAAAATGCCTTTTCAAGTTATTTAAAATTGGCCAGTACAATAGGACACGAATTAAACCATGCAGCAGATTATGTTAATGGTAATATGGCAAGATGGTATAATAAAGTAGGACATGGTTATAGAAGTGCTATGTCAGAGGCAAAAGCTTATAATTGGCAATTTAATATGCCTGGTGCTTCTGTAAATTTGGAGGCTTTTAGTTCTTATAACAATCAAGTTAATCTTTGGAATAAAATGTATAATGGCTTTAGATAACATTTATATGAAAACAATATTTATATCCTTACTAATCATTTTTTTTAGTTTTACTGAATATAACAAATCGGACATTAGGTTACGTATAATTAACACTAACATACGAGATAATGAAAAAATTACTTTCCAAATAGAAAATAATTCTAAAATAAATTATTGCTTTATAATTGATACTGTTTTTCCAATTAGAAGTACTGATTACTACCACGATTTAAATGCACTTATTAATCCTAAATTGACAATTTATGATGGTCAAAATAAAATAAATTCCATATGGGTAAAAGATGTTTCATATGATAAAAACTCACAAAATAATACAAATTTGGATAATTATGGACATAGCCAAAAGTATGTAAAAGAAGATAAATTAAGTCTAATATTTGTTAAGGCAAATAGCTCTGTAAAATTGAATATACCTTTCCATTTAGTTGTGAGAGAGAACGAAGAAACGATTATATATTACAAACTAAATGATAATGAAAAATACAAATGTGAGATAGAATATTCTGTTAAAAAAGATTTTATTAATAAAAGATTTTCAAACAGCGTGATAGACTCTGTCAAAAAGAAAGGCTATAAGTTTTTCACAGATAAATTAGTTTCTAACAAGTTGCCGTTAATTTTAAAATAGGTAATTTTTGGCAAGGAGCAGTAACTGGTCTTGTCGTTAGTGGACTGAATCATCTGGCTCACGCAATGATGAAACCAAAGTATACAGTTGCAGGTATTAATGGTGCAGGAGGCGAAGAAGCAAGTGGTAATCCTGCCTTAAAAAAATTAGTTGAGGGACAAGGGGGTAAAGTGTTTGCCAGTTCAGTAGGTGGTGGCGATGATGAAATCATAGCTTATTTGAAAGCAGGATTTGAAAAAGGCAATCAATTAAAGCTTTATGGTCATAGTCGTGGTGGAGCAGCAGCAGTAAGAATTGCGAACAAACTTGGAGCAATGAATATACATATTTCTGAAATGACTCTTTATGACCCAGTAGGGATGTATTTTGGAGGTAGTTTTAATTTTGATTACCCTAACGTGTCGAAAGTAACTAATTACTATCAAAGAAATCCTGTTGATGGCGTACTATTTTGGGCTGATAATCCTTTTCAAGGTAGTCCAGTAAGTGGTAGTTTCCAATGGCCTGCAATTAACAATGTGAATTTAACGGGACAATCTTATAATGGAGGACTAATTAATCACTTAAATATAACAAGGTATGCGATCAAGAATCCTTAAATTAGAAATAGTTGTATTTGCTTCTCTATTTTCATTATTAATCTCAAATTGCAATATGAAAGATGATTCAAAAAATCAGATTACTATAACAATAAATTCAGTTGATAAAGAAACCAAACAACGTAGAGTTAATAAATTTGATACTGTAGTAGTAAGAAAAGAAGGAATTGGTTATTTAATGAAAACTTTTGATAAAGTCGGACAATATGTAACAGATTCTACGGGGTCAGTTAAAATTAGGATTGATTCTTCAAAAATATGTGATATTTCAGTGTCTGGATTGAATGTATTGGGTGGAGATATGTATAACCCTGGATATTTAAAAGATGGTCAAGAGGTAAATATAGAAGTTATCTCTATTGAAAACAGGTAAATATATTTAGAATTTAAAAAAAGAAAGCCGAGCATTGCTCGGCTTTGGTGTTTATAAAATGCTTTGAATTTTTCTTTTAGCAATAAAAGCATCAATAACAGAAAAAAATAGGATTGCGGTCAGTTTCTTCAAATTTAGCAACTTCAAGAATACGACTACTGGTGTTTTTGTCCATCTGCACATCTTCTTTGCTAGTAAGATAATCTAAAGATACTTCTAGAATATCGGCATTTACGAGCAATATCTATAGAGGGAAAAACTTCGTTTCTCTCATATCTTCCTAATGCATTTTTACCAGTGCCTAACCGACCAGCTAAATCAGTTTGCCAAATCCTTTTTAGCCGCGTTTTTTAGCGGGTAAAAAGATTGTAACGAATAGCTGGAAATAGCTCCAAAAAAAACCGCCGCTTCACAGGTTAAAAATCTGCAAAGCGGCGGTTGAAATTTTTGCGTACTTAGCGCAATACTTTGTAGTTAACAGAAGTATTAACAGTATTCGTTAAAAGCATCTTTTAAGTTTTCTGCAATCATTTCTGCAGGACGACCTTCAATGTGGTGGCGCTCCAACATGTGTACCAATTCTCCGTTTTTAAATAATGCCATAGAAGGCGAAGAGGGAGGAAAAGGAAACATTTGTTGTCTAGCAGCATCTACCGCTTCTTTATCTACGCCTGCAAAAACCGTGATTAAATGATCTGGTTTTTTAGCACCTTCTAAACTCATTTTTGCTCCCGGACGTGCATTTCTAGCAGCACAACCACAAACCGAGTTTACCACAACAAGAGTAGTACCACTTGCTTTTAATGCGTTTTCAACTGCCTCAGCACTATGTAAATCTTGAAAACCTGCTACGGTTAATTCCGCTTGCATGGGTTTTACCATTTCTTCTGGATACATATTGTTTTATTTTAGATGTTATTTTTTTGGAACCACAAAGTTACAAAGTTTAAAAAGAATTGGCTCCTTTGTGTTATAAAGTTTTGTTATTGTTGGATAGCTAGTGGTTTTTATGGCCATAAATAGCGCACAGACCGGATTAAGGACCAGATAAAAGGCATTTTTGGACATTTTAAAATCACTCGAATATCCTCATAAAACGAGGTTTCTTCATCCAGAAATTTAAAAATCAGAGCAGGACTCCCTTTTTGGAACATCGAGGAGAATATTCTGGCTCCCTTTTGGTTGTCTCGATCTAAAATATCTAGTAAAAGCAAATCATAAAACCAGAATTTAGTGCGTTTATGAAAGGTAGTTAAATCCGATTCCTTTTGTAAAAAGGCAATTAAAGCGGTAGATTTTTTATCCGCATTTTTAAAGGTGTAGCCCGTGCTGGCTTTGGTCCATCCGCCTGCTGTGCCTATATGTAGTACGCGTTGGCTGTTTTTTTTCCAGAAGGGATAGCAACTCATCGGGATGCTGCCTTTTTCTTTGTCGGTAATTTCGTATTCTGTGACACCTAATTTTGCAAGGTAGTTTTGGATTTCGGTTTCGTAGTCCCTTTTGTCTAATACTTGGTGCGAAAACAGGGTGTATTCTACCAAAGCTTCGTTGGTTGCAGTGGGTAGAACATACATAAAACGGGTGTTGCCTTTTTGCGCTACCGAAAAATCCATAAAAGTCGCTTGCTCTGGGTTGAAAACTGCTTCTTTGCTTTTTATAAACCAACCTATAAAATGCTGTTGCAAAATAGGGTATTTGGTTTGGCTCTCGGCTTCGCCTTTTCGATAAATACTATTGAATACCTTTTCGCCCGTGAAACTTTGGGTTTCGGTGGCAACATAAACATGTGTTTTTAATTCATGGATATCGGTAACTTTTTCGTTGAGAAAGTGAATGTTTTTTTGTTTCGAAATCTGATCAAGAGCTTGGCTGTAAAAATCAGAAGCGTTGATTCGGTTGTAAGTATAGGGTTTTAACTCTAAATCACGACGAAATTTAGTAGTAGCAAATAAAGCCAATTCCCATTTTTTAGTTACGGACCGTTCCCAATCCGAGGGCGCGTCTTGCCAAAAACACCACGTACGATCATTAATCTTCTTAGAATCTGGATCCATCAATAGAATTGTTTTATCCTCAAAAGCACCCGATTGGATCATTTTGTACACCGTCATCAATGCCGCTAAACCCGAGCCTGTAAAAATGTAATCGTAGTGTTTCATAAAAAAGGGATAAAAATTTATTCCAAAAATAGGAAATTATTTTGCCTTATCCAGAATTGAAAGCAGTGTGTTAGCTCCAATAATAGAATGTTGCTGAAAAATAATTGAAGTATCGGTTCCTAAAATAGTTAGTGTAGGATACCGAACTTGATCCTTAATTGTTGCTAAAGCCGTAGCCAATTCATGCATTCCTGTTTTTGTTCCGGTGGGTTGAAAGCGGAACGTATGCTTGTTGAAAGTAATCGACTCTTTGGTCTGCGCATCCAACGAAATGAAATAAAAATTGGCGTTTAATACGGCTATGACTTCTTTGTTTTTAAAGGTACTATTATCCATTATTTTGCAGTATTTGCACCAAGATGTATGAATAAAAACTACCATAGGTTTGGGGTTTTGCTCTGCCAATTGTGCTGCCTCTTGAAAAGTATGGGTTTTTAATTGCCCAAAACTTGGTGTAGTGGCAAGCAACACCAACAGCCATACCAACACGATTTGTTTCATTAGTTTTATTTTATAATAGTTTAAACCAAGCTATTTGTATGTTGTGTTTATCGCAAGCTATAGCGTATTCCAAAAAAACTACGAATCCCTTGGTTAGGACCATATACATAACTTGGATCAAAACTTAGGGCGTAGGGGTTCTCTGGAGTAGCCTGCACATTGCCGCTAGCATCGTACTGCACGTTTTGGTCAAATGGATCGTTTGCTCTTGCAATGATAAACGGATTTCCTTTGTTTGGGGTCCAGTTTAACAGGTTTTTTATACCACCGTAAATCTCTATGTTTTTAAGTTTATTAAAGGTAAATTGAATATTCTGAATGCTCCAAGTAGGGGAGTATTCTTTTCTTGGATCTAGGTCTCCAAGCAGCGGCAAACGCATCGGGCCATAAAGATTTCCGGTATAATCTATGTCCAAAAACAAGGAGTTAATACGGTAGCTAATTGCCCAAGTTGCCGAGAATTTTTCGGTTAGCATTTGCTGCGTGGTGGTATTGTTTTCTGTTTTAGAAACAGCCATGTACGTTGCGCCCAGAATCATCTTCAACCCATTATTGCATACAAAATCCAGATTGGTGCTCACGCCTTTTGTAACCGCATGACCATCTAAGTTTTTGTAAATTATTTGGTTGGGATTGGTGTCATAATCTGGAATAATGGAATTGCTAAATCGGGTGTACCAAGCAGTGGTTTCGATACCTATAAAATGGCCATTTTTGGTATATATTTTTTTAAGATAATTTAAGTTGGCATTAATAGAGCGTTCTGGTTTTAAATCTTCGAGAACAATAACGTCTCTAGATCCAGTTAGTGCCGCATGTTCTTCGGTAAAAAGATTCACAATTCTAAAACCAGTTCCGGTATTGAAACGCAAAATATTATTGCTGTTAATTTTCCATTTGTAAGCAAAACGTGGCGTAAAAATAGATCCGTGGTTGTTGTTATAGTCGTAACGAGCTCCCAACAGTATTTTATGATGGTCATCAAAAGCAATTTCGTCTTGAACAAACCAACTCGGGATCCAATTGACCTCTTCGTTTAGGGTAGCGGTGGTGTTGTCATCATAATATTGGTAACGTAATGCAGTTCCAAAAAGTAAGTCGTGTTGCTTTATTTTTTTGTCCCAACTGAGTTGCCCAAAACCAATGCGTTGTTGTGCCAGATAAGGCACGTTGCCATACACCGAGTTCTGATCGTGGCTTGTGTAGGAGAATGAAAACTGCATTTTTTCGGAAACGGGCAACGCATAGGCTCCTAACAACTCCCAGCGTTTGGTGTAAATACTTTCACCATACACTTGGCTGCCACCGCGGTGCTTTTTATTCCACTGCAATGCACCTCCCCAACGATCTTCATAAAAATAGCGTCCCGCCACCGAAAGCAGTTTGTTACTCTGGCGGTTAAAATTCCATTTCTGAAAAACCGAAATACGGTCTTGTAAGGTCAAGTCCGTAAAATTATCGTTGTTATTGTCTATCGGGTTGCTGTAATTAAAATAATTCACACCCGTTAAAACGGATGCTGTTTTGCCAATATTTCCTTTAAATCCAAGGTCTGCATTGCTTTCGCCCCATCCGGTTACAAACGCGTCTGCCGAAAACACAGGAGCATTGTTGGGGTTTTTGGTAATAATATTGATCAAACCGCCAACGGCTTCGCTACCATATAAAGAGGATGCAGGCCCTTTGACGATCTCAATACGTTCTAATAAAGAATTCGGAATTCCAGACAAACCATAAACGGTTGATAAACCACTAACAATAGGCATACCGTCAATGAGCACCAGCGTATAAGGTCCTTCGAGTCCATTGATATGAATGTCTCCAGTATTACATACATTACAATTTAATTGTGGGCGCACCCCATTTACGTTTTGCAAGGCTTCAAAAATATTGGCTGTTGGGTTTTTCTTAAAAAAAGTAGGTTTGTACACCTCTACCGGAACCGTACTTTCTAGTCTACTCACGGGTTTTAGGGTTCCTGTAATTACAATTTCGTCTAGGGTATTGTCTTCGGTTAGTTCAAAATCCAAAACCGTTTGGGTGCGATCCACCAACACTTCTTTTTTTTGCTGGGATCGAAACCCAGTGTAAGAAACGCCAACTTCATAAACACCAGGATCCAGATTAGCTATCTGGTACTTTCCTTGGCTATCCGTAACTACGGCTTTTTTTGCTTTTTTTACTACAATATTAGCATGTGGCAAAGGCATGCCGTTGGTGGTAACGGTCCCTTTTAGGGTAGCTTGCGCAAAAGATAAGCCGGATAGCAATCCTAAAGAAAGTACCATTATAATTGTTTTCAAAATATAATTTTTAGATTATGACTGTGTATAAATTTAGACAAATCTAAAAATTATATTTCATATAACAAAAAAATACAATTATATTTGCCTCAAATAGCGATATACATGAGCAAATCATTAGAAGAAGTAAACCAATCCGTTGCTACTCAAGACAAAAAATCCGTTTTTCGAAAAATCCTCGCTTTCTTTGGGCCAGCATATCTAATTAGTGTAGGCTACATGGATCCCGGAAATTGGGCAACAGATCTAGCCGGAGGAAGCCAATTTGGCTACTCACTGCTATGGGTTTTATTGATGAGCAACATTATGGCCTTGCTTTTGCAAAGCTTGAGCGCAAGGTTAGGTATTGTAACCCAACGGGATTTAGCCCAAGCCTCTCGAGAAACCTATTCCAAATTCATCAACTACATTTTGTATTTTTTGGCAGAGGTAGCCATTGCCGCCTGTGATCTAGCAGAAGTTTTAGGAATGGCCATCGGGATCAATCTATTGTTCGGTATTCCACTTATTGAGGGAGTTCTGATCACCGTATTGGACACCTTTTTACTGCTGTTTTTAATCAACAAAGGCATTCGAAAAATGGAAGCTTTTATTATTGCCTTGGTGATGGTAATTGGCGTTTCGTTTGTGTTTGAGATGATTTTTGCCCAACCCGAGATGGACAAAGTTCTATTGGGATTAATCCCATCCATGCCCAACGAAACCGCATTGTATATAGCCATCGGAATTATTGGAGCAACCGTAATGCCCCACAACCTATACTTACATTCTTCATTGGTGCAAACCCGAAAATTTGACAGAACAACCGCCGGAATCAAACAAGCCCTAAAATACAATTTCATCGATTCTACCATCGCCTTGAATCTTGCGTTCTTTGTCAATGCCGCCATTTTAATTTTGGCAGCAGCCACATTTTATAAAGTAGGCATGCACCAAGTTGCCGAAATTCAAGACGCACACAAATTTTTGCAACCCCTCTTAGGCACCAAATGGGCTCCAATACTATTTGCAGTAGCACTAATAGCAGCAGGCCAAAGCTCCACCATAACCGGAACCTTAGCCGGACAAATCATCATGGAAGGCTATCTTAATTTAAGAATCCAGCCTTGGGTGCGCCGGATCATCACCCGATTAATAGCCATAGTTCCGGCCGTAATTGTCATCACCATTTTTGGCGAAGGCGTAACAGGCAAACTACTCATCTTTAGTCAAGTAATATTGAGTTTGCAATTGGGATTTGCCATCATTCCGTTAATCCACTTTGTGAGCGATAAATCCAAGATGAAAGGATTTCATATAGGCAAATGGACCCAAATAGCCTCGTGGATCGTAGCCACCATTATCGTAATCCTAAACGGAAAACTAGTAGTAGACGAAATCAACGGTTGGTTAGAAACCTCCGAAAACCCTATCCTGTTATGGCTTACCGTAGTGCCCTTAGCTCTGGGTTTTTTAGTATTGTTGCTATACATTGTCATCAAACCCTTTATAACCAAATCCAAGACAGCCTTTCAAAACCATTCGCCACACCATTTAAACCTGCGGTTTTCAAAAACCACCGCTGATACCAAAAAAAACATAGCCATTGCCGTAGATTTTTCTTCCGCCGATGCCGTAGCCCTAAACGGCGCCTTTGAACTCGGAGGCACCACAGCCAACTACACCCTAATACATGTAGTAGAAACCGTAGGCGCCCTGATGTACGGAGACCACACCGACGATCACGAAACCCTAATAGACGAAAAATTACTAGAAGAATACAAAGAAATGCTTTCTGCCAAAGGCTTCAAAATAAGCACGCAGCTTGGCTTTGGCAAACCCAACAAAGTAATACCCAAGATCCTCAGCCAAGGCAATTTTGATATTTTAGTCATGGGAACCCACGGCCACACCGGCCTTAAGGATCTAATCTTTGGGACCACCGTAGATAAATTAAGACACAAAATAACCATCCCTCTATTGATCCTAAAAGAATAAAAAAAACGTGAAGCCATTTCCCGCTCTCCGCTATATCTTTATCTTTTTAAAGAAAAAAGATAAAGGATGCCGCTGCTATCGGGGCTAAAATAAAAACCATGACCTTTTCCGAAGAAAATTATCTCAAACAAATTTACCACCTCACCGTAGTAACTAATGCCGCCGTAAGCACCAATGCCATAGCCGAAGTGATGGATACCAAAGCATCTTCGGTAACCGACATGCTCAAAAAATTAGCCGAAAAAGAGTTAATTAATTACAAAAAATACCAAGGCGTATCGCTAACCAACCAAGGAAGACTAGAGGCCAAGATGATTGTAAGAAAACACCGTCTATGGGAGGTGTTTTTGGTAGAAAAACTAGATTTTAGCTGGGATGAGGTCCATGATATTGCAGAGCAATTAGAACACATCAAGTCCGAGAAGCTCATCAATAAGTTGGATGATTTTTTGGGAAACCCCACCGAAGATCCTCATGGCGACCCCATACCCAATGCCGAAGGCGAAATATTCAAAGTAGAAAAACAACTCCTTTCGGATCTTTTAGTACACCAAAAAGGCATGTGTGTTGGCGTAAAAGACACCTCTTCAGAATTTTTAAAATACCTAGACAAACAAGAAATAGCCTTAGGCTCCAAGATTGAAATTCTAGCCAAAGAAACCTTTGACCTATCTCTAAAAGTACAAGTAGATGGCAAGCATTTAACGATCTCTAACAAAATAGCCAGCAATTTATTTGTCAAGATAAAGTAAGCCCCATACTAATGGCAACCACAATCGTTGGTTCCGCAGCTTTTGTCGGATTTTTTTTTCTTAAAAAAATATTTTTTAATTAAAAACCCAACAGCCATTGCCAGAATACCAAAAGCGAGTATTTCTTGTATCATGATTTTTTCTTTATTTTAATATCTGAAAAGCAATAAGCGCCACCACATACGCAAAACCACTCATAAATACCAATTGTCCAACGGGCCATTTCCAAGAGTTGGTTTCTTTTTTGGTGATGGCCAGCGTACTAGCACATTGCAGTGCAAAGGCATAAAACAATAATAACGACACACCAGAGGCAAAATTAAATATTTTAGCACCTGTTACCGGATGCACCTCGGCAGCCATTTTGTTTTTGATAGTATCTTCATTATCCGTATTTCCGACACTATAAATTGTTGCCAAAGTGCCTACAAAAACCTCTCTAGCGGCAAAAGAGCTAATGATGGCAATACCGATCTTCCAGTCATATCCTAACGGAGAAATAGCCGGTTCAATAGTTTTGCCCATAATTCCAATATACGAATTCTCTAATCTGTAGGTAGCTATTTTGTTGTCTAGTTCTTGCTCAGACAGCTGCATGTTTTGCGTTTGCGTTTGGATTATTTGCGCTGCATTCTTGAAATTTTTGCCCGGACCATACGAGGCCAAAAACCATAATATAATAGAGATAGCCAATATGATTTTTCCGGCACCAAATACAAATGCTTTTGTTTTTTCGACCACATTGATAGCCACGTTTTTGAACATAGGGAGTTTGTAATTGGGCATTTCAACCACAAAAAAAGTTTTGCCTTTTATTTGCATCACTTTATTTAATACATATGCGGATAATATCGCCATACCAAAGCCCAAAAGATACAACAACATCAAGGTAAGTCCTTGTAGGTTAAAAATTCCTAAAACGTGCGTATCGGGTATTACAAGTGCAATAATAATGGCATAAACCGGTAATCGTGCCGAACAAGTGGTAAAAGGCGTTACCAGTATGGTTATCAGTCTTTCTTTCCAGTTTTCAATGTTTCGGGTTGCCATAATAGCCGGAATTGCACAAGCAGTTCCCGAGATTAACGGCACCACACTTTTGCCAGACAAACCAAATTTTCGCATAATTTTGTCCATCAAAAAAACCACCCGACTCATGTAGCCGCTTTCTTCCAGAATAGATATAAATAGAAATAAAAAGGCAATTTGCGGAATGAAAATTAAAATACCACCAATACCAGGAATGATTCCCTGCGAGATCAAATTGGTCAAAACCCCTGCCGGCAATTGGTCATTAGCTAGCGTGCTCAAAGAGGCAAAACTACTGTCTATAAAATCCATCGGTATTTTCGACCATTCAAAAATAGACTGAAATATAACAAACAAAATGGCAAAGAAAATGGCATAACCCCACACTTTATGAGTCAGCACGCGGTCTAATTTAGAGCGAAAATCTTTGGCAAGAGTGGTGTCTATTTTTAAACCTTTTTGTAGCGTTTGGTTTATAAATTGGTAGCGTTTGATGGTTTCTTTTTGTTGCAAACGCTTTAAATCCGAATGGGATTTGGTAAAAGAACTATGGATTTCTTTGCGTTCTAAATTCAAAAAATTGACATCTTGGGTAATAACCAACCAAAGTTTATAGATCAATTGGTTTGGAAAGGCTTTGCGCAAACTATCAAAATATTCGGGATCAATTACAGACGCATTCAAACAAGGCTCACTCGAGATGGTCTTGTAGGTTATGATTAGTTTTTTTAAGGCTTCTATTCCAAAACCTTTTCTGGAACTCACCAAAGCAATTTTGGTTTTTAATTGCTCTTCAAGATACGGAATATCCAGCGAAATGCCTTTGTGTTCCATTCTATCGGCCATGTTAATGACTAGTATGGTAGGTATTTCTAAGTCTTTTATTTGGGTAAAAAGCAGTAAATTACGTTTCAAATTTTCTACATCCGTTACCACAAGGGCTACATCTGGATATAGTTTGTCGTTTTTGTTCAAGAGCAGCTCAATGACTACATTCTCATCTATAGAACTGGCGTTTAGACTATAGGTTCCGGGCAAATCTAATATATTTGCCTTTACGTTATTGGGTAATTTACAAAACCCTATTTTTTTTTCGACCGTAATACCAGGATAATTACCCACTTGCTGGTTAAGGCCTGTTAGTTGGTTAAAAACAGACGTTTTACCTACATTGGGGTTTCCTATTAGAGCAACATTTATATTTTGATTAATCATTTTAAAGCTGGATTTGGATCAATTCAACCTCAATTTCTGCGGCAGTTTCTACACGAATTGCCAAGTGCGAACCATTGATATCTAAATACAAAGGGTCTCCAAAAGGAGCGATCTGTAACAGTTCTACGGTATTTCCGGGCAAACAACCCATCTCGAGCAACTTTAACGGAATGATATCAATATCAAAATCTTTGATAATGGCTTTTTCTCCTTTTTTTAATGAATTTATCGTGGTACGCAAGTCTTATTTAGATTGAATTAAGATTGCAAAAATACGGATTATAAAATAAATACGAATGATATTTGTCATTTTTGTATCTCCTAAGGGCAAATTAGGATGCGTATAACCTACGTCTTATTTTTATTTTTCAATTTTGAGAATCCAAAAGCACCAAATAAGGCTAGCAGTTGTTATTCCTTACTCAAAAAAGCAATGTCTTCGATCAATTGTTGGACTTCTTCTTTTTTGGTTCCATCATAAAAACCCCGCACTCTTTTTTTGGTATCCACCAAAACAAAATTTTCGGTATGCACCATGTCATACAACGCTTCGGGTTTGCCAAGTTTTACGGCAAGGTAGGATTTTCGGGCAAGGGCATAGATTTCTTTTTTGTCTCCCGTTACTAGGTTCCACTTATGGTCTAGTACACCGTATTTTTTGGCGTAAGCCTTCAAAACAGGAACACTGTCCGTTTCTGGAAAAACACTATAAGAGAGCAACATTACTTTTGGGTTGTTGGCAATGGCTTTTTGTACCTCAAATAAATTGGCAGTCATTTTGGGGCAAATAGATCCACAAGTGGTAAAGAAGAAATCGGCGACATAAATTTTGCCTTCGTAGTCTTTTTGGGTAATGGTTTTTCCGTTTTGATTGGTAAACGAAAAATCTGCGATGGTATGGTATTTACGGATGTATTGGATGGTACTGTCTACCAATTCTGGATTTACATCCGAAGGATTATAAATCGGGAGTGTTTTTTGTGGTTTTAGAGCATTGTAAAACAAAGACAGCGTAATGATGGAGAAAACAGCAAAAATCCCCAAAAAAAGGGCATATTTTTTTAAAACAGATTGCATAAAAATATAATTTTTACAAAAATACAAAAAACCAATCTTTTGTGCTGCTTTTATTTGTTTGGAAAGCCAACGCAACGCCAATTTATTTTTCAACTATAATTCCTAACTTTGTAGAGTATCCTTAAATTATAAAATACATGAAAAAGTACTTCTATCGGCCGTTAATTTTGATGCTTCCGGCTCTTGTTGGCTGGTCCGAAATGCAGTCGCAAAACAAAGAAACCCTAACAGAATCGGGTATTACAAAGGCATCTTTTGATTATAAAGTGCAACCCGCAGAGGATTTTTTTAGATTTGTTAATGGTACTTGGTTGGACCAAACCGAAATTCCTAAGGATCGAACCACTTGGGGGAGTTTTAACGAATTGGTAAAAAAGACCGATAAGGATGCCTTGGATATTTTGAAAGTTGCCGCCGCCAACCCCAAGTACCAATCCAATACAGACCAAGGCAAAGCCATTAATCTGTATACTAGTATTCTGGACA
Organism: Flavobacterium crassostreae; assembly: GCF_001831475.1. Classification (NCBI taxonomy): domain Bacteria; kingdom Pseudomonadati; phylum Bacteroidota; class Flavobacteriia; order Flavobacteriales; family Flavobacteriaceae; genus Flavobacterium; species Flavobacterium crassostreae. The sequence goes on along the minus strand of NZ_CP017688.1, from coordinate 659,645 downwards.
CTCTAGCCCGTAACAAGCAGGGTATTGCGCCATTAAAACCGTATTTGGACCAAATTGACCGCATTGAGAACCTAACGGATTTAACCCAATTGTTAATGGAGATGGAGCACATTGGAGGAATTGGTTTTTTTGGAACCTATGTAGGAGCCGATGATAAAAACAGTACAAAAAATTCGTTGTTTGTTACTGTAAGTAGTTTGGGGCTTCCGGACAAAGAGTATTATTTATCCGATGACAAAGACACCAAAGCAAAGCGCCAAAAATACCAACAGCATATTGCTAGAATGTTACAGTTTTTGGGAGAGTCTCCCGCTAAGGCCAAAAAAAGTGCCAGTCAGGTTTTGGCCTTTGAGGTGGCTTTGTCTAGGCCACGTTTGGATAGAGTAGAGAGTAGAGATGGTAGGTTGCAATACAACCCCATGACTGTTTCGGCATTACAAAAAATAACCCCTGCTGTAGATTGGAAAAATTATTTTAAAGGCATTGGTTTTGCTAATTTAGATAGTGTGATTGTGGCACAACCGAAATACATGCAAACTCTAGAGACTATTTTTAAACAAAAAGAGGTTGCCGCTTGGAAAGCCTACTTAAAATGGAACCTAATCAACAATTCGGCCTCTTTATTATCTACAACCATAGCTGCTGCTAATTTTGATTTTTATGGCAAAACCTTAAATGGCGCCATCCAGCAAAGACCACTCGAAGAACAGGCCTTGTCTAGCGTAAATGGAACCATTGGCGAGGCATTAGGAAAATTATATGTTGCCCAAATGTTTCCCGCTGCGGCAAAAGAAAAAGCCCAAAAAATGATTGCCAACATTGTGCGTGCGTATCAGGAGCGAATCCTGAACTTGAGTTGGATGTCTGAAGAAACCAAAACCAAAGCAATCCAAAAACTAAATAAAATCACCATCAAAATAGGCTATCCAGATAAATGGAAAGAGTATGCAGCACTGAATATTAAAAGTGTTGCCGAAGGAGGGAGTTATTTTACAAACATGCAAAATATTTACCAATGGAATTCGAATTTGGATATAGCCAAACTGGACCAACCAGTAGACAAAACAGAATGGTACATGTCTCCACAAACAGTCAATGCCTATTATAATCCATCCTATAATGAAATTGTTTTTCCGGCGGCCATATTGCAACCTCCTTTTTATAATTACCAAGCAGACGAAGCAGTCAATTATGGAGGTATAGGAGCTGTTATTGGGCATGAAATTTCTCATGGTTTTGATGATTCTGGAGCGCGTTACAATGCCGATGGTAATTTGGTAGATTGGTGGACAGCCGAAGATTTGGAACAGTTTACAGCCTTGGGTACCGCTCTTGCAAACCAATACAGTGCCCTAGAACCATTGCCAGGAGTACATGTAGATGGCAAATTTACCCTTGGAGAAAACATTGGAGATCTAGGAGGAGTGAATGCTGCCTATGATGGTTTGCAATTGTATTTAAAAGAAAACAAAAATCCAGGACTCATTGATGGCTTTACTCCAGAGCAGCGTTTCTTTATTTCATGGGCCACGGTTTGGAGAACCAAGTCTCGAGACGAAGCTATAAAAAACCAAGTAAAAACAGACCCTCACTCCCCAGGGAAATATCGTGCCTACGTTCCTGCACAAAATATGGACGCTTTTTACCAAGCCTTTTCTATTAAAAAAGGAGATGGGATGTATTTAGCGCCCGAAAGCAGAGTTAAAATCTGGTAATTATACTAGATTGAGCACCAAAAAACCCAAGCTTTAGACAGACTTATTCTAAAGCTTGGGTTTTTTAGTTCTAGAGGTTATAACTATTTAATACTTAGGTTTAATCCAGAAGTTTTTTTAAATATAAATCCAAAATAGTTGCGATAGATATTTTGGGGCTAAAGTTCGTTTTTAATAAAGAGATAGTTTAGCGTGTTTTTTAACGTATCAGAATTTATAGTTTTTCCTACCGAAGGGTTTTTTCTAGAAAAACTAGGAGGAACTAGATCCAATGCTACAGCTTTTTGCGTATAATATGCAGCCCTAGACGGATGGTAATCTGCAGCGGCATTAAAGACTTGGTTCCATGTATTGGTACTTATAATTTTTAGAATAATACCAATACAATCTTCTTGATGGATTAAATTTATGGGTGCCTCTGGATTCTCTAGGTTTTCTTTGCCTGCCAAAAAGTGTACTGGATTGCGGTCGGCACCTACTAATCCTGCAAAACGGAGAATGGTGGTGCTAAAATGGGGGTTGTTTTGCAAAATCCCTTCAATTACTAGAAGCTGTTTCCCTGCTTCGGTGGAAGGGTTGTGTGCGCTTTTTTCGGTAATAATTTCGTTAGTGTCGCTATAAACAGAGGTAGAGCTTATAAAAAGGACTTTCTGAACACCAGAATTTTCTATATAAGGAAGTAACTGTTGTATTTTGGCAACAAAATTTTCAGAACTATTGCGACGTAACTTGGGTGGAATGGCAATAATCAGTAAAGCACTTTGGTCTAAAAACGCCGTAATTTCTCCCAGAACACCATCAGTCTGTAGACTAATCACATACGGCTCGATGCCTTTTTGGGTCAAAACAGCTTGCTTTTGGGCAGAAGTAGTGCTGCCCTTTACCCTAAAATTAGCTTTAATCAAGGCTTCGGCCAAAGGAACTCCTAACCAGCCACAACCTAAAATACTTATCGTTGTCATTTTTTATTTTTTTTGAAGTGTTATTATCTGGCAACGGATGTAGGTAGCACCAGGTCTGTTGTATCTTTATTTTGGGGCAACTGGTTTGTACGGGCATTTGGTTTTAAGTGCTGGGTGATTATTACGGCATCCGTCAACACAAAAGGGGTAGGCATCATCCAAGTAGCTCTTTTGCGCATATTGAAAGAAGGATTTTGCATTAAATCAAACGAAGATTCTACCAATTCCATATCAAACACGGTGGTTTTAGGAATAGTAAATACCATTTCTAGGGGTTCATTATCTAGTACATAATAACTAAGTACTCTCTTGCCGTTCCGTTTTAAGGTGCTTCCTTTTTGATCTAAGGGTGCGGTGCCATTTGCTTTAAAATGCGTAAAAATCATCTTTGGATTCGCAAAAATATCGTAACGATTCACGTCTCTATTTGGAGTGATTTTAATTTTAATATGGCGCTGGTTTGCTATAATAGTATCTTTTACAAAAGCTACCGTGGGTTTCAAAATAGTAGCTATTGGTGCGCTATTTACATACGTAAAAACGGAGTTGTATTTGCTAAACAATGGATTTTTGTTGCTGCTTGTTGCTTTTTGTGGTTTTTTGCCTAAATAGGTTTGGGTCCAATAGTCTAGATTTTTATCGTATGTTGCCCAGAGTGCGGTTTCGGTATCCGTGTTCAAAATATATACCAAACTGTTGGATTTGGCTTTGCCGGCTTCATAGCCCGATCCGTAGTGCGCTTTGGCAAAAAAACCAATACTTAGAAACAAAAAAACCAAGGCCCAAATGCCTTTGTGTTCAAATTTACCAAAAATAGGCAGTAATAATACAAAGGTCAAAACAGTCAGCAAACCACTACCAAAAAGAAGGTTGAGCCCCAGACCTACTGGTAGGGTTTGTATAAAAGGTACTATAAGGATTAAAGCCGGAATACTAAGGATTAGGTTTAAAAAGGGACTGTTTTTTTGCGTAATTATAAAAATCCCAAACGCCAATAGCCCGCTCATAACCGGAAGTATCAAAAAACCAGCTCCCTGCAGAAATCCGGCCAAACCAGCATTAATAAGGAGCCATAAAAATAAAGGCGCTACGTAGTGATTGCAGCTTAATTTTGGCTTAGAGAATAGCTGGTAACATCCAAAACAGATTGCTACACTCAGCATCACAAAGGCAACGATATAGTCTTGCCCGTTGTAGGTAAATCCATTAAGCATGTCTTTGTATTGTGGATATAGTTTGGATACTATTTTCCAGCCTAAAACAACCGCCAAAAGCGTGGTGAAGATTGCTGCCAATAAGGGGATAAATCCTTTAATAATATCCGACAAAAGAAGTATTTTTTTGGCAATTCCTACCAGAACAAAAACAACAAACAAAAACACCGATAGCAGTAACATTGGCATAACCCAACCAAAGGGATAATTAATTATGGTATACGGAATACTGAAATAAACGCTATCCTGATTGGAGTGTGTAGCGTTTAAGTTTGCTTTAGAAAAATGATCCAATAGCGGCATTAAGTAGGCTCCCTGGTGCGCAAGGCTGGCTTTGTCTAGGTTTGTAATAGTATCTTGTGCGGTATGGTAGTTGTAATGGCCGTCAATAAAAGCAAAATTAAATCCTTGAATATTCGCTTTTTCTCTAAAAACGGTCAAATCGGTGTCATTGGGTAGCATTTTGTAAATACTATACATTAGAGAGTTGGTTACCGGAAAAGTAGTTTTTGCCTTAGCAAACTCTTTTATTAGGCCTGTGTTTCCGTTGTTGGTCTCCACTAGCATATAGCTTGGGCCTGAGGTTCCTCTGGCTTCAAAGTTAAGCACTAAGCCTACCTCTTTAGCCCAATGGTGTTTGGTTACAAATAATGCCGCACCATTTAAGCCTATTTCTTCGGCATCCGTAAAGAGAATTAGGATGTCATTCTTGGGTGTTTTTTTTTGGTATTTGTAAGCTCTTATGGCTTCTAAAATAGTTGCGACTCCGGAGCCTGCGTCGCTGGCGCCTTTAGAGCTCGAATGTGGTGCACTATCATAGTGGGATAGTAGTACTAAGGCTTTGTTGTTGGAGGTGCCTTTGATTTTGGCTATGATGTTTTTTGCTTTGACTAAATTACCCCAGTTGGTTAGGGTATAGCCTTCTTGAATGCTGGTTTCTAGACCTAAATTAGTTAATTCTTCTTGTAAATAAAGAGCTACTTCTTGGTGGTTTTTGGAACTGACATAATGCGGTTTTTTTGCAATTTCGGTTGCTTTTGCAAAAGCTCTGTCTGTAGAAAACTCAGACAAAGTACTCAAGTCATTGGATGTCCAGCGTGGCATCATGGTATACTGCGCTACCGCTAGTACAATCAAAATAAATAGGGTACTCCATAATGAGATAAAGCTTTTTTTCATTGCAAGTAGGAATTAGGTTTGTACGGTTAAATATCTTTTTTTACAAGCATTATATAATCATTGTCCAGCAGTAAATACCCTTGGTCGTACAAAAAATAGTAGGTGTTTCCTGTTTTGGTATTTAAAATATTGGTAAAAAACGTAAAATCAAAACCCTTGCTAAGTAATTTAGCTCGGGTTGTTTTTGATTTTCCATCGGTATTTAGACCCGATAGTATGCGGTAATTTTTGCGTAATTTGTTGTTAACATTGCGCATGAAATTGGTGCTGTCTTTATTTATTTTGTTGTTGTAGGCATTGCGACACCCATCGCTACAAAACTTTTTGTCTTCTCTACCCACAATTTTAACACCACATTCCAAACAATTTTTCATACTATACTTTTTTCAAGCTATATAAATCGTGTCTTCGGTCTTTCATTATTTTTACACTTCCATGTTCATGCAATTCTTTCAAAAGATTGATATCTACATCCACAATTAAAGTCATTTCGGTATTGGGAGTTGCTTCGGCCTTGATTCCGTTGCTCGGAAATGCAAAATCCGAAGGTGTAAATACCGCTGCTTGTGCATATTGAATGTCCATGTTGTTTACCTTGGGCAAGTTACCCACGCAGCCAGCAATGGCCACATAGCATTCGTTTTCAATGGCTCGGGCTTGGGCGCAATGTTTGACACGGGTATAGCCGTTTTGGGTGTCTGTCAAAAAGGGCACAAACAAAATATGCATCCCTTCATCAGCCATAAGTCTGGAGAGTTCCGGAAATTCTACATCATAACAAATGACAATCCCTACTTTTCCGCAGTCTGTATCAAAGGTCTGAATGGCATTCCCGCCTGTGATCCCCCAATGAAAAACCTCGTTGGGTGTAATATGTATTTTACGATACATTTCGTTGGTACCGTCTCGTTTGCACAAAAAACCCACATTATAGACATGACCATTTTCAATAAAAGGCATGCTTCCAGTAATAATGTTGATATTGTAAGAGATGGCAAATTCTTGAAATTTTAATTTTACGGCTTCAGTATGTTTGGCTAGTTCTCTAATTGCTTCTGGTTCAGATAAATGATTGAAGTCTGCCATCAAAGGAGCTGTAAAAAATTCCGGAAACAAGGCAAAATCACTACTATAGCCAGAAACCGTATCGATAAAAAATTCTGCTTGGTCAAAAAGTGCTTTTAGATTTGCTAAAGAGCGCATTTGCCATTGTATTAAACCCAACCTAACGACGCTTTTTTTGGTGTTTATTAGTTTGGGACTATCGTCATAATATATATTATTCCACTCCAATAATACGGCATACTCTAGAGACTCTGTATCGCCTTCTAGGTAGTTTTTTAACACTCTTATTTCATGAAAATCATTGCTCAACTGAAAAGATAAAACAGGATCGTAAACCTCTTTTTTCTTTACTTTCTCGATATATACCTTGGGCGTGATTTCATTTTTAAATTTTCCGTAATTAGGGATTCTTCCTGCAAAAATAATGGATTTTAAGTTCAATTGTTCGCACAGTTCTTTACGGATATCGTATAAACGTCTGCCCAAACGGAGTCCACGATATTGCGGGTTGATAAAAACATCAATGCCATACAAAACTTCGCCATCTGGGTTGTGCGTAGAAAAGCTAAAGTTTCCGGTCACGGCTTTGTAGCTTCGGGTTTTAAAAGCAAAATCTTCGGTAACCAACAACGATAAGGCAGATCCAACCACAATGCCATCTACGACAATAACTAATTGCCCTTCCGGAAATTTCTCTAACAAAAGTTCAATTTGATTTTCTTTCCAGAAAGATTCGGCCATTTCTGGGTACGATTCAATCATGGATTTTTTGAGCTCTTTGTAATCCTCAATTTTGAGATTACGTAATTCGATAGATTTAATACTTGCAGGCATGAAAGAAGGTGTATTTTTAGCTAATGTACTAAAATAGATTGCCATTTACAAACGCTTACAATTATTTACAACCGAAAGTAATTGCTTGTAAACCGAGTAATTTTAGGATGCTGTTTCATCTTTGCAGAGTCAAAACCACCACCACACTAGTTGGTGTAACAAAAAATAAAGAACCCGAAACGAGTTTGGGTTAAAAATACAAACTACAAAAAACATGAATGGATTAAGAAACAAAGTGCAACTAATAGGTCATTTGGGTAACGATGCAGAAATTAAAAATTTTGATGGAGGCAAGAAATTAGCCAATTTTACCCTGGCAACTAATGAGGTGTACAAAAACGAAAAAGGCGAAAAGGTTATAGAAACCCAGTGGCATCGTCTGGTTGCTTGGGGCAAAAAAGCAGAAATTATAGAAGACTATACCTCCAAAGGCAAAGAGATTGCAATAGAGGGCAAATTAACCCATAGAACCTACAAAGACAAAAGTGGCGAAAAACGTTACGCTACCGAAGTTTTGGTTACTCAAGTATTGTTATTAGGAAAATAATCCTATCTAGAATTTTTAAGAAATGCCTAGAAGGTAATGAAAACAAAAGGCATAAAAAAAGCCCTAGAAGAAATTTCCTCTAGGGCTTTTTGCTATTTTAAGAAAAAATTATTTTACTCTAAAAGTAGCTCTTCTTACTAATTTTCTAGCTAATTCAGAATCTTTTTCTACTGAAGTATCTTCTCCTGCAGCAACTACGTTCAATCTTGAAGCTTCTACATTCGCTTTTAATAAAATGCTTTTCACTTGCTCTGCTCTAGCAGTAGATAATTTGTCGTTGTAAGCGCTTCTTCCAATTTCGTCTGCATGTCCAATGATTTCTACTGAAGCAGTTGGGTTGTTTCTTAAGTATGTTAACATAAAGTCAATCCCTTCTGTAGAAACATTTGTTGGTGTAGATTTGTCAAAATCAAAGTAAGTTGCAACATAACCACCGTTGATAAAATTAGTGATTAACTCGTTGTTATTCAATAATGGGCTTTTATCTGTAGCACTACCGTATGTTTTTAATAAATAACCTTCTAATTCGTCTGGTACGTTATTGTTGTTTAAGTCAATAGCTTTACCTTTAGAATCTACCATTACGCCAGAAACCGTGTTAGGCTCTAAGTCTAAATAATCAGCAACACCATCTTGATCTGTGTCAATTAACATAGTTTCTAGAGCGTTTACTCTATCTGTTAATGCTATAGTGTTTTGATCCACTAAAGTAACCCAGTCCGCATGTTTAGCATTTTTACCTAAATAAACACTTACCCCAACAGTACCATTAAAAAGGATTCCTTGAAAACCTCTTGAAGCACCTGTAGTTGCTGCATCAAAATTTGCGTTTTGTGAAGCATTAAGAATAGTTGTAAAATCACCGGTTAGAGCAATTCTATTTGTTAATCTGATTTGTCCAGTAACACCGGCCATGAAGTTACCCATTCTGTCTTTTAATGCAGAATTTTCGTCTTCTAATTGTGCTAAACCAAAACCCGCATGTCCTAATAAACCAATTCTATTAGTCCAAGTTTCAAAGTTCATGATTCTACCCAAGTTAGCAACTGCTTGTAAGTCTACTCTGTAGTATTTAGTGTCAAATGATGCAGAGTTATCTTTACCTTCAAAACTGTTGTAACCAAGATCTGCTTTCAAACCAAATTTGTTGTTGAACATGTATCTTGCTCCCAAATCAACTACAAAAGGACTTGGAGTTGCAGTAAAGTAACCTGAAGTTAAAGGTCTTTGTGGTTTGTTAACCCCACCGGCCAATTCTACAGACCATTTGTTGTAGGTTTCGTTTGTGTTTTTTACTGTTTTTTCTTCAGTTTTTGTTTGTGCACTAAGTGTTGAAAATGCCGAAGCAAAAACAAACGTCAGTATTAATTTTTTCATTTTTTTTCTGGTTTAAAATTTTAAGCAAAAATACGACATATTGTTTAATAAGAAATTCTAATATGGCAATTATATAATAATTAGGCATAATGTTATAAAATACCTTTTTTTTAGGGGTATTTATTATTTTAGGGTGTTTATAGTATTAAAATATATATTTTTTAACTATTTTGATGTTTTATTGGTGGGGCAATTGGGTTGGTTTGCATTTTTTTAATAAATAAAACAGACCTACAAACGGGTTTTTAGGGGACTAATTTTAACACTTCTTGAATATTAGAATAGTTGTAAAAATTAGGGTGCACTATTTGATGGTGTATTTTTTCGTGTTCCCAAGTGGTGTGAAATGGAACATGAACCGCATGGCCTCCTAATGCTAAAACAGGCAAAACATCCGATTTTAAAGAGTTTCCTACCATCAAGAATTCTTCCGGTTTTACCTCTAAGCGTTGGATCAAGTCTGCGTAATCAATTTCTTGTTTGTCCGACATCACCTCTATGTGATGAAAGTACTTGCCTAATCCAGAATTGTGTACTTTTCTTCTTTGGTCCAACAAATCCCCTTTGGTGGCAACGACTAATTTATACCTTCCGTGTAGTGCCTCTAACGTTTCTGCAACACCGTCTAATAATTCAATGGGTTTTTGGGTTAGTTCTTTACCGTATTGTATGATTTTTTCTATTGCGGCAACTCCAAGGGTGTTTTCAGAGATAGCTAGAGCCACTTCAATCATAGACAAAATATATCCCTTAATGCCGTAGCCGTAGGTAGATAGGTTGTTGATCTGTACTCTATAGAGTTCTTGCGAGATGCTTTGTTTGGATAAGTAATCGGACATTAAGCCGCAAAATTTTTCTTCTGCTTCCGCAAAATAGGTTTCGTTTACAAATAAAGTGTCATCCGCATCAAAGGCAATAACTTTAAAATCAGTCATGTGTATTTGTTTTAAGTAGCCAAACTCCAAATTAAGGTTTAGTGGTCTTGTTTTTTTGCTCCAAGTGTTTTGGTATAAAAAGTAATGCGAATACCCAGCAGCAAAACAATCCCGCCGACTATTCTGTTAAGAGTGATTTTTTCATCCAGAAACAACCATGCCAAAATAGCCGTAAGTATGGCTTGGGCCAACAAACTTAAAGATATTCTAGTAGGACGCATGTGTTGCGTGGCATAACTAATGGATAGCCAAGCTGCTAATTGGCATACGGCTCCCTGAATAAACAACACGAGCCAGCCCTTATTGGTAAAACCATAAAAAGACTCTTGGTTCCAATATCCTACTAGTGCTAAATATACCGTAGAGGTAAACAAACTAATAAGCATAAAGGAGAGTACATCCATATCCGAAAGGGCTTTTTTACTCACTAACATATACATGGCATACACTATCCCGGACAACAGAGCCAAAACAAAGGCTCTGTCAAAATTTAAAGTAATAAAAAAATGAAACCCCACCAGCATTGCCATGCCAAAGAAAGCCACCAAAGTGCCTATCCAGAAATTGGTGGCAGGTTTTATTTTTAAAAAAACATACGAAAAAATCCCAACCCACAACGGAGATAAATTAGTTAATAAAGTAGCTTGAGTTGCACTAGACTCTTGTATGGCTATATTCCATAGAGCCACATCCGTAGAAAACAAGATGCCACAAATTACCGCCAAAATAAGAGTTTCTTTTTTAGGTAACTTAAATTTTTTGGTAAAAAGCATGTAAGGCAATAGCAACAAAAAAGCAATTGCCATCCTATAAAATGCCGAAATCAATCCAGAGGCAAGTTCCAGTTTTATCAAAACCGGAAATACAGAAATACAGAGTATTCCAACCACTAGTGCTACTCTTGGTTTTGCGTTGGTCATCTTGGATGGCAGTTTTTTGTTAATTTATCGTTTCGCCATTAGCCACTCCATCGGTATCTGGGTTTACAAAAACCAGTTTTCCTTCGGGGTTCGTAGCCATCAGGATCATTCCTTGACTATCCACACCGCGCAAGGCTCTTGGAGCTAAGTTTACCAAAACCGTTACTCGTTTGCCTATAAGGTCTTCGGGTTTAAAACTCTCTGCAATCCCCGAAACTATGGTGCGCACATCTATTCCGGTATCTACTTTTAGAACCAGCAATTTAGTTGCTTTAGGCATTTTTTCAGCCTCTACTATAGTTCCAACGCGCAAATCCATTTTAGAAAAATCTTCAAACGTAATGGTTTCTTTCTGAGGTTCGGCTTTTTTGTTTTCGGCAGTATTGGCCGTTTTGGTAGCCTCTAATTTATCCATTTGTTTTTGTATTTCGTCGTCTTCAATTTTGGTAAACAGCAATTCGGCTGCTCCGATTTGGTGACCCGCAGGCAATAAATCAGAACTTTCGGTAATGGTGCTCCACAAGAGAGGTTTTTCTATTTTTAATATTCGGGACAGTTTCGTTGCCGTAAAAGGCAAAAACGGCTCACAAAGAGCACGCAATGCAGCAGCAATTTGTAATGCCACATACATTTGGGTTTGTACCCGTTCTGGATTGTCTTTAATCACTTTCCAAGGTTCTTCATCGGCTAAATACTTGTTTCCGAGTCGGGCAACATGCATCATCTCGCCTAGAGCTTCTCTAAAACGGTACCGTTCAATAGAGCTCGAAATCACCGCAGGATAAGCTTTCAATTCCGTCAGAGTAGCCGTATCGACTTCCGATAATTCACTCGGTGCAGGCACAATTCCGTTATAGTATTTATTGGTCAAAACCACCACGCGGTTAATAAAGTTTCCATAAATAGCTACTAATTCATTATTGTTTCGGGCCTGAAAATCCTTCCAGGTAAAATCATTATCTTTAGTTTCAGGAGCGTTAGAGGTCAATGCATAACGCAAAACATCCTGTTGGTTCGGAAATTCTTCCAAATATTCGTGCAGCCACACCGCCCAATTTTTAGAAGTAGATAATTTATTTCCTTCTAAATTCAAAAACTCATTAGCAGGTACGTTATCTGGCAAAATAAAGCTTCCTTCGGCCTTCAACATTGCCGGAAAAATAATACAGTGAAAAACAATATTGTCTTTTCCAATAAAGTGTACCAGTTTTGTATCTTGATCCTTCCAATAAGGTTCCCATTCTTTACCTTCACGCAAGGCCCATTCTTTAGTAGCCGAAATGTATCCAATAGGCGCATCAAACCACACATATAATTTTTTACCTTCGGCACCAGCCACAGGCACATCAATACCCCAATCCAAGTCACGAGTTACTGCACGAGGCTCCAATCCGCCATCAATCCAAGACTTTACCTGTCCGTAAACATTGGGTTTCCAGTCATTTTTATGCCCGGTCAAAATCCATTCTTTCAAAAAATCTTCGTACCGATCCAAAGGCAAAAACCAGTGTTTGGTAGCCTTTAATACCGGAGTTTCGCCCGTAATGGTAGATTTTGGATGTATTAAATCCGTGGCGTTTAGTGTCGAACCACACTTTTCGCATTGGTCCCCATACGCCTCCTCATTGCCACACTTAGGGCAGGTTCCGGTTACAAAACGGTCTGCCAAAAACTGATCCGCTTTAGCATCATACAACTGCTCGGTTACTTCTTCAATAAAATCGCCTTTTTCATAAAGCTTTCTAAAGAATTCCGAAGCCGTATCGTGGTGTATTTGCGCCGAAGTTCTAGAATAATTGTCAAACGAAATTCCAAAATCCACAAAAGATTTACGAATAATACCATCATATTTGTCAATTATCTGCTGCGGCGTGCTGCCTTCTTTTTTGGCTTTCATCGAAATAGCCACCCCATGCTCATCACTCCCACAAACAAACAAAACATCTCTGCCCTGCAATCTCAAGTAGCGCGAATAAATATCAGAAGGCACATAAACACCCGCCAAATGCCCAATATGAATAGGTCCGTTGGTATACGGCAAAGCCGCTGTAATGGTATATCTTTTTGGATTTTGTATCATGATTCAATTTTATTGGCTGCAAAAATAAGCAATAGAATTTTATTTGGAGCTATTTCCCGCTATACGTTACAATCTTTTGTTTTTTAAAGAAAAAAACAAAAGGATTTTCACTCCTATCGGGGCTAGAGCACCACCAATTTAACCCAATCCTGCCCAAAAGGAATTAAAATTCACTAACTTTGAAAGTAAATAAACCATCCTTTAAAAACCCAACAAAACCCAACAGGACAAAGTGTTTTTTCCATACCCAAAGCAAGGTCAAAAATCAAAATCCACACCCATGAATAAAAATTATATCCGCTGTCTAGAGTGCGGTACCGTCAATTTAAACCAAGAAAACTGTAGTGCCTGTGGCGCCATATTAGATGTTGTTTTAAAACGCAAACTAGAGAGAGAACACAAAACCAAGCAAAAAATAAAACAAAAACAAAAAACAGACAAAAAACCCGGAAAAATAGAATTGTTTTTAAAAAACGGCGCACAACACCCCAATATAATACTCCGAATCCTCTTTCAAGGCATGTACTACATCTGGATTTTCTTTGCGCTACTTATCGGAGGACTCATTTCCTTGGTCATTGCCGCCGCCGCCGGATAACATAATTTGCCATAAAACCGTTTTAATTCGGCATTCCAAAAGTATCCTATATGTCTAACCCAATCCTGTACTGCCTGCTGTTTCTTCTGGCTTCCGTAGTTTATATCCTACAGAAGTTAGGCATTCCATTGCCTGGTTTAATTGCTAATTACTGGAATGATTTGCTATGTATCCCGTTAGTGCTTGGTGCCATAACCTATATAATTAGACATTTAAAAAAAGACCCCTACTTTCAACTCCCAACAGGATTTGTACTGCTTTTGGCCACCTATTATAGTTTTTATTTTGAATATTATTTGCCCCAAATAAACCCAAGATACACCGCAGATTGGGTAGACGTACTGCTGTATTTTATAGGAGGAATGCTTTTTTTAGTTTTTGAAAACAAAAAAACCAGACCTTTGTCGTGATTTTTTAAACAAAAAAACCAACCCCTTTCTTTACATTTATAGAACCAGCCTAACCTTACCAAAAAATGCCAAAAGGACCCGAAAAAAACACCAAAAACAAAGCACTCCACACCAAGTTATTAAACAGAAAAAAAACCAAACTACAAGAAGATAAAAAACAAAAAGCACTACGTTTAAAAGCCTTAGTTACTCAAATAAACCAGAAAAAGAATACAAATCCATCCCATGCCAACTAAATAAACCAGTCAAAGAGACTGTTCTGGAACAGGTTCCAAAAAACATTTCCATAGCTCACTATTTTACCCGAAATTTGCCATCCACACCCTAAAAAAAATCCAAATGGAATTCGGTAAAATCATTATTTCAGAAACCGCCGCCGCTAGTGCAAGCCCACAAGATATCGTGAACTCTAATATTTCAGTGGTTAACCTCATGCGCGAAGAAAAAATAGAAGAAGATTTCATTCATCCAGACGCCTTGATGAGTTACTATTTAGATTATTATACCTCCCAATATACCCAAGGAAACTTTGCGCAATTTGTGTACAATTCAGCCTGGAACCTAGAACTGAACGAATTAATTGCAGAAGCACTAGAATTAGTAGGCGCCCCACAACATTTGGCCCTATTCCAGCAACAGTGCAAAAAAGTCCAACTAATGAGCACCGTAAAACGCGATAAATTTTTTAAAGGAAAACTAGAAGGGGTCAACCCAATTAGAGACCTAATGAACCACGACCACTTTTTTGAAATAGAAGAAAATTTGGTGGCCCTAAATGCGGCATTTTTACAATCCCATCCAGATACCCAAATTCTTTCTGTAGAGGCTATGTTTGCAGCTCTTGAAGAATTTCTAGGGCACCAGATCCAAAGAGCATAAGCCAAGTCCCCAACGCCAAGCCAATTTTTTTGCTTGCTTTGTCCTTCACTACTGTTGTGTTTTGCGTTTTACTCCAAACTTTGTTCTATTAATACCAAACATTTCCTTAAATTTGCTTCCATTATTATAAAAAAAAGAAGCGTACTAAAACTCAAGCTATGTTACAAATCGCATTTATTAGAGAGAATCAAGAAAAAGTAATCCAAGCGTTGGCCAAAAGAAATATAGATGCCAAAAACGTAGTGGAAGAAGTGGTCCAACTAGACGAAAAACGCCGTGCAGCCCAAGTAGCCTTAGACGGAGTTTTGTCAGAATCTAATAAATTATCCAAAGATATTGGAGCATTGATGAAGGCCGGCGAAAAAGCCAAAGCAGCCATCCTAAAAGAAAAAACCGTATCCTTAAAAGAAAAAAGCAAAACCTTGGCAGAAACTGCCGAGAGTTTAGCCCAAGAACTAACCGAAAAACTGTACACCCTACCCAATCTTCCGGCAGATATAGTTCCTGAGGGTAAAACCCCCG
The DNA here is from genome assembly GCF_001831475.1 of Flavobacterium crassostreae. Taxonomy (NCBI): domain Bacteria; kingdom Pseudomonadati; phylum Bacteroidota; class Flavobacteriia; order Flavobacteriales; family Flavobacteriaceae; genus Flavobacterium; species Flavobacterium crassostreae. The sequence continues at coordinate 644,408 of NZ_CP017688.1, read as the reverse complement.
AAGAGAATCTAACTGTTTTTGAAACAGGCGAAATCCCGGTTTTGCACGAAGGAGCACAGCCACATTGGGAGTTGGTTAAAAAATACGACATCATTGATTTTGAATTAGGCGTAAAAATTACTGGTGCAGGATTTCCGGTCTACAAAGGTAAAGGAGCACGGTTGCAGCGTGCATTGATCAATTATTTTTTAGACAAAAACACCGCTGCTGGCTACCTCGAAGTACAAGTGCCACATTTTGTAAACGAAGCATCCGCATACGGAACGGGACAATTGCCAGACAAAGAAGGGCAGATGTACCACGATGCTACAGACGATCTGTATTTAATCCCTACGGCTGAGGTTCCGGTAACCAACTTGTTTAGAGACGTGATCTTGAACGAAAGCGAATTGCCAGTTTTGACTACCGCCTACACCCCATGCTTTCGTAGAGAGGCAGGTTCTTATGGCGCACACGTTCGTGGATTAAATCGTTTGCACCAATTTGATAAAGTAGAAATTGTACGTGTGGAGCATCCAGATAATTCTTACAAAGCCTTAGACGCAATGGTAGAACACATAAAAGACATTCTTAACGAATTGAAATTGCCCTATAGAATCTTACGCCTTTGTGGAGGAGACATGGGATTCACTTCTTCCTTAACCTATGATTTTGAAGTGTTTTCAACAGCACAAGACCGTTGGTTAGAAATTTCATCGGTATCTAATTTTGAAACCTTTCAGTCCAATAGATTAAAATTGCGCTTTAAAGATGCCGATGGTAAAAACCAATTGGCACATACCCTAAACGGAAGCGCACTGGCCTTGCCAAGAGTTCTGGCCGGAATCCTAGAAAACTACCAAACCCCAGAAGGAATTGTAATACCAGAGGTTTTACGTCCGTACTGTGGTTTTGATACTATTGATTAATTAAAGGCTTTTATTGCTCGCAAGTACACCAATAGCCTATTTTTGTATAAAAAATAATTTGGAGTACTTGCGATTAATTTTGAATAAAAATCTTTTATTGCCACTAAAAACGCCACTAATGAAAAAACTTTTTTTAGGGATTTTACTGTTTTTTTCATTCCATTGTTTTTCTCAAAACGAGCAATTAGCGGCATATTATTTTGAAAAAGGAGATTTTGAAAAAGCCAAAATAAACTACCAAGAGCTGCTAGACAAAGTGCCGCAAAACAGGGCCTATTTTTTGCGAATTGTAGAGTGCTACCAGCAGTTACAGCAATACGATCTAGCCGAAAAAATTTTAGAAACCCACTGGAATAAGTACCACCAAGCCCCTATTTTGGTAGCCTTAGGATATACTTTTCAGCTTCAAAAAAAAGAAAACAAAGCCAAGGCAGCTTATAACCAGGCTTTAGAGCAGATTCAAAAAAAACCTCAAGAGGTATATGGTGTAGCTAGCGCATTCGAGAGTAAAGTGCTCTTGAATTATGCTTTGAAAGCCTATGAAACCGCAACAGCCCTACAGCCCAATTATAATTTTAACTATCAAAAAGCACTGCTTTATGGCCAATTGGGCAATACCCAAATGATGGTTACAACCCTTTTGGACGAGGCTTATGCAACCCCCGAAAATGCCGATTTGATAAAGAGCCAACTTGCTAGATTTATGGCAGATGCAACCGAAAGTTCTTTTAGCGATAGCGTCAAAAAAGAACTTATTTTGCGGGTACAAAAATCACAAGAGGTATTTTGGAACCGCTATTTGAGCTGGTTTTATGTGCAGCAAAAAGAATTTGGCAAGGCCTTTATTCAAGAAAAAGCCATTTACAAACGTCTTTCGGGCTCCTTATCTGCCATTGTGAGTCTGGCACAACAAGCCATCGAAGAACAAGAGGAGCAGACCGCAACCGAAATTCTAGAATTTGTAATCCAGAACACCACCGACGCAGATGTAGTATTACAGGCAGATACCTATTTGATAAAAATACAAATAGAAAAAGCCCAGCCACAAGATTTAGTTGCCATTGGTACGGCATTAGAGGCTTTGTTGGTGCAACACAAGGTTAGTCCTTATAGCCTGCCTTTGCAACTGATCCGGGCGCATTTTGTAACTTTTAATCTTAAAAACCCAGATTTAGGTAAGGCAATTTTGCAGCAAGCTTTAGCCCTGCCACTTACTGAATATGAAGTAGCACAAGTCAAAATGGAACTGGCAGATATTTTGCTTTTTGAACAAAAATTTAACCAAGCATTACTGTATTATTCTCAAATACAATTGGATTTAAAAAATGATGCAGTGGCGCATGAAGCCAGTTTGAAAGCCGCCAAAACCAGTTATTTTAAAACCGATTTTACATGGGCATTAAAACAGTTTAAGGAACTAAAGGCTGCCAATACTCAATTAATTGCAAATGATGCATTGGCCTATTTTTTGCTACTCAATGACAACCTTGTGGCAGATTCTACGCAAACAGCCCTAAAAGATTTTGCATTAGGCGATTACCTTGTATATCAAAACCGCAACGACGAAGCCATCGTGCAATTTCAATCTATTTTGCAAAAGTATAAAGGGCAAGAAATAGAAGCCATTACGCTATTGCGATTAGGAACTATGTATGACAAAAAAGCATCCTATGATCTTGCTTTGAACCAATACCAACAAATACTAACCCAACACAGCCAAGGGATTTATGTAGACGAGGCGCTTTATTTTTCGGCCGAAATTTATGCCAAAAAACTAACATTGCCCGAAAAAGCCAAACCATTGTATGAAAAAATTATTTTTGAGCATCAAGATAGTATTTACTTTGTAGAGGCAAGAAAAAGTTTTAGGCAACTGCGTGGAGACCCTAATTTGTGATGTCTTAGTTAAAAACGGATGTTCTTTGAAGTCAGTGGAACCAAAATAAACCAAAATAAAATAGTAACTCTAATTTAAATAAATACCATCCTATGGCTGCATTTATGTTGCAGTATGCCATAGAAACAACCAAAATATAAAAACATGATAATATACAACGTAACGAGCAATGTACACGAGAGTATTCACGACCAATGGATGATCTGGATGCAGCACAAACATATTCCAGAAGTTCTGGCAACAGGAAAATTTATTTCGGCTAGATTGGTGCGTGTTTTGATAGAGGAAGAAATGGGAGGCGTTACCTATTCTGCACAATATACAACAGACAGCAAAAACACCTTAGAGAAGTACTACCAAGAGGATTCTGCTGGTTTTAAGGACGAAATAGCAACCTTGTTTGGAGACAAAGTATTGGCTTTTAGAACCGAGTTACAAGTGATCTCGGACCACTAAACCAAGGTATTTTGTACCCAATTTTAACTGGGTTCGATTTGTATAACCGTAGTTGATCTAGTTCACCCGCGTTATTTGGACGTATAAAAAGGAGTTTTAAACCCACAGACGCAAAGCAAAAAATTATGGAAAAAGTAAAAGCCAAAAAACACCTCGGACAGCATTTCTTGAAAGACGAAAGCATTGCCAAAGCAATTGCAGATACCATTAACTTACAAGGATATGAAGAAGTGTTAGAAATAGGACCAGGGATGGGAGTTTTGACAAAATATTTGTTAGAAAAACCCATCAACACCTATGTAATAGAGATAGACACGGAATCGGTAACCTATTTAGATGAAAATTACCCAAAATTAAAGGGTAAAATTATCTCGGAAGATTTTTTGAAATACAACATCAATCACGTTTTTGACGGCAGACAATTTGCAATCATTGGGAATTTTCCCTACAACATATCTACACAAATTGTTTTTAAAACCTTAGAGTTAAAACACCAAATCCCAGAGTTTGCTGGAATGTTTCAAAAAGAAGTAGCGGAGCGTATTTGCGAAAAAAAAGGAAGTAAAGCCTACGGAATATTGTCCGTTTTGGCGCAAGCTTTTTATGAAGTAGAGTATTTATTTACCGTAGATGAAAACGTATTTATCCCGCCACCAAAGGTAAAATCAGGCGTAATGCGCATGCGCAGAAAAGCAGATTATAGCTTGCCTTGTAGTGAAAAATTATTTTATACCGTTGTGAAAACCGCTTTTCAGCAACGCCGAAAAACCCTTCGCAATAGCCTAAAGATATTAAATCTATCCGATGCCTTGCGCGAAGATCTTGTTTTTAACCTTCGTCCAGAACAATTAGACGTAGCCGCATTCATTGCCTTAACTCAAAAAATAGAAGCCGATGCAGTTTGAAATCAGTAAAGACTTAATACTCGAATTACAACAACACATAGTTCATAAAAGAGACCAGGATTTAGAACGCCTGCTTCATGACATGCACCATGCGGATATTGCAGAGATTCTGGACGAACTGGATTTTAATGAGGCGACATATATTTTTAAAGTATTAGATAGCGACAAGACTGCAGAGATTCTTCTGGAGTTAGAGGATGACCTTCGGGAGAACATACTAAGCCGTCTTTCTGCCAAAGAAATTGCCGAAGAATTAGATGAGTTAGATACCAATGATGCGGCAGATATTATTGCCGAGCTCTCTAATAACTTAAAAGCTGAGGTAATCTCTGAGCTGGACGATTTAGAACACGCAAAAGACATCATTGACCTGTTGCGTTATGATGAGGATACTGCCGGAGGACTCATGGGTAAAGAGCTTGTAAAGGTAAACGAAAACTGGAATGTACTTACTTGCGTAAAAGAAATGCGGGCTCAGGCCGAAAACGTTTCTCGGGTGCACTCTATTTATGTGGTAGACGATCAAAATAGATTAAAAGGGAGGCTCTCCTTGAAAGACTTGCTGACCACTTCTACCAAAACACAAATTGCAGATATTTACATCAAAAAAGTCACCTTTGTAAATGTAGATGCCGAAGATGTAGAGGTAGCCAGAATTATGCAAAAGTATGATTTAGAGGCTATTCCGGTAGTGGATGCTATGGGGCGTTTAGTAGGGCGGATTACCATTGATGATATTATAGACGTTATTAGAGAAGAGGCCGATAAAGATTACCAATTAGCTGCTGGTATCTCTCAAGATGTTGAGGCAGATGATAGTATTATTGAACTATCCAAAGCCCGTTTGCCTTGGTTGGTTTTGGCTCTTTTGGGAGGGTTTATAACCGTTCGGGTTTTAGGATTATTTGAAGGTGCCATGGTAGAACACGGCAACCTATTCTTTTTTACCCCACTGATTGCTGCAATGGCAGGAAATGTCGGCGTACAATCTTCGGCCATAATTGTACAAGGTTTGGCCAATAATACCTTGAGTGGTTCTCTTTTTAATCGGCTAATCAAAGAGATCTCTTTGAGTTTGTTAAATGGAGCGATCTTGTCTTCTATCTTGTTTCTAGGGAGTTATTTTCTTTTAGGAGAGCCAGCAGTGCTTGGCGTCGTGATTTGTATTGCTTTAGTAGCAGTAATTATTATTGCGTCGTTGATAGGGACTTTTATTCCGTTGTTGTTGCACAAAGTCGGCGTAGACCCCGCACTAGCTACGGGACCTTTTATTACCACCAGTAATGACATTTGTGGAATTTTGATTTATTTTTCGATAGCACGAATGATTTTAGGTTTTTAGATTAAGAAAAAAAGTAAAAAGTACCCTCAAAAACACCATATAAATGAATATTCACATCATAGGAGGCGGAAACTTAGGCACCTCGGTAGCTATAGGGATTGCAAAATTTTCAAGCAAGCACCACGTAACTCTCACCCGACGAAATGCAGACAAAATTAAACATCTGGAAGCCTTGTCGATCACCGTTTCGGCAAACAATACCCACCGGATTCAAGAAGCAGATATTATAATTTTGACCGTAAAACCATATCAAGTAGAGCTGATTTTGTCCGAAATTTTACCGGTCATAAATAACAAAATTATAGCCTCGGCGGTAAGCGGTCTTTCTATAGAAATGCTACAAGACAAAATAGGAGCTGCTAATCAAGCCATTCGGATTATGCCAAATGTGGCAGCACAATTTGGAGCCTCGGCAACCTGTGTTTCTTATCTAGAGCAACACACAGAGCAAGGCCAGAAAATGGTGTCTTTATTTAAAGATCTAGGTACCGCTCCGGTTATTGACGAAAAACTAATGGACGCTGCTACAGTGCTTGCAGCCTCCGGAACGGCGTTTGCCTTGCGTTATATTCGGGCCTCTATGCAAGCAGGTATTGAAATAGGTTTTGACTGGCAAACCGCTCTTGAAATATCTGCACAAACCGTAAAAGGAGCCGCACAAATGCTATTAGAAGAACAAACCCATCCAGAGCAATTAATAGACCGAGTGACCACTCCCAAAGGCTGCACAATTGCGGGTTTAAATGATATGGAAAGACATGGTTTTAGTGCCTCTTTAATAAGCGGTATTAAAACATCATTACGTCAAATACAAGAATAATACCACGGGTATCTCTCTAAGGTTTGTTTGCGGACTATTGTTGTTTAAAAAAAGGCATTTTTAGTTCGGACAAAAAAATCCAAAACAAACTGCTTTCCAATAACTGCTTTTGAATAATCAAAATAATAAAAAACATGCTACAACCCCAAGATATTAACATACTGCATATAGATAGCAACAATCCTATTTTGTGGGAGCAATTGCAAAAATCAGGATTTACCAACCACCAGGATTTTACTGCAACAAAAGAAGAAATTGAAGCCAAAATCCATCACTACCACGGAATTGTTATTCGTAGTCGTTTTAAAATAGACAAACAATTTTTGGATAAGGCCACCAATTTGCAGTTTATTGCTCGGGTGGGAGCTGGTCTAGAGAGTATTGATTGTGAGTATGCCAAAACTAAAAATCTGACATTAATTGCGGCTCCCGAAGGAAACCGAAATGCTGTTGCAGAACATTCTTTAGGGATGATTTTGTCTCTTTTTAATAATTTAAACAAAGCAGACAGAGAAATTCGTTCTGGACATTGGAACCGAGAAAGCAATCGTGGGCACGAGCTAGACGGAAAAACAGTTGGAATTGTAGGGTATGGCAATATGGGAAAATCATTTGCCAAAAAACTTCGTGGTTTTGAGGTTGAGGTTCTGTGTTATGATATTCTAGAGAATGTAGGAGATGCTAACGCCAAACAAGTTTCTTTGCAAGAATTACAACAAAAAACCGATGTGTTGAGCTTGCATATTCCGTGGACTCCCGAGACCAATAAAATGGTAGATTCGGTTTTTATAGCAGGATTTAAAAAACCATTTTGGATTATTAATACCTCTAGAGGCAACAATATTGTTACGGCAGATTTAGTAGCCGCCATGCAGTTGGGTCGCATTTTGGGAGCTGGCTTGGATGTGTTAGAGTACGAAAAACTATCCTTTGAAACTCTTTTTCAAGACCAAACCACTCCGGAGGCCTTTCAGTATTTGCTGCAAGCGCCCAACGTAGTTTTAACACCACACGTTGCGGGCTGGACCTTTGAGAGTCATGCATGCTTAGCGGAGATAATTGTGGACAAAATTAAAGCCAAATATAGCTCGTTAGTTTAGCGCTATGTTGCACGTTTTGTTGGTATAAAGCTAGACGATCTTGGTGGATACTTGTGTTGCTTTGGCTGTATCTAGAGATGGTTTTAGTATTCTTTTTCGGCTAATTTTCGTTCTAATTCTGCCTGAAATTCTTCCATAACGGGTTTCATGGTGCTCTCTGGTATGTCTGCAATTCGGATATACATCAGGCCATCCACTGCATTATTAAATAACGGATCTACATTAAAGGCAACTACTTTTGCATTTTGTTTGATGTATTTTTTGATCAAAACAGGCAGACGCAAAACACCAGGCTCTAGCTCGTCAATAATTTTGTCAAATTTGTTTAAATCTGCCTCGGTTTCATTAAATATAAAATCTTTATCGGCATCTTTCAGCTTGACTTTGTAGGCCTTTTTGGGATGGATGTATTGCGCAACATACGGATCGTAATAATTGGATTTCATGAACTCAATCATCAAGGATTTTGAAAAATCAGAAAATTGGTTGCTAATACTCACGCCGCCAAGCAAAAATTTATGTTCCGGAAAACGCAACGTGGTGTGTATGATCCCCTTCCATAGCAAAAATAATGGCATGGGTTTCTGTTGGTATTCTTTGATGATAAAGGCGCGTCCCATCTCAATAGATTGGTGCATCATATCATGCAGTTCTGGCTCAAAACGGAAAAGTTCATTTAGGTAGAACCCTTCAATACCGTGTTTTGAAAAAATCTCAGATCCCAATCCCATTCTATAGGCACCCGCTATTTTTTTGGCTTCTTCGTCCCAGAGAAATAAATGGTGGTAGTATTGGTCAAATTTGTCTAAATCAATAGATTCATTCGTGCCTTCTCCTACTTCTCTGAAGGTAATTTCGCGCAGACGACCTATTTCATGCAATACATTAGGAATATTTTTTGCTTCCGCAAAAAAGACTTCGTAGTTTTTGCTTTGTAACAAGCGGCAATCGGTTTCTCGTAAGGCATTTACCTCAGCACTTATTTTTTCTGCATTGGCAGGAGTAGCAATTGCTTTTGGATTGCTTTTGGGAAGTTTTAAATGCGGGGTGGTTAGGAGCTTGCTTTCTTTTTCAAAAGGATTGGCAAGCATGTAGGTTTTTTTTCTTAAAAATTCCGAATAGCTTTCAATAGATTTGTATTCGTTTTGTTCCGCCACGGTTATGGGTTTGCCGATACGTACTTTGATTACCCGATGTTTTTGACTAAATACTTCGGAGGGTAGTTTTGCAGTACGGAAAGTGCCATTTATCTTGGACAGAAAATAAAAAAGACGGCTGTTTTTGGCATGAAAATAAATTGGCACCACCGGAACTTGCGCTTTTCGGATTACTTTAATTGCGCCTTCTTCCCAAGGTTTGTCTACCATTAGTTGGCCATCTTTGTAGGTAGATACTTCTCCTGCCGGAAACATCCCTAAGGGTTTTCCGTCACTTAAATGGCGCAGTGTTTCTTTGATGCCCAACACGCTAGATTTTACATCTTTGTGATTCTCAAAAGGATTCACAGGCATGATGTATTTTTTGAGTGGTGCAATTCTATGCAAAAGAAAATTGGCAATAATTTTAAAATTTGGCTCTCTTTCGAGCATTAATTTTAGCAATAAAGCACCATCAATCCCTCCCAAAGGATGGTTGGATATGGTAATGTAAGCGCCTGTTTTAGGCAAGCGTTTTAGATCCTCTTCGGGGAGTTCAAATTTTATCTGGAGATCATCTAGAATACCGTTCAAGAACGGAAGGTCTTCGAGATGTTTGTTTCTGTCGTAAACTTTATTTAGGGTAGAAATTTTAAGTACTTTCATTAATAACCAACCAGTAAAGGTTCCTAAGACCCCGTATTTCTCAGCATTTATTGATTTTGCAACTTCTTTGGCGGTAACTAAACCCATTTATTTCTTGTTTTTTGAGCGAAAAACAAAGATAGAAAAAAACTCTATTAACTAATCATTCGGAATTAGATTTTACGGTTTTTAACACCGAATAGTTTCTTATTTTTAGTACTTTTGAAAATAAATTTTTTCAAAAATGAGAATAATCTCTTACAATGTTAACGGTATTCGTGCTGCAATTTCCAAAGGTTTTCTGACTTGGCTGCAACAAGCAGCTCCCGATGTGGTTTGTCTTCAGGAAATTAAGGCTACTCCAGAGCAATTACCTTTGTTAGATTTTGAACTAGCAGGATATCCGTACCATTATTGGTTTCCGGCCACCAAAAAAGGATATAGTGGCGTGGCAATTTTATCTAAAATAAAACCCAATAAGGTAGTTTACGGAACTGGTATTGAGCACATGGACTTTGAAGGACGTACCATCCGGGTAGATTTTGACGCTTTGTCGGTAATGAGTTTGTATTTGCCCTCCGGGACTAACAGCGCCAGATTGGATCATAAATTTAGATTTATGGATGATTTTCAGGAGTACATAACGGATCTCAAAAAAAGCATTCCCAACTTAGTGGTATGCGGGGATTATAATATTTGCCACCAAGCAATTGATATTCATGATCCGGTCCGTAATAAAAATGTTTCGGGTTTTTTGCCCGCAGAGCGCACTTGGTTAGACGGTTTTTTGGCCAGTGGTTTTGTAGATAGTTTTCGGTATTTAAACAAAGAGCCCGATAATTATACTTGGTGGACCATGCGCGTGCCTACTGCTCGTGCCAATAACAAAGGCTGGCGGATAGATTATTGTTTAGTCACAGAACCCTTGAAAGAAAAGATCCAAAGAGCAGTCATTCTGCCCGAAGCCAAACATTCCGACCATTGTCCGGTTTTGGTAGAAATAGTATAAAATAACAGCAATTAATAAGTATAAAATGATAAAAAAAATTTCTTTGGGATTAGTGGCAATAGCGTTAGCTAGTTCTTGTGTTTCTAAAAAAGTATACACGGATTTAGAGAATAAATTTACAGATCTAAAAAAAGAGAATAGAATTCTTGCGGATGGAAATGCCGATCTTCTGTTGCAAAAAAATCAATTAGAATTTAAACAAGACTCCCTAAAAGGAGAGATGAATAAGATTAAAGCAGAGCGGGATCGTTTAATAGCAGACAACTTTGGATTAAAAAACAAAATGGATGTTCTTAAAGATTCGTACCAAGCTTTAGAAAAAAATAGCAATGAGGCCATGCAGGCCAATATGAGCAAAAATCGGGATTTGTTAGCACAATTAGACGAAAAAGCCAAAATACTAGCCATAGAACAAGAACGATTAAGCAAAAATGCACAACGTTTAGAAGAGCTTGAATCGTTAATTGCAGCCAAAGAGGCAGCCATGAAAAAACTTAAAGAAACCCTCTCTAGCGCGTTAAATGGTTTTGAAGGCAAAGGGCTGACTGTGGAACAAAAAAACGGAAAAGTATACGTTTCTATGGAAAATAAATTACTCTTTGGTTCCGGGAGTTGGTCTGTAGGATCCGAAGGAAAAAAAGCAGTTGTTGAAGTAGGAAAAGTATTGGCTGACAATCCAGATATTTCGGTTTTGATTGAAGGTCACACGGATAACGACGGTTTTTCGAGCGCAGGTGTTATTGCCAACAATTGGGATTTGTCCACCAAGAGAGCAACCGCAATTGTAGCTATCTTGGCAGAAAACGCACAGATAAACAAACAAAACCTGACTGCTGCCGGAAGAAGTGAATTTGCACCATTAGCATCCAATACTACCACAGAGGGTAAGTCCAAAAACAGAAGAATAGAAATCATATTGACTCCTAGATTGGATGCCATAGCCAGTATGTTAAATGAAATAGAATAATTCAACAAATAAACGCAATTAAGCAAACGTTAAAAAAGAGTCAAAGTAATTTTTTGACTCTTTTTTGGTATAAAACCTTTGTAATTTAGAGCTTTCTAAAATAACATTACACAGCACATGAAATATACGACCTTACCCAATACCGATATAAAGGTGAGCAAAATTTGTCTAGGCACCATGACCTATGGACAACAAAATACAGCAGCCGAAGGACACGCACAGATGGATTATGCCTTAGAGCACGGTGTGAATTTTTTTGACACTGCCGAGATGTATTCAATACCTGCCAGTAAAGATACCTATGGAAGCACGGAGAAAATCATTGGTACTTGGTTAAAAAAATCAAAGAAAAGAGAAGAAATTGTTTTGGCATCTAAAATAGCTGGTCCCAATCCTAATTTTTATTACATGAGAGAGAAAATGGATTTTTCTCCAAAGAGCATCCAGCATGCTTTGGACAACAGTCTGAAACGATTACAAACGGATTATTTGGATTTGTACCAACTGCACTGGCCAGAACGCAAAACCAATACCTTTGGTCAGCGGGCGTTTACGGTTCAAGAAGACCAATGGCAAGACAATATTCAAGAAGTACTCACCACCCTGGAGGGTTTTGTAAAAGAAGGCAAAATACGACAAATAGGCTTATCTAACGAGAATGCTTGGGGCGTTATGCGTTTTTTAGAAGAAAATAAATACCATAATCTGCCTAAAATAAAAACAATACAAAATCCGTATTCTTTGTTGAACCGCTTGTTTGAGACCGATACCTCCGAGATTTGTGTTAGAGAAAATGTAGGACTTTTAGCTTACTCTCCGTTGGGTTTTGGTGTTTTGTCTGGTAAGTTTTTAACCCAAGAAAGCCATCCTAATGCAAGGATAAATTTGTTTCCGCAATACACCCGTTACAGTAGTGCACAAAGTACCGAGGCAACCAAGTTATACCATAAAATTGCCGTAGAAAATGGCTTGACATTAACCGAGTTAGCATTAGCGTTCATAGAGCAACAACCCTTTGTGACCAGTACAATAATTGGCGCAACTACCTTAGAACAATTAAAACAAAACATAGACACTATAAACGTTACGCTTTCTGCTGCAGTTTTGGAAGCAATTGATGCCGTTCAGGCAAAAATACCCGATCCAGCACCGTAGTGTATATCGTGTTAATTATGTAATACTATAAAAACCCACAAAAAATTCTGTTTTAGTGGGTTTTTATTTGGAATAAAGTCTAGGCTATTTTTTTTGCCAGCGCTAGAGTTATTTTTATAGGTTTTTGGGCTAAATTGTTTTGGGTCTTTTTTAGAAGTTCTTGCAGCTATGGCGTAAATAGGTAGCTGTTGCCTAGTATTTGTTCTTAGTCTTTTGTTTTATGGAATAGCAAAGACCCAAAAAGAACCAGCATGGTAAGAAAATAAATAAAATAATTGCAAGCATAGGCCATTGTAATTCCTTTGAGACCAAAATAATTGATACCCAGATGCCCCAATAACAAATAGAGTAGCGTGGAGCTGATTTCGGTAAAAATATACCATTTAGTCATTGCTTTTGCCAGCATCATGTAGGCCAAAATCCAAGAACACATTTTAAAAAAATCGCCTAATAATTGGTAAAAAAATAAGTCAGACATGGCCACAAAATCCGGAGTGTATAGGATTTGGATGATAAAAAAGCGCAAATAATAAAGAACCAAGCATCCCAATGCTACCGTTGGAATTAAAATTTTGTACCCTTGGATTATTTCTGCTTGGAGTTCTTTTTTGGTGTGTAAGGAGGCTAACTTAGGTAGATAATACGTTGCAAGTGCGGTAGTAAGAACCATTAAATACCCGTCTGAAATGCGCAGCATAGCTTGCCATAATCCAGCTGCTTGTAGTCCTTGGGTAGCTATGATTTTGTTTCGTAAAAGTATTTGAGATACCGGTAGAGTCAAAGCTGATACAATGGCCATGATGCTATAGTGCGCCAATTTTTTGATCGTTGCAGGATCCATACGTTGTTTGAAATAATCTACCGAAAACCAAGTGCTTTTTGAAACCAGATATACGGCAATAAAAAACACCACAACTTGTGAGAATACCAAGGCATATAACGCTCCCTCTACCCGAAAATAAGAAACCAATAACAACGTAGATAGCAAGCCTACCATACTGGCTATAGTATGTATTAAGGTATAGGTTTTTATTTGTTTTTGCCCGTTTAAAATGGCCATAGCAAGCGTGTTTAAAGCATAAAAAACCAAGCTAAACCCTAAAATCCGTATGGGGTTGCTATACTGATGGCTGGCAAATAGTAAAGCAGAAAGCATAGAAGCTCCTAACACTACAAAGCAGCCCATTATAGCAGAGCAATAAATACTTATTTTTAAAGCGGTACTAAATAGGGTCTTTAAGGATTCTTTATCTCCGTCATATTCTGCGGTATATTTGACCACGCCAGTAGCTATGGCGCCATTGGCAAAGGTCTGTACAATGGTTATTAAATTTGCAAAAGTGCCAATTAATGCCACGCCTGCAGGGCCGGTATATAGTGCAATTACTTTGCTAGAAATAAATCCAAAAGCAATACGAATTACGGTGCTTATGCCAGAATATAAAGTGGTCTTAATTAGTTTCAAAATAGGGTTTAATACGCATTAATTACACAAATTATTCGGTCTACTTCTGGTTTAGTTAGTACTGCGCTAAGAGGCAAACTTAGCACGGTTTGATGTATTTTTTCGGAAACAGGAAAACGCAAATCGCGCCATTCTTTGTAGGCCTCTTGCTGGTGTGGAGGCACGGGATAATGAATCAAGGTTTCAATTTGATTTGTTTTTAAATAGTCCTGAAAGGCTTTTCTATCTTCGGTGCGAACTACAAATAAATGCCAAACGTGTGCTAACGGATTGTTGGCCTGGGGCAAAAGTATTTTTGGGTTGGTTATTTCGGTTTGGTACCTTAAAGCAATACTGCGTTTTAGGGCAGTTTCCGAATCTAATTTTTTTAATTTCACACCAAGGAATGCGGCTTGCAGCTCATCCAAGCGGCTATTAACCCCTTTGTATGTATTGTGGTACTTTTGATGGGAACCATAATTTAATAAAGCACGTATACAACTAGCAAGTGCATCGTTGTTGGTTGTAATTGCTCCCGCATCGCCTAAGGCGCCTAAGTTTTTGCCAGGATAAAAACTAAAACCTGCGGCATCTCCCCAGTTTCCTGCTTTTTGATGGTTTAAAATAGCACCGTGGGCTTGTGCACTATCTTCAATAACCAATAAGTGGTTTTTTTTGGCAATAGCCAAAATTGCCGGCATGTCACAAAGTTGCCCATAGAGATGTACTGGCAGTATGGCTTTGGTCCGGGGCGTGATTTTTGATTGTAGCAGCTCAGGAGCAATATTGAAGGTTTTGGGATCTGGCTCTACCAAAACAGGAACCAAATTAGTTGCAGAAACAGCCAGTATACTGGCAATATAGGTATTAGATGGTACGAGTATTTCATCTCCCTCTTGGATTACTCCTAGTTGGATGTAGGCTTTTAGTATCAGGGTCAGAGCATCCAGGCCATTAGCAACACCTATGGCATGCTTCGTGCCGCAATAAGTGGCAAAATCGGTTTCAAATTGATTTAATTCGGTGCCCATTACATACCAGCCAGAATCCAAAACACGTGCAAATGCTTGGATTAATTCCTGTTTGTAGGTGGCGTTTATTTTTTGTAAATCTAAAAATGGTATCATTTTATATATACAGCTTTTTATAAAATTAGTTCATAGAAGTCTATGGCAATTGCTCTACTGCCCATCAATTCTTTTTGTTGGATCAAGCCTTCGTTGAGCAGTCCATGATCTTGCATAGAAGTTCCAAGGCTATAGTATTTTCGGTGCTGGTAAACTTGAGATATCAAATGGGCATTGATATAGTTTAGGGCACCAATTTTTCTGCCCTCCTCTGAGTTTGCCATATATTGGGTGTGTACAACCTGTTTGTAATCGTAGATTACAATTCCGGCCAATAATACGTTATTTTTTCGGGCTTCGTATAGTTGTATTTTATCCGGGAAGAGCGCTTTTAAATGCGTGATCTCTTTGTAAGAATGTACTGGTTTAACGCCAAATTTAGACAATACGTTGGTCAATAAATCCCAATATTCTTCTAAATCGTTGTTTTGGGTAATGGTAATCTGATTTTGGATACACTTAGTTACGGATTGTTTTTTAGTTTGCGAGAAACCAATTTTGTTTTCTAATTGTATTACCGAAGCGAGGTCTCTTCTAACTAGTGTAGCCTTGTTTATAAACAGCGCATATAAGTCTTCATCGGCTGGATAGCGATGGTAAATAGATGGAATTGCTTTGTAGGTAATTTTTGTAAAACCCAGATTTTGGTAGTATGCCTTAAGTAGCCCAAACAAGGCCATTACTTCGGATGCTTTGATGGCATTTCCTATTAGCAAAGAGCCAAAGGTTAGTCCTGCGTGAGAAAAAATCTCCATACCGCTTTGGTTTGCAGGAAATAAGGCAATTATTTTATTTTTTTTTAAAAAAATTAAAGAATGATCTACAAACCGTTCTTGATGGTATTCTAGATATTCTCTATAAAACAGAAAGACGCCATTTTTGCTCTCGCTAACAAAGGCATCCCATTTACTTTTATGATTTGGGTGGTATTTTTCAAGATGTAACATTTAGTGGCCGCTACTATTTAAAATTTGGATCATTTAAAATGCTTTGTTTGACACAAAAATAATTAGGGGTCAATATACTACTTTTATTGCTATCTTTTGGATAATGGAGGTTTAATATTCTCAAAGCAACGTTCTCACACCTATAGCCGTTTTCGACTCACCAAGACTAATGTTTTAGGCTGAACCAAAACAAGACTTAAACGATGATTTTACTAAACTCCAGCTAGCTAAAAATTGCTGTTAGTTTTTATTTTCGTGTTCAATTATTGTCTCGTAATGTTCAACTGTTGGAAACGGATCGTAATAATGGTGCAAAATCTTTTTCCATTCCAAATATTCTGCGGATTGTCTAAACCCAATTGTATGGTCTTCTAAATTTTCCCAGTCCACAAGTAGAATGTATTTATTGGTTTGCTCTAAGCATTTTCGTAGCGAGTGTCTTACATAACCATTTATTGAACGAATAAATTGTCCCGCTGTTGCGAAGTCGATTTCAAATTGTTTTTCTTGTCCACTCTTGATATTTAATATTGCTACTTCTAAAATCATATTTTTTTAATTATCAATATTTTTGAAATTTGATTTATAAACTCCTGTCATAAGTTGCTTTTTATTATTTAATTGATTGAAAACACATTTCTGTATTTTCATTAAGAAAACTAATTAAATGTCCATTTTAATTTCTCTTCCTGAATATTCTGAAGTAAAAATATTGTCAACTTGTTTGTAATGAAAAACTATTTCGCTTAAAGCTTCTCCGTTTTTAGAATTACTTGTCGGTCTAAATGTTTTATCGTTATAATTCGGCCTGGTAGTTTTCTAAAATTCTCGGCCTTTAGCCGTTTTCGACTTATCAAGACGAGTATTTTAGGCCGAACCAAAACAAGCCTTAAACGGTGATTTTACTAAATTGCAAATGACGTACCGGCAGAGGTTTGTTATGTCTAGTCTTTTTCGATATATTCGATGTCTAATATGTCGTTCAGTTTATTTAGGCTAGATCTTGAAAGTCTTTGGAATACGAATTCAATAAATAGGTATCTTATGACTAATAATTGCCCAATAAAGACTAAAATAAAAAGTGCTAAAAATTCTGATTTCCCTAAAAACAGTTGCATTATTAAGCCAACAAAAGGGAGGCATAAAAACACACTTAATAGTATTCGGAATGCTTTATTTATTTCAATACCAACTTCTCCTTTTTGATTATTGATTTCTCCTGTTAAAACGCAAAATGCTCCTTTTCCAATTTCGGATGAAATTATTCTAAAAGTATTTTCTTTAACTATTCCAATAAAGGATTTGTCTGTTTTTTTAGAAATTAATTTTTCAGATATTTCAGTCCTTCTTTTTAAGCGTTCTAAAGTTTCAGTTTCGTTTCCTGTTATTTTGAAACTATAGCTATTATTTGGTAAAACTTTCATTTTATGTTGATTTAATGTCTTGAGCATTATTGTTTTGATTTAGGATGGCTGCCTGATACGACCAATTTTAGTAAAAAAATAAGGTTTAGCCAAACAGCATGCTGGCAACATCCTCAATTTTGGTTACCAACTGGATTTTAATTCCTGGATTTTTTAAAGCTATTTTGTTGTATTTTGAAACAAAAATGGTCGAAAACCCTAATTTCTCGGCCTCTTGTATCCGTTGGTCTACTCTGTTTACTGGGCGAATTTCTCCGGATAATCCTACTTCGCCAGCAAAGCAAAAATCTTTATTTACCGGAATGTCTTCATTTGAAGATAAAATGGCAGCAACAACCGCTAGATCTATTGCTGGATCATCTACGGATATTCCTCCGGTTACGTTCAAAAAAACATCTTTGGCGCCAAGCCTAAAACCAGCTCTTTTTTCGAGCACGGCCAATATCATGTTGAGTCTTTTGGCATTGTATCCTGTGGTGCTTCGTTGTGGGGTACCGTAGACTGCGGTGCTAACTAAAGATTGTATTTCGATCATTAGAGGGCGCATTCCTTCTAGGGTGGTGGCAATTGCCGTGCCGGATAGCTCTTCGTCTTTGTGCGAAATTAAAATTTCGGAGGGGTTGGAAACTTCTCTTAGCCCACTGCCCAACATTTCGTAAATTCCTATTTCGGCCGTAGAGCCAAAACGGTTTTTGAGAGAGCGTAAGATCCGGTAAACATGATTGCGGTCTCCTTCAAACTGCAATACGGTATCTACCATGTGTTCTAGTATTTTAGGGCCGGCTATGTTGCCGTCTTTGGTAATGTGACCAATTAAAATTACCGGAATGTTGGTTTCTTTGGCAAATTTAATTAGCTCTGCAGTGGTTTCTCTTATTTGAGAGATGCTTCCTGCGGTAGATTCTATATATTCCGTATGTAAGGTTTGTATGGAGTCAATAATAACTATTTCGGGCTGTATGGCTTCAATTTGTTTGAAGATGTTTTGTGTTTTGGTTTCTGTAAGTATGTAGCAATTATCACTTATAGGGGTGATTCTCTCGGCACGCATTTTTATTTGTTTCTGACTTTCTTCGCCAGATACATAGAGTGTTTTGTAAGGTAATTTTAAAGAAACCTGTAGCAATAGAGTGCTTTTTCCTATACCAGGCTCGCCTCCCAATAGGGTTAAAGATCCAGGAACAATACCGCCTCCAAGAACCCGATTGAGCTCGGCATCGGTGGTATTCATCCGGATTTCTTGGGTAGAATCAATTTCATTGATTTTTAGAGGCCTAGCTGCTTTGCTCGGAGTGTCGCCCTGGGTTTTCCAGGCCACCTTTTCTTGTTTTTGGACGATCTCTTCAGCAATGGTATTCCACTCTTTGCAAGAATTGCATTGTCCTTGCCATTTTGGATATTGGGTACCGCAACTTTGACAAAAAAAACTAGTTTTTATCTTTGCCATTGCTTTCCTTTTGGTTTATAAGGTCGTAATATTTGTTAATCATCATGTCTTTTGTTAGTCCTCCAATAGGGTCTAACTGTGAGGCAGATTGGTATTTTTTGGCAGCTTTTTTTAGTTCGCCCATTTTTTCATACATTAACCCTAATTCATAACGTGCTAACATTGCCTTTGGGTAGTTTTTGTCTGCAATTTGAGATAATTGGTCCAGCTCGCCGTAGGCTTTGTTTTTTAGTATTGCAGCTTCAATTGCTTTAAAATCATTTACTCGTACCGGAACTTTTAATCCAAGTTTGTTGGTGATAACGTCGTATTTGGTTACCAAATAATCGGTGTAGCCTTGCTCTAGGGTTACAATTTTTTCAGAAAATTCTACAGAAGAGATAGGCTTGTATACATCAAAGATATGGTACAAGGCATTCGGTATAGCATACAAAACAACCGCATAATGCGAGGCAGTAAATTGGTCTAATTTGTAATTCAACTGCGGGCTATCTATTTTTTTTAATTTTTCATCCAATCTTATCACGGGATCTTTTATTCTGTTTACATCTCCAGATGCTAAGGCTTGGTAATAAAAGAGGGGTTGTTTTAAATTTTTGAGTTTGTCTACCACGTAGTTTTCTGTCTCTGGCGCTAATTCTGGGCTTAGAGCAATATAGGCATTAAAAATAGGGCTTTCTTTATACAAAAAGGCATTTAAGAAACCCGCCGTTGTGTCGTGCCCTGCAATTATTCTAAAAGGCGCTGTGCGGTATTTTTTGTCAATATATGGCAAAAGTTCGTAGTTGATAAAATTAAAAAAAGCAGTCGCTCTTGCAGTTGGCAAGCCATCCATTGGGTTAAAGCCACAGTCTTTTTCTCTTTGGTCGCTATTGCCTTGTTTTATGGCAACTATAATAGTTTCGGGTAGATCATCCCAATACGTTCCGTAGCTAATGGCGCCATAAAATGGGTCGTAAAGATATTCTCCATCGAGTAAAACTAATAAAGGGTATTCTTTGGAGGTATTGGTTTGGTAATTAGGAGGAAGCGTGATGCTGATTTCTCTAGTTTCGTTTAAACTAGTAGAGGCAAAGGCTTCGGTGTTTTTTTGAGAATATACGCTCAACGAAAAAAACAGGAGTACTAAAAGGTGTTTCATGGGGCTAGGTTTTGGATAAAAATCACAAAAGCAAGTGCTAGAGGTTTTTATTTATTTTGGGATGCAATAAAAGTAATAAGAAACCCCCATTAAAACTATTTTTAATAGGGGTTTTGGTGTTTAAAAAACGTTATGTTAAGGAGTTATCTTTTTCGTTTGGAAAAATAATCCAGGGTTGGAATTTTTTTGCTTCTTCAAATTCTAAAGAGGCATAGGCAATAATTATTATAATGTCTCCCTTTTGAACGCGTCTTGCAGCGGGTCCGTTGAGGGTTATTTCGCCGGAATTTCTTTCTCCTTTTATGGCGTAAGTCTCAAAGCGTTCGCCATTATTGATGTTAACAATGGCTACTTTTTCTCCTTCAATAATATTAGAAGCCTCTAAGAGTGTCTCGTCTATGGTGATGCTGCCAATATAATTTAAATCGGCTCCGGTTACTTTTACGCGGTGAATTTTGGATTTTAAAACGTCGATATACATAGTGTAAAAATAAATTAATTTAATGAAAGCGTATCTATCAATCTGATTTTATTTATAAAAAGGGCTATAAAAGCACGGTATTTTGTGGTTTCTTTCTTGGTCAAGCAGGGCAAGAGGGTTTCTTCTTCGGCAATCTGAAAATATTCTAATTCAAAATCTGGGTGGTTGGCCAAAGTATGTTCTACCAATTGGCTTACTTCTTGTGGGCTTTGGGTTCTAAAGGCTTCTTTAGCTTTTAGAAGTATTTGGTATATATTTGCGGCTTTTTCTCGTTCTGTTGGGGTTAATCTTTCGTTTCTTGAGCTCATGGCCAAGCCGCTTGGTTCTCTATAAATGGCGCAACCAACTACTTTTACCGGAAGGTGGTTTTTGGCAACCATTTTTTTAATAATCTGTAATTGCTGAAAATCTTTTTCGCCAAAGTATGCTTTGGTTGGAGTTACTATTTCAAATAATTTTTTTACCACAGTGCCTACTCCGTCAAAATGGCCAGGTCTAAATTTTCCTTCCATTTGATGCTCTAGTCCGTCAAAATCAAACTCTTGGGAACTGATTTCATGGTCATAAATAGCCGTTACCGTAGGGGCAAAAATAATAATATCGGGATTCAAAAGTGCTATTTTTTGTACATCTTGCTCTAAAGTTCTGGGGTATTTTAATAAATCTTCGGCGTTATTGAATTGGGTTGGATTGACAAAAATACTGACCACCGTGATGGCGTTCTCTGAGATTGATTGTTGCATTAATGAAAGGTGTCCTTGGTGTAGCGCACCCATAGTTGGTACAAAACCAATGGTAGCATTTCGGTTTTTGCTGTTTGCTAAATGTGCTATCAAAGGGGCCTTTTCATTAAAAATATGCATTGTGGTTTATTTAAATTAGGTGCAAACATAATATATTAGTTAATAACTGCATAAAATTTTGTAATTTTGCTTGGTTTTTATAACCAATAAACTAAGCAAATTACAATATGAAAGATAAGAGGATATTATACGTATCATCTGAAGTGGTGCCTTATTTAGCTGAAAATGAAGTATCTTTAATGTCTTATGATGTTCCAAAGATGGTAAATGATCAAGGTGGACAGATTAGAATATTTATGCCAAGATACGGGAATATAAATGAGCGAAGACATCAGTTACATGAAGTAATTAGACTTTCTGGTATGAACTTAGTAGTAAATGACTTAGACATGCCGTTGATTATTAAGGTAGCGTCCATCCCCAAGGAGCGCATCCAGGTATACTTTATTGATAATGAAGAATACTTTAAGCGCAAAGCAACTTTTGCAGACGAAGAAGGGGTTTTGTTTCCAGACAATGATGAGCGTGCGATCTTTTTTGCAAAAGGAGTTGTAGAGACGGTAAAGAAATTAAATTGGGTTCCAGATATTATTCATGTTCATGGATGGATGGCAGCAATGTTGCCTATTTACATGAAACATTATTATAAAAACGAAGCCTTGTTTTCGGACACAAAAATTATTAGTTCGGTTTATAGTCAATCTTTTGAAGGCACCTTAGATGCGGAGATGATTAATAAAATACAACTTGATGGAGTGCCTCTTGAGGCTATTACGGGTTTAAAAACGCCAGATTACGAGAGTATTATAAAAGCTACTATAGACCATTCTGATGGAGTGATTGTTGCTTCGGCAAACGTTTCTTCAAGTTTAACAAAATATATAGAATCTTCAGGAAAACCTTTTTTACCTTTCGTCACAAAAGATGCTTTCGCAGAAGCGTATAGCAATTTTTGTAATAATGAAATTCTGTAAATTTAATTTTTAGTAATATATGTTCGATACTTCTTTTTTTAAGAAAACACTATTAATTGCATCCGTTGCTTTTTTGTACTCCTGTGATAAAGACTATAATTCTATAGGTGATGGCTTGTTGGGAGACAATCATTTTGGTTTAGAAAAAAGCAGCTTTGATGTAATAGGGTATAATCAAAAAACAGGTCCTGTGCAGTCTAATAATCTAGCTGTGAATCCATTAGGTATCTACGATACAGATGGTTTTGGCTCTACCACTGCTAATTTTGTTACGCAAGTAGCTCTAGAGACAGTGAATCCGGTTATAGGCAAAAATCCAGTTATTGAAAGCGTTGTGTTGACTATTCCGTACTTTAGTACTTTAAAATCTACAGATACCAACGGAGATAGTACCTATACTTTAGATTCTATTTATGGTCCAGATAATGCCAAACTAAAACTAAGTGTTTTTGAGTCTGGGTATTTTATTCGTAATTTAGATCCAGATACTGGATTGAAAGAATCTCAAAAATACTACACCGATCAAAATGCTATGTTTGAGGCAGTAAAAGCAAGCATGCGTTTGAATAATTCTTTAGATGTTGGTCAAAATGATTTGTTTCGGTTTAGTGCAGATCAATATAGATATACCGAGATGGTAGATGGCAAAGAGACCATAAAGAGAGAGGCACCTGCTGTACGATTGGATTTAGATAAAGGGTTTTTTAAAACTAAAATAATGGATGCTGTAGCTAGTAATAAATTAGTTAGCAACGATGTGTTTAAAGACTATTTTAGAGGCTTGTATTTTAAGGTAGAAAAGTCGGGTGCTAACCCATCTGGTTTAGCAATGTTAGATTTTAAAAAAGCAAAAATAACCATAAATTATAAAGAAGATACTTCGGATACCGATCCAACAAGAGTTGCTAAAACCATAGTGCTTAAGTTGATAGGCAATACTGTGAGTTTGCGAGAACACACCTCTAATGCAGTCTACGCTAATGCAATTAGTAGCGCTGCTGTTAATACGGTTTTAGGCGACGAAAAATTATACCTAAAAGGGGGAGATGGTTCTTTGGCTATTTTAGAACTCTTTGGTAAAGACCTCTATGGTGTTGATGGTAAAACTGGAGCTCCCAATGGTGTTGCGGATCAGTTGGATCTTATTAGAGCCAATAAATGGTTGATCAATGAGGCTAGTTTGGTAGTTCGATTGGATGCTACCGCATCTGCCAATGACAAAAAAGCAAACAGAGTGTATTTGTATGATTTTAATAACAATAAACCAGTATCAGATTATTTTTATGATAATTCTACTGCTGCTGGAAATGGTAAAAGCGCAAAATTTCTTTTTGGAGGTATTTTAAACCAACAAAATCCAGCCGATAGTTATTATAAAATAAGCCTTACCAACCATATCAGAAGCTTGGTTAAAAACACGGATTCTACCAACGTCAAGTTAGGATTGGCTATTACGGAGTCTATTGCTGTTGCAACATCCAATAGTTTAAAAACCCCTACTACCAAAATTTCTAAAGTTCCAACAGCATCTGTGATGAGTCCGCAAGGAGCTATTGTTCATGGTTCTAGAGCGGTAGATCCAAAAAACAAATTAAAACTGGAAATCTATTATACAAAATCTAATTAAAAATATATGTGTGGAATAGTTGGATATATAGGCCATAGAGAGGCTTATCCTATAGTTATAAAAGGACTAAAAAGACTGGAATACAGAGGTTATGACAGTGCAGGAGTGATGATTTATGATGGGGATGCCATTAAGCTTTGTAAAACCAAAGGTAAAGTTGCAGATCTAGAACAAAAAGCATTAGCCGAGATGACAACTACAG
This sequence comes from Flavobacterium crassostreae, assembly GCF_001831475.1. NCBI lineage: Bacteria > Pseudomonadati > Bacteroidota > Flavobacteriia > Flavobacteriales > Flavobacteriaceae > Flavobacterium > Flavobacterium crassostreae. The sequence goes on along the minus strand of NZ_CP017688.1, from coordinate 620,451 downwards.
GTTCTGTAGGAATTGGTCATACTCGTTGGGCAACGCACGGAGTTCCTAATGATGTTAACTCCCACCCGCATGAGTCCAATTCTGGTGATTTGGTTATCATCCACAACGGAATCATTGAAAATTATGCGCCTTTAAAAGAAGAATTGATTAAAAGAGGGTATGTTTTTCATTCGGATACCGATACAGAAGTATTGGTCAATCTGATTGAAGAAATCCAAATAAAAGAAAAATTAAAATTAGGAAAAGCAGTTCAAGTAGCTCTTAACCAAGTGATTGGAGCTTACGCAATAGCGGTCTTTGACAAAAAAAATCCAAATGAAATCGTGGCGGCCCGTTTAGGGAGTCCTTTAGCAATTGGGATTGGAGAAGGTGAATATTTTATCGCATCAGATGCATCTCCTTTTATTGAATATACCTCTAATGCAGTATATTTAGAAGATGGCGAAATGGCCAATATCCGACTTCATAAAAACATGAAAGTACGTAAAATTAAAGACGACTCTTTAGTGGATCCGTATATTCAAGAGTTGAAAATGAATTTAGAGCAAATTGAAAAAGGGGGCTATGACCACTTTATGCTTAAAGAAATTTACGAACAACCAAGCGTTATAAAAGACACCTATAGAGGAAGGTTGCATGCCAATGAAGGAATTATTCAAATGGCAGGTATCGAGGATAATTTAGAAAAATTTTTAAACGCGGATAGAATTATTATTGTGGCCTGCGGTACTTCGTGGCATGCAGGATTAGTTGCAGAATATATATTCGAAGAGTTTGCCCGTATATCCGTTGAGGTCGAGTACGCGTCGGAGTTTAGATACCGAAATCCAATTATTAACAGCAAAGACGTCGTTATTGCAATATCTCAATCTGGAGAAACGGCAGATACTATGGCGGCAATAAAACTGGCTAAAGAAAACGGTGCTTTTGTTTTTGGGGTATGTAACGTAGTTGGATCTTCTATTTCTAGAGAAACATATGCAGGAGCGTATACCCATGCAGGTCCCGAAATTGGAGTAGCGTCAACCAAGGCATTTACAACACAAATCACGGTATTGACCATGATTGCTTTGCGTTTAGCCAAAGCCAAAGGTACACTATCGCATACGGATTATCACATGTACTTACAAGAGCTAGAATTGATCCCTGAAAAAGTACAAGAAGCTCTAGCAACAGATTCTGTAGCCAAAGAAATTGCAGCAGTCTTTGTAGATGCGCCTAATTGCCTGTATCTTGGTAGAGGATATAATTTTCCGGTAGCTCTAGAAGGTGCTTTAAAGTTAAAAGAAATATCGTATATTCATGCCGAAGGATATCCAGCAGCAGAAATGAAACACGGTCCAATTGCTTTGATCGATGAGCAAATGCCAGTAGTAGTAATTGCTCCAAGACAAGGACATTATGACAAAATAGTTAGTAACATTCAAGAGATAAAATCCCGTAGTGGTAAAATCATTGCTATTGTAACCAAGGGAGATACCGAAGTACGAAGATTGGCAGATTATGTTATTGAAATCCCAAAAACTTCAGACCCACTATCCCCATTAATAACTACAATTCCATTGCAGTTGCTCTCCTACCATATTGCCGTAATGCGCGGATGTAATGTGGACCAGCCACGTAACCTGGCTAAGTCTGTAACGGTAGAGTAAACTTGAAATTGGTACAATTTTTATAAAAAAGCGAGTGGAGTTATCTATTCGCTTTTTTGGTATCCTCTATTGGTGTAGTTAGGTGCTGTGTAGGGGCTTTTTGATGGATGCAAAGGAGTTTTTTAGGGGTCTATTTAGAAGCAGGCAATCCATTTAGAGGTATTTTTAAATAATCTTTTGTTTTTTAATGTTTTTTATAGAAAAAGGTATTGATTTTTTATTTTAAAAAATTATATTTGCACACTGAAAAAATCGTACAATCGATAACATTCGGTTAGTCATATTTCATAAACCTAAATAGCTATTTAATAAATACATAAGTAATGTCAAAAGTAATAGGAAAAGTTGCGCAAATCATTGGTCCAGTAGTTGATGTAGTTTTCAACGGTAAAGATGTTGAACTTCCAAAAATTTATGATTCGTTAGAAATCACAAAAAAAGATGGTACTTTATTAGTACTTGAAGTACAATCTCACATTGGTGAAAATACCGTTCGTACCATTTCAATGGACTCAACAGATGGTTTGAGTAGAGGTTATGAAGTTGTAGGTACAGGAAGCCCAATTCAAATGCCTATTGGAGCAGATGTTTACGGACGTTTGTTTAATGTAATAGGTGATGCCATTGATGGTTTGCCAGAATTACCTAAAACAGGAAAAGACGGAATGTCAATTCACCGTCAAGCACCAAAATTTGAGGATTTGTCGACATCTTCTGAAGTTTTATTCACCGGAATCAAAGTAATTGATTTAATTGAGCCTTACTCTAAAGGAGGTAAAATTGGATTGTTTGGTGGAGCTGGAGTAGGTAAAACAGTATTGATCCAAGAGTTGATCAACAATATCGCAAAAGGACACGGAGGACTTTCGGTATTTGCAGGAGTAGGAGAAAGAACACGTGAAGGAAATGACTTACTTCGTGAGATGTTAGAGTCAGGAATTATAAAATACGGAGAAGAATTCATGCACTCTATGGAAAATGGAGGGTGGGATTTATCTAAAGTAGATTTACCAGGAATGAGAGAGTCTAAAGCTACTTTCGTTTTCGGACAAATGAATGAGCCACCAGGAGCTCGTGCTCGTGTAGCACTTTCTGGATTATCTATCGCAGAATATTTCCGTGATGGAGCAGGAACGGATCAAGGTAAAGATGTATTGTTCTTTGTGGATAATATCTTCCGTTTTACACAAGCAGGTTCTGAGGTATCGGCACTTTTAGGTCGTATGCCATCTGCAGTAGGATACCAACCAACCTTAGCCACCGAAATGGGAGCGATGCAAGAGCGTATCACATCTACCAATAAAGGATCTATTACCTCTGTACAAGCGGTATACGTACCTGCGGATGATTTAACGGATCCAGCACCAGCAACAACTTTTGCCCACCTTGATGCAACAACGGTATTGTCTCGTAAGATTGCGGAGTTAGGTATTTATCCAGCGGTTGACCCGTTAGATTCTACTTCTCGTATCTTAACACCACAAATTCTTGGTGATGAGCATTATGACTGTGCACAAAGAGTAAAAGAAATTCTTCAAAAATACAAACAATTGCAAGATATTATCGCGATTCTAGGTATGGAAGAATTATCTGAAGAAGATAAATTAGCCGTTTCTAGAGCACGTCGTGTACAACGTTTCTTATCGCAACCATTCCACGTTGCAGAGCAATTTACAGGATTAAAAGGGGTTTTAGTAGATATCAAAGATACCATCAAAGGATTTAATATGATTATTGACGGTGAATTAGATCACTTGCCAGAATCTGCATTTAACCTTAAAGGAACCATTGAAGAAGCTATTGAAGCTGGAGAAAAAATGTTGGCAGAAGCATAATCTATTTTAAATATTGAATTTTGAATTATAAATTAATTTAAAATCTAAAATTTAAAATTTAAAATACATAAAAAATGATTTTAGAAATAGTATCGCCAGAGGCGTCTTTATTTAAAGCAGAAGTAAGTGCAATATCCGTGCCCGGTGTGGATGGTGCTTTCCAGATATTAAATAATCACGCGCCTATAGTTTCCTTACTTCAAAAAGGATTGGTAACCATTACGGCACCTAACTTTAAGTTTGAAAAAGAAGCAGCAAAATTGTTCACCAAAGTTAACGATCAAAATTATACCCTTGCTATTTCTTCCGGAACTATCGAAATGAAAGACAACAAAGTGATTGTATTGGCTGACTAAGGCTCATTGCAATTTTTATATAAAAGCCAGACAGCAATGTTTGGCTTTTTTTGTTAGTAGCTTTCTGGTGGTGTACTATAGGTGTATCTCAGAAATGCAGCTAGGACTCAAAGCTAGAGTAAATAGTCTTTTGTTATTTGATTGTAAATAAAAATAGTTTGATGGCTATTTTGGTTACAAAGACCTTAGTCGTACCAATAAAACGCTTAATTTAACCGTATGCAGTTACCTCAAAATCTTCTTAAAAAACTACAGATTCGCAATAACGAAAATGCACTCCGACAGTTGTCTAACAGCACTGCTTTGATTGACTTTAGTTCCAATGATTATTTAGGATTCAGTAAGTCTGAGGCTATTTTTGAAGCAACCCATACTTATTTAGTAAACCACAACCTGCTCCAAAATGGCGCAACAGGTTCTAGATTGCTATCGGGCAACCATGTTTTATATCCAACTACAGAACGTTATATTGCTGCTTTTCATCAATCCGAAGCAGCCTTGATCTTTAATTCTGGTTATGATGCCAACGTAGGCTTTTTTAGTTGTGTACCTCAAAAAGAAGATGTAATCCTTTATGATGCGCTTTGTCATGCCTCCATTAGAGACGGCTTACGGCTCTCCAACGCCAAAACATATAAATACGCCCACAATGACTTTGAAATGCTCGAAAAACTTTTGCAACAGCATAAAAGCACTACACTTTATGTGGTTACCGAAAGTGTTTTTTCTATGGATGGCGATACTCCTGATCTAGGGGAGTTACTTGCAATGTGTCAAAAACACAATGCGTATTTAGTACTTGATGAAGCCCATGCTCTTGGTGTTTATGGCGATAAGGGCGAGGGTTTGGCTCAAATGTTGGGTTTGCACGAGCATGTTTTTGCCCGAATTATGACTTTTGGCAAAGGTCTAGGCTGCCATGGCGCAGCCATTTTAGGTTCGGATGCTTTGCGGCAATACTTAGTTAATTTTGCCCGAAGTTTTATTTATACCACCGGATTATCGCCTCATTCTGTGGGCACTATTTTGAGTGCTTACCAATTTTTGGCAACCAATACAGATAGTTTGCATGCCTTGCGAGCCAATATTACGCACTTCAACCAACAGAAATATTGGTTAGGGCTCAAGCCGCTTTTTGTGCCCTCAAAAGCAGCGATCCAATCTGCAATCCTTCCGGGAAACCAAAATGTAAAACAAATAGCCTTACAGTTTCAACAAAAAAACATTGAGGTCAAAGCCATATTGTCTCCAACGGTTCCAGAGGGCCAAGAAAGGCTTCGTTTTTGTTTACACAGTTACAATTCTAAGCAAGAAATCACGGATGTTTTGCGTTTGTTGCATACTTTTGTTTTTTAAAAAATAGAACCAGAACAATACAAGCCGTTATATGTGCTACAGCACTATTAAAAACAGGCCGAAAGCTCTCTGGTGTTTTGTAACTATTGCTTACTAAAAACACAAAAAAAATGAAACTATTTGTCACCGGAATATCCACTGATGTTGGTAAAACCATTGCCTCCTCTATCCTCACGCAAGCCCTAGAAGCCGATTATTGGAAACCCGTACAAGCGGGAGATTTAGAAAATTCGGACAGCCACAAAGTGCGCAACTATGTTAGCAATACTAAAACCGTGATCCATCCTAACAGCTACCAATTAAATACCCCTGCTAGCCCGCACCTTGCTGCTCAGATAGACAATATTACCATAGATCTTGCTAAAATTGTAGCACCTACAACCACTAATCATTTGGTTATAGAAGGAGCAGGAGGTTTGTTCGTGCCTTTAAACAGCCAAGATACCATCGTAGATTTAATACAGCCAGACTATAAAGTAATTGTAGTCTCTAGGCATTATTTAGGTAGCATTAACCATACCTTGTTAACCATAGAAGCGCTGCAAACTCGCAATATAAAAGTTGCTGGAATTATTTTTAGTGGCGCCCAAAACCAAGCAACCGAATCTATTATACTATCCAAAACAGCCGTACCTTTTATAGGAAGAATAGAACAAGAACCATATTTTGATTCTAATGTAATTCAAGAATACGCCGATCAGTTCCGAGAAAATCTTTTAGAATTAGACAAAACAGAATAGAACCTAGAAAATAGATTTTATCTTTGCATCTAATTGCGATCCGTTTGTTTATATATTCGGATCTCCATATTCTCAAAAAATGACATTATCAGAAAGAGACCAACACCATCTTTGGCATCCCTATACCCAACACAAAACCGCTGCATTGCCAATTGCTATCACCAAAGGAGAAGGTGCCTTGCTTTGGGACGAAAACAACAAAGAATATATTGATGCCATCGCCTCTTGGTGGGTAAACCCTTACGGCCACAGCAACCGATTTATTGCCGATGCCATCTACAAACAACTTACCACATTAGAACATGTACTTTTTGGCGGTTTTACCCACGAACCCGCCATTGTGCTTAGCGAAAAACTAATGCAAATTTTGCCAGCCAACCAACAAAAAGTATTTTTTTCAGACAATGGCTCCACGGCAGTAGAAGTAGCCATCAAAGTAGCCCTGCAGTTTTTTTTTAATAAAGCCGAAAAACGCACCACCATAATTGCTTTCGAAAATGCTTTTCATGGCGATACCTTTGCCGCCATGGCTGCCAGCGGCATCTCGTTTTATACCCAAGCCTTCAAAGGCATGTTTATTGACGTAGTGCGCATTCCGGCACCCACAAAAGGAAAAGAGCAAGAAAGTTACGATGCGCTTCAGATGCAAATACAAAACAACCCCTGTGCCGCTTTTATCTTTGAACCCCTAGTACAAGGAGCCGCAGGAATGGTCATGCACGAACCCGAAGCATTAGACCAATTACTTGAAATTTGTAAACAAAACCAAGTGCTAACCATTGCAGACGAAGTAATGACCGGTTTTGGCAAAACAGGCAAAAATTTTGCCATGGACCACCTTCATCAAATGCCAGATATCATGTGCATGTCCAAAGCACTAACAGGCGGTACCATTCCAATGGCAATCACCACCTTTACCCAAGTTATTTTTGACGCTTTTTATGACCAAGACATCAACAAAGCACTCTTTCACGGACACACCTTTACCGCAAACCCCACCGGTTGCGCAGCAGCATTAGCCAGCCTAGAGCTATTGCAAAGCCCAGAGATGCAAGCCAATTTAGTTCGCGTACACCAAAACCATCTGGACTTTCAAAGCAAAATCAAGCAGCACCCCAAAGTACACACCACCCGTGTTTTAGGGACTATCTTTGCCTTAGAAATAAAAACCCAAGCAACGGCAAGTTACTACGGAAGTTTAAGAAACAAACTCTATGATTTTTTTATCCAGAACGGCGTAGTACTTAGGCCCGTTGGCAATATCGTTTACATTTTGCCGCCGTACATCATCACCGATGCCCAACTACAAAAAATATATCAAGTAGTCCAAGATGCGCTCGAAATAGTTTAATTTTGTAGCTAATCCTGCTATCCGTTACAATCTTTATTCTCTCCCTAAAGACGGGAGAGAATAAAGGATTTTCACTACTATCAGGGCTAAAAAAAAGAATACTACACCTAATGTAGGTTCCAATTTTAACACTCATAATCCTTAATTGTGTCACAAATAATATCCATAACCGCTCTGGCATCCGTTTCTCCATTAGGAGATAATTCACAACACATTTGGGAGCATTATCTAAAGGACCAACATTGTTTTGTACAAAAAACACTAGATAATGTACCCACCGTTATAGCCCCATTAACGGCAGCCACAACCGCAAAAATAGCACAATTAAAACAATCGGATTCCAAATACAAATTTCTGGATAATTCCGTATTATACGCCATACAAGCCTCTCGAGCAGCATTAAAACAAGCAGGTTGGAGCGCCAACGATATATTCGGAATCAATATTGGTTCCTCACGTGGTGCCACAGATTTATTTGAAAAACACCACCAAGAATATTTAGAAACCGGCAAAGCACCAACCCTATCCTCGCCAACCACCACACTCGGAAACATTTCTTCCTGGGTGGCGCATGATTTGCAAAGTTCAGGGCCAGAGATCTCCCATTCCATTACTTGTTCTACGGCGTTGCATGCGGTTTTAAATGGAGTAGCTTGGCTAAAATCCGGCATGCTTACTAAATTTATGGTAGGCGGCAGTGAGGCACCTTTGACCGATTTTACAATTGCTCAAATGCGTGCTTTAAAAATTTATTCAAGAGCCCAAGAAGATGCCTACCCCAACAAAGCATTAGATCTACACAAAACACAAAACACAATGGTTCTTGGAGAAGGTGCTGCAGTTTGTTGTTTAGAAATAGGCAAAAAAGACCATGCCCTTGCTTTTATTGAAGGTATTGGATATGCAACAGAAATTTTGGAACACAATATTTCCATTTCTGCCGAAGCCGTTTGTTTTCAAAAATCCATGCGAATGGCCCTAAAAGACACCGCCTTCTCGGACGTAGATGCCATTGTGATGCATGCTCCCGGAACCATAAAAGGAGACATAACCGAGTATAAGGCAATCCAGAGTATTTTTGGCGAAAGCCTGCCTTTGTTGACTACTAATAAATGGAAAATCGGGCATACTTTTGGAGCTTCGGGTTTATTGAGTTTGGAGTTGGCAATTTTGATGATGCAACACAACACCTTTGTGGGAGTCCCTTTTGCGCCAGCGGTACCCCAAACCAAACCCATCAAAAAAGTATTGGTCAATGCCGTTGGTTTTGGTGGAAATGCCGTGAGTGTGTTGTTGACTCTTTGAGTGTGTTTTAGAAAGGTTTTAGGATAAGGCTTCTAATTCTTTGGCCTTTTGGTAAACCAAATTGCTCTCAAACCCTTTTCGTAACAAGCTGTCGCAAAATTTTTTGCGTTTTTTTAGAGCGTTGCTTTCAGATATATTTTGCCAGGTCCTTTCGGCCAATAGGTCTAGGGTTTCTGCATATTCTTGGGGCGTGATTTCTTTTAGTGCAGTGGCAATTAAACGTTGGTTTATTTGTCTGAATTTTAATTCGTTAGTAATTCTAATGGTTCCCCAATGTTTGATGCGGTGCTTTCCTCTTGCAAAACTGCGTGCAAAACGCTCCTCGTTCAAAAAATTATCCTGAATCAGCTGCGCCATAATGCGATCTATTTCGTCTGCATCCATTTTCATGCTCCGTAGCTTTGTTATTACTTCTTCGTGGCATCGCTCTTGGTAGGCGCAATAGTGTTCTATTTTTTTGGTGGCATCTTTTAGGGAGATAAAGAAATTCATTATTTAATTTTAGCTCGAAATTTAGTATTTTTGCACAGGTTTTGCAAAAATAAAGTTGTTTTATTTCTAAAGGCTATTTTTCAGAACATGCAGTAGAGGCTAAAATAGTGGTTATTAAGGGTTTTGGTTTGTTTGTAGCAGGCTAAAAACACACGTTTAATCGATGGTTTACCGCTTTTAATCGAATAAATTTTAATACAAGACCTATAAAAGGCGATATTGTACTGATTTGTAAATAGTACCTACCTACGATGCCGTTTTTATAAATGAGATTTTAAAAAATTACCCTATATAATGAAAAGAATTATCCTCCTATTACTTGTGTTTTTATTGTTGCCAATTTTTAGTATTGGTCAAAATGCGAGTAGTTATTGTTTTACAGCGGCTTCTAGTACCTATGTGCCTTTAACTTCGGCAACCAATGTTCTGGGTATGAGCGCTACAGATGATGATAAAGTGTCGGATTTAACCCCGCTGCCTTTTGGTTTTGTTTTTGCAGGACAAACGTATTTTCAGTTTGCGGTATCTAGTAATGGTTGGTTAAGCTTTGTGAATCCAGCTATAACCAATCTACAAAATTATGCAAATAGTATTGGTAATGCATCTTCAATTAAGCCAGCATTATTGCCTTTATGGGATGATCTTAAAAATGGAACAATTCCTAGGTATGCGGTTTCGGGCACTGCGCCAAATAGAATATTTAAAATAGAATGGTCTCAGCAGCGATGGAATTATCTAAGTAATAATGATGTCATTTCATTTCAGGTATGGTTGTACGAAACTACTAATGTAATTGAATATAATTACAAACAAGGAGCATCTGCCATTTCAGGTACTGCGACTGCAACTATTGGTATTTATGATGTCGCAGATACGTATCTGACTCTCGATAATTCTGGAGTGGCTCCTGCAGCCAGTTCTAGTACATTTATAACTTCCATTGGTGCAAAACCAGCAAGCGATCAGCTATATCGGTTTACGCCTTCAAAGCCAGCGAGTGTAACCATTGCCGCGAGTCCTTCTGGGACAATTTGTACAGGAGGTTTGGTTACTTTTACTGCTACCCCTACAAACGGAGGTACTGCGCCAACCTACCAATGGAAGGTAGGTACAACCAATGTTGGTAGCGGAGGTTCGGTTTTCTCTAGTGCTACTTTGGTCAAAGGAGACGTGGTTAGTTGTGTTATGACTTCCAATGCTAGCCCTTGCCTTACGGGTAGTCCGGCTACCTCTAATGCTGTTACTATGGATGTTAGACCGCCATTGCCAGCGCTAACTGCTGCAATAACGGGCGCTGGTTGTTCTAGCAATGATGGTGCTATTAGCATCACAAATGGCAATAGTGCCTTGGAGTTTTTACAAGCAGATAATGATTATGTGGATTTAAATGCTCCGATTCTCTCAGGCAGAAAAGCTTTTGCCATGGAGGGTTGGATAAAATACAAATCGAGTGACATACCAGGCGGTTTAACTAGTTTGTTTGGACAAAACGATGCCATAGAATTTGGGTTTAGTGGTACAAGATTTCATCTATGGACTCCTCGTGGAAATACTTATGTGAATATTCCAGCAGGATTAGGAGACGATAATTGGCATCATATTGTTGCCATGGGAGACGGTACTAATATAAAAATTTATGCAGATGGCGTACTGCTTGTAACACAAGCTGCGGGAGTTGGCACTAGCGATTACGGTAGTTCTACTTTTTCTACCAAAGTGGGTAGTGGGGTTTTTAATGCTACCGGAAATACTTTTACGGGTCAAATCATGAAAGTTGGGATATACAATAGGGCCTTATTGCCAGCTGAAATAATAAATCTAGCAAGCAGTCCTACCAATTATACCGCTGCAACCAGCGGATTGATAGCTGGATACAATCTTTATGAAGGTGCTGGAACAACCTTAGCAAGTGTTCCCGCAGGAACCAATGCTACTTTAGTAAATACTCCTGTTTGGAAAGATCCTTGCACCTATTCGTGGGCTAAAACCGGAGATGCAGCATTTGTGCGCACTACCAAAAACATTAGTGGTTTAACAACTGGCAGTTATACCCTCACAGTAAGTCTTGCTGGGGTGGGTTGTCCAACAGCAACTACTTTTACGGTTTCTGCTGCTGCAACAACCTGGAATGGGAGTGCTTGGTCCAATGGAACGCCAACAGCCAGTAAAAAAATGGTATTTGCTGGGAATTATCCCAATACAATCAATACAGACCTTGAAGGATGCTCTTGTGAGGTAGCAAACGGCGTTGCTGTGACTATTAAAGGAGGGCGTTATATGCGAGTTCAAAACGAAGTGGTAGTGCTGGGTACTGGAACGCTTACTTTTGAGGATAAAGCTAGTTTAATACAAGTACAAGACCTTCTGTCTACTCCTAATTCTGGAATAATAACCTACAAGCGCAGAACAAATCTTATAGACAAATTTGATTATACCTATTGGTCTTCACCAGTTAAAAATCAAAAATTAATAGCGGTTTCGCCAACGACTCTTGGAGATAAATTTTTATCTTTTGACGCAGCTGCAAACAATTGGAAATACGAAGATTCATACAATACCAATATGATTCCTGCTAAAGGATACATTATAAGAGGTCCACAAGAGTTCTATGCACCGAATCCGCCAACCGGAATACACGAAGCTTCGTTTATAGGCGAACCAATAAACGGACCCGTTACTATTGCAATTGAAGGGACTGCTGTTTACAACCTTATTGGAAACCCGTATCCATCTGCCCTAGATGCTAATGCATTTTTGAGTGCCAATAGTACCGTTTTGCAAGGGACTATTTACTTTTGGACGCACAATACGGATATAGGTATTGGAGTTTCTAATCCCGGAACGGGTACCTATGCGTATTCTTCGGATGATTATGCAACGTACAATTTGACCGGAGGTACTGCTACAAGAGCAGCAGCTCCTAGTGCTACAAATCCAGGCGCTATTAATACTGCTGCACCAACTGGCGAAATTGCTGCAGGACAATCTTTTTTTGCGGTAAGCACGGCGCCAGGAAATGCAATTTTTAATAATGCTATGCGTACCAAATCAGGGGTTGTATTAAGTAATTCACAGTTTTTTAGACCTTCTTTAAATTCTCAAAAAGTAGTTTCTTTAGAAAAAAACAGAATCTGGTTGAACTTGACTAATGCTCAAGGTGCATTCAAGCAAATTTTAGTGGGGTATGTATCTGGAGCAACAAACAATTACGATAATGCTTATGACGGAGCCAATTTTAATGCTAATGCATTTATTAATTTTTATAGTTTGCAAGACGATTTGGACTTATCTATACAAGGTAGAGCATTGCCATTTGACGAAAAGGACACAGTAAGCCTTGGCTACGAAAGTAACATTGCAGGAGATTTTCAGATTGCTTTGGATCAAAAGGATGGTATTTTTGATAACAAATCCGTGTTTTTGGAAGATAGAGTTTTAAATAGCATCCATAATTTAACCCAGGATCCCTATCACTTTGCCACCGAAGCAGGCGTCTTTAAAGAGCGTTTTGTTTTACGATATACCAACAAAACCTTACAAACGGATGCTTTTGAGTTGCCAAATACTGGGGTTGTTATTGTTTCTAAAAACAAAGAAATTAGTATTGAGTCTTTAGACGGTAAGCTAATAGATAAGGTGTTGGTCTATGATTTTTCGGGAAAACAGCTTTACTCCAAAACTAAAGTGGATGCCTCTCGAGTACAACTTTTGAATTTAACAGCTATAGATACGGTTCTAATTGTAAAAGTCTTGCTTCAAAACGGGCAAACCATCACTCAAAAGATACGCTATTAGGCTCTCTTTAATATAATTATTTCAAAGTCCGTTATACTTCTAACGGACTTTTTTTGTTTAAAAAATGGATGGGTAGTTTTTTTTATAAATATCACTAAAAACAGGTATTGTAAGATTAGATAAACAATTATATTTTTGTAACTAGTTGTCTGTTAAGGCTTTTTTAAAATTAGTCTGGACTTTAACCTTTCCCCCAAATGAGGTTTAAAATAATTTAGATAATGCTAAAAATATTTTTTAGCATCGATATATTAATTAAACACTTATTTATTTTGAACAAAAAAACGTATGTTATTTGTATTGTAGCCTTTTTTATTTTTATTGGAAACCTAGCGGCACAACAAGGATTGATTGATAAAACCTTTAATACTATTGATACAGGTTTTAAAGGAGATGGTTTTGATAAAGTAGTCCGTAGCATTGCGCTGCAGACAGACGGAAAGTTACTTGTAGCAGGAGATTATCTCAATTTTAACGGCAACAGTTTGCCTTATCTAAGCAGGTTGCATGAAGATGGATCGGTGGACGATAGCTTTGAGCTAAATGAAGGTTTCAATAAAAAAATAGAGCAAATCCTTATACAAAAAGATGGCAAAAGTATTGTGGTGGGCTCTTTTACAACCTACAACCAATCCAGTATTGGAAGAGTAGCTAGGTTGCATGAAGACGGCTCTTTAGACACCAGCTTGGATACTAGTCTAGGAGTGGGCAACAATATAGTGTATGGTGTAGCCCAACAACCAGACGAGAAAATAATTTTAGTAGGTAGTTTTACTAAATATGCTGCTGTATCAACCAATAGAATTGTGCGGATTAATCCAGATGGCAGTTTAGATAGCTCGTTTGTAGTGGGTACTGGAGCAAGTGGTTTGGTAAGAAAAGTCTGTGTGCAAGCGGATGGTAAAATCCTAATAGCAGGATCTTTTGATACTTTTAATGGAATTTCTTCTAATAAAATGGTCCGATTAAATCCAGATGGAAGTGTAGATGCCACCTTTAATGTTGGTTCCGGATTTGATGCCAATGTTGCTGCTTTAGACCTGCAGGCAGATGGTAAAATTTTGGTAGGCGGCAGTTTTACAACATATAATGCCAAAACAGTTAACCGAATTGTTCGTTTGCACTCCAACGGATCCATAGATAATACCTTTATGTCTGGAACTGGTTTTAGCAACAGTAGTGTTTCGGTTATAAAAGTACTTGAGAACCAAAATATAATGATAGGAGGTGGGTTTACCAATGACTATAATGGTACCGAGGTCCGCAAAATGGTATTGCTGAATTCCGATGGTACTATTAACCCTATTTTTGATATTGGCTCCGGGCCAGCTACAGCTACAGTTTATGATTTTGTTAATGCTCCAGACGGATCTTGGTTTGTAGGAGGCTCGTTTTCTGTTTTTGATTCTAAAAATAGGGGTAGGTTAGCTAAGTTGGATTCCAAAGGGGCGTTGGATCCCCATTTTTTAAGTGCAGAGATTGGCTTTGATAGCAGCGTATATAAAACAATTTCTTTGGCAAATAAAAAAACCATGATTTTTGGAGATTTTAATAGCTTTAACGGTATAGCGGTTTCTAAAGTAGCTCGTTTAAACGAAGATGGAAGTCTGGATCCAGAATTTAATACGGCTAATCTTGGAGCTAATAACACCATAAGAACAGCCATTTTACAACCCGATGGCAAACTAATTATAGCAGGTGGATTTACTAATTACAATGGGGCTACGGTAAGTAAAATTGTACGGATTTTGGTAGATGGATCTATAGACCCCACATTTGTAAACGCAGGATCTATAAACAACCCAATTTATGCTATGCAACTTCAACCAGACGGAAAAATTGTTATTGCTGGAAGTTTTACAAAGTATAATGGTCAAATTGCCAATAAGATTAGTAGGGTGTTGCCAGATGGTTCTGTGGATGCTAGCTTTGACGTAGGCTTGGGTGCAGACGGAACCATAGATTCTATAGTTTTACAACCCGATGGAAAAATAGTCCTGGCAGGGCATTTTTTAAGTTTTAATGGCGAAAATTACACCAGAATGGTCCGGTTACATCCAGATGGGAGTATAGACAATACTTTTGCTATTGGCACTGGATTTGATAAAAACATTTATACTCTAGCCTTACAATTGGATGGCAAAATTGTCGTGGGAGGAATATTTCAAACATATAATGGTATTCCATTTAAGAGACTATTGCGTTTGAACGCCGATGGAAGTTTAGATACTTCGTTCCAATCTGGTACCGGATTGAGTAACGGTACCGTACGCTCGTTACTGGTGCAGCCTGATGGACGGATTTTGATAGGAGGAACATTCTCCGGAAAATACAACGGTAATCCTGTCAAAAGATTGGCTCGTTTGCTAGCAGACGGAACCTATGATAGCTCGTTTTATGTAGATTTAAACAGTACCCTTTATGCAACAAGCTTGACCGTGGATGGAAAACTGATTATTGCGGGTAATTTCAATTCTGTTACCGGAGTAGCAAACCATAGAGTGGCCCGGATCCGTTTGTGTACAGACACCACTATTTGGGATGGTGCGAGTTGGACTAATGGATTGCCTACAATTAGCAAAAACGCCTTTTTTGAAAAAGATTATACGTTTACTGCCTCGGTTGCCGCCTGTTCATGCAGTATTGCTTTAGATAAGAAAGTGACCGTCAACGGCAATGCAACACTTTCTTTAGCATTTAATTATTCTGGTTTGGGTACTTTAATAATAAAAAATAATGCCTCTTTATACCAAGATGAGGATGCAGTTGTCAATACAGCAACAGCAAGAATAGAACGCAAAACAACACCCATTGCCCAATTAGATTACACCTATTGGTCCTCGCCGGTCCAAAATCATATATTGTTAGCTACTTCTCCGGAAACACCATGGGATACCTTTTTTTCCTTTTTGCCAGAGACCAACTCTTGGTCCGTTGCCGATCCTGCATTGGCTATGGAACCAGGAAAAGGATATATCATAAGAGGACCGCAAAGCTTTTCGCAAACGGCCAAAGCAATCCACCAAGCTAATTTTATTGGAATACCACATAATGGACAAAAAACAGTTGCCCTCGGCGCTACCTCAAGCCATAATTTGGTAGGGAATCCCTATCCATCAGCAATAGATGCGGATGTTTTTTTAGAAAAAAATAGCAATGCCATCAACGGAACCATTTATTTATGGTCTCATAATACCTCACCTATTGGTCATAATAAATACTTGACGGATGATTATGCCGTTTACAATTTGTTTGGTGGCGTGGGTACTACAGCGCCCAAGAGTGTCACAGCAAGTACAGTCAAGCCAAATGGTAAAATTGCTTCAGGGCAATCTTTTTTTGTAACTTCAATTACCGACCAAGGAGTAGTAAACTTCGATAATTCTATGCGAATTGTAGGAGCTAACACCCATTTTTTTAGAACAACTATTTTGCAAAACAAAGCCCAAGCAATTACTGCCGAAAAACACCGAATTTGGTTAAATATGTACAATGAGCAAGGCGTATTTAAGCAACTGCTATTGGGATATATGGATGGAGCCACGGATACCTATGATGCTGCACTAGATGGTGAAAGTTTTAAAAGTAATGAAAATATAGATTTTTATAGTCTCTGTCAGGACAAAAAGCTAACCATTCAGGCAAAAGGAGTGCCTTTTGAAGCATCCGATTCTATAGGATTGGGGTACAATGCTAAAACAAAGGGCACTTATAGTATTGCAGCAGATACTAGGGATGGTTTGTTTGTTACTCAAGAAGTGTATTTGATAGACAAACTCACTAGTACAACCCACGATCTAAAAAAAGGAGATTATAGCTTTGAAACAGAAGCAGGAACCTTTGAGGACCGTTTTATGATTGCTTTTGACAAAGAAACTCTAAATACGTCTGATTTTGTTGTGGGATCCAATTTAGAGACGACAGTTTGTGTAGTAGATAAACAATTGCAAATAAGTAGTAAAGAAGGTATAGAAGCCATCAAAATATACGATATTTTGGGCAAAGAAGTGTATGCCAATACAGCAATTTATGCACCTAGTTTTGTAATAGAAGATTTCTCGAACACTACTAATGTATTTGTATTAAAAATAATTTTAGAAAACCATAAAATAGTAACCAAAAAGGTTCTGTTTTAAAACAGGAAAACTACTATACTAAAAAAAGCAATGCCTTGTTTTGATTTTCAAAACAAGGCATTGCTTTTATCTCTAAAAAAATAGATTATTTTCCTTTGGCAGAAGCTTCTAGATTGCGCTCAATAGTATGGGCAGGTCTGGTCCACTTAGGTTTTTCGCCGAGAGTACTAAATTGAGAGTCTTGCGCCTCTACGGTAGCGGGCTGCGAAACTTTGGTAAATGGTTTTTGAGGGTTTAATCCTAGCATTTCAAACATTTTCATGTCTTCGTTAACATCTGGATTGGGAGTGGTAAGCAATTTGTCACCAGCAAAAATAGAATTTGCACCAGCAAAAAAGCACATAGCTTGTCCTTCTCTGGTCATGTTCATTCTTCCCGCAGATAAGCGGACTTGTGTTTCAGGCATAACAATACGGGTCGTTGCTACCATACGGATCATTTCCCATATTTCCACAGGCTTTTCTTCTTCCATTGGAGTGCCTTCTACAGCAACTAATGCGTTTATTGGCACCGATTCTGGTTGTGGATTTAAGGTAGAAAGTGCTACAAGCATTCCTGCTCTGTCTTCAATGCTTTCTCCCATGCCTATAATACCGCCGCTACAAACCGTTACATTTGTTTTACGAACATTGGCAATGGTTTGCAAACGATCTTCATAACCGCGAGTAGAAATAACTTCTTTGTAATACTCCTCAGAGGTGTCTAAATTATGATTGTAGGCATATAAACCCGCCTCGGCAAGTCGTTGTGCTTGGTTTTCGGTAATCATACCTAGGGTACAACAAACTTCCATGTCTAGCTTGTTAATGGTACGAACCATCTCTAAGACTTGGTCAAACTCAGGGCCATCTTTTACGTTTCTCCACGCAGCACCCATACATACTCTAGAGGATCCTCCAGATTTTGCTCTCAAGGCCTGTGCTTTTACTTGGCTTACGGTCATTAAATCATTTCCTTCTACAGAGGTATGGTATCTTGCCGCTTGCGGACAATAGCCACAGTCTTCTGGGCATCCTCCTGTTTTTATGGATAACAAGGTGGATACCTGCACCACATTTGGATCGTGGTGTTCTCTGTGGATTGATGCTGCTTCAAAAAGCAAATCCATCATTGGTTTGTTATATATTGCAATAATCTCTTCTTGTGTCCAATTGTGTTTTGTAATGCTCATCGATACGATTTTTAAAGCCTCAAAAGTAATCAAATAGTTCTAAAGAATCAATGCAATGGCCTTAAAAGCTAATTTTGAATAAAGTTAATGTGTTATGTGTCGGTTCAGAGATTTATTATTGACTCAGAACTTTCATTTAAAATAGGTAAGCTTTAGTATGTTAGTCAGATGGATAGCGTTTTTTCCAAAATAACATTAAAGTAAATGTTACTATTACGGCGGATACGATGCCTTCAAAAAGTAAGGAAATACCATAGGTTACGACAGTAGGGTCTCCGCCAAATAAAAACGAAGCCGAGAGTGATTCAATGTAGTTGTCGCCTCCTTTAATGTAGCTATAAGCAACTAATCCTGCAATACTAATAAACACCCCTATAAGGCCTGTGGCAAGGGCAGAGGTTGCATTTGCTGGGAAACTATTTTTCCCATCGTTGTAATTACTTCTCAAAACTCTGTTTACACCATAATAAATAAAAAGGATGTTCAAAGCTCGTAGATAAAACAAATCTGCAAGGTTTAGAGCTTTCATGATTAGGAAATAGATGCTAATTCCCACCCAAATAATAATCCCGTTGTATAGTTCTTTAGTTAGTTTCATGTGTTTAATTTTAAATTATTAAAGGTTAACTATTTGAAAATAAGTACTCACTATCAAAGCTACGGAAATTATTGAAATATAGAGGGGTTAGCCATTTAATATTAACGTTTGTTGAAGTATGCTATGGCTGCTGCTTTGTCTATTTCTAATTGTTTTATCAATAGCTCCAGAGAATCAAATTTTTGTTCCGGACGCAAGTATTCCAATAAAGCTACGGATAAATTTTGGTTGTATAAGTCTACATCCAAATTTAAAAAATGAACCTCAATGGATATTTCAGCAGATTTTACCGTTGGATTAAATCCAATATTTAGGATTCCAAATACCGTTTTTTCTTGAATAACACTCTGCACAATGTAAGCACCGTTTTTTGGGATGAGTTTATAATCTTCAGGAATTTGTATGTTGGCGGTAGGAAACCCAATGGTGCGTCCTAACTGTTTTCCTCGAATTACCTTACCCTGTACTGTATATGAATACCCTAGATATTCATTGGCTAAATGCATGTTGCCTTGAGCAAGGGCGTTTCTTATTTTGGTAGAACTAACCGAAACTTCGTTTATTTCTTGAGCAGAAATTTGTGCAACCTCAAACCCATATTTTTTTCCAAAATCAATTAAATCGTCAATATTGGCCGTTCTATTTCGGCCAAATCGGTGGTCATGACCAATAATTATTTTTTGGATATTGCATTTTTCAACCAATATTGTTTTTACAAAATCTTCGGCCGTTAGTCTAGAAAAACTCTCGTCAAAGGGGTGGATTATTACATTTTCAATTCCCGTTTTTTCCAGAAGCGCTGTTTTTTCAGCAATCGTACTCAGTAGTTTAAGTTCGGACTTTTGCTGTAATACCATTCTGGGATGCGGAAAAAAAGTCAGCACCAAGCTTTCGTATTTTCCGTTTTCGGTATTTTGAGTAATCTTTTCAAGAATTTTTTTATGCCCAATATGCACACCATCAAAAGTGCCTAAGGTAAGGATGGTTTTTTTGGTGGTATTAAAATCTGCTATAGAATGAAAAATCTTCAAAGGAATTGTTTTATAATACTGCAAATTTATACTATCTATTTTAGAATGAAACCATATCTAGAATGGATTTTGATTTTTTTTGTCTTTTTTTACCCCAAAAAACTCTTCAAAGGCTATTTATAGGGTCATTTTTTGCCCGATCGGATGCTACAATTGTTTATTTAGGCTTAAAACGTTACTTTTGAAGTATATATACCCTTACACATGAAAAAACGGTACTTTCTCTTTTTTGTTTTTTGTTTTTTAGCTGCAAAAGCCCAAGAGCAATCTCCTTGGCGTATTGTTAACGCCGCTGGTATAACCAAAACCAGTAAAACCTCCTCTGATACTGCGCTTATATTGCAATTAGATCCCATACTTTTAAGAAATAGCTTGGCTGCCACTCAAGGTAAAAAAGAGAATTTTGCAACCGTGATGGTGCCTAATAGTGAAGGTGTTTTTGAGAAATTTAAAGTTTGGGAATCTTCTAATTTTGAGCCTGCTCTACAAGAAAAATACCCAGACATTAGAGCTTATGCAGGAGTCGGAATTACGGATCCTACTGCTTCTTTACATTTTAGTTTAGCTCCAGTAGGAGTACAAACCATGATTTTAAGAGCAGGTAAGGAGTCTGAATTTATTGAAGCCTATCCAGGAAACAAAAAATTATATACCCTCATTACCTCCAAAACCAAATCGGATGCAAGTTTGCCTTTGGTTTGTAAGACGGTAGATCAAGGTATTAACAAAAAATTACAGACAACAGCAGCCAAGCCAGCGGTTACAAATAAGGTTTTTAAAACACTGCGTTTGGCCTTATCCTGCACGGCAGAATACACAACCTATTTTGGTGGCACTGTTCCAGGAGCATTGGCAGCCATGAATGCTACCATGACTAGAGTTAACGGCGTTTTTAACAAAGATTTATCCTTGCAACTAAACCTTATTGCAGACAACGAAAAACTAATTTATACCGATGCCGCTACGGACCCTTACTCTGAAGTTTCTGTTGGTTCGGATATTAATTCGGATGCAAATTGGAGTGAACAACTGCAAAAAAACTTAACCAGCGTAATAACCAATGATGGTTATGATATTGGGCATTTATTTGGAGCCTCTGGTGGTGGTGGAAACGCAGGTTGCATTGGTTGTGTCTGTGAAGCGCCAACAATCTATGACCCTTTCGGGAAAGGGAGCGCTTTTACTTCTCCATCCAATAACAAGCCCGAAGGAGACAAGTTCGATGTAGATTATGTAGCCCACGAAATGGGGCATCAATTGGGCGCAAATCATACTTTTTCGCATCAAATTGAAGGTACAGTTGCCAATGTAGAGCCAGGTAGCGGTTCTACCATTATGGGTTATGCTGGGATTACCTCAAACTATGATGTGCAACCAAATTCCGACGATTATTTCAACCAGATTAGTATTTATCAAATAAAAAATAATTTAGCCTCTAAGAGTTGTCCAGTAACCATTTCTATACCCAGAGACGCGCCTATTGTCAATGCTGGTCCAGATTATGTTATCCCTAAGGGTACTGCTTTTGTTTTAAAAGGAACCGGATCAACTACTTCGGCAGACAATTTAACCTATAGTTGGGAGCAAAACGATACCGCCATTACATCCAAGGGCGAGGATAGTTTTGCTGTTGCCACAAAAAATGATGGCCCCCTGTTTCGTTCTTTGCCCCCTGTAATTAGTCCTGTTAGATACCTGCCAATGTACAGCAATGTTCTCTCTAATAAGCTAACCAACAAATGGGAATCTGCGGCTACAGTAGCAAGAACACTGCATTTTGTTTTAACCGCTAGAGACAATGGTGCGCCCAAAACTGCACAAACCAATTTTGATGAAATGATTGTAAAGGTAAATGACAAAGCAGGGCCATTTGCAGTAACTTCGCAAAACAATACCGATACGAGCTGGTTGCAAGGAGAATCTAAAACCATCACCTGGACAGTCAACAATACCAATACTTTGGCTGGTTCGTCTAATGTAAATATTAAACTATCTCTAGATGGAGGGCTGACTTTTCCTATAGAACTGGCATCGGCTACCCCCAATGATGGTTCCCAGAACATTATAGTGCCTCAGGCGGTTGCTAAAGATTGTAGGATTTTGATTGAGCCTACTAATAATATTTATTATGCTATAAATAGTGCTCCGTTTTCTATAGGGTACAAAGTATCTTCTAGTTGTGCTAATTATGTTTTTACGGCTCCTTTTGCGATACCTGAAACCAAAGCTTATAAAGAAGTAACCATTACAGTTCCTGCTACAAATGCTTTAGTAACCGATGTTAATTTTAATGTGAATTTTACGCATGCTTTTTTGTCTGATGTAGATATGGAAATTGTGAGTCCTTCGGGGACTATTGTAAAATTAATGGAAGGAAGCTGTGGTAAAGCAAATACAACTTTGGAGTTAACCTTTGATGATGCAGGAGGGATTTTAGATTGTCAAAAGACTACTTTGCAGACCATTACACCAACAAAAAATTTGGCAGTATTTAATCAAGAAAAAGTAGAAGGAGTTTGGACTTTTAGAATTCGAGATGGCTATATTGGAGACGAGGGTACTTTAAATACGGCCTCGATTGCTATATGTACTAAAGAATACGTTTTTAGCACAAACGATTTTGCAGCATCCAACCATGAGGTATTGGTTTATCCTAATCCAAATTCTGGAAACTTTACCGTTAGTATGCAAGCCACAATGGCTAGTCAAGTGACTCTTTTATTGCATACCATACAGGGTAAAAAAGTTTTTGAAAAACAGTTTAATGTTGCTAATAGTTTTGCAGAGAATATTGCCTTAGAGGGGATTGCTCCAGGGGTTTATATGTTGTCTGTAATGGAAGGAAACAAAAAAACGGTTAAAAAAATCATTTTAGAGTAAATTACGGCGTTTTGTAGACGGGTTTTTTACAAAAACAAATAAAGGGAAGGCTCTTGGGGCTTTCCCTTTATTTGTTTTGTTATTTGCCGTTGTAGGTCGTCATGGTGTTCTCTAATCCAGCCGTGGCAAAGGATTGGATAATTTGTGCGGCAATATCTAATCTCTCCGGAAGTTTTTCTTTTTCCGATGGATCCCATTCTCCTAATACGTAGTCTATTTGTTTGCCTTTTTTGAATTCGTCGCTGATTCCAAATCTAAATCGGCTGTATTGGTTGGTTTGAAGTACCAATTGGATGTTTTTTAGGCCATTATGCCCGCCATCGCTTCCTTTTGGTTTGATACGAATGGTGCCGAAGGATAGGTTTAAGTCGTCGGTGATTACGAATAGGTTTTCTAGGGGGATGTTTTCTTTATCCATCCAATATTGCACGGCTTTGCCGCTTAAATTCATGTAGGTATTGGGTTTTAAGAGCAGTAGGGTTTTCCCTTTAAATTTATAGGTTGCTAGGGCGCCTAGTTTTGCGGTTTCAAAGGTCAATCCTTCTTTTTTGCTGAGGTGATCCAATACTTTAAAACCAATGTTGTGTCTGGTATTGACGTATTCTGCGCCGATGTTGCCTAGTCCTACTATCAGAAATTTCTTCATATAATCTGTGTTTTCTGTTTTTGTGCTGGACATAAACAGTTTTTGAATCCATTTTAACATCTTGCAAAAATAGGGTTATTTGCTTAGAATTATACGCTAATTTATTGTTTTGGAAAAAAATAGTTTCTGTCTAGCCCAGATGGAAATGGCATCCTTTTGTGCCAGTGTTTGGCATAAAAGATATAATGGACAGCTGGTGTGGGATTCTCTTTATAGCAAGGGGGTTGGTGCTTCTAAAAATAAAGTAAAGGGTGTTTTTAGAGCAAAAAAAAAGCACCAGTTTAAAACTGATGCTTTTTTGAGGGTTAAAAAAATATTATTTTTTCTTTCCTTTTACAGGTCCTGCTTTTGCTGCTTTTGCTGCTTCTTGAGCTGCTTTCATAGCTGCACGAGAGATCTTCACTTGACAAATCACGGTGTTGTCTGGGTGCATGATCTTGTAGTTTTCTGCTGGGACTTGTGTAACGTACAATTTGTTACCCATGTCTAGTGGTGTAATGTCTGCTTCTACAAAATCAGGAAGATTTTTAGGCAATGCTCTTACTTTAAGTTTACGGTTGTTTAAACGTAAATCTCCACCTCCCATAACTCCTTTGGAGTTTCCTACAACTTTTACAGGAACTTCAATAGTGATTTCTTTGTTGTCAAAGATTTGAAAAAAGTCTAAGTGTAAAATGTTGTCTTTTACTGGGTGAACTTGGATGTCTTGTAAAATGGCGTCAAATTTTTTCCCGTTTGCTAACTCAATCACAACTGTGTGTGCGTTTGGAGTGTAAATCAAGTTTTTGAACGCTTTTTCTTCTGCTGAAAAATGCACTGGTTGATCTCCTCCGTATAACACGCAAGGAACCGCTCCAGCATTACGTAAGGCTTTAGTTGCTACTTTTCCTACGCTTTCTCTTTCTGATCCTTTAATTGTAATCGATTTCATTGTAAAAATTATATAATTATTAAATATTCTACGGATTAATTGTCTCAAGGTCTTTTTGGGATTCTTGTGACTTGCCTGTCTTTTTTGTTAAGATGGGACTTACATTATGAACTTGCCGCTAATGGAGTTGTTATGGTGTACCATGTGCATTACTTCAGAAAATAATGGGGCACAACTCAATACGCGTATTTTTTTGGAGGCTCTTTTGAGTGGAATAGAGTCGGTAACTATTAGTTCTAATAGTTTGGAGTTTTCTATCTTCTCGTAAGCATTTCCGGACAGGATTGCGTGGGTGCATATTGCTCTTACGCTCAGGGCTCCTTTGTCCATCATTAGGTCTGCGGCTTTGGCTAGGGTTCCTCCGGTATCTATCATGTCATCTACTAAGATTACATTTTTGCCTTTTACCTCTCCAATTAACTCCATGGTGTCAATGATGTTGGCTTCTTTTCTTTGTTTGTAACAGATCACTACGTCAGAGTCTAAAAATTTAGAATAGGCGTAGGCTCTCTTAGAACCTCCCATGTCTGGTGAGGCTATGGTTAGATTTTCTAATCCTAGGCTTTTTACGTAGGGTAAAAAGATGGTAGATGCAAAAAGGTGGTCTACTGGTTTTTCAAAAAATCCTTGAATTTGATCTGCATGTAAATCCATGGTCATAACTCGTGTTGCTCCAGCAGTTTCTAGTAGTTTGGCAGTTAATTTTGCTCCTATTGGTACTCTAGGTTTGTCTTTGCGGTCTTGTCTTGCCCAACCAAAGTAAGGTATTACTGCAGTAATATGCCTTGCAGAGGCTCTTTTGGCGGCATCAATCATTAGTAATAATTCCATCAAATTGTCTGAGTTTGGGAATGTAGAACAAACAATAAACACGCGTAAGCCTCGGATGGATTCTTCGTAAGAAGGTTGGAACTCTCCGTCACTATATTTGGACATAGTAACTTTACCTAACGGGATACCGTATTCTTCAGCAATTTTTTCGGCTAGATAAACACTTTGGGAACAAGCAAAAATTTTAGCTTCTGGCTCTAGGTGTGACATTTAATTTGTTGTTTTATTCCGCTACGCTACAAAAAGGATTGCTTGATTTAAGCTAAAATAATTGTAGACGCCTCGGGTGTAGTTAGTTAGTGTAAACTCTCTTTAACGAGGTGCAAATTTATAAAAATTATTCCACTATGAAAGGAAAAAAAATAAGTATTTTTAGTTGAATTTTTAATTTTATTTTTTACATTTGCACCGTGTTAAAGGAATAACTCTTTGGCTACCACCAAATAGTTCTTTATTGCGTAGAAACAATTGTTTTTGTTTCTTGTCTGCTAAGCCCGGATGGCGGAATTGGTAGACGCGCTGGTCTCAAACACCTGTGGGAAACCGTGCCGGTTCGACTCCGGCTCCGGGTACTTAAAAACCTCTTAATCTTCTGATTAAGAGGTTTTTTGCTTTTTAAGTGTGGTCAAAAGGGTGGCTAGTTTTTTCTAACCTTTAATATTTTAAAGTGTTTTGAATAGTTTACACTATTTTACTTGATTGAGAAAAGTTGAATAATAAATGATGAATAATAAATTCATTATCAAACCTTTTATGGAAGCTGTCAAAACTAAAATTATTTTGGTTAATAGAGTTATCTGAAATTTTTAATAAATCGCCTTGCGGAGTAGTTATTAAGTTTTCAGTTAGTTTTTTGGCTATTTTATTTTTAATATTTAATGTGTCTCCTTCTAGAATAAATCCAATCATCCCACCAAAATTTAATTCTTGAGCATATTTTCCGTTGAAATATCTCAAGATACCACCGTCATAAATAGAGTGACCTTTATGATAGCAAACATATTTATTCACTAAATCTTGGCTATTATCTAAATTTTTGCATTCAAAATAAAAATCTTTACTTCTCCAATTAGTACTGTGGATTGTAATGTCATAATTACCTTCTACATCTTCATCATTTGTGTTTTCGCCGAATGCTTTAAAGTTATATCCAAATTCTCTATTGGCATTTAGTTTAAGTCTTATATATTTTGCTATTTCTCTTTCTACTCTTGGGTGTGATTTTTTTCTTTCAGTTTCAATTTTTTCCTTCAACTCTTTGCTATCATAATTTTGATAAAAAGTTAGCAAATGATAGAATATCCAGTTTTTCCAAAATTCATCATCTAATTCTTTCAAAACAGAGGTGTGATTTGAAAAAGGGGTTGGTTTTGATATTTTAATGTATTCTCTCTCCATCCTCACTAGTTATAATATGTTTTAAAATATCTTGTCCGTCCTCAAAAGCCTTTGTTTCTGACCAATTTGTATTTATATCTTCTTTAATTATATACACACAATCTTGACCAAATATTTTTTCTTGGCTTGCTAAAAAATTACCATTTGGATTATTTTCAAAAACTTCATTTAAAATAAACCTTTTTGTTGCGTCTGCTTTCGGGGTATCTGAATTACTATTTAAAGATATTTTCATTACGATTAAATTAAAATCTGTTGGAGTTTCTTCAATCGTAATGGAATTTTTAAGATAAAAACTTAATACTTCATTTATAGTAGTTTTATAATTGTCTAATTTGTTTTTCTTTCTTCCTATTTTATTTTTAGGTAAGAAGTAATCTCTAATTCTTTGTTTTTCCCAATAGGACAATTCATATAATTCATAAATAAGTTCATTTAGTTCCTGTCGTTTTTCCGAAAACTCAAATTTCCGTTCCGTTAAATCCTTACTGATATTTGATATTTTATCAATTAAATTTTGATCTAAATTTTTTGGAATGGGAATGTTTAATATATCTTCATTACCAATTCTTGAAAAAGAATCAAATACTCTTTTCCGAAGGTAAAAATCTAAATAATACTCAATTATATTTGAGTTTAAAATCGCCTGAAATAAATAATATAGATTTTTATTTTTAAGTTTAATTGTGTAAATTGAAAAATCAAAGTAGTCGTTGTCAGAAGAATAAACGCAATTTAACTTACTTCCAATTCTAGTAAACATCAATTTTGAACCTAAGTAAGTTTCTTTATTGCTAATAGGTCTTTCAAAGTTACTTAAATCACTAATGAATTTCTGACTTGGCAATTTCACAAAAGGTTTTAGATTAGAGGGCTTTATGTAAGATTTGTTGTATGTATTGTCTTCGTATTCATTAAAAAATTTTTTGATAAATCTATTTAAGTATGTTTTTTTGATTTGCTCATCAAAACTTCTCCACATTTCTTTTGTAATACCAAACTCTTTTTTTCTAGCAGTTTCTCCCCAGATTTGAAAGCCACGACCGATTGATGAGTAAGAATGAATAAGTTTTTTATTGTCTCCTAGTTTTTCGGTCAGATTTATATCAAATAAATTGCCTACTAAAAAATCTCTAAGTTTGTTTTTTTTAATTATTAATTTTTTTTGCTCAATTTCTACTACTTTGTCCTCTTGAATAATTAATAATTCAAATGGTTTTTCTGAAAACAATCCTAAATCGACAGGATAGTATTCGATTATGTTATTCTTCAAGTTATTAGTGAAAATCAATGCTATCACACTTTCATTTGCTTTTTCAAACAAAATTTTTTTCACTCTTGAAAGTTCATAAATTTTTTCAATTCCATATTTAGAATAAAAGTATTCTTGAAAACTTTCAGATCTATCATTGTAAAAATTAGAACTATTAGAGACAAAACCAAACCTAGTATTTTCATTACTCCAATCTTTTATTTTCAGAAAGAAGCATTGAGATATTTGAGATGTACCAACAATATTTTTTGCAATTAATTTTTTATCTTCTTTTACTTGATTTACTTCATAAGAATTTAAAAATGAGATTTCATCGCTGTATTCATTAGTATTTGGGATTTTAAAAAATGGAGGGTTTCCTAGCAAGTATGAAAATTGTTTGTTTTCAAAAGTTTTTTCTAATATATTAAGACTGTTAGCTTGTTTTATATTTTCGAAAAAAGAAAATCCTGAAAACAACTCTACTTTTCCTTTTTGACTTAATTCATTAGTAATATATTCTTTTATATCTACAGGATCTATTCCTTCAAATATTTGTAATGAAAGTGAAAAAATAGTAAAGCGTTGCGCTGTTAATTCTTTTTCTATACCAAAAATGTTATCCGCTAATAGTTTAGATCTAAATTTTATTTTTCCAATACTGTCTTGTGGTTCTAATCCTTGTTTTTTTGCAATTTCTAAAAGTCTTTGATAGCCAACAATAAGAAACATTCCTGAACCACTTGAAGGATCTAAAATTGAACCTATTCTATCTTCATTTATTACGTCATCAACAATTAATTGAGCTAATTTTTTTGGAGTATAATAAATGCCGTTTTCTTTTTGTTTATCAGATAAGAAAACTTCATAAATGTAACTTATAAATTCAACAGGCAAGACATCAAATTGAAAATCAAATAATCTTAACTGTCCTGAATTAGTATTTGCTTTAAATGAAGTAGCTATTAAGTTACGAATTTCATTAGTTAAATACTTATCATCAATTGTAGGTTGTTCAAATAGATTATTATTGAAGATTTCATGAATAATTTTAAATAATTTATTTACATCCGCGTCAGAATAATTTTCTAATATTTTCTGATAATTAAGTGAAGCATCTTTAAAATAATAATCATAGAAACGTGAGTTTATGATGTGTTTATCTTCTAAATACTTAATATATAAAGTTCTGTCTATTAATGCTTGAACAGTCTTATTACATTCTCTTTTATCTAAAATTAATTTTGATAGTATAACATTAAGTTGATCTCTTAAAGCATTTAAAGTGTTAACTAATTCTTTATCAATTCCTTTATATTTAGCTTTAGTAATGAATTTAGAATAATTTAACCAAAATACGCCACTATCAAATTTCCAAAGTTTTATTTGCTCAATTTTTTCTAAATCCTTTTCAGAGGTTGAAAAAGTATCTAATTTGCTTTCTTCATTACTTATTTTAGGAGAATATTTAGCATAAAACATTACTAATTTAGCATCCTCATCTGGGTAATAAAAAATTAAATCTGCATCATTTTTATTCCAAATATATTTTCTAATGTCTTCAATTTCAGTAGAACTTAATTCAGTTGTAATGAGATAAAATGAAGTATTAGTATTGTTAGGACTTTTATAAAAAAGAACAGAATTTTTCAGTTTTTTAGATAAATTTTCTTTTTTTTCAAATTCCATTATGCTATTCTCCAAATCAGATTTGAAGTTAAATCCTAGATTTGAAAAAAAATCTTTGTAATTCATTTATTTTTAGATGTATAATACCTTTTTAATTGAAGGTTATTTTTACAAAAATACTAATATTAATGAAAAATGATGTAACAAACCATAAATAAATGTTTAATAATTTATGGTTTTATAATTAATCAAAATCCGATTTTGTTTTTCGTTTTTTGTTAAAACAACGCGATAGTTTGATTTTACGTTTTATCTTATTCTTGTTTCTAATGTTAAGTGTTTACAACGCCCCAATAATATCTAAAACATTTTTAGCTGTATAAGAACCATCTACATTTTTACTTTCAAAAACCATAAAGTATTTAAAGTTTTCACCTGATTTTTCAGCCCATTTTTTGCCTAAAACATTTTTTGCCTTACTATCATCATTATCAAGAAAATCACCTTTAGTTTCAATTAATACTAGATTTCTTTTTTGAGTGTAAAGTATAAAATCAGGATAATAGTTGTTACTAAATTGTAGTATTCAATGTTACGTTTTACTTCTCTGCTACCTTCTGTTTGAACTTGTGCAAATTTTGCACTTGTTGACTCTTTTTGTAATTCATTCTCTTGATAAATATTTTTCAAGTGTTTAGTCACTACCGTTCTGTCTACCTCAAATAAATCTGCTATTTTCTGTTGTGTAAGCCAAATAGTTTCCTCTTGAATATAAGCTTCTATTTTAATACTGCCATTTGGAGCAGTATATAAGACAAAATTATTGTTATTTGGTGTTGATTCACTCACGATATTAGATTTTATTTGCTTTAAGGTACTACTAAAAAGTATGTGTCTTTAAATTCATTAAGTTGTTTAAAATAGAACAACATTGTTAAAGAACATTAATCTATGTAGTTTTGGAATAAAAGTAGGATTGTTTAAACTGATTTTTTTATCTTAAATTGGTACTATTGATGTAGCTTAATTGCATATTCAAGTTTCCGGTATGCCGTTATTTGAAAGCTGGAATTCCGGTAATATCCATACCCGTGATTAATAAATGGATGTCATGCGTTCCTTCATAAGTAATTACAGACTCCAGGTTCATCATGTGTCGCATGATTGAAAATTCTCCCGTAATCCCCATACCACCCAATATTTGTCTCGCTTCGCGGGCAATAGTAATTGCCATGGCTACATTGTTTCTTTTGGCCATGGAGATTTGTGCTGTTGTAGCTTTGTTTTCGTTTTTGAGCACGCCCAATCGCCAAGTTAGGAGCTGTGCTTTGGTGATTTCGGTAATCATCTCGGCTAGCTTTTTTTGTTGTAATTGGGTTCCGGCTATGGGTTTGCCAAATTGGACCCGTTCTTTTGCATATCTCAGTGCGGTGTCATAACAATCCATTGCGGCTCCAATTGCTCCCCAAGCAATGCCGTATCGGGCGGAGTCTAAGCAACCAAGTGGTGCGCCAAGGCCAGATTTGTTAGGTAACAAATTTTCTTTAGGGACTTTTACATTGTCAAAAATTAGCTCTCCTGTTGATGAGGTGCGCAAGGACCATTTGTTGTGGGTTTCTGGTGTAGTGAAACCCTTCATGCCACGTTCTACTATTAATCCGTGGATTCTTCCTTCTTTGTTTTTTGCCCATACTATGGCGAGGTCTGCAAATGGCGCATTGGAAATCCACATTTTGGCACCGTTCAATAGATAATGGTCTCCTTTGTCTTCAAAATGGGTTACCATGCTTGCGGGATCGGATCCATGATCGGGTTCGGTTAATCCAAAACAACCGACAAGTTCTCCGGTTGCTAGTTTAGGAAGGTATTTTGCTTTTTGTTGCTCGTTTCCGTATTTCCATATAGGATACATTACTAAGGAAGATTGGACAGATGCCGTAGAACGAATACCAGAATCTCCACGTTCTATCTCTTGCATAATTAGTCCGTAAGAAATTTGATCTAGACCAGCTCCGCCATATTCTACAGGAATATAGGGGCCAAAGCCACCAATTTCGCCCAATCCTTTGATGATTTGTTTCGGAAACTCGGCATTTTGAGCAAAATCTTCAATTATTGGAGATACTTCTTTTTTGACCCAAGCACGCGCAGTGTCCCGGATTAATATATGTTCGGGGGTTAATAAACTGTCTAGGTTGTAATAGTCTGGAGATTGAAATAAATCGGGTTTCATAATGCTTCTTTTTTGGATGTTATTGGCACTTGGCGGGCTCAGACCTTTAAAAGGATTTAAGTGCTAAACAAATTTACGCAAAGAAATATAACAAAACCAGCAGGATTGGTTTAATTATTTAATGGCAAACAGGGTTAAGGCTAATTTTTGGATTGTGCTGGATAAAAATACCGCAGCGAAGGATTTTGTAGGAACCGCAAAACGAGCATCTAAAGTAATTTTACATCTTCAAGTAAAAATCTTTGGTCAATTGGATGTATTCTGGGGTGTAGACGTGTCTTGCTGTTTCGATGGTTAATTCGTCGGCAAAAATTGTTGCAGCTTCCTTTCGGCTAAAAGCCAACAAGCTACGTTTTATTTCTGCGTTGGGAGTTCCTTTTACACGAGTGATTTTAAAAGGGTATAATTCAAAATGAGCGGCAATTTTAAGGAATTGTTGTTCTTCTTTAAAAGGAAGGATAATGGCAAAAACACCATTTTCTGAAAGTAATAAATCAGCTGCTTCGGCTACTTGTTCCAATGGCATGGCATCCTGAAATCGGGCAAGGTCTCTTGCTTGGTTTTGCGTTTTGTAGTCTTCGCTATAAAAAGGAGGGTTAGAAACTATTAAGTCGTATTCTTCTTCTGGTTCTTCAATAAATTCATCTAAACCAGCATGAAAGCAAAATAAGCGGTCGTTCCAAGGAGCGTTTTCAAAATTATCCACTGCTTGTTCATAGGCTTGTGCATCAATCTCTAGGGCATCAATTTGTTCGGCATGGCTTCTTTGCGCAAGCATTAATGCGATTATTCCGGTGCCGGTACCGATGTCTAAAATACTAAAAGGGTTGTTTTGTAGCGGAGTCCAGGCACCAAGTAAAACGCCGTCAGTGCCAATTTTCATGGCGCATTGGTCTTGTTGTACAGAAAATTGTTTAAAACAGAATTGTGCCAAACTATTAATTTTTAAACTAATTCTACCATTTGAGCTTTGGGTTTTACTACTTCCCTGAATGGTTGTGTAGATAGTAGTGAGAATATTTTTAGAGATACATCTCGATCAATCCTTCCGGAAGATCCATAATTATTTTTTTGTTTTCTCTATCAATGCTAATTAGAAAAGGATCAATCATTGGAATAAAAATTTCAATACCGTCTTTGTTAACCTCAAATAAAGGTTGGGCGGTGGTGTCGTTTATGGATTGAATTTCGCCCACAATACCGAGCCTTTTGTCTTCAATCTCAAAACCAATCACCTCATGAAAATAAAATTTGTTACCAGTGAGTTTTGGTAGCATTTTTAGAGGTAAGTAGAGATCATTACCCAAGAGCGCTTCTGCATCTGCTTCGGAGGCAACATCTTCAAACTGAATGCGAAGAAAGTCATTTTTGTGTAGTGCACTGGATTCTATAAAATAAGGAACCAAGTGTTTGTAGCATTCCACAAACACTGATTCCAGATTTTCGTACAACTCAGGTTCGTCCGTGTCTAAATAAGCCAGTACTTCCCCTTTGAAGCTGAATTTTTTGGCGATTTTACCTAAATAGAAACAATCTTCTTTACGCATCGTCGCTTTTTAAATTATGCTTGAGTTTCTTCATTGTTTTCTTCGGCAGCAGGAGCTTCTACTTCTTCAGCGGCAGGAGCTGCAGCAGCAATAGCGTCTGCTTCTGCTTGAGCGGCAGCTGCTAAACGTTTTGCGTTCACATCTTGTTCTGCTTTAAAAGCTTTTGCTTTTGCGTCTGCTTGTACTTTAGACAAGCCGTCTTTTTTAGCATCTACTTTTCCTGTTTTTGCGTCTAACCATGTTGCAAATTTTGCATCCGCTTGCTCTTGAGTTAAGGCTCCTTTACGGATACCTCCTTCAAGATGGTGCTTTAACAAAACGCCTTTGTAAGAAAGAATTGCTTTTGCAGTATCGGTAGGTTGTGCACCGTTGTTTAACCATTTTACGGCACAGTCTACATTTAAGTCAATAGTTGCTGGGTTCGTGTTAGGGTTGTAGGTACCAATTTTTTCTAGGTATTTACCATCTCTTTTTGAACGAGCATCTGCTGCTACTACCCAGTAAAAAGGTTTTCCTTTTTTACCGTGTCTTTGTAATCTAATTTTTACTGACATAATCTATAGGATTAAATTTGAGGTACTCGACCTCGATTAATTAAGGGTGCAAAGATACTTTTTTTATTGGTAAATACTAATGCTAATTTAGTATTTTATTTGGCTTTTTTTTCCAGGCTTTGAAGTGTCTTTTTTTGTTTTAAAAGACTCTTTTTAAGATGTTTTAGAGTTTTTTTTTAAATAGCAAACCTATTAAAGGTAGCTTGGCGCAAAAACGAAGGCTTTGCAAGTGAGATGTTGTCAGAGTGAGCAGAGTTGTTTTTGAGAATTTAGGATTTCTTCTGGGGCAATTTTGCCGAAAGGCTGCAGAAGTTTTTGGGTGTTATTTAGGTCTAATTTGGTTGGTATTGGCTCGGAAAGGCTCTAAAATAGATTTTAAATCAAAATAAAATCATAAATTAGCTAATATATAGTGTATTAGAAAAAAAATAAGACTACATTTGTTGCATATTATAAATAAGTACATATGAATATTTTTGTTGGAAGCCTTCCATTCAGTATTGAGGAAGCAGATTTAAGAGAGTCTTTCGAGGCTTACGGAGCAGTTGATTCAGTTAAAATTATCACAGATAAATTTACAGGAAGAAGTAAAGGATTTGGTTTTGTTGAGATGCCAAATGATGACGATGCTCAAAAAGCGATTGACGAATTGAACGGAGCTACTGTTCAAGGACGTGCAATTGTGGTTAACAAATCTGAACCAAAACCAGAAGGAGAAAGAAGAAGTTTTAATAACAACCGTGGAGGAGACTCTCGTGGTGGTTATGGTGGTGGAAACAGCCGTGGTGGAGACAACCGTGGAGGTGGAAACAGAGGAGGATATTAATATTCTTTTTAACAACTATAAAAAAAGGGAACAATGTATATTGTTCCCTTTTTTGTTTATTATAAGTTAGCAGCTAACCAATCTCCAACGGCACTAGTGCTGTAGGCTGTGGCTCCTTTTGCAACCAAATCTTGGGTTACAATTGCTTGTTCTAAAGATTGATTGACTACGGCTCTAATGGCTTTTGCTTCTTCGATTAGTCCAAAAGCATCTTCAAACATCATTGCTGCAGATAGAATTGTTGCCAATGGGTTGGCGATATTCAATCCGGTTGCTTGCGGATACGATCCGTGAATGGGTTCGTATAATGAGGTGTGTTCTCCCACAGAGGCAGAAGGCATCAATCCCATGGATCCCGAAATTACCGAAGCTTCATCGGTCAAAATGTCTCCAAATAAATTTTCTGTAATTAATACATCATAGGAGTTTGGCCATTGTACTAATCGCATGGCAACGGCATCTACAAATTCATAACTAACGGCTACTTCGGGGTAGTCTTTTTCCATAGCTTGAACGGTTTCTCTCCACAAACGAGAGGTTTCTAGTACGTTAGCTTTGTCTACGCAACACAATCTTTTGGATCGCGTCATGGCTAGTTCGAACCCTTTTTTAGCCAAACGTTGTACTTCGGCTCTAGTGTACACACAGTTGTCAAAGGCGGTTTCTCCACCGTCTCTTCTTCCTTTTTCTCCAAAGTATATTCCGCCGGTTAGTTCTCTCAAAAAAACCAAATCGGTTCCTTCAATACGTTCTCTTTTTAGAGGCGAATTGTCAATTAAGGACGCAAAAGTAAAGGTTGGGCGCACATTGGCAAACAAACCTAGTTTTTTACGCATTAGTAATAATCCTTGCTCAGGTCTAACTTTTGCAGCAGGATCGTTGTCGTATTTTGGGTGTCCGATTGCGCCAAATAAAACTGCATCGGCTTTCATGCATATTTCATGTGTTTCGTCCGGATAAGGAACACCAACGGCATCAATGGCGCAAGCTCCTGTGAGTGCTGGTATCCAGGTGATTTGGTGGTTAAATCTTTTGGCTATGGCATCTGAAACCTTTACGGCTTCCTGGATCACTTCGGGTCCAATTCCGTCTCCTGCTAAAAGGGCTATATTTAATTTCATGGTTTTTTAGTGTTTAGTAAGCTGTTTAAATTTAAGTATAATTGTCTTTTTTAAGGAAAATCTTTATTGAGAAAATTTTACGAGAAAGAGGTATTACTCTCTTTCATAATTTAATTTTTCCAAACGGATCTCCATGTATTTTCCGTCTTTTTTAGTGTCCTTGAAGTATTCTGCAATTCCGACATAGCCTTCTTTAGCTCGAAAAATTGAAATAGTGCTTTTGTTGGTGTTGTAGGTTAGCTTACTAATTTCTTCTTTTTTAGATTTAAAATAATAATTAACGATGTTTAGCTCTAAATTACTATTGTCGGTTTTGTCAAAAAAGAAATAAGCCCTACCTATTTTATTTGGTAAATATTGTGAGAATTTAAACTTACTCTCTTTGCTAGTTTTAACATCATACACATTGGTTTTTACTGGATCAAAATTGCTATCTAATGTAAAGGTATATAACTGTGTATAGTCTCGATTTAAACCTTTTTGAAAAAAAGATTCTGAAATTATAAAAGTTGAACCATCTGGATTAACATAAAAATCATTAAAATTTAAAAATCCTTCTCCTTTTATTTTTCCATATTTGTTCATTTTTATGTCCAGAAATTTATCATAAGAAAGATACTTCTCTTTATATATTGATTGAGATTTAAGATCAAAAACAAATTGAAAAATCCCCAATGATTTATCATATTCATAAAGACCTCCTTTAACTTTTTCAAAATACCTTCCCATTAAATATAATCTATCATCTTGTATTAAAACATCTTCAAAAGAATGGGTATAATGCGCTGGGATTTCAGTGTAAAAAAGTTGTTTGCCAGTCTTGATGTCTAAAACAACAAAATGAGTAATTCTCATTCCACTTTTACTGGTAACGTCTCCTCGCAATACTATATATTTAGAATTATAATTATGTATGGAATAAATTTGGGAATCTTCCTTTTTTAAAGGTATTGAATTTTTATATTCCCAGATTTTTTCATTATTAGTATTGACGGCGTACATTTCATAATCATCTGCATCCCTTTTGTCTTTTTCATCTTTATGTCCATAAATCAAGAATCCTGTCTCATGCAAAGGGCAACTGAAATAATCGGTTTTATCCTTTTTGGCGTTATCAGATGAAACCTCTTTTATTTCGGGATTATAAATACCGCTACTCACTATTTTATTACTATTTATATTCAAAACCTTGTAAGTAAGGAACGAACTCTTGCCAGTAGTAGAATTTACAATTCTGAAATTGAATCGGAGAAAGCCTTTAGTATAAACAACATAGTATAAACCTAGTTTTTCTGGAGTATACGTTGAATGGTTTAATTTTTTTTCGACAAATTCACCGGTACAAATTTGATTCATGTTTTTGTCTAAAATGACATACTTAAAGGTTACATTCAAGTTTTCATCCGTATTCATTTCCCGTAATTCTACATAACCAAATAGTTCTTTGTTTTCAACTATTGGCACAAAAGCCACTGCTTTTCCTTCTGCCTGATTTAACACAGAGTAGGATTGTCCAAAACTAAATTGAACTATAAAGAGTAATATTAAAAGAGTTTTTTTCATAAATACGTATTCAAAAATTAAATTTTTTAGGTTTATTCGCGCTCAAAGTTCAGTTTTTCCAAACGTATTTCCATATATTTTCCTTCTTTTTTAGGATCTTTGAAGTATTCTGCAATTCCTACATAACCTTCTTTAGCGGGAAATATACTAATAGCACTTTTGTCATTATTGATAGCTATTTTCTGAATTACTTCTTTTTTAGATTTGAAGTAATAATTTATTATGTTTAATTCTAAGTCTTTAGCATCATTTTTATCAAAAAAGAAATAAGCTCTACCTGATTTGTCAGGCAAGCGCTGTGAGAAATCGTACTTGTACCCTCTAGTTCTTTTTACGTCGTATTCGCTGGTTTTTATGGGATTAAAATCTTTGTCCATTCTAAAAGTATACAATTGGTTATAAGCTCGATATTGCGTTTTTTCCCAGTAAGATTCCGCTAGTATGAAAAAAGTTCCGTCTGGATTGATGTTTGTTCGTTTAAAATCTATAAACCCTTCTCCTCTCACTTTTCCATTTTTGTTAATTGATATGTCTTTAAATTGATCGTAGGGCACATATTTACTTACAAGGTCTATGTTTAATTTCAAATCAAAGATATGTTGAAAAATACCTAAAGACTCATCGTAGTCAGTGAATTCATTTTTATCTTTTTTATAATATTTTCCTCCTAAATAGGCTTTATGTTCACGTACGAAAGCATAGTTGTATTTGTGTGTATAATTAATAGGAATTTTAGAAAAATATATTTCTTTTCCGGTTTTAGAGTCTAGAATTAAATAGTGTAAATCATTTTTTTTGTTTCCCTTACTTAACCATCCTTTTAAAATTATATAATCCGAATCATAATAAGCTACTGCATAATTTAAAAAATGGTTTTTTACTACTTTTGATCCGTTAAATTCCCAGATTTTTTTGTCAATGCCATTTATTGCATAAAATTTTTGATTGATAGGATCTTTTTTACTTTCCTTTCTTTTGTTTTCACAAATTAAAAATCCAGTGCTATCCAATGAAAAAGCATCATATGTTGTAACATCTTTTTTTGAGAATTTAAAGGTAGTTTCAATTATGTCTGGATTAGTAGCTCTACTTGAAATTACCTCATTTGTTTTTATATTAAACATTGCATATACTTGGACCTCTCTTGAAATAGGTATATCCATGGTGTGAGGGCTATATTTGTATCTGTGAAAGAAATCAACTCGAATAACTCCATTTGCATAATTTAGATCTTTCACATGTAAATTATATTGTTTATCATTTAATTTTTTTAGACTAAATTCTCCCGTAGTTAATCTGTTCATATTCTTATCCAAAACAGTATACTTGCACGTTACGTTAAAATTTTCGTCAATATTCATTTCCCTTAATTCGATGTAGCCAAATAAATCGTAATTATCATAAAGAGGTTGAAAAGCCATTATTCGGCCCTCAGCCTGATTGAGGATCGTATAGGATTGTCCAAAACTAAATTGAACTATAAAGAGTAATATTAAAAGAGTTTTTTTCATAAATACGTATTCAAGAATTAATTTTTTTAGGTTTATTCGCGCTCAAAGTTCAGTTTTTCTAAACGTATTTCCATATACTTTCCTTCTTTTTTAGGATCTTTGAAGTATTCTGCAATTCCTACATAACCTTCTTTAGCTGGAAATACATTAATACTACTCTCTTTATTGGTTAAAGGCATTTTTTGAATTGTTTCTTTTTTTGATTTATAATAGTGATTTAGAATGTTAAGTTCGAGGTTACTATTGTCATTTTTATCAAAGAAGAAATAAGCACGTCCCATTTTATTAGCTATTCGCTGTGAAAAATAATATTTATAACCCATTGTTGATTTGACATTATATTCTGTTGTTTTAACCGAATTAAAATCCTTATCCATCAAAAAAGTATATAACTGAGTGTAATTCTTCCCTGTTTGAGTTATTCGAAAAGATTCTGCTAAGACAAAAAAAGTTCCATCAGGATTTAGATTGCATTTTTGATATTTTAAAAAGCCATCTCCACTAACTCTTCCGTCTTCACTAATTTTTATATCTTTATAGGATTCATTTTTTCTATATGAATCTCTAATAATGGCATTGGTTTTCAAATCAATAACTTTTTGAAAAATACCTAAGGACTCTTTAAAATGGGGGTAATTATCTTTGTTTTTTTTTAAAAACTTCCCGCCAATATATAATTTATCTTCATCTGTAAAGGCATATTCACAGTCAACGGTATACTCACTCTCAAGGGGGTGGTATACTAATTCTTTACCTGTTTTAGCATCTAAAACGACAACATTTGCTTGTAAGACTTCATTTCGACTTCCGTTTCTAAAAAAGTTATACAACACAATATAATTTTCAGTATAACTTTTTAGAGAATAATAATTCACTGCTTTTTCATACTTTCGAGGATTTTGATATTCCCAAATTTTCTCCCCTTTGGTACTAAGAGCACAAAAAGGCACGGTTTTTACCATGAAATTTTTAATAGTGCGCTCTCCATTTACCGCCAAAAAACCTGTTTTATCTAATGAATAAGTAGATGAATAAATAGGATTATAATACACCTCATTAATAGGAACTCCTTTATTGATTACAACATTGTTTTTCAAATCAACAACTTGGTACGTTTTTGGCAAAAAAACAGATTCTTGTCCACCGCTCTTGGCATATTCTACTAAATCAAAAAGCAAATATCCATTGGCATAATTAACATCTAAGACTTTTAGGTATCGTTTTGACTTAGAAGCTTGGTCTGTAAGTTCGCCCACACAAATGGAATTAAAGTTTTTGTCTAAAACGGTGTATTTGAATGTGTTTTTCAAATTTTCGTCAACATTCATCTTACGCACTTCTACATAACCATAAAGCGTTTCGTGATCATAAATTGGGGAGAATCTTTCTAACTCTCCAGCAGTATTGTTTAGTACAGTATAGCTTTGTGCTCGACTAAGGGATGTAAATAATAACAAAAATAGAATCGTTTTTTTCATTGGTTGTTTGTTAATTTTTATAATCTGCTGCCAATTGTTGTAGTTCTGTTTGGGTTAAATTTGTCATAAAACCCAAAAAGTATTGCTGACTTTGGGTGTGTTCGTTTGGATTAATCAGAGGGATGTAAGTATTTAATTTTAATTCCTTTTTTGCTTTTGCCAATTCTTCAAAATCATGAGTAATCATTTCTTTCAAAAAAACATTTTTTGGGTCTTTCTCTTTTAACTTTAAAGCATCATATAAACTTAGGCCGTAATTTTTTAAATAGTAATTATTAAAAACTTGCTCATAATAAATATTCTTTTTTAAAGTCGTAAAAAATGCTTTGTCAACATAAAAATCTTTAACGTTGCCTTTAATTTCTTTTTTAACCCTCTCAATACGTTGGTCACAATTGGGGTGTGTTTTTAAGGAGTCAATATTCCATTTAAAGCTATTCTCTTTTAGATAACTGTATTTTGAAAAATCTTCCATATGAGTCCATTCTTTGATGAATTTTTGATTTTTGGTCGTAAAATTTTTGGGGTAAGAAGCTTTGGGCAAACTATCCTTCTCAATGTCTGAAACAGACAGGTGGTCGAGCAGTTTTATAATCGAATTATTGTTGTAATGTGTTTTTTTAAAATAGTGCACGCCAAGTGAGTCTGCTTCAAATTCATGAGATCGAGACTTGCTTTTCCTAGAATAAATCAGTTCTTTGGCAATTTTCTCTGATTTAACTTGTCTATTGAATTTGGATCTTTTGATGTCTTTTTCGGCACTTAAATATTCTTTTGTATTTTGTAAAAGCACTTTCTTTTGAATGCTTTTATCTCTATGGTTTAATAAATAATGTGCTATTTCATGACAAAAAACAAACCCAATTTCGGCCTCATCTTCAATATATTTGAGTAATTCTAGATTGAATAGTATTGTACCATCGCCAATACTGTATGCATTAGGTTCTGGGCTTCTAGAAAAATAAATTTTAATGTTTTGGTTTGCCAAACTAGGGTTGCTAGCTACAATTTCTCTTTGTATTTTTTGTGCATACTCTTGTAGTTTATCATCAAAATATAGGGTTTTGTTGTTTACTGTTTTAGAAAAATCTTCAAATTGTTGAGTATGTATTGCAACAATGTCTTTACTTATTTTTCCAGAAAATTCCTTTTTTATTTCTTTTATTTTTTTTTCGTGTCTGCTTTCGAATTCTTTTAAGACCTCTTTTCTTTTGCTAAAAGATATAGTGTCATAAGGTTTATAAGTTTGTCCGTGAATTACAAAAAACGAAAACAATAAAATTTTAACAAGAAGAGGCTTCATATAGATAATTAATTTAACAACACAAATGTAAGAAAACTTCAATGTCGGTTGTTGGTATTTTAATTTGTTTTTAAAATAGATATCCCCCAAAGACTATAAATTGAATACACTATGGGGATATCAAGTTAATTTTAAGAAATAAGCAGACCTATTTATACCACATTCAACATTTTTTGCGTAGCAATAATGGCAGCAACAGTTTGATCTGAATCGAGTCCTCTAGTTTTGAATTCTTTTGCATTGTTGGTCCAAGTGATCACGGTTTCGCATAATGCATCGGAGCTACTTCCTGGCGGGATACGAACTGCATAATCTATTAATTTAGGTAATTCTAAGTTCTTGCTTTTGTAAATTTTGCTTAACGCATTCATAAAAGCATCAAATTGCCCGTCTCCTTGTGCGTGCTCTTCAATTAGTTCACCATCCATTTTTAAACATAGCGTTGTTGAAGGACGCATTCCTTTGGCATGGGATAAAATATAGGATTCTACTATAATTTTCTCTTCAAAAATTTTACTGTGTAAAACATCTGAGATAATATAAGGAAGGTCTTCTTTGGTTACCGTTTCTTTTTTGTCTCCTAACGCAATGATTCTTTGCGTAACTAACTTTATATCTTCTGGATTCAGTTGTAAACCAAGTTCTTGAAGATTTTTTTCGATATTCGCCTTTCCAGATGTCTTGCCTAAAGCATATTGCCTTTTTCTTCCAAAGCGTTCTGGTAATAAATCGTTAAAATACAAATTGTTTTTAGTGTCCCCATCGGCATGAATACCTGCTGTTTGAGTAAACACATTATCTCCTACAATGGGTTTATTAGCAGGGATTCGATATCCTGTAAATGCTTCGACCAACTTACTAACTTTGTATAAAGAAGGTTCTTTTACATTAATTTCGATCTCTGGCATGAAATCATTGATTACAGCAACGGTACTTTCAAGAGGAGCGTTTCCAGCACGTTCTCCCATTCCGTTTACAGTTACGTGTAAACCATGAACTCCTGCCTTAAGCGCTTCCATTACGTTAGCAATACTTAAGTCATAATCATTATGAGCATGAAAGTCAAAATGAATACCTGGATATTTAGTTGTAATTTTTGATAAATACTCAAAAGTATGCTCAGGGATAAGCACTCCTAGTGTATCTGGGAGTAAAACTCTTTTTACGGGCTGTGTAACAATAAAATCAAGATATTGAAATACATATTCTGGAGAATTGCGCATGCCGTTACTCCAATCTTCAAGATAAACGTTTGTTTCAATATTGTTTTCTTTTGCAAGACTAATTGTTTTTGCAATTTCATAAAAATGCTGTTCTGGTGTTTTCTTTAGTTGGTGTGTAAGGTGGTTTAAAGAACCTTTTGTCAATAAATTTTGAACTTTTGCACCACTTTTTTTCATCCATTCTATAGAAAGACCACCATCAACAAAGGTTAATACTTCAACACGGTTTGTATATCCTTTTTCTTTTGCCCAAGACATAATTCCTTTTACCCCTTGAAATTCGCCTTCACTCACTCGTGCCGATGCAATTTCAATACGGTCCACATTCAACTCTTCTAATAATAATTGTGCAATGGTTAGTTTTTCTGCGGCAGAAAATGACACTCCTGAGGTTTGTTCCCCATCACGAAGCGTCGTGTCCATTATTTCAATTTTTCTTTTCTCCATTATTTTATATCTAAGCCAATAGTTATGGTTGCCATCGTGCGGCTAGTATTCTGTTTTTATTTGAAACAAACTCAGGGTGATCCCTCCTAAAAAATCAAAACCACATCCAATGTTTCTTGAATTTGTTTTTTGATAAGCAACTCCTAAACCATAAAATTCAAAAAGGGAATCAAAGTCGGTTAAGGTATTTGGTTCAAATTTCATTCACAAAGCAAACAGGTCAATAGTAAGCGGTTTGTTTTAAG
Source organism: Flavobacterium crassostreae (assembly GCF_001831475.1). Lineage (NCBI taxonomy): Bacteria > Pseudomonadati > Bacteroidota > Flavobacteriia > Flavobacteriales > Flavobacteriaceae > Flavobacterium > Flavobacterium crassostreae. The sequence continues at coordinate 577,015 of NZ_CP017688.1, read as the reverse complement.
GTTTAAATAAGTTGCTTTTCAGCAAAAGTGACAATGTCTTCTTTAATGTTTTGTAAATAGTCAATGTCATCAAAGCCATGCAACATATTGTTCTTTTTGTAGCCGTTGATGGCAAAAGATTCTTTTTGGCCCGTAGCCTTAAGGGTAATGGTTTGTTCGGGAAGATTAATTTCTAATTCTGTTTTTGGATCTGCCTCAATAGCATTGAAAATGTTTTGTGCAAACTCGGGACTTATTTGTACGGGTAATACTCCTACGTTCAAACAATTTCCTTTAAAAATGTCTGCAAAAAAACTAGACACAACTACCCGAAAGCCATAATCATAGACCGCCCAAGCTGCGTGTTCTCTAGAAGAGCCGGAGCCAAAGTTTTTTCCGCCCACTAATATTTTGCCGCTATAGGTAGCATCGTTTAGAACAAAATCTTTTTTGAGAGTGTTGTCTGTATGGTAGCGCCAGTCTCTAAAGAGGTTGTCTCCAAAGGCTTCTCGTTTTGTGGCTTTTAAAAAACGGGCAGGAATTATTTGGTCTGTGTCTATATTTTCTATCGGTAGTGGCACTGCACTACTGGTAAGGATGTTAAATTTGTCGTATGCCATATTTGTATTGCTTTTGGCTTTGTGTTTTTAATTTTTGACTTGTTGCCACGAACTAAAGACTAGGAGCCTATTTTGATTTTTCTATTAATTTTTGGGTCTGTGTTCTAAAAATAATTATTTTACACCATCCTTAGATTAGCCAATATGTTTTTGCCTAAATGGGAACTTCTTTAAAAAAGCTCTCGCGGATCGGTTAGTTTTCCGGTAACTGCTGCTGCTGCTGCCATAATTGGCGAGGCTAACAGGGTTCTAGAACCTGGACCTTGGCGTCCTTCAAAGTTTCTGTTGGAGGTACTAACGGCATATTTTCCGGCAGGAACTTTGTCATCATTCATTGCCAAACAAGCAGAACATCCGGGTTGACGCAATACAAAACCGGCTTCGGTTAAGGTGTCTAATAAACCCTCTTCTTTAATTTGTGCTTCAACAACATGAGAGCCAGGAACTAACCAAGCCGTAACGTTAGCAGCTTTTTTACGCCCTTTTACAATTTCGGTAAAGGCTCTAAAATCTTCAATACGTCCGTTGGTGCAACTACCTAAGAAAACAAAGTCAATTGGTTTTCCTATCATGGTGTCTTCTTCTTCAAAGCCCATATAAGCTAGGGATTTTTTATAACTTGCTGCACCGCCTTGAACTTGATTAGCGTTCGGGATTTTTTTAGAAATACCAATTCCCATTCCAGGATTGGTTCCGTAGGTGATCATTGGCTCAATAGTTGCGGCATCGATGTTTATTTCGGCATCAAAAACGGCATCTGGATCTGTTTTTAATGTTTTCCAATAAGCAACTGCTTTAGTCCATTCTTCTCCTTTTGGAGCATATAATCTACCTTCAAGGAAATCGAATGTTTTTTGGTCCGGAGCAATTATTCCTCCACGAGCACCCATTTCGATACTCATATTGCAAACCGTCATACGGCCTTCCATACTCATGTTGGTAAAAACATCTCCAGCATATTCAACAAAATATCCTGTGCCCCCAGAGGTGGTAGACTGTGCAATTATGTGTAAGGCTACATCTTTCGGGCTTACACCTTTACTAAGAGCACCATTAACATTGATGCGCATTTTCTTAGGTTTTGGTTGCATGATACACTGTGTAGCTAAAACCATCTCCACCTCAGAGGTTCCAATTCCAAAAGCAATTGCTCCAAAAGCACCATGCGTTGAAGTATGTGAATCTCCACAAACAATAGTAGCACCCGGTAAGGTAATCCCATTTTCAGGACCTATTACATGCACGATTCCGTTTTTAGGATCCCCTAATCCCCAGTGCGAAATACCGTATTCTGCAGCATTATCTTCTAGAGCTTTCAATTGATTTGCCGATAAAGCATCTTCAACTGGCAAATGTTGGTTAATTGTAGGGGTATTGTGATCTGCTGTGGCAAAGGTGCGTTCTGGGTATAAAACAGAAACACCTCTATTTTTTAATCCCAAAAAGGCAACAGGACTAGTAACTTCGTGTATGAAATGACGATCAATAAAAAACACATCCGGTCCATCTTCAATTTTGCGTACCACGTGTGCATCCCATACTTTGTCAAATAATGTCTTACTCATTTTAATGTTTTTTAATTGTAATTTTATTACTCCAACATTTGGGGCAATAATAATAGGTAGGCGAATGTAAAAAAAAGATCTCTAGAACCGGTTTTGATATTTTGTTTTATACGATACCCAAAATGAAATTACGTACACCAATGTAGACTTGTTTATACTATGGGTTATTTCTACTACACAAGTAGAAATTAAAAAAAACCGTATTTGTAATTATAATTTAGAGTTTGGCTGTTTTTTTTAGTTTTTAATAAGTTGTTGGTTTTGTTGTGTTTTTTTTAATTTTTTAGTAAAAAACCAGGTATTTTTAGATTATAAGCAGGGATAGTTCGTAATAATTCTTTAAATTCACTTAAGTCAAATAGGGAGTTAAAGTGGTTTTTAGGGTTGTTTTACCATCGTGTTTTGCGGTATTTATTAAGAATAATTATTACGACATCCAAAAATACATATGGTTTGTTTTGAAACTAAATTGGAACAAAACGTTGCCATTTATCTCTCAATGCAACACCAAATTAAACTAGATCTTGAGTGCTTCAAAAAATTTTATAATGCATAAATAATCCTTATGTATAGTATAATAAATATAAATAAAAATAAATGAATTTGTCGTTCTAAATTTGCCTCAGATTTAAAAACAAAACTTTTAAAAATGACTACCATGAATTTAGAGACACAAATGCAACTGAGTAAATCCTCGCAAAACATTCCATTGATAAAAGGTATTTTTACTCCTTCCGAAGCTTTGGAAGTTGTAATGGCTTTACTGGACCAAAAAATAAATTTTCACCAAAAGCAAAGATTACAAAAATGGGAACTAAACCATAAAAGCAATTTAAAAGAGATAGACGACCGGATCCAAGCACTCGAAAATGACAAACAATTGGTCAAAAACTTCGTCAATACCGCCAAAGGTTTACAAACAAAGGTAACGATCAACGGCCTTCTGGAGATCGCTTTGGTAACTAGTCACTCTTAAAAATAGAACAATGCCATCAAAAAATCTATCGCAACAATTGACCAACCGGATTATAAACTATCTTCTATGGTTTTTTTTCTTACTAAACAGTATTTATCTAGTCTACGCCTATCCATTTATACCCGAACTACAGCTAGGAAACATACTTAAAATCAACGGATTTACCTTGTTGATCTGGAATTTGGTAACTTTTTTTAGTGCTCTACTGAGTACTTATGCAATCCAGTATTTAAAAGGGTTTAAATACCACACCAAATTCTCTTTGCTTTGCCTTGGTTTTACAATTACTATCATGATTTTTGTGATGGCAAACAATGTGTTCTTGTTATTGGCCATGTGGATGGCTATGGGAATTTTTATGTCGCAATTAATAGGTAGTGATTCTCGATGGGAAGAAGCCAAAGAAGCTTCACGATTTGCTTTGAAGTATTTTGTTTCCGGAAGTATTTTTTTGAGTATAGGGGTTTTGTTGCTTGCTTTTCAGCTCCAAGATTTCACACTAAGTGGGATCACTTCTCAAATAAATACGGTCCCTCAGCAGAGGACTTTTTTTGCAGCATTGTGCATTATCATGGCGGCACTCATACAGTCCGCTATTTATCCGTTCCACCGTTGGTTACTTTCGGCCATGACAGCGCCTACACCAGCTTCTGCTTTGATGCATGCAGGATTTGTAAATGGATCTGGAATTTTACTAACGTTATTCTCAACAGTTTTAGTGGCTTCAAACACGCTTAGCATTCTTTTTGTCATTGGAGGATTGACTGCAGTACTTGCCCAATTTACCAAATTACTTCAGGTAAATGTGAAACAAAGATTGGCTTGTTCAACCATTGCACAAATGGGTTTTATGATTATGCAATGTGGACTTGGTTTTTTTAATGCTGCGGTAGTGCATTTAATTCTTCATGGGTTTTATAAAGCACAGCTTTTTTTATCTGCAAATGAAGAGATTGGGATGGTAAAACCGACCAAGCCAAAAAATATTAAAACCAAACCTTGGCAAGCACTACTGGTTTTACTTTTTGGAATGATAGGCGCGTATCTTTTCAATATTCTGACCGGTAAAGTAATAGCTGTTAATAGCGGCATCTTCTTGACTTTGATTGTTGCCATTACGGTTGGACAAGTAACGCATACTATTCTAAAAGAAAAAAGCCTTAGTTCTTTGCAAAAAATCTATTTGCCGATACTTTTATTTAGCATCGGAATAGTCTCCTACGCATTGGTGTACAACTGCATAACTAGTTTGATGCAAAGCATGCCGATGATTGCTGCCCCACAATCGCTAACAACAATAGAAATTGGATTTGGAGTCGTATTTCTTGTAGGTTTCTTTATCATGAAATTAGGAATATATCGCAAATACCCGCACCTATACATGACGTTACTAAACCTCTCACAACCTGCCAAAAGAACTATTTTGCTATCTAAATCCAAATAAGTATGATCCATTCCAGTATTAAAAAAAGTATTGCAGAAGCAGCAAAGAGTATTGGAAAAACCTGGCCCCTATACTCCTTTGTTACCTCAAACCCATTATCAGGATACGAGCAAATGCCATTTGAAGAAGCTGTAGCTGAAGCTAAAAGGATGCTTAACGCTAAAGTTTTTCCTGAAACGGCTGTTTTTAGTCAAGCTTGGAATAATGGAGAAATAAACAAAAAGACACTTGTAAAGTTATTGCAAGAAAACCAGCTAACGGAGTCTCCTGAGTTTTACTTGAACCAAATGAAAGCGGTTCCGCCAAAAAAGCGTGCAAACAAGGCGCATGCCCTAGACACCATTATAGCAAAATTGCTTGCAGCTTTTATGGACGAAGGTTTAGCCGAATGGGAAATGCCTAACAAAAGGGAAGGTTTTTACAACGCATGGCGAAAACTTGCTATTTACGATACCGATCTTCCTAAAACTGGTATTGCTGAAATTCCAACTACAAGCAGCGAGACTTTAAATACTATTTTAAACAACTACACCGAGGCAGAAATAACAAAAATCTTCACGCACCATTTGGCTGCACTACCAGGATGGACTGGATATATCAAATATAGAAGCGAATCCAACTCCTTATGGCAAGAAAAATATCCGGTTGACTTGCAGGATTATTTGGCTGTAAGATTATGGATTGCTCAAAAAACTGGAACAGCCATAGTGCCTAAAACAGTGGCTCAATCAAGCCCTAATAACGTATCAAAACTGCAAGGTATCTGGCTGAAAGCTTGGGATCAAAGTTGGCAAAATGGCCTTGTTCAACTCTTGGAAAACCACCAAATAACAAACCAAATTTCAGTAACCAATAAAGAGAGTCCAGAGGCGCAATTAGTGTTTTGCATTGATACACGATCCGAATTAATTAGAAGACATATCGAAAAAAATGGACCGTATGAAACTTTTGGCTATGCTGGTTTTTTTGGCATCGCAATGGATTATAAAAGTATAAAGGACGGTACTACTCGCAAATCCTGCCCTCCTATTGTGAACTCTGCCTACCAGGTGTCTGAGGTGGCACAAACCAATCAATCAGAAAAATTGGCACACTACCAACGGCAAAACAAACAGCTAGAATTTAAAAACTTTTTTCTAAAAAGAATGAAAAACATGCTTCCGTCTGCCTTTGGGTATGTAGAAGGATCGGGTGTTTTTTACGGAATTTCATTATTAACCAAAACGCTTTTGCCGGGCTATTTGTATCCAAAAAATAATAAAAACGAAGGCGAATTAGAGTCTATAATGGAGCCTCAAATCAAAACTAGTTGCAATCATGAGGACGTAGAGCTACCTATTCCATTGGAAGAAAAAGTTGCTATCGTCAAATCTGCATTTGATTTGCTAGGATGGGAGCAATTTGCGCCACTAATTGTTTTTGCAGGCCACGGAAGCCATTCGGCAAACAATGCCTTTGCATCTAGTTTAGATTGTGGGGCTTGCGCTGCAAGTCCGGGGAGACACAACGCCAGAATGCTTGCTAAATTGGCCAACATGAAAGCAGTAAAACAAGCACTAAACCGAGATTTTGGCATTGTTATCCCTGCTACAACTGTTTTTATAGGAGCCGAACACAACACAACTACAGATGCAATTGTATTGTTTGACTCAGAAGTTCCTGCCTCGCACACAGAAGTATTGCAAAAGTTAAAAACAAGTTTAGTCGCAACACAAAAATCGGCTACGCAAGAAAGACTAGGCAGAAAAGACAGCGTTGCTTTGGCACACAAAAAAGCAAACAATTGGGGAGAAACACGACCTGAATGGGGGCTGGCAAAAAATGCTGGATTTATTGTAGGACCAAGAAATTTAACTAAAGATAAAAACTTAGACGGCCGTTGTTTTCTTCATTCCTATAACTGGAAAACCGACCTCAAAGGCACAGCCCTAGAAGGCATTATGCAAGGGCCAATGGTGGTAGCCCAATGGATTAATAATCACTACTACTTTTCGACAGTTGACAACGATATTTTTGGTAGTGGTTCAAAAATAACACAGAATGTAACCGGAAAATTTGGAGTAGTCCAAGGCAATGGAGGCGACATAAAAGCAGGGCTTCCACTGCAGTCTGTAAACAATTCAGACGAAGAAATGTACCACCAACCCTTACGATTATCGGTAATGATCCAAGCGCCAATATCTACTGTTACTGCAATTTTGTCTAGAAATAAACATCTTAAAAACCTGCTAGATAACCAATGGATTTATCTACTGGTGATGGATCCTTTGGCAGACAACAAGATTTTAAAATACCAACAAGATTTAAACTGGGTTGCGGCATCTGACTAACCTAAAACACAAAATGCCATGCAGAGGATGGTTGTTTAATCAATTACGAATTTATAAAAACAGAAAGCTGTTTCCAGTAATACAAAGCAGTTTTCTGTGTTTTTTTGTTGATAACTTGGCTTTCCTTTAAGTAAAAAAAGACTAAATTTGAAATTCCTTTTTTGCTTTTTTAGCAAAATACAACCAATTGATTAACAGCTATGTACTTAATATTTGATACCGAAACCACAGGATTGCCAAAACGTTGGGATGCACCCATTACGGATTCAGACAATTGGCCTCGTTGCATACAAATTGCGTGGCAGTTGCACGATGCGATGGGAAAACTCATCGAGCACCAAGATTATTTGGTTCAGCCCGAAGGCTTTAATATTCCGTACGATGCCGAACGTATCCACGGAATATCCACCGAGTTAGCTGCCGCCGAAGGAATACCTCTTGCTGCCGTTTTGGAGAAATTTAATGAAGCCTTGAGCAAGGCTAAATACATTGTGGGTCAAAATCTAGGTTTTGATATAAATATTATGGGCGCTGAGTTGCATCGGATGGGGGTGGAGTCTCCTATGGCTACCATGCCTGTGCTGGATACTTGTACAGAGGTTACGGCAAAACTATTGCAATTACCCGGAGGTCGAGGAGGCAAATTTAAGTTGCCTACCCTTACAGAGCTACACCAATATTTATTTAACAAACCATTTTCTGAAGCGCACAATGCCACTGCCGATGTGGAGGCAACTACCCGATGTTTTTTAGAATTACTACGTAGAGAACGTTTTACCAAAGAAGAATTAGATGTTCCGGCCAGCTATTTTAAGGAATTTCAAGATAAAAACCCAACAGAAATCCAGCTCATTGGATTAAAACACATCAATTTAAAACAAGCCTCGGATAAAATCCGGCAACAATTTGGCGAAAAAGGAAGTGTTAAAATCTCTAAAGACGAACTTTTAGAGAATACAAAAGTGTTAGCAGAGGCCAAATTTGCGCATTTACACAACCATACCCAATTTTCGGTTTTACAATCTACCATTGGCATTGGGCCCCTAGTTTCGGCTACGGCCAAAAATGGTTTTCCGGCTGTTGCCATGACGGATACCGCAAACATGATGGGCGCTTTCCATTTTGTGAGCGCCATTATGAACCATAATAAAGCAGCTTCCGCCAAAAATAAAACCTTGGTAGAAAGTGGTCAAGAAGCAACCGAAACCGAAATCAAACCCATAGTTGGTTGCACGTTCAATATTTGCGAAAACCATTTGGATAAAACCAAAAAAGACAACGGCTACCAAGTGGTATTGCTGGCCAAAAACAAAGTAGGCTACCATAATCTGGCCAAAATGTCGTCAATAGCTAATATTGATGGATTTTACTATGTACCCCGAATTGATAAAAAAATAGTCGAAAAGTACAAAGAGGATCTGATGGTGCTCTCTGGAAATTTATATGGAGAAATTCCGGCTAAGATTTTAAATATTGGCGAAAACCAAGCCGAAGAAGCATTGGTTTGGTGGAAAAACCAATTTGGCTCCGATTTTTATCTCGAAATCATGCGCCACAACCAAGAGGACGAAAACCGAGTGAACAAAACCTTGATTGCATTTGCCAAAAAGCATCAGATAAAAATAATTGCAACCAATAACAGCTACTATTTAAAGAAAGAAGATGCCAATGCACACGATATTTTATTGTGTGTAAAAGACGGCGAAAAACAAGCAACCCCCATAGGTCGTGGTCGAGGATATCGTTACGGATTGCCCAACCAAGAATATTATTACAAATCGGGCGAGGAGATGAAAAAACTCTTTGCAGATTTGCCAGAGGCCATTAGTAATATTCAAGAAATTGTAGATAAGGTAGAAATTTACTCGCTTTATCGGGATGTGTTGCTTCCAAAATACGATATCCCGCCAGAATTTGTAAACCCCGAAGACGAAGTGGATAATGGCGTAAGGGGAGAAAATGCGTATCTAAGACACCTAACTATAGAAGGAGCCAAAAAGCGGTATGGCGAAATAACCGAGTCCATCCAAGAGCGATTGGATTTTGAGTTATTGACCATTTCTAACTCGGGGTATCCAGGGTATTTCTTGATTGTACAAGATTTTATCGCTAAGGCTAGAGAAATGGATGTTTCTGTTGGCCCTGGTCGTGGTTCTGCTGCAGGATCTGCGGTTGCTTATTGTTTAAAAATTACCAATATTGACCCTATAAAATACGATTTACTTTTTGAGCGTTTTTTGAATCCGGATCGAGTTTCCATGCCCGATATTGATATTGACTTTGATGACGAAGGTCGCGGTCGTGTGATGGATTATGTTATCAAAAAATATGGTGCCAATCAAGTAGCCCAAATTATCACCTATGGTAAAATGGCTACAAAGTCTGCCATTCGAGATACCGCACGTGTGCTAGATTTGCCTTTATTTGAAGCCGATAGAATTGCCAAATTGATCCCGGCAATGATGCCTTCTAAGTGGAATTTGGCTCGCTTTATATCCGAGAACGAAGACGATGTCAAAAAAGCCCTACGTTCTGATGAATTTGAAAACGTAAAAGAACTCATTGCCATAGCCAACTCAGACGAGTTAGCCGGCGAAACCATCCAACAGGCTAAAATTCTGGAAGGCTCCATGCGTAATACCGGTATTCATGCCTGTGGAGTAATCATTACCCCATCGGATATTACCAATTTTGTTCCGGTAACTACTGCCAAAGATTCGGATTTATATGTTACCCAATTTGATAACTCGGTGGCCGAGAGTGCGGGATTATTAAAGATGGACTTTTTGGGTTTAAAAACCCTTACACTTATTAAAGATACAGTCAAGCTGGTAAAATACCGAAGCAATATCGATTTAGACCCGGATACGTTTCCTATTGATGATCCAAAAACATACGAACTTTTTCAGCGTGGAGAAACCGTAGGGATTTTTCAGTACGAATCTCCCGGAATGCAAAAATACATGAAGGATTTAAAGCCTACAGTATTTGGAGATTTAATTGCCATGAATGCCTTGTATCGTCCGGGACCATTAGAGTATATTCCTTCTTTTGTACGCAGAAAAAACGGAGAAGAAGAAATCAAATACGATTTGGATGCCTGCGAAGAATACCTGGGCGAAACCTACGGAATTACGGTTTACCAAGAGCAGGTGATGCTTTTGTCTCAATCCTTGGCAGATTTCACCAAGGGAGAAGCCGATGTTTTGCGTAAGGCGATGGGTAAAAAACAAAAAGAGGTTCTAGATAAAATGAAACCAAAGTTTGTAGAACAAGCCGCTGCCAAAGGGCATGATGCCAAAGTTCTGGAAAAAATTTGGAAAGACTGGGAAGCATTTGCGAGTTACGCCTTCAATAAATCGCACTCTACCTGTTATGCCTGGATTGCCTACCAAACGGCTTACCTAAAAGCACATTATCCAGCCGAATATATGGCAGCGGTACTGTCCAATAACATGAGTGACATCAAACAAGTTACTTTTTTTATGGAAGAATGCAAGCGTATGGGATTGCAGGTTTTGGGTCCAGATGTGAATGAATCGTACTATAAGTTTACTGTAAATGATGCCTATGCAGTTCGTTTTGGGATGGGAGCCATCAAAGGCGTAGGACAAGGAGCCGTGAATACTATTGTAGAAAACAGAAAAGACGGCCATTACAAATCGGTCTTTGATTTAACCAAACGCATTGATTTGCGTGCAGCCAACAAAAAAGCCTTAGAAAACCTAATACTTGCAGGAGGCTTTGACTCTTTTGAAGGCACGTTGCGTTCCCAATATTTTCATGATGACGGAGATGGCATTACTTTTTACGAAAAAGCGATTAAATATGGTGCTAAATTTCAGGAAAATGAAAACAGCTCGCAGGTAAGTTTGTTTGGCGAGTCTAGTAACGTACAAATAGAAGAACCCGTGGTGCCCCCGTGCGAAGATTGGAGCACCATGGAAAAACTAGCCAAAGAGAAAGAAGTTGTAGGGATTTATATTTCGGGACATCCTCTAGACGATTACAAATTTGAAATGAAATATTTTTGTAATGCCAAACTCGAAGCGCTTAAAAACCTAGAGTTCTACGTAGGCAAAAACCTAAGTTTTGGCGGCATCATTAACAACGTACAGCATCGGGTAGCCAAAAACGGAAAAGGATGGGGGATATTTACCCTAGAGGGCTATGATGAAAGTTATGAGTTTAAGATTTTTGGAGAAGAGTATTTAAAATTTCGACATTTTTTTATACAAAACAACTTTACCTTTATGAAGGTTTTGGTAAAAGAAGGTTGGGTCAATCAAGATACCGGCAAAAAGAGCGATCCCCGAATACAGTTTATGTTGGTACAATACCTACAGGATGTGTTGGATGATTTTGCCAAAAAACTAGTTGTTTTGTTAAACATAAAAGATCTAGATCCCGAATTTATACAACAACTAAACCATTTGTTTCAAGAATACAAAGGCGATAATCAAGTTGCCTTTGAAGTGATGGAATTAGAGAAAACAAAAAAACTAGTTACCGAAAAAATTTCGGGACCAGATACGCAAGACAACGACCTAATGCCTGATGAAGATGCTTCAGATTCTGAAGTCTCTGGAGTAGTTACCGTAAACGAAATCGAAGAAATAAAAGTAGTTACTAAATTGAGTATGCCAAGCAGACGTCTGAAAATAAATATATCCAAACCACTTTTGATGGCGCTCGAAAAAATGCAAATCAATTTTAAACTCAATTAAGAATACTCCTCAACGGGAAAACAAAGCATTTAGAAGTATCGTTTTCACTAAAAAATAAAACCATGAAAAAAAGAATAGCACTACTGTTTTTCTCCTTGGCACTTCATGTGCAAGCCCAGATCGCCCAAAGAGCAGAAGATATAAGTCCATTATTAATAGGAGAAAAAATTCCGGTAATAGAACTTACCGACCCTGAAGGTAAATCTATTTCCAGCAAAGAGGTGTTTGCACAAAAAACCGTACTGCTTGTTTATCGTGGTGGTTGGTGTCCTTATTGCAGTACCCAACTTATGGACATGCAGACCATTGAATCTCAAATTATTAATTTAGGCTACAAAATTGTTGCGGTAAGCCCCGATGCGCCAAGTTTTTTAAAAGAAACCATCTCGGAAGGAGGTATTAATTATGCCTTGTATTCGGATAGTGAAGGAAAATTTGCACAAGCCATAGGAGTAGCATTTAAGAAAGACAAACCAAAACTAGACCGCTATTCTGAGGGTAAAAATCCCGGGTTTTTGCCCGTACCAACCGTTTATGTTGTGGATGATAAGCGAGAGATAGCCTTTATGTATCTTAATCCAAAGTATACCACACGGCTTAAAGGAGAATTGCTATTGGCGGTATTAAAAAATTTGTGACCCTATGCAACAATTAAAAATTCTATTTAAGAGTATTTAATGCAGTTTTGTTGGGTTTATGTAACAAAAAAACGTATTTTTAGCCATGCAATAAGCAGAGGTATGGCTTTATGAAGGGTTTTTGTACAAAAAAGCAATTCTTTTATTTGTATCCTGTTTTTTGTTGCAAGGCTAAAGCATAATTTTAAAATTATTATGTTTGTAAGAACTAAATCAAAACTTTAAAAAAAAACTAATCATGAAAAAAAACTTACTAATTTTAGGGATGATGGCTTGTTCTCTAACTATGTTGGGGCAAGAAAAAGAAAATACCAATAACGAGAATTGGTATTTTAAGTTAGGCGGATCGTATTTTTTACAAACTGCAGCAACAGAATTTCCAGTTGTTTCGGGTTCTTTGCCTAATACGGATGTTTTTGGGGCCGATGGAACTACTCTGGTTTCTAGAAAAACCAATACGGGTTCTTTTGGCGAGGGTTTTCGTTCTAGCTTAACTGCAGGATATCGTTTTTCTACACGTTTGGGTGTAGAGATGGGAGTAAATTTCTTTAAAAGTAGTACTAAAACTATGGTAGATACCAAAAATAAATTAGTAGCTCCTGGGCCTGTATTTGTTTCGGGTACGGCAGTAGGCCAGATTACTGCTTTAGATTTAGCTCCAGCGGTGGTGTTGTTTTTGGGCGAAAGCAAAGGCTTTGAACCATATACTAAAGTAGGGGTTATTGTTCCTGTGGTCGGAAATCTGACTATCGAAACCAATAGAAGCTATACCACTCCAGTAGGAGTTGTTACTGCGTATGCTAAAGAAAAAGTATTGCCTAATCCTACCATTGGTTTTATGGCCGTAGTGGGTACGTCTTATAAATTAGGAAAAAATATTTCTGTTTTTGGAGAATTGGAGTATAGAAACTTTACGGTTCATGGCAAATCTAAAGAAACGGAGGTTTATACGGAAAACGGTGTAGATAAATTGAATGCCACTACTTCGTTCCGAGATGGTTCTTATGCAGAAAATCATGTAAATTATGTGGAACAAATTACTGCTAGCTCTAACAACAAATTGACAAATAAAGCGGGATACGATAGATCTAAAGCCTCGGATGATGTGAGTTCTTATGTTGGGATTAGTGGACTTGGTTTGACTTTAGGCTTGAAATATAGTCTCTAAGTTGCCATTAGATAAAATATAAAAAAGACCCTCTGTATCTAGAGGGTCTTTTTTTTTGGATTAATAACATCTATTGGATTCTTTTTTTTTCTAGCCCTGATAGTAGCGGCATCCTTTTTATCCTGATTTTTTTCAGGATAAAAAGATATAGCGGATAGCAGGAAGTGGCTCCAAATGGCTATAGAGTTACTTTTTTTGGTTTTTTTTAATAGTTTTTTACAATAGATTTATAATCAAAAGTAATTCTAGAATAGTGTACTATTTGTTTTTAATTTCTAAATTTGTAATCTAGTTTAACATTTGGTTAAAACGATAAACATTAAATATAAAATAGTATGGCATTAGCAATAACAGATGCTACTTTTGAAGAAGTAGTTTTGAAATCAGATAAACCGGTAATGGTAGATTTTTGGGCAGCATGGTGTGGGCCTTGTAGAATGGTAGGGCCAATTATTGATGAACTAAGTTCTGAATATGAAGGTAAGGTAGTTGTTGGGAAGGTAGATGTGGATGCTAACCAAGAATTTGCTGCTAAATATGGTGTAAGAAATATTCCTACTGTTTTGGTTTTCCATAACGGAGAAGTAGTAGGAAAACAAGTAGGTGTTGCTCCAAAGCAAACCTATGCGGATAGTTTAGACGCTTTGTTGTAATTGTAGGATTGTATTAAAGTAAGCATCTGAAATTAGTTGTTAAAGGGTTTGGCTGTTAGTCAACCCTTTTTTTGTTTTTGGATGGTATTTGATGTACTTTTAGGCTGATTTGGTTTAAGGCACTTTGTTGTTTGTAATACTTTTGTAATATGAAATTAGATTCGCAGATTGGTAAAATATCCCGTTTTCAGCACTTACAGTTGGTTGCAAACCAGATTGTAGAAGGCTTTGTTTCGGGCATGCATAAGAGTCCTTTTCATGGATTTTCGGCCGAGTTTGCCGAACATAAGGTTTATAATCCGGGAGAAAGTACCCGACATATTGATTGGAAACTTTTTGCAAAAACAGATCGGTTGTATTCTAAGCAGTTTGAGGAAGAAACCAATATGCGATGCCATCTTATTATTGATAATTCGTCCTCGATGCACTATCCAGAGTTGCAACCCAACCAAAGTTTTCACGAAAACAAGATTGGGTTTTCAGTACTTGCGGCAGCGGTATTGATGAATTTGCTCAAAAAACAGCGCGATGCTGTTGGATTGAGTGTTTTTTCGGATAGCTACGAATATTATGCTCCCGAGAAAGGAAGCGACCGCCACCACCATATGTTGTTGCATGCGTTGGAGGCGTTGTTGGATCCGGTTAAAAGCCAAAAAAGTACCGATACAATAACGTATCTGCATCAAATTGCTCAGAAAATACATAGACGTTCTATGATTGTTCTTTTTACAGACATGTTTCAGAGTGGAGACGAAGCAAAATTGTTTGCCGCACTACAACATTTAAAACACAATAAACACAAAGTAGTGCTTTTTCATGTTATAGATGCTAAGACAGAACTGGATTTTGACTTTGATAATACGCCCCGAAAATTTATAGACTTAGAAACCCAAGATGAGGTATTGCTCTATGCAGACAATATTAAGGAAGTGTACCAGCATGAGCTTACGCAATACTTTAAGAAAGTGTCTCTAAATTGTTCTCAAAACAAGATTAAATACATTCCGGTAACGGTAAATGGAGATTTTGAACAAATAATAACTTCTTATTTGTCTGAAAAACAACAGTTTGGATCTTAGTTTTTTCTATTTCTATTTTTTTATGTCAAAAATAGTTGTACACGTCAAATTATATTGTATCTTTGCCACCGCAATAGAGCAGTGGGTCTGGTAGTTCAGTTGGTTAGAATACCTGCCTGTCACGCAGGGGGTCGCGGGTTCGAGTCCCGTCCAGACCGCAATATTGGGAAAAGCCTTTCTATTTAGAAAGGCTTTTTTGTCCCATAAGGTTTTTAAAATTAGTTGTGTTGTTTGGTCCATTTGACTCGTAGTCAAAAGACCTGGTTTAGTAGTTAGACCAATGAAAAGCTTTCCACTTTACTGTGGATGGCTTTTTTGATTTAAAAGCCATTCGTTACAATTGATTTATAGTCGTTGTGTCTTGGTGTTCCTTTTTTTGCAAAACAAACGGATCAATCCCAAAACCTGGGATCAATCCCAAAACCTGGGATCAATCCCAAAACCTGGGATCAATCCCAAAACCTGGGATCAATCCCAAAACCTGGGATCAATCCCAAAACCTGGGATCAATCCCAAAACCTGTGGAGCGACAAGAATTAGGCATAAATATTAGTTAGCCTAAAAAGGAAAAACTCAATGTTTCTAACACCTCTAAACTGAGATCTAAAAGCTTTTATTTTGGCGTTAAAGGATTCTGCTGATGCATTAGTACTTCTGTTATCAAAATAGTTTAATATGCTTTGATAATGATTGATTATGGTTCGAGATATTGTATTGAAAGACTTAAATCCTGATTGATTTACTTTTTCATGCCATTTAGCTAGCCTGGCAAAACCAATGATTTTGTCAGTTGTGTTTTCAAAAATGTTCCGTAATCCTTGAGATAGATTGTAAGCTTCTTTTATGTCGGGATATAATTCAAACAACAATAATGCTCGTTGTAATTGATTCGCCGTCCATTTTGATTTATTCTTGTATAAGAAATGGATCAATCCTAAAACCTGTGGAGCAGCAAAAATTAGGCATAAATATTAGTTAGCCTAAAAAGAAAGAATTCTACATTTCTAACACCTCTAAACTGAGATCTAAAAGCTTTTATTTTGGCGTTAAAGGATTCTGCTGATGCATTAGTACTTCTATTATCAAAATAGTTCAATATGCTTTGATAATGATTGATTATGGTTCGAGATATTGTATTGAAAGACTTAAAACCAGATTGATTTACTTTTTCATGCCATTTAGCTAGTCTGGCAAAACCAATGATTTTATCGGTTGTGTTTTCAAAAATGTTGCGTAATCCTTGAGATAGATTGTAAGCTTCTTTTATGTCGGGATATAAATCAAACAACAATAATGCTCGTTGTAATTGATTCGCCGTCCATTTTGATTTATTCTTGTATAAGAAATACCTACTTCTAGCAAGTAACTGCTTAATAGTATCTCCATTAGTCAATACTTCAGGCTCAAACCTTTTCTTGTTTTTCTTCGCTTTTTCGATGGCTTCATTTTCCTGGTCAATGGCTTGCCAGCGGTATTTGATCCTGATTTCTTGTAAAGCCTCTAACGCTAATTTTTGCACATGGAATCGGTCTGTAACTCGAGTAGCATTAGGGAAACATTTTTTAGCAATCAATCCCATGTTTGCCGCCATGTCAAGAGTTATTTCGGTAACAGAATTTCGTAGTTTAAGCGGTATTTTTTCGATAATAGCAATTACTGTTTCAGCTTTGGTTCCTGCAATCATAGCCACTATAGTTCCTTTGTTTCCCTTTCCAGCTTTGTTGGTCAAAATAGTATAGAGTTCGCCATTGGACAAGGAGGTTTCGTCAATTGATAAGCGTTTGCCTATGTTTTCTGGAAATATAAGCCATTGTTTTGCGTGTAGTTTTTGATCCCATATTTTGAAATCACTTAAGAAATCTTTGTATTGATGTTGTAGGTTTTTACCGCTAACGCCATAGAAAGAGGCGATAGCATTGCAATCATTTGGGCTGGAATCTATGGATCTCTTTTAAAAAAGACGCAAACTCCTGTGTCACCCGAGTTCCGTCTGCTACTAAATTCCAATCTCTAAAAACTACTTTTCCAGTATCTTCATTCAGCCATCTTCTGCGGGTGATATATAGATAAACTTGATGTCCACGAATAGGAAAATCTTGAACAGTTATCTCATCAAAGAATCCCTTGGAGCTTAATTTATATTGACGATATTCTTTTGGAATTGAATTAATCTCTTTTAAATAAAGATGAAGAATATCTTCTCCTTTTTTATAAGAAGTAAGTTCAAAGTATTCAACTATAATTTCAGGAAGTAACAACTTGAGAAGGTCGACAAAAGAATCTTGCATTTGTATCTGATTTGGAAATACAAATATCTCTATTTTTATATTTCCCCACAACTTTTAGACTTGATCCGATTTCTTGGCAATGAGCCCCATATTTCCTGCCATATCTAGGGTTATCTCGGTGACTAGATTTCGTTGTTTAAGAGGGATTCTTTCAATGATAGCGATTACCGTTTCAGCTTTGGTTCCTGCAATCATAGCCACTATAGTTCCTTTCTTTCCCTTTCCAGCTTTGTTGGTCAAAATAGTATAGAGTTCGCCATTGGACAAGGAGGTTTCGTCAATTGATAAGCGTTTGCCTATGTTTTCTGGAAATATAAGCCATTGTTTTGCGTGTAGTTTTTGATCCCATATTTTGAAATCACTTAGAAAATCTTTGTATTGATGTTGTAGATTTTTACCGCTAACGCCATAGAAAGAGGCGATAGCATTACAATCATTTGGGCTGGAATCTATGGATCTCTTTTAAAAAAGACGCAAACTCCTGGGTTACACGAGTTCCGTCTGCTACTAAATTCCAATCTCTAAAAACTACTTTTCCAGTATCTTCATTCAGCCATCTTCTTCGAGTGATATGAAGATATACCTGATGCCCACGGATAGGGAAATCCTGAACTGTTATTTCATCAAAGAACCCTTTTGAACTTAATTTAGATTGTCGATGTTCTTTAGGAATTGAATTAATCTCCTTTAAGTAAAGATGAAGTATCTCTTCCTCTTTTTTATAGGAAGTCAGTTCAAAGTATTCAACTATGATTTCAGGAAGTAACAACTTGAGAAGGTCGACAAAAGAATCTTGCATTTGTATCTGATTTGGAAATACAAATATCTCTATTTTTATATTTCCCCACAACATTTAGACTTGATCCGATACACATGCAAAAAACAACCACCAAACCCCTAAAACCGGCAGAATAACCACAAAAACAGCAGCGAAGACCTATAAAAGCAACAAAAGAAGCATTTGTATAGAATTAAAAACAAAGCAGTTAGCGATTCTTATTAAGAAAAGGTAAATAAAAGGTAAAAAAAGTATTGATTAACCGAAAAAAGGCGGTAGTTTTGCACCCGCAATAAGAAACAAGTTCTTTCAAATACTGGCAAGCAGACGAAATCAAGGCGAAAATTTATTTTTCAAAAAAGAGTTCAAAAGCTTGTGAGAATTAAAGCAAAAGTTTACATTTGCACCCCGCTAAACAAGCGACGTTATTTGATATACTGCTAAGAGAAATAGAGAAAAAATTAAAAAATTATTTTTTAAAAAAACCTCAAAATTTTCTTGCCAGTTACCAAAACAAGTTGTAGTTTTGCACCCGCTTCGAGAGTCACGAAAATTGACCGACGAAACGAGAAACAAGATAAGACACGTTCCTAGACATATTGAATTGACAGCCGTTTTAAGAGAGATCTTAAGACAAAGAATAAGAGTAATAGAAATGCAAGAATAAAAAAGAACCAATAGATCTTCAGTCAAAAATAAATAGCTTAGAGATAAGCAAACAATATACGATGAAGAGTTTGATCCTGGCTCAGGATGAACGCTAGCGGCAGGCTTAACACATGCAAGTCGAGGGGTATAGTTCTTCGGAACTAGAGACCGGCGCACGGGTGCGTAACGCGTATGCAATCTACCTTTCACAGAGGGATAGCCCAGAGAAATTTGGATTAATACCTCATAGTATAGCAGTCTCGCATGAGATCACTATTAAAGATTTATCGGTGAAAGATGAGCATGCGTCCCATTAGCTAGTTGGTATGGTAACGGCATACCAAGGCTACGATGGGTAGGGGTCCTGAGAGGGAGATCCCCCACACTGGTACTGAGACACGGACCAGACTCCTACGGGAGGCAGCAGTGAGGAATATTGGACAATGGGCGCAAGCCTGATCCAGCCATGCCGCGTGCAGGATGACGGTCCTATGGATTGTAAACTGCTTTTATACAGGAAGAAACCCTGGTTCGAGAACCAGCTTGACGGTACTGTAAGAATAAGGATCGGCTAACTCCGTGCCAGCAGCCGCGGTAATACGGAGGATCCAAGCGTTATCCGGAATCATTGGGTTTAAAGGGTCCGTAGGCGGTCAGATAAGTCAGTGGTGAAAGCCCATCGCTCAACGGTGGAACGGCCATTGATACTGTCTGACTTGAATTATTAGGAAGTAACTAGAATATGTAGTGTAGCGGTGAAATGCTTAGAGATTACATGGAATACCAATTGCGAAGGCAGGTTACTACTAATTGATTGACGCTGATGGACGAAAGCGTGGGTAGCGAACAGGATTAGATACCCTGGTAGTCCACGCCGTAAACGATGGATACTAGCTGTTGGGCGCAAGTTCAGTGGCTAAGCGAAAGTGATAAGTATCCCACCTGGGGAGTACGAACGCAAGTTTGAAACTCAAAGGAATTGACGGGGGCCCGCACAAGCGGTGGAGCATGTGGTTTAATTCGATGATACGCGAGGAACCTTACCAAGGCTTAAATGTAGATTGACCGGTTTGGAAACAGACCTTTCGCAAGACAATTTACAAGGTGCTGCATGGTTGTCGTCAGCTCGTGCCGTGAGGTGTCAGGTTAAGTCCTATAACGAGCGCAACCCCTGTTGTTAGTTGCCATCGAGTCAAGTCGGGAACTCTAACAAGACTGCCAGTGTAAACTGTGAGGAAGGTGGGGATGACGTCAAATCATCACGGCCCTTACGCCTTGGGCTACACACGTGCTACAATGGACGGTACAGAGAGCAGCCACTATGCAAATAGGAGCGAATCTACAAAACCGTTCTCAGTTCGGATCGGAGTCTGCAACTCGACTCCGTGAAGCTGGAATCGCTAGTAATCGGATATCAGCCATGATCCGGTGAATACGTTCCCGGGCCTTGTACACACCGCCCGTCAAGCCATGGAAGCTGGGGGTGCCTGAAGTCGGTGACCGCAAGGAGCTGCCTAGGGTAAAACTGGTAACTAGGGCTAAGTCGTAACAAGGTAGCCGTACCGGAAGGTGCGGCTGGAACACCTCCTTTCTAGAGCCTTAGTGTTAGCGCAAGCACGCTAGGGAAAGAGACGAAAAGAGAAGTTGGTCATTATGCTTAAAATTTTATTACTCTTGCTGTTAATTTAAAAAAAGAACAAATAATTTAAGAATGAAGAGTGTCTCGTAGCTCAGCTGGTTAGAGTACTACACTGATAATGTAGGGGTCGACAGTTCGAGTCTGTCCGAGACAACAATTTAGGATTAGTTATATATAAGGAAATTTTAGAAGTATGAGTATGAATACCTTAATTCAAAATTCAACATTCATAATTTAAGATTAGAAATGGGGGATTAGCTCAGCTGGCTAGAGCGCCTGCCTTGCACGCAGGAGGTCAACGGTTCGACTCCGTTATTCTCCACAATTCCGAAAGGAAAAAAGTTCATTGACATATTGAGATAAGAAAATATTACAAGTAGAAAGCGTTTTTTACTATTAGTAGTAAAAGACAAAAAAAACGGTCTTAATTAATTTTAAGATTGGTACAATAAGCAAAATAAGGGCGTATGGGGGATGCCTTGGCTCTCAGAGGCGATGAAGGGCGTGATAAGCTGCGAAAAGTTACGGGGACGAGCACACATCGATTGATCCGTAAATACCCGAATGGGGCAACCCACTATGTTGAAGACATAGTACACCTACGGGTGGGCAAACCCGCTGAACTGAAACATCTAAGTAGGCGGAGGAGAAGAAAACAAAAGTGATTCCGTAAGTAGTGGCGAGCGAACGCGGATTAGCCCAAACCAAAGTTGTTACGGCAATTTTGGGGTTGTAGGACCACGATATTCCATGTAAAACGAACTAGAATCTACTGGAAAGTAGAACCAAAGAGGGTGATAGTCCTGTATAGGTAAGTGCTATAATGGATAGTGGTATCCTGAGTAGGGCGGGACACGAGAAATCCTGTCTGAATTTGGCGGGACCATCCGCTAAGGCTAAATACTCCTGAGAGACCGATAGTGAACCAGTACCGTGAGGGAAAGGTGAAAAGAACCGTGAATAACGGAGTGAAATAGATCCTGAAACCATACGCTTACAAGCGGTCGGAGCCCTTTCGTGGGGTGACGGCGTGCCTTTTGCATAATGAGCCTACGAGTTAACGTTGCTGGCAAGGATAAGTGGTTAAGCCACGGATCCGTAGCGAAAGCGAGTCTGAATAGGGCGCTTTAGTCAGTAGTGTTAGACGCGAAACCGTGTGATCTACCCATGGACAGGTTGAAGCTTTGTTAACCCAAAGTGGAGGACCGAACCCGTTGACGTTGAAAAGTCTTGGGATGATCTGTGGGTAGGGGTGAAAGGCCAATCAAACTCGGAAATAGCTCGTACTCCCCGAAATGCATTTAGGTGCAGCGTTATGTTTAAGTTATATAGAGGTAGAGCTACTGATTGGATGCGGGGGCTTCACCGCCTACCAATTCCTGACAAACTCCGAATGCTATATAATGTTTCATAACAGTGAGGGCTTGGGTGCTAAGGTCCAAGTCCGAGAGGGAAAGAACCCAGACCATCAGCTAAGGTCCCCAAATATATACTAAGTTGAAAGAACGCGGTTTGTCTGCCTAGACAGCTAGGATGTTGGCTTGGAAGCAGCCATTCATTTAAAGAGTGCGTAACAGCTCACTAGTCGAGCGGACGAGCATGGATAATAATCGGGCATAAGTATATTACCGAAGCTATGGATTTACGATAATACGTAAGTGGTAGGGGAGCATTCTAATGGGGTTGAAGGTGATTCGTAAGGGTTGCTGGACTAATTAGAAAAGAAAATGTAGGCATAAGTAACGATAATGCGGGCGAGAAACCCGCACACCGAAAGACTAAGGTTTCCACAGCTATGCTAATCAGCTGTGGGTTAGTCGGGACCTAAGGCGAACCCGAAAGGGACAGTCGATGGACAACGGGTTAATATTCCCGTACTAGTTTTAACTGTGATGGGGTGACGGAGTAATGAAAGTGTCGCGAACTGACGGAATAGTTCGTTGAAGTACGTACCTATAGGCTGCGCAGGCAAATCCACGCGGCTTGGGGAAATACGATAGTACTCGGCGTCTTCGGACAAAGAGATAGTACACCTAAGCGCTTCCAAGAAAAACCTCTAAACTTCAGGTTAATAGTACCCGTACCGCAAACCGACACAGGTAGTCGAGATGAGAATTCTAAGGTGCTCGAGAGATTCATGGCTAAGGAATTAGGCAAAATAGACCCGTAACTTCGGGAGAAGGGTCGCCAGCAGCAATGCTGGCCGCAGTGAAGAGGTCCAGGCGACTGTTTATCAAAAACACAGGGCTCTGCAAAATCGTAAGATGAAGTATAGGGCCTGACACCTGCCCGGTGCTGGAAGGTTAAGAGGAGATGTTATCTTCGGAGAAGCATTGAATTGAAGCCCCAGTAAACGGCGGCCGTAACTATAACGGTCCTAAGGTAGCGAAATTCCTTGTCGGGTAAGTTCCGACCTGCACGAATGGTGTAACGATCTGGACACTGTCTCAGCCATGAGCTCGGTGAAATTGTAGTAGCGGTGAAGATGCCGCTTACCCGCAGTGGGACGAAAAGACCCTGTGCACCTTTACTATAGCTTAGTATTGACCTTGGACAAATGATGTGTAGGATAGGTTGGAGACTATGAAGTGGCGTCGCTAGGCGTTGTGGAGTCATTGTTGAAATACAACCCTTTGTTTGTCTGAGGCCTAACCCCGCATTGCGGGGGACATTGCTTGGTGGGTAGTTTGACTGGGGTGGTCGCCTCCAAAAGAGTAACGGAGGCTTCTAAAGGTTCCCTCAGTACGCTTGGTAACCGTGCGTAGAGTGCAATGGCATAAGGGAGCTTGACTGAGAGACATACAGGTCGATCAGGTACGAAAGTAGAGCATAGTGATCCGGTGGTTCCGCATGGAAGGGCCATCGCTCAAAGGATAAAAGGTACGCCGGGGATAACAGGCTGATCTCCCCCAAGAGCTCATATCGACGGGGGGGTTTGGCACCTCGATGTCGGCTCGTCACATCCTGGGGCTGGAGAAGGTCCCAAGGGTTGGGCTGTTCGCCCATTAAAGTGGCACGCGAGCTGGGTTCAGAACGTCGTGAGACAGTTCGGTCTCTATCTACTGTGGGCGCAAGAAATTTGAGTGGATCTGATTCTAGTACGAGAGGACCGAATTGGACAAACCTCTAGTGTATCTGTTGTCACGCCAGTGGCATGGCAGAGTAGCTACGTTTGGAAGGGATAAGCGCTGAAAGCATATAAGCGCGAAACCCACCACAAGATGAGATTTCTTTTAAGGATCGTGGGAGATGACCACGTTGATAGGCTATAGATGTAAAGGCAGTAATGTCATAGTCGAGTAGTACTAATAATCCGTAAGCTTATGTACACCCTTTCCAGCTTCGTAAGAGGCTGGGGAAACTTTCTAATTATATTTTTTTCTTTATCTCAGTATGTTACGATATTCTGTAATGTTTATTAGCACCATGCTAATTTACCCATTGCAAAACGACCTTAAGGTGGTTATTGCGGCGGGGCTCACCTCTTCCCATCCCGAACAGAGAAGTTAAGCCCGCCTGCGCAGATGGTACTGCAGTTATGTGGGAGAGTATGTCGTCGCCTTTCTTTATGGAACCCCAACTTGTAAAAGTTGGGGTTCTTTTTTTTTATAGGTACGACGTGTCGGCTAAAAGCCTCGATCCGTCGCCTTTCTTTTTAAAAAACCCTTATCCTAATCGGATAAGGGTTTTTTGTTTTATATCTAAAACCCATTGGATCCAATTTTGTTGTTCTTAAAAAGGGCAAATCAACTTTTATTACATCTCAAATTGCGATATTAATGCTTTTATTTTTTCGTTGAAAGATTCTGCCGAAGCATTTGTACTGAATCATGCGCAAATGTTGTGGGTTATCCAAAAAGGTTTGATAATCTAAACAAGAAAAAATCAATTTTCAGAACGCCTTTACACGGATTTCTGAACGCTTTAATTTTAGTATTAAAAGATTATTACTATTTTAATTATGAATTTTAAAGAAGCTTATGAATTTCGTTTCTTTCGAAGTATTCGTATTTCAATTGTTGAAATAGTTTAATGTAGTTTTAAAATGATTGATTATTGATCTTGAGATTGTATTGTTCCGATTTAAATCCAGATCGATTTACTTTTAGCTTACCAATGTGGTTGCTTTAATACGCTCACATTTTCTATAATCGAGTTTTAATTTATTTTAGTCCTAAAATTGCTCTTTATATTTCCAGGCAATTAATATATATAGCCCTAAAAAAAGGACTGTTGCTAATAATTGTATAAAACTGGAACCCAAAAAACCTAAAAAAGATCCTGTAGCGGCTTTGAAAGCTTTTTTGCTCGAAGCGTTGTTAAATAGAAGTTCGCCTGTTAATGCTCCTAAAAATGGGCCTATTATAACACCAAATGGGATTGGGAGGATTATTCCGAGGACTAACCCGATGTTGGTTCCCCAGATGCCATATTTACTACCTCCAAAACGTTTGGTTCCTTGGGCAGGGATTATATAATCTAGTATAGAAAGCACCAGAGTTATTACTAATGTACTGCCAATAACCCAATAGTCTACAGGCACGGCCTTGGTAAAATAAAGCAGTAAGAGACCTAGCCAACTAAAAAATAGACCTGGTAGTACTGGAAGTACGCTTCCTAGTATACCGATTAGCATAAGTACTAATCCGATAATTAAAAATACTAAGTCCATAAAGTGGGTTTTATTTCTTTTTTTATAAAAATAGGACTTTTATTTGTTGCTTCGGTGCTTTACTCAAAGTAAATTGGAGGGTTTGTTTATTGTGGTGGATTTAAATACGGTTGCTTTTTATACGGTTTGCAAGCAATATCTTGAAATCAAAAAAGGAAGTTTTCTCTAAAATTAATCGTATTTTTGCGCCAATAAGTAAATTTGAAAACCCACACCATTGAAGTACTATCTCCTCATATTATTTTTAGTATTTAATTCTTGTAACTATTTTGACAAACAAATTCCTTCTGAAAAAGAATTATTACAAAAGGAGTTAAATGCAATTGATTGGAATGAAGTGGATGAATATCCTTCTTTTGTGGATTGTAATAAGATGGAAACAAAGCTAGAACGACAGCATTGTTTTTTTGAATACTTGGCTACTTTAATCCAAGAAAAAATACGCATGGATTCTCTTGCTACGCTTTACCCTGAATTAGATACTATTGCGGTAAAGGTTACGGTGTATCCTAGTTCTAAAATGAAGTTTGAACCCCAATTTCCTAAAGATTCGGTAGCCTATGATGTGATGCAAATAGACAGTATCTTACATGCTCGCTTGATAGATTTTCCAAAGGTTAGTCCTGCAATAAAAAGAGGTATTCCGGTCAAAACACAATTTATATTACCGGTAATTATCAAAGCAGAACCGTAATGCCTTTTACCTTTTCTCATCCTGCTATTGTTTTGCCTTTTTTTAAGAAGAAATACTGCTCCGCTACAGCTTTGGTTGTAGGATCGATGTCTCCAGATTTGGAGTATTTTTTTAGAATGAAAATGCATAGCCAATGGAGCCATACTTTTTTAGGTATTTTTTTAATTGACTTTCCTCTTGGCTTTCTGGTAATTTTTGCTTTTCATGAAATTATTAAAAAGCCGTTAATTAACCATTTGCCTTTTTGCATTAGCGGTAGATTGCAATTATTAAAAAATAAAAACTGGATGACTTACTTTAGAAGACATGTTTTTATAGTTATAAGTTCTTTTTTCTTGGGAGCTGTTTCTCATATTTTTTGGGATTCCATGACGCATTGGGATGGCTATTTGGTTCAAAAAATTCCTTTCCTAAACAATTCTTTTTTTTCTTTTCCGGTATATACAATTGCTCAACATGGCAGTAGTATGTTGGGCTTAATTTTGCTGTTTTGGCATGTTTATAAACTGCCTGTGATTCCAGACCCTGTTGAAAATAAATTGTTGGTTTATTGGAGTTCAACACTAGGAATTTGGGCTGTCATTTTGGCTACACGTTTTTGGTTTGGACTAGAATTTGACCAACTAGGGAGTCTTATTGTGAGTGTTTTGTTTTCGGGTTTTTTAGCAATTACAGCTGTTGGTTTGCTTTTTAGAGAAAAAAATAACAACGAGTGAAATACCTTCCTTTCCATTCGTATTTTCCAAATAGAGAATAAATAGCAACACTTGTGCTAAAAAACGGATAAAACAAATTTGCTGCCAAGAGATAAGATCTTTTTTTGGTGTTCAAAAAAGCATTTGTTTGTAAGAGTAAAAGGATGTCTACACTCATTTTAAGCAAGATAAAAATTACTGCTGTAAGTCTCTGGTTCGCCTCTATAACTACATGTACTACTAATAAAATCCAAGAGACATTGCCGCCAAAAACAACCACTGCTAGTAGTTTGCCAAACAAACTTTGATAAGCACTTGTTTTGGAAGCCCAGCGTACTCTTTGGTAAAATAAAGATTTCCAGTTGTTTAGTGGTTTGGTGGTTATAATGCAATTTTTGGATTTTAGATAATGTACTTTTTCGGGTGCGTGTGCCATGGCTTTTTGCAACAGAAAAACATCGTCTCCACTACTGATGGTAGCGTTTCCATGAAATCCGTTGAGTTCTTCAAAAAAAGCTTTGGTATAAGCAAAGTTTGCACCATTGCACATAAAGCCCTGTCCGAGACCAAAACTACCGATGGTTGCTCCTTGTAGGCTAGAGAGATCCAGTTGTTGGAATTGATGCAAAAAAGAGTTGGTGCCATCATAATTCACTGCAGCGGCAAGCATTGCCACCTTATGGGTTTGTATATAATTGTCTAAGGTGAGTAGCCAGTTTTTGGGAGCCACACAATCGGCATCGGTGGTAACCATCCATTGGGTATTTAGCGTAGTTATTGCGGTTTGGATGGCATCTTTTTTTGGAGAATTGGTTTGTCTGTGGTTTTGGATGATCTGAATGCCAAATCGATAACATTCTGGACGAAAAGCTTCTTTAGAGGCATCGTCCACCAAGAGTACTTCAAATAAATGGCTAGGATAATTCAATTGGGAAAAGCTATCTAACAATAGAGGCAAATTTTGGGCTTCGTCTCTAAAAGGCACCACAATACTAAATTTAGTTTGGGGTTTTAAATCGGACTTTTGGTAGGTTTTTATTTTATTAAAACCGTAACAAAGCCCGCTAATTGTTATACAATAGATAGTTATCAGTAGTATTGATGTTAATAAAATCATTGGTATAAAAATTTAAGAAATACTATTTGTTTGCTGCTGGGCATCAGCAGGACTTTTAAATCGAAGCACATAATAGCTTCCGAGCATAACCGGTAAAACAATATTTAGAAACCACATTAAGGTCGATACAAAGATTACAATCCATTCATTTACGCCCAGAATGGTAAAGAAAAAAATAGCAACACTGCCTTTTACTGCAAAATCTAAAAACTGAAAACTGGGCAATGACGAAGCCAAAAAATACACGCTGGCTACTGCAGAAATTAAGGTCAAATAAGGCAAATGAACATCAAAAGCTAGAAATAAAAAATAGTATTGATGCGAAAAAACCAGATAGCGGCAAAGACCTAGCAAAATGTTTTTTTGGTGTATTGCTTTTGGAATGGCATTTATTTTATGAATTATTTTTTGAATAGAATAGCCTTTTAGAGTGCTTTTTTTTATAGAAAACAAGAACAAAACCACCAACACGACCCCTCCAAGAAGCAACCAAACAGTAGGCGTAGAGAGTAGTTGGTATTTAAAATTAAAATAAAGCAGTCCCAAAATACCGATAAAAATAGTCCACACCATTTGGATTCCATTACAGATTAGATTTAAAAAAAGCACTTTTTTGGTTTGCTGTTTTTCGTAAAAAAGTGCTTTGCCAGCATATTCTCCTATTCCGTTGGGTGTAAATATTCCGGCAGTCAACGCTGCCAAAACTTGTTGTGTGGCTTGAGATACGGAGGTTGGTTTCAGGAAAGAAGCTAGATTTTGCCATTTTAGAATTTCTAAATAACGATTCAGGATACTAAGAGAGACAATAAAAGCAATGCCAGAAATGGATTTATTTTTCCTGAATTTTTCTTGAAATTGTACCCAGTCCAGTTGGCTGTTGCTTGCCAATTGGTTATAAATAAAATAAAAGGCAGCAGCAACAATCCAAACTTTGATTAGAACTACCAAGAATTGCTTAGTTTTGTGAGAAATTGAAATCATAAGCACAAAGAAACTAAAAAGTATTTTGAAAATGCTATCGGGCAAAAATTAGCTACTAAATAAGTAGAAAATACTAAAAAAAACACGTCTAAAATCCCACGGGGTTTTGGGTTTACTTTGGAGTTTATGCAAACAAAATTAATGTTAAAACAAATCTTTTGGCAAACGAACGCATCATATTAGGTATAGATCCCGGAACCACCATTATGGGTTTTGGGTTGATTAAAATTGTCCATAAAAAAATGGAATTTATACAATTAAACGAACTTTTGTTATCCAAATATGACAACCATTATCAAAAATTAAAAGTTATTTTTGAAAGAACCATTGAGTTAATTGACACCCATCATCCAGATGAAATTGCAATCGAAGCTCCTTTTTTTGGCAAAAACGTACAATCCATGCTTAAATTAGGACGTGCACAAGGCGTGGCCATGGCAGCTGGATTATCCAGAGACATACCCATTACAGAATACGAACCCAAAAAAATAAAAATGGCCGTGACCGGAAACGGTAATGCAAGCAAAGAACAAGTAGCCAAAATGCTCCAACAGTTGTTGGGTTTGAAAGAATTGCCCAAAAATCTGGACTCTACAGATGGATTGGCCGCGGCAGTTTGTCATTTTTTTAATTCTGGAAAAGTAATTGGTGCCAAAAGTTATTCTGGATGGGACGCTTTTGTAAAACAAAACGAAGAACGCGTTAAGAAATAAAGCAGCAAAATCTGCTTTCAGACCCTAATTGCCAAGCTAATTAATAACCCCAGACCATTGATATGTCAGGAATTTATATACACATCCCTTTTTGCAAACAAGCCTGTCATTATTGTGACTTTCATTTTTCGACTTCAATGAAAACGAAAGAACAAATGCTTTTAGCTTTGGCCGAAGAAATTCGCTTGCGCAAAAACGAATCCCAAACAGAAAAAATAGAAACTATTTATTTTGGCGGAGGCAGCCCTAGTGTATTGAGCGTAGACGAAATTACTTTTTTGATTGCACAAGTATACGCCCATTATACCGTTGTGGATAGCCCTGAAATTACCCTTGAGGCCAACCCAGACGATTTGTCTAGGGAGCGTATTATTGCTTTTTCGGAGAGTAAAATCAATAGGCTGTCTATCGGTATTCAATCTTTTTTTGAAGACGATTTGCAAATGATGAACCGGGCACACAATGCTGCACAAGCCGAAGAATGTTTACAACTAGCTACCCAATATTTTGATAATATTTCTTTGGATTTAATTTATGGAATTCCGGGGATGAGCAACCAAAAATGGCTACAAAATATTCAAAAAGCAGTGTCTTTTGGCATTGCACATATTTCCAGCTATGCCTTAACGGTAGAGCCCAAAACGGCATTAAAAAAATTAATTGAAACAGGCAAAATAGCCGCACCAAAAGACGAAGTAGCTCAGGAACATTTTATGATTTTGACTGCAGAGCTGCAAAGAGCAGGTTTTGTTCATTATGAAATATCCAACTTTGGCAAACCAGATTATTTTTCTAAAAATAATTCGGCCTATTGGTTGGGCAAAAAATACCTCGGGATTGGTCCCTCGGCACATAGCTATAATGGGGTTTCAAGGAGTTGGAATAAGGCTAATAATTTGCTGTATATAAAGGCAATTGCCGCCGGAAAACTACCCAATGAAACCGAAGTTTTATCGGTATCAGATCGTTATAATGAATATGTAATGACTGGCCTGCGCACCATTTGGGGGGTGGCATTAGAGATCATATCCTCAGACTTTGGTCCAGTTTATTTGGATTATTTGCACAAGCAAGCACAAAAATTTTTGCAAGATGATTTGCTTTTTATCGAAAACAACATCTTGAGGCCTACCCAAAAGGGAAAATTTTTGACAGACGGTATTGCATCTGCTCTTTTTTGGGTAAATTTGGAATAAAATCCCTTGTATTGAAAGCAACCATTGTAGAGCAACATAGCAAATTTGAAATTGATTTGTCCGAACCGATAGATATTTCGATCCCAATTACCAACACCGATGCCAATCCGATTGCTTGGTATATTGACAAACCAATAATAGCACCAGTTCGGTTTGAAGAATGGGTTGGCAAGGTGTCTGAAGGGATGTCTTCGACCAACTTTAATTCGATAACCTTTAATCCACATGGCCATGGTACACACACGGAATGTCTGGGGCATATTACCCATGATTTTTATAGTGTTAATCAAGCCTTACAGCAGTTTTTTTTTAGTGCGGAGTTGGTCTCTGTGTTTCCTGAAAAAAAGGATGGCGATTTGGTCGTGACGCAAGCAGCAGTCCAAAAAGCCCTAAATGGCAAAACGCCTCAGGCGCTTATTATACGAACATTGCCCAACGAGGCTAGTAAGGTTTCCCGAAAATACTCGCATACCAACCCTCCTTATTTGGAGCAGGCGGCGGCGCGTTTCTTTCGCGAAAGCGGTATAATGCATTTGTTGGTAGATTTGCCTAGCGTGGATAAAGAAAAAGATGCAGGCAAACTCTTGGCCCACAAAGCTTTTTGGAACGTAACGGATGTAAGGGTTTTGAATGCCGATGCGAGAATGCAGGCTACCATAACGGAGATGGTTTTTGTGAAAGATTCGGTTGCGGATGGTAGTTATGTGCTGAACTTACAAATGGCTTCTTTTGAGAATGATGCCAGCCCTAGTAGACCTGTTTTATTTGCCACTAAGGCAGTTTGATTTTTTTTTAAAAGAGGTTAATTTTTAGTGTATGGATTTAGAGAACTATTACAATTATTGTCTTTCTAAAAAAGGCGTAACGGCAGATTTTCCATTTGGTGTGCATACGTTGGTTTTTAAAGTAGGCAGCAAAATGGTTGCTTTGACCTCCTTGCCATTATGGGAAGCGGGTACCCCTAAATTGCCCAAAAAACAGCAGGCTACCATAGGCTAACCATTCATCGATGGTTTTGTGTTATTTGTCCGCATTGCAGCCATGACTACCGATTGGTATTGTTTTTTTTAGTATATTGGTCTTACATTTATATTTCAAAATATAATATCTAAAATTAATGATTAAGGCACTAAATATATTGCTTATAGAAGACGATGAAATTGAGGTAATGAAATTCAATAGAGTTTTAAGCACCTCCAAATTAAATCATAAAATTGTAGAAGCCAATAACGGCGAAGAGGCAATTGGACTACTCCAATCCAAGGAGTTTGTTCCAGATATAATTGTATTGGATTTGAATATGCCAAAAATTAATGGTATTGAGTTTTTAGGGATTTTAAAAGCAGATGCGTATTTAAAATACATTCCGGCAATTATTTTGACCACCTCCAGCAATCATAAAGATGTTTTAGAGTGTTATAAAATAGGAATTGCGGGCTACATGATTAAACCTTTAAAATACGAAGATTATGTAGATAGAATTACTAAATTAATTGCCTATTGGAGCTCCAATGAATTAATCAACACTTAAAAAAAAACGAGATGTACGGAATTGTCAATAAATCCATTGAAGATTTAGTTGTAGCTAACTTTGGTAGAGAAAAATGGGAAATTATTCATGAAAAAAGTGGTATTGACATTGACTTTTTTTTGAGTAATGAAATTTATGATGATGAAGTAACGTACAAAATTGCGGGAGCCGTTGCGCAAGAAATGCAAATGACCTTGAGTGCGGTTTTAATTGCGTTTGGAGAATGGTGGGTGGTTAAAACAACCAAAGAAAAATATCCTGGATTGATGGAATCTGGAGGGACTAATTTGCGAGATTTTTTGATCAATTTACCCAATTTTCATAACCGAGTTATGTTGGTTTACCCCAAACTAACCCCTCCAGAATTTAAAGTAACCGATATCACTCCAAATGCGCTCCATTTGCATTATTTTTCTAAAAGAGAAGGGCTTCAGGATTTTGTGAGAGGCATCTTGCAAGGATTAGCAATAGTATACCAAACTCCGGTGGTGCTGGATTTAATTCAATCCAGAAATGCCGGTAGTTCTCACGAAATATTTAAAGTAAATTGGTAAAAGTATGACAGGATCTGGATTTCATTTTGACGAGGAAAGTTTTAATAACTTGTTTCCGTTTTATTTTCAGATACGTCCGGATCTACGCCTGAGTAATTTTGGTAAGAGCCTTGCCAAAATTTGTCCAGATCTTCAACAAGGAAATTTATTTACCACTGATTTTGAAATTAAAAGACCGCATCTAACCACGGTTACTTTTGAAGAATTGGTAAACCATGGCGAGCAACACCTCTTGCTAGAATATGCCAAAACAAATGTAACCCTACGAGGACAGTTTGTCAAAATGGGTGTTTCTTTATTATTTGTAGGATCCCCTTGGTTTACTTCCATGAACGAAGTGATGGATCGGCATTTAACCTTTGATGATTTTGCCCCAAACGATCCCTTACTGGATTTGCTACACGTTTTGAACAATGCAGAAAATACTTCCAAAGAGTTAAAAGAATTGTTGCTAACCATCAACACCCAAAAAAACCAACTCAAAAAAGATAAAGAAGAACTCAATAGATTATCCTATGTAGCTAGTGCTAATACGAATGGTATTGTTTTTACCAAACTAGACGGGAGGATTTTTTGGTGTAACGATGCTTTTGTAGAACTAACTGGATATTCCAGACCAGAAATTATAGGCAAAACCCCAATTGAGTTAGGACAAACGCTTGCCACAGATAGGCAGGAGTTAAAAAAAATGATAGACCTGTTTTATACCGGTCTGCCCTTTGAGGTAGAATTGTTTCACGCACGAAAAAATGGCACGCCATTTTGGTCTCGTGTAAAAGGACAGCCGATCCGTGATTCTCAAGGAAATGTTACTCAATATTTTGCCATTCTAGAAGATATTTCCCTCAAAAAAAGATACGACGAAAGTTTAGAAATAGAAAAAGAAAAGTACCGAAGTATTATTGCAAACATGAATTTAGGATTGCTAGAAGTAGATCTTAAAGATACCATTACAATGGCAAACCAGAGCTTTCTGGATATGAGCGGTTTTAGTATGCAAGAGCTATTAGGCCGCAATGCTTCGGGGATATTCTTGACTCAAGAAGGCGGAAAAATACTGGAGTCTAAAAACAAACTTCGGGTTAAAGGCGTGCCAGATTCTTATGAAATAACTGCTATAACAAAGAGTAAAGAAAATAAAACCTGGCTTATAAGTGGCGCTCCTAATTACGACATTCATGGCAATCTAATTGGTTCGATAGGGATTCACTTGGACATAACTACCCAAAAAAACCAAGAACAGCAGCTGTATTTACTCTCTTTAATTGCCGAAAAAAACATCAATTCCGTTATCATTTGTGATGCCAAGGGAAAGATAGAGTGGGCTAATACCAGTTTTTTAAAAATGTCTGGATATACCCAATCAGAGGTTATAGGTCAGAAACCTGGTCCTTTGTTGCAAGGAGAAAACTCGGACAAAGAGGCCGTGCACTATTTGCGAGAACAAATAAAAAAAGGCTTGCCCTTTAATTGCGAAATTTTAAACTATTCTAAAAATAAAACCAAATATTGGGTTCGGATACAAGGACAAGCATTGTATGACAAAGAAGGCCGTATTATTAAATATTTTGCTATTGAGGAAGACATAACAGCACAAAAGTTATTGGAAACTCAAAAAGAAAATTTAATTCATGATTTAGCCAAAACTAACAAAGAACTGGAGGACTATGCGCAAATTGTTTCGCATGATTTAAAATCCCCTTTACGGAGCATTAATTCTTTAATTTCCTGGATCAAAGAAGAAAACGAAACCAACTTTGAGGCACAGACTATCAAATATTTTTCGTTAATTGAACACAAAGTAGAAAAAATGGACCATTTAATTGAGGGCATTTTAACCTACTCTAAAATTGATAAAGAAGCTACCCGAAGAGAAAAAGTAAATACCCATGAAATTGTCAGTAGTATAATAGATATTATTCATGTTCCGGAACATATTAGTATTACAATCCAAAACCCATTACCTATAATTAAGGCAGATCGATTTAGGATACAGCAACTGTTCCAAAATTTGATCGGCAATGCCGTAAATTATATCGATAAAGAAGTTGGCTTGGTTGCAATTAGTTCCGAAGAATCAGCGACTCACTACGTTTTTGCCGTTAAGGATAATGGCGTAGGGATGCCCAAGGAAATTCATGACAAGATATTTGAAACCTTCAAGGCTTACACCAATAGCAAACACTCCACAGGCTTGGGGTTGTCTATTGTAAAAAAAATAGTTACTTTCTATAAAGGTGAAATCTGGCTAGAGAGTGAAGAAGGAAAAGGAACTACTTTTTTTGTAAAATTAAATAAATAAACATGAAAATAATTCAAGCCTACAAGCAAGCCAATACATCTTGGTACTATTTTCAGAAAAAAATACTATTAAAAAATCCGTTAGTATTGGTTTTTGGCAACCGCTATTTGCTAGAACAGTCTGAAGTTATTGAGGAAATAAGAAACGAATTTCCGTATACGGATCTTGTGTTTGGATCTACTTCTGGAGAAATAATTGGTTGCAGTGTCTATGACCAGTCCATCTCCGTAACGGTTATTGAATTTGAAAAAGCACATTTTGTAATAGAACGAGAAAATATTTTTAATTTTAATAAAAATGCGACCAAATTAGGGCAAACATTGTACAACAAAATTCCAAAACAGGGCTTAAAACATTTGTTTGTTTTATCTGAAGGCAGTTTTGTTAATGGGGATTCTCTGATTACGGGACTAGAGACTAATGGCGATTTAAAAACATCTATCACAGGCGGGATGTGTGGAGATGATGCCCGGTTTGAAAAAACAATAGCTTCTTATAAAGAAAATCCAAAAGAAGGCGAAGTGATTTTGATAGGCTTCTATGGAGAAAGTTTAGAGGTTTCTTACGCCAGTTTTGGAGGTTGGATTCCTTTTGGACCAGAACGAATAATAACTAAATCTCAGGACAATATACTCTATGAAATTGATGGCCAGCCAGCATTAGACTTGTACAAAAAATACCTAGGAGACAAATCGAACGAATTGCCACAGGCATCTTTGTTGTATCCTTTAAACGTAACTCCAAAAGGCAAAAAAGAGGCCGTTGTGCGTACTATTTTAAACATTAACACCGCCGATCAATCCATGATTCTGGCCGGAGATGTTCCCGAAAATGCTAGAGTGCAACTCATGATGGCCTCTGTAGACGGCATAGCTCAAGGAGCTCAGATAGCAGCAAGATTAGCTATGAACCAAAGAGCTGCACCGCCGCAATTGGCCTTGTTAGTGAGTTGTATAGGTAGAAAATTAGTAATGAACCAACGCGTAGAAGAAGAACTGGAACAAGTACAAGAAATTATTGGAGACACTACGGCTATGGCAGGTTTTTATTCTTATGGAGAGATGGCTCCTTTTAACGGAAGTACCTCTTGTGAATTGCACAACCAAACCATGACATTAACTTTAATTAGCGAATAATGCATTCATTATTAAAAAGACAACTGGCCAAAAAACTTCGTGGAGGACTAAATGATTTAGACCTTTTTTTGGAAGCCGTAAACGAATCTTACGAAAATTACGAGTCCCAAATGGAAATGCTACAGCGTGCCATGAAAATAAGTTCGAACGAATTATTTGAGGCCAACCAAAAATTGCGGGACGAAGCAGAGAGTCTAAAAGAAGTAAACAAAAACCTCCAATCTATATTGGACTCCATGAATTTAGACCCAGAATTAAACCCCAAAAAAGTACGCTTTGATTCGCTACAATACATCAAACAACAATCCTCGGAAATCGTACGCATTAACAAACAACGGGAAGAGCTTTTGGTACATTTAGAAAAACAAAACAAAGCCCTGAATGAGTATGCCCACATGGTGTCGCACGATTTAAAGGCACCTTTGCGGAGTATTGATACTTTGATTAATTGGTTTATGGAGGATAATAAAGAAATGATGGATAGTAAAAATCTACAGTCCTTAAATCTCATTCTCTCTAATGTAGAAAAAATGGATTTGCTTATTAAGGGAATACTAAACTATTCTGCGGTAGAGCAACAATCCAAAGACAATAAATGGATTGATTTAAATGTCATGATTGCAGATGTTTTAATCACCATTGCGGTTCCAGACCATGTTACCATTACCCTAAAAAATAAATTACCGAAACTCCTTGGTAATGATTTTAGATTTAAGCAATTGTTTCAAAATTTAATTCAAAATGCCATAAAATATAACGATAAAGAAGCAGTTTTGATAGAAATAAGTAGCTCCGAAACAGCCCATGACGTTCTTTTTGAAATTAAAGATAACGGGATAGGGATTGCTAAGGTCTATCAAGACAAAATATTTGACGTATTCTCTAAACTACACAATGATGGCAAATCATCGGGTATTGGACTTTCTATCGTAAAAAAAATAATAGAATTTTATAAAGGAAAAATATGGCTAGAAAGCCAAGAAAAGATAGGGACAACTTTTTATTTTAACTTACCCAAGAACCATGGAAACACCTAATTTAAATTATATAAACGAACTCTCAGGTGGCGATACCAGTTTTAAATCTAAGATAATTAGTATCTTAAAAAAAGAACTACCCACCGAAATTGCTTTGTATCAAAATCAAATGCAAAAAGAGGCTTATCTAGAAGCAGCACAAGCCGTACATAAACTCAAGCATAAAATTTCTATCTTAGGTCTGGAAAAAAGTTATTATCTTGCCTCTGATTATGAAAATAACTTAAACGACAACTCTGTAGCTTTAAAAAACGATTTTGAATCGCTACTAAAGCTAATGCAAGAGTACGTCTTACATTTGTAAAAAAAAAGCTTTAGATGAATTGCATTATTATAGACGATGAAGAGATGGCAAGAGCAATCCTTACTCAATTTATTGTATCCCATACAAATATTGAGGTGGTTGCTACTTTTTCGAATGCTATGGATGCAATTAAATTTTTAAATCAAAATCAGGTGGATTTGATTTTTTTAGACATACACATGCCTAATTTTACTGGTTTTGACCTCATACAAACCATTAAAAATCCACCGCACACTATTTTAGTTACCTCAGATAGCAATTTTGCTATAGAAGCTTTTGAGTACGATTGTATCGTGGATTATTTATTAAAGCCCATCACTGCTCCGCGTTTTTTAAAAGCCATTGACAAAGTAAATGCTCTGGCTCTTAACGAGTCTACTACAGCCACCACTGCCAGTGTTGTGCCTACGGATTTTTATATTAACGTAGATAGACGACTCATTAAGATTGAATTAAATTCTATAGATTTAATAGAGGCCAAAGGAGATTACATACATATAAAAACCGAATCCAAAAATTATATGGTGCATTCTACCCTCAAAAATATTGCACATAAACTCCCTAAAGAGATCTTTTTGAAAGTCCATCGTTCTTTTATTATCAACGTCAAAAAAATAATTGACATTGAAGACAATAGTGTATTGATCGGCAAAAATGTAGTTCCGGTAAGCAGATCCAACAAGACCGAATTATTAAATAGAATAAATGTGCTCTAAATTTTGATTTAGGAAATGCACTCTGTTTATACGTGTTGTAGGGCTTTGGTTATAACCAATAGCCTTGTTCTGCCGTTTATTAAAAAGAGGGTATTGGTTGAGGATTGCCAGATCAAATAAAAAACTATTTGTAAACAAAAGACAGACAGCGGTTTTGAAGTTCCATTCGTCGAAGGGAAATGCAATTCTGCCGAAAAGTTATTTCAAAAATTATAGGTTGTGCGTACCTTTATAAAGTAGAATGTAAGACAAATACTCTTTTTGCCCCAGATCATTGATTTGAAAAAAAGGATCTTGCCTTTTATACCATTTTAAGTGGTAAGGAGTCGTGATTTTTAAGTTTTATACGATTCTAAAAACAAATTGATTCTAAACGCATTGTTTAGTATAAAAGGCTGCTACCACGAGCAGTCTTTTTTTATAAAATAAAGCGTCGGTCTTTAAATAAAATCCAAAATTGTAGTACAATTATCCTATTTTAACTCAAAAATAGGTTTTTCAAATAAATTCCATTTAAGCCTTAAGCCGATTTCGGTATAGGTAAATCCTGCTACAGACACAGAGGCAATATTACTGTTGATGCCATAAATATTGGCAAGCAAACGATCCGAGAATTTATAACCTAATTTTGTTTGAATTCGATACGTCCATTGTCGGTCATTATCTTCAATAAACTGAAAACCTGTAGCTAAATTAGCATGGTAAAACCAAGATTTTGGTTTTGCAATTTTCTCGTCCTTAAGAACTTCTAAAAAAACCTCTACGGCATGGAATTTTTTGGGACTAAAATAGTCCAACGGAATGCGGTTTTTAAAAGCAATATATTGGTAATTAAAACCTCCTTTTAGCACAGGGTTGGACATAAAGTTGTAATAAAAAGAGGTAAATAATAAATTACGACTATTGTTGTCGGTCTGGTTTGTAAAGAAATATTGCGTAAACCAGCCAAAATTAAAATTGGTGCTCAAATTATAGTTGAGGTAGTAGTTGTTTGTTGCAATTTTTTTGTCAATCAAATCGGCATTAAAACTTTGCATTTCTCTTTTGAAACCTATTTCTAAATCTTGTAATTTTAGAGGTTTCATTTTAAAAAAAGTATGAATTAAGGTTTGGTTATACCGATTGTTGCTAGAATTTGCCGCCGTTACCCCTGCTTTAAATGTATACGTAATTTTGGGATGGAAATTATAATCTACGC
Organism: Flavobacterium crassostreae; assembly: GCF_001831475.1. Taxonomy (NCBI): domain Bacteria; kingdom Pseudomonadati; phylum Bacteroidota; class Flavobacteriia; order Flavobacteriales; family Flavobacteriaceae; genus Flavobacterium; species Flavobacterium crassostreae. The sequence goes on along the minus strand of NZ_CP017688.1, from coordinate 537,637 downwards.
CTACCCAAAAATCATTGGTTTTGGCACTAGCCTTAGTGATGGTGTTTTCGGCTTCTCGGTATTGGTAACTACTCTGTAGGCTCCATTGGATAGCCAAAGGAATACTAATGTTTGTCTGTGCTGCCTTTGCGGTGTTTTTACCATTATCATAAGCATAAGAAAATTTTTGCTCTATAACTGGGGTGTATTCTTCTTTTATTTTTTTTAAAAACTGTACCGCATCATTTTGGTCTTTAAAAACTACCAAGGTTTGTGCTACTGCATCCAGTGCATGCTGTACTTCTCCGGAGGCATAATACGCATTTGCAATACCTAGATTTCCATCAAAAGAAGTGCTGTCTTTGGCCAATATGGCGCCATAGTGACCAATACTTTCTTTAAAATTGCTCTTGTAAATAGCCAATGTAGCTGCCAGTGCTAAGAGCCAGTTTTCATCTTGGTATTGGGTCTTAAGTGTATCGATTTTTGTGGTTGCTGCTTTGTATTTTTTGTTCCAGATTAACGCCTGTACGTACCTTTCTTGGGTTTGTTTTTGTAAAGATGCTGGGCTGTTTTCTGGGATTTTTTTTGTTGCAGTTGTTGCGGTTTCTAACGCTTTTTTGTTTTTGCCAGCAAGGTGTTCTATCAAAGAGAGCCCGTTCAGAGCCACTATTGGGTTGTTTTTTGCTAGCACGGCGTAGGTTTTTTTTGCCTTGGGGATGTTTTTGGTAATTAAATACAAATTGGCCTTATTGAGCAGGGTTTCTTTATCCTCCGGAAAATCGATAAGTATTTCTTCATAATACGCCTCGGCTTGGTCATACAATTTCTGGTTTAGATTTTGGTTGGCATATCCTAATTTAATGTATTTTCTGGAGGTTAAAGCCCCTGGGTTACCCGGAGATAAATCTAAGGCTTTGTTTACTTGGTTCAAAGCTTCTGGATATTCTTTTAGATTAGATAAGGTATTGGCATAGCCCAAATGGGCCACAAAATTTGTAGGGTTGTTAGCAACCAATGTATGGTAAAAAAGTTTTGCTGGTTCAAATTTTTTATTCCACAAGAGCGCTTCGGCATAGTTGAGTTCTATCTCTAGATCTCCCGGAAAAGCCTCTTTGAGTTCTATAAAATGATCCAATGCTTTTTCGGGTTGGTTGTTTAACCCCAAAGCTCTGGCATAACATAATTGCGCGGTTTTGTTCTGGGGATATTCTTTTAAGATCGTTTCAAAAAAAACTTCTGCTTGCGCAAAATCGCCTTTTTCAAGTTGTTGGAATCCAGTTTTCATGTCTTGTGCTTGGATAGCGCCATTTAAAAAAAGGAATAAGAGTAGAAAAGCGTTTTGTGTAATTTTCATAAAATTAACATTCAGAGGTTGCTTGATGCAAGTTAAGGATTAAAAATGTATAATTCAGCTGCTATTTTAAGGCATTTATTTAATTGCGTTGTAATTTGTTTTATAATCGATTTAAAATCCTTTTAAATTGGACGATTTGTTCAAATTTATACTTTTATTGCGTTAAAACTTCGTTAAATTGTTAAAATAGGATATCTTTAAAAGATAGTAAACCAGTGTGTAACTCGCTTTTTTTTAAAAAAGGTACGGATACTGAAACAATTTGGTTTTGCATTAACAATATTACGAAAGTAGTTGGAGTATGTTTTTAAATTAAAAATAATTAGCGATGAAGATAATTTCCAACGTAATGGCTAAAATACCCAGAAAGGTATCTCCGGAACAACGTTTTATGCTGACCATTTTGTTGGTAAACGCAGGCAATTATTTGTATAATTTGGTGTTAGGCAGAATGCTTGGGCCTGTTGCGTTTTCAGATGCAGCAATCCTTATTACGCTGTTGTTAATGCTTTCTTTTGTAGGTATGACCTTTCAAATTGTAGCTGCTAAATATGCGGTTTTATACCAAGACCAGATGCTACTTGTTTTTATAAAATGGGTTGCCAAATATGCTTTAATCTTGGGGATTTTGTTTGGTGCAGCTATTGTTTTTTGGCACCAACAATTGCAAGGACTCTTTCATACCAAAACCGCAGCAATGTTTTTTATATTTGGGATTGGAATTCCGTTGTACTTTATGATGAGCATCAACAGAGGGCTGTACCAAGGGCAAAATGCATTACACAAACTAGCCACTACTTACCAGACCGAAATGGCCAGCAGACTAGTGGTAACCATTGCTGCCTTGTTGTTGTTTCCGGATAGTGCCAGTTCTGTTATTGTAGCCCTTGGGATCGTTTTTTCGTTTGTATTTGGGTTGTTCCCTTTCCAAAAAACTATTTTTAGCGCTTTTCAACATCCGATTTCTACCGAATTAGACCGCCGCTCTATTGCTGCTTTTTTTATGCTAACAGCATTTTATGAGTTAACTCAAATTATAATTAACAACAGCGATATTGTTTTGGTCAAACATTATTTTGATAGCCAACAAGCCGGACTATATGCCTCGCTGGCGTTGATCGGACGTGTGGTGTATTTTGTAGCCTGGATGTTTGTTATGCTGTTGTTACCTAAAGTAATACAAATGAAAAAAGACCGCCAGGATACCTTGCCTATTTTGTTAAAATATGTTGGTTACATCAGTTTTTTGTCTGTACTAATAGTAGGTTTTACGGCACTTTTTCCAGAATTGGTTGTAAATGCAATGTTTGGACATGCTTACCTATCGATTTCTTTTTTGTTATGGAAATACGCCCTTGCCACCTCATTGTTTGCCGTGGCCAATATATTTGCGTATTATTATTTGTCTTTAGACCATTATGTTCCAGTGGTAGTTTCGGCTGTTCTAGGAACCACACAAATAGGATTAATTATGCGGTACCATGCTAGTTTAGAGCAAGTGGTGCACATGCAAATTATTGCAATGGTGGTTTTGTTGTTTTTTCAGTTGTGCTATTTTTTCTATAAAAATAAAAAAATAAAATAAAAATATAAAACAAACTGTGTTTTGTAAGACTAACTAAAAATCATTCTGAATATGAAAATTGCTATAATTACCGCTTTTCCGCCAAGTAAAGTAACCTTGAATGAGTACGGATACCATTTAGTGAAAAATTTTGTTCAAAAAAACGAAGTTTCAGAAGTAGTTTTATTGACCGATACAACCCAAGCACCCAAAGATCTGGATTTTGAGAACAGCCATAAAGTTAGCGTACACGAGTGTTGGTCTTTTAATAGTTATACCACTATTTTTTCGATCAGTGCGGTTCTGCGACACGAAAAACCAGATGCCGTTTTAATCAACTTGCAGTTTATGAAATTTGGAGATAAAAAAATTCCTGCTGCTTTGGGATTAATGATTCCGATGGTTTTGCGTAACAACAAAGTGCCGACCGTATCTTTGTTGCACAATATATTGGAGCAGGTAGATTTAGAAAGTGCGGGTTTTACTACCAACAAACTAGCAAAGCAATTTTATAATTTTGTAGGAACTACACTGACCAGATTTATTTTAAAATCCGATGTAGTTGCCGTTACTATAAACAAATACGTTACTGTTTTAGAAAACAAATACAAAGTAAAAAACGTGCAATTAATTCCGCACGGAACTTTTGAAAGTATTGAAACGCCCTGTTTTGATTTGGCTCCAGGGCCGAAACAAATTTTAGCATTCGGAAAATTTGGAACCTACAAAAAAGTCGAAATTCTGATCGAAGCAGCCATTTTAATCCGCCAAAACAGTGCCGAAAATATTGAAGTAGTAATTGCAGGAACAGACAGCCCTAATACTCCGGGTTATCTTGCTGAAGTGCAGGAAAAATACCGTGAAGTACCCGGGATTAGATTTACAGGCTATGTAGACGAAAAAGACGTAGCTACCATTTTTGGACAAGCCGCAGTAGTTGCATTTCCGTACACCTCTACTACTGGAAGCTCAGGAGTGTTGCATCAGGCAGGAAGTTATGGCAAGGCTGTGGTAATGCCGGATTTAGGAGATCTTGCATTGTTGGTGGAAGAAGAGGGGTACAAAGGAGTATTTTTTGACCCGGAGTCTGCAGCCTCTTTGGCCCAAGCCTTAGAAAAAATTATTACCAATGATGCCGCTAGAAAGGCCATTGCAATGCAAAATTTTAATGCAGCCAGTGCGCTTTCTATGGATAAAATAACGGATATGTATATGGATACTTTCAAAAAAATAATCCAATCTAAATCTTAGTTAGAAAGGTATTTAAAAGCAGGTTTGGGTTTGCCTTTGTCATCCAAGAACCCAAACTTTTTTTGCCGTATTTTTTGCCATGGCCATTTGCCAGCTACTTGATTGGGTACCTGCGGAAAGTCGTATAAGGTCCAAGACATAAAACTATAGTTGTTTTTTTTGAAATAGGCTTGCATTTTTTGATGGTAGCGTGCTTGTTTTTTTGGACTTCCTTCCCATAAATTCCAGATACCACCATAAGATGGTACGCCAAATTCTTGTATTACTACTGGTTTTTGGGTGGTTTTTAATAAACGATTTGTTTGCTGTTCCAATTGTTTTGGATCCGTATAAAAATGATACGATATAAAGTCTACTTGGTCTGCCAAATTGGTAGCCTCTATGGCGTTAGACCAACCAATGGTGATTAAATGATTTGGGTCACTTTCTTTAATAACCGGGATGAGGTGTTTTAGCCAGTTCAAAACATTGTCTTTATCTCTGTTTTCAAAATCCAAATTGGGTTCGTTTTTTAAATCCCATGCCAATATGGCTTTGTGGTCTTTAAAGGCAGTTACAATTTGTTCTGCATGGCGGTGGGTTAGGGTCCAACTCTCTAGGGTGTAGTCGCTATAAAAATCAAATAGAGTAACTACTACAGCTAGTTTTTTGGTTTCGGCCAAATCCAAAAAAACCTTTAATTTTTTCATTTTTTCGGGATCTATTGTGGCTTTTCCAAAATCTTGGTAGGGAATAAAAATCCGTATGGTATTTAGGTTTGCTTTTTTTATAATTTCCAAATCTTTGGCAATGGTGTCTTTCTGGAACAAAGCACCAAAGGTGTCCCAAGCCGAGTTTCGAGGGTAATAATTAATACCTCGGATCACAAAAGGGATGGTATTTTTTAGGATGGTATTTTTTTGTATAGTATAAATGGGTCTCGGTTTTAAGGTGTCTGCGGCAAAAACGGCCGGCTTCATTTTAAGCAAATGACGCACCCTCCAAAAACCATCTTCCAATAGCATCATTACTCTATAAGTTGCGGTATCTTGTACGGTGGTGATAAGTTGCTTGTTTTGATATACTTTTTGAAATGCAATGACATTTTTGTCCGTAAAAACCACTAATTGGCCGTCTTGGCTATAAAATTCTAATTCTGGAAAATGCTTTAAAGTAGTGTTTTCAATAGAGATTTGATGGGCCTTATTGTAGGCAACAGTGCGGTATAGGTTTTCTCGCGTATTTTGGGTGTAATAATCTGCAATACCTTTGGTGGTATTGTTTGCTAGGGCGTTGTTTTTTACGTGCCAAGAAAACAAATAATCTTGCTCTATTTTTCCTAGAGTATTTTTTTCCATAACCCGTGCAGGGTTGCTTTGTTTTGTCCAGTTTACTTTTGGCAGATAGACCTCTTCACTTTTTGTTTCGAGATGCAGCATGGTGGTTCTGTCTGCTCCGGTATTTAAGTAATCCAACACTTTGGCAAAGCCCAATAGCGTAAAAATACTGATTAAAATAAAACAGAGAATAAAAGCCGTTTTGTAAATATTCTTATTATTAATGAGACTCATATTTTTTTAGTTGCGTTTGTTGCGTGATCCCTAAGGTAGTGATTTCAAATTGGTATTCTTTTTCTTTATAAAAAGGAGCGTGAAGATAAAATCTCGCCATTCCTTTGGCGGTCTCTGCAATTTTAGTTTCGATTACTTTTTGGTTATGTAGTATTTTTAAAGTTACTTTAATACCGTCTGGTACCCTTTGTTGCATAAAACTAGTAAGAGGGCCTACAGTTATTTTGCGATTTTGATCCGAAAATTGGTACGCAAAAGTACCAATTAGCGCTTGGTATCGAACTACAATAGGCTTACTCTGGGCTATTCCGATTATGTAGGCTTTAATTTGGTAGTTCTCTGCATGATCTGGATGCAGTAGCTGTCCTTTGGCTATTCCGTTTATAGTTGCAGCATAGGTTTTAAGTAAAGTATTGTTTTTGGTGGTAATTTGAAACGTAACCAAAGTGCCATCTGCTACAATATTGTTGTATTGATCTCTAATTATAGTAGTTTCTAGGGTAGTGATTTGGTTGCCATCTGCAAAGGCGTGATTTCGAGTAGCTTGAATGCTAAAATTAGTAGCAACCGAAGGGGTTATTTCGGTTTCAAACTCTTTAGAGCTAGTGGAGTTGCATTGGCTAGATACCAGCATTTTGCCTGATTTGGTTCTGGAATAAATGTTTTTCCAAGCGATAAAAGATGCCGTTTTTTTAGAACTAACGGTAATACGGTCCAAAAATTGGTCTTTTATCACAACCGTGGTATTATTTTGTTTGGGATTATCATAAGCATCTGTAGGGATCGCAACCAACATCGTAAAGTGTTTTTTGCCAGCGAGTATGGTGGGTGGGCCTAAATAATTTTCTAAAAGAGTTGCACTAGCGTCATTGGGTATAATTTCAAAAGTTCCTTGATTAAGGGTTTTTTGGTTGTGCACCAAATACCAAGATACTAGCCCTGTTTTGCGGCAATAAATGGAAGGAATCCTAAAGCTAAGATGCGCCTTAGTTGCCGTTGCTTCTAAAACCGTCTTTCCGTAAGTATGTATTATAAATAATTTTGCCCGAAGTTCTGTCTTGGCATCTGTAGCAAAGGTCAAAACAATAGGGTTTGCTGCTGCAAAAGTCTTTTGGGTGGTTTGCAATAGTAGTTTAGGTTCTGTTTTATTTGTTTTGACAATGGCAAAAACAAACAAAAAGAACAGAACAAAGGGCAGCACGAATAACGAAATTTTTTGCATCATCGGATCATCTTGGGTTGCCTATATAGTTGTTCATTTCTATCTTAATGTAACTAAATCCTTTTCCATTTACTTTTTGGAGTACTTCTTTTTCGGCCTCTTTGCTTCTGTTAGGTACAATGGTTTTGGCAAGAGTTGCATTGGGTAGTCCATTGACATAGCAATTATCCAACGAAGACTGCACAATACGACAATGGGACAAATCCAACATAGGATAGTCAAAATATTGTTTGCGTTGCACCCGAATGCCTTCTCGCAAAAAATGATTGTCCACATAAAGCAGCTCTTTATCTTGGTTATAGTAGGATATCAATAGCTCCGGAACGGTAACCTCTTGGATGCCATAATTAAACAAGGTTCCTTTTAAACGGTTGTCCTCTATTGTTAGGTCCGATAGTGCAACTTGGATATAAAAATCCGTTAGGGCTACATTTCCAGCAGATTGAATATCAAAATTTGCAGGGGTTTCTTTAATATCCTTTGGAGTAAATTCTTTGGGGTTAAATGTAGTGGGCTGGGTTCGGTTGTTTTCAAGCCAAGATACTTCTTCAAAATGAATCTTAAAACTAGTGGTTTCTTTGGGCAAAATTTTATGTTTAATAACGTCTTTGGCATTAAAACTAGCTAACGTTTGGTTGTATTTATTGTATAAAGTTGCCTTAACCACTACATCAGCGGGCGTGTTGGCAATATTTTGTAATTCGCCAATAATGAGATACTCTTTACCGTACTGAATTAGTTTTGCACTCAGGATCTCTAATTCGGGTTGTTTGAGCACGTCTTCATGATAGGTCTGTTGGGTGGTTATCTTGCGTCTTCCTTGTTTGAAATATGCGGTTGTATTATCAGATAAAAATTGATCTGGCGGAATATCCAAAGGCAGTTTTTGAGGCAATAAATACCATTTCCCCTTGCGTTTAATTAACTCGTGGTAGTACTCCTTATGGATCACCTCCAAGGGGGTAATCCATTTGGTTTTTGCCACAAGCGTGCTTCTGTTTTTTGCTTTCTGAATGCTTTCAATGGTTATCGCATCTAATTTAGCATAGGAGTTTAAAATGCCGTCTGCCACCGAAGTTTCGAGCATAAATTGGGATATAGACATCTTGCTTTCGGGATTAATTAGCGCGTGCGCTTTTTCGTAATATTTAAAATCTAGTGCATCATAATAGGCTTTCACTACATTTTCGGGGCTTATTTGGGTAGCATTATTGGTATAAAAGCCATATACATTGGACCCAATAATCCCCAAGAGCAACAATACCCAAAGGTGCTGTATGGCGATTATTGAAAACGGAAATTTTTTGTAAGCAATAGCAAAACGAAAAAAATCTGGCTTGGGTTCTTCTTTTAACTTCAAAGCTTTATAAAAAATGCTTTGTATGTTTATCACAAAAGCAATCAATACCGTGAGTATTGGCACTATACCCCACATCAATTTGAGATACAAAGGCACTTCGTCTTTGGGTAGTACTTTAGGCAACGGATTAACGTTTAGTTTTTCCCAAACCATAATGCCATTTTCTAACAAAGAAAGCCGATGCCAGCCACAAAAATAGAGTATCGGGTCGTAAAATTTATCATTAGAAAAAACATATTTCAGGTTGTATTTTTCAGGAACAGTCAAAAATTGCTGCAAGGATCCAATACCCTCCATGCCTCTAAACTTGGAGTTTTCTAAACGCTCAATGGCTCTGGTGGTCAATTCGGGAAGCCTCCGTGCTGAGTGGTAGTTTCCGTCTACGGTTTTTGCTTTGGTTTGCGAAGATAAGGTAGCCATTTGGTCTCCAAATCCTAAAGGCAAATAGCGCCATTGGTCGTGTTGGTCTTGGTTCAAAAAATTAACCAACGGTAAGGTGTTGATTTTCTGCGGCTGGAAAGGCCTAAAATACCCCAATGTAATGGTGAATCCTGCAAAAAACAAAAAAGATCCTGCAAACAAGGCACACACAATTCGGTGGTACACATTGCCAAAGCGGTTGTGGATAGCCGTTTTTAAATCGCCCTCAACCAGACGGTAAACAAATTCTCCAAATAGAGGCAAACTCATTATAGAAGCCCACAACGCAAAACGATCTAACGTAAGGATATTAAAGGCAGTTTCGCCCAAAACTTTTAACGGGATTGGAGTGGTTCCGCCTGTGCCTAGCACAATCAATAAAGAGATGGATAGCCCAAAACAAAGGTATCTTTTGCTAAAGTAGCGGTATAAAATATAGGGAAGAATAAAAAATAAAATTCCCCACGGAATCACAAAAAACATCAAGCCAGAGGAGGTCACTTCCAAAAAATTATCTCGACTTCCGTGCGGTATCGGTACCTGAGTAATGGGATTAGCCTTGGAGTTTATCCAGTACGGAAAAATACAAAAAACAATCAAAAACAAGGATCCGGCACCAAAGACAACAATCCGTTTGAAAAGTTTAAAAAAGGATTGTAAAAATAATGTAAACCGAATCTCTTTGTACGAATTTACTTGTTCTCTAGAGACATCCATAAGTACCATTCCAATCAATGGAAAAATAAAAAAAATCATTCCAAAAATAGGCGTAACATGATGCGAGGTTATGGTCACGGCCAAAAGCGAAAAAGCCCGAAAGAGATACCGTGTTCTTCCGGTTTTAATCCAAAGATAAATCTCAGGCATGCAATGCATTAAAACAGAAATCCCAATAATACTGGGTAATTGTCCAAAAATATGGAGCGTTTCCACAAAAGAAGAAGAGAATACGGCTACAATTGCCGCATAGCCTGCTACGGTTCTGTCTCCAGTAATCATTAAAGTGTACCTATAAACACCAGTTATAAAGAGTACAATTCCGATTATTGCGACGGTAAACAAACCAAATTTTAGCCCGCCAAGTAGCGAAAGCAATCCAATGGCCTGGTGTACCAACGGCGGATATCCCATAACCGTAAAGCCGGTGTACCAGCTATAATTCCAGGGTTCAAACCAACTGCTGGCATAATGCTGCGCAAAAAACATGTGTATTAGCGCATCATAGGTGCTTTCTAGAGTATAAAAAAGGGCGCTGCCATGAAAAACCACGCCAATTAAGAGCGCTACAATTAAATATTTGTTTGTTTTTTCTTTTGCCAATGCGTATAAATTGATGTTTTTGTAAATGTAATAATAAAACTGTTAATTAACGGGTTATATCTAGTCAAAGTAGGCTTTAATTTAGTATATTTACTAGTGATGAACTGCCTTAAATTAGATCCGTATGAAAATTTTAATTATTGATGACCAAGAATTAGTTCTTCTTTCATTAGAGAAATGTCTTGTGGATTTAGGATATGGAGTGATCTGTTCGAATACTATTTTGGACGGGATCAACAAATACGATTTGTACGCGCCAGATTTAGTTATTGCAGATATCAACATGCCTTTTTCGGAAGTAGAGAATACGGCAACCGATACATCACAACATGTACATAACGGTCTTGAAGTAGCCAAACATATAAAAATAATTAAAAAACACAACACGCCAGTGATGATATTGTCTGGCAACACGGACGAAGATATTATTGTAAAAGGCTTTGATTTAGGCGTAGATGACTACATGAAAAAACCCTTGAGTTTGAGCGAGATTGGTGCCCGAGTGAAGCGTTTAATCGGCGTTGGCGAAAACCAAAGCAGCACCACCAAAAAAAATCAAATTATTCAAAACAACTGCATAGGTGTGGTCATCCCTTGTTATAATGAAGAATTACGGCTGTTGGGAGAGGATTTTAAAGCCTTTATAAGCTCAAACTTAGGCTATCATTTGTGTTTTGTAAATGATGGGAGTACCGACCAAACCTTAGCCGTTCTGGAAGAATTACGAAAAGGAAACGAAGACCATATCAGTATTTATGATTGCCCCCAAAATGGCGGCAAGGCCGAAGCAGTTCGTTTGGGAATGCTCCATCTAGCCAAACAAGATCAATTTGATTACATAGGTTTTTTAGATGCGGATTTATCTACAGACTTTTCGGATTTTCATGATTTGGTTAAAACAATTTCAAACTCAAATTTTAAAATTGTGAGTGGCTCCAGAATGGCCAGAATGGGTGCCGATATTACCAAAGAATCGGCACGTGCTATAATTAGTAAAATAATTAATTTAATTATCCGAAAAACCATTGGTATGGAGTTTAACGATACCCAGTGTGGTGCCAAAATTATGAGTAAAGAGGTTATTGAAAATACCTTTCAGACCAAATTCTTGACTAAATGGTTGTTTGATGTTGAAATTTTTATGCGTATGAAAAAAATATACGGAGACCAAGAAACCAAAAAAATAGTTTGCGAAGTTCCTTTAAAACGTTGGATCCATGCAGATGGTTCTAAATTGTCTTTCAAAGACTCTTTAAAGATTGTTTTTCAGATAGGACAAATTGCAATACACTACAGGTAATCGGCGGCTAAATTCTGCTTTAGATTTGGGTTATATCCGTTACATTCAAAAAAAACAATCGCTTCTGGATTTATCCATACTATTTTGATCTTATTTTTGTATAAAAAAACAATTTAAAACAACCCCAAATAATGCCGTACCTAACCTTATGAAAGAGCAACTTAAAAAATTCTGGAACGAAGATCAAGATCCCAAAGCAATAGAGAAAATCACATCCAAACTGCAAGATCTTTTGATGAAAAAAGAAGAAGTAGGATATATTGGAGTTCAAAAAAAGCCAGCTATTACGGTTTTTCCGGATAGTATTGTCTTGACTAATAAACGCATCATTTTGTGTAAACCTAAAAACTTAGGTTTATCAATGGATTTTGTGGATTACGATTGGGAAGATGTTGTTGCTGCTTTTGTTAAAGAAAATATTTTAGGCTCGGATTTTTCATTCTCAACTAAAAGTGATCTAAGCTTATCTATTGATTATATTCCAAAAAAGCAAGCCAGAAAGCTATACACCTACGCCAAAGAACAAATGGATGGTTTGAAAACACCTTTGCACAACAATAATATACTTGTTGAAGAAATTACTCCCGAAGTAGTGGATACTGCTGCGGTTACAGGGGCAATTGTGGAAGAAGTTGTGACGGAAGAAGTAACAAATTATGCCGAAATAATTTCGGTGTCTCAAACAAATTACAATACAGAAAGCCAGCAAGAGTTTAGTCCTAGAATGGATACTCCTAAAGATATCCCGTTGCCTGAATTGTCTCAAGAGGAGCTGTTTGTAAAACTGCAAAATTACAAAAGACTCTTGGATAACGGACTTATTTTGCAAGGAGAATACGATGCTTACAAAAATGAAATTCTGAGATATATGTAATCTAATTTTTTTTAAGTATACCCTACAAAAAAGAGAGCTATTCTTTACGGATAGCTCTCTTTTTGTAGGGTAATTAGTTTGTTGTAAATTTAAACCTTAGGCCCGCCAGCCATAATTTCAGAGTTGGCAAACTCTTCAAATTGAGCAAAATTTGTTTTAAATTTTTGTCCTAATTCTGCGGCCTTAGTATCGTATAATTCTTTGTCTGACCAAGTGTTTCTTGGGTTCAAAATAGTGTCCGGTACGTTAGGGCAGCTTTGTGGTATGGCAATTCCAAACACAGAGTGCTCTTGGTATTCTACGGCATCTAACTCTCCGTTTAGAGCGGCAGTAATCATTGCACGAGTATATTTTAATTTCATTCGGCTACCAGTTCCATAAGCTCCTCCGGTCCAACCGGTATTGATTAGCCAAACTTTTACATCTGCCTCTTGAATCTTTTTACTAAGCATTTCGGCATATTTGGTTGGGTGTAATGGCATAAATGGTGCGCCAAAACAAGCTGAAAAGTTAGGTTGTGGCTCCGTGATTCCGGCCTCAGTACCCGCAACTTTTGCAGTATAACCAGAGATAAAATGATACGCAGCTTGCCCTGGTGTTAATCTAGATATTGGAGGCAAGATACCAAAGGAGTCTGCCGTTAAGAAAAAGATGTTTTTAGGGTTTCGGCCTATAGATCCGGGTTGGATGTTGTCAATATGGTAAATAGGGTAACTTACTCTTGTGTTCTGAGTGATAGAAACATTATCAAAGTCTACCTCGTTGGTTCCTTCTTTAAAAACAATGTTTTCAAGGATGGCTCCTTTTTTGATTGCTCTAAAAATGTCTGGCTCGTTTTCTTCGCTTAAGTTGATTACTTTAGCATAGCATCCGCCTTCAAAATTAAAAACAGTGTTCTCGTTAGTCCAGCCATGCTCATCGTCACCAATTAGCTTTCTTTCTGGATCTGCCGAAAGGGTTGTTTTTCCGGTACCAGATAATCCAAAGAAAATGGCCGTGTCTTCGTTGTCTCCCACATTGGCACTACAGTGCATTGGTAGGGTGTTTTTGTCTACCGGAAGAATAAAATTAAGCGCAGAGAAAATCCCTTTTTTCATTTCTCCGGTATAGCCCGTTCCGCCTATCAATGCAATTTTTTTGGTAAAATCCAAAATCGCAAAATTTGCTTGACGCGTTCCGTCTACGGCTGGATCTGCCATAAAGCTTGGTACGCAAATTACAGTCCATTCTGGAGTAAAATTTTCTAACTGTGCATCGTCTGGTCGCAAAAACATGTTGTAGCAAAACAAGTTTGCCCATGGCGTTTCGGTAACCACTCTTACATTTAGCTGGTAGTTTTTATCGGCACATACATAAGAGTCTCTAACGTATACCTCTTTGTTGCTAAGGTAAGCAGTAACTTTTTTATATAATGCATCAAAAGCAGCAGGTTCAAACGGAATGTTTACTTTGCCCCACCAGATTTTGTCTTCAGTGATGGTGTCTTTTACAATAAATCTATCTTGAGGAGAACGCCCTGTGAACTCTCCGGTATGGATGGCTAATGCGCCTGTAGAATTTTCGGAACCCTGACCTAATGCTATTGTTTTATCGTGTAATTCGCTAGCGGATAATTGGTAATGAATCTTTGCGTTTTCAATTCCTAAGTTACTTATAGAAATCGTTTTCGTAAACGGTGTGTTATTATTCATGAAATTATAATTGAGTTGTTTAATTTATATAACTGCAAAAATAGATATTATATTTTAGATACTATTTGATAATTTTATTTTTATGCTGTTTTCTTGTTATTTTCAAAAAATAAAACACCCCAAGCAGTTATAAGTAACAAACCGCCTATAGGAGTCACAAAACCAATTACTTCAAAACCAAAGTTTGTGAGGTCATTTGTGGCTAATAAATAGATAGAACCCGAAAACAATACGACGCCCCAAAGTACTAAATGGAGGATTATTTTTTTTGTTTTTTCGGCAATATTGCTCCAGTTTCCAATAAACAATAAAAACAGCGCGTGGTACATTTGGTAGCGTACCCCAGTCTCAAAAGTGATTAATTGGTCTGTTGTGAGTAGTTTTTTTAGGGCATGAGCCCCAAATGCACCCAAAATTATGGCAATACCCCCTAATAAAGCTGCTGTAGTAATTATTTTTTTGTTCATGGTTTTGTAGATTTAGTTACAAAAATATTTCTTAAATATGCAAGGTAAAAGATTTTTGGCATATTGTTTCGATTAGGTTACAGAAATTGTTAACTGTTTTTATGTGAGCGGCTTATTATAAATGCAACAATTTTGTATTTTTGTGTTATATTTAAATAGTTATGAGACAAATTTTGATTATAGGTGCCGGAAGATCTGCTTCTTCTTTGATACAATATCTTTTAAATAATGCTGAAAAAGAGAATTTGCATCTTGTAATTGCAGATTTATCTTTGGCATTAGCCCAAAAGAAAACAAAAAACCATCCCAGTGCAACAGCTATAGCCCTGGATATTTTTGACGAAAAACAAAGAAAACAAGCCATAAGCAACGCTACTATTGTTATTAGTATGTTGCCTGCCCAGCTGCATATTGAGGTAGCAAAAGATTGTATTGTGTATAAAAAAAGCCTAGTAACGGCCTCTTATATAAGCGATGCAATGCAAGAGTTAGACGCTGCCGCAAAAGCAAATAATTTGGTTTTTATGAATGAGATAGGTCTGGATCCAGGGATAGATCACATGAGTGCCATGAAGGTAATTGACAGCATAAGAGATCAGGGAGGCAAAATGATTTTGTTTGAATCTTTTTGTGGCGGCTTGGTGGCTCCAGAGTCGGATACCAATCTATGGAATTACAAATTTACTTGGGCTCCACGCAATGTGGTGTTAGCAGGGCAAGGCGGTGCTGCTAAATTTTTGCAAGAAGGAACTTACAAATACGTTCCGTATTGTAATTTATTCCGAAGAACGGAATTTTTGGATGTAGAAGGTTATGGTCGTTTTGAGGCGTATTCCAATAGAGATTCATTAAAATACAAAAAGGTATATGGTTTAGAGGACGTCCTTACCTTGTACCGGGGTACCATACGGCGCGTTGGGTTCTCTAAAGCGTGGAATATGTTTGTGCAACTAGGCATGACCGACGATACCTATGTTTTGGAAAATTCAGCGTCCATGAGTTATCGGGATTTTGTCAATTCGTTTTTGCCTTACCACCCGACGGATTCTGTTGAGATCAAAACACGTTTGATTTTAAAGATAGATCAAGACGACATTATGTGGGATAAATTAGTAGAGTTAGATTTGTTTAGCAAAGATAAAAAGATAGGACTGCATAAGGCTACGCCCGCACAAATATTAGAAAAAATACTAAACGACAAATGGACCTTGCAAGCGCAAGACAAAGACATGATTGTAATGTACCATAAGTTTGGCTACGAATTGCATGGAGAAAAAAAACAAATAGACTCCAAAATGGTTTGTTTAGGAGAAGATCAAACCTATACTGCCATGGCTAAAACAGTAGGTTTGCCGGTGGCTATGGCTACGTTACAAATTTTGAACGGAAAAATAAAAACACCTGGAGTGCAATTGCCTATAAACAAAGAAGTGTATTTGCCTATTTTGAAAGAATTAGAAGAGCATGGTGTTGTCTTTAAAGAACAAATACTTCCTTATACTGGCTATAGATTGGAATAATAGAATTCTTTTCTTTAGTATATAAAAACCAAAATCCGCTAACTTTGTCAGCGGATTTTGGTTTTTAATTAAGGTGTTCTAGCTAGATAAATCCATGCAAAACAACGGATTGTAACAAGCCAATGTTTTTACTTTTTGCTCAATTCTACAAAATATTTGTAAAACAACGGAATAGTTTCAATTCCTTTTAGGTAATTAAAAATTCCGAAATGCTCGTTCGGAGAGTGAATGGCATCACTGTCTAGGCCAAATCCCATCAAAATGGTTTTGCTTTTTAATTCTTTTTCGAACAAAGCAACAATTGGAATACTACCACCAGAGCGTACCGGAATGGCAGGTACTCCAAAGGTTTCTGTATATGCCATGTTTGCAGCTTTGTAGCCAATGCTATCAGTAGGAGTTACATAGCCTTGTCCTCCGTGGTGTGGTTTTACTTTAACGGTAACTCCGGCAGGAGCTATGCTTAAAAAATGCTTGGTGAACAACTCTGTAATTTGTTCCCAGTCTTGGTTTGGAACCAAACGCATAGATATTTTTGCAAAAGCCTGGCTTGCAATCACTGTTTTAGCGCCTTCTCCAATGTATCCTCCCCAGATTCCGTTTACATCTAGAGTTGGTCTTATGGAGTTTCTTTCGTTGGTTACATAGTCTTTTTCGCCATACACATCGTTTAGGTTTAAAGCGCTTTTGTACTCTTCAAGGCTAAAAGGCGCTTTAGCCATTTCGGCTCTTTCTTCTAAGGATAATTCTTCTACATTGTCATAAAAACCAGGAATGGTAATGTGGTTGTTTTGGTCGTGTAACGAAGCGATCATTTTAGCTAATATATTGATAGGATTGGCAACAGCACCACCATAGAGCCCAGAATGTAAATCTCGGTTAGGGCCTGTAACCTCTACCTCCACATAACTCAATCCTCTTAAACCTGTGGTGATAGAAGGTTGTTGGTTAGAAATCATACCGGTATCCGAAATTAAAATGACATCGTTTTTTAATTTCTCGGTATTGTTTTCAACAAATGTTTTCAGGTTTACGCTTCCTACCTCTTCTTCGCCCTCAATCATGAATTTTACATTGCAAGGAAGGTTGTTGTTCTGAATCATGTACTCAAAAGCCTTTACATGCATGTACATTTGTCCTTTGTCATCGCAGGCGCCACGAGCAAAAATGGCTCCTTCAGGATGGATGTCTGTGGTTTTAATTACAGGTTCAAAAGGTGGTGAGGTCCATAATTCAATTGGGTCTGCTGGCTGAACGTCATAATGGCCATAAACCAATACAGTTGGTAGGGTTGGATCAATTATTTTTTCGGCGTATACAATAGGGTAGCCATCTGTCTCGCAGATTTCTACTAAATCACAACCTGCTTTTTCCAAACTCAGTTTAACGGCCTCGGAAGTATTTATTACATCCTGCGAGTATGCGGTATCGGCACTAACGGATGGTATTTTTAGTAATTCTATTAATTCATTGATAAAACGATCTTTGTTTTCTTGAACGTATGACTTGATATTTTCCATTTATTGAATGATTTTTTATAATTTCAAAAGTACAAAAAATAGAATAATAATTTTTTTTAAAAAAAGCTTTGAATATTCAAACTTATCCGTATATTTGCACCCACAATTACACGCGGATATGGTGAAATTGGTAGACATGCCAGACTTAGGATCTGGTGCCGCAAGGCGTGTAGGTTCGAGTCCTATTATCCGCACAGAAACAAAGGCTTATTGCATTGAAAATCAATGTTTTAAGCCTTTTTCTTTTGGTATTTTGCCGACAAATTGCCGACAATTGAAATAAAACGGGTTTTTTGCTCAAATTGGGACAAATAAAAAACCCCGACTTTTTAGGGTCGAGGTTTCGGGATTGTGGTAATATTAAAATTATCTTGCTTGTACGGGTTCAACGGGATTCTCCTTTGTGTATTCTAAATATTCATCAAAATAGCCATTTTGTAAAATAAAAAAATAGGCTTGGTTCTTACAGTTCTTTTCAATTTCAAAATCTTGGCTTAATTGATTATTACGTTTTGTTAAGCCGTCAATTGTTTTTAATTGTTCTTTTAAGAAATCGGGTAATTTGTTCTTTGCATTCATAAGGTCGTAGTTTAAGAATATAAAACCCTCATATTTTAGTGGTTCTAACGCCTACGACAGCGTTTTGCGGTCGTTTCCGATACCGCCCACATAATACAAGGGAGCTTTTTTTTAGTTCTTAAGGTCGTAGTTTAAGAACAACAAATATATAAATTTTAATTACATTTGCAAAGTCAAGTTTTTAATAATGCTCATTAACGATAACGCTCACTGTGGTAGGGATTGCATAGCGTGAGGGTTGTATTAGGTTACGAGGGTTTTATAAACTTAATCCCTTGAAAGGCTTTTACTTATGTTTAAGCCTTTTCTTTTTTCTTTCCAATTTTCGGCACTCATATAATTTTGTACCGTTCTATGTGAACAATCTAATAATTTGGCTATCTCTTTGCTATTGAGTTCTTTGCAATAGTATTCAAAGGCTTTTTTGCTATCAAATAATTTCATAAGTTGAATTTTTAGTAATTAGTTTAAACTTAAATGGTAGTAAATTGAACTAAATTCACTTTTTTAAAACGCACTTTGTTTTTTGCTTTTAAGCGTACTTTTTTAGTTCAGAAAACATATATACCCCCCATACAAAAACATAGCCTTAAAGTATCTTTCTTTACTCAAATCACGCTTTTTTATGTTCTTTTATTAGGTTATTCATTGCTAATAAATCGGGCAGTGTGGTTTCTTCATTCTCTAACATTTTAATAAATCTATTTTGTAGTAAATCTGAAACATTGCTTTGAGGTGTTAAATTTTCGGGGTGTGTTTGGGGTGTAAGGGCTTCGGGGTATTGGTTAGCCCATATCCTTATTGTTTCTTTACAAGTTCCTATTTTTTTTGCGGTTTCCTTTTGAGTTAATCCCGATTGCAGTAATTTAAAGGCTAGGTTTTTAAGTCTCAAACGTTCAACGTTTGTTTTTCTTCCGTTCTTTCTAACTGTTTGCCATTTAGTTTGGCTTGTGGTGGTTGTGTTCATAATTCTAGGTATTTAATTTATTAATTGATTTTATTAGTTTTCTTGCACGGTAAGAGGTTAAAACGATCGGGACGGGTTCGGCTTCAATGGTTACTTTTATAACTGCACAAATCCAATCGGGGTTGGTGTTAATTTCCTTTTGTTCTAATCTATCGGCATACGTTCCCGTATCGGTGGCATATTCGACCAATAGCAATAAATTACTTTTGGCTAGGTTATGCAGTAATAAAGACAAATTTTGATTTTCGAACTCTTTTATATTTTGTCTGTTCATCTTTCTTTTTTTGGCTTGTGTTGAATTATTACAATGCTTTGAGCAATATTTAGAATTTGGCTTTTTATGGGAAATATTCGAACCACATTTACAACATTCTCGAACTTGATTTTTTGCCCCATTTTCGACCATTTTTTTATTGATTGAATTGATACTATTTTTTAATGGTTTTATGTTACTATTTCCCTGTTCATCTAAAGGGGGAAAACGTAACATTTTCGACCCTCTTTTTTGGCTGTCATTTCCTTTCAAAAAGTTGGGGAAATCGTAACGTTTTACGGATGTCAATTCGTCCAATTTTAACCTCAATAATTCGCCTATTTCGGTTTGAGTTGTTGAGGTGCTGAAACGCCCCGAAAGTTCTTTAAAATGAACCGTTGCCCTTTTGCGTTGCATCCTGCTAAACTTCGCCCAATTGGTAGCATCCAAGTAGTAAAGCATTTTTTTAGTTTCTTTGTCGTTCATATCCCGAAGCTTCAAACCTTTGTCATAAAAAATTACATTAACCCAAAACTCACACAAAGCCATTTTAACGGCTTCAAGTTTGGAAACGTCCAATAAGTCGGCTAATACATTAATGCTGAATTTGTGGGCGTGCCTTGACTTCTTAAAAGCATATTCGAGCCTTAAAAGGTTTTTGTTAGTTCCTGATTGTTTGCCTTTGTCGTAAATTTTCAAAGCGTATTCAGTCCGTGAAATCATACGCCCCACGTTTGCCCCCTCGATTTTCAACAAAACAAAATTTTCATTCTGATAAGCCCGTAGCCCCGAAATAACTTGTTTGATAGGTTGGTTAATGTTGAGGTTTGCCCCAGCTTCAAAAGTTTGTATTTGGGCGGTGTTTGGATTGACTGCAAAGACTTCTTTAAGTTCCTGTATAGTATTGCTTAACATTGAAAAATCGAAGTCGTAGGCGTTATTTAGTCCGTAATTGTGAAATACGGCTAAAGAGCCTTTTATAAAGCAATGCACCGCATCCGAAACGGTGGACGGTATCAAATGGAACGATAACCCACGATAAAAAGCGACCTTATTTTTAGTCAAAATTTCGCCCGTAGCTTCATCTATACTACTGTAAAATTTTAATAAAATATTGCTTTGCCAATCGTGGGCGGTTGTCCCGTTGCACTTTATTTTTATACCGTCAATCACTCTTTAACCTACTTATTTTAATAATTCAGTTAGAGCGTTTTCCAAGTTGCTTAAAGCCGTTTCGTGGGCTTGTTTTGGTGTGATTGCACCCGTAACGCCCAATTTACAAGCATTACGCACATTGCTAACAAATAGATAGGCGTTAAGTTTTTGTGTTACTATAGGCGTGGTGTCCCTCTTTTTAGTGGGTTTGGTGTAACTTCCAAGCGTGTCAATGATTGACAAAAAGACGCCCATTTGTTCGGTTGGGGCTACTAGTTCAAATCCTGCTAGTAAGTCTAAACAGTTGGTTATAATTTCTGTTTTCATAACAAATTAGCGTTTAGAGTTAATTTGTTGAAGCGAAGCTAAAACCTCATTTTCCTTAAATCTTACTTTGTTCCCAACACGGTAAGCAATCAAAATATTTGACTTGACCCAATTATGAAGCGTAACAAGTGAAACCCCTAAAAGTTTGGCGGTTTCATCCCTTGTTATAAGTCGGTCGGCTTGTGGTTGTTGTTGAAGTTCTTTTATTTGACTTTTCAATTCGTCAAATTTCCCTAAAAGGGTTTCTACTGAAATCCCTTGTACTTGTACTGTAGTGATAGCGGTTGCACTCATAAATATATAATTTTATGGTGCAAACCTCTATAAAGATTAAGGCTAGGACGGGGGTAAAGGTCGTCCGTTCTTTATTTTATTGTTTTTAAATCACTCTCTATTTTTGCTTCAAGTTCTTTAAAGTCAATGCTTTTGGCGTGTTTTAATAAGCTTGTGTAATTTTGTTTAGTTCTTACATTTTCTTTGTCGTTATCCGACTGAACAGACAACCAATGTTTATAAAATTTGGTGTCGATTATTTTATTTGGGTAATCAATCCCGCTTAATAAGCAAATCAATTCGGCTTGTTTCGAATTGTCTTGACTTACTTTTTGTTTGTTGAAAATTCCAATTTCTGAAAGGCTTTGAAATAGTAACGCTATTTGCTTTTGAGTTAATTTATTGGTCGTAGTTTCGGAAATTTCTATTTCAATTTGTGGGTTTTCTAATTCAAATATTTTTTTCTCTAAATATTGTATTTCTTTGATTTTTATTACTTCAAAACAAAATTTACTACAAATATTTTTATTGTCTAATTTTTCAATTAAAGCCCCGTTTAATATCTTTTCTAAATAAATAAAATCCTCATTTTTCAATTTAGATAATTTGTTTTTGTAGTAGTCAATTTTAGGCAACGGACTACTAACAAACTCATTTTCTATTTCATCAATTGAAACCTCTAACATTGTTGGCATTAATCCATTAATCCAAGTATATACATTGTCTGTATTGGGCTTAAACTCCTCTAGTTCTTTAGTGTTAAAATAAAAATATTTGCTATTTGTGTTTATCTTATCGGGGGTAAACCAATCTAAAAAAGGGACTTTGTGCAATGCGCTTTTTAAAGTTTTAATTTCATTTTCATAATATTTTTTAGTTTCAATCTCACTATTTGTAAGCCGTGCCAATGGTTGGGCGGTTATCCCTTTTGCTAATCGCCTACTAAAACGATTATACTCTTTTAAAGCTAATTCGTTAGATAATCTTTCGTAAAAAGGTAAGTCGCAAATTTGCCCTATATTGTAGTAAGTTGTGGCTATTTCTTTTAAATACTTATCAATATTTAATAGTCTGAAATTTATATTTTCAATCATTTAAACGGGCTTTAAATTACTTTTAAATTATTATTGCTTTCGGTTGGTTCGTTGGTTGCTTCATTTTCCCAATGCGCCCCCAAAATATCGGCAAACTCGCTATTTGTAATTTTTATATAGCTTAAAAATTGGGTTTCGGTGGCGTGTCCTGTAATTGCCATTATAGTTTTATTGGGTAATTTGCCGTAAAGGTTAGTCGCAAAAGAACGCCTACAAGTATGGGAACTAATCAACTCCCATTTTTTATAATCCCCCGTTTCTTTACGGTGTATTGCAACTTCGGGGGTTGTTTCGGTTTTCTCTTTTATGATTATTTTTTTCATTTTTGCACCCTCTACAACTTCATTTATTCCGACTTCCTGACAAACTTCTTTTACATATTCGTTAAACTTTTGGTCTGAAATAGTATGAGGTAAAGCCCCGTTTTGTCTGTCTAAAATTTGCCTTACTTGTTTATGTATTGGAATAATTACTTTTTGACCCGTTTTAAACGTTGTAATCGTAATGTTTTTGCCGTTTAGGTTGCTTTGACCTAGTCTTAAAAAATCGGATATTCTCAACCCTGTACGCAATCCGATAATAAATAAATCTCTAGTGTTTGATAAGCGTAAATTGTCTTTAAAATTATGCTCAAATACTTTGTTTATTTCCGCTTCATTCAAATAAACGTCTTTAGTTTCGTTTTGAATTGCTGAAAAGTCCGAGTGTTTATATTGTGGATTTATTGGATAGCCCTCTAGTTCAATATTTTTGCACCACATTTTAAAATTAGTGATATATCCCCCGATTGTATTATTTCCTAAATTTTCGACTGAACGGCAATAATCGACAAAGGCACGGTAAAACTTCAAATCTATATTTTCAAAGCGTAAACGGGTCTTTTGTGTAGCCTCAAAGGCTTTAAGCTTATGTAGTGTGGTTGTGTAATGTTGGATAGTTCTTTTTGAAATTGGTTTGCCTTTGTGTAGCCTTATCGGGGCTTCATCAATAAACTTTTGTACCCAATCCAAAAAATAAATTTTATACTGTTCATCTACTTTTGTACGACCAAAAAACAAATCAATCTTTGTCTTTAGCCAATCTTTACCGATATGTTGTTTTGAGTTGTATTCGATATTGTAATTTTCAATGGTGTACTTTTCTAAATCCCTTAAATTATTATTGATAAAATCCTTTTGGGTTTCGTCCGCTTTGGGCTTCACTTGTTGTTTGGTATTGTTCCAATGTTCAAAGTTTACAGTTAGCCCCGTTTTTGCCTTTTGGTCGAATTGGCGACCGTTCCAAAACCTTATATAAATTGGGGTGTATTGATTTTTTCCTTTAATTACAAAATACCGTACTTTCATAGCTTCATTTATTTGGGGCTAATTTAATACTTTGCCGACAATTCGCCGACAATATTTGTGTTTATTTTTATCTAGCTTAATCTTACTTAACTTTGTTGATAGTTGTTAACTATTGAAAACATTAAGATTATGGAGGTTTTTATTAAAATTAGTAGGATAACAAAAACTAACCCGTAAAGAGTTGGTTAGTCCTATTATCCGCACTTTTTAAAATACTAAAACCCTTAAAATTTTTATTTTAAGGGTTTTTTGTTTTATAATAATACCAAAGCCAAGGAGCGACTATGGATCAATCCCAAAACCTGTGGAGCGACAAGAATTGGATCAATCCCAAAACCTGTGGAGCGACAAGAATTAGGCATAAATAGTAGTTAGCCTAAAAAGAAAGAATTCTACATTTCGAACACCTCTAAACTGAGATCTAAAAGCTTTTATTTTGGCGTTAAAGGATTCTGCTGATGCATTAGTACTTCTGTTATCAAAATAGTTTAATATGCTTTGATAATGATTCATTATCGATCTTGAGATTGTATTGAAAGACTTAAAACCAGATTGATTTACTTTTTCATGCCATTTAGCTAGTCTGGCAAAACCAATGATTTTATCCGTTGTGTTTTCAAAAATGTTCCGTAATTCTTGAGATAGATTGTAAGCTTCTTTTATGTCGGGATATAATTCAAACAACAATAATGCTCGTTGTAATTGATTCGCCGTCCATTTTGATTTATTCTTGTATAAGAAATACCTACTTCTAGCAAGTAACTGCTTAATAGTATCTCCATTAGTCAATACTTCAGGCTCAAACCTTTTCTTGTTTTTCTTCGCTTTTTCTATTGCCTGATTTTCTTGGTCTATAGCTTGCCAACGGTATTTAATTCTTATTTCCTGTAAAGCTTCTGTAGCCAATTTTTGAACATGGAACCGGTCGATGACGCGAGTAGCATTAGGGAAACATTTTTTAGCAATCAATCCCATGTTTGCTGCCATGTCAAGAGTTATTTCGGTAACAGAATTTCGTAGTTTAAGCGGTATTTTTTCGATAATAGCAATTACTGTTTCTGCTTTGGTTCCAGCAATCATAGCGACTATAGTTCCTTTCTTTCCCTTTCCAGCTTTGTTGGTCAAAATAGTATAGAGTTCGCCATTGGACAAGGAGGTTTCGTCAATTGATAAGCGTTTGCCTATGTTTTCTGGAAATATAAGCCATTGTTTTGCGTGTAGTTTTTGATCCCATATTTTGAAATCACTTAAGAAATCTTTGTATTGATGTTGTAGATTCTTACCGCTAACGCCATAGAAAGAGGCGATAGCATTGCAATCATTAGGCTTGGAATCTATGGATCTCTTTTAAAAAAGACGCAAACTCCTGTGTCACCCGAGTTCCGTCTGCTACTAAATTCCAATCTCTAAAAACTACTTTTCCAGTATCTTCATTCAGCCATCTTCTTCGAGTGATATGAAGATATACCTGATGCCCACGAATAGGGAAATCCTGAACTGTTATTTCATCAAAGAATCCTTTTGAGCTCAATTTTGATTGTCGATGTTCTTTAGGAATTGAATTAATCTCCTTTAAGTAAAGATGAAGTATCTCTTCCTCTTTTTTATAGGAAGTCAGTTCAAAGTATTCAACTATAATTTCAGGAAGTAACAACTTGAGAAGGTCGACAAAAGAATCTTGCATTTGTATTAAATTTTAAAATGCAAATATCTAAATTTAATATTTCCCCACAACATTTAGACTTGATCCGCGACTATGCTACCAGCTCTTTTATACCATAGTTGGATATTAAATAGTGCGCCCTAATTGCTGTTCGTGTTATAAAGTTATAACTCTTGTAAGTAAAGAAGTAACTTAAGAAGATGCGTACTTATTAACTTTGTAATCCCAAACGCAATAAAAATGACTGCATTCAAAAAAATAGCACTTGGAATACTTGTTTTGTCAACGTTGCTTATTTTGGCAAATGTAGGGCTGCATTTTTGGATCCAGAAAAATATTACCGAAATTATATCTCCAGAAAACACGGCAAATCATGCAATTACCTATCAATCGTTGCGTATTGATTTAGTAACACAAAGTATTTCTGTTACGGGTATTGTCTTAATTCCCAAAAAGAAAGAATCACTAGTTAAAAATAAACGAGTTTTTTATTCTAAAATTTCGGAGATAAAGATTCAGCAATTTAAAATAGGAGCGCTACTATTTGAACAAAAATTTAAAGCCAATAGTGTTACGATACTAGTTCCAAAAATAGTAGTGTTTCAGAATAGTATCCAGACTTTAAACCAAAACAAAAATACGGATCCTACAACAGAGGGATCTTTTGATAAAACTATAGAAATTTCTAGCCTTAAGGTGGTTGTGCAAAGTCTAGATGTAGTTCAAAGTCCAAATAACAAGCATACGGTAAGTTTAAAAAACCTGGAGGCAGAAATAAACCATATAGTAATTGACCAAACTACTTTGCGTAAAAAAATTCCGTTTTTATACCAAGACTATAAAATTAAAAGCAACAGTATTTATTATAGAGCTACGGATTTTTACCATATGAGAGCCAAAAATTTTGAGACAACCAAAAATACGTTAAAAATTACAGGTTTTCAATGGATACCAGAATACAGCCGCTCAGAATTTGTGAGTAAGTTGCAAACAGAAAAAGATCTTTTCAAGATACAGTCTTCTGCAATTGTCGTTCTAAAGATGGATTGGGGTTTTAAAGACGAAAAACCCTATTTTAATGTTGGTAAAATAGCTGTTGAAAAACTACAGGCAACAATTTATAGAAATAAAATGCCGGCAGACGACAAAACCCCAAAACCAATGTATAGCCAGCTCTTAAGAGACTTAAAATTCCCTTTGCGCGTAGATACGCTTTTGGTGCGCAATTCGGTAGTAATCTACGAAGAAGAAATAAACTTTAAAAAAGGGGCTGGAAAACTAGTATTTGATAATTTTAATTTGATAGCCACTCAAATACAGAGTGGCTACCAGCTACAAAAATGCCCGGATGTTCAGATTGCCATCCGCTGTAAATTTATGAGAAAATCTCCTTTTGAGGTACAATGGCGTTTTAATGTTTTGGACCCAAAAGATGCCTTTACCTTTACAGGAAAAGTGTATGATTTGCAAGCAAAACAACTGTCTCCATTTATAAAGCCCTATATAAATACCACTACCACAGGGGTTTTTGAGGTCTTGGAATTTACCATTAAAGGAAATGCGGTCCAATCGTACCAAACAGCAGTTCTAAAATACCACAATCTAAAAGTTACCCTTTATCAAAAAAGAAACCCACAAAAAAAGAGTGTGTTAAAAAGTGCTTTAGCTAATCTAATGGTCAAAAAAGACACCAATGGTCATCTAAAAACAACCACGGTAATGGTGACAAGAGCGCCCGAAAAATCTTTTTTTAATTTTTTGTGGCGAAATGTTGCAGCTGTTTTAAAGCAACTAGTTATTTAAAATACCAGTAAATAGCTAAAAATAAATACGTTTGATTTAGTTGGACGTTTTCTGGTTAATTCCTTTTTTTAACACTTGTCCAAACTGGTACACATCTTCAAAAGAACAATAAAACGGTACTGGAGCCAAACGGATAACATTGGGTTCGCGCCAATCTACCACAACCCCGTTTTGCATCAAATAATCAAACAAACGACGGCCTTCTCCATGCAAAAACACCGATAATTGACAGCCTCTTTCTGCAGGATTGGTAGGTGTGATTATTTCAAAACTACTAGCTACTTCTTTGTCAATTTCTTGCAGCACAAATTCTAGATATGCAGTAAGTACGCTTCTTTTTTGGATTAAAGCCTCCATCCCAACCTCGGCAAACATCTCTACGGATGCCAAATAGGGAGCCAAAGACAATACGGGTAAGTTGCTGATTTGCCAGCCATCGGCACCCACAATTGGATCAAAGTTGGGTTCCATTTTAAAACGACGTTCTTTATTGTGCCCCCACCAACCTGCAAAACGAGGCAAATCCGTATCGTGGTGTTTTTGATGAACAAAAACCCCAGAGGCGTTACCAGGACCAGAATTCATGTATTTGTAGCTACACCAGGCCGCAAAATCTACGTTCCAGTCGTGTAGTTCTAACGTAACGTTTCCTGCGGCGTGCGCAAGATCCCAGCCTACAATTGCACCTACCTGATGCCCTGCTGCAGTGATGGCTTGTAGGTCAAAAACTTGCCCAGTATAATAGTTGACCCCGCCAATCATAACTAAGGCCAGAGCATCTCCCAGTTCTTCTATTTTGGCAAGTATGTCTTCCAGTCGTAGGTTGTGTTCTCCTTCTCTGCGTTTTATCTCTACAATAGCATCATCTGGTGCATAGCCATGAAATGCGGCTTGACTCTGAAGCATGTATTGGTCCGAAGGGAATGCTTTTTCTTCGCACAATATTTTATAACGTGTTTTGGTTGGTCTATAAAACGAAACCAGCAATAAATGCAGATTGACCGTTAGGGTGTTCATAACCGTAACCTCAGAGGGTAAGGCGCCAACTATTTTGCTCAATGGTTCGGCAAAGCGTTCGTGATAATCCCACCAAGGTTTTTGGGCATAAAAATGGCCTTCTACAGCAAGATTTGCCCAATCGTCCATAATCTCATCCACATAAGCTTTGGTTCTTTTGGGTTGTAACCCTAGAGAGTTTCCGGTAAAATAAATCACATCTTGGTTGTTTACCTTCGGGAAAATAAATTCGGACTTGTATTTGTGTAGTGGATCCTGTGCATCGCATTCTTGCGCAAATGCCTTGGTGTTTTTAAAAAGCATACTTTTATTTTTGTAGGGTAAAAATAACAATTATTAGTTGGCTTTGCAATCTAACCAGAGAGGCTTTAACAAATGCTTTGGCCAGCATGGGGAGAGGGTGCTGTTTTTTTATAAAATAATGGTTCTTTTAGGAATATAAAGTAGTGGTAAATGAGAATAATGCATTAAATTTGAGAGAATTAAAAAAAAGTCCAGATGTATAAAAACAGTGTGAATGCAATTATTTTATCGGTAGCGTTAGTGGTCTGCGCATTTTTGTTTTCTAATGCTTTTCAAAACAGAAACAAAAGCAGTGATACCATCAGCGTAACGGGATTGGGTAAAACAGATTTTATTTCGGATCTAATTGTTTGGAGTGGTTCTTTTAGCCGAAAAAGCACTACCCTAAAAGAAGCCTATGCCTCTTTAGATGCCGATAGAGAAAAAATAAAAAAGTATTTTTCTGGAAAAGGAATCGCTGCCAAGGATGTTGTTTTTTCGGCGGTAGATTTTAATAAAAATTTTGAAACAACCTATAATGAAAACGGAACCATCCGACAGAATTTGTTTACGGGCTTTACTTTAAGCCAGAGGGTTACTATTCAGTCTAAAGAAGTTAATAAAATAGAAGAATTATCTCGTCAATCTAGTGAGTTGATCAATTCTGGGATTGAGTTTTACTCTAATGCACCAGAATATTATTATACCAAACTAGCAGAATTAAAAGTCCAAATGATTGCCGAAGCCACCAAAGATGCCAGCACAAGAGCCCAGAGTATTGCAGACAACGCCAATGCCGATTTAGGAAAATTAAAAAAATCCGATATGGGAGTATTTCAGATTATTGCCCAAAATTCTTCAGAAGATTATTCTTACGGAGGCTCTTTTAATACCAACTCTAAAAATAAAACAGCTACAATTACCGTTAAATTAGTCTACCAAGTAGAGTAGGAGTAATAGGTTAAGCCATAACAACCTTTGTATACGTGTAGTCCGGTAGCAGTAGTATTAAAAAATAAAGTCTATCGCGGGCCCGATCGATTGGACTTGCGTCAAAAAAAAATCCCGACTAGTGCTAGTACGGGATTTTTAGTGAATTAACCTTTATGGTAGATTAGATGATCAACATGGCGTCACCGTAAGAGTAAAATTTATATTTTTCTTCAATGGCTTCGGCATAGGCTCTTTTCATTAAATCGTGTCCACAAAATGCAGATACCATCATCAATAACGTAGACTTAGGAGTATGAAAATTGGTAATCATACAAGTTGGAATGGTAAAATCATGTGGCGGAAAAACAAATTTGTTGGTCCACCCGTCAAATGGATTTAGTGTTGCGTGTGAAGATACGGAGCTTTCTACGGCACGCATTGAGGTAGTTCCTACGGTACAAATACGTTTTTTTTGAGATTTTGCTGTATTTACAATATCACAGGCTTCTTGAGATATTTTTAATTCTTCGGAGTCCATTTTGTGCTTGGATAGATCCTCTACTTCTACAGGATTGAAGGTTCCTAAACCAACATGTAGAGTGACTTCGGCAAATTTAATCCCTTTAATCTCTAATTTTTTTAATAAATGTTTAGAAAAATGCAGTCCAGCAGTTGGAGCCGCTACAGCACCTTCTTCTTTGGCATAAATGGTTTGGTAACGCTCTGCATCCTCGGGAGTTACATCTCTACTGATGTATTTTGGGATAGGTGTTTCTCCTAGTTCGGTTAGTTTTTTTCTAAATTCTTCATAAGAACCATCGTAAAGAAAACGTAGAGTTCTTCCACGAGAGGTGGTATTGTCAATTACCTCTGCTACTAAGGAGTCGTCTTCTCCAAAATATAATTTGTTACCAATTCGTATTTTACGGGCTGGATCTACCAATACATCCCAAAGGCGTTGTTCTGCATTGAGTTCTCGTAACAAAAATACTTCAATTCTTGCGCCTGTTTTTTCTTTGTTTCCGTACAAACGTGCTGGAAAAACTTTGGTGTTATTTAGGATTAAAACATCTCCATCATCAAAATAATCAATTACATCTTTAAACATTTTATGTTCGATGGTTTGTGCTTTGCGGTCAATAACCATAAGGCGGGCTTCGTCTCTGTTTTCGGAAGGGAATTCCGCTAGAAGTTCTTTTGGTAAATCAAATTGAAAATGGGATAATTTCATTTATATCTATAATTAAGTTAACCCCTTGACGATGCGCAGGGCGAAACAGCAGTTAGTTTAATTAGCAACTAACTAAGTGGTTGCAAATATACAACTGTCCGATAGGCGTTGTCAAGTATTTTAGCGTTTAATTTGGTTTTAGGGCACCAAAAGCACTCTTTTATGGGTTATTTGTTGTAAATAGTGTCCTTGTGTGTTATACTTGGGTAGTGCTGAAGTTTAGTTTTGTTAAATCTTCCCAAAAATCAGGATACGATTTAGACACTACTTCGGCATTTTCTATAACTATTGGCATCTTTAATGCCAGTGGTGCAAAGGCCATTGCCATTCGGTGGTCATTATAGGTGGCTATTTTTACCTTTGGATGTCTGACAGTGGCGGGCTCTAATGTTAAACTATCGTTTGTAACACGCACTACAGCTCCTAGTTTGGTCATCTCTGTTTGTAGCGCTTCTAATCGGTCTGTTTCTTTAATTTTGAGGGTATGCAATCCGGTTAGATGGCAGGACAACCCAAGACCAAAGCAAGTCACTACAATAGTTTGTGCTATATCTGGAGTATTGTTGAGGTCTAAATGGATGGCTTTTGGTTTAAAGTCGGCCGTTTTGGTCAGCGTTAGGCTGTTGTCTTTAAATTCGGATGAGACACCCATTTGTTTGTAAATGGCTACCAATGCAGAATCTCCTTGCAGGCTGTTTTGAGCAAAACTACTAAGGGTTATGCTTGCGGCATCTGCTAGGGCTACAATACTAAAAAAATAAGAGGCTGAGCTCCAGTCTGACTCTACAGTCATTACTTTGGTAGGTACGGATTTAGCTGCAGAAACCTGAATTGTATTTGCCGTAAAACGTGTTGCAATACCCAAATCATTTAGCAATGCCAAGGTCATTTTGATATACGGCACAGAGGTGATTTCACCTTCTAAGGTAAGCTCTATTCCGTTCTCTAATTTGGGTGCTACTAAGAGCAAGGCCGAGATGTATTGGCTGCTAACATTTGCAGGGATAGTAACTTTGGATGCGGTTATTTTTTGTCCTTTTATTAAAATAGGAGGATAGCCTACTTGATTTTTGTAAGAAATAGTTGCTCCTAATTGTTTTAGGGTATCTACCAAAACTTTTATAGGGCGCTCTGTCATGCGTTGGGAGCCCGTCAATTCTACTTCGGAGCCTTCGCTTACTGCAAAAAAAGCAGTTAAAAAACGCATGGCAGTACCTGCATGATGAATATCTACTACTTGATCCTGTCTGTTTAAGGCTTTTTGCATAACCTCGCTATCGTCTGAATTGGAGGTGTTCTCTAAAGTAATGTTAGGGAATAAGGCTTGCAATAATAGCAATCTATTGGTTTCGCTTTTGGATCCAGTAATAGCAAGGTGTGCCTGTATGTTGGGATGGTTTGTTTGTACTAGTAAATTCATTTTTTTTGAAGAATTGATGGGACTGTTTGGACAAATTTATTTTAAATAAACGTCTTGCCAAAGTTTTGTACCTACTTATAACATTATTTTAGTTTCTCGTTGTTTTTATGACGGTCTTTGTCTCTAATAGATTTTAAATCCATTTTTTTATCAAAGGCAGCTTGCAAATCAATGCCAGTTTGGTTAGCAAGACACAGTACAACAAAGACAACATCGGCCAACTCTTCGCCCAAATCTTTGTTTTTATCACTTTCTTTTTCGGATTGTTCCCCATACCTGCGGGCAATAATACGAGCTACTTCGCCAACCTCTTCGGTGAGTTGGGCCATGTTGGTTAGTTCATTAAAGTAACGAACACCGTGCTCTTGGATCCAACGGTCTACTTCTAATTGAGAATTTTTTAAATCCATTGTAATTGTTTTTTTTTTTTGGCAACAAAGTTACGCAAAGTAATTTAAGTGTTTTTAAGCCATTGCCTATTTGATTCCTATGCTACTTTTTGGTGATTTTGTCTCCAAAATTACACCAAATACAAAATATAACCTGCCAAAGCACCAAACAATACTATAAATGCGCTATTAATTTTAGGATAACCGAAGGTGATTAGCACACTAATCCCTGCAATGATTACGGTACGCCAATCCAATATAGCCTCTTTGCCCATTTGCAAACAAATAGCAAAGATAACGGCTACCGAGGCAGCATTTACGGCATCCAAAAAATACGAAAGGAACTCGAATTACGAAGTTTATGAACCAAAGGATTCAATAAAGCAACAAACAAAAACGAGGGTATGAAAATAGCAATAGTAGCTACCATAGCTCCCTGCAAACCATGGAGTTGGTATCCAACAAAAGTTACAGACGAAAAAACCGGTCCAGGTGTAAATTGGCCCACCGCAATGGCATCTATTAAGGTAGCTCTTGGCAGCATTCCGGTTGCCACAAGTTCGGTGTCCAAAAAAGCAAACAACACATAGCCACTACCGTAGAGCACGGATCCAATTTTTAGAAACAGCCAAAACAAATTCCAGTTAGTAACCGCTACCAGTGCTGTTTTAGGTAACTCTAGCGTCAGTAACTCTAGCGTCAGTAACGGTAGCCAGCTCCAGGTTGGTTGGTTTTTTATTTTTGAAAATGCCAAGGCTACTAATCCAGACCCAAAAAGAATATAAATTTCGTTAAATCGCAATAGCGCCAGCACCAAAGCAGCAATCCCAAGCAAAAGTAGGGGTATTGTTTTTAATGATTTTTTGGCCAATGGATAAATTGCAGCCAAAATAATGGCAATAATTGCAGGCTTGATTCCGTACAAAAAAGTTTTTACACTAGGTATTTGGCCGTAGTTTTGGTACAAATACGCAAAAACCCCCGTAAGGAGTACCGCCGGCAAGATAAAGCATAATCCAGCGACCACCAATCCCTTGACGCCTCCTTTTTCGTGGCCAATATGGATTGCCATTTCCGTGCTATTGGGGCCCGGTATCAAACTCGTGGCGCCTATAAGATCCAAAAAATGGGCCTCTGTTAGCCACGCTCTTTTGACCACAACCTCCTGCCGCATCATGGCAATATGCGCAGCAGGCCCTCCAAAGCCAATAAATCCTAACTTTAAAAACAAGGCAGCAATTTCTTTACAATCTACGTGCTTTTCCATTTTTTAATTTCTGTAGTTTTCTAAAAAATGCTAAAATAAATATAAAATGCATTGGGTTGCGTATTCAAAAATTAAATTTTAATTAAATACCCGGCAACCAACTATAAAGAGCTTAAGCTAGAGGGTTCAGACAAGTGGACTTAGCAGTTTTACACCATGTTTTTATCCGTGGTAAACCCTAGAGGCAACAATTTTGTTGTCTCTAATATCCAGAACCTCTGCAACCAATAGGGGCGCATCCTGATCCGTAATTCGGGTATATTCCATAAAAACACGGTCCTCATTGGTAGTCAAGGTACTTAGTTTATACTGCAAACCCGCTATGGTATCAAAGGCAGTCTGCCACCATTCGCGCAAAGCGTCTTTGCCCGTAATTAAGCCATTGGTAGCGGGGTTTTTTATTTTTAATTTTGGACTAAAGTGTACCGCTTGCTCGTCATACAAGCAGAGTAGTTTGTCTAGGTCTTTGTTGTTGAAAGCCTCGATCCATTTAAAGGCAATTGATTGTAGTTTTTCGGATGACATACGCAGTTTTGTTTCATAAAAAAAATCCTGATCACGAATGAAAAGGATTCTTATTCTTAAGGTTCTTATAAAAAATCTATACGTTCTTTAAATTGATGATTTCTTGAGCCGTTAGCAATCTCCAGTTTCCTCTTGGTAAGTTTTTTTTGGTCAAACCCGCAAAAGCAACCCGATCAATACGCAACACATCATAGCTAAAATGTTCAAATATAGAACGCACCACCTTCACATTTGCAGATCTTAATTTAAGACCAATTTCGCTTTTGGCTTCCCCTTCAATATAACTCACATCTTCCACAAAAACGCGGTGACCATCTAGAACTAATCCTTTATTTATTTTTTCTAAATCCTCAAATTTTAAGTTTTTATCCAAAGAAACGTGGTATATTTTAGAAGATTTCTGGCTAGGAAGCGTAAATTTTCTAATCATATCCGTATCATTGGTAAACAACAATAATCCGGTAGTATTTTTATCCATTCTTCCAATGGCGCCAATTTTAGCGGTGGTAGATCCTTTTACTAATTCCAAAACATTCCGAAACTCCTGGCCTTCATCCAAAGCCGTAGTAAAGTTCTTGGGTTTATTCAACAAGATATAGACTTTTTTCTCTGGAGTCAAAGTCGCCCCATCAAAATTAACCACATCTCCTGGTTTTACCATATATCCCATCTCCGTAACCGGAACACCGTTAACCTTAACGGTTCCAGATTGAATGTAGATATCTGCATCCCGACGTGAGCACGCACCAGAATTGGCAATATATTTATTCAAACGAATTTCGTCTTTAGCCTTAACCCTCTTTGGAGCTTGGTTTTGTTTTTTTTCTACTTTATCAGTAGCAGCAGTCTGGGCAACTTTAGTAGTTACTTTAACTTTTTTTGGCCCTTGAGCCCGTTTCTGCATGGCAGGTTTTGGCTTATTGGAATTTGGTCTGGAGCTATTTGCTCTCCCACCAGTTTTCTTACTATTGCCTTCCTTGTTATTCATAATAATCACTAATTTGCGCAAAGATACTATTTATATCATTGGCAATCAATAACCGTTGCCTAAAATGCGGGCCATCGTGTCCCCGCTTGGCGAGGTTGCGAAATTCGTAACCTTATATTTTCTGTTAAAGATAAAATTTCTTGCGAAACGTAAACGTGAACTTACCACAAAATTCGCAATCTTGCCAAACGGCTGTTGGCAGATGTTTTTATTTTTTTAAATAGTTTTATTTTTTTACTTTTACAATCTAAACATTTATATCGAATAATTAGTTTACCATTTTCATTCTTAAGTATATCAAAAACATCTTCTTTTGGTTTTTCATTATCGAATACTAAAATTAATTTACCTCCTGTAATATAGTATTTTCCAGTAAATATCATTAGAATATCAGTTGAAACTTGTTGTTCAAACGCCATATCAACTTTAAATATATAGCAATTTTTCCTTACACCAATTCCTGTAGAATCATATGTTTTTTTACGACAATACTCTCCTAAAATTGTATTTTGAGAATAAATATTTGAGCAGAAAAGAGCTGTAAATATTAATAAAATTTTTGATTTATTTAGATAAAGCATATTATCCATTAGTATTTTCATAGTTAAGAATGCAATTTTTATTTATTGATTTATCAAAGTATTGAATTCTCCGTTCTCCGACAAAATATCTGCCATCTATTGGATAGTCCGTTACAAAATGCGACTTTTTTTCAGGAGCAATTTCCCGCTTTCCACTCTATCTTTTACTTTTTAAAGAAAAAAGTAAAAGGATGCCGTTTCAATCGGGGCTAGAAAACCGCTTCAAGAATCTTTTTTTTTAGAACAACAATTCTTTTCCGTTCCATAACACAGACGGATTAATCAGCACAATACAAAACACTCCCGCCACAATAAGAAATTTCAAAACATTATGAAGCAACACATACTGCGCTTTAGTATTGTGTTTCCAGAGATGTCTCAAAAAGAAAAGCAGTACTATAAAACAACAATAAAAATAAATATCCATATACCCCACATCATACACATCAATTAAAACATACACCGGCACCACCGTTAAAAGCGTCAGCACACTAATGATTGTTTTAGAAATCTTCTCGCCAAAACGGATCGGAATAGTTTGGTAATTGTTGGCCAAATCTCCTTTAATATTTTCTAAATCCTTAATCATTTCTCGGATTAGCAATAATAAAAACAAAAAACAAGCATGTGCAAATATTACCGCAAAATGACTTTTGTAGGTTTCTATTTCCTCAAAGCTCATGTCATTATAATAATGCAACAGCAAGGCAAAAAAAGGAATCACCGCCATCACTGCCGCCGTCACATTGCCCACCACGGGGTATTTTTTTATTTTATGCGAATACAGCCAAATTAAAAAGATATAAGCAGAAAAAAACAACAACGCCCGCCAAGAAACCAGCAATGCCAGTAGAGCCGCCAAAAAATTCAACCAAAAATACACCCGGAGTTTTGTAGATTGACGCACCAATGTATCCAACATGGATTTGTTGGGTCGGTTGATTAAATCCTTTTGACTATCATAAAAATTATTAATAATATACCCAGAGGCAATCGTAATTGCAGAGGCAAAAACGAGCAAAAACAGATTAAAATCCAACAAAACCGCAATGGCTCTTTTCTCAGGAGCTAAAATAAATATAGCCGAAAGATACTGGGCCAAAATAATAATAGGAATATTGTATCCTCTAACTACAGAGAACAAACTGATTGTTTTTTTTAAAAAAAGCTGTTGTTTTTGGGATAATACCATGTTGTCTTAAAATAATAAAGCTTAAAATCACAAAGAATTTTAAGCTTTTCATTTGTTTTCTGAAGTGCTATTAAAATTGATAAACCACTTCAAGCTTGTATTCTTTCAAGGCAATTTTAGCACGTTCTAAATCTTGGGTAAAACCTAAGATATAGCCGCCACCGCCAGAACCACATAATTTTAGGTAGTACTCATTGGTGTCAATTCCTTTTTGCCAAATGGCATGAAATTGTTCCGGAATCATGGGTTTAAAATGACTCAATACTACTTTAGATAGTTTTTTGGTATTGCTAAACAAGGATTTCATGTCTCCGCCCAAAAAATTCTCCACACAAGCATCGGTGTGTTTTACAAATTGATTTTTTAGCATAGCCCTAAAGCCTTTGTCTTTTAGGTTTTCCATAAAGATGTGGACCATTGGTGCGGTTTCGCCTACTATTCCGGAGTCCAACAAAAACACTGCACCCTTGCCGTCCAAGCTTTGATTGGGGATTCCGGTTGCTTCAATATTGTCTTTAGAATTGATTAAAATAGGAATGCTTAAATAACTGTTTAAAGGATCTAGTCCCGAACTCTTACCGTGAAAAAAGCTCTCCATTTCTGAGAAGATAGTTTTTAATTCTAACAATTTTTCTCGGGTCAAGTTCTCCAAAACCGTGATTTTGTTCTGGGCGTATTTGTCATAAATTGCAGCAACTAATGCGCCACTGCTTCCCACACCGTATCCTTGCGGAATGCTCGAATCAAAATACATCCCCGAGGCAATATCGCTTGTAAGGGTAGCGATATCAAAAGCAACTAATTTTGGTTGCTGTATTTGTAGGCTTTCTAGGTAGGTTGCAAAACGGCTCAAACTTGCATTAGACTCCAAGGCTTCTGCCGAAGGATTTTCGTCTCTTTTTAGCGCACCATTATAAAAATTATACGGAATGGATAGCCCTTTAGAGTCTCGGATAATTCCGTATTCTCCAAAGAGTAGTATTTTTGAATAAAATAAAGGTCCTTTCATAATTACTTGTGAATTAACAATTGGTAATTTGTTTTATTTAATAAAAGTTGCCACTGGTTTGCCACTAATTAGCCATTGGCAATGCGCCATCTCCAATTTGATCACAAATGTACTGCCCATTTTGACAAAAGCCAACTAATTTATCCTTAATAAATTGCAAAACTTTTTCGGCCACTGCTTCGGGATACAATACATGTACGTTTGCACCAGCATCGAGTGTAAAACAAACGGGTATTTTTGTGTCTTTGCGGAAGCTCCAAATGGCAGAAATGATTTCAAGAGTACGGGGTTTCATTAAGATAAAATAAGGCATTGAGGTCATCATCATGGCGTGTAGGGTCAAGGCTTCGCTTTCTACCACCTTAATAAATTGGTCTAAATCCCCGCTTTCAAAAATGGCTTGCAATGTATCCAAATTTTCGTGCGCTTGTTCAAAACGTCTTTCGGCATACGGATGTTGGTGCATTAAATCATGTCCTAGGGTGCTGGAAACTTGTTTTTCGCCCTTATCTACCAGCAAAATCGTGTCTTGGTAGTTTTTAAAATTGGCATGCACCGCATTTGGAAATGGAATGCCGTATAAATCCGTACTTCCGGTGATGTTTTGTTGTTGTCCCCATACAACCAGCTGTCCTTTTATGCTTCGGCAAGCACTCCCAGAGCCCAATCGTGCCAAAAAAGAAGCTTTTTGATAAAAATAATCGTCTGTCATTGCTGGATTTAGAGCTTTTTCTAGGCTCATTAAACACAGCGCTAATGCTGCCATTCCAGATGCTGACGAGGCAATACCAGAACTATGCGGAAACGTGTTTTGGGTGTCTATTGTAAAATGGTATTCTCTTAGAAAGGGCAGGTATTTTTCTATTCGTTCTAAAAATTTTTGAATTTTGGGTTTAAAATCTTCTTTTGGTTGCCCTTCAAAAAGCAAATCAAACAAAAGTGTGTTTTGGTTTTCTTTTTTGACAAAAGTCAATTTAGTGATGGTCTTGCAGTGGTTCAGGGTAAAACTCACAGATGGGTTTGCGGGTATTTGCTGGTCTTTTTTGCCCCAATATTTTACTAAAGCAATATTGCTGGGAGCACTCCATTGAAAGCTGCCATTTTCTAAAGAGGAAGTGTGTTTTTTGGGTATAAAATAGTGTGTTGTTACCATGAATTATAAATTTTTACAAAGATACTTTTTTTTGTTTTATAGGTTTTTGCTTTATTTGAATTAATGCACAAAAAGTTTGCTTAAATTTGTGGTAGCAAGCCTTGTTTGCGCCTTTTTAAATACGATTAAATAAATACCACATGAATAAAATTACTAAAATACTCACCATTGTTGTTACTTGTTTGGCTGTAGGGTATTTTGCCGGAATTATAACCCGTGCTGAGATTCTAACTTGGTATCCTACCTTAATAAAGCCAAGTTTTAATCCGCCTAATTGGATTTTTGCACCCGTTTGGAGTATGCTCTATATCCTGATGGGGATTGCTGCGGGGCTGGTTTGGAGTCGCATGGATTTTGAAAAAGAATTGGTCAAGAATGCCTTGATGGTTTTTGCCATTCAGTTGGGGTTAAATTCTTTGTGGTCGTATTTGTTCTTTGGGTTGCATAATGTTTTGTTGGCCGGAATTGAGATAGTGCTGTTGTGGCTAATGATTTTAGAGACCTACAACCAATTTTCTAAAATTAATAAAATTGCAGGCTATTTGTTTTTGCCCTATTTGGGTTGGGTAAGTTTTGCGATGGTTTTGAATGCCAGTATTTGGTGGCTAAATAGGTAATCTCCAAGAGTTTTTTAATCCAAAAAATCCGAAATTAGGGAGCTTATATAGTCTTGCCAAAGAGGATTTAGGTTTGTGTTGGTTAGTGACTAGGGGCTAGTTTTTTGAATTCTATATTTTTGGAAAACAAAAAATCCATTATATGCAGTGTGTTGCCTGTAGCTGTTTTGGATTTGGGGTCGGCATCACAAAATTCCAGAAACAAATCTATTTGATCTGGTTTGAGTTGCAATTCTTCTAAAAAATACGACTCTTTGCAACTGGATTTTGCTAAATCTTTGAATAGAATTGGAGGAGCTTCTTTTTTGATGGGTTCTTTTTCTTTGGTAAATAAACCTACAAGCATTCCGGCAATTCGTTGAAGATTCGGACTGTTTTCTAACTCGCCAGTATACACTCCTAGTACTTTTGGAGTGGTTGCTCTTTTCTCTAAAGCATATTGGTCTATTTTGGTTTGTTCGTATGTAGTGTTGGTGCTTAGTTTTATAGATGGCATATTAGTAATGAGTACTTCTTTCAGTTCTTCTGCCTTTAAAATCAATTCAACAACCCATTCTCCGTTTGTAAATAGGTTAGGGTTCACGCTGCTCTTTTTTAGGTAGTGTTCTTTGGATATAAAAACAAGCACGTCGCCAGTTTTTGCAGCAATGCTAAATTTGCCTTGCGTATCGGTAGTGGCAAGCACTTTGGTGTTGGCATTAATGACTTCGGCGTTAAAAACGGGATACATTGCGCAGCTTACTTTTCCGTGTATAATTTGCGAAAAACCAGCATACACACAAGAAAACAGCAAAAAAAGCAGTAATTTTAGTTTCATAAGTAGCATCTAATAACTGGATAGTAAAGGTATTAGGATTTTCTTAATGAAAACTTAGTAAATCTGCAAAAGACTGTTAATTAATCCTAACTATTTGCAATTCCGTTTGCTACAATAAATCCGCTAGTCCATGCATTTTGAAAATTGAATCCTCCTGTAATGGCATCAATATTGACAATTTCGCCAGCAAAATAAAGGTTAGAATGCAGTTTGCTTTCCATGGTTTTAAAATTAATTTCTTTTAAATCTATTCCGCCAGCGGTAACAAACTCTTCTTTAAAGGTGCTTTTTCCGTTGACCTGAAAGGTTCCATTAGTTAGCTCTTGGGACAAATCCTGTAGTTGTGCTTTAGAGATGTCTGCCCATTTGGTTTCGGCCGGAATTTTGGCTGCCAGCACTAGGTTTTCCCACAAACGATTAGGTAATTCAAAGGGGGATTTTTTAGAAACGATTTTCTTGGCGTGTTCTTGTTTGATTTCTTTTAGCTTTTTATCGGCATCTGTGGCCGTAACGTTGTTTAGCCAATTTACATTAATGGCAAACTGATACTTTTGGTCGTGCAAAATCCGGGCTCCCCAAGCCGATAATTTTAAAACCGCAGGGCCACTCATTCCCCAATGGGTGATTAATAGCGGACCAGTAGATTCGAGTTTGCTGTTTTTTACTTTTACGGTAGCTAGTGTAGCAATGCCAGGCAAGTCTTTAATTCTGGGATCTTTGATATTAAAGGTAAACAAAGAAGGAACTGGATTTACAATGCCATGACCGTAGGTTTGTAGCATTTCCCATATTTTTGGGTTGCTTCCGGTGGCTAGGATTAATTTTTCGGCGATATAATTTTCGGACTGGGTTTCTATCTTCCAGAGCTCGTCTTTTTTAAATATGGATTGCGCGCTTTGTCCAGTCAGGATTTTGATGCCTAGTTTTTGAGTGGCTTCTAAAAAACAATCAATAATAGATTGGGAGGAGTTAGAAACCGGAAACATTCTTCCGTCGTCTTCAATTTTTAGTGCTACGCCATGTTTTTCAAACCATTCCATAGTGTCTCCTGAGCAAAATTGATGAAAGGGGCCGCGGAGTTCTTTCTCACCACGAGGATAAAAGCGTACCAATTCATTAGGTTCAAAGCATGCATGAGTTACATTGCAACGCCCGCCTCCAGAGATGCGTACTTTTTGCAATACATCGGCACCGCGCTCTAGTATGGCTACTTTTAGTTTTGGATTTTTTTCTACCAGATTAATGGCTGTAAAAAATCCTGCTGCACCACCGCCTACTATTAGAATGTTAAAATCGTGATTCATGTTTTTGTTATTTTTGCTTTAAGCAAAAGCGGCAATCTGTCGGGCTAATCGCAAAGGATTGGTTCTGGATGGTCGCTTTTTAGTCGGATTATGTCTTCGGTTTTAAGCAAAAAACAGAAGTTTTTATTGTTGTGTTTTCTGTTTTTGGTAGCTACTTGTTCGGGGATTGGTTGCTTTTTTGAAAACCAAACAATGTGTTATTTGGGTTGGCAGCCCGAGGAACAATTGTTAGCATGCTATTGCTTTTTTGGACAAAGGTAATTAAAATTAAAAAGCACCCATTGTATAGAATTGGTGCTAAATGCAAATGGCTTTTAGAATACGTTATGGGCAGTGGTTTGGCGTTCGACGTTGGTTTTAAAAAGCAAAAAAGGCTGTTCTTTTAAGAACAGCCTTGTTTGTGGTACCTCCAGGGATCGAACCAGGGACACATGGATTTTCAGTCCATTGCTCTACCATCTGAGCTAAGGTACCTTGCTTATTGCGGTTGCAAATATATAATGTTTTTTTGTTTACACAATGCTTTTTTAAAAAAAAATCTATGCTTACCTTCGCAAGATACAAAAAGCAGTATATGATTTTGATAATTGATGTAGGGAATACCAGGGCTAAAGCAGCTGTATTTGAGCAAGATAGTGTTCTGGAGTGGTTTGTTTTTGAGACAAAAGAACTTTCAAAAAAAATTACAGAATTATTGGTTCGTTTTCCCAAAATACACGCTATTGTAGTTGCTTCGGTGGTCCATACGCCCAAAGAAGCCTTTTTGGACGCTGCAAATGGTGTTGCTGTTTTCTTTATTTCCAGAACAGATCACTTTCCTTTTAACAACCACTATGCCTCGCCACAAACGCTAGGCATAGATCGGATGGTGTTGGCCTCTGGAGCTACGTTGCAATTTCCGGGTCAAAACCGATTGGTGATTGATGCCGGAACCTGTATTACCTACGATTTTATTGATGCTCAAGACAATTATTTGGGTGGTGCTATATCTCCAGGTTTGCGTTTGCGGTACCAAGCATTGCACCAGCATACCTCCCAACTACCCTTGCTCAGCTTGTCAGATCCAGATGGTTTTGTGGGTACTACCACAGACTCTTCTATCCATTCTGGAGTGGTAAATGGATTGGTCTATGAAATAGATGGATTTATTGCAGAATATAAGGCACTTGATTCAAATTTTATAATAATTTTAACGGGTGGCGATACAGAATTTTTGGCTAAACGATTAAAAAATACCATATTTGCCAATTCAAATTTTCTTTTAGAGAGTTTGTACCAAACATTTCAATATAAAATCAAAAATGATTAAAAAAATTATACTAAGCGCTTGTTTGCTTTTTACA
Organism: Flavobacterium crassostreae; assembly: GCF_001831475.1. NCBI lineage: Bacteria > Pseudomonadati > Bacteroidota > Flavobacteriia > Flavobacteriales > Flavobacteriaceae > Flavobacterium > Flavobacterium crassostreae. The sequence goes on along the minus strand of NZ_CP017688.1, from coordinate 494,714 downwards.
CTAGTTTCCTTTGCTCAAGAAAGCGCTTCTTCTCCGTATTCATTTTATGGTATAGGAGAGCTAATGTTTAAAGGGACAGTAGAGAACCGTTCCATGGCTGGAGTTGCAGTAGAGCAAGATAGTATCCATATTAATTTAGAAAATCCTGCCAGTTTTGCCAATCTAGCATTGACAAGTTTTACCGTTGGAGCAACCTATAACGGTACAAAACTGCAATCTAACTCCAAGGAAGAAAAAGCAAGCAGAACTACTCTAGATTATCTTGCCGTAGGATTGCCTTTAGGAAAATTAGGTGTAGGTTTTGGTTTGGTTCCCTATTCGTCGGTTGGCTACAAAATACAATCTTTGGCCTCTGTAGCGGATCAGAATAACAGCAGATACAACGGTTCTGGAGGTTTGAATAAGGCATTTGTAGGTGCGGCTTATAAAATAACGCCTAATTTTAATGTAGGTGCTGATGTTAATTATAATTTTGGAACTATAAAAACCAATAATCTAGAGTACATAACTGGAGTGACTTTGGGTTCTAGAGAATTAAGTACTTCTACTTTGTCTGGAGTAAATTTTAATCTAGGCGCAATGTATAAAAGAAAAATCACCCCAAAATTAAACTTTTATAGCAGTATAAATTATAGTTTAGAAAGCACGTTAAATTCTAAGAACACCCGCAATATTGCTACGGTATTTTATAATTATGCTTTTGATACCACAGTGGTAGATGTTTTGCTGGAAGAAAAAACAGAGAAAAAACTAACATTCCCTAGTAAGTTGTCTTTAAGCGCAGGTGTTGGAGAGTCCAGAAAATGGCTCGTTGGCGGAAAAGTTGCGTATCAAAAAGCAACCGCAGAGGCCAATACGTACAATGCAGTCGATAATGTTGGGTATGGTCGTTATGGTAGTATAAGTCTAGGAGGGTATTTTATTCCTAATTATGCCTCTTTTAATAACTATCTCGAACGAATTGTTTACCGAGGAGGTTTTAGATACGAAAAAACAGGCCTAATGGTTAACTCCAAATCTATAAACGACATGGCAATAACCGTAGGAGTTGGAATGCCAATTACCGGAAGCTTCTCCAATGTTAATGTAGGATTAGAATTAGGCAGAAGAGGTACAGCCGCAGCTGGTTTGGTGCGTGAGGATTACGCCAATATTAGTGTTGGGCTTTCCTTTAATGATAAGTGGTTTCAAAAACGAAAATTTGATTAGTATTGGTAATTATTATAACTCTGAGCCCTTATCTATAAATGATTTTATCTAAAAAATACAAAATAGTACCTGTAGTCACGGCAATAGCTGTGACTCTGTTTTTTGGGTGTGAGAGTAATTTTAAAGAAGTACAAAAAATTAATTTTACTGAATTTACCCCTAACGGCGATGCCGATAATGTAAATTTAAAATACACCGATTCTGGATTGGTTAAGGTAGTCTTGATAAGTCCCAAAATGCTTGACTTTGCCACGGTAGATTTTCCTTTTACCGAGTTTCCTAAAGGGATAGATGTTACTTTTTATGACGCCAATGCATCCAAGACTAGAGTTACGGCCAGATATGCCGTATCTTACAAACAAACTGGAATTATTGACCTACAAGGAAAAGTAAAAATAGCCACCGAAAAAGGGCAGTTGTTAGAGACCGAGCAATTGTATTATGACCAAAAGAACGAATGGTTTTTTACAGAAAAAAAATTTAAATTTACGGATGCAAAAGGAGTTTCTAATGGTCAAGGAATTGATTTTAGTAGAGACTTTAAAGTAGTACGTTCCCAAAAAATAACCGCTGCAATTGAGTCAGCAGAATAAAAAAACCAAAAAAACACCAGTATGAGCTACATGAAATTTACCCCATATATTTACCTTATTTTTGCATGCTATTTTGTTTATGATAGTGTAATGAAATGGAACGATCCTTTAGCAACGCCATTGTTGAGCTTGCTAATAGCAGGGTTGGCTATTTTTATGTTTTTCTTTAGAAGAAAATTTGCCAAAAGGATGGAAGATCGCAACAAAAAATCCTAGTTTATGGAAATTAGCATTATTATACTATGCTTAATACTGAGTGCTTTTTTTTCAGGAATGGAGATTGCATTTATTTCGTCCAATAAAATTTATCTTGAGATTGAAAAAAAACAAGATAATTTTCTGTCCAAAATACTGACAAAACTTACCGAAAAACCCTCCAAATTTATAGCAGCAATGCTTATTGGCAACAATATTGCCTTAGTGGTTTATGGGTTCTTTATGGGCGAATTGTTAATGCGTTGGATGGATTCTTTGGCGTACAATTTTTCGGACTTTTCTAACTTGCTGCTCCAGACCATTTTGTCTACCATGGTGGTTTTGTTGACGGCGGAGTTTTTACCAAAAGTTTTTTTTCAAATCTATGCCAATGTTTTGATTAAGGTTTTTGCTATTCCTGCCTATTTTTTTTACCAGCTTTTTTACTTTATTTCTACCTTTTTTATCTGGGTTTCGGATTTTGTTTTAAAAAAATTTTTTAGAACAGATGGCGATCAAATTCCTTTGTTTTTTAGTAAAATAGAACTTGGAGATTACATTACGGAGCAAATGAGTTCTGTTGAAGATGAAGATGAGGTGGATTCTGAAATTCAAATGTTTCAAAATGCGTTAGATTTTTCGAGTGTAAAAGCCAGGGACGTGATGAGTCCTCGTACCGAAATTGTTGCCATGGATATCTTTGAAACCGTAGAAGAATTAAAAGCTTTATTTATTGAAACGGGCTATTCCAAGGTATTGATTTATCAAAATTCGTTGGACGATATTTTGGGCTATGTGCATTCTTTTGATTTGTTCAAAAAACCAAAAACCATACAGTCTATTATAATTCCGGTGGAGTTTGTTCCGGAGACAGTTTTTATAAAAGACGTGATGAGCTTGCTGACCAAAAAAAGAAAAAGTGTAGCCGTAGTACTGGACGAATATGGCGGAACCTCAGGGATAGTAACCATTGAGGATATAGTAGAAGAACTCTTTGGCGAAATTGAGGACGAACACGATTCCGACGAAGCCTTAATAGAACAGGTGTTGGCAGAGGATAATTATGTTTTTTCTGCCCGTTTTGATGTAGAATACTTAAACCAGACCTACAAATTAGCAATTCCGGAGAGTGATTCTTACGGAACATTAGGAGGTTTCATTGTAGATTTTACCAAAGAAATACCTCTTGTTGGCGAAGAAATCACCATCGGGAATTATCATTTTCAAATAGAAGAAGCCACAAACAAAAAAATTGAATTAGTTAAATTAACCGTTAAAGAGTAATTTTTTTGTAAAATAAAACCCTACTAGTATAATTATTACTTAGATAATTGTATTTTCGCAAACTGAATATAAAATTAACAACAATAACAAATGGCAGTTTTATCAAAAATTAGACAACGTTCCGCTTTAATGATTGCAGTTATAGCATTAGGTTTATTTGCATTTATCATCGGTGATTTATTCAAAAGCGGTAGTTTTGACAGTACATCAAAAGACGTAGGAAGTATTAATGGAAATGGTGTTTCATTTGAAGACTTTAGACTTAAGGTAAGTAATGTTGAAAAAAGTGGCGAAGGAATTTCGTCAACCGCTGCAGCCAATAAAGTTTGGGACCAAGAGGTTTCGGTAGCATTATTAACTGCAGAATTTGATAAACTAGGTTTAAGAGTTGGCGAAAAACATATTTTGGAGGTGTTAAAAGCAGATCAAAATATTGGGCAAAACCCTTTGTTTCTAAATGCTGCGGGTATTTTTGATTTGGCTAAGTTTAAGGAATATTTTAAAACCAATCCTGCACAAGCACCATTTTTAAAAGAAAGAGAAAAAGATGCCGAGTTAAATGCAAAGTATCAAATTTACAATACCTTAATTAAAGCAGCAGTATATACTACACAAGCCGAAGGAAAACTACAATACCAAATGGAGGCTGACAAAGTTAGTTTTGCATATGTTGCTGGATTGTATTCTACCGTTAAAGACAGTGATGTAAAAATTACAGATGATGAAGTTGTAGCCTATATGAAGAAAAACGAGAAAAAATTTAAAGCAGATGAATCTCGTGAAATTGAATACGTTTTAATAGAAGACAAAGCCTCTAAACAAGACGTAGAAGAAGTTAAAACTAAAATTACAGGCCTTTTGAACGGAAGCGTAGTTTACAATCAAGAGACCAACAAAAACGATACTTTGTCTGGATTTAAAACAGCAAAGAATACGATTGAATTTGTAAATACTAATTCAGATGTAGCCTTTGATTCTACCTATGTAGCCAAAAAAGACTTACCAGCTATAGATGCAGATAAATTATTTAATTTAGCTCCTGGCGAAGTTTATGGGCCTTATATGTACGGAAAATATTACTGTATATCTAAGTCTATGGGTAAAAAAGCAGGCGTTATTGCAAAGGCAAGTCATATTTTGATTAGCTACCAAGGAACAAAGGTGCCTAACCAAAAAGAGCAAAGAACCAAAGAAGAAGCCAAGGAAAAAGCACAAGAATTATTTGCTCAAATTACAGCTAATCCAGACAGTTTTTTAATGATGGCTTTTACAAGTTCCGATGATTCTTCGGCACAACAAGGTGGGGATTTAGGTTTCTTTGGACCTAACCAAATGGTAAAACCATTTAATGATTTTGTTTTTAACAACAGCATTGGCAAAATAGGTTTAGTAGAAACAGATTTTGGTTTTCATATTATAAAAATCACAGATAAACAAGATGGGATCAAGTTGGCTACAGTAGCACAGAAAGTAGAAGCATCTGAGGCAACAGCAGACAGGATTTTTACCCAATCTACCAAATTTGAGATGGAAGCTGCCGAAAAAGATTTTGCGAAACTAGCAAAAGAAATGGGACTTACTATTGCTGCCCCAGTAACAGTATCTGCCATGCAAGAAAACTTTGGAACCCTTGGGAACCAAAGAACAATTGTTAGATGGGCTTTCGAAAAAGATTCTGAAATAGGTGCCGTTAAACGTTTTGAAGTTGCCAATGTAGGGCATGTAATTGCTCGTGTAAAAAGCATTGATGACTCTGGTTTGGTATCTGTGACACAAGGAAGGTCTTATGTAGAGTCAATCCTTAAAAACAAGAAAAAAGCAGCAATCATAAAAGCAAAAATGACAGGAAGTTCCCTAGAGGCTATTGCCAAAACGGTAGGAGCAAGCGTACAGCAAGCAACGGATGTTACTCTAGACAATCCTACATTAGGAGCAGTTGGACAAGAAGCTCAAGTGGTAGGTACTGCTTTTGCTTTAGCAAAAAATAAAATCTCTGCCCCAATTGAAGGCAATACAGGAGTATATGTGGTTAAAAATATGGCTACCTTAAAAGCGGTTGCTTTAAAAGATTTTACACCATATGTATCTAAATTAAAATCGCAATCTGCTGGATATGCCAATAGAGTATTGCCGGCACTTAAAGATAATGCAACTATTGAAGACAATAGAAAACAGTTTAATTACTAATAATATATTAAGTAGTTATTATTAATTTCAAAAAAAACTCGATACAAAGTATCGAGTTTTTTTAGGTCTTATTTTAAGGCTTTTACTTTAGGTCAAAATCATCTCTTGGTAGCTCAAAACAGTAGGGTAGCCTTTGGCCTGAAAATAAGGGATAGGATTTGTTTTTGAGGTAACCATAACAAAATCTCCTCCCCAAGCACCAAGACTTTTAATTTGGCCTTCAAAATCTGCAAACAGCAGTTCTTTAATAGTACTGGTTTGTAATATATGACTCATTTTGCTTTCGTGTTTTTCTAAAGCATGTTCAAATGTTTCTATCTTGGATGCCTCTAAAACTTCGGTTGTAATTGCATTTATAAATGCCAGGTCTTTTTCTAATGCAGGATGGTGTTGGTTTCTGTATTTGGCAATTGCTGTTTTGCTACTTTGTTTTTGATTGAGATAAACAAAATAAATTTGGTCACTAAAACTAGGTACAAAAGAGTGCTTTACTACCTTAGGTTTTCCATGCTGTAATTGGTAGGTTATAGGGTAGTGGTGTTGCGCACAAGCAATATCATAGCCACTGCCTCCAAAACTAGCGTTAAGTAGTTTAAAAGCGTCTATTTGTAGCCATTGTGCAATGTTATTTATCAACGTAGAAGAGGTGCCTAAGCCCCATTTTCTTGGAAAAGTCAACTGTGTTGTTATTTGGTATCCGCATGCTTGGTCTATAAAACGCGGATTTGCTAGATACGCATGGTGCAAAATGGCGGTTAGGGTTGTTTTTACAGAAGGTTCTGCTGTCTGTTGTGGTGTGATAATACTTGCAAAACTAATACTGTCTTCAAACCAAATGTGTTGGTCTACATCGTAGCTTTTCCAATAAATGGCTTGATTTTCCCCTTTTTCAATGATTAAATTTTGACCAAATTTGGTAGGTAAGGCTAGTGCTTTGGCTCCATCTAAAACAAGATATTCGCCGGTGATTAATAATTTTCCGTTACTGTAATAGGTTTTTTTCATCGTACAAAGGGGTGTTGCTTTAATTAGCAACGTTTGTTTGAAAATTAGTTCCGTAGTGTAGCAATGTAATCTATCACTGCGCTGTGTGTTACCGCATTAGTATTAAAATAATTCTGAATAGCAACGCGTTCTGCATTGGTAGTGTTACACTGATTTAGAATATTGTTCAAATGCATTTTCATGTGGCCTTCTTGAATTCCGGTGGTGGTAAGCGAGCGCAAAGCAGCAAAATTTTGTGCCAAACCTGCTACGGCAACCACTTGCATCAACTCTTTTGCAGAAGGATTTTCTAGCATTTCTAAAGATAATTTTACCAATGGATGCAAAGAGGTAAGGCCGCCAACGGTTCCTAAAGCCAATGGTACTTCAAGCCAAAAACTAAAAATCCCGTTTTCTATCTTGGCGTGAGACAAACTAGAGTAAGTGCCCGATCGTGCCGCATAGGCGTGTATAGCTGCTTCAATGGCTCTAAAATCATTTCCTGTAGCCAGCACTACGGCATCTATTCCGTTCATGATCCCTTTGTTGTGGGTAACGGCTCTGTAGGGTTCTATTTCTGCTATCTGTACTGCTTGTACAAAGCGTTGGGCAAATTCTAATGGGTTTGGAATGCCTTTTTCTTCTAAATCTTCCACAGGGCAAGAAACCTCCGCACGCACAATACAGTTTGGCACGTAGTTAGAGAGAATACTCATTATAACCGAAATATTTTTTTCTTCTTGCGTAAACCCAGCGTATTGTTGGGCTTCTGATTGTAAGGTCTTTGCAAATTGCTCCAAACAAGAGTTGATGAAGTTAGCCCCCATGCTGTCTTTTGTTTCAAACGTGGCATGCAACTGAAAATAATTAGCCAATAAATGGGTTTTGTTCTTTAAGGTGATGGATAGAATTCCGCCTCCACGTTTTTGCATGTTTTTAGTAATGCTTTGGGTATCTGTAAAAAACCTTGCTTTGGTTTGGGCAAAAAAGTGTTCTAATTTAGAAGGGTCTCCGTAGTATATAAAATGTACTTGACCTATTTTTTCGGTGTTGCTCACTATGGTTTTAAATCCACCTCGGCTAGACCAAAATTTTGCTGCTTTGGCTGCTGCCGCTACCACAGAACTCTCTTCAATTGCCATGGGAATTGTTCGAAAATGGTCGTTTATCAAAAAATTGGGAGCAACGCCCAAAGGAATGTAAAAATTGGTGATGGTGTTTTCAATAAATTCATCGTGTAGTTGCTGTAGTTTTTCGTCGGAGTTCCAATAGTTTTTTAATAACGCTACCGCATCGATTGGAGCAGAAAAATATTCTTTAGCAATCCAATTTATTTTTTCTTCTTTGGATAATTTTGAAAATCCAGAAATAGGGTGGTTCATACTAATGATGGTGATATTGTTTTACAACAAAGATACAGATTTCGGACTTTTAAAAGCCAATAAATTATATAGTTTCTAAGCTACTTGCCAGCAATACTGCCGTAAAAGCAACCGATCTTTCTGTTTTATACCCTTAAATGACGGTTGTTCTTTGGTGCAATCCATGAGAAGATAGTTGGCCGTTGGTGGTTTGTACGGTTTTTTAAAGTAAGAAAAATGCAATTTTTTTTGTTGGTGGATTGGCAGGACTAACCAATAATTAGGGTTTTATTTTTATTCTAAATCATGGAGTTTTAAGGGCGTAGTGTTTTAGTAAAACACGTTTTAAAATGGCGGGAGTTGTTTTTGTTGCAAATCATTAAGTGTCTGTATTTGTATTGGTTATGTGTTTTTTTGGTTACAACTATCGGGTAGTTCCAAAAAGGTTTAGCAGAAACAACGCCATTTTTGCCCGTGTTGTCAGCGTTTTTCTTTCTCGAATTTTTGCAAATTAGAGGTCAGAACCTGGTTTTTTGAGTTCCAAACAACAGCCTTTTAAGCATTGAAAGGAGCGTGGTTGTTAATTTTTTTTTAATATTTAACATACAAAATGTAAACTAATTGTAAAATTTTCACTAAAATTGGGCTCTTTTTTATCTTTAAAACAAATCTATGAATTCTAAATCCTTTTTGTTCTTATTTTTATTTTTGTGTTGGACCGTTATTGGGCAACAAAAAATTTCAGTAGAGGATATTTTTACTGGATCCTTTCAGCCTCAAGGCATGGATGCGTTACAATCGTTAAAAAACACCAACCAATATACGGTTTTGAATACCAATACATCTGCAAAAACCATGCAGATTGATTTGTATGATTTTGCTACCTTAAAAAAAGTCGCCACATTAATTGATACCAAAGACCACAAGGGCTTGTCTAGCATGGATAGCTACAAACTGGATGCCTCCGAAAAAAATATTTTGATAGCATGCAATACCCAAAAAATATTCAGACATTCTTTTACGGCGGATTATTATCTATACCATACCAACACTAAAGAGCTGGTAAAATTGTTCGATTTTCAGATACAAGAGCCTACATTTTCTCCGGATGGCAAAAGTATTGCCTACGCAAAAGATAATAATTTGTTTATCTACACCATTGCTACCAAAACCAGCACCCAACTAACCACCGATGGCAAAAAAAATGCTATTATTAACGGAATTACAGACTGGGTTTACGAAGAAGAATTTGCTTTTGTAAAAGCATTTGACTGGAGTAAAGACAGCCAAAAATTAGCCTATATCCGTTTTGACGAAACTGATGTTCCGGAATTTTCGATGTCCGTTTTTGGTACGGCACTATATCCTTCTATAGAAACGTTCAAATATCCTAAAGCGGGCGAAAAAAATGCAGTGGTTTCGTTGCATATTTACAACGTGGCAAATACAACTACCCAAAAGGTTGCTTTAGACAATTACCAGGATTTTTATATAGCTCGTTTGCAATGGACCAATGATGCTAATGTTTTGTCGGCACAAGTTTTAAATCGCCATCAAAACAATTTGGATTTATTATTTATTGACGGTACTACCGCGGCTCACCGAGTGATTTTGAACGAAAAAGATCCAGCATATATTGACATTACCGACGACCTCACTTTTTTGGATGATAATAGCTTTATATGGACCAGCGAAATAGAAGGCTTTAATCATATTTATTTGTACGACAAAAACGGACAATTAAAAACCAAAATCACCAATGGATCTTGGGAAGTAACCTCTTATTATGGGTTGGACCAAAAATCGAAAACGATATTTTATCAATCTACCGAAAACGGATCGATCAATAGAGCGATTTATAGTATCGGCTTGAACGGAAAAAATAAAAAAACATTGTCCTCCAAAACAGGAACTAACCATGCTACATTTAGTCCAGACTTTAAATACTATATAAATGCTTTTTCAAGCACGGAACAGCCTACGGTGTATACTTTGGTTGCAACAAAATCTGCCAAAACGCTACAGGTTATCGAAGATAACGCTAGATTGTCTAGCGATTTAATAAAGTATGATTTGCCATCCAAAGAGTTTTTTGTTCTAAAAACCCCAAAAGGAAATGCTTTGAATGCTTGGATAATGAAGCCAAAAGATTTGGATCCTACCAAAAAATATCCCGTATTTATGTACCAATATTCGGGTCCAGGATCCCAACAAGTGGCCAATAAATGGAATAGCGCCAATGATTATTGGTTTATGATGTTAGCACAACAAGGGTATATTGTAGCTTGTGTGGATGGAAGAGGAACTGGATTTAAAGGTTCTGATTTTAAAAAAGTAACACAATTACAGCTCGGAAAATATGAGGTAGAGGATCAAATGGATGCAGCCAAAGTATTGGCAGAGTATTCGTTTGTGGATGCGTCCAGAATAGGCATCTTTGGATGGTCTTATGGCGGATTTATGGCTTCAAATTGTTTGTTTAAAGGTGCGGATATATTTAAGATGGCTATCGCCGTTGCACCCGTAACCAACTGGAGGTTTTATGATAGCATTTATACCGAGCGCTATATGCAAACGCCGCAAGAAAACGCCAGCGGATATGAAGATAATTCTCCAATTAATTATGTGAATGGACTAAAGGGGAAGTATTTGCTAATTCATGGTAGTGCGGATGATAATGTACATTTGCAAAATAGCATGCAAATGATAGAAGCTTTAATTCAGGCAAATAAACAGTTTGACTCTCAGATCTATCCAGACAAAAACCACGGAATATACGGTGGCATGACTAGAATACAGTTGTTTAATAAAATGACCAATTTTATACACGCAAACCTTTAATCCAGCAATGAATACAACTAGTCCATCGTTACAACAAATTCAGAACTTTGAAGGCAAATACCCAAAGCAATTGTGGTATTTGTTTTTTAGCGAAATGTGGGAGCGCTTTAGCTTTTATGGCATGCGCGGCATGTTGGTTATTTTTATGGTTAGTCAGCTAGCCATGAATGACAAAGTAGCTAATTTGCAATACGGAGCAACACAGGCTTTCGTTTATGCTTTTACTTTTATAGGAGGCTTGTTTGCGGATAAAATTCTGGGATACAGGAAATCCCTGTTTTGGGGTGGGTTGTTAATGATTGTTGGGAGTGTTATTTTGGCCCTCAATCCTAAGGAATTTTTCTTTTTTGGGATAAGTTTTACTATAATTGGGACTGGTTTTTTTAAGCCCAACATTTCAACGATGGTAGGTAAATTATATAAAGAAAACGACCACCGTAGAGATGCAGGATTTTCTTTGTTTTATGCTGGAGTTAATCTAGGGGCACTAATTGGTGGGTATTTATGTATTGCTGTAGCAAATGGCTCGATGCTAAATACTATAGTTCCAGCACACTTGCGTTGGAACGTTGCTTTTGGTTTTGCAGCAATTGTAATGTGCATTAGTTTACTTACGTTTGCCAAAACACAAAAAAGTTTAGGAGATATAGGGCTTTCGCCTTTGTCTAATTTAAATAAATCCAAACGAAAAATATTTGAAATTGCTACTTATATTGGCTCTTTGATTGTTATTCCGGTGGTAATGACTATGGTTTCTAACACCGCTTACACGGACATTTTTATGTTTATCATCGGGCCGAGTTCTCTATTGTATTTGTTTTATGAGATGAGAAATTTTTCTGTTGCAGAAAACAAAAAACTAATGGCTGCTTTGGTCTTTATTGTTTTTTCTATCTTTTTTTGGGCGTTTTTTGAACAAAGCGGTGGCTCCTTGAGCTTGTTTGCTGCTCACAATTTAAACAATACCGTTCTAGGAATCCCGTTAGATCCTAACGGAGTCAATAATTCGGCCAATTCCTTTTTTGTTATTGCTTTTGCTGCCCTGGTTGGTTTGGTTTGGCTTTGGATGCACAAAAGAAAAATAGAACCCAATACCGTTGTAAAGTTCGGATTGGGCTTTTTGTTTCTTGCAGGAGGGTTTTATGTGTTTTATTACACTAAATTTTTTGCAGATGCCACCGGAAAAACCTCTTTGGATTTATTTACATTTGGATGGTTTATAATTACATTTGGAGAACTCTGTTTGTCTCCGATAGGAATGTCTGTAATGACTAAGCTTTCGCCAAACAAAACCCAGGCCGTAATGATGGGGATGTGGTTTTTGGCCAGTGCCTATGGCCAGTATTTTGCGGGACTATTAGGAGCAAATATTGCCGAAGCTTCAGAAAACGCTACCAACCTCGAAAAACTAACGGTATATGCCGATGGATATAAAGATTTGGCACTATATGCCTTAATTGCCGGAATTATTTTAATTGCTATTTCGCCAATCGTAAAAAAATTAATGCAAGAAGTTAAATAAAAAATATACTAACCTAAAAATAAATTATGTCAAACACAACCACAGATGCACCTTTAAAATCTACATTATTTGGTCATCCAACCGGATTATTTATCTTGTTTTTTACAGAAATGTGGGAGCGTTTTTCATATTATGGAATGAGAGCCTTGTTGGTGCTGTACATGACCACAGAAACCATTGGAGATGCAAGAGGTCCCGGTTTAGGATGGACTAGCCAAGAAGCGTTAGCCTTATACGGATGGTATACCATGTTGGTATACGTAATGTCTATTCCCGGAGGAATGATTGCGGATAAACTCCTAGGGCAAAAAAAAGCTGTTTTGCTTGGAGCCGTAGTGCTTTGTATAGGGCACGGAGTGTTGGCAATTACAGATACATGGGCCTTTTATGCTGGTTTAGGATTGGTAATTTTAGGGGTTGGATTATTAAAACCAAATATTTCTACCATGGTTGGCGGTTTGTATGCGCAAGGCGATATCCGTAGAGACCAAGGATTTAGTATTTTTTATATCGGAATCAACACAGGTTCTCTACTAGCCACAATGGTCATTGGATTTGTAGTAATGCAATGGGGATGGCACGCTGGCTTTGGTCTGGCAGGTATTGCAATGGTACTGGGTCTGGTGGTATATGTTTGGGGACAAAAATATTTAAGCCAAGTTGGCAACCTAGAGGTGCAACAAGTGGGTGCGGTAGATGAGAGTTCTTATGGGGCTCTTTTTCAAAATTTATTGATTTCCAAAAAACAGTTGTTCTTTACCATAGTTTTAACCCTGTTATCTTTAGTGGGTTGGTATTCTTTAGGCTGGGGATTTGGTGTGTTGTTTTTGTTTCTAACAGTTATCACTGCCTTAATGATGATGATTTACAAAGAGTTAGATTCGCAAATTGATAAAGATCGTTTCTTAGTTTTGCTGCTTTCGTTTATTATGGTGATTATCTTTTGGGGTGCCTATGAACAAGCAGGAGGATTGATGAATTTATATGCAGAGACCAAAACCGATAGAGCTTTATTTGGAATGCAGGTGCCAACGGTGATGTTTCAGAGTCTAAATGCAGCATTTATTATTATCTTTGCAGCTATTGTTGCTTCTTACTGGGCTAAACGCAAATTAAAAGGATCCGAAGCTTCGTCTCTTTTTAAAATGGCCATTGGTATTATAATTATGGGATTTGGGTTTTTGTTTATGGTTTTTGCCACACAAGAATTTGGCAAATCAGGTTCTTCTAGTATGTTGTGGTTAGTTATGGCGTATTTGTTTCATACCATTGGAGAGCTATGCATCTCGCCGGTTGCCTTGTCTTTTATAACAAAACTATCTCCTGTAAAATATGCTTCGTTGATGATGGGAGTTTATTTTGCAGCAACTGGTTTAGGAAATAAAGTAGCAGGTATTATAGGCGAATCGGCTAGTGATTTAGGAGAATACACGGTTTTTTTAGGCATTTTACTATTTACCATTATAGTGGGGGCTTTGTTTTTGATGCTTTTAAAACCCCTAAAACGTTTGACTCACGGTGCTGAGGATAATGAAAAATAATAACGGGATTAATACAATTTTAATTTAATATATATGAGTCAAGATACCACGGATCAATTTTTTAAAGACCCTGTTTTAGGACACCCTGCAGGATTGTTTGTTTTGTTTTTTACAGAAATGTGGGAACGATTTTCTTACTACGGCATGCGTGCCTTGTTGGTTTTGTTCTTAACGTCTTCGATAGCCAAAGGGGGCTGGGCCTGGAGTATAGAAGATGCTTTGGGTTTATACGGAACGTACACCATGTCGGTTTATTTTACGCCAGTGATAGGAGGTTATCTAGCCGATAAATATTTAGGATATCGTTGGGCAGTTATTTTAGGAGCATTTGCAATGACTTTAGGGCATGCAGCAATGGCATTCGAAACCCCACTGTTTTTATACATAGGTATTGGGTTTTTGATTGCGGGCAATGGTTTGTTCAAGCCAAATATGACTTCTATTATTTCGTATGCTTACGAGTCCCACCCGGAAAAGAAAGATGGAGCATACTCTTTGTATTATATGGGAGTTAATGCCGGAGCTTTTTTAGGAATCATGATTTGTGGTTATATTGGTGAAAAAATATCTTGGAGTTGGGGATTTGGACTTGCCGGAATTTTTATGTTCTTTGGAATGTTACAATTTTACTTTACTCAGAATATTTTTGGTGCTATAGGTCTTAAACCAACTGCTGCATCTAAACAAGAGTCTAAAGATAAAGCCGCCTCAGAAAACATACCAGCAAATGTGGTTCGGGACAGAATTATTGCTGTATTGATCTTTTCCGTGTTTACGATCTTTTTCTGGGCTTCGTTTGAGCAGGCTGGAGGATCGATGACTATTTTTGCCGAAAAATTCACCCAAAGAGAATTGTTTGGAAGCAGTGCCTCTATGTTTAAAATTGCCGATACGTTATTGACCATAGTACCGTTGTTAATTATTACGTATGTTTTAATTAAATTGTTTTCTAAAACCTTCAAAAAATATTCTATAGGTAATCTAATTTTATCTATAAGTTTTGTAATTATATGGGGTATTGTACTTTGGAAAGTTGCAAGAGAGTATAACTCTACCGGAACGGAAGTTCCAGCAACCTGGTTCGGGATATTAAACTCTTTATTTATAGTGGTTCTTGCTCCTGTTTTTTCAAAATGGTGGGAGAGTAAATACAATCTTTCGGGACCACTAAAGTTTGGTCTAGGACTTACCTTGTTAGGTTTGGGATTTGGCTTTTTGGCTTACGGAAGTATGGGTATCAATACAGAATCTGTAGTTAGAGTGAGTATGTTTTGGTTAATAGCAGCATATCTTTTTCATACTATAGGAGAGTTATGTATTTCTCCAGTAGGATTATCTTATGTTAGTAAATTAGTTCCGGCCAAATGGATTGGCATCATGTTTGGTGTGTATTACTTATTCATTGGTATGGGAAATAAAATTGCAGGATCTATGGGAGGAATGATAGAAAAAATTACAACACAATATAGTTTGTCTACTTTCTTTTTGATATTTACCATCATACCTATTGCTGCAGGACTAATAATGGTTGCGCTTTCTCCGGTGATGAAAAAATTAATGCATGGTGTAAAATAACACCTGCCTTGTATTAAATTGTATAAAATATAACTATAATGAAAAAATTTTGTATCCTATTATTATTGGTCTTTGGAGTGCAATTTGCGCAATCACAGGAGTTAGTTTGGCATACCAATGTTAAAGAAGCTATCAAAATTAGCGAAAAGAAGAAAAAACCTATGTTGTTGTTCTTTACGGGTAGTGATTGGTGCGGCTGGTGTATTCGGCTGCAAAAAGAAGTTTTAAAAACGGATACGTTTGCAAAATGGGCCAAGGAAAATGTGGTTTTAGTAGAATTAGATTATCCAAGAGCTATAGAGCAAACCCCGGAGTTGAAAGCCCAAAATAGCAATTTGCAAATGGCCTTTAGTATTCAAGGATTTCCTACCATTCACTTTGCCAATGCAGTAAAAGCAGCAGATGGCAAAGTAAATTTTCAAGGTTTAGGTAGTACTGGCTATGTGGCTGGTGGTCCAGAAGCATGGTTGGCAGTAGCAACTAAGATTTTAGATAAAAAAAAGCGCTAAATATTTATGCGTATGTAATTAATTGGATATGTAATTGTTAAATAATTGTTTTTTTTACTATATTTATAGTAATCCAAAAAACAAACGCTATGATTAAGAAATCCCTTTTTTTACTTTTCTTATTGTTTTCGTGTAGTATGCATGCTCAAATTTTAAATTGGAACACCAATATTAGTGAAGCTATAACAATAAGTAATAAACAACGCAAGCCCATGTTGCTTTTATTTACAGATGCAACTGTAAACAAAGGCCTATTAGATGTGCAGATTCTAAATACCTTAGATTTTGCTATTTGGTCAAGAGATGCGGTTGTTTTAGTTAAATTAGATTTGACTCAGGATACCTCCAATGAATTTTTGCAACGCAATTTAGCCTTAAAAGCGGCATTTGGAATCCAAGACTTACCTACTATTTGTTTTGCAAATGTACGCGTAACGAAGAGCAAAATAAATTATGAATTGATAGGTAAAATTGGCTACAAAGCCGGAGGAGTTGCATCTTGGATTTCGGATGCCAAACAAATTTTAGCAAGATCATCCGAATAAAACCTTATTTCAGAATAAAAAATCCCTTTTCGGCAGTGGCATGAAAAGGGATTTTTTGTTTTTTGCAAGTTTCTTTCCATTGGTTTTGTAGGGATTTATAATTGGAGGCATCTGCAACGATAACTTTAGGTTGTAGTAATTGTAGTACTCTTTCTAAATTTATTTTGGGAGATGCCGTTAGCAGCAGCACATCTGGTTGGCTGTTTTGGATATATACTCCGGAGCTATCTATAATTGCTATTTTGTGTTTGTTAAAATAAGCAAAATTTGGTATTTTTTGGATGTTTTGAATGCTACTAAAGTGAGCAATTTGATATGGTTTAAGAACCTTTTGCTTTGCAGCGATAGTTTTTTGGTTTGCGTAGAGCGAAATTTTAGTTCCTTTTCGGCTCGAAATCAGAGTACTTCGGTTTATGTTATAAACAATCCACTCTTGTTGTTTCTGGATCTGCCATTGGGTTTTAAAGTAGGTAATTTGTACTCCTATTATGGCAAGTAATACCAGAATTAGCTGCTTGTATTTGTAGTTTTTGATCCAAATAACCAAAGTTACTATCCCTAAATACATACCAAGCATTAATTCCAGGTTTAGGGGTATGTCTTTAAGTATAAATTGCTCTAGGGATGCAATAGTGCTGATAAGGTAGTTTAAGCCATAAATTCCATACTCTAATGGTTTAGAAAGGATAAAAGGAACGTAGCCGATTGCTGCCAGAGACATCACGCTTATACCCAAAATCATAATGAGACTTACCAACGGAATAACAACTAAATTGGTCACAAAAAACAGTCCCGGAAATTGATGAAAATAATAAATACTTAGCGGTAAAGTTCCTAATTGTGCTGCTAAGGTTACGGTAAAAAGATCCCAAACATAACGGGTTATTTTCTGTTTGGGTGTCACAATTTTGGAAAGAGTGGGTTGCAGCCAGACAATAAAGAATAAGGCGAGATAACTAAGTTGAAAACCTACCTCAAATAAAAACGAAGGCTTGCAAACTAAAATAAGTAACAAAGAGACGACTAAAGTGTAATAAATAGCATTTTTTCTATTTATAAACAATCCTATTGCAACAAAAGAAAACATAGTTACCGAGCGCACCACCGAAGGCAATAATCCGGTTAATAAAGCAAAGAAAAACAGACAGAAAAGAGTGCAAAGTAGTTTTATCAAACGTCCCTTTGGATTGTTGCCAAATGGTTTTAGAACAAAATTTAGCAGCACTACTATAAAACCAACATGCAATCCGGAAACCGATAAAATATGTGTGGCACCAGCGTATCTGTAATCTTGTAGGATTTCGGGTGTTATTTCTTGTTTTTGGCCCAATATCAAAGCCGTGGCTACATTTAATTCGGTTTGGTTAAAATTACTTTCTTTAAGGTTTTGGACAATTTTGTTTCGCAATAGGGCACTATAATACCAAAGGTCTTTTTGGTACTCCGTACCTATGGCTATGTTGGCGTAGTTGGTATAAAGTTGTGCATGAATTTGCTTGCTATCTAAGTACTTACCATAATCAAATTGATTTGGATGTAGCGTTTTTTTATGTCTTTGTAGTCTGCCTTGGAGTTTCAGACTGCTTCCTGGAATTAAACCCGGTACTTTTTTATCTTTTGTAACCTGTACGATTATTTTGCCGGTAGCATTACGCCCGTTTATTTGGGTTAGTAATGCTACATACCGATCGTGATACGGCGTGTTTTTTAGTTTTTCGCGCACCAGCAGTTTTATTTCTTGCGTCTGGCTAAAAGCGGTAGGGTGGTGGTTGTAATGGTGTTTTTGTGAATTGCTAGAATGGCTTAGTTGTGCAATGGTTCCAAGTGCAAGTGCAAGTAAGCAAACGCTTGACAAAAAATAAAGTGGATTTATAGCTCTTTTAATAGAAATTAAACAAGCAGCAACTAGTAGGGTAATAGCCATGCCAAACCAGTGGTAAATAGTATTGGGATTTATGTTTGCCATATTAGCAAGCAGAATTCCTAATATAAAAAAGACTGTAATAGGCGTTAAAGGATATTGAAGTACTTTCATAGTTCTAAAGTACAGAATTTTAACTATATAACTGCTTTAAAACACGACTCTGTTTACTTGAGCAAATGTTTTTTTGTAATACGGTTGTTTGGTTGAAGATAGAATAACGCCTTTTGAGGTGGAGCTGTGTACAAAAATTAACTCTTGATCCTCTACCGCAGTTACTATTCCAACATGATTGATTGGCGATTGGTTGTTGGTTCTAAAAAAGATAAGATCGCCTTTTTTTGCTTTTGAAATGTCAGTTCCTAAAAACAATCCTGTTTTAGATTGTTGTAGCGACGTTCTAGGGAGTTGGATATTGTGGTTGCCATATACCGTGAATACAAGTCCAGAACAATCATAACCCGCTTTGGTGGTGCCAGCCGTTTTATAACCAATGCCTAAATTTTGCAGGGCAGAAGCAACAATGGATTCGGCTAAGCCTGAGTTGGTTTTTTCTTTCTTTTTAGAGTTAGCATTTGCAATGCCAGTATTGGATTTACAGGCGCTAAAAAACACTAAAATAGCAATGCAATAAAAAACCGTTTTCATGTTTTTATTTTTTTAATTCCTGAATGATCCGTGTGGCTGTTTTCTCACTAGCACCTTTTCCGCCTAATTTTTGCTCCAGCAATTCGTATTCGGCAAGTAATTTTTGTCTGTAATGGGGCTCGAGAAGTTTAGCAAGTTCTTTTTGAATGTTCTTAGAATTAAAATCCTCTTGTATTAATTCTTTAACGACCTCTTTGTCCATTATTAAATTCACTAAGGAGATGTATTTTAGGGTGATTATACGTTTGGCAATTTGGTATGAAATCCAATTTCCTTTATAACAAACTACTTCGGGCACTTTGAATAAAGCGGTTTCTAATGTTGCTGTTCCAGAGGTTACTAATGCAGCAGTGGCAATTTTTAATAAGTCGTAGGTTTTGTTGCTAATAAAGCCAATGTTTTTGTGGGTAATAAATGGTTTGTAAAAGGCATATTCTTGACTTGGTGCTCCGGCAATTACAAATTGATACTCCGGAAAATGGGGTGCCATCTGTAGCATTTCGGCTAGCATTTTTGTGATTTCTTGCTTTCGGCTTCCGGGCAGTAAGGCGATTATTGGTTTGTTAGATAATTGGTTTTCTTGTCTAAAAAGTATTGGGTCCACACTTTTTTGGTTGGCAATAGCGTCTAAGAGCGGGTGTCCTACATAAGTAACGTCATAATGGTGTTTTTTGTAAAAAGGTTTTACAAAAGGCAAGACCACATACATGTGATCAATGGTTTTTTTGATGGTCTCTACTCTTCCGGGTCTGGAGGCCCAAACTTGCGGACTGATGTAATAAAAGGTTTTAAAACCCTTTGGTTTTGCCCATTTAGCGATACGCAGGTTAAAACCAGAATTGTCAATAAACACCAAAGCATCGGGATTAAAAGCAGCAATGTCTTTTTTGCAAAAGCGAATAAATTTTAAAACAGAGGATAGGTTTTTGAGTATTTCGGCAAATCCCATAAAGGCACGCTCTTTGTAATGCGAGACTAATTCTGCTCCAGCCTCTTGCATTAAATCTCCTCCCCAACATCGTATTTGCGCCTCTTTATCTTGTTGTATA
Organism: Flavobacterium crassostreae; assembly: GCF_001831475.1. Taxonomy (NCBI): domain Bacteria; kingdom Pseudomonadati; phylum Bacteroidota; class Flavobacteriia; order Flavobacteriales; family Flavobacteriaceae; genus Flavobacterium; species Flavobacterium crassostreae. Next base: position 474,750 of record NZ_CP017688.1, on the reverse strand, counting down.
ATTTGTTTAATAAGGTTAGATCCGTGTAAATCTCCGGAGGCTTCGCCAGCTAGGATATAATATTTCATTTAGAATGTTTTAAAGTAGTACCGTAATTAGGGTTATAGCCAATAAAGCAAAGACCACTCCACGTGCCCTTTGTTCTTTGTTGAGTCGTAATAATACCGCAAAAAGAACCAGATTGGGTATAGAGCCTAAGGTAATTAGTTTGCCTAATGCTCCTTGCGATTTCATTATTTGGAATCCTATCCAAAAGCTATATTCTGTAAATAGGGTCACAAAGAGGTAGCTCCCTAGCAAGGTGCCCAATACGCCTAATAAAAAACCGTAGAGTAATTCTTTTTTATTCATTCCATTTCCAGGTATTAAGTTGTTGGATGCTGTGGTGGGCTGTGAGGTCAAATTGTACCGGGACCACAGAGATATAGTCATTTGCTAATGCCCACTCGTCGGTGTCTTGGCCTTGATCCAAATTGACAAACTCTCCGGCTAACCAGTAATAGTCTTTGCCTTGTGGGGTGATTCTTTTGTGAAATTTTTCGGACCAAATGGCTTTCGCTTGACGGCAAATTTTGATTCCTTTGATGTCTTCTTTCTTTAATTTTGGAAAATTGACATTCAGAACAACGTCTTTTGGTAAGCCGTTGGCTAGGGTTTCTTGGGTTATTTTTTTTATAAATGGCTTTATGGTATCAAAATCCGCATTCCAATCGTAATCCAAAAGCGAAAATCCGATGGCAGGAATTCCCTCAATACCTGCCTCCACAGCAGCACTCATTGTGCCAGAATAAATAACATTTATCGATGAGTTAGAGCCATGGTTTACACCAGATACGCATAGGTCTGGTTTTTTTTTCAAAATTTCATTTACGGCCAACTTGACACAATCTACAGGTGTTCCAGAGCAACTATACTCCGTGATGGCGTCTCCTTCTTTGGATATTTTGTTGAGATACAAAGTGTTGTTTATGGTAATGGCATGGCCCATGGCGCTTTGTGGTTTGTCTGGAGCAACTACCAATACGTCTCCAATTTCTGCCATAACTGCGATCAAGGCACGTACTCCTGGTGCAGTAATTCCATCATCATTTGTCACTAATATTAATGGTTTTTTTTTGGACATATTTTTTTAATTTAAATTTTAGTTGTAATTTATCCCAATATCCTCCAAGAGGATCCTAGGATAGAATTAGAAACAAAGGAAGCAAAATTTATTAACATCAGCCATTAAAGCTAAAACAAAAAAACATTTTTATATCTTTAACAAAAATTTATAGAGCGGTCCAGATAACTGGCATAGTTTTTACCGTAACTTAGTTTAAAAAATGGATGAATACAATTATTATCTTTATGAAAAGAAATTATAAAATACTCCTTACAATTGTTTTACTCTCGGTAACATTGTTTGCATTTAAAATTAAATCCGGAAACGAACCCGATCCAGATAGAGACAAGCTATTGCTAGAATTGTTGACCTTTGTGGTAGAAAAAGGCCATTATAGTCCAGCAGAAATCAACGATGATTTTTCGAAGGGTATTTACAAAGATTACATTCAGGCCTTGGATCCTTCTAAGCGGTTTTTCTTGCAATCGGATATAGACGAATTTGCCAAGTTTGAAACCCAATTAGACAACCAATTATTACAGAAAGACTTGAGTTTTTTTAATCTTACCTACACTCGTTTGATGAAAAGAATGCAAGAGAGCAAAAACATTTATAGTCAAGTCTTAAAAGCACCATTTAATTATAAAGAGGAGGAGTCTTTTAATACCGATTATGAAAAAGCATTGTATGCTAAAAACAGTACGGAGTTAAAGGAAAGATGGCGCAAGCAGATCAAATTATCCACATTATCCTCTTTGACCGATCGTTTAAAAGCAAAAAATGAAGATGCCAAAAAAAACCCGGATCCGGCTGCAAAAAAAGTAGTTAACGAAGATGCGTTTAAAACCTATGCAGAATTAGAAAAAGAAACCCGTGATAATGCCAAAAAATCATTAGACGAATATTTTGGTTTTATGAATGATTTGGATAGACAGGATTGGTTTTCGGTTTATATCAACTCGATTACTGCCCGATTTGACCCACATACCAATTATTTTGCTCCAGAAGAAAAAGAGCGTTTTGATGTAAGTATCAGTGGAAAACTAGAAGGTATTGGTGCCCGTTTGCAAAAAAAGAATGATTATACAGAAATTTCGGAACTCATATCCGGAGGCCCAGCTTGGAGAGGCAAAGAGCTAGAGGCGGGCGATATTGTTATGAAAGTAGCTCAAGGTGCGGATAAATCCGTGGATATTGTGGGCATGCGTCTGGATGATGTAGTCAAAAAAATAAAAGGTCCTAAAGGATCCGAAGTACGCCTTACGGTTAAAAAAGTAGATGGGACCATAAAAATTATTTCTATAATTAGAGACATTGTCGAAATTGAAGAAACCTATGCTAAGTCTAGTGTGGTTATGAAAAATGGTTTGAAATACGGCGTGATTTATTTGCCTAAATTTTATATCGATTTTGAGAACAAAGATGGCCGAGATGCTGGCAAAGATATTGCCCTAGAAGTAGAGCGATTTAAAGAAGCTGCAGTAGACGGAATTGTTTTGGATGTTAGGGATGATGGCGGTGGCTCTTTATCTACGGTTGTAGATATTGCAGGATTGTTTATAGAACAAGGTCCTATTGTGCAGATAAAATCGTCGGGCCGAAAAAAAGAAGTTTTGTATGACAAAGACAAAAAAATTGAGTGGGATGGTCCATTGGTAATTTTAGTGAATAGTTTTTCTGCTTCGGCCTCCGAAATATTGGCAGCAGCAATTCAGGATTATAAACGAGGGATCATTATAGGAAGTAAACAAACCTACGGAAAAGGAACGGTTCAGAATGTTATAGATCTAAACCAATTTATCAGAAGCAATACCATTGGTGATTTGGGCGCATTAAAAACAACGACCCAAAAGTTCTATAGAATTAACGGAGGTTCTACCCAACTCGAAGGAGTTAGTAGTGATGTAGTAATGCCAGACCGATATGCTTATTTAAAAATGGGTGAGCGTGATGTAGATAATGCCATGCCGTGGGACAAAATTGATCCCGCTACGTATACCCTCTGGAACAAAACCCAACGATTTAACCTAGCAATTAATAATAGTAAACAACGGATTGCTAGTAATCCGCAGTTTCAGTTAATTGAAGAAAATGCCAAATGGATAGATAGCCGTAGCAACGATAATACCTACAGCTTAAACATGGAAAAATTTAAATTGACACAAAGCCAAATAGAAGAAAAGGCCAAAAAATACCGTCCGTTGACTCAATATAAAAACGGTTTGGTATTTAATTCCTTGCCTTATGAGATGCAAGAGATGGACAAAGATGCCAGTTTAAAAGAAAAAAGAGTACGTTGGCATGAGAGTTTAGCTAAAGATATCTATATTGAAGAAGCCTTAAATGTTCTAGACGACTTACAAACTAGTGTAGACCAAAAAAGAAACTTAGCCAGACAAAAAAAAGACAAACAAAAGGACGATCAATTAGCAAAATCCTAGAATTTTAAAACCCTAAATGAATAATACAACACAATCTTTAACTGCTATTGCGCTCCAAAAATTTAAAAAAAATTTTTGGGGCGTTTTTAGTTTTGCATTCATTTTTATTTTAGTAATGGTGGCAATTTTTGCGTACGTTTTGGCTCCAGATGCTTCCAAGAATGCCAATCAAATGCATTTATCTATTCATTCTAAGCCTCCGGGTTTTGAAGTTCAAATGCTTGCTATTCCTTTAGAAGAAAAACAAAAAAAACAGTTTGCAGATTATTTTTTTGGGCAAGCCAATAGTGCAACCGAAATACCTATTTCGGGTTATTCTCTCAAAGAAGATGCAATTGTTTACACGGCTTATTCTGATGTGCCTTCTTTAGTAATAACCAAAGAAGTTCCTTTGTCTGCCTTTTTGGGATTGGCATCCACAAAACAAGTAGCACAGGAGTATATAACCAAAAAAACATTTTATCTCGGCACCGATAAATATGGTAGGGATTTGTTGAGTAGAATGATCATTGGCTCTAGAGTATCCATTTCAATAGGGGTAGTTGCAGTGGTTATTTCGCTGATTGTGGGGGTGTTTTTTGGCGCTATAGCAGGCTATTTTGGAGGCAAAATAGATGCTTTTATTATGTGGATTGTTACTATTATTTGGTCTATACCCACACTTTTGTTGGTTATTGCAATTACACTTGCTTTAGGCAAAGGCTTTTGGCAAGTATTTGTGGCCGTAGGTTTGACCATGTGGGTGGAGGTAGCGCGTGTGGTTAGAGGGCAGGTAATTAGCGCCAAAGAAATGCAGTATGTAACGGCTGCAAGAGCCTTAGGTTTTAGTGATTTTAGAATTGTATTTAACCATATTTTGCCCAATATTATGGCACCTGTAATTGTTATATCTGCAGCCAATTTTGCTAGTGCGATATTAGTGGAAAGTGGTCTGAGTTTTTTGGGATTAGGAGCACAACCACCCATCCCGAGTTGGGGTAGCATCATTAAAGACCATTATAGTTACATTATTTTGGGCAAGCCTTATCTGGCGATGGTTCCTGGTTTGGCAATTATGGCTCTAACCTTGGCCTTCATGATGATGGGGAATGCCCTGCGCGACGCCTTAGATGTAAAACAATAATTTAATAGTTATAAAAAATATAGCATGAAAACACCCTTACAATTTATAAAAGTACTATTTATAGTTGCTGTTTTAAGCTCTTGCAAAAAAGAAATAAAATCAGACAATCCCTCTTCCTTTAGTAGCCAGACAAGCAGTAGTCAAAAGAGTTCCTCCATGGGCAGCCAAATACTGTTATCGGAAAGTTTGGATTATTTGCCCACCTCTACCACTAATTCTATAATAAAACACCCATATTATACACTGTCTTACAACGAAAGAGCAGAACAGGCAGAATGGTTGGCTTATGAACTCAAAAAGAGTTATATAGTGAACAAAGATTTTAAAAGACCCTATTTTATAGAGGATCCGATGGTGAAATCCCAGTCTGCGGATTGGAGAAACTATAAAAATTCGGGCTATGATAAAGGCCATCTTTGCCCAGCTGCAGATATGGAGTTTGCCAAAGATGCCTATAACGATACTTTTTATACCTCCAATATAGCACCTCAAAACCATGATTTTAATGCAGGAGTCTGGAATCGCTTAGAGCAAAAAGTACGTTATTGGGCACAAAAGTATGATGGTGTTTATGTGGTTACTGCGGGAGTTTTAAATAATACCCGCAAAACCATTGGAAAACAAAAAGTATTGGTGCCAGATTATTTTTATAAAATTATCTTGGATGACTCGAACGGAAATTATAAAATGATTGCTTTTTTAATCCCGAATCAAAAGAGTGATAAGCCTTTGTATAGCTTTGTGGTGTCTGTAGATGCTATTGAAAAAAGAACGGGCATAGATTTTTTTCCTAAATTGGAAGACCAATTAGAAGATAGTTTGGAACAAAATAGCAGTTATAAAGCATGGGCTTTTTAATCAAAGCACTGCTTTGGTCTCAATGGTTACCATTCATTTACTTTATTGGCATCCATTTTTAGAAAGATAAAAAGCAAAATAGTAAAACCCCAAAGTCCAGATCCTCCATAAGAAAAGAATGGAAGTGGTACTCCAATGGTAGGAAATATACCTACTACCATTGCTATGTTAACAAAAAAATGCACAAAAAGTATTCCTGCTACACAATAGCCATATACTCTACTGAACTTTGTTTTTTGTCTTTCAGCAAGATAGATGACACGCAATAATAAACCAGTAAATAGCCCCACTACAACTAGTGATCCCGCAAAACCCCATTCTTCTCCTACGGTTGTAAATATGTAATCCGTATGCTGTTCTGGAACAAAGCCACCTTTGGTTTGAGTGCCTTCCAGAAAGCCTTTTCCGAGCCATCCTCCAGATCCAATTGCAATTTCGGATTGGTTGGTGTTGTATCCGATGCCTTTTAGATCTACTGTTTTGCCTAATAAAATATTGAAACGATCCCGGTGGTGTTGTTTGAATACGTTATTAAATACATAATCTACCGATAAAACAAAGCCTGAGATCAGTGCAAAAATAATACCGCTAAGTACTGCATTACGATCTCCTAGTCTGGATTTATAATATAAAAACAAGAGGATAGCCAATGCAATTAAAATTATGTACAATGGCTCAAATACAAGTGTAAGGATAAAAAGCAGTATGGCTATAAAACCAGTCCATACATACCAAGAAGGAAGTCCTTCTCGATACAATACTAATATAAAGGCGCTATAAATAAGCGCGCTACCTGGATCGGGCTGTGGCAAAATCAAAAGAACAGGCAAGAAAACGATTGCCAATGCCTGAAATTGTCTATTGGTTTCTTTTAAATTAATCTGAGAATCACTCAAAAATTTAGCTAGAGCAAGTGAAGTGGCTGCTTTGGCAAATTCCGATGGTTGTAAGGTAAAACTGCCAATAGCATACCAACAGCGTTGGCCTGCAATGGTTTTTCCAAACAGAAACAACCCAGCTAGTAGCAGTAATGCAGCACCAAAAATAATACTGGCATATTTTTCGTAAAACTTACCGTCCAATGCCAATAAAACAAAAATAAGCGGAATGGTAAGCAATATAAATATCAGTTGCTTTTGAGACGTATCGTCTGTTGCCGAAAGAGAGGACGAATAAATATTAAGCCAGCCCATAATCACTAATGCAGAATATATGAGAATACAGGTCCAGTCTAGGTTTTTCTTGATGCTTTGATTTTTCATTCGAAATGAATATCTTTTTTTAGTTTTGCTTTGTGCTGTCTTTTACGGCGGTATTGTTGGTTGTTTTGGGCGCTTCTTTGGTGTTTTCTGTCTTTGGGGTAGATTCAATAGCTTTGCCTTCTTTCATGCCTCCTAATTTTGCGTAGCGGTCTTTAAGACTGATGTTTAAAATTCGGGTTTCTAGATCTACTCGCGTTATTTTTTTTCGCAAATATTTTTCGATCATTAAACTAGCTATTGGGCCCGCAATTGCCGCTCCATACCCTCCATTTTCTACCAAAACGGCTATGGCAATTTTGGGATTATCTTTGGGCGCAAAGGCTACAAATATAGAGTGGTCTTCTAGTTTGACTCTTTTGCCATCAATTTTGGCAAAATTTTCGGCAGTTCCAGTTTTTCCACAAATAGGGATTCCCTCTACGCGTAAGCTTCTTGCTGTTCCCAGATTATATACATCATACAAGCCTTGTATTACTGGTTTGAAATATTTTCTGTCAATGCTGGTTTGGTGTTTTACCGTAAACTTAGGGTCAATGGTACCTCCTTTAATTTTTTTGATGATGTGAGGGGTATAATAATAGCCTTCATTGGCTACAGCAGCCATCATGTTTGCTAGCTGAATTGGCGTAGTTAAAACTTCTCCTTGTCCAATAGAATTGGATACTACGGTTCTACCGCTCCATTGCCAATTTGGGTACATTTTTTTATAGGTTTTGGAATCGGGAATTTTCCCTTTTCTACCTGTAGGTAAATCGTATCCTAAAAATTCACCAAGTCCGAAACTCTTTATATGGTTGCTCCATATGTCAATGGATTTATTAGGGGTGCGATTTTTATCAATAGAATTAATAAAAACATTGGCAAAATAAGTGTTACAAGACTGGTAAATACCATTATGCAACTGAAAAGCACCAGCCGTACTATGACAACCCATAAAGTGTCCTCTTGAAACCATAAAGCCACGACGACCTAAGCAATAAAAAGAAGTGTTCTCGTCAATAACTTGCTCTTGTAATCCCGCTAGTCCGGTCATGATTTTAAAAGGAGATCCAGGAGGATATTCTGCAAGTAAGCCTCTGTCATAGAGTGGTTTTGCTATAGAATCATAATACAAAAGGGTGTAGTTTTTGGAACGCTCTCTACCTACCAATATAGAAGGGTCATACGATGGAGCGGTTACCAATGCGAGTATTTCTCCTGTTTGAGGCTCTATGGCTACAATACCGCCTCTTTTGTTAATCATTAACTGTTCGCCATACCGCTGAATATCGGCATCTAGAGCTAAGGTAATGTCTTCACCTTGTACGGCAATGGTATCAAATTTTCCGTCTTTATAAGAACCTATTTCTCGGTTGTATTTGTCTTTCTGAAAATATTTAACACCTTTGATTCCTCTCAAAATAGTTTCGTAACTTTCTTCTACGCCCTGTCGGCCAATCAAATCGCCGCTGTTGTAGTACGGGTTTTTTTCGATCAAACGTTCGTTTACTTGGGTTATAAAACCAAATATATTGGCGCCAAAATCTACTTCGTAATCCCGTAGAGAACGTTTTTGAAAATAAAATCCTTCAAATTTTCTTATTTTTTCCTGAAAAGCAGCAAATTCACTTTTGTTTAATTGTGGCAAAAATACCGACGGAAGTCTAGGGCTGTATACTTTGGCTTTAGCAATTTTTTTAATATAGTCTTCTTTGGTTATATGTAATAATTTACAAAACTCTAAGGTGTCAATGTTTTTGAGTTCTCTAGGGATTACCATAATGTCATAAGAGGCTTGGTTTGCTACCAATAACTTGCCATTTCGGTCATAGATATAACCTCGTTCTGGATAGTCGTATTTTATTTTTATGGCATTGTTTTCTGATTTTAATTTGAAAGTGTCATTGATAACCTGCAAATAGAAAATCCGAATTAGTAGCAAAGATGCTGCAACAAGGATTAAAGAAGGCAGCAGTAATTTTCTCATCGTTTATTAGGCTTAATAAGGTATATTATAATAATGCAACTGATTATGGTAAAAATAGCACTCAGTAAAGCGCGAACTAATATGTCCAAAAAGAAACTTATCTGAAAAGCCTCTAGTATAAATAAGGTAAAATGATGGATAACCACCGCTAGTAGTATAAATGAAAAACGCTCTGGGGTTAGGCTATCGTTTAATTTAATAGTTTGGTATTCGTAACTTACTCCAAATGAAAATTTAAATATTGAAGGTCTTAAGTAAGCAAGTGTCAAACAGGCTGTGGCGTGTATTCCTCCAGAATTACAAAATAAATCCATGATTAATCCTAGAATAAAACTAGCAAACAATAGTCCGGATTTATTGCCATTTACTGGGTACAATATAATAAAGAGAATATACGGCATGGGTAGTATAAAACCCAAAAAGGTCATGTTGTTAAAAACAACTACTTGAACGGTTAATAATAAAATAAACCGAGAAATATTGACTAACAAAGTGCTATTCATTTTTCGTTGTTTTTTCTAAATTATTAAGTTCGTCTCTATTTTTACTTTTAATAACATACACGTGGCCTAGGTTGGTCATGTCATTAAAGAGCTTGACATCTAAGGTGTAATAGTTGGTTTTGTTGTCTATATATACTTTGTTGATGGTACCAATATTTATATTTTCAGGAAAAATCACAGATTGTCCTCCAGTTACAATGGTGTCTCCTTTTCTGACTGAGGCCAATCTAGGAACATCAATTAATTGTACAAAACCAGTACTTTTGCCGTTCCAAACTAAAGAGCCAAAGTGATTGGATTTTTTTACCTTAGCATTTATTTGTGATTTTACATTGAGGATACTAATTACCGTTGCATAGTGTGCCGAAGTTTTATCTACAATACCTACAATACCGAGGTTGTTAATTACTCCCATATCTGGCTCTACGCCTTCTAAGGAACCGGAGTTTAAGGTCAAAAAGTTTTCATGAACATTGTATGAGTTATGTATTACCTTGGAGACCATAACGTCTTCGGGAACATGGATTTTTAGATTTTGAAACTTTTGGATTGCAGTAGAGTCTTTGGTTTTAAATAACAAGCTTTTAAGTCTTGCATTTTCAATGGCCAAAGCGTCATTTTGTGTTTTTAGGTGTAGATATTCGCTTACATTATGGATTTTTTCATAAACACCACCGCTTACATAATTAGCCGAACTAATTATTCTGCTTTTGTGATACGAGTGGGATTGTATAGTAAGGGATAGCGAAATGCATAATAACAACAAAAACAGCAACCGATTACTGTTCTTGAATATGAAATTAAAGATTTGCTGCATTTCTTGTTTGTATTATAGTGGTTGAAGATTTCCTTGGGTCGGCATTTCACTAAAGGTAAATTAATTCTAAATCTAGTGAAATGCTACCTTTTGGATTGTCTTATTTGATCAAGATACTTTTGAATTTTACAATGTTTTTAAGTGCCATTCCAGTACCTCTAACTACAGCTCGTAATGGGTCTTCGGCAATATAAACTGGCAAGTCTGTTTTTTGCGAAATTCTTTTGTCCAAGCCTCTGAGCATAGAACCACCACCGGCTAAATAAATTCCGGTATTGTAGATATCTGCAGCCAATTCTGGCGGGGTTTGGGATAGGGTTTCCATAACCGCATCTTCAATTCGTTGGATGGATTTGTCTAACGCTTTGGCTATTTCTCTATAAGAAACATCCACCTGTTTGGGTTTACCAGTTAGTAAGTCTCTACCTTGTACGGACATATCTTCTGGTGCTGTTTCTAGATCTTCTATAGCGGCACCGATCTGTATTTTTATTTTCTCGGCAGTGCTTTCTCCTACAAAAAGATTGTGCTGGGTACGCATGTAGTAGACAATGTCGTTGGTGAATACATCTCCTGCAATTTTTACGGACTTATCACATACAATTCCGCCTAATGCAATTACTGCAATTTCGGTGGTTCCGCCTCCGATATCTACAATCATGTTTCCTTTTGGTTGCATGATGTCTATACCAATACCTATAGCGGCTGCCATTGGTTCGTGTATTAAATATACTTCTTTTCCGTTTACTCTTTCACAAGATTCTTTTACGGCTCTCATTTCTACTTCGGTAATTCCAGACGGAATGCATACTACCATTCTTAGGGCTGGTGTAAACATTCTTTTTTTCAATGCAGGAATGCTTCGTATAAACATACTAATCATTTTTTCGGAAGCATCAAAATCTGCAATTACACCATCTTTCAAAGGCCTTATTGTCTTAATGTTTTCATGTGTTTTACCCTGCATCAAATTGGCTTCTTTACCAACTGCGATTATTTTGCCAGAAATTCTATCTCTGGCAACAATTGACGGGCTGTCAATTACAACTTTATCATTGTGTATGATTAAAGTATTAGCGGTACCAAGGTCTATCGCAATATCCTCAGTCATGAAATCAAAAAATCCCATAAGTCTTTTAGGGGTTTAAAAGTTAAAAATTAAGAGCAAACAAAGTTAAACAAATTAATGTTTAAAATGACGTGTTCCGGTAAATACCATTGCAAGTTTATTTTCGTTGCAATAATTGATGCTTAATTCGTCCTTGATAGATCCTCCTGGCTGAATAACAGCGGTTATACCAGCTTCTTTTGCTAGAGCTACACAGTCTGGAAAAGGAAAAAACGCATCGCTTGCCATGGAGGCTCCTTGTAGATCAAAACCAAATGTTTTGGCTTTTTCAATTGCTTGTACTAAAGCATCTACGCGAGAGGTTTGTCCAGTTCCGGAGGAAATAAGCGTGCCGTTTTTTGCAAATACAATAGTGTTGGATTTGGTGTTCTTGCATACTTTTGAGGCAAAAATCAAATCTTCAATTTCTTGTGTTGTTGGACTGGTTTGGGTAACGGTTTTTAGGGCGTCTTTAGTATCGGTAATGGTGTTTCGGTCTTGGATGAGCAAACCGTTTAAACAGGTTCTTACTTGTCTTGATGGCAAGGCTACTTCTCTTTGTACCAATATAATTCGGTTTTTCTTTTCTTGCAAAATGCTAATTGCCTCTGCGTCAAATTCTGGCGCAATGACTACTTCACAAAACAGTTTGTTGATTTCCGTTGCTGTTGCAAGATCAATTTTGGTGTTTGCAATTAAAACGCCACCAAAGGCAGATGTTGGGTCGCAAGCTAAGGCAGCACTATATGCTTCGCTAATGGTATTTCTGGAAGCTAACCCGCAAGCATTGTTGTGTTTTAAAATGGCAAACGTAGGGCCGTTTGTCTTGAACTCGTTAATTAGGTTTACGGCTGCGTCAACGTCTAATAAATTGTTGTACGATAATTCTTTGCCGTGTATTTTGTCAAACATGGCTTCAAAATCTCCGAAGAAAAACCCTTTTTGATGTGGGTTTTCTCCGTATCGTAATACTTTTCCGTCTGTAATACTTTCTTTATAAACCGTTTCGTCGGTATTAAAGTAATTAAAAATAGCGGTGTCATAATGAGACGAAACCTGAAATGCTTTTGCGGCTAGTAGTTTTCGGTCTGCAAGTGTAGTTGCTCCGTTTTGATTAGAAAGCATTCCTAATAATAGGCTGTATTCTGTAACAGATGCTACAATTGCAGTATCTTTAAAGTTTTTTGCGGCAGCTCTAATTAAAGAAATTCCGCCAATATCTATTTTTTCAATTATATCGGACTCGTTAGCGCCAGAGGCTACTGTTTTTTCAAAAGGGTATAGATCTACAATTACCAAATCAATTTGAGGAATGTCAAATTCTTTCATTTGTTGTACATCACTCGGATTGTCTTGACGGTTTAATATGCCTCCAAAAACTTTTGGATGTAATGTTTTAACTCTTCCGCCTAAAATAGATGGGTAAGAGGTAACGTCTTCAACAGCTACAACTGGTATGCCTAGGTTTTTAATAAATTCCTCAGTTCCGCCGGTAGAATAAAGTGTAACGTTTTGACTGTTTAGAAGTCTTACAATAGGTTCAAGACCTTCTTTGGAAAATACGGAAATTAATGCAGATTGAATTGTTTTTGTTGTATCCATGTGTAGTTATGTTTATAAAGCACAAAAATAGTTTTTTAAAGTTAAAATTAAACCATTTGAAAAAGAGATAATGTATAATTACACTGCTTATTTTATTTTGAGGGTAAAATAGGGCGGTTTTAAGAAGGAAAACCTATTTTGTTAGGATTTTGAATTTAATTTGTAGAATTTTACTTTAACTGAAATACGTACATTTATGATAGTCTATTTTCGATTACTAAAGGAGAGCTTTGTCTTTGCAATAAACGCTTTGATGAACAATAAGTTACGCACTTTGCTTTCTTTGCTAGGGGTTACTATTGGGATTTTATCTATCATTGCGGTACTTGCTGCGGTAGACTCTTTGGACAAAAAAATTGCTAAAGATTTGAGCAGTTTAGATAAAAATACTATTTATCTGATGCGTTTTTCTTTTGGTCCGTCGGATGTTCCAAAATGGAAGAGAGAACAGTTTCCGGATGTTAATTATGACGAATACACTTATTTAGAAAGCACATTGAAGGATACCGAGAAAGTAGCTTATCAATTGTTTGTTAAAAACGAAAGTATAAAATTTGACTCCAAATTGGTTAGCGATGTTAATGTAATTCCGGTTACTAATGAATTAGTAGCTATTGAAGGATTGGAGCTTGCTAGTGGTCGGTTTTATAACGCAGCCGAGTCAAATTCGGGTACGGCTGTAATTGTTCTGGGTAACGAAATTGCAGAGGGTCTCTTTGGGAATAGTTACGCTATTGGCAAAAATGTTCGGCTCTATGGGCAACGTCTTACCGTTATTGGTGTTTTAAAAAAACAAGGAGAAAGTTTGTTTGGAGATAGTAACGATACTTCGGTGTATCTTCCGGTAAACTTTATCCGAAAACGATATGGAGACAATAACGAGGCCATGACTCCTGTTATTATTTTAAAACCCCAAAAAGGCATCGATATGGACGCCTACAAAGCGATGGTGTCTCAAAAAATAAGAAACCTACGAGGGCTTAAAGCAGGCGAGATGGATACTTTTTTTATAAATGTACTCTCTGGTTTTACCGATTTTATTGATGGCATTATTGGGCAGATGAATGTTGTGGGCTGGATTATTAGTGGATTTTCGTTATTGGTTGGTGGTTTTGGAATTGCCAATATTATGTTTGTATCCGTAAAAGAGCGTACCAATTTAATTGGGATTCAAAAATCGTTAGGGGCCAAAAACAGGTTTATCTTATTTCAGTTTTTGTTTGAGGCAGTAATTCTGTCGTTAATAGGGGGCATTATAGGCTTGTTTTTGGTTTGGATTATTGCCATTATTCTAACCAATGTTATGGATTTTGAATTTGTTTTGAGCATGAGTAATATTGTTCTCGGAACCAGTTTGGCAGCATTAATAGGCTTGATTTCTGGTATTCTTCCGGCAATTAGTGCTTCTAAATTAGATCCGGTAGAGGCTATCCGAACCGGAATGTAGTAGCTAGGTTTGGTACAAACAAAAAAGTCCCATCGATAACGGATGGGACTTTTTTGTTACATAAAAAAAGTAGTATTTTATCTAACGGGATTGTTTTGAATTAAATCAATATAAAGGTTGATTTTGTCTTTTAATTCTTTACGAGGCGTTATGAAGTCCAGAAATCCGTGTTCTAACAAAAATTCTGAAGTCTGGAATCCCTCTGGCAAATCCTTACCAGTGGTATCTCTAACCACACGTGGTCCTGCAAATCCAATTAAAGCTCCTGGTTCAGAGATGTTGATGTCTCCCAACATTGCATAGGATGCTGTGGTTCCTCCAGTTGTTGGATCGGTACATAAGGAGATGTAAGGCAATTTAGCTTCTGCTAATTGTGCTAGTTTTACCGATGTTTTGGCTAATTGCATTAAGGAATACGCGGCTTCCATCATACGTGCACCACCGGATTTTGAAATCATTACAAACGGAAGTTTGTTTTTGATTGCGTGGTTAATTCCGCGTGCAATTTTTTCTCCAACTACTGCTCCCATGGATCCTCCTATAAACGCAAAATCCATGCAGCAGATTACTACTTCTTTTCCTTTGGATTTCCCTACTCCAGTACGCACTGCGTCTTTAAGTTTGGTTTTTTCCATAACGTCCTTTAGTCTGTCTGCGTACTTTTTGGTATCTACAAAATGCAAAGGGTCTTTGGAGGTTAGATTTTTGTCTAATTCGATAAATTCGTTGTTATCAAACAAAATTTCAAAATAGGTGGCGCTACCAATTCGTACATGAAATCCGTCTTCGGGACTTACAAATAAATTGCGTTCTAATTCATCGGCATCAATAACCTTACCTGTTGGAGATTTGTACCAAAGTCCTTTTGGGACATCCATTTTGTCCTCGGTAGCCGTTGTAATTCCTTTTTCTTTTCTTTTAAACCAAGCCATATTTAATAATTAGGTGTTAGGAGTTAAAGAGTAGGAGCTATAAGACAGAAAAATGCTTCTGCCTTATAGCTCCTAATTTTTAATCTCATAATGTGTTCACGTTGTTTAAGTCAGCAAATGCTTTTTCTAATCGGGTATTAAAAGTCACTTCGCTCTCACGCATCCATTTTCTTGGATCGTAGTATTTTTTGTTTGGTAATTCTTCTCCTTCTGGATTACCAATTTGTGTTTTTAAGTAAGCAATGTTTTTAATCATGTAATCTCTGGCGCCTTCGGTAAAAGCAAATTGCAAATCGGTATCAATGTTCATTTTGATAACACCATATTCAATAGCTTCTCTTATTTCTTCTAAAGTAGAGCCAGATCCGCCATGAAAAACAAAATCTATTGGGTTGTTTTTGGTATGGAATTTTTCTTGAACAAAATTTTGAGAATTTTTTAAAATTTTTGGAGTCAATTTCACATTACCTGGTTTGTACACCCCGTGTACGTTCCCAAATGCAGCTGCAATAGTAAATCGAGGACTTATTTTAGATAACTCTTCGTAAGCATAGGCCACCTCTTCGGGTTGGGTGTATAATTTGGAACTATCAACATCAGAGTTATCTACACCGTCTTCTTCACCACCAGTGATTCCAAGTTCAATTTCTAATGTCATTCCTATTTTACTCATTCGGGCCAAATACTGTTTGCAAATAGCAATATTTTCTTCTATTGGCTCTTCGGATAAATCAATCATGTGCGAACTAAACAACGGCTTTCCTGTTTCGGCAAAATGCGCTTCGGAGGCATCCAATAGTCCGTCGATCCAAGGCAAGAGTTTTTTAGCGCAATGATCTGTGTGCAAAATTACTGTTGCACCATAGACAGCAGCAAGGGTATGAATATGTTTTGCTCCAGCAACACCTCCTGCTATAGCGGCTTTTTCGTTCTGGTTAGAAAGTCCTTTTCCGGCATTAAAGAGCGCTCCTCCGTTTGAAAACTGAATAATAACGGGTGCGTTTAATTTTGCAGCTGTTTCAAGAACCCCATTTATTGTAGCGGAACCAGTGACATTTACTGCAGGTAAAGCAAAGCCTTTCTCTTTAGCGTAGTTAAAAATTTCTTGTACTTGATCTCCTGTAGCTACTCCAGGTTGGATGTTGTGTGCCATAGTAATTTTTTTAGGTGGTTGTAATTGTTTAGTTCAAGGCGACAAAAATAAGAATTAATTAGCATTAGAACGGATAATTTATTCCAAAATTTAAAACACTGTTTGCAAAATTGTATTGGCGGAACCATTTTTTGCCGGTAGTATTAGCGGGGTCATAGGTCTTAAATCCAAAGTCAAACCGAACTACCAAGAAGGTTAAATCATAGCGCAGACCAAATCCAGAGCCTAATGCAATGTCTTTTAGGCTTTTGATGCCAGTGAATGTCGCTTTTTCATCCGTTACATTATCATAGATGTTCCAGATGTTTCCTGCATCGGCAAATAAAGCCCCTTTAAAATCGCCTAAGATCTTAAATCTAAATTCGGTGCTTAACGCAATTTTCATGTTGGCTTCATTAAAATCATTGACCGCTCCACTACTTCCAGGGCCTAAACTATACGGACGCCAAGCTCTATTGTCATTGGATCCGCCCGAAAAATAACTCCGAGAAAAAGGAATGTTGTCGGAGTTTCCAAATGGAATTGCGATGCCAAAAAAACTTCTAAAAGCTAGAACTTTTTCGTGATTTAGATCCCAGTGTTTGATGTAATCCAATTCGGTTTTGATATACTCGGAATATTCTAGATTAAATATTTCGTGGTTGCCATTGGCGTTTTTAGGGCTTTTGATGGTGCTAGCCAGTAGCGAGAGTATGGATCCAGCAGATTCAATTTTGGTTCTAAATTGATAAAAACTCCGGTCTTGCAGGTCTTTTTTGGTGGTTTTTGAAAAGGTAAAACTAGTGGCAAATATAAAATCATCCTCGGTCAAACGCATTCTTCGTTCTTCAATACTTTTTACAGCTTGAAAATCCGTAGCATTAAGATTCATGCTGTTGCCTCCATAGAGCGCTTCATTGGTAAATCCAGAGGTTCCTGATTGAATCAAAAGGTTTCGGTCTTGATCGTTATCAAAATAAAGAGGATTGGTATTGTAGGATTTTCCTATGGTATTCAAGGCACTATAAGAAGAGCGATACACATTAAAATAATTAGTAGGGTTTAGGTTTCTAACAAACTGAGCGTTGAATAGATCAAACCGAGCGGTAGTGTTCTTTTTTGGGGTCCAGTTGTAGGTTACTGCTCCAGTGAAGTTTTCTTTGTCTAGTCCAATATTGGTTTGCCTTGCGATACCTACAGCCATAAGTGTAGACGGAATCATGCTCTTTGGGATAATTCTTTCTGTTGAAAAAGGCAGAAAAACCCTCGGAATATTTAACTTTAAATCTGCTCCGTATTCCGAAACGTTAAAAAATTGGTTGTTCGGGTTGGCTAAATCTTTGGAAGATCCAATTGTACCACGACCAGAGAGTTCCAATGTTTCGGCACCATTAAAAACATTTCTAATGGTAATAGATGGACTAATAGAAACCCCTACTTCTTGAATATTGGAGTGGGTCACATCAAGAAAAGTAGCAAAACTGTATTTTTTTCTGGGCGTCAGATATATCTTTGCAATGAGTGAGGTTGCTGTGCTATCCTTGGGATCCATTTCGTATTGAATACTAGGGTAGTTAAATATTTTAAGATTGTTTAAATAACGGGTGGTCAGTACGGTTTTATAATCTGCAAAGGGAGTGCCCTTTGTAATAAAAATAGCATCCGTGATGGCATGGGGTTTGTATTTTAATTTTTGATGGCTATATAGATCAAAATTTTTGTAACGGGTACTATCGGTAATTTTTAGATTGGTTTTGTTTGCAGCATAATCCGTATAAATGGCTACTTTGCTTATTTGGTATAGTTTAAAGGGGGCCGTTTTGGACGAATCTTTATCCTGGTACGTATAATCATTAATAATTACATTTACATTAGCTTTATTGGCTTTGCTGATGGTATCAATGTCAAAGCTAATGTTGGTTGGCTGGAAATAATAGGCGCCGTTGTTCCTAAAATGAGTACTAATTCTGTTTTTTTCTTCCTCAAAATTAATGGTCAAGTATTGCTCTCCAGTCTTAATTAGCGTTTGTTTTTTTTGTACCTGATACAAAGAGTCCAAAGCAGGGGTTGTAATGCTGGTTTTTAAAGAATCAATGAAATATGGTTTTTGGGTGGCAATGTGGTAAGTTACTTTTGCTTTTTTATTTTTAATGGTGTCTACCGTATAGCTCGTTTTTACATCAAAAAAACCTTTGTTAAAATAATAATATTTTAAGCGCATCACCGATTTAGAAGTCTTCGCACTATCTAAAAGCACAGGAGGTTCTCCTACTTTTTTTAAAAAATCATGAATACCGTGGTATAAAAAAGACTTCCCGAGCCGATCTACTTGTTTTGCAGACAAAAATTTGGATTGGCGGGCATATCTTTTAGGATGTTTTTCAAACGTGGCCTGGTAGGTAGAATCGGGGTTTAGATTCGCTAAATTGTATAAATTTAATCGCAATGGATAGCCCAGAAGCAAGCTACTGTTGGGTTTTTGATACAATTGGTTATAAGCATTTTCTTCGTTGGTCAGAAGGTTGTTGACTGTAATATTGTTTTTTACCAAACGCATTTTGCCCTCAGGAACTCTTTTTTGCGTGTTACAAGCAGCGATTAGTATTCCTATTAGAATAAATAGTGATATTTTTGTTGAAATTTTTTTCAAGTGTCCTAAATATTTAATTCAAAAGTACATATTTTTATGGTTAGTAAAAACCAAATAAAACTCATAACAAGTTTACAACAAAAAAAGTATCGCATTGCACACAAAATGTTTTTTGCCGAAGGGGTAAAGGTAATTCAAGAATTGTTAAATTCTAACCTAGAATTAGAGCATTTGTACACCACAGAAAATGATTTTGATGCAGTAGCTGCCGCAAAAAAGACACTTGTTTATGAAAACGATCTTAAAAAAATAAGTGCCTTAACTACTCCAAATACTTGTTTGGCGGTTTTTAAAATACCTGCCGAAAAAGAAATGCTTACCTCCGGCCTTATTGTTGCCCTAGATTCGGTTAGAGATCCAGGCAACCTGGGCACCATATTACGACTTTGTGATTGGTATGGCGTAAAGCAATTGCTTTGCTCCCCAGAAACGGTAGATGTTTATAATTCTAAAGTAGTGCAGGCTACCATGGGGTCTATCAGTAGGGTGAATGTTAATTATGTAGATTTGAACCAATACCTTGCCCAAACCCAATTGCCAGTCTTTGGTGCCTTTATGGAGGGAGTTAATATTTACAAAACAAGCTTGCCTCCAGAAGCAATTATTGTGATGGGCAATGAAGCAAATGGGATTTCGAAAGCAATTCAAAAAACCATTAAAAATAAATTAACCATTCCGCGTTTTGGTTCTATCCAAAAAACAGAAAGTCTTAATGTAGCTACAGCTACGGCAATTGTACTGAGTGAATTTAGGAGAAATAACTAATTTTAATGAAAAGTAAAATTAATTAAAATAGCCCTGTTTTTTATCGATTCTATATTGCTAGTCCAAGGGCTGTTAGGATCTTTATCTCGTACTAGCTCGTCTCCAAGCCCAAAAACTCCTCGGATAGAAGGAGAAAAAATAAAATATTCCGAAAAAATATCGATACCAAGCCCAAGTTCATAATTAGTAGTCCAAGATTTTACTCTAAAATTTTGTTCTTTATTATCATCTTGTGCTTTCTGGTTACTAGATAAATTAAGTGTAGCCGATAAACCGCCCAAAACATAAGGACGAATGTTGCCAGCTCGTAATGACGAAAGTTTTACCAATAACGGAAAGTGAATATAAGTGCTGTTTACTTCTCTTAAAGCATCCACTTGGTTTTCAAAACCAGGATACCGCAGATCTCTTTTAGAATAATAAAGCCCTGGCTCAAAACGTAAATTAATGTATTGCTGCAACCTTAAATCGCCTACAATACCCACGTTAAAACCAGTTGTTTTTTTGGTTTCAATATCTGGCCCTGCTGTTTTGTAGTCAATTTTGTAATCAAAGCTATTAAAACCCAGAAAAAAACCAAAATAAACCCGCTGTTCCTGAAAGTTTTCTAAATTCACTATTGGGTCTTTGCCAAAAATGCCGTTTTGGAACTGTGCCTTTGTCTGGCATGCCCAAAAGAAAAAGAATAATAGAATGGTTTTTTTTAGAAATTGTATCATAGTTCTGTGCTGGTTATTTTTTTGAAGCCGAGTATATAGTAGCCACTCCAAAAGTTTGGGGCATAGCTACAACATCTATAAACCCAATTTTTGTCAAAATATTGTTCAGAGCCACACCATAAGGAAATGCAGCGGCAGATTCGGACAAATAACCATAGGCTACATTGTCTTTAGAGAATAATTTTCCGATTAGTGGGAGTATGTTTTTGCTATAAAAGGTATAGCCTTGTTTGTATGGCGTTTTGTCTGGAACCGAAGTTTCTAGAATTACAAATACTCCACCAGGTTTTAATACACGCAAAATTTCGGCAAGCCCTTTTTCTAAATTTTCAAAATTTCGGACACCAAATGCTACCGTAATGGCATCAAAATAACTGTCTTCAAACGGCATGTTTTCAGAATCTCCAAGAACCATTTCGATGGTTTTGGATAGGTTTTGTTGGGCTATTTTTTTTTCGCCAACGGCCAGCATTCCCGATGAAATATCTAGACCTATGATTTTTTCTGCATCAGTCTGCGCCATTAAAATGGCTAAATCACCTGTGCCTGTTGCAATATCCAGAATTTTTTTTGGGGCAGTATTAGCAACTAATTGCAATACTTTTTTGCGCCATTTTACATCAATACCAAACGAAATAACCCGGTTTAAATTGTCGTAATTTCCGGATATGGTATCAAACATCTTTGCAACTTGTTCTTTTTTGCCTAACGTAGAGTCTTTATATGGAGTGATTTTTTTGGACATTTTTTTTAGTTTTCACAAATATAATATTATATTCTATTTTATAGAGGTATCCGATTTTTTTAAAAGCTATAAATGGAGCTGTTTTGTTGTTTTTTTTGATATATTTAGAATATCACTAAAAGTGGGTATTGTGAGGGTGCTTTTTTATTACGAATTTTACAAAATAAAAATACAACATGTTTTTTCAATGATCAAAAAGGGATTAATAGCTCAAATCAAGTGGTTGTTTCTTGCGTTAACGATATCGCTTGTTCTTGTGTACTGTTTTGATGGAGCTGTCTTAAATGCCAGTAGCGTAACCCTAGCGCAAAATACGTTCTTAGGATTAAATTTGTTTTTGGAAATTTTAATTTTCTTTGTCTTTAGTACCTTCGTGGTATTTGGTATTAAAGGTTTTTTTGAGATGTATTCTCAAAAAATAGCAAATGTTATTACCTTCACTTCTGGAGTTTTTTTAACATTTGTAATTATTCTGTTATGTTATCAGATCTTGTTCCAAGAGTGAGTTGTTTTTTCCTGATCATTGTTTTTAAGTAAAAAAGCGCGCTTTAAGTTGCCTTATGCAAAAACACCTCAAAAAAGAAATCTTCTTTTTTGAGGTGTTTTTTTTTGATGGCTAAATTAGTTATTTTTTTAAATACGTTTCGTAGGTAAATGCAAAAGGATGGTTTGGATCTTTTGCGTGGTACTCTGAGTTGCTTAACAACCAATCTTCGGGATTTATTTCGGGCAAAAACGCATCTGCTTCAAAGGTGTGGTGCACTCTGGTGAGTTCAATCTTGTCACAATAAGACATCCCCAAGGCGTATATTTGTCCGCCTCCGATTAAAAAAAGTTCTTCGTTTTTTGGACAGATTGCTATGGCATCTTGTAGTGAAGATACTACAATGCAACCTTCTGGGTTATAATCTTTTTGTCTGGATATAACTACATGTGTTCTATTGGGTAGCGGTTTTGGGAAACTCTCAAAGGTTTTTCGGCCCATAATGATATGGTGGCCCGTAGTGAGAGCTTTGAACCGCTTGAAGTCATCTGGTAAATGCCATGGTAGGCTGTTGTTTTTTCCTAGTTCGTTATTTTCAGCTGCTGCTGCAATCATTGTTATCATTGCCTTGGTCTGTTTATTTTGTGGGCTCTTGTAGGTGGTTCTCTAGCTCGGTTAGTTTTTTTTGCTGTAAAGCAACCAATCGGTCAATTTGTTCTCTTTCCCAATTTTTATTCATAAAACGGTCGGTTATAAAAACTTTGATAAAGTGCAGTATAAACAAGAAAAACCAAATAGTAATTAGCCACATATGCAGGTTGGATCCAGCTGTAAAGTCCATTACTTTTGTGGCAACAAATAAAAAGATGCAAACCAAAAACAGAAGTACAAAATGATAATACAGCCCTTTTTTTTGTTTGATTCTTTTACGGGCGTATTCATATAATTCATGCTGTTCTCTTTCCATAGGTGTAATTTTTGACTATAAAGGTAAAATATAAATTGTAATCTCAAAATTGGGATTAGATATTGTTTTGCAGAAGTAGATTTATTTTTTTTTGAATGTAAAAACAAGTCCTGAGGTAGTGTTGTATTCGTAATAAATTAACCTGGAGGCAATTTATTGTGTAATTTGTTTCTAAATGTTTTTAAGGTGCTTAAATTGTAGTAAATTAGATATCTATATTAAAATGAGATAATTATGGCTTTAAAAAAGCGGTTTTTGAAATCCAAACCAATCTGTAAGGTTACTTTTGTTATTGCCGAAAATACGGGCATACAAGCAGCAGTTGTAGGAGATTTTAATGGTTGGGATGCCCAATTAGGTACGTTAAAAAAATTCAAAAACGGAAATTTCAAGGGGGTTTTTGATATATGTGTAGGCAAATCGTATGAGTTTCGGTATGTTGTGGATGGTGTTTATAGCAATGAGCCAGAAGCAGATTTTGACATCTGGAATGATCATGCCGCCGCCAAGAATAGTGTATTGGTGGTCTAAATCGAAACGTTGCCTTTAATGCCGTCATGGGGTTGGTACCCTTCGAGGGTAAAATCGGTATAGGTAAAATCAAAAATATTTTGAATCTCGGGATTTAAAACCATTTTGGGTAGTTTTTCGGGTGTTCGAGTTAGTTGTAATTCTAGTTGTGCCATGTGGTTGTTGTAAATGTGGGCATCGCCAAAGGTGTGGATAAATTCGCCACATTTCAGGTTGCATACCTGTGCAATCATCATGGTTAACAACGCATAAGAAGCAATGTTAAATGGAACTCCTAAAAAAATATCGGCACTTCGTTGGTATAATTGACAAGATAGTTTTCCGTTGGCTACATAAAATTGAAAAAAAGCATGACAAGGTGGTAATGCGGCTTTGTTATTGGCCACGTTCTCTTCAAATGATTTTGTGGTGTCTGGCAATACCGAAGGATTCCAAGCAGATACCAACATCCTGCGGCTATTGGGGTTTGTTTTGAGCTCTGTAATTAAATCCGAGATTTGATCGATCTCTTGGCTGTTCCAGTTGCGCCATTGGTGTCCGTATACGGGGCCCAAATCGCCGTTTGTGTCTGCCCAGGCATCCCATATTTTTACGCCATTTTCTTGCAAGTATTTAATATTGGTGTCGCCTTTTAAAAACCAAAGCAATTCATGAATAATAGATTTGAGATGTAGTTTTTTGGTGGTCACCATCGGGAAACCTTCTTCTAGATCAAAACGCATCTGGTGGCCAAATACGCTCTTGGTTCCGGTTCCGGTTCGGTCTCCTTTTTGAACGCCGTGGTCTAAAACGTGCTTAACTAAATCTAAATATTGCTTCATTTAAATAGTGGTTTGGAATAAGGGAATAGGGTAGGTTGTGGCAAAAACTAAAGCTCTCTTTTGGATATTTCGTCTCGTATTTGTGCTGCTTTCTCATAATCTTCTTGCCCTACGGCTTGAGATAAGAGTTCTTGGAGCTCCTCTAGGCTGTGTTTTAGATAGGTGCGTGCTGATGAGGTGTTTTGTTCTCCAGTATCAAAAGTTTCGGAGTTGGACAAAATGTCTTCTATCTCTTGTGAATCATTTTCAAGATCCTGTGGGTTTGCTTTTAAATAAATTCCGGCTTTGTCTAAAATGTTTTTGTACGTAAAAATTGGGGCATTAAAGCGCAGTGCCAGTGCAATAGCATCTGAGGTGCGTGCGTCTATGATTTCTTCAATTTTATCTCTCTCGCAAATAATGCTAGAATAAAATACGCCATCTACTAATTTATGTATGATTACTTGCTTGACAATAATATCAAACCGTTCTGCAAAATTTTTAAACAAATCATGAGTTAAGGGGCGTGGTGGCTTGATTTCTTTTTCTAAAGCGATGGCTATAGATTGTGCTTCAAAGGCACCGATAACTATTGGAAGTTTGCGTTCTCCGTCTACCTCATTTAAAATAAGGGCATAAGCTCCATTTTGGGTTTGACTGTAAGAAATTCCTTTTATGGACAATTTAACTAAGCTCATAATTGTGGTAATAAAAGCACTTAGGTGCTTAGATTTAAAATTTGGATAGAATAAAATGCGGTTTGTTTTTTTATAAAATGGTATAAAAAAAGCTGCCAAAAGCAAAGATACAATTATCTTTTTTGGCAGCTAATTTATTTTAAATAATTTAAAATTTAGGCATGTTGGGCTTTAAACGCTTTTAATTTTTCGATTAACTGCGGTACCACTTCAAAGGCATCTCCTACAATTCCGTAATCGGCCACTTTAAAAAACGGTGCTTCGGGATCGGTATTGATAACTACTTTTATTTTGGAAGAGTTGATTCCGGCAATGTGTTGGATTGCTCCAGAGATTCCAATGGCTATATATAGATTGGTAGCTACTGGTTTGCCGGTTTGCCCTACGTGTTCGCCGTGGGGTCTCCATCCTAAATCCGAAACTGGTTTGGAACAGGCTGTTGCTGCGCCAAGCACGGTGGCTAGTTCTTCAATCATTCCCCAGTTTTCGGGTCCTTTTAATCCTCGGCCTGCAGAGACTACAATGTCTGCATCGGCTATAGAAACTTTACCGCTTACTTTTTCTACGGATACTACTTTGATGCCAAAATCAGTGGCGTCTATTGTTGGGTTGAAATCTTCTTGCGTGGTGCTTGCTGGATTCTCAAAAACCCCATACGAGTTTTTGGCTAATCCGATTACTTTTACGGCAGTAGTAATTTCGGTTATTTGGAACGCTTTGTTTGAAAAAGCATTTCTTTTTACTTGGA
The DNA here is from genome assembly GCF_001831475.1 of Flavobacterium crassostreae. NCBI lineage: Bacteria > Pseudomonadati > Bacteroidota > Flavobacteriia > Flavobacteriales > Flavobacteriaceae > Flavobacterium > Flavobacterium crassostreae. Next base: position 449,347 of record NZ_CP017688.1, on the reverse strand, counting down.
ATGGTGCGGTGCTTACCGGAAGTCCAACCACATTGGATGCGTAACCTGCCTCTAGGGCTACTGCTACTAAAGGAGATAAATACAGGCTGTCTGTAGTAGAAGATAGCACAACCACTGGAGCGTTTTCTTTTTCGGCTGCTTGTTGGATAACATCGGTATATGCTTTTGCGTTAAAGCTGCTTAGTTTGTCTTGGTTTACTTGTAGTACTTTGTCTACGCCGTATTTGGCTAGTTCCGAAGTGTCGCTGGCATTTATGGTTAATGCTGTTACGGTGGTGCCTAAGGTTTCGGCTATTTTTTTGGCGTAGGAGGCTAATTCAAAAGCTACTTTTTTGAGTTTTCCTTCGGCGGATTCTGCGTATATTAGTATGGACATAATGTTTTTGTTTAGAGTGAAGGTTTGGTATTGCAGTAAGTCAAACTAGTATGATTTTGGTGTTTGGACTAGTACTGTTTAATATTTAGTCGGTTTATAGTACTTTGGCTTCGTTGTGTAATAGGTTTATTAATTCGTCTAAATTATCTGCGGCAATCAATTTAACGGCAGATTTAGGAGCTGGTTTGTCAAAGCTTATTGCTTTGGTGGTAGTGGGTGTGTCTACGGCTTCTACTACGGTTAATGGTTTGGTTCTTGCGGTCATGATTCCTCTCATGTTAGGTATGCGGAGGTCTTTTTCTTCTACGAGTCCTTTTTGGCCTCCAATTATTAGTGGTAAGCTTGTGGTAACGGTTTCTTTACCGCCATCTATTTCTCTAACGGCCGTTACTGCTGTTGCTTCTATGGTTAGTTCGGTGCAGGAGTTTAAAAAATTGTAGCCAAGGATTCCGGCTAGCATTCCGGGTACCATACCGCCATTGTAGTCTAGGGATTCTTTGCCTGCTATAACTAAGTCATATTCGCCGGTTTGGATTACATGGGCTAGTTGTTTTGCAACAAAAAAACCATCGGTAGGGGTGGCGTTAACACGGATTGCTTGGTTTGCTCCTATGGCTAATGCTTTGCGCAGAGTAGGCTCTGTCTCTGGGCCTCCTACATTTACTACGGTTACTGTTGCGCCTTGTTTTTCTTGAAACCAGATGGCTCTGGTGAGTCCGAACTCGTCGTTTGGGTTGATTACATATTGTACGCCATTGGTGTCAAATTGCGAATTGCTTTCGACAAAATTAATCTTTGAGGTAGTATCCGGAACGTGGCTAATGCAAACTAATATCTTCATGGTGCTATGTTTTTAATTTTCGTGATTTCTTTATACAAATTTAAAGTAATTTATTGAATTATATACTATGCGTGCATAATATTAATACTCACTTACTTCTTTTTTAGCCCGGATAGTAGCGGCATCCTTGCTGTGGCTTCTTTGGCCACAGTAAGATATAGCGGATAGCCGGAGATAGCTTCGGATTATTTTAAAGTGTTTTATGCAAAAAAGTGATTTAAAATATTTATTTTTGCTTTTCGAAAAATACACATATACAATATAAATATGAGAACGATACAATTTAGAGAGGCCATTTGCGAAGCAATGAGTGAAGAAATGCGTCATGATGAGTCCGTTTATTTAATGGGTGAAGAAGTTGCCGAATACAATGGTGCTTATAAGGCATCTAAGGGTATGCTGGATGAATTTGGAGCAAAACGAGTGATTGATACTCCTATTGCTGAGTTGGGTTTTACTGGTATTGCCGTAGGATCTGCTATGCATGGTTGCCGTCCAATTGTAGAATATATGACGTTCAACTTTTGTTTGGTGGGTATTGATCAAATTATAAATAATGCAGCCAAAATGCGCCAAATGTCTGGTGGGCAGTTTAATGTGCCAATTGTGTTTAGAGGTCCAACGGCTTCGGCAGGGCAATTAGGTGCTACACATTCTCAGGCTTTGGAAAACTGGTTTGCAAATACTCCGGGTCTAAAGGTTGTGGTTCCCTCTACGGTATATGATGCTAAGGGGTTGTTGAAGGCTGCAATCCGAGATAATGATCCAGTGATTTTTATGGAATCGGAACAAATGTATGGTGATAAAGGAGAGGTTCCTGATGGCGAATATACCATTCCGTTAGGAGTAGCGGATATTAAACGAGAAGGAACGGATGTTACCATTGTTTCTTTTGGTAAAATTATTAAAGAAGCGCATATTGCTGCCGAAGAATTGGCTAAAGAAGGAATATCGTGCGAGATTGTGGATCTTAGAACGGTGCGCCCGCTAGATTATGAGACTATTTTGACATCGGTTAAAAAAACCAACCGTTTGGTGGTTCTTGAGGAGGCTTGGCCTTTTGCAAGTGTGGCTTCGGAGATTACGTATGTTGTTCAAGAACGCGCTTTTGATTTCTTGGATGCACCAATACAGCGTATTACTACTGCAGATACACCAGCGCCATATTCGCCAGTTTTGTTAAAAGAATGGTTGCCTAATGCCCAGGATGTGATCAAGGCAGTCAAAAAAGTAATGTATAAATAGTATCTTTGCTATTAGTACTACAAAAGCTTCCTCATGCGTTAGTATGATGAAGCTTTTTTTTTAAGTTATAAATTATGAAAAATAAGATACGCTTTAGTTGGTTGTTGCTGGTTGTAGTCCATGTGCTGTGGTCTCAAACCAAAGTAGGCGGTGTGGTGGTAGATAAAGACAACCTGCCTATTGCGTTTGCCAACGTGGCCTTTAAGGGATCTAGCGAAGGAATGGTAGCAAATGAAGAGGGAAGGTTTTATTTAGAATCGGATTCTAACTACAGTATTTTGACGGTCTCTTCGGTGGGATATAATGACCGAGAGCTAACGCTATTGCATGCCGTGAACTATAACTTGAAGGTTTCTCTCTCGGAGATACAAACCCTAAACGAGGTAGTTATTTTTACGGGTAAAACATCCAAAAAGAACAATCCTGCGCTTGATATTTTGAGAAAAATTTGGGAAAGAAAACGCAAAAATGGCTTGTATCAATTTGAGCAATACCAGATGGAAAAATACGAAAAAGTGGAGTTTGATATGAATACCATTGATAGTGCCTTCATGAAAAGCAAGGTTTTTAAAGGCATGGAATTTGTTTTTAAACACATAGATACCTCTAAGGTTACCGGAAAATCGTATTTGCCCATATTTATAAACGAAACCCTATCGGATGTTTATGGTAGCAACAAGTTAAAAAAAATAAAAGAAAAACTAAAAGCAAACAAAAACTCTGGTTTTAGTAACAACCAACAAATTTTATCCTTTGTAAAAGATCTTTATTCGGACTACGATATTTATAACAACCATTTGACTTTTTTTGACAAAAGTTTTACCAGTCCGTTGTCTAAAACCGGAATTGACGTTTATAATTACGTATTGAGAGATAGTGCTTACATAAACAATAAATGGTGTTATAATATTTTGTTTTACCCCCGAAGAAAAAACGAACTAACCTTTAAGGGCGATTTTTGGGTTAATGACACCACCTATGCCATCAAAAAAATTAATATGGCCGTTACTCGAAGTGCCAATATAAACTGGGTAAAAGAAATTTATATTGAGCAAGAATTTGAAGTACAAAATGATTCTGTGTTTTTGTTAACCCGAGATTACATGATGTCGGATTTTGCCTTAAACAAAAAAGACGAGTCCAAAGGCGTTTACGGAAAACGAACCACACTATATGACCACCATAAATTTAATATAGAAAAACCAGCAGCTTTTTATAAAGAAGAAGTCAATTATATAGATAACGCAGTTTATAACCGATCCGAAGCCTATTGGGAAGAAAACAGATTTGAAAACTTAAACAAAGACGAGCGCGGGGTTTACAAAATGTTGGATACCCTAAAAACCGTCACCAAATTCAAACAACTCTACAGCTTAGTTTCGATACTCGGGAGTGGTTACATTGAGTTTCCGCCTATAGACTATGGGCCTATATTTTCGAGTTTTGGATACAACGAAGTAGAAGGAATCCGTCTAAGAACCGGCGGAAGAACCTATTTTGGACCCAACGATAGCTGGCGTTTGCAAGGCTACACCGCCTATGGATTTCAAGACAATAAATTTAAATACGGCCTCTCGGGCAAATGGATGGTTGACAAAAAAAAGCGCATCATCCTCTCGGCTGGTAACCGTCGAGACGTAGAGCAAATAGGCGCCAGTTTGACTACAACCAACGATGTGTTGGGCAGGAGTTTTGCTTCCTCTGCCTTATTTACCACAGGCAGTAACGGCAAGCTCACCAACATCAACCTCACCAACGTAGGAGTAGCCATCGAACCCATCAAAAACATAACACTACAAACCGGCTTTTCTTACCGAACATTAGAATCTGCCTCCCCAAGCTTTAGCCTAGATTACTACACCAATGCCACAGCCACCACCACGGCAAGCAAAGTCAAACAATCCGAACTAAACCTACAAGTAGAGTACACCCCCAACCGAAAAACCATAGGCTATGGCGTAGAAAGAAAAAATGTAGACAGCCCCTTTAGCCACTTTTTTGTCAATTACAGCCACGGATTTCAAGGCCTATTACAGAGTGACTTTAGCTATGACAAACTACAACTATACTACAAACAACCTATAATAATCGGACCACTAGGCCGTAGCAACCTAATCCTAGAAGCCGGAAAAACCTTTGGTACCATTCCGCTGGGATTGCTAAGCGTAATACCCGGAAACCAAACCTATTTTACCATCGAAAACACCTTTAGCAACCTTAATTTTTACGAATTTGTCACCGACCAATACACCACCCTACAATGGGAACATAACTTTGGAGGCAGACTCTTCTCCCGCATTCCGTTTATGCGCAAACTCAACTGGAGAGAAATTATAGGCGCCAAAGGCGTTTATGGCTCCATCTCAGAGGCCAACCGCCGCATCAACGCCTCGGGCTTGAATTATGTAGCACCCCAAAACGGATACTGGGAGTACAGCGCCGGAGTAGGAAATATTTTCAAAGTATTCCGAATAGATTTTGCCTGGCGCGGCAGTTACCTAAACACCCCAGATACACAGCGATTTAGTATCAAAGGATCTTTTGGATTTTATTTTTAAGAGCCATTTCCAGCTGTCCACTATATCTCTGGTGGCGAACCCCGCCACCAGAGGATGCCGTTACCATCTGGGCTAAAAAAGCAAACCAAACAAAAAAACCAGCGTTCCACAAAACCTACAAAACAACAATGGTTTGGCATAAAAGCGTTTTAAAAGGGATAATTCTTGTGATAAAAAGGTTTTTAAACTACTTTTGCAACCGCATAAAAATAAAATAAGACCTTAAAAAAAATAAAATGACATCAGATAAAATAACCACTTTCGATGTGTTGATCGAAATCCCAAGAGGAAGCAGAAACAAATACGAGTACGATTTTGACCTAAAAAGAATGCGTTTTGACCGCATGTTATATTCTTCCATGATGTATCCAGCAGATTACGGTTTCATACCAGAAACCCTAGCCTTAGATGGAGATCCATTAGACGTATTGGTATTGTTTCATGAACCTACTTTTCCAGGATGCGTAGTTGAGGTAAAACCAATTGGTGTATTTAATATGGCAGACGATAAAGGGCCAGACGAAAAAGTAATTTGCGTACCGGTTTCGGACCCAATCTGGAATTCGTTAAATGACTTATCGGATATGAATCCGCATTTAATCAAAGAGATAGAACACTTTTTTCAAGTATATAAAGATCTAGAAAACAAAACCGTTGAAATAAGCGGCTGGGGAGATGTAAACCAAGCACACCACATAATCAAAGAATGTGCTGCCCGTTTTCAGGCGCTTGAAAACAAACCAGAAGGCTTGTTTAGTATAAAATAATCACAGCCCAGCGACTCTGGGCGTACTATTACCCAAAATAAGCACTATTCTGCCTCCAGGATAGTGCTTTTTTTATATATTTTTTGGAACAAAATAACTACACAATAGTCTTGTGAACTACCGTTTAGAACAAACCATTCAACTCCGCATCAATTTTGTTAAAAACGGCTCCTAAATCTTCTGGATTATCCACAAAATTCATTTTGTCTACATCAATAATCAATAATTTGCCACGGCTATAAGTATGGATCCAAGCTTCATAACGCTCGTTTAAACGGCTCAAATATTCTATAGAGATCGAATTTTCGTACTCCCGGCCTCTTTTGTGTATCTGACCTACCAAATTAGGAATAGAGCTTCTTAAATAAATTAATAAATCCGGCGCCTTAACCGTAGATTCCATCAATTCAAACAAAGAAGAATAGTTCTGGAAATCCCGATTGGTCATCAACCCCATAGCATGAAGGTTGGGAGCAAATATATGCGCATCTTCATAAATGGTTCGGTCCTGAATGATTTTTTTTCCGCTTTCTCGGATTTGCATCACTTGTCTAAAACGACTATTCAAAAAATATATCTGTAAATTAAAAGACCAACGCTCCATTTGATGGTAAAAATCATCCAAATAAGGATTGTCTACTACGTCTTCGTAATGGGGTTCCCATTTAAATTGTTTGGCCAATAAACGGGTTAAAGTGGTTTTTCCGGATCCTATATTTCCTGCTACTGCTATGTGCATTACGGTATTATGATTTTATAATTGCTAATTTCTTTGGTTGTAAAAATAGCTAAATTTTGGTCTTTGTAGTAAAAATTTTGGAATGATTTTTCAGGAATTTCAAATTCAAAGCTCTTTTGAGGATCCGTATCTACATAAAAAAACCGCCCTTTTTGGTAGTAAATATACTGCTGTTTGCTTAGTATCTGGATCTTCTCATAGTCGGGTATTTTGGCAAGAAGGCGTATGTTGCCAAATAAATCACAAGAGTAGGCAATCTGGTTTGGGTCAATCCAATAAAAATAATTAAAGTCCGATTGGGCGTGTTGTAACGGATCTACAAAAGGAGTGGCAATAAAACGACAGCTGTTTTTAAGGTAGTTATAAAGCACGATCTGTTGGCTCAAACTATCATAAATCCATAGTTGGTTTTGTGCTGCCATGCCAATATGCGTAGCTGCAATTGGAGTGCTGTTTTGGTTTAAATTGATTTTTTGGATCTCATTGAGTTGGTTATCCAACAATATAATGGTGGCAAAACTTTCGTAAAAGAGAGCTATTTTTAATGGGTTTTGTAGCGCAACTTGTGTTATTTTTCCCAAATAAATATTTTTGTACTCCAGAGTGGTTTGGTTGTTTTTTTTATAAAAAACATTGTTTTCAAGGGTGTAATAATATCCAAAAGAGTCGGAACCCAAAAAGGCATCTCCAGCAAATGCAATAGCGTCTGTTTTGAGCGCAATTGCCTCTGTGTTTTGACTCAAAACAGCCCAAAACCAAAGTGTAAATAGCATAAGGAATACTTTTTTCATGCTACTAAATTACAACAAAAGCAGCTACAATAGGGGTGTTTTAGAGGTTTTAATACCTCATGGGGTTGCTTTTTAATTAAAACCTACTATTTTTTATTTTTAAAAAATTATTTTTATAACAGAAAAAGGGTATTTTTACGGGTAAATTTCACAGAAAGTGAAGTCTAATTTAAAACTTAAATAATGAAAAAAATTGCTCTTTTATTAGCTGTATTTGCTTTTAATTTCGCTAATGCCCAAGCTCCTTTAGAAGAAGGAGGTATTCAGTTAAATGCTGGGGTTGGAACCTCAGGTTGGGGAACTCCAGTGTACTTAGGTCTGGATTATGGTATTGCAACCAACTTTACCCTTGGTGGAGAATTATCTTACCAATCGTACAACCAAAATATTGGTTTTGGTATGGGTTCTTCAGAATTAAAAAGTAGTATCTTAGGTATTCAAGCCAATGGAAACTACCATTTCAATGAATTGTTAAATATTCCTAGTGAATGGGATTTTTACGCTGGAGCAAATTTAAACTACTTTAGTTGGACTACTAAAATGAGCGGTAAAACTTATGATTATAATGATGCAGATAACTTTGGTATTGGTTTACAAGTTGGTGGTCGTTATTTCTTTAATGATAAGTTTGGAGTAAATGTTCAATTAGGAGGAGGTAATGTAGTAAGTGGCGCCAAAATTGGAGTTACGTACAAATTATAATTAGATATTTAATTAAAAAAGGGCTGTCTTATATTTTAGACAGCCCTTTTTTTGTGGTATTAATTTTCTTTTATTTTCAATAATGCTTTGATTTGGTAAGTATCAAGCAGTGTTTCGTTATTGCTATAGCGCATGGTGATGGATTGGTAATGCAATACCAATTCGTATTTTGGAGTTGTGATATGCTGTAGTATTTTGGAGTTATGATCTGCGGATTTAAATGCAGAGGTCTGATTTACAAAGTCTTTTATCTTGATAGGAACAACCTCATCATTAATTATTAGAGCAATGCCATAATCTGTTGTTGCCGTTTTAAACGAATACGACTTGAGGTTCTGTTGGATGCAATTGGTGCAGTCTAAGGCGTTATAATCGTCTATTGTAAAGGCAAAATCATAGCCATTGATGGCTGTAATTTCTTGGTTTTGGCTGTTGTAATAGTTGTAATAAAGTGTGGGTTTGGTATTGGTGTTGCTTCTGTAAGACCCTCTGTATACATGCCCGAGTGCTTCTACGATCTCATAATTGGTAGGGTTTTTGTCTTTTTGGACTAACTCTTTAATCTTGCCAGAGTACGGAATTAGCACTTCTGCACCGTAGTGCTCCGTAAGAAAAGCAACTACGCTACTTAAATCGTGTTCTTCTTTTATGGATAGGTTGGTTTTAGGGTTATTTATTACATAAGAAGCAAAACGGTTTAGTTGGCTTTTTTTGGATACAGAATTGGCGCTCTGTGGGCCTGTAATGGTTGCTAGTGCCATAATACATAGACTAACAGGGATGTATTTTATTTCTGGATTTTTTTTAAAGATAAAGTAAATCGTTACCATCGATAGCCATAATGCTAGCATTAAAACAAAGTATCTTTCGTGCGTAAAACCATATAGATTAATACGGTAAATAATGGCCCAAAATAGCAGCCCTAATAAAGGCACGAGTAAGTAGTAAAACCATTTGTAAAAAATTTTTACCCAAGCGTTTTCAAAATCTTTTGCTATGGGGTAAATCAATAATAAGGATAAGATACCAAAAATAGCAAAAACCAAAATTAAATTGGAGACCCAACCAATAGGCAACGAAAGTGTGGCAATTATTTTAAATTCATACGCCAGTAAAATAACAAAATAAATACTAATTAGTGGCATTAGCACGTATTGGGTGAATTTTTTTAGTCCAACCGGATAATTCCATTTTAGGGTAGTTGCGGCAGCTGTTGTATCTGGAACTCCAGCCAAGAAAAAAAGCGTGTTAAAAATTCCGGCAATTATACAAAACAAATAAAAATATATTTTATCGGCTAACTCGACTTCAAACAAAAGCTTTATAGCCAATAGGGCAAAGGACAATCCGGCATAAATAACCATGCTGTACAATGCTGCGGTTAGGATTCTAAGGAATAATTGTTTGTTAAATTCCCAAAAAATCTCTGTTTGGTATTTAGTGGAAATAAAGCCGGCAAAAGACACCAATAGGTGCAGCGCAAGACTCAATGCCAGAAACTGAAATAGCTCAAAAGATTTTATTGGTTCTGAAAAATTAAAAACAAACCACGCAATAGCTGCGCCAAATACCGTACTCAGGCCAAAACGATAAATGCTATGTTTTTGATTTTTTGTAAAATACAAACTCAGAGACAAAAACAATACTAGCCATAAAGAACAACATAGCAAAAATTGCATCAAAATGTGGTTTAGTTCTTTGTTTTGGTGGTTTGCTATGGCGTAGCAAGAGGCAATGGTTCCTAAAAGTGCTGTAAGGGTTTCTAGAGGAAATCGTAAAATAGTGTGGACTGTTGTACTGCTAATTTTTTGGAAAGAAAGAAATCGTGCCATAGTTTTTGTTTTTGCGAAGTAACAAAAAAAAACGACTACCTTTTGGGATAGTCGTTTGTATAATTTTGTTTGGGTTATTTTTGTTCTAAAAAGTAGCTAAGCACTGTTTTTTTTGTAATTATAATCCAAAAGCGGCTTTCACTTGATCTACATAGTCTACTTTTTCCCAAGTAAACAACTCTACTTCGATGGTTTTGGTAAGGCCGCCTGGTGCAGAAAACGTTTTGGTAACCGTTTCTGGCGTGCGTCCCATGTGGCCGTAAGCTGCAGTTTCGCTATAGATTGGATTTCTTAATTTTAGGCGCTGTTCAATAAAGTACGGACGCATATCAAAGATAGCTTCTACCTTTTTGGCAATCTCTCCATTGGTTAGATTTACCTTTGAGGTGCCGTAAGTATCGATGAATATTCCCATAGGTTTAGCAACACCAATGGCGTAAGAAACTTGGACTAAAATTTCGTCGGCTACACCGGCAGCAACTAAGTTTTTAGCAATATGACGTGTAGCATAAGCAGCGCTACGGTCTACCTTACTTGGGTCTTTGCCAGAAAAAGCACCACCACCATGAGCGCCTTTACCACCGTAGGTGTCTACAATTATTTTTCTTCCGGTTAGACCTGTGTCTCCATGAGGACCACCAATAACAAATTTTCCCGTAGGGTTAATATGGTATTGAATTTTGTCATTAAATAAATGGGCGCTAGTTGGGTTTTTGGCAATGATTCTTGGTATCAAAATTTCAATGATGTCTTTCTTGATCTTAGCGAGCATGGCAGCCTCTTGGTCAAAATCATCGTGTTGTGTTGAGATAACAATGCTATCAATACGGGTAGGTTTGTTATCGTCACTATATTCAAGGGTTACTTGAGATTTAGCATCTGGACGCAAATACGTAATGTCTTTATTCTCACGTCTCAATAAGGCTAATTCTTGCAATAATTTATGAGATAAATCCAGTGCCAAAGGCATGTAGTTTGCGGTTTCATTTGTAGCGTAACCAAACATCATTCCTTGATCACCGGCGCCTTGCTCTTCTGGGCTAGAACGGTCCACACCTTGGTTAATGTCAGCGGATTGCTCGTGTATTGCCGATAGAATACCACAAGAATTGGACTCAAACATGTATTCGCTTTTGGTGTAACCGATTTTTCGGATTACCTCGCGAGCAATTTGCTGTACGTCTAAATAGGTGTTGGATTTTACTTCGCCAGCTAAGATCACCTGACCTGTAGTTACTAAGGTTTCGCAAGCTACTTTAGAATTAGCATCAAAGGCTAAAAAGTTATCAATTAATGCATCTGAAATTTGATCTGCAATTTTGTCTGGATGTCCTTCGCTCACAGATTCTGACGTAAATAAATAGGCCATAATAAATAGTATTTTTAAATTAAGCGAGAAAAAGGAGTTGCAACGGCATAATGCTAAAGGAGAGTTTCTGCTTTAGCATTTTTTTCTACTGAAATCTTCAGTATCCATAATGAAGTTATTTCATTATGAAGAGGTTGCAATCAGTTCAAATTTTTCCTCTTATATAGTTTGCAAAGGTATGAAACCATTTTGAATTGCAAATCAAACACGACTTTTTTTTGAAATTAAATGCAGTTTTTTAGAGTTGGGTTCTGGGTTAGATTCAAGCAACAAAAACACTTATTTTTGTTAATTAAGTATTAGAGATTTGGTAGTTATACAATTATTTTGCAAATTTGGGTTATAAAAATATCCAATGAGCTTAATTAAGAACATAATGTGTACCCAATTTAAGGAGTTTTCCTGGGAATGCGCTATTGTTTAAATCAACATACAAACAAGATTTTATAGAGCCTCCCACAACATTGGGAGGCTTTTTATTTTTAAATGCATACTAACCCTAAAAATAACACACTAATGCGTACTACTAAATTTGAAACTAAAGCATTGCACGCCGGGCATGATGTAACCAAACATGGTGGCACTAGAGCCGTTCCTATTTACCAAACGTCATCCTACGTTTTTAATGATTCCGATCATGCCGCTAATTTGTTTAATTTGTCCGAGGCGGGATATATCTACACCAGGCTTAATAATCCAACTAACGATGTCTTGGAGCAACGATTAGCCGCTCTAGAAGGCGGAATAGGTGCCGTGGTTACTGCCTCAGGAACTGCTGCTATCGTAACTGCACTGCTGGTTTTGTTAAAAACTGGCGATCACATTGTAGCATCCAGTAGTTTGTACGGCGGTACTTTTAATCTCTTGCAGACCACTCTGCCTAGATTGGGTATAACCACTACTTTTGTAGATCCTTCGGATGCCAAAAATTTTGCCAATGCGGTAACAGACAATACCAAAGTGTTTTTTGTAGAAAGTCTAGGCAACCCTAAATTAGATGTTTTGGATCTAGAGGCTATTTCTAAAGAAGCAAAAGCATTGCAATTGCCATTGATTGTAGACAACACCGTAGCATCGCCCTATTTGCTGAATCCTATAGCGTATGGAGCCAATATTGTGATCCATTCTTTAACCAAGTATATTTCCGGTAACGGAACTTCCTTAGGAGGTGTTATTGTAGATGCAGGAACTTTTGACTGGAGTAGTGGGCGTTTTCCGGAGTTTACAACACCAAATGAAGGCTATCATGGCTTGGTTTATCATGAGGTATTGGGTGCGGCAGCTTTTATTGCTCGGGTTAGAACAGAAGGGTTACGGGATTATGGTGCTGCTTTGAGTCCGTTTAATGCTTTTCAGATAATACAAGGTTTAGAGACCTTATCCATTAGAGTAAAAAAACACAGTGAAAACGCTCTGGAACTGGCAAAATGGTTGGAGCAGCAAGAACAAGTGGCTTGGGTAAATTATCCCGGGTTGCCATCGAGTGATTATTTTGAATTGGCACAAAAATACCTACCTAAAGGACAAAACGGCTTAGTAACCTTTGGTCTGAAAGGTGGTTTTGAAGCAGCCAAAAAAATTGCAGATCATACCGTCTTGTTTTCGCTCTTAGCCAATATTGGGGATACCAAATCGTTGATTATTCATCCCGCAAGTACCACCCACCAACAACTATCTGAGGAGCAACAATTGTCTTCGGGCGTATCTAGAGACTTAATTAGATTGTCGGTAGGCTTAGAAGATATTGAAGATTTAAAAGAAGATTTAAAAAAATGCTTAGATAGGTTGTAAAACACCTAAGAAGTAAAGCTGAAAAATCGCTTTTTTTAAGTCCATTTTAAGCCAAAAGTTATAGTATTATAATCTCGATTTATAACATTTTACTATTTAGGTAAAATAACGTTAAAACATTGTAAATCATTAGGAAAACAGTCAAAAATGATGCAAATTTGTACCAACAAAAAAACAAAAATGAATTTAAATTTTCTTTTAAATTTTAAAATAATTTCAAAGTCTTTTTTAGGCACTTGATTGCATTATGCTATATCCGTAATACACCAAGAGCCTCCCTTAATCGGAAGGCTTTTTGTTTTAAAATAATTGGGTAAAAATATAAAATCAACGCTTTTTTTGAGACAGCAAAAACAAATACAAAAACCTTTAAAATTACACCACATGAGAGCCATTGAAAGAATTACTAGAGCAGTACGTTTTTTAAAAAAACTAAAAAGTCCCAAAAACCTAATTACAAGCAGTGTAGAAGATTTGGTTCATCCAAGATTTGGCATGAATCCTTCGGATTTAAAGCAGCTGCATAAAGTCCCAAATTCGTTGCAGTTTTTGATGTACTCCAAAGAAAACGACACCCTTTTTATCTAATTGTCAGTGCAGTATGCTCCTGGTGATAGACACGCAAGAAAGTTTTGAATTGTTATATTCGATCTTTTCTTGCGTTTTTTTGTTACATAATTTTTAAAAAGCAAATACACCCTCAGAATGTTTGTTTGTTTAAAATAATAATAGTTAATTTGCAGTATTAAGTTCATAAACGTATTGAAATGTTATAAAGAAAGGACGAGGGAATAGACCCGTTGAAGCCTTAGCAACCCTTGGATTAATGGTATTTATTTATTCATGAAGGTGCTACATTCTACCATAATTTAAATGGGAAGATAACAATAAAATTTTTTCTAGTTTTAACTAGTTCTTTCTTTCTAATATTTTCAAATACAAATCCATAAAAGATTTGACATTGGAAAATAAACCATCACAACTTACCCTGACCAATTTCACCACTCACAATGGTGCTTTTTATGCTAGCTTAGATTTGAGCTATCAAATTTTTGGTGCTCCTTTGCATACAGCTCCTATTGTTTTGATCAACCATGCTTTGACCGGAAATTCTCAAGTAATTGGAGCGTCTGGTTGGTGGAATGATATTGTAGGAGTTGACAAAACCATAGATACCAGAAAATATACCATTGTCTCTTTGGACGTTCCGGGCAACGGATTCCATACAGCAACCATCGATTCTTATAGAGATTTTATTGCAAGAGATATTGCTAAAATTTTTATCGAAGGACTTCGGGTTTTAAAAATAGACCATTTGTTTGCACTCATTGGAGGATCTGTTGGCGGTGGCATTGCCTGGGAAATGATAGCTTTAGAGCCTAAGTTGGCACAAAATTTTATTGTGATCGCTACCGATTGGAAAGCCACCGATTGGCTGATTGCCAATTGTTATCTACAAGAGCAAATACTCAACAACTCCAAAAAACCCATTGAAGATGCGCGCATACATGCCATGTTGTGCTACCGCACGCCAGAATCTTTTAAAATGAAGTTTAATAGAGACAGCAACCAACAACTAGAGACCTTTCAGGTAGAGAGTTGGTTGAATTATCATGGCGAAAAATTAGAAAAAAGGTTCCAGCTTGCGGCCTACAAAATGATGAACCAATTATTGAAAACCATCGATATCACACGCAATCAGGAATCTCTAGAAACCATTATTGCCAGAGTAGAGGCCAATATGTATATAGTGGGGATCAATTCGGATTTGTTTTTTACGGCAAAAGAAAATAAAGAAACCTACAACGAGATCAAAAAATTTAAAAATAATGTATTTTACAGTGAGATAGACTCCCAACACGGGCACGATGCCTTCTTGATAGAATACCAACAATTAGACAATTTATTAGAAGTTGTTTTTAAAAACAAAAAGCAGATGAAAATAGTAAAATTTGGCGGAAAATCGTTAGCAAACGGTACAGGAATCACTGCCGTTCTGGATATAATAGACACTAAAATTAAAGAACAAGAAAAATTTGCCATAGTCGTTTCGGCAAGAGGCAAATCTACAGACGAATTAGAAGATATTTTGACCATTGCGGCCAAAAACGGAAATTACAAGCCGTTATTGGACAGCTTTAAAGCCTATCAAAAGGAAGGTTGGGATGCGGTAGATTTTTCTAAAGAATTTGATAAACTAGACCAACTCTTTGAAGGGGTTCGTTTAATTGGAGATTATAGCGCCAAAACCAAAGACCAAGTTCTGGCACAAGGCGAAGTACTTTCGGCTAAATTACTAGTATTTTTATTGCAACAAAAAGGCATTCCTGCAAAATTGGCCGATACCAGAGAGTTGATTATAACCGATTCTAATTTTGGAGATGCCCAGCCATTAGAGGCACTTTCTAAAAAGAATGTTATACAGGTTTTTAATGAAAATAAAGAATCCGTATTAGTAATTACAGGTTTTATAGGCTCTAATGCCCAACACGAAACCACAACCTTGGGCAGAAATGGCAGCAATTATACCGCGTCCTTAATAGCCAATTATAGCAATGCCGAAGAATTACAGAACTATACCCATGTAGACGGCATTTATACCGCCAATCCAGAATTGGTTTTAGATGCCAAAAAAATAGAATCCTTGTCTTATAACGAGGCTAACGAAATGGCTAATTTTGGAGCAACAATTTTGCACGCCAAAACCATTATTCCGTTATTAGAAAAAAATATTCCGCTACGCATTCTCAATACCTTTAATGACCAAAACAAAGGAACCCTAATCACCTCCAACTCTAACGCTACCGGAATCAAAACCCTATCGGTTCTAGAAAATGTGGCATTGGTCAACTTAGAAGGAAGAGGCTTGCTTGGAAAAACAGGAGTAGACGCACGGATTTTTAGAGTAATGGGAGATAATGATATAAGCGTGAGTATCATCTCTCAGGGATCTTCAGAAAGAGGTATCGGTCTGGTGGTTGCGGCAGATAAGGCAACACAAGCCATGCTGAAATTAGAGAAAGAATTTGAAAATGATTTTTACTCCAAAGACGTCAATAAAATTACCATAACAGACCATGTATCTGTAATTTCAATAATCGGACAAGACCTAAGCACGTTTCACAAACCCTATACCGCACTGATCAAAAACAAAATTGTACCCATTTTGTTCAACAATACCGTTACGGGCAAAAACGTGAGCTTGGTAGTCAAAAAAGCAGAACTAAACAAGGCATTGAACGTTATTCATGGCGAAATTTTTGGTGTAGCCAAAAAAATAAACATAGCCATTTTTGGGCACGGATTAGTGGGTGGCACACTGATTGATCAAATTTTAGCATCTGCCCAAGCTATAGAAAAAAGAAAAGACATTAAGTTAAATGTTTTCGCTATTGCAAATTCTAAAAAAGTGTTGCTCAACAAAAATGGCGTAACCACCAACTGGCAACAAGAAATTCAGAGCCAAGGAGTTGCGTACCAACTCAACGACATTATTGCCTTTGCAGAAACCCATCATCTAGAAAATTTGATAGCCATTGATAATACCGCTAGCGTAGCCTTTGTAGAAAATTACCTTCCTTTGGTAGAGAGCAGTTTTGATCTAATATCGTCTAATAAAGTAGCCAATACCCTGAGTTATGGTTTTTATAAAGAATTGCGAGACGCCTTAGAGAAAAACCAAAAAAATTACCTTTACGAAACCAATGTAGGAGCTGGTTTGCCCTTGATAGACACCATTAAATTGCTGCATTTATCCGGCGAAAATATCACTAAAATAAAAGGAGTTTTCTCTGGATCTTTAAGCTTTTTGTTTAATACCTTTTCGGATCAAGAAGTTCCTTTTAGCACCATATTAAAAAAAGCAATAGACAGCGGATACACAGAGCCAGATCCCAGAGAAGACTTGTGTGGCAATGATGTAGCCAGAAAATTACTAATTTTGGCTAGAGAATTGGATCTGCAAAACGAGTTTGAAGAAATCTGCATTCAGAATTTAATTCCAGAACCTTTGCGTCAAGGCAATGCTGCTGAATTTTTGGCAAAATTAGAGGAGTTGGATCCTATTTATGACACAATAAAAAAAGATCAAAAACCCAATCACGTATTGCGATACATCGGAGAACTATCTGGAGATCTGCAACACGATAAAGGAATTTTGGAAGTAAAATTAGTTTCCGTACCTTCGGATACCGCCTTAGGAGGACTCAAAGGATCGGATTCTTTCTTTGAAATTTATACCGAATCCTACGGCGATCGTCCTATTGTTATCCAAGGTGCCGGAGCTGGATCTGCAGTTACAGCCAGAGGTGTTTTTGGAGACATCTTGCGATTGTCTGACAAAGGCTAAAAGAGTATACTTAATAACTAAAATTAAAGTACTTTTGAGTTTCATCTAAAAATAAAAAACATGAAAAAAATTATTGTAATGTTTGCGTTGAGTCTATTGGTTTTGTCGTGTAAATCAGCTGGATCTTCCTCTGCTTTAGTCCAGAAAATTATTTATGAAAAAGCAGTCATAACTTATGGAAATGGAGATGTTGTAAAAGGTTATGTCGAATTGGTAGACCCTTTTTATACCAAGATTAAATTTAAACAGACCGAAAAAGGTAACGTTCAGTCTTTGGTTAGTGATGATATCAAAAAGATTGAATATGCCGATAAAGATGGTACAGAGTTTCTTGCAGAACGTTTGTTTAGATATGTAGATAAAGGGGACAAAGGAATAGTAAAAAAAGAAAAATTATGGCTATTTACAGTCTATTCCAAGGGAATGAAATTGGCAGTAGCAAGGTCGAGTTCTACTTTTTCGTATAACGCAAATACAGGGACTTCAATGGGGAGCGGCCCATCAACTGGTTTGTATATGGGGAAAGATTCTGAAGATGGGGTGTTTTTTGTTTTTGATTTGTCAGATCAGACGTCCATAAATATTGGTATGGATAAATCCGTAAGAAAACATTGTAATTTATTATTTAAAGACTGTCCAAAGTTTTTAGCTGCAGTAAATGCTGAAAACTTTAAAAAACCAACTTTGATAAACAGATTAATAGAATTGTACGAAAATAACAACTGTAATAAGCCTATAAAAGTGGCAGCTAAAAAAAAATCTAGCTCAAAAAATAAATAGAGTTTTATATAAGAAACAAAAAAACATAAGATGTTAAGATTTTTTAAGCCGATTTATTGACTTTCAAAAGATATAAGAGTAACATACCATAAAAAAAATAAGATGAAAATCACATTAAATAGACTAAACGACAATTTCCATTTTGAATTAAAAAACCAACGTGGGCATGTAGTTAACGTAGATAGCCGTCCAGAATTTGGTGGCGATGATCAAGGGCCAAGTCCGATGGAATTAGTGTTGATGGGTGTTGCAGGATGTAGCGCCATTGATATGATTTCGATCTTAAAAAAACAACGCCAACAAATCACGTCTTTCAAAGCCGATGTTGAGGGAGCGCGTGTTCAGGTTGGCGAAGCAAAACCTTTCAAAGACATCTATTTGGTTTTTTACCTAGAAGGAAACATCCAAGAAGACAAAGCTGCCAAAGCGGCCCAACTTTCTTTTGATAAATATTGTTCGGTTTCTAAAACATTAGAGCCAACGGCAACCATACATTATAAAGTTATTTTGAATGGTTTTGAATTAGAAAAGTTGTAATCTAACCAATTTCAAAATGTACTACTAATTGAAAAAAATATTTTGTGGATCTCTGCCGGTTCTTTAAGAGTCTCTACGAAACATTTTTTATAAAACAACCTAAAATGACTGAAGAACAATTTGGTTTTGAAACCCAAGCCATCCGTACCCAATTAGAACGCACGCAATATTTAGAACATTCGGTTCCGTTGTTTGTAACGTCCAGTTTTGTCTTTGAAGATGCCGAAGACATGCGCGCCTCCTTTGCAGAAGAAAAAGAACGTAACATTTATAGCCGTTACAGCAACCCAAATTCTAATGAGTTTGTAGAAAAGGTATGCAAGATGGAAGGTGCCAAGGCTGGTTTTGCCTTTGCCTCCGGAATGGCTGCGGTGTATTCCACCTTGGCTGCATTGCTTGAATCCGGAGACCATATTGTTTCTTCTAGCAGTGTTTTTGGAGCAACCCATTCTTTGTTTGTCAATTATTTCCCGAAGTGGAATATCAAAACGTCGTATTTTGACATTAACAAGCCAGAAACCATTGAACAGTTTCTTACACCCAATACAAAGATTCTTTTTGCAGAATCACCAACCAATCCAGCAGTGGATATTATCGATTTGGAGTTGCTAGGAACTATCGCCAAAAAGCACAATTTGATTTTGGTAATAGACAACTGTTTTGCGACACCGTATTTGCAACAACCCATAAAATGGGGAGCGCATTTAGTGGTGCATTCTGCCACAAAATTAATGGATGGACAAGGGCGTGTTTTGGGCGGAATTACAGTAGGAGATCCCGACTTGATCCAGAAAATATATTTGTTTAGCCGACTAACTGGACCTGCGTTGGCACCCTTTAATGCCTGGGTATTGTCTAAAAGTTTAGAGACATTAGCGGTTCGTTTAGATAGACATTGCGAAAACGCCATGAAGGTAGCCACCTTTTTGGAGCAACACCCTAATGTAAACCTAGTAAAATATCCGTTTTTGAAATCCCATCCACAATATGATATTGCCCAAAAGCAAATGAAGGCTGGAGGTAATATTGTTGCTTTTGAAATAAAAGGAGGGCTTGAGGCGGGTCGGGCCTTTTTGAATAAAATAAAACTATGTTCGCTTTCGCCAAATTTAGGAGATACCAGAACAATAGTAACCCATCCAGCATCCACAACCCATACCAAATTATCTGTGGAAGAAAGATTGGCAGTGAGTATTACCGATGGTCTAGTGCGTGTTTCGGTAGGATTAGAAACCGTAGCAGACGTTATTGCAGATTTAGAACAAGCGCTTTTGTAAAGGGTTTTTATTTTGGATTGCTTTTTCATTTTGAATAAAGCTTTCGGCTAACGGTTTTTGATTTCAGGTTTTCTGTACATCAAAAACCGTTTTTTTTATGGGATTACATTCAAAAAGTATATTTTTGTTACTAATGCATGCAGTTGCATTACTTTTGCATGAGGTATAAATTGTGCTGCTTTATTCTTTAATCAAAAATAGTTACCATGCTTTCAAAGAAAACAAAATACGGAATCAAAGCATTGACCTTTTTGGCTCGGCAAGAAGACCAGACTCCAGTTGCTATTGCAGATATTGCAAAGAGCGAAAACATTTCGGTTAAATTTCTAGAGAGTATTTTATTGCTCTTGCGCCATTCGGGTTTTTTGGGTGCCAAAAAAGGAAAAGGCGGTGGCTATTATCTCATAAAAGAGCCCAAAGATATTAATATGGCCAAGGTGTACCGTATTTTAGAAGGGCCAATCGCTTTATTGCCTTGTGCAAGTCATAATTTTTATGAAAAATGTGCCGATTGCACCGACGAAGCTACTTGCGCCGTAAATAAATTAATGACCGAAGTACGGGACAATACCCTGAAAATATTAGAGAACAATTCGCTTGCAGACATTGCTTTTTAGGCTATAAAGGCTAAAACAAAAAAGGGTCTTTCTGTGTTGATACAGATGAAAGACCCTTTTTTTTTGGCTATATATTTTTTGCTGCTAAGCCATAAAAACCAATTTATACCCCACAAAAAACAGCATTGCTGCAATAGCATTTCGGAGCAATAAATCCGGTACTTTTCCGCTTAGTAGACTGCCTATAAATATTCCAGGAAGCGATCCTATTAACAATTGTCCTAACAACCCTAAGTCTAAATTGCCCATACTTGCATGGCCTAAACCGGCTACAAGAGTTAAGGGTACTGCATGTGCAATCTCGGTTCCAACCAATTTTGGTGTTGCCAAAAGAGGGTACAAAAAAAACAACGTAACCGTACCCAAAGCCCCTGCGCCAATAGAGGTTAAGGTAACCGTAGCGCCTAATAAAACACCTATAGCAACCGTTAAAATGTTTTGCGTTTTACTTTCGGTATGGAATTTATCTCCAGAATGTTTTTGAGAAAAATTTAAAAGCTTCTTTTTGAACAAAACCGCTATGGAGGTCAGTAACAAAGCCCAACCCAAACTGTATTTAATAACCGCATTCAAGGCACTAATATCGGTTTTTATACGGTCCAAAATCCATAAAGTTACTAATGCTGCTGGAACACTCCCCAACGAGAGCCAGCCAGTAATGGTCCAGTTGATGTTCTTTTTTTTGTGGTGCACATAAATACCGCCCATTTTGGTAAAAGCAGCATACAATAAATCCGTACCCACTGCAGTACTAGGAGGGATACCAAACCATAATAATATAGGCGTCATTAAAGAGCCACCACCTACACCTGTCATTCCTACAATAAAACCTACTGTTAAACCTGCAATAACTAATCCTAATTGTAAATCCATGTCAAATTATTTTGTGCAAAAATAGCACTATTTTTTTATTATCCTATAGGGTAGGTAGACTAATAGTTTTTTTACAGCTATTTTTGCGTATTTTTTAATGAAACTGCATTAAAATAGATAAAAACAGGGTTAAATTTTAATTTTTTTAAATAATATGTTTTTTTGTTTTAAAACACATCTACTTAGGGGCTAAGCACAAACATTTCTTTAATAAAACAGCATAATTTGTTTTGTAATTTAGAAATAAGTAGTACTTTTGCCAAGTAATCTACTAAACCGATAGGGTAATGGATTTTTATTAAAAATTAAAAATTAAATGAGCACAACTACAGTACCTATATTATTAGAGAAAACAAAAGACTTTTCAATAGAAGAGACTTTTGCTTTTTTGGCAAATGAATATAAAGACAAAGTGGTTTTTTCAACTTCCTTTGGGCAAGAAGACCAAGTGATAACGGCGCTAATTGCAAAAAGTAATGCGGCTATCCACATCTTTACTTTGGACACGGGGCGTTTATTTCAAGAAACCTACGATGTTTTTCATAAAACATTAAAGAGGTACAAACAACACATTGAGGTGTATTTTCCGGAAGCAGAAGCAGTGCAAAACCTTTTGAACACAAAAGGACCTAATAGTTTTTATGAGTCCGTTGATAATAGAAAAGAATGTTGTTTTGTCCGAAAAGTAGCGCCATTGACCAAGGCTTTAAAAGGAAATGCTATTTGGATTACGGGTTTAAGAGCCGAGCAATCCGAAAACAGAAATGATTTGCCTCTTTTTGAATACGATGCGAAATTTGAAATCATCAAATTCAACCCTTTACTAAAGTGGACCTTAAAAGAAGTAGAGGATTATTTGGAAAAAAATAAGGTACCCCAAAATACGTTGCACAAAAAAGGGTTTGTAAGCATTGGTTGTGCGCCTTGTACTAGAGCAATCGCCGAGGGAGAAGATATCCGAGCCGGAAGATGGTGGTGGGAATCCAGTCATAAAGAGTGTGGTTTGCACCAAGGATAAATTCAAGAGGTTAGAACAAAGAACAAAGAATAAAAAAAATTATAAATAGTGGATGGGTTTTAGTTCCAAGGTAGTAAGCCTGAAACTTTAAACCGGAAACTTTTAAACTAAAAATATGAGTTCAATATTAAAAACAAATGCGTTAGAAAGCGAAGCAATATACATTTTTAGAGAAGTGATTGCTCAATTTGATAAACCAGTATTGCTTTTCTCCGGAGGGAAAGATTCGATTACTTTGGTTCGATTAGCGCAAAAAGCATTTTTTCCGGCCAAAATACCATTTCCGTTATTGCACATAGATACGGGGCACAATTTTCCGGAAACCATAGAATTTAGAGACCGTTTGGTTAAAGAATTAGGATTAGAATTGATTGTTCGCAATGTGCAAGATGCCATTGATGAGGGTAAGGTAGTAGAAGAAACTGGGAAATATTCTAGTAGAAATAGTCTGCAAACCACAACTTTATTAGATGCAATTGACGAATTTAAGTTTGATGCTTGTATTGGTGGCGCACGTCGTGACGAAGAAAAAGCGAGAGCTAAAGAGCGTATTTTTTCGGTTCGGGATGATTTTGGTCAATGGGATGAAAAAAACCAACGTCCGGAATTGTTTGATTTATTGAATGGTAAAATTGAAAACGGTCAAAACGTACGTGTTTTTCCTATATCCAACTGGACAGAATTAGATGTTTGGAGTTATATCGAGCAAGAACAAATCGAAATTCCATCCATATACTTCTCGCACAAACGAAAAGTATTCTTGAGAGACGGCATGATTTGGTCGCATTCTCCTTTTGTTTACCAAGAAGAAAACGAAGAAATTGAAGAACGTATTGTGCGTTTTAGAACCGTAGGAGATATGAGTTGTACGGCAGCAGTTGATTCTTATGCAGCAACGATCTCGGAGGTTGTAGGCGAAATTAGAGCTTCTACCATTTCTGAAAGAGGAGCCAGAATTGATGATAAGCGTTCTGAGGCAGCGATGGAAAAAAGAAAACAACAAGGCTACTTTTAGGATGAAGTCCTTTAAAATCCTTTGGATTATATTTCTTTTTAGTCTGGGATTAAATGCGCAAACACATAAAAATGTAGATAAACAAAGTTTAGTCTGGATGCGCTATTATAACCAACTAGAATTAAATAAAAAATGGTCGGTTCATACAGAGATGGATAATCGGGTTTTTATAAATCCAATAGTGCAAAATGCCTTTGTGGGTAGGGTTCAGGCTAGAAGCAAAATCACAGATAAGCTAGAATTAGGAGCTGGTTTTGTTTTTTCTTCTGTGGCAACACAAAATCCCGAAGCTAAAACTGGATTTTCTATTCCAGAATATCGTTTGCAGCAAGATGCAATCTTAAAACAGCCTTTAGGGAACCTAAATTTGACCCATCGGTATAGAATAGAAGAGCGGTTTATTGCAAATTCAAGTAAATTAGAGCTAGAAGATGGCACGACGTTTTACTTAAGATTTAGATACCAAATCCAAGCAGATTATGCGTTTTGGAAAAAAGAAAAACAATATCTAAAAGCAATTCTATCCGATGAAATAATGCTTAATGGCGGTAACAAAATTATCAAAAGCAGCTTTGATCAAAATAGAGTTTACGCAGCTGTACAATGGGGATTAAGTCCCGCAGTTGCATTAGAGTTAGGATACTTAAATAGTTTTCAAGAAAGAGCAAATGGTGTAGATTATTTCAATAGAGATATCCTACGAATGAGTTTTATTCATAAAATTAAGATATAAAAATAGCCTCTAAGGAGCGCAAATAAATAAAATACTAAATTACCGCTTGGACTCCCCACTTTTAGATGGGGTTTTAAAGAGGACGTAAACAAAAAAAACAAATGGAAGTTTTAAAAATAGCAACAGCAGGAAGTGTAGATGACGGAAAAAGCACCTTGATAGGAAGGTTATTATACGATACCCAATCTTTGACCACCGATAAATTAGAAGCGATAGAAAAAAGCAGCAAGCAAAAAGGATACGATTATTTGGATTTTTCTTTAGCAACAGATGGTTTGGTTGCCGAGAGAGAACAAGGGATCACCATTGATGTGGCACATATTTATTTTTCTACAGCCAAAAAAAGTTACATTATTGCCGATACGCCAGGTCACGTAGAATATACCCGTAACATGGTAACGGGAGCCTCAACCTCACAAGTATCCATCATTTTGATAGATGCACGAAAAGGAGTTATTGAGCAAACCTACCGTCACTTTTTTATCAATAATTTATTGAGAGTAAAAGAGGTAATTGTAGCGGTTAATAAAATGGACTTAGTAGATTATTCCGAAGAAGTTTATGCCAAAATTAAAGCGGACTTTGAAGCATTAAATGCCAAAAGCACTTTTAAAGAACAAAACGTAAGTTACATTCCGCTGAGTGCTTTGACGGGAGATAACGTAGTAGACAAAACAGATGCAATGCCATGGTACAAAGGACAAACCATTTTAGAGCATCTTGAGGCTTTAGAACCTGCGGATGTGTACGAAAAAGGGCAAGCTCGTTTTCCGGTACAAACGGTTATTAGACCTAAAACAGACCAGTACCATGATTTTAGAGGATACGCAGGGAAGTTGTATGGCAGTAGTATTAAGGTTGGAGATGCCGTAACTGTTCTGCCTTCTTTAACCCAATCAAAAGTAAGCAACATCCATTTTTTCGATAAACAATTCGATGAAGCTTCCGTAGGATCTTCAGTGACCATCGAATTAGAAAACGATATCAATGTAACCCGAGGAGACATGATTGTAAAAACCTCGGAATTGCCTAAAGTCGAAAAAGAAATCCACACCACAGTTTGTTGGATGGATAGTAAAAAGCTGGTTCCGGGTGCAAAATATTTTGTGCAACACAACACCAATAGAGTTTTGGCCAAAATTGACCGCGTGAAAAACGTAATTGCTACAGATTTTTCTGGAACTACCGAGGCGTCTCAATTAGCAATCAACGAAATAGGAGAAGTGAGCATCAAATTAAGCAAAGCCATCTATTTTGATGCCTATAACGATAATAAGTCCAATGGTGCCTTTATTTTAATTGACGCCACCACCAATGCTACAGCAGGAGTAGGGTTTATACGTTAAGCTTTTGGTCTTTAGTAAAAGTTGAAAACAAACCACAAAAAACACACAAATAAACACGGTCAGTAACTAATGCCAAAAGCCATTAGTCCACGGCCAAAAGCCTATTAAAATGGAAAGTTTTAGAACCGAAATAGAAAATCCGATTGTTCAAAAAGAGATCATCGATTTAGAAAGAAAAATTGCATTATTTAAGGACGGAAAAATAGATGACGAGCGTTTTCGTAGTCTTCGTTTGGCTCGTGGTGTGTACGGACAACGTCAAGAAGGCGTACAAATGATTCGTATCAAATTGCCTTTTGGAAAGGTGACTAGCGAGCAATTAGTGCGTATTACTAAAGTTTCTGATGAGTATTCAACAGGACGTTTGCACATTACAACGCGTCAGGATATCCAAATTCATTATGTGAGTCTAGATAGAACACCAGAACTTTGGGCAAACCTTGCCAAAGACGATATCACCCTTCGTGAAGCCTGTGGGAATACCGTGCGTAATATCACAGCAAGTGAATTAGCAGGTGTAGATGTGGACGAACCCTTTGATGTGTCGCCTTATGCGCACGCCATGTTTGAGTTTTTCTTAAGAAACCCTATTTGTCAAGAAATGGGACGTAAATTCAAAATGTCTTTCTCTTCTTCAGACAAAGATACTGCCTTGAGTTATTTGCATGATTTAGGATTTATTCCAAAAATTGTAAACGGCGAGCGTGGTTTTAAAGTAATGCTAGGAGGCGGATTAGGTTCGCAGCCACACCATGCAGAATTGTTGTCAGAATTTATTCCGGCAAACCAGATTATTCCAACCACCGAAGGAGTTTTAAGAGTTTTTGATCGTCATGGCGAAAGAGCCAAACGTTTAAAAGCCCGTATGAAATTTTTAATCAAAGATATTGGTCGTGATGAATTTCTACGTTTAGTTGACCAAGAGAAAAAAGCCTTGTCATACCAATCATACGAAATTGACACTACTGCTTTTGATGCTGCCATCCCAGCAACATTATTAGAAGTACCAAAAGTAACTATCGAAGATACAGCCGCATTTGAAGCTTGGAAACAATCCAATGTGATTGCACAAAAACAAGCCGGTTATGTTGCTATTGGTATCAAAGTACTCTTGGGAGATTTTTATACCGATAAAGCAAGAGCATTAGCAGCATTAATTAAAAATTATGGAGCCAATGAATTGCGTTTTTCATTAAAACAAAATATTGTTCTCAGAAATATAAAAGAAGAAAACCTGCCTTTCTTTTACCAAGAATTAGCCAAGTTAGATTTTGTAACCCTAGGCTATGATACCATTAATGACATCACCGCTTGTCCAGGTACCGATACCTGTAATCTAGGTATAGCTAGCAGCACGGGTATAGCCGAAGAATTAGAGAGAGTATTGAAATTAGAATTTCCGCAATACCAAAACAATCGCGAAATTACGATCAAAATTAGTGGTTGTATGAACGCTTGTGGACAGCACAATATGTCTTCGGTAGGTTTTCAAGGGATGTCTATCAATGCCGGAAAATTAGTAGCGCCAGCTTTGCAAGTATTGCTAGGTGGTGGGATTCTAGGAAACGGAAAAGGACGTTTTTCAGACAAAGTAATTAAAGTACCAAGCCGTAGAGGCCCGGATGCACTGCGTTTTATTTTAAATGATTTTGAAGCCAATGCAAACGGAACGTCATTTTTAGATTATTATGATGCCCAAGGAGAAAAATATTTTTACGAATTATTAAAACCCTTGGCAGACGTTACCAATTTAACTCCAGAAGATTTTATTGATTGGGGTAACGCAGACAATTACGTCAAAGCCGTTGGAGTAGGAGAGTGTGCTGGAGTTGTGATAGACTTAGTGGCCACATTAATTTTGGAAGCCAAAGACAAATTGACATTTGCACAAGAAGCCTTTGCGGATCAAAACTGGGCAGATGCTATTTATTTAGCCTATGCAGCCTTTGTAAACGGAGCCAAAGCGTTATTATTGGCAGAAAATGAAAAAACAAACCACCATGCCGGAATTATCAATTTGTTTGACACCGTTTTTATCCAAAGTAATAAAGTCACTCTAGACTCCACTTTCAAAGACTTGGTATACCAGATCAATCAAAACGAACCGTCGGAGGTTTTTGCCCAAAAATACATACAAGAAGCCATTGCTTTCTTTCAGACCATAGAAACCTACAGAGCCAAAGATATCGCTGATGCATAAAATAGTAAAACCCAAAGTAACTTTAGTAGGAGCAGGACCAGGGGATCCGGATCTCTTGACCATCAAAGGCGCAAAAGCACTTGCTGAGGCTAATGTGGTTTTATACGATGCCTTAGCAAACGAAGAATTGTTGTGCTATGCTCCCAAAAAGGCACTTAAAATTTTTGTTGGAAAAAGAAAAGGCAGTCATGCCTATACCCAAGATCAAATCAACCAACTAATTGTAGATAACGCCTTGACTTACGGACACGTAGTTCGGCTCAAGGGTGGGGATCCGTTTATATTTGGTAGAGGAAGCGAAGAAACCGGCTATGTAGAGAGTTTTGGAATCCCTACCTTTGTCATCCCCGGAATATCCTCTTCAATAGCAGTGCCAGCGTCTCAAGGAATTTCCTTGACCAAAAGAGGGGTTTCGGAGAGCTTTTGGGTAATAACCGGAACTACCTCGGCGCGCCAATTGTCTAAAGATGTTGCATTAGCAGCACAGTCTTCGGCCACCGTTGTAGTATTGATGGGTATGAGTAAGTTAGAACAAATTGTGGCTATTTTTCAGGCAGAATCCAAAGGAGAAACCCCTGTTGCAATTATTCAAGACGGTACTACCCCACAAGAAAAAACCGGTATTGGAACCATAAACACCATTACACAAATTGTTAGGGACGCTAATTTAAGTTCGCCAGCAATTATAGTTATAGGAGAAGTGGTGGCAGATCACAAAAAAAGTTCAGGATTTTATAAAGAATTAAAATCCATGCACAACAAACAATTAGTCTATGGAAAAGAATGAATTGTATCCGGTGTTTCTAAAAGTGCATAAACTAAAAGTATTGTTAGTAGGAGGCGGAAATGTAGGTTTAGAAAAACTTTCTTTTTTGTTAAAATCCAGCCCAAATGCAGTTGTTGAGGTAGTTGCCCCGCGTTTTTTGCCAGAGTTAGAGGCTCTAGCGGCCAAACACCCTTTTGTAAAGCTAACCCCTAAAAAGTTTAATCGTTGGATGCTTCGCAAACGGCATATGGTCATTGCCTGTACTGATGATTGGAAAGTAAACAAACGAGTGTATGATTTGTCTCGAAAACGCTTTTTAATTTGTAACATAGCAGACACCCCAGATTTATGCGATTATTATTTGGGAGGAATTGTAACCAAAGGAAACGTAAAGATTGCCATTTCAACCAACGGAAAGTCGCCAACCACCGCCAAAAGATTGCGAGAACTCTTTGAGGAGATAATTCCGGAAGATATCAACAAAATGGTCGAAAACTTGAACGAATATCGGAAGACTCTAAAAGGAAATTTTGAACAAAAAGTACAGCGAATGAATGAAATTACCGAAACCTTAAAAAAATAAAAACGCAAAGATTTTTTTTTCGAGCCTCAGATTTTAATTAGAGGGTCTCTAAAAAGACCACCAATACCGCTTCCACGAAGCATTTGGCAGCTCCCAAAGATGGCGTTAAACAAAAATAATTTAAAAAATACATTTTGCTACCGTGTAGTTAGAATGATATTTATCATTGAAAAAGATCAAAATTCATAGTTTATTTGTGAACATTACCTTAATATAAATAAAAACAAAACTTTCCTTTTGCACCTGGATTAGGCGTTAAAGGGCTAATTAATACGAACATGATTGAAACAGATATCCTTATAATAGGAGCCGGTCCAACTGGTTTATTTGCCGTTTTTGAAGCAGGATTATTAAAATTAAAATGCCACATATTAGATGCTTTACCACAAGCAGGTGGTCAATTATCGGAGTTATATCCCAAAAAACCTATTTATGATATTCCGGGATTTCCAGAAGTATTAGCAGGAGATTTGGTAGATAATCTAATGGAACAAATCAAACAATTTGAACCTGGCTTTACACTCGGAGAACGAGCCGAAACCATTGACAAACAAGAAGACGGAAGCTTTATTGTAACCTCCAACGAAGGCACCCAATTCCATGCTAAAGTAATTGCAATAGCAGGAGGTTTAGGTAGTTTTGAACCAAGAAAACCACTAATCGACGGCATTAATTTTTACGAAAACAAAGGGATCAAATATTTTATCAAAGATCCAGAAGAATTCCGAGACAAAAGAGTGGTGATTGCAGGTGGTGGCGATTCTGCCTTAGACTGGAGTATTTTTCTTACAGACGTAGCTTCAGAGGTAACTTTGATTCACCGTCGTAATGAATTTAGAGGAGCCTTAGACTCCGTAGAAAAAGTACAAGAACTAAAAGATGCGGGCAAAATCCGCATGATTACACCCGCTGAGGTAGTAGGATTAAACGGAGCAGAACACATTGAATCTATCGTTATTGAGGAAAATGGTGCCACCCGTACCATCGAAACCGATTATTTCATTCCGCTTTTTGGTTTAACACCAAAGTTAGGCCCTATTGGAAACTGGGGACTTGAGATAGAGAAAAACGCCATCAAAGTAAACAACGCCTTAGATTACCAAACCAATATTCCCGGAATTTTTGCCATTGGAGATGTCAATACCTATCCCGGCAAATTAAAATTGATCCTTTGTGGTTTTCACGAAGCAACATTGATGTGTCAAGCGGCCTACCAAATCATCAATCCAGGCAAACGATACGTATTGAAATACACCACCGTTTCTGGAGTAGACGGATTTGACGGAACTCGTAAAGAAGCTCCCAAAGCAGTCGTTAAAGCAATAGTGTAACAAAATAAGTTACTAAAGTTAGAAAATAAAGCGTTAATACTTGTGAGTATTAACGCTTTGTCTTTTCTTTGCAGTGTTCCTATATTTATTGAAAGTTATCACGAAAGGCGGAGGGAAAGACCCAATGAAACCTTAGCAACCCTTTATCTTTAAAGAAGGTGCTACATTCTACTTTAAACTACAATTTTTTAGTTTCTAAGATAGATAACATAAAAATACGTCTTGCGTATTTCTCCAACCATTTCTTGACAACCTATCGATATTATTTTCTTAGAGCAGATCTTCTGTGCATTAGCATCAAGATCCCTCCTGCTGTACGCTATATCTTTTTATTTTTAAAGAAAAAATAAAAAGGATGCCGCTACCATCAGGGCTAAAGAGAAGCCATAGAGAACTTTTGGAAAAAATAATCAAAAGTATACATTTAGATAACGGTCTAGATTTTAATTATCATACGGTATGTCAAACACAACAAACACAACAACAACAGCAGCTTCTCCTTTAGGAATTAGAGCCGCCCTTTTAGACAGAATACTCATCCTGGATGGCGCGATGGGAACCATGCTGCAACGCTATAATTTTTCGGAAGAAGACTTTAGAGGACAACGTTTTAAGGATTTTCCACATTCTCTAAAAGGCAACAATGACCTATTATCTCTCACACAACCAGAAGCCATAAAGGCAGTGCATGCCGCTTATTTTGAGGCCGGAGCAGATATTGTAGAAACCAATACCTTTTCGGGAACTACCATTGGTATGGCCGACTATTTTTTGGAAGAATACGTTTATGAACTCAACTACGAATCCGCAAAACTAGCCCGGGAAGTAGCCGACCAATTTACGGCCAAAAACCCAGACAAGCCTCGTTTTGTAGCCGGATCTATAGGTCCCACCAACAGAACGGCAAGCATGTCACCAGACGTAAACGACCCAGGATATAGAGCCGTAACATTTGACGATTTACGCATTGCATACAAACAACAAGTAGAAGCCTTAATGGATGGCGGATGTGATTTATTGCTTGTCGAAACTATTTTTGACACGCTCAATGCCAAAGCAGCACTTTTTGCCATCGAGGAGGTAAAAGAAGAACGCAATATTGCTATTCCGATCATGGTCTCTGGAACCATTACAGATGCTTCAGGCCGAACCCTTTCAGGACAAACCGTAGAGGCTTTTTTGATTTCTGTATCACATATTCCGCTTTTGAGTGTCGGTTTTAATTGCGCTCTTGGGGCAGATTTATTAAAACCATATTTACAAACCTTGTCACAAAACACCACTTTTAATGTATCGGCACATCCAAATGCAGGATTGCCCAATGCCTTTGGAGAATATGACGAAACTCCAGAACAAACACAAGCTTTTATAAAAGAATATCTAGACGATAATTTAGTAAACATTATTGGTGGTTGTTGTGGCACCACTCCGGAACACATCCGGTTGATTGCGGATATCGCCAAGGATTACAAACCAAGAGTTTCGACGGCGGTGATGTAAATTAATGATTGACTGTATCGCTATTTTGAAACAATTGTTTAAACTGAAAAAATATGGAAATCGAAGTATTACGATCAAACGAGTTCAATACAGGACACCTAACAATTATGTTCCCGGGGGAAACAATTGAGATTAAGCGAGGAAGATTTATTAAAGAAGGTTTTTCTCATCCGCTTTTTACAGAAAAAGAAAGTTTTTTTTCCAAAATTTATTGTTTAGAATATAAAAAAAAGCATGTTTATTTTCTAAACTATTTTGGGAGAAATGAGTCTCCTGCTAAAGGAATTCATATTGGGTTAAACAATTGGGAAAATAATAAGTTTCTATGGATGCAAAACAAACATTGGTTGCAGAAAGAAGAAAGTATTAGATACATAGTAAATGTACTTTTTCTGATTATCGGTATTTGTATAAGTATAATTAGTATTTATAAATAATTAGGATCCAGATAGCGCGGATTTGCAATCCGTGCCCGAATAATAAAAAAATCAATGTTATTTTAAATGAGTAACAATTGGAGGGTTGCGTGAGGGATAGCAGCGGAAAGCCCACAGCCTGACGTAGGAAGTGCGAGGACTTGCAGTGTATAGCCCGACCCGTAGTTTTTACGGAGGGACACGCCCAAAATAATACAAATTAAAAAGAGATACCTACAAGGTTTTGGAAAACTTGGAGGACAAATAAAAAATAAAAATGGCAGCAGTAGAAACTAGAAAAAACTTGGTATTAGCCGGATTAGAGCCTTTAATCATAACGCCCGATAGTGTGTTTGTGAATGTTGGGGAGCGTACTAATGTGACGGGTTCTAGAAAATTTTTGAGGTTAATTAAAGAAGAAAAATACGAAGAAGCACTCAGCATTGCCAAAGAGCAAGTAGAGGGAGGTGCGCAGATTATTGACATTAATATGGATGAAGGGATGTTGGATGGCCAATATGCCATGACCAAATTTTTGAATTTAATCGCTGCCGAACCCGATATTGCCCGTGTGCCTATCATGATTGATAGTTCTAAATGGGATATTATTGAGGCTGGATTGAAGGTGGTGCAAGGAAAGAGTGTAGTAAATTCGATTTCATTAAAAGAAGGAGAGGAGCAGTTTATCCATCATGCCAAGCTGATCAAACGGTACGGAGCTGCAGCAATTATCATGGCTTTTGACGAGGTCGGACAGGCAGATAATTATGAGCGTAGAGTAGAGATTTGCCAACGTTCGTATGATATATTAGTGAACAAGGTAGGGTTTCCGGCGCAGGATATTATTTTTGATTTGAATATATTTCCGGTAGCAACCGGAATGGAAGAACATCGTTTAAATGCCTTGGATTTTTTTAGAGGTACTAAATGGGTTAGAGAGAATTTGCCACACGCGCACATTAGTGGTGGGGTGAGTAACGTATCGTTTTCATTTAGAGGAAATGATGCGGTAAGAGAAGCAATGCACTCGGTGTTTTTGTACCATGCTATCCAAAACGGAATGACAATGGGTATTGTAAACCCAGAGATGTTGACTATTTATGATGACATCCCCAAGGATTTATTAGAGCATGTTGAAGATGTTATTTTAAATAGACGCGATGATGCTACGGAACGCTTACTAGACTTTGCCGAGAATGTAAAAGGAGATGTAAAGAGCAATGAAAAAGCGGTTCAAGAATGGCGTTCAGGAACCGTGCAAGAAAGAATTACGCACTCTTTGGTTAAGGGGATTGATGCCTTTATAGAACTAGATGTTGAAGAAGCGAGACTCGAAGCTACAAAACCTATTGAAGTGATTGAAATCAATTTGATGACGGGAATGAATGTGGTGGGTGATTTGTTTGGTTCAGGCAAAATGTTTTTGCCACAGGTGGTAAAATCGGCACGTGTTATGAAAAAAGCGGTGGCGTATTTGTTGCCTTATATTGAAGCAAGTAAACAAGCGGGTGATAAATCAGGGAATGGAAAAATATTGATGGCAACCGTAAAAGGAGATGTCCATGATATTGGCAAAAATATTGTTTCGGTGGTGTTAGCCTGTAATAATTATGAGATTGTAGACCTTGGTGTAATGGTAGCTCCCGAAAAAATTATTGCTGCGGCGATTGAGCACGAGGTAGACATTATAGGACTGAGTGGTTTGATTACGCCTTCGTTAGACGAAATGGTGTATCTCGCCAAAGAATTGGACAAACGTGGCATGAAAATACCTGTGATGATCGGTGGCGCAACTACTTCTCGGGCACATACTGCCGTAAAAATTGCGCCTCAATATAGAGAAACCGTAGTGCATGTTAATGATGCCTCGAGAGCCGTAACGGTGGCTGGAAGTTTACTCAATAAGGACAAAAAAATATACGCGAGTACTATTAGAGCCGAGTATGATGCGTTTAGAGAAACGTTTTTAAATCGCTCTCGGGATAAAAATTTCTTGACCATTGAGCAAGCCCGTAAAAACAAATTACAACTGGACTGGCAGAATTTTACTCCTGTGAAGCCAAATGTGATTGGCGAGCAAGTAATTGAGGTAGAACTAGATGTTTTGGTGCCGTATATTGACTGGACTCCGTTTTTTAGAACCTGGGAATTGTTCGGAAAATACCCAGCAATTTTAACCGATGAAGTAGTGGGCGAGCAAGCAACTTCGGTTTTTGCGGATGCACACGAAATGTTGGCTGTTATTTTGAAAGAAAAGAAACTAACCGCCAAAGGAATTTACGGAATTTTTGCTGCCAATCAAATCAATGATGATGATATTGTCTTAACAGACGCAGATGGAAAACCATTACAAACGTTCTTAACGCTACGCCAACAATCCCAAAAAACAAAAGGAGCACCAAACATTGCATTGGCTGATTTTATTGCGCCTAAAGATTCGGGCAAAGTAGATTATATGGGCGCATTTTGCGTAACAACTGGTTTTGGGGTTGATCAATGGGCTGCAGAATTTGAAAAAGATTTAGACGATTATAATTCGATTATGGTCAAAGCTTTGGCGGATCGTTTTGCGGAGGCATTTGCCGAATATTTGCACGAGAAAATACGTAAAGAAATTTGGGGTTATTCCTGTGATGAAGTTTTAAGCAAAGAAGCCCTTATTGAAGAAAATTATAAAGGAATTCGTCCGGCACCAGGCTATCCCGCCTGCCCGGATCACTTAGAGAAACCAACAATTTGGAAACTACTAAACGTAGAGAAACAAATTGGTGTAACCTTGACCGAAAGCATGGCAATGTGGCCCGCATCCTCTGTTTCGGGATATTATTTTGGAAATCCAGAAAGTAAATATTTTGGACTCGGAAAAATAAAAGAAGACCAAGTGATTGATTATGCGAAACGCAGAAACATCTCTACTGATTTGGCTATGAAATGGTTGAATCCAAATATAGCAGACTAATACCAGTCGTAAAGTCCAAAATCATAAAGCCCAAACGCCTGACTTTGGACCTTCGACTTTCAACCTTTAAAACACTAAAATGAAAGTAACCCAACATATAGAAAAAGCAAAAGAAAAAACGCTGTTTTCTTTTGAAATTATTCCGCCCCAAAAAGGCAAAAGTATTCAAGAATTATACGATAATATTGATCCTTTGATGGAATTTAAACCGCCGTTTATAGATGTAACTACCTCAAGAGAGGAGTTTATTTATGTAAAAAAAGAGAATGGTTTGTTAGATAAAAAAATGACCAGAATGCGACCAGGTACATTAGGTATCTGTGCTTCTATCAAACACAAGTACGATGTGGACACTATTCCGCATGTGCTATGTGGCGGATTTACAAAGGAAGAAACAGAGTATTTATTGGTAGATTGCCACTATTTAGGCATCAATAATGTAATGGCTTTGCGCGGAGACGCAATGAAAGAGGAGCAATCTTTTGTAGCCACAGCCGGAGGCAATAAATATGCAGTAGATTTGGTACAACAAATAAAATTATTGAACCAAGGAAAGTACCTGCATGAGGTTATGCATATAGATAATAAAGCAAACTTTTGTATTGGTGTAGCTGGATACCCTGAAAAACATCTAGAATCTCCGTCTTTGATATCGGATTTAAAAAGATTAAAAGAAAAAGTAGATGCTGGAGCAGATTATGTGGTAACTCAAATGTTTTTTGACAACACCAAATATTTTGAGTTTGTTGCCAAAGCTCGTGCCATGGGTATTACGGTACCGATTATTCCGGGTATTAAGCCCCTTGCTATAGAGAGGCATTTGCAAATTTTGCCACAAATTTTCCGTATTGATTTACCCGAAGATTTAATACAAGCAGTAGCAGATTGTAAGACTAGCCAAGCTATAAGGCAAGTGGGTATAGAATGGGCTGTTCAGCAATCTTTAGAGTTAAAAGCTGCTGGAGTACCTGTTTTGCATTACTATTCTATGGGTAAGTCGGAAAATATAAGGCAAATAGCGCATCAGGTTTTTTAAAACGCATCCTGTTTTAGCGCGCCACTAGATTGCTTTTGGTGCGCTTGTTTAAAACATCTTATCTTGTTATTTAGATTGCTATTGTAGTAATGGATGCTTAATTTTTAAAACCCTATCTTTGAGTTTATCAATAAAAACCATCTGGACATGAAATATTATCACCGTATTTTTTTACTACTACTAATTACTACAGTTTCTTGTAAAAATGAAAATAAAGAAACCAACAAAGAGCGTTCTAATGCCGTGTTGCCTTTTACGCAACAAGCAACTATAGCAAACAACAGTAATGCTTCGGAGGTGACTTCTGGGAATCATAATTTATTTTCTAAAAATACTCCTGCACAAGCCAGCGTAGTGTCTGGAAATAATAACCCTGCACATGGAGCTGCTAACCATCGGTGTGATATAGCGGTGGGAGCGCCTTTAGATGCGGTTCCAAATCCAACAGCACCAAATCCAACATCAAAACACGAAGTTGTCTTGGCGGAGACTAAACCGTCTAAAGCGGATGGAATAAATCCTGCTCATGGTCAAAAAAACCATCGCTGTGATATAGCGGTGGGAGCGCCTTTGGGTTCTTTATCATCCAAAGTAGTGGCTAGTCCTACACAAACAGTTGGATCTGTGTCTAAGCAAATCAACGTCACGCAAGCTGTGCCTTCTGTTTTAGCAACCAACACGAGCACAACAGCAATTTCTGCAGAGAATAATCCTGCTCATGGCCAAAAAAACCATCGATGTGACTTAGCAGTAGGCGCACCGTTGCCCAAAAATTAAAGAATTACGGTATGCAAAAGGCGTTTTAAAAGACTGTAACCATGCAAAAGCATGAGTTAAATGCTTGTTCAATGGTGCTATTCTCTGTTTTTGCTATCCATAAGTAGCGTTACTGGGCCATCATTTAAGAGAGCTACTTGCATGTCTGCTCCAAATTTTCCGGTTTGTACGTTGTTTTTTAATTCCTTTTGAAATTGCTGTACAAAATCTTCGTACAACGGTATAGAAATTTCGGGTTTTGCGGCCTTAATATACGAAGGACGGTTTCCTTTTTTGGTAGCAGCATGTAGTGTAAATTGACTCACGATCAATACCTCTGCTGCAATGTCTTGTAGGGATAGATTCATGACTTTGTTTGAATCTTCAAAAATACGCATTTTAGAAATTTTTGAAACCAACCAGGCGCTATCCTCAGGGGTGTCTGTGTTTTCAATTCCTACCAAGAGCAATAATCCTCTCTGTATTTGGGCTATAGTTTTTCCTTCAATGGTTACAGATGCGGACAAAACGCGCTGTATAACTACTCTCATAGCCCTCTGGTTTTATCACTTTCGGCTCTGTCTTCTGTATAAATATCTGTACGATAATGTTCTTCGTCTCCTTCTAATATTTTTAGATAACTATTGTAACGAGACCAAGCAATTTCGTCTTTCTCTAAAGCTGCTTTTACCGCACATTTGGGCTCTTCTTTGTGCAAACAATTGTTGAATTTGCAGTGGTCTTTGAGTTTAAAAAACTCCGGAAAATAACCGCTTATTTCTGCGGGTTCCATATCTACCATTCCAAAGCCTTTTATGCCTGGAGTGTCAATAATTCGGGCGTCAAAAGATAAGTCATACATTTCAGCAAAAGTAGTGGTATGCTGGCCTTGTTTACTGGCTTCGGATATGTTTTTTGTTTTTAAATGCAAAGAAGGTTCTAAGGCATTTACCAAGGTTGATTTTCCTACGCCAGAGTGTCCTGAAAACATGGATACTTTGCCAAGCATTAATTCTTTTAGGGCTTCAATACCTTGGTGTTCTGTTGAGGAAACACGCAAGCAAGTATACCCAATTTGTTGGTACACGTGTTGCATGTACAACTGCTCGTCTAGTGTTACAGAATCCAAAGTGTCTATTTTGTTAAAAACCAAAACGGTTTCAATACCATAGGCCTCAGCAGTAATCAAAAAACGGTCAATAAAGTTGAATGTAGTTGGGGGATTGGAGACGGTAATTAACAAAAATACCCGGTCTATGTTGGATGCAATAATGTGCATCTGATGGGATAGATTAACGGATTTACGAACAATATAATTTTTTCGGTCGTGAATGTTAAAAATAGTTCCTGTAACGGTGTCGGAGGTTTCTTCTAATTGATAATCCACCACATCTCCTACGGCAATAGGGTTGGTGCTTTTAATTCCTTTAATTCGAAACTTCCCTTTCATTCTGCACTCCATGAAATCTCCTTGTTCCGATTTTACGGTATACCAGCTTCCTGTAGATTTATAAACGATTCCTGTCATGGTGCAAAGGTAAAACTTTGTTGGAAGTTTGAACTTGAAACGGCAAAGTTTTTAATACCATCTTTAACAAAAAAAACTCCGTAACCTCAAAACAAGGTACGGAGTTATTGCCTAATGCCAAAGTTGTTGTAACTAAGCGTTTAATATTTTGTCTTGGTGCCCAATACTTTCTTGGTGTATGGCTTTGAACATTTTTAAGATAAACTCTTCTGTTAGTCCTTTTTTCTCTCCTTCAAGGATCATTTTTCCAAGGATTTCGTTCCAACGAGAATTTTGAAGTACGGCAACATTGGCTCCTTTTTTAACCAAACCAATTTCGTCTGCCACTTTCATTCGTTTGCCTAATAATTCTAATAAGGTAGCATCTAGTACGTCAATATTTGCTCTTAATTTAGACATTTTTTGCGTAAACTCATCCGAAGCATCGTTTAATTTGCGGACTTTTAGGTCTTTAAAAATTTGTTTTAAAGCTGTTGGGGTTACTTGTTGTGCTGCATCACTCCAAGCGTTATCTGGGTCGGTATGGGTTTCAATGATCATTCCGTCATAATTTAAATCCAATGCTTCTTGGGTTACTTCAAGGATCATTTCGCGATTTCCGGTAATGTGCGATGGATCTATAATTAGCGGCAAATCTGGAAATTTATTTTGTAGTTCAATTGCTATTTGCCATTCTGGGATGTTTCTGTATTTGGTTTTGTCGTAGGTTGAAAAACCTCGGTGTATTACCCCTAATTTTTCAATTCCGGCATTGTACAAACGTTCTACACCACCCAACCATAAGGCCAAGTCTGGATTAACGGGGTTTTTTACCAATACAATTTTTTTGGTACCTTTTAGGGCGTCTGCAAGTTCTTGCATTGCAAATGGGTTAACTGTTGTTCTGGCACCAATCCACAATACATCTATATCATATTCTAAAGCTAATTTTACGTGTGCAGCATTGGCTACTTCAGTACCCATTAGCAATCCAGTTTCTTCTTTTGCTTTTTTTAACCATTTTAAGCCTATTTCTCCTACTCCTTCAAAACCTCCGGGACGGGTTCTAGGTTTCCAGATACCAGCTCTAAAAACACTAACATCAGAATCTTTTAACTCATGAGCAATTTTTAGAACTTGCTCTTCGGTTTCGGCACTACAAGGTCCAGCGATTACAAATGGATGGTTTAAATTAAATTCTTGCAACCAATTTCTCATTTCTTTCTTGTTTTCCATCTTTTTTAGTTTTCTAATTTTTACTTTATTGTTTTTATTCGGTTGTTATTTAGGGATAATTTTATAAGATACAAAAGGACTATTTTTTGGGATGCATTCCATTTAATATTTCTTTTATTTTGTTGACGCTTTCCATTTCTTCAAAAATAGCTTGGTAATCTTCTTGTACCAACAATTCTTTAAATTGATTTAAGTTAGAGATGTATTCTTCTAATGTTTCTACAACTTGCGCTTTGTTTTGTTTAAAAATAGGAGTCCACATTGCTGGCGAACTTTTGGCCAGACGTACCGTACTTTCAAAACCAGAACCTGCCATGTCAAAAATATCTTGTTCGTGTTTTTCTTTGTTAATTACGGTTTTGCCTAACATAAATGCACTTATGTGCGATAAATGCGATACATAGGCAATATGTTTATCATGGGATTTTGGGTCCATGTACCGAATACGCATTCCGATGGCTTTGAATAAATCCAACGCTTTTTCTTGTAATTTAAAGGCTGTTCGTTCTACTTCACAAATAATATTTGTTTTGCCTTGGTACAGGCCTTTAATTGCTGCGGATGGTCCTGAAAATTCGGTTCCAGCAATAGGATGTGTTGCTATAAAATTTCTTCTTTTTGGATGGTTGCTTACCACTTCGCAAACCGGATTTTTGGTAGATCCTACCTCAAATACGATGGTTTCGGGGCCGATTTGGTCTAAAACTTCTGGCAAAATGGTTAAAGCGACATCTACAGGTACAGAAACTATTACAAAATCTGCCGTTGCCAAATCTGCCATCTTACCTTCGTGATCAATCACTCCTAGTGCAAGGGCTTCTTCTACGTGTTTTGGGTTGGTATCTATACCATAAACGGTTGCTTCTGGGTGCACGGTTTTGATATCCAGCCCCATAGATCCACCAATTAGCCCTATTCCAATTATATATATGTTCATTTAATTAAATCTATCAATTGCTTCTTGTACTTTACTCTCTTCTACACACAACGAAAAACGGATGTAGCCTTCTCCATTACTACCAAAAATAGTGCCTGGGGTGATAAATAGATGCTTGTCATACAAAATGGTGTCTATAAATGCTTCTGCAGAGGCTATTGATTCGGGTAACTTTGCCCATACAAATAAGCCTACGCCTTCTTTGTATACTTTACAATTCAGTTTTTCAGCAAGTTTTTCGGTAAGGGCTCTTCTTTTTTTGTAGATTGCATTTTGTGCCTCAAACCAAGATTGGTCACAGTTAAGCGCTGCAACAGCTCCTTTTTGTACGCCATAAAACATACCACTATCCATATTGCTCTTGACTTTTAAAATAGCTTCGATGGCTTCGGCATTTCCTAAGACCATTCCTACTCGCCAACCTGCCATATTGAATGTCTTGCTTAAAGAATTAAGCTCTAAAGCGACTTCTTTTGCGCCAGGGACTTGCAATAAACTCATTGGCTTGTCATTTAAAACAAAACTATAGGGATTGTCATTGATCAATAATAGTTCGTGCTTGTGGGCAAAAGCAACTAATTTTTCAAATAAAGCAATACTTCCTCTTGCACCGGTAGGCATATGCGGATAGCCCATCCACATGATTTTTACTTTAGATAAATCCAATTTTTCTAGAGCTTCAAAATCAGGTTCCCAATTAGTTTCTTCTTTCAAATCATAATATAACGGAACGGCGCCCACTAAATTGGTCACGGAGGTATAGGTTGGATATCCCGGATTGGGTATTAAGACTTGGTCTCCTTCGTTCAAAAAAGCCAAAGAAATATGCATAATACCTTCTTTGGATCCCATTAATGGCAAAATTTCTGTTTGCGGATTAATGGTTGCTCCATAGTTGTTTTTATAAAAAT
The DNA here is from genome assembly GCF_001831475.1 of Flavobacterium crassostreae. Taxonomy (NCBI): domain Bacteria; kingdom Pseudomonadati; phylum Bacteroidota; class Flavobacteriia; order Flavobacteriales; family Flavobacteriaceae; genus Flavobacterium; species Flavobacterium crassostreae. The sequence goes on along the minus strand of NZ_CP017688.1, from coordinate 407,654 downwards.
CAGCCATGCCTTGACGCAGTTCCGGTAGCCCTTGGTAGCTTTGGTATTGGTGTGCGTTTTCGTCATTTACGGCTGCTTGTATGGCTGCAATTACTTCGGGCGATGGGTTAAGATCGGGGCTACCAATACCCATATTGATGATTGCTTTTCCCTCTGAGGCTAATTGTCTAACTTCTCTTAATTTGGAAGAAAAATAATATTCTTGTACGGTATCTAAACGTTTTGCTGCTTTAATCATGATGTTTTTTTGTGGGTAATCCTTAAGGTTTTAAATTTAAGAAAAAACGATTATTGTGGGTACTGTTGCTAGGTTTTTGTTTTTTTAAATCTAGGGTTTAGTGTTTTTATATTCTCCTAAAACTTTAAAATATTCGGCCATGATTTCTACCAAAGATTTGGTTTTTTGGTAATCACTATACTGTTCAAAAGTAACGTCTACAAAAAAAGAATATTTCCACGGAGTTTCTATTTTTGGTAAGGATTGTATCTTGGTTAAATTCATGTTGCAATCACTCATTACGTTCAATACTGCAGCAAGGCTACCGCGCTTGTGGTCTAGTTCAAACTTTAAAGAAGCTCTATTGATTGCTTCTGGAGCTTCCAAAATAGTTTCTTTGGTAAGTATCACAAACCGAGTCATGTTGTCATTGATGGTCTGGATCTCTGGAGCCAAGATGTCTAAATTATACATCTTTGCGGCAGTCTTACTGGCTATGGCTGCGATGCCTTTTAGCTTGTTTTGTTCAATTCTGCGTGCTGTTTCGGCAGTATCTTTGTCTTCTACAATTTTAATATGCGGATGTTTTTTTAAAAAATCCATACATTGAAGTAATGCCATCGGGTGCGAATGTACCTCGGTAATGTCTTCTATTTTTTGACCCGGTAATGCCATTAGATTTTGGTGTATACGCAAATAATGCTCTCCAATAATGTGCAAATTGTTTTTGTCAATCAAGGCATAATTAGGAATAATGGGACCTGCAATAGAATTTTCTATAGCCATAACCGCTTGGGTTGCTCTTCCAGAGAGCAAACTATCTACCAATTCTTCAAAAGACAAACACGCTTCAATTAAAACCGATTCGTCAAAATATTCTTGAGCCACCTGATGATGAAAAGAACCTTTAATTCCTTGTATTGCAATTTTTATTTCCATTTATTCCAAAAAAAAATCCTGATTTTCATCAGGACTGTATATTTATAATTTAAATTTAATTTTTTTAATTAAATAACCATACAACAATCCCTATCCTGTTTCCAGAAAAAGTAATACGTGTTGCTAAAATAAAATCGAATGCTTAGCATGATTTGGTTGTTGATTACTATGCGAATATATAAATTATTTTTAGTCCACCAAAAAAAAATTACGTTTTTAATTCCGTTACAAAGAATTCTCTAAAAAACTGGTTTTAAATTACATAATAAATAAAAAAATCAGGTAATTATTTTTTATTACAGCATCCATTTTGGTTGCTTACTTCCAAAAAAAATAAAACACCATCCCTAAATTTTTTATTTGGCCTTTAGTTTGCAAACTTTGAAGCCAAAAAAATAATAAATCAACCGTTTTCTGTTTACTTTTGCTACAAATAATTCATCATGTCCATAGAAGTTACAGCTATTTCAAAAAGTTACGGAGCGCAATTGGCGCTAGATAGTATTTCGTTTTCTGTTCAGAAAGGAGAAATTGTAGGTTTCTTGGGGCCTAACGGTGCCGGAAAATCTACTTTAATGAAGATACTAACCACTTATCTTGCCGCAGATTCGGGTACTGCTTTTATAAACGGGCAAAACGTAGTTAGCAATCCTAAAGCCGTACAACGCTCTATTGGCTATCTGCCAGAGCATAACCCCCTGTACTTGGATTTGTATGTGAGAGAATATCTTGCGTTCAATGCTAAGGTGTATGATGTGCCCAAATCCAGAATCGATGAGGTAATCGCCCTAACGGGATTGACGACCCAAAGTCATAAAAAAATTAGTCAACTCTCTAAGGGCTACCGTCAGCGTGTTGGTCTTGCCAATGCGTTACTACACAATCCAGATGTTTTAATTCTAGACGAGCCTACCACTGGTTTAGATCCAAACCAGTTAATTGAAATTAGAAACACAATTAAAAATGTTGGAAAAGACAAAACGGTGTTTCTGTCCACACATATCATGCAAGAGGTAGAGGCTATTTGTGATCGGGTACTTATTATCCATAAAGGAAAAATTGTGGCCGACAAAAAACTAGACTCTTTAATTGCTGAAAACCAAGAACAAGTAATTGAGGTTGCGTTTGATTACAAAATCGAAGAACAAGCAGTGGCCAAAATCCCGCATCTCGTCAGTTTTATAAACACCCATGACACAACTTGGGAGCTCGTTTTTAAAACAAATCAAGATATGCGTCCTAGCGTGTTTGATTTTGCAACAGCAAATGGCTTAAAAACACTACAATTAAACCAAAAAAACAAAAACCTTGAAGCTATATTTAGAGAAATCACCAAATAATAGGTGCTAACCGTACCTAAAAGAATCTGTAATTGGAATTAGTTACGAGCCTAAAATTAGGTATGGTACTAGGTTTAAAAACCATACAAACCCAATCCGAAAAGTTTATTGAAATGCAATTCAATAAACTTTTTTTGTTTATAAAGAAATTAAAAAAAAGCGATCAAAGCAAGGCGAAACAGTAGGATAGTAAACCGACTCTTACGGAATATTTAAATACTTATGCGTTTGCAAAGAAACTCTCCATTTAGGATGTTTCATCACATAATCTACAATGAGTGGGGTCATTTCCTCTTTTTTGCTCCATTCTGGTTGTAGAAACAAAATGGCATTTTTTTGGACCAATTCTGCCTGCTCTTCGGCAAAAATAAAATCATGTTTGTTGTGAATGATCACCTTTAGTTCCTGCGCATTTTGATAAACGGTCTCTGTAGGAAGCTTATTTTTTTTGGGAGAAAGACAAATCCAATCCCAGGTGCCAGATAATGGGTATGCCCCCGAAGTTTCTATGTGTACCTTTCGGTTGTTTTGTTTTAATTTACTAGTAAGTAAAGACATATCCCACATTAAGGGCTCGCCGCCAGTTATAACAACAGTTTCGGCATACTTGCTAGCATTGTTTACGATCAAATCTACTGCTGTTGGAGGATGTAGTTCTGCATTCCAACTTTCTTTTACGTCACACCAATGGCAACCAACGTCACATCCGCCAATTCGTATAAAATAGGCCGCTGTTCCGGTATGGTAACCTTCGCCTTGAATGGTGTAAAACTCTTCCATTAAGGGCAGCATAGCTCCTTTGTTTACTTCTAACTGTATTTCTTTTGATAGCATTTTTTTAATTTAAAGTGCAAAGATACTAATTAAAATAGGACTTCATTAAAACTAAGTAGGGAGTTATTTTTACAAAAAAAACCCAATAGTTCAGAACTATTGGGTTGGTATCCATAAAATAAATGGGTTCTTATTTAAGAATTTTTAACGATTGTGTTGCGTAAGCATTTGTAGGGTCAATAGTTAAAGTTTTGGCAAAAAATTCTTTTGCTTTTGCTTTGTCAAAATTAGCGTATCCTGCAGCCATAGTGTTATAGCATTCCACAAGTTTAGATTGAACAGAAGGTTTTGCTAGTTCTTCAGGGCCTTTTTTGGTTACAATATCAATATATTGTTGGTAATACATAATCATTGCTTTGTCGTCTTCCAATAGGCTGTTTGTTCTAGCGCGCGAAAGGTACACATCTTGCGTATCTGGAGATGCTTTAATTACATTTCCGTAAGCAATATCTGCTTTTTTAAGTGCAACAGTGTCTTTAGCGGCACCAGCTGCAGCATTATCAAAATAGATAGCGTTTCCTAAATAATAATTGTCATACAAAAACCCGTTTGTTTCCGGATTTGAAGTAGCAATTTCTAAAATAGCTGCAGCTTCTTTGTATAATTTCTTTTCATATAGATCTTTACCTACTTCTCCTAATTCATTGGTAACTGATTTTTCGAGAGCAACTGCTTTTTGGATGTTAGCAACTCCTTTTTCAAACAGAACTGGGTCAATGGCTGTTCCGTCTGCATTAGTTCCTTTTTTTATTTTAGAAAGTCCTAAATATAAGTAATCTAAGTTGATGATCTTGTTGTCAGGATTAGCAGTAAAATCTTCCAAAGATTGGATTGCAAGATCTACATTGCCGTTTTGATAAGCAGAATATCCTAAATATCGGAAGATACGTGGATTTACTTTGTCTAACTCCTTCATTTTGTTAGCCTCTATTTCTAGGGCTTTGTAATCTTTAGCTAAGATTAAAAAATCTGCATGGCGCATACGCGATGCTAAGGAGTAATCGGTTAAATCCATGTATTTTTCATAATACCCGAGTGCTTTTTTTAAATACTCATCTTGTCTTCCCGGTACATTTAATCCCCATAGGTAATATGTTTCGGCTAATTCACGATACAATGGACCATAATTTGGATTTGTAGCCAGTACTTCATTATATGCATTCACTGCTTCGGTATATGCTTTAGCTCCTTTTAAGAGTACTCCTAACTGTACCTTAGCTCTAATTAAGCTGTTGTCTGCTTGGTAAGCATTCCGGTATGCAGAGTAGGCTTCGTTTTGATTTTTGTCTCCATAATGTGCATCTCCAAGTGCTAAAAGAATTTGAGGCTCCTCTCCATTTCTTTCTTTAGCTAGTTTTAAAGTAGCTAAGGCATTTTTATAGTCCGGTTTTGTAGCGTTCATATATGCTCTTGCAACATATTGGTACTCTTCAAAATCTTTTTTTCTTTTTTCTTTTATAGCTAAGTCAAAATTGGTCTTGGCTGCTGCATTTTTTGCATTATTTAAATCCAATTGTCCGAGACCAATATAGTTGAAATGGGCATCTTTCTTGGCAGTTAGACCGTTGGTATAGGTTATTTTGGCAGAGTCTGCAACATTTTGATACAAGTAGACATTTCCTAAAAGAAAGAATGCTTTACCTTCTGATGGGTCGGATTTAACGATTGATTTTAAGGTTGTTTTTGCATCTTGGTATTTTTCGGCGTCAATTTCTTTTTTGGCTTGATCAATGCTTTGTGCCTGACTCACGGTCATTCCGGCCAAAAAGGCAACTCCTAGAATTTTAAATTTATTCATTGTAACTATATTTGATTTATTCATTTTCATTTTCATTTTTGTTTTGCGAGTTGTTTTTAAATATAATTTTACGTCCTGGTGTGCGTACTGGGTACAATCCAGATTTTAAAATAATTCTTTGTCCAATGTCTCCAGAGACAAATGAAGCAAAGCCCATTCCTAATCCGCTACGACCTTGACAATTTATTATATACAAATCACGTGCCAAAGGGTAGGTTTCTTCAGCAAGATTATTTTGGCTAGGCGAGATATATTTAGTACCGTTTATGTCTTTTACAGAAAGTGTTTTTACTTTTTGTGTATATTCTCTTCCTGTAGGGCTAGGTTGGTATAGCCAATTTAGACCAACAATGCCAATCATTCCTTCGTTTTCCGAAACAAATTTTATAACGTCTTCATTTGTATTGAACGAAAATACTCCAGTGTCAGGAAAGTCTTGCAAACCAGATAATTGGTTAATATAACGAGCAGTGCTAGAATTGGGATTGTCAAACACCAATCCCTGGATTTTAGTTCCCTTTTTACCATTCATAAAATCCACTACGTCTTGTAGTGCAATTAGAGTATCTTGACTATTTTGGTGGGTTATAAATGCAATTGCATCGGTTCCAATTTTGGTTATTTTGGGGATAATCTTTTTTAACTTGAAGTTTTTTAACTCGTTTTCGTTTAAAGTTCTAGACAAAATGGCAATACCAGTGGAATCATTAAGAAAATCATGTACAATCTCTTTCTCTGATTTTGCAGTCATGGCAATTTTTGCATCATACTTACTTTCAAAGATCGCAATTTGATCCTCTATAATAGGCTGAAAAGAGGCATCTACTAAAATGGTAGTACGGCCTTTTATAACCGTTTCTTTATTGGCTTTAGAATCATTCTTGCAGGCAAAAATAATAGTAAATAGCAGCAAAAAAGTCAGATAAGATAGCGTTCTAATTTTTTTCATGATTTAATCTTTATTGTCATTAATAAGCCTTACAAATCTAATGTAGGCATAAGAAATAAGAAGAATCCCAAAAGCAATCCTATAGGGTCTTGCCATTGCTAATGGAAAATTTTTCATAAATATAATAAATAATCCTAAGACAAAATAGAGTACAAAAAACAAAATTCCTATAACGAGAAGAAATCGCTCTTTTGGCGATTTCTTCTGAATGTTTTTAATAATAGTATCTAACATTAATATGCGGTTTGTATAGTAATTGGGAGTGAATAAAGTACCCTAACTGGCTTGCCATTTTGTACTCCAGGATTCCATTTAGGACATTTACTTAAAACTCTAATTGCTTCTTTTCCGGTTCCGTAACCAATATCTCTCAATACTTTGATATCTGTTAAGGATCCATCTTTTTCAACTACAAAGGTTACATAAACTTTTCCTTTTAGACCTTCTTCGTCTGGTGCGCGGTAATTTTTACCTACATACGAGTAAAATTTTTCCATACCTCCAGGGAATTCTGGTTTTACTTCAATACCTGCAGTGTTGTAGATCTGGTTGTCGTCTGCTTCTACAACTTTTGCAGGACCATTACCAACAGGGGCAACAGTTAAAACAGCATCTGGATCTCCTTTAATAGTAGTTGCTCCAATTTTCTTCTCTTTGATCTCAACAATTTTTGGTGGCTCTTCTGTCACCTCTGCTGCCTTTGCCACTACGGGCTTTACAAACTTCACTTGATCCACTTTTGGAGGTGGTGGTGGAGGTGGCGGCAGGTTTAATTTAGGCTTTTCAATCTTTTTAGGAGGTAATTTTATTGCCGTAATCTTTACATTTCTTACTACATCGTCTTTTTCAGATTCTGGTAATAAATCTGCAATAAGTGGTGCAGCTAAGGCTATAGTAAAAAGTATTGCTCCAATAATAAGCGCTTTTATTGTTGTGCTTCTATTAGACTTTCTTAATACATAAGCACCGTAAGATTTGTTACGTCCTTCAAAAACAATATCCAGCCATTGGTTTTTTAATATATCTAATTTCATTTTTCTTAATTATTAGGTTATTAAGAAAACAAGATTACTCTTGTTTTCCTTCTAACAATTTTTGTTCCTCAGGCGAAAAATCGTTAACGATTGTATAGGTAGGTACGTCAGATATAACCATTTCGTCCAAGATGTCAATCATGTTTTTGTAACTTGATTTTTTGCTTGGTTTAATAATTACAATCATTCCTTTGTCTTTGTTACCAGTATAATCCAGCACGGTTTTTTTTCTAGCTAGTATTTCTTTACGAATACCATCTTTACCGTAAATCATCTCTTTAGGCCCTGCTATTGGAGTCTCTAACAAACCCATGTAATATACTAGTTTGTTGTTTTCTCCTAACATCAAAGTCATCGTACGATTTTCATCTACCTTCATGTTTGCAGTGTCTTCTTTTGGATCTTTATCTGGCAATCCCAAGCTCATCGATTGAGGTTTAGACAACGTTGTAGTAAGCATAAAGAACGTAATTAATAAGAAGGCTAAATCCACCATAGCAGTTAAATCTACTTTTGAATTTTGTTTTTTACTTCTTACCTTACCACCTTTTTTGCCTCCACCGTCGTCGGTATTTAATTCAGCCATTTTAGTGTCTTTTTATTAATTAAAATTCATCTCCTCTCAAGCCAGTAACCAAGCTAAAGCTGTTGATTTTTTGCTCTTGACAGATATCCATTACTTTACGAATTTCATCATATCGCTCTTTTGCATCCCCTTTTATAGCAATCTGAAGTTCTTTGTCGTTTACTTCAATGTTTGCAATTCTGGCGTTATAGATCCATTCTTTAAGTTGGTTATCCGTAGAATCCATTGGAATACCTGTTTGACCTGCTTTGTTTCTTTCTGAAGACTTCATCTCAATGATTTGCGATAAGTTTTGTACAGGAACTCCAAAACCATCCATCAAAGCAAATTTGTTTTTTTGATCGTCAGTAAAAGTTACATTGTACTTTTCGCCCATGAGCTCAAGAGTTCTTTTACGAACTTCTCTACCTTTTAAGTCAAAGAACACCATCCCTTTACCTACAGTCATTGTAGCCAAATCGCTTTCAGGTAGTTTGATTTTTACAGTAGAAGCTGGAGTGTCAACGGGTAACGCCTCCGGTAATTTTGCTGTTGAAGTCATTACAAAGAAGGTAAGCAATAGAAATGCGACATCACACATTGCGGTCATATCTGTTGACCCCGCATTTTTTTTTATTTTTATTTTAGCCATTCTTTTTGTTTTTTTTAATTGATACTAAATACCAATATAATTATTGCTTCAAACTTCCTCTGAATCTTCTGTAAGTGTTTACAATAGATACTGCAGCTTCGTCAATTGAGTATGTTAAATCATCAATCTTAGAAGTAAAGAAGTTGTAAGAGATAATTGCTACTGCCGAAGTTCCAATACCTGTTGCAGTATTAATAAGTGCTTCAGAAATACCACTTGCAAGTGCTGCTTGATCTGGAGTTCCAGCTGCTGCTAATGCACCAAAGGCTTTAATCATACCAGATACGGTACCTAACAATCCAATAAGTGTACCTAATGAAACTAATGAAGAAATAATTGTCATGTTTTTTTGTAACATTGGCATCTCTAAAGAAGTTGCTTCTTCGATCTCTTTGTGGATAGTTTCTGATGCTTCTTCACTATTGAATCCTTCTAATTTAACTGCTTGGTATTTTACTAATGCAGATTTTATTGCATTTGCAACTGAACCTTGTTGTTTGTCACATGCAGCAATAGCTTCGTCAATTTGACCTGCTTTGATGGTAGCTTGCACTTTAGTCATAAAAACATCTAATTTAGCTTTACCAGCTGCTTTAGAGATAACAAAATATCTTTCTATAGAAAAAACAAGAACCATTAATAACATTCCTAATAATATAGGCACAATCGCTCCACCATGATAAACTTGTCCTAGAGTGTTCAATGGATGTCCTTCTGGATTTCCTCCTTCAAAGTTGGAAGGATTACCCATGATAAATTTCCAGATTAATACACCAACACCAATACATGCAACAATAATCATTCCTGAAACCATTCCTCCACCGTTTGAAGTGCTTTCTTTTTTAACGTTCGCCATTTTTCTTAATTTTAATAGTTTTAATTAATTTATTTTAGTTGTAATAAACTTGTAGTCCCGCAAATTTATATGTTTAGTTGAAATAAAAAAACTTTTTTTAATTTTATTATAACTTAACTGTTGTTAAAAAATTTCAAAAAAACATTCAAAATTATGTTTTTGTCAATTTGGGAACTCAAAACCTTCTTTTTTGCTAATAAAACCACTGTTTATCTGTTTTTGATCTGTTATTGTAAGGATGTTGCTTCAATGTTAAATTTTTTGTTTCGTAATTTATGTAAATAAAAAGAAGATAAAATAGGAGTTGTTATTTTTATGGTTTGTCTAAAAATAATAATAACTTGCATTTAAAATAGAAATAGATCCCATAAATTATGAATAGTAAAGAAGATTTTGTCCAGCACATCAACCAAGGGTATGCAACCAAGGGAGATAGTATTGTTCTTGGAGGTGCCATTCTTGATGGGCAATCCCTACCAGATACCTTTGTTAGGCTACCGCTAAAAACCCTAAACAGACATGGCTTGATTGCTGGGGCTACCGGAACCGGAAAGACCAAAACAATCCAGGTTTTGTCCGAACAATTGTCCTCTTTTGGGATACCTGTTCTTATGATGGACATAAAAGGAGATTTTAGTGGTATTGCCAAAGAGGGCGAAGAAAAATCTTTTATTACTTCGCGTCATGCGCAAATAAACCTACCTTACCAAATAGCAAAGTTTCCGGTTGAGTTATTAACGTTGTCGGAGCAAAATGGAGTCCGTTTGCGCGCTACGGTATCCGAGTTTGGTCCAGTTTTGTTTTCTAGAATTTTAGATCTAAACGACACCCAAGCTGGTGTTGTGTCTATTGTTTTTAAATATTGTGATGACCACAAAATGCCTTTATTGGATCTTAAGGATATCAAAAAAGTAATTAATTATATTACTGAAGAAGGAAAAGAAGAAATCACCCAAAGCTATGGCAGAATATCTACAGCAACCACTGGTACCATTCTGCGAAAAATTATTGAATTAGAACAACAAGGAGGGGATTTGTTTTTTGGCGAAAAGTCCTTTGAAATTGAAGATCTAATGCGTGTAGACCAAAATGGGCAAGGGTACATCAATATTCTTCGTTTAACAGATATACAAGACAAACCCAAGCTTTTTTCTACCTTTATGCTAAGTATGTTGGCCGAAATATACCAACAAATGCCAGAAAAAGGAGATTCGGAGCAGCCAGAACTAGTTATTTTTATTGACGAAGCACATTTGTTGTTTAACCAAGCCAGCAAAGCATTATTAGAACAAATTGAAATCATTGTAAAACTAATCCGTTCCAAAGGAATAGGTCTTTATTTCATTACCCAAAATCCTATGGATGTGCCCAGCGGTGTTTTGGCACAATTGGGATTAAAAATACAGCATGCCTTGAGAGCCTTTACGGCAAATGATCGTAAATCCATCAAACAAACGGCAGATAATTATCCTCTTTCGGATTATTACAACACCAGCGAAGTTCTAACTAGTTTGGGTATTGGAGAGGCTTTAGTTACAGCCTTGAATGAAAAAGGAATACCAACCCCGCTTGTAGCAACCATGTTACGAGCACCCATGAGTAGAATGGATATTTTGTCTGAGTCGGAAATTCAAGACATCAACCAACACTCTAAATTGGTCAAAAAGTATAGTGAAGTTCTGGATCGCGAGAGTGCCTACGAAATGCTAAACCAAAAAATAGCCCTTGCAGAACGGCACGAAGCAACCCAAGCCCAGGAACAAGCAGAAGCTAAAGTTACAAAGAGCACTAGTTCCAAAACGGCAAGTACTACCGCAACGGTCAGTAAGTCGGTTATCAAAGTGCTAACTAGTGCTACATTCATTAGAGGTTTTTTTGGAGTATTGAATAAATTTTTAAAGAAATAATACCCCTAACTACAGCTGCATAACCAAAAAAAAGACCAACTTTATTCCGAAATAAGTTGGTCTTTTTTTTAAATATAAATTAGTTCTCTGAGAGCAAGGCCAGAATTTTGGCTTCAATCTCTTCGCTATCCCATATTTCTTCAATGTTTTTGGTTTTCAAAACTTTTTGCATGATTTCGTTCTGCAAATCTCCAATGGCTAGAGCCTCTGCATACGGACGATCACTAAAAGTTACTCTACTATATAAAGGAATCCATTTTTCAGGATGCTTCTCTGAGAAAAGTTTTTCTATTTTTTTTTGCAAAAGGAAGGTGTCGTCTGCAGTTTTTGAGCTCATTTCCATAAAATTGCGGTAAGAAAGTTCCGCAATAGCGTCCGCATTAGGTTTACGAGAGTCTTGGTATTCTGAGAATATCGTTTCCCAATCGTCTCCGTATTTCTGCATCATGTCGTACAAAACCGAAATATCTTCAAAACCAGCATTCATGCCTTGTCCATAAAAAGGAACAATAGCATGGCAGGCATCTCCAATTAGCGCTACTTTGTCTTCAAAGGTCCACGGAAAACATTTCATCGTAACCAAAGTGCTCGTAGGATTCTTAAAAAAATCTTCCGTCAACATTGGGATCACCTCAATAGAATCCGGAAAATTGGTTTCAAAAAAACGTTCCACATCCTGTATTTCTTTCAAAGAATCAAAAGAGTTCTCCCCCTCAAAAGGCATAAACAGCGTACAGGTAAAACTCCCATCCAGATTCGGTAACGCAATGAGCATGTATTGGCCACGAGGCCAGATATGAAAAGAGTTTTTATCCAATTTGTGGGTTCCGTCCGCATTAGCCGGAATATTGAGCTCTTTGTATCCAATATTTAAAAACTCTTGCGAATAATTAAACATACTTTGGCGTTGCATTCGGTGTCGTATTCTTGAAAAAGCACCATCCGCCCCAAAGACCATGTCGTATTTTTTCTCTTCCCAAGCACCTCGCTCGGTTTCGCCAGCATGGAGCGTGGCCTCTTTGAGAGTAACATCCCATATTTTTTGATCAAAGAAAAAAACAGCACCAGCCGCCTCAGCAAGATCAATCATCTTTCGGTTTAAAATCCCTCTGGATATAGAGTATATCGCTTCGCCCTCTTGTCCGTACGCCTGAAAATTGAGTTTATCCACCAAATGAATGGCTCGTTTTTCCATCGGTATGGCAATATCTCGGATGGCATCCCCAATCCCCACGCCATCGAGCGCCTTCCAGCCTCGGTTAGACATGGCTAAATTAATAGATCTACCAGAGAAGGTAATTTTACGAATATCAGGACTTCGATCATATATATGTACAATATGACCCGCTTTTTTGAGGTAAATAGCCAGCAAGGAGCCAACCAATCCAGAACCTACAACAGCAATTTTAAGTGGAGTTTGCATCAAAAAAATCTAATTATAAGATGGTAAAAATAAGTATATATTCTAAAGTAAGCATTATAAATAACATAAAGTTTACATCCAGTCACTAGGTTTTTAGTTCTGGGCGTGCCCTACGCAAAAGCTTCGGTCGGGTTTTTCGCTACAATCTTTTTCTCGTTCCTCCCAAAAGGATTTTCACTACAACCCCTCACGCAAGAAGCGGTAAAAATAGTATTTTGTTTATTGTTTTACAATTATTAATAAACAAAATAAGTATATTTGCATCCAAACACACCTACCATGATAGAGATCACCACAGAACAAATGGATAAAATGAATCGAGTGCAAAGACTCAATTTAATTAATTCTTGCACGGGCTACAAATCTGCCAATTTAATAGCAACCAAATCACTACAAGGCAGTACTAATGTGGCCATATTTAGTAGCATTACCCACCTAGGGAGTGATCCTGCATTGCTTTCCTTTGTAGTTCGCCCCACTACGGTGCCTAGAGATACATATCAAAACATCAAAGACACGGGATACTTTACGGTAAATCACGTTAGCCAATCCATGATTGCAGATGCGCACCATACCTCCGCAAACTACGAAGCAGCCATTTCCGAATTCAGCAAAACCAATCTAGAAGAAGAGTACAAAACCACTATTCCAATTCCTTTTGTAAAAGGAAGTCCAGTACAACTGTATTGCAAATATGCCAACGAATATTACATCCAAGAGAACAATACTATCTTGGTTATTGCCCGTATCGAAAAGCTTTTTTATAATCCAGAATTAGCGCACCCAGACGGTTGGTTACAATTGGACAAAGCCGGTGTAGTGGCGTTAAATGGATTGGACGGCTACTGTTTGCCTGTTTTATTGGATCGGTTTGAGTATGCCCGAAAAGACACCCCAACCAAATCTTTTTTGTAGTATTTTTTTAGGGTGTTGCCAGAGTTAGTTTTGCGAGATAGTCATAATGCTCTCCTTCTAAAACCAATTCGCATAGTAGACCATTATCTAAAGCTGCATTTTGTAGGGTGTTGTAATCCAAATAAAGCCAGTCAAAAGCAATTTCAGTATCTCCTTTATACGAAAGAGTAAAGCTAATTTCGCCATAATAATCCCTTTCAGAAGGAATCCATTTGCCGCCATCCTCATCTTCATCAAACATATAGATAAGGTCTGAGCTATCTAGCAGGATTTGTCCTCCAGGGTTAAGTAAGGATTTTAGTTTTCCTAAAAATTTTGGTAATTTATGGATTTTGCCACAAATGCCCGTGCCGTTCATCAACAACAAAATAGTATCAAATGTCTCGGTTTTAATAGCCATAAAATCCAGTGTCCTTGCCTGAGTTAATCCTCTAAGTTTGCATGCTGCAATAGCATTTTTAGAAATATCAATAGGCATAACCTGCAAATCGGGATTGTTCTGTAAGTACAAACTATGGCTCCCTGCGCCGCAACCAATGTCTAGCACATTGCCTCGTGCCAACTCTAGAGCTTGCTGTTCTATTTTTGGCATTTCTTCAAACGTTCTAAATAAATAGGCTACGCTCATTTGATCTGCTTCAGATATAGAGGTTTCTGTAATCAAATCTTCCGGAGAATTATTGGTTTGGTAATCAAGGATGGCTTTGCCAAAAAGGTCTTTCATGGTGGGAGTTTCAAAATTCAAAAGCACATAATCCAAGAACATTGTTTTAAAAGTATTAATTTTACAAAAAAAATAAACCATTTGAAACCTTCTTTAAACGAACTCGGAAAACTAGCCAAAGATAAGCATATTGAAAACAAAAAGTATTTTGATAAGCTAAAAAAGAAAACACCCAAAAATTTAGATTACGTAATGCAAGATCTGCATGACGCCGTATTCCAAAAAACCAATTGTTTGGATTGTGCCAACTGTTGCAAAACCACTGGGCCGTTATTTACATCCGCAGATGTAGCGCGCATTTCAAAACATTTAAGACAAAAGCCACAACAATTTATAGCTCAATATTTGCGTATGGACGAAGATCAAGATTATGTACTACAAAGCCTACCTTGTTCTTTTTTGGATACAGACAACAGTTGTTTTATATATGAAGTTAGGCCAAAAGCCTGTAGAGAGTTCCCGCATACCGATAGAAAGAAGTTTCAGCAAATTACCGATATTACCTTAAAGAATATTCCTATTTGTCCCGCAGCATTTACTATTGTAGAAGAAATGAAAAAAAACCTACCGCTTTAACCCGTTGTAAAACCTTTAATCTAACAACAAGATACGGTTACTTGCACTTTAATTTAGAGCCTTTGTTACTTTCTATAAAAATAAATAGCTTTTGCAAATACGTTAAATTAGGAGTCAATTAGTGTAATTGGGGTTTTAGGTGTATTTTTGAAACCAAAACACAAACCCATTTCCCTTGAATCTAGAATATTTTATAGCCAAAAAACTCATTACTGCAAAAGAACGCAAAAGCAGTATTGCTACCCCTATTATAAAAATTGCAATAGCCGCTATAGCAATTGGTATGATTATGATGCTAGTTTCTGTAGCCACAGGAATTGGTTTGCAACAGAAAATACGAGAAAAAATTGCTGCTTTTAATGGACACATCCTAATATCAAATTTTGATAGCAACCAATCCCAAGCAACCACAAGCCCTATTTCTAAAAAACAAGATTTTTATCCCAAATTCACCACCGTTCCAGGGATTGAACACGTACAAGCAATAATTAGTAAGGCAGGTATAATTAGAACCGCCAATGCTTTTGAAGGAATTATATACAAAGGCGTAGGTACAGACTACAAATGGAACCGGATCCAAGAGTACCTTATCGCAGGGAGACTACCAGATGTTTCCAAAAATCTCAATCCAGAAGTAGTTGTGTCGCAATTTTTGGCCAATAGACTGCATTTAAAAGTAGGAGACGCTTTTAATACCTTTTTTATGAAAGAAGGGCAGGGCAAGCTACCCAATATCCGAAGATTTACCATCACAGGCATATTTAATTCCGGTTTTCAAGAATTTGACGCTACCTATATATTAGGAGACATACGACACCTACAGCGCATCAATAAATGGAATGCGGACCAAGTAGGAGCTTTCGAAGTTTTTGTTAAAGACTTTGATCAAATTCAACAACTCGGAAACCAAGTTTACCAACAAACCGGCTCTACGTTAGATACTAAAACCATCATTGAAAAATACAGTTATATTTTTGAATGGTTGCAATTGTTTGATTTTAATATTGTAGTAATACTCGTTATAATGATATTGGTAGCTACCATAAACATGGTTGTAGCGTTGCTAGTCTTAATATTAGAACGCACCCAAATGATCGGAATTTTAAAAGCATTGGGAGCTAACAATTGGAGCATCCGCAAAATATTTTTATACAACGCCTCCTATCTTATTCTTAGAGGATTGTTTTGGGGCAACCTAATCGGCATATCTATCCTGCTGATACAAGATAATTTTGGAATCATAAAATTAAACCCCGAGAACTACTATGTAGATCAAGCTCCAGTATACCTTCATTTTGGCTATATCGCATTGCTAAATTTGCTAACCATAACCGTCTGTTTTTTGGTATTGCTGATACCGTCTTATATTATCACCAAAATCTCCCCAGTAAAAGCCATTCGTTACAACTGATTTATAGTCGCTGTGTCTTGGTGTTCCTTTTTTTACAAAACAAACCCTACCTATATACAAAAGGAATAAAGGAGCTATTTCCAGCTATCCGCTACAATCTACCTCGCCGAACCCCGTCTCGGCAGGATTTCCGCTACTATCAGGGCTAGGAGCGAGGCGTTTCAAAACCAATCTCATTCCAAAGTTAAGCCTACCTATATATAAAGACAACAGATACACATGCAAAAAACAACCACCAAACCCCTAAAACCGGCAGAATAACCACAAAAACAGCAGCGAAGACCTATAAAAGCAACAAAAGAAGCATTTGTATAGAATTAAAAACAAAGCAGTTAGCGATTCTTATTAAGAAAAGGTAAATAAAAGGTAAAAAAAGTATTGATTAACCGAAAAAAGGCGGTAGTTTTGCACCCGCAATAAGAAACAAGTTCTTTCAAATACTGGCAAGCAGACGAAATCAAGGCGAAAATTTATTTTTCAAAAAAGAGTTCAAAAGCTTGTGAGAATTAAAGCAAAAGTTTACATTTGCACCCCGCTAAACAAGCGACGTTATTTGACATACTGCTAAGAGAAATAGAGAAAAAATTAAAAAATTATTTTTTAAAAAAACCTCAAAATTTTCTTGCCAGTTACCAAAACAAGTTGTAGTTTTGCACCCGCTTCGAGAGTCACGAAAATTGACCGACGAAACGAGAAACAAGATAAGACACGTTCCTAGACATATTGAATTGACAGCCGTTTTAAGAGAGATCTTAAGACAAAGAATAAGAGTAATAGAAATGCAAGAATAAAAAAGAACCAATAGATCTTCAGTCAAAAATAAATAGCTTAGAGATAAGCAAACAATATACGATGAAGAGTTTGATCCTGGCTCAGGATGAACGCTAGCGGCAGGCTTAACACATGCAAGTCGAGGGGTATAGTTCTTCGGAACTAGAGACCGGCGCACGGGTGCGTAACGCGTATGCAATCTACCTTTCACAGAGGGATAGCCCAGAGAAATTTGGATTAATACCTCATAGTATAGCAGTCTCGCATGAGATCACTATTAAAGATTTATCGGTGAAAGATGAGCATGCGTCCCATTAGCTAGTTGGTATGGTAACGGCATACCAAGGCTACGATGGGTAGGGGTCCTGAGAGGGAGATCCCCCACACTGGTACTGAGACACGGACCAGACTCCTACGGGAGGCAGCAGTGAGGAATATTGGACAATGGGCGCAAGCCTGATCCAGCCATGCCGCGTGCAGGATGACGGTCCTATGGATTGTAAACTGCTTTTATACAGGAAGAAACCCTGGTTCGAGAACCAGCTTGACGGTACTGTAAGAATAAGGATCGGCTAACTCCGTGCCAGCAGCCGCGGTAATACGGAGGATCCAAGCGTTATCCGGAATCATTGGGTTTAAAGGGTCCGTAGGCGGTCAGATAAGTCAGTGGTGAAAGCCCATCGCTCAACGGTGGAACGGCCATTGATACTGTCTGACTTGAATTATTAGGAAGTAACTAGAATATGTAGTGTAGCGGTGAAATGCTTAGAGATTACATGGAATACCAATTGCGAAGGCAGGTTACTACTAATTGATTGACGCTGATGGACGAAAGCGTGGGTAGCGAACAGGATTAGATACCCTGGTAGTCCACGCCGTAAACGATGGATACTAGCTGTTGGGCGCAAGTTCAGTGGCTAAGCGAAAGTGATAAGTATCCCACCTGGGGAGTACGAACGCAAGTTTGAAACTCAAAGGAATTGACGGGGGCCCGCACAAGCGGTGGAGCATGTGGTTTAATTCGATGATACGCGAGGAACCTTACCAAGGCTTAAATGTAGAATGACCGGTTTGGAAACAGACCTTTCGCAAGACAATTTACAAGGTGCTGCATGGTTGTCGTCAGCTCGTGCCGTGAGGTGTCAGGTTAAGTCCTATAACGAGCGCAACCCCTGTTGTTAGTTGCCATCGAGTCAAGTCGGGAACTCTAACAAGACTGCCAGTGTAAACTGTGAGGAAGGTGGGGATGACGTCAAATCATCACGGCCCTTACGCCTTGGGCTACACACGTGCTACAATGGACGGTACAGAGAGCAGCCACTATGCAAATAGGAGCGAATCTACAAAACCGTTCTCAGTTCGGATCGGAGTCTGCAACTCGACTCCGTGAAGCTGGAATCGCTAGTAATCGGATATCAGCCATGATCCGGTGAATACGTTCCCGGGCCTTGTACACACCGCCCGTCAAGCCATGGAAGCTGGGGGTGCCTGAAGTCGGTGACCGCAAGGAGCTGCCTAGGGTAAAACTGGTAACTAGGGCTAAGTCGTAACAAGGTAGCCGTACCGGAAGGTGCGGCTGGAACACCTCCTTTCTAGAGCCTTAGTGTTAGCGCAAGCACGCTAGGGAAAGAGACGAAAAGAGAAGTTGGTCATTATGCTTAAAATTTTATTACTCTTGCTGTTAATTTAAAAAAAGAACAAATAATTTAAGAATGAAGAGTGTCTCGTAGCTCAGCTGGTTAGAGTACTACACTGATAATGTAGGGGTCGACAGTTCGAGTCTGTCCGAGACAACAATTTAGGATTAGTTATATATAAGGAAATTTTAGAAGTATGAGTATGAATACCTTAATTCAAAATTCAACATTCATAATTTAAGATTAGAAATGGGGGATTAGCTCAGCTGGCTAGAGCGCCTGCCTTGCACGCAGGAGGTCAACGGTTCGACTCCGTTATTCTCCACAATTCCGAAAGGAAAAAAGTTCATTGACATATTGAGATAAGAAAATATTACAAGTAGAAAGCGTTTTTTACTATTAGTAGTAAAAGACAAAAAAAACGGTCTTAATTAATTTTAAGATTGGTACAATAAGCAAAATAAGGGCGTATGGGGGATGCCTTGGCTCTCAGAGGCGATGAAGGGCGTGATAAGCTGCGAAAAGTTACGGGGACGAGCACACATCGATTGATCCGTAAATACCCGAATGGGGCAACCCACTATGTTGAAGACATAGTACACCTACGGGTGGGCAAACCCGCTGAACTGAAACATCTAAGTAGGCGGAGGAGAAGAAAACAAAAGTGATTCCGTAAGTAGTGGCGAGCGAACGCGGATTAGCCCAAACCAAAGTTGTTACGGCAATTTTGGGGTTGTAGGACCACGATATTCCATGTAAAACGAACTAGAATCTACTGGAAAGTAGAACCAAAGAGGGTGATAGTCCTGTATAGGTAAGTGCTATAATGGATAGTGGTATCCTGAGTAGGGCGGGACACGAGAAATCCTGTCTGAATTTGGCGGGACCATCCGCTAAGGCTAAATACTCCTGAGAGACCGATAGTGAACCAGTACCGTGAGGGAAAGGTGAAAAGAACCGTGAATAACGGAGTGAAATAGATCCTGAAACCATACGCTTACAAGCGGTCGGAGCCCTTTCGTGGGGTGACGGCGTGCCTTTTGCATAATGAGCCTACGAGTTAACGTTGCTGGCAAGGATAAGTGGTTAAGCCACGGATCCGTAGCGAAAGCGAGTCTGAATAGGGCGCTTTAGTCAGTAGTGTTAGACGCGAAACCGTGTGATCTACCCATGGACAGGTTGAAGCTTTGTTAACCCAAAGTGGAGGACCGAACCCGTTGACGTTGAAAAGTCTTGGGATGATCTGTGGGTAGGGGTGAAAGGCCAATCAAACTCGGAAATAGCTCGTACTCCCCGAAATGCATTTAGGTGCAGCGTTATGTTTAAGTTATATAGAGGTAGAGCTACTGATTGGATGCGGGGGCTTCACCGCCTACCAATTCCTGACAAACTCCGAATGCTATATAATGTTTCATAACAGTGAGGGCTTGGGTGCTAAGGTCCAAGTCCGAGAGGGAAAGAACCCAGACCATCAGCTAAGGTCCCCAAATATATACTAAGTTGAAAGAACGCGGTTTGTCTGCCTAGACAGCTAGGATGTTGGCTTGGAAGCAGCCATTCATTTAAAGAGTGCGTAACAGCTCACTAGTCGAGCGGACGAGCATGGATAATAATCGGGCATAAGTATATTACCGAAGCTATGGATTTACGATAATACGTAAGTGGTAGGGGAGCATTCTAATGGGGTTGAAGGTGATTCGTAAGGGTTGCTGGACTAATTAGAAAAGAAAATGTAGGCATAAGTAACGATAATGCGGGCGAGAAACCCGCACACCGAAAGACTAAGGTTTCCACAGCTATGCTAATCAGCTGTGGGTTAGTCGGGACCTAAGGCGAACCCGAAAGGGACAGTCGATGGACAACGGGTTAATATTCCCGTACTAGTTTTAACTGTGATGGGGTGACGGAGTAATGAAAGTGTCGCGAACTGACGGAATAGTTCGTTGAAGTACGTACCTATAGGCTGCGCAGGCAAATCCACGCGGCTTGGGGAAATACGATAGTACTCGGCGTCTTCGGACAAAGAGATAGTACACCTAAGCGCTTCCAAGAAAAACCTCTAAACTTCAGGTTAATAGTACCCGTACCGCAAACCGACACAGGTAGTCGAGATGAGAATTCTAAGGTGCTCGAGAGATTCATGGCTAAGGAATTAGGCAAAATAGACCCGTAACTTCGGGAGAAGGGTCGCCAGCAGCAATGCTGGCCGCAGTGAAGAGGTCCAGGCGACTGTTTATCAAAAACACAGGGCTCTGCAAAATCGTAAGATGAAGTATAGGGCCTGACACCTGCCCGGTGCTGGAAGGTTAAGAGGAGATGTTATCTTCGGAGAAGCATTGAATTGAAGCCCCAGTAAACGGCGGCCGTAACTATAACGGTCCTAAGGTAGCGAAATTCCTTGTCGGGTAAGTTCCGACCTGCACGAATGGTGTAACGATCTGGACACTGTCTCAGCCATGAGCTCGGTGAAATTGTAGTAGCGGTGAAGATGCCGCTTACCCGCAGTGGGACGAAAAGACCCTGTGCACCTTTACTATAGCTTAGTATTGACCTTGGACAAATGATGTGTAGGATAGGTTGGAGACTATGAAGTGGCGTCGCTAGGCGTTGTGGAGTCATTGTTGAAATACAACCCTTTGTTTGTCTGAGGCCTAACCCCGCATTGCGGGGGACATTGCTTGGTGGGTAGTTTGACTGGGGTGGTCGCCTCCAAAAGAGTAACGGAGGCTTCTAAAGGTTCCCTCAGTACGCTTGGTAACCGTGCGTAGAGTGCAATGGCATAAGGGAGCTTGACTGAGAGACATACAGGTCGATCAGGTACGAAAGTAGAGCATAGTGATCCGGTGGTTCCGCATGGAAGGGCCATCGCTCAAAGGATAAAAGGTACGCCGGGGATAACAGGCTGATCTCCCCCAAGAGCTCATATCGACGGGGGGGTTTGGCACCTCGATGTCGGCTCGTCACATCCTGGGGCTGGAGAAGGTCCCAAGGGTTGGGCTGTTCGCCCATTAAAGTGGCACGCGAGCTGGGTTCAGAACGTCGTGAGACAGTTCGGTCTCTATCTACTGTGGGCGCAAGAAATTTGAGTGGATCTGATTCTAGTACGAGAGGACCGAATTGGACAAACCTCTAGTGTATCTGTTGTCACGCCAGTGGCATGGCAGAGTAGCTACGTTTGGAAGGGATAAGCGCTGAAAGCATATAAGCGCGAAACCCACCACAAGATGAGATTTCTTTTAAGGATCGTGGGAGATGACCACGTTGATAGGCTATAGATGTAAAGGCAGTAATGTCATAGTCGAGTAGTACTAATAATCCGTAAGCTTATGTACACCCTTTCCAGCTTCGTAAGAGGCTGGGGAAACTTTCTAATTATATTTTTTTCTTTATCTCAGTATGTTACGATATTCTGTAATGTTTATTAGCACCATGCTAATTTACCCATTGCAAAACGACCTTAAGGTGGTTATTGCGGCGGGGCTCACCTCTTCCCATCCCGAACAGAGAAGTTAAGCCCGCCTGCGCAGATGGTACTGCAGTTATGTGGGAGAGTATGTCGTCGCCTTTCTTTATGGAACCCCAACTTGTAAAAGTTGGGGTTCTTTTTTTTTATAGGTACGACGTGTCGGCTAAAAGCCTCGATCCGTCGCCTTTCTTTTTAAAAAACCCTTATCCTAATCGGATAAGGGTTTTTTGGGATCAATCCTAAAACCTGTGGAGCAGCAAAAATTAGGCATAAATAGTAGTTAGCCTAAAAAGGAAAAACTCAATGTTTCTAACACCTCTAAACTGAGATCTAAAAGCTTTTATTTTGGCGTTAAAGGATTCTGCTGATGCATTAGTACTTCTGTTATCAAAATAGTTCAATATGTTTTGATAATGATTGATTATGGTTCGAGATATTGTATTGAAAGACTTAAATCCTGATTGATTTACTTTTTCATGCCATTTAGCTAGTCTGGCAAAACCAATGATTTTATCGGTTGTGTTTTCAAAAATGTTCCGTAATCCTTGAGATAGATTGTAAGCTTCTTTTATGTCGGGATATAATTCAAACAACAATAATGCTCGTTGTAATTGATTCGCCGTCCATTTTGATTTATTCTTGTATAAGAAATACCTACTTCTAGCAAGTAACTGCTTAATAGTATCTCCATTAGTCAATACTTCAGGCTCAAATCTTTTCTTGTTTTTCTTCGCTTTTTCTATTGCCTGATTTTCTTGGTCTATAGCTTGCCAACGGTATTTAATTCTTATTTCCTGTAAAGCTTCTGTAGCCAATTTTTGAACGTGGAACCGGTCGATTACGCGAGTTGCATTAGGAAAGGATTTCTTGGCAATGAGCCCCATATTTCCTGCCATATCTAGGGTTATCTCGGTGACTAGATTTCGTTGTTTAAGAGGGATTCTTTCAATGATAGCGATTACCGTTTCAGCTTTGGTTCCTGCAATCATAGCCACTATAGTTCCTTTCTTTCCCTTTCCAGCTTTGTTGGTCAAAATAGTATAGAGTTCGCCATTGGACAAGGAGGTTTCGTCAATTGATAAGCGTTTGCCTATGTTTTCTGGAAATATAAGCCATTGTTTTGCGTGTAGTTTTTGATCCCATATTTTGAAATCACTTAGAAAATCTTTGTATTGATGTTGTAGATTTTTACCGCTAACGCCATAGAAAGAGGCGATAGCATTACAATCATTTGGGCTGGAATCTATGGATCTCTTTTAAAAAAGACGCAAACTCCTGGGTTACACGAGTTCCGTCTGCTACTAAATTCCAATCTCTAAAAACTACTTTTCCAGTATCTTCATTCAGCCATCTTCTTCGAGTGATATGAAGATATACCTGATGCCCACGGATAGGGAAATCCTGAACTGTTATTTCATCAAAGAACCCTTTTGAACTTAATTTAGATTGTCGATGTTCTTTAGGAATTGAATTAATCTCCTTTAAGTAAAGATGAAGTATCTCTTCCTCTTTTTTATAGGAAGTCAGTTCAAAGTATTCAACTATGATTTCAGGAAGTAACAACTTGAGAAGGTCGACAAAAGAATCTTGCATTTGTATCTGATTTGGAAATACAAATATCTCTATTTTTATATTTCCCCACAACTTTTAGACTTGATCCTATTTTAGGCTATAACTGTTTAAAATTAGCTAGAATGAATTTCGTAGTATTACATTGCATTCATTTTCAATTTGTTTTTTTTCGTTTTTTTGAACCATTTTAGCCATTTCTTTTCCCATTGCATGAAAATTGGTCGAGATGGTTGTGATTCCATTTTCTACTACTTTTTTTAGAGGGGTGTCATTGTACGATATGATTCCAAAATCCGTTCCTAGTTTTAATTTCTGTTCTTTGGATGCTTCAATCACATGGACTAAGTCTCTATCATTAGGGATTATATATAGATCTCCTTTAGAAATTTTTCGGTCTTTAAACTCGGTGATTATTTCGTGTTTTAAAGTGTTTTTCCTGCAGTATTTAATAAATCCTTCTTTCATGCCTAATGGTTCTCTAAATCCTGGAAAAATAAGTATGAATTGACTATAGTTTTCTAATCTATTCTTTTCTTTTTTTAAGGCTTCATAAATGTCTTTTATGAAATTTTGGTATACTGCTGGGTAGTGTTTTAAATTTGGATTTGTTTGGTCTAGTATATAGACGTCATTAACTGGTAGGGTTTTTAATAGTGTAGCAGCTTCTGTTAAGGCAGTAGGCATAATAATGTATTTGGTATACTTGCCATTTGCTTCTGTAATTAGTTTTTTAAAAACGGCTATATTGAAATGATGAAAATAGAGGTCTACTTGAGTTTGTTTGTCTAGGTTTGATAGAAAGGCATTGTAGATGTCTTCTTTAAAAATATTTAGTTCGTCAAATAATAAGAATATTTTCTTTTCAATAGCAATCTCTATGCTTTTTAAATAATACCCTTTGCCAGGAATGGCGTAAATCAACCCTCTTTTTTTTAATTCTTCATAGGCTTGTAGTACCGTGTCTCTGGATATTTGGTGCTCCATCCTTACTTTATTTATAGAAGGGAGTTTTTCTCCTAGCTGTATTTTATTGTGTTGTATTGCTTTTTCGATTGCATGTATGATTTGGGTGTATTTAGCAACGCCTAGATTATTTTGAATGGTTATAAGTTTCATAGAATACCTTTTTTGGCAAGATACAAAAACTGGTAGGTACTAGTATGTTTTGTTGCTTAATTACTTTATTTTTGAATTTCACTTTTTGTAATAAAATAATGAAAAAAAAACACATCTCTCATTTTAAAAACCAAAAAGAGTTAGAATTATTTGGTATTATGCCAGATGGTCAAGAGGTGTACTGCTCTAAATTAGTAAACAAAAACGGTTTAGAACTTCGAATTATTAATTATGGCGCTACATTACAATCTTTGAAAATTCCTTTAAAAAATGGAGAAGTAGTAGATGTTGTTTTGGGATTTGCTAGTTTAAAGAATTATCTGCAGTCTTTTGATTTACATGGGGCTCCCTATTTTGGAGCTACCATTGGTAGGTATGCAGGAAGGATACAAGATGGTACTTTTGTTTTGAACGGAAATACTTTTTTTTTAAATAAAAACAACCAAGGCAATTGCCTTCATGGTGGCAACAAAGGCTTTAGTGAAGCAATTTGGCAATTTGAAAGTATTAACGATACTGGAACAAATCCTTCGGTTAGTTTGCATTATTTTAGCCCCTCTGGAGAGGAGAATTTTCCGGGAGATTTATCTGTAACCGTAACGTATTGTTTGACAGAAGAGAATGAAGTAGTGGTAACCTATCAGGCTACCACCACGGCGGATACGGTTGTAAATTTGACCCATCATAGTTATTTTAATTTAGATGGTCATACTACCGAGATTACCAACCAAGAGCTAATGGTAAATGCTACTAAGGTTTTAGAAATTAAAAAAGATGGCATACCCACAGGACGTTTTTTAAATAGCCAAGGTACAAATTTGGATTACAAAAAACCTTCTGCTTGCCCAGAGCGTATCGATACTACGTTTGTTTTGCCACAAGATGAAGTATTGGCAGCTTGCTTATTTAGTAAAAAAAACCATTTAAAAATGAGTGTCTATACCAACCAACCTGGGGTTCATATTTATGTTGGGGGCAATTGTTTTAATCGGATTGAAGGAAAAGAAGGGGCTGCTTATACAGCTTTAAGTGGTATTTGTTTTGAAACCCAAAATTTTCCAGACGCACCCAACCAGAGTCATTTTCCGGATGCTGTGTTGCGTAAATCCGACAAGTACCAACATACGTGTACTTATAAACTGGAATTTTTATGAAATTTGAAATACCTAATGGGATACTTTTTGTTTTTTATTTTGAGTTCCGTTGCTCTAATTCCAAAGAACGAGTAATACCAATTAAATAAACCGCTATAACACTTAAGCTATGCAGACTACTGATTTAATAACTAAAACAAAAAATCACTTTGAGAACACATTTAATTCTAAAGTAGAAAAAATGGTTCTTTCACCAGGTAGGATAAATATACTCGGAGAACATATTGATTATAATGATGGTTTTGTTCTACCCGCGGCCATAGATAAGATTATTTGCTTTGCTTTTGAAAAAAACAATAGCCAAAAATGCAAAATTATAGCCTTAGATCTAGATGAAGAATTTGAAATAGACCTTACTCAAGAAGTGCAACTTGAGGCAACCGTTTGGACTAATTATTTTCGGGGTATAATCCAGCTATTAAAAAGTAATGGTTTTGTATTGGAAGGATTTAACTGTGTCTTTAGTAGCAATATCCCGGTTGGTTCTGGATTGTCTTCTTCGGCTGCTCTAGAATGTGGTTTTTTGTTTGGAATAAACGAACTATTTGGTTTAAATATAAAGCCATTAGACATTGCTTTGATGGGACAAAAAGCGGAACATTGGGTAGGGATTCATTGCGGTATCATGGACCAGTTTGCTAGTGTGATGGGTAGAAAAGACAAAGTAATTAAGTTAGATTGCACTACTTTAGAGTATACCTACCACGATGCAGATTTTAAGGATTATGTACTGGTTTTATTTGATTCTAATGTCAAACATGCCTTAATGACCTCTGCATACAACCAACGAAGACAAGAATGCGAAGAAGGCTTGGCTATTATTAAAAACCATTTTGCAGCAGTCCATACCTTTAGGGATTGTACCCTAGAGCAACTACTAAGTTTAAAAACAAAAATGCCTGAGCCTGTTTATAAACGTTGTTTTTTTGTGATTAAAGAAATCGATAGAGTGAACAAGGCATGCGAAGCACTAGATACTGGTGCCATTACAACTCTAGGAGAATTGCTGTTTGCTACCCATGAAGGACTATCTAAAGAGTACGAGGTAAGCTGTGATGAACTGGATTTTTTAGTAGCTACTGTCAAAAAAAATCCCGCCGTAGTGGGTGCCCGTGTTATGGGAGGTGGTTTTGGCGGTTGCACCCTTAATCTTATTAAAAAAGGGTCTCAGGACAAAATTAAGGAAGAGCTCTCCAAGGCCTATCTAGATCAATTTGGAATAGAATTAAAAATATATGATGTAAAAATTGGCAATGGCACTTCATTGCACGAACTCTAATTATGAAAAAATTTGATATCAGTCAAGACCCACACAGACGCTATAACCCCTTGCTGGAAGAGTGGGTTTTGGTCTCTCCACATAGATCCAAAAGACCGTGGCAAGGCCAAAACGAAACCATTGCTTTAGACACATTGCCAGAATTGGATAAAAACTGTTACTTGTGTCCCGGAAATAGTAGAGCAAATGGAGCTGTCAATCCTTTATATGAGGGACCATTTGTTTTTGAGAATGATTTTGCGGCTTTAAAGACAGAAGAGCTTTCTTTTTTAGAAACCCAAACGGAATCGTTCTTTAAAGCACAACCCGAAAGGGGGATTTCGAGAGTAGTTTGTTTTTCACCCAAACATAATTTGACTTTGCCAGAAATGTCTCTCGAAGCTATTGCAGCTATTATTCGTGCCTGGCAACAAGAATATGCTAATTTGGGAAACATAGATTACATCCAACATGTTCAGATTTTTGAGAACAAAGGCAGCGTAATGGGGTGCAGCAATCCCCATCCACACGGACAAATTTGGGCACAATCTTCGTTACCTACTCAGGTGCAAAAAACCCATGCTAGTTTGACTTCTTATTTTAAAACAAAAGGCAGTAATTTATTACAAGACTATTTAAAGCAAGAACTCCTTTTAGACCAGCGGATTGTGATGCAAACCGATCATTTTGTGGCATTGGTTCCTTTTTGGGCTATTTGGCCCTACGAGACCATGGTTATAAGCAAACGGCATTTGACTACAATCACAGAGTTTACAGCAGATGAAGTAACCGATTTTGCATTACTACTACAGCATTTGACCATTAAATATGACAACCTTTTTGAAACTTCCTTTCCTTATTCCTCGGGTATTCATCAAGCGCCCACAGATGGTTTGGCACATCCAGAATGGCAGTTTCATATGCACTTTTACCCGCCTTTATTACGATCTGCTACAGTAAAGAAATTTATGGTAGGTTATGAAATGTTGGGAGAATCTCAAAGGGATATTACCCCAGAACGAAGTGCACAAATTTTAAAAGAACAATCAATTATTCATTACAAACAACAATAAAAAAATGATAACAGAATTCGGGTTTTTAGATTATTTTGTATTTACAGCCTATGCAGTCTTGATTTTGGGTGTAGGTTTATGGGTTTCTCGCGAAAAAGATGGCCATCAAAAAAATGCAGAAGATTATTTTTTGGCTAGCAAATCGTTGCCTTGGTGGGCTATTGGGTCGTCATTGATAGCAGCCAATATATCTGCAGAACAATTTATCGGAATGTCTGGTTCTGGTTTTGCACTTGGATTAGCTATTGCCTCCTACGAATGGATGGCTGCTTTTACGTTATTAATTGTCGGAAAATATTTTTTGCCGATTTTTATTGAAAAAGGAATTTATACCATTCCTGAATTTGTAGAAAAACGCTTTTCTACCAACCTAAAAACAATATTAGCCGTATTTTGAATTGCTCTATATGTATTTGTTAACCTAACTACGGTGTTGTATTTAGGAGGTTTGGCCATCGAAACTATTTTGGGCATTGACATGATGTATGCCATTATAGGTTTAGCACTGTTTTCTGCGGCGTATTCTTTATATGGTGGTTTATCTGCAGTAGCTTGGACAGATGTAATTCAGGTTGTTTTTTTGGTGTTAGGAGGATTGGTTACTACTTATTTGGCCTTAGATACGGTTTCTAATGGAGCAGGAATGTGGCAAGGTCTCCAAAAAATATACCATGCTGCGCCAGATCGTTTTGTTATGATTTTAGACCAAAGCAATCCCGAATACAAGAACCTTCCAGGAATAGGCGTTTTAGTTGGAGGACTTTGGGTTGCTAATATTTATTATTGGGGATTCAACCAGTATATTATCCAACGTACCTTAGCAGCTAAATCCTTACAAGAGGCTCAAAAAGGAATTTTACTTGCAGCATTTTTAAAACTAATTATCCCATTAATTGTAGTAGTTCCAGGGATTGCTGCTTATGTAATTGTTAATGATCCTGAGATAATGGCTAGGTTAGGTGTTTCTGCCATAGAAAATTTACCCGGAATGGCCACCGCAGATAGGGCGTATCCTTGGTTACTACATTTTTTACCAGCAGGTTTAAAAGGGTTGGCATTTGCGGCATTAGCAGCTGCAATTGTATCGTCTTTAGCATCTATGTTGAACTCCACTTCTACTATTTTTACTATGGATATTTATAAGCAATATATCCATAAAAACGCGGATGATAAAACCACCGTAAACGTAGGGCGTTTATCCGCAGCCGGGGCATTACTAATAGCAGTAATCATGGCGCCACTTTTGGGAGGTATCGATCAGGCTTTTCAATTTATACAAGAATATACCGGTATTGTAAGTCCAGGTATTTTGGCAGTATTTATTTTAGGATTATTTTGGAAAAAAACTACCAACAAGGCAGCCATCTGGGGAGCTTTGCTATCGATCCCTATTGCTATGTTCTTTAAAATAGGACCAAAACAATGGCTTGCACAAAGTAGTATAGGCTCATTTTTTCCGGATTTGCCATGGATGGACCAAATGGGATATACCGCAGTACTCACCATGTTGTTGATTGTTGTAGTTAGTTTGTTGCAAAATAAAGGCAAAGCCGATTCTAAAGGAATTCCTTTGACCAAAGAACTCTTTAAAACCAGTCCTCTTTTTACCATTGGTTCTTTTGTGATTATGCTAGTGTTGGTAGTGGTTTACGCCGTTTTTTGGAAATAAAAGACTACTAAATCTAAAAATCTGAAATTAAATACGTTTAATTTCAGATTTTTTTTATCACATAGGTAACAATTCCCCAAATAATCAACTCCATATCTTTGGTTATTTTTATAGGAGAATATTCTTTGTTTTCGGGCATCAAATACAAACAGTCTTTTTCTAACAAAATACGTTTGACCGTAAAAGCCCCATCAACATAACAAACCGCAACTTTGTTGTTTTGAGGTTCCAGACTTCGATCTACCACCAATACATCTTTGTCATTTATCCCCGCATCCATCATAGAGTTCCCTTTCACTTTTATGTAAAAAGTAGCCAAAGGATTTTGGGATAGTTCCTTATTTAGATCAATATTATTTTCTAAAAAATCGGTAGCCGGAGACGGAAACCCTGCCGAAACCCCATCTGCAATAAATGGAATTTTTAGCGCGCTATTTAAATCCGGACAAAACATCGTCAGTTTCTGGTCTTTCATCACAAACAATTTATTTGTAGTATTTCCTTAAAGTTAGTAGTGTATTTTGACGACAAATGGTTTTGATTCATATTCCAAGTTAGGCCTAAATCTTGTGAGGCTAGTTTTACTTTTGTAGTCCCAATTTTTGTATTTATGGCATCCATGGCTTTCATCAGCGCTTGGTGTTTTGGATTTTCTTCTTCAAAGAGTTGCCATTGTTTGGCATCTTCATCTACCAGTTCTGTAAGTACAACACCTGCTTTTTTAAATTTTAAATGGGCATTGCCTTGGTGCAGCCTTTTTAAAATTGTTACCGCAGCATCGGCAATTGTCAGAGTAGAATTTGTTGCATACGGCAGAGTTAGAGCACTATTAAAATAATATTTAGAAGTTATTATACGGTGTTTGTCCACCACCAAAAACACCATTATAGTATGACAACAGGAGTTTTGTTTGCGTAGTTTTTCGGCGCATACTGCTGCAAAAGTAGCAACACGCTCGCGTAGTAAATCATAATCTGCAATTTGTATCGGAAAACTTCGACTAATAGAAATGCTCTTTTTTTGCTCCATCTCTGGTTCTAAATCCAAAACAGACTTTCCTTCCAGCTCATATTTAAGGCGCATTCCTACCACCCCAAGTTCTTTTTTAATCCAAGACTCATGTTGGGGCTGTATAAAATCAAGAGCCGTGTTTATTTTGCGCAGCCGAGCCTTTTGCGCCGTGCGATGCCCAATGCCCCAGACCTCTTCAATAGCAGCCCATTTTAGCGCCTTGTATCTTTTTTGGTCGGTATCTATAACATAAACACCAGCAGTTCTTTCCGGAAATTTTTTGGCTATTTTATTGGCCAGTTTAGCCAAAACTTTCGTTTCTGCAAAGCCAATACACACCGGAATTCCGACCCATTTTTGAATCCTTTCTTTGATCAAAGCACCATATTGAGAATAATTAGTAACCGATATGCCTTCCAAATCCAAAAAAGCCTCATCAATACTATAAATCTCTACGTGCGGCGTAAATTGAGCCAATATCCCCATAACCCGATTACTCAAATCCCCATAGAGTGCATAATTGGACGAAAATAGTGTAACATCCTGCTCCTTAACCAACTCTTTTATTCTAAAAGCAGGCGCCCCCATCGGAACGCCAACCGCCTTAGCCTCATAACTCCTCGAAATCACGCAGCCATCATTGTTAGACAATACGGCAATAGGCCTGCCGTTGTATTCTGGTTGAAATACACGTTCACAAGAGGCATAAAAATTATTACAATCTACTAAAGCATACATATTGCAAAATTAACCAATTACCAACAAAGCCCTAGTTACAAAGCCTGAAATTATTTTATTTGTTAACAAATAGTCTTTCTAAGGAGCTTCATCCCGCTATCCGCTATATCTTTTTATCCTGAAAAAAATCAGGATAAAAAGGATGCCGCTACTATCGGGGCTAGGAGTATAGTGGTTTAATTACAGCCTTGCGTACCACAAGAAGCACCATCCTGAGCACTTAAGTCCTCTAGTGGAATATTGTAATGGCCATCTTCCCAAACTTTTTCTAGCGTTTTCACAAAAGTATCTACTTCTTGTGCACCAGAGACCGCATATTTAGAGTCAAACACAAAAAATGGAACCCCTTTTACCCCTATGTTTTGCGCCATTTCAAGATCCGCATGCACCTCTTTCGCGTAAGCATCCGTTTCTAAAACCGCATCCACCTCCTGTTCTGGCAAACCCACTTGTAGCGCTAACTCTTTAAGAGTTACCAAATCATTTACATTTTTGCCATCCGTCAAATAGGCTTTAAACAGGATTTCTTCCATTGTATTGGATAGCTGGTATTTTTTGGCTAGATGCAATAGGCGGTGGGCATTAAAGGAGTTTGCCATAATAGCCTTTTCCAGTCTAAAGTCTAGACCTGCACTCTTTGCATTTTGAGTCATGCTCTGCATCATTTCTTGCGCCCAGTGCACATCTTTACGATATTTTTCGGCCAAATGCTCCACAATACTGTCTTCAGCAGAGGCTATAAAATTGGCGTCCAATTGAAAACTCTTCCATTCTATTTCTACATTATCCCTATGCTCAAATTGCGCAAGCGCAGCTTCGATTCTTCTTTTTCCGATATAACAATATGGACACATTACATCGGACCAAATTTGTATTTTTAGTTTTGTAGCCATTTTTTAAGGAATTAATTTAAAAATTTGTATATACAAATGTATTCAAAAAAAAGTAGTTAAAATAGGTTTTAAGGATTTATTGGCAAAACAACCCTTAGAGATCCTCAGCTATCTGTAAACAAAAAACCCATCAAAAAAGGTATTTGATGGGTTTTGGTATACAAACAAAAAGAATTTTAAGGTAATAAATCCATAACTAATGACGGAAACAATCCTAATGCAATATTCAATACAATAGCAACTATTGCCACAGCATAAATAACAACAGGAGTTGCAGTTCGGGCTTCATTAGGTTCTTTGGTGTACATGGCTAGGATTAATTTAAAGTAATATCCTACACTGATAATAGAGTTCAGTATCGCAACAATTACTAGGGCTAAATATCCAGCCTGTATGGTTTGATTGAATAAAAATAATTTAGCAAAAAATCCCGAAAATATAGGAATACCCGCCATAGATAATAAGGATGCTGTAAGAATGGCCGCCAATAAGGCGTTGGTTTTTCCTAAACCATGAAAATTAGTAATATCTTCATTTTCATGGTTTTTACAAACATACAATATAACACTAAATGCAGCAATACCCGCTAGGGCATACGCCGAGGTATAATACAATAGTGTAGCTGCAGCATTGGTGGTGCTCAAGAGCGTCATTAGCATAAATCCTGCATGGGATATGCCCGAAAATGCAAGCATACGTTTTACGTTAACCTGACGCAGTGCCATAATATTACCAACGGTCATCGAAGCCATAGAAATAATAACAATTACTAACTGAAAACTCTCTGAAATATCCGCATTCATGGCAGTTACTAATTTGTACAAAGAGGCTATAGCAACCACTTTTGCTAAAGTGCTCATTAAAGCAGTAGTCAACGCCGGAGAACCTTCATAAACATCTGGTGCCCAAAAATGAAATGGTACCGCAGCAATTTTAAATAACATCCCTATAAAAACCAGTACAATTCCGATAGGAAACCAAATTGGTAACTCTGCAGATCGGGACAATTCACTGATTTCGATAACATCAAAACTTCCCATTGCGCCATAAATCAAACAAATTCCAAAAAGAATAATTCCAGATGCAAAAGATCCCATAAGAAAATATTTTAGTCCCGCCTCGTTGCTTTTTATGCTCAATCGGTTGCTAGAAGCCAAAATATAAAGGGCAATAGATAACACTTCAATCCCCAAAAAGAACATGGCTAAATTTCCAAAAGAAACCATTGCGACTGCTCCAGCGAGTAAAAATATTTTTATGGCAATAAAATCAGATAGTTTGGATTGGTTGTTTTGATAAAATTTATGTCCGAGTGTAACTAAAAATATAGTTAGAACGATAAACAACGCAGAGAAAGCAGCAGAAAATTTACTCACTACAATCATGTTGTTATAATAGGCCTGTGGCGTATTAAATTCGGATATGGTAAGCCCAAGCACGCCCAACAATCCAATAACGGTTGCTGGAATAAGCGCCTTTCTTGCTTCAAAGATTTCAAATAAAAGGCATAAAACACCCAATCCTATTATAGCTATTAATGTATTCATTTTTTTTATTTGACTAGTTAATTCTATTTATTTGAGTGATAATATTTTCTAAACTTGGTGTAATCAAGTCTGTAATTGGTTTTGGATACATTCCAAAAAAGAACAAAACAGCTACAATAATAACCAAAGTTACCGCTTCATTAACAGAAACCTCTGCAAATTTTTTGGTATTGGTTTCTCCAAGCATTACATACTGGTACATTTTTAACATATAATAAGCGCCTAAAATAATGGTTGTTCCTCCAAGCAAGGCAAACCAGATGTTTATTTGAGACAAGCCATAGAGTACCATAAATTCTCCAACAAAATTAAAGGTTGTTGGCAATGCCACGGATGCCAAGACCAAGATCAAAAATAACGAAGCAAAACCGGTTGCCTGAGAACGGATGCCGCCCATTTCAGAAATTACGTTTGTTTGGTATCTTCTAAAAATTATTTCGGCTATAAAAAACAAACCTACTACCACAAATCCGTGTGCTATCATTTGCAAAACAGCACCTCGTAGACCATCTAAATTCAGTGCGTAGGTTCCGGCAGCAATCAGACCAACGTGCGCTAAAGAAGAGTAGGCTAATAGTTTCTTTAAATCTTTTTGTCTTAAAGCAACAATAGATCCATAGATTACTCCTGCTATTCCTAAACTAATAAAAATAGTTTGGTATTCTTTGGCGGCCAAGGGCGCAATTGGTAGCTGCCAACGGATAATGCTGTACAATCCCATTTTGAGCATAATCCCGGATAGCAACATTGTGCCTACTGTAGGAGCTTTTTGGTATACATTTGCTTGCCAGGTATGAAAAGGTATGATCGGAATCTTAATAGCATAGGCCAAGAAAAAAGCCAAGAAAATCCATAATTGTTCTGTGGCCGAAAGATCCAAAGCATATAAATCTTGGATTAAAAAACTGCCAGCTTTTTGGTACATATACACAAAGGCTACTAGCATAAATAAAGAGCCAGCTAGAGTATAAATAAAGAATTTTACTACTGCTTTTCGTCGTTCTTCCAGATCTGCGTTGCCCCAAATTAGTGCAATAAAATAAATCGGTATTAATGCTAATTCCCAAAATATGTAGTACAAAAGACCATCAGAAGCCAAGAAAGTGCCGCACATTGCAAAAGCCATAAACAAAACCAAAGCATAAAAGGCTTTGGCATTTTTGTAGGTATTTGCAAACGAGGCATAAATAATAATTGGAGTTAGTGCCGTAGTTAGCAAGAGCATTGCTATTGCTAAACCATCTGCTTGCAAAGCAAAAGAGACCTTAGGCTGTGTGATCCATTGGCTTATAAAACTAATGTTTTGACCAAGGTTGAAATGATTTAATAAAACCACCGTACATCCTAGAGATGCAAGGCTAAATAGCAAGGCTACTTTCGAGGCTAATTTGTTACCAGCTAGATACGTTGCTACTGCGCCAACTAAAAGTATAATCAGTAATAGAGATACATTCATAAT
Source organism: Flavobacterium crassostreae (assembly GCF_001831475.1). Taxonomy (NCBI): domain Bacteria; kingdom Pseudomonadati; phylum Bacteroidota; class Flavobacteriia; order Flavobacteriales; family Flavobacteriaceae; genus Flavobacterium; species Flavobacterium crassostreae. The sequence goes on along the minus strand of NZ_CP017688.1, from coordinate 372,150 downwards.
ATAAAATTATTGAGCTAAAAATAAATAGGTTATAATGGCACAAAGACCTAAAACAAAAACAAAAAGATAAAAACCAACACTTCCGCTTTGTAATTTTTTTCCTTGAAAACCTATTTCGTTGGTTATTTTTTCTAAACCAAAAACCAATGCAGACAAACCAGTCTCTACATAATCTCTAAAAAACTTAGATAAGTTGTTGGTAGTATCTACAAACAAAAGAGTATAGATCTCGTCTACATAGTATTTGTTATACACTATTTTAGAAAATCCGGTAATTTCGTTATCTGCGCCGGGTACTTGATTTTGCTTGATATATTTGGTGTATGCTACGGCTATACCAACTAAACCAGCCAATACTGCCACCGCCATTAAGGTATATTCTACGGTGCCAAAATGATGTGCTTGAGCTGCTTTTGTAGCAAACAAAGGGGCTAAATATCCTTGTAACCAACTAGAAGATGGCAAACTAATCAAGCCACCAATAGTAGCCAAAACAGCCAATATTACTAACGGGATTGTAATGAAAGCATCGCTTTCGTGTAGGTTTTTATCTTGCTCAGCAGTACCTCTAAATTCTTTAAAAAAAGTAAGATACAACAACCGAAACATATAAAAAGCAGTAAGCAAGGAAGCCAACGAAGCAATAAACCAAAGCACTTTATTGTGCTCAAAGGCAACCATTAATATTTCATCTTTAGAGAAAAACCCCGAAAAAGGAGGTATTCCTGAAATTGCCAACGAAGACAACAGAAAGGTAACAAAGGTAATTCCCATTACTTTCTTCAAACCACCCATATTGCGCATATCTTGCTCTCCGTGCAACGCATGGATAACCGAGCCAGAACCCAAAAACAAACACGCCTTAAAAAAAGCATGCGTAATTACATGAAAAACCGCCACCTCATAAGCGCCTAAACCCAATGCCAAAAACATTAAACCCAGTTGCGAAACCGTAGAGTAAGCCAATACTTTTTTAATATCCGTCTGAACCAAAGCAATGGTAGCAGCCACCAAAGACGTTACAGCCCCTACAATAGCAATTATATTTTGCACCTCAGGAGCCAAATCAAATACATAGTGAAGTCTGGTTATCATAAAAACACCCGCAGTAACCATTGTAGCAGCATGAATTAAAGCAGACACCGGTGTCGGTCCCGCCATAGCGTCTGGCAACCAAGTATACAACGGTATTTGAGCAGATTTACCACAAGCACCAACAAACAAGCAAAAAGCCGCCAGAGATAACAAGCCCAGATCCAAGTTACTTGCTCCAGATATAGCTGTTTTTAAGGCAGTATAATCCAAAGTATTAAACATAGAGCCCAGAATAAAAATTCCAATTAATAGGCCCAAATCTCCAATACGGTTCATTATAAAGGCTTTTTTGGCCGCATCATTAAAATCTTGGTTTTTGTACCAAAACCCAATAAGTAAGTACGAACACAAACCAACCCCTTCCCAGCCAATAAACAATACTAACAAATTACTACCCATCACAAGCGTTATCATAAAGAAGATAAACAAGTTTAGGTAAGCAAAAAATTTGTGCATATTCTCATCATCGTGCATGTAACTAATAGAATAGATATGGATCAAAGACCCAATACCAGTAACAAAAAGCAACCAAAGGACCGATAATTGGTCCAATAAAAACCCAAAGTCTACCTGAAACGTACTAATTTGTATCCAATCCAATACTGAAACCCTAAGAGCCAGTTGCGTTTGATTGATTTGTAAGAAAAAAACCAGCGAAAGCGCAAAAGAAACCAAAACCGTAAGCGTACCTATAATTCCGGAGGCAGTCTTTCCGATATTTTTTCCAAAGAAAATATTAAATAAAAACCCTATAAAAGGAGCCAATAATAAGAGTAAAGCTAAATTCGTATTCATTATAATTTATCCTTTTAAGTTTTTTAAATTATTGATATCAATCGAGCCCAAGTTTCTAAAAATAGAAACCAAAATAGCCAGACCCACAGCAACTTCGGCGGCAGCCACAGCCATAGAGAAAAACACAAAAACCTGGCCTTGTGCATCTTGATGGTAAGTTGAAAAAGCCACAAACAAAAGGTTGACAGCATTCAACATGATTTCTATAGACATAAATACGATAATTGCATTGCGTCGGTACAAAACTCCAAAAACCCCAATACTAAAAAGTATCACCGATAAGAAGATGTAGTTTTCAATGCCTATTTCATTTAAAATATTGTTCATTTTATTTCTCTGTTTTTTCTTTTTTAGACAATAATACCGTACCAATCATGGCAACCAATAATAGTATAGACGCAAATTCAAAAGGCACCATATATTCATTCAATAGCACCTTACCCAACACTTTAATAGATTGGTAATCCTCGCCAGTGACCACATATTCTCCCACAATAGGTTTTGAATTAATAAAAACCAAGATTAAAACCACCCCAATTAAACCAAAAGAAACAATAGCCCCCAAACGAGTAATTCTAGGTTTATGAACCTCATTCTCTTTATTCAAATTCATTAACATAATGGTAAACAAAAACAAAATCATAATTGCTCCCGAATATACGATGATATGTACCAAGGCCAAAAATTGTGCATTTAACAACAAATAATGCCCTGCAATAGAGAAAAAACTAATCACAAGATACAAAGCGCTATGAATAGGATTTCTACTAAAAATAGCCAAAAATGCTGTTGCCAAAGTAATGGCAGCCAAAACAGAAAATATAATAAGTGTAGCAGACATTAGTTCGCGTTTTTAAGTTGAGCATTTTTCATTGCCACATCTAATGGCATCACGAGTTTATCTTTTCCAAAAATAAAATCTTCCCTTTCATAACTAGATGGCACCAACACCTTAGAGTTAGTCAAATAAATCGCATCCTTCGGGCAAGCCTCTTCACACAATCCACAAAAAATACAACGCAACATATTGATCTCATATATAGACGCATATTTTTCTTCTCTGTAAAGATGTTTTTCATCTGCCTTACGCTCTTCGGCCTTCATGGTGATAGCCTCCGCAGGGCAAGACAATGCACAAAGACCACAAGCAGTACAATTTTCGCGACCCAATTCATCCCGTTTCAATTGATGTTGCCCTCTATAAACCGGGCTCATCTCTCTAACTTGTTCTGGATATTGAATGGTTACTTTTCTACTAAATAAATGCTTTATCGTAATGAGCAATCCCTTGACAATTGCAATAAGATACATGCGTTCCCAAAAAGTCATCTCTTTATTAGAGACTACTTTTTTTCTACCTGATAAGGATATGGTTTCTATAGACATTTTTTTATTTTTATTCGAAGCTTATTCCTGCTATCCGTTACAATCTTTTTGTTTTTAAAGAAAAAACAAAAAGGATTTTCACTACTATCAGGGCTAGGCAATTTTAAATACATTACATTTTGTTCCTAATTTATTCTGATTTTAGATTTATGACCATCTAGAAACCCAAATAAACGGCTATTTCTGCTCTAAGAATTACAATTCCGGTAATAATAATATTGATAATAGACAACGGAATTAAAATTCGCCATCCCAAATGCATCAATTGATCGTATCGAAACCTCGGAATAGTCCATCTTACCCACATATAAAAGAAAATAAAGCCACATATTTTTACAAATAAAACCGCAATTCCAATAACGTTAGCAAGATTGATTCCCCAGTTTTCTACCGCCCAAGCCATCCCTGGGTAGTTGTATCCACCAAAGAACAATACCGCCAAAATAGTAGAAGAGATAAACATATTTGCATATTCTGCAAACAAGTAAAACCCCATTTTCATAGACGAATATTCCGTGTGGTAACCTCCAATTAATTCGGTTTCGCACTCCGCCAAATCAAAAGGCGTTCTATTGGTTTCTGCAAAAGCGCAAATCAAAAAGATCAAAAACGAAAGCGGTTGGTAAAAAACATTCCAGTGCATGCCAGGTTGTTGCGCAGAGATTTCTCTCAAACTTAGCGTACCGGTCATCATCAACAAAGCAATTATAGACAATCCCATAGCTACTTCATAAGATACCATTTGCGAAGCAGCACGTATGGCACCAATCAACGAGAACTTATTGTTAGAAGCCCATCCACCAATCATAATTCCATAAACTCCAACAGAGATAACCCCAAATACATATAATAATGCCACATCAATATCCGCAGCTTGCAAAATAATATCCCTGCCAAATAGGTGCAAACGATCTCCCCACGGAATCACCGCACTAGCCATCAAAGCAGTGCTCATGGCTACTGCAGGCCCTACAAAAAACAAAAACCGATTAGGAGTATCGGGTTCAAACTCTTCTTTTGAGAATAATTTTAAACCATCGGCTAGCGGTTGCAAAAGACCTCCTTTTCCGGCTCTGTTAGGCCCTATACGGTCCTGTAGCCAAGCAGCAACTTTACGTTCTGCAAGAGTAGAATACATGGCCATTAGCATTGTAATTGCAAAAACAACCAAGATAATCACACTTTTTTCTATAATAATTGTACTATCCATTTTTTAAAGATTACCCTGTTTAAAAATTTCTTCTTGCTCTTTGTCCAAAGGGATGTCTGGCATGCTGATTTTTTTACGATCTTGCGCTCTCCCTTTTAGAATTCCTTCTTCGGTGGCTATATGAACAGTGTCTAATTTTTGTGTGTAATTGTTTTGATTGATTACAGAATCTTTATCAAATTCTCTAGGTCCTTCAATAACCCAATCCGCAGGATCTTTATGGTCAAAACGACATTTGTTACAAATAAATTCTTCTACCTCATGGTACACATCCTTACGTCCGGTAACTCGTTGTATCTCGTCACCAAACATCCAAACCGTAGTTTTACCACAACACCCTGGAGTAGTACATTCTCGGTGTGCATTGTATGGTTTGTTAAACCAAACTCTAGATTTAAAACGAAACGTTTTGTCTGTCAAGGCACCAACAGGGCATACATCAATCATGTTTCCAGAAAACTCATTGTCAATTGCCTTAGATATGCAAGTAGAAATGTTTGCATGATCTCCTCTGTCCATTACTCCATGTACACGGTTGTCGGTCAGTTGATCTGCAACTTGCACACATCTTTGACATAAAATACAACGGTTCATGTGCAATTGAATATTTGGACCAATATCTTCGGGTTCAAAGGTTCTTTTTTCTTCAATAAAACGGGTTTTGGATTTACCGTGTTCAAAACTCAAATCCTGCAAATCGCATTCTCCGGCTTGATCACAAACAGGGCAGTCCAACGGGTGGTTGATTAGCAAAAACTCTGTTACAGATTGTCTCGCTTCGCGGACTCTCTCCGAAGATTTGCTGTTTATCTCCATTCCGTCCATACAGCCGGTTACGCACGAAGCCATTAACTTTGGCATTGGTCTTGGGTCGGCATCACTACCTTTGGCTACTTCTACTAAGCAACAACGGCATTTACCGCCGCTCCCTTCTAGTTTTGAGTAATAACACATTGCTGGTGGTACGGATTCTCCGCCAATCTTACGTGCTGCTTGCAAGATGGTTGTTCCTGCTTCCACTTCAATTTCTTGACCGTCTATTGTTACTTTCATTTCTTACTTTTGTTTTGTTAGTTTTTAGTTTTAAGTTTCTGTTTGTTACAACTGAAACTTAAAAAACCTAAAACCTGAAACTAATTTAAACTGTTTGTTTGGTTACTAAATGCTTTACTTGAGCAAATGGTTCTGCAACAAAATGGTTTCTGTTTTTTATTTTTTCTGGAAAACGAACATGGTATTCAAATTCGTCTCTAAAATGACGAATAGCAGCTGCTACTGGCCATGAAGCCGCATCTCCAAGTGGGCAAATGGTGTTTCCTTCAATTTTACTCTGGATACTCCAAAGCAAATCAATGTCTTCTTCACGTCCTTGGCCATTTTCAATACGCCACAATACTTTTTCTAACCAACCGGTTCCTTCCCGACAAGGGGTACATTGACCACAACTCTCGTGGTGGTAAAAGCGAGAAAAGTTCCATGTGTTTCTTACGATACAAGAAGTGTCATTGTAAACAATAAAACCTCCTGAACCCAACATAGATCCGGTTGCAAATCCGCCATCACTCAAAGATTCATACGTCATTAGACGATCTTCACCGTTTGCAGTTTTGTAAATCAAATCGGCTGGTAAAATTGGCACCGATGATCCTCCGGGTACTAAGGCTTTCAAGGGCCTATCGGAGCTCATTCCGCCTAAATATTCGTCAGAATTCATGAATTCATACACGGATAATCCCAATTCAATTTCATAAACACCAGGGTTTTTTACATGTCCTGATGCCGAAATTAATTTGGTTCCAGTAGATCTTCCTATTCCTATTGCGGCATACTCATCGCCAGAATTATTTACAATCCATGGCACCGAAGCAATAGTTTCTACATTATTTACCACAGTTGGATTAGCCCACAAACCAGAAACTGCCGGAAATGGTGGCTTAATACGTGGGTTGCCTCTTTTTCCTTCTAAGGATTCAATAAGTGCTGTTTCTTCACCACAGATGTAAGCGCCAGCACCACAATGAACATAAAGTTCTAAGTCATAGCCAGTGCCTAATATATTTTTCCCTAACCAACCTGCTGCTTTGGCTTCGGCAATGGCTCTTTCTAGAATTTTGTATACCCACATGTATTCTCCACGAATGTAGATATACGATAGGTTTGCACCCAATGCAAAACTAGAAGTAATCATTCCTTCGATCAATAAATGCGGAATAAATTCCATCAAATACCGATCTTTAAAAGTTCCTGGTTCAGATTCATCGGCATTACAAACTAGATGCCTTGGTTTTCCGGATTTTTTGTCAATAAAACTCCATTTCAATCCAGCTGGAAATCCAGCGCCTCCACGACCACGAAGGCCGGATTTTTTTACCTCTTCAACAACATCGTCAGGAGTCATTGCTTTCATAGCTTTCTCTACAGAGGCATAGCCACCTTCTTTGCGGTATACTTCGTAGGTTTTAATTCCTGGTACGTTTATTTTATCTAATAATATTTTTTTTGACATCTTATTTATCGTGTAATATTATTTTATTATCTCTACAATCCGTGATTAACTGATCAATCTTGTCTTCATTAAGGTGTTCTTTGTAAAAATCACCTAATTGCATCATAGGAGCATATCCACAAGCACCTAAACATTCTACGCCACGTACTTCAAAAAGTCCGTCTGCAGTTGTTTCACCTACTTTCACGCCTAATTTTTCACAGGTGTAATCCATTAAATCTTCGGTTCCTTTTAAACAACAAGGAGATGTTTGACAGAATTCAAACATATATTTCCCAACAGGTTTTGTATTATACATGGTATAAAAAGTAACCACTTCGTATACTTCAACAGGTAAAATATGAAGAATTTCAGCCACCTTATCCATTAATTCATAGCTCAACCAATTTTCATGGGCGTCTTGAACCTCGTGCAATACAGGCAATAATGCTGATTTTCTTTTATCTTCGGGATAATGACGGATTAACTCATTGATGCGTGACATCAAAGCTTCAGTCATATTTATTTCTTGTTTGTAATGTGTTCTTTCCATTTTTTTTTCTGAATCTGAAATCTTTATGCGTCTAATTCTCCAGCAATTACATTTAAACTCGATAAGATAACAATAGCATCCGATAATAGTGCTCCTTTTATCATTTCTGGATATGCTTGATAGTAAATAAAACAAGGTCTTCTAAAATGTAGCCTGTAAGGGGTTCTGCTTCCGTCGGTAACTAAATAAAAACCTAATTCTCCATTTCCACCTTCAACAGGATGGTAAATTTCGGCCACTGGAACAGGAACTTCACCCATTACAATTTTGAAATGGTAAATTAACGATTCCATATTCGTGTATACGTCTTCTTTTGGGGGTAGGTAGTAATCTGGTACATCGGCATGGTACTCGTTTCCTTCGGGCATTTTGGCTAATGCTTGACGGATAATACTTAAGCTTTCCCAAACCTCGGCATTACGTACACAAAAACGGTCGTAGGTGTCTCCTGATTTTCCTACAGGAACAATGAAATCAAAATCTTCGTAGGAACTGTAAGGTTGTGCTACTCGGACATCATAATCTACTCCTGCAGCACGTAAGTTAGGTCCTGTAAAACCGTAGGAAACCGCTTTTTCGGCAGATATAGCACCGACATTTACGGTACGATCTATAAAAATTCGGTTTCTTTCAAATAAATTTTCAAATTCTTTCCAAGCCACCGGAAATTCTTCTAAAAACACATCTAGTTTTCGGAATGCTTCTGCAGACCAATCTCTTTCAAAGCCACCAATTCTTCCCATGTTGGTCGTTAGACGGGCTCCACAAATTTCTTCATAAATTTCGTATACTTTTTCTCTAAATTGAAAAACGTATAAAAATCCAGTATAAGCCCCTGTATCTACACCCAAAATGGAGTTGCAAATAATATGGTCTGTTATTCTGGCTAGTTCCATTACTATAACTCTTAAATATTGAGCCCGCTTGGGTACTTCAATATTTAGTAGTTTTTCTAGTGTCATCCACCATCCCATGTTGTTGATAGGGGAGGAGCAATAGTTCATACGATCTGTAAGTGGCGTAATTTGGTAAAAAGGACGGTTTTCGGCAATTTTTTCAAAGGCACGATGTATGTAACCAATGGTTGGTTCGGCTTCTAAAATTCGTTCTCCATCCATCAAAAGTATGTTTTGAAAGATACCATGAGTGGCGGGATGAGTAGGACCTAAATTTAATATGGAAAGTTCGCTTCCATCTTCATTTAGCTTCTCTTTTACTATTTTAGCATAGCGGTGTTCTGGTGGTAATAATAGTTCTGACATTTATAGAATGTGAAAAATTATAGATTCTTTTTAGCAATTATCGATTGTTCTTCCAAAGAAACGGTCATCTTTATCGGTACGTCCGCCATCTTCTAGCGGAAATTCTTTTCGCATTGGAAAAGAAATCATTTCATCCATGTTTAAAATACGTTTTAGTTGTGGATGTCCAATAAAATTCACCCCGTAAAAATCATAGGTTTCTCTTTCCATCCAATTGGAGCTTAAGAATATGTTGGATACCGTTTTTATCTCTGGGGTTTGTCCGTGGATAAAGGTTTTTATTTTGATACGTTTGTTGTCATACCAATTATGTAAGTGGTACACAATGGCAAATTGTCTGTGTATTTCATTCTGGGGATAGTGTACTGCACATAAATCCGTTAAAAAATGAAAACGCAAACTTGGGTCGTTTTTTAGAAATAAAATTACGGCCGTATTTACTGCTGGATTAATTTCTAACGAAAAAATATCTCTTTCTTGTTGAAAATTAAACACATCAGAATTAAATGTTGCAAGTAATTTTTCTTGTATATCGGTGTTTTCTACTGCCATCTGAGTTATTTGATATTATAGGAAGCGAGTAACTCTTGGTACTCTGGAGAACTTCTTCTTCTTACAGATTCTGTTTTTACTAATTCTTGCAATTTCATTACGCCATCTACTATTTGTTCTGGTCTTGGCGGGCATCCAGGGACATAAACATCCACAGGAATTACTTTGTCGATGCCTTGCAATACGGAATAGGTGTCAAAAATACCTCCCGAAGAGGCACATGCTCCAACTGCTATCACCCAACGAGGCTCAGACATTTGCTCATAGACTTGACGCAATATAGGGGCCATTTTTTTGGAAATTGTTCCCATCACCATTAGCATATCGGCCTGACGTGGAGAAAAACTCACGCGTTCGGATCCAAAACGGGCTAAATCATAATGAGAAGCCATGGTTGCCATAAATTCAATCCCACAACAAGAAGTCGCAAAAGGCAACGGCCATAAAGAATTTGCTCTTGCAAGTCCTACAACGTCGTTTAATTTGGTTGCAAAAAAACCTTCGCCAACAACACCTTCTGGAGGGGCAACCATATTTATATTAGAATCACTCATTTTTTGTTGTTTTGAATTATAATTTTCAATTATAAATTACAAGTACCTTTGTGTTACAATTTTTAATTCTGTTCTTTTTAGAATAAAAATTTATTCCCATTCTAGGGCTTTCTTTTTGATAATATAGAAAAATCCAATTAGTAGTAACGTCATGAAGACTACCATTTTAACCATACCTTCTAAGCCTAATTCTTTGAAGTTGACAGCCCATGGGTATAAAAAGATAACCTCTATGTCAAACAATACAAACAAGATAGCTACTAAGAAATATTTTACAGAAAATGGGATACGTGCATTACCAACGGATTCAATACCGCATTCAAAATTTTTGCCTTTTGTTGCAGATTTTCTTTTGGGTCCCAATTTGCCAGAAACAAGGATGGTTCCTACAACAAATCCTACAGCTAACAAAGACTGCATCAAGATTGGGATGTAACTTAATTGATCGGATTGCATAATTATTATTTTTTGGGTGCTAAAATAAGTAACAAAGATAGGTTTCAAGGATTTAAAACACAAGCCAAATGTTCAATTTAGTTCTTTTGGGTTTCTAAATAAACGTCAATTTTTAATGATTATAAATAAGTGTAATTTTTTTTCATTTTTTTGTATATAATTTCAATATAGAGCAAAAAAAAACGTTCCGAAATAAATCGAAACGTTTTACACATTTAGGCAAAAAATATTTTGCTTAGATCACTGCTACTTTCGCAGCAACTTTCCCTTTTCTTCCTTCTTCTTCTTCATAGCTAACTCTGTCACCTTCGCGTAATTCTTCCGCGTTGATTCCTGAAGCGTGAACAAAAATGTCTTTTCCTGTTTCTTCGTCTGTGATGAATCCGTAACCTTTTGATTCATTGAAAAATTTAACTGTACCTGTACGCATTGTAATAGTAATAATAATTTATAATAACACAAATGTAATATTTAATATCATACGAACGGTATTATTGTGCGTTTTTTTATAAAAAATATTGATTTTCAGTGTTTTCGGTTAATTTAATTGGATGTGTAGCTCTTTTAATTGCGCCGAATCTATTGCCGAAGGGGCGTCTATCATCACGTCTCTACCAGAATTATTTTTTGGAAAAGCAATAAAGTCTCTAATGGTTTCTTGTCCTCCAAGTATGGCCACAAGTCTGTCTAGACCAAATGCCAAGCCGCCATGTGGTGGAGCTCCGTATTGAAAAGCATCCATTAAAAATCCAAATTGTGCTTTAGCCTCCTCTTCTGTGAAACCTAAATATTTAAACATTAATTGTTGGGTGGCTTTGTCATGAATACGAATAGAACCGCCTCCAATTTCGTTTCCGTTCAAGACCATGTCGTAGGCATTGGCTCTTACTTTTGCTGGATCGGTTTCTAGCAAAGGCATGTCTTCTGGTTTTGGAGAAGTAAATGGGTGGTGCATGGCATGGTATCTGCTGGTTTCGGAGTCAAATTCTAACAACGGAAAGTCGACTACCCATAATGGGGCAAACTCAGCGGGGTTTCTTAACCCTAATTGCGTTGCTAATTCCATACGCAGCGCACTTAATTGTGCTCTGGTTTTGTTGGCAGGTCCAGAGAGTACAAAAATCATGTCTCCTGGTTTTGCTCCTGTTGCTTGTGCCCAATTGGCTAAATCTTCCGAATCATAAAATTTATCTACCGAAGATTTGAAGCTTCCGTCTGGATTGCATTTAACATACACCATACCGTTGGCTCCTACTTGTGGGCGTTTTACCCATTCTATTAAGGCGTCAATTTCTTTTCGGGTGTAGTTTCCGCCGTTTGGTACTGCTAATGCAACTACCAGTTCTGCGTTATTGAATACGGAAAATTCTTTGTGCTGCGCTAGGGTATTTAATTCGGCAAACTCCATCCCAAAGCGGATATCTGGTTTGTCATTTCCGTAGGTTTTCATGGCGTGCTCATAGGTCATGCGCGGAAATTTAGCTACCTCAACTCCTTTTATTTCTTTTAGTAAATGGCGTGTTAATCCTTCAAAAACAGTCAAGATGTCTTCTTGGTCTACAAATGCCATTTCGCAATCAATTTGTGTAAATTCGGGCTGTCTGTCTGCACGAAGGTCTTCATCACGGAAACATTTTACAATCTGAAAATATTTATCCATTCCGCCTACCATTAATAATTGTTTAAAAGTTTGCGGAGATTGCGGTAAGGCATAGAATTGCCCTGGATTCATCCTAGATGGTACCACAAAATCGCGGGCTCCTTCGGGTGTAGACTTGATTAAATAAGGAGTTTCTACTTCGCAAAAATCCAAATCCGAAAGATACTTGCGTACTTCCATGGCAACTTTGTGACGAAAGAGTAGGCTATTTTTGACAGGATTTCTTCGGATGTCTAAGTAACGGTATTTCATTCGGATGTCTTCTCCGCCATCGGTTTCGTCTTCTATTGTAAAAGGCGGTGTTAATGCGGTGTTTAAGATAGTCAATTGAGTTACCAAAATTTCAATTTCGCCCGTTGGTATGTTTTTGTTTTTGGCTTCGCGCTCAATAACAGTTCCTTGGACTTGAATTACAAATTCGCGACCAAGGGTTTTAGCTTGTTCAAAAACAGTCGTGTCGGTGCGGCCTTCATCAAATACTAATTGGGTGATGCCGTAGCGGTCTCTTAAATCTACCCAGTTCATGAATCCTTTGTCTCTTGATTTTTGAACCCAACCTGCCAAGGTTACTTCGGTATTTATATGTGAGGCATTCAATTGGCCGCAATTATGACTTCTATACATTGTATTTGTTTTAAAATGGATGTTTGGTTCGTGTAAGGAACATAGATGCAAATTTAGGACTATTTATGAACAATGAATTGTCTAATTGGATTTTTTTAGTGTCTCAAAAATCTGCATTTGAGAAACTCCAATGTTAAATTTTGCTTCAATGTTACTAAATTGTTATCAAATAGTTTTTTAATTGTAAAAATATGTTTTATATTTGTGATAGAACTTTTAATAATCTAAAAACTTTAAGCCATGAAAAAATATATAATGATTGCCGCCGTACTTGTTTCAGGAATGCTATTTGCACAAAACAACAAACCAAAATTGGAAGCCATAGGAAATATGGTAAAAGTAACGTACCTACATGAAAATGGTGCAGTACAACAACAAGGTTTTTATGAAAATGGAGAACTACAAGGAAAATGGGTTTCTTTTGACGATAAAGGTAACAAAATTGCTGTTGCAGAATATAATAAAGGAGAGAAGATAGGAAAATGGTTTTTTTGGAATAACACCGCTTTGACAGAAGTAGATTATGCAGATAACCGTGTTGCAATAGTTAAAAACTGGAAACAACAAGATCCAATTGTAAATGTAGAATAATTCGTTTTTTTTTATTTTTTTTGATACAAAAAGGCTTTCCTAAATTTTAGGAAAGCCTTTTTTAGTGGATCAAAATAGTTGTTTCAATAGAATTAGCTAACCGGTTTTATTTCATTAAAAAGAGCTGCTGTAATTGTCTTTTTGTGGAAACGTTACGCGAATGCTTTTTATAACAAAATCCATCGCAATAGTATGCTGGGCTTTTGTAGCTTTAAAAATAAAAACCTCTCTGAGTTACTAGAGAGGTTTTGGTTGTTTATAAAGGTGTTCTTAGTGATCCTTAATGGTTGTGTTCTGGATTAAAACCATCTTCACTGAGCTTTTTGGGTTCGTAGGCGGCAACCATTTCTGCTTCGTAGTCCGTTTTGTCTGCCTTAGAGAATTTATGGATTAATTTTTCCATGATTTCATAGATAACCGGTACTATGATCAATGTTAAGAACAAAGAACTGATTAGACCTCCAATAATTACCCAAGCCAATCCATTTTTCCATTCGGCACCAGCTCCAGAGGCTAATGCTATAGGAAACATACCAAATACCATGGCAATGGTGGTCATTAAAATAGGACGTAATCTGGCATGATTGGCTTGTATTAATGCGGTTCGGATAGATTCGCCGGCGGCTCTTCTTTGGTTGGTATAATCCACAAGCATGATGGCATTTTTACAAACCAGACCAATTAGCATAATAATCCCCAAGATGGTAAATATATTTAGGGTATTATTGGTTAATGCTAAGGCTAATAATGCTCCGATAAACGAAAGCGGAATAGAAAATAAAACTACAAATGGGTGTACAAAACTATCGTATAGTCCGACCATAACTAGATACACTAATACAATGGCGGCTAATAAGGCAATTCCGAGTGTTCCAAAACCTTCGCTTTGATTTTCTTGATCTCCACCCCAGATATAATTTACTCCTACTGGTCTTTCAATTTTTTCAATTTTTTCTTTCCACTGTGTAACAATCGTTCCAGAGGCAACCCCTACGTTTTGTCCTTGTACGGTTACAGAGGATGTTTTGTCTCTACGTTCCAATTGGCTTGGACCAGAGCCTTCGGTTATCTTGGCAAATTGGGATAACTTAATTTGTTGGCCTTGGTTGTTTATAAAAATCAAATTGCTAACATCTGTAATACTTTTTCTATCATAAGCATTATACTTAATGTTGATGTCGTATTCGTATTCTCCTGCTCTAAACTTTCCATCGGTGTTTCCGCTATAGGCCGTTTGCATGGTCATTCCTACAGTTTGCAGTGACAATCCTAATGCAGACATTTTATCTCGGTCTACTTGTACGTTTATCTCTGGGTTTCCATCCTCTACGGTCAATTTAATCTCTGTTGCACCTGCAATAGTCCGCAATTCTGCTTCTGCTTGTTTAGCAAATTTCATGGCGCTCTCTACAGATGGTCCTGTAACAATTAGACCCAAGGTAGCATTTTCGGCAGTTCCTAAAATTCCTACTGGCACCGTTTTTACTTTGGCACCCACTAAAACTTTTTCTAATTTGCGTTTTATTTTTGCAGCATATACAGATGCAGCGTCCGAACGTTGGCTTTGTTCAATCATTTTGACGTTGATTTCTGCTTTGTAGGCTGTAGCTTGTGAGGCGCCAAATCCTTCGCTGGTTTGTCCAACGGTGGTTATCTGGGTTTGTACATAGTCTTCGTTTTTTAAGAAAGCTTCGGCCTTTTGGGTCATGAAGTTGGTTTGTTCCAAAGAGGCGTCTTTAGGCATCTCTATCTGTACCAGAAATTCGCCACTATCTGAGGTAGCAAAAAATTCGCCTCCAATAAATCCGCCGCCCAATAAGCCTATGGTAGAACCAAAAAACAAGATCAATACTACTGCAATGGTTTTAAGATAATGGTTTAAACACCAAGTTAATAATTCAGAAATCCAATTGGTAAAGCGCGTAAGGTAGCTTTCAAAGCCAAGGATTATTTTTCCAAATAAATTGTTGCCTTCAATATGTTCTAGTTTTCCAAATCTAGAAGACAACCAAGGAATGATGGTAAAGGAAGCCAAAAGGGAGAACAAGGTAGATATAATTACGGTAACGCAAAACTGGGTGATAATGTTAGAAACCAATCCAGAACTCATAGCAATAGGTAAAAATACGACCACAATTACTAAAGTAATAGAGGTTACGGTTCCTCCAATTTCGGCGGTACCCTCGTATGCTGCACGTACGCGATTTTTGCCCATTTCCATGTGCCTGTAAATGTTCTCTAGTACCACAATGGCATCATCTACCAGAATACCTACAACCAGAGATAATCCTAGCAAACTCATTAAGTTTAGCGTGTATCCTAAAAGATAAATTCCTATAAAGGTGGAAATCAAAGATGCTGGTATGGTTACCATTACAATCAAGGAGTTTCGGATACTGTGCAAGAAAAACAACATTACTAATGCAACTAATATTACTGCTATTAGTAAATCATGTAGTACAGAATCTGCTGCCTCTAGGGTGTAGACCGTGCTGTCTTTTGCAATTTCTAATTTTAACTCACTGCCTTTGTAATCTGTCTCTAGTTCTTGAATGCTTTTTACTAATTCTTCACTTACTGCAACCGCATTTGCATCGGATTGTTTTATGATCTGTAGTATTATAGCACTTTTTTGATTTATCCTAGAGATTTTTTCGGCTGTTTTTTGAGCATCTTGTACGTCTGCGATATCTTTTAGACGGATTTCAACACCATTTTTGGACGAAATAACTAGGTTTCTTAATTCTTCGACGCTTTTGTACTTACCTGCTAAACGAATCAAAATTTTCTGTTCTCGAGTTTGGATATTTCCGGTAGGAAAATCTAAATTGGAGGCTAAAATACTTTGTTGTACCATTGGTATAGAAAGATTATACCCTTGCATTTTGTTGGCATCCAGGTTTACTTGTATTTCTCGTTCTTGTCCTCCAATAATATTTACTTGTGCAACTCCTTCTACTCGGGACAATACTGGGCTAATCTTCTTGTCAATTAAATCATAAAAAGCAGCTTCGTCCATTTTGCCATTAGCCCCAATGGTCATGATTGGTAAATCACTTAGGGAAAATTTTGTTAATGCTGGTGTTTCTGCATCTTCTGGTAGGTCACTAATTAGGGCATTTATCTTTCGTTGTGCATCATTCATCGATACATCTATTTTGGCATTAGATGTTAATGTGATGGATACAATGGATAGGCTTTCGTAAGATTTGGAATCAATTTTTTTGATGTTTTCTAGCGAAGCAATGCCATCTTCAATCTTTTTAGTAACCGTGTTTTCTATTTCACTAGGAGAGGCTCCTGGATAAATTGTTGAAATGGTGATTACATTTTGTTCAAATTTTGGAATCAATTCATAGCCTAGTTGGCTATAACTGAATAGTCCGCCCAGAATTAAAATTGTAAACAGTACAATTATCAACGACGGACGCTTTATGGATATTTCTGCTAATTTCATATATTTTTGTTTTGTTTAATTTAAGGCATTCTCCAAAATGCGGTGTTTTGAGTGCGCTTAAATTATTTTATAATTTCTACTGAGCTACCATCTTGTAGGTTGATTTGCCCGGTGGTAATTACTAGTTCTCCATTGGCTAATCCATCTACAATTTCTACTTGATTGCCTAGTATTCTGCCAGCAACTACGGTTTTTAATTTGGCTTTGCCATTTTCGACCACAAATACTTTGTTGCTACTCACGCTGCCTACAAAAGCATTTCTTGGAACTACTTTTAGCTCTTGTTTTTGTTTAGAAGCAAAATTAGCAGTACCGTACATTCCTGCTTTTAAATTAGCATTAGCATTGTTTTCTATTTCTATTTCTACCACAAAATTGAGACGCTCATCTGCCTTTGTGGCTATAAAAGTAATTTTTCCGTCAAATGCTTTATCCGGAAATACACTTGCAGTTACCTTTACTGACGTACCTATCTTTAGACTAGTAACTTGGGTTTCGTTTACGGCAACCTGTAGTTTTAGTTTAGAAACATCTACAATTTCAAACATCGGTGTTGCAGGCATGCCAGTCAAAACAGATCCAGGTTCAATAAATCGCTTGTTTATAAACCCTTTTATTGGTGCTTTTACTCTAGTGTCTCCTACGCTAATGTTGGCTTGTTTTAGGTTTGCTCCAGCATTGGTTAAGGCTAATTTGGCTTGGTCTAGTTGTTGTTTTGTAACTCCACCGGTTTTGTAAGCATTTTCGTATCTTGAATAATCCGCTTGTGCATTACTAAAAGCTGCTTGTGCAGTTTGAGCATTTACATTGATTACGTCACTTCTAACAATAAGTAACGTTTGTCCTACATTCACATAGTCGCCTTCTTTTACTAAAATACGTACTACTTTTCCGGATTTTTCGGCGGCAAGGGTTAGTTCTTGAGTGGGTTCAAAATTACCGTTGGCAACAAAGTCTGTGGTAACTGCTTCTGTTTTTACGGCAGTGGTTTTTACAGATACGGCAGCATTTTTTTGTGCTACTATGTCTGTTTTTGCCTTGTTTTCTTTCTTGTTGTTTGTTAAAACGAAACCAATTACCCCTAGAATGGCAATAATTACAAGTGCTATTGTTAAATTCTTTTTCATGTTAGTTGTTTAAAAGTGTTTTAAGTTCTCCTTTGGATTTAATTAATTGAATTTCGGCTAGTTTATAATCTAATAATGCAGCAGTATAATTGTTTTGAGCCTCTGTGAATGCGTTTTCGGCATCCAGCATGTCTGTCAAAGAGGTTAGTCCTTGGATGTAATTGTTTTTGGTATTGCTTAAGACTTCTTGAGCCAGTTGCACGTTGCTTTTTTGATTGTTGATGGTACTAATGCTATTGTTGATCTGCGTTTTTGCATTGGCAAAAGCTAAGTCTAGCGCCAGCTTTGTATCCGTCAAATCTGCTTTGATGGAGCGCAATTCTACGTCTGCTTTTCGGACTTTGGAACGGGTGTCAAAACCAGAAAATATAGGCACTCTTAGGTTTAAACCAATAGAAGAAAAGTCGGACCAATAGACGCCATCACTAGGTTTGGCTCCCCAAGGTATTTTTGGTCCTTGACCAATATAATTATATCCTGCAGAAAGAGCCAAAGTGGGGTAGTAGGCAGCTAGAACGGATTTTTTCTGGAACTCTAATAACTGCTCTTGTTTTTTTAATAACTGAAATTCCGTTCGGGTTTCGGTATTGGGGTTTTCAGTGAATGCTTGTGGTGTGATTTCAAATTCCGTCTGCGGAATTTCAATTGGAGTAGCAATTGGCATACCCATATAAAATTTTAACGCATTTTCTTGCAGTTGTACTGCGTTCAGGACCTGTTGGCGTTGGGTACTTATGTTGGATATTTTTACTAAAATCCGATCCAAATCAATTTTTTTGGCCAATCCGTTGTCATATTGTCCTTGGATGATATTTTTAACCTTTACGGTGTTTTTATAAGTGATATCTATTACGGTAAGATTCTGTCTTTGTACATAAACCCCGTAATAATTATTGGCTACGCGTTCTATTATTTGCTCCTCGGTGAGTTGTGCGTTTATCTGATAAAATGCTCGGGTGGTTCGGGCAGCTTTTAAACCAGTAAATACCGATTGGTCAAATAGAGTTTGTGTAAGTCCAATTCCGGCTGTTGAATTCCATTTTTGACCAAAGGCAGCCTGAATGTTGGTTCCTGGTGCGCCAAAACTGGCTCCGTCAATAACGGTAGTTTGTAATATGGGGTTGTAGGTTAGGGTTCCGTTGGCGCTAATGTGTGGTAGGGCTCTGGAGCGCACTTCTTGGATTTGATAAGTGCTATTTTCTACTTTGAGTTTGGCTTTTTGGGCATCGGCTTTGTTCTCTAAAGCATAGTTTATGGCCTCTTTTAGCGTCAAAGACTTTGTCTCTTGGGATCGGGCTGGTAGTGCCAAAGTTAAGAGAGCTATTAAAATTAATTTTTTCATTATTTGTTAGAATTAAGTAAGTGTTTCTCTAGTTCAATTATTCCTTTTTCTGTAGCCATGGCTCTAGTGTGGTATTCTAATATTTCTAGTTCTAATTGCTGTCCCTCCTTTTCAGAGCTAGTGCTTCCTTTGATGCTAAAAATAAGATTGTAATAAAATTTGGTGTAATGGTCAATATTTATAGTGTTTCTGTATAATCCTTGTTTGATGCCTTCTTGTATGTTTTTTCTAAAGATAGAATCGCATTGGTTTATTTCATTGAGAATCACTTTTTCATAAATTTCTGGATAATGTTTCTTTAATTGGTATACCGGAGAATTCTCGGCAGATTTAAACATTTCTTTAAACATTTTTCGTATTTCAAAATTCTCTTCAATGGCATTGTGATTTTGAATGGTGATGGTCTCAATAATTTGATGAATTTCTTTTTGTATAAAATTAGTACTTTCTTCAATGAGCAGTTCTTTGTTACAAAAATATTTGTAGATCGTTTTTTTAGAAATACACATTTCGGTTGCTATGTCATCCATTGTGATGCTTTTAAAACCAAATTTTAAAAACAATTCACTTGCTTTGGCTATTATTTTCTCTTTCATAATCTGTGGTTTAAACCGTGAATTCTAAGTTTGCAATAAGCTTCACATCTGGACCTAAAACAATACCTCCAGCCTGTTTGTACGAATTGGTTGTGAGTTGAAAATCTTTCCGATTAATCTTTCCTGTTATCTCAAATAAAGCTTTCTGGCTGCCGTTGCAGGTTTTAATGTCCAGCAATTCTGCTTCAAGCTCTACTATTTTGGTGGTATTGTTGATAGTAAGAGCCCCTTTCAAAAAATTGATATGCGGGTTTATTTTTTGAAAAGACAACGATTTAAAGCTAACAAACGGGAACCCGTCGGTATCTAGGTAGTCGTTTGAAAGCATTGGGCCATCTACATTCTCTAGTGCAATAGCTTGGTTTTTTATATCCAAAATAAATTCTATAGAAGCATCTTGCACTTGGTTGTCTTGTACGTCAATGTAACCTGAAAATTTATTCAAAGATCCTGATATGTAAGCAACTACGCTGTGTCTTGCTTTGATTAAAACGTCAGATTGAATGGGGTCAATCCACCATTTTGTAGGCGCTATCGGTAGGGTGTGTATCATTGTTGTTTAAATCTAAAATGAATTATGCTGCTGCAAAAGTAAGCAGGAAACTTTTAACACCAAAATAGTTTCCAGTATTATTACGTTTTTTTAACATTTAGTTAAGAGAAGTAATTTGTAATCAAAGGTGAATGCTGTAAATTAGCCGAAAATTAATTTTATGCAGGCTATTGATCAATACCAAAACCTCTTTATTAGCTATCTAAAAAAACAGTCTATTGTTAGAGAGCCCAAAAATCTCTATGATCCCATAACGTATATCTTAAGTCTGGGAGGCAAAAGAATGCGTCCCGTTTTGACCTTAATGGCAGCAGAGGTTTTTGATGCGGATTGCGTCAAAGCACTTCCGGCGGCTATGGCGGTAGAGGTGTTTCATAACTTTTCGTTAGTTCATGACGATATTATGGATGCGGCACCTTTACGACGAGGGTCCATCACAGTGCATGAAAAATGGGATCTCAATACGGGTATTTTGTCTGGAGATGCCATGCTAATATTAGCCTACCAATATTTTGAGCAATATGAGCCAGTAGTGTTTATGCAACTAGCGCAACTGTTTAGCAAAACAGCTCTCGAAGTTTGCGAAGGCCAACAATGGGATGTGGATTTTGAGACACGTACGGATGTTACAATTGCGGCCTATCTCAAAATGATTGAATATAAAACAGCCGTTCTAGTTGCTGCAGCCATGAAAATGGGAGCTATTGTTGCCGGAGCGTCAGAGCAGAATGCTGTTTTGATTTACGAATTTGGACTTAATCTAGGGTTGGCTTTTCAGTTACAAGACGATTATTTAGACGCCTTTGGGGATCCTGCTACCTTTGGCAAACAAGTAGGTGGTGATATTATTGAAAACAAAAAAACCTATTTGTATCTCAAGGCTCTAGAATTTTCTTCGGACTCCGTTGGGAGAGAGTTGCAAGATTGGTTTGCATCTATGCCCGAATCTAATTCTGAAAAAATCAACAAAGTAAAAGAGATTTTTATAAACTCTGGTGCCTCCAAAGCTACCCAAGAGGCCATACAAGAATATACTTTTAAAGCTTTTGAAACGCTAGATAAAATGAATATTGGTAGCGATAAAAAAGAAATTTTGAAAACATTTGGGACCAACCTAATGCAAAGAAGCGTCTAAGTATAACCCAATACAATGCAAAAGAGATCGCTGCTTTAGATAGCACAATTGATTGTAATTTTTCATTCAAATAAAAAGTATGTTTGTAGCTCCTATAAATACGGATTTGTTGCTCCAGGAAGCAACTTCGCAGTCGTTGTATGTTAAGTTGTTAGCGCAAATTAATAAGGATTTTAATTTGGCCAATGAGGCTATTGATTTTCCAGCGAGTACTTCGCCAATGGAATTAAAAATTCAATTACACGAAAAAATCTATAGGCTGCTACAGTACAAGTTTGCCGAATATTTAAACCTACTCTATATTATAGATGTGGCCGAAGAAGAGGTTAAAAAACTAGATGGTTCGGATCTAGTAGCCTTGTCCGAACAAGTTTGTTATTTGGTTTTAAAGAGAGAATGGCAAAAAGTATGGTTTAAAAACAACTACTAAATTAGTTTTAAAAATATACCCTAACAAATGGTAGAAACGCATTGTTATAAACCCTCTTGCTGCTGTCGTGCAATACATTATAGCGTGCGCCAACGGTAACATTATTGGTGCGGTATCCTGCGCCCAAAAACAAACCGGTATTCCAAAAATTATCCGATATTTTTTCAGGATTACTAACCGTAACATTTACTCTTAATTGCTCTAATTCTGCAGAAAGTTGTATTTTTTCGATGGGATTGCATAAGGCAATAATACTGCCGCCATACAAATGAGAATTATACACGTTTTTTTGGCTTGCATAACTGTACTGTGCGCCAACCCCTAGAGATACATATTGGTTGCGATTGTAAATGGCACTTGGAGCTAAAGAAATATCCGTATATCCAGTACCCAAACCAAGACCAATACCACCTCCAAATTGTACTTTTTGCCAAAAAACACTTTTAGGCTTGGGTGTTGTGCTTTTATTTTGCGCTACTACGCCATTAAAAATAAATAGTATAGCAACCAGTAAAAAGGGTCTTAAGTAGGTGTAAAGCGGGTTATTTCTCATAAGTATTTATATTTTTAACATTTTAACACATAAAAGTAACTTAAAATAAATGTAAATATAGTTGATTATTGTACTTTTGCGAAACTATTTTAACAAAAAGTATATTCACTAAATATTATGGATAGGTTTTCATTTTTAAACGCAGCACATACCGCATTTTTTGCACAACTATACGATCAGTACTTAGAGAATCCAGATAGCGTAGAGCCAAGCTGGAGAAGTTTTTTTCAAGGTTTTGACTTTGGAATGGAAACGTATAACAGCGAAAATCTGGTACAGCATCCAGCCAATGAGTCTTTAAGCTCTGTTGACTACGCTGAGATTTCTCAAAAACTTCAAAAGGAGTTTAATGTACTAAAACTAATAGAAGGCTACCGTTCTCGTGGGCATTTGTTTACCAAAACAAACCCAGTGAGAGACAGAAGAACCTTTGAGCCAAACTTAGATATTGCTAATTTTGGACTTGCCAGCACAGATTTGAATACCATTTTTGACGCAGCCAAAATTATAGGCAAAGCACCTTGTTCGTTAGCAGATATCATCAAACACTTAGATGCCATCTACTGCCAACATATTGGTGTGGAGTACACATATATCCGTAAGCCAGAAATTGTAAAATGGATTCAAGAAAAAGTAGGCACCAATGACAACCAACCTGATTTTTCGGTAGTACAAAAGAAAACCATTTTAAACAAATTAAATCAGGCCGTTTCTTTTGAAAATTTCTTGCATACCAAATATGTAGGACAAAAACGATTTTCATTAGAAGGTGGAGAATCCATTATTCCTGCCTTAGACATCCTGATAGAAAATGCCGCCGAAAAAGGGGTAGAGCAATTTGTAATGGGAATGGCACACCGAGGAAGATTAAATATCCTGGCAAACATCTTTGGCAAATCTACGCAAGATATCTTCGGAGAGT
Organism: Flavobacterium crassostreae; assembly: GCF_001831475.1. Lineage (NCBI taxonomy): Bacteria > Pseudomonadati > Bacteroidota > Flavobacteriia > Flavobacteriales > Flavobacteriaceae > Flavobacterium > Flavobacterium crassostreae. The sequence goes on along the minus strand of NZ_CP017688.1, from coordinate 348,812 downwards.
TTGACGGCAAAGATTATGACCAAGAATACTTTGATGGAGACGTAAAATACCACCTAGGGCTAACCGCAGACAAAATTACCAGCACCGGAAAAAAAATAAACATCAATCTTGCCCCAAATCCTTCCCACCTAGAAACAGTAGGTGCCGTTATAGAAGGAATTACAAGAGCAAAACAAGATAAATATTTTCCAGAAGATTTTTCAAAAGTACTGCCAATAGCCGTTCACGGAGACGCAGCCATAGCAGGACAAGGTATTTTGTACGAAATCATCCAGATGGCACAACTAGACGGTTACAAAACCGGAGGAACCATACACATTGTGATCAACAACCAAGTAGGTTTTACAACCAACTACCTTGATGCCCGTTCCTCAACCTACTGTACCGATGTAGCCAAAGTAACCCTATCTCCGGTATTGCATGTTAACGCAGACGATGCCGAAGCAGTAGTACACGCCATGAATTTTGCATTAGATTTTAGAATGCAATTTGGGCGAGACGTATTTATTGACCTACTTGGATACCGAAAATACGGCCATAACGAAGGAGACGAGCCACGTTTTACCCAACCCGTTTTATACAAAATTATAGCAAAGCATAAAAACCCAAGGGATCTTTATGCAGAAAAACTACTCTCCGCAGGAGTAATAGACGCAAGTTATGTAAACGCACTAGAGGTAGAGTACAAATCCAACATGGAACAAAACCTCGAGGCTTCACGTAAAAAAGACTTGACCATCATTACCCCATTTATGAAAAATGAGTGGTTAGGTTTTGAACAAGTCTCAGACCAAAAAATGTTACAAAAAGTAGTTACCTCTTACTCCAAAGAAGGGTTAACACAAGTAGCCAATGCAGTTTGCAACCTACCAGCAGACAAAAAATTTATCAAAAAAATCCAGAAACTAATCAACGATCGAAAAACCATGTTTTTTGAAACCGATAAATTAGACTGGGGAATGGCAGAACACCTAGCCTACGGTTCCTTATTGCAAGAAGGCTACGATGTCAGAATATCAGGGCAAGACGTAGAACGAGGCACCTTCTCGCACCGTCATGCCGTAGTAAAAGTAGAAGACTCCGAAGAAGAAGTGCTTCTAATCAATAGCCTAGAAAACAAAAAAGGAAAATTCAACATCTATAACTCCCTATTATCAGAATACGGCGTGCTAGGTTTTGACTACGGATACGCCTTAGCAAACCCCAATACCCTAACCATCTGGGAAGCACAATTTGGAGATTTCTCCAATGGCGCACAAATCATGATTGACCAATACATTTCCTGTGGCGAAGACAAGTGGAACAACCAAAACGGAATCGTACTATTGCTACCACACGGCTACGAAGGGCAAGGAGCAGAACACTCCTCCGCAAGAATGGAACGTTACCTACAACTTTGCGCCAGACACAACATGTTTGTAGCAGATTGTACCACCCCAGCCAACTTTTTCCACCTCTTGCGTAGACAAATGAAAACAAACTTCCGTAAACCCTTAATCGTGTTTACCCCAAAGAGTTTGTTGCGGGACCCAAGATGCGTTTCCAGTATTGAAGAACTAGCCAACGGCAGCTTTCAAGAAACCATAGATGACAGCACCGTAGCCAAAGCAGACGTAAAAACACTCGTATTCTGTACCGGTAAATTTTACTATGACATCACAGCCGAAAGAGAAAACAACGGCCGAAAAGACGTAGCAGTAGTTAGAATAGAACAACTATTTCCATTACCAGTAGAACAACTAAAAGCAATAATAGCCCAATATCCCAACGCCGACGATTACGTTTGGGCACAAGAAGAGCCAAAAAACATGGGAGCCTACAGCTACATGCTAATGAATTTCAATCTAATAAAATGGAGATTAGCCTCCTTAAAAGCCTATTCAGCACCTGCATCCGGAAGCTCCACAAGAGCAAAACGCCGACAAGCAGATGCCATCCGAATGGTTTTTGACAAAAATCTATTTAATTAGAAGCTAATTCCTGCTGTCCGCTATATCTTTTGCTTTTTAAAGAAAAAAGCAAAAGGATGCCGCTACCATCAGGGCTAAAAAAAACAAATAAACAGTAGTTGTGCATCCACAACCCAAACAATAAAATTCATAATTTAAAAATTATACAAGATGATTTTAGAAATGAAAGTCCCATCACCAGGGGAATCTATCAAAGAAGTTGAAATAGCAACTTGGTTAGTAAAAGATGGCGATTATGTAGAGAAAGACCAAGCAATAGCTGAGGTAGACTCTGACAAAGCAACCCTTGAATTACCAGCAGAAGCCAGCGGAATAATCACCCTAAAAGCAGAAGAAGGAGACGCAGTAGCAGTAGGAGCAGTAGTATGTCATATAGACACCGCAGCAGCAAAACCAAGTGGTTCTGCACCCGAAGCAGCAACAGCTCCAGCCGCCGAAGCTCCCAAAGCAGCTCCAGTAGCAGCTCCAGTAGCTCCAGCAGCAACCTATGCATCTGGAACCCCATCCCCAGCGGCAAGAAAAATATTAGACGAAAAAAACATTACTCCAGCCTCCATAACCGGAACCGGTAAAGACGGTAGAGTAACCAAGCAAGACGCAATCCAAGCCGTACCATCTATGGGAACCCCAACTGGAGGAAGCCGTGGACAAGAGCGCACAAAACTATCTATGTTGCGCCGTAAGGTAGCAGAGCGTTTAGTAGCCGCAAAAAACGAAACGGCCATGTTAACTACCTTCAATGAAGTAAACATGACCCCAATCAACCTAATCCGTAACCAATACAAAGAAGAGTTTAAGGCCAAACACGCAGGAGTAGGTTTGGGATACATGTCTTTCTTCACAAAAGCAGTAACCCGCGCACTACAATTGTATCCAGATGTAAATTCTATGATGGATGGCGATTATAAAATAGCCTTTGATTTTTGCGATATATCCATAGCCGTATCCGGACCAAAAGGATTAATGGTACCCGTAGTTCGTAACGCAGAAAACCTAAGCTTTCGTGGCGTAGAAGCAGAAATCAAAAGACTAGCAATTAGAGCAAGAGACGGACAAATTACGGTTGATGATATGACCGGTGGAACCTTTACCATCACCAATGGTGGTGTATTTGGATCGATGTTGTCTACTCCAATTATCAACCCTCCACAATCTGGAATTTTAGGAATGCACAACATCATTGAGCGTCCAATTGCAGTAAACGGAAAAGTAGAAATTCATCCTATGATGTATGTAGCACTTTCTTATGACCACCGTATTATTGATGGTCGGGAGTCTGTAGGTTTCTTGGTAGCTGTTAAAGAAGCATTAGAGAACCCAATGGAATTACTTTTGGATAACAATCCTAAAAAAGCTTTGGAATTGTAATGCTTTTATTTTGTCTTTACAACTAAAGCAATAAAAAAAACCGTTTAAGAAATTAAACGGTTTTTTTTATTGCTTTTACTACTGTTTCTACCTACCCCCGATAATTCCATGTACCCGTTTTGCTTTATGTTCAATCAAAGCGTTCTTGCTATGCGATAAATCCAAAATAACCAATGCAGCAATCAGAAGCACCAGTGTCTAGAATAAAACAAGTCCTTTGTGCCATTAATTAAAAGATATTGTGTTTTAGTAACGGTAAACTTTACTTTTTTATAACGCTCTTTTTTAAGAAAATCTGGTAGGTTTTTCCTAATTTGATACTAATTTTCAAATGCAATATAAATTCAGAACCATCAAAAAACAATTCAAAAGGCTAACTTTGCGTTTTTAAACAAACAGCAACATGATACTTACAGATACCCATACCCATTTATACGCCTCAGAATTTGACTCCGATAGAGCAGAGACCATGCAGAGAGCTCTAGATTCTGGAGTCACACGGTTCTTCGTTCCTGCTATAGACTCCACGTCAACCAAAGCTATGTATGCTCTTGAGGCTAGCTATCCGCAAAATGTTTTTTTGATGATGGGATTGCATCCTACGTATGTAAAAGAAAATTACCTGCAAGAATTGCAACATGTTAAAGAACAATTAGCCAAAAGAAAATTTTATGCCGTAGGCGAAATAGGTATCGATTTGTACTGGGACAGTACGTATTTAAAAGAACAACAAGCCGTTTTTAGAGCCCAAATAAAATTAGCAAAACAGTATAAATTGCCTATTGTTATTCATTGTAGAGAGGCTTTTGATGCCGTTTTTGAAATTCTTGAAGAAGAAAAAGGAGCAGATTTATTTGGAATTTTTCATTGCTTTACCGGAAATCATGCGCAAGCACTTCAGGCAATTTCGTACAACATGAAATTAGGAATAGGCGGCGTAGTTACTTTTAAAAACGGCAAAATAGACCAATTTTTAAATCAAATACCACTAGAGCAGTTGGTTTTAGAAACGGATTCGCCCTATTTAGCACCGCTACCTTACAGAGGTAAAAGGAACGAAAGCAGTTATTTATCTCCTATTGTAAAAAAACTGGCTACAATTTACAACCTCTCAGAAGAGGAAATAGCACGCAAAACCACAGAAAATTCTAAAGTAATTTTTGGTATTTAAGAGCGTAATTCCGTATAAATTGATATTTTTTTTGTTCATTTGCCACCTAAAATAACCAAAATGCAAAAGTTTGACGCTATTAGGCCGTTTTATGATTCTGAGATTAATCAGGCCATTTTAAATGTAATTAATCATCCCATGATGAAGGCGATGATGAATTTTGCGTTTCCGGACACTGCCGATGCCCTCTGGAAAGAGCAGCTTACAAAAACCCATTCTATACGGGATTTTCAGTGCAATTTCATTTATTACACCATTCAAAAGGTTTTAGAAAAAAGCTCCGAAGGCTTAACTACTTCTGGTTTTGAAAAATTAGAAAAAAACCAAGCCTATTTATTTGTATCCAATCATAGAGATATTGTTTTGGACACCACATTACTAAATGTATGTTTGTTTGAAAAAGGATTAGTGATGACTGCCTCTGCAATAGGAGATAATTTGGTTCAAAAAGATTTTTTGAACACCTTGGCCAAAATGAATCGTAATTTCTTGGTACAAAGAGGATTGACTCCTAGAGAAATGCTATCCAGTTCCAAATTGCTTTCCGAATACATTGGACATTTAATACAGCACGAAAACCGTTCTGTTTGGATAGCCCAACGCGAAGGAAGAACCAAAGACGGGAATGACGCTACCAATCCTGGGGTGTTGAAAATGCTAGCAATGGGTTCGGATACTTCCAATTTGATGGATTATTTCAAAAAAATAAAGATAGTTCCAGTATCTATTTCGTACGAATACGATCCTACAGATGTTTTGAAAATTCCGCAATTGATGGCCGAATCCAAAAACGAAGTGTATATAAAAGACAAAAACGAAGACTTTAATACCCTATTAAGTGGTATTTTGGGACAAAAAAAACGAATCCATATCCATGTTGGAGATGTTTTGGATAAAGAAATTGACGTTATCAAAGAGAAACTAGATAATACAAACAAGCAAGTTCAGGCCTTGGCGCTAGAGATTGATCGTTCGGTATTGCTAGGATATACCTTGTGGCCAACAAATTATATTGCTTACGATATTTTAAACCATACCAATACGTATGCGCATTTGTACACAGAGAATGAGAAATCGCTTTTTGAACGCAGATTAGAAATGCGTATTGATGCCGAAAATCCAGTAGCATTACAAGGCATACTCCATATGTATGCTAATCCCGTTTTCAATAAATTGAAACTTCAAGATGCATCCAAAAGCTAGAATTTTATTACTATATACCGGTGGAACCATCGGAATGAGCAAAGATTTTGAAACCGGTGCTCTCAAAACATTTAATTTTAATAAGTTATTACAAAAAATACCGGAGTTAAAACAACTAGACTGTGTAATAGAAACCCATTCTTTTGATGAGCCAATAGACTCTTCCAATATGGATCCCGAACAGTGGCGTAATATTGCAACTGTTATCGAGCAAAACTACCTCTCTTTTGACGGTTTTGTTGTTTTACATGGCTCCGACACCATGTCGTATTCTGCATCTGCATTGAGTTTTATGCTCGAAAATTTAAGTAAACCCGTAATATTCACGGGCTCCCAATTGCCAATAGGGGATTTGCGGACAGATGCCAAAGAAAACCTTATAACAGCCATACAAATTGCCTCTTTGTCCGAAAATGGCAAGCCAATAATAACCGAAGTTTGTTTGTATTTTGAGTACAAACTCTATCGTGGCAATCGTACCACCAAAATTAATGCCGAACATTTTAAGGCATTTACCTCACCAAATTATCCAGAGTTGGTGGCTTCAGGGGTGCATTTAAAATGCAATTCCGAACTTTTTTTTCAGCCCAAAACCAACCAATCCTTCCAAGTTTATAAAACGATGGATACCAATGTGGTTATCATAAAAATGTTTCCGGGGATGAGTCAGGCCGTTTTATCGGCTATTTTGGCGATCCCTAATTTAAAAGGAGTAATCTTGGAAACCTATGGTTCTGGCAACGCTCCCACTCAAGATTGGTTTTTAGAACTTATAAAAAAAGCCATTTTGGACGGACTCCATATCGTAAATGTAACCCAATGTTCTGGTGGTAGTGTGAATATGGGGCAATATGAAACCAGTACAGTACTGAAAGAAATAGGAGTAATTTCTGGCAAAGACATCACCACCGAAGCGGCAATAACCAAATTAATGTACTTATTGGGGCAAAATACTTGCTCCAAAAACTTTAAATCTATTTTTGAAACTTCTTTGCGTGGAGAAATTGCATTATAATTTCGTTTTTTCTTTCGTAATTCATTTTTTTTAGTGTTATTTGCAATCCCAATTAGAGAGGTGGCCGAGTGGCTGAAGGCGCACGCTTGGAAAGCGTGTATATGGCAACATATCGAGGGTTCGAATCCCTTCCTCTCTGCGTTCACAACTTATGCATAAGTTGTAATTTATACACCCAATTTTACATTTTTATATGTAGTATTGGGTGTTTTTTTTATATCAAAAAATAAATCCTAAGAGCAGTCTCTCTGATCCGTGCTATGTCTAAAAACAAAAAAGCCACTTTAGAGTCTTGGACTAAAAGGGGCTTTTTTGAACTAAAATAAAAATATTTTATATTTAAATTTTGAAAGTAATTACAGGTCTATGTGCGTGGTTAGCTATGTCTTCACCGATGCTTCCGCTAAAAAAGTGAGACATTCCGGTTCTTCCATGCGTGCAAAGACCAATAAGATCTGCTTTTACGCTTTCTGCAAAATTTAGGATTCCTTTTTCAATATTGGTATCGTTATAAATATGCGTGCTGTAGTTTTTTAAGCCCATATTGCTTATAAAATTAGCCATTATTTTATTTGCCGCAGCGGTAGTTTTAAAACTATTTGGAGAGCAAATCAATACCAAATGAATATGTGCATCAAATATTTTTGCAAATTCGATCATTTTTAAAAATGGCTTTTCGTTCTCTTTAGAAAAATCAGAAGCAAATATAAAGTTGGTGCCTTCAATTGCTTTGGTTTCTTTTTTAATTACCAAAACTGGGGTATTTGAAGAGCGAACAATTTTCTCTGTATTAGAACCAATCAGGACTTCGTCAATACCGGTAACTCCGTGAGAACCCATTACAATTAGGTCAATATTGTATTCTTGACTAAAACTAAGTATTCCTTCGTGGGCTTTTTCAAACTGCAGATAATGAGATACTTTGATATTTTTTAGGTATTCCTTTTCCTGTGTTTCTCTAAGTTTGTCTTTGGCTTTTTGAATAAAAAGCATGACTTCAGGGATACTCGCTGAGGCAGATATTGCATCACTCATCTGGTTTGGAAGTTCCAACATGTGTAGCAATAGTATTTCAGAATTGTTTTTAGAGGCAATTTGGGCAGCAATTTTTAAGGCAGCTTCTGCATGGTCCGAAAAATCGGTAGGGACTAAAATTTGTTTCATAAATAGGGGGTTAAATTATAAGAAATATCTTTTTTTTAATGTTTCTATAAAGATATGAAATATTTTAACAGCAATCAATCAATTTGGTTTATAAAAAAAACACTATATTTGCACCGTTATTTATTAAAATCTAGATAATGAGGGGACTAATTGTCCCCTCTTTTTATAAAAATATGACATTTAAAGAAAAAGTAAGTAAATTGTTGACAGAAGGTCTTTCGGATAAGCCATCGCTTTTCCTGATTGACTGTACTATTACAGAAGCCTTTAAGGTTATTGTAGCAATTGATGGGGATCACGGTGTTGCATTGCAAGATTGTATTGATTTGAGTCGTTTTGTTGAGAATAATTTAGATAGAGAAGAGCAAGATTTCTCTCTCGAAGTGGCTTCAGTAGGGGTAGGTTCGCCTTTAAAATTGGTCAGACAATACAAGAAAAACGTAGGTAGAACGCTGATTTTGAAAACGGCTACAGAAAATATAGAGGCAGAATTAGTAGAAGCTAATGATGATTTTGTAATTTTGTCATGGAAAGCTAGAGAACCAAAAAAAATTGGTAAAGGAAAAGAAACCGTTCAAAAGCGACTTGAAGTTCCTTACGCAGATATTAAAGAAGCAATTGTTACAGTAACATTTTAATTAAAGAATTCGCATGGAAAATTTAGCATTAATCGATTCATTCTCAGAGTTTAAAGATGATAAACTCATTGATCGTGTAACGCTTATGGCAATTTTAGAGGATGTATTTAGAAATGCATTAAAGAAAAAATACGGTTCAGACGACAATTTCGATATTATTATAAATCCGGATAAAGGAGATATGGAAATTTGGAGAAGAAGAGTAATTGTTGCGGACGAAGATTTAGATTTTGAAAACGAAGAAATTACTCTAACAGAAGCAAGAAAAATTGAAGCGGATTTTGAAATTGGCGAAGAGGTTTCTGAAGAAGTAAAATTAATTGATTTAGGAAGAAGAGCAATTTTGGCATTACGTCAAAATCTTATTTCTAAAATACATGAACATGATAATACCAACCTTTATAAACATTTTAAAGATTTAATTGGCGAAATTTATACCGCAGAAGTGCATCATGTACGTCCAAGAGTTGTAATTTTGGTGGATGATGAAGGAAATGAGATTGTTTTGCCAAAAGAAAAACAAATTCCTTCGGATTTTTTCCGCAAGGGAGACAATGTACGTGGAATCATAGAGAGTGTAGAATTAAAAGGCAATAAACCTCAAATTATTATGTCTAGAACTTCGGAGAAGTTTTTGGAAAAATTATTTGAGCAAGAAATTCCAGAAGTTTTTGATGGTTTAATTATGGTCAAAAACGTGGTAAGAATACCAGGCGAAAAAGCAAAAGTAGCCGTAGAGACTTATGATGACAGAATAGATCCTGTAGGTGCTTGTGTAGGTATGAAAGGATCCCGTATTCATGGTATTGTCCGTGAATTAGGAAATGAAAATATAGACGTTATTAATTTTACTAGTAACATTCAATTGTTTATCACTCGAGCTTTAAGCCCTGCAAAAGTGTCTTCGATTAAAATTAACGAAGAAACCAAAAGAGCAGATGTTTTCTTGAAGTTAGAAGAGGTTTCCAAAGCAATTGGTAGAGGTGGACATAACATTAGATTAGCAGGTCTTTTGACTGGTTATGAATTGGACGTAATACGCGAAGGCGATGTTGCAGGTGCAACCGCAGATGAAGACGATGTTGAGTTGACAGAGTTTTCGGACGAAATAGAAGAATGGGTTATTGCTGAATTTGCAAAAATTGGTTTAGATACAGCAAAAAGTATCCTAAAGCAAGAGGTAGAAGATTTAGTAAGAAGAACAGACCTAGAAGAGGAAACAATTCTAGATGTAATGAGAATATTGAAGGAAGAATTTGATAGTTAATCGATGCTTCTAACAACACAACGAAAAAGGTAATAATAAAAAGGTTTTATGTCTGAAGAGAGAATTATTAGAATAAACAAAGTTTTAAGGGAATTGAATATTTCTTTGGAAAGAGCTGTGGATTATCTAAAAGATAAAGGGATTGCTATTGAAGCTAATCCAAACACAAAAATTTCTGATGATGTATACAATGTTCTGTGCGGTCAATTTGCAGGTGACAGAGGGAAAAAAGAAGCTTCAAAAGAAGTAGGAGAAGAGAAAAGGAAAGAAAAAGAAGCTTTGCGTGTGGAGCGAGAGAAAGAAATAGAGGAGAAACGCAAGCAAGACGAAGAAAACCTAAAACAACAGCAAGAAGTTATTAAGGCTAGAGCCGTTGTAACTGGCCCTGTACAGGTTGGTAAAATAGATCTCAATCCCAAAAAACCAACACCAGTCAAAGCAAAAGCTGAAAAAGTTACTGAAGCTCCAGAAGCTGTAGTTTCCGCTGAAAAACCAGCTCCAAAAGAGTCGGTGCAGGAAAAGCCTGTTTCAGATACAAAAGAAGTAAAACCTGTTGTGGAAGTTAAAGAAGTAAATAAAGAGCAAAAAGTTGTAGCTCCAAAGCAAACAGTAGCAAAAGAGGCTGTTAAGCCAGTTGCTCCAGTTGCGGCACAAACTCTTAAAGTTGATGAAGCTCCTAAAGTAGCAGAATCTACGGAGCCCGCTGAAGAAGCTATAGCTACGCAATACCAAAAATTATCAGGGACTAAACTCACTGGGCAAACTATTGACTTATCGCAATTCAATAAGCCTAAAAAGAAAAAGGAAGAACCAAAGATTACGCCTAATAAGCCAGGTGCTGTTGGGGCAAATAACGCCAACAAAAATAAGCGTAAAAGAATAGCTCCAAAGCCCGGTACTCCTAGACCCCCTGGTACTCCTAATCCAAATAAAATTACGCCAAATACTGGAGGTGGTGGATATAATGCCAACAGAAGCTCTAGACCTGGATTTGTAAAAGGAAACAGGCCTGCTATTGTTGCCAAAGTGGAACCTACCGAAGAAGAGGTTAAAAATCAAATACGCGAAACTTTAGAAAAACTACAAGGTAAAAAAGGTGGAAAATCTAAAGCAGCTAAATACAGAAGAGACAAAAGAGATACCCATCGTCAGAAATCAGATGAGGAACAAAAAGCATTGGATGAAGGAAGTAAAACGATAAAAGTTACTGAATTTGTTACTGTTGGTGAAATAGCCATTATGATGGATGTGCCAATTACAAAAGTTATTGGAACGTGTATGTCTCTTGGAATCATGGTAACCATGAACCAGCGTCTAGATGCAGAAACACTAACTATTGTTGCGGATGAATTTGGTTATGAAGTAGAATTCATCACCGTAGATATTGAAGAAGCAATTGCGGTTGTTGAAGACAAAGAAGAAGATTTAGTATTCCGAGCGCCAATTGTTACTGTAATGGGTCACGTAGATCACGGTAAAACCTCTTTATTGGATTATATCCGTAAAGAAAACGTTATTGCTGGAGAGTCTGGAGGAATTACACAGCATATTGGAGCCTACGGCGTAACGCTAGATAATGGGCAAAAAATTGCCTTTTTGGATACGCCAGGTCACGAAGCCTTTACGGCAATGCGTGCGCGTGGAGCTCAAGTTACAGATATTGCAATTATTGTGATTGCGGCAGATGATGATATCATGCCACAAACCAAAGAGGCCATTAGCCATGCGCAAGCAGCTGGTGTGCCAATTATATTTGCAATCAATAAAGTAGATAAGCCAAATGCAAATCCAGAAAAAATCAAAGAAAAATTAGCAAGTATGAATTTACTTGTTGAGGACTGGGGTGGAAAATTCCAATCGCATGATATTTCTGCTAAAATTGGAACCGGAGTAAAAGATTTATTAGAAAAAGTACTTTTGGAAGCAGAGGTCTTGGATCTAAAAGCTAATCCAAACAAAGCAGCACAGGGAACTGTAGTAGAGGCTTTCTTGGACAAAGGGAAAGGATATGTGTCTACTATTTTGGTACAACACGGTACGCTTAAAATTGGTGATTACATGCTAGCGGGTAAGCATCACGGAAAAATTAAAGCCATGCATGATGAGCGAGGGAATTCTGTTTTAGAAGCGGGACCATCTACGCCAGTATCGGTTTTAGGTTTGGACGGTGCTGCTACAGCAGGAGATAAATTTAATATTTTTGAAGACGAAAAAGAAGCCAAACAAATTGCTGCAAAACGTTCGCAATTGATGCGTGAACAATCGGTACGTACGCAGCGTCACATTACACTTGACGAGATTGGACGCCGTATTGCTCTTGGTCAATTTAAAGAGTTGAATGTAATCCTTAAAGGAGATGTGGATGGTTCTGTAGAGGCGTTGTCTGATTCGTTCTCTAAATTATCTACCGAAGAAATTCAAATTAACATTATACATAAAGGAGTTGGAGCAATTACAGAAACAGATGTAATGTTGGCCTCTGCTTCGGATGCTATCATTATCGGATTTAATGTTCGTCCTGCAGGAAATGCAAGACAATTAGCAGACAAAGAAGAAATCGATATCCGTTACTACTCTATTATCTATGCAGCAATTGATGACCTGAAAGACGCCATGGAAGGAATGTTAGCTCCGGAGATGAAAGAAGAAGTTTTAGGTACTGCAGAAATTAGAGAGATATTTAAAATTTCTAAAGTAGGTTCTATTGCTGGTTGTATGGTAATGGATGGTAAGATTGCCAGAAATGCCAAAATTAGAGTGATTAGAGAAGGTGTTGTGGTTCATTCTGGAGAGTTAGTGGCCTTGAAACGTTTTAAAGACGATGTTAAGGAAGTAGCTAAAGGATATGACTGTGGTATCCAGATTAAAGGGTACAATGATATTGAAGAAAGAGATGTTATAGAAGCCTACCATGAGGTAGCTATTAAAAAGAAATTAAAATAAAATTTAATTCTTATAGCTTATTAAAATCCCGATTCGTCGGGATTTTTTGTGTTTTAAATCGTTTTGTTTGTTGAATGTATTTTTGACTATGTAGTCTTTGAGGCTAGTTTTAGAAGGTCTTTTAGCGCTTTTGCTTTTTATTTTCGGTATCGGATGTTTTTTTGATGATGCCTTTTTTATTTTATTTTTTTTTTGAAAAGGATCGTGTTTTGTTGTCTAGAGGTGTTCTGTGGGTTTGGTTGTTTCTGTGAGGGATAGTAGTGGCATCCTTTTAGAATGCTTTTTTTGGAGCATTCTAAATGATATAACGGATAGCCCGACCGGAACTTTTGTGGAGGACACAGCCAAAAAAAGCCACTGTCCTTGTGGAAGTGGCTTGGTGGTTTGGTGTTTGAATTTATTTTTGAGGTTTGATCAAAAAGGCATTGGGGTATTTCTTTTTTATTTCTAACATGTTTCTTTCGGTTTCTATTCTGGTTCTAAAGTTTCCTATCCAGACTTTATAATTTGGGGTGTTGAATACGATGGTGCCATCTAGCTCGCTAAATTGCTGTTTGCATTCATAGAGTGCTTTTTTTGCTTTTTCGCTGTCGCCACTAAATACTTGGATTTTGTATCGCTCGTTTGCTGCTATTGTTGGGTTTATCTTTCTTTTTTCGTTTAATAATTGTGTGAATTTTGCGTCTTGACGAATGCTAGTATTTTGGTCCTGAGCTTGTAAGGTGGTATGGCTTACGCAAAATAGAAAGGATACAAATAAGGTGGTTTTAATGGGTATGTTTTTCATAACAGGATGGTTTTTAAGCAAAAATAGTACATAATGAGAGAATCTAAAAGATAAATATTATTTAGAATTAATATAAATTGAATTTAAGACTATTTTAAGGTTTTGAGAATAGTTCTTAAGTCGTATTTTTGTAGCAGTTTAAAATAAAGGAATGGTTTATTTATAATTTTTTATAAAGAAAACTGTGTCAATTTTTATTAGATAATCATTATATTTTATGAAAAAGGTGGGTAACCATAATTCGATCTCAAGGAAACTATTGTTCAGCTTTACTGTAATGCTAACGTTTTCCTTAACTTCATTTGCGCAAGATGCTGTTTCAGCAGAGGCAACTGAAGCTCCTGTAGCTACGCAAAGTGCTGATCCTGTTAAAGGGAAGGAACTTTTTAATTCAAACTGTGCTGCTTGTCATAAGTTGGATGCTAAATCAACTGGGCCTGCTCTTAGGGGTATTGCTAGTAAACATGAGATGGCTTGGCTTTATAAGTGGATACACAACAGTTCTGAAATGATTAAATCTGGGGATCCAGTGGCTGTGAAGCTTTTTGAAGAAAACAACAAGGCAGTAATGACTGGTTTTCCTCAATTATCTACCGATGATATAGACAATATCATAGCGTATACCTCTGAGGAGAAAGCGCAGGCTCCTGCGCCATTGCCTGGTGCTGTTGTTGCAGGTGCTACGGATCAAGGTGGGATTTCTAATACTATTATATTAGGAGCTTTGGCTTTGGTAATGATGATGTTGGTAGTGATGTTGTTTTTGGTAAATAAAGTATTGACTAAGGTTGCAAAGGCTAATGGTATTGTTGTGGCCGATAAGGCTGCTAGTACTCCAATATGGAAGGCATTTGCTAAAAACCAGTTTTTAGTTTTAGTGACTTCTATACTGTTGTTGTTGGCTAGTGCTTATTTTGTTTATGGGTTTTTAATGCAAGTGGGTGTGGATCAAAATTATGAGCCAATACAGCCAATACATTACTCGCACAAGATACATGCTGGGGATAATGAAATTAACTGTAAATATTGTCACTCTGCTGCTAGGGTTAGTAAAAATGCGGGTATTCCTTCATTGAATGTGTGTATGAACTGTCATAAAAACATTTCGGAGGTTGCTGAAACCACTGCTACTCCAGAATACAGCAAAGCTTTTTATGATGAGCAAATACAAAAATTATATACCGCAGTTGGTTGGGATAAAACAACGCAATCGTATACAGGAAAAACACAGCCAGTAAAATGGGTGCGTATACATAACTTGCCAGATTTTGTATATTTTAATCACTCACAACACGTAACTGTAGCGGGAATTGAATGTCAGACTTGTCATGGTCCAGTTGAAACCTATGAGATACAAAAGCAGTTTGCTCCTTTAACAATGGGTTGGTGTATTGATTGTCATAGAAAAACGGATGTTAAGATGGAGGGAAATGCATATTACACCAAAATTCACGAAGAGCTTTCTAAAAAATACGGTGTAGATAAATTGACTGCAGCGCAAATGGGAGGTTTAGAATGTGGTAAGTGCCATTACTAAACTTGATTGATCCGTACATCGGAATAATTAAAGAACAATAGAGCAAATAAAAATAATTAAGATTTTAATATTTATATACAATGTCATCAAACAAAAAATACTGGAAAAGTGTTGAAGAACTTGAAAATGGTTCTATTGTTGAGACGCTTAAAAATAACGAATTTGTTGAAGCTATTCCTACGGATGAATTTTTAGGAAATGAGAGTGCCTTGTCATCCTCTTCAACATCACGTCGCGATTTTTTAAAGTACGTAGGGTTTAGTACTGCGGCAGCTACTCTTGCTGCGTGCGAAGGACCTGTTAACAAGTCGATACCTTATGTATTACAACCAGAACAAATCATTCCTGGAGTTGCGGATTATTATGCAACTTCGGTATTTGATGGTTTTGATTTTGCAAATCTTCTTGTTAAAACACGTGAAGGGCGTCCTATTAAAATAGATAATAATACTATTTCAGGAGCAAAATTTGCTGCTAATGCTAGAGTTCATGCGTCTATATTGTCTTTATATGATAATATGCGTTTGAAAGAGCCAAAGATGCAAGGGAAACCAGCAACATGGTCTGTAGTGGATGCAAAAATTAAATCCAGTTTAGCGGATGCTAAATCAAAAAATGCTCAAGTAGTTTTATTAACCAATACTTTGGCTAGTCCTTCTACTGAAAAGTTGATTTCTGAATTTATTGCCTTGAATCCTACTGCTAAGCATGTAGTGTATGATGCAGTTTCTTCTTCAGAAGCTTTAGATGCTTTTGAAGCAGTTTATGGAGAGAGAGCTTTAGTGGATTATGATTTTTCAAAAGCATCTCTGATTGTTTCTGTAGGAGCGGATTTTCTTGGAGATTGGCAAGGAGGAGGCTTTGACTCTGGATATGCAAAAGGTAGGATTCCTAAAAACGGAAAAATGTCTAGACACTTTCAGATTGAAGCTAATATGACTTTGTCTGGAGCTGCTGCGGATAAGCGTTTAGCTATGTCTGTTGCAAATCAAAAACAAGCCTTAGTACATTTATACAATTTAGTTACTGGTTCTGCGGTTCCAGTTAGTTTAGATGCTAAATTTAAAAACGAAGTTACCAAAGCTGGCCAACAATTGAAAGCTGCTGGGGCAAATGGAGTTTTAGTTTCGGGTATTCAAGATAAAAACGCACAATTATTAGTTTTAGCTATCAATCAAGCCTTGGCTAGTACTGCTTTTAGTACTTCTGGTACGAGACAGATTAGAAAAGGATCTAATGAAAAAGTGGCACAATTAATTAAAGATATGCAAGCTGGTAGCGTACATACTTTAATCATGAGCGGTGTTAATCCAGTGTATACACTGGCTGATTCAGCATCTTTTGTTGCGGGTCTTAAAAAAGTTACTACTTCTGTAGCTTTTTCTATAAAAGAAGACGAAACAGCTTTGTTGAGTACTGTAGCTGCAGCTGTACCGCATTATTTAGAGTCTTGGGGTGATTTAAGTCTTACTAAAGGCACGTATAGTTTGACGCAGCCTACAATAAGACCTTTGTTTGATACTAAGCAATTTCAAGACGTATTATTGTCTTTAAATGGTAATACAAGTGATTTCTACGGGTATATCAAAGCAAATTCTGCTGGTGTTATCTCAGGAACAACTTGGAATAAAGTGCTTCATGATGGTGTTTTAGTGTCTGGATCACAGGGGTTATCAGCTGCGAATGTAGATTACGCTACTGCTGCTGCAACATTATCTAAATCTAAATCTGCTAAGGGGTTAGAATTGGTATTGTACACCAAAACTGGATTAGGAGACGGGCAACAAGCAAACAATCCTTGGTTGCAAGAATTTCCAGATCCAATTACAAGGACTTCGTGGGATAATTATGTTACTGTTTCTAATGCAGATGCAAAAGAAATGGGATTGTCTAATGAGATTGTAGCTAATGGTGGTCTTAACGGAAGCTATGTTACTTTGACTTCTGCTAATGGAGTTACGCTAGAGAATGTTCCTGTAATTGTTCAGCCAGGACAAGCTGTAGGGACCGTTGGTTTAGCATTAGGGTACGGTCGTAAGGCAGCTCTTAAAGAAGAAATGATGGTAGGTGTTAATGCTTACGCTTTATATAAAGATTTTAATGAATTGCAAGCAGTTACTTTAGAAAAAGCTTCTGGAGAACATGAATTTGCTTGTGTTCAAGGTCAAAAAACCTTAATGGGTAGAGGGGATATCATTAAAGAGACTACTTTAGAGATATTCA
Organism: Flavobacterium crassostreae; assembly: GCF_001831475.1. NCBI lineage: Bacteria > Pseudomonadati > Bacteroidota > Flavobacteriia > Flavobacteriales > Flavobacteriaceae > Flavobacterium > Flavobacterium crassostreae. Next base: position 331,526 of record NZ_CP017688.1, on the reverse strand, counting down.
ATACTCAAGACGCTAAGGTTTGGAATGAAGTTCCAATGGTGTCTTTGAACCACGAAGAAGTAGAGGCTACTACGGTTGATTTATGGGATTCGTTTGATCGTTCTATAGGTCATCACTTTAATTTATCGATTGACCTAAATGCCTGTACAGGTTGTGGTGCTTGTGTTATCGCTTGTCATGCCGAAAATAATGTTCCTGTAGTTGGTAAATCCGAAGTAAGAAGAAGTCGTGATATGCACTGGTTGCGTATTGATAGATACTATTCTTCTGAAAGTACTTTTGAAGGAGATAACGAAAGAAAAGAAAACATCGCTGGATTGTCTAGCTCTTTGTCTACTTTTAACGAAATGGAAAAAGCAGGAGATAATCCTCAAGTTTCTTTCCAACCGGTAATGTGTCAGCATTGTAATCATGCTCCTTGTGAGACTGTTTGTCCAGTAGCTGCAACTTCACACAGCCGTCAAGGTCAAAATCACATGGCTTACAATAGATGTGTAGGTACGCGTTATTGTGCAAACAACTGTCCTTATAAAGTGCGTCGTTTTAACTGGTTCTTGTATAACAAAAACAGTGAATTTGACTACCACATGAATGATGATTTAGGACGTATGGTATTAAATCCAGATGTAAACGTTCGTTCTCGAGGTGTAATGGAAAAATGTTCTATGTGTATTCAGATGACACAAGCTACCATTTTAAAAGCAAAAAGAGAAGGCAGGTCTATTGTTGATGGAGAATTTCAAACTGCATGTTCAAATGCTTGTTCTACTGGAGCAATGGTTTTTGGAGATGTTAACGATACAGAAAGCCAAGTAACAAAATTAGCAGCCGATGATAGAATGTATCATTTGTTGGAGCATGTTGGAACAAAGCCTAATGTGATTTATCATGTTAAAGTTAGAAATACCTAGTAAAAAAAATTATTAATTAAGAAACATATAAAGGATTATGTCGTCTCACTACGAAGCAACCATTAGAAAACCTTTAGTTATAGGTGATAAATCTTATCACGACGTAACAGTAGATATAGCTGCGCCTGTTGAAGGAAAAGCAAATAAACATTGGTGGATTGTGTTTTCAATCGCACTAGCTGCTTTCCTTTGGGGAATTGGCTGTATTATTTATACCATATCTACAGGTATAGGAACTTGGGGATTAAACAAAACTGTTGGATGGGCCTGGGATATCACAAACTTTGTTTGGTGGGTAGGTATCGGTCACGCAGGAACACTAATTTCAGCGGTTCTATTATTATTCCGTCAAAGATGGAGAATGGCAATTAACCGTTCTGCCGAAGCAATGACAATTTTCTCAGTAGTACAAGCGGGTTTGTTCCCAATCATACACATGGGACGTCCTTGGTTGGCTTACTGGGTGTTGCCAATTCCAAATCAATTTGGCTCTTTATGGGTAAACTTTAACTCCCCATTACTTTGGGATGTATTTGCAATTTCAACCTATTTATCCGTTTCATTAGTTTTCTGGTGGACTGGTTTATTACCTGATTTTGCAATGCTTAGAGATAGAGCTATCACCCCATTTAATAAACGAATTTACTCTATACTTAGTTTTGGTTGGAGTGGACGCGCTAAAGACTGGCAGCGATTTGAAGAAGTATCTTTAGTGCTTGCAGGTCTTGCAACACCGCTGGTACTTTCAGTACATACTATTGTATCGATGGACTTTGCTACTTCAGTTATTCCTGGATGGCATACTACAATTTTCCCTCCGTATTTTGTTGCTGGTGCTGTATTTTCAGGATTTGCAATGGTAAATACCTTACTTATTATTATGAGAAAGGTGTCTAATCTAGAAGCTTATATTACATTGCAACATATTGAATTGATGAACATAGTAATTATGATCACGGGTTCTATTGTTGGAGTTGCTTATATTACTGAATTATTTATAGCTTGGTATTCTGGAGTAGAATATGAGCAATATGCTTTCTTAAACAGAGCAACAGGGCCTTATTGGTGGGCATATTGGTCGATGATGACTTGTAATGTTTTTTCTCCACAATTTATGTGGTCTAAAAAATTACGTACCAGTATTATGTTTTCGTTCGTTATCTCGATTGTGGTAAACATCGGTATGTGGTTTGAACGATTTGTAATTATTGTTACCTCATTACATAGAGATTACTTACCATCTTCATGGACAATGTTTTCACCAACATTTGTAGATATTGGTATTTTTATAGGAACAATTGGTTTCTTCTTTGTGTTGTTTTTATTGTACTCTAGAACATTCCCTGTTATAGCTCAGGCAGAGGTAAAAACAATATTGAAAGGGACAGGAGATAATTATAAAAGAGAAAGAGAAGCAAATAAAGATTCACATCATGAATAATAAAGTAATATACGCCATTTATAATGACGATGATATATTGATGGATGCGGTTAAAAAGACTAGAGCAGCTCATCATCATATCGAAGAAGTTTTTACGCCATTTCCAGTTCACGGTTTGGATAAAGCTATGGGACTTGCACCTACAAGATTGGCTATTTGTGCATTCTTGTATGGTTGCGTAGGTATAACGGTAGCTACTACAATGATGAATTATATAATGATTCAAGATTGGCCTCAGGATATTGGTGGTAAACCAAGTTTTAGTTTTATTCAAAATATGCCTGCTTTTGTTCCAATTATGTTTGAAATGACGGTGTTTTTTGCTGCGCATTTAATGGTTCTTACTTTTTATATGAGAAGTAAACTATGGCCATTTAAAGAAGCAGAAAACCCGGATGTAAGAACTACAGATGATCACTTTTTAATGGAGGTTTCCATTAATAATAATGAAGAAGAGTTAGTTTCTTTTTTCCAAAATACGGGAGCTGTAGAAGTTAAAGTAATAGAAAAGAATTAATTTAGATATGAAAACCCTATACAAAATAACACTATTATTAGGCATTACTATTTTAGTAGCTTCGTGCCATAATAATAAAGCGCCAAATTACCAGTATTTTCCTAATATGTATGAATCTGTAGGTTACGAAACCTATTCGGAATCCAGTGCATTTAAAAATGGAAAAGAAGCACAGTTACCTGCTAAGGGAACTATAAATAGAGGTTTTGAACCTTTTGATTATGAGAATACTACTGCTGGTTATGAGTTGGCTAAGGCTAATCTTGTATCTCCTTTAGACTCTTTAGATAGAAATTCAGATAAAGGAAAAGATCTGTATGATATTTATTGCATTAGTTGTCATGGTGCAACTGGTAATGGAAAAGGTAAATTAGTAGAAAGAGAAAAGTTCTTAGGAGTGCCTAGTTATAAAGACAGGGTGATTTCTGAAGGTAGTGTTTTCTTTGTTGTGACTTATGGATTAAACTCAATGGGTTCACATGCAAATCAATTAAGTGCACATGAACGTTGGTTAGTTGCTGACTATGTCCTTAAACTAAAAAGCCAATTATAATTGTTGAACAAACTGATCGTATTAGATATGTATACATTTTCAAGTAAATTAAAAACTCTTTCTTTGATCTTAATGGCCGTAGGTATATTAGGTATAGGTTACGGTTTTTATAGTGCACCAAAAGATATTCACGAAGTGGAAAATCTTCTAGCTGCAGAGAATCATGGAACTCATGGAGAAACTACACAACACGCTGAAGCGACACCTTCGGATAACGCATCAACTGAACATGCTGCGCATGGAAGTAGTGTTCACGATGCTAAAGAAGTAGCAAAACATGAAAAACACTTAACTCACGTTTTACATCAATTGCAAAACAAGCCTTGGGCTGCTTTGTATGTTGCTTGTATTTTCTTTATGCTTATTGCTATGGGTGTTTTAGCCTTTTATGCAATACAGCAAGTAGCTCAAGCAGGGTGGTCTCCAGTGCTATTTAGAGTAATGCAAGGAATAACCGCATATCTGCCTTATGGGTCTGCTATATTTTTTGTTATATTAATATTGTGTGGATTGCATTTTAACCATTTATTTATTTGGTTGGATCCAGAAGTCGTTGCGCATGACAAACTTATTGCTAACAAATCTGGTTATTTAAATTTTCCTTTTTGGATTATCAGAGCCGCTATATTTTTAATTGGATGGAATCTTTATAGATATTATTCTACCAAAAATTGTTTAGCGCAAGACCAATCTAATGACAATTCATATTACAAAAAGAACTTTAAAATGACTGCTGGTTTTCTAGTATTCTTTATAGTTACAGAATCCATCATGTCATGGGATTGGATTATGTCTATTGATCCTCACTGGTTTAGTACGCTTTTTGGATGGTATGTTTTTGCTAGTTTCTTTGTAAGCGGAATCACTATGATAGCATTAGTTACGGTGTATTTAAAATCAAAAGGTTTTCTAGAATATGTTAATTCTAGCCATATACATGATTTGGCAAAATTCATGTTTGGTATTAGTATATTTTGGACTTATTTATGGTTCTCTCAATTTATGTTAATTTGGTACGCTAACATACCAGAAGAGATTACTTATTTTATAACCAGAATACAGCTATATAACTTACCATTCTTTGGTGCGGTGGTTATGAATTTTGTTTTCCCTTTATTAATTTTAATAAATACAGATTTCAAAAGAATTAGTTGGGTAATTGTAATGGCTGGAGTAGTTATTTTAGCCGGTCATTATCTTGATTTCTTCAATATGATTATGCCAGGAACTGTTGGAGACAGATGGTTTATTGGTATTCCAGAAATTGCATCGGTACTTTTCTTTCTTGGGTTGTTTATTTTTACAGTGTTTACTGCATTGACTAAAGCGCCATTATTGCCAAAAAGAAATCCATTTATAGAAGAAAGTAAACATTTTCATTATTAATTTTTAAAGAAATAAACAGATGACAAGTTTGTTGGTAATTATAGTTTTAGTTTTATTGGCTGTTGCTTTATGGCAATTGACAAAGATATTTGATCTTACCCAGGTAGGTTCTCGTTCTGACAGTTCTGAAGTAGCAAATGATAATGATAACAATGTACAAGGGTATTTAATGTTTGGCTTTTTAGCTTTCATTTATATATTCTCAATATATGGTTTGATATCGTGGGGTGGTTTGGTTCTTAAAGTTCCTGCTTCTGCTCATGGAGCATTAGTAGATAATCTTATGAATATCTCGTGGGTTCTTTTGTTTATAGTTCAGGCTATTACACAAGTTTTATTGCATTATTTTGCGTTTAAATACAGAGGTAAAAAAGGCCAAAAAGCATTATATTTTGCAGATAATAATAAATTGGAAGCTGTTTGGAGTATTATTCCTGCAATTGTTTTAGCTGGTTTAATCCTTTACGGTTTGTATGCTTGGACTAACATCATGTTTATTGATGAAGAAGAAGACACTGTAGTTGTAGAGCTTTATGCGCAACAATTTAAGTGGACTGCTCGTTACGCTGGTGAAGATAATGTGCTAGGAAAAGCAAATGTTAGGTACATTGAGGGTATTAATACTCTAGGAGTTGATCTCTCAGATCCTTATGCTCAAGATGATATTGTTGTATCTGAATTGCATATTCCAAAAGGGAAAAAGGTACACTTCAAAATGCGATCTCAAGATGTATTGCACTCTGCTTATATGCCTCACTTTAGAGCGCAAATGAACTGTGTTCCTGGTATGGTTACGGAATTTGCATTTGAGCCCGTATACACCACTGCTGAGTACAGAGAATTACCGTATATGGTAGAGAAAGTTGCCAATATCAATGCGCTTCGAGCTAAGAAAAGTACTGATATAGTTGCTAAAGGTGGTACAGCTTTAGACCCATATACTTTTGACTACTTACTTTTATGTAATAAAATTTGTGGTACTTCACACTATAACATGCAAATGAAAATTATAGTTGATACTCCAGAGGATTATAAAAAATGGTTAGCAGAACAAGTACTATTAGCGCAACAAGTAAAAGAGGCAGCAACTCCAGCAAAAACAGAAGTATTAGCAGACAATGTATCTGCGAATATGAAAGATACTATTGCTGTTTCGGTTATTGCAAAAAAATAATTATTTAAGAATTTAAAGTATACATATATGTCAGTAGAAGGTCACGATCACGGACACGATCACGAACACGAACATCATCATAAAGAGACATTCATTACTAAGTATATATTTAGTATGGATCACAAAATGATTGCTAAACAATATCTAATTTCAGGTATTATAATGGGAATCATCGGTGTTGGAATGTCGATGCTTTTTAGAATGCAATTAGCATGGCCTGAAGAGTCTTTCAAAATATTTAATGTTTTACTAGGGGATAAGTTTGCTCCAGATGGCGTAATGACAAACGATGTTTATCTAGCCTTAGTTACCATACACGGTACCATAATGGTATTCTTTGTTTTAACTGCAGCCCTGAGTGGAACTTTTAGTAACTTATTAATACCCTTACAAATTGGTGCCCGTGATATGGCGTCAGGATTTATGAACATGGTTTCATATTGGTTGTTCTTTTTATCCAGTATCATCATGTTGTCATCTTTATTTGTTGAGGCAGGACCAGCATCATCAGGTTGGACTATTTATCCTCCTTTGAGTGCCTTGCCACAAGCAATACCAGGTTCTGGAATGGGAATGACATTATGGTTAGTATCCATGGCTTTATTTATAGCATCTTCATTAATGGGATCGTTAAACTATATTGTAACGGTTATCAATTTAAGAACCAAAGGAATGTCTATGACAAGATTGCCACTTACCATTTGGGCTTTCTTTGTAACAGCCATCATTGGTGTGGTTTCGTTTCCAGTTTTATTATCAGCAGCTTTATTGCTAATATTTGACAGAAGTTTTGGAACCTCTTTTTTCCTTTCGGATATTTATATAGCTGGAGAAGTTTTACATTACCAAGGAGGTTCTCCGGTTTTATTTGAGCACTTATTTTGGTTTTTAGGACACCCTGAGGTTTATATTGTATTATTGCCAGCTTTAGGAATCACTTCCGAAGTAATTGCAACCAATTCTCGCAAGCCAATCTTTGGTTACCGTGCCATGATTATGTCTATTCTTGCCATAGCATTTTTGTCTACCATTGTTTGGGGACACCATATGTTTGTATCCGGTATGAATCCATTTTTAGGTTCTGTATTTACCTTTACAACCCTGTTGATTGCTATTCCATCTGCCGTAAAAGCATTTAATTATATAACTACGTTATGGAAAGGTAACTTACAATTAAATCCAGCCATGTTATTTTCTATTGGTTTAGTATCCACATTTATTACTGGTGGACTAACGGGGATTATTCTTGGAGACAGTACCTTAGATATTAACGTTCACGATACTTATTTTGTAGTTGCTCACTTTCACTTAGTAATGGGTATTTCTGCTCTTTACGGAATGTTTGCAGGTATCTACCACTGGTTTCCAAAAATGTTCGGAAGAATGTTAAATAAAAACCTAGGATATGTTCACTTTTGGGTAACCGCAATATGCGCTTACGGAGTTTTCTTTCCGATGCACTTTATAGGTTTAGCAGGTCTACCAAGACGTTACTATACCAATACCAATTTTCCATTATTTGATGATTTACAAAACGTAAATGTTTTAATTACCACTTTTGCATTAATAGGAGGAATCTTTCAGTTGGTATTTTTGTACAACTTTTTTTCAAGTATTTTTTATGGAAAAAAAGCAGTTCAAAATCCATGGAGATCCAATACATTAGAGTGGACTACACCAGTAGAAGCAATCCACGGAAACTGGCCTGGAGAAATTCCAGAAGTACACAGATGGCCTTATGATTATAGCAATCCAGGTCATCACGAAGACTTTGTGCCTCAGACAGTACCCATGAAACCAGGTGAAGAAGTTTTACACCATTAAAATTCCATAAAATCCACAAAAATGCCTTTCTATGTTTTTAGAAAGGCATTTTTATTTGCATAAAACTTTATAGTATCTTTGTTCCATGAATGAAAATTTAGACCCAACCACCAACGGATACAATTCCGAAGAATTAGACATAGAGAAAAAACTCCGACCACTCTCTTTTGATGATTTTTCTGGTCAAGATCAGGTATTAGAAAATCTAAAAGTTTTTGTAGAAGCTGCCAATCAAAGGGAAGAAGCCTTGGATCATACCCTATTTCATGGCCCTCCTGGTTTAGGTAAAACAACCTTAGCCAATATACTGGCCAACGAATTAAATGTAGGTATTAAGATCACTTCAGGACCAGTGCTAGACAAACCAGGCGATTTAGCAGGATTGTTAACTAATCTAGAAGAAAGAGACGTTTTATTTATTGACGAAATACATCGTTTAAGTCCCATTGTAGAAGAATACTTATACTCCGCCATGGAAGATTTCAAGATAGACATCATGATAGAATCTGGGCCCAATGCCCGTACCGTACAAATCAACCTAAATCCCTTCACATTAATAGGAGCCACCACCCGCTCCGGACTACTAACTGCCCCCATGAGAGCCCGATTTGGGATAGCCTCACGTCTGCAGTACTACACCACCGAATTGCTAACAACCATAGTAGAAAGAAGCGCCACCATTTTCAAAATGCCTATTTCCATGGAAGCAGCCGTAGAGATAGCCGGCAGAAGCCGCGGAACACCCCGTATTGCCAACGCATTATTGCGTAGAGTACGTGATTTTGCACAAATAAAAGGAAACGGAACCATAGATATCACTATAGCCAAGTATGCCCTAAAAGCCCTGAACGTAGATGCACACGGACTAGACGAAATGGATAACAAAATTCTGGTAACCATCATCGATAAATTTAAAGGTGGACCAGTTGGACTCAGTACTTTAGCAACCGCCGTGTCAGAAAGCAGCGAAACAATAGAGGAAGTCTACGAGCCATTTTTAATACAAGAAGGGTTCATTATGCGAACCCCAAGAGGTAGAGAAGTCACAGACAAAGCCTACCGCCATTTAGGAAAAATAAAAGCAAATACCCAAGGAGGATTATTTTAATACCAAGCCATTTCCTGCTGTGCACTATATCTTTTATTCTGAACCCCAGAATAAAAGGATGCCGTTACCATCAGGGCTAGGGTTCCCAAAATCAGAGAAATATTATTGCCACAAAACAAACATACACCCAACACATAAAGTCCGAAGCAAAACGTCTCGGATTTCTTTCGTGTGGCATCTCCAAGGCAGGTTTTTTAGAACAAGAAGCCCCAAGACTAGAACAATGGCTCCAAAAAAATCAAAACGGACAAATGGCCTACATGGAAAACCATTTTGATAAACGCCTAGATCCAACCTTGTTAGTAGAGGGGGCAAAAAGTGTTGTGTCCTTGCTCCTTAATTACTACCCATCAGAAATTCAAAATAGCGACACGTACAAAATATCCAAATATGCCTACGGACAAGATTACCACCAAGTAATCAAAGATAAATTAAAAGAGCTGTTGTTTTCCATCCAAGAAAACATAGGCAATGTATCGGGTCGTGCTTTTGTAGATTCGGCTCCGGTTTTAGACAAAGCCTGGGCAGCAAAAAGTGGTTTAGGTTGGATAGGCAAAAACAGCAATCTAATTACTCAAAAAGTAGGCTCTTTTTATTTCATTGCCGAGTTGATACTAGACCTAGAGCTCGTATACGACACCCCAACCACAGACCACTGCGGTAGTTGCACCGCCTGTATAGATGCCTGCCCTACAGAAGCAATCGTATCGGCACATGTAGTAGATGGTAGCAAATGTATTTCGTATTATACCATAGAACTGAAAGAAAACATTCCGCCAGAAATGAAAGGAAAGTTAAATGATTGGGCATTTGGCTGTGATATTTGCCAGGATGTTTGCCCTTGGAACCGATTTTCAAAACCCCACCAAGAGCCTCTATTTAATGCCAAACCAGAAATCCTATCTCTATCCAAAAAAGACTGGGAAGAAATCACCGAAGAAACCTTTAGAGTTGTTTTTAAAGACTCCCCAATAAAAAGAACCAAGTTTAAAGGACTCCAGCGGAATATAGATTTTTTAAAATAACCACTATTTGTAGTATTCAATCGCTTTCTTGTTTTAGTACATAGCAATAAATCAGAAATTTTAGATGACAATATTTAAATCCCTAAAGAGTTTTAGATAGGTATTTTGTGCGAGATTCTTTTTGTGTTGTGAGAGAGTCCTTACGGATTAAGAATGATTTTATAAAACAAATAGTAACGGTATATTTATAAAAGATAATTCTAAACACATTGTATTTAAATCAATACCGCTATCTTTGTAAGCTACAATAAAATGTAAAAAAATGAATAAAAATAGCAAAAGAAGAGAGGCATTATTATACCACGCAAAGCCCACTCCCGGAAAAATTCAAGTAGTACCTACTAAGAAATATGCAACCCAAAGAGACCTATCTCTTGCTTACTCCCCAGGAGTAGCAGAACCTTGCTTAGAAATAGCCAAAGACATAGACAATGTTTATAAGTACACGGCCAAAGGTAATTTGGTAGCTGTAATCACCAACGGAACCGCAGTTCTAGGATTGGGGGATATTGGACCAGAGGCTTCTAAGCCAGTAATGGAAGGAAAAGGACTGTTGTTCAAGATTTTTGCAGACATCGATGTTTTTGACATTGAAATTGGCACCAAAGATATTGAAGAATTTATCCAGACAGTAAAAAATATTGCCCCAACCTTTGGAGGAATAAATCTAGAAGACATCAAGGCACCAGAATCTTTTGAAATAGAGCGTAGGCTGGTAGAAGAATTAAACATTCCGGTAATGCATGATGACCAACACGGAACAGCTATTATTTCATCGGCAGCTTTGATCAATGCGTTAGAGTTAGCAGATAAAAAAGCAGCAGAGGTAAAGATGGTGGTTTCTGGAGCAGGATCCGCCGCATTGGCTTGTGCGGATTTATATGTTTTGTTAGGGGTTAAAATGGAAAACATTTTGATGTTTAATAGCAAAGGATTGTTAACCAAAGACAATGCTACTTTATCAACAAAGCAATTAAAATATGCCAAAGACAGTGCGCAACTAAGCCTTGAAGAAGCCTTAGTTGGAGCAGATATTTTCTTAGGACTTTCTTCCGGAAATATTATGACTCCGCAAATGTTGTTAGGTATGGCAGCCAATCCAATTGTTTTTGCCATGGCTAATCCAGACCCCGAAATTGACTACAACGTAGCCATCGCCACACGTAAGGACGTAATTATGGCAACCGGAAGATCCGACCATCCTAACCAAGTTAATAATGTTCTTGGATTTCCGTATATCTTTAGAGGAGCACTAGATGTTCGTGCCACAAAAATTAACGAAGCCATGAAGATGGCTGCAGTAAAAGCACTAGCTTCTTTGGCAAAAGAATCTGTGCCAGAGCAAGTAAACGTTGCTTATGGCGAGACTAAATTAGTATTTGGTAGAGACTATATCATTCCAAAACCATTTGATCCAAGATTAATCAGCATAGTGGCGCCAGCGGTTGCAAAAGCAGCAATGGAATCCGGAGTAGCCCTTAACCCAATTACAGATTGGGATAAATACGAAGAAGAGCTTTTGGATCGTTTAGGGAATGACAACAAAATGGTTCGTTTGATCACCAATAGAGCCAAAACAGATCCTAAACGTATCGTATTTGCAGAGGCGGACAACTTGGACGTTCTAAAAGCAGCGCAAATTGTTTTAGAAGAAGGAATAGGACACCCTATTTTATTAGGGAACAAGGAGATTATACTAGAACTAAAAGAAGAATTAGGCTTTGATGCAGATCTAGAGATAATTGACCCTAAAATAAAAGAAGAAGAAGAAAGACGCAATCGTTTTGCAAGTATTTATTGGGAATCCAGAAAAAGAAGAGGAATTTCATTATATGATGCGCAAAAATTAATGCGAGAGCGCAATTATTTTGCAGCCATGATGGTTAATGAAAAAGAAGCAGACGCTTTGGTTTCTGGACACTCTCGTAGCTACTCCTCTGTAGTGAGACCCATGTTGCAATTAGTAGATAAGGCACCGGGCGCATCCATAGTTGCAACAACCAATATAATGATGACCTCTCGTGGTCCTATGTTTTTATCCGACACGGCCATAAACATTAACCCAACAGCGGATGAACTAGCAAAGATAGCAGTGATGACAGCAAAAACGGCCAGAATGTTTGGAGTAGAGCCAGTTATTGCCATGGTTTCGTATTCTAATTTTGGATCTTCTAATAGTGATAGTGCTTCAAAAGTTAGAGAAGCAGTGGCTTATTTGCATAAAAACCATCCAGATTTAATAATAGATGGAGAGGTACAGGCCGATTTTGCTTTAAACCCAGAGATGCTGAAAGAAAAATTCCCTTTCTCTAAATTAGCAGGCAGAAAAGTTAATACGTTAATTTTTCCTAATTTAGATGCTGCAAATATTACGTACAAATTGCTAAAAGAACTAAATAAAGTAGACTCAATAGGGCCTATCATGATGGGATTAGGCAAGCCAGTGCATATATTTCAATTAGGCGCAAGCGTAGAAGAAATGGTAAATATGGCTGCTATTGCAGTTATAGACGCACAAGAAAAGCAAAAAAAGCAGACTATTAAATAAAATAAAATACTATATTGCTTACCATAATTTTTTGTTATGGTAAGCTTTTTTTTGTAATAAAATTAAAATTCAATGATTGGACATTTACAGGGTAAACTAGTCGAGAAAACCCCTACCCAGGTAGTAATAGATTGTGCAGGAGTTGGTTACGAAGTACATATTTCCTTGCATACCTACTCTTTGTTGCCTACAACAGATTACATCAAATTGTATACCCATGTTCAGATCAAAGAAGATGCCCATACCTTATTTGGATTTGTTGAAAAATCCGAACGCGAGATCTTTAAAATGCTATTATCCGTATCCGGAATTGGAGCTAGTATTGCACGAACCATGTTGTCCTCATTAGAGCCAAAACAAATTATCAACGCTATAGGATCTGCAGATGTAGTTGCCATTCAATCCATAAAAGGAATTGGTAGCAAAACAGCACAAAGAGTTATTCTAGATCTGAAAGAAAAAATGCTCAAATTGTATGATTTAGACGAAGTTTCTATGTCTCAAAGCAATACAAATAGGGATGAAGCGTTATCCGCATTAGAAGTTTTAGGCTTTTTGCGCAAAGCCTCCGAAAGAGTTATTGAAAAAATTATAAAAGAAGATCCAGAAGCCTCTGTAGAATCGATTATTAAAAAAGCATTAAAAGCTCTATAAGAGTTTGTAAATACGAAAATGGGTATGCAAAAAATTGGTATTTTTCTATTGGTTTTATTTAGTAGTTTTCTAACTAAAGCCCAAGTAAAAAAAGAAACACAAGATACAACGAAATCCGGTTTTACTTATGGAAAAATTCAAATAAAAGACCCACAAAGTATTGTGGATGCCTACACCTATGACCCAGTTACGGATAGATACATTTATACAAAATCCATAGACGGATTCTCTATCATTCACCCCATAGTGTTGACTCCCAAAGAATACCAAAATTTGATTTTAAAAGAATCGATGCGGGATTATTTTAAGAAAAAAACTGATGCCATTGACGGCAAAAAAGAAGGTAGTGAAGCAGCCAAAAAAGATTTATTGCCTAAATACTACGTAAATTCGAGCCTTTTTGAATCTATATTTGGAAGCAATACCATAGACGTTAAACCCACCGGATCAGTAGAGATGGATTTGGGTGCGCGCTATACAAAACAAGACAATCCCTCGTTTTCTCCGCGAAATAGATCCAATTTATCCTTTGACTTTGACCAAAGAATCAGCATGAGTTTGATGGGAAAAGTAGGGACACGACTAAATGTAAATGCAAACTACGATACGCAGTCTACCTTTGCTTTTCAAAACTTAATTAAGTTAGAATACACTCCTACCGAAGACGATATTATTCAAAAAATAGAAGTAGGTAATGTTAGCTTGCCGCTAAATAGCTCTTTAATACGTGGCTCCCAAAGTTTATTTGGTGTGAAGGCACAATTGCAGTTTGGTAAAACAACCATTACCGGGGTTTTTTCGGAACAAAAATCACAAACCAAAAGCATTGTGGCCGAAGACGGAGGAACCATTCAGAATTATGAGATGTTTGCATTGGATTACGACAATGACAGACACTTTTTTTTATCACAATATTTTAGAAATAAATACGATGCTTCGCTCAAAAAGTATCCTTTTATTGATAGTAGAGTTCAAATTACCAGAATTGAAGTTTGGGTTACCAACAAACAAACCAGAATAAACACCAATTCTAATAATTTAAGAAACATTATTGCACTACAAGATTTAGGTGAAAGCCAATGGACTGGTTTGGCTGATAATGAGGTTGTAGTCTTGAATCCAGCAACCGGAATGTTTAATAAACCCGCCAACACGCCTTCGGATAATGGGAATAACGGCTATGATCCAGCGCAAATTGAAGCCGGATCAGGATTGTTAAATCCAAAAATCAGAGAAATTGTTACAGCCAATTCCGGATTTAATGTTACCGTGCGCGAAGGGCAAGATTATTCTAAATTAGAAAACGCAAGAAAATTAAACGCAAACGAATTTACCTACAACGCCCAATTAGGATACATTTCGTTACAACAAAGATTAGCAAACGACGAAGTACTTGCCGTAGCCTACGAATATACCATAGGAGACAAAGTCTATCAAGTAGGAGAGTTTGGTAACGATGGCGTAAATCCTACAGTAGTTACCGGAACCAATGCCTCTAATCAGGCCATTGTTACACAAAGTTTGGTTTTAAAAATGTTAAAAAGCAACCTCACCAATGTAAAAGATCCTATCTGGAATTTGATGATGAAAAACATTTATCAAATACCTGGAGCCTATCAAATAAAGCAGGATGACTTTAGGTTTAACATACTCTATAGTGATCCTTCGCCAATAAATTATATATCCGAGGCCAAAGACAGTGCCGGTAATCCAGTGCCTTTCCCAGCAAATCCTTTGCCCGAAAATAAAGTAAAAGAAACCACTTTGTTGAAAGTGTTTAATCTGGATCGATTAAATTACAACAATGACCCACAAGCTGGTGGAGATGGTTTTTTTGATTTTTTATCGGGAGTAACCATAGACTCCCAAACAGGGCGCATTATTTTTACCACCAAAGAACCCTTTGGAGAGCTTTTGTTTTCAAAACTATCCAATCCACAATCGGCAGAAAATTATAAGGATCCAACAACCTATAATGCCAACCAAAAAAAGTATGTTTTTAGAAACATGTACCGCAATACCCAATCGGGTGCATTGCAAGATAGTGACAAAAACAAATTTCTTTTAAGAGGAAAATACAAATCCACCGGTAGTGATGGTATACCTATTGGTGCTTTTAATGTGCCACAAGGATCTGTAGTAGTTACCGCAGCTGGTAGAATATTGGTCGAAGGGATTGATTATAGCGTAAACTACCAACTAGGGAGAGTGCAAATTCTGGACGCTTCTTTGCAGGCTTCTAATACGCCAATTGAGATTTCGTTAGAAAATAATTCTGTTTTTGGGCAACAAACCCGCAGATTTATGGGCGTAAATGTAGAACATAAAATTTCGGATAAATTTTTAGTAGGCGCTACATTGTTAAAGATGACCGAAAAACCTTTCACACAAAAATCTTCCTATGGTCAAGAATCTGTAAACAACACCATCTTTGGATTTAATACTAATTATTCTACAGAAATTCCCTTTTTTACCAGATTAGTAAATAAATTGCCCAACCTAGATACGGATGTTCCTTCTAATCTTTCTGTACGTGGAGAGGTTGCTTTTTTAAAGCCAAATACACCTAGTGCTGCAGATTTTCAAGGAGAGTCCACACTTTATGTCGATGATTTTGAAGGATCTCAATCCACCATTGATATGCGTTCTGCTTACTCTTGGAACTTGTCTTCAACCCCTGAAAAAAACATCCAAAGCAATTATGATTTTAACGCAAATGCCACAGACTTGAGTTATGGTTTTAAAAGAGCCAAATTAGCATGGTACACCATAGATCCTATTTTTTATACCTCAAAGCCATCGGGTGTTACCAATGATGATTTATCTTTAAATACAACCAGAAGAGTTTTCAGTGAAGAGCTGTATCCACTGACCGATATTGCTCAAGGCCAGACTCAAGTAGTAAACACCTTAAATTTGAGTTATTATCCTTTAGAAAGAGGGCCTTATAATAATAATGCGAATTTTAATCTAGCTCCAAAAGATAATTTTGGAGGAATTACCCGAAGCATTAATTCTACTAATTTTGAACAAGGAAATGTGGAGTATATCCAGTTTTGGATTCTAGATCCTTATGTAGGCAAAGGCGAAATTGCACCTACAAATACAGGTAAAATTTATTTTAATTTAGGAGAAATTTCCGAAGATATATTAAAAGATGGTCGTAAACAATACGAAAATGGTCTAGGGCCAGATCAAATAGTGGTTAACCCGAGACCTTTATGGGGAGATGTGCCCGCTTCGCAATCTTTAATTTATGCCTTTGACAATAATGCTTCTAACAGAAAAAACCAAGATATAGGGTTGGATGGATTGAATAATGGGTCCGAAGCAAATGTGTATACCAATTTTGCCTCCGAGGCAGATCCAGCAGCAGATGATTATACGTATTATCTGAATACCAAAGGAAATATAATCGAAAGGTATAAAGACTATAATGGTCTAGAGGGTAATTCGGCGGTAGATATTAATGACCCCAATAGAGCCGCAACAACGGTTCCAGATGTGGAAGATATTAATAAAGACAACACCATGAACACCATCAATGCGTATTATGAATACAGTATTGATGTAAAACCCAACATGGCGATTGGACAAAATAACATTACAGATATCCGAAACACCCAAGTAACTCTTGCTAACGGCCAAGTTACAGATGCACGATGGTTGCAGTTTAAAATACCGGTTTCGCAACCCGAGAATACCATTGGTACTATATCGGATTTTAGATCCATTCGATTTATGCGAATGTTTATGACAGGATTTAACGAAGCTGTTACGTTACGATTTGGATCACTAGATTTAGTAAGAGGAGAATGGAGAAGATACACCAATACCTTGGATTATACCGATACCAACGTAGCGGATGATGGTACGGATCTAGATGTTCTGGCAGTAAATGTACAAGAAAATAATGCGCGTTGCCCAGTAAATTATGTCATCCCACCAGGGGTACAAAGAGAGCAATTGTACAATAACAATACGGTTATCAATCAAAACGAACAAGCACTCTCTCTACGAGTAGCAGGCACTGGATTGGAACCAAAAGATGCTAGAGCAGTTTTTAAAAATGTAAGCATAGACATGCGTCAATTTAAAAAACTTAAAATGTTTTTGCATGCAGAATCTCTAACGGGAGAAGTAGGTTTGCGAGACGATCAAATGGTAGGTTTTATTCGTTTTGGAAATGATTTTACCGAAAATTTTTATCAAATAGAATTGCCCTTAAAGGTAACCGTGCCAAGTGGTTCTTCAGCAACCAATTGTAGCGCTTTGAGTGCCGAGGTGGTTTGGCCTCAAGCCAATGAAATAGATTTGTCTTTAGATTTATTGACCCAATTAAAAGTGCAAGCCATGAGTGTGGATTTAAGCACGTTGCCACAAGACGGGATTTACTACCAAAACGAGGAACAACTTAACGGATCTGCAGCCAATAAACCCAATAAATTACGATTAGGGATAAAAGGAAATCCTAATTTTGGGATGGTACGAACTTTAATGGTTGGAGTCAAAAATAACGAAACCATTCAGGATATTAAAGGAGAGGTTTGGTTCAATGAACTTCGATTGGCCGAGATGGACAACAAAGGTGGTGCCGCTGCAATAGTAAATCTAGATACTAATTTTGCAGATTTTGCCACGGTATCTGCCACCGGAAGAAAAAGCACTATTGGTTTTGGTAGCTTAGAGCAAGGTTCTAACCAAAGAAGCCGAGAAGACATACAACAATACAATATTGTTACCAATATCAATCTAGGAAAATTATTACCAGTCAAATGGGGCGTTAATTTGCCCTTTAATTATGCTGTAGGCGAAGAGGTAATTACGCCTCAGTACGATCCGTTCAATCAAGATATTAAACTAAAACAACTCTTGGATAACACCACGGATCCAGCTACCAAAGATAATTTTAAAAATAGAGCTATAGACTATACCAAAAGAACGAGTATTAATTTCATTGGGGTACGAAAGCAACGAGAAGCAGAAAAAAAACCACATATATACGATGTAGAAAATTTTACTTTTTCTCAATCGTATAACGAAGTATCGCGTCATGATTTTGAAATAGAAGACTACGTAGACCAACTCTCCAACTCTGCGGTAGATTATGCTTATGCTTTTGATTCTAAGCCAGTAGAGCCTTTCAAGAAAACCAAGTTTATGAAAAAAAGTACCTATTGGAAGCTATTAAGCGATTTTAACTTTAATTATTTACCTACCAATATATCTTTTAATACCAATATTAATAGACAATACAACCGCCAACAATTCAGACAAATGGATGTCGAAGGTATTGGCTTGGATCCCCTATACCGCCGAAACTTTTTGTTTAATTACCAATACGGATTTAATTACAACCTGACCAAATCTTTAAAATTAAGCTATACCGCATCTTCCAATAATGTGGTAAAAAGTTATTTAAACGAAGACAACCAACCCATAGATAGTTTTACTATCTGGGATAGTTATTGGGATATTGGAGACCCAAACCAACACATGCAACAAGTGGTCTTAAACTATGATATTCCAATTAATAAAATCCCGTTGTTGGCCTTTGTAAAAGCAAATTATTCGTATACGGGAGACTATAGTTGGCAAAAAGCATCCAATGCGTTTTCTCAATTAGAAAGCTCAGGCATACCAGATTTAGGAAATACGGTCCAAAATGCACGTTCCAATAACTGGAATGCTAATTTTAGTATGGATCAATTTTACAAATATATTGGTCTAACCAAGAGTGGTCAAAAAGCAGCCAAAAAACCCAAAGCAGTTATACCAAAACCAGGAGACAAAATAGTCTCTTCGGCTACACCCCAAGTACAAAGTAGTCCTTTTGCAGATGTGTTAATTGGACTGGCAACCAGTGTAAAAAACATACAACTAAATTATAACGAAAATAGCGGAACCGTACTGCCAGGATATACACCTAGTGTTGGTTTCTTGGGGTCTTCAAGACCTTCTTTAGGATTTATTTTTGGAAGCCAAGAAGACGTGCGTTACGAAGCTGCCCGAAAAGGCTGGTTAACTTTTTATGACAATTTTAATCAAAACTACACCCAAGTAACCAATAAAACCTTTAAAGCTACGGCAAACATAGATTTGTTCCCAGACTTAAAAATAGACCTAAATGCAGACCGTTCTTATTCTGAGAATTATTCCGAACAATACGACGTGTCTCCCAACGGCATATACCATTCGCTGTCGCCCTACACGTACGGAATGTTCTCCATATCGACAGTTTTGATAAAAACATCCTTTTCTGCCAGCAACGAAAATGCCTCCGCAGCTTTCCAAGATTTTAGAAACAACCGTTTGGCGATAGCCAATAGACTGGCCACCCAAAAAGGCATAGATATCGCTAATCCAGCCAATTTAGATCCAGATGGCTATCCTTTAGGCTATAGCAAAAACAACCAAGCAGTGTTGTTGCCTGCATTCTTGGCAGCATATTCAGGCAGCGATGCGTCGGGCGTGTCTTTAGGTGCTTTTAGAAGCATTCCGATACCCAATTGGTCCGTAAAATACAATGGTTTGATGCGTTATGATCTGTTTAAGCGTAACTTTAAGCGTTTTTCATTACAGCATAACTATAGAGCATCCTATACCGTAAACCAATACCGTTCTAATTTTAAATATGATAACGATCCTAATGGTGTAGATGATAGTGGGGATTTTTACAACAAAACCATTCTGTCCAACATCAATTTAGTAGAACAATTTAGCCCACTAATTCGTATGGATTTTGAATTAAAGAGTTCCTTAAAAATACTTACCGAAATCAAAAAAGACCGAGCATTATCCATGAGTTTTGACAACAATCTATTGACCGAAGTTAAAGGGTTAGAATACGTTGTGGGTGTGGGATATCGTTTCAAAGACGTTATATTTTCTTCTAGATTGGCAGACAACCCTACCGGAATCATTAAAGGAGACATTAACATGAAACTAGATTTTTCATACAGAAACAACCAAACCATAGTGCGTTATTTAGATTATGACAACAACCAATTGGCAGGAGGGCAAAACATTTGGGCCTTAAAATTCACTGCAGATTATTCTTTCAGCAAAAATTTAACCGCCATTTTCTATTACGATCATTCTTTTTCCAAAGCAGTTATTTCTACTTCATTTCCATTAACCAATATTCGTTCGGGATTAACCCTGCGATACAATTTTGGAAATTAATTTTGAAAATCCCAGCCATATTTGAACAGAAGATTATTACATTTGTCAAATAAATAAAATTATCAATTATCAATTAATATTAATTATGAGTATACCAGCAAATTTAAAGTACACTAAAGATCACGAATGGGTTAGTTTAGATGGAGATGTAGCTACAGTAGGAATTACAGATTTTGCCCAAAAAGAATTAGGAGACATCGTTTATGTAGAAGTAGAAACCTTAGACCAAACTCTCGAAAAAGATGAGGTTTTTGGATCTGTAGAAGCAGTAAAAACGGTATCGGATTTATTTTTACCTTTAGCAGGAGAAATAGTAGAATTCAATGACGCTTTAGAGAGTACTCCCGAAACTGTAAATTCAGACCCATACGGAGCAGGTTGGATGATAAAAATTAAAGTATCCAATGTAGCAGATTTTGATAGTTTATTGTCAAGCGAAGCATACAAAGATTTAATTGGTGCGTAAATTATGTTTTTTTTTAATTGCAATACTCTGGTCCGGAATTGTCTTGTTTTTGTGCTTAACCCAAAGCACAAACCTCCCGGTGATAACCATTGCAAATTTAGATAAATATATACATGCATTTTTTCATTTTGTGTTTACATTACTTTGGGTTTTGTTTTTTAGAACTCAAATAAATAATGCTAATAAATATAAACCTCTGTTGGTTTCTTTTGTGTTTTCTGTTTTTTTTGGAATCCTGATAGAAATGCTACAGCTACGGCTTACAACTACCCGTCATGCAGATGCCTTAGATGTTTTGGCTAATATTTTTGGTGCTATCTTAGCGGTGTTGTTGGTGTTGCTTTATGATAAAATTAAATTGCAGAACACAAACAAATAATAAAAAAAAACCGTCTATTTTTAGACCGCCCCCAAATAGTAATTTACTTTTTGGGGGCTTTTTTATACCAACAAAATGCCTATAGTATTTTTTATAAAAACCAAACAAAGATAAAACAGCTAGTAACAAAGCGCAATCCTTGTTCTTGTATTTAAAATAAAAAGACCGCATCGCTACCGTCTTAAAAAATGCAACTGTTTTCGTATTTTTGTAACCAACCAAAAAACCAACCATAATGAAAAAAATAATTTTAATAATGGCAGTATTTCCTACAATAGTCGCTTTTGGACAAAACCCCAAACCGCTACACTATCCCGCAACCCCAAAAGGGCAGGTGGTAGATACTTATTTTGGTACCGAAGTTGCAGATCCCTACCGTTGGTTAGAAGACGATCGCTCTGAAGAAACAGCCGCTTGGGTACAAGCACAAAACAAAGTAACGCAAGCGTATCTAGATCCAATTCCTTTTCGGGAAGCATTAAAAACCCGAATGGAAAAACTCTGGAACTATGAAAAATTAAGTGCCCCATTTCAAGAAGGAAATTTCACTTATTTTTATAAAAACAACGGATTACAAAATCAGTCCGTAGTGTACCGAAAAGACGCCTCCGGTAAACAAGAAGTATTCTTAGATCCCAATACCTTTTCCAAAGACGGCACCACCTCACTGGCAGGGCTTGAATTTTCTAAAGACGGCTCAAAAGTAGCCTATGCAATTTCAGAAGGAGGTAGTGATTGGCGCAAAGTAATCATCCTAGATGCCTTGTCCAAAAGAGTTCTTGAAGACACCCTTGTGGATATTAAATTTAGCGGATTATCTTGGAGAGGAAACGAAGGATTTTATTATTCAAGCTACCAAAAACCAAAAGGCAGCGAACTTTCGGCAAAAACAGACCAACACAAACTATACTATCATAAACTCGGAACCGCTCAAAAAAACGATCCAGTAATTTTTGGAGCAAACCAAAAATGGCGCTACATTGGCGGTTCTGTCACCGAAGACGGCGCTTATCTAGTCATTTCGGCGGCAAATTCTACCTATGGCAACGCGCTCTATTTGCAAAGCCTCCAAACCCCCAACAGTCCAATTGTAACCCTCGTAGAAGATTTTAATAATGACCACAGCATCCTGACCACAAAAGGCAATAAATTATATATCGAAACAGACTACCAAGCGCCTAACAAGCGCATCGTAACGGCAGATTTTAGCCAACCAACCCTCGCAAACTGGGTAACGCTCATCCCAGAGACCAACCATGTACTCTCGCCTTCAACCGGAGCCGGATTTTTATTTGCTACCTACATGAAAGATGCCGTTTCGATGGTGCAACAATACGATTTTTCGGGAAAAATGCTTCGCGAAATCCAATTGCCAGCCGTAGGAACCGCAACAGGTTTTGCAGGAAAAAAAACCGATACCACTCTATATTATTCATTTACAAATTACACCACCCCAACCACCATCTACGCCCTAGATCCCAAAACTGGAAAATCCACCCTCTACGCCAAGCCAAACATTGACTTCAATACCCAAAAGTACACCTCAAAACAAATATTTTATACCTCCAAAGACGGCACCAAAATACCCATGCTTATTACCTACAAAAAAGGCCTTCAATTGAACGGGAAAAATCCAACCATGCTGTATGCCTACGGCGGATTCAATGTCAGTTTAACGCCAAGTTTTAGCATATCCAACGCCATTTGGATGGAAAATGGCGGTATTTATGCCGTTCCTAATCTAAGAGGAGGAGGAGAATACGGAAAAAAATGGCACGATGCAGGCACCAAAATGCAAAAACAAAATGTATTTGATGATTTCATTGCCGCCGCCGAATATTTAATAGCTCAAAAATACACCTCGACCCAATTCTTGGCCATCCGAGGCGGTTCCAACGGCGGTTTATTAGTAGGAGCCACCATGACCCAACGCCCAGATTTAATGCAAGTAGCCCTTCCAGCGGTAGGAGTTATGGATATGTTGCGCTACAATAGCTTTACCGCAGGCGCAGGATGGGCCTATGACTACGGAACCGCCCAAGACAGCCCCGAAATGTTCCAATACCTCCAAGGCTATTCGCCGGTGCATAACGTCAAGCCCGGCATCCAATATCCCGCCACCATGATCACCACTGGCGACCACGACGATAGAGTAGTGCCAGCCCACAGTTTTAAATTTGCAGCAGCATTGCAAGAAAAACAAACCGGATCCCGTCCTACCCTGATCCGTATTGATGTCAAAGCAGGCCACGGTGCCGGAAAATCAGTAGCAGCCACCATTCAAGAAAATGTAGACATCCAAGCCTTTGCTCTATACAACATGGGTATTGAATCCCTACCCAAACAATAATTTGGAGCAGATACCTGCTGTGCGCTATATCTTTTGCTTTTTAAACCAAAAAGCAAAAGGATGCCGCTTCCATCAGGGCTAGGGAGTAGCATTCATAACAAACCAAGAGGTCTAAATGCGCTCTATTTTGCAATTGCGTTTATTTCATAAAATTATACTAATTCCTTCGTTTTTTGGAAAGTTGTTCGTTAACTTTGAGATAATCTAAAATACATAAAACACCATGAAAATACAATTTAACACCGACAACAATATTGAAGGACACCAAAGAGTAGAAGCATACTTTGCTTCAGAACTAGAAACTGCATTAGCACGATTTGAAGACAAAATCACCCGCGTTGAGGTTCACGTAGGTGATGAAAATAGTGCCAAACCAGGAGTCAATGACAAACGTTGTTTGATAGAAGTGCGTCCTGCAAAACTACAACCAGTAGTAGTTACAGAGTATGCAGACACCGTAGAAAAAGCCTTTAGAGGTGCGTTAGACAAAATCAAGAAAACCCTAGCGACTACTTTTGAAAAACAAAAAGCATTCTAACAACAAGCAGACAAATTCTATAAAATCAAAAGGCCGCTATTTCTAAATAGCGGCCTTTTTAGTGCTGATCCAAAATGAAATATAATAGGTGTTTATTCTTCAAACAACAAAGCAGCCAATGGTGCGTCTCTATTATAAACATCCTCATAAAAATGTAACGTACCCTCAGAATCTACCCAAGACGTAAAATAACCAATAAAAACAGGTATCTTGTTTTTTAGAGTATACCACGTTTCTTTGCCACTATGCATGGCTTGATCCACTTTTTCGGGTGTCCAGTTGGTGTCTTCCTCCATGATTTTGTTGGCAAGCTGAGTCGGTTTTTCAACCCTAATACAGCCGTGGCTAAAAGCTCTTTTTTCTCTGCTAAAAAGATGTTTGGATGGCGTATCGTGCAGGTAGATAGCATTAGAGTTCGGAAACAAAAACTTAACAAGACCCAAAGAATTTCGAGGCCCAGGTTTTTGTCTGATTCTGCCGTTATTCCATTCCATATTATGCTTGGCCAGATAGTTACGGTTCTTTTTCATGGCAGGCAAAATCTCTTTTTGAATAATGCTATTTGGGACATTCCAATAAGGGCTAAAAACAATATACTTCATGGGGGCGCTAAAAATAACGGTTTTGTTGAGTGTTTTGCCTACAACCACATTAGAGGTCAGTACCACTTTTTTGTTTTTGATATACGTAAGCTCGTACGCAGGAATGTTTACCGCAATTAATTCGTTGGCTTGCGCAATGTTTTTTGAAATCCATCTACAGCGTTCCATATTTACCACAATGGTTTTTATTAATGCAGTAACTGGAGTATTTAAATCCTTAATATTTGTGGCCGAAACAAGGGTAGTAGGGTTATTGCCTCGGCTTTTTTTGAATTGCAAAACTCCCTTTGCCAAAGCGGCATCATAAACTGCACTTTTAGAATTTGTTGTTATCTCTCCAGTGGCATACAATCGGTTTCTAAGTTGGACTATGGCTTGAGCGCTATCTCCTTCTTGCAGTGTTCTTTTGTTGGCAGGCATTACAATACTATCCCAACCACCATTTTGTTCTATTTTTCGGTATTTTTTAAGATACTCTTTGAGTAAATAATATTGGCCAAACAAGTTTTTTTTGTCCTTTTTAATTTGGGTTAAATCTACCAGCAAAGAATCCGTATACATCTCATAGGATTGTTTTTCTCGAGGCAAGAACCATTCCATCTCCTCCGATTTTGCGGTGTCCAAACCATGGTACACCTTGTCAATATAAAAAAAGTATAAGGCCGTGGTGAGTAATTCGGCGTTACTATTGGGTTGTTTGGAATCTTTAGCAACTTCATAGATTAGATCAAATTCTGGCTTGTACGGAATTTTAGCAAGGATCCCTTCTTGGCCAAGGTTGTTGATTTTGTTGTGTATAACATTTGCAAATTCATTAATTCCATTTTCCGTATGCCATACATAGTGATAGCCCTGTTTTTGGTACAGATTTTTAACATCCGGTTGGTATTTTTTTAATAACGGATGGCTATCAAAGAAAGCGGCTACTTGGGTACTGTCAAACGGAAATTTGCTAGAGTCTATCTTGGCAACAGATGCTTGAGCCGCTAGAACTGGATTTGTTTTTTTTTTGCACGAGGCAAAAACAATTAAAAACAACCAAAGGAATAACATTAAATAAATAGGATATTTTTTCATGTTCATAATTTTAAAAAAAAGAATAAAGTGTTGTAAAAATACACTAAATAGACAATTAGTTCCCTATTTTTAGCGCTATAAAATTACGTAACAACTAAAAGCTATCTTTGTCAAAAAGCAGCAAAAAGCACTCATTAGTTGTATTTATAAATTTAAATCATGAAAAACAGCAGTTTATTTCTAGCCGTATTCTTTCTGTTCTCTTCTTTTAGCACAGAATGCAACAAACGGCTCTCTGAGTCCGAAAAAATTCATCAGATGCTAGACGCTTGGCATAAAGCAGCAGCGCAGGCAGATTACCAAGCATATTTTGGTAGCCTTACCGAAGATGCAATCTTTATAGGTACTGATGCTACCGAAAACTGGAGTAAGCCAGCATTTCAAGCCTATGCAAAACCTTACTTTGATCAAGGAAAAGCCTGGGATTTCAAGGCCATTATACGAAATATTTACTTTGATAAAACCGGAAAAATAGCTTGGTTTGATGAGTTGTTAGATACCCAAATGAAAATATGTCGTGGTTCTGGAGTGCTCCTAAAAACAGGAAAAACCTGGAAAATAAAGCACTACGTTTTGTCCATGACTGTACCCAATGACAACACCTCCGAAGTGGTTAAAATTAAAACCCCATTAGAAGAAGACTTGTTAAAAAAGCTAAAATAACAGCCAGTTACGGGCTTTGGATGGTTTTAAAAAAATATTTTTTAGGCTCAACCACTTCGGTCTTATTATATTTCGTTAATTTTGCCCAAATATTTTAAATAAAGTGGGAAGCAAAAATAAGTTAAAACGATTTAAGGAAAACGAAACATTTACGAACGTTTTTCAACCAACCAGAGAAGAGGTAGTAGGCGATTTGTTCCCTTTAAAAGGAAAGTGGAATACCGATTTTTTTAAAAATAACAATCCATTAATATTAGAGTTAGGCTGCGGAAAAGGAGAATACTCTGTAGGTTTAGCCCAAACCTATCCAGACAAAAATTTTGTAGGAATAGATATTAAAGGAGCCCGTTTTTGGCGTGGTGCAAAAACGGCAGTAGAAACCGGTTTGCACAATGTAGCCTTTATTAGAACCCAAATAGAATTGATTAACCATATTTTTGCAGAAAACGAAGTAGACGAAATATGGATTACTTTTCCGGATCCGCAAATCAAATACAAAAGAACCAAACACCGAATGACCAATTCGGAGTTTTTGCAATTGTACAAAAAAATACTCAAAAAAGACGGCGTAGTTAACCTTAAAACCGATAGTGAATTCATGCACGGATATACCCTTGGGTTGCTCCACGGCGAAGGCCATGAGGTATTGTATGCCAACCACAACGTATACGTAAACGAAGGAAGCCCTCATGAGGTTACTGCATTTCAAACCTTTTACGAAAAACAATATTTGCAAATTAATAAAGCAATAACCTACATTCGGTTTAAGATTAAAGAATAAAACGTATTTTTAACAAGATTAAGATTTATTTTAATGATTTATTGGTATTAGATGAACATTATGGCGCCCCTGTTTTTTGGTTTTATTACAGCAGTGATAGGGATTATTCCACCTGGATTGATCAATATGACAGCAGCAAAAGTAAACTTAAAAGAAGGACCCAAAAATGCCTTTTGGTTTATTCTAGGAGCACTTATCATTATCTTTTTTCAAACCTATGGCGCTGTTCTATTTGCAGAAATAATTAATGTACGGCCAGATATCGTTCTCTTATTGCGGGAACTGGGTTTTGGTGTTTTTGGAGCCTTAGCTATTTATTTTTTGTGGATAGCAAAAAAACCAAAACGCAAAAAAACAACCATCATCAAAAATAGCAAACGCAAACGCTTTTTTTTAGGAATGCTGCTCTCGGTTTTAAATTTTTTTCCAATACCGTACTACGTTTTTGTAACCATAACGCTTTCTTCTTACCATTTGTTTTTATTTAACACCAGCTCCATAGTTACCTTTGTAAGCGGTGTGGTATTGGGCGCAAGCTTAGTATTCTATGTGTATATTCGTTTTTTTCAAAGTATAGAAAACAAAGCAGATTACCTCCTAAAAAACATGAATCTAATAATAGGCAGCATCACCGGGATTATTGCTCTTATGACCTTGTTTAATATTATTAGATGGTATTTGCACTAAAAACACCTAAAATGGCCGAGGATAATTTTTTTCAAAAAGTATATAGTATTGCTCGTCAAATCCCTTTTGGCAAAGTAACCTCTTACGGAGCCATTGCCAAAGCACTAGGCGCCGCTAGATCCGCCCGAATGGTAGGTTGGGCAATGAATGCCTCCCACGGACTAGCAGACGTGCCAGCACATAGAGTAGTAAATCGCAACGGATTGCTTACCGGAAAAATTCATTTTGACGGAACCAATCTCATGCAGCAATTATTAGAAAGCGAAGGGATTGAGGTAGTTGACAATCAAATAATGGATTTTAAAAAACATTTCTGGGAGCCAGAAGTACGTCAGGAGTAGTTTTTAGACTCCATATACTTCTCCCCAGGACATGCCAACAACCCAAAAATCCTACTTTATACCGTATGCCGCTAGCAGCCCCAATACTGCGGGCAATAAATACACTTTAAATTCTTTAAATTAAGAACTTAATCCTTTATCTTTGTAATCTAAAATCAGATTAGATAAATACAATATTTTACCCAAAATACCAATTGATAATAGTACCATTATAATGAAATTAGATAGAAAAGAAATTCTTAAAGCTCTAGAAACAATTACTATTGCTGGCGAAGGAAAAAATATGGTCGAAAGCGGTGCCATAGCAAACGTAATCACTTTTGGAGACGAAGTAGTAGTAGACCTAGTGCTGCATACCCCAGCAATGCACATCAAAAAACGTGCAGAAGAAGACATCAAAAAAACCATTCTAGAATTGGTCTCTCCAGAGGCAAAAATCAAAATAAACAGTAAGGTACAAACCCCCGAAAAGCCAGAAATAAAAGGCAAAAGCATTCCGGGTATCAAAAACATCATTGCCGTAGCTTCCGGAAAAGGAGGCGTAGGTAAATCTACCGTTACCGCAAACCTAGCCGTATCCTTGGCCAAAATGGGTTTTAGCGTAGGTATCCTAGATGCAGATATCTATGGTCCTTCTATGCCTATTATGTTTGATGTAGAAAACGAAAAGCCAATCTCGGTTACCACAGACGGAAAATCCAAGATGAAACCAGTAGAGAGCTACGAAGTCAAAATGCTATCCATAGGCTTTTTTACAGCACCAAGTCAAGCCGTAATATGGAGAGGTCCTATGGCATCCAAGGCATTAAACCAAATGCTATTTGATGCCGATTGGGGAGAACTAGATTTTATGCTAATAGACCTACCGCCAGGCACCGGAGACATCCATTTGTCCATCATGCAATCCTTGCCGATCACCGGAGCAGTTATCGTTAGCACCCCGCAAGCAGTAGCCTTAGCAGATGCCAAAAAAGGGGTTTCGATGTTCTTGTCAGAAGCTATAAACGTCCCAGTATTAGGAATAATTGAAAACATGGCCTACTTCACGCCCGAAGAATTACCAGAAAACAAATACTATATCTTTGGCCAACAAGGCGCACAAAACCTAGCCCAAGATTTAGAAGTACCTTTTCTAGGCGAAGTACCTATCGTACAATCCATACGAGAAGCCGGAGATTATGGCCGTCCAGCAGCGTTACAGTCAGAATCCATAGTAGCCAAAGTTTTTGAAGAAATAACCAGAAACGTAGTATCCGAAACCATAAAAAGAAACGATAGCCTACCCGCTACCGAGGCCATAAAAATCACCACCATGGCAGGATGTGCAGCCGTAAAAAAACAATAAGATTTAACCACCTTAAATCTTTAAAAATAACCAAATGACAACAGAAGAATTAACCATAGAAGTTCAAAAAGCACTCGAAGAAATCCGACCATTCTTAAAATCCGACGGCGGAGACATTACCCTAGTAGCCATCGAACAAGACAAACACGTCAAGGTTAGACTAGAGGGCGCTTGTACAAGTTGTAGTGTAAACCAAATGACACTCAAGGCAGGAGTAGAAACTACTATTAAAAAATTTGCACCTCAAATAGAGACTGTTGTAAACCTATTGTAAGTATTGGGCAGGCCCCATTTTTATAAAAAGGCTAACGCAGTTTGCGTCTAGGAGCCTTCTTATAAAAATGGGTCAGGCTATCCGCGCTACTTCGGTAGCCAGCTGCTATCCTTCCTGCAATTTCGAGAACCAGACCAACACCAAATTTTAAAACCAACACCCAAAGTCCAATGGATGTATTAATAAAAATAAAAGATAGAGAAGGCATAGTGCACCAATTGCAAGCCCCAACCGATATGGCCATGAACATCATGGAATTGTGCAAAGCCTATGAGCTTCCGGTAGAAGGAACCTGTGGCGGAATGGCCATGTGTGCCTCTTGCCAATGCTACGTACTCAATGCCGTAGCTTTGCCAGAAATGGGAGAAGATGAAGAAGCCATGTTATCCGAGGCATTTTATGTAAAGTCCAACAGCCGTTTAGGATGCCAAATACCAATAACCGAATCCTTAGAAGGACTAGAGTTAGAATTGGCTCCCGAGAGTTAAAAAAAATCCCAAGAGTATCCTTTTTTACTCTTGGGATTTTTAGTATAAGTTTAAATCCAATGGTGTGGTTTGGGATTTTAAAATAATATTAAACGACAGATGTTTTTGCAGCAATAGTAGCTTCAATAGCGTCCCATAGCCCCATTCTTTTATCTAAAGCAAGGATCGAAACTTGTTCTACTTCGGCCCATTTTTGAGGGTCATTCCCACAAAGTTCTGCAATCATTTGCATTGCCATAGGGCCGTGTTCATCCGCATCCAATGCAATATGTCTTTCAAAATAATAGATCAATTTGTCTAAATTAGTATCCGGAAAATTGTCCTGAAAATTTTTTAAAATAGCCGTAAACATACTCGGGATTAAATCTTCTCTACCAAAAGTAAAAGCTGCCGCAATTTCATGCGGTGCGCCTTCTTCAATTACTCTAAAGGTAAAGTCCAAAAAAGCTTTGATGTTAGGATGTAAGTTACTGGTTTTTATGGCAACAAATATATTTTGTAAAGAATGAATTTGGGACAAAAAAAGTTCTATTTCAGAGGTATCTGCGCCACATTCCTGCATGGCTTCAATATACATTTCGTAATGACTTTGGCGTCGGCCATCGCTACTTAAATCCGACTCTTCGGCAAGTACAATTTCATTGATTAAATAACGAGTTTCGGGATTTTTGGTAGCAAACCAAGGAGTAGTAGTGCAGGTCAACTTGGATTGCAATGCTTTTAATAAAGACATAAAATCCCATACTGCATACACATGGTTTTCAACAAAACATCTTAAATCCGGAACCGTTTTTACTTTTTTATATAATGGGTGCTGCAACAACGCCTCTTTTTGAGGTTGGATTTTGTTGTTGATATTCTCAATGGTCATAGGTTTTTATTTTGAGCAAAGATAAAAAAGCTTCTTGTTTCGAGTGCGCTTTTAGAATCAATTTTGTTTTTTTTATAAATAAAGTATTCGATACCTTTTTGCAAAAGCATTTTTTAGAATGGTATAGAGCCACTTTCTCGCTATTCACTAATCTAGTAAGGTTCTAGAGATTACAATGCGTTGGATCTCTGAGGTGCCTTCGTATATTTGTGTGATTTTGGCATCACGCATCATTCTCTCCACATGGTATTCTGACACATAGCCATTGCCGCCATGGATTTGTACCGCTTCAATAGTGGTGTCCATTGCCGTTTGGGAAGCAAATAATTTAGCCATTGCTCCAGACTGCGAAATATCCATGCCTGCATCTTTTTCAAAAGCAGCTTTAAAACACAGCATTTTGGCTGCCGTTATTTGGGTAGCCATATCGGCTAGTTTAAACGCAATTGCCTGGTGTTTAAAAATTGGTTTTCCAAAGGTTTCTCTTTCTTGAGAATATTTTAGAGCCAACTCATAAGCGCCTGTAGCAATGCCAAGTGCTTGTGAGGCAATTCCAATTCTTCCACCATTTAATACCGCCATGGCAAAGTGAAACCCAAATCCATCGGCGCCAATTCGGTTTTCTTTAGGAACTTTCACATCGTTAAACAGCAAGGAATGGGTGTCAGAACCTCGGATGCCCATTTTTTTCTCCTTTGGGCCAATTGCAAAACCATCCCAGCCTTTTTCTACGATAAAAGCATTGATGCCTTTGTGTCCTTTGTCTACATCGGTTTGTGCAATTACGATATAGGTACTTGCAGAGCTTCCATTGGTTATCCAATTTTTGGTTCCGTTTAGCAAATAATAATCACCTTTGTCTATGGCAGTTGTTTTTTGGGAAGTAGCATCCGATCCTGCCTCGGGTTCGGATAAACAAAATGCCCCAAGAACGTCTCCTTTTGCTAACGGAACCAAATATTTTTGTTTTTGTTCTTCGTTGCAATATTTTTCTAAACCAGCGCAAACTAAAGAATTGTTTACAGACATGATTACTGCCGCCGAAGCATCAATTTTAGAAATTTCGGATATAGCCAATACATACGAGACACTATCCAGACCAGAACCACCATATTTTGGGTCTACCATCATTCCTAAAAAACCAAGTGCAGCCATTTTTGTGACTTGTTCTGTAGGGAATTGGGATTTTTCATCTCTCTCAATTACACCAGGTAGAAGTTCGCTTTTGGCAAAATCTCTAGCGGCTTGTTGAATCATTAACTGCTCTTCGGTCAAATTAAAATCCATAGTAGTGTTTTTTAGTAATTAAACATTGTAATTAGGTATTGCTTTATAGTGGTATAATTTGCAAAGTTTTTAGTGTAATTTTGGTTTTACATTTAGGGCATTTGCAAGGGCTTAAGGCATTTTGTTTTGAGGCGGATCCAAAAACGTCTTGGTTTTGTTAGTAGCAAGTATCCAAAGATACTTTTTTCTGTTGAGGTTTTCAATAGTGATTTAATTTTTGATTTATGAAAAAAGAATATTTTAATGTAATAGGAGTAATGTCTGGAACCTCCTTAGATGGAGTAGATTTGGCGCATATAGCGTTTTCGGTTTGTCAAGATAGCTGGTCTTTTGTAATCAAAGCAGCCCAAACGGTTGGCTATAGTGCCGATTGGGTTACGGATTTAAAACAAGCCGTAAACTACTCTGCTCAACAATTGCAAGAGCTAGACGTGCGCTACACGGTTTTGCTGGCGGAAACCATTTCTAGTTTTATAGCACAACACCAAATTGAGAATCTTGACGCAGTATGTTCTCACGGCCATACTATTTTGCACCAACCTCAAAATGGCATCACCCTACAAATAGGCAATCTTCCTGTTATTGCCTCACTGATTGGTCAGAGGGTAGTTTGTGATTTTAGGATCCAGGATGTAAAATTGGGCGGACAAGGCGCGCCATTAGTTCCCATTGGAGATGCAATATTGTTCTCAGAGTATGACTATTGTATCAACCTGGGCGGGTTCTCTAATGTTTCTTTTAGGGCAAACAACCAGCAATTGGCTTTTGATATCTCGCCGGTAAATACAGTGCTGAATTTGTATGCCAATCAATTGGGATACGCTTATGATGACAAAGGCGCTTTGGCAAAACAAGGCAAAGTGCATCAAGAGCTATTGATGCGATTAAACGCATTGGATTTTTATAAAAAACAACCCCCAAAATCCCTAGGCTTAGAGTTTGTGAATCAAGTTATTTTGCCTATTATTGAGTCCTATCCTTTAACACAAGTAGATAAGTTAAAGACCTTTACCATTCATGTGGCACATCAGATAGCAATGGCGCTCCCTCCAAAAAAAGGACGTTTGTTGCTAACAGGTGGAGGAGCATATAATGCCTATTTGGTATCTTGCTTGCAAGATGTTTTGCCAGAATTAGAAATAATTTTGCCAGAAAAAGAAATTATAGAATATAAAGAAGCCTTGATTTTTGGTCTCTTAGGGGTTTTGAAATTACAAAATAAAAATAATGTGCTCAAAAGCGTCACTGGAGCAATTAAAGATCATAGTTCTGGCATGATTTATGAATATTGAATTTTGTGCATTTGTTTGGCAACCAATTTTAGGACTCTTTTTTTTAAGAAGGATTAAAAATTATAGATTACTTTTGCGCTCAAAATAAAACAATTTAAAATTCTAGTATGAAAAAACGATTATCTCTATTTACATTACTCATGGCATTGCAATTTACAGTAGCAACTGCACAAAAGAAATTTGTTGTCAACGGTGTTGAAATTCCTAGAACATTAGAGTTCAAAGAAAAAAAAATGGCCTTAAATGGCATTGGGCAACGTTCCAAATTTTTTAAAGATCTCTACATACAAGCACTATATTTAACACAACTGTCTCAAGATCCCAAACAAATATTGGCTAGCGAAACAGAAATGGCCATCACGTTGCATATCACTTCGGGTTTAATTAGTTCTAAAAAACTATCTAAAGCTTTGGCAAAAGGAATGGAAAAATCAGTTGGAAAAGTAGGTATTAGAAGATTTAGAAATGAACTCCGAGAATTAAAAGATTTGTTAAGCACCGAAGAAACCAAAGTAGGAGATGTCTTTGAGTTAACCTTTAACCCATTGGATGCATCTATTTGGATTAATAAAAACAACGATTATAAAGGAAAAATCACAGGTTTAGAGTTCAAAAAAGCTTTTTTTGGAATTTGGTTATCTGAGGATCCAGTCGATAAAGATTTAAAAAATGATTTATTAGGGATACGTAAATAACACTATCAAGCGGTGATTTTTGTGTTTTTATAGCTGCTTTGCATTATTGGTTTTTTATATTTACAAAATATATAACCTAAGATAATGAAAGAGTTACTAAATAAATTTGAGAATAAACAACCTGAGATTGTTTTTCACTGGAACGATTCTGAATCAGAAGCCGAAGGTTGGGTGGTGATTAACTCCTTAAGAGGTGGGGCTGCTGGTGGCGGTACACGAATGAGAAAAGGCTTGGATAAAAACGAGGTACTCTCTTTGGCCAAAACCATGGAAGTGAAATTTACGGTATCCGGACCTGCAATTGGTGGGGCCAAATCTGGAATAAATTTTGATCCAAATGACCCCCGAAAAAAAGCCGTATTACAGCGTTGGTATAAAGCGGTTTCGCCTTTACTAAAAAGTTATTATGGTACCGGTGGTGATTTAAATGTAGACGAAATACATGAAGTAATCCCCATGACCGAGCAATGTGGAGTTTGGCATCCGCAAGAGGGTGTTTTTAACGGTCATTTTAGACCCACTGAGGCAGACAAGATCAATAGAATTGGCCAATTAAGGCAAGGAGTGGTTAAGGTAATTGAGAATCCACAATTTTCTCCAGATGTTGCTCACAAATATACCATTGCAGACATGATAACAGGTTATGGTGTAGCCAAGGCAGTACAGCATTATTACACTATTTATGGCGGAGAGATAAAAGGAAAAAAAGCCATTGTGCAAGGATTTGGAAACGTTGGATCTGCCGCGGCATTTTATCTAGCCGATATGGGCGTCAAGATTGTAGGAATTATTGACCGAGAAGGAGGTCTAATTAATAAAGACGGTTTTTCATTTGAAGCCATAAAACAATTGTTCTTAGCCAAAAATGGCAACCAATTAGTTGCTCCAGAATTGTTGTCTTTTGATGCAATTAACCGCCAGATTTGGACCATAGGAGCAGAGATATTTGCACCATGTGCTGCCTCTAGACTAGTGCAACAAGAACAAATTAACAGCCTTATAAGTAACGGGCTCGAAGTAATATCTTGTGGTGCTAATGTTCCTTTTGCAGACAAAGAAATTTTCTTTGGATCCATCATGGAAGATGTAGATAACAAAGTGAGCCTTATTCCGGATTTTATTTCCAATTGTGGGATGGCAAGGGTATTTGCTTATTTTATGGAGAAGAAAGTATTAATGACAGACGAAGCCATTTTTGCGGATGCCTCACAAACCATCCAAAACGCATTAATCAAAGCCCATGCGGCAAGTTCGAGCAAAACTAAAATTAGCGCCACTGCGTTCGAGATAGCTTTAAAACAACTGATTTAATTAAACGATTTGTTTTAAAGCAGCCATAAGAGTTGGATGTGTTTTTAAATATATCCAGCTTTTTTTATAGCAACACTAATCTTAGTACTACCGCTGTTGTTGTTGGATTATTAAAGAGTGGCACAAGTTAGCCGTTTCTTTTTTTATAGATAAAAAAAGAAGCAATTTTTATAATATATTAGCGTTTCATTACTAAATAATAATTGTATGAGTTTAATGTTACAAGCAGACACTTTGTCTGTAGCAAAAGAAAGTTTAGCAGAGGCAGTACCCGTTGAAAAAACGTTGTCTATTATAGAATTATTAACCAGTGGGGGATTAGCAGGTCAGCTTATTATGTCTGCTTTGTTTATCATGTTCTTTGTGGCACTTTATCTCTATTTTGAAAGATTGATGGCTATTAATGCTGCCTCCAAGATAGATAGTACTTTTATGAGTCAAATAAGAGAAAACATTAGAAACGGGCGTATTGACAATGCCAAGATGCTTTGTGCGCACTCCAAATCTCCCGTAGGGAGATTGATCGAAAAAGGAATATCCAGAATAGGCAAGCCCTTGGACGATATAAATACTGCCATAGAAAACGCAGGCAAGCTAGAGATTTATAAGTTAGAAAAGAATGTCAGTATGTTGGCTACTATTTCTGGAGCAGGTCCAATGACTGGTTTCTTAGGGACGGTAGTAGGGATGATCCAGGCTTTTCATAAAATGGCAAGCGGCGGTGGTCAAATAGAAGTAGGAGCACTCTCGGAAGGAATTTATACCGCAATGACCACTACTGTGGTAGGATTAGTAGTAGGGATTATTGCCTATGTAGGATACAACCATTTAGTTGTTAAGACCGATAAAATTGTACATCAGATGGAAGCCAATGCAGTAGATTTTTTAGACTTACTGAATGATCCTGCCTAAGAGACATCTGGTTTAATGCCAGGTTATGCCTCCCGATTTACTATTCTAAAAACAACCAACCTATTTTAACATGAATTTACGAGGAAGAAATAAAGTTAGTCCAGAATTCAATATGTCTTCTATGACCGATATTGTTTTTTTGTTGCTAATTTTCTTTATGCTAACATCTACTATGGTAACCACCAATGCCCTGGATTTAGTATTGCCTAAAGCAAAAGGAAAAACCAATAGCAATAAAAATATAGCGGTAAGTATAACTAAAAAGTTAGAATTTTTTATAGACAAAGAACCTATTGCTGAAGCAGATTTAGAGTCAAAATTGCTTGCCATATTTGGTTCAGATAGTACCAAAGCTATAATTTTAAGAGCAGAAGAAGGGGTTCCAATTGAGAAAGCAGTACAGGTGTTAGATATAGCAAACAGAAATCAAATTAAAGTAGTTCTAGCAGTCAGACCCAAGTAAGCTAGAGTTGTAATCCAAAAGAAGTACTATTTCATGAAATATTTAGAAACAAAAGAAGAGAAAAAATCCTTTGCCATCACATCCGTGCTTTTTGTGATTCTGTTTATTTTGTTTTTTTATTTAGGATTAACCTCTTTAGATCCACCACCCGAAAACGGAATTGCCATCAATTTTGGAACCACAGAATTTGGTTCTGGAGACAAACAACCCACTGAAGCCATAGCGTCTGCTCCACAACCAACGGCTGCAAAACAAGCCGCATCCAGTGAAGATGAGGTGCTTTCTCAAAACACCCAAGATGCTGTAGTTATGAAAGAGGTTAAAAAAGCAAAACCCACCAAAGAAACTGCCAAAGAAGAAGAAAAACCCAAGTCCAAAGAAAGTCCAAAGCCGTCCAAGAGTACTTCGGATGCCTTATCTAGTTTGATCAATGGCCCAAAATCTGACGGAAAAGCAGCTGGAGGCGAAGGAAATGATACTGCGCCAGGGGACAAAGGGAGTTTAAATGGCAATCCATACGCGAATAGCTATTATGGCTCAGGATCCGGTTCCGGAACCGGAAATGGTTGGGGACTAAACGGAAGAACGATTAGCTCCCGAGGAAAAGAAATGCAAAAATGCAATGAATTTGGGACCGTAGTGGTTCAGATTACCGTAAACCGTAGCGGAAATGTAATAGGAGCAAAATATACCAAAGGAACCACCAATACCAACCCTTGTTTGGTAGAACCAGCATTGGCTACAGCCCGAAAATATAAGTGGCAAGCCGATGTAAATGCTCCAGAAAACCAGATTGGGTTTATTACCGTAAACTTTAAGTTAGGAGAATAAGTTTTTTTCTAAACGTATAGCTCCATGCTTTATTCTATAATTTAATTAGTACCAAATGAATTACCAAGAAACTATAAATTGGATGTTCCAGCAACTTCCTATGTATCAGCTTCAGGGAGCTTCGGCTTATAAAAAAGATTTATCCAACACGTATTTGTGGATGGACCACTTAAAAAATCCAGACAAAGCCATGCCATTTATTCATGTGGCAGGCACCAATGGTAAAGGATCCACCTCGCACATGTTGGCTTCTGTACTGCAAGAGGCAGGCTATAAGGTGGGACTTTATACCTCTCCACATTTAAAAGATTTTAGAGAACGAATACGAATAAATGGAAAGGTTATTTCTGAGGATTTTGTATGTAGTTTTATCCATGAAAACCAACGTTTTTTTGAAGCCAATGATCTTAGTTTTTTTGAAATGAGCGTTGGTCTAGCTTTGGATTATTTTTTGAAAGAAGCAGTAGATATTGCCATAATAGAAGTTGGTATGGGAGGTAGACTAGATGCCACAAACACGATAACTCCATTAGTTTCTGTAATTACGAATATTGGCTTGGATCATACCCAGTTTTTAGGAAATACCTTGGCTGTAATTGCGCAAGAAAAAGCAGGTATTATAAAGCCCAACACAGCAGTGGTAATTGGAGAGTACACTCTGGAGACTAAAAAAGTTTTTCAATCGGTAGCACAAGAAAAACAAGCAGCAATCTATTTTGCGGCAGATACCATTGCTCAAACATTGCCATCGGATTTATTAGGAGATTATCAGGTTAATAACATAAAAACAGTTTTGCAAACTCTTGCAATTATAAACCAGCAAAATAAATTTGTTGTATCCGATACTTCTATAAAAAAAGGACTCTTAAAAGTGGTTCAAAATACCTCTTTGCAAGGGAGGTGGCAGCAACTTCAATCCCAGCCAAAAGTAATTGCAGATACAGCACATAATAAAAATGGCCTAGAACTTGTTTTTAATCAAGTTCAGAAAGAAAACTTTAAACAACTACATGTTGTTTTTGGTGTGGTTCAGGACAAAAATTTAGATGAAATACTTCCGATACTTCCAACGGATGCAATTTATTATTTTTCTAAACCAAATAATCCGCGTGGCTTAGAAGCAGTAGTTTTATCTCAAAAAGCACGTAGATATGGCTTGTTTGGAGGTGTATATGATTCTGTTGCAAATGCTTATGCTGCGGCAAATGCTAGGGCGGATAAAGAAGATTTTATATATATAGGAGGGAGTACTTTTGTGGTTGCAGAAATTTTATAAAATTTTTTAGTTTTATGCTTGTATATTCAAAAAACAGTCTTATATTTGCACTCGCAATAAGGAAATGAAAACAACTAAGTTGCATTAGGGCGATTAGCTCAGCTGGTTCAGAGCACCTCGTTTACACCGAGGGGGTCGGGGGTTCGAACCCCTCATCGCCCACAAAATCAAAACTCCAAAATTTATTTTGGAGTTTTTTTTAAAAAATATTTTAAAAATGAAAAAGCCATCAAAATTAAATTTTGATGGCTTTTTCATTTTAATTCAGATTGCTTTAATTCAGGTATTCTAAAGTTCGTTCTAATGCCATGCCTCTAGATCCTTTGATCAATAGATTAGCGTTGGTGATTTTGCCTTTCTTTAGGTAGCTTTTAAAATCCTCAAAAGATTTGTAAAATACAAAATGTGGTACGTTGGTTTTACAATCGTAAAAAGCTTCGCCTATAAAAAAACACGTAACTTCCGTGTTGCCTAAAAGAGAGTCTACTAAGGCTTGGTGTTCTTCTTTGCTTTGGGTCCCGAGTTCAAACATATCACCTAAAATTAGAAACTTATTTGTAGTGTCTAGTTGTAAGAAATTTGCCACTGCCACTACCATGCTGCTAGGGTTAGCGTTGTAGGCATCTAGTATAATTTGATTGCTGCCTTTAGGGATTAGCTGGGACCGGTTATTGTTGGGTGTGTATGTTTCTAGAGCTTCCTGAATGCTCGTTGCTGTTATTTTAAAGTAAGTACCTATACTTATTGCTGCGGCAATATTATAGGCGTTGTAGAGGCCGATTAATTGTGTTTTTATGGTATGGTTGCTATATTTGATTGTTACAAAAGGAGCAGCGTGAATCTCTAGTAGGTTTATATCGGCGGTAGTATTGTTGGTTCCAAAGCAGTAACTTTGGATGGACTTTGTTTTCTCAACCTGAATGGGATCGTCTAGATTTAAAAAAACCATTTTTTTATTCTTAGCTAAATAGCTATACATTTCGCTTTTACCTTCAATTACACCTGCTTCGCCACCAAAGCCTTCTAAATGTGCCTTGCCAAAATTAGTAATGTAGCCATAATCTGGAGTAGCTAATTCGCATAAAAAGGCAATTTCTTTTTTATGGTTAGCGCCCATTTCAACAATGCCGATTTCGGTCTCTGAGTTGAAAGATAGTAGTGTTAGGGGAACTCCAATATGGTTGTTTAGATTTCCGAGTGTTGCTACAGTCCGAAATTTTTTTGAAAGCACAGTGTATAAAAGTTCTTTTGTGGTGGTTTTTCCGTTACTTCCTGTTAAGGCTATGATGGGGAGTTTTAGGTAGTCTCTATGGTATTTGGCTAATTCTTGCAGCGCTATTAGGCTGTCTTTTACTAAAATTGTACGCGCATCAATGTAATAGTCTTTATTATCAATTAGTACGTATTTTGCACCTTTATTTAGTGCTTCTTCTGCAAAAGTATTGGCGTCAAAATGAATTCCTTTTATAGCTATAAATAAGGAATTGACTTCAATTTTCCGGGTGTCTATGGAAACGGATTTGCATTTTAAAAATAACTCATGAATGTGATTTGTATCCATCAAAAAAGGGTTAAAATAACAACAGCCCTAATCAAAGGGCTGTTGTTAAATAGGGGTTATTCTATTGTTTTAATTTCGTGGGGATCTTTTTTTGTCAGATTTTGGTCCAACTCTTGACATGGCACATCTAAATCCGATGTAATCTGTAGCCATATCTTGCGGAAGGTATCTTCTTTGTGCTGGATCTAACCAATAGGCTCTGTCTCTCCAGGATCCTCCTTTGTAAACCCTAACGTCGTCATTGATAAGTGTAGTCCTTTTGCTAGATTTATCATATTTTCGAACCATCAATCCTAAACTATCTGTAGTAACATTGTGTTTAGGAGAGTTGTACATTTTTTTGGTAGCGCTTTCGTCATCATTGTTAGATTCAGACATTCCAAAATCATAGTATTTAGAAGATTGTTTGTCTCCATCTCTGTAGTTGATGTTGTCGCTTTTGTCAAAGTTTTGTCTTAAATAGGTTTCGTTTTCGTCAACAGGAACTTGTGCTATTTGACCAGGGAAAGATCTTACAATTACTTTACCATTACTTAGGGTGTCTTTTTTCATGGTCTCTAGAGTAACAATCTCTACTTTACCATCTTTACCCATTTTGTTTTTAGAATAGCGGTTTCCTCTAAAGTAGTTAAAGTCATTTGCTTCATTATCTACAATTGGTCTGTAAACATCCGCAACCCATTCTGCAACGTTACCAGCCATGTCGTATAAACCAAAGTCATTTGCTGGATATTTTTTTACTTCATTAGTAATATCGGCACCATCATCAGACCATCCTGCAATACCTCCATAATCTCCATTACCTT
This sequence comes from Flavobacterium crassostreae, assembly GCF_001831475.1. NCBI lineage: Bacteria > Pseudomonadati > Bacteroidota > Flavobacteriia > Flavobacteriales > Flavobacteriaceae > Flavobacterium > Flavobacterium crassostreae. The sequence goes on along the minus strand of NZ_CP017688.1, from coordinate 289,904 downwards.
GTTTGAAGTTGGCTAGTTGGTCTCCTTTTGATTGTCTTTTTCCAGAACGAGTGTAGCTTCCGGACCAAGGATATTTCTTTTGTCCTTTATAAATATTGTATTCTCTTTGACCTACATCTGCAGCTGCTGCATATTCCCATTCTGCTTCTGTTGGAAGTCTGTATTCTGGCAATACTACGCCAGAAGAACGTTGTGCGTACACGTTTTTTTCTTCTTCAACTGCGCCGTCTTTGCTTGTTTTTGGTTTTTTTCTTTTGTCGGTTTTCTTTAAAACAAGTTCTTCGTTTCCTCCGTAGGTAGAAGTTGGAGAGATTAAATAAGTCTCAGTGCTGAAAGAGCTTTCTGCAGTTACATCATTGCTTTTAGCGTCTTTTTTCAAATAGCCTTTTTTCTCTAATATTGCCTCGTTAACACGGTCTGTTCTCCATTTGCTAAACTCTACTGCTTGAATCCAGTTTACGCCTACAACTGGGTAGTTTGCGTATGCAGGATGTCTTAAGTAGTTATTGGTCATTGTTTCGTTATATCCTAATCTATTTCTCCATACTAAAGTATCTGGAGAGGCTCCTTCATAAATATGCTTGTAGCTTTCTTCGCTTGGAGGAAAAACACTTTTTAGCCAATCTAGGTATTCTAGATACATAAAGTTGGTTACTTCGGTTTCGTCCATATAAAAAGACTGTACGTGTTGCTGTGTTGGAGTATTGTTCCAGTCGTGCATTACGTCATCTTGTACTTTACCCATTGTAAAAGTTCCTCCTTCTACAAAAACTAGACCCGGACCAGCCTCTTGTTTACCAGAAGTTTTTTTGCCATTTACATTCCAACCTGTAGCTCTTGAGGTGTTGCTTGAACTAGATTTTTTGCTACAACTAGCAAAACCTAAGACCATTATCGTGGATAACATTAATCTTAAGGTCATAAATTTGTTTACTTTCATAATATTTTAAAGGTAATGATTTGGTGTTGCAATATAATAATTAACAATTAATAGGCAATACCAATTTAAATAATTTTACTGCTTCGAAAATTCAAGGGTGAATTCTATATTTCAAACGCAAAATTATACAATTTATTATTTAGTTTTATACTAATTAATTTATTTTTGCATACATTTAGTGTAAAACAACCACTTTAAAGAAATAACAATGAGAAAATTACTGCTACTTTTTACCTTACTCATTTGTTTTATTTCGCAGGCTCAGTCCCCGATACACGTGCAGATTAACTGGTTAGAAAACAACAAGACCCCTTCTGGTGCTTCGAGTTTTACTGTTCCGTATTTTTCAGGGAAAGCATATTACTATGATTCGGATCAAAAAAAAGTTTTTTTTACTACCAATCTGATTAGTTCTTATCCCTTAACGACCAACGGTGTAGTGCTTACTAACGTGGTGTATGAGTCGTTGCCTGCTAGTGCATTAGGAGATTTGTCTGTTGCCAATTTGCCTTCAGAGGTATTGCCTATCGTATCCAATACTACTTCAAGAGGTCAGTCGCACTCTTTTTTGTCAATTAGTCCTATTATCAAAAGAGAGGGTAGCTTTCAAAGAATTACTTCTTTTACCTATTCTGTAATTTCTAATAATCCAGCGTATAGCAAGTCCAATAATTTTACGGATAGATCCCAAAGTGGTATTCGTAATTCCGTTCTTGCTAACCAGGATTGGTACCGTTTTTATGTTGAAAAATCGGGTGTTTATAAAATCTCTAAAAGTTTTTTGCAAGGATTAGGGATGGATTTGAATGCTACCGATCCCAAAAGAATTAAAATTTTTGGTAACGGAGGCAGGATGTTGCCGCTCACTAATGGGATTTCGTATCCTAATGATTTGGCAGAAAATGCCATTCAGGTTGTTGGAGAAGCAGACGGTGTTTTTGATGCCGAAGACTATATTTTATTTTATGCAGAAGGAGTAGATACTTGGAATGAAGAGAGTCAAACGAGTATTAATTTGTATAGCAACAGGTCTTACTATTATGTAACTACTTCTGGGGATCCAGGCAAGCGCATTGCAGAGATGGTCTTGCCTACAGAGGCAAGTACTTTAGAGATTACTTCTTTTGATGATTACCAGTTTTATGAAGAAGACAAAACCAATATCGGCCATTTAGGTAGGCAATGGTTTGGTGCGGCTTTTGATATTAATAAAGAGCAAGAGTTTAGTTTTAATTTTCCTAATTTGGATCCAACAATTCCAGTAAAGATAAAGCTGGTTGTGGCCTCGGCGGCATATACTTTTACAGATTTTCAGATCAGTGCCAATGGAACGGATTTAGGGGGCTTTCCTTTTCCGCCTCTAATTTATGGCTCGCAAACGGTTTTCTATAGTCGTTCTTTGCCAAATAACACCTCTTTTTTAGGGGCCGAAACCACCAAAGTTAAGATCAAGTACAACAACAATGGTGTTCCAGGTTCTAAAGGATATTTGGATTATATACAATTGGTAGCCAGAAGAAAGCTTCAAGGTGTTGGAAAACAATTTCAGTTTCAGTACGATTTAGCAAGAGGCTCTTTAGAAACCGCACAATATACCATCGGTAATGCGCGTCAAATTTCTCAGGTCTGGGATGTGACCGACATCTATAATGTGCAAAAAGTGATTAATTTAAATCAAGATGTTTTTTCTTTTAAGGCAAACCTAGGCGCCGTCAAAAAATACATTGCCCTTGATAATTCGGATTTTTATACCCCCATGAAAGATGGTAGATCTCGTGTAGTAAATCAAAATATAAAAGGAACTATTTTTAAAAACCAACAAGGGAGTTTTGAGGATATTGACTATCTGATTGTTACTCCTGCAGCATTGGTTAGTCCTGCCGAAAAATTAGCAGACTTTCATAGAAAAAATAGTAATCTAAATGTAAAGGTATTGGCTTTGGAGAATATTTATCAAGAATTTTCTTCTGGAAAACAAGATATTGCGGCAATCCGGAATTGTATAAAATACATTTATGACAATGGTTCTTCATTAGGTAAAAAAATAAAATATGTAAATCTTTTTGGAGATGCCTCCTATGATTACAAAGACCGAATACTAAATAATAACAATATAGTCCCTATTTACCATGCTTTAAACAGTAATTCTTCTGGAGAAAACTCCTTTGCTTCGGATGACTTTTATGGACTGATGGATGCCTCCGAAGGAAATATAATCAATAATTTTGGTGGTATTGATATTGCTGTAGGTAGAATGTTGGTTAGTAGTGTTGCGCAAGCCGAAGCAATGGTGAACAAAGTCATTGAGTACCATCAAAAAGAGTCGTATGGCAATTGGCGAAACAATTTGGTGATAATTTCGGATGATTCCGATAACACAACAGATTCTAATTTGCAAACCAGACAAAATACGTTAGCAGATTTGATAACCTCCAAAAAACCATTTTTTAATGTAGATAAAATATTTTTGGATGCGTATACGCAAGAAGCTTCTGCGGGAGGTTTTCGGTATCCTAAAGCAAGAAAAGACTTGTTTGACGCTTTTGAAAAAGGCGCCTTGGTGTTTAATTATTTAGGACACGGAGGAGAAGATGGTTTGGCCTCCGAACGGATATGGGAAAAATCAGACGGACAAACCCTAAACAACCAGTACAAGTATCCGTTATTTGTGACCATTACTTGTGAGTTTTCTAGATTTGATAACCCATTGCGTCCTACCGCAGGAGAATATACCTATTGGAATCCTAAAGGAGGAGCGATAGCCATGATTACAACAGTGCGCTCAATAGGGCAGTACAATGCCGAGAATTTTAATGACGTGCTAACTGAAAAATTATTTGGTTATAACGATGCCACAGAGTATAGTATTGCCGAAACATTACGAATTGCCAAAAACAGCACTCCTAATTCTTCCACTAACGTGGTTTTTTACATTGGGGATCCAGCATTAAAATTAGCCATAGCAAAACCAAAAATCAGGCTTACTAAAGTAAATGATGTTCCTGTGGACCAACCTACAGAAATTTTTAAATCGTTGGCCAAAATTAAAATAACAGGTGAGGTAACGGATCAAAACGGTATTTTGCTAAACAATTACAACGGCGTATTATCTGCCACTATTTTTGATAAAATAATAAAAAGAACCACCTTGAATAATGATGGTACCACCACGCCGATAGAATTTAAAACATTGGGGGAAACCATCTTTAGAGGAAATGCTTCTGTAAAGAATGGCTCTTTTGAATTTGGACTTGTTGTGCCAAGAGATATAAAAATACCTGTGGATACCGGAAAAATAAGTTTTTATGCCAAAAAACAAGAAACATTACAAGATACTGCAGGATTTGATCTAAGTATAAAAATAGGTGGTGTAAATGAAAATGCACCACAAGACAATAATAATCCCAAAGTAAAGTTATATATGAACGACGAAACATTTGTATCGGGTGGTGTCACCAACAGTTCGCCGTTTATAGTGGCATATCTTGAAGATGAAAATGGGATCAATACCGCAAGTGGTATAGGGCATGATATAGTAGCTGTTTTAGATGGAGATGTAAGTAATCCCTATATCTTAAATGATTATTATCAGACCAATTTAGATGATTATACCAAAGGGAGTTTGCGTTTTCCGCTGCGTGATTTAGCTCCAGGATTGCATACATTGTCCTTCAAAGCGTGGGATGTTTATAACAATCCTGTTGTTGTAGAAATTCAATTTGTAGTAGTTGGCGAAGATACCATTTCCTTAACACACGTATTGAATTATCCCAATCCGTTTGTAAATTACACCGAGTTTTGGTTTACCCACAACAGGCCATACGAACCCTTAAACGTGCAAATACAAGTTATGACCATAACCGGAAAAGTAGTTTGGACAAAAAATCAAATAATAACCACGCAAGGGTTTTTATCTAAAGAAATTACTTGGGATGGTCGGGATGATTTTGGTAATAAAATGGGTAAAGGCGTGTATGTTTACCGACTTACCGTAAAATCTAGTCTGACTAATAAAAAGGCCGAAAAAATAGAAAAATTAGTCTTGCTTTAATGAAACATAATAGTTGTTTAATAAAATTTTAAATTTAAAAATGAAGAAATTAATTCTTTTAACAAGCTGTTTATTTGCATTTACTTTTGCAAAAGCACAAGAAAACAATAGAGTAATTACAACCGCCGTCCCATTTTTGATGGTCTCTGCAGATGCTAGAGCCGCAGGTATGGCAGATATAGGGGTAGCAACCTCTGCAGATGCTTTTTCGCAACAATGGAACCCTGCAAAATATGCTTTTTCTACGGATAAACAAGGTTTTTCGGTAAGCTACACGCCATATTTAACCGATTTAGCAAACGATATTTCGTTAGGGCAAGCTACCTATTATAATAAAATAAGTGAGCGAAGTGCTTTTGCCACGAGTTTGCGTTTTTTTGGATTTGGAGACATAGAATTAAGACAAACCGAAAATCCTGACGAACAATTTAGAACAGTATCACCTAATGAACTTGCTCTTGATGGTTCTTATTCTTTGAAATTAAGCGAAAAATTTTCTATGGCAGTAGCCGGAAGATACATTAGATCCAACCTCAAGATCGCTTCCGAAAATGTAGATGCTTCGGCAGCAAACTCCTTTGCGATTGATGTGGCGGGTTTTTATCAATCCGAAGAGGTGTATTACAACAACTTTAACGGAAGATGGCGAGCAGGATTTAATATCCAAAATTTAGGGCCAAAAATCAACTATGACAACGATAAAATAAGCGGAAATTTTTTGCCTGCAAATTTAAAACTTGGAACAGGATTTGATTTTATATTAGATGATTACAACAAAGTAACCGTAAATGTAGAACTAAATAAACTATTGGTTCCTACGCCGCAATTTGGAGTAGATTTAAATGCGGATGGTGTTGTTGATACTAAAGACAGAACGATTGCTAACCAAGATTACCGCTCCATTGGATGGGTTTCTGGAGTTTTCAAATCCTTGGGTGACGCACCAGATGGCTTTGGCGAAGAGTTAAAAGAGGTTACCTATGCTGTTGGTGCAGAATATATGTACCAAGATTCTTTTGCATTGCGCACGGGTTATTTTACAGAAAACCAATTAAAAGGAGCTAGAAAATATTTTTCTCTAGGAGCAGGGTTTAAATACAATGTGGTTAAAGTAGATGTGTCGTACTTGTTCTCTGCTTCAAAAGTGCCAAACCCATTAGAAAATACCTTGCGTTTTTCGCTAACATTTAATTTTGGAGACAAATACGAAGTGTATTAATTTTTTGTAAATTTAAAATAGCATACCAAATCCAAATTTCACCCAGTTGAAGTTTGGATTTTTTTTGTATAATAAACGGCTTGTTTTTTTAGTAAACAAAAAGTATTTGGCTAGAGGTAAAGATTTAAAAAATTGCCATCACCTCAGGTATTTATTCTTCTTATAGCTTTTGCAGGAAGGTAATGACCAACTAGAGAATTAGGTAACAAATTTCTGTTGGGATCTGTTTTAAGGTACGATTGGGAGCAGTTTGCATATTGCTTTCTTAAAAAAAACCTACTGCCATTACGGTTTGATAAAAACTTATTGTAAAAAAATAAGAAAACTAGCTTTTAAATTTTACTTCTAAGTTTGAATGTCTTATTTTTGCGATTCGCAAATTTGTGGGAGGAAACTTTTTTGCGTATGGTAATTGATAAACAATAAAAAACTTTAGCAAAAAAGAACAATTGAGATGAAAGAAGTTACAAAAGAGGTTTATTTGAAGTGGTATGAAGACATGCTACTTTGGAGAAAGTTTGAAGACAAGCTTGCTGCATTATACATTCAACAAAAAGTTAGAGGATTTCTACACTTATATAATGGTCAAGAAGCGGTTCTTGCAGGGGCATTGCATGCCATGGATTTGACTAAAGATAAAATGATTACGGCCTACAGAAACCACGTGCAGCCAATTGGTATGGGAGTAGATCCAAAAAGAATTATGGCAGAACTTTTAGGAAAAGTTACAGGTACTTCTAAAGGTATGGGTGGATCCATGCATATCTTTTCTAAAGAACATCGTTTTTTTGGAGGTCACGGTATCGTAGGAGGTCAAATTCCTGTAGGGGCAGGATTAGCCTTTGCGGACAAATACTTTGAAACCGGAGGTGTAACCATGACTTATTTTGGAGATGGTGCTGCCAGACAAGGTTCTTTGCATGAAGCATTTAATATGGCCATGTTATGGAAGCTGCCTGTAGTGTTTATTGTAGAAAACAATGGCTATGCCATGGGAACTTCTGTAGAACGAACAGCTAACCATACCGATATTTGGAAACTTGGTTTAGGGTACGAGATGCCCTGTGGTCCAGTTGACGGAATGAATCCAGTAAAGGTAGCTGAGGCAATGACCGAAGCAATAGATAGAGCACGCCGCGGTGATGGTCCTACTTTTTTAGAAATGAAAACGTACCGTTATAGAGGCCATTCAATGTCTGATGCGCAATTATACCGTTCTAAAGAAGAAGTAGAAGAATACAAAAAAATAGATCCAATTACACAAGTTTTAGATGTAATCAAAGATCAAAAATACGCTACACAAGAAGAGATTGATGCAATTGACCAAAGAGTTAAAGACTTAGTGCAAGAATGTGTGGATTTTGCAGAAGAATCTCCATATCCAGACAAACAACAATTGTATGACGTAGTCTACGAACAAGAAAACTATCCATTTATACCTCATAAACTATAAATCAATTATGGCAACAATTATAACAATGCCTCGTTTGAGCGATACAATGACGGAAGGAACGGTAGCAACTTGGCTTAAAAAAGTAGGAGATAAAATCTCTGAAGGCGATATCCTTGCTGAAATTGAAACAGACAAGGCTACTATGGAATTTGAATCCTTTAATGAAGGAGTGTTATTGCATATCGGTATTCCCGAAGGCGAAACCGCAGCAGTAGACTCTTTATTGGCAATTATTGGTAAAGAGGGCGAAGATATTTCTGGAATTCTTTCTGGTGATACTGCCACAACGGAGTCTAAAGAAACAGCAAAGGCTCCAGAAAACCCAATCTCTACTACAGAAGAGCAAGTAGCAAATACCTCCGAATTGCCAAAAGGTGTCGTGGTGGTTACCATGCCTCGTTTGAGTGATACAATGACCGAAGGAACTGTGGCAACATGGCTCAAGAATGTTGGCGATGCAGTTTCGGAAGGCGATATTCTTGCCGAGATCGAAACAGACAAAGCTACCATGGAGTTTGAATCCTTTAACGAAGGTACCTTGTTGTATATAGGTATTGAAGAAGGAAATGCTGCGCCAATTGATAGCTTGCTAGCAATAATAGGTCCAGCAGGAACAGATGTTTCTGGTATTGCCTCTAATTTTAAAGCAGGAGCAAAGCCACAAGCAGCAGCTAAAACAGTTGCTTCGGAAACCATTGCGCCTCAAGAAGAAGAATCCATTGCTCCAGAGACAACGACTCAAGGCAAACGAATTTTTGCTTCACCACTAGCTAAAAAAATAGCAAGTGACAAAGGGATTTCTTTACAGCAAGTAAAAGGTTCTGGCGAAAACGGTCGTATTATAAAAAGCGATGTCGAAAATTTCACGGCTCCAGCAGCAACTACGGCGGCAGTACAGGCCCCAGCAGTAGCTCCAAAAGCCGAGGCAACAACGGCTAAGGTTTTTGTGCCTACAGGAGAAGTTTTTACCGAAGAGATCAAGAATTCGCAAATGCGAAAAATTATAGCTAAAAGATTGGCGGAGTCTTTATTTACGGCACCACATTATAACCTAACTATAGAGGTTGCAATGGATGATGCAATGAAGTCAAGAGCAACAATTAATAGTGTTCCAGATACCAAAGTTTCTTTTAATGATTTGGTTATCAAAGCATGTGCAATGGCGTTAAAAAAACACCCAAAAATTAACTCCCAATGGAAAGAAGATGCCATTACCATCAACCACCATGTTAATATTGGAGTTGCTGTAGCCGTAGAAGACGGCTTGGTTGTTCCGGTGTTAAAATTCACGGATGCCATGAGTTTGTCTCAAATTGGTGCCAGTGTAAGAGATTTGGCCGGAAGAGCCAAGAACAAAAAACTAACCCCTTCTGAAATGGAAGGAAGCACGTTTACGGTTTCTAACCTGGGTATGTTTGGTATTGTAGAATTTAACTCGATCATCAACCAACCAAACTCTGCCATTCTTTCTGTGGGGGCAATTGTGGAGAAGCCTGTAGTTAAAAATGGTCAAATAGTGGTTGGAAACACCATGATGCTATCTCTAGCTTGTGATCACCGTACCATTGATGGAGCAACGGGAGCACAGTTTTTACAGACTTTAAAACAATACATAGAAAATCCGGTAACCATGCTTGCATAGATGCCTTTTTTTGGAATGAATTAAAATATCTTTAGAACGCCCCCAAAAAAGCAGCTGCTATTTTGGGGGTTTTTTATAGTAAAAAAAAACACCTAAGCAAGGGTGCTCATTAGTGTAGCCAAGCCAATTGTGTGTTTGATCGGCTGTACTATTAAATTTAGACGAAACATTTGTTCTGTGTAGTAGATCCGTAAAAAAAATATAATTTGTTTCAGGTTAAAAATTAGAATGTTCGTTTATAGCGGTTTTTTTTAAAAGAGTAAGTGTATGCCACTTTTTAGGCTGTAAAGTAATCCGATTAATAGAACACGATTTTAGATATAAGCTGTATTTTTGTTTCTAAGGAGTTGCAAATCATTTTGTAAAAACTACAGATAAATAGTTACAACTATGGAGGCAAGCTGAACAATTTTGACGGAAATGGCATGTCTTCGGCCGTTAGAGAATGGCTTGCTTTTGCAGATTAAAGCTTTAGATAGGACTAAAATACATCGGAATATTTTGGGATTCATGCAATTGTTAAGGAATCTAGAAAAACAAGAATACTAAAACACAATATAGATATTTATGAAAAAAATGCGCTTGACTTTTTATTTGTTGTTCTTTTCTTTTGTGGTTTTTAGTCAAACGAACAACCAAGATGCTAACCTGAATTTGACTCGTTTTCCGGTTTTCTCAGAATGCCAAAATATAACGTCTCTTGCGTTAGAAAAATGTTTTTATACCCAAGTTCAGGATTTTGTTTTCGATAATTTTGTGGTGCCAGAAAATTTGGTTCAAAATAATTTTAAAGGAGTTGTAAAGGTGCTTTTTGAGGTGGATGCCCAGGGTGTTTTTAAAGTAATTTATGTAAATGCAGTAGACCCAATTTTGTTGGCAGAATCCAAGCGTGTTTTTGCAAAATTACCTAAGATTAGTCCATCAACTTATAACGGAAGTCCGGTGTATTCTAAATACACGATCTCAATATCTATTCCGCTAAAGAGTAGTAAGCAAATAGCATCAGAGCAGCTCGCAAATGCAGCTATTTTGCCTGCAGCTTCTGCACCACTTACGGAGTTGGATAGTTTGGTTTATTACAAATACACCAATCCAGAATTGCAAAGCCATCTCATTATTCCGTTTTCGCATAGTTATTATGCACAATTTGATGGTGCTTTAAATAAAATTGGAAGCAATAACCATACTGCCTCCAAACCCTATTCGTATGCTGAGGTATCTAAGTATTATAGTATAGATCAAGCAAATAAAATACGTAATAAAAAGGTATCAGGATGGTGGGGCAGAAAATTTTGGAATGAAAACATGGTCCAAATACAAGGAGATGGATATTGGTTTGTGCTAAATCCTATGGTGGATTTACAGTTAGGAAAATCTAGTGATCTAAAGTCGTCTTACACCTATGTGAATACAAGGGCGGTTAATTTTAAGGGAGGTTTGGGTAAAAATCTTAGCTTCACAACTACAATTTTTGAGAGTCAAGGTCGTTTTGCGAGTTATTTTAATCGGTATGCCGAATCGATCAAACCAGTAGGTGGGGATCCGGCAATAATACCCGGGATTGGAATTGCCAAAGAATTCAAAACGGATTCGTATGATTTTCCGATGGCCGAAGCCAATATAACTTTTGCGCCAAGCAAAAATATTGATTTACAACTCGGATATGGAAGAAATTTTATAGGAGATGGTTATCGGTCTTTGTTACTTAGTGATGGCGCTAGTGTGTATCCGTATTTTAAAATAAACACCAATTTTTGGAAGCTTAAATATACAAATACCTATATGTGGCTAAAGGATGTGCGCCCGGAGGTTTCGTTGGAGAGAACGTATGCTACTAAATTTATGGCCAACCATTATTTGAGTTGGAATGTTTCTAACCGTCTGAATTTAGGTTTTTTTGAATCCGTAGTTTGGACCAATACCAACAATAGAGGTTTTGATGCCAGTTTTGTAAATCCTATATTGTTTTATCGTGCGGTAGAGTTTGCTTCTTCTGCACGAACCGGAAATGCTCTTTTGGGACTCACTTATAAGTACAAATACAGCAATGCAGTTAATCTATACGGACAATTGCTAGTGGATGAGTTTTCGCTGGGCGAGGTCCGGAGTGTAAAAAACAGTTGGAAGAATAAATTTGCGTACCAGTTGGGGCTTAAGTATTATAATGCCTTTGCGGTGACTAATTTGTTGTTGCAACTAGAGTACAACCATGTACGGCCATATGTTTATTCTCATAGCAATCCACTGACTAATTATGGACATAATAACCAAAGTTTAGGGCATCAATGGGGCGGAAATTGTAAAGAATTTCTGGCTATTGCACACTACTATAAAGGCAGGTATTTTGCAGATGCAAAAATAACGGTTGCAAAGCGCGGTTTGGATTTGGATACCACCGAAGATGGGTTTAATTATGGAGGGAATATCTATAAAGATTATGACGATAATAGGCCGTATGATGCCGGGGTTAAAGTAGGACAAGGTAATAAAACGGCTGTTTTTATAGCCGATTTACAAATGGGTTATTTAATTAATCCAACCACAAATTTAAAATTATTTGGAAATTATAGTTACCGAAGTCAGGATCCTGTTCAAAACACCACAACCAATTTTAATCAAGCGACCAATTGGTTTACACTAGGAGTCCGTACAGATGTTTTTAATTGGTATTTGGATTATTGATTCGGTCAATGAACTAGTTTTTGGATTCTCTTTTATAGAAGATGCTCTTTTTTTGGAAATGTAATTATATTAAAAAAATACAGCATCTACAATCTTAGTTCTCTATCTAATTTGTACCTTTGCAGCAGTTTTAAAAAAACCTAATACAATCCGTCTTGAATACTACACAAAATACTTTTTCCTTTAAATCTGTTTTTTTAGATTTTAAAGAAATCACTAAAGCAGGACTTGCAATTAGTGTGTTGTTTTCTTCTATTGCGGGTTATTTTTTAGGGGTAAATGACGAAAATCCTTTTCAATGGAGCGTTTTAATTCTGTTGACTATAGGTGGTTATTGCATGGTAGGCGCATCCAATGCCTATAATCAAGTGATTGAGAAAGACCTAGATGCATTGATGGATAGAACCAAAAACAGACCAGTGCCTTCCGGTAGGATGTCTCCTCGGGTGGCTTTGGTGGTGGCTAGTCTGCTAACTGTAATTGGAATTAGTATGCTCTATTATATTAATCCTAAATCGGCTATGTTTGGTGCGGTGTCTATATTTTTATACACCAGTGTTTATACCCCCTTAAAGACCGTTACCTCTTTGTCGGTTTTTGTAGGCGCATTTCCGGGAGCAATACCCTTTATGTTGGGCTGGGTTGCAGCAACTGGCAACTTTGGGATAGAGGCAGGGACGTTGTTTTTAATTCAGTTTTTCTGGCAGTTTCCTCATTTTTGGGCTATTGGTTGGTTTTTATATGATGATTATAAAAAAGCGGGTATTTTTATGTTGCCTACCACCAAAAAAGACAAAGGAACAGCCTTGCAGATTATTTTGTATACGGTATGGCTAATTATAGCTTCATTATTGCCTTCTTTAGGTTTTACTGGAAGACTTTTTATAACGCCATGGGCAGCAGTTTTGGTGTTTTTATTAGGGGTTTGGATGCTTTTTTATGCTGTAAGGTTATATAAATTACGAACTCCAAAAGCCGCAAGAACGCTAATGTTGGTTAGTGTTTCGTATATTAGTTTGCTACAATTAGTGTATATAATAGATAAATTTTTAAGATAGTTATGGAAATGACAATGACAACAAATGAGCAGAAGCTACGTACGGCAAGATCCTATAAATTGATTTTGTTGTTTGCTATGGTCAGTATGATTATGATGTTTGCAGGGCTTACCAGTGCTTTTGTGGTAAGTAAGTCCAGAGTAGATTGGCTCAAGGATTTTGAATTGCCTACCGCTTTTTATTACAGTACACTTGTGATAATGATCAGTAGTATTACCATTCATTTGGCAAAAAAATCCATTCAAAAAGACGATAAAAGTAAGACTACTCTATTTCTTTTGTCTACTTTAGCGCTCGGAATAGTGTTTGTTGTTTTGCAATTTGCAGGATTCCGACAAATTGTAGAAAATGGGTATTATTTCACCGGTAGCGAGAGTTCTATTACAACTACATTTTTGTATATTGTGACCGTTGTGCATCTAATGCACCTTGCTGGAGGGCTAATTTCATTGCTAATTATAATTTATAATCATTTTAAACAAAAATACAATTCGAGTCAAACTCTTGGAATTGAACTAGGTGCGATGTACTGGCACTTTCTTGATTTCTTGTGGATTTATTTATTTGTATTTTTATATTTCTTTAAATAAGAAAAAAACGTAAATTTGGGAACTTTTTAACGAATAACTTTTATGGAAGCGACAGTTACTACTGCAAATAGTGAAGAAAAAACTTGGGGAGGCGGCAATGAGCCAATGGGAGCAAGTTACGGTAAATTAATGATGTGGTTTTTTATCATGTCTGATGCCTTAACGTTCTCTGGATTTTTAGCAGCTTACGGTTTTTCTAGATTTAAATTTATTGAAACATGGCCAGTGGCCGATGAAGTGTTTACACACTTTCCATTTATGCATGGTGTATCGGCACCGATGTATTATGTGGCATTAATGACTTTTATTTTGATTTTTTCGTCTGTAACAATGGTTTTGGCTGTTGATGCAGGGCATCAAATGAAAAAAAACAAAGTTGCCGTTTATATGTTTTTGACCATTATTGGTGGTTTGATTTTCGTTGGATCTCAAGCTTGGGAATGGAAAAACTTTATAAAAGGAGAATACGGTGCCGTAGAAACCAAAGGAGGTAGTTTGCTACAGTTTGTAGACAAAGAGGGCAACCGAGTTGCTTTGGCTGATTTTGCAGCAAATTTACACGAAGAGCGTGTGCAGCACACTAGAGATAAAGGAAGTTGGTTTGTTAGTGAACCTGCTTTACCGTCTTATTCTGTTGCCGAAGTGCAAGCAGGTTTTAAAGCACATCCGGATCTTTTAATTCGTACGGAGTCTCTTTATGAGGCAACTCCCGAAACTGCAAAAGACCCAAAAATCAATCATGATTTAAGTAAGTTTAAGCACAAAACGGTTTTGACTAGAGAAGAATCTATCCTTAGATTAAGTCAGGCGCATTATGTTGTAGAAGGAGCTAACTTGGTTAGAAACGAATACGGTAACAAGTTGTTTGCCGATTTCTTTTTCTTTATTACTGGATTTCACGGATTTCACGTTTTTTCAGGGGTGATTATTAATATCATTATTTTCTTTAATGTACTGATTGGTACTTACGAAAAAAGAAGAAGCTATGAAATGGTTGAAAAAGTGGGTTTATACTGGCACTTTGTTGATTTAGTTTGGGTATTTGTATTTACCGTTTTCTATCTAGTTTAATTTAAAAAATTATTATTATGTCACACGAACACGTATCGGATACTGCTGGAATCTGGAAAGTTTTCGGAATATTATCTGCCGTTACAATTATAGAAGTGTTTTTAGGAATACTTAAGCCAGACTTTTTGCACCTGAACTATTTTATAGGAATGAATTTGCTAAACTGGGTATTTTATATTTTGACTGTTTTAAAAGCATACTACATTGTATGGTCTTTTATGCACTTAGGAGCAGAAAAAAGCAGTTTGAGATGGGCAATAGTATTGCCTACTGTATTCTTAATAGTATATGTTCTTTTTATTTTTCTCACCGAAGGACATTATATTTATGGGGTTTTTAAAAATTCAACTATTAAATGGAATTTTTAACATATATTAATTCACAAAAAAGGTACGCATTGCGTACCTTTTTTTTATTTTTGTAATTAAAAATTTCACATCATAATGAAAAAAAATAGTGTCCTCTTTGTTCTTTTTATACTTCCAATTGTAGCGTATCTTTTTTTTGCATCCGGGGTAAATAGTTACACTACCTTGCCAACGGTTACTGCTAATATTCCGGATTTGGGTAATTGGGAATCTTTAAATAATGAAAAAGTAACCTTGAATAACAAAGTAACTATATTGGGTTTTTCAGGATCTGAAATTCTTAAAAATAGAGGTAATTTGTTTAACCTTAATCAAAAAATATACCAACGCTACCACACCTTTAAAGATTTGCAGTTTGTGATGGTTTGTCCTTTAGGAACACAACAAGATATTAGAAGTATTGTGGATGCCTTAGATGAATTTACAGACGTTTCTCAATGGCACTTTGTTTTTACCACTCCCGAAAATATTGCTGCATACTACAAACAACTACACTTAGTTGAAAAACTAGATGCGTTTTCTGGCACGCCCAATGTTTATATTATTGATAAAAAGAAAAATCTAAGAGGCAGAAAAGATCCAAAAGAATATAAAGAGGGTTACAATACCTTTCATCCTTCGGAATTAAGTAACGAAATGCTAGATGATTTTAAGATTATACTCTATGAATATCGCGCAGCACTCAAAAAAAATCGCAATGCTACTAAACAACTTTTAAAAAATTAATATGTTTAAGAATAAATCGTATATAGGTATATCTTTTATTATTTTGGTGTTTGGAATCTATGCCATTCCAAAGATTATTTCCAGAATTCAAAATGGCGAAGTGGTTAAAGCGGATCGTTTGGATAAGGTAGTGACTGCTTCTGTCAAAGAAGAAAAGTTAGTGGTTATAGGTGTGGCTCCAAAATTTGAGTTAGTAAACCAAAATAACCAAACAATCACCAATAATGACTACAAAGATATGGTCTATGTTTTAGAGTTTTTCTTTACTACATGTCCTTCTATCTGTCCAAAAATGAATCAGAGTATGTTGTTGGTAGAAAAGAAGTTTTTTGGTAATCCTAATTTTGGGATTGTGTCTATCACTATAGATCCTAAAAAAGATACCTCAGAGGTCTTAAAAGAACATGCGGCATTATTAGGTGTTCGCTCTGCAAATTGGAATTTTTTGACTGGAGATCGTAATGCTATTTTAGATTTAGCCAACAAAGGGTTTAATTTGTATGCTGCTGCTAATGCCAAAGTAGCTGGAGGTTTTGAGCATTCGGGTCTTTTTGCTTTAATTGATAAACAAGGAAATATCCGTTGCAGAAAGGATGCTTTTGGAAATCCTATTTTATATTATGACGGGTTGGATAAAAAAGGGGTTAGGGACCTACAGCAAGATATTAGTTTATTATTAGAAGAATAGTAGTTATGAGTAAGCAAAATTTAGAACAGAAATATAAAAAGTGGATTGTGATTTTATCTATTGCAATTCCGTTGGTAGTTGTGCTTCTTTTTGGAGTGAATCTAAGAAAGTTGGGTTTTGATGTGGCACCCCTTACTTTTTTGCCTCCGATTTATGCTAGTGTTAATGCTATTACTGCCATATTGCTTGTTTTGGCGGTGATTGCCATCAAAAGCGGCAATAGAAAAAGACACGAAAATTTGATGAAAGCAGCAATAGGCTGTTCGGTACTTTTTTTGGGAATGTATGTTGCTTATCATATGACTTCCGATTCTACTCCATTTGGAGGAAAAGGATTTGTCCGGTATGTGTATTACTTTATTTTAATCACGCATGTTATTTTGTCTGTGGTAATCATTCCATTGGTTTTAATTACCTATGTTAGAGCGTTGGCAGAGCGGTTTGATACCCACAAAAAAATTGCCAAAATAACGTTTCCTATTTGGTTGTACGTTGCTGTAACTGGTGTTATAGTTTATTTAATGATAGCTCCTTATTATGTGTAATACAATTAAGTTTCGGTTAGGTAGTTTGTTCCTTTTATTTGTTTTGTTTTCTGCCAATATGCATGCCCAATGTGCGATGTGTAGAGCGGCTTTAGGGGGCGAAGATAACAATATTCAGGCACAAGCTGTAAATGACGGAATTGTGTATTTGATGGCCATACCTTATATTCTGGTAGCAGTTATTGGTTATGCTGTTTATCGGTTATACAAGAACAAAAAGCAAGTATAACGAACCCATTTTAGTTTATTTTAGTCCATCTACGGTAATATTGACTTGGCCATTAGCTTTAATAAAAGCTATAATGGCGTTTTTGGTGATTTGAATTGTATCAAATGCCAGTGTTTCCATTTTACCATTAACATACACTCCTGCCATTGGAGAATAATTTTGCAAGTATTTCTGCATAGTATGTTTGCCTTCTTCTAAATTGGACTCTATAGAATAGCGGCAACTCGCTTTAATTTTATTTAATATATACCCTTGCGCAAGCCAATTTGCTGTGCGTATCAATTTGTTTTTGGTGTCCAAGACATAGTCTAAAGAACCAAAGTATATTTCTTTTGATTTGTTATCGTATTGCGGAGATCCTGTTAGGTAGATCTTTCCGTTGATGCTGCCTGTGAGTTCCAAAGCCACGACGATCTTTCCGTTTTTGTGCCATAGGGTTACATCTTGCACTTGTACTTTTTTGGATCCAGATTGAAATTCTTGACCGGCAAAATTTTTACGAATTATTTTGGAGGCATCCAGATAAGTAGATACCGCCACAATAGTAGCGGTTATTTGATTAGGAATTTTAGTAACTGGTTTTAATACAATTTTTGTAGCGTCAAATTTTGTTTCAGGCTGTTGCCCTATCCAGGTTTCCATGGTGCATTTCATACCCATTTGTAAGGAAAATGTATCTTGTTTTAGTTTGGCAGCAGTACTGTATATTTCGGTAGGAACAACCCGAAACCAGCTCTCGTAAGCTGCATCCATTTGAAAGGGCAGGCAAATTTTCTCTAAAGCAGCCAATACATTTGGTTTAAAATCCATAGAATTTTCTATGGCTGTATCCATGGCAGTCTCAATTTTGGACTTAAATAGTTGGATGGCTGGATCCATTAAGTAGGTAACGGGAACGTTTTTGCCAAATAAAACCATCGTAGGGCTTTGGTTCCATTCTAATGATTTTAATTTAGTTTTAGTGTTTAATTTCCAGTTATTTAGGTTTACTTCGCTAACTAAGGTAACCATTCCGTTTAAGTTAAATTCTTGTATATTGTAGAGGGGAACGCCCAAGGTTTTGGTGCCTATTCGGTATTTTACAATGGCTTTTAGAGGGAGAATGGTTCGTATTTTTTCGCCCGAAACAGCATTTTCATTTTGAATGGTTATTGGCGCTAATTTCCATATTTTTATTTCGATGTTATCGTCCGTTATATCGGTGTCTTGATAAATTAAACCATTCAATACGCTATTGGTTTGGTTTTCAATATCCTTTAATTTGATACTAATTGGCAAGTGGATAAATGAGGCAGGATTGTCATATACTAGAGGTGTGGCGTCATCGGGTTCGGGTTTTAGAGTGTCTATTTTTTGTGTTGTTGCACAGTTAGTAAGTAGCGCACACAAAGCACTTAAAACGAAGAGGTATTTGGCCATTTGGTGTTTTTTTAAGTTGTAAAATTACTAAAAGAAATATGTTTTTGGATAAAACTGTAACAATTATGTGTCAAACAAGTCTTATTCATAGGTCAACCTAAGTTATGGCTTTCTATTAAAAAAAAATAAGTTGGGTGTTTGGAGCGCTATTGCCTTATAAGAATCTAATAGAGGTTACCCTAACTTTAAACAATAAGATATTGGGTAATAAAAAAGCAGAAAATAAATTTTAGTTAGTATATAAATATTAAATTTGTGTGATAGCTTTGTTACACATCCATAAAAAAGACATGAAAAACACCATTTGGATTCCCTTAATTTTACTCGTTGCTTTTAGCATGTCCTCTAACGCACAGGATCAGAAATGGACACTGGAACAATGCGTTGCACATGCCATTGAACACAATATTTCTATCCAACAAGCAGCATTAGATAGCCAAGTAGCGGAGATAGACAAAAAAGGGGCATTCGGAGCTTTTTTACCCTCCTTAAATACCTCGGCTTCTCACTCCTGGAATATTGGTTTAAACCAAGATATAACCACTGGTTTGTTGCAAAATCAGACTACACAATTTACGTCTATTGGAGCCAATGTTGGTATAGATATTTATAAAGGACTACAAAATCAGAATGCCTTTCGCAAAGCAAAGTTGGGTATTCTGGCTGCAAAATACCAATGGACTAAAATGCAAGAAGACATTGCCTTGAATGTTGCTAATGCTTTTTTGCAAGTGCTTTTTAATAAAGAAAATTTAAAAGTGCAACAAGAACAATTGTCCTTTAATCAAAAACAACTCTCCCGTTCAGAAGAATTGGTTGCTGCAGGAACCATTCCTAGAGGCGATTTGTTAGATATTAAAGCTACTTTAGCGACCAATAATCAAAACCTGATAGCTTCCGAAAATGCCTTGCTATTATCCAAATTAAGTTTAGCGCAACTGTTGCAGCTAGACGAATTTGCAAAATTTGACGTAGCAGATAACGCTGTTTTAGCAACGCAGAACAGTATTTTGAACCAAGATGTAAACGCAATTTATAACAAGGCAAAAGAAGAACGAACTACCTTAAAAATAGCACAAACCAATTTAGAAATAGCACAAAAAAATCTGGCAATAGCCAAAGGAGGATTGATGCCAACTCTACAAGCGTTTTATGGTTTTAGTTCTCGGGTAGCATATAGTGATCGGATAACTGGAGTAATTCCGGATGCACTAAACCCAACGTCTGCAATTGGATTTGTAGAAGGAACCAATCAAAAAGTTTTAGCACCCAATTTTACTAGATTATTAGGAGGGCCAGCGCCATTTATGGATCAATTTAACAATAATAAAGGCCAGTCATTTGGGTTTCAACTTCGTATTCCTGTTTTTAACGGTTTTTCGGCACGCAATACCATAGAGCGATCTAAGGTGGGTTTAGAACGATCTAAAATAGCCTTGGAACAAGAAAATCTTAATTTACAAAGAAACGTGTATGCCGCCTTTACGGATGCAAAAGGAGCGCTAAAAGCGTATGAAGCGGCCCTAAGTGCTCAAGAGGCAAGGCAAGGAGCGTATGATTATGCTAAAGAAAAATTTGCGGTAGGGATGTTGCATTCCTTTGATCTAAATCAATCCCAAACTTTATTCGTTAACGCCCAATCTGAAGTTCTAAGAACCAAATACGATTACATTTTTAAAATAAAAATACTCGAATTCTATTTTGGAATTCCGATCATTCAAAACTAATTCATTATGTCAAAGAAAACAATTTATTATATTGTTGGAGGAGCAATAGCTCTCATCGTTTTGTTACTTGTGCTATCTAAAGCAGGAATTATAGGCAATAAAGACCAAGGAGTTACTGTAGAGGTAGCCACTGTAACACAAGCTACCATTGTAGAGACTGTTTCGGCAACGGGTAAAATACAGCCAGAAACCGAAGTGAAAATTGCTTCGATGGTTTCTGGAGAAATAATTTCATTACCTATAAAAGAAGGACAGCTGGTTAAAAAAGGAGATTTGTTGGTAAAAATTAACCCAGATTTATATACCTCAAGTTTAAACAGAACCGTGGCGGGTTTGTCTGGATCCAAAGCAGGATTGAATCAAGCTAATGCCCAATTGAACGAAGCAAAATCTAATTATAATAGAAATAAAATTTTATTTGAAAAAGGCATTATATCCAAATCCGATTGGGATAAAGTAACCGCAACCTACCAAGTGGCAAAGGCTACTAAAGAAACCGCTTATTTCAATGTACAAAGCGCTTCGGCATCGGTAAACGAGGCCAAAGATAATCTAGGCAGAACCGTGATTTATGCCCCAGCAGACGGAACTATATCGATGCTTAATGTAGAGCTCGGAGAACGTGTTTTGGGTACCCAGCAAATGACTGGAACCGAAATACTCCGAGTAGCCAATTTAAACAATATGGAAGTAGAGGTTGATGTAAACGAAAACGATATTGTAAAAATAAAAGTAGGAGATCTAGCCAATGTAGAGGTAGATGCCTATTTTAAAAAGAAATTTAAAGGAGTGGTAACTAGTATTTCTAATTCAGCAAGTAGTGCGCTAACAGCCAATCAGGTGACCAATTTTAAGGTAAAAGTAAGCATTATAAAAGCATCTTATCAAGACCTGCTTAAGGACAAGCCAGCAACCTATTCTCCTTTCCGACCAGGAATGACTGCAACGGTAGATATTATAACCAAAACCAAGAAAAATGTGACCAACGTGCCAATTAGCTCCGTAGTAATAAAATCCGATACGGCAGCCGTTAAAGAGATAGAAATGTTAGATACTGCTCAAGACAAAGAACGAGCCGCAAAGAGTGACAAAAAATACGAATGTGTATTTGTTAAAGTAGGCGATAAAGCAAAAATAAGAATTATTAAAACCGGAATACAAGACGATAGTAATATTGAAATTTTGAGCGGGCTTAAAAAAGGAGACGTAGTAGTTACGGGACCATACACTACGGTGACCAAAGAATTGAATTCTGGAGATAAGATAACCCTTAATAAAGACGATAAAGACAGTAAAAAATAAACCAATATTTTGTTAGTATAAAATCGCTTAGTAGCAACCACTAAGCGATTTTTTTGTTTTATAATAGAATTGTTTATTTACTTGCTTTTAGTTTTCTTTGTGGCACTATAAAAACAGATTAAAAACAAACGATATAAAATAATGGCCTACATATTAAATATAGAAACTGCTACAAAAAACTGTTCTGTAGCAATAGCAAAAGAAGGAAAGGTTTTGGTTTGTAATGAAATTGCTGAAGAAGGCTATTCTCATGCTGAACGTTTGCATGTTTTTATCGAAAAAAGTTTGAAAGAAGCTGGTATTGGTTTTACAGACTTAAGTGCAGTAGCGGTAAGTCAGGGGCCGGGTTCGTACACGGGTTTACGTATAGGTGTTTCGGCAGCTAAGGGCTTGTGTTACGCTTTGTCCATCCCTTTGATAGCTGTAGACACCTTGAAGGTGCTGGCGGCCCAAGCAACCATCTCTGAAGGGATAATTCTACCCATGATAGATGCTCGAAGAATGGAAGTATATAGTGCTATTTATACCAAAGATTTGCAAATAGTCCGCAATACGATGGCAGAAATTATAACCGAAAACTCCTTTGAAACATTCCAACAACCTGTTTATTTTGTAGGAGATTGTGCTCATAAATGCAAAGCAATTCTAAGTAAAGATAATTTTACTTTTCTAGAAGCTATAAAATATCCTTCTGCCAAAGCAATGAGTAGCCTCAGTTTTGCAAAATACCAACTAAAAGAAACCGTAGATGTAGCTTATTTTGAACCTTTTTACCTCAAAGATTTTAATATTACGGTTTCTAAAAAATAATATTAAGAAGGAGAATTGCTTTGAGACATTTCTTTAACAAAAGGCTGTATGTTAATCCCTGCAGTATCAAAAGCAATTTTGCAACTCTCAAGCGTTTCTGTAAATACAGCGCCATAATCTTCTGTTTTTGCCCAAGGTCTTACTGCAAGTTCTATGGCGCTATCGGTTAGATTTTTTACAAAAACCTCTGGTTCTGGATTTTCTAGTACTTTAGGATTGTTTTTCAGTAAGGTTAAAATAATGTTTTTGGCTTTTTTAATGTCCGAATCATACGAAATCGAAAAGGTCAGGTCTGCTCTACGTTGTTGTAAAAGAGAGTAATTGGTAATAATGCCGTTGGACAAAATACCGTTAGGGATAAAGATAGTTTGGTTGTTTGCGGTAATTAATTGGGTTACAAAAATTTGTATTTCGCAAACGGTTGCAATAACTCCCTGAGCTTCAATAGTGTGTCCGACCTTAAAGGGCTTAAATAGAATAATTAGCATTCCTCCAGCAAAGTTAGATAACGATCCTTGCAAGGACAATCCAACAGCCAAACCCATGGCTCCCAAAATGGCGACAAAAGAAGAAGTTTCAATGCCTAATTTTGAAATAAAGGTTACAAACAACAGGATCCTAAGCGCCCACAATAGGATATCAGCCAAAAATTTAGTCAATGTAGGGTCCAGATCTCTTTTGATCATTATTTTTCGAATAAGTCTATTGATGATTCGGATGGCATACAAACCAATAAAAAGGATTACAAAGGCCGTAATTAGTTTGGGAGAATAGCCAATAAATTCTTTGAAATAAACACTAAGATAGCTTGTGGCATTATGGATATTTGGAGTCATTTTTTGGAATATTAAAAAACCTTCCCGAAGAGAGAAGGTTGGTGTTTGTAATACAAAAGTAAGCATTAATACTTTTGAGTCCTTATTTTCGAAGGTGCTTTTATTCTTTAATTTTTGTAGGCTCTGCGGCAGTTTTTTTGGAGGTAAAATCTTCCATTTTGTCCTCAATGGCTTCTTTTGCGTCTTCCGCAAAATTTTCTACTTTATCCATGGCATTCTTTGCATGGTCTTTAACGTTTTCGAAGGTGTCTTCTAGTGCTTCTGCTGTTTTGTCAGAATAGTTGCTGATGGTTTCTTTTGCTTTGTCTGCAAAATCATCTGCTTTATCCAATAATGGTGCCGCTGCTTGTTTGGCGTCATCAAATGCATTTTCAGCTTTGTCTGCAACGTCATTTGCGGTTTCTTTAACTTTTGCCATAGCATCTTCTGTAAAGGCTTCGGCTTTTTCACTAAGTGCTGCAGTGGTTTCTTTGGCTGTGCCAAATAAATTTTTAAAAAATGATGTAACTCCCATTGTTTTTTTGGTTTAATTAGGCTACAATAGTACGCTTTTTTTATGTTTTTTGGTTTAAAAGAGCATTACTATTTTGTTGTTGCTACGTAATTTAGAATGCTGTTTGTTGGTTCTAGTACGGGGTTTAAAATAAGCATTAGCTGTTTTTTTTAAACAGAAATTGACATAAAATGAAAAAAACGTTTCAAAGAAACGTTTTTAGTATTGGTTGTAAACAAAATTATTCTAGCTCAAAGGTTATTTTTAGGTTTACTCTAAACTCCGATACTTTACCATCTTTAACGGTTGCGCTTTGATCTTGTACGTATACCGATCTAATGTGTTTAACCGATTTTGAGGCTTTGCTTACTGCTTTTTGTGTTGCATCTTCCCAGCTTGTAGCGGATCCAGATAGTACTTCGATAACTTTTAATACAGACATAATTTAGTTGTTTTATTGGTTAAAGTCTAAATATAGCCCTTTTTGGCTACTTAAAAAATTATTTTTTGTTTTACACAAAAATAAAATACGGATTGTTTAGTCGTTTACCGCTTCAACATTGATTTTTTCGTCATTAAGCATGCTTTTGAGCATGTTTTCGATACCGCTTTTTAGTGTAAAGGTAGAGGACGGGCAACCACTACAAGCGCCTTGTAGAATAACTTTTACGGTTTTGGTGTTGGCATCATACGATTCAAAAGCAATATTTCCTCCATCGGCGGCAACTGCTGGCTTTACATATTCTTCTAGAATGTTGATTATTTTTTGCGAAATTTCGTCTAGAGAATCAAATTTTTCATCTTTAACTTTTTCCTCTTTTTCAATAGTTTGCACCAAGCTTTCTTCCAAAACAATTCCGCCATTTTCGATATATTGTTTGATAAAACTGCGTAATTCTAGCGTGATTTCGTCCCAATTGTTTACTTCGTATTTAGTAACAGAGAGGTAATTCTCGTCAATAAAAATTTCTTTAACATAAGGAAATTTAAACAATTCTTTTGCTAAAGGAGATGGGCCTGTTTGATCAATGTTTTTAAATTCAATAGCGTTTTTGGTCAGCATTTTACTGACTACAAATTTTAACGCTGATGGATTAGGAGTTGTTTCTCCATAGACCGTTATAGGCTGTTTTTTGGTTTTATTCTCTTCGATGGTAATAATGCTTCCGCCATCGTTTACAAATGTTTCTATTTGTTCTGCTACAGCATCTTTTACATCTTCCCATTCTACAATGCTGTATTTTTCTACGGCAATAAAGTTTCCGGAAATGTATATGGTTTTAACAAACGGAAGGTAAAATAATTTTTGAGCCAAAGGGGAGGATTTGGCATCGTCAATATTTTTAAATTCAAAGCTTTGGTTTTGCGTAATGAAATCTTCAAATTCAAATTTTAATATGGTTGGATTTTGTGTTTCCTTTATGGTGATTTTTGTCATGGTTTTTTGAGTATATTTTACAAATTTAGTGAAGTTATTTTCTTTGAATAGCTATATTTGGTATATAAATAGATAAATTAACTTTATTTTAAATAATTAAAAGCTGTTGGCTGGTTTTGGAGCTGGTTTTTTTGTTTTATAAAAAAAATCAAGTTGCATTTACAGTAAAAATGGTTCGCCATATTTGTTGGTTATTTTGAGAGGCGTCAAAAAAGGGTTTAAATTTAGTTGTATTCAAAAAACAAAAAGTATGTTAATAAAAACAATAAACGGAAAAACACCGCGCATTCCGGAAGACTGTTATGTAGCCGAAAATGCTACCATAATTGGAGAGGTTAGTTTTGGAAAATCATGCAGTGTGTGGTTTAATGCCGTAATCAGAGGAGATGTAAATTGTATCCAATTTGGAGACAAGGTAAACATTCAAGATGGTGCCGTGGTGCATTGTACGTATCAAAAACATCCTACTATTGTGGGTAATAATGTTTCGATAGGGCACAATGCAATTGTACATGGTTGCACCATTCATGACAATGTATTGATAGGTATGGGAGCAATAGTGATGGATAATTGTGTTATAGAAAGCAACGCAATTGTAGCTGCGGGTGCGGTTATTACTCAAAACACGGTAGTTACTTCTGGAACAATTTGGGCAGGCGTTCCGGCCAAAAAAGTCAAAGATATAGACCAATCTAATTTTGCTGGCGAAATTGAAAGAATTTCAAATAATTATGTGCTGTATTCTAGCTGGTTTCAGGAACAGGATTAACAAAAAAAAGATTTGTCGGAAGGTCTTCTAAAAGTCTTTTTTAAATACCGTGTATTTGTTGCCTAGGATTTCTTGCAATACTTTTGGATCGGTATTGGTATAAAAAACAGGCTCGCTACAAGTTGCGCTAGTGCAGCCGATGCTTTCATTTAATAGGTTTCGGGTTTGCTTTGCTACTGCTTCGCCAGAATCTATAATTTGGATGTTCTCTGGCAGAATTGCTTTGATTTGCGGTATCAAATACGGATAGTGGCTGCAGCCCAGTACTAGGTAGTCTATATTTGCAGCAATCATAGGGGTTAGGTAGGAGCGTAGTAATGCTTCCATTTCGGCAGAGTGTATTCCGCCGTTTTCAATAAGCTGTACTAAACCGTTTCCTACTTGTTCAATTATGGTAGTGTCTTGAAATTTTTGGGTGGTTTTATAAAACAGTGCGCTACTAAGAGTGCCTTGTGTTGCTAGAATACCAATGGTTTGGGTTTTTGAATTAGTTGCGGCAGGTTTTATAGCAGGTTCTATACCAATAAATGGCACGTTGTAGTTTTCTCGTAGTTCCGAGATGGCGTTGGTAGTGGCGGTGTTACAGGCTACCACAATGAGTTTGCAGTCTAGCTTTAGTAATAATTCCGTGTTTTTTTTGCTTAAAGCAATAATCTCTTCTTTGGATTTTTGACCATAGGGAGCGTTTTTGCTATCTGCCAAATAAATAGTTTTTTCATTTGGAAGTAGCTGGTGTATTTCTTTCCAGATCGAAGTGCCTCCAATGCCAGAATCAAATATTCCTATGGGTTTGTTGTTGTTCATCAAAGCAAAGTTACGTGCTCTGGATTTAAAATCCTAAAAAAATAAATGGCCCCAAAAAAAGAAACCACTCTATCCATTAAGGAAGAGTGGTTTTGCGTTATGAGATAAAGGTTTTTTTAGAATCCTAAGTCTTTTTTTACATCTGTAGTTAAGTTTGGTCCTTCTGCAAGTAGCAAAGTAGAACCATCTAGGATATATTGAAACCCTTTAGCTTTTCCAACTTTTTGGATAGAAGTTCTTACTTTTTCCATTAGTGGTTTAACAATGTCGGATTCTTTTTGTTGTAATTCTTTTTGAGCATTATCTCTAAAGTCTACAATTCTTTTTTGCATGTCTTGTACTTCTTTAGAGCGTTCTCCGTTTATAGCATCTGTTACGGTTGCGGATTCTGCTTCGTATTTTTTTAATTTTGCTTGGTATTCTTCTACCATTTTTTTGTAATCGGTATCGTAGGTGGCACTCAATTTTTCTAATTGTTTTTGTGCATCTAGCATGGCAGGCATTTTAGACATAATTTCACTCACATCTACATGAGCAGTTTTTGCTTGAGCATGGATTGTTTGACTTGCCCCTAAAATTAAAAATGCAGCAATTACTAAAGTTTTGATTTGTTTCATCGTTTTTAAAATATTAAGTATTAATTTTTTGTTTATTTAGCGTTTTTGATTGAGTCTCTTTGTATGCGTATTTTATTTTGACGCTCCTCTAGTGCTTTTTTACGGTCTTCTAGAATTTTTGTGCGTTGTTCTAATTTTGCCGCTTTTGCTTCTTCCAGTTTTTGTTGTGCAGCATTATTGGATAATTTGGTTGCGTCTTCTTGCTTGTTGCTAGTGCTGGTTGCTGTATTGGTATTTGCAGAAACCGTGCCATTTTTTTGTGCTTCTCTATCTGCTAGCATTTTTGCTCTACGATCTTCGTATTCTTTACGTTTTTGTTCTTGTGCGGCTTTTCTTTCTTCAATGATTTTGTCTCTTGCCGCTTTTTTCTCTTCTAATGCTTTTTGTCTTTCGGACAAAAATTCGTTGTCAGCTACGGTATCCTCTTTGTTTTCTTTTGCTTCTTGATCGGCAAGTTGTTTTTTGGTAAGCTGTTCTCTTTTGTCTGCTCTAGTTAGCAGGCGCAATACTTGGTCACTGATGTCAAATCTTTGGGCGGCAAAGAGCATGGTTAAATCCGAAGATTTGTCAAAGATAAAATCAAATTTCTTGGCTTCGGCTATATCTTGAACTGCTGTAAAAACTTGGTCTTGTATTGGTTTGGTTATTTGTGCTTTTTGGAGCATCAAATCCCCATTAATTCCAAACCTTTTTTGTTGGTAGTCTAACATCTCTTGTTCAAGAAATTTTATTTCGGCTTCTCGTTCTTCAATTAAGTTTTTTGTTAATAAGGCTTTTTCTGCTTTTAAAGCGTCTTTGATTTTATTGATTTCTATTTTTTTGGATTCAATGTCTTGCTTCCATTTTTGTACCTTTTGTTCTAACTGTACGGTTGCTTCAGAATAGTTAGGTACATTTTGCAAAATATACTCCATGTCAATGTAGCCTATTTTGGTGCCTCTAGCTTGCGAATGTACTTGTTTGCTAGCAAGTAGCACTAAAAGTATACATAAAAAATGTTTTCTCATAACTTTATAGTATTAGAAAATGGTTAATCCGTTCTTAGAACTGCTGCCCTATGATAAAATGCGTCTCCCATTTTTTGGGCTGGGTTTGTCCAAGAGGCAATTTGTCAAAAGCGTGTCCGAAATCAATACCTAATAATCCAAAAGCAGGCATGAATACACGTAGACCTACTCCCGCAGAACGGCTTAAATCAAATGGGTTGTAGGTTTTAAAATCCAGATACGATGATCCTGCTTCTAAAAAGGCTAAAGCGTAGATAGACGCAGAGGATTTTAAGGTAATTGGATACCTTAGTTCTAAAGAGAATTTATTGTATACCGTGGCTCCAATTTGTTCTCCAGTGGCATTCATTGGGGTTAAAGAGTTGTTAGGGTATCCTCTTAGTTGCACCGTCTCGCGGCCATCCATAGAGTAGTTTGCTAAACCGTCTCCACCTACATAAAATCTTTCAAACGGTACCAATCCTCGGTCTTGGTTGTAGGCACCCATGAAACCAAATTCAGTTAATGTTTTTAATACTAGTTTGCCATACACTTTGGTATACCAGTCTGCTTTAAATTTAACCTTGTAGTATTCTAACCAGTTAAATTTCTTTTGGTCTACTATGGCTGCATCTGGAGCTGCTTCTTGATACGTGGCTACTTTGTTGCCTTGTGCGTCCAGATAAGATCCTTTTGGGATTACAACATTTCCAGCAGGATCAAAAACATCTATTTTGCTTTTTAATTTATATTCTTCTTTGTCTCCTAGAGTGGCATAATCTATCCCGTTAAGCAAGCTGTAAGGCGGAGTCATTTTTGCAGTAATGCTAAACTCTGAACCATAGGTTGGAAATATAGGGTTAACGCCTTTGTTATTGCGAGATAATCCTATGGTGTAAGCAAGGTTTCGGGAGGTTCCGTTTCCAAAGGTAAATAATCCAGTGTTGTAATTATTTAGGCTATAATGTTGGTAACTGATAGACTGTGATAGTACAAAAAAGTCGTCTGGCACCGTAAGTCTTTTAGCCAAACCAACAGATAACGTCAGGATGTCAAAACTCTTGCTTTTGTCCGCTTTTCGGGTTTGGAAGTTGTTTAAAAATTGGGTGCTATACGAAATGGATGAGCTAAATTGTACGGGTTTCTTTTGTCCGAACCAAGGCTCTGAAAAAGAGACGCTATAGGTTTGAAAAAAAGTACTTCCTTGTAAACGAAGCGATACTTTTTGACCATCTCCCATTGGTAATGGTTTGTAGGCTTCTTTATTAAAGAGGTTTCGTACCGAAAAATTATTAAACGAAAGCCCCAAAGTACCTATAAAGCCACCTCCGCCGTAACCACCTTGTAGTTCAATTTGGCTGGATCCTTTTTCGACCAATTGGTATTCAATATCTACCGTTCCTGCCGATGCATCTACACTTTTAAAGGAAGGATTAATGGCTTCGGGATCAAAGAATCCTAGTTGTCCAATTTCTCTAATGGTTCTAACTAATTCTTCTTTGCTGTATTTTTCTCCTGGTTTGGTTCGGAGTTCTCTATAAATAACCCGATCGTTAGTTTTGTCATTGCCCGTAACGGTAATTTTATTGAAATAAGCCAAAGGCCCTTCGGTTACACGGATTTCAAAATCAATGGTGTCGTTTGCTGTTTTTACCTCAACGGCGTTAATGTTAGAAAACAGATACCCATTATTTTGATATAAATTGGTTATATCTTGACCGTCTGGCTTGGATTTGTCCGCAATTCTTTTTTCTAGTAACACTCCGTTGTAGGTTTCTCCTTTTTTAACACCTAATATTCTGCTTAAATATTGGTCCGAATATACGGTATTGCCCAGAAATTTGATATTTCCGAAGTAGTATTTATTGCCTTCTTCTAATTGGACTTTTATGTCTAGTCCTTTTTTATCTTTATTGTAAGTTACAGAATCGGTTATAATACGAGCATCCCTGTAGCCTTTTTCTTTGTACTTGGCAACTACTTTTTCTAGATCGGCCTTGTATTTGTCTTTAATAAATTTAGAAGATTTAAAGATTCGGAATACTTTTTTTTGCTTGGTGTCTTTCATTGCTTTTTGCAAAGTTTTGTCAGAGAGTTTTTCGTTTCCTGCAAAAGCAATACTGTGGATCTTTATTTTTTCACCTTTATCTACACTAACCAATAGGTTTACTTCGTTGGTTGTTGTAGTGTCTTTGGTGGTGTTTATGTTTACTTTGGTGTTAAAGTAGCCTTCTTTTTTATATTTATTTTCAATATAATTTTTGGTGGTGGTAATTAAATTTTCGTTAACTACTTTATTTTTGGTTAGGTTGTTGTCTTTTATTAAGGCTTCAATTTTACCTTTTTTAACGCCAACAAATTTTACTTCTTTTAGTTTTGGAAGTTCTTTAATATCTAGATCTAGGTAGATGCTATCGTTTTCAATTCGGTTGATATAAAAAGATATCTCATCAAAGAGACCTAATTTTCCTAATTTTTTTATGGCACCGCTTATTTCTTCTCCCGGAACAGTGATTTCTTGTCCTTTTTGAAGTCCTGCAAAGGTCACTACCGTTTGCTCATTAAAGCTAATCTCGTTGGTCACGGCAACATTTGCCAATATGTATTTTTTTCCTTGGTCAAAAGGTACTCGTTCTTGGGCTTTGATTTGTGAAAAACTCCCTAGCAAAACTAAGGAAAGGACTGCTTTGATACTTTTATTCAACACTAAAATTTTATTTAATTTGTTCACTTGTTTTTCCAAATCTACGTTCTCTTTTTTGATAGCTAATAAGGGCCTCATATAAATTTTGTTCTTTAAAATCAGGCCATAAAACATCTGTAAAATACAATTCTGAATACGCTATTTGCCAAAGCAAAAAATTACTTATTCTATGTTCTCCACTTGTTCGGATTAATAAATCTACGTCTGGTAAATTTTGCGTGTAAAGATGCTGATTTATAATGGAATCGTCAATATCCTCCATTGAAATTATATTATTTTTAACTTTATAACTAATGTTCTTTACGGCATTTACGAGCTCTTCTCTAGATCCATAACTCAAGGCTAAGGTCAGTGTCATGCGGGTATTGTTTTGGGTTTTTTGCATGACATCCAACAATTCTTTTTGAGCGGATTCTGGCATTTTCTCTAAATTACCTATGGTATTGAGCCGGATGTTATTGTCTACCAAGGTAGGGAGTTCTTTTTTTAAAGACTTTATTAGGATCTTCATTAAAGTGTCTACTTCTAATTTTGGTCGGTTCCAGTTTTCTGTAGAGAAAGCGTATAGGGTTAGGTTTTGTATGCCTAATTTGGCGCAAGCTTTAATGATTACTTTTACAGATTTGGTGCCGTTTTCGTGGCCAAAGGCTCTTAATAAGCCTTGTTTTTTTGCCCAGCGTCCGTTTCCGTCCATAATAATGGCTAGATGGCTGGGTAGGTTTTCGGGATCTATATTCTCTAGTAAGTTCATTTTTTTATTTTACACAATAGCATGGTTTGGATCCAAAGGTGTAGGTTAGGGTTATACCTGAGAAAACATACCAGTCGTTATTATTTGTATTTCCAAATCTTATGTTTTTTAATCCATCATTGGTAGGATTGCTTCCGTCTATATCATCAGCAAAGGTGTATCTAGCACCTACCTCAAGACCCAGCACAAAGCGGCTATTTAAATTTGTTTTGATCCCTAGGGTGATCGGTATGGCTACGGTTCCATGTTCGGAATCGTATCTGGTTAGGTTGTTTACAAAAAACAATCCATCATATTGTGTGTACGTAAGGCCTGTATATAGGTATGGCGTAAATTGGTTGTCTAGTTTGCTTAGATCATATTCAAAGAAATTAAATTCAATCCCTACGGCTAGTTCTTTGACAGTGTTGTCAAAACGGTAGGCTCTTTGCTCTCTGCTCGGTTCTTTAGAATCCAAATCATTAGACGTTAGTTCCGATTGTGTGTAAGAGAGTCTAAAGGAATGTCTGGTGGTTTTGTTCCATTTGTAAAGCAATCCATAGGCCATTTTATTTGGAGCCACATAGGTTGTAGGGCCAATATCACCAATGTAGTTGCTACCGCCCAAAAACACCCCTAATTCGTGAATTTGAGAATACATAGACATGCTTAAAAAGAAACTTAGTAAAAGAGCGGAGAATTTATTCATAATGGTTTAAAAATTGCGTGCAAATATAATAATTATCACTACTAATCCATGCCCAATGCGTTAAATGTGCTTATTATTTTGAGAATAAACAATTTACCGGATCTAAATAGAATAGTTGTTTTTGTATAAACGAAAAAAAGCCTCTAATTATATACCGAGATGGAAATAAATAGATCAATTTCGTTTATCCTCACCCCAAAGTAGTTTGGATCGGAGGGTTTTTAAAAACGTTTCTTCGGGTATTTCAATCATGTTTATTTTAAAAGGGTTTTTTTTTATGGTCAATATAGATTCATTCTCTACCGAAGTAATTCTAGAATCTAGAGATACTAAATAATTTTCTTCTCTGCCAGAAACCCGTAATTCGATTTCTGTTTGGTCCGGGATGACCAATGGTCTTGCGTTTAAATTATGCGGCGCAATAGGAGTAATGACTAGGCTTTTTACATCCGGAGTTAGTATTGGTCCGCCGCAACTAAGGGAGTAGCCTGTAGATCCTGTAGGAGTAGACAAAATCAGTCCGTCTGCCCAGTACGAATTTAAAAACTCGCCATTAAGGTAGGTGTCTATGGTTATCATAGAGGCAGTGTCTTTACGACTTATAGAAATATCGTTCATGGCAAAATTAATATCCTGTAAAGCTGGATTTGGTGGATTGCACGTCAGACTCAACAAAGTTCTGGGCGAAATGGTGTATTTTTTGTCAATCACAAGTTGCAAAAATGTAGCAATATCTTCTTTTTGTACCGTTGCCAAAAAGCCCAATCTGCCGGCATTTACTCCCAAAATAGGAACGCCAGAATCTCTAACCAACGTAGCGGCTCTTAGAATAGTGCCATCGCCACCAATGCTAACCAATAAATCAAATGTTTGGTCTAATTCGGTGTAGGACGAGAAAGTTTGGTATTGTCTTTCAATTATTTGTTTGTCGTACAGCATTTCCAGAAAGTTGGATTCGATCACCAATTCGACATTGTTTTTATTAAAAAAAACAAAAATATCTTTAATAATAGGCTCGGTGCTGTTTTGATAATATTGACCGTAAATAGCTATTTTCATTGCGTTTGTAATCGTTTAAAAGAGGGTTAAATACTCCAATTGGTTGTTGCTTACATATTAAGATACCGGTCCAAATAATCCGAACGCTCTTTGAGATTGTTGATGTATTCGTCCTCATGGTGTTCTGAGGTGATTTCATAATTGTACCTTCTAAAGGTCTGAATGATCTCATTGATTGCTCCCAGACTAATTTTTAGAGTTACCTCAAAGGTATCCATAGTAGCCTCAGAGATAAACAATCCCAAAAGTTTGCCATTGTTGCTCTCCACAATTTGAGTGATTTGGCTCATAGAATAATCCAAAATTCCTTTTCTTACCTTAATAATTCTTCCGGGTTCTTTTAAAAAAGGCGTTTGATGAAAAAAGGACATAATATCCTCAATTTCATAATATCCTACATACGTATTACTGCTATCCAAAACCGGAATTAAATTAGCGTGGTTCTTGGCAAAAATTTCTAAAACTTCCAACCACGGCGATTCTGTTCTAGTAAAAAAAGTTTCTAGAGCATACCTATAATCCATAATTTTTTTGGCATCCTCAAACGTTTCCACATCTTCAGCAGACAAATTACCAATAAAAACCCCTTGATCCATTACAGGAAAGTGAGAACTATTTATTTCATTAAAAAAATCCTTCACAACCCCAACATACTCTTGGGAGTCAATGGCTTTAAAATCAGTAGTGATATAGTTTGTAATTTCCATATTTAGTAAATCCTCAATTTTTATGCAAAATAATCAAAAAAACACAAAAACCCCCACCTTTTACTTTGTATTTTTGTAGTCCATAAACCCATCGATATAACCAAAAAGTATTTCAATGACAAAGTTAAGTGTAAACATCAACAAAATAGCAACTTTACGCAACGCAAGAGGAGGCAATGTTCCTGATTTATTAAAAGTAGCCACCGATATTCAACGATTTGGAGCCCAAGGCATCACCATACACCCACGTCCAGACGAGCGACACATACGCTACCAAGACGCCCGAGACCTCAAAACAATAGTACATACAGAATACAACATAGAGGGCAACCCCCAACATAATTTTATAGACCTAGTGCTAGAGTGCCGGCCAGACCAAGTCACCCTAGTGCCCGATGCCATAGGCGCGCTCACCTCTTCGGCAGGCTGGGACACCATCCAGCACCAAGCCTATCTAACCGAAATGATCCAAGAATTTAAGCGCAACCAAATCCGGACCTCCATTTTTGTAGATCCCCAATTAGCCATCATCGAAGGAGCCCAAAAAACAGGTGCCGACCGCATAGAACTATACACCGAAGCCTTTGCGTACCAATACAGCCTAGGCAATCCCAAAGCCATAACCCCATACGTACAAGCAGCCATTTTGGCCAATGAGTTGGGTTTAGGCATCAATGCAGGCCACGATCTAAGTCTAGACAACATTGCTTTTTTTAAACAAAACATCCCAGGATTGCTAGAAGTCTCCATAGGCCACGCTCTAATAGCCGAAGCCTTGTACCTCGGTCTAGACAACGTAGTGAACATGTATCTGCAAAAACTAAAATAAAACCATAAGGGCGTGACCCGCTAAAAAAAGCGGGTCGGGCTATACCCTACAATCTTTTTTATCCTGTCGCTATCGCGCCAAGCTAAAAAAGGATTTTCGTTACTATCCCTCACGCAAGCCCACCATAAAACAACCTTTGCAAACCCCAAAATAAATCCCAAAATAAACCGCAATTAGCACCCAATTATAAGGCATCCATTTTATACAAAATAAAATTTAAAATGCTACCTTGGCTCTTTATTAAAAGCACGCTATTGAAAGCAGTAATACTCCCAACAGTTCTATTTTTTTGTAGTTTGATAGCTCTGGCACAAACAAAAATAACCCTAAGCGGGAGTGTCAAAAACCAAAACCAGCAAGCCCTCATAGGAGCCAATCTAAGCTTTTTGTCCAGCACCCACAGCTTTGCCACCAGTACAGATTCCGTAGGGCAGTACCAGCTTACTCTGCCAGCAGATTTTTATAGCATAGAAGTGCATTATGTAGGTTTTGTATCCCAGTATACCAATGCAACCTTTTCCCGAAAGGATAGTCTAAACTTCATTCTCAAAAAACAAAACAGCTTTCTCAACGAAGTAATTATACTAACCAGCCCCAAGAAAGCAATAGGCATTTTGTCCGGAAACAAGCTGACCTTTAGCCCTGCTAGCCTAAAAGCCGTGCCTTCTTTAATGGGGGTTACAGATATAAATAAAATACTGCAACTCACCCCAGGAGTACAAAACTCCGGAGATGCTAACGGATATCTATACATCAGAGGGAGTGATCCTGGCCACAATTTAATGCTGTATGCCAACGCTCCGATATATGGCATGGCGCATTTATTAGGTGTTTTTCCTTTTTATAATGGCGACCACATCCAAGAAGTACACTTGGATAAATCCAATACCAATCCCCAAAACGGCGGCAGACTAAGCGCTACGGTAGCGGTATTGCCCACCAAAAAACTCCCAACGGTATTTTCTGTCAAAGGCAATCTAGGTTTTTTGGCCTCACAAGCAACCATCGCGCTACCGATCTCCAAAACCACAGGGCTGTATCTCTCCGGCAGAAAAACCTACATTGACCAACTAGCAACACCGTTATTAGCACCTCCTAAACAGAACAACAAAAGCGACATAAAAGACTTAAAATACCATTTTGGAGATAGTAATGTAACCTTTATAGCGGCATTAGCTCCAAAACACAAACTAACTGTTGATGCATTTGTTAGTGGTGATGTTTTAAAAATAACCGATCCTGACCTAGCTCTCCACGCAAGTTTAAAATGGAACAATACCTTAATTTCGTCCTCATCACAGTGCCAAATAACCCCAAATACAGTCCTGACAAATACACTTTATTTTAGCCAGTATCAAAACAATTTAGAGCTAGAGCAAGCAACCGTACAGATGAACATCAAATCGTATGTTACCGATCTTGGTTTTTCGAGTGCGATTACGTATTGGGTTAACCACATCCCCTTTGAGTCAGGATTGCAGTATGCCAACCAACAATTGCAACCCCAAAAAATTACCGTCAACAACCTAACTACAGGTTCTATCCGTCCCCAAGAGGTGCATAATAAGGCAAATTCGGTATCTTTTTATACCAGCATGAAACCACAATTGATTAAAAACCTAACTGCTGAGCTTGGACTGCGCCTAAACTATTATAGCGCAGACCATCGCAAAACCACCTATTTGCATGCAGAGCCAAGGGTGTTGCTAAATTATAAAACACCACAAAACAATGCTCTCTTTGCTTCCTATACACGCAAAAATCAATACCTAAACCTTATCACAACCTCTAGTGTAGGAGTGCCTACAGATTTTTGGGTAGCAAGTACAGAGGGAGTTCCTGCACAATTTTCGGACGAATTTTCTGTTGGTTACAACCAAAAAATAAAATCCCAATGGGAGTGGTCTTTAAGCTCCTTTTATCGGACCATGAATAACTTGATTGAGTATCCGTATGGAGTGACTCAATTTAATGAAATTACTACCTTTAAGAACGATGTTTTAGTAGGCAAAGGCACGGCCTATGGTCTAGAGACAATGCTAAAAAAAGACGCTGGAAAGTTTAAAGGTTGGCTAAGTTATACCTTGAGTTGGGCTAACCGCCAGCTAGATCCGCTAAACAATGGTCAATCGTACTACGCCAAATACGATCGAAGACACAATCTAGCCGTGGTGGCTACCTATGATTTAAATTCAAAATGGGATTTTGGCATTACTCAAATCTTTAGCTCTGGCAACAGATTTACTACTCCTACCTCGTGGTATTTTATAAACAACAATCCCGTTAAAGAATACGGGAAATACAACAACGCACAAATGCCTAATTACCTGCGTACGGATTGGTCTGTCAATTATTATT
Organism: Flavobacterium crassostreae; assembly: GCF_001831475.1. NCBI lineage: Bacteria > Pseudomonadati > Bacteroidota > Flavobacteriia > Flavobacteriales > Flavobacteriaceae > Flavobacterium > Flavobacterium crassostreae. The sequence continues at coordinate 252,345 of NZ_CP017688.1, read as the reverse complement.
TTATAAAAACAGCATCAAAAGAAAGTGCGCTTAATTTTTCGGTATACAATACATTTAATATTCAAAATCCCATTTATACCGTTTTGAATGTGGTTGTAGATCCAGACAAGCAAAAAATAGACGTTCAGCCCGAAAGAAAAACATTATACACCATTTTGCCATCCATTAGCTGGAGGTTCCAATTTTAAGTAGTTATGAAACAGTTTTTTATGTTTTTATTTTGCACTACCATTTTGGGGTGTCAACAAGATGATTTTGATTCCAGTAGCCGCATAGAGTCTAAGATTGTAGTGGATGGTTGGATTGAGGCAGAAGAGTATGCTCAGGTGATCTTGTCAAGTAGTATTCCGGTTTCGGCGGCAGTAGACTCTACCACTATTTTAAATCATGTAATTAGATCTGCGCGGGTTACGGTTTCGGATGGCGAAAATACAGAAGTATTAAGATTAAAAAGAAACCCGAATCGGATCCCGCCATTTGTTTACTATGGCAGTAGTATTGTTGGAAAATCTGGAAAAGAATATACTCTAAACATCGTCTATTTAGATCGTGTAATTAAAGCGGTCACTACCATACCTGCAACCGTTGCTCTAAAAAGTGCCACGTATGTCAAAAAAAAACCACAAGATACCACAGGCTATGTTTTTGTAGCATTTGAAGATCCTGTTTTAGAGAAAAATTATTACCAAATAACGACCAGAATTGATACAGAAGAGCCCATTTTTGTCCCAGCGTTTTACGGAAATTTAGATGACGCTAATTTTGTATCAAGCACCGTTACTATGCAGGTAAATAGGGGTGTTTTAGTTTTTCCTAAGACCAAATTTAAGCCTTATTTTACAGATGGAGATTTGATTTTTGTAAAATTAAAGACCTTAAATAAAGACGCGTATGATTTTTGGAATAGTTGGCAAAACGAAATTGTAAATGGCCGCAATCCGATATATCCAGCTAACACTAGTTTAAAATCCAACATAGAAGGCGGATTAGGGCTTTGGGCTGGTTACGGACAAAGTACTTTAGTGGTATATACACCTGCCAAAAAATAAAGCCGAACAGAGGAGTGTCTGTTCGGCTTTAAGAGGATTATTTTTTTAAAGGATTTATTTTTCAAAAGATTTTAAAAATTCTTCAAATTTCTTTTCTAGAGTATCAAACCCAGTAGAGAAATAAGCGCTCATTTCTACTTCGGTATTGTCATTAAACTTTAAATATAATGTTTCATCATAGTTTTGTGTAGTAACACTAGCTCCGTTATTCCAAGACCAATATCCTCCATTGGTGCTGTAAGAATTGGCAACCCATACTGGCAAAGAATTGGTTTGGCTATATCCTTTTTCAGAACGCATAACAACATCGGCTATTTTAGTTCCTTCTTTTTTAGACACCAAAATTAACTTCGTGTTTTTGTTGTAATTCGCTGCGTTGCCTTCTGAGAGTTTTAAATTATAACTATTTTTAGCGGTATAGTATGCTTTGAAATCTGCTTTTGGATCTGCATAGTCCGGAAAAGAAGGGTTTGTTAAGCTTTTTTCTAAAGCGGTTTCGCCATCGGCTAATCCAGCAAGATCTGTGTCTGCAACAATAATAAAGTTGTCCATCAGTTCCACTAATCCATTTGCTTTTCCTCGATAAGCTGTCAAGGCATCATCTTGCAATAACGCATCAATTTTTGCAGTACTTCCAAAATTATATTTAACTAGATTTTTATTTTTATACGTAAATGCAGATTGAGTAGAGTTGGAATCTCCTTTTTTGCCACTCATTTCGTAGGTGTAACCATCGCTTAAAACCATTTTAAAGCTAGATTCGTCTGGAGTTTCTTTTCCGTTTGAATAGGTGGCTTTGGTAGTAAAGATTGCAGCTTGTACATTATCTATAGTTAAGATAGCGTCTACAGAGGTTGGCAAGAAAATCTCATCATTTATATCCTGACTGTAAGTATAGGTGTCAAAATTCCATTGTCCGTAGGTGTCTATTATTTTTACCTTTACAGTAGATTCAACCGCTTTGGATACCAAAGTAGCATTGTTGGTTGTTTGGTTTGCTTTAGCCGGAAAAATAAATTTTAATTCCGAGCTAGAAGCCGTTTTGATCCATGCTTTGGTAGTGTTGTTCCAGGTATAAATCCCGTAAGTTCCAGCAACATTAAGGACGTCTGTTATTTGGTTGTTGTTTTTGTTATTAAAAATAGCAACAGAACTAACATTCAATAGGTTTTCTAAATTTTGAATGGCCTCAATAGCACCCGAAGTTTTAGAGTGGTCCATTTCAACGAGCATAGCATTGGCTTCTGCTTCCAATTTTACTTTTTGTTCTGCAGGAGTTAATTTAGAATAGGGTTGTTTTATCAAATTTGCAATTTGATCGTTCAAGCTTGCATTCTCCGGAAGTATTTCCGTATTGTCACTACTACAAGAAGTAGTAAATTGAGCTACGATAAGCCCTAATAGAACCAATTTTTTAATCATGATTTTGTTGTTTAAATGAAGCTATTTTAAGCGATTATTTTTTTGTATTAATATAAAAAAATACTTACAAAGTTAATCCAATTTTAAACAATTACAATACCCACTTTTGGTGATTTTTAGAATAATTAGTTTTGGTGCAAATGTGGTCAAATACTAATTCATTTGTTATCTTTGTTTCTCAATTTTAGTAAAAACAAACCATGTTGTATTCAAAAATAGAAGGCCAAGGAAAACCACTTTTGATCCTGCACGGATTTTTAGGTATGTCTGATAATTGGAAAACCATTGGCGTACAATTGGCAACAAACGGCTACCAAGTCCATTTGTTGGATTTGCGCAACCATGGGCGTAGCTTTCATTCGGAAGAATTTAGTTATCAATTAATGGTACAGGATATTTACGCATATTGCCAGGCACACGCCTTAAACAATATCGCCATTATAGGGCATTCTATGGGCGGCAAAACAGCCATGTTGTTTGCGACCACCTATCCTGAACTGGTTTGCAAATTGCTGGTTGCAGATATTGGACCTAAATTTTATCCGCAGCACCACCAAACCATTTTGGCAGGACTCAATGCAGTAGATTTTGGACAGAAACCAAGCCGCAGCACCGTAGAGGCTACTTTAGAGCACTATATAACAGATTTTGGAACGCGGCAGTTTTTGATGAAAAGTTTGTATTGGCAAGAGCCCAAGCAGTTGGCTTTTCGGTTTAATCTAGCGGTATTTAATAAAAAAATAGACGCCATAGGAGTTGCACTTCCAGAGGATGCACAGTATAACAAACTTACGTTGTTTATTCGAGGTGCAAACTCCGATTATATTCTAGATAAAGACATAGAGGGTATAAAGAAACATTTTCCAGAAGCAACCCTAGAGACCATAGCCAATGCAGGACATTGGTTGCATGCCGAAAACCCAAAACAATTTTATGAGGTAGCGCGTATTTTTTTAGAAAAATAAATCCAATAGTTAGTATAAATTAAAAAATAAAAATATGAAACTTCTCTTTAGAATGGTACTTACCTCAGCGTTAGTAATGCTGATTGCACATTTAATGACTGGGGTGCACGTTGCTAGTTTTACTACTGCTTTAGTTGTTGCGGTGGTCTTGGGTTTATTAAATATATTTATCAAACCCATATTGGTTCTTTTAACGCTTCCTATAACTTTTATTACCTTAGGGCTATTTTTGTTGGTAATCAATGGATTGATTATTATTTTGTGTGATGCTATAGTAGGTGGCTTTAGCGTAGATACGTTTTTTACGGCATTATTATTTAGTGTAGTGCTTTCGATTTCGCAATCACTAATGTATGCTCTTTTGGGAGATTTAAAGTAAGAAAAAATTGTGATTATAAATTATTAAAGCTATATTAACACACTTTTTAGATTAAACAGATAAGGTTTTGTTACTTTTGCTTTAAGTACAATATAAATGAAAAAAAATTCCATTATACTAATCCTTTTGATCGGCCTCTTTTTGATGCCAGCATCGGTATTGGCCTGTGGAACCAACTCTAACAAAAAGAATTCTTGTAATAAAGAAATGGCAGCTACCAAAGACACAAAAAGTTGCTGCCAAAAAACAACTACTTCTCAAAACAAGCCCACCAAAGGTTGTTCGGGCAAATGTGGTGGCGCTTTATGTAGTGTACCAGTACTAAATATAGCAATTGTAGCTGCTTTGCCTTTGGAGTTAAAAAAGCCAGTTTTTAATTTTGCGACCACAAAACACCAATTTTACCAATCCGTATCCTTTCCCCTAAAAGGATATGTTTCTATCTGGCTTATTCCTAAAATAGGCTAAATTCTTTTTTTGATAGCCCTTAGTGCGTCAAATTTTCAGTAAAACAATTCCATCCATTATCACTGCCATCCACCAATTACTACTCGTATTTTGGTTCGTTTGCGTGTATTTCAATTTTAAAAATTTTATCCTATGAAATCAATTCAAAAAACAGGGATTACCGCCGTTGTGGTATTATCCGTAATTATAAGTATGTCTTCTTGCAAAGATACTGCCACACGCACTACTTCCGTAAAAAAAACCGAAACTACAGCTCTAGCAAAGCGTGTGTCGTCTTTTTCTATTGCAGATATAGTAGCTTCTTACTTGGTTCTCAAAAACAAGCTTACACAAGAGGATGCTCAAGGAGCAAGCCAAGCCGCCCAAGCACTACAGCTTGCTTTTAAAAATGCCAATCCAAATAAAATAGAAGCAGAACACCAACAATCCTATACTACACTGTCCAAAGCAGCTGTAGCAGCTACAGAACAACTACTAGCCAATGGAGATGCAATTGCACTTCAGAGAAAAAATTTTGCAGACCTAAGCAAGCAAATGTATCTTTTGATCCAAATGTTTCCAACGTCTCAAAAGCTTTACCATGTTTATTGTCCGATGTATGATCAAGGAAAAAGCGGGTATTGGATAAGCGAAACCCAAGACATCCAAAATCCGTATTATGGATCCGAAATGCTAACATGCGGAAGCATACAGCAAGAATTATAAAACAATAGTCCTGCATTTAACACAAAAATATTTGTTTAACATACGCTATCATGGTTGAAAAATTAATATCATTTTCCTTAAAAAACAGAATGTTTGTTTTGCTGGTTGCTACCTTTTTGTTTGGTTGGGGGATATACAGTGTGCAACAAAACCCTATCGATGCCATTCCGGATTTGTCCGAAAATCAGGTAATTGTATTTACAGAATGGATGGGCAGAAGTCCACAGTTGATAGAAGACCAGGTCACCTATCCTTTGGTTTCTAACTTGCAGGGCATCCCCAAGGTCAAAAACATCCGTGCGTCGTCCATGTTCGGAATGAGTTTTGTTTATGTCATTTTTGAGGATGCAGTAGATCCCTACTGGGCTAGAACTCGGGTAGTAGAGCGACTAAATTTTGCCCAAAGATTATTGCCTCAAAACGCAGTACCTACACTCGGACCAGATGGTACAGGAGTGGGCCATATTTTTTGGTACCATTTAGAGACGAACACTATGGATTTGGGCGAGCAGCGCGCACTGCAAGATTGGTACATAAAATTTGCACTACAAACTGTTCCGGGAGTTGCTGAGGTAGCTTCCTTTGGTGGTTTTGAAAAACAATACCAGCTAGTTTTAGATCCTTTAAAAATGCAATACTACAACGTTAGTATGGACCAAGTAATGAAGGCCGTGCAAGCCAACAATAACGATGTAGGAGGTCGGAAGTTTGAAATGAGTGACAGATCCTATATCATTAGAGGGTTAGGATACCTACAAAACAGCACAGACATTGAAGAAATTGCCCTTAAAAATTACAATTCGGTTCCGGTAAAAGTACGCGATATTGGATCTGTACAAATGGGAGGAGATTTGCGTTTAGGTATTTTTGATGCGGACGGCAAAGGCGAAGTTGTAGGAGGTATTGTAGTGATGCGCTCCGGCGAAAATGCCAATAAAGTAATTCAAGGAGTCCAACAAAAGATGCAAGAAATTCAAAAAGGGTTGCCCGAAGGAGTACGCTTTAAAACCTCTTATGACCGAAGCGAATTGATAGAAAAAGCAATAGCATCCGTTAAGGGCACCCTGCTAGAAGAGATGCTTGTGGTTTCTCTTATTGTTTTGTTGTTTCTTTTTCATGGGCGTAGTGCTCTTATTATTTTGATACAATTGCCTATTTCGGTAGCAATAGGATTTGTTTTATTACAAGCGTTTGGAATATCGTCTAACATTATGTCCTTAACCGGTATCGCCTTGGCAATAGGAGTGGTGGTAGATGACGGAATTGTAATGGTAGAAAATGCCTACCGGAGTATTTCAGAAAGACAACAAGAACTGGATACAAATCAATAAGTAGACAATGAAAAAATTAATTCAAAAAATAACCCAAAAACAAAACGATCCGTTGTCTTCCAAAGAAAGGATACAACTCATCGAAAAGTCCTCCAAGTTGGTTGGGCCAGGAGTGTTTTATTCCACCTTGATCGTGATTGCTTCTTTTTTGCCAGTATTTTTATTAACCGGTATAGAAGGAAAGCTCTTTAGTCCCTTGGCATGGACTAAATCATTTATCCTCATAGTAGATGCCTTTTTAGCCATTACCTTAACCCCTGTTTTAATTAGTTTTTTGTTAAAAGGCAAATTGCGCCCAGAAAACAAAAATCCTATTAATAAAAGAATGGAACGCCTGTACACTCCTGTTTTGACTTTTTGTCTAAAATGGCGTAAATCCGTGTTGGCAGTAAATAGTATTGCCTTATTGATTGGAGGACTACTCTTTACGCAGTTGGGTTCGGAGTTTATGCCGCCACTAGACGAAGGTTCTATCTTGTTTATGCCTGTTACCTTGCCCGATATTTCCAATTCTGAAATCAAAAGAATACTACAAGTTCAGGATAAATTAATCCAATCCATTCCGGAGGTAGAACATGTTTTAGGAAAAGCAGGTAGAGCCAATACGGCAACAGACAATAGCCCAATTAGCATGATCGAAACCATTGTTTTGTTAAAACCACACGCCCAATGGAGAGAAGGAAAAACCAAAAAGGATATTATAACAGAGATCAATAACAAACTACAAATCCCGGGAGTAACCAATGGTTTTACCCAGCCTATTATAAACCGGATCAACATGCTGGCAACCGGAGTTAGAACCGATGTAGGCATAAAAATTTATGGAGCCAATCTAGATACAATTGCTGTACTTTCTCAAAAAATAAAAGCAACGTTGGAGGGAACCTCTGGAGTCAAAGATCTTTTTGCAGAACCCATTACAGGCGGCAAATACATTGATATTATTGCCAAAAGAGAAGTTATAGGCCGTTACGGGCTCAGTATTGATGCCGTAAACAATGTGGTACAAACCGCAATAGGCGGTATGGTTTTGACTACCACAATAGCCGGTAGACAACGTTTTTCGGTTAACGCACGATACGCTCAAGAATTTAGAAACAGTATAGAAGGGCTAAAAAAACTACAAATACAAACCACAGATTTTGGTCCCATACCCTTAGAAACCGTAGCCGATATTACCATTAGCGATGGTCCAGCGATGCTAAATAGTGAAAATGCCATGCTCAGAGGCAGTGTGTTATTTAATGTCAGAGATCGGGATTTGGGCAGCACCGTAAAAGAAGCCCAGGATAAACTAAACGCCATGCTGCACAAATTGCCCAAAGGATATTATCTAGAATGGAGCGGACAGTGGGAAAACCAAATTAGAGCCAACCAAACCTTGCTTTGGATCATGCCCTTGGTAATACTAATAATTTTCATGATTTTGTACTTTACCTACGGATCCCTCAAAGAAGCATTTATAACCATGATAACAGTGCCATTTGCTTTAGTAGGCGGAATTTTTATGGTATATTTTTACGGTATTAATTTATCTGTGGCAGTAGCAGTAGGGTTTATAGCCTTATTTGGGCTAGCTATTGAAACCGCAATGTTAATCACCATTTACCTCAACGAAGCCATGGTCCAAATGGTAGCCAAACACGGCAATAGTAGCCAAACCCTTACAGAAGACATAATACGAGAATATATTATATCTGGTTCTGCCAAAAGGTTGCGTCCTAAATTGATGACCGTTTCGGTGGCTTTATTTGGGTTGGTTCCTATTTTATGGTCTACCGGAACAGGAGCAGATGTCATGATCCCAATCACGATACCTTTAATAGGAGGGACTATTACCTCTACTATTTATGTATTATTAGTAACGCCAGTTGTTTTTGAAATGAGTAAACTCAGAGAATTAAAAACCAACGGCAAAATAGAAATTATCCATGCAAAACATTAAAAAATATTTGGTTATATGCGGTTTGATTTGGATCGGTATACCTGCAAAAGCACAAATCCTTACCCTAGATTCTATTTGGAAAACCATCCAGAACAATAATCCGCAATTACAAATACACGATGCGGAGATCCAAAGCAGCAATGCAGCTGTCCGAGGAGCCAAAACTTGGATGGCACCACAACTAAGTACGGGGTTTTTTATGACACCCTACAACACCCAAATGTGGAAAGCAAATCCAATGAATCCCGCAATGGGAGCCTATATGGTTGGGGTTACCCAAATGATACCTAACAGTTCTAGGCTCAAAGCAGATGCCAACTATCTAATGGCCGTGGCATCTGTAGAGAAAGAAAATAAAAAACATACCGCCAACCAGTTGTATGCCTTAGCCAAAACCAATTACTACCAAGGATTGGTATTGGGTAAAAAAATAAAAATAGCCAAAGATAATTTGCTGCTTTTGGAATATTGGATCCAAAGCATGGAAATTCGCTACCAATACACCCTGGGGAGTTTGCCTACATATTATAAAGCCAAATCACAAGTAGGCGCATTAGAGAGCGTAATAATTGGGTTAGAAAACTCGCTTTCGCAAAAAAAAATCCTGCTCCATACCTTGATGGCAACAGACATAAGAACCAATTTTACAATAGATACCAATTATGTTTTCAAAGATTTCAACTTTTTGCCAGCCGATACGGTAACATTAGCTCAAAACCGTAGCGACATACAAGCAATAAAAAAAATGAAAGTAATAAACCACTTAAAAACCGAAATAGAAAAATCCAAACTGCTTCCGGAATTTGGACTAAAATACGACCATATGTTTGCCTTTGGAGATGGTCCACAACAATTTTCCTTAATGGGAATGATAACCATACCAATGCCTTGGTCAACCAAAATAAATAAGGCTACTATTGCGAGTATACAAATAAAAAACCAAAGTCTAGAATGGCAAAAGCAACAGATTTTGAACGAAACTAGAGGGTTGCTTTTGGGACTAAAAAAGGAAGTAACAAGCCTTAAAAAACAGTATGACATTGCTCAAAATAAGACCATACCAGCCCTCAAAAAAAATTACGACACCGCAATGATCTCTTGGCAAAATAACACTGGAGCCTTGTTTGCGGTGCTAGATGCCTGGGAGTCCTTAAATAGTGCACAAACAGATAGTTTAGATACATTGCAGGCCATTTTGAGTACCCAAGTAGAAATTGAAAAACAATTGGAAACCAATAATTTATGAAAAAAAATATAAAATATACTTTGGTGTTTTTAGTTAGTGCTGTCAGTGCCCTTGGAGTTTATTATTTGGCAGCCAAAGCAAATAATACCTCCTTGTTTTCCAGCCAAAATCACCAATTGAGCTACACATGTCCGATGCCACAAGATTCGGTTTTTAGCCCCCAACCTGGTGTTTGTCCCAAATGCGGCATGGATTTGGTGCTCCAAACAGCCCATAAAGAACCCACACAATCCCATGCAATAACGCATTTGTTACAACCAACAGATGCCTTTGTAGTGGGGGATTTTCAGAGCACTACAGCCAAAGATACCGCAATAGGCAACACCATAAAACTTCCCGGATTAGTAGCTTATGACCCAAATTCTGCCGTAACGATAGCTGCTAAAATTGGCGGTAGGATTGAAAAAATGTATGTGTATTATCGATTTCAAAAAATAGCCAAAGGCCAAAAATTGTTTGATTTGTATAGTCCAGAACTCCTAACAGCACAACAAAATTACCTGTATTTGATTACTAATGATCCCACTAATGGTACGATGATACAAGCAGCAAAACAACAATTAGTGCTCTACGGAATGCCGAATGGTCAAATCCAATCTTTGGCAACAACCAAGAGAGCCCACCCAGTGCTATCCATATACAGTCCCGCAGACGGAATCGTACAATCTGCCGCTGTTTTGGAACCAAAATATTCCAAAAATACGCCAACAGCCGCTACCTCATTAGATATAAAAGAAGGGGATTATATCCTCAAAAACCAAGTTGTTTTTAAATTATTAAATACCAATAAAGTTTGGGGTGTTTTTAATATAATTCCGGGCTACGCCAGTCAAGTCCAACTAAATCAAAGGGTCAAAATTAGCCCAGAGTTACACGCAACAGATTCTATTTATGCTAAAATAAATTTTATAGAAACCCAATTAAATCCCAACGAAAAAACCAACCGAATTCGGGTATATTTAAACAATAAAAGCCTAAAATTCCCTATTGGTTTGCCCTTGCAAGCAGAGGTAACCATCGGTTCTGTAAAAGCAATTTGGTTGCAAAAACAAGCAATACGAAGCATGGGTACCCAAAAAATAGTCTTTCTCAAAAAAAAGAATGGCTTTAAAGCAACGTCAGTACAAACAGGCTTAGAAAATAAGGGGTTTATACAAGTTACACAAGGCATTACCGTGCGCGATAGTGTGGCTGCAAATGCCGCATATTTAATGGATAGCGAAAGCTTTATAAAAACAAAATAATTATGAAAAAGACCCTACAAATTAGCCTTTTATTGATCGTATTGGTTTTGGGGGTTTCTTGTAATACCAAAAACAAGCAACAGCCCACAGCAACGCATTCCGAAGAAAATATTTTTTATACCTGCTCGATGGATCCTCAGGTCAAAGAAGATAAACCAGGCAAATGCCCGATTTGTCAAATGGATTTAACCCCCATGAAAAAAGATACTTCCGCTTTGAATGAAATTAGACTCAGTGAACAGCAAATTAAATTAGGCAATATAAGCCTGCAAAAAATTGCTGCAACCCAAAAGAGTTTGGACAAAAAGTATACGGGGGTTTTGGCCGTGCATCCCGAAAAAATTAAAAACATTTCTGCAAGAGCAAGCGGCCGAATAGAAAAACTGTATTTTAAAGCCCAAGGAGATTATATTTCCAAAAACCAAGCGATTTACCAACTCTACAGTGAGGAGATCGCTGTTGCAAAACAAGATTATTTTGTGGCCTACAAGCAGTTGTCCATGCCAGGAGATTTTGGTAAAAATGCAAAAACGCTCTGGTATGCTGCCAAGCAAAAATTGTTGTTTTACGGATTGACAAATGCCCAAATTGAAAGCATAACTTCGGCTGCTGCCGCTGCATCCTACACCACTTTTTATAGCAACTATAGCGGCTATGTTTCAGAAATATTTGCAACCCAAGGCAGTTATATTCCAGAAGGTGCCCCTATAACTCAATTGGTAGATTACAGCACTTTGTGGTTAGAGATAGAGGCAAATGCAAACTACGTCAGTAACGTGTATTTGGGTCAGAAAGCTGTGGTTGCTTTTGTGGACTATCCGTCTAAAACCATAAAAGCGGCTATTTCTTTTATTAATCCAGAAATCAACCCAGAGTCTAGATTGCTTTTAATCCGGATAGAAATCCCCAATGCAAGTTTGGATTTAAAACCTGGTATGCAAGCCGTAGCCACGCTCTATAATACGTCTTCAAAGGCAGTGTTTATTCCTGCAGATGCACTTATTAGAGATCAAAAAGCAACCTATGTATGGGTAGAAAAAAAGCATGGGGTATATCAAAAAATACGGGTAGAAACCGGAATAGAATCTGGAGGTGCCGTAGAGATCAAAACCCAGTTAGATCCAAATAAAAGAGTGGTCATCACAGGAGCTTATGCCATTAATAGTGAGTACCAATTTAGAAAAGGTGCGGATCCTATGGCTGGAATGCAAATGTAAATCTGGTAGCTTTTTATACTTTACAATCTATTTAAAACGTCTAAAAACAATAAAACAATAAAATAATTTTGCAAATGAAACTCTATATAAAAAACATGGTTTGTAGTCGTTGCGAGAGGGCTGTACAATTGGAGTTAGAAAAAATGCACCTACCAATTACGGCTATAAAACTAGGAGAAGTCACTCTTTCTTGCGAGCTAACAAAAACACAAAAAACACAACTATCTCAAGCCTTGCAGCAGCTAGGTTTTAGGGTATTAGAAGACGAGCAAAGTAAGACCATTGCACAAATTAAAAATGCCATTATTGATTTAGTGCACTATCAGGATCAGAATATAAAAACCAACCTATCCACCTATCTTTCTACCAATTTAAACCAAGACTATAGCGCATTAAGCAAATTATTTTCTGATAAAGAAAACCAAACCATTGCACATTATTTCATAGTTCAAAAAATAGAAAAAGCAAAAGAATTGCTAGATTATAAGGAGTTATCTTTAAGTGAAATAGCCCATAAATTAAATTATAGCAACGTGGCTCATTTAAGCAACCAGTTTAAAAAAATAACGGGTAGTACACCCACTTTTTTCAAAAAAAACCAGAAAATTGCCAGAAAATCCTTGGATATTTTGTAAAACATACAAATAACTTCCAGAATTGTGTAACAGCAAATACTAGTTTTGTAAGATATTTGTACTCTAAATTAAATAGCCAAAAAATGAAACACACCTATACAATCACAGGAATGTCTTGCAACGGCTGTAGGACCAAAGTAGAAAAAGCCTTAAATGCACTTGCATCCGTTACGGCAACAGTAACTCTGGATCCGCCAATAGCAACCATTACTAGCAGCAAGACGATCGCTATATCCGTGCTTCAAGACGCTCTAACTGCAGTTGGAGATTATTCTATCCAAAGTGTCCAAGCAACGCTTCCTTTATCCGAAGCTCCCTTAGAAAACCAGGGGTCCTGCTGCAGCACCGCAAAAACCTCTAAACCCAAAGCAGATTTTAGTTCTAAAATTGCTCCAGGCAAATACTATTGTCCGATGTTTTGCGAAGGCGACAAAGTCTATGACCAACCAGGAGACTGTCCGGTTTGCGGAATGGATTTAGTATCCATGAAGCCTACAAATCCAGAAGAAAATAAAACCTATACGGATTTGATGCGCAAAATGAAGATAGCACTAATTTTTACCCTGCCTATTTTTATAATTGCCATGACTACCATGTTGCCCAATACGCCTTTAGTGCAAATTATGCCAATAAAATCCTGGGATTGGGTGCAGTTTTTATTGTCACTTCCGGTTGTTTTTTATGCAGCTTGGATGTTTTTTGAGCGTGCCTGGAAATCCGTATTAACAGCCAACTTAAATATGTTTACCCTTATTGGTATAGGATCTGGAGCAGCATTTTTGTTTAGTGTTTTTGGATTGTTTTTTCCGGATGCTTTTCCGGCCGAATTTAAAACCCAAACCGGAACCGTTCCGTTATATTTTGAAGCAACCACCGTTATTTTGACTCTGGTTTTGTTAGGACAATTACTCGAAGCAAGAGCCCATAGCAGAACCAGTGGCGCCATCAAAGAATTAATGAAATTGGCTCCAACCCAAGCTACTTTGGTTGTGGATGGAGTAGACAAGGTAGTCTCTATTGCGAGTATTAAAAAAGGCGATTGGTTACGAGTAAAACCAGGAGAGAAAATTCCGGTAGATGGCAAGATCACTCAAGGCAAAAGCACCATTGATGCGTCTATGGTCACCGGAGAACCTATCCCTGTAGATAAATCAGTTGGAGATAGCGTGGTTGCAGGAACCATAAATGGCAACCAATCCTTTGTGATGGTTGCACAAAAAATAGGCTCAGAAACCTTGCTTTCGCAAATTGTTCAAATGGTTACAGACGCCAGCCGTTCTAGAGCACCTATTCAAAAATTGGCCGACAGAATAGCCAAATATTTTGTACCTACAGTGGTAGGAGTTTCGGTACTTGCTTTTTTGGTTTGGGCAAAATATGGACCAGAACCCCATGCTTTAATTTATGGATTTATCAACGCGGTTGCGGTTTTAATTATAGCCTGTCCTTGCGCTTTAGGATTGGCAACTCCTATGTCTGTAATGGTAGGCGTGGGCAAAGGAGCACAATCTGGGGTTTTAATAAAAAACGCCGAAGCCTTAGAGGTAATGGATCAAGTGGATGTTTTAATTACAGACAAAACAGGAACCATTACTGAGGGGAAGCCATCCGTAGAAAAAGTTTTTGCAACCAACAACCAAGAGGCAGATTTGCTCCAAAAGATCGCTTCGCTCAACCAATATAGCGAACATCCTTTGGCGCAAGCCGTAGTCGCTTTTGCGCAAGCCAAAAAATTGAGCCTGACCGATGTTGCAGATTTTGAAGCCGTTTCAGGAAAAGGAGTAACCGGAACAGTGGCCAACAAAAAAGTAGCATTAGGCAACAAAAAATTAATGCAACAAGTGCATGCCTTGGTGTCCGAGGATATAGAGCAAAAAATAATTGCAGAACAAAAACTAGGTAAAACAGTTTCGTATATTGCCGTAGACCAAGTAGTTTTGGGATATGTAGCCATTACGGATGCCATTAAAAACACCAGTGCAGCAGCCATCAAAGAGTTGATGCGCCAAGGAATAGAGGTAATTATGCTTACAGGAGACAACGAAAACACCGCAAAATCGGTGGCCAATGAGCTGCAGTTAACTTCTTTTATTGCAGGTTGTTTGCCAGAGGATAAGCGCGACGAAATTAAACGCTTACAGGCTCAGGGCAAAATAGTAGCCATGGCAGGTGATGGGATTAATGATGCCCCTGCTTTGGCACAGGCTAATGTAGGTATCGCTATGGGTACCGGAACAGATGTTGCCATAGAGAGTGCCAAAATCACCTTAGTTAAAGGAGACCTACAGGGAATAGTTAAGGCCAAAAAGCTCAGTCATGGAGTAATGAAAAACATTCGTCAGAATTTGTTTTTTGCGTTCTTTTACAATGTGTTAGGCATTCCTATTGCTGCCGGAGTTTTGTATCCTTTTTTTGGGTTGTTGCTCTCGCCAATGATTGCTGCTTTGGCCATGAGCTTTAGTTCGGTATCTGTAATTGCAAATGCGTTGCGGTTACGAAAGATGCATTTGTAGCTTGTTTTGGTGCCCGATCCTTTTTTAAAGACCTAAAAATAGTCCAGAAAGTGGTAGTTGGTGTTTGGAAAAATAAAAATACCTGCTGCCTTTTTGGATACTATAAAAGCTAGTTATGAATAGATTAGCATTTCTGGGAAGTAAAAAAGTAAAATTTCGGGAGACTTTTTGTATTTTGACTTGGTGAAACTGAAAAATTGTGTTACTTTTGCACCCGAATCAAAAAAATGATGGCCCGTTCGTCTATCGGTTAGGACGCATGGTTTTCATCCATGTAAGAGCGGTTCGATTCCGCTACGGGCTACACTATTCTAATAGATTAGAATCTATATTTTTTTTAAAAAATTGACTTTGCTGTTTAGTTTAGTGGGTTAATTTCAATTTACTTCCTATAAAATATCTAAAAGCCTCAAAATGTATTTTTTGAGGCTTTTTTTGTGGGGTTTAAATCATCATCCCAAAACGGATCAATGGATCAAGACATAAATGGATCAATCCCAAAACCTGGGATCAATCCTAAAACCTGTGGAGTAGCAAAAATTAAGCATAAATAGTATTTAGCCTAAAAAAGTAAGAACTCCACATTTCTTGCTCTTCTAAATTGGCTTCTAAATGCTTTTATCTCTGCATGGAATAACTCGGCAGATGTTTCCGTGCTTAGATTATAAGAAGTATATCTTCTTAACTTTATGTTTTTCATAGATCATTTCTTTTTGAAATATAGCTTTTGTTGTGTTATAAGGATGATTTTTTATGATAAAAATCAGCAAGTTGTACTTCTAGGTAGATTTCTATTTCGGTCTGTTTTTTTCCTTTTTGTAGCATTTCAAATACTTTTGAAAGATTTGCTTTTTTAAAGTCCTTCAATAATCCTTTATCATCCGCGACATCTCCATAGGTCAAATCATTCATTTGTTCCTGCATCCATTTGTGGGCATTGTATTTCTTGTCCTTTACTTCAAGGTATTTCAGTGTTTTTTCGCTAATGGTTTTTCCTTTAGCACGTAAGTTGTTAACGTAAGCATGGGCTTTTATCGATTCTTCTTCCATGGCAATATCGATTCTGGCGGCGTCTTTGTATAAGATTTTCAAACTGCTAAACACCAAATTGTTGTACGAATCAATGTAATCTTTGTTTTCATACAAATAGTCCAAATAGTGTACTGCAGTATTTTTATATCCTTTATCGGGTTTTTCTTCATCAAGATGCAAGGTTTTTTCTAGTAGTGCAAGTTTTGTAGTAATGCCATCTACATCCTTTAGTCCTTTAAAGTCTGGGGTTTCTAGCAGGTTTGTAATGACTTTACTAATGCTGTCATGAGTGCCCGAAAACAAATGGGTTCTATAGGCAAACGAAAAAATCTTGTCTTTTTTATTTTTTAATTTTTGTGCTGCTTCTGCTTCTTCTGCTTCAACTTGGGGTTTTCTGTCGAAGTTAAATTTGATGTTTCCAATGTCAAAATTGTAGTTGTAGCCAAAAGTAACGGTCAAACTGCGATTGTTTGTTTTGACTGAGGACTGAAACAATTGTATGGCGCTAAGGTTGAAATTGTGTTTTTGTTTGTAAATGTAGGAGGCATTGGCTCTAAAATTAGTTACTGCTGTGGAGCCAGATTTCCCTTGACTGGAATTATAGGAGCTAGAAAGTCCAGTGTTTAGTTTTTTGTCAAAAAATTTCTTGTTTACGTTAACGGTAGGGCCCCAAGTGGTAGCATTTTCTCTTCCTATCGTGTTTACGGTTCCGTTTAAGGCTGCTGTTATATTGGTGTTTTTTTTAGGAAATCCTAAAGTGTACGAGGTATTCATGTTATGAAAGGTAGAAGCATCACCAATCCTTACAATGCCGCCTTGTGCATTGGCTACATCTGTAAGTGAGTAGTTGATGTTTAGGTTTTTTTGAACAGTTTCTTTTTTTGAAATCGAATAGTTAACGTTCAAATTCGCATTTTGTGATATTTGTTTAAAATCCATTTGGTCGCTGATAGTTCCCATGATGTTAGTATTGTTAATCACATCAAATTGGTTGACTTTAGTATTGGTGTAACTGCTAAAGTTAGAATAGGAACCGGTTAACATTAATTTTTGAGTCGCATTAAATGTCGCGTTAATCGAGCCTACCGTTCTGTGTGTTCCTTGTTCTTTTTGGTTTTCAAGATCGTCTTTTTGATAACCTACATTAAAAGCCAGGTTTAATTTATTTTGGAATAATTGTGTGGTGGTATTTAAAGTGATGTTTTCGAAATCATTATTAAAAAAATAAGCGCCTAAGGTGGTGTAACCTGGATCAATACGCTCATAAGTAACGCCTAGCGATGAACCTTTAAAGTTGTAATCAAAACCGGCTTTTAAGGCCGCATAATGTTCTGTTGAGGCTCTATTGTTAAACAATTTTCCAGCTATGCCTGTGCCTGTAGTAGCAGTGGGTGCTGCACGTAGATCTTGGGTGATGGCAGTAGAGGCATACTCTGCTTTTATTTTTAAGTTATCTACTATTTTGTAGGACCCATCAATACTTACTACTAAATTTTCCTTGGGAGTGACTCCTTTGTTGTCTGGGACCGCTATCAGGGAATTGATGTTATCCTTAGCATAAAACGCTATAATTCCTAGGCTGTATTTTTCTTGTTCGTAGTTGATCTTGGCCCCATAGCCAAAACGAGAAAACGCAGGAACCGTGCGTTCGTCTCCAGTATCCTCCGTAGCTTTTAGTAAACGTCCCGCCATGGCAGCAATTTTAAAATGCCCTTTGGGACTGAGTTCTACTCCACCCCCTGTAAACTGATAACCGCTTAAGGTATAAGGCGAAAAACTCATATTAGCATCACCTATATGGGCTTGTATCCATTTGTATTTGGGATGCAAACTCAAGCGATTAAATTTGTAGGGCACTTGATAATCCAGATTCGCACCTTGGTTTGAATAGCTGTAGCTCACCGGCATACTCAATGCCATAAAACTAACATTAAGACTCCCTTGCAAATAATACGTAAATGGTGCTCTACCGCTGCTTTGATTGGAATCATAAAAAATGCTATTGGCAGACACTGCACCACTTATTTTTAAGGGTTTGCCTCTACCTATAAAACCGCCTATATTCTCTAAATCTACATTTTGAGAAAAACCTACAGTTGTCATGGCTAGGAATAGCACGACTAACTTTATTTTTATACTAAATGTTGCTCTCAAAATGGATTCACTATTGTTTTTTTATTATGTGATTGATGCTTGTTGTTTTTATTGACGAACCACACGGAAGGATTCGTGCGGTAGCGGGGAATATCAAACTAAATCTTTTTATACTCTCCGCTATCTAAATATTCTGTAAGTGAAAGAAAAGCATCGTACGACGATTGCCACATTGAGGGATTTTGATTTACATACATTTTATAGTCTTTGTCTTTGGATTGTTTGTAATCTTCATATTTTGTATTTTGACAAAGCTTCATTATAATCAAAACTTTTAAAGTACAATTTCCAGATATAAAATTTGGGTATTCTTCAAAAGATAATTTATTCAAAATCTCATCATTTACGGCTTGTAAATCTGGTATTTTTTCGAAAAAGGGTACTATGTAAGTATCTACGTGGTTGGAGATGTTTTGTTTAAAAATTTCAATGTCTTCTTTGGTTTTTAATGGTGAAGCTGCTTTTAATGCTTTCCATATATCCGTCCATTTTTCTCTATTTTCATATAAATAATAATTAACAACTATTTTTTCAAAAGGATTTGTTCTAATTTCAATGAATTTTTGAAGAATATTTGTTACTTCCAAAAATGATATTTGACCATATACATCGACAAAAGCTTTTTTTGTTATATCAAGGGTAATGGTAATCCAATGAATATTGTTTTTGTCTTTTCTGTAATAGTCTAAAGCACCATTATGTTCGTAATATTTTGAATCTGGATATCCTTTTTCTGCAAAAAAAGACTTAAAGATGTTAAATATTTGTTCGTTAAATTTCATGATTATTTAGTTTTTAAAATTCCACTTTCACTATACAATTTTATAAAATCACCGTTTTTAGTTATTGAACTTTTTACGTCAAAGTCTTCAATTCTACTCCCTTTAATTAAAGCCTCATTTCCTATTGCTTTGATACTCCAACCATCCATATTTTTTGCTACATTTTGGTTTGGTGTCCAACCAGTAGAGCCAGATAGTTTTGAGTCAACTATAATCGTTTCGAGATATTTACCATTTGGTCCCCCCGCTGCCGCACGAATCCCTTCGTGTGGTTCGCTATCATTAAATACCATACATTCTAAAAACAACTACATCGTCTATTAATCCTTTTTCACCTGAATAATCAATAGCACTACTATAAACATAATCTTCCGCTTTATAAACTAAACCTTCCTCTACAGGATTATTATGCACATAATCTATCTTTTGCTGAATCACTTTATTACTCCACAATTCGATAGGCTTGTTATCGTGCCTCCAAAATTGATTGTGTTTTACATTGGAACTTTTCTCGGCTTCTTTTTGAAAAAAATCCAGCAAGAATTCTTTTCTACTCTCCCTTGGATTTTCTTGAATACTTTTTACAATCGATCGACTAGTAAATCGCTTTAAATCTCCAATCAATAACTCAGGATTTTGATCGTTTATACTTCTAAAAACTAAATGCACATGATTACTCATTATACACCAAGCGTGAATTTCTAATCCTTTGTTCTTTTGACAAAATGCTAGACTTTCAAGAAATAAATCTTTGTACTCATTACGAGTAAATACATCCAACCAACCTACAACAGCAAAACTTATAAAATACAAACCCTCCGGATTATAAAACTTATAATTTCTACTCATAGTTGTTGTTTTAAGGTTGAAGTAAATATAGGAAGTTTAGTTTTAAAATTATGTTAGTGTTCAACTTCATGAACCACACGAAAGGATTCGTGCGGTAGCGGGGGGAATCCATTAACATCATTACCTTTAATCAAAGCTTCATTTCCAATTGCTTTGATATCAAACTAAATCTTTCTTATACTCTCCACTATCTAGATATGCTAACAATGCTTTTAAGGTTTCGTAATCTTTGCCATACTTGTTCGGATCTGCTTTATAAGCATTAGTGTACGTATTAATTACCCAAATTTTAAAATCGTCATATTTTAAATTATTACAAAGTTTCATTATAATTAAAACTTTAAAATGAGTTTCTCCAGGAATATATTTTGTATACAAAGATTGTGGCACCCTATTCAAAATCTCATCATTTACTGCTTGTAAATTGGGGATTTTTTCGAAAAAGGGTACTATGTAGTTGTCTACGTGGTTGGAGATGTTTTGTTTAAAAATTTCAATGTCTTCTTTGGTTTTTAATGGTGAAGCTGCTTTTAATGCTTTCCATACATCCGTCCATTTTTCTCTATTTTCATATAAATAATAATTAACAACTATTTTTTCAAAAGGATTTGTTCTAATTTCAATGAATTTTTGAAGAATATTTGTTACTTCCAAAAATGATATTTGACCATATACATCGACAAAAGCTTTTTTTGTTATATCAAGGGTAATGGTAATCCAATGAATATTGTTTTTGTCTTTTCTGTAATAGTCTAAAGCACCATTATGTTCGTAATATTTTGAATCTGGATATCCTTTTTCTGCAAAAAAAGACTTAAAGATGTTAAATATTTGTTCGTTAAATTTCATGATTATTTAGTTTTTAAAATTCCACTTTCACTATACAATTTTATAAAATCACCGTTTTTAGTTATTGAACTTTTTACGTCAAAGTCTTCAATTCTACTCCCTTTAATTAAAGCCTCATTTCCTATTGCTTTGATACTCCATCCATCCATTTTTTTTGCTGTATTTTGGTTGGGTGTCCAACCAGTAGAGCCCGATAGTTTTGAGTCAATTATGATGGTTTCGAGAAAGTCTTTCCCTAATCCGTCTTGACTTACTTTAACTAACATAAAATCAGGAATCCAAAATTGGCCTTTATCAATGCAATTTTTGGTTAAACATAACTGTACTTGCGAATATATAGAATATTCATCTAAATTGATCTTTGGGTTTAAATCATTTAAATGCTTAGCTAATGTTGTATAAGCTTCAGAATTTGCATCAGACAGTTGCGTTTTTATTAAATTACCAAAGGCAGTTCCAGCTTCTCGGTTTGTTTTAAATACTGCTTGATTTGCACCATAATCTAGCCACTTTCTAGCTTTATCGCTTGGAATCTCATCTAGCCTTCGAAGCATTTCAGCTAATTTTTCACTTTCTTCTGTTGAGAGCATTCCAGTTTTATGAGCAAGAAATCCTTTTACTTGTATCAGATTTTCAGGGTTGTTGATATAGATTAAAAAATCTGTATCACAATCGTCTAAAAACTTAGTAAGTGTAGAACCTACTTTATCATCGTTAAATAGGGCAATTTTAGCTTGATTTTCTGGGCTTAGTTTCGAGAATTTCTCTATATATGTTGGGTTGGTTTTTATGTATTTGCTGCCATTCGTTTGGAGTGTTTTATAAGCGTTGAACTCTTCTTTTGATGCGTTTTTAAAATAAGCACTTAATTTAGCATTAGAATTAGTTTCTATCAGCAATTCTTTAAACCAACATTGCGCACTAATACTATTTATGAATAGCAATAAGAGTATAAAAAACATTTTTTTAATCTGTTGCATATTATTGGGGTTTTATTTCGTGAAATCTATTTTTGAGTAAATTAAAAATATAAATATCTTCTTCGTACTTATGCGAGTCAGCTGTTTTTAAAAATTCAAAATAAGTTGATAACTTTTCTATTGCCTCAATTATAGTTGCGTCTTTGATAACTTTGTTTTTTATTCTACCACTTTGAAGTAAACTTACATAAGTATAGGTATGCATTAACAAACTGTCATTTGTTGCTATGCTTTTTGGTGTAGTAGTATTAATCAATTGTTCAAACATATCATTTATTTCATTTATTCCTTCGTTTTTTTCTAAACATGGAATA
Source organism: Flavobacterium crassostreae (assembly GCF_001831475.1). Classification (NCBI taxonomy): domain Bacteria; kingdom Pseudomonadati; phylum Bacteroidota; class Flavobacteriia; order Flavobacteriales; family Flavobacteriaceae; genus Flavobacterium; species Flavobacterium crassostreae. The sequence goes on along the minus strand of NZ_CP017688.1, from coordinate 230,266 downwards.
ATGTGATATAACCAAATGCCTAAAGTCCAATGTGTACCGTACTCTCTATCAGTCAAATAATATTCGCCGTTGCCTAATGCAAAATCAAATAAATTTTTATTGATTATTGCTTTTTGTAATAAGTTGCTATTTTCTTTTTCCATGTTTAGTTACAAATAATTGCGTCTTTGTCGATCGCTTTATATTGTTGATACACTTTAAATGTTTCTTCGTTTTCTAAAACTTTTAATACTGTGTTTTCTGCTTTTTCAAAATCTTTATAAATTGATTTTTTTAATGCATCATTTCCTTTTAATAGTTCGTCTAACTTAGGGAACTCGTTTTTAATTTTTGTAAAAAAGGTTTCTATACCTGAATCGATGATTTCTAAGGTTTTAATTTTCTTAGTATTATTTTTGCCAAAGAAATCAATTACATTGTCCATTTGATTGTTATGAATACAAGTTTCACAGCCCACAAGAGCTGCTTCATTTATACCGTTTTTTGTAGCTCCTCCAAATACCCATTCGCCTGGAATTGCGCCAGCTTCATTTCCGGTATGTATATCAAATTTAAATCTCGAATCATTACCGTTAATTTTAATATAGTAAATTTCTTCTTTTGATAAATCCGTAGCAGCTCCTAAATTTAATTCGTCTCTTAGGACTTTCCAATCTCCTGTTTTTTCGTATTTCAGAATAATTGCATCCATTTCACTTCTTAAACCTACAAATTTTCGCGCTGGAAGTGCAGGGAATCTCCCTGTTTCAGTCCAACTCTTCACAGCTATAAAACCGGCACCCTCTGTTTCAAATTTATTTAGATGTCTTGTAATATATTCTGCATCTAAATATTTTGATGGAGGGGGGATATTTGGTTTTGTCTTGGATACTTTAAAGATTCCATTTTCTATTTTAGCAATTTCTTCCTTTCCATCTTTGGTAAAATATTTGATTATATTACCTTCTTCTTTAAAGTTTATTCCTCCAGAATAGAGACGTTCGTGAAGTTTTTTTGTTATTCCTGTTAATTTTGATACTAACTCTGAAGTTACTTTTACATTCTTAATTAACAATACTCTCTTTGCTTCATCAACTTCAGAAAGGATAGTTTTTAATTGTTGATTTGTTACTTTTCCTTCTTTAAATGTCCTAATGAATACATCTAATTCTACATTAGTAATCGCATTATCTGACAATTTAAAAAATTCTAACATTCTTCCTTTTACAAAAGAGTTAGTGTTAAGTGTTAATTTTCCGTCTTGAGATAAACCATAGGATAGACCGTTGTAAAATATTTTAGCATCTTTTCCTATTTTTCTCATTGCAGTTTGCCCTAATCGTAACTCGCCACTTGCCAAGAAAGGAGCCACGATTGACCCCGTGTACAGGGCTGTGTTTGTTATGTCATTACGCCAAACGGCATAAGCTAAACCAAAACTTTCGGGCACGGCGTCGGCAGCAACAAAACTAGCTGCAAAGGAGGCTACATCAATAGCTCCATAAACTAAAGGGTCTATAGTGCTTAACTTATCTTTGTTGTATGTCTGGTCAAATTTATAAATAGGAAGCTCGTCATCAGTACCTCCATAATACACTCTTAAATCTGATATCCAATTGTCAAAACCACCTTGATAGGCGTATTCTTTTACATAATTACATACTGTTTTATCGTCTAATTGACTTTCTTTAAAGTTTATTGAATTATCAACGGGAACTAAATCTGCGTTACTACGCAAAGCCCCTTGGCTTATATAATCAGCTCTTCTTATTTCATAATCTAAAAGCTGGGTTTCATAAAGTTCATTAGCTACAATTCCTCGACCAATAACTAATCTTTTTTTAGGTTCTGTTAAAGCTTCTACTAAGTCATAGTATTTATTCTTGTTTAAAATAATACTTTTAACAAAATTATTACCTGGTAAATATTTACTGTCTTCATTTTTAAACTTTCTTGGCAACGGTATACTACCATCTGCTGCTTTGTAGCCGTAATATATTACGTACGGTTTATAAGTTTGTGTATATACATCTTGGATGAAATTTAAAACCTGATTATCCTCAATTCCTACATAATAAAAATTGTTTTTATAATGATCTACAGCGTTTTGTTTAATTATTTTATCTGTAGCTATACTAACACCTGAAGCATATAAACCAGGCATATTATAAGTTGCACCAAAGACACTATTGCCTACTTCACTTCGAACTGACAAAATGGGAACTGTAATTAGCACTCCTCCTCCTATAGCATCCTTAAGGTTACTCTTTTCAAAAACCTTTTTTGCGTATTCGTTCCAATTACCTGTCATAAGTATATTTACATCTTGATATAAAATATAGATATTAACTGGTTTATTTAGTGTTTTTGAGTAATCCGAGAGGTAAACTAATCGATGATCTAATTTTATTGCCTCATCGCTTAATATTCTGTCGTTATTATAAATATGCCCTAACTCATTATTACTCATTTCTGTACTGTAAGCGTAACTGTTATTGTTTTTGGCAATTAATGCATTTAAATTTGTTACTGCTTTTTGAATTGTTTCTGAATCGATTTCGGTAGCGCTTACAGTTTTTACGCCTGGAGGTAATTCTGAATTTGAAATAGTAAAAAACTCAGAATCGAAATCTCCTTTTGTTGAACAGGTCCAATTCTCTAGACTTTGTTTATCATCGTAATTTATATTTTCTTTGTTTTCCTTAACATAATTCCATTCTAATTGGTAAGTTGGGTTTGGGCCACAAACTGTTTTGTGTACATAGAGATTGACTATGTCCGATGATTTTATTTCTGATGTTTTATCAATATAGCCAGGTAAAGAATCCGATCCGTTAAAAAAGCCTTTAAAAATGTCATTCTCAAATTTGGCAGTATAACATTTACCATTTAAAGAAACTCCTCCAACAGTACCTTTTGGGTAAGTAGAATTACTACAAATGCTCTTCGCATCATTAACAAAAAAAACAGTCTTAAAATCAGGAGCCACCCATTTTTTTTCAGCCAAAGCCCCCGCACTACTCCCTTGCGTAAACTGGTACAACTGCAAGCCTGGCGCATATATCATCTCCCAATCGTTATGGCTCAAGAGTTCACCTCCACCATAATCCATTAGCAAGTTGGTTTTGCGTTGGTCAGCATCCTTAGTAAACGGGTGCTTCAAGCCAAATACACCATGACCTAATTCATGTGCTAACGTGCGGTTGGCTCCATTAAACACAAACCCAAACTGTCTCAACAGGGGCATAAATCCAGCATCACTATTACTAGCTTTCTCATTAGTGTAAAGCATGTAATAGGTATCGGTTTTATACTCGCTACCCAATGCATTTATTACCGCTTGGGTCACAAGTTGCTGCCCATTGGTGTACGTATTTAACGCGTCACTATCTCCTGTTACTATAGTAGTACCCCAAGTGTTGGTAATCTTTTTCTTAATGGTACTTACATTGAAACTGACTCCTGCTTTATTGTATATTTCATTGAGTTTTGTTGCTGCATCGCTAGGAATTGGCGCATCATTGATACTCACAAGCACTACATTGACTTTCTTAGGGGTAAGATGCCATAGGTCTATTTTACCAGCTATTTCGTACTTGGCTGTAGAGTCGGCTGGTTTTACAGTGGCTATAATAGCATCCTTGGCGTAGTCAAATTGTTTGGTTAGCTTAAATGTCGCTACATTACCAGACCATGTAGGTGCTACTGCATTTCCGTTTTGTGTTTTAAAGACAAGGTTCTCTTTTGTTTTTCCATTCGAAAAAGAAACTTTAGCATTTATTTCATCTTCTTTAAAAGGAGCATCAGATACCGCTTTGTAGTGCACATAATAATTGCTGCCATCGGCTTTTTTAATGGTTTCGTAAGTGCTATTATGAGCGGCATTAGTCGATAGGCTTTTGTCTTGATTGGGGTTGGTGTCAAAGGTATATTTGCCGTTGCCTGGTTCAAATAGTACTTCTACATCCTTAGATGATATCAAGTTCACATTGCCTGCGTTGTCTACACCTGTGGTGTTGCTTCTATTAGGTGCGCCACCATCTGCTGCTTGTCCTTCGGTAACTTGTCCTTGCTCGTTTACGGTAAAGGTTTTACCGCTTTTATCGACTATTACTACTGGTAGTTTGCTGTCAATAGTGGTTTGGGTGCCGTTTTCCTTGATTAAAACTACTTGACCATCAACAACTTTTACGCCTTGTAACTCTACTTTGGTAGCGTCAAAAGTGGTTATTTCTCCGTTTAGGCCTGCTAAGTCTTCAATGATTGCATCGGTATCAAGGATCCCTTTCCATTTTGGATCGTAGCTTGTTTCTACTATACCTTGGGTTAGTTCGTAATCGGTATTGATTTGAATACTTTTAAATTCTACTTTTATTCTAGTGTATTTCCCAACGTTTACAGCACCGTCACTTACTTTGTTAGCAATATCAATTACCTTATTTAATTTTTCTAAAAAGGGAAGGGTTATGTATCCCCAACCTGAATAGTTGCCACCACTACCATTTACTTCTGCAGTTACAACAGGAAAGTCACCGGCGGTAAAAGTTTCTCCTTTTTTTAAACTAGGAAGAGGAGTGTTGTTCTTTATTTTTATCTGCGGCATTATACCACAGTTGTAATAAGCAGTTTCATTTTCGGTAGGTGTAGTAAACTCTTGTTTGCCAGAGAAGGCAAAACCGCCTTCGGGTGTACACTCACCACCTACTCTAAATTCATAGGTAGTTGCAGCTTCAAGATTATGAATAGTACTTTGTTGATTGTAAGCATATAAATTAAACCAATCTGCGTCGCCATAGCCTTTTTTACGATACTGGATTTGGTATCTAATATGATCTGAATACAACCAAGTAATTTGAACCGTTTGCGTGTTTTGTGCTTCAGACATAACAAATTTCGGCACTTCGCAATTGCCCTGGTACGTAAAATTAAAGATTTCGCTACAGCCATTGTTTTTAAAAACCGAGGTTTCGCTGATCCCGTCACTTACGATGGCTCGTACTTGCCAAGCGTATTTTTTTCCTTCTAAAAGCGGAATGTCTGCTGGGCCATAAAGTAGGGTACTGGTGTATGTTGTAGTTTGATAAAGTGGTGGGCTGCTCAAAAATGCTGCTTGCGGATCTATGGTAGTATCCCATAATTCTTTTAGCGTAAATTCATATTGAACTCCTGTGGCGTTGAGGTGGCGAGGTGTCCAGCTGAAAATTACATTTTGTGGATTTTTGGCTGTTACTAAGTCGCCACGAAAAGGCAGGTTAAGAATAGGAGGGTCGTTAAGAATTAAATAAACTGAGAAGCAACTTTTGCGCGACAACAGTTGCCCAGAGAAGAAGTCATATACTTCAAAACAGAAATCATACCTACCACTAGGTAAGGGTTGTGTATATTGTTGGGGTGCTATTCCCAAAAGGTTATTGAGTTCAAAATAAGGACGTAAATCCAAGTTTGATAGCCGTTGATTAATTCCTCCATCCAAATAGATTGGTGTTGCTCCTGCAACAACATCTGTATTTTGAATGTTATAACCATTGCCTTCGATGCGCATTTTAAGTCGCACGCGTCGGCCTATTTCTTGTGTGTCTGTCAATAGGATATTGACAAATAGTTTTTCGGAGCTGGTGGTTTGATAATCAGATAGTTTTAAGCTATATGGCGGTATTAACTGCGGATTTACTTGAATAGGGTAAATTTGGGCAGATGCCTGCTGGAAGGTTAGTAATGATAAGAATACTGTGAGCAGTAGGCAGTAGGCAGGATGCAGTATGCAGTTTGCAGTATGCAGTTTGCAGTGTTCGGTGTTCGGGTTGCAGTTTTCAGTTTTCAGTGTTCGGTTTAGGTTGTTCAGTATGCGGTATGCAGTATGTAGTATGCAGTTTACGAGTTGCAATGTGTTGATTATAGTTTGGAGTATTTTTTTCATTTTTTACTAAATTTTTCAGGATTTTGAATCCTATATCCTAATAGCTTGCCTGTTTCTACGGTGAAGGCAAGTAGTTCTTGATGTGTGTTTTTTGTTAGGTTGTTGCAACCAACTGCAAAATCTGGACAAACGGTGCTCTCACTATTTTCTATATCTGCATCAGATAATTTGGCAATAAAATGTTTTTCATACAATCGTTTTCTGTATCCTTCGGCAATATTAGCACAAACAGATCGGGAACTTCTCCTTATTTGATCGGTTAGCGAATAACGTTCTTCTTTAGGAAATGCTTTGGACACTTCAAATACTTGCATGGCTAACTTTATTGCCTTTTGATATGCCATTAATTCTTTATACATAAATTAGAATTTTTGTCTAATATTCATTCCAAACTGAAGCCTGCCTACTACAATCTACTTACTCTTTCATCACTTTTATATCAACAACAATATAAGAATTTGCGCCATTGGCAATAAAGCTTTTAATTTTTATTGCTCCTTTTCGCCCATCTTGAGTTTTAAATAGCACGATACGTGGTACTATGCTATTGTCAAAATCTTGTAATCCTCCAGCTGTTTCGCTAATTGTTAAATTGGACAATGCGGCATCAGTAGTCATTGCATCAAATTGTGCTACAGATAAAGAGCTTGAACAATTACAGGATTCTTGACTATTGATAAACTGAGTATGTGTGGCGTTGGGGATTGCGTTAAAGCTTAAAGTCTGTACTTGATCGGGTGCAATAAATTTGTTGAAAGAAAAAGCAGCACTAAGTCCGTAAAAAGCGATATCGATCAAAGGCCCGTTAGAATTATTTACTTCTTGACTGTTGTACAGCTCACGTGTTGTTGTAGAGAAAAAAGCAGCTGTAGCATTCGAGCTATGTGCGGTGTTGATTCCTAGCTTCACATTACTAAAAGTTCTTAAATTTGTGTTCGATAGTACTATTATGATTTTGGTTGCAGTTTTAGTTTCTTTACCATTAGTAGCCTCAAGTTTTAGTGTATAGGTTCCTGCTGTTGCAAAGGTAATTTTAGGGTTTGTTGCTGTGCTCACTGATGGATTTCCTCCTATGCAAGTCCAAGTATAACTAGTGGCACTCACGCTATTATTAGTCATAGTTAAGCTTAGTGGCGCTTGTAAATCATCATCTTCGAATGCCAATTGGTACTCAAATGCGGCTGCTAAATAAGGTGCTACAGTAACTGTTTTTTGCAGTTGGTAGGTTTCCTTGCCGTTACTTACTTCTAATGTTATGGTGTGATCTCCAGGTTCAGTGAAGATAACGTTTGTTGGGTTTTGACTATTGGATGTTGCAGGAGTACCATTTTCAAAAGTCCATTTGTATGAACTTGCTCCTGTTGTGGTATTCGTAAATGCGACTTCCATAGGAGAAAAAGTATCTTTGACTATAGCGGTGGTAAAACCGGTTGCTATTTTATCGTTTATAGCAATTGTTATTTCTTTAGTTTCAACAATTCCATCGCGGTTCTTCGCTGTTAATTTTATAATGTAGTTGCCTTTTTTTGTGTAGACAGCGGTTCCTGGATTTTGTTTGGTAGAACTGGTTGTCTCAGCACCTTCAAAGAACCAATCATAGGTGTCTGCGCCAACTGTTTTATTGGTAATTTTCACTAGGACGGGTACCGAGTAATCATTATTTACTACCTCAATACTAAAATCAATAGTAATAGGTACTGCCTGTTCTTTTGTACAGCTAGACATAAAGAGTGTTATGCCAAGTAAACACGTCAAGGCAGTACCCATCATTTTAAAAGAATCCAGCACAGATCGCCTATTTTTTCTTTTGCCATAATTCATAGCTGGTTGTTTTAAATAGTGATTCGCAATATTCTTTATACTAATAAAGCCCTGCCGACTACTACATGTGTTTTTAACTGCTCTCATTATTTAATTATAATTTTTCGAATTTCATTTCCTTTTGGAGTTTCTAGCAATAAAAAGTAGATTCCAGCGGGTAAATTCACATTGTAATCTACGCTATACACATTTGCATTATTAACTTGTTTGTCATTTATTGGTTGTCCAGAGTTCAAGCTGTAAAGACGTAACGAAATGGCGGCTGGTTCTTGTAATTTTATATCTACAGTAAACGCTCCAGTTGTAGGATTAGGATGCGGTACAAAATCAATGATAAAAGGAGTCGTTGCGTCACCAATATCAGGTAGTAACCTTGCTTCTTCAACAATAATAGGTTTAGTGTAATCTTGCTGACATTCTCCTAGAAACGAGCGCAATGTTACCTGATACGCACCTGCTTGAACAAACTTAATTGTAATGGTTTCGTTCGTTTTTTTAACGATTTCAGCACCTCTCGGTAAAATCCATTCTACTGTCGCGCTTATGGGGTTGCTGGTGTTTACCAAAATTATTTCTTCATTGGCAAACGCTTGTGACGTAAGTAAGAATTGAGAATTAATACCAGCATTGGTTTTAAAGATCTCGATACTGCCCGTGCCCGTACATCCTTGACTATTGGTTACTTTGGCCGTATAAACACCAGCATCAGTCAAGGTTACTTTTGGGGTGCTATTTATAAAACCATTTGTTGAAGTCCACTGGTATGTTGCTGCAGCATCTGGAATTGTAATGTCTAAATTTTGAAATTGATTGTTGCACAGTGTTTTATTACTACCCAAGTTCACAACAATCGGACTTGGATTTGTAATTTCATAACGTACTTGAACTTCGCATCCTTTTTGATCTTTTACAGTTGCCGTGTAAGTACCTGAACAAAGATTGCTTATTGAAGTCGTGTTTTTACCAGTGTTCCAATTGATGCTGTACGGTGCTATGCCTCCTGTTGGTATTAAATCAATTTTTGCATTGCAAGCATCGCTACAATTCAACTGTGTTACTACCGCTTTCAAATCAAGTACTTTTGGCAAAGCAATAGTGTAGGTTTGCATGATTTTACAACCGTTAATATCTGTAATAAATACAAGATAGTTTCCTGGTTTTACATTGGTAAGATTTGGAGTGGTTTCACCCGTATTCCAACTGTATTTGTAAGGTGAAGTTCCTCCTTGTATGTTTGTTATAATAGTCCAGTCATTTTCCGTTCCACAATAAGTGTAGGTGTCGCTTAGTGTTGCTGTTAATTGTTGCGGTTGCTGTAATTGATAAGTCTCACTTTGAGTTGTGTTTCCGTTTTTGTCTGTTACAATTACATAATAAGAGCCAGTACCAATATGATCTAAATGGATTTGATTGCCTACTGGATTAGTTTCTTCTTGTTTATACCAAGCATAAAGATAGGGAGCTGAAGCTGTAGAAGGAGCTCCTCCAGTAGCGTTAGCTCTTAGGCTTCCGTTCTTGTCGTTGTAACAAAGAATATTGTTTTGGGCACTAACCGTTACTACTAGTAGCGGTGGTTGACTTATAGTGTATGTATTAGAAATAGTACAGTTTTGTGCATCAGTTACAGTAACAGTATACACTCCAGCAGTAACATTTTTCAAACTATTTGTTACCGAATTTTGTGAGACTCCCTTAGCATCAAACCACACATAATTGTATGGAAGTGTTCCTCCATTTATAGCTAAGGTAACCGAACCGTTAGAAAGACCAAAACCTGTAGCCTGAGTTGTAGTGTTGGAAACTATGGTTAATACACTAGGCTGAGTAATGTCAATAACAATGGTTTTCAAAGAATTATTTTCGTTGTAAGAACATTGATTTCCATCACGTACTTGAATTTGGTACCTGCCTTTCGGTAGGTTAGTAAAGGTTGTTGTATTTGTTGTTAAAAATGATGTCCAAGCTCCATAAGGATTGTTGTCTATTTTCATTCGATACTCATAAGTTGAGGTTCCGCCTGTAGCTGTTAATGTAATTGCTCCGTCATTTTTTTCGAAACAACTTACATTATTCATTATGTAAGTAACTGCTACTGCCTGTGGTTGGGTAACGATTAATGTTTCGCTTTTTTCAGAAATACCATCTGCATTATTAACGATGAGGTAATAAGACCCTGGTGCTACATTAGTAAGTAAAACATTATTTGTACCTATTTTTGTGTTTGTGATTGCATTGTACCAGGTAAAAACATTTCCGCCTACACCTCCTACGGTTATTGCCTCAATTTGGGCGCTGCTATTTCCGTAACAGCTTACTGGGTTTTTCAATACAATGTTTGCAATCAGTTCTCCCGGATTTGCGAGGTTATATGTGTTTTTCAAGATACAGCCCAAAGCATCAGTTACAGCAATGGTATAAATACCAGCAGGTAAATTGTTAGCAATATTACTTGTGCTTGATGTTGCCGTTTCTTGAGTAACTATTAGGCCGTTGTCATTTGTCCATCTATAACTATATGGCGCCACTCCTCCTTTTATCTTGATGGTAATTGTTCCGTTAGATTGTGTTCCTGAAGGACGTGTCAAGCTGATAGCTGTAAAATCATATATTGGCGGTTCAGTGATATTGTAGCTTTGCTCTATTGTACAACCGTTTTCATCAGTGATAGTAACGGTATATATACCTGCGGATAAAGCGGTAATGTTTGGAGTGTTTATGCTATTTGACCAAGAGTACGTATAATTACCAGTTCCACCAGATACTGTAAGTTCAATAGCTCCTGTGCGTTCTCCATAACATAAAACATTTGTTAAGGTTGCATTTGTAATCTGTAATAAAGGAGGCTCGCTTAAAGTAAAATCTTTTCGTTTACTGATGCCATTGCTATCTGTTACAATTAGATAGTAGCTGCCTGCTTTCGTAGTAAAACTAGCGATGGATTCCATTTTTACACCGGCACTGTTGTACCATTTATAATCATATTGAGCAGCTGTTGCAAGGTAACCTCCAGTTGCGTTTGCATTTAAAGTGCCATTTCCACCTTTACATGCAATAGGTGTTTCGGTAATTGTTAGTTGTATTTCAGGTATTTCATCTACTATAAAAAGTTGCTCAACTGTACAATTATTTGTATCTGTTAATATTAATTTATAAGTGCCTGCAGGAATGCCAACAACCGTAGCCGTTGTTTGCGTCAAAGCAGAGTTTGAGCTATCATACCAGGCATAGTTATATTTATTTGATCCACCAATGGGAGTTACTGTAATTGAGCCGTCAGACAGTCCATAACCTAGTGGTTTTGTTAGGGCGTAATTACTTATTTGTAGTGGTTGTGCAGGTTCATCAATGACGTAACTGTTAGTTGAACTACAATTGTTTTTGTCTGTAACGGTAACGGTATAAGTACCTTTGTATAAGTTGTTTAAAAATGATGTTGTTTTTTGAGGGCCCCAAGAATAGGTGTAATCTCCGCTACCACCCGATACGGTTAATGTAATACTTCCGGTTTTAGCGCCATAACACAATACATTTGTAATAGTTGGAACAACCGTTAGTTGGGTGGGTTGTATAATGGTGAGCTGTGAAGTCGCTTTAATGTTGTTAGCATCCGTAATCGTGAGGCCATAGGTTCCTGTTTCTCTATCTTTTAAGTCAAGTTCACTGCCTAAATTAAGAGTAGGGTTGGCAATTGCGTACCAGTTGTATTGATATGGTTTTACCCCACCTGTAACATTCGCATGTAGTATTCCATTAGTATCGTTATAGCATAAATTAAATGCCGTTTGTTCAATTGTAAGTTGAAGCTTTTCTGGTTGTTCAACAAGGAAATTTTGTACAAATGAACAGCTGTTTTTGTCTAAAATGGTTAGTTGATAAGAACCTGCATTTAATCCCTGAGCACTGTTACTTGTAGCAATTACTACATCAGAACCGGTTTTTGTCCATTGGTAAGAATAAGGACTAGTTCCTCCAGTTGCGATCACACTTACTGAGCCATCTGCTGTTTCAAATCCAGAAAGCATTTTGTTATCAACAGTTGCTATACTTAGTGGCGCCAATGGTTGTTTGACTTCTATATTGTTTAATACTACTTTGCACAGGTGGGCATCGGTAACGGTTATGTTGTAAAACCCAGCCGAAATATCGGTATTGTTTGCTGTTATTTTATTATTGCTCCATGCGTAAGTATATGGAAGAGTTCCGCCTGTAACATTTATGCTTATGCCTCCGGTAGCGGTGTTGTAACAAAGGGCATCGGTCGTATTTACAGTTTCAATTTGTAGTTTGTTTGGTGCTGCCAACAGTAGCTCTTCAGAGCTTCGTGTTATGCTGTTGGCATCGGTAATTTGTACTATATAAGTTCCAGCAGCTACATTTGTAATGCTAGGTTGTGTGAAAGTCATTGGCATATAGCTGTTTGAACCATCTTTTATATACCAGGAATAGGTGTAGGGCGGGATACCACCGTTTCCAGTTGCCTTTAAAATACCATCGTTATCATTAAAACAGGAAATAGTATTTTCGATACCAATCGCCACAGTCAATACGGGTGGGGCAATTAGTTTAATTGTCGTACTGGCTGTACAACCCGTATTTATTGTAGTTAAGTTATAATTAGCGTCGGTTACTGTTAGGGTGTATTGACCGTCGCTAATTCCTGTCACAGTTGCGGTAGATCCAACGATCTTGCCCAAAGAGTCTTTCCATTGATAACTGTAAGGGGCTGTGCCTCCTTGCACAATTGCGGTGGCTTGACCGTCTGTAGCCAAATATGCGCTAGGATTTTTTTGACCGTTAATACTGATTGCAAGGGTATTAGCAGGTTCAGTAATCACTATAGTTTTTACATTTTCACAGTTATTATGGTCTGTCACTTGTAATGTATAGGTACCCCCTGCTAATCCGTTTATGGTAGTAGTATTTCCTTTAGTCAGTCCGTTGCTATCAGTTAGTGCATAAGTATATGGCGGTGTACCTCCTGAGGCAATAATTTTGAGTTCTCCATTCGCCGCTGCTTTGCATAGTACATTTGCTTGGGTATAGGTGACAACTAATGGAGCAGGTTCGCTGATTGTGAGTATAGACTGGGCTGTAATGTCATAAAAATCTTTAATGATTACTTTATACGTTCCAGCAGAAAGCCCTGTGGCGGTACGATTTTTTTGTCCTATTGTTGCATATACGCCGCCGGTTTCTTTAAACCATTCATAGGTGTAGGGTTCAGATGCAAATGGAGTTCCACCTGCACCGGTAGCTGTCAAGGTACCGTTTGAAGCATTATAACAAGTTATAGCTTGTTCCTGTATAGCTACTTCGAGCAGTTGTGGGTCAATTAGGTCAAAGGTTGAGGTAACAGTACAACCGTTTTTATCTTTAGCTGTTAGCGCATATCGGCCCTTTGTAAGATTTGTGATGTCTTTATCTGTACTATAGACGGTAACATCCGTATCTTTTATCCAGCTGTAAGTATAAGGTGCTGTTCCTCCTTGTGCTGTGGTTGCTATTGCTCCAGTGCTATCGCCAGGAACGGTAAGCGGTTGAATATTGTTTGTAGTTATTGACAGCGGATCTATTGGTGGATTTTTAAAAATTATTTCCTCAGTAGTAGTACAACCATGATCATCAGTTACTAGTAGGTTATATGTTCCTGCTTGGAGCATAGCTCTATCTTTTGTTCCTGTTGTCGTAAGATCGTTCCATTTGTATGTATAAGGTGCCGTTCCGCCAGTAACGGTGGTCACTATAGCGCCATTATTACCACCGTAACAAGATATGTCTGTAGTTGTGGTACTAATAGTTAATGGTGCTAAGGGTTGAAATAAAGGAAAGTTGGCAGACAACTGAGTGATTTTATTATCATCTGTTACTGCTACTTTGTAGATACCTGCTGGAATGTTTTCTAAAATTTTCGATGTTTTTGAGGTCAATTCGGTATCCACTCCTCCAATTACTGCATACCATTGATACGTATAGTCAGTTCCGGAAGGACCTCCATTTGGATTGGCTTCTAGTGCGCCTTTTTCTCCATAGCAGGCAATGGCTTGTTTTTGGTTTATACTTACTTCTAATAGAGCGGGGTTGTTTAAAGATATAGATTGCGGAATGATAACACAACCATTAGCATCAGTTGCTTCAAGGGTATAGGATCCTGCTCCAATGCCAGATAATTCAAAATGATGAACAGTATTCGTTACCGTTTTTGTAACTGTAGTTGGTACAACAATGGTCCCATTTTTCAAAACTGGGGTGTAGTCTATTGTACCGCCGGTGAGGTCAAATTTTATAGAGCCGTCTTTGCTATTGTGCTGTAAAGGGTCCAAAGGTATGACTTGACTTATTGTTAATGCTGTTGAAGGTTGATCAATAGTAACATCAACGGATTCATTGTTAGCTGCTGTATGGCCGATACAGTTATTTCCATCACGTACTTTGATATTGTGTTTCCCCGCCGAAAACCCACTAATAGTTGGGGTTTCTCCAGTTGTAAATGACGTCAAAGTACCGCCATCTAATTGATACTGATAACTGCCCGTACCGCCACTGGCAGTTATTGTAATCTGGCCGTCATTGCCGCCATAACAGGAAACATGTTTACTATTTGTTGCTGAGAATAGTACCGGTTCGATATTTTCTATGGTAAAACCATCTTCAGTTCCCTCTAAGCTATCCCAAGTTGGATCTATTGCGGTGGTATCAATAGCTTGGTATCGTACTTTGTATGTGCCGGAGGGTATGGCTTTGCTTAGTGGCCAATTATAAGTATATGTATTGTTCTTATTATCAACTAAGTCATTGGTACTGTCTTGGTCATAAAGCGAATAGATATTTGGTACAATAGTTGAATCTGATTGAAAAAACAAACTTGTAACTAATTTTTTACCAGCAGTTAGATTTGATTTTAATATCATTTGAAACCCTCCATCTGATGAAGCAGAACATTTAGGTTGGGTTGTTTTAAAATCCAAAAGTTCTGGAGAGCAAGTAATAATGTTATAAGTTTCTATATTGGTAAATTTACCATTATAGCCCGTCCTAAATTTTATAGGTCCGACAAAGTTTTTGTTATTAACCCCTAGAATTTCAAGTGGGGAAAAACTTATTTCTTGTTTTTCCTGAAACGTAGCATCAAAATCCTTCCATTCTGAATCAAGAGAATTAGGATCATTATTGTATTGCCAATGGTAGCCTGTCCTTAATGTTATTTTATCGGTTATGCATATTGTACTCTCCGCAGGTTTATCAATATGAATTGGATAAACAGAAAACTCAAAATTACATCCACCTAAATACCAACTATTTTTAGTAAAATCAGTAATTGTTGTTTCTTTATTTATTTCTATACGACAGTCTGGAAATTCTAGCATTGCAATTGCAATAGATTTAAAATGTAGGTTTATTTTAGTAAAATTATTTTGGAATTGAAAATAATCATAGGTAACTCTTCCTTGCGTTGATCCATTAGCCACCGAACCTACATGGCCTTTATCACCAACGTCGGATAAAATATTCAAATATCCGACATTACCATGATAATAACCTGTAATTTTTGACTCAACTAAATATCCGTAATCTTGTCCAAAGCATAGAATTGGTAAAAACAATAATAGGTATACTAATTTTTTCATGATGCTTAATATTTTACATTTAGTTCCGTGATTTCGCTCATGCGTCCATCTTTAAATACTACTCTTAGTAAGTACGTGTATTCATTATTGGGCTGTATATGCTCATCTACAATGCGGTTTACAGAGGGCAATACATTACGAAACAAGGTGATGGGTTTGTCTTTTTGACCTTTATAAATAGCTATTTCGGCAACATTAATCTCTTTGTACATGGACCAATATAACTCTATATAATGATTGGTTTTGTCAACAAAACTTTGCATTCCTTTTACTGCAGGGGGCAAGGTTGTTTTGGGAATGATAACTGTTAAGGCTGGAGCTTGATCAGACTTTAGGCCACTATTGTCTATTGCTACAATGGTATAACTGTATTGATTGCCCTCAACAATTTGATCATCTGTCCAGGTTTCAATAGGTAGATTTTCAGTTCGAATGCCTCCCTGTGTACTTACCCCTTTGTACCTGCCATCGGTATACTGTAAAACCCAATCGGGACTTTTTTTTTCTTTTCTGTAGATCTCATGTGTTATTACATCTTCGCTAGAGCTGCTTGTCCAGTTCATAATTACTTTACGATCCTTTATTTGATAGGATTTAAAAATGGGTTGGGTAGGCTTTATAAAATCGGGTTTTTTTATTTCTAATATATCCGAAGACTCAGACATATTAAAACGCTGGTCAATAGCAATCAAGGTATAATACACCTTTGAGTTTAGGTTTTTTACCCCAACACTGTCTAAATATACTGTAGATAAATGCGGAGAAATAGTAATTTGAGAGTATTCTTCGTTTCTATTATTCCCTCTAAAAATACGGTAGCCTAAAATATCTTTGTCTTTATTAGCCTCCCATTTTAATGTAACGACTCCAAGGCTATCGATACTGCCAGTAAAACCTACTGGTTTTGCTGGCGGTATTGAATCTACTGGCTGAACTAAAGCAGGAAAAGAGGTACGGTTGCTGCCAATTAAACCAATAGCCGTAATTGTCAAATAATTAGTAGGTTGCAAATTATCATACAATATTTTTCGGGCATTGGGCGGTATGTTTTTAATAATTACCTCGTAATCTCCGTTGGCTTTATCAGATCGGTTTAGCTCAAATCCTTTGATTTCTTTATTTCCTTCTTCAAGGAATTCCCATTCTAATATAATTCGTTTGTCATCCAAATAATTTTTGGTGGTAATATGTGGTACAAAAGCTAACAGTTTTTCGCTTTTGCCAAATACAATAGCGGAAGCTGGGCTTATTTCTCCAAAAATAGTTTTGCCAAGGATACGATAATGATAGGTTTTGCCATTACTAATAGAGTCAATGTAAAACATACGTTTGGCATCTGATTTATCACTATTATTTAAAGTGGTTATAGGTAAATCATTTAGTCTTTTAAATGTAATGCCATCATCTGAACGTTCTATAAAATAACTGTTGTATAATTGCTTGTGGATAGCGTAGTTCCAGCTTAACATTGTTTTTCCTTCTAAAAAAGTTCCAGATAAATCAAGTGGTTTAGGCAGTGCTTCATAATCTTGCATTCCAATAAAAACTCCACCTTCCTTGATAAGCATTTCGCTCTCAGGTACCAGGGAGGTTAATTTGTATACATATTTTTCATTAGGATTGATCTCCGTGTCAATATATCCTAATCCGGCCATTAGTGCTGTTTCAAAATCTTGATCTGTTGCATATAAACCCCATGTAAAACGTTGTTCTTGCTCTTCGGACAAATTTATGATGGACTGAAGATCTTTGATACCGCCTAATTCAAACTTTTCACCATACAATGATTGCCCCATCACTGCTGCATTATCATTATTCTGGATTATTTTTTCCCATTGTTCCAAAGGTTTAGGTTTGAATACGCCAAGCTTTTTTTCGATAGGTTGCTGCAAAGTTATTTTATTACGAATGATTGTGTAACGCTTTAATTCATATCCATAGACATTTAATTTACGCCAGGCTTTGGCTGTAGTGACCGCCCAACGCACCATTATTTTTCCGTCTTGATTTGGTCTTGCTGTTACCATGATTTGAGGCTCTTGAGTAGTAAGAGAATCTTTTTGCTGCGCATCAACTCCTGTTGTAAAACAAAATACAATAATTAGCAATACTAATAGGTTTCTGTTTAAATACATATTATAATGTGTTTGTTTTTATGATTGACTCTAATACACTGACCTTTAAAATGGGTTAGTATACGTAAATATACTTGAGCTCCCTTTTATATTTCCAGGCATGGTGTACTGCATTTTTATTTTATAGTCGCCTCTTTTTATAGAAGGGAATACACCGTTGATTATGTAACTATACTTTTGTATCTCCGTTTGATATTGTGTTGCATTATTTAAATAGGTATTTATAATTTTATACTGAATGGCCATAAAATCTTGTTTGTAATACAAAAGTAAATTATATCTAAATGGCATCCTTGTATCCAGTAATGGAAATGTAGGATTGTTCTCCAGATAACTGGTGTACCAAGTTAAAACGTCAATCCCTTTTTTTGGCACGATTCCTAATAGATCGGTATTTCTATTCACTGTAAATTTTGGTTGTAAAGGATATCCTTGATAGATTAATGGATAGATGATATTTGTAAAATAGGTATCGTCTAATATGGCTTCTACATTTATCATAGGTACATAATTAGTTGTTGGTCCTCCTATAAGTTCTGCTAAACTAAATCGTTCAGAGGCTTTTACATCCGTTTGGATAGCATGAACATCAGAGTAAATTGGTTCTAAATAGTTGTTGGTTATCCTTTTATCATGAACCTTTTCTGCAAAGGTATTGTACGCACTGGTCGAAAAATTGTAAACTAATACATCTACCGTTGTTGCATCCTTGATTACGGCTTCGGCTTCACGATTTTTAACTTCGATAGAATTGCCTTCTTGATCAGAACCAGTTGCTGTATATTTCACTTCTTTCATAGTGGTATTGTCAGCTTCAACAGGAGGTTTGCTTACAATTCTAATAGTATATTTTTTACTATTGATCATTTTTGCAAAATTGAACTGTACTTGTCTTTGTACTTGATTATAAGAAAGCCCAGATGCTTTGACAATACCTGCATCACTTTCAAAATTGATCTGCTGAGTCCAATTGGATAATGGTGGAAATAAGTACGGTTGCCCTCTTTTTAACTTCAGGTAGCCACTGTTTCGTTCTGATTGATAAAAGTATTGTTGATTCACTAATGGGTAAGAAAATTCAATATTACTAACAGGAATATAATCGGGTGCTTCACCGGTAGTAAAAATAATGTTTTTTAGTTCTTTAGCAATTTGACCATCTTGTATTAATGTAACCCATGTTTGTCCTTTTTTTTCTTGGAAGCTTACTTGTATACTCGCTGATATTGAGCTGTTTGGAGGCAAAACGTCTGTCGAAATAAAGTTGGCTGCATCTTTGTTTTCATTCCACACTATAGTTCCTTCAATAGGTTTTCCGTTGTTTGTTACGCTGTATTTATCTAATAGAATCCGATAGGTTTTGGTACCGTTATCATCTTCTAATTCAAAAGGAGTATTGATTCGGGTATTAAAAACTGCTTGTGGTACTGTAAAGACATCTACACCCGTAGTGCCTTCTTTTGGATTTACATCCGAAATTATTTTCATTCCGCCTAAAGGGGCTCCATCGATTAGCTTGCACTCTTTACCAAGTTCTATTTTAAATCGAAAGCGTCCCTTTACCATACCTCCTAATAAATCAAAATAACCTCCCATGTATCCTCGGAACCAGGAAGGATTAGGTAATTTTGCTTGCATTAAGACGGCAGCACCGGCTTTTATGATGGGTATTTTTTTTCGAACGAAAAGTAATTTTACTTTTATACCTAATTCTCCTTGTAAATAGGCATAAGCTTGACCATTGGCATACCAGCCATCGATGCCTATTGGTCCAGTTCCCTCGCAGGCTGATTCTCCGTAATCTTTGATCATAATATCAAAACCTAGTCCAGCTTGAAAACGGGCATAAAATACTAAGAATGACATGTCTCCGGTATCTAAGCTCAGATTCATTCCAAACGCAAAACCACGTCCGTCTCCTAGAGCGTTTAAATCACGCATGTAATTTAGTGTTTGAGCATCTAGATGGAGTATTTCAGCTACAATTGCAGGAGGGGGAGGACTACCAGGGATATTGTCTCCAATCATTAAATAAGAGGTGGCTTCTAGTTTAAAACTTCCTAGGCCTAATTTTAAACCAACTCTATGAGATGGGGTTCCTGCATGTAAGAACCATTCATCACTACCTGCATGAAATACAGCCCTTCCAGCTCTTCCTCTAGGTCCAACACCTTGAAATAAACCTCCAGGAGTATTTATAAATACCTCCATTTCACTATGAAAGACATGATTTTGAAAATCCATTTCCATCGAAAAGTTAGCATCAATACCAATATCAAAAGTCAACCCATCTTGCGGAAACGCTACTTTGCTATATTCTACTAAATTAGACTCTTTTAATTTATCCATTAAAATATTTTTAGCGCCTAAGTCATTGATTTTATTTTCCATTTTAGTTAGCTTGTCCTTGAATTTATCTCCAAATTTAAAGTCCAAAGCTTTTACAATATGTCCTTCTCCAAAGAATAAGACCCTGTTAAGGCCGCCATGAGTATTAAATGCCATTTCAAACCCTACTTTACCATTAAAGGCTTTTTCATTTGCGAGCGCAAACCCTATCAAAGCCCTGAAGCCTAATCCTGAATTGATATCTGGAATATACGATAATCCAGATGGAATTGCAGCGGAGTATTCGCCTGGTTTCTTGGTCATTTTGTAGTATGCTCCTCCTCCAAAACCGTTAACTATCGCTGGTCCAATGTATACTTTAACAGGTGAATTAGAGAGGTCAACATAAGCGTCAACATACCAATACCTAAAGTCAGTTTTTCCAAACCAAGCGGAAGCAGAGACCTTTATGCTATTAAAATCCGCATCTAGTTTTCCGTAAAATCCATTGCCATATGCGGGGTCGTTGTCTTTTATGTCTACAAACCCTTTCATTTTTATAGCGCCTAAGTCGGCTTCTATTGAAATTTGGTTAATTTTTATACGATCGTATTTCCAACGAGTTAGCCCTTGGTTTTCTTTAAAACTACCAATAACGGATAAAGAAGTCCCGCCTGAAAATCCTTTATCCATCATATTAACATCAATTGCAAAACGAAGGGAGGCTTCGGTATCATTAGCAGTCAAGCCTATTTCTGAAATTGTAACGGGAAAGTTGGCAAATTTAACCTCGCCAGCATATCCCAAATAGTCAACTTTGAAGTATGGGCTTTCTGTTTGTAGTTGTAAGTTTTGAAATGTTACTCCCTTAAAATTTACAGTTTTCTTAGTAGTATCTGTTGTTGAATTGCTAGCTTGAATTGTAAGACTACCATGAAGCACTGCTCTTGGCTTGAATTTTTTATCTAAAACTCTTAATTCTACGTATGAGTTACTGGTTAGGATTGCTTTGGCCTGGAAAACATTAAAGGATATGGGTGTGTCTGAGGTTACTTTTAGTAAGTATTCATCATTAGTAGGGTCAATTATAGCCTGGTATACTAATGCTTTTTGTTTTACAGCGATTGCATCTTTGGCTAGTGCTTCGTCTTCAGTGAGCTCACTAGTTACTGGTAAAACAATTTTCCCGTTAAAACTAGCACCTGTGAGATTGTTCATAACGAAGGATGCTTCAATGTGATCAACGGAGAATTGCCATTTTGAAGCGTCTCCTTCAGTTATAGGTAAAATGTTGTCAACTGAAAAATTACCTGAAACACCAAGTCCATCAATTAATAGATCTGTTGCTTGGAACGCTACCCTTTCCTTACTGGCTCTCTTTTTAAATTGCTCAGGCAAAATGACTTTTAACGTTTTTACATAAACACCTCTCCATAGTTGTTCGTTGCCAGGAATGAGGTATTTTTGATATTCCTTCGGAAATTTTATTTCTGGTGAATTTTGGATATCACTAAAATCAAATACAGCAGTATTTAATGCGAAAATAAGCCCTGCTTTTCCGGTGCCATCCGTGCTTCCTTCTTTAGTTAACTGAAATGGAGGTAAACTGATTTCTACGAGTATATCGCTCCAATCACTTACTACTGTTTTAAAATGACCCGTTACAAGTGACGAATGATAATTTGGATCCTCAATTTTCATTTTCGGAATCACATGATACGATGTGTCTACAGGTTCAAGGATGTTTCTCGAAAATACGACGTCAGCACTTATTCCTAGTTCTTTAAAACCACTACAATCAATAGTGACATAGGTTTTATTTGTAATATCGCTAGTTTTCATGTCAAATCCTCCTCTTAAAATTACCATTGTATTCCCTCCATTAATAGGAATAGGCATGTCACCTAAGAGTGCTAGATTTGCTTCACCATAGATTCCTCCTCTGTGAGATAATTTTATGTTGTCAGCGCCAAAAAAAAGTTGTTTCTGTCTCCCTTGTTCGTCTGATTGTTGTATCGTTATTCTTACAAAGGCTGTAATTTCAGTGTATTCGGGTGTAAAACGTGCCTTACTAATCGCTAAGGTGTAAGTAATATTACCGATCTTTTTATTGATACCTACAGGAAGTGTTATTAGGTCATCTGGAGAAACTAAATCAATGAAGTTTTGACGAGCTTCAATTTCATTCATTACCGCTTTGGCCTGAAGAATTTTTTCGTTAGTTATAGTATCTGTAAACAAATGTTGTCGGATGTAAGATTCATCGAATGTGCTGATACTGTTTGTTGAATTTTTGTCTGAAAAAGGGATTCGATCAGAAAGTTGAATCTCCTTAATAACTTTAGTAGAGAATTGCTTTTTTTTGGCTGTTTCAATTGGATTGTTTTTTGCCGTTATACTAGCCGAAAATGGAAGAATCAAGAAGATGAAAATGTAAAATAAGGTAATTTTTTTTATCATAGTTTATTTTACTAATGTTAACATTAAGTTTAGTATAGCGGTTTTATTGCGAGTCTTTTTAATTAATCCTTATTCAATTTATTTCATAATCAATTTATTTCATAATCAATTTGTTTATTAAACAAGATTTCGTGTGATTAAATTTTAGATACATCAAACAAAATCTGATTATTATCATAGCTTATAAAAAAAATGTTTTTTCATACCATTCTTTATAACTTAATTTTAAGTTCTAAAAACGAAAATTACCCAAAAAGAAAACAAACATAATCAAAATTATTGTTTTTAAATACACAAAATTTAAAGATGTTTTTTTAATAACTATTGCATTGCATCAATGTCTAATCAAGATAAATTATGACTCTATTTTAAACTACTTCGATAAAAGAAGTACAAATGCTT
Organism: Flavobacterium crassostreae; assembly: GCF_001831475.1. Lineage (NCBI taxonomy): Bacteria > Pseudomonadati > Bacteroidota > Flavobacteriia > Flavobacteriales > Flavobacteriaceae > Flavobacterium > Flavobacterium crassostreae. Next base: position 207,599 of record NZ_CP017688.1, on the reverse strand, counting down.
CAGCAGAATCTTTTAATGCTAAAATAAAAGCTTTTAGAAATCAATTTAGAGGAGTAAGAAAAGTAGATTTCTTCTTGTTTAGATTAACTAAATTATTGAGTTATACATTTAGCATCTGTTTAATATCTTTTTGATAAATCGGCTTGTCATTTATCATTCTTTCTATAGATTTATGAAAAATACTTGTTTTAAATCGTGAACGGTTTATTCTAAAGCAAAATTCATCAAAATAAGCTTGAATATGCCATTTGCTAACATGGGTAGGTATTGTCCTAATCCAAGATTTCAATTGCATGATCACAATATGTAGTTCCTTGAAATTTTTCCCATTATCACTTAATTTCTGTTCAATATTATAAAGCTTTTTTAGAGGTTCATATCCTCTCCATTTATCGGTAACTATATTCGCAGTTTGGCTTATGTGTTCTTCAAAAATTGGAGTTAATGATTTTGAAGAATAGTCATCAATAGATTTCACATAAACTCTTTTTATCTGATGTTTTTGGTTTAATTCTACTGCTATTACTGCCTTTTTCTTTTTAGAATCATAACTTCTTCCTTGTTTACCTTCTTCTTTTCCTCCCACAGTAAATTCATCTACATGAACTATTTCTGACAATGGATATTTCTGACTGCTTTGCATTGCTTTACGTACTTTTTGCATAAAATACCAAGCAGTACCTTGACGAATATCAAAACGTTTTCCCATTTGAATACTTGATACACTTTTGCTACTGGTTGTCATTTCAAATACGATACAAAAGGCTTTGTGTAAACCAAACTTTACCTTATGAAACAATGTATTTGTAGTTGCGCTTTCCACATGTTGACAGCTATAACATTGATAATTATATCCTGATTTTTCACATCCTTTAGTATGACCACATTTCATACATTTAAAACCGTCTTTCCATTTTATTTGCGCCAAATAAGCTTTGCAAGTTTCATCATTTGGCAATTCTTTTATAAAGTTTAGTATGCTTTGGCCTTCAAACACTTCCATATCCTTGATTTTAAAGGTATAAATATACAGAAATTGAATGACTAACTCAATAAATTTATTTGCCTAGTCCCCAACTTTTGCACTTGATCCAATGCAATATATAAAAAATATGTATCTGAATTTTAGCACAGATTAAGTATTTGTAGCTTTTGTTTTAAATCCTTTTAGTAGGAGCCAAATTGCCAAAACAATTTCTTGAACTACTATGGGTATGGTCAAAAGAGCGTAGGTTATAGATAGTACTTTTATTTGTTGAAAAAGAATTAAAAAGCTACCAAATAGCAATAGCAGGTTGCTGATTATGCCCCAAATCAAGAGCTTGCTTGGAAGGGATTTTTTTTTAATAAAAACGGTATGTAATAATAAATTACTTAGTCCCGTTGCAAGCATCACTCCTAAATGATTGCAGAGATCTCGGAAGAGCTTGAGTAGTTCTCCTATATTTTGATACAATGCCAAATTGCTATCTGTTGTATGAAGGTATTGGTAACTCAAATGAATACAAATGGGCAATAAAATAACTCCTAGCAATTGAAAAACTCCAGCAATTAATCGAAAACCAACAAAGGCAATAGCAATACTTCGGTTGTAAGTCCATGCCATTTGGTAGAGTGTAATTGCAAAACCGATATAGATGGGAACCAAAAGGAATTGAAAAAAAGCAGCCCTAAATACTGCGATTCTGTCTGGATAACTCTCTGTCAAAAATGCCGTGCCATCCACTGATGGGGCAATGCTTAAGATCCCAAATACTATTCCTGCAAGGATCAATGCTCCTGCAATTTTAGCTGTTTTGTTAGGGGAATACCTTTTTTTTGATGTTGTGTACACTTACGGTTACTGGTTTAGGGGTTTTATTCTTGTTTTAAGGTCCAGATTAGGGCTTTTTCTTTTGTGGCTCTAAAGATTGTAGCATGCGTTTCTTGAGGGTTGTATGTATAGTTCCATTTTATATTGCTATTATTTTGGGCTTCTAAGATGGTTGCTAATTGCGTAGTGTAAAGAGATATGTCTTTTGCTTTAGAACTAGTGAACCAGACTTTTTTTTGGGATTTATAACTCGGCAATAAGTGTTGGTTTGCGGTGGTTATTAGATAGTGTTTATTCCACCATAGAGAGGGATCAAATGCAATGTAGTTGTCAAACATTTCGGGGTTCATGAAAAAAGTTTCTAGTACAAAAAGACCAGATAAAGATTCTCCGATGAGGGTTTTTTTGACCGTAGTGCGGTATCGTTGGTTTATTTCCGGAAAAAGCTCATTTGCAATAAAGGCTCTAAATTTAGCAGAACCTCCAACTATGGGTGCAATTTCCTTGTCTTTTTCTACTTCTGTGAAACCTGTTAAATCGCGTCTACGTTGGGTGTTTTCAATGCCTACAAGTAGTGTTGGGGGTATTTGTTTGGTTTCTATAAGTTGTGCTAGTGTGTTGGCAATGTGTGGAAAATCTTCTTTGATACCACCATCTGCCATATAGATTACATTTAGAGAATCTTGGCTGGTGGAGTAGGTTTCTGGGGTCCAAACGTTGATGACTCTGGTTTCTTTGCATTCTTGGGAGTGTATAGTAAAGGTGGTGTGCTTGGGTATTGGGTCAAGTTTTGCAGGCTTGTTGGCACAATTTAGCAAAATTAGTGCAAGGACAAACAGGCTAATGGTTTTTTGGATTTTTCTAGAAAGGCTAGTGTGGTTTGATTTCATTTGGTTTGTTTTGGTTGTAATGCGTTTACCAAAAATATAAATTTTAAATTAATTAAGGCTTTAATTTTAGAATGTTTTAGGGTATTGGTTTTTTTGTAAGTTGCTGTTTTGTATTTGGTTGCAATGTTTTTGTGAGGTTTTTTGCGTGAAGGATGGCAGTGGAGCTCTTTATGGTTTTGGCCGTTTAGGCAAAACCATAAAAGCGGGAACAAACAGCCTGACCCGGAGTTTTTTGCGTAGGGGCACGCCCAAAATATGGGGCTTTGGGGCGCTTTTTGCATGGAGGTGTCTGCTCTGTGGGGCATCTGGCGGGTTCGGGATTAAAAAGCTTGGTTGGCTTGGAAAAATTTTATAATTTTGCCCACCAAATTTATAATGTAAATTAAAGAACGAAGATGGATATCAAAAGAGTAGCAATAGACGCTGTGAGCGAAACAATTGTAATGACAGTTGTGCACATGGATTATAAAGGTCAAGTAGCCAAAAGAATTAATGAAAAAATGCCATTGGCAACCGTAAAAGGGTTCAGAAAAGGACAAGTGCCTAAGGATCTGGTTGCAAAACAATACGGACGTGGTATTAAGCAAGAAGAGGTTAAAAAAGTAGTAGATTTGGCCTTAGAGCGTTATGTACAATCGGAGAGATTGAGCCTTTTGGGATCTCCTATTGCTAAAGAAAATGACGATTTGGATTGGGATGCAGAAGAATTAACTTTTGAGTTTGAAATTGGTTTGGTTCCTAACTTTGAATTGGATTTAGACGCAGCTAACGATATTGTAAAATATGTGGTTACTGCAGATGATAAATTGATTGATGACCAAGTGACACGCATCCAAAAACAATTTGGAAAAGCAGTACCACAAGAGGTTGTTACAGCAGATTCGGATGTTACGGGCGTGTTCTCTAACGAAGAAAAAGAAATTAATAACGCAACTACAATTGCTGCAGATCTTTTTAAAGACAAAGCAACTTTTGATTTGTTTTTGGGCAAAAAAGTAGGCGATGTAGTTACCGTAAATACAAAAGGCTTGTTTGAGGACGACCACCAATTGATGGACGTTATGAAGGTAAGTCATGATGCAGTTCATGGTTTGGATGTTGCTGTAAACTTTACTATTGAGGCGATCAACACGGCAGAACTTGCCGAATTGAACCAAGAATTGTTTGACAAATTGTTTGGAGAAGGCAAAGTAGCCACTTTGGACGAATTGAAAGCAAAAATCAAGGAAGATGCAGAGAACCAATTTGCACAACAAGCAGATCAAAAATTGTTGGGCGATGTAACCGAATTTTTAATCGAAAACACCAAGTTTGACCTACCAACAGAATTTCTGAAAAAATGGTTGCAAACCGTAGGCGAGAAAAAATTATCTCCAGAAGAAGCAGAAGCAGAATATGCACGTTCTGAAAAAGGATTGCGTTTTCAGTTGATCGAAGGTAAAGCAATGACACAATCGGATATTAAAATCACTTTTGAAGATTTAAAAACCTTTACAGCCAAAAACATTCGCCAACAAATGGCCCAGTTCGGACAAACCAATCCTACGGATGAAGAAGTACAAGGAATTGTAGCCAGAGTACTATCCAACCAAGAAGAAGTAAAAAAATTATCAGACCAAGTTGTGGCCGAAAAATTATTGGAATTGTTTAAAGAAAAAGCAAAACCAACCACCAAAGAGGTTACTTACCAGGAGTTCATTGCAGCATCCTACGGCGAATAATCACTAGTCTGGCGGGATCTAAAATCTAAAATCAAAAGTCCAATTGGGGCAAGATGGTTGCAATTTTAGCATTACATAACAGACGAAATACAATAAAAAATAGGTATATTTGAGCGTCAGAAAAATATTTTTGGCGCTCTTTTGTTATTTATAATTTAGGAGCTAATCCAGTTATCCGTTACAAGTTTTGAAAGTTGTTTTCGTTTTTTTACAATTCTTGCAAGAGCTTCCTCTGGTCGCTTTGCAACAATAAAAAAAACCAGAAAACAACTTTCAAAAAGCTTTTCACTACTACCTGGGCTAAAAAACAAGACATATTGGCATAGCTATAAATAGGAACGACCTTTGCAATAGAGACACTACGATTAGATAATAAAGTACAACTTAGAACCCATACACATGAACTACGGTAAAGAATTTAAAAAGTTTGCAACAAAACACCAAGGAGTAAATGCCATGTATTACGATAAAATTGTAGCAGCAATGAATCCTACAAACATGACACCCTATATTATTGAAGAACGCCAGTTGAATATCTCCCAACTAGATGTGTTCTCTAGATTGATGATGGACAGAATTATCTTTCTGGGCACGGGTATTGACGACCAAATTGCCAATATTGTACAAGCACAATTGTTGTTTTTAGAAAGTGCAGATGCCTCCAAAGACATACAAATCTATTTAAACTCTCCAGGAGGAAGCGTGTATGCCGGACTAGGGATCTACGACACCATGCAGTACATCAAACCAGATGTAGCAACCATTTGTACCGGTATGGCTGCATCCATGGGAGCTGTTTTGTTGTGCGCAGGAGCAGAAGGAAAACGTTCTGCATTGCCACACTCAAGAGTAATGATACACCAACCATCTGGAGGCGCACAAGGCGTGGCAACAGATATGGAAATAAACTTGCGTGAAATGTTGAAACTCAAAGACGAGTTATACAAAATCATTTCGCAGCACTCTGGGCAAACCTTTGAAAAAGTACACAACGATAGCGAGCGCGATTATTGGATGATTGCAGACGAGGCTAAAGAATATGGAATGATTGACGAAGTTTTAAGAAGAGGATAAAAAATATAGTCAAAAGTTAAAAGTCAAAAGTCAAAAGCAATGCTAAAGACTTTTGGCTTTATGACTTGATGACTTTAGACTAAAAAAAATGGCGAAAGAAAAATTAGAATGTTCGTTTTGTGGCAGAAAAAAGCCAGAAACACAGTTGCTAATAGCTGGGATAGATGCCCATATTTGTGATAAATGTATTGAGCAAGCACACGGAATTGTACTCGAGGAAATAAAATCTGCGGGGAGTGCTAACGCAGCCTCAGATTTGATATTAAAAAAACCAAAAGAAATTAGAGCTTTTTTGGACCAATATGTAATTGGACAAGATCAAACCAAAAAAGTAATGTCAGTTGCGGTTTACAACCACTACAAACGTTTGATGCAACAGCAAGAAGAAGATGAGGTAGAGATCGAAAAAAGCAACATCATTATGGTTGGGCAAACCGGAACCGGAAAAACATTGGTGGCAAAAACAATTGCCAAAATGTTAGACGTTCCTTTGGCAATTGTGGATGCAACGGTACTCACCGAAGCGGGTTATGTAGGAGAAGATGTAGAGAGTATTCTCACTAGATTGTTGCAAGCAGCAGATTATGATGTTGCCAAAGCAGAGAGAGGAATTGTTTTTATTGACGAGATAGACAAGATTGCTCGCAAGGGAGACAACCCTTCTATCACTCGGGATGTATCTGGCGAAGGCGTGCAACAAGCCCTACTTAAATTATTAGAAGGAACGGTTGTAAACGTACCACCAAAAGGAGGACGCAAGCATCCAGACCAAAAGTTTGTGGAGGTAAATACACAAAACATACTTTTTATTGCTGGAGGTGCTTTTGACGGAATTGAACGAATTATATCTAAAAGATTGAACCGTCAAGCAGTAGGATATTCTACATCCAAAAATACCGATACCATTGATAAAGACAATTTATTGCAATACATTATTCCAAAAGACATTAAAGATTTTGGATTAATTCCCGAAATCATTGGTCGTTTGCCCGTATTGACACACATGGATCCTTTGGACAGAAAAACCTTGCGTGCCATTTTGACACAACCCAAAAATGCCTTAATCAAACAATACCAAAAATTATTTTTGATGGACGAGGTAGCTTTTAGTATTACCGACGAAGCCTTGGATTTTATTGTAGATAAAGCCTTAGAATACAAATTAGGAGCTCGTGGATTGCGTTCTTTATGCGAAGCCATTCTAACCGATGCCATGTATGAATTGCCAAGTTCGGAAGACAAAAAATTAGCCATTGACAAAGAATATGCCCAAGAAACCTTGAGTAAAAATTTACTAAAACGATTAGAAATAGCTTCCTAAAAAAAGCTGTTTTCGGTAATTCAAACCTGTTCCTTGATCGGAACAGGTTTTTTTATGCCCTACGCTATTAATTTAGTATTAAAAACCAAACGGTTTCTTTTTTATACGCCTAAGATTGCCGAATTTTGTTAGTACTAACTAAACAATAGCATCCGGATGATAGAAGATAAAGAAGTTATTTTGTTAAAAGTTTCGGGCCAAGACAAACCAGGAGTTACCGCCAGTTTAACGGCTATATTGGCCAAGTACCAAGCCATTGTTTTGGATATTGCACAAGCCAACATACACGATATTTTATCCTTAGGGATTTTGTTTAAAGTGCGCACCGGAGCCTCTTCGGCTGCGATCTTAAAAGAAATTTTATTTAAAGGCTATGAACTAGGCGTTACAGTTACATTTACGTCTATTTCTGTCCCAGATTATGAAATTTGGGTAAAAGCCCAATCCAAAAAACGGTACCTCATTAATATTTTAGGCGTTTCTATAACGGCACAACAGTTGTCTGCGGTAACGCAAATACTAGCCAATCAAGATTTAAACATCTACGCCATTAAACGGTTGACCGGTAGGATTTCTATTGTAGAAAAAGAGTCGTATCCTCGCTCTTGTGTGCAATTATTTGTTTCCGGAAAATCTTTAGACAAGGCCTTATTGACCCAAAAATTTATGGAAACCGCACAAGCATTAGAAGTAGATATTTCTTTTCAAGAAGACACTATGTATAGACGAAACCGGCGTTTGGTATGCTTTGATATGGATTCTACCTTGATTCAAACAGAGGTGATAGATGCGCTTGCTGCACTAGCTGGTGTAGGAGAACAAGTACAAGCCATTACTGCACAAGCCATGAATGGCCAGATAGATTTTAGCGAAAGCTTTAAACAACGAATGGCTTTGCTCAAAGGGTTGGATGCATCTGTTTTGCAAAAAATAGCCCTAAACTTGCCCATAACTCAAGGAGCACACCGCTTGATGAAGGCGCTGAAATATTATGGGTACAAAACGGCTATTTTATCCGGAGGGTTCACGTATTTTGGTCGTTATTTACAAAAAGAACTAGGCATTGATTATATGTATGCCAATGAATTGGAAATTATAGACGGTAAATTAACTGGCAAACATTTGGGGGAGATAATAGACGGGAATAAGAAAGCCGAATTGCTTCAGGCCATTGCCCAAAAAGAAGGGTTGCATATCCAACAAACCATCGCAGTAGGAGATGGTGCCAATGATTTGCCTATGCTCAATCTAGCAGGATTAGGCATCGCATTTCACGCCAAACCTGCTGTAAAAGAGAATGCTGCTACCACGATTTCTAGTTTAGGGCTAGATGGCGTTTTGTATCTCCTAGGATACCACGACAGGTATATTGACATGAGAATCGAAGAATAATTTCAGGCAAAATTGCTGCAAAAAATAGCTTTATGGAAACTACTTGTTTTGCATATCCTGAAGTTGTTCTAAATACGCTCTTTGGTTGGATAGTCTGGGTATTTTGTGTTGGCCACCGAGTTTATCCCGTTCTTTGAGCCAGTCATAAAATAAATTTTCTCGGGCTATGTGTATAACCAAAGGGTTTAAAGTCATGTTGTTGTGTCTTTTTGCTTCATAATCGGAGTTTAAAGATTGCAAAGTAGTGTCAAGTATTTTTTGAAACGTTGGGATGCATTCTGGCGGTTTTTTAAACTCAATCATCCATTCATGAGCTCCTTTTTGTTTGCCTTCCATAAATACTGGAGCAACGGTATAATCGACTACTTGAGTTTGGGTCATTTTGCAGGCATGCGCAATGGCTTGATCGGTATTTTCGACCATTAATTCTTCGCCAAAAACGTTGATGTGGTGTTTGGTTCTTCCGGTAACTCGTATTCTGTAGGGACTCAAAGACGTAAAACGTACGGTGTCTCCTATTAAATAGCGCCACAATCCAGAGTTGGTGGTAATAACTATGGCGTAGTTTTTAAACAACTCTACGTCTGCTAGACAAACCACTTTTGGGTTAGGAGTATCAAACGTGTCCATGGCAATAAATTCATAAAAAATTCCGTAATCAAGCATCAATAATAAGTCACTAGAATAATTAAGATCCTGAATGGCAAAAAATCCTTCGGAGGCATTATATATCTCGTAGTATTTAAATTCTTTTTTAGGGATTATTTTGTGGTATTGCTCTCTGTATGGTTCAAAATTTACGCCTCCGTGAAAATAAACTTCTAGATTTGGCCAAAGTTCTAACAAATTGGTTTTTCCGGTTTCTTCGAGCATGCGGTTCATTAATACCAACATCCAGGAAGGAACTCCTGCAAAACTCGTTACGTTTTCTTTTTTGGTTTCGTTAATGATTGCGGCCATTTTAGATTCCCATTCGCTCATTAACGAAATTTTGCTGCTTGGTGTGCTGCTAAATTCTGCCCAGATAGGCATGTTTTCTATCAAAATAGCCGATAAGTCTCCAAAAAAGGTATTGTTGTTTTCGTGAATTTGTGAACTGCCTCCCAAACGCAAGCTTTTGCCTTTAAAGAGTTCGGAGTTTTCGTTATTATTTAGGTACAAACACAACAGGTCTTTGCTTCCTTTGTAATGGCAATCTTCGAGTGCGCTACTGCTAACGGGGATAAATTTGCTTTTGGCATTGGTGGTACCACTGGATTTGGCAAACCATTTTATAGGAGTTCCCCAGAATAGGTTTTGTTCGCCATTGCGGGTGCGTTCAATTAGAGGGTGTATGTCTTCGTAGGTTACAATAGGAATTCTTTGCGCAAATGTGGCGTATGATTTTATGGAACTAAATTCAAGATCCCGTCCCATATCGGTATCTTTTGCAGCAGCAATTAAATGCATAAGCAATTCTTCTTGCACTTCATTTGGGTATTTTAAAAACAACTCTATTTGATGGATTCGTTGTTTTAAAACCCAGGAGGCGAAGGAATTGATAATGGTAAGTGGCATTTTTTAAAATTTGGGTTATGAATTATGCGTTACGAATGATAACTTTACCAAAAATAACAATTTTTGTTCAACATTAGGCTTTAAAGATATAACTAAATGCAATACGAAGGCGTACTGACTAAAATGCAAACCGAATACGGAAACCCAATTCAATATTATCTGGTTTTTGAAGATAATTTTTTGAATGTAAACCAATTACTATCCAAGGATATTGCTCTAGAATTTGTAGGATACCAGTGTTTAAATTGCCAAAAAAAGAAAAAGATTTTTCGCCAAGGTTTTTGTTATGACTGTTTTTATTCTAGTCCTGCTGTAGGAGATTGGATCCTGAAGCCCGAGCTCAGTACAGCGCATTTAGGTATTGCCGATAGAGATTTAGCCTACGAGCAAAAAGTGCAACTACAACCGCATGTTGTTTATTTGGCGCTTTCAAGCGAGATAAAAGTAGGGGTTACCCGAAATACCCAAATCCCCACCCGATGGATTGATCAAGGTGCCAATGCTGCTATTGCTATTGTGGAGTTGCCCAATCGGTATTTGGCCGGGATAACAGAGGTTGCCCTAAAGGCGTATTATACCGATAAGACTAACTGGCGAAAAATGTTGACAAATGCGGTAGAAGAGGTAGATTTGGTTGCAGAACGGATGCGTTTAGAAAGCCGTATTCCAGAGCAAGCAAGGGAATATTTCTTTTTGAATAAAAATGATTTGTACCAGATGCATTATCCAGTTTTAGAATATCCGACCAAGGTGAAGAGTTTAAGTTTAGAGAAAACGCCTTTTTTTGCAGGAAAATTAACCGGTATAAAAGGACAGTATCTTATTTTTGAGGACGGAACGGTTTTTAATATACGTAGTTCCGAAGGCTATGTGGTACGGCTAACCATGCAATAAATTTTAAAAACCATCCCTATAATACCCAAAAAAAGGAGTACACACTAAACACTAGTGTGTACTCCTTTTTTTTTGATGGGAATTAAAAATCCTAAAAACTAAGGGGTTGTTTCGGGTTTTGGCTCTGCCGTTTTCTTTTTCTTAAAAAAACCGTTGATTAAATCCGTGGCTTTGGTTTTCACTTCTTCTTGTACTTTTTCTTTCACTTTCTCTTGTACCTCTGCCTTGGTTGTAGGTAGTACCGTTTTTGTGGTATCTCCTGGTTTTTTGTTTTTGTTAATCAGGGTATTTAATTGGGAAGTCCCTTTTTGGATTAAATTAGCTTTTTGTTGTTGGATTAATTGGTTGGTCAAATTGGTTGCTGCCGTTTTCATATCGGTAGTGATTTTTGGGTTAGAAAAATTTCCGGTCATTAAGGCATTAACGGGGATATTGTCCAATTTTTTGGCATCTGCTGGGCTTAGTTTTGCTATCAATGCATTTGCTTCGGTGCCCAAATATTTTGCAGGAACATCTAATTTGATGGTGTAATTCATGTTTTGATCAAAACCATGGCTTCCTCCTATAGAGGCTTTTATGTCTTGGTATTTGATGTCAAATGGTTTTACGTTGACCTTGCCATCCTTAAAGCTGATTGCGGCTTTTAGGTCGTTAAAGTTGATTTTATCTAAATTTAAAAACGGAATAGTATTACTCAAACTGGTCAATACGGTGGAGTTGCTAGCATTAACAGAGGTAGAGGCCAACTGGCCCATTAGGTTTCCTGTTAGGGTTTTTAGATCTGGACTAAAGTCTGTGGTTAGGTTTCCATTTAATTTAATGGTAGAGTTTAATTTTCCGTTGATGATTCCGGCTATTGGTGCTATTTTTTTGAGTAACTCTAATTGGGTGAAAGATTGTGCAATATCTACTTGGTTAAGCCCTAGATTCATGTCAAATGTGGGCACTTTTCCTTTGGTAGATACGGATCCATTTAGGCCAATATTTCCACCAAAGATGGCTGTTTTTACGTTTTCCATGGTTACTTTTTCGTCCTTTATAAGTAGTTTTCCCGAAACGTCTTTTAGTATCAAGTTGTCATACAACACGGTATTGGCTTTTGCCGAAAGGCTGCAATTCAAAAAAGCAGGTATTTTCATGGCTTCGGCTTCTTTTTGAGGAGTTTTGGCAGTGGTCGGCGGTGTTTGAGTGGTCATAAAATCAGTTACGGCCAATTGATTGGATACCAAACTGAAGTTTCCTTTTAGTTCTTGGTTTTTAAATAGAAAGCCATAAAAGTTTTCTAGAACACCACTAACGCTCAAGTCACTTTTGCCCGTGGTGGCATTAAATTGTTTTAGGTTTACTTGGCTTGGGTTAAATTGTACCAAGGCAGTGCTAATGTTTAATGCTTTTCCGTTTTCGTCTGTGTATTTAAAACCAGACAGGCTCATTGTACCTGCATTTTGGATGTTTTGATACTGGCTTTTTTCTACGGATTGCATGTCAAATTTGGTGGTGACGTCTGCTTTTAAAATTCCGGATAAGGGTTTGTCTAACGCAATAGGATAGGCCTTGGATAGGTTGGCCAAATTGATGGTTCCTTTGAGCATGGCATCTACAATGGCGTTTTGGGTAACGTTAGTGATTTTTGCTTTGGCGTTAAAGATATCTTGGTCTATTTTAAAAGATAGTTTGTCTAGATTGACATAGGTATCGTTGAGTATTCCGGTTTCGTTGATTATTTTGGTGTCTAGTACAATGTTTTGTACGGATTTAGGTAGGTCCGGATATTTAAAAGAGCCGTTGTTTGAGGCAATTTCAATATTAAATTTAGGTACGGTAGTTTGGGTGTATTTTCCTTTGGCAAAACCTACAATGGTAAAATCGCCGGTTGTTTTGACTTTGTCAAGGCTGGCAGAATAGGCTGCTGGGAGCACGCCCAAAAAGTTTTTGAAGGAGGAAGTAGGGGTTTTAAATTTTAAATCATACTCTTGTCCATCTTCGGCTAATTGGATAAATCCATCAAACTCTAATGGCAATTGGTTGATTAGGGCTTTGTTTTCTTTGAAGGTATATTTGCTTTTTTCTAAATCAATTTCTAAAACGGCATCTAGAGTCAAGGCTACGTTTTTTAGGTAGTTTACTTTATCCATATCCAGAGAAACTTTGGTGGTGGTTTTGGTAGTTAAATCGAGTATGGAGGCCGTGAAATCTCCGGTTCCTTCATGTTGGATGCTGTCTAAAACTAATTTTATTTTTGAGCTTGCATCAAAATATTTAAACCTCAGATTGTCTACTTTGTAGTTTTGGATGTTTAAAGAAAGGGGCGCATCTTGGCTGGTTTCTTTTTTGTTGTTGTCTTTGAGGGCAATATCATAATTGCCTACGCCATCTTTGTTAAAAAGAATATTTACTACACCGTTTTTGGTTCTAATTCCCTGAATGTGCATGGGTTGGTTTTTGTCTTTAAAAAGTTCTTTAACAGACATTCGTAGCTCTAGCTCTCCAAAAGCCACAAGGGTATCGCCTTCAAAGGGCGCTTTGTTAATAATTACCAAACTATCTAAGGTAAAGCTGGCATTCGGGAAGTTTTTGAATAAACTCAAATCTGCTTCTGTAAAGCGTATTGTTGCATCCACTTTTTCGTTCAAGATACTGGTTATTTTGGCAGTAATTTGGTCCTTAAAGAAATAAGGAATTGCAAAAAGGGCTACTATAGTTAGCAGCAAAAGTCCAGCAAGTATCAGGGCAATTTTTTTAAACATAATAGTCTGATTTTTTAAGTTTTTCTTAGTTGTTGAGCAATACCAATATTGCTGTGCTTGAACACAAAAATAACATTTTTAGAGTTAAAATTACTTTTAAAATTTTATAAATATTGGTATGGCCAAATGCGTATTTCGGATTACTTTTTCTGTACTCAAAAAAGGCTGTTCTACCATTGGTAAAACAGCCTTTTTTAGAGCAGCATCAAATATGTTTTTAATGAATCGTTATGGTGTAGGGCATTCTGGTTTGTATGCCTTTTTGGGTTTCTAAGTTTTTTATTTTTTGCATCAATTGGTAGTTTTCTTCTCCTATTTCTTCTTTTATAAAAGAGGCTTTTATTTTTCCCATCGGAAAATTAGCCAACAAGTCGTTAAAATCTTTTTTGTATTCTGGAAAATTTTGGGTTGTGTAGGACGTTATTTTGGCAAGCTTTGCGGCTTCTTTAATAGCAACATCGAGACCTCCTATTTTGTCTACAAGACCAATTTTTAGAGCTTCGGATCCAGACCAAACGCGTCCTTGTGCAATGGCATCTACTTGTTCAAAAGTCATTTTTCTACCTTCGGCCACATGGGTAACAAAGGTTTTGTAAATGTGTTCTACGCTCTCTAGAGTTACTGCTTTGAATGTGGGGTCTAAAGGTACAAATGGGCTATAGGCTGCGGCATTTGGATTGGTATTTACTTGTTCTACATGTATACCTACGCGTTTGGTTAGTTCCTGAAAATTAGGTAAAATTCCAAAAACGCCAATAGAACCAGTGATGGTGTTGTTTTGAGCAAATATTTTAGAGGCATTGCAGGCAATATAATAGCCGCCCGAAGCCGCATAATTTCCCATCGAAACTACAACGGGTTTTGTCTTTTTGGTAAGTTCTACTTCTCTCCAAATTAAATCAGAGGTTAAGGCACTTCCTCCAGGACTGTTAATGCGCAGGACTATTGCCTTTATGTTTTTGTCTTTTCGGGCTTCTTGTAAGGAACGACGCATGGAGCCTTCGCCAATGGTGTTAACATCTCCTTCGCCGCTTTGGATTTCGCCTTGAGCGTAAATTACAGCAATTTGATTGGCGGTAGAGGCGGGAGTAGAGGTGGTAAGGGTTTTTTGGGTGTAGGCAATAATTCCTATTTTGTTGTAATCTTCTTTTGGGTCTACTTTTAATGCTTTTTTAATATTGTTATGATACACGTCTTCGTAGGCAATTATATCGACCATGTTTTGTGCTTTGGCCATTTCGGGGGTTCGTGCCAAGAGACCGTCTGCAATTGCATTTAGTTTGGCAACGGGCAGGTTTCTGCTTTCGGATACTGCTGTGGTAACGGTGCTCCAAACAGCCTGTAGTAGTGCTGTGATTTGTTCTCTGTTGGCTGGGCTCATTTTGTTTTCTAAAAAGGGCTCTACGGCGCTTTTGTATTTTCCGTGGCGAATTACTTCCATTTTAATGCCGGATTTTTCTTGCAAATCTTTAAAAAACAGAATCTCAGAAGAGAGTCCTTTGAAGTCCAGTTCTCCTACCGGATTTATATAAATGGTGTTGGCAACAGAATTAATGTAGTATTCTTTTTGAGAATAGGTGTTGGCGTATGCCCATACCCATTTATTGGATTTTTTAAAATCAGCCAAAGCATCTCTCAAAGCCTTGCTTTGTGCCATACCTAAGGAGTAGTGGTTGTTTAAAATGGATATTCCTTGGATGTCTGGATCTGTTTTGGCTTTTTGAATGGCTGTAAGGATGTCTGTTAGACCTACTTTTTCTGTGTCTGAGAACATCGCCATCCAGGGTTCTTGGTATTTTCCGGCGTAATCGTATTCTATATTTTTTAGATCTAGCTCAATTATGGAGTTTTCTTTTACGGTCACAGTTTCGGAGTTGCCGCCAAAAACAGCACCAATAAATAAAATGCCAAAGAAAAACAGCATAATGAAGACAAATAAACCCACAATGGTGGCCAGTACATTTCCTAAAAACTTCATAATTATTTTTTTTAATAAGTTGCCAACAATACTAATTAGGTACTGTTTTTATGGTGGTTTTTGCAATATCAACTGCAACACTTTGTGCAAATATAAGGTTATTCTAAAATTCTTTTAGTTAATTTGTACTTAATATGAAAGTACAGCATCAGGTCATTTTGTCTATAGGCAGTAACCAAGGAAACCGCCTTGAAAATATAGAAAACAGTATAAAACGTATAAACCAAAGCCTAGGAACGGTGGTTGGTGTTTCGGCACTTTATGAATCTGCCTCATGGGGTTTTGATAGTAGTGCTTTTTATAATTGTGCCTTATTGGTGCATACTTTTAAGACAGCGGAGCAAATTTTGGATCAGGTTCTAAAAATAGAAAAAGAGTTGGGACGGCTGCGAAAAAACAGTCCAGGGTATGCAGCGCGATTGATCGATATTGATTTGATCTTTGTGGACCAACAAATTATAAATACAGACCAGTTGCAACTACCGCACCCTTTATTGGAACAAAGAAATTTTGTTTTATATCCAGTGGCAGATTTAGCTCCCCAATGGAAACATCCTGTTTTGCAAAAAACCATTCAGCAATTAGTTGCTGCCTCTGCGGATCAAAGCGTTTGTAAGGCTATTAGCAAACTCTATAATCCCACAGACGAAATGCCTTTCAAGCAAGCTGCCTATGTAGTAATTGAAGGCAATATAGGAGCTGGAAAATCAACATTGGTTACCAAAATAGCCCAAGATTTTGACGCCAAAGCTGTTTTGGAACGTTTTGCAGATAATCCGTTTTTGCCTAAATTTTATCAAGATCCAGACCGGTATGCTTTTTCTTTAGAGGTATCTTTTTTGGCGGATCGGCACCAACAACTTGCAACCAATTTAGCCCAGTTAGATCTCTCTCAAGATTTTGTTGTGGCAGATTATCATGTTTTAAAATCGCTGTTATTTGCAAAAATAACTTTGGCGGATCTAGAGTACCAACTCTATAAAGATTTGTTTGGTATTCTTTGCCAGCAAATACCCAAACCAGATCTGTATGTTTATTTACACCAAAGTTCCGATCAATTGCTGCATAACATAAAAAAACGTGGTAGAGAGTACGAACAAAATATCACCAAAGCATATTTGGATAAAGTGAATCAAGGGTATTTGGATTACATACACTCACAAACGGATTGGGATATTTTGATCCTTGACATCTCTAATAAAGATTTTGTAAAAAACCAAGAAGACTATTGGTATGTTTTAGAACAAATAAATCAAAAATTAGCAACAGTTATGCTCTAAATTGTTTGAATAAATCCCAAATAGTAATTCCAGCACTAACAGCAATGTTTAAGGAGTGTTTGGTGCCTAATTGCGGTATTTCAATGCAACCATCACATAAAGCTACTGCCTCTTGGGTTACGCCATGTACTTCGTTGCCAAAAACAATAGCATATTTGGCATTTTTGTCTACTTTAAAATCTTGCAAAAAAACGGCACTTTCTACCTGTTCTATTGCTAGGGTAATTATGTTGTTGTTTTTTAATTCGTGGATTAGCTCCAGAGTGTTTTTGCGGTGTTCCCAAGTTACAGTGTCTGTTGCGCCAAGTGCTGTTTTATGGATTTCTTTGTTAGGAGGCGTAGCAGTAATCCCGCATAAATAAATCTTTTCGATCAAAAAAGCATCGGCAGTTCTAAATACGGAACCTATATTGTGTAGGCTACGTACGTCTTCTAGGAGTATTATAACCGGAGTTTTGACAGATTCTTTGAAGGCTTCAATGCTCTTTCGCCCTAGTTCGTTGTTTTCTAATTTTCTCATTTTGATAGTAAATTCATAAAAAAAAAGCTTCCGGTTTTAAAGGAAGCTTTAGTATAAGTGGTGTAATAATTATTAGTTTTTTGCAGCATCCTCTGCAAGTACTGTTCCTTTGATGGTAAGTATTTTAGTAGGTTGCCCTTCTGCATTTGAAGTTACGGTTACTGCTTTGGTAAATTGACCAACTCTATCGGTGGCATATTTTACTCCAATAACTCCTTTTTTTCCTGGAGCAATTGGTTCTTTTGGAGACGTAGGAACCGTACAACCACAAGATCCTTGTGTGCTAGTGATTATTAAAGGTTTTTTTCCATTGTTTGTAAAAACAAATTCACGGTTTCCATCGGCATTGTGAGCAATAGTTCCATAATCTATAGTGTCATTATCAAACACCATTCCTGCACCTGCAACTTTAGTGGTGGTAGTTTTTGCTTTTTTGATCGTTTTTTGAGCTTGAGAAGTTGTTATCCCTAAAACAACTAGCATGGCAATTGTAAGTATTTTTTTCATTTTGATTGTGGTTAAAGTTATTTAAACAAATCTAAAGAAAAAATCATGCCAATACCTTAAAAATTACTTAAAAAAAGTTTAATTTTTTGCAAGTACCTGTTTTTTGCTATTTAATAATTAAATTCGCTGCTTAGAGAATCAACCATTTAAACAAACAAAATTGGCAGCTAAAGATAAAGTAGTTAAAGAAACCCCATTGATGAAACAGTACAATGAAATTAAAAGAAAGTATCCAGATGCTTGCTTGTTGTTTCGGGTTGGGGATTTTTATGAAACCTTTGGAGAAGATGCTGTTCGGGCTTCCAAAATACTGGGCATCACCTTAACCAAACGAGGTGCGGGATCTGCCACCGAGACTGCGCTTGCTGGTTTCCCGCACCATTCCATCAATACCTATTTGCCTAAATTAGTAAAAGCAGGGCTTCGGGTGGCAATTTGTGACCAACTAGAAGATCCAAAAATGACTAAAACCATTGTCAAACGTGGTGTTACAGAATTAGTAACTCCAGGAGTATCCATGAATGATGAGGTTTTGCAATCCAAAACAAATAATTTTTTGGCATCCCTATATTTTACCACCAAAAGCATCGGGATTTCATTTTTAGACGTATCTACCGGAGAGTTTCTCACAGCACAAGGCAATGCAGAGTATGTAGATAAATTATTACAAAATTTTAGTCCTTCCGAAGTTCTGGTCTCTAAGAATAACAAAGCAGATTTTAAACAAGCCTTTGGTGAGAATTACCATAGTTTTTATCTAGAAGATTGGGTTTACAAACAAGATTATGCCTTCGAGATACTTACAAAACATTTTCAAACTGTTTCTCTAAAAGGATTTGGAATAGAAGATTTAAAAGAAGGAATAATAGCCTCAGGAGCCATTTTGTATTATTTGTCTGAAACCCAACATAACAAATTACAGCACATTACAGCATTACAGCGCATAGCCGAAGATGCTTATGTTTGGATGGATCGTTTTACCATTCGGAATTTAGAATTATACCATAGTTACAACCCCAATGCCGTTACCTTATTAGAGGTTATAGACAAAACCCTCTCGCCAATGGGAGGACGGTTGCTCAAACGGTGGTTGGCACTACCCTTAAAAGAGCCTTCTAAAATAAAACAACGCCATGAGGTTGTTTCTTATTTGAAAGCCAACCAAGTTGTGCTGCAGCAAATACAAAACCAAATTAAGCAAATTGCAGATCTAGAGCGTTTAATATCCAAGATTGCCACCGCCAAAGTCTCTCCGCGCGAAGTGGTGTATCTAAAAGAATCTTTGGATGCTATATTGCCCATAAAAACGTTGGCTTTGTCTAGCCCGCAAGAGGCAGTAAAAAGGATAGGAGATAGCCTGCATAATTGTGATTTGCTACGCGAAAAAATAAAAACAACCCTAAATCAAGATGCTCCTGTGGCTGTTGCCAAAGGAAATGCTATTGCTACAGGAGTCAGTGCAACATTAGATGAATTGCGCGCCATATCCAGTTCTGGCAAAGAATTTTTAGACGCAATTGAAGCTAGAGAATCCGAGCGTACAGGTATTAGTTCTTTAAAAATTTCTTTCAATAACGTCTTTGGATATTACATAGAAGTTAGAAACACCCATAAAGACAAAGTGCCTCCAGAATGGATTCGCAAACAAACGCTAGTCAATGCAGAGCGCTACATAACCGAAGAATTAAAAGAATATGAAGTTAAAATTTTAGGTGCCGAAGAAAAAATACATAAAATAGAAACGGCCTTATTTGAAGAATTGGTAGCCTGGATTGCTGCCTATATTAAACCAGTACAATTAAACGCATCTCTTATTGCTCAATTGGATTGTTTGTGTTCCTTTACTCAATTGGCTATCGAGAACCAGTACAGCTGTCCAGAATTAACAGAAACAGTGATTTTAGAGATAAAAAACGGAAGACATCCTGTTATTGAAAAACAATTGCCAATTGGCGTGCCCTATATTGCCAACGATGTTTTTTTAGACCCCGAAACCCAGCAGTTAATTATGATAACTGGCCCCAATATGTCTGGTAAATCAGCAATTTTACGACAAACAGCCTTAATTGTACTTTTGGCACAAATGGGAAGTTTTGTTCCGGCGGAGCATTTAAAAATGGGTATTGTAGACAAGATATTCACTAGAGTAGGAGCTTCGGATAATATCTCTATGGGAGAGTCAACATTTATGGTTGAAATGAACGAAACAGCTTCTATTTTGAATAATATTTCCGAACGAAGTTTGGTTTTGTTAGATGAAATAGGTAGAGGAACCAGTACCTATGACGGAATATCCATTGCTTGGGCTATTGCAGAATTTTTGCACGAGCATCCCTCAAGGCCCAAAACGCTTTTTGCCACCCACTACCATGAGTTAAACGAGATGACCACAACATTGCCCCGTATCCAAAACTATAACGTCGCGGTAAAGGAGTTAAAAGACACCGTTCTTTTTGTCCGAAAATTAGTCCAAGGTGGTAGTGCGCATAGTTTTGGTATTCATGTTGCTAAAATGGCAGGGATGCCTCAAATTGTGTTACTAAAGGCGCAAAAAATCCTAAAAAAACTAGAGAAAAACCATTCTAACGAAGTTCTACATGGTGTAAAAGAAGCCCAGGATAGTGTGCAAATGAGCTTTTTTAACCTAGATGATCCTTTGTTGGAAGAAATAAAAGAAGAAATTTTAAGCCTAGATGTGGACACCATAACGCCAATTGAAGCTCTGATGAAATTAAATGAGATAAAAAGAATGCTAACCCAAAAAAATAAATAATTGTAATTAATAGATTTTCAGCACATTGTAAAATAGTTAAAAAATTTATGTTTAAAAGGCTTGTTTAATCGAATAAATGTCTTAAATTTGCCACCGCAATACACAGGATGTATAGCAAGCTTACAAAATGCGAAAATAGCTCAGTTGGTAGAGCGCGACCTTGCCAAGGTCGAGGTCGCGGGTTCGAGCCCCGTTTTTCGCTCTACACCACAAGTGTTTAGAGTTCTTTTAGGTTTGTCTTTCTTAAGGATAAAAAACCAAAACTTTAAAATAAAATTATGCTCGGATGGTGAAATTGGTAGACACGCTGGACTTAAAATCCAGTGAACAGCAATGTTCGTGCGGGTTCAAGTCCCGCTCTGAGTACAAAACCTCTTCTTTAGAAGAGGTTTTTTTTGTTTAATTTAAGTCTTCAAAAAAAATTATTTAATTTAAAAATAACAATACGCTGTACTATGGCTTCTTTGGTAATTACAAAACGATTTAGCGGAGATTATAAGTTTGAATTGATGTCTAGAAAAGGAAAGACAATCTTTACAAGCAATGCTTATGAGTTACGGATGGATTGTGAAGCAGATGCCGAACGTTTAAAATTGGCTTTTGCTAGTTGTTCTTTTGTGAAGTTTAAAACCAGTAAGGACCGGTTTTTTTTTAGAGTAGTTCTGGATGAGGTAGTGGTGGCTACAAGTCGAAAATACAGTACAGAATTAATGGTTCAAAAAGGAATTGACGAAATTGTAAAATATGGCTCTAAAGCGGAGATATTGGATTTTTCAAATAACTATTTTGAATTTACAGACTAAGTAGGCTCTTTTGGTAATAAAAAAGGGGTTCTGTTCCAAAAATAAGATTGCAATAAAAAAGCCATCTCGCTTTCGCGGATGGCTTTAATTTTAGAATTTAATTCTAATTAGTGAGCAGCAGCTTCAGTTGCAGTTGCAGCAGCATCAGTAGCTACAGCAGCAGCAGAATCAACAACTACAGCAGCAGAATCAACTACAGCAGCAGCAGAATCAACAACAACAGCAGCAGAATCAACTACAGCAGTAGCGTCTTCAGCAGCAGCGTCAGCTTTTTTACAAGATACAACAGTCAATACAGCAACAGCAGCTAAACTTAAAAATACTTTTTTCATCTTAATTTAATATAAAGGTTAATTATTAATTCGACGCAAAGATATAAATTTTTTGATATGTAAATTTTTTTTTGAATTTTTTTTTGAAAAATAATTCTTCTTTTTTGTCTTAGTCAAAGATAGTGAATTTCTGTCAAAAAAATAAAAACAAAAAACAGAATTTAGGATTTAAATTTTAAGATGTTTTTTGTTGCTTTATAAGGCGGTTGGTAGCGTTGTTTTTCGGGTAATTTTTGGTGGTAATTTCTTGTTTTTGAATTGCTTAGTGGTGTGTAGTGGTTGTTTTTTTTTAGGCGGAATAACCTTTTGTTTTTGCTAAGATTAGGCTTTGATATTGGTGTATTTTGGGCTCGGGATGTATGGCTTGATGGCTAAGTCAAGAGTTTGTTTGTGTTTGCTTACAAATGGGTTGTATCTATATTTTTCATAATAATGGCTGTTGCTCCTTTGTTCATGGTTACAAAGGTGTTGCAAATGTGTCCAGTTTCGCTACGGTAAGCGGTGTTTAAAAGCAAATCATCTACTACTTTTTGCAGCTCTTTTAGATTTAAAATGCTTTTGCAGCCACCTAAATTAACTAGTGCTACCGCTTCGGCAAAATGGGCGTAGTTTGGGCCAATCAGTACCGGAACACCAAAGGTTGCTGGTTCGAGTATATTATGTACTCCTGGGTTCCCAAATCCGCCACCCACATATGCAATATCCGCATAGCTGTAAATTTTGGTAAGTAAGCCAATGGTATCCACCAAGAGCACATTATAAGCTGCGAGGTTTTTTCCTTCTTTTTCCGAAAATAAAACCGTTTTGCGTTGGATGCTTGTTTTTAATTCGGCGATTGCGTCTTTTTTGATATTATGCGGCGCAATAATAAATTTCACGTTGTCTGGGCAATGGTTAATGTATTCTACCCAGATATTTTCGTCTTTGGGCCAAGAGCTTCCTATAACAATGGTCAGGGCATTGTTTTTAAAAGAAGCTATAAAATCCAGGGTATTATTTTTTTCTAAAAGTGTAGCAACACGATCAAAGCGCGTATCACCAGAAACAGCAACATTTGTTTTGCCCAATGTTAGGAGTCGTTTTTTAGAACTTTCGTTTTGTACAAAAAAGTACGTAAAGGCATCTAACGCCTTGCGGTAAAAACCACCATACCATTTAAAAAAAGCTTGGTTTTTTCGGAATATTCCAGAGATTAAGTAGGTTTGGATGTGCCGTTTTTTTAATTCGTTCAAATAATTGGGCCAATATTCGTATTTGATAAAGAAAACAAATTCCGGGCGCACCAAATCTAGAAATTTTTTGGCATTTTGTGCGCTATCCAAGGGCAGGTAAACCGTAGCGTCTGCCACAGAATTGTTTTTACGGACTTCATATCCCGAAGGAGAAAAAAAGCTAAGTACAATTTTATGATCCGGATAGGTTGCTTTGACGGCCTCCATAACGGGCAGCCCTTGCTCATATTCTCCTAAAGAAGCGGCATGAAACCAAATGGTTGGATCGTTGGATTGTATTTTTTGTTCTAAAGTTTTAAAAACAACGGTTCTGCCTTTTACAAAAAGGTTTATTTTTGGGTTGCAAAGAGCAACTATATTTAGAATTTTAGAAACTAGAAAAACGAAGGCGTTGTAAATAAAAAACATGGGGTTATTTTTAGGAAGGCTAAAATACATATTTATATTTATTTTTAGTCATTAAAGGTGTTATGGCTTTTGGTTTTGCAAGCAATTTAAGAGGTGCTGGTTTAGATTTAAATAAAAAAGGTATTCTGAATTTATTCTAGCTATTAATTCTTAATTTTGTTGCATATAACTTTTATTGCATGAAAAAAATACAGATGGTTGACTTAAAAAGTCAATACGATAAAATAAAAGAAACGGTAACTGTTTCTATCCAAGAGGTTTTAGATACCAATGCGTATATCAATGGGCCTGAGGTGCACAAATTTCAAAAATCATTAGAAACGTATCTGGGAGTTAAACACGTAATTCCGTGTGCCAATGGTACCGATGCGCTACAAATTGCCATGATGGGGTTAGGTTTGCAACCCGGAGACGAAGTAATTACAGCCGATTTTACATTTGCAGCAACCGTTGAGGTAATTGCCTTATTGCAACTAACTCCAGTGTTAGTAGATGTAGAGATGCACAACATGAATATTTCTTTGGAAGCGATCCAAAAAGCCATCACACCAAAAACCAAGGCCATTGTTCCCGTGCATTTGTTTGGTCGTGCAGCCAACATGGAGGCAATTATGGCACTAGCCAAAAAGCATAATTTGTACGTTATTGAAGACAATGCACAAGCCATTGGAGCCAATTGCAAATCTACAGACGGAACCAAGCAAAAAGCAGGAACCATAGGGCATGTTGGAGCAACCTCATTTTTTCCGTCCAAAAACCTAGGTTGTTACGGAGATGGCGGTGCCATTTTTACTAACGATGATGCTCTAGCACATACCTTGCGTGGTATCGTAAATCATGGTATGTATGAAAGATACCACCATGATGTAGTAGGTGTAAACTCCCGTTTGGATAGCATTCAAGCAGCGGTTTTAAACGCAAAATTACCCTTGTTAGACGCATACAATAGCGCCAGACAAGATGCAGCCAGAAAATATTCTATGGCATTTGAAGGCCACAAAAACATTATAGCGCCACAAATTTGTGGAGATTGCGATTGCCATGTATTTCATCAATACACCTTACGAATTATAGATGCAGACAGAAACGGTCTGATGCAGCACCTAATAAACAAAGGAATTCCGTGTGCTATTTATTACCCAATTCCGTTGCATTCTCAAAAGGCGTATGCAGATAGCCGCTACCACGAAAAAGATTTTCCGGTAACCAACCAATTGGTTCAAGAAGTGTTGTCTTTGCCGATGCACACAGAATTAGATGGCGAGCAAATACAATTTATAACAGAAAGCGTTTTAGAGTTTTTAAAATAGCGAATCCCAACCAAGATCCAGTATTGGTTTTAAAAATAACAAAATGAAGATATTAGTAACAGGAGGTTTAGGGTTTATAGGTTCTCATACCGTTGTAGAATTGCAAAACCAAGGTTTTGGGGTAGTAATCATAGATGACTTGTCTAACAGCTCATTAGAAGTTTTAGAAGGAATTGAGGCCATAACAGGCAAAGTGCCTAGTTTTGAAAAATTAGATTTAAGAGAAAAAGCCAAAGTACAAGATTTTTTTAATAGACATCGCGATATTACGGGCGTGATCCATTTTGCGGCTTCCAAAGCCGTGGGAGAGAGTGTTCAAAATCCGTTATTGTATTACGAAAACAACCTAAATGCACTAGTGTATCTTTTGCAAGAGCTAGACAAAAAAGACCGCGCGAGCATTATTTTTAGTTCCTCTTGTACGGTGTATGGTCAAGCCGAAAAAATGCCCATTACCGAAGATGCACCCATACAAAGAGCCATGTCTCCCTACGGAAACACCAAACAAATAGGGGAAGAAATTATTATAGATACCGCTAAGGTTACCAATATTAATGCTATTTTGTTGCGTTATTTTAACCCTGTTGGTTCCCATCCTTCCGCAGAAATAGGAGAACTACCTCTGGGAGTACCTCAAAATTTAGTTCCTTTTATCACACAAACCGCAATAGGATTACGCAACGAGTTATCCGTTTACGGAAGTGATTACCCAACAACAGACGGAACCGCAGTACGAGATTATATCCATGTAGTAGATTTGGCAAAAGCCCATGTTATTGCCTTACAGAGGCTATTGGATCAAAAAAACCAACAAAAAGTAGAGGTTTTTAATCTTGGCACCGGTACCGGAAGCTCCGTTCTAGAAGTAATCCATGCTTTTGAAAAAGTAAGCAACCAAAAACTACCCTACAAATTAGTAGCCCGTAGAGAAGGAGATATCACCCAAGCATATGCCAATACAGACAAAGCAAATGCAATCTTAGGCTGGAAAGCAACCTTCACGCTAGAGCAAGCAATGGAAAGCGCTTGGAAATGGGAGCAAAAAGTTCGGAACAACTAAAGTTCTGCACAAAACCTTATAAACACAAATATCCCCAACTGTCAATAATATAGATAGTTGGGGATATTTGTTTTAGGGATACCAATATTCAGCAACTAGTTCCTGAAATGCTAGGCATTTGCCGTTACGGCATCTTTATTAATCTTGCCAATCAAACCAGCCAATACCTTTCCGGGGCCAACTTCCGTAAACAAAGTGGCACCATCGGCAATCATTTGTTGCACAGATTGCGTCCATTTTACTGGAGCAGTCAACTGAATAATTAAATTTTTCTTGATCTGTTCTGGATCCGATACCGCAGTAGCAGTCACATTTTGATAAACGGGACAAATAGGAGTAGAAAATGTAGTTGCCTCAATAGCTGCAGCCAATTCTTCTCTAGCAGGTTCCATCATAGGCGAATGAAAAGCACCACCTACAGGCAATACCAAAGCTCTTTTTGCGCCAGCTTCCTTCATGGCTACACAAGCCGCTTCTACGGCAGTAGTTTCGCCCGAAATCACCAACTGCCCCGGACAATTGTAGTTTGCAGCCACAACCACACCCGGTATAGTTGCACAAACCTGTTCTACCACCAAATCCGCCAATCCTAGAACCGCAGCCATGGTTGAGGGCTTGATCTCACACGCTTTTTGCATAGCTAAAGCACGTTGCGAAACCAGTTTTAAACCATCCTCAAAAGACAAAACACCATTGGCAACCAACGCCGAAAACTCTCCAAGCGAATGCCCAGCCACCATTTCGGGTTTAAAATCTGCTCCCAAAGTTTTAGCCAAAATAACCGAATGCAAAAACACCGCAGGTTGTGTAACCTTAGTTTCTTTTAATTCTTCCGCCGTTCCTTCAAACATGATATCCGTGATTCGGAATCCCAATATTTCGTTTGCTTTTTCAAATAATTCCTTTGCTAGTGGACTGTTTTGGTACACCTCTTTGCCCATTCCTGTAAACTGTGCGCCTTGACCTGGAAATACATATGCTTTCATTTATCTTATTTAAAAATTAAAGATCTTCTAATTAAATCGGAGGCAAAAATACTATTTTTTTTAGGAGCACCAACTTTTGTTTCTTTGCAAGAGCAATCCCTCCTGCTGTACGCTACAATCTTTAAGGCCAAACCCTGGCCTTAAAGGATTTTTGCTTCCATCAGGGCTAGAGATACTATCCCGAATTTCAAATAATTACCTTCCAGATTAGTAATCCATCGGAACTTCTATCAACAAAATTTCCATCTTGGTCTGGGTTTCTATCTCCAACGTAGCGGTGTTCCAGATTCCAAAACCATCTCTTGTTTCTAGTTTTTGGCCATTAATAGTCCCTTTTCCCGAAAGGATAAAAGCATAAACGCCATTGCCTTGTTTTTTTAAAGCATAGGTATGCGTGCTTCCCGAATCTAATTTGCCCAAATGAAACCACGCCTCTTGATG
This sequence comes from Flavobacterium crassostreae, assembly GCF_001831475.1. NCBI lineage: Bacteria > Pseudomonadati > Bacteroidota > Flavobacteriia > Flavobacteriales > Flavobacteriaceae > Flavobacterium > Flavobacterium crassostreae. Next base: position 180,560 of record NZ_CP017688.1, on the reverse strand, counting down.
GATCCAAACCCCTTCGTCCTCTGGATTAGGAGAAAGAATTTGTTGAAATTTTTGGTGTCTGTCCTCTGGGTTTATATCTATTTGTTGGTAGCGTGGCGCTACGTTTTTTGTATTCGGAAAAACCCAAATTTGCAAGAGTTTGGTGGGTTGGTTGGCATTGGGATTAAACTCACTATGTTCCACACCAGTACCAGCACTCATTGCCTGAATGCTACCAGTTGGAATCGTTTGGGCATTTCCCATACTGTCTTTGTGTGCCAAATCTCCCTCAAGCGGAATGGTGACGATCTCCATATTATTGTGAGGGTGGGTTCCAAAACCCATTCCGCCAGCAATAGTATCGTCGTTTAAAACCCGTAGCGCCCCAAATTGCACTCTATCGGGATGGAACCAGCTTCCAAAACTAAAACTATGGTAGGCATTTAGCCATCCATGGTCCGCATGGCCTCTGGTGTTTGCTTTGTGTAGTACTGTGTTTTTCATTGGTATAAAGGGATTTATGTGTAAAGCACAAATTTACATTTTGAATTACAAATTAGGCTTAAATTGGGGTGTTAAAAAAGAATTAACTCCAATTTGGTTTGCCTAACCCAAAACAGAATACACTTTTGTAGAGGTGTTTTTTACATAGAATAATTTTTGAACATATAGATCCATAATAGCCTCGAAAAACGAATGTTGAAAGAGGCCAAAGCAAGGATTACCAAAGCAATAATAGGAATGATTCTTAGATCAAATGCTACCGGAAAGAAAAATTGGGCTATTATATAGGTTGCAATAGCTTGGGCTACAGTTAATCCATAACTGATATACATGGCGCCAAAAAAATAACCGGGCTCTTTTTCAAATTTATGGTGGCAATGGGAGCAAGTAGGATGCATCTTTGGAAAACCAATATTTAAAAATATATTTTTTTCGTCAAAAACCTTGCCTACATGGCAGTGAGGGCAGGTGTTGTTTAGAATATGAACTAATGTAGTTGCCATTTTGTTTTTTTTACAAAGGTACGCTGTGGTTCTGTGGGAGGTATTTTATATCTTCGCTAGTTATAGCACAATAAAGACATTTTTGAAATGAAAAAATATCCTGTTTATAGTATTCAGCGCTTTAATTGTAATTCGGTCAACAGTGATTTTTATATCAATACCTTCAAAAACCATTTAATAACGCATCGGTTTGTAGAGCAACCGCACCGTCATGATTTTTATGTTTTGGTGTTTTTTACCGCTGGTTCTGGCACGCACAATGTTGATTTTAATACATACAACATCCAGCCTCATCGTGTATTTGTGTTGCAGCCAGGGCAAATGCATCACTGGAGTTTATCTGAGGATATAGAGGGATATGTGGTTTTTTACTCTCCAGAGATGTATAATTTGTATTTTGGACAAAAAGATCTAGATGGCTTTGCTTTTTATTATTCGGCGCATACCAAATCGGAGATTGTTTTGAGTGCAACCGAGTCCGAAGCATTGGAGCCTTTGTTCAAAATGATGCTTTTAGAGAGTCAGGCTCCTAAAAATTTTGCGCAAGATAAAATTTTGAATTTATTGGATATTATACATATAGAGCTGGCCCGAAAATACCAGGATTCTGGAGGAGTACATGCACCCGCATATATGGGTAAAATAAAACAATTAGGGCAGTTGTTGGAAGCTAAATTTGCCCAAGAAAAAACAGCTTCGTTTTATGCCAATGCGCTCAATATTAGTCTCAAACATCTCAACAGGATTTGTAACGAAATGTTGCAAAAAACCACAACCGAAGTAATCGCGCAACGAGTGGTATTAGAGGCCAAGCGCATGCTGATGGACAAAAACCTAACGGTAAATGAAATTGCAAACCATTTAGGTTACGAAGATTACTCTTATTTTGTGCGTTTGTTTAAAAAACACACAGGCAAGACTCCAAAGGTGTTTCGAACACAGAGAGAATAATTTAACTAATGGTTGCTACTAGTTTTTAGTAGATACGTAAAAAAACCACCGGAATAGCTACAAAAAAAGGGTTGGTAAAATACCGTATTTTACCAACCCTTTTTTATAGTATTTTAAACAAATTTATCGAATTACTTTTTTGACTATTTCGGTGCCATTAGCAGTGAATTTTATTTTAAAAAGATACATACCGCTTTGTTTGTCTCTAAGATCAATGCTTGTGGTGGCTTGTTCGGATTTGTTTTTTTCTAAAACAAGTTGCCCTAATGCATTGAACACCTTTACTGTGTAGCTTTGGTTTGGTTTGTTGGTTTTTAGGGTATATAAACCATCCTTTTCGGGGCTATAAATCAGGATTTCCGAATGTTCCAAAGCGGGATTTGTAACGCCTAAAGTCGCTTCGTTTAGCCAGCGGTTCAGGGTGGTGATCATCATGGTTTGATCTGAAGAGGGAAAACTCCCAATTCGGGTTCCGTGACTTCCGCCGGTCAAAGTCATTATTTTGTAATCTAAGGAGGTGTTTGGATTTACTAAACAAGCTCCCCATGGGTCTAATCCGCCGTGAATATACATTATTTTTTCCCCTTTTGTTTCTAGATAATTACGGACTTCTTTGATGTAGTTTGGATTGTATGCTGGAGTGTTTTTGGGTGCAAATCTATTATTAGATGTAGAGGTGACTACTGTTAGTAAGTCTTTTACTGGAGTAAAATCAAAGCCATAATAGCCCAGTTCTGCCATGTGTTGGTAAAAGGAAGGTAGGTATTTTTCGTATTGATAATCTCCGTAAAAATCTACTCCTGCTACTTGATTTAAGTAATTAAAAAGGGTTGTTGCCGAAGCTGTTTTAGAGGGTATCGCGCTACAGCTATGTCCCCATTGCCAAAACGAAAAAGGAAATTCTAGTACGGAATATTCTAGCGCCTCGTCCATGGATACCTCATTGTAAGTTATGCCGTAATAGGTGGCATAGTTTCTAAACTGGGTCATGATGGCAGCTCTATTTTGTAAAATGGCTCTTTGAAATTCTACGATTTTTGCCCTACAACTAGCCGTACCATTGGTGTTGATGCGGTCATTGGTTCTGGTATCTTCTAGGGTGTTGATTATGGGTGCTACATAGGGCACGCTAATGCTTACATCATTGGGGTATTTTGATTTATAAATTAAGGCTGTTTCTCCACCTTTACTGATTCCGGTAGAGATCCAGATGCCTTTGTATAACTCTTTTAATTTCACCGCTATGGCATGATAATCTGCCGATGCTTGGTCATTGGTTAAATATTCCCAAGGTATTGGATTGGGTCTGGATTGGCCATAAAACCGGTATTCTACGGCTACTTGGTTGGTGTTTAGCAACTGACTAACTTCGCTTTTGATGTTTCGGGTGTCATAACCATGGGTTTCTATAACCATGGGTTTGTTGTAATCCAGATGCGAAAGATATATATAATGGTCAAAGGTTCCTTTTTCTGGGTGTTGGTGGTCTAGAGGTTGCTTTAAGATTAATTGAAAGGACTCCGAATAGCCACTCAGGTTGTTTATGGAGGTGATGGTAGCTTCTGGAAATAAATTTTCTAGTTTTGTTTTTAGGTTTTGTCCTTGGATGCAATAGGTGCTTAAGAGCAAAAAGGATAAGAGTATTAGATGTTGTATTTTTTTCATTTTAAGATAGTATTGTTAAATATTTTTTAAATGTAGGGATCTAGTTGCTAGCAAAGAGTTGTTATTTTATCTTTTAATGGTGTTATTTTATCCAGTTTTTGAGGTTAAATATCGTTGTAATAAATAGTTAAGATTACTTTGGTTGTACTTGGTTGTTGGTGTTTAAGAGCTGTTCTGGCCTTATTTTTAGAGGGCTTGTTGCTGTGGGCTAGGGAACTCTGTGGGATTAAAAAAGAACTAATTAGCAGGATAGATTTGGATTTGGATTGGATTTTTTGGTACAAAAATAAAATACCCCAAGGAGGTTCCTTGAGGTAGTGTTTACTAATTTTTGGCGTTTGAGTTAGTAACTAATTAACTGTTTAGGTTTAATTTCATTAAAATAGCTTGTATGCTATTTAGTTGTTTAGCTACTACTGCTTTTTGAGCGGGTTGTAGGTTTTGGTTTTGTAATGCTGTTTCGTACTTTTCAATTGCGGCTTCTTCTCCGGTTATACAGGCGTTGATGATGGCTTCTGTATCTCCGCTAGTAAAGGTGGATTTGATGTCTATCCAAGCGCGGTGTAGTGCTCCCAAGGGATCGCCTCCTGAGGTGTCTGTAGATTTGCCTATTTTGTTGATTTCGTCTTGTAGTTCTACAATGAATAATGCTCGTTCTCTGGCGTATTGTGTGAATTCGGTTTGCATGGCAGGGTCCTCTACGTGTTCTGCGGCGTTGGTGTAGCCTAATTTTCCGTCTTCTAGAATGGCAATTAATCCTTCGAGGGTGCTGGTGATTTCGTTTCTTTTGTCGTCTGTGTTTGTCATGATTAATGTTTTTAGTTGGTTATTTAATACAATACAAAGATGGGAGGAGTCTAAGGATTTTGTTTTATATTATTTTTGACTTTTGTTGCAAAATTGTAGGATTGCGTGAGGGATAGGAGCTAGCTACCGAAGTAGCGCGGATAGCCCGACAGCACCTAAAAGAGGGGCTTTGTGGCCGCAATTTGGGTAAGCCCCTTTTTTAGGTGTTGGCACGCCCAAATAAAAAATGCCTCTAGATTTAGAAATCTGGAGGCATTTGTGTGTTGGTAAGTCAGGTATTGACTTGTATGGGGGTGCTTTGGCTAGTGTGCTAGGGCGTCTTTGATTCTTTTTAAAGCTTCTTTTAAAATAGCATCGCTGGTTGCGTAAGAAAAACGGATGCAGTTTGGGTTACCAAAAGCATCTCCTGTTACGGTTGCTACATTGGCTTGGGCCAAAAGGTACATCGATAAATCCATTGCGTTTTTGATTTCGGTTCCGTTTAATGTTTTTCCGAAGAATGACGATACGTCTGGGAAGACGTAAAAGGCGCCCTCGGGTACGTTGATTTTTATGCCTGGGATGTCTTGTAGTAATCCAACTACTAGATCTCTGCGGCTATGGAAGGCGTTTACCATGTGTTTTAAAACGCTTGGGTCTGCATCTAGGGCGGTTATGGTGGCGCGTTGTGCGATGCTGTTGGCGCCTGAGGTTACTTGGCCTTGGATTTTGGTGCAGGCTTTGGCAATAAATTCGGGGGCGCCTATGTATCCGATTCTCCATCCGGTCATGGCAAAGGCTTTTGCTACTCCGTTTACGGTGATGGTTTTGTCTAGCATGCCAGGTATGGAGGCAATGCTGCAAAAGGTGCCTGAAAAGTTGATGTGCTCGTATATTTCATCGGCAACTACATATATTTGTGGGTGTTTTTCTAATACTTTGGCTAGGGCGGTTAGTTCTTCTCTGCTGTATACGGATCCGCTTGGGTTGCATGGCGAGCTGAACCACATCATTTTTGTTTTGGGTGTGATGGCAGCCTCTAGTTGTGCGGGTGTGATTTTAAAGTCACTCTCTATTGAGGTTGGTACTTCTACGGGAATACCTCCGGATAGTTTGATGATTTCAAAATAGGAAACCCAATATGGTGCAGGCAAAATTACTTCGTCGCCGTTATTTAATAGTACTTGTGCAATGTTGTATAAGGATTGTTTTGCTCCTGTAGAAACGACAATTTGTGCGGGTTGGTAGTCAAGGTTGTTGTCTCTTTTGAATTTTCGGCAAATGGCTTCTTTGAGTTCGCCATATCCTTCTACTGGAGAGTAGGTGCTGTAGTTTTGGTCAATGGCTAATTTTGCGGCTTCTTTGATAAAATCGGGTGTGTTGAAGTCTGGTTCTCCTAGACTTAAACTAATTATATCTTTGCCTTGTGCTTTTAGTTCTCTTGCTAATGCCGCCATTGCTAGGGTTTGCGACGTGGATAAATTGTTGATTCTGTCTGAAAGTGGATTCATCTTAATGCTTGTTGTAGTTATTTTTTTGCTATTGTATATAAGGGGTTGCTTTTGTCTGAAATTATACAGTCAAAGCGGGGTTTTGACCTAAGTCTTTGAGGTGTTTGATATGGGCAATTAGTGCGCTGGTCATGGTTTTGTATTCTAAATAGGGTAGGTCACATTCTTTTGCGGTTTGTTTTACAAAATCTGCAATTTTGCCATAGTGTACGTGGCTAATGTTGGGGTATAAATGGTGTTCTATTTGGTGGTTTAATCCTCCGGTATAATAGTTGAGCAACCAGTTTTTGGGTGCAAAATTGGTAGTGGTGTAGAGCTGGTGTATTGCCCAGGTGTTGTCCATTTCGTTAAGTTCATTTGGCATTGGGTTTTCGGTTTCTTCTACTACGTGTGCCAATTGAAAGACCAAACTTAGGATTAATCCTGCTGTATAATGCATCACAAAAAAACCAATTAAGACTTTCCACCATGTTATAAACAACATAGGTATTACGAGCCAAAAAGCAAAATATACAATTTTAGATAGTACTAATCCAATCCATAAATTGGTAGGATTAGGGGCGGAGCCGTAGGATAGTTTTCTTTTGAGGTACCCTCCCATTTGTTTAAAATCAGTAGTTAGAGACCAGTTGATGGTTAGTAGTCCATAAAGAATTATAGCGTAATAGTGTTGGAATTTATGAAATGTACTCCACTCTGCATGTTTGGTAAAACGGATTACTCGTCCGGCATCTAGGTCTTCGTCATGACCTGGTATGTTGGTGTAGGTGTGGTGCAATACATTGTGTTGTACTTGCCAGTTATAGACATTGCCTGCCAGAATATAAATGCTTCCGCCCATGATTTTGTTTAGCCAGGGTTTGCTAGAATAGGATCCGTGGTTGCCATCATGCATAACGTTCATGCCAACTCCTGCCATACCGATACCGATAACTACACTTAATACAAGATGCAACCAAAAAGGAATCGTTGTGTAGACTAGCAATAGAAAGTAAGGTGCTAAGAATAGCGTAAACATTACTAAGGTTTTTAAATGCAACCTCCAGTTTCCTGTTTTTTTAAGATTGTTTTCTTTAAAATAATCGTTTACACGGCTGTTTAAAATTTTAAAAAACTTTAAGGCATCGTGTCTTGGAAAAGTTGGGGCATTTGTATTCATATAAAATATAAAGTTGTAATAAGTTCCAAAGATAAATATTAAAATTTTCAACTCTGCAAAATGGAGTTATTTATTTAAGTATTAAAATGAGTACTTTTGTTAAAAAAATAATACGATGGACGAGATTTTAAAGTATTTTCCTGATTTAACGGATATTCAAAAAGAGCAATTTGAAAAATTAGATTTTTTATACCATGACTGGAATGAAAAAATAAATGTTATTTCTAGAAAAGATATAGATGCCTTATATACCAAACATGTTTTACATTCTTTAGGGATTGCCAAAATAATGAAGTTTGAACCCGGAGCCTATGTTCTAGATGTTGGAACCGGTGGTGGGTTTCCAGGCATTCCTTTGGCTATTCTTTTTCCAGACACGCGTTTTTATTTGATTGATGTTATTGCCAAAAAAATTAAAGTGGTTCAAGGGGTGGTAGATGCTTTAGGATTAAAAAATGTTAAGGCCGAACAACTGCGTGCAGAGCATGTTAAGGGAGATTTTGATTTTATTGTAAGTCGTGCCGTTACCAATATGCCGGATTTTGTTTCTTGGGTTAAAACTAAAATCAAAAAACAACACAAACACGCTTTGAAAAACGGGATTTTGTACCTAAAAGGAGGCGATTTGACCCAAGAGTTAGAAGATTTTCCAAAAGCAACTCAATATAATCTAGCCGATTTTTTTGAGGATGCGTTTTTTGAAACCAAAAAAGTGGTGCATTTGCCCTTAAAGTTTGTGGTATAGTCTTAAAGCTAAAAGGCATATTTGTTAGAGAAAGATAAAACAAAAAGCCGAATCTAAATTTTTAGATTCGGCTTTTTTATGGTTGTAAAGTTCTGTAAGACTTTCGACTTTTACACTCTCAAGTTGGTTTATTCTCCCAAGAAAGGGTATCTGTAATCTACTGGAGTTACAAATGTTTCTTTGATGGTTCTTGGAGATACCCAACGTAATAAGTTTAATGGAGAACCTGCTTTATCATTGGTTCCAGAGGCTCTAGCACCACCAAATGGTTGTTGTCCTACAACTGCTCCTGTTGGTTTGTCATTGATGTAGAAGTTACCAGCAGCATTTTGTAATTTTACGGTTGCTACTTCAATTGCATAACGGTCTTCACTAAAAATGGCTCCTGTTAAGGCGTACTCTGATGTAGTGTCTACTAATTCTAGTGTTTCTTCCCATTTTGCATCTTCGTATACAAAGATGGTCATTACTGGTCCGAATAATTCGGTTTCCATGGTAGCATAATGTGGGTTAGTGGTTACAATAACGGTTGGCTCAATAAAATACCCTACCGATTTGTCGTAGTTTCCTCCAACAATAATTTCTGCATCCGCATCTTTTTTGGCTTGATCGATATAGCTTGCTAATTTATCAAATGAACCTTCGTGTATTACTGCAGTGATGAAGTTGCCAAAATCTTCTGGAGATCCCATTTTCATAGATTTTACATCCGTGATAATTTCTTCTTTTACAGAAGGCCATAAACTTTGTGGGATGTAGGCTCTAGATGCAGCAGAACATTTTTGACCTTGAAATTCAAAAGCACCACGTACAATTCCTGTTGAAACTTGTTTTGAGTTTGCGCTAGGGTGTGCAACTATAAAATCTTTTCCTCCTGTTTCTCCTACAATCCTTGGATAGGTTTTGTAGTGGTGGATGTTGGTTCCTATTTTTGCCCAGATGTCTTTAAATACATGTGTGGAACCAGTAAAATGCATTCCTGCAAAATCACGACTAGCCAAAACAGTGTCTGTAACCATTAATGGATCACCATAAACAACATTGATTACGCCATCAGGTACTCCTGCTTCTTTGAATATTTCAACAATTATTTGAGTAGAAAAAATCTGGCTATCACTTGGTTTCCATACTACTACGTTACCCATCATGGCGGCACTTGCAGGCAAGTTGGCGGCAATTGCAGTAAAGTTAAATGGAGTAATTGCATAAACAAAACCTTCAAGAGGTCTGTATTCTAAACGGTTCCAAACATCGGAAGTAGAGGTAGGTTGGTCTGCATAAATTTGTGTCATGAATTCTACGTTAAAACGTAAAAAGTCAATCAATTCGCAAGAAGCATCAATCTCTGCTTGGTGGATGTTTTTAGATTGCGCAATCATTGTTGCGGCATTTATTCTTGCTCTGTAAGGTCCTGCTACCAGTTCTGCTGCCTTTAAAAAAATTGCTGCTCTTTGTTCCCAAGCCATATTAGCCCAAGCTGTTCTTGCTTCTAAAGCGTTGGCTATCGCTTTTTCTACGTGTGCTTTTTCGGCTAGATGATAGGTTCCTACGATGTGTTTATGATCGTGTGGCGCAGACATGTTTCTAGTGTTTCCGGTTCTAATTTCTTCGCTACCAATATATAATGGTACGTCAATTTTAGTGTTCCACATTTTAGTGTAAGCTGCTTGTACTGCTGCTCTTTCAGGGGAGTTAGGTGCGTACCCTTTTACCGGTTCATTTACCGCTTTTGGTACGTGAAAAAATCCTTTTAGCATGATATTTAATTTGTTTATCTGTAGGTTGTACAGAAGAGATTAGACATTTAAAATGTATAAAAATTAAGCAAAATATTGCAAAAAACTTATTGTGAAACAAAAGTACAAAGGATAATTTAAAACCAGATAAGAAAATTAAATATATTTACGAAATAGGTTTAATTTAAAGCAAATGGAGCACAAAGCTTAAAAGTTGGGATCAATACTTTAAAGGTTTTTGTAGAAGTAAAGTTAATCATGTTAAAATGGCCTTTCATTGCTCCATAGGGAGAAGAAAGTAAACATCCGGAGCTGTAGGTGTGAAACTCTCCAGGCTTCAAGACTGGTTTTTTGCCAATGATGCCCTCGCCATCCACAATCTCAATGTTATTTAAAGAGTCATGAATTTCCCAATGGCGCGAAGTTAGTTGTACCGAATCTTTGCTGTGGTTCTCAATAGTTATCTCGTAGCTAAAGGCAAAATGAATCTTGTAGTTCTTGAAGTACGTGCCTTCAAAACTAGTAGAAACAGATATCTTTATGCCTCTTGTTATTTGAGAAACCATATAAATTAGGTTGTGTGAGTGTGTTAGGATTACAAAAGTACAAAAAATTGATTTCGTTTTGTTGTTTTTGAGAGTAAATTTTTAATTGACAATAGTTAAGGAGTTTGCCGTACCCTTGCCAATAACTCGGTCATAGCGCCCGGTATTTTCTTTATAATAAACTAGAGCAGTATAGTTGTTCTCGGTTTGGTAAAAATTGCCGTCAATAGCATTTTCTAGATCAATAGTACCTTTGTTATCTGCAACGGTATATTCAAAACCAGTAAAGCCTTGTTTGATTAAAAGGGCTTTTTCATAAATACCTTTGGCTTGGTTGTACTCCATTTTGTTTTCTGTTGTTAAAACATAATTGTTAAATGCACCAGTGATATAAATATTTTTATCCAACCCAAATGCGGGAGCAGATAGACTAAAATAAACCCAAGCATAGTCTGCTTCGATGGCCATGTTGCTAGCTCGGAAGTTTTGGACCAAAAAGCTTCCGTTAGTATCTTGGGTAAAACTATACGGAAAGTTGGCTCGGGCAGTATTGGTAAACAAATGACTTCCGTAAATGGCCGTGCTGGCATCTATATACGATACGTTATTGCCGGAGGCTCTGAGGTCTTTGTTTTCAAAAAACAAAAATTCATTCCCTGCCCAAAATTGGGTTTCGGTATCGTATTTATAAATTAATTCTGCACCCAAGGTGTATTGCGGTACTATATTTTGTATGGCTGTGGCAAATTTTCCGTTTTGTAGTAAAACTATTTTTAGGTTCTTTAATGGGTTTTGAAAATTTATTGCTTTAGAGTTGACCGAAAATTCTAGGTTGTGTTTGTAGGGTAAATTGCCAATAGTTCGCGCTCTTTTTACCTGCATGGGTACGTTAGCAAGTTCTTCATAAAGAATAAATTTTCTAGAAAAAACAACTTCTTTCGCATCATTCAAAATAGTAAGCAAATAGTTGCCACTTAATTTAAGCCCTAAAGTGTTTGCATTGGGTAGTGCTAGCGTGTAGTGAGAATAAAGCTGCAAGGTATTGAAGGAGTTGCTATAATTTTGGATGCGTTGGTTGTCAAAACCGTCTAAGTATTCGTTTTTGGCAATTGCTGTAGGCACCCAATTATAGTCGCAGTGTTTTATTTCGTAATAATAATCGGCTTCGTTACCATACAAATCATCAAATTGCAATTGAAAGCCAGATCCTAATGGAAAAATAGGAATGCTATTTTGGTTGTTTTGTACAAATGTAATGGTTTTGATGTTAAACGGAGCAGCCACCTCTTTTTGTACCTGTGCCAACAAGAGCTGCACAGAAGCCAGAAGCAGTATCGGGATTAATTTTGTCATGAAATTAACGTGTTTTTTGAGGGCTTAAATATAGGGAATAATTAGCTTACAATTCTAAAGATAGTTTTTAGGTTGCCATTCTATCTGTTTTTTGTTTTTATTCCAAAAGGTATTCCAAATGGGCTTCTATCTCGTGGCCAATATAATTTTCGTCCAAAAGCGCATCCGATAGTAGTTTTTTGCTTTCTTGCAATTGAATAATTTTTTCTTCTACCGTATTTTTGGTTATAAAACGGATCACATGCACTTTCTGTACCTGTCCTATTCTATGTGCTCTACCAATTCCTTGCTTTTCAGCAAAAGGGTTCCACCATGGATCCAAAAACAAAACATAAGATGCCTTGGTTAGGTTTAGCCCTACGCCACCTGCTTTTAACGAAATAAAAAATAACAAAATTTCGTCTTGTTCTTGAAAGTTATTTACAGCAATTTCGCGGTCTTTTGGATTCGTTGCGCCAGTTAGCTCACAAAATTTAATGTGGTTTTCAAGACACCAATTTTTATAAAAATCCAGATTAGAAACAAAAGAACTAAACACAATTGTTTTTTGTTTGGATGGAATCAAAGTACTCAAATAATTGGTTACGGCATGAAATTTTCCGGAATCTATCTCCGAATTAGCATCGATCATTTTGGGATGGTTGCTTAGTTGTCTTAAGCGCATCAAGCTATTGAGTATGTTAATTTTGTCCCTTTTAGTAGCATCTGTACCCAGGATTGCATTGCGGGCTTTGGATTTTTCTTCGTCGTACAATTTTTCTTGCTCTTTGGGCATATCGCAATAATAAATTTGTTCTGTAAGCTCGGGCAAATCGTCTAATACCTGCTCTTTGGTTCGTCTTAAAATAAACGGACTAATCACGGTTTTTAGTGCTGCCAAAACGGTTTTGTCTTTGTTTTTTTCAATAGGGATCTTGTAATTTTGAACAAAAAAAGAATGGCTTCCTAGTATGTCTGGATTGATAAATTCCATCTGAGACCATAAATCATCCAAAGAATTTTCAATAGGTGTACCGCTCAAAGAAATCCTGTTTGCAGCAGGTATTTGATGTATTGCTTGGAATATTTTGGACTTTTTGTTCTTGATATATTGACTTTCGTCTAAAATCAAAAATCGAAACGAATGTTTTTTTAGAATAGCAATATCTCGGGATGCAATGGCATAACTGGTAAATACTAAATCGTAGCGCATTAATTTTTTGGCAATCCATTTTCGATCCTTGCCAATATATTGTATCCTCCGCAAATGTGGTGTAAATTTACGGGCTTCGTGGTACCAATTGAACACTAACGAAGAGGGCAGTACTACCAAAACTTTTAAATATTCTTTGGTCTGTGGTAGGTTGTTGCCAAACAAATCGAGTTGTTCTGCCTCAGCTTGTTGGTTTTCTAATTGTTCTTGTACGGCAACCAAGGCGGTTAGGGTTTGTAGGGTTTTACCTAAACCCATATCGTCTGCAAGACAGGCGCCCATGCCATTTTGGTAATGCTCAAGGAGCCATTTTACACCCTGAATTTGATAGGGTCTCAATGTAGCTTTCACTAAAGCAGATGGGCTAAATTCTGGAACTATTGGGGTTTTTAAATCCAGTTGTAATTCTGGTATTTCTTGAAGAATAGCGTAGTTGTTTTTGGGTACTTGCAAAACTTGTTGGTGTATCTTGGCTAGTTTTGCTAACGGCGCATAGTGCAGCATCCACTCTTTAGGAATCAAAAAACAACTACCATCAGGCAATAGGTACAGCTGGTTTTGTTGTTTTAAATTGGGTATAATCTCTATAAAATTGAAGGTAAATTTGCCGCAACAAATAGTGATTTGGATATCAAACCAATCTTTTTGAGTTTGGTTCCGAAACTGAATTAGGGGTTTTGTGAGTTGTATTTTTTTTCCATCGATGGTAAGGTTATCCAAACTAAATCCGGAAGATTCTAACTGTTCTTGGTGCTCTATAACCCATTGAATGGTAGCGTATCGTTCTGTGTTTTTAGATTTTGGCGAAAGCCTAAAAAAGCCATTTTCGGTTTTCTCCAAACCCCAATGACTTAGTTTTTGTTCCAAAAGTATTTCGGCATCTGGATTTCGTTTGTATTGAATGACTTTTATGTTTTCGGGATGGTCTATATCCACTTCGGAATGGCTTGTTTTGTTTTTGGAGCTATCAAATATGTAGCCGTTATAATCCAAGCGAAAATGAAGATAATAGCTGTTTTTAAAAAAATCATGTACTGCTTCAAGCTGGCAAGAAACAAGGGTATTGCGTTGGATAATTTCAAAACCATCTGCTGTAACATCTACTTTCTGGACAATATCTTTGATAAATTTTTGAAAATAGTCCGCCACCATCCGAGATGGAATGGTGATGGTTTTTTTGGTCAAAAATGGGTATATTTTTTTGGCATCTATTGCTTGAAGAAACAGCAATTGGCGGTCTATAAGCAACCAAGCTGGGTCCTGGAGCAGGATGGTTATTTTTTTGTCCCAAAGAGCAAAGGATTCTTTATTGTCTTGCAATTGCAAGCGGTATTCTATACCCTGATCGGTTTTTAGAAAATGAATTTTAGCTTCTAAGGGTTGGTTTTGGGTTGTGATTTGGCTTTTTCTAAAATTTTTATCTTGGTCTAAAGCAAAACAAAGTGCAAAATCATGGGTTTGAACCAGTTTTAAAAATTCGGCTAGTTTTGCGTTTTGATACCGCTGTATCCCCAAGGCAATTTTAGGATCTTTGGATAATTCCTCCAGAGATTTTTTTGCTTTGGCTGTGCTGAATTTTTTAGCGAGTATCTCGGCTTGCAGGCTATCACAAATGGCAAGTACTTTTTGGATGGATTTGTCTAAGTCAACAACATCAATCCCAAGGCTTTTGAGAACTTCGGGGGTGGCTTTTTTATCTAAATAAGTTATAGGTTGGTTGGTAGCAACCACATAAGCTGTAGGAGTGTAAAAATTGCTTTTGACATCCCAATTCAAGTCAAAACAAAACGGAAATTTGGATGCAGTGGTCAAAATTAAGGCTATTAGGTTTTTGAAGGTTGCTAGGTCAAAAGCGAAGTAATTACAGATTTTACCATTCAGGGATTATGGAAATGAAGTGTTCGACTCTATACTCGCAAAATCCCTTAAGGGTAAAATTTAAATCGTCGGTATTTTGCTTATTTAAAACAAACAGGAATAATTTCGCCTGGAGCCAAACAATATTTCGTTACTAATTCGGGTGCAATTTTGGTGGTATACGCTTCTTCGACAACCCGAAAACCAATATGTCTTAATTTATCAAAATAATCCCGTCCATAGATACGCACATGATCGTATTGTCCGAATATTTCGGCACGCTTTTTTGGATCCGTTATGGTATCGTCTGTAAAGGTGGTTGCCCGATTTAAATCTTGCGGAATTTGCAATATAGCCATTCCGCCAGGTTTTAATACGCGGTAGAGCTCTTGCATGGCTTTAGTATCCTCTGGAATGTGTTCTAAAACGTGGTTGCACAAAATAATATCGTACTGATTGTCCTCAAATGGCAAGTCACAAATGTCAGCCTTTACATCGGCAAGCGGCGAAAACAAATCGGTTGTTGTGTAGTCCAGATTTTTTTGATTGCGAAACCGTTTGTAAAAAGCTTGCTCTGGTGCAAAATGCAGGACTTTCTTTTTTTCTTTAGAAGTAAAAAAATCAGTTTGATCATTTAAGTATAGCCACAACAAGCGGTGTCTCTCCAACGAAAGTGTGCTTGGCGAAAGTACATTGTTGCGCTGGTTTCCGTAACCATACGGCAAGAATGTTTTAAAACTTTTGCCGTCAATAGGATCCGTAAACGTAGTTCCCTTTAAGGTCAATGCCAAAATAGGCCGTGCAACATAACTTAACCGAATAAGTATTGGGCGAGGGATGGTATTGAGTACGAGTTTGAATAGTTTTTTCAAGTTTTATAATAAAATTAATGTTGGGTCATGTCCATTAGCAGCAAGTTATTTCTGTTACAATACCAATGGCACTTTTCTAAACTCTTCTTCTTCATTGCTTACAATTCCAAGTGCTTGGTAGATGTAGGCAAAGGTAGAAAGTAACTCTGGTTTGCCATCTACTAAGGCCACATCGTGTTCAAAGTGGGCACTAGGTTTGTTGTCTGCAGTAGTGATTGTCCAGCCGTCTTTGTGTTGTTTGATGTTGCGTGTTCCTTGGTTAATCATCGGTTCAATGGCTACTACCATTCCTTCTACAAATAGTTTTCCGCGTCCTCGTTTTCCGTAATTTGGCATCTCTGGATCTTCGTGCATTTTTTGCCCTAAACCGTGTCCTACTAATTCGCGCACCACGCCATAACCATGCGCTTCGGTATATTTTTGGATGGCATTACCTACATCTTCTACGCGGTTTCCGGCTTTAAACTCGCGGATACCTACATACAAAGATTCTTTGGTAACCTGTAGTAATTTTTTGGTTTCGGGTGCTACATCGCCAATTTCAAACGAATAGGCGTGGTCTCCGTGGTAGCCATTTTTAAATGCCCCACAATCTACCGAGATCACGTCTCCGTTCTGTAGTGGCGTATTGTTAGGGATTCCGTGTACTACTTGTGCATTTGGACTCATGCATAAGGAGTTTGGAAAATCGTATAAACCTAAAAAACTAGGTACTGCGCCATGGTCCCGGATGAACTCTTCGGCTAATTTATCTAAATGTAATGTAGTTACTCCTTCTTTGATTTCAGAAGCAATCATTCCTAATGTTTTTGATACAATTAAGGCACTTTCGCGCATTAATTCAATTTCTTCACGGGATTTAACTATAATCATATTGTCTTATTTTCAGTTGGCAAAAGTACAATTTTTAAATTATTTAATCCGGATTAGCCATAATTTTAAAAAGTACAGCATTGGAGTTAAAATACCTGTTTTCTAAAGCGATTGAAGCCAACTTGGCACTGATTAAACTATTTTCTCGGCTATTGATTACAAATAGAGAGCTTTCGCCAAAGCTAAATAAGCGTTCTTCGGATTGTAGCATAACGGCATAATCTTCGGCTAGGCTTTTAATGATTTTATTTTGGATCTCTAAGGATTGAATTTCTGTTTTCTGGGCACTAATTTTGTTAGAAAGTTGCATTCGTTCTAGATTTAATGCCAATTCAGATTCTTGAATTTTGTATTGTGCTAGTTTTAGACCGCCACGTTCTTTTCGTAAAAATAAAGGGAAATAAAAATTTAGACCAATTTTGTAATTTTCAAATTGGTAGTTGTCTATATAACTTGGTTCTGCAATATAAGAATAGCCAAGGTCCATTTTTGGCAACAACAGGTTGGCTTTTAGTTTTTTCTCTACAGTCAGAATTTCAATTTTGTTTTGAAGTGCGTTAATCTTTGGGTGGTTCTCTAGGGTAAAATCGGTGTTTACTAAATCATTTGTTTTTAGTGTTTCTTGAATGCTGTTTGCGATATCTTTTTCGGGAACCAAACTATCTGCTAGTTCTAACGGAATGGTGTTTTCTAACCACAAAAAGGTTGCTAACTCTAGTTTGGCTTTGTTTAATTTTAATTTAGAATCCTCCAGATTGAGCAGTCTGTTTTTTACACTGATCCCAGACTCTATACTGTCAATAGCGCGTTTGTCCCCTGCTTTTATCAATTCTTTGATCCCCTTGAACCTAATTTGTGCATTGTTGCTGTAGGTTTGGTATAGTGCAACTTCGTTATAGGTTTTTTTCCAATTAAAATAAGCAATAGAGGCATCATACAAAACGGCAATTGCTTGTAGTTTTCTTTCGGCTTGACTGAGTTTTAATTGGATTTTGGCTTTGCGAACATCGGCCATTCTTTGATTGATAAACAAACCTTGTCCTAACGGCACGGTAATTCCTAAAGAGGTTAGTCCTTGATTTGGAACGGTGTTTTCGGGATTTAAATATATGCCATCATTGTGGTCAAAACCCGCTTTTATTTCGATGCCATACCAAGTAGGGATTTTGAAACTGCTGTTCAGTATCGAATAATATTCTTTGTCTTTAAATTGTTTTTCTTTAAAATCAACTTCAATTTTAGGGTCAAAACCACCACGAGCTGCCATCAAATTAGCTTGGGCTTTATTGATTTCTAAATTAGCTATTTTAACTAAAGGATGGTATTTTTTGACATAACCCAAAAACTCATTGTAAGTAAATTCTTTTAAATTATTGGTGGTGGGAGTTTGTCCAAAAACAACAGATCCTAAAAATAGAAAAAGGATAAGAAGTGGTTTCATTATTTTTTTTCTTTAGTAGTTTTGGTGTCTGATTTATAATAATTTGGCGGAAAGCCATTTAAAATTCGCCATGCCTCAAACCAGATCGGAACGGTATCTAACAAGGCAATAGTTTCTGCGCCGGAGCCGATACTTATTTTTTTGGGCCAAGAGGCTTCTTCTGGATCTGGCGCAATTAAAATGCGGTACTTTCCGTTGTCACTGATAAAGTTTTCGATGGCAACAATTTTGCCGCCAAAAGTTCCGTAGGATACATCCGGCCAGCCCGAAAAAACAATAGTAGGCCATCCATCAAACCAAATACGTACTTTTTCGCCTTTATTTATTAAGGGCAAATCCATTGGGCTTACGTAGGTTTCTACGGCAATATCGTATGCTGCCGGCATGATGCTTACTATTGCGGTTCCTTCTTTGATGGTTTGCCCAATACCAGCTTGTAAAATCCGGTTTACATACCCGCTTTGTGGGGCTTTGATATAATACATGCCGTTGCGTATGCTGTAATTGGTGTATTGGTTTTCTAGTTTGTTTACCTGTGCTTCGGTGTCAAACTGGTTGCTCAAGGCGGTGAATTGTTCGCTTTGGGCCTTGGATACTTTCTCGGCGTATTCTGCAGTTATTCTGTTGGTTTCTACCTTGGCGTTGATAAATTCATTTTGACTGCTCAGGTATTTGTTTTCTTGGGTGATAATTTTGGCGTCTACTTCTTGCAGTTTTAGTCTTTTGTCTTCTACATCTGTGAGAGGTTTTAGGCCTTCTTTATGAAGCTGAACGGCACGATCCAATTGGGTAGTTGCAATTTTAAATTGTGTCTTTACGGCAACAAGATCCATGCTATCGCTTTTTATTTTTAAAAGCGCTTGTTGGATTTTATTTTGGGCTTGTTTTAATTTTAGGTTTTTCTCACTTTCAATGTTTTGGATTTGTCCGCTCATGGTTTTTACTTTAGACCCATAAGATTCTAAAGCATTTTTTTTGGCACGGACTTGTTTTTGGGTATTGGCTACCAAATTAGGATCCATGTAGTCTTCTTTTATCTCCGAAATAAAAAGAATCGTATCGCCTTTGTTTACAAAATCACCTTCTTGAACATACCAGTTTTCAATGCGGCCAGAAATCACACTTTGTATGGATTGGGGTCTTTGGTTTGGTTTTAGGGTAGTTACGGATCCAGATCCAGAGATGTTTTGGGTCCAGGGAAGAAATAAAATAAGCACACCCAAGATGCAAACCGATACAATAATTTTGTTCAAAGCTCTTGAATTGGTATTGGTGTACAGGTTTTTGATGGTCTCAAATTTCTCAAGACTTGGCGGATTTGTTTTGTTGTTGTTGGATATATTGAGCATGGGTTATAACTTTTTTGAATCGTGTTGAATACGTCCGTTTTGTAGGATAATCTCTCTAGTACACTTGGTTTTCCAGTAGGGGTTTTTGGAAGAAACGATAACGGTCCATTGGTTTTCTTTGGCAGTAATAAAATCAATAATTTCGTTGGCTACCTTTGGGTCCATGCTATCGGTTGGATCTTCATAAAACAAAATCTTTGGTTTGTGGATGATGCTTCTAGCCAATAGTATTTTTTGTGCATTGGAAGACGATAGTTGCCTTCCTTCGGGATAAATAGGGCTGTCCAGACGCTCTGGCAACGATTTTATAAAACCCGTTAGCTGTATGCCATCTAATGCCCATTTTAAATCTTCTTGGCTAATATTGGGATCTCTGAAGGTAATATTTTCTAGATAACTGCCTTCAAAAGGAGTTTCGCCATGTATCACGCTTCCAATTTGGGATCGGTATTGTTTTAAATCCATTTTTTTGAAGGTATTGTCATTGATGCAAAAACTACCAGCAGTAGGCTTGAGCAAGCCCGAAAGAATCCGGATTAAAGTTGTTTTTCCGGCACCATTATCGCCATTTATAATCAGACGCTCTCCGGGTTCTATTTTTAAAGAAATGGCACTTAATACATTGTTTTTGGATTCCGGAAATTTAAAATCTACGTTTTCGGTTTCTAAACTAATATCGGTATAACAATAGTTGGTGTTTTCTTGGTCGTACTCTTGTTCTAAATCTAGATCCACTACTTGGCCTATTTTTTCTACCGAGGTTAGTACGTCATAAAAGGTTTCTAAGCCTAAGATTATTTTTTCAACTGAATTGATAACTAGTAGTATGATGATCTCAGCGGCAACAAATTGTCCAATATTCATCTGTTGTGAGAGTACCAAATAGCCTCCAATAGAAAGCAAACTCGTGGTGATGATTATTTTAAATAAAATTAATTGACGGAACTGTTTTCTAATAACCTTAAAGTGTTTTTCTCGGTATTTTAAATAATCAGTTACCAATTGGTCGTTTTTTTGTAGTCCGAAATCAAAATTGATTTGGTTTCGGAAACTAGAATTATTACGGGCCATTTCTTGCAGCCATTGTGCTACCTTGTATTTGTACTTGGATTCTTTTAAACTGGTTTCTAAACCAGGATGGTAGGATAATTTGAAAATAAAATAAAGCATTACAATCAATAAAATACCCAGCAATATAAAATAGGGATGATAAAGGGACAATAGTACAATACCAAAGACAATTTGTAATAAGGCTGCCGAGAAATCAATCAATAATTTGGAGGTGCCTTTTTGAATGGCCATGGTGTCAAAAAAACGATTGGCGAGTTCTGGAGGATAGGTGTTGTATAGCTCTTCAAATTTTATTTTGGGTAAGCGTACCGCAAATTCAAACGAAGAGCGAATAAATATTTTTTGTTGTAAACTCTCGGTGATCCGTAACTGCATCAACGATAACACGCCTACCAAGCCAACACCTATAACTACCAAGAATATCAAAATAATCCAAGAAACACTGGCGCGTCCGGATTGAATTAAATTGATTATTGCTTGTATGCCTAATGGTAAGGATAAACTGACCAATCCAGCAAAAATAGCATAAAAGAAGAGCTGGTAGATGTCTTTTTTGTCTAAAGCTAATAAATTGTAAAATCGTTTTAATGGAGTCATTGCTTAGTTGTTTTTTAGAACGGTGGTCACAAGATGAATATAAAAGTCTGTTGGGCTAATTTGTTGGTTACAGCTAGTGATGGTTTTTAGATGGTTTTTTAAAAAGTGCTGGTGCAAAGCGCCTTCAATGATGTTAGAGGCTAGGCTTTTAGAAAAGGGGTATTCTGGATTTACGGCAATAATTAAATCAATAATGCGGTTAATTACGCGTTTGTATATCAAAAAAAAGCCTTCTTTATTTTCTTCATCTACTTCTTTGGTGAGAAGTGTTTTGGTAAATTCGGATATAATTATTTTGTTCAAAACAGATTGGTTGATGTGTTTTGTGGCCGTATCGTCTTCAATTTTTTCGGTGACAATAGTGATGGCTTTTTTTAGTTTTTCAAACGGATCTGCAATGTTGTTGGTAGCAAAAAATAATTTATACTCCATCCAGCTCCAATACCAAGAGCTGAGGTACAGCATTAGTTTGTGTTTGTTTTCAAAATACCTATAAATAGAACTTTCGTTAGACTGTATCTTTTCTCCTAATTTTTTGAAAGTAAAATTTTCAAAACCAATGGTATCAATCAATAAAATACTTTCTTGAATTATTTTTTTGCCCAAAAGAGAGGTTTCGGGATCTTTTACATAGATCTTTTGGTTGACCTGAATTTTGATGGTTGCAATTAAATCTTTCATAATTAATATAACTTTATACAAATATAATAGTAATACTATTATAAACAATATTTTTACATAAAAAAAAACCATCCCGAAGGATAGTTTTGATTAGGCATGTGATCTTATAATAAGGAATGTTGGGTCATAACCAGCGGTTTTTGTAGTCCCATTAGTTCTAATATGGTTGGTGCAATATCTCCAAGTACACCATTATGTATTGTTTTTATATCTGGATCTACTAGTATAACCGGTACCGGATTTGTGGTGTGCGCTGTGTTGGGACTACCATCCGGATTTAGCATGGTTTCGCAATTGCCGTGGTCGGCAATCACTAGGGTAGTGTATTGGTGGGCTAGTGCTGTGGTTACCACTTTTTGTACGCATTGGTCTACTGTTTCGCAGGCTTTGATGGCAGCTTCCATAATTCCGGTATGGCCTACCATGTCTCCATTGGCAAAGTTTAAACATACAAAATCTACGTTTTCTTTTTCTAATTCAGGCACCAATGCTTCGGTGAGTTCGTAGGCACTCATTTCGGGTTGTAGATCGTAGGTGGCTACTTTCGGGGAGTTTTTTAATATTCGATGTTCTCCTCTAAAAGGTATTTCTCTACCTCCAGAAAAGAAAAAAGTAACGTGTGGATACTTTTCTGTTTCGGCAATTCTAATTTGGGTTTTGTGGTTTTTTTCTAAAACCTCTCCGAGAGTTTCTGTAAGGTTGTCTTTGTTATAAACAACGTGTATATTTTTGTAGGTTTCGTCATAATTGGTTAATGTGACGTAATACAGCGGTAATTGGTGCATGTTTTGTTCATGAAAATCCTGTTGAGACAAAGCCTCTGTTAGTTCTCGGCCTCTATCGGTTCTGAAATTAAAAAAAACCACCACATCGTCTTTTTGTATAGTTGCAACGGGTTGGTTGTCTTCGTCTACCATTACTATGGGTTTTATAAACTCATCCGTAATTTCGTTTTGATAGCTTTGTTCAATACTAACAATGGCGTTTTTGGAGTGGGTTCCAATACCGTTTACCAATAAGTCATAGGCTAGTTTAATTCTTTCCCAGCGTTTGTCTCTATCCATTGCATAATAACGCCCCACAACAGAGGCTAATTTTGCGGAGGTAGTAGCCATATAATTCTCTAAGTCTTGGATGTATTTTTTACCCGATTTAGGATCCACATCTCGACCGTCTGTAAATGCGTGCACAAATACGTTTTGCAACCCATAATCTTGTGTGGCATCAAGCAACCCCCGAAGGTGTGCGCTATGCGAATGTACGCCGCCATCCGAAACCAATCCTAAAAAGTGAACTTTTTTGTGGTTGTCCTTAGCGTATTGAAAAGCGTCCTTAAGCACTTGCTCCTGTGCTAGTGTTTTATTGGCTACTGCCAAATTTATTTTGGCTAAATCTTGGTAAACAATACGTCCAGCACCTAAATTCATGTGGCCTACTTCGCTGTTGCCCATTTGTCCTTCAGGAAGTCCAACATGTAGTCCATCGGTACGTAATTCTGCACTGGGATAGTTTCGGTAAAGGCTTTTTATAAAAGGGATATTGGCATGATCTATAGCAGAAACTTTAGGGTCCGGAGAGTTGCCCCAACCGTCCAAAATCAGTAGTATAACTTTTTTGTTCATATCGGTTTAATTTTGAACAAAGATAACGTATTTATAAATCTTCTTAACGTAAAAAGAGGCTTATTGAGTCCTGAAAACAGCAGTTTTTTGGCCGAAAACTAAAGTTAAGACGTTGAATAACAATACAGAATATGGTTTTTGTAAGAAATAATTTTAAAAATAAATAGAATATTGTTTTTTTTGACTTCAAAATTATAATATTAGCAATATGTTTTATAACTTTACCATTCCAAATCATCTTTTAACCTAATTAGCCTCAATGAATTATACTTTTATTCCAGCACTAGCGTGGATGCTTTTTTTAGTATTCCAAACCAATTTAGTAACTACTGAAGCAAAAAATTTTAAACCCGCCCAAAATTCTAAACCTACAGAATTTGCAGCCGTTACTACAAAACCCTTAGAAACAAAGGAAGAAATTGTTTACAAAAGTTTGGACTCCAATAGCTTTGTTTTGCCCAAATTAGAAGTTTTTGCCAAAGCGTTAAAAGGATTCCAACAGCTCAAAGAACAAGGTTTGGTACATAAAGAGGTTTTGACCGTAATTGATTTTAGCATGTCTTCCAATTCCAATAGGTTGTGGGTGATTGATCTTAAAACCAATACCGTTTTATTTAATACCTTAGTTGCTCACGGCAAAAACACAGGGCAGGAGTATGCCTCTAGTTTTTCTAATGCTTCGTCTTCTTTTAAGAGTAGCTTAGGGTTTTATGCCACAGGCGAGATTTATGTAGGCAAACACGGAAAGTCACTACGATTAGATGGTTTAGAAAAAGGCATTAATAGCAACGCAAGAGACCGAGCAGTGGTTATACATGGTGCGGATTATGTATCGGAGCATTTTATTAAAAACAACAGCCGTTTGGGCAGAAGCCTAGGTTGTCCTGCTATTCCGGTTGCTTTGACCAATCAAATTATACAAACAATTAAAGATAAATCTTGTTTGTTTATTTACTATCCATCCAATACCTATAAAATAGCATCCCAATTGATTTCATAATTGCTAAACCTACACATTGTAGCCCAAAAGCCAATTTTATACTAGTGTAAAATTGGCTTTTGGTTGTTTAGAACCATTAATTTGGTATTAGTTTAGGTAGCAAACCATTTTAAAAATAGTTTTTATGGCTAACAGCCCCACTAAAACTAGAGAAAAATACCTAAATAATACAATTGGTAAGTAAAATAGAGTTTGAGAAAGCTAAAAATATACAATTGTAATGTTTTAATTTTAAATAGATTAGAAAATAAAGTGATTTTTAAGTAAATTTTTTTGCTGAAAAATTTGTTTCTAAGTTTAATTTATGAGTATATTTGCACCACAGTAATGCGAAAGTAGCTCAGTTGGTAGAGCTCCAGCCTTCCAAGCTGGTTGTCGCGAGTTCGAGCCTCGTCTTTCGCTCTTTAAAGAAAACCGAAACAGATTTGTTTCGGTTTTCTCGTATTATAGAGGGCAATGTGTTTTTTTTATTTATTTTTTTTAGAAAAAATTTGCATTAAAATAAAAAAAGTTTGTATATTTGCACCCTGTTAATGCGAAAGTAGCTCAGTTGGTAGAGCTCCAGCCTTCCAAGCTGGTTGTCGCGAGTTCGAGCCTCGTCTTTCGCTCATTAAAAAGCCGAAACATGTATTTGTTTCGGCTTTTTTTATTTAAGACTACTCAAGTCGCTGTTATTCTCTAGTTCTGTAGGTGTTTGGTTTGCCTCAAAAAGGCGTGCTTTTAGGCCACCTCTTAAAATGATTTTGCCTGCTTTGACTTCTAGCCAGCTACCTTCTCGTAATCCCAATACCGGAATGGTATTAAAAACATGAAATTCTTTAAGTCTTGTTTCGCGAGTTTCTCCCATATGTTGGGATTGGGTATCGGGATCTAAATAATGCGCATTGATATTAAACGGAATTAAACCTAAAGTCTGAAAATTAGGTGGGTATATAATAGGCATGTCATTGGTGTTTTGCATGCTCAAACCACAAATTACGCTCCCTGCGCTAGTGCCTAGATACGGAGTTCCGCTGCTAACCGTATCTGCTAAAACGTGCATTATATTATATTGGTATAATTGCTGGACTAATAAAAAAGTATTGCCTCCGCCGGTAAATATGCCTTGAGCATTTTTGATAGCCATAGCTGCATCCTCAAATTCATGAATTCCTTTTATGGCAATATTAATTTTGGCAAAAGCCAAGGCTGCATTTGCAGTATATTGTTCGTGACTAATGCCGCTAGGTCTTGCATAAGGGATAAAAAGCACTGTTTTGCAATCCTTAAAATGGTTGCTCAACTCTGGTAATAGGTATTCTAAGTAGCCTCCTGCGTGCAGGGTAGAAGTACTGGCAATGATTATATTTTTCATCTCAAAATAAATTTTAGGATCTAAAGGTATGCAATCCGAAGGCATTATGCTGGGTTGGATTTTTTTTATTAACAATTATTTACCAAGTATTTGGTAATTAATTTGGAATACAATAGGGTATTTTTGCCCACTCATACCCCTATATGCGTGATACTACTAAGATAAAGTTTATTTTTTTGTTTGTTTTGCTTGCCATAAATGTTTTTGCGCAAGAAAAAACCGTACTTAAAATAAAAGGAACGGTTACAGATGTACATGCAGTGCCTATTGATGGGGTTTATGTAATCCATTTGCAAACCGAAAAAGCAGTTGTAGCCAACTCAAGTGGAGATTTTGAGATCGAGGCTACTCTAGGCGAAACGTTGTTGTTTTCGGCAATGGGATATAAAAAAGTTTCGATTTTGTTGGCAGATGCCAATTTTGTCACTACAAAGCTTTTGGTTAAGATGGTTCCTGAGGTGCAGCACTTAGATGAAGTAGTTATAAAAACCTATAACAATATTAATGCTGTGGCTTTAGGGATTGTATCCGATAAACAAAAAAAGTATACTCCTGCTCAGAGACGATTAAAAACAGCAACCGGATTAGATCCAACCCCTGATGTAGGTTCCATGGCAGGTGGTTCTGTTAGTGCAGATGCTTTGTTTAATCTTTTGTCTGGACGAACTGCTATGTTAAAAAAAGAACTGGAAGTAGAAAAAAAAGAGCACTATTTAAAGCTGCTCCAAACGCTATTTGATACCAATCATTTTGTGCATAAACTGCATATTCCGGTAGAGTATGTAAAAGGATTTCAGTACTTTGCTGTAGAAAACACTAAATTCACCATTATTTTGGAGCAAAAAAACACTACCATAACCACCTTTTTATTAGGAGAGCTGGCGGTAGAGTACCAAAAAATAATTGCATGTCAGGATTAACTAAACAAGATGCTTGTGAGTCAAAACCTCTAAAAGAAAGCATCTGGGAAAGCTTCAGAAATTTTTTTCTTTTTGTAAAACAAATTGCTCTTTTGGCTTTTTTGGTTCTAAAACCTGTAACTTTACAACAAACTAGTGTTTTTTAAAATGTTTTTGTAGATAAAAACAAAAAATTCAGGTGGTTTGTAATAGGTTTTTGATCAAAAAATAGAATAAAATAAATAAAGATGAAAAGAGTACTTAAAATTGGTGTTTTACTGTTATGTTTTCAAATGAGCTTTGCACAAGCCGACAACAGAAAACCTTTGCACGGGCAGGTAGTTAATGCTTCTATTGCGCCAGAAAACGGCTATGTTATTAACATTACTGCCCAAACTAGAACCAATATAACCACAGACGGTTTTTTTGATCTTTTGGCCCAGCCAAAAGATGTATTGGTGTTTACTAGCGTGACTTTTGAACCTAAAAAGTTGGTTTTAACGGCGGCTAATTGTCTAGAAAAAAGTTTTCGGGTGTCTTTAAATATAGCCAATAATGAGCTCGAAGAAGTAGTGGTTTCTAATAGGTTAAAAGTTAATGCGTTAAGCGGGAGCTCCCAACGTTTTGTAGATAAAAAATATTTTGAGGACCAAAAATCTTCTCCCAAAAATAGTGCAATGCCTTCTGATGGGAGCATAGAATTGGGTATGGATTTTGTGCGTATTTTTAAAGAAATTAAAAAAATTCTTAAAAAAGAATCCAAAATACAAGCCGAAACACTCAACGATATTGCTTTTTCACAATATGTAAAAATTAATTTTGATCCGTTGTTTTTTGAAAGAGATCTGAAATTAAATAAAGACGAAATAGATTTGTTTTTGTGGTATGCATCCGAAGATAAGCAGTCTAGAGAATTTTTAGAGCCAGAAGATCGGTTTTTGTTAATGGATTTTTTGGTCTCCAAAAACAAAGATTTTAAAACCATACGTACTTTTGAAGAATGAAAAAAACAACCCTAACCGTATTGGTGCTTTTTTCTGTGTTGGCACTCACTTCCTTTGCGGCGCACAAGTTTTATATGGGTATTTACCAAATAAATTATGCTTCGGATAAAAAAATGCTTCAAATCACGAGTCGTATTTTTTTGGATGATATAAACAAAGCATTAGAAAAAAAATACCAAATTTCTACCCATTTGGGGACTCCAAAAGAAACTCCCCAAGAAGTAGCCTTGCTCCAAAAATACCTTTCTGAAAAGTTGGTAATAAAAGTAAATGGCGTAGCGCAACCGATGCATTTTTTGAACAAAGAAGTAGCCAGTGATGTATTAGTTTGCTATCTTAGTATTAAAGATCTTCGGAAGATAAAGAGTCTAGAGGTGTATAATGCGGTTTTAATGGATTTGGAATCAGAACAACAAAATATAGTTCACTTTACAGGCTTTGGAGACAAGCAAAGCCATCTTTTTACAGCATCCAATGCTAGGCAGATGTTAAAACTTTAAATTGGTATGGCTGTTTTGTACAAAAACAG
Organism: Flavobacterium crassostreae; assembly: GCF_001831475.1. NCBI lineage: Bacteria > Pseudomonadati > Bacteroidota > Flavobacteriia > Flavobacteriales > Flavobacteriaceae > Flavobacterium > Flavobacterium crassostreae. The sequence goes on along the minus strand of NZ_CP017688.1, from coordinate 152,782 downwards.
TATTTTCACGCACTTAAATAATTTTGAATTCTTAGCATGAAGAAAATCACTCTTTTATTACTTTTTCCGGTACTATTAATCGCCCAAGAAAAAGCAACCACCGCAAACACGGCCCAGTCCGGAAGGTATGATACCAACAAATTTAGCCAAATGTATGATTTATTGGCTACCCCTAATATGTTTCGTACGGCTTCTGGAGCCCCTGGACCTGCGTACTATCAGCAACAAGCGGATTATAAAATGGATATTGAGTTAGATGATAAAAATGCAAAACTTCATGGCTCTGAGACCGTTACCTATTATAATAATTCGCCGGATAGTTTAGAGTATTTGTGGGTGCAGTTAGATCAAAATCAAATGGCTAAAGACTCTCAGACTCCTTTGGCGGAGAGCGAAAAAATGGAACAAACTTTTCCGCCAAGTAATTTTGCCGACAAATTTCTAAAAAAAGAATTGGAACGTGGTTTTGTTATAGAACACGTAAAAGACGCTAAAGGAGCTCCTTTATCCTATACCATCAACCACACCATGATGCGTATCAATTTAGCAAGTCCATTAAAGCCAGGAACTAGCATTTCTTTTGCAATAAAATGGTGGTATAATATCAATAATTACCAAACTGAAGGCGGGCGTTCTGGTTATGAACTCTTCGAGAAAGAAGGCAATAGATTGTATGTTATAGCGCAATTTTATCCCAGAATGGCAGTATATAATGATGTAGAAGGATGGCAGAACATGCAGTTTTGGGGTGGTGGAGAGTTTGCTTTACCATTCGGTAATTTTGATGTAAATATCACTGTACCAGCAGATCATGTCATGGAGGCAACCGGAGAACTGACCAATAGGAGTGAGGTGTTTACAGCTGCACAACTAAAAAGATACGAATTGGCTCAAAAAACATTTGACAAACCAGTAATTATAGTTACCCAACAAGAAGCCGAAATAGCCGAAAAAGGCTTTTCGGATAAGAAAAAAACCTGGAAGTTTAGTGCCAAAAATGTTCGTGACTTTGGTATTGCAACCTCCAGAAAATTTATTTATGACGCCATGGCAGTACAGCTAAACGATAAGGTAGTTATGGCTGCTTCGGTGTATCCTAAAGAAGCAAACCCATTATGGGAAGAAACCTCCACAAGAACCGTAGCGCATACCCTAAAAAGTTATTCAGCACATACCTTTGACTATCCATATCCTAAGGCTGTATCGGTATCTGCGGCAGACCAAGGAATGGAATATCCTATGATTTGTTGGAACTTTGGTCGTCCTGATGAAAACGGAAATACCAGCGAGCAAATCAAGAACGCTATGATTGGAGTAGTAATCCATGAGGTGGGACACAACTTTTTTCCTATGATTGTAAACTCAGACGAGCGACAATGGACTTGGATGGACGAGGGTTTAAATTCCTTTATGGAATACATGGCAGAAGTGGAGTTAGGAACCAATTTTCCTTCCAGAAGAGGTCCTGCCAGAAAAATTGTGCCTTACATGAGTGGGGATCAAAAATTTTTAGAACCAATTATGTCTAACTCGGAAGGGATCATTCAATTTGGGAATAATGCCTACGCCAAACCAGCAACGGGTCTAAATATTCTAAGAGAAACCATCATGGGCAGAGAATTATTTGACCATGCATTTAAGGTATATGCTAACCGTTGGAAATTTAAACATCCTACGCCAGAGGATTTCTTTAGAACCATGGAAGATGCCTCCGGGGTAGATTTGGACTGGTTTTTTAGAGGCTGGTTTTATTCCACAGATGTGGTAGATATTGGTATTAGTAATGTAAAGCAATACTACGTTACAGAAACTCCTACTCAAGAATTAAAAAACAGTCGGGTTAAAAAAGGCCGTTTTGATCTAGAAAAAGGCCCTTTTGTTTATTTGGTTGAAGAAGATAATAAAGAACTGCGTGCTAGAGATAAAAAAGCATTAAAAATAGAAGATGTAACCCTGTTGGCAGAATATGTTGCTACTGTTTCGGATACAGAAAAAGATGCCTTTAAAACACCAAAGTATTTTTATCAAGTAACTTATAACAAACCAGGAGGAATGTTAATGCCTATACTTGTTGCTATTACCTATGAAGACGATACGGTTGAAAATTTTAAATATCCAGCCCAGATTTGGAGAAAAAACAACCAAAATGCCGTAAAGGTATATGCTACCGAAAAGGCTATTAAAAAAATCCAGTTAGACCCAGAATTAGAAACAGCAGATATTGATCTAACTAACAATACATGGCCTAAAGAATCGCTAAAATCTAAATTTGATTAAATAGAATTCTACAAAAAAAAAGACACTTAATTGGGTCTTTTTTTTGTGATCAATTTAAAACAGAAGCATTCAAAAATTAATATCTTTGCGATAATAAAAAGTAAAAATTATGTTTGGCATAGGAGGAGGAGAATTAGTTTTCATTATGTTTATTGTGTTAATGCTTTTTGGTTCCGACAAAGTTCCAGAAATGGCTCGTACTATGGGAAAAGCGATGGCACAGCTAAAGCATGCAACAAATGATATCAAGAGCGAGATACAAAAAGGAGCCGAGTCTAATGGTTTAGACGCTAAATCCTTGTCGGATATGAGCGGAAATATACATTCTGAAATTAGTAAAGTAAAAGAGGATCTCTTAGGAGATTCTATAATTCAGGCCAATAAAGTAAAAGAAGACATCCAAGAAGTGACAGGACCTGTAAAACGCAACATGTAATGCTAGAACAATTACTATCCCTAGATACACAATTATTTATTTATCTCAATGGGCTCGGCTCTAGTACATATGATTGGTTGTGGTTGCGAATTACTAGACAACTTAATTGGACTCCGTTATTTTTGGTGTTGTTATACCTTATGCTTAAAAAATTAGGTATAAAACAAACCTTGTATCTGTTGCTTGCAATAGCAGTTTTAATAACTTTTTCAGACCAAGTAACCAATTTATTTAAAAACGGATTTCAGCGTTTGCGCCCATGCAACAATCCAGTTATCAAAGACAGTATCAGGATTGTTCAATCCAGGAGTTCTTACAGTTTCTTTTCGGGTCACGCAGCAACAAGTATGGCGGTTTCTGTATTTATTTACCACAATATCAAACATTATTTTAAATACGCTTATGTATTGTTTTTATGGTCTTTAGTGTTTGCTTACAGCCGTATTTATTTAGGATTACACTATCCGGTAGATATTCTGACGGGCTACCTTTTTGGGGCAACATCCGGTTGTTTGGCTTTTTGGTTGTTTCAAAATTTACAAAAAAAATACTTTCCAAAGGCTGTTTCCAAACACAACGGTAATCCAGTAAATTAATAATTAAGGAGTGAAAGACCTTGTTTTGAATTACTTTTTAGCCTAAAAAAAACTAGTAGAACAAACCTTTAACAGGAAATTCTACTAGTTTTTTTGTTTTTAATTTTGTTTAAAAAATTATTGTTTGTTTTTAAACACCTCTTGGTTAACTTCGTCAATGTAGCTTAAAAGCTCTTCTTTGCCAATAGATTCTGTTGCTGAGGTGACAAAATAATGGGGCATTTCGGCCCAATTGTTGGCAAACATATTCTTTTTGTACGAAGCAATATGCGAGTCAATTTTTACTCTACTAATTTTGTCTGCTTTTGTAAAAATAATACAAAACGGAATTTCGCTCTCTCCCATGTAAGACATAAACTCAATATCGATTCCTTGGGCTTCGTGTCTGATATCGATCAGTACAAAGGCGCAAACAAGCTGTTGTCTGGTTTCAAAATAATCCGTGATAAATTGTTGGAATACAGATTTGGTTTTTTTGGATACCTTAGCATAGCCATAACCTGGCAAATCTACCAAAAACCAATTGTTATTGATTAAAAAATGATTTATTAACTGCGTTTTTCCGGGTCTTCCGGATGTTTTTGCTAATTTTTTGTGATTGGTCAACATGTTTATCAAGGAAGACTTTCCTACATTGGACCTACCTATAAATGCGTATTCTGGCAAAAAATCTTTGGGACATTTAGTAACATCAGAATTGCTAATTACAAATTCGGCAGTATTGATTTTCATATTTTTATTTTTTGAGGCCTTTCTTTTTTTTCTAAAAAAATGCTTATAAATTGGTTGTAGTTAACCACTCTTCCAGTAGTCTATTAAACTCTTCGGGTTGTTCCATCATTGCGGCATGACCACATTTATCGATCCAGTATAAACTAGAATTAGGAAGCAGTTTGTTGAACTCTTCGGCCACATCCGGAGGAGTTACTTTGTCATTTTTGCCCCAGATGATACACGTGGGAACCTTCATGTTAGGCAGGTCTTTAGCCATGTTGTGGCGTATGGCACTCTTGGCAATTGTAAGGGTTTTAATTAATTTTATGCGGTCATTCACAGAGGCATATACTTCGTCGATGAGTTCTGGTGTGGCTACCTTAGGGTCATAAAAAACATCTTCTGCTTTCTTTTTGATGTATTCATAATCGCCCCTTTTGGGATAACTGTCCCCCATGGCACTCTCGTACAACCCGGAGCTACCAGTAATTACTAAACCAATTACTTTTTCGGGATACATTTTGGTATGGTACAATGCAATATGTCCTCCTAAGGAGTTTCCTAAAAGGATTACGTTATCAAATCCTTTAAAAGTAATAAAATCTTTGACGTATTTAGCAAAACTTTTGACATTAGTCTTTAAGATATTCTGGGTGTAAATTGGTAAGTCTGGAATAACTATTTTATACCCTTTTTCAGAAAAGTAACTAGCTACAGCATCAAAATTACTTAGCCCTCCCATCAGACCGTGTAAAATTACAATAGGCGTTCCTTCGCCAGCTTCATAATAGCTGTATTTACCTTCTTTTTTATAGTTTTTTTCCATGTGTTAAAATCCGAATTTTCAATTTTGACAAATATAGGATTTAATACATTAAAATGAATTTTTGCTAACTTTTTTTAAACAGATTATTTTCGATTTTGGGCTCTTTGAGTCTCTAAAGCATTTAATAGTTCTATGTTGGCTCTTTTTTTAAATTTTAGCAAGGCTTTAAAACACCCTTTGTGGCTTCAAAAAGGACTGGTGTTTTTGACTCCTTTTTGAGTACTGTGAATATTCTTACACTTAAGCCAATTCGGAGTTAAGTAGTTGATTGTCCAAAAATTAAGGGTTTTGATTGTAATGTGGGTAAACTTATCAACAAAGTGGGATATAGTGGTAAATAGTGGTAAAAATTTCATATTTTTGCCTCAATCATTTTATAAATTATTCTTTTGAACTCAATTGTTGGTACATACGAATGTAAGGTCGATGCAAAAGGGAGGGTTTTGTTGCCCGCACCCCTTAAAAAGCAGTTGGCAGCTTCACTTCAAGACGGATTTGTCTTGAAGCGTTCGGTGTTTCAGCCTTGTTTGGAGTTGTATCCTATGGAAGAATGGAATGTAATGATGCAAAAAATAAACAAACTCAATCGCTTTGTTAAAAAAAACAATGATTTTATTCGTCGGTTTACTGCTGGGGTAAAAATTGTAGAAATAGACTCTTTAGGCAGGTTGTTAGTGCCTAAGGATTTGATGCTTTTTGGAAGTATTGCCAAAGAGGTGGTTTTTTCATCGGCGGTTACTATCGTAGAGATTTGGGACAAAGATTTGTACGAAAAATCAATAAGTGGCGAAGATCTAGATTTTGCTGATTTAGCAGAAGATGTAATGGGAAATTTAAATGACGATGACAATGGAATATCATAATCCAGTTTTACTTCAAGAATCCGTAGATGGCTTAGATATTAAGCCCAATGGTGTGTATGTAGATGTAACTTTTGGAGGTGGAGGACACTCTAAAGAAATTTTAAGAAGGCTAGGGCCGGAGGGCAAATTGTTTGCTTTTGATCAAGACGAAGATGCCTTGGCTAACGCTCTTGCGGACGAACGTTTTGTGCTAATAAATGAAAATTTTAGGCATTTAAAACGATTTTTACGTTTTAATGGCATAAAAAGTGTAGACGGAATATTAGGTGATTTAGGCGTTTCTTCCCATCAATTTGATGTTCCAGAAAGAGGGTTTTCTACTCGTTTTGATGCAGAACTAGACATGAGAATGAGTCAGAAAAACAATTTAAACGCCTATAAAGTTGTCAACGAATACGATGACGAAAATCTAAGAAGAGTATTTCTGGATTATGGCGAGTTAAAAAGTGCACCTGCTCTTGCAAGAACTATTATTGCATCTCGAGAACTATGCCCAATTAAAACCACAGACGAGCTAAAAGAGGTTTTGGCAAAATACCTGCCAGAGAAAGTAAGAAATAAAATATTGGCCCAAATTTATCAAGCCATCAGGATTGAAGTAAATCAAGAAATGGATGTTTTAAAAGAATTTTTAGAGCAATCCTTAGAGATTTTAAACCCCGAAGGCAGGTTGAGCGTTATCTCTTACCATTCTTTAGAGGATAGGTTGGTAAAACGATTTATGAAAAATGGGTTGTTTGAGGGAGAACCAGAGAGAGACTTTTTTGGTAATTTTTCGGTTCCTTTTAAAACCATCGGTAAACTAATTATACCTAGTCCCGAAGAAATAAAAACAAACAATAGAGCCCGTAGTGCAAAATTAAGAATTGCCAAAAAAATATAATGCCGTAATGAAAACAGGAGTGTATGACATACTAAAAGCAAAATTTTTGATTGACGATGATGCAATCAAAAATTGGCGTTTTATTGTTTTTATTATTCTCTTGGCAATTATAATGATTGCAAATACGCAGCGCTTTGAGCAAAAAGTATTTAGAATTGCAGCGCTAACCAATGAGGTGAAAGAATTGCGTTCTGAATTTGTGGACCGTCGTTCTCAATTAATGAAGTTACGGATGGAGTCTACGGTTTCTCAAAAAATGATTGTAAAAAACATTTTTCCGGCCACGGTTCCTCCAGTAAAAATTAAAGTAAAAAAAGAAGAAGAAAAGAGTTTTTTAAAAAAAATATGGCAGTAGAAGATAAACATATATCCTACAGAATTTATCTAGTTGCATTTGCAGTCTTTTTGATGGCAATAGGCATTGCTGTGAAATTAACTAACATCCAGTGGGTTGAAGGGGCCTATTATAGAAAATTAGCCAAAGAAAGAACCGTCAAGAATTTTGTTATTCCAGCCAATAAAGGAAATATTTATTCTGCTGATGGTAGTCTGTTAGCCACCTCTATCCCTAATTACGAAATACGTTTTGATGCCGTGGCGCCCAAAGCAGCCGTATTTGAGAAAAACATAGGGCCGTTATCCGACTCCTTGGCTCGTTTTTTAAACAAACCAAGCAGCCATTACCAAAATGAATTACGAAAAGCTAGAGCAAATAACAATAGATATTATTTGATTTCGCGCAATTTGAGTTATACGGATTATATCAAAATAAAAAGTTTTCCACTATTTAAGCTTGGAGCCTATAAAGGTGGCATTATAGTGGAGCAAAAAACCGTAAGAGAGCATCCGATAGGCAAAATAGCCGAAAGAACCATTGGTTATGAACGCCTGAATTCCAACGGAGTTTTGGACGGAAAAGGCATTGAGTGGGCTTACCGAAAATATTTAAATGGCAAAGATGGGAAAATTCTTAAGCAAAAAATTGCCAAAGGACAATGGAAACCCATACGAGATGTTAACGAGGTAGATCCTCAAGATGGGTATGATGTAATCTCTACCATAGATGTATACATTCAAGACATTGCGCACCATGCTTTATTGAAGCAGTTGCAAGAATTTGAGGCAGACCATGGTTGTGTTGTGGTTATGGAAACCGAAACCGGAAAAGTAAAAGCTATTTCTAATTTAGGAAGAGCAAGTGACGGCAGCTACTACGAAACCACCAACTATGCCGTAGCAGAATCTCATGAACCAGGTTCCACGTTTAAGTTAGTGGACATGATGGCACTTTTGGAAGACAAGTTAGTAGATACCAGCACGGTTTATAACACCTTTGGGGGCGAAATTAGGTATTCTGGAAAAGCAGTTCGAGATTCTCGTAAAGGCGGTTACGGCAAAATTTCTTTGGCAAGAGGTTTTGAATTATCCTCCAATACGGTAATGGTTCAAGCGGTCTATCAAAACTATAAGGATAATCCAGCTCAATTTGTAGACCACATAAATTCTTACGGATTAAACAAAAAATTAAAAATGGATTTTGAAGGAGAAGGAAGGCCGTATATACCCCAACCTGAAGATAAATCTTGGAATACTATTTCTCTACCATGGATGGCATTTGGCTATGGAGTTTCTATAACACCGATGCAAACCTTGGCGTTTTATAATGCAGTAGCAAATAATGGCGTTATGGTAAAGCCACAATTTATTTCGGAAATCAAAGAATGGAATAAAACCATTTTAAAGGTAGACACCGAAGTAATAAACCCCCGGATATGCTCACCAGAGACCATCAAAAAATTAAAAGTAGTCCTTGCTAATGTGGTCAAAAAAGGAACTGCATCCAAGTTGTATTCCAAAGATTTTTCGATGGCAGGCAAAACCGGAACAGCACAAGTAAACTATGGCAAACGTAACGGTGCCGGAATGTATTATGCCTCTTCTTTTGTGGGTTATTTTCCAGCAGATCATCCTAAATACTCCTGTATTGTAGTGGTTCATAAACCAAGTACGGCCAAAGGAGATTTTTATGGAGCAGGTGTTGCTGGGCCCGTTTTTAAAAGAATTGCACAAAAAATCTTCACAGATGCCCCGTCTACCAATGAAATAACAGATTTAAACAAAAAAATAGTAAAGCAAGATAAAAGCTATAATGCATATTACACGGCATTACAAAAATCCAAAAAACGCATTCCTAATGTTAAAGGGATGCCAGGCATGGATGCAATTGCATTATTAGAAAACTTAGGATTTAACGTAAAAACCAAAGGGATCGGAAAAGTCAAAACGCAATCTAATGCTACAGATCAAGGAGCTATAAACAACAAAACCATAATACTCGAATTATTGTGATAGTACTTAAAGACATATTATACAAAGTAGCCATTGAAGCCGTAAACGGTGCTACAGATATTGCAGTCAATAAAATAGAATTTGACTCCAGAAAAATAGTGCCAAACGATGTTTTTGTAGCCATTAGAGGGACAGTATCTAACGGGCACGATTTTATTTCAAAAGCCATTGCGTTAGGAGCCAAAACTATAATTTGTGATACACTCTCCCAAAAACTAGAGCAGGGTATTACTTACATAAAGGTAAAAGACACCAATAAAGCGTTGGCCTATATGGCAGCTAATTATTTTGGTAACCCTTCCGGGAAATTAAAACTAGTAGGCATCACAGGTACTAATGGCAAAACCACTGTAGCATCGTTATTATACCAATTGTTTCAAAAAGCGGGTTACAAAGTAGGTTTGTTGTCTACGGTAAAAATCATGGTAGATACCCAAGAATATAAAGCCACACATACCACACCAGACTCCATTACTATCAACCATTATTTGCACGAAATGGTTGCCAAAGGAGTTGCTTATTGTTTTATGGAAGTGAGTTCCCACGGAATACACCAACAAAGAACCGAAGCACTTCATTTTACAGGAGGGGTTTTCACGAATCTATCCCACGATCATTTAGATTACCATCCTACTTTTGCAGAATATAGAGACGTAAAAAAGTCTTTTTTTGATAATTTACCTAAATCCGCTTTTGCATTATCCAATATAGATGACAAAAATGGAGCCGTAATGTTACAAAACACGGTAGCCCAAAAAAGCACCTACGCCCTAAAAACCTATGCAGATTATAAGGCACAAATACTTGAAAATCAATTGTCTGGTTTGTTATTAAAAATAAACTCCAATGAAGTTTGGGTCAAGCTCATAGGCAGTTTTAATGCTTATAATGTTTTAGCGATCTACGGCACCGCCTTAGCTTTAGGGTTAGAGGGACTAGAAACCCTTCGGTTGTTATCCAATTTAGAGAGTGTATCTGGAAGGTTTGAATATGTTGTTTCGGATAGCAATATCACGGCCATCATTGATTATGCACACACGCCGGATGCATTAGAGAACGTCTTAAAAACAATTCAAGATATCCGTACCCATAACGAACAATTGATCACCGTAGTGGGTTGTGGCGGAAATAGAGATAAAGCAAAACGGCCTATTATGGCTGGTATTGCCTCAGAGTTAAGTGATAAAGCAATACTGACTTCGGACAACCCTAGGGAAGAAGATCCAGAGGCTATTATTCAAGAAATGGAAACAGGAGTTGCAGCTCAAAATTATAAAAAAATACTGACCATTACGGACCGAAAACAAGCCATCAAAACCGCATGCCAATTAGCGCAACCCAAAGATATTATTTTAATTGCCGGCAAAGGACACGAAACCTATCAAGAAATTAAGGGCATACGCCACGATTTTGACGACATGCAACTAGTAAAAGAAATTTTAGAACAACTACATAAATAGTAAAACATGCTGTATTATTTATTTGAATATTTAGACAAAATATTAAATCTATCTGGAGCTGGAGTATTTCAGTACATCACCTTTAGATCTGCAATAGCATTTATGCTTTCCTTGCTGTTATCTACCATTTATGGAAAAAGAATCATTCGGTTTTTACAAAACCAACAAGTAGGTGAAACCGTTAGAGAGTTAGGATTGGCCGGACAAAATGAAAAAGCAGGCACACCTACCATGGGAGGTTTGATCATTATTTTTGCCACGCTAGTTCCGGTTTTATTGTTTGCAAAATTACATAACATTTATATTGTTTTGTTAATTGTAACCACACTCTGGATGGGAACCATTGGATTTGTAGATGATTATATCAAGATTTTTAAAAAAGACAAACAAGGGCTTAAAGGAATTTTTAAGGTATTTGGACAAGTAGGCTTGGGTTTAATTGTAGGTACGGTACTGTATTTTCATCCAGGAGTAACCGTTAGGACAGATACCGGCAAAACAGATGTTTTTAAAGTAACTTCAGGCTATGTTATTAGTCCTGCTCCAGTCGAAGAAAAATCTACAGCAACCACCATTCCGTTTTTTAAAAATAACGAATTTGACTACGCAGAATTAGTAGCCTGGACCGGAGAAGGATACCAAAAATGGGCTTGGTTGGTTTTTATACCGATAGTTATTTTTATTATCACTGCTGTTTCAAATGGTGCCAACCTTACCGATGGTATCGATGGTTTAGCAGCAGGAACATCTGCTGTATCTGTTTTGGCATTGGGGATTTTTACTTTTGTCTCTGGAAATATTATTTTTTCCAATTACTTAAATATCATGTACATTCCTAATTCTGGCGAAATGACCGTATTTATTGCGGCATTTGTAGGGGCTTTAATTGGGTTTTTGTGGTACAACTCCTATCCAGCTTCGGTTTTTATGGGAGATACCGGTAGTTTAACCATTGGAGGAATTATTGCCGTTCTGGCCATTGCAGTAAGAAAAGAAATGTTGATTCCGTTATTGTGTGGGATTTTTCTGGTAGAAAATTTATCCGTAGTGCTACAAGTAAGTTATTTTAAATATACCAAAAAACGCTTTGGAGAAGGACGAAGAATATTTTTAATGTCTCCCTTGCACCATCATTATCAAAAGAAAGGCTATCATGAAAGCAAGATTGTCACTCGGTTTTGGATTGTTGCCATCATGTTGGCCATCCTATCCATTGTTACACTAAAATTAAGATAATATGAGATTAGTAGTCTTAGGAGCAGGAGAAAGTGGTGTTGGAACCGCTATTTTGGGTCAGCAAAAAGGATACGAAGTTTTTGTGTCGGATTTTGGAAAAATAAAAGATAGCTACAAACAAGTTCTTACCGATAATGCAATAGAATGGGAAGAAGAGCAGCATACCGAAGCTAAAATTCTAAACGCTACCGTGGTGATGAAAAGCCCTGGTATTCCAGAAAAAGTAGCAATTGTAAAAAAGCTAGTTGCCCAAGGTATTCCTGTGATTTCTGAAATAGAATTTGCAGCTCCTTTTACAAAAGCAACCACAATTGGAATTACGGGTAGCAACGGCAAAACTACCACAACCATGCTGGCATACCACTTGTTACAATCCGCAGGTTTAAATGTAGGTTTGGCAGGAAATATAGGAAAGAGTTTTGCATGGCAAGTAGCCGAGGCTAATTATGATTCCTATGTTTTAGAATTAAGCAGTTTTCAGCTAGACGGCATTATCGATTATAAGCCACATATAGCCATAATAACCAATATTAGTCCGGATCATTTGGATCGGTACGAATATAAATATGAAAACTATATTGATTCAAAGTTTAGAATAACCAAAAACCAAACCGAAGAAGATTATCTGATTTATGACGCCGATGATCCAGCCATCACCACATGGTTACAAAACAATAAAACAAGAGCAAAATTAATTCCTTTTTCATTAACAAAAACCTTTGAAGAAGGCGCCTATATAAAAGACAACATCATGAAAGTAGCAATAAATCAAGACGATTTTACAATAGAAACAGAGACGATTGCCTTAGAGGGTAAACATAATATGAAAAATGCAATGGCGGCAACATCTGTAGCAAAATTGATGCAAATTAGAAAAGCAACAATCCGAGAGAGTTTATCTAATTTTCAAGGAGTGGAGCACCGTTTAGAGAATGTGCTTAAAATACAGAACGTACAATATATTAATGATTCCAAAGCTACCAATGTAAACGCTACCTTCTTTGCATTAGATAGCATGAATGCGCCAACAGTATGGATAGTAGGAGGCGTAGACAAAGGAAACGATTATAACGAGCTAATGTCTTTAGTGCGCGAAAAAGTAAAAGCAATTGTTTGTTTAGGTATCGATAACAAAAAAATAATTGACGCATTTGGCACCGTTGTAGACGTTATGATTGAAGCAAATACCATGCAAGATGCCGTAAAATTGGCACAACGATTGACCGAAAAAGGAGATGCCGTTTTGTTATCGCCAGCCTGTGCTAGTTTTGATTTGTTTGAAAACTACGAAGACCGAGGGAACCAATTCAAACAAGCAGTACAAAATTTATAATTTTAGATTTGTAATCTAAATTTTTAAAATAAAAAATGAAACAACTAATTAAAAATTTAAAAGGAGACAAGGTTATTTGGTCATTTGTGGCCTTATTAGCACTGTTTTCTTTTATGCCTGTTTTTAGTGCCAGTAGCAATTTAGCCTACTTGGGGCACGGAACAGGTAATACGTTAGGCTACTTAGTCAAGCACCTAGCGCATATATGTATTGGTTTTTTGATTATTTATTTAGTACATAAAATACCCTACCATTATTTTAGAGGAATATCTAAAATTGCCTTGCCAGTTGTATGGCTCTTGTTGGCCTACACCTTAGTCAAAGGAACCGTTATTGCAGGAGCAAATGCAAGCCGCTGGATCCAAATACCTTTTGTAGGAATTACGTTTCAAACCTCTACATTGGCATCCCTGGTGTTGTTTTTGTATGTGGCTAGGTATTTGTCTAAAAACAGATCCGAGCCAATAGATTTTAAAGCTTCATTAAAAGAGCTTTGGGGGCCGGTGTTTGTTACATTAGCTATGATTTTGCCCGCCAACTTCTCTACCACGGCACTTATTTTTTCGATGGTAATTATGTTGGTGTTTGTGGGTAAGTATCCCATAAAATTTACGGCTTTAATAATTGGTTCTGCAATCGTATTGTTTGCTTTTTTTATTTTGATTGCCAAAGCATTTCCAGATTCTAGATTCTTTAGCAGAGTAAGTACTTGGGGCAGCAGGATAGAGAATTTTACCACTGACAAACCAGATGAAGACGATTATCAGATTGAAAAAGCAAAAATAGCCATTGCTTCGGGCAAAATTTACGGCCTTGGCCCAGGAAAAAGTGTGCAAAAGAACTTTTTGCCTCAATCTTCTTCGGATTTTATTTATGCCATAATTGTCGAAGAATATGGCTTAATTGGCGGTTTAGGAGTTTTAGGGTTGTATCTGTTACTCTTTTTTAGATTTGTTATAGCTTCTCACAAAGCAAGCACGCTTTTTGGTAAGTTAGTAGTAGTGGGGCTTGGTTTTCCTATGATATTTCAGGCTATGATTAATATGGCAGTTGCAGTAGAATTATTGCCAGTAACCGGACAAACCTTACCTTTGATTAGTAGTGGAGGTAGTTCTATTTGGATGACCTGCTTTGCATTAGGAATAATTATAAGCGTTACCAAAAAAGAGGACGAAATTATAGAAGAACAAAAAGAAGCTGCCAAAAGAGAAGAAGCACTACAGAGAGTGATAGACCAGCAACTAGCAAGTGAATTAGAAGATGTTCCAGAACAAGATGGAGATGGTAATTTAGAACAAACCCACTCCATAGAAGACAAAGCAGCAAACCCTATGGAAGCGGTTTTTGGAAAATAAATAGAATTAAGAACAACAAAATTAAGATGGCAAAATACAAATTCATATTAAGCGGCGGCGGCACAGGAGGGCATATCTATCCAGCCATTGCTATTGCCAATGAATTAAAACTGCGTTTTCCGGACGCTACATTTTTATTTGTAGGCGCTCAAGACAAAATGGAAATGCAAAAAGTGCCCCAAGCTGGATATGCCATAAAAGGCTTGTGGATCTCTGGCTTGCAACGTCAAATCAATTTAAAAAACGCCATGTTTCCATTCAAACTATTGGATAGCTTATGGAAATCAAGAAAAATTATTAGAGAATTTCAGCCCAATGTAGTTATCGGAACAGGAGGTTTTGCCAGTGGGCCGCTATTGCAAATGGCAGCGATGATGAATATTCCGACCGTTATACAAGAGCAAAATTCGTATCCAGGAATAACAAACAAGCTTTTAGGCAAAAAAGCAAACATAATATGTGTTGCCTATGAAAATTTAGAACGTTTTTTTGTAAAAGAAAAAATTCGTTTAACGGGCAACCCTGTTCGTCAAGATTTAATTGCAATAACCCAAAAAAGAGAAGCAGCATCTGCTTACTTTGCTTTAGATACTAGCAAAAAAACCTTGCTAGTGCTTGGTGGAAGTTTAGGTTCTAGACGAATAAATCAATTATTAGAAAAAGAATTACCGACCATTTTATCTCAAAATGTGCAAGTAATTTGGCAGTGTGGTACGCTGTATTTTGAAGAATACAAAAAACACAATGGCACCAACGTACAGGTAGTTCCGTTTATTGAAAAAATGGATTATGTCTATGCAGCAGCAGATATTATTATCTCTAGAGCAGGAGCTTCCTCGGTATCAGAACTATGTATCGTAGGAAAACCAGTGATTTTTATTCCTTCTCCTAATGTAGCCGAAGACCATCAAACCAAAAACGCACAGGCAATTGCCAGCCAAAAAGGCGCAATTATAGTAAAAGAACACGAGTTGGATGCGGTATTTGCATTGGTTTTTAAAGAACTGTTGTTGGATTCCGTCAAGCAAAAACAATTGAGTCAAAATTGCAAGGCTTTGGCTAAACCAAATGCTACCAAAGAGATTGTTGCCGAAATAGTAAAACTGCTTCAAAAATAAATTAAGTATACATGCAAACAAAAATGAATTTAGACACTATACATCACGTTTATTTTATAGGAATCGGTGGAATCGGTATGAGTAACCTAGCGCGTTATTTTAAAAACCTCGGCAAGCAAGTTGCGGGTTATGATAAAACACCAACCGCATTAACCGATGCGTTGGTACAAAGCGGGATTTCCATTCATTTTGAAGACAATATAGCCTTGATTCCAGTTAATTTTACTGCAGAGACTACCTTGGTGGTTACCACTCCTGCGGTACCTAAGGCACATACAGAGTGGAATTATTTTTTGCAAAACCACTACTATGTTCAAAAAAGAGCCGAGGTTTTGGGTTGGATAACCAAAGACAGCTTTTGCTTTGCCGTTGCAGGAACGCATGGCAAAACAACAACCTCCGGAATTCTAGGTCATATATTGTATGAATCTGGTGCTGACGTAACTGCATTTATTGGAGGAGTAGTGGAGAATTATAATTCTAATTTAATTGGTAATGGAACAAAAATTACTGTGGTAGAAGCCGATGAATTCGATCGTTCTTTCTTACATTTGCACCCGGATATTGCGTGTGTAACCTCAATGGATGCAGACCACTTGGATATATACGGTACGAGCGATGCCATTGAGGCCTCTTTTGTAGCCTTTGCATCCAAGATAGCATCCAAAGACAACTTGTTTATCACCAATGATTTGCCCCTAAAAGGAAGAACTGTTGCAGTAAACCAAATAGCAGATTATAAAGCATTTAATATACGTATAGAAGAAGGAATTTACCTGTTTGATGTCCAGACACCTACTGAGATCCTAAAAGATTTTCGTTTTGGACTTCCAGGCAAGCATAATTTAATGAATGCCATGATGGCAATTGCTATGGCAAAAACATTCGGTACCCCAACCGAGGCTATTGCAAAAGCGTTGCAGTCATTTAAAGGAATAAAAAGACGGTTTTCGTACCAGTATAAATCTAAAAACAGGGTTTATATTGATGACTATGCACACCATCCCACAGAGATTGATGCGGTGCATCAAGCTGTGAGAGAGTTGTATCCAGACAAAAAAGTCTTAGCGATTTTTCAGCCTCACTTGTTTAGTAGGACCAGAGATTTTGCCGAAGATTTTGCAAGGAGTCTTTCTAATTTTGACCAAGTTGCTTTATTAGATATTTATCCAGCAAGGGAGTTGCCTATAGAGGGAATTACCTCTGCTTGGTTATTAGATAAGATGACCAATGAGGATAAAAAAATAATTTTAAAAAATGAAGTAGTGCCTACAATTCTTGCCAGTGATGCAGCAGTTGTTGTAACCATAGGAGCTGGAGATATAGGAGAAATAGTAAGCATTATAAAAGAAGCATTACATGAAAATGATTAACTGGACAAACAGCAGGTTATTGCTTATGGTAGTACTGGTGCTTTTTTTGTTTTCCTTTACTTCAAAGCGAAATGAAAACAGAAAACTCATCAAATCCGTGGTTGTTTTTGAAGGAGATAATGCCCTTTTTTTGAAAAAAGAGGTGGTTAATAAATTGTTGATAGAAAGTAAAGCTAGTGCTTCTGCTATCCAAAAAGTTAGCTTAGATTTGAATACGCTAGAAAAAGCACTCAACTCTAACCATAGCATAGAGCAGTCAGAGGTGTCTGTGAGTATTGACGGCGTGCTTAAGGCAGTTGTCATACAAAAGACTCCGATAGTGCGTGTTTTGGACGGAAATAACTCCTTTTATATGGATTATAAAGGGACCAAAATGCCGTTGTCTAACAATTTTACAGCAAGAGTTCCGCTTGTTTCGGGAGTGATAAATAAAAAAAATAACGAAGCATTAATGGATTTGTTTCGCAGGATTTATGACGATGATTTTTTAAAAAAAAACATCATAGCCATTCAAATTATGCCTAACGGGAGTTTAAAAATGTTTAACAGAAACTTTGATTATCAAATAGATTTTGGGACTACAGTTAATGTAGAACGCAAATTTCAGGATTACAAAGCTTTTTTTCAGAAAGCAGTTTTAGACAATTCGTTATATAACTATAAAAAAATTGATCTCAGATTTACAAAACAAGTAGTTTGCACTAAATAAATAGATAATGGAAAAAGAGAACATTGCAGTGGGTCTAGATATTGGGACAACCAAAATTGTTGCCATGATAGGCAAAAAGAATGAATATGGAAAACTAGAAATTCTAGGAGTAGGCAAATCCAAGAGCTTGGGTGTAGCCAGAGGTGTAGTAAATAACATTACCCAAACCATTCAGTCCATACAACAGGCATTGCAAGAAGCAGAGATTAATTCTGGTTACAAAATCAAAGATGTAGTAGTTGGTATTGCAGGGCAGCATATCCGCAGCATACAACACACCGATTATATTAGCAGAAACAACCCAGAGGAAGTTATCGGTGGAGCAGATATCCAACTATTAATAGACCAAGTAAATAAACTGGCCATGTTGCCAGGAGAAGAAATAATACACGTATTGCCGCAAGAATTTAAAATTGATGGGCAATCCGAGATTAAAGAACCAATAGGGATGTATGGTGGCAGGTTGGAAGCTAGTTTTCATGTTGTAGTAGGCCAAGCATCCTCCATTCGTAACGTAGGCAGATGCATACAAAGTTCTGGTATTGAGTTATCTGGGCTTACCTTAGAGCCATTAGCTTCTTCGGACGCTGTTTTAAGTCAAGAAGAAAAAGAGGCAGGAGTTGCGTTAATTGATATAGGAGGCGGAACAACCGATTTGGCTATTTTTAAAGATGGAATAATCAGGCATACCGCCGTAATTCCATTTGGAGGAAATGTGATCTCTGATGATATCAAAGAAGGTTGCTCCATTATAGAAAAACAAGCGGAGTTACTAAAAATAAAATTTGGATCTGCTTGGCCAGGCGAAAATAAAGACAATGAAATTGTTTCTATTCCAGGATTAAGAGGAAGAGAACCTAAAGAAATTTCGTTGAAAAACTTGTCCAAAATTATTCATGCTCGTGTAGTAGAAATAGTAGAGCAAGTATTTACAGAAATAAAAGCGTACGGTCATGAGGATCCTCGTAAAAAATTAATAGCAGGTATTGTACTCACAGGTGGTGGCGCAGAGCTTAAACATATCAAGCAATTGGTAGAATATATCACCGGTATGGATACCAGAATAGGCTATCCTAACGAACACTTGGCAGGAGACTCAGACGAACAATTTTCAAGTCCGTTGTATGCCACAGCAGTAGGTTTGGTCATGAATAGTATTGAAAATAAAACCAACAGTGCGGTTAGGTTAGATGCCATAGTACCGCCAAAACCAGTGTATCAAGCTCCAGTGACTCCAAGAGAAACTTTAGCGCATAGAGAAGAACAGGAAATGGCAGCACAAGAAAATGATAACAATGCAAAGAAAGAAGAATCTACAGGAGACAAAATAAAACGATCTTTTTTTGATCGTTATGTAGATAAGATTAAAGATTTTTTAGACAACGCAGAGTAACGGACCTGTCCGATTAAATAAAATAATTAATTATAATAATATCAAAAACCAAATACAAGATGAGCAACTCAGAATTTGGAAGTATTTCATTTGATTTACCAAAAAACCAATCAAATGTAATTAAAGTAATAGGTGTCGGTGGCGGCGGAAGCAACGCAATAAACCACATGTTCAAACAAGGAATCAAAGGAGTAGACTTTATTGTTTGTAACACCGACTCGCAAGCATTACAAAGTAGCGCCGTTCCAAACAAAATACAATTAGGAGTAAACCTAACCGAAGGACTTGGAGCAGGAGCAAACCCCGAAGTAGGGCAGCAGTCCGCTATTGAGAGCATCTCTGAGATCGAAAAAATGTTGGATCGCAATACCAAAATGGTGTTTATTACCGCCGGAATGGGTGGTGGAACCGGTACGGGAGCTGCACCAGTAATTGCACAATTAGCCAAAGAAAGAGAAATTCTTACCGTAGGTATTGTAACACTTCCTTTTTTGTTTGAAGGAAAAGTGCGTCAAGAACAAGCCAAGATAGGAATAGAAAAATTACGCAAACAAGTAGACTCATTAATTATTATCAATAATAATAAATTAAGAGAAGTGTACGGAAACTTAGGTTTTAAAGCAGGATTTTCAAAAGCAGATGAAGTTTTGGCAACTGCCTCTAGAGGTATTGCCGAGGTTATTACACACCACTACACTCAAAATATTGATTTACGAGATGCAAAAACAGTGTTGTCTAATAGCGGTACTGCCATCATGGGGTCTTCGGTGTCTTCTGGCGAAAACAGAGCCCAAGAAGCAATTATATCTGCCTTAGATTCACCTTTGTTAAATGATAATAAAATCACCGGTGCCAAAAACGTATTGTTGCTCATCGTTTCTGGCTCTAATGAGATTACATTAGACGAAATTGGTGAAATAAATGATCACATACAAAACGAAGCAGGCCATAATGCTAATATCATTATGGGTGTTGGTGAAGACGAAACCCTAGGAGATGCCATAGCAGTAACCATTATTGCAACTGGTTTTGATATAGAACAACAAAACGGTATCGTAAATACGGAACCTAAAAAAATAATCCATACCCTCGAAGAAGAACAAAAAAGCGTTTACAATTTAACCAAAAATGAAATTCCAGGGTTTAATTTGCATACCGAAACCCCAAAATCCAACCCAGATCAAAGAGTTGTTTTTGACCTTATAGAAGACGAAGAGGATTTATCGGAACCAATTACCGCAGCCCCAGAACCAATAGTTCCCGTTGCTGGTAACGAAGAACTGATGGCCATGTCTGCATTTATAAACAATTTAGACGTAGACTTTGAGATTGTTTCTCCTTCTACCGATTTTGATTTCACCATTAGTACTCCTAAACAAGCAGAGAGACCACAATCCGAGCCAGAAGCACCAGTTAAACAGCAAGAACAAACTGTTTTTTCGTTTGATTTGCCGTTGCCAACTCCAAACGCTGTCACAAAAACAGAAGACACAGAGGTTTTTGAACTAACCAACGAAACCCGTGAGATCCAAGTAAATCAACCTGTAAGTTTTGTGCCAGTAACAGAATTGTCAGACAGCGGTATCATTAAATATTCTTTAGAAGAATACATGGAAGCTGAAAATGAATTATTGGCCTCCAAACCTGTTTCCAAAAACGTAGAAAAAGAAGTACCTGCGGAGTTAAATATTACAATGAAACAAGTCGACACCTCTTTGGGAGACACTTCTCAAAAGGAAGAAATTTCTCCTATGGAAATGACCATTGAAGAAACCTTGCGTTTGCGTGCAGACGAAAGAAGAAAAAAATTAAAAGAGTTCAATTATAAATTTCACAATAACGTTTCTAAAGTTGATGAATACGAAAAAGAACCAGCATACAAAAGGTTGGGTATAGATGTATCCAATACCCCTGCCAACAATACCAACTCCAGAATATCCGTAGGTACCGATAGTAACAACGATTTGCAATTGCGTTCTAATAATTCGTATTTGCATGATAATGTGGATTAGTTTTTTTAGTCTATAAAACAAAAATTAACCCGAAATTAAACCATAAATTTCGGGTTAATTTTTTATATTTGTAGCGTATTACTTAGACAGGATTTCTTTGAAGACTATTTCTAGGATTTAAGACCTAATACAGTGTTTTTTATTAAAAAAAGAAATTATAATAAAAAACAGCACCACAAAAAAACAAAATATATGAGTTTATCAACCAATATCATGGACGAAATGAAAACCGCCATGAGAGCCAAAGACACTGTAGCTTTAGAGGCATTACGAGCCATTAAATCAGAACTTTTGTTGGCTCAAACCGCTTCCGGATCTAAAGTAGAAATTTCAGAAGAAGAAGAAGTGAAATTGTTACAAAGGTTGGTTAAAACCCGAAAAGAAAGCGCTAGAATTTTTACCGAACAAAGCCGTCTGGATTTAGCCGAGCCCGAATTAGCTCAAGTAGCAGTTATTGAAAAGTTTTTACCAGCCCAATTAACCGAAGCAGAGGTAGAGGCTGTAGTTGCAAAAATAATTACAGAAACAGGAGCGTCAGGTATTGCTTCTATGGGTAAAGTAATGGGTTTAGCAGCTGCTCAATTAGGAGGAACTGCCGAAGGTAAAACAATCTCAGCTATTGTAAAAAAATTATTAGTATAAAATATTTATTGCTAATTTTGAAACTTGACTTTAATTTTTATAAAAGGTTTTTTATTTTTCAAAATTAGCAACAAAATTGGCTGCGTAGTTCAACTGGATAGAATATCAGATTTCGGCTCTGAGGGTTGGGGGTTCGAATCCCTTCGCGGTCACACACAACACAAAAAACCTTGCAAATATCCTGCGAGGTTTTTTAGTTTTTATAGTATTGCTACATTTTCAGCAAAACAACCTCTTTTTTTTTGGTGGTAAGTATCTTTCTTAAATTTGTGGTATCTTACAAAATCAGTTATCCAGCTACCTGGTTTTTTGCAACCGGATAACGATGTACAGGATCTATTTAATACGCAAAACTATAATCTAATATTATATTGTATTTATAATCCGTTAAAGTGCGCCTACAAGAGTGGAAAGTAGTTTTTGGGAACAATTATCTAACAGCCATTGCTAATGGGGTCCAAACTGTAATCAAGCACAGCCTAAACTTGGACCAACACAATTGGGGAAAATTAAATAACGCTTTGAAGATCGTTAGTTGTCAGTTTGTGCAACGAAAAAAAAACAAATAAGTATATGAATTTTAAAAACTAAAACAAATTTATTTATGAAACTTGATGTCATGAAACCAATCCGAGTTTACCCAAATGAAGAGTTTAAAGAAATAACAATTCCAGAGAAATTAAAATTACGGTATGCCGTTTCCAATAAAGGAAGATTAATCAGTTTTGTAGACGATATAAAATTTGGAAGAGAATTAAAAGGAGGAATGAGTGATGGGTACAAAATGTTTCGTTATAAAATTTATAAGGATGGTAACATTAAAAACAAACATTTTTTTGTCTCTAAACTTGTGGCAGAATATTTTATTCCAAAGACCTCCGAAGACCAAATTTACGTTTTACATTTAGACCGAAAACGGGATAATGATGACTATAGAAATTTAAAGTGGGCTACAAAAGAAGAAATGCTAGAACATAGTCAAAAAAGCCCCTATGTAAAGCAGGCAAGACTTAATTTAATAAAACATAATCTTGAAGCAAACGGTAGAAAATTAACGGTAACAAAAGTGATGCTCATAAAAAAAATTCTTGCCAAAGCAGAACAAAAGACAAGGTTGAAGATGATTGCCAAACAATTTGGAGTAAGCGAAATGCAAATCAGAAGAATTAAATCGGGCGAAAATTGGAGCCAAGTCAAAATATAAAAAATAAAACCTCGCAGGATTTGCGAGGTTTTTTTATGTTTTTAGAATGTACTTTCTTTTTTTTAGCGAAAGATTTTTTTAGGTATAACAAAAGCGATCCGTTTTTAAAGCCACCATGTTTTATTTGGGAGTCAAGCCGTAAACAAATTAGGCTTGCAGTCTAGGGGCTTGTTTTGGAATCTTTTTTTGTCTTAAAGAAAACCGTTAAATTAGTACAAAACAGGATAATTAGATTGGTGTTTTTTTATAATAGACTGTTTTTACAGGCGTTGTTTTCGATATAATCAAACGGATAAGGATAGCCCAAAGATGCGGCTTTTAATAAATCTTCACAGCCACTTTCTTTTTGTTTGAGAGCAAATTTTGTTTCTGCACGGCTATTATAAGCAAGACCATAATTGGGATCAATAGCGATGCATTTGTCTAAATCAGTAAGAGATCCTTGGTAGTCTTTAAGGATGTTTTTGGTGTTGGCTCTAAAATAATATGCTTTTCGTGATTTTGGATTTAATGCAATTGCTTTGGTTAAATCCTCAATTGCATTTTGGTATTTTTTTAAAATTCTCTCCACCATTGCTTTTGAAAAATAGGCTTCTTCAAACTGTGGCTCCAGGGCAATGGCCTTGGCGTAATCTTTAATAGCTAATTTATAATTTTGTAATAATTCTTGATTTTTGCCCAATATGTAATAATCGTTTGCTGTTCTAGCCTGACCAAACAAATGGATGCTGGCGGTCAGCATTAAGATAATATAAATTTTGTTCATTAGGTTATTAGGGTAAATGTGTAGGTTATGGTTTAATTTTCTGTAAAACAATAGGTTGTCTGTTGCTTTAATTTTGGATTATATAAAAGAATAGGCTTCCAAATGCAAATTTCGAAAAAAAAACTTAATAAACAATACGCTTTAATGGGGATTTTAAAACTATTGTTATATTAAGTTTTTTATGCTTGTATTATGATAAAGTAAAAATTAACGGTATGGTTTAATTTTTAGTTAAATTTTTTAAATCGGCTATCGTTTCTGTAGGGTTTTGGGCTTTAAAAACATAACTACCTGCTACCAGAACATCTGCTCCGGCTTCAACTAGTTGAACGGCATTTTTGTTGGTAACGCCTCCGTCAATCTCTATGAGAGTAGTGGCGCCTTTTTGGACAATCAATTCTTTTAGTTTTTGGACCTTTTTGTAGGTGTTTTCTATAAAAGATTGCCCTCCAAAACCAGGATTTACACTCATGATGCACACTAGATCAATATCTTGGATTACATCTTCTAATAGGGCAATGTTGGTGTGTGGGTTTAGGGCAACTCCAGCTTGCATTCCTTCGGCTTTTATAGCCTGTAGGGTTCTGTGCAAGTGGGTACAGGCTTCGTAATGTACGGTTAGGATAGTGGCGCCTAAATCGGCAAAAGTTTTGATGTATCGATCTGGGTCTACAATCATCAAGTGTACATCGATGGTTTTTTTGGCGTGTTTGGTTATTGCTTCGAGTACGGGCATACCAAAGGATATGTTGGGCACAAAAACGCCATCCATAATGTCAATATGAAACCAATCGGCCTCACTAGCGTTAATCATTTCTATATCGCGTTGTAGGTTTGCAAAGTCTGCTGCTAGTACGGATGGTGCTATTAGGGTATTTTTCATTTTTGGGGTATAGTTTGCTGTGTTGTTTTTAGTTATTGGTGTTGCAAAATTAGTTTATTTACAGCTAATTGTAAAGCTTTTTTTATTTTGGTTGCAGGCTCTTGCGTAAGGGATTGGAGTGTAAATCCTTTTTTTAGTATGGAGCGTAGCGTAATGCTTAAAAAAGATTGCAGCGTAAAGCCCGACCCGGAGTTTTTACGGAGGGTTACGCCCAATTGTTTTTGGCTTTATTTTAAAAAAATAAAACTCCGGTAATTAGCCGGAGTTTTGTTGTTAGTCCAAAAAAAGAACCGTTATGGCTGCTGTTTTTTTTAACCTAAATATGTTTTTAGTATTTTACTTCTGGAGGTGTGCTTTAACCTACGGATGGCTTTTTCTTTAATTTGACGTACTCGTTCTCTGGTCAGGTCAAAGGTTTCGCCAATTTCTTCCAGGGTCATTGGGTGTTGGTCTCCTAGTCCAAAATAAAGACGTACTACATCTGCCTCACGAGGAGTTAGGGTTTCTAGAGAACGTTCAATTTCAGTGCGTAAGGATTCGTGAATTAATTCTCTGTCTGGGTTTGGAGATTCTCCAGAACGCAAAACGTCATAAAGATTAGAATCTTCTCCCTCAACAAGTGGTGCATCCATGGATAGGTGACGGCCAGAGTTTTTCATGGACTCTTTTACGTCATTTACGGTCATGTCTAATTCTTTGGCAATTTCTTCCGCAGATGGTGGTCGCTCGTTAGATTGCTCTAATAAAGCGTACATCTTGTTGATTTTGTTGATAGAGCCAATTTTGTTTAATGGCAAACGTACAATACGGGATTGTTCTGCCAAGGCTTGCAGAATGGATTGACGGATCCACCATACTGCATACGAAATGAATTTAAAACCACGTGTTTCATCAAAACGTTGTGCGGCTTTTATGAGTCCAAGGTTTCCTTCGTTAATTAAATCTGGCAATGTTAACCCTTGGTTTTGATATTGTTTTGCTACCGATACCACAAAACGTAGGTTGGCTTTGGTTAGTTTTTCTAAAGCGCGTTGGTCTCCGGCTTTAATTTTTTGAGCCAATTCTACTTCTTCATCAGCGGTAATAAGATCAACTTTTCCAATTTCTTGTAAATATTTGTCTAATGATGCAGTTTCCCTATTGGTTACCTGCTTGGTGATTTTAAGTTGTCTCATAGTGTTGTTTCCTCTGTTTTAAAGTGTACAAGTAGTTATACGTATAAAGTTGCTTAAAAGTTACAAAAGAGTCTAAAATAAATTAAATTTTTAGGGCATTCCCTACGGTCGGGCTGTCCGCTGTATCTTTGATTCCATTGCATTCTATCAAAGGATGCCGCTACCATCCCTAATGCAAAAAAAACAAAAATCCCGTTTCAAATACATGAAACGGGATTTTTTATAAATAAACCTTTAGTAAACTTAAGATCTGATTACTCTTTTTTGTCCTCACGAGGAGGTCTTGGCAAAAGTGCTTTTCTGGACACTTTTTCTTTTCTAGTTTTTGGATCCATACCTAAGTATTTCACTTGAAAAACATCGCCCATGTTCACCACATCCGAAACATTTTCGGTGCGTTCCCATGCTAGCTCAGAAACGTGTAATAATACTTCGTTTCCTGGGGCTTCGGCATATTCTACAACAGCACCAAAATCCAACATTTTGATTACTTTTACTTCATAAGACTCGTTCATTTGAGGCTTGAAAGTGATGGATTTAATTTTAGCCAATACCGCTTCAATTCCAGCAGGATCAGTTCCTAAAATTTCAATAACACCTTCTTCAGTAGCAGGATCTTCATTGATAACAATGGTAGTTCCGGTAGTTTTTTGCAATTCTTGAATCACTTTTCCACCAGGTCCGATCAAGGCACCAATAAAAGCATTAGGGATTCTTCTTGTAATAATTTTTGGAGCGTAAGCTTTAACATCCTCTTTTGGAGTAGCTAAAGTTTCGATTAATTTTCCAAGGATATGCAAACGACCATCACGAGCTTGAGCAAGTGCCGCTTCCATAATCTCGTATTTCAATCCATCAATTTTGATGTCCATTTGACAAGCAGTGATTCCTACAGAAGTTCCGGTTACTTTAAAGTCCATATCTCCTAAGTGATCTTCGTCACCAAGAATGTCAGACAATACAGCAAAACGCTCTCCGTCAGTAATCAATCCCATGGCAATTCCAGAAACGGGACGAATCATTTGGATACCAGCATCCATCAAAGATAGTGTTCCAGCACAAACAGTTGCCATAGAAGACGAACCGTTAGACTCTAATACTTCAGAAACCACACGAATGGTGTATGGACAATCCGTAGGGATCATGTTTTTTAACGCTCTTTGAGCCAAGTTTCCGTGACCTACTTCTCTTCTTGAAGTTCCTCTCAAAGGACGCGCTTCACCAGTTGAGAAAGGAGGGAAGTTATAATGTAAGTAGAATTTCTCTTCACCTTGTTGTGATGGCGAGTCAATTTGGTTGGCTTCTCTAGAGGTCCCTAAAGTTGCTGTAGCCAATGCTTGCGTTTCTCCACGGGTGAATAATGCCGATCCGTGTACTGATGGTAAATAATCTACTTCACACCAGATAGGTCGGATTTCGGTAGTTTTTCTTCCGTCTAGACGTGTTCCTAAATCTAGGGTTACGTTACGTACGGCTTCTTTGTTGGTTTTTTTGAAGTATTTAGAAACTAAATCGCCATCAACTGCTAATTCTTCTTCCGTAAACAATGCTTTCACTTCTTCTTTTACTTCTTCAAAGGCTGCTGTGCGTTCTTGTTTAGAAGAACCTTTGCTTGCAATAGCATAAATTTTATCGTAAGACGCTGCCTTTACTTTAGCGTAAATAGCTTCGTCTTCTCTTTCTCCTTCGTAGGTACGAACTTCTTTTTTACCAAAAGCAGCTTGCAAACGTAGTTGAGCAGCAATTTGGTTTTTAATATGTTCGTGTGCAAATTTAATTGCTTCCAGCATTTCTGCTTCTGAGATTTCTTTCATTTCACCCTCTACCATTGCGATAGAATCCATAGAAGCTCCAATCATCATATCGATGTCAGATAATTCTAATTGAGCACGGCTTGGGTTAATAATAAATTTCCCGTCGATACGACCAACTCTTGCTTCAGATATTAATGTTTCAAAAGGAATGTCAGACAAAGCTAATGCTGCTGATGCTGCAAGACCTGCAAGTGCATCTGGCATAACATCTTCGTCATGAGACATCAATTGAATCATTACCTGAACTTCGGCATGGTAATCATCCGGAAAAAGCGGACGTAAAACACGGTCTACTAAACGCATGGTTAACACTTCGCTATCACTTGGTCTTGCTTCTCTCTTAAAGAAACCACCAGGAAAACGTCCTGCTGCAGCAAATTTTTCGCGATAATCTACCGTAAGGGGTAAAAAGTCGATACCTGGACTTGCTTTTCTAGAAGATACTACTGTTCCTAATATAACCGTTTTACCTATTCTAATTACTACAGATCCGTCTGCTTGTTTGGCTAAACGACCTGTTTCGATTGTGATGTTTCTTCCATCACCTAAATCGATACTTTCTACAAATAATTGTGGAATCATAAATTTAATTTTTTAGTTAAACCTGGGTTCTAGTTGTGTTGTAGTTGTTGTTTGCGTAGTTAATGCCTAAAACCCAATGAAAAACCAAACTTTTTTTAAGCTCCCGACCCCAAGAGGATGCTTGTGTAATCTATAAAAATAGCCTTTTTTATGGTGCCTGTGTGGCTAGGGGGTTAAAAACAAAAAGAGGTACTTGCGCACCTCTTTTTTATATTGATTATTTTCTGATATTCAATACTTTGATAATCTCACGATATCTGTTAATCTCTTTCTTTTTCAAGTAATCTAGTAAAGATCTTCTTTTTCCTACTAATAATACTAAAGAACGCTCTGTGTTGTAATCATGACGATTTCTTTTCAAGTGCTCTGTTAAGTGGCTAATTCTGAAAGTAAATAAAGCAATTTGTGCTTCTGCTTTTCCAGTGTTTGTTTTTTCTCCGTGTTGTGCGAAGATTTCTTCTTTTACTTCTTTAGTTAAATACATTCCAATATTTATTTAATGATTTTTATGTATGTACTACAGCTATTGTAGGACGGCTGCAAAAGTACTGTTTATTTTTATAAATAAATAATAAATATAAAATTTTTTATTAGCCTAACGGATGCTTAACCGGTTCTGGTGGAATTTTCTTGTTTTTAGTACAGCTTGGCAATTTCGTGAGTAACAAATTCTAAAAAACGTTCGTCAGCCTCCGTAAATGGGTCTATTTCGTGGCTATCAATATCAATTTGTCCAATATTTTGTCCATTTACAAATAGAGGGACTACAATTTCGGATTTAACGGTCAAGCTACAAGCAATATAATTGTCTTGAGCGGCTACATCCGGCACCACAAAATTAGCATTTGAAACTGCAACTTGCCCACAAATTCCTTTTCCAAACGGAATTACGGTATGGTCTGTTGGTGCACCTATATAAGGACCCAAATGTAGGGTTTTGGTCTCTGGATTTGCAAAATAAAAGCCTACCCAATTATAATGCGCAATTTGTTTATTTAAAAGTTGGCATATAGCGAGTAGTTTTTCTTCTCTAGAAAGAGAAACGGCGGTAGTAATTGCGGTTACTTCTGGTTGTAATTCTTCAAAGGTCATTTTTGGCTATTTTTATACAAAAGTATTTAAAGTTAGTCTTATAAATTGCATAAATTTGTTAAAAAAAAGATCCTTTGAAACACTATTTTATTGCACATAAGCTTTTTTTGTTGTTTTTGGCAAAGTTTTTTTTGACCTATATTTTGCTTACGGTAGTTTATCAGTTGTACCTCGGCGGATTCCAACAGAACCAAATAGACGGCATTACGCAGCTCGTATCTCAAAATACACAGCAGTTGATGCGTGTTTTGGATATGGACGTACTGGTTTTAAAAGACAAAGGAGCTTCGGTTATGGTGTTTTATAAACAAAAATATATTGCCCGTATTATTGAAGGCTGTAATGCCATTAGCATAATTATTTTATTTGTGTCTTTTATTGTTGCCTTTTCAGGAAAAATAAAACCCACTTTACTTTTTATTTGTATGGGTAGTTTGGTCATTTATGGGCTCAATGTAGTGCGTATTGCACTTTTGGTTGTTTTGTTGGATGCATATCCAGAACAGACAGCAGTATGGCACGGAACCATTTTTCCGTTATTTATATATGGAGTGGTGTTTCTTTTGTGGGTTTTGTGGGTTACTAAAATTTTGGATTATGCTAAAAAAACAGTCTGAATGCTATCTTGCCATAGTGCTTGTCTTGCTCTTGGTTTTGCTGCTGATAGGAGTACGTGTTTATGAAGACGAGTTATTTTACGATCCTTTTTTGAACTATTTTAAGACGGATTTCAAAACGGCTCCGCTACCACCATACAATGCCTTACAGTTGTTTTTGGGGTTGGTCTTTAGGTATGCCTTAAATATGCTGTTCTCTATGGGTTTGCTGTATGTTGTTTTTAAAGAAATTGCATGGATTAAATTTGCTGCTTTTTTGTATGTTTTTTTCTTTATGGTGTTGGTTTTTTGGTTCTACCTCTTGGTGTCTTTTTGGGAACCAGTAAATACATTGGGTTTGTTTTATGTAAGACGTTTTTTGATTCAGCCGCTTTTTGTACTGTTGTTTATTCCTGCTTTTTATTACCAAAAAACAAACAAATGAGTTTATTTTCCGTTATCTTTAAGATCTAATTGTTGCAAGGAAACTAATTTTTTTAGAAAATGAAAATTATCAAAAATTCAGGCCAAGTAGTAGATTTTGACGCCAAAAAACTCCAAGCCTCGCTGCTAAAATCCGGAGCAAGCCACAAAGTAGTAGAAGGTATCTTGGCTAAAATACAAGAGACAGTCTACGAGGGCATTTCTACCAAAAAGATATATAAAAAGGCGTTTTCTCTTTTAAAAAAACAAGCAGATTCTCATGCTGCAAGATACAATCTAAAGGCAGCATTGTTGTTGCTTGGGCCTGCAGGATTCTTTTTTGAAAAATATATTGCCCGCCTTTTTGTAGAAGAAGGCTATAAAACCATCTTGAACCAAACCCTGCAAGGGCAATGTGTATCTCACGAAATGGATGTTTTAATCCAAAAAAACAACCGTATTGCTATGGTAGAGTGTAAGTTTCATGGAAGCACTAATGCAGCCTCGGATGTTAAAGTGCCATTGTATATCCACTCTAGGTTTAAGGATGTTGCAACACAAACCCATGCTATTTTTTCTGGAAAAGATACCGTATCTCAATGTTGGATTGCCACCAATAATCGGTTTACGGGAGATGCTATTGCTTATGCCGAGTGTGTAAACTTGCATCTTTTGAGCTGGAATTATCCCAAAAACAATAATCTAAAAACCAAAAACGATGGGCAATGCCTATATCCTGTAACTTGCTTAACGACTCTTTTGCGAGCCGAAAAAGATACATTGCTTTCTTTAGAAATTATTTTAGTCAAAGAACTAGCTTGCAATGCGTTGGTTTTGCATAAAATAGGCTTGAGTACCACTAGAATAAAAAGAGTGTTGAAAGAAGTTTCTGAATTATGTCCAGATTGTTAGAGCGTAATTTAGAACTTGTTTTATAATTTAATTAAAAAATAACCAGATGAAAGTTACCTTTATTGGAGGAGCAGGTACGGTAACGGGCTCCAAAACATTACTAGAAAGCAACGGGAAGAGAATTTTAATAGATTGTGGATTGTTTCAGGGCATAAAACCCTTGCGAGAACTCAATTGGAAACCCTTGGCTGTTTTGGCCAGTACAATTGATTGTGTTTTATTGACCCATGGTCATTTAGACCACTGTGGTTGGTTGCCGTTGTTGGTAGAGCAAGGTTTTTCGGGCAAAATATACTGCAGCAATCCCACCATGCAAGTTGCTAAATTAATTTTGAGTGACAGTGCCAAAATTCAAGAAGAAGAAGCCAAAAAAGCCAATAAAGAAAAATTCTCTAAGCACCAAGTAGCCAAGCCACTTTATACGGTGGCGCAGGCTTTGAACGTATTTCCGTTGTTTCATGTTATCCAAACCGAGCAGCCAATACTGTTAACCAAAAATATTTCGGCACGTTTCTTTAACGCCGGACACATTATCGGTGCTTGTAGTATTGCGTTGGAGCTAGAGGATAAAACCCTATTTTTCTCGGGAGATATTGGTCGAGACCAAGATGTTTTAATGTTTCCGCCTACAAAACCCAAAAATGCCGATTATGTTTTTTTAGAAAGCACCTACGGCAACCGCCTGCATCCAGACTCTAATGCGAAGTTAGAATTAGCCGCAGCAATCAATGCTACTTTAAACAACCAAGGAACATTTATTATACCGAGTTTTGCAATTGAGCGCGCACAAAGCATAATGTACCTATTGTGGCAATTAAAAAACGAAAATAAAATACCAGACGTTCCTTATATAATAGACTCACCTATGGGAGTGCATGCGTTTTCTATTTTCTTGAACAATAGTAGTTGGCACAAAAGCACGTTGCAAGACTGCGTTGCTATGGGCAAAATGTTTACCATGATTACCGATTATAAAGATACACTAGCGGCTATAGATAACAAACAACCCAAAGTGGTTATTGCGGCAAGCGGGATGGTAACCGGAGGTAGAGTCTTAAATTACTTGCAAGAATATATTGGTCAGCCCCAAACAACCATTATGCTTGTAGGTTATCAAGCCGAAGGAACCCGAGGCAGAAAATTAGTAGAAGGCGCTAAGGAGGTAAAGATCTACGGAAAATACTACCCAGTTGTAGCCAAAATAATGGAAATAAAAGGCTTGTCTGCACACGGAGACCAAAAGGATTTGCTCCATTGGCTCTCGGAATTAAAAAACACTCCTAAAAAAGTATTTTTGGTACACGGCGAAAACCAAGCTGCAGACGAACTTAGAATAAAAATTAATCAAGAATACGGCTATGATTGCTGCGTGCCTTTGATGAACGAAGAAATGGTGCTTTAATTTGGTTGCAAAAAACCAATTTTATATTTGTTGTTACAGAACACTACCTCTTTAGGATTGTGACACCGATTGCATAAATTTTTAATTGATTTTAAGATTTTTTTGCAGCGCTCTTTTGTTGTTGGGTTACTTGTAAAAATTTATAGTTAATTAAACTTTAAAATAAAACAATAAATTGCTGTTGAAATAAATAATACTTACTTTCACGCTCAAAATATTTTAAAATAAAAACACGGAAGGATGAACAGTTTTGATTGGAAAAATTTAATAGACCCACTTTTTTACATTCACTTTGATGTAAACGGGATCAAACTAGGTATATATATTGTTTTGTTTATTGTGTTTGCAGAGACAGGGCTTTTTGCAGGATTCTTTTTGCCAGGGGATAGTTTGCTTTTTTTGGCAGGAATTTATAATCGCGAACTAATCGAGAATGTGTTTTTTATAGAAAGTGATTTTATAAACGTAGTACTTTTGTCTACCATGGTAGCCATATCAGGTATCTTTGGTAATATTATAGGATACTGGTTTGGTTCCAAAAGCGGATACTATCTTTATAACAAACAAGACACTTTTTGGTTCAAAAAGAAATATTTAGTCCAATCTAAAGCTTTTTTTGAAAGACATGGTGGTAGAGCAATCATCTTTGCAAGATTTTTGCCAATTTTCAGGACTTTTGCACCTATAGTAGCAGGTATTGTTTCTATGGAAAAAAAGAAATTTATGTTCTATAATATTTTGAGTTCTTTTTTATGGTCTTTCACGTTGATTTTTGCAGGGCATTATTTATATGGTTTTTTATTAGCTAATTATGGTATCAATCTAAAAGAACACATAGAGTTAATTGTTATAGGCTTAGTTGTAATTACATTATTACCGGTAATTCTTAAATTTGCTAAAAAAACTACCATAATAGAGTAAGTAATGTCCCAAAACAGAATTTCAATTTGTAAGGTCTAAATATTAGTATATTCCAAAAATAACACCTCCATTTTAGAGAGCTTTTATTTTTGGAATACATTAGTTATAGGTTAGCTAAAATATTCTGCTTACCGTCAGGCCATCACGGATGGGTAACAAAACCGTTTCTACTCTAGGATCATTTTTTAATAGAGCGTTGTATTCTAACAATACTTTAGTGCTTGTATCTTTTGGATTTAATGGCTCTAATACTTTGCCGCTCCACAGCACATTATCCGATAGAATGATTCCGCCTGGATTCATTTTAGGAACAATCATCTCAAAATAGGTAATGTAATTTTCTTTATCGGCGTCTATAAAAACCAAGTCAAATTTTGCGTCCAAATTGGGTATAATGCTAGTGGCCTCTCCCAGATGTTGCACAATTTGCTTTCCCCATGGCGATTTGTCAAAGTGTTTACGCTGAAAATCTACCAACTCTTCTTTAATATCAATGGTATGTAATACACCTTGGGCTTGTATACCTTCGCATAAGCACAAAGCCGAATAACCAGTATACGTTCCTATCTCGAGAATATTTGTAGGGCGGATCAATTTGGATAGCATGCTTAGTACTCTGCCTTGAAAATGACCACTCAACATCCGAGGCAGCAAAATTTTCTGGTAGGTCTCTTTGTTCAAAGCAGCAAGTAATTCTGGTTCTGCTTGGGAGTGTTGCTCAATGTAATCTTCTAATTCGGTGGAAATAAAATGCATTTTTTAAATTTTTGTCAAAGTTATCAAAATATCAAAACAACAAATCAACAAATAGTCATTAAATTTGCAACATGCAAACCGAGAAAAAAGACATCAGAGCAGTATCTAAAGAAGATTTACGCAATTTTTTTGTAACCAGTGGAGACAAAGCCTTTCGAGGAAATCAAGTTTACGAGTGGTTGTGGAGCAAAGGCGCCCATAGTTTTGAAGACATGACCAATATTTCTAAAGAAACACGGGCTATGTTGGAACGCAATTTTGTGATCAATCACATTAAGGTAGATACCATGCAGCGCTCCGAAGATGGAACAGTCAAAAACGCCGTTCGTTTGCATGATGGGTTAGTAGTAGAGTCTGTTTTGATACCTACTAATACCAGAACAACAGCTTGCGTATCGAGTCAAGTAGGTTGTAGTTTGGATTGTAATTTTTGCGCTACAGCGAGATTAAAAAGAATGCGAAATTTAGAACCTGCCGAAATTTACGATCAAGTCCTGGCTATAGATAAAGAAAGTCGTTTGTATTATAACCACCCACTCTCTAACATTGTTTTTATGGGCATGGGAGAGCCGTTGATGAACTATAACAACGTTTTGAAGGCCATCGAAATGATTACCTCCGAGGAAGGTTTGGGTATGTCACCCAAGCGGATTATGGTATCTACATCTGGCGTGCCTAAAATGATAAAAAAACTTGCCGATGATGATGTCAAATTTAAATTAGCCGTTTCGTTGCATTCTGCCATTGACGAAATTCGTGCCAAAATTATGCCTTTTAGCGCCGCTTTTCCATTGGCTGATTTGCGAGAATCGCTAGAATATTGGTACCAAAAAACCAAGTCAAAAATATCTTATGAATACGTAGTCTGGAAGGATATAAATGATAATAAAGAATCTGTAGACGCACTAGTTAAATTTTGTAAATACGTACCTTGCAAAGTAAATTTAATAGAATACAACCCGATTGATGATGGCGAGTTCCAACAAGCCTCAGAAGAAGCAACCAATAGGTACATAAAAGCCTTAGAAGCAAGCGGTATTGTAGTTAAAGTTCGCAGAAGCAGAGGAAAAGATATTGATGCTGCCTGTGGGCAACTAGCCAATAAAGAAGGATAAAAAAATGGTCTACTTAAATAAAAAAATAAAAGCCGTCTTTATTTAAAACAGTATATTTGAAATACAAATGAACGTTACCTCCCAAATAAAACAGCCCATATTTAAAGAAATGGAACTTTTTGAAAAAAAGTTCTACGAATCCATGACCTCACAAGTAGCATTGCTGAACCGGATAACCTATTTTATCGTTAACCGAAAAGGAAAACAAATGCGTCCGATGTTTGTTTTTTTGACATCCAAAATGGTCACCGCCGGAATTGTAAACGAAAGAACCTACCGCGGTGCCTGCGTTATAGAACTAATACATACCGCCACCTTAGTGCACGATGATGTAGTGGATGACAGCAATAGGCGCAGAGGTTTTTTTTCGATCAATGCACTTTGGAAAAACAAAATAGCAGTACTTGTGGGAGATTACCTGCTTTCTAAAGGGTTGTTGCTATCTATTGATAACGGAGATTTTGATTTGCTCAAAATTATATCTGTAGCCGTTAGAGAAATGAGTGAAGGCGAATTATTGCAAATAGAAAAAGCCCGTAGATTAGATATCACAGAGGCGGTATATTACGAAATAATTCGAAAAAAAACAGCCACACTCATTGCCGCATGCTGTGCTCTAGGGGCACAATCTGTAATAGAAGATGCTGCGGAGGTAGAAAATATGCGTAAATTTGGAGAACTCATCGGTATGGCATTCCAAATAAAAGATGATTTATTTGACTACACCGAAGAAGCAATTGGCAAACCCACCGGAATAGACATCAAAGAGCAAAAAATGACCCTGCCCTTAATTCATGTTTTAAATAACTGTACCTCAAAAGAAAAATCGTGGTTGATTAACTCCATAAAAAACCATAACAAAAATAAAAAAAGAGTCCAAGAAGTCATTGCTTTTGTCAAAGAACACCAAGGTTTGGCTTACGCCGAAAAGAAAATGATTGCATTTCAGCAAGAAGCCTTACTTTTATTAAATAACTATCCCAATTCGGATTTTAAGGATGCCTTAATCCTGATGGTTAATTATGTAATTGAAAGAAAAAAATAATCCTATTTTATATTAAAAAAAACACCACAGTTCCAATTGCAAACCAATACACATACTTTGCGTATTTGCGCAGTAGTATTGCGTTTAAAAACGTTGTAACTTTGATTTTTTTATAACTTTTATCCCCAAATAAATTGATTTCACAAGCCACGATAGATACCGTTTTTGAAACCGCTCGAGTAGAGGAGGTTATTGGTGATTTTGTTAATTTAAAACGCGCCGGTAGTAATTTCAAAGGGTTGAGTCCTTTTTCGGATGAGCGTTCTCCATCGTTTATGGTCTCGCCAGCCAAAGGTATTTGGAAAGATTTTAGCTCCGGAAAAGGAGGAAATGCAGTAGCTTTTTTGATAGAGCATTCGCATTTTACTTATCCCGAAGCCATTCGGTATTTGGCCAATAAGTACAATATTGAAATAGAAGAAACGGAATTAACCGACGCCGAAAAAGCAAACACCGATCTTAGAGAGAGTATGTATTTGGTGTCTGAATTTGCCAAAGAATATTACCATAAAACCCTTTTAAAGTCCGAAGAAGGAAAGGCTATCGGATTGTCTTATTTTAAAGAAAGAGGATTTACTCCCGAAACCATCGAGAAATTTAGTTTAGGATACTCTCCCGAAACCTGGGACGCCCTAACCAAAGAAGCATTGGGTAAAGGCTATAAACTAGAGTTTTTAGAAAGCACCGGACTAACCATTGCTAGAGAAGACAGACCTTTTGACCGTTTTAAGGGTCGTGTGATGTTTCCTATACAAAGCATGTCTGGTCGGGTCCTAGGGTTTGGTGGACGCATCCTGACCAATGATAAAAAAGCGGCAAAATACCTCAATTCGCCCGAAAGTGATATTTACCATAAAAGCAAGGTTTTGTATGGTATTTTTCAGGCCAAACAAGCCATAGCCAAGTTGAATAACTGCTATTTAGTGGAAGGCTATACCGATGTAATACAGTTCCATCAAGCCGGAATACAAAACGTGGTAGCGTCTTCGGGTACTGCCTTGACTCCAGATCAAATTCGTTTAGTTAATAGGTTGACCAAAAACATTACCGTACTTTTTGATGGAGATGCAGCTGGGCTTCGGGCTTCTATCCGTGGGATAGACCTGATTCTCGAAGAAGGAATGAATGTTAAAATATGTACTTTTCCGGATGGAGAAGATCCAGATAGTTTTGCCAAAAACAACTCGCATGAGGCTTTAGTTGCTTATCTAGAAGCCAACTCCAAAGATTTTATACAATTTAAAGCGTCTCTTTTGATGGATGAGGCCAAAAACGATCCAATAAAAAAAGCAGATCTTATTAGAGACATGGTTTTTAGTATTTCTAAAATTCCAGACCGCATACAACGAGAAATTTATATTCAAGAATGTTCCAGAATAATGGATATTTCGGAGCAGGTTTTGGTGAGTACTTTGGCACAACTAAAACAAAAAGGCGAAATAGAAGAAACCAAAAAACACCAAAAAGAGCAAAAAGCATTTCAGGTAGTTAAAAATGAAAACCCAGCAGCTATGGAGAAAGTAGATATTCTCTATAGGCTGGAAAGAAAAATTATAGAAATTTTGTTGCTCTATGGGGATAAAACCGAAGCGTTTGAGGATACTTTTATGAGAACAAATCCAGACGGTGAGATAGAGATGGTCACCGAAATGAAAGAATACAAAGTTTTCCAAAAAATTTACCTAAGCCTGCAAGAAGATGAGGTAGAATTGGCTAATCCATTATTCAGAGCCATATTCAATGACTTGATCCATTTTTATTTACAAAACGATTCGTTTAATTTAGAACAGTATTTAATGCATTTGCAACCAGAATTTGCTCAAGAAGTCACAGATGTGTTAATGGAAGAAGAACGATTGGTAATGCATAATTGGGAAGGGCAAAATATTTTTCCAAAATCCAAAACCGATACTATAGTACAAAATGTTTCAGAAACGATCTTAACCCTACGTTGGTACCTTGTTGGTGGCATCATAGAATCGTTAAAAAGTACTATAGCACCAGATGTTGACAATACAGAGTCCATGACTCTAATTCAGGATTATAATAGTTTGATTCTTGCTTTCTCAAAAAAACTAGGAAGGGTAATGTCTCGGTTTTAATTAAACTATTTCTAACGTTTTTGCTTTATTGACTAGATCTACTAAATTGGTTACGTTCAATTTGGTCAACAAGCGCAACTTATAGGTACTGATCGTTTTTTCGTTAAGATTTAAAATGGTAGCAATTTCATGGTTTTTTTTGCCATCACTCAAATAGCGCAAAACTTCCACTTCTCGATTGGATAGTTTGCGAT
The DNA here is from genome assembly GCF_001831475.1 of Flavobacterium crassostreae. Classification (NCBI taxonomy): domain Bacteria; kingdom Pseudomonadati; phylum Bacteroidota; class Flavobacteriia; order Flavobacteriales; family Flavobacteriaceae; genus Flavobacterium; species Flavobacterium crassostreae. Next base: position 114,225 of record NZ_CP017688.1, on the reverse strand, counting down.
ACAAACGGTCGCTTTTGCTTTGTTTGGCAATCAAGGCTAAGTTTTTCTTAACGGTTTCATTAATAATAATAGTTCCTTGGTGTACTTTAATAATAGAGTGCCCTAAGGTTTCTAGTTTTTCTCTTTTATGGACAAATCCAGAGGCGCCTGCTTTAATAGCGTTTGGAGCATAAATTTGTTCCGAAAGACCACTGAAGATAATTATTTTAGTTTTAGGAAAACTTTTTAAAATGGATTTTACCTCAAAAATACTCGCCAGACCTTCTAATTCTAAATCTAAAAGCAATACGTCTATTTCTTTGGTCAAGAGTATGTCTCTAATCATTGAAAAACTGCCTACATTGGCAGCTATGGCAATTTCAGCATGGTCTTTAAAGTAAGATTTTACTCCATAATGCACTACGGGATAGTTATCGGCTAAACAAACTTTTATCATAATTACAGGTTTTTAAGAATTGTTTATAATTTTATGTACTAAAACTACTTCAATAAACACAAAAAACCAACTTTATAGGCTAAAAGTACTATTAATTCCGATTAATTACGCATATTGGTATCGGATTTATCTTATGTTGATTCATTTTGTTTAGTCGCTTATAGATAGCAAAAACAACTTTTTCTCTTTCAGAAAAATTCTCCATGCTGGCTTTGTTTTGGTCCATTTCCATTGCCCACTCTAATTCATCATAACTAGCACCCAATTGGTCTTCGTCTGATCTGTCTTCTCCAAACAAGCCATCTGAGGGTGCGGCTCTCAGGATAGATTCTGGAATTTTTAAATATGCCCCTAAAGCAAATACGTCCGATTTCATTAAATCTGCAATAGGGCTTAAGTCTACGCCACCATCTCCATATTTAGTATAAAATCCTACACCAAAGTCTTCTACCTTATTGCCTGTTCCAGCAACTAACAATCCGTGTATTCCTGCAAAATAATACAACGTAGTCATGCGCAATCTCGCCCTAGTGTTGGCTAGGGTTAGGTTTAGTTTGCTTTCAGGAACACCTTCGCTTGGCACTTGGGTTTTAAAAGTCTCAAAAGTAGTGGTTAGATCTGCGGTGGTGCTAGACACATTAGGATAGTTTTTTTTCAAAAAAGCAATGTGTTCTTTGCCTCTATTTACGTGGCTTTCATGCTGGTGGATTGGCATCTCTAGGCACAAAACGTCTAAACCCGTTTGAGCACAAAGTGTAGAGGTAACGGCAGAGTCTACTCCTCCGGATATTCCGATAACAAATCCGTTAACGTTTGCGTTTTCGGCATAGCTCTTTAACCAATTTACAATTTGAGTAGTTACTTTTTCAAGGTTGAGAGTACTTTTTTTAGGCATAATAGGTTAACTTTTAAAAACAAGGAATGTATATTTGCACCATACAAATAAGAAAGTATTGTTAGGGCTATTTTTTGTAAAACAAATTTAATCAAAAAAAATGAAACTATATATTTATACCGCGTTGCTGTCTTTGATTTTTGTTTCCTGTGGGAAAAAAGATAAAATGGAGCAGGAGATTGCGCAAATACCCGTAACGGTAGAGGTAGTGCGCTTTGATAAAATATTTTTTGAAACTCCGCCCAAAGATTTAGAACAAGTAAAACAAGAGTTTCCTTATTTCTTTCCAAAATCAGAGCCCGATGCTGTTTGGTTAGAAAAAATGACAGATCCACAATGGCGAGAATTGTACCAAGAGGTACAAAAAAAATATGCAGATATAGAACCCGTCAAAAAAGACATCCGTACTTGGATGCAACATGTAAAGTACTATTTCCCTAAGACCAAAACGCCTAAATTGCTTACGGTTATCTCGGAAATGGACTACAACAATAAGGCAATTTATGCCGATAGTTTGGTGGTAGTTGCTCTAGAGATGTATTTAGGCAAAGAACATCGGTTTTATCAATTCCCGGATTATATCAAGCAAAATTTCGAAGAAAGACAAATCCTGCCCGATGTAGTTTCGAGTTTTTCGAAAACAAAAATAGCGCCAGAGAATAACAAGAACTTTTTGTCTAGGATGATCCTTGCCGGAAAAGAACTGTATTTGAAAGACCTATTGCTTCCAGAGTATTCTGATTCCGAAAAAATAGGGTACACCCCAGAGCAAATCAAATGGTGTCAAGAAAACGAAGAATACATGTGGCGTTATTTTATTGAAAAAGAAATGCTTTATAACGAAGACCATAAATTAAATTCTCGTTTTATAAACCCAGCGCCTTTCTCTAAGTTTTATTTAGAAATAGATAATGAATCTCCAGGGCGTGTTGGAGCTTGGATTGGATGGCAAATTGTACGTTCTTATAGTAATAATAATGAAGTTTCTTTGCAGCAATTGTTGGATACAAATGCAAAAGAATTATTTGAAAAATCAAAATATAAACCCAAAAAGTAATGTCAGATAAAAATAGATCCGAAATTAAATTTTTAGTAGAATTAGATACTAACCGAGTACCCGAAAAACTACTTTGGTCTGCCAAAGATGGAGGCGTAGAGTTAGAAGAAGCCAAGGCTATTATGCTTTCGGTTTGGGACAGCAAAGCCAAGGAGAGCATGCGTATTGACTTATGGACCAAAGAAATGCCAGTGGACGAAATGAAGATTTTCTTTCACCAAACATTAGTTGCAATGTCTGATACGTTTCATAGAGCAACGGGCGATGAAAAAATGGCAGCTACCATGAAAGATTTTTGCGATTATTTTGCAGAAAAATTAGAATTAACTAGTAAGTAATACCTGCTAAAAGTAGTGTTTGGTACCACAAAATGCCACGCATAAAAAAAATCCGTTTCCCTAAACAACAGGAAACGGATTTTGTTTTTTTAAAGAAAATGGTATTACATCATTCCTGGCATACCGCCTCCCATTGGCATACCGCCAGCTGGACTTTCTTCTTTAATATCAATCAAAGCACATTCTGTGGTTAGGATCATTCCAGAAACCGAAGCAGCATTTTCAAGAGCTACACGCGTTACTTTTTTAGGATCAATAATTCCTGCTTTTAACATATCTACGTACTCATTTGTTTTGGCATTGTATCCAAAATCTCCAGATCCTTCGGCAACTTTTGCAACAACTACAGAGCCTTCAAGACCTGCATTTTCAACAATAGTTCTTAAGGGAGCTTCTACAGCGCGAGAGATAATTTGTATTCCAGTAGCTTCGTCTGCATTTTCTGCGATAATGCTGCTTAGGGTAGCTTTGGCTCTCAATAGCGCAACTCCTCCACCAGCAACAATACCTTCTTCGACAGCGGCACGAGTAGCATGTAAGGCATCGTCCACACGGTCTTTTTTCTCTTTCATTTCTACCTCAGAGGCTGCTCCTACATAAAGTACTGCAACACCACCGGCTAATTTAGCCAAACGTTCTTGTAGTTTTTCTTTGTCATAATCAGAGGTTGTAGCCTCCATTTGACCTTTGATTTGGTTTACTCTATTTTTGATCATGTCTGCTTCGCCAGCACCACTTACAATGGTAGAGTTGTCTTTGTCAATAGTTACTTTTTTGGCGGTACCAAGCATTTCTAGAGTTGTGTTTTCAAGAGTGTATCCTCTTTCTTCAGAGATCACAGTTCCACCGGTTAAGATAGCAATATCCTCTAGCATTGCTTTTCTTCGGTCTCCAAATCCAGGTGCTTTTACAGCTGCAATTTTTAGAGCACCACGCAATTTGTTTACTACTAAGGTAGATAATGCTTCTCCATCAACATCTTCGGCAATGATTAACAATGGTTTTCCAGATTGTGCCACTGGCTCCAATACCGGTAGTAATTCTTTTAAAGAAGATACTTTTTTGTCATACAAAAGGATGTAAGGATTTTCAAGCTCTACTTCCATTTTTTCAGAGTTGGTTACAAAATACGGAGAAAGGTATCCTCTGTCAAATTGCATTCCTTCCACTACATCTACGTAGGTGTCTGTTCCTTTAGCTTCTTCAACCGTGATAACACCTTCTTTTCCTACTTTGGCAAAAGCCGTAGCGATTAACTCTCCAATAACTTCGTCATTATTTGCAGAGATAGAAGCAATTTGTTTGATCTTGTCTGAGTCTGTACCAACTACTTTAGATTGTTTCGCTAGATCTGCTACAATGGCTTCGACTGCTTTGTCAATTCCGCGTTTTAGATCCATAGGGTTTGCACCTGCAGCAACGTTTTTTAGACCTTCTTTTACGATTGCTTGTGCCAAAACGGTAGCAGTTGTAGTACCATCTCCAGCTAAGTCATTCGTTTTAGAGGCTACTTCTTTAACCATTTGAGCTCCCATGTTTTCTAATGGGTCTTTCAATTCAATTTCTTTGGCTACCGTAACTCCATCTTTGGTTACATTAGGGCCACCAAATGATTTTCCAATAATTACGTTACGTCCTTTAGGTCCTAAAGTTACTTTTACTGCATTTGCTAATGCGTCTACACCGCGTTTTAATCCGTCGCGAGCTTCAATATCAAATTTTATATCTTTTGCCATTTTAATTCAGCTTTTATCTTTTGGTTTTTGGCCTTACTAGGATTGTTTGTTTCTTTATAAAACAAAAACCAAAGGAGTTAATAATAATTAGTTTTTACTGTTTTTATGCTACTAGTTCTTGGCTTATTGCCAAAAGAATTTTTTAGATAATTGCAAGAATATCTTCTTCACGCATGATTAAGTAATCGGTGCCTTCTAGTTTTAATTCGGTGCCTGCATATTTTCCGTATAGTACGGTATCTCCAACTTTTACAGTCATGGTGTGGTCTTTTGACCCGTTACCTACAGCTACTACGGTTCCTTTTTGTGGTTTTTCTTTTGCGGTATCTGGAATAAAAATTCCAGAAGCTGTTTTAGTTTCGGCAGCTACTGGTTCAATAAGAACCCTGTCTGAAAGAGGTTTGATGTTTAAAGCCATAATTATAGGTTTTTATTTGTTTTATTATAATGATATGTATCTGGTTTCAGAAACTGTGCCATGCTATTTTAACTGCCATATTTGCCTATAAAAAATGCCAGCTTTGACAGGCTGGCATTAGGTATATATAAGTAAAATAATATTATTTTGCTGGTGTAGCTGGAGCAGGAGTGTTTTGTACTGGTGCTGCAGGTGTAGCAACTTGGGTATTGTCAATAATTTTAGAATCGGTGTCGCTTAATGTTCCGGTAAAACTTAAACTAGATAATAAAATAAGTGCAATTAAAATAGTAGCTAGTGTCCAGGTACTTTTGTCCAAAAAGTCGGTCGTTTTTTGTACGCCACCCATTTGAGTAGAACCACCTAATGTAGAGGATAATCCACCGCCTTTAGGGTTTTGAACCATAATGACTACTATTAATAGAAAACAAACTATTGTGATCAAAACTAAAAAAATTGAAAATGTGCTCATTGTTTAATTATTATTTTGTTGTAAAATCTTAATATCCGAGATACGGTCTGCAAAGAAACTACTTTTTTCTGGATATTTCAAAATTAATATATCATATGCTTGTATGGCTTTCTGATATTTTTTTTGTTCCAAATATACCTTGGCTAGTGTTTCGGTCATCAAATACGAGCTTTCGTCTTTATTGATGTCTATTTGTACCACCGGACTAACCCCTTGTTTTACAGGAGAAATTTTAGGACTGGTTTGTATAAATTGATCAATTAATAAGGCTTGCTTCTTTTTTTCTTCTAGCTCTTCTGGCCTAAGTGTATTTGTTTTTAAAGTCTCGGGTCTGCTAATGGGTTTGGTTTTGGATAATTGCAGCCATTCCTGAAAAGAATGTTTTTCCTTGGTTGTAAAATCAAGAGGTTGTCCAATGGCTAGGTTTTGAGTAGCTATTTGGGCTTCTTTTTGGAGTGTCACACTAGCGGCTTTTTTGATTGAGGTTTCCAAAACCTGTTCTAGGGTTTCTTTTTTGGTGACAACCGCAGCAGCATCAGGGACAATACGGCTACTTTTTGTTACTGTGTCTTGAGTTGCAGGTTCTTTTTGGTCCTGAGATGGATTTGGAATAATGGTAAAGTTATCCGAGGTAATAAAATCAAATAAAATGGTTCTATCGGTGGTGTGTGCTGCAGTAACTTTTAGGGCATAATTATATTTAAAACTATTTAGGTCATAAAGCCCTTTTAGCCGCAAGGCTCTAGCACTTTGAAAATACGGAAACTCGTCTAAAACAGAGCCTAATTCCAGTACATTTTGCTCGGTTACAATATCTGGCTTATTAAGCAAGCAAATATAATTGGATACATTCATAATTTAGGTGCGCGTAGGTTAGTTTTTACCACTTAGCAAGTGATTCATTAAATATATCTTGTGTAATCCGGTCAAAAATCTCTTTTAGTGCAGCATCTAGAGGAGCTCCTGTTAGCTGTTGTGCGGCCGGATAGTCATAATAAAACTCAAAGGTTCTTTCAAAATCATCGGTTTCTTTTTTTTGGTTAGAAAACCGAACGTTTATTCGGATATTTAATCGATTTTGGGAAGCTTGCTGGTCTGCTGTTGCAGTCATCGGGCTTACTCTATAACTTACAATTTCGCCTTCGTAGGTTAAATCTCCCGCTGTTTTAACTAAGTTTAGGTTGGTTTGGTTTTGGATAAGATCCTGTAATGCCAAGGTAAAGGTTCGGTCTATTCCGGGTTCTATTAATTCGGCATTGTTTTGAAAAAAATTGACCTGAAATGTTTTTGCATCAATTTTTCCGGTTCCTGTAAAGTTATAAACCGAGCATCCGCTCAAGGCAAAAAGCAAGGTTAGGGCAATGATTAAATAGCTGTTTTTCATTGGGTTTGTTTTTTGGGCTAACAGACGGTTGTTTTTTTAGAGATCAAATTGTTTGATTTTTCGGTACAAGGTTCGTTCGGATATGCCTAATTCATCCGCGGTTGCTTTTCGTTTTCCTTTGTTTTTTTCTAATGATTTTTTGATCATTTCAATTTCTTTTTGCTCTAAGCGCAAGATTTCTTCTTCTTCGATGGTTTCGGCAAAAAGATAATTTTCTTCGGTTTCTTGGTATGCTTCTTCTTTGGTGGCTGCTGCAGATAACAAGGAGGTTCTGGGCGTTTCTTCGTAATCAATTTCGCTATCACTTTCTTTAGAGCCGTATATTTTCTGGATTAGATTGGGATTGATGTCCTGGGTTTTATTGGACCCATTTTTCATCAACTCTAAGGTTAGTTTTTTTAAATCATTCAAATCACTCTTCATGTCAAAAAGTACTTTGTATAGAATGTCTCGTTCCGTGCTAAAATCGCTATCTTCTTTTTTGTTTTTAATTACCGAAGGCAGATTGCTTCCTTCTTGGGGCAAATACAACTGTAGTGCGGCAGCGGTAATGTCTCTGGTGGTTTCTAAAACGGAGAGCTGTTCTGCAACATTACGCAATTGTCGTATGTTTCCGCTCCAGCGAAATTTTTGCAAAACCTGAACTGCGCCTTCGTCCAACTTTAAAGGAGGCATTTTGTACTTATGAGCAAAGTCTGCGGCAAATTTTCGGAACAGCAAATGGATGTCTTCTTTTCTTTCTCGCAACGGAGGTAATAAAATATCTACGGTGCTTAGGCGGTAGTAAAGGTCTTCTCTGAATTTGCCTTTTTCAATGGCTTCAAACAAATTGACATTGGTGGCAGCCACAATTCTGACATCTGTTTTTTGAACCTGTGAGGATCCTACTTTTATAAACTCGCCGTTTTCTAACACCCGTAGGAGTCTTACTTGAGTGGTTAATGGCAATTCTCCTACTTCGTCCAAAAAAATAGTGCCGCCATCTGCCACTTCAAAATACCCCTCACGAGTACTTGTGGCTCCTGTAAAAGCGCCTTTTTCGTGCCCAAACAATTCGCTGTCTATGGTTCCTTCGGGTATGGCGCCACAGTTTACGGCAATGTATTTTCCGTGTTTTCGGTGCGATAAGGAGTGGATTATTTTAGGAATACTTTCTTTTCCAACACCACTCTCGCCAACTACCAAAACAGAAATATCTGTAGGGGCTACCTGAATTGCTTTTTCAATGGCGCGATTTAGCTTTGGATCGTTACCAATAATCTCAAATCGTTGTTTTATATTTTGAACAGACTCCATCTTCTTAATTTGTTTAAATTTTGTTTGCGATTTTAAGTCGTGCGCAATGGCAGAGCATAAATCGCAAACGGCAATCCCCTTTTAGTTCATGTCACTCCAACCTACCGCTTTTCCTTTTAAGGTTCCGCTGGTACAGCTGGTGATTGTTACCTTTACAAAGTCACCTATTTTATACTTTTCTTTTGGAAAAACTACAGTAATGCTTTGCGAATTTCTTCCAGAGAATTCTTCGGCAGATTTTTTAGAAACTTTTTCGACCAAAACCTCTACCGTTTGACCAATAAATTCTTCGGAACGTGCCCAAGCATGTTTTTGCTGCAGGTCTACAATTTCTTGTAAACGTCTTGCTTTAATGGCATCGGTAACATCGTCTTCCATTTTTCTTCCTGCCAGTGTTCCTGGGCGCTCAGAATAAGAATACATGTAGCCAAAATTATATTTTACGTATTCCATCAAACTCAAGGTGTCTTGATGGTCTTGCTCCGTTTCGGTTGGGAAACCAGCAATCATATCCTGAGATATGGAGCAGTTTGGGATAATGCTGCGTATTTTATCAATCAAGTTCATGTATTGTTCACGAGTATGCAAACGGTTCATTTCTTTCAAAATTCTGTTGCTTCCTGATTGTACAGGTAGGTGAATGTGTTTGCAAATATTGTTGTGTTTTGCAATTACGTGCAACACACTCTCGTGCATGTCTTGCGGGTTTGAGGTAGAAAACCGAATTCGCATTTTTGGAAAACCAACAGCTACCATTTCTAACAATTGATCAAAGTCTACCGCGGTTGCTTTTTGCATATCAGATGCTGTGGCAAAATCTTTTTTTAGACCACCACCATACCATAAGTAACTATCCACATTTTGTCCCAAAAGAGTGATTTCTTTAAACCCTTTGTTCCAAAGATCCTGAATTTCACTCAGGATACTTTGTGGCTCCCGGCTGCGTTCTCGGCCTCTGGTAAACGGCACCACACAAAACGTGCACATGTTATCACAACCCCGAGTGATAGATACCAAGGCAGTAATACCGTTGCTCATTAGGCGCACGGGCGAGATATCTCCGTAGGTTTCGTCTTTGGACAAAATTACATTGATGGCATCTCTTCCTTCTTCTACTTCACTTAACAAATTAGGCAAATCTTTATACGCATCTGGGCCAACTACAAGATCTACAATTTTTTCTTCTTCCAGAAATTGACTCTTCAACCTTTCGGCCATACAGCCCAAAACGCCAACTTTCATTTTAGGGTTGCTGCGTTTTACGGCATTGTATTTCTCTAAGCGTTTGCGTACAGTTTGTTCTGCTTTATCGCGTATAGAACAGGTGTTTACCAAAACCAAATCTGCTTCTTCTAGAATTTGGGTGGTGTTGTATCCGTTCTCAGACAAAATAGAGGCTACAATTTCACTATCCGAAAAATTCATGGCACAACCATAACTCTCTATAAATAGTTTTTTAGTATTTCCAGATTTATTATCTAAAACAAGCGCTTGGCCTTGTTTGTCTTCTTCAATAATCTTTTCCATAGGGCACTTTCAAAAGTGTTTTTTTAATAAGAAAGCAAAGGTACAATTATTTTTAGCAATCTGACAAGATGTCAGCCTGAGATTTAACATTGTTTTACTTTTGTATGGAGCAATTTCGGGCCGTAGGTATTGTGCTGTTATCTTGGTTTTACTATCTTTTAGTTTGCTATAAACTCACTTACTCTTTTAATAGATATGTCATTTGCTTTTTCTCTTGGATAAAATTCTATTTTTTTTGCGTCCATTCTCTTAAACCAGTCTTCCCAGTATGCTTTTAATATTTCAAAGTCAAAAGTTTTTCCTGTTTTTCTTTCGTTCACTTCACATACAAAAAATTCTGTATTTGATAAGTCAATATTAACTTTTGGAATATTTAAATTGTTATTTGTTATTACTTGTGAAATATTTCCAATTGTTACTGCATTGTATAATTGTTTTTGAAATCCATAAATTTTAGTGTCAGAAGGTTTATTTTCGGCCTCTAAATATCCATCGGTTATTATTATTACTTTGTTTTTATAATTATCAAAAAGCGTTGATTTTTTTAGGTTATTTTCCAAATAACGTCTTAAATAAAACCTATAGTCTGCTCCAAGAGGTTTTTGTTTGGCTAATGCATACATTTCAATTATGTTTTTTTCAAAAGTATTATTCTTCTCGTTTGTGAAAAATAATCTATTACTTTTTCCTTTGTGATTTGACAAATCAAATTGTAAGTTGTTTGCAACTTTTCCAAACTGTCCTTTTGCTGCGTCAATGTCTGTAACATCAATTATTAATCTATCTTTCGTATCTTGTTTAAGTTTTGAATTAGAAACAAACGATTCCCAAATAGTCTTTAATAATAAAATATCATTATTAATCTGATTCGGATTATTTATTGTATCAGTAATTCTACGAGATAAATCTGGGATAACAATTAAATTAAGATTTGTATTAGCTGGCGGAAGCCAGCTAATACAATCTTTAATTTCACTTTCTGATAAGTTAAATGTAGAAAGTTTTTTTCTTACTTCTAACAAGAATTCATCATCTTGATAAAGTTCAGATTTATATTTATACCAAACCATTTCAACATCTTTTTTATTGAAACTTGTCGTTAGTTCTTTAATCGCCTTACTTTGTTCAGATGGCCTTGTAATTCCGTAAATAAATAAACCGAAAAATATAATAAATCCTAAAAGAATGTAAATTGGCTTTTTTTCTTTTGTTTTCTTTTTTCTTTTTTGTAATTCTGTCATCTAATTATCGAACTTTAAATTTATCAATTTGTTTTGTAACCAATTCTCTTTTTCTTTGTTTGCTTCTAATAATAAATTGCCAATATTATTGCCATAATGTCCATTAGTGAAGTTTTCCCAACCTCCCATAAATTCTCCAACAGATGCTTTTAATAGTGGAATATTGACAGGAATAACGCCATTTTGATAACCAATAATATCATTTTCTTTTTCTAATATTTTGCTTTCTGAACTTTCGACATCTCCTTCTTTTTTCTGAATTTTTGAAATTATATTGGTTAATTCATTTCTTTTTTCATTAATCTTAATATTTAAATTTTCAATTATTAATTTTATTCGTTCATTTTCAGTTTTTAAATAAGGATGACTTAGTACATAATTTAATAAAAAGCCCCAAATAACATAAACTACAAAACCTAAAACTATAACTAAATAAAAATTTATATCTGAAAATATCATAGAGAATTCCCATATTTTATCAGTTAAACCAGCATTAAATTCATTTGTATGAACTCCTTGTGATATTTTATAACCAATGAACATATCAGCAATTAATGTTATAAAAAGTAAAGTTATAATTACTAAAAATGTTTTTGGTTTTTTTTCTGAAACAAGTTTTTTATTTGTTTCTAATGAATCGTGAATTAAAAAGCCTAATCCTAAAAATATAACTGGAAAAAGTACGATAAGAGCAATAACACCTCCACCTCGATTCATTGCGTCTGAAAAAACATTTGGGTTTATAAAACCTAAACTTCCTTGTTTAATTCCGTAAAAAGCAGAGTATCCAGAAGAGGAATAAAAAACAAAAAGATACATTGTTAATAATAATGTAATGAATGCACCTATAACAAATGGCATTGTATCTGAAGTTTCTCCTCCTTCGTTTTTAATTTCAATTTTTTCTATTTCTAATTCTTCTATTTCTTTTTCTTTATCCTCTTTTTGTCTTTTGCATGAAGATATTTCCGAAATAGAATCATTTTTACTGACTTTCTCTTGCTGCACTTCTGCTTTAAGTTTTGAAATTCTGTCTTTTAAACCTTGCTCATCAATTTTTTGCTCGTTTAAAAAACTATCATAAACATTATCTAAAAACCCTTCCAAAGAGTCTGAATTTGACAATACTTTACTTGCTGACCTGAAACCATATTGATTGAAATTTAGCTTGTCATTCTCGGTTTTAGATTTTTTTGGATTTTGTGTTAATTCTTCTGCCATTTTTAATAAAATTTGTTTTTACAAGGGTAAAGGTAATTGTATTATTCGTTTGTGTTTTACGGGATTCCGTAAAGCATGTATTTTCAGAGATAATTTCAGTCAACTATTTGCCAACCATCATACAGCAGATCGCATATATTGTTTTCTGGAAGGGTTTTTAAAGGCGGTTCTTAAGGTCAAAAATATTTTTAAAATTCTGAAAAGCCCAATATTTAAAAAAAACTTCTACTTTTGTCCGAGAAAAATAGAGCAATGGCAAAGAATTTAGTGATAGTTGAGTCCCCGGCAAAAGCAAAAACAATAGAAAAATTTTTGGGTAGTGATTTTCAAGTAGAATCCAGTTATGGTCACATAGCAGACTTACCTTCAAAAGAAATAGGGGTAGATGTAGAGAATAATTTTAAACCCAAGTACGAGGTTTCGTCCGATAAAAAAGCATTAGTGACCAAGTTGAAAGGCTTGGCCAAAAAAGCCGAAATGGTTTGGTTGGCGAGTGATGAGGATCGTGAGGGTGAGGCTATTTCTTGGCATTTATTTGAAGAACTTAAACTAGATGTTAAAAAAACAAAACGAATTGTTTTTCATGAGATTACCAAATCAGCAATTTTAAAAGCTATTGAAAATCCTAGAGAAATTGATTATAACTTAGTCAATGCACAACAAGCACGTAGGGTTTTGGATAGATTGGTAGGTTATGAGCTGTCTCCAGTGCTTTGGAGAAAAATTAAAGGTGGTCTTTCGGCCGGAAGAGTGCAATCGGTATCCGTACGTTTGATTGTAGAGCGAGAAAGAGATATTCAGAACTTTAATGCCGTAGCAAGTTATTCTGTAGTGGCCGAGTTTACTAATCTAGCAGGTAAATCGTTTAAAGCCAAATTGCCTAAAAATTTTAATACTAAAAAAGAAGCCGAAGATTTTTTAAATAAAAACATAGGTTCTACTTATACGGTTTCGGATTTAGAAACCAAACCCACCAAAAAATCACCCACAGGGCCTTTTACGACCTCTACGCTACAGCAAGAAGCAGCTCGTAAATTGTATTTGCCAGTAGGGATAACCATGCAGTTAGCACAACGTTTGTATGAGGCGGGATTGATAACTTATATGAGAACCGATAGTGTAAACCTATCTAAAGACGCCATGGAGGCTGCCGAGGAAGAAATCATCAAGTCTTATGGAAAAGAGTTTTCTAGACCCAGAACCTTTACCAACAAAAACAAAGGAGCTCAAGAGGCGCATGAGGCGATCAGACCTACAGATATGTCCAGACATACGGTAAATATTGATAGAGATCAAGCACGCCTGTATGATTTGATTTGGAAAAGAACGCTGGCGTCTCAAATGAGCGATGCCAAATTAGAGCGAACTAACGTAAAAATTGAGGCAGACAATCATGCAGAATTATTCACCGCATCTGGAGAGGTATTGCTCTTTGAAGGATTTTTGAAAGTATATCTAGAAGGGCATGATGACGACGAAGAAGAACAGGAAGGCATGTTGCCGGCCATGAAAGTGAACGAAAAATTAGCAAACAATTACATCACAGCAACCCAAAGATATACCAGACCAGCAGCACGTTATACAGAGGCTTCGTTGGTAAAAAAACTCGAAGAGTTGGGTATTGGTCGTCCCTCTACGTATGCGCCAACAATTTCTACAATTATAAACCGAAATTACGTAGAAAAAGGAAACCTAGATGGTCAAGAGCGCAATTATACCCAATTGACGCTACAGGCCAATGCAGTAGTTGAAAAATTACTCAAAGAAAACACTGGTTCTGATAAAGGAAAATTAGTCCCTACAGATATTGGTACTATAGTTACAGATTTTTTGGTTAAAAATTTTGGGGCTATTTTAGATTATAATTTTACAGCAAAGGTAGAGCAAGACTTTGATGAAATTGCCGAAGGAAATGTAGATTGGGCAATTATGATGAAAGAATTTTACGATCAATTTCATCCAACAGTAAAAGATGTTGAGGCCAACGCAGAACGAGAGAGCGGCGAACGAATTTTAGGAACCGATCCTACAACCGGAAAACCAGTATCCGTACGTTTGGGTAAATTTGGACCAATGGCTCAAATAGGTGCTGCAGATGATGAGGAGAAGAAATTTGCCAGTTTGATGGGAGACCAAAACATTGGTACAATTAATCTTGAAGAAGCTTTAAATTTGTTTTTGTTGCCCAAAAATTTAGGATCCTATCAAGACGATGAAGTAGAGGTAAGTAACGGTCGTTATGGGCCTTACGTACGCCATGGAGCTATTTTTATATCCTTGCCCAAAGGAGAAAATCCCCTAGATGTAGACCTAGAACGTGCAAAACAATTAATAGACGAAAAAGCACTTGCAGATGCGCCTATTGCAGTTTATAAAGGAGAAGGTGTGCAAAGAGGAGTGGGGCGATTTGGTCCTTTTATAAAATGGAACGGCATGTTCATCAACGTGAATAAAAAGTATGATTTTGATAATTTATCCCAACAAGATATTGAGACTTTAATTGAAGAAAAAATACAGAAAAATATAGATAAAGTTATCCATAATTGGGAAGAAGAAGGTATTTTGGTCGAAAAAGCCCGTTGGGGACGATCCGTAATTACAAAAGGAAAAATAAAAATTGAATTAGGTAAAGAAGTTGAGGCAGCAAAATTAACCTTGGCCGAAGTGCAAGAAATGATTGCCAAAAAAACGCCAGCCAAAAAAACAGCAGCCAAAAAAGCACCCGCCAAAAAGCCAGCAGCTAAGAAAACGGTAGTAAAGAAACCAGTTGCTAAAAAGAAATAAAATGGAATTTGATTTTTTAAAGCCCGTTGCTGCCCCGATTATAGAAAAGCTAAAAACACTAACTTCGCAACAGCTAGGCAGTAAAGTTGTTTTTCATACAACAGAGCAATTTCCGGACATAAGTAAGATACAACTAGCAATACTTGGTGTAGCAGAAAATCGAGGATCAGTAGAGGCAAGCAGTGGTGTGGATTTAGTATCCGTCCGAGAAGAACTCTACAGCATGTTTCCCGGAAATTGGGATGCCTCTATTGCAGATTTGGGAGATATACCCGCCGGAAACACCGTTAGCGACACCTATTTTGCTTTGCGCAAAGTAGTGAGCAAACTGCTCAAAAACAAGGTGATTCCAATAGTGATAGGAGGATCTCAAGATTTAACCTATGCGCTTTATAGAGCCTATGATGCGTTAGAGCAAATGGTAAATCTAGTTGCCATAGACAGCAAATTTGATTTTGGAAAAGAAGAAGCCGGTGAGTTGGTAGATTCTTATTTAACAAAGATGATTATTGATGCGCCAAACAACCTTTTTAACTACTGTAATATAGGGTATCAAACGTATTATAACTCGCAAGAAGAGATTGATTTAATTGAAAAACTATTTTTTGATGGGTACCGATTAGGAGAAATTTCTAATAATATTGCTTTGGCAGAACCAGTATTTAGAGATGCCGATATTGTAAGTTTGGATTTACATGCCGTAAAATCCGCAGACTCCGGAAATTTCACCAACTTTGCTCCCAATGGTTTTAATGGCAAAGAAATTTGTGCTCTCTCCAGATACGCCGGTATAAGTGATAAAGTATCCATCTTTGGAGTGTTCAATCAAAACAACCAGCCCTCAGAAGGTGTTTTAATAGCGCAAATAATTTGGTATTTTATAGAAGGATTTCATTATAGATCTTACGAATATCCATTTGGAACCAGAGATAATTATATAAAATACATAGTGCCAATAGACGAAGAGGTTTTGGTGTTTTACAAAAGCGATAAAACAGATCGTTGGT
Source organism: Flavobacterium crassostreae (assembly GCF_001831475.1). Lineage (NCBI taxonomy): Bacteria > Pseudomonadati > Bacteroidota > Flavobacteriia > Flavobacteriales > Flavobacteriaceae > Flavobacterium > Flavobacterium crassostreae. Next base: position 98,413 of record NZ_CP017688.1, on the reverse strand, counting down.
GGATCGAAATCCCTTTTATTTCAAATGGCAACAATAAATTAAAAAGAAATACGTTATTACCTTGTTCTTACGATGAGTATTTAGGAGCTTGCAATCAAGAATTGCCTGAGAGATGGTGGAAAGCACAAAGAAAAAATAGTGTTTAACCCTTATTTGTTTTGCTAAATATAAAATATATGATAGAACATCAAAATAAATGTTTTTTTATTTAAAAATATTTATTTACGTTTGTACAAATAAACTAATATTTTGTTAATTGTTTTTGATAGTATATTTCTTTTTTAAAAATCAAGATGGTTTTATGTATAAAAATTGTTTTTTATTAAAATAATAAATACGTTTACATCCTTTAAATTATATTGAACTTATAACCCCAAATTTATATGAAGAATCTAGTTGCGTTTGTTGCAATTTTGACATTATTAAACAGCTGTGGTAAATCAGGCGACAGAGGTGAATTAGTCGGAGTCAACGGTGGAAAATGGCATCCAGAAAAGCCTTACGGTATGACTTTAGTTCCTGGTGGATCTTTTATCATGGGAAAATCCGATCAGGATGTTGCCAATGTACAAGACGCGCCTACAAAAACGGTGACAGTTAGGTCATTCTATATGGACGAAACAGAAATAACCAATAGCGAGTACCGTCAATTTGTGGATTGGGTTAAAGACTCTACAATGCGTGTTAGGTTAGCAATTCTTGCTGACGAAACGGGTGTAAAAGGCGGTGATGGAAAAGGAAAAAAAGGAGGAAGTATTGGCGATTTTGCTTTTAATGACTCCGATCCCGAAAAAATGACTGCGTATGATAAATACATGTATGACAACTACTATAGTGTAGGTACGTCCGATGATCCTTATGCGGGTAGAAAGCTTAACAAAAAAGTTAAGTTGATAAAAGACACCAAATTATACCCAGACGAATACTATACTGAAGTTATGGACTCTATGTACCTACCCATAGAAGCATCCTATAATGGATTAAGAACTATTGATGTCGATAAATTGAAATTCCGTTATTCATGGATGGATATTCAAGCTGCAGCTAAAGCTAAAGTTGGCAAAAGAAAAGATTTTGTTAAAACAGAAGAAGTAAAAGTATATCCAGATACAACCGTTTGGATCAAAGATTTTGCTTACTCTTACAATGAGCCAATGCATAACGATTATTTTTGGCACAAAGCATACGGAGATTATCCAGTTGTGGGAGTAAAATGGACCCAAGCTAAGGCATTCTGTGCTTGGAGAACCTTAAATAAAAATGCTTACATCAAATCCAAAAAGAAAGGTCGTGACTTAGTCAATTCTTTTAGATTGCCTACCGAAGCAGAGTGGGAATATTCTGCAAGAGGAGGGTTAGAGTCTGCAACCTATCCTTGGGGAGGTCCTTATACCAAAAGTGATAGAGGATGTTTCTTAGCTAATTTTAAACCTAATAGAGGAGATTATGCTGCGGATGACGCTCTGTATACTGTAGAGGCTAAATCGTATGATCCTAACGGGTATAATCTATACAACATGGCTGGTAATGTTTCCGAATGGACTGATTCGTCTTATGATCCAAACGCTTACGAATATGTTTCTACCATGAATCCAAATGTGCTAGATGCGTCTAACAAACGTAAAGTAGTACGTGGCGGTTCTTGGAAAGATGTAGCTTACTTCCTGCAGGTAAGTACAAGAGATTTTGAATACGCTGATTCTGCCAGAAGTTTTATCGGGTTTAGAACCGTTCAAGATTACATGGGATTACAAACAACCGGAAATAAAAGAAAATAATTATAACCTCAATCTATTTAAAACTTTAAACTAAAAACTAAAAATTAAAATTATGGCAGTATTAAACAAAAAAGCAATGAATTTCGCGTACGGAATGGGTGCAGCAGTTGTAATCATTGGAGCATTATTCAAAATCACACATATTGAATTTGGTCCTATAACAGGAAATTTAATGTTAACTATTGGATTAGTTGTAGAAGCATTAATTTTTGCACTTTCTGCTTTTGAGCCAGTTGATGAAGAATTAGATTGGTCTTTAGTTTATCCAGAATTAGCTAACGGAGAAGCTAGAAAGAAAACGGTAAAAGTAGAAGAAAGTAAATCAGAAGCACAAGGTTTATTATCTCAAAAATTAGATGTAATGTTGAAAGAGGCTAAAATTGACGGCGAATTAATGTCAAGTTTAGGTACAAGTATTAAAAACTTTGAATCTGCTGCAAAAGGAATTGCACCTACTGTAGATTCTATAGCTTCAACAAAAAAATACAGCGAAGAATTAACCTTAGCAGCTACTCAAATGGAATCTTTGAATAGTTTATATAAAGTACAATTACAAAGCGCTTCTAAAAATGCACAAATCAACGAAGAAGTTGCTGAGAATAATTTAAAATTAAAAGAGCAAATGCTATCTCTTACATCTAACTTGTCTTCTTTGAATTCAGTTTATGGAGGAATGCTTTCTGCAATGGGTACTAAATAATTAGTTTTTAAACTATAATTAAATAATTAATAAACTAATTTGTAGAAAATATGGCAGGAGGAAAACAAACCCCTAGACAGAAGATGATTAACCTAATGTACTTGGTTTTTATCTCAATGTTAGCATTAAATATGTCCAAAGAAGTTTTGTCGGCTTTTGGATTAATGAATGAAAAATTAGAGGGATCTAATACATCGGCAGTACAATCAAATGCACAAATGTTGTTAGGCTTAGATGCCAAAGCAGCAGAAGCTGGTGGAGAGTTTGCAGCAGCATCTACAACAGCACATAAAGTAGAAGGAATTACAAAAAATTTCTACAATTATATTGCAGCAATAAAATCCGAAGTTCTTGTTGGAACTGAGGTAGATCCAGAAACAGGCAAGTTACCTTACGAAGCAATGGACAAGGGAGATAAACTAGATAATTCTTGGTTTAGTCCTGCGGGTTATTCCGCCAAAGGAAAAGAAGTTTTGAGTACCATTGAAAAGTACAAATCCGATATGAAATCGGTTCTAGGAGACAACAAAAAATTATCCCCTATACTTTCTGAAGTAAACGCAAAATTTGACTTAACAGATGTTAAAAACAAAGACGGTATCTCTATACCTTATTTAGATTATCATTTTAAAGGTTTTCCAGCAGTAGCTTCTTTAGCAAAATTATCTGCTTGGCAAAATGATGTTAAAAAATTAGAAACAGATGTTTACAATACCTTATTAGGTAAAGCGGCAGTTGCAGCAGCATCTTATAGCAACTACGAAGCAATTGTTGTTTTGGATAAAAACGCCTATTTTCAAGGTGAGCAAGTAACCGGAAAAGTTGTTTTAGGTAGATACGATGCCAATACAACACCTACCTCTTTCTCAGGACCAGGTAAAATTGTAAACGGACAAGCGGTAATCGGTATGACAGCTGGTAGTATTGGAGAACAAACAATTAACGGGCAATTTACATTCTTAGAAGATGGAAAAAATATTCCACTTAAATTTCAAGGAAAATATGTAGTTGTTCCAAGACCAAATTCTGCAACTATTTCTGCAGACAAGATGAACGTAGTGTATAGAGGAGTTAAAAATCCAATGACAATTTCGTTTGCTGGTATTGCTGATAACCAAGTCAATGCGTCTGCTCCAGGTTTGTCTAAAGTAGGAAATGGAAAATACGTAATGAGCCCAGGCTCAGGAAACGAAGTTATTATCAACGTTACCGGAAAAATGAATGATGGTAAAGTTGCTTCCGACAGAAAAGCATTTAGAATTAAAGGAATTCCAGGTCCAACAGGAACAATTAGAGGAGAAACAGGTATTGTAAAAGGGCCTAAATCTAACCTTGAGATTGCTACTATTGGTGCTAAACTCGAAGATTTTGATTTTGAAGTTGGTTTAGACGTTGTAGGATTTAACCTAAAAGTTTCTGGACAAGCTACAGTAGTAGTTTCTGGAAACAGATTAAACTCCCAATGTAAAGCGGTTCTTTCTAGAGCAGGAAGAGGAGATCAAGTTACCATTTCTGAAATTAAAACGAAATTAGTAGGTGCTGGTAGTTATTTATTGCCAAGAACTGCTCCAGTTATTTTTGAAATACAATAATACAAAATGCCTTTTAGGCATTTTAATATCCAATGATACCATGATGAATTTAAGAAATTTTTTAATAGTTGTTTTTTCTGTTGTTGGGAGTTTAGCTACTTCGGCACAATCTAATTTGCTTAATGCAAAAACCCCAGACCAAATCGGTTTAAAAACTGCAGCGCAACTTATTTCAGATAATGATAAGCCATTGGCTTATGGTTATGTTCATGATAGAGATATCTTGATGGGAAAAACAACATGGGAGATTATTGATTTGAATGAAAAGATAAATTTTCCACTTTACTTTCCTATTGATACAGCAAACATAGGTTCAGACAGACGTTCTTTGTATGATGTGCTAACTAAGGCAATGCGAAGTGGAGAACTAACCGAAGTGTATTCGGACAGTTATTTTAACACCAAAAAGTCTTATAAAGACATACAGTCTTCTTTGAGCAGAATTGATACTACAGATGCTGGTAGAGAGCAAATGAATGCTGGTATGGGTAGTGTTTCGCCAGAATACATACTACGATCTGATTTAACTGCTCAAGATGTTAGCGAGTACAAAATTAAAGGATACTGGTATTTTGACAAACGTCAAAGTGAATTGAAGTACCGATTATTGGGTATTTGCCCAGTAACTCCAGATGTTTACACGATGAACAGTGAAGTAAAAGATTATATTGAGTTATTTTGGGTGTTTTTTCCATCTGCCAGAGAAATTTTGCATAAAGCAAAAGCTTTTAATGACGGGAACTCTGCAATGCCAATCTCTTTTGATCAGATATTAAATTCTAGACGCTTTAATAGTGTTATTTATAAAGAAGAGAATGTTTATGGCGATAGAGCAATTGATGAATACATGAAAGATAATTCTCAAAATCAATTATTAGAATCCAATAGAGTAAAAGAAAAGATTCGTGATTTTGAATCCGATATGTGGAATTACTAACAACTATTGTAACTTGTAACACCAAAAAACTCTTATCCTAATCGATAAGAGTTTTTTGTATTTAATAAAAATTGTAGCAACCTATATTATGATAGATTATATACTAGTTGGATGTGGACTGGCAGGAATTTCCTTTTCGGAAGTAGCTCTAAAAAACCACAAATCCATTGTTGTTTTTGACAATGAGTCTCAGAATTCTTCCAAAATTGCGGGCGGTTTGTATAATCCAGTTATTCTCAAACGATTTAGTGAAGTCTGGAATGCAGAAGCACAACTAGAAATTATGACTAATTTTTATGCCGAACTAGAGAACAAGCTCCAGACCAAGTTCAATTTTTCAATCCCTATTTTACGAAAATTTTTTTCAATAGAAGAACAAAATAATTGGTTTTCGGCCTCAGATAAAGCTGGATTAGCCCCGTTTTTGTCCACTACGTTGGTTACCAAAAAATATTCTGGTATTTTGTCTCCCTTTCATTATGGAGAAGTTTTACACACTGGTTATGTAGATACTGCTTTGCTTTTAGAGAAATATCGTGCTTATTTAAGTCAAAAAAATATATTTTATAAAGAAGCATTTGATTATGATTTGCTTGAAATTAAAGAGGATAGCGTAGTTTACAAAAACATCCATGCCAAAAATATTGTTTTTGCCGAAGGTTTTGGGATGCACGCCAATCCATTTTTTAAATCGTTGCCCTTAGATGGAACCAAAGGAGAGCTCTTTATTATCCGAGCAGCGGAACTGGACCTTGACGTAATTGTCAATACCAGTGTTTTTATTTTGCCTTTGGGCAATAGTTTATTTAAGGTAGGAGCCACCTACAATTGGAAAGATAAAACGGCGCTACCAACCACAGAAGGAAAACAAGAACTGTTAGAAAGGATTAATGAAATTATAGATTGCAAATTTGAAATTGTATCCCATTTTGCAGGAATACGGCCCACGGTGTACGATCGGAGGCCTTTGTTAGGAACCCATAGTGTTCATAACAGTGTTCATTTGCTCAACGGTTTGGGTACCAGAGGGGTGCTGTTAGGTCCATCTATGGCACAAGCTTTATTTAACGCCATAGAAAACCACATTCCTTTAGATAAAGAGATAGACATACAAAGAGTCAAATCTAAAAACCTAAGGTAAACACACTATTTATCTAAATCTGTTTTTTTAAAATTTGGATCATAGCTAATAAACATATTGATATATATATTTCTGGACAGCCTTAAAACAAAAGGGAAAGAAACAATAAGTGCAACAATAATGCTAATAAAAGCTGTTGGTAACGTTGTGCCAAAAAACACAAAAGAAATAATAAAAGCAGCTACCCCAACGGCAACATTAAGACCATAACTTACATACATCGCGCCATAAAAAAACGAAGGTTCAATTTGGTATCTGAACCCACAATGGCTGCAATTGTCATTCATTTTTAAAGTAGAAGCTAAATGTAGTGGGTTTTTGTCCTTATACATGCTTTCATTTTGACATTTAGGACAACTTCCTGTTAAAATACTATTTAGTTTGGATCCTTTTTTTAACATTTGTATAAATTTTTAACAAAGGTACAATTTTTCAATTGCTGCTAATGTAACATCAGTCACAATATATGCTTAATATACACAATTTATCGGTTTCCTTTGGAGGTACATATTTATTTGAAGAAGTCACATTTCGTTTGGGTGCAGGTGACCGCGTAGGTCTGGTTGGCAAAAACGGTGCGGGTAAATCTACCATGCTCAAAATGTTGGCAAGAGATTTTGCTCCAGACTCCGGAGTGATCTCTCAAGAAAAAGATATCCGTTTGGGTTTTTTGCGTCAAGATATCGATTTTGAACAAGGAAGAACCGTTTTGGAAGAAGCCTACGAAGCCTTTACAGACATAAAAATCGTAGAAAAAAAGCTTGCAGAAATCAACCACCAACTAGTTACCCGTACGGATTATGAGAGCGACGCCTACAGCCAGATAATAGAAGATTTATCCGATTATACCCATAGATTTGAACTCTTAGGAGGATACAACTACGTTGGAAATACAGAAAAAATTCTTTTAGGTCTAGGATTCAAACGCGACGTATTCAACAACCAAACCGAAACCTTTTCAGGAGGTTGGAGAATGCGTATAGAGCTCGCTAAATTGCTCCTACAAGCCAATGATGTATTGCTATTAGATGAGCCAACCAACCACTTAGATATAGAAAGTATTATTTGGTTAGAAAGCTTTTTGCGCAACTATCCAGGAGTAGTAGTAATTGTATCCCACGATAAAATGTTTCTAGACAACGTAACCAATAGAACCATTGAAATATCCCTTGGTAAAGCCTACGACTTTAACAAACCCTATTCCCAATATTTAGAACTGCGTCATGAAATTCGTGAAAAACAGTTAGCCACTCAAAAAAATCAAACCAAAAAAATTGAAGAGACCGAAAAACTAATTGAAAAGTTTCGCGCCAAAGCTTCCAAAGCTTCTATGGCACAGTCTTTAATCAAGAAATTAGACAAAGTAGAGCGCATAGAGGTAGACGAAGACGACAACTCTGTGATGAACATCTCCTTTCCGGTATCCAAAGAGCCAGGTAGAGTAGTAGTAGAGGCCCAAAACGTGACCAAAAGCTACGGAGACAAAACCATACTAAAAGACATCAACCTACTAGTAGAACGCGGAAGCAAAATAGCATTTGTAGGGCAAAACGGACAAGGAAAATCCACCTTTATCAAAGCCATTGTTGATGAATTTGAATACCAAGGCACCATAAAACTAGGGCACAACGTACAATTGGGTTATTTTGCACAAAACCAAGCAGAATATCTAGACGGCGAAATCACCCTACTGCAAACCATGGAAGACGCAGCAGCAGACACCAACCGCATGAAAGTTCGAGACATGTTGGGTTCTTTTTTATTCCGTGGAGACGACGTAGAGAAAAAAGTAAAAGTACTCTCAGGGGGCGAGCGCAACCGTTTGGCATTGTGTAAATTATTGCTACAGCCCATCAATGTTCTGCTTATGGATGAGCCAACCAACCACCTAGACATAAAATCCAAAAATGTACTAAAAGCCGCACTACAAAAATTTGGAGGTACGTTATTGTTAGTTTCTCACGATAGAGATTTCTTACAAGGAATGTCCAATTTAGTATACGAATTCAAAGACCAAAAAGTCAAAGAATACCTCGGAGACATCAACTATTTCTTAGAGCAACGCAATCTAGAAAACATGCGCGAAGTAGAGCAAAAAGAAGCCACAAAAGCCGCAGCACCCAAAGAAAGCAACAAAGCCTCCTACGAAGATCAAAAAAAAAGCAAGTCACTCCAAAACCGATTAAGCAAAATTGAAAGCCAAATCAAACAACTAGAGAAAGACATTCAAAATGACGATAAAAAACTAGCCTCCAACTATGATAAACACCTAGAAGACGCCACTTTTTTTACCGCCTACAACAAAAAGAAAACAGACCTAGACCAATTATTATTCGATTGGGAAACCGTCCAAGAAGAAATAGATAATCTGTAGCCAATCCAGCTATACATTACAATCTTTGCCCAAAAAACCTTTTTTTGCAAACCCCTACAGGAGCTTCCTTTGGTCGCTCTGTAGTGCTAGCAAAAAAGGGTTTTTTTTAGGCAAAGGATTTTCATTTCTATCTGGGCTAAACAAACCATTGAGTACACCCACTATACAATCAAACCTATTTCTTTAGAATGCGCAATAGCCCTAGCACTATTCTTAAAATAACAAACAGAAACCTGCAAAGAAGCTATATTATCTAACACCGCCACCACTTTAGCTTTTTTATTCTGACCCGTCTGTCTAATATAAACAGCCCTAACGCTCAACGGAAAAATTTTACAAATAGATTCATACAAATACGGATCATGTTGCGAATCATCCCCAAGCAGCACATATTTCAAATCCGGATAAAACTCCAAAATATGTTTAATTTTTTCAAACTTATGATTGTGCTGTCCTCTACCAGACCACAAAAAATGAAACAAACTCGTCTTGATATCCTTTAAGAGCAAAACCGCCTTAGGCAAATGGTGTATTTCAGTAAATTTGACCAAAAACCGATACAAATTCCATTCACTGCTGGAGACATAAAAAAAAGCATTGTTCTCCTCACTATTCCTGCGGCCGGCTTGACTCAAAGCCTGATAATGTGCCGTGACATCCTCAAATATTTTTCTAGAATTAACATTTTTAAACAAAAGATGGTAGAGTTTCTTTAAAGGATTCAAGGTGTACGAAACCAAGAACGTGTCATCAATATCCGATATAATCCCCAAATCCCCCTTGTAGGGTTTTATAAAACGCTCCTGAGCTACAATACGTTGGTTCTCATAGATAATACTCACCTCATAACTAAGCCAACCATGACGTACCGAAGACGCAACAGGAATGCAAAATTTAAAATACCCATCCCGAAGCGTTTTAGTATGAATTTCAGTACCATCATACCGTAAATAAACATCTGCATTAGCATCTGTTTTAATACGATACATAGTAATAATAGAACTAGCATTTTTAAAATTACTACCCAAAAAATCATAATCTTTCTTGGTAGTAGGCTTAAACACATGCCCCATCACAATTAACTCCTGCTCATTTGCGTACCCTCGATATAATTTTAAAATTGGTTTCATTTAATTTAATACTTTTGAAGAATAGGAAAATTAAATATTAAAAATCAATTAAAGAAATAAAAGTGGAAAAGAATGTTTTATTAATAGTCAATCCTATTTCGGGAGACCTAGATAAATCCGAAATAATTGCAGCAACAACACTTTTTGCAACCAACCAAAACCAAAAAATACAACTATACCAAACCACCGGTAAGCACGACCAACATGCAATCCAACAACTCTTTTATAAAAATAATCCAGAACGGGTATTGATAGCCGGAGGAGACGGTACCATAAAGCTAGTAGCAGAAGCCTTAGAGGAGCAAGATATTATTTTTGGATTGCTTCCTGCCGGATCTGCCAACGGATTGGCCACAGACTTAGACCTTCCAAAATCAATAGAAGATTGTTTAAAAATAGCCTTCCAAAACCATTATATATCCCTAGATATAATAAGTATAAATGGCCAAAAAAGCATGCATCTTAGTGATATAGGTCTCAATGCCGAATTGATAAAAAATTACCAAAACAGTACCCTAAGAGGTAAATTAGGATACGCATTGCAGGCCGTAAATACCCTAATAGAAATAGAAGAACCCTTTTTGGCAACCATAACTGCAAATGACAAACTAATAACCTGCCAGGCCAGAATGATTGTGATAGCCAACTCAAAAAAATATGGAACCGGAATTGTAATCAATCCCCAAGGAAAACTAGATGATGGTAAATTTGAGTTAGTGATTTTAAAAAATTTAGACCTAGTAGTTCTGGGCCAAATAATAGCCGGAAACAACTCTATTGCACCAGAAAATATAGAAATAATAAGCACAACAAAAGCAAAAATAACCAGCAATCGCCCCGTAAACTTTCAAATAGATGGAGAATATTGCGGCAAAACAACACAATTGGATATTATTCTGGCTCCTCAAAAAATGAAAATAGCTATTGCTAAACCAACACCAATTTAAAACGGCTTATTTAAACGGATTTCTTTGTTGCCAAACAATTTTAGGCTCTAAATACTCAAAGGTTCTAGAGACCATTAAATTTAAAAATGCATTGTGGTGTTTCATAGCTCCATGTAGAGCTACTGGTTTTGCACCCACCGCACTCTTGATTTCTAAGGCCGTGCGACCAAAAACAATCCGTTTGTATCCTTTATTTATAGAATAGGCTATCATGTCATAAAGCATGTTCAGGTAAAGCATGTTTTCGCGTTGATAAAGCGCATCGTATCCCAAAAAATAGGTATCTATATCGGTACCATTTTTTATTAGCGTATTAAAACCGATCAGTTTGTCATTACTAAAATACCCATAAAAAAGAAAATTATCTTGCAACGAAGCCTTAAAAACCTCAAAATGATTTGGGGTTAAATAAAAAGTATTAAAAGGAGCATTCTGAGCCACATTCATATACAAATCAAAAATCCGACTTTGTAGTTTTTGAATATCCTCAAGAGAAAGTTTTTTCTTTACAATTCCTTCGGATTTCTTACGAGCACGTTTGTATTGGTCCCGATATTTTTTGCTCAGAGAAGCAATATAGTGCTCAAAATTATCCCAAGAATTGGGAATTTCAAAAAGCATATTGGGTTGGGTAGAAAACGTAAAATACGATAGAAATTCCTTGGATTCAAAATAAGAGGTTTCAGTATCCAAAAAATCTTTAAAAACAGTAAGCTGCGTAGACAAGCCTTTTTCCAAAAAAAGTTTTTCAAGAGATTGTCCTGCCTTTTCTAAAATACCCAAACCCACCTCCACAGGCAACACCTCCTCAAAACAATAGCCATTTTTTCCAGAAAGCATGTTGTTGCCAAAGACCAATACCTTGGAGCTAGTATTCTTAAACACCAAACGACGTATGCTGGTTTTAATACAGGTGTCGCGCTCCCCAAAAGAAGGAATAGTACTCAAGTCAATGAATTGCGATACAGCAATGCCGACTAATTGGTCTTTCTTAAAAACACCAATAAAATGACAATACATGTTTTTGGGTGCAGCATGTTCCAAAACATACAAATAAGCACTAGATAAAAAGATATTTTTAGCAGCCAAAGCATCCCAATTACTAGGAAGCATGCCGACAGAATTATAAATTTTGTAATTAAAAATAGCGTGCAATTTAAGAATAGATTTTAAAAAGCTCTAAAATACTATTTTAACTTAGATAGCACCCCAAAAAGCGTTAAAATTATTTTTTCTAAAACAACACCGCCAACTAGTCCGACATAAATACACCAACAGACTAAAACATAAAAATAACAGTGACGAGCTTTATTTGTAATTTTTTTAGATTTTTTAGACCAAAATAGTTGTAGTTATGATAAATTTAATGTATTTTTATTCTATTATAACAAAAAGATAAACGTAATTGATTATGAAAAATATTTTTACTCTTTTTCTTACAATAGTAGCAAGCTGTAGTGCTATGGCAACCACCCTATTGCCATACCAAAGTAAGGTATTGCCTGCTACTAAATTAGTAAAACAAACTAACCTAGCCTCCAATACTATTGGAGTGCCAGTTGCTGGTTGGTACGTAGCGGGTAATAACCCCAAAAAAATAATTATAGCAACACTTCCAAAAGACGAAGCAGCAGCAATAGGATTAACCAAAGATATTGCTAGACTGTTGGATTTGCAGGAATTAAATTTTTACAAAAATGCTATTTGTCAATCCGTATTGTCTTCATTAAAGCAGCTAAAGAGTCTAAAGATATTGGAGTTGCATACAGATCAAGCGCTAAAAGTTTCCATGACTATCTAGTCTTTTAAAATAAAAGGTTAGAGGTGTAAAGTTATGTACTTATTTTAATTATTTGTAATCCAATGTGTTTATGCTTCATCATCTTAATAATTAGGTTGTCAAAAATAGTTTCCTTGTATATTGACCTATTTAATCTATAACTATATTCGTCTAAATACCTTTCTATATTTTGTTCGTGCATCCAAGAATAAATACTTCTTAACCATGATTTTACTTGATGAATAATAGTGTTCATTTGAAAAAAATCAGAAGTATTACTCTTAATTTGTTCAATGTTGTATTCATTCTTTAATGGTTTATAGCCTGTCCATTGATCAGTTTTTATATTTGCTTGTGTTGAAATGTGGCTTTCAAAAATTTTACCAAGTTCACTAGAAGAATAGTTGTCAATTCTTTTAAAATAAGCTCTTTTCACCCCGCCTTTGTCATCAATTTCAACAGCAGCTACTATCTTCTTTTTCTTGCTATCATTACTTCTTCCTTGTTTTAAATCTTCTTTTCCACCATATACAAATTCATCAACATAAACAGTTCCAACAATCGGATTTAACGCACTACTTTTCATGGCTAATCTCACTTTGTGCATAAACAACCATGCCGTTGGTCGGCTTATAGAATACCGTTTTGCCATTTGAGAAGAAGACAAACTTTTGGTGGTTGCACTCATCTCAAAAACAATCCCAAAAGCTTTTCTAGTTCCAAATTTTACTTTATGAAAAATAGTATTTGCAGTTGGACTTTCAACATGATGACATAAATTGCAATCTCTTGCAAAATTTAACTTTCGAATAGTAAACTTCTTATGATTACATTTCGAACATTTAAAACCATCTTTCCATTTTATTGAAGCTAAATATTCTAAACAAGTTAAATCTGTTTTGAAAGTGTCAAAAAAATCGATAATACTTTCTCCTTTGAATGATTCCATAATAAAATTCTTTCACGAAAGATAAGAATTTATCTTTACACCTCTATAAAAGGCTTTTACTTAAATACAGTCTTTAATAAAATTTTTATAACAAACCCATAGAAAGTATTTTATGGGTTTTTTTGGGATCAAGTCTAAATGTTGTGGGGAAATATTAAATTTAGATATTTGCATTTTAAAATTTAATACAAATGCAAGATTCTTTTGTCGACCTTCTCAAGTTGTTACTTCCTGAAATTATAGTTGAATACTTTGAACTGACTTCCTATAAAAAAGAGGAAGAGATACTTCATCTTTACTTAAAGGAGATTAATTCAATTCCTAAAGAACATCGACAATCAAAATTGAGCTCAAAAGGATTCTTTGATGAAATAACAGTTCAGGATTTCCCTATTCGTGGGCATCAGGTATATCTTCATATCACTCGAAGAAGATGGCTGAATGAAGATACTGGAAAAGTAGTTTTTAGAGATTGGAATTTAGTAGCAGACGGAACTCGGGTGACACAGGAGTTTGCGTCTTTTTTAAAAGAGATCCATAGATTCCAAGCCTAATGATTGCAATGCTATCGCCTCTTTCTATGGCGTTAGCGGTAAGAATCTACAACATCAATACAAAGATTTCTTAAGTGATTTCAAAATATGGGATCAAAAACTACACGCAAAACAATGGCTTATATTTCCAGAAAACATAGGCAAACGCTTATCAATTGACGAAACCTCCTTGTCCAATGGCGAACTCTATACTATTTTGACCAACAAAGCTGGAAAGGGAAAGAAAGGAACTATAGTCGCTATGATTGCTGGAACCAAAGCAGAAACAGTAATTGCTATTATCGAAAAAATACCGCTTAAACTACGAAATTCTGTTACCGAAATAACTCTTGACATGGCGGCAAACATGGGATTGATTGCTAAAAAATGTTTCCCTAATGCTACTCGCGTCATCGACCGGTTCCATGTTCAAAAATTGGCGACAGAAGCTTTACAGGAAATAAGAATTAAATACCGTTGGCAAGCTATAGACCAAGAAAATCAGGCAATAGAAAAAGCGAAGAAAAACAAGAAAAGGGGATCAAGTCTAAATGTTGTGGGGAAATATTAAATTTAGATATTTGCATTTTAAAATTTAATACAAATGCAAGATTCTTTTGTCGACCTTCTCAAGTTGTTACTTCCTGAAATTATAGTTGAATACTTTGAACTGACTTCCTATAAAAAAGAGGAAGAGATACTTCATCTTTACTTAAAGGAGATTAATTCAATTCCTAAAGAACATCGACAATCAAAATTGAGCTCAAAAGGATTCTTTGATGAAATAACAGTTCAGGATTTCCCTATTCGTGGGCATCAGGTATATCTTCATATCACTCGAAGAAGATGGCTGAATGAAGATACTGGAAAAGTAGTTTTTAGAGATTGGAATTTAGTAGCAGACGGAACTCGGGTGACACAGGAGTTTGCGTCTTTTTTAAAAGAGATCCATAGATTCCAAGCCTAATGATTGCAATGCTATCGCCTCTTTCTATGGCGTTAGCGGTAAGAATCTACAACATCAATACAAAGATTTCTTAAGTGATTTCAAAATATGGGATCAAAAACTACACGCAAAACAATGGCTTATATTTCCAGAAAACATAGGCAAACGCTTATCAATTGACGAAACCTCCTTGTCCAATGGCGAACTCTATACTATTTTGACCAACAAAGCTGGAAAGGGAAAGAAAGGAACTATAGTCGCTATGATTGCTGGAACCAAAGCAGAAACAGTAATTGCTATTATCGAAAAAATACCGCTTAAACTACGAAATTCTGTTACCGAAATAACTCTTGACATGGCAGCAAACATGGGATTGATTGCTAAAAAATGTTTCCCTAATGCTACTCGCGTCATCGACCGGTTCCATGTTCAAAAATTGGCTACAGAAGCTTTACAGGAAATAAGAATTAAATACCGTTGGCAAGCTATAGACCAAGAAAATCAGGCAATAGAAAAAGCGAAGAAAAACAAGAAAAGGTTTGAGCCTGAAGTATTGACTAATGGAGATACTATTAAGCAGTTACTTGCTAGAAGTAGGTATTTCTTATACAAGAATAAATCAAAATGGACGGCGAATCAATTACAACGAGCATTATTGTTGTTTGAATTATATCCCGACATAAAAGAAGCTTACAATCTATCTCAAGAATTACGGAACATTTTTGAAAACACAACGGATAAAATCATTGGTTTTGCCAGACTAGCTAAATGGCATGAAAAAGTAAATCAATCTGGTTTTAAGTCTTTCAATACAATCTCAAGATCGATAATGAATCATTATCAAAGCATATTAAACTATTTTGATAACAGAAGTACTAATGCATCAGCAGAATCCTTTAACGCCAAAATAAAAGCTTTTAGATCTCAGTTTAGAGGTGTTCGAAATGTAGAATTCTTTCTTTTTAGGCTAACTACTATTTATGCCTAATTCTTGTCGCTCCACAGGTTTTGGGATTGATCCAATTCTTGTCGCTCCACAGGTTTTGGGATTGATCCAGAAAAGGTTTGAGCCTGAAGTATTGACTAATGGAGATACTATTAAGCAGTTACTTGCTAGAAGTAGGTATTTCTTATACAAGAATAAATCAAAATGGACGGCGAATCAATTACAACGAGCATTATTGTTGTTTGATTTATATCCCGACATAAAAGAAGCTTACAATCTATCTCAAGGATTACGCAACATTTTTGAAAACACAACCGATAAAATCATTGGTTTTGCCAGACTAGCTAAATGGCATGAAAAAGTAAATCAATCTGGTTTTAAGTCTTTCAATACAATATCTCGAACCATAATCAATCATTATCAAAGCATATTGAACTATTTTGATAATAGAAGTACTAATGCATCAGCAGAATCCTTTAACGCCAAAATAAAAGCTTTTAGATCTCAGTTTAGAGGTGTTAGAAATGTAGAATTCTTTCTTTTTAGGCTAACTAATATTTATGCCTAATTTTTGCTGCTCCACAGGTTTTGGGATTGATCCCTATTTTTGCAAAAAAAAATATAGAAACAAAAAAAACTTCACATTTCTGTGAAGCTTCTTAGTAGCGGGAACTGGACTCGAACCAGTGACCTTCGGGTTATGAGCCCGACGAGCTGCCTACTGCTCTATCCCGCGATGTGCGTTTGTAATCTCAATAAATTAACTTAGTAGCGGGAACAGGACTCGAACCTGTGACCTTCGGGTTATGAGCCCGACGAGCTGCCTACTGCTCTATCCCGCGTTGTTTCGGGTGCAAAGATACAACCAATTTCTAGATTTAGCACCATAAATTTTAAAAAATGTTTTATTTTATCTATTCACTTGATATAACTACCTTTGCAGCATAAAAAAAAGTATACCAATGGCACACAAAGCAGGTTTTGTAAATATAATAGGCAATCCAAACGTAGGAAAATCAACCCTAATGAATGCCTTTGTCGGAGAGCGATTATCCATCATCACATCTAAGGCACAAACAACACGTCATAGAATCCTCGGAATCGTAAATGGCGAAGACTTTCAAATCATTTTATCCGACACCCCAGGAATCATCAAGCCTGCCTATGAAATGCAAGAATCCATGATGAATTTTGTAAAATCAGCCTTTGAAGATGCCGATATTCTGATCTACATGGTCGAAATAGGAGAGCAAGACCTAAAAGACGAAGCCTTTTTTAATAAAATAATACACTCCAAGATCCCTGTTTTGTTACTATTGAACAAAATAGACACCTCCAATCAAGAACAATTAGAACAACAAGTAGCCTTTTGGACCCAAAAAGTGCCCAATGCAGAGATCTACCCAATAGCAGCCCTCAAAAACTTCAATGTTCCAGAAGTATTCCAGCGCATTCTGACCCTATTGCCAGAATCACCAGCCTACTATCCAAAAGACCAATTAACGGACAAACCAGAGCGGTTTTTTGTAAACGAAACCATCAGAGAAAAAATACTCTTAAATTACAGCAAAGAAATTCCGTACGCCGTAGAAATAGTTACCGAAGAATTTGTAGAAACCCAAGACATCATCAAAATTAGGTCCCTGATCATGGTAGAGCGCGAAACCCAAAAAGGCATCGTTATCGGGCACAAAGGCGCCGCACTCAAAAAAGTAGGCGTAGAATCCAGAGAAGATCTAGAAAAGTTTTTTGGCAAACAAATCCATATCGAACTCTACGTAAAAGTAAACAAAAACTGGAGAAGCAACGCCAACATGCTCAAGCGCTTTGGATACAACCAATAATCCCGTAGCTACAAGTACTACCGCCAATTCCAGGCCTCCAGCAAGATAGCAAACACCACCAACCAAAACCAGTATTTAGAACCAATCTTCTAAAACTGGTTTTTTTTATAGCCCAACATAGCCCACAACCTATCACAAAGTCAAACAAAAAACCCACTTTGGGCGTGCCCCGCCAAAAAAAAGCGGGTCAGGCTATTCGCTACAATCTTTTTGGAGGCCCCAAAAGCCACCAAAAAGGATTTTCGCTGCTATCCTTCACGCACTACACCATCAAATCCCCATTTCTAAACAAAAAACAGCGATTGAATCCCAAATTCAAGAACCCATTATTTGGCACATCAAAAGTTCCAATTCCTGCATCTGATCCGTGCCATTATGGCGTATTTGTCTGGCAATAAAATACAACAAAAACCAAGCAAAAACCATTAAGCCCAACACCCATAAATCCGTAGTGATCGCATTCTTTAAAACATAATTAGAATACAAAATTCCCGAAAAGATCAGAAAAACCCCAGCAATCAAAAAATGAAGAAACATAAAAAAACTCCACAAAACAGGATCTGGGCCAAACAAACCCCGAATATACGTTTGGTCTTCCGCAGTATGCTCTAACTCCAAATGCAAGTGAGGCGAGTAATACTTTTTTTGTGCCCCTTTAATGTGCAGCCACACATGATTACCACTTGTTTTTACATAAAAATCCGGATGTAGTACAGCCTTAAAATTCTCAAATTTTTCTAGCAAAACCGTTGTTTTTTGAGGCACATTTTTATAAAAACGCAACAAAAGACGCACTTCATTATCCACTTCCATAAGCAGCTCAGTTTAAAGATACACATTAGTAAAGGTGCTAATATATCAAAAAAATTGAAATTCAATGTATTTAACACTACCTTTGTACAATATTTGAAATTAGGATTATGAACAACATAGTTGCCATTGTAGGAAGGCCAAACGTAGGTAAATCGACACTTTTTAATCGATTGATACAAAGAAGAGAAGCGATCGTAGACTCCGTTTCGGGAGTAACCCGAGATAGAAATTACGGAAAAAGTGAATGGAACGGAAAAGAATTTTCTGTGATTGATACCGGAGGATATGTACGTGGATCCGACGATGTTTTTGAAGGAGAAATTCGCAAACAAGTAGAACTAGCCATCGATGAGGCAGATGTTATCCTGTTTGTAGTAGATGTAGAAGAAGGTATTACCCCAATGGATGATGCAGTTGCTAGACTACTGCGCAAAGTAACCAAGCCCGTTATTTTGGCAGTAAACAAGGTAGATAACGCCATGCGTGAGAAAGACGCCATAGAGTTCTACAACCTTGGATTAGGAGATTATTACACCTTTGCCAGTATATCCGGTAGCGGAACCGGAGATTTATTAGATGCATTAGTTTTAGCATTTCCCGACAAACCAGAAGTTCCAGAAGTTGCAGACTTGCCGCGATTTGCAGTAGTTGGAAGACCCAATGCAGGAAAATCCAGTTTCATCAACGCCCTAATTGGAAAAGACCGTTACATTGTTACCGATATTGCAGGAACCACCAGAGACTCCATTGATACAAAATTTGACCGTTTTGGGTTTGAATTTAATTTAGTAGACACCGCCGGAATACGCCGTAAAGCCAAAGTAAAAGAAGATTTAGAGTTTTACTCCGTAATGCGATCCGTGCGTGCAATAGAACATGCCGATATTTGTATCTTAATCATTGATGCCACACGTGGATTTGAGGGTCAAGATCAAAGTATCTTTTGGTTGGCCGAAAAAAACCGAAAAGGAGTAGTGATCTTAGTAAACAAGTGGGATTTGGTTGAAAAAGAAACCATGTCCACCAGAGATTACGAAGAAAAAATCAGACAAGAATTGATGCCATTTACAGACGTACCTATACTTTTTGTATCTGCACTAACCAAACAACGTTTGCTAAAAGCGCTAGAAGCCACCGTTAAAGTCTATGAAAACAGACAACAACGTATCGCTACCTCAAAATTTAATGAATACATGCTCAAAGTTATTGAGGCATACCCGCCACCAGCAACCAAAGGAAAGTACGTAAAAATTAAATACTGCATGCAATTGCCTACACCAACACCACAGTTTGTGTTTTTTGCCAACATGCCACAATATGTAAAAGAGCCATACAAGCGCTATCTCGAAAATAAAATTCGCGACAATTGGGATTTCTCTGGAGTACCAATAGATATCTATATCCGAGAAAAATAAGTACACAAAAAATCCCGATGCAAATCGGGATTTTTTTATATAAACTAATTTAATTTTTTACCAATCTATTACCGGCAACTGCAAGAGGAGGTACTCTTTAGCGTTTGATGCATTTTACCAGCCTCCGCTAGAACCTCCACCAGAGAATCCACCTCCGCCAAAGCCACCACCAAAGCCGCCACCGCCACCAAAGCCACCGCCAGAGGATCCACCACCAAAACCGCCTCCGCCACCACGGCCAAGACTACTCAGAATAATAACATCCATTAAACTAGGGCCTCCACGATGGTTTCCGGAGTTGCCACCACCGCCGCCTTTGTTTCTGGACACAAGTACCAGTATGATAATAATGATGATAATAAAAGGCAGAATCGGAAAATCTTTTCCTGGTGCCTTTTTTCTTTCGCCTTTGTATTTGCCTTTAAAGACCTCAAAAAGCATATCTGTCCCTTTGTCTAAACCATTGTAGTAACTTCCGGCTTTAAACTCTGGAGTAATGGTATTTCGGATTATTTCTCCGCCAATGCCTGCGGTTAATCGGTCTTCGAGTCCGTAACCAGGGTTAATGGCAATTTTTCTTTCGTTTTTGGCTACCAGAATGATAACCCCGTTATCGTCTTTAGCTGTCCCGCCAATTCCCCAAGTATGGCCCCATTTGGTTGCAAGTTGACTCACGTCTTCGTTTTGCAAACTTTCAATGGTGATTACTACAATTTGAGTAGTTGTAGTATCGGCATATTTAATAAGCTTTTGTTCTAACTGTGTTTTTTCGGAGGCACTAAGCAAGTTGGCGTAATCATAAACCGATGTTTGTAAACTAGGAGCTTTGGGTATGGTATATTGTGCAAGACCTATTTGTGTGGTAAAAAGACAAATAAGTAACACAATAAAATAGGTGGTATTCTTTTTTTGTAAAATCATATTATCCTTTTGATATTTCGTTTGATAATTCATTGGTGTCTTCTTCAGTCCACGGAAAGTGTTTCTTTAGTTCTTCGCCCGCCTTTAAAATGCCGTCTATCAAACCTTGTTTAAAATTTCCTTTTTTAAAATGCGCCACCATGATGTCTTTGGTACTATCCCAAAAATCACTGCCAACAATGGCATTAATTCCTTGATCACCACAAATTACAAATGTTTTATCTGCAACAGCAACATAGAGTAATACGCCATTTTTGAGTTGGGTCTGGTCCATGTTTAGTTCCTTAAAAACCTCTAGAGCACGGTCATAAGGATCTAATTGGGTTGTTTTTTCAAGATGCACTCGGATTTCTCCTGAGGTATTTTTTTCGGCCATTTGGATAGCTTCAACAATGGCTAGCTCTTCTTCTGAGGTTAAAAAATCTTCTACTTTAGACATGGGTTTTAATTTTAATGGATATAAAAAAAAGTAGTTTACAATAAAAAACCATTAAGAATAAGAGGTATTACGTTTAATTATCTCAATTTCTTAATGGTTGTTTTAAATAACTTAGTTTACTAGAATTTTACTTCTACAGGCTTGTCTGCGCCTTCTACAGCTTCAAAATAGGGTTTTTCTTTTAGACCATATAATCCAGCCAAAATATTTCTAGGAAAAGTATTAATGTTGTTATTATATGGTTTGATGGCTTCGTTAAAACGGGTTCTGGCAGTTAGTATTTGATTTTCGGTACTTGCTAGTTCATCTTGCAATTTCATAAAACTTGCGTCGGCCTTTAAGTTAGGGTATTGTTCTACACTAACTAATAATCTAGATAAAGAAGAAGAAACACCAGATTGCGCAGAGTTGAACGCTGCCAATTGCTCTGGAGTTACATTAGATGGGTCTATCGTTACTGCAGTTGCTTTAGCTCTAGCTTCAATGACAGCGGTCAAAGTACCTTTTTCGTGTTCGGCATAGCCTTTTACGGTGCTAACAATATTTGGTATAAGGTCGTTTCTTCTTTGGTAAGCAGTATTGACATTACCCCAGCTTTCTTTAACATCTTGATCTAGCGTAACGGCAGTATTGTAAATTCCGGATGCCCAGCTGTAGATTCCTAAAATAACAACGGCTCCAATAATCCAAGGCAAAAATCTTTTCATGTTTATTTGATTTTAAATTTAATATTTAGTTTTAATGTATTTGTAGCGTTTTAAAGCTGTTCTTTAATGTTTGTTAATTGGGCTCTAATACCTTCTAGTTTTTTAATAATTTCAAATTTGTCTAGGGTCTTTTTTTGACCTTCCTTCAAATGTGTTTTGGCTCCTTCTAGAGTAAACCCTCTTTCTTTAACCAAATGATAAATTAATTGCAAGTTAGTCACATCCTCTGGAGTAAACAACCTATTTCCTTTAGCATTTTTTTTTGGTTTTAAAATAGCGAACTCACTATCCCAGAACCTAATCAACGAAGCATTCACACCAAAGGCCTTAGCAACCTCGCCGATACTATAATATCTTTTATCTTTAGGTAATTCAATGTGCATGATATACGTACTGGTTTTAATTTAAACAACCCCACACTTTAGTCCAAAGATTGGTTTTCTTGGTTTGCTAATTTAGATATGGCAACATATTCCACCGCCGAAATATTTCCGTAATAAAAATTAAGCGGATTTACCACCTTGCCATCCTTATGTACTTCATAATGCAAATGAGGCCCCTCTGATCTACCAGTACTGCCTACATATCCTATTATGTCGCCTCTTTTAACTCTTTTTCCGGCCCTACAATTGTATTTACTCAAATGTGCATACAAGGTTTCATAGCCATAACCATGCCTAATTACTACATGGTTTCCGTAACCCGAAGCCGTATTGTCTGCTCTAGCCACCACACCATCTCCAGTGGCATAAATAGGAGTGCCCGTGTTGGCCGTAAAATCCATGCCTTCATGCATCTTTCGAGCTTTTGTAAAAGGATCTGTCCGGTATCCAAAACCCGAAGCCATTCGCTTTAAATTCTCATTCTTTACAGGCTGAATTGCCGGAATAGCACTCAATAACTTGTCTTTTTCTTGGGCTAATTTCAAAATATAGTCCAAAGATTTAGACTGAATTGCCAATTGCTTAGACAATACATCCATTCTTTTAGTAGTATTCAACACCAGCTGCGTATTGTTATAGCCCTCCAGAGCAGCATACCGATCCGTGGCCTTAAAACCAGACTTTCTGTCTTGTTCTGGAATGGCAGCCGTATTAAAATAGGTACGGTATAGGTTGTTATCCCGATCTTCAATAGCCTCAACTACATGTTCCAATTGGTCCATTTTTTTGTTTAAAAAAGAATAATTCAATTTCAAATTTTCAATCTCTCGAGCCTGAATCAAATCTTTGGGCGTTTTAAAATACGGAGTATTGAGTAAAACCACAAAACAGATAAAACCAAACAAGGCAGAAGCTACCACAAATAGTGCAGCAAAGCCAAATTTCCATCTCTTTTTCGTTTTAATTTTCCGATACGCTAGATTTTCAGAATCGTAATAATATTTTACTTTCGCCATATTTTAAAATACCCTATTTTTGCACATTATAAAAGTGTTAGGGGAACAAATTTAATAAATGTTTCATTTGCTACCCTCCTTTTTGCAGAATAAATAAAATAATGTGCCTATTCCAGTTATTGGTTCCAAGTTCTGGTCTTGCAATCTTTTTTTTTCTACAGTGCTGGCAGGAGCTTTCTTTGGACGCTCAGCCACCGACCTCAAAAAAAACAGACAGCAAAACTTCAAGGCTTTCCACTTGCAAACACAAAGTGTTCCGGAAACTCCGATGAAATTAAGAACCTGTGAGACAATCTGGGGCATAAATAAAAACACAAAGTTGCATGATTTTAAAACTGAAATACTCTTTCCTTTTTTTAATCTTTAAATAATTAAATTAAAAAAATGAAATCACAAGACGTACGCAAACAATTTCTAGATTTTTTTCAAAGCAAAGGACATTTAATCGTTCCCTCGGCACCCATTGTTCTTAAAGACGATCCTACCTTGATGTTTAACAACTCCGGAATGGCACAATTTAAAGAATATTTTTTGGGTAATGCCACACCCAAAAGTAACAGAATAGCCGATACCCAAAAATGCCTACGAGTTTCCGGAAAACATAACGATCTTGAAGATGTAGGTTTTGACACCTACCACCACACCATGTTTGAAATGCTAGGCAATTGGTCCTTTGGAGATTATTTCAAAAAAGAAGCCCTGCCATTTGCATGGGAGTTTTTGACCGAAGTTTTAAAACTAGACAAAAGCCGTTTGTATGTATCGGTTTTTGAAGGCAACGAAGCGGAAAATGTTCCTTTTGACCAAGAAGCATTTGCTATCTGGAAACAATTTGTGCCAGAGGATCGCATCATCCTTGGAAATAAAAAAGACAATTTCTGGGAAATGGGAGACCAAGGCCCCTGCGGTCCCTGTTCCGAAATTCATATAGACCTACGTACGGATTCAGAAAGAGCTGCAGTAAGTGGCGCAAGCCTAGTCAATGCAGACCACCCTCAAGTAGTAGAGATCTGGAACAATGTATTTATGGAATTTAACCGTAAAGCCGATGGTTCTCTAGAAAAGCTACCCGCCCAACACGTAGATACCGGAATGGGATTTGAGCGTTTGTGTATGGCCATCCAGAACGTAACCTCCAACTACGATACGGATGTTTTTACACCACTTATTCAAAAAGTAGAGGCAATTACCGGTTTAAACTACACTTCAGATGCAGTAAAAAACATTTCTGAAGAGCAAAACAAAACCAACATAGCCATACGTGTTATTGTAGATCACGTGCGAGCAGTAGCATTTGCCATAGCCGATGGACAGTTGCCATCCAATACTGGTGCAGGTTATGTAATCCGTCGTATTTTGCGTCGTGCTATTCGTTACGGATTTACCTTTTTGGACACCAAAGAACCTTTTATTTACCAACTCGTTGCTGTTTTGGCAGAGCAAATGGGAGCTTTTTTTCCAGAAATAAAATCGCAACAAAACTTAGTCACTAACGTGATTAGAGAAGAAGAAGCTTCTTTTTTAAGAACCTTAGATCAAGGATTACAATTGCTTGAAAATGTAATTAGCGAAACTAAATCAAACGAAGTTTCGGGAACAAAAGCATTCGAATTGTATGATACTTTTGGTTTTCCGAAAGATTTAACGGCCTTGATTTTAAGAGAAAGAGGGCTAGAACTAGACGAAGCTGGCTTTGATACTGCCATGCAAGAACAAAAAGCCCGTTCTCGTGCTGCCTCCGAAGTTTCGACGGACGATTGGAAAATACTAGTGCAAGGAAACACAGAAACTTTTGTAGGATACGATCAAACACAAGCAGATGTAAAAATCACTCGCATCCGTAAAGTAGATTCTAAAAAAGACGGTGTTCTATACCAAATTGTTGTTGACAACAGTCCCTTTTATCCAGAAGGAGGAGGGCAAGTAGGCGATAGAGGGACATTAGTTTCGGCCAACGAGACCATTCAAATTATAGATACCAAAAAAGAAAATAACCTAATTTTATTGCTAACAAAGCAATTACCTGAAAACCTAAATGCACCTTTTGTAGCCAAGGTAAATATGGATTTAAGAGCAGCATCTGCCAAAAACCACTCGGCAACCCATTTAATGCATTTGGCGTTGCGCACGGTTTTAGGAACGCATGTAGAGCAAAAAGGATCTTTGGTAAATCCAAATAATTTACGCTTTGACTTTTCGCATTTTGCAAAAGTAACCGATGATGAGTTACAACAAGTTGAAGATTTTGTAAATGCAAGAATCCAACAACAATTGCCCCTGATAGAACGCAGAGACATCCCTTTCGCGCAAGCGGTAGAAGAAGGCGCTATGGCATTGTTTGGCGAAAAATATGGAGATACTGTTCGGGCTATTAAATTTGGAGACAGTATGGAGTTATGTGGAGGAATCCATGTGAAGAATACCGCCGAAATTTGGTCTTTCAAGATTGTTTCGGAAGGAGCAGTTGCATCAGGAATCCGTCGTATTGAAGCAATTACTTCAGATGCTGTTAAGAAATATTTTGCAAACCAAGAAGGTTTGTTGGCCGAAATCAAACTATCTCTTAAAAATCCACAAGATGCTTTAAAAGCAGTGGTAGCTCTGCAAGAAGACAACGCAAAGCTGAAAAAACAAGTAGAAGCTTTGCTAAAAGACAAAGCTAAAAACATGAAAGGCGACTTGGCTAAAGAAATCCAAGAAATAAACGGCGTGCAGTTTTTGGCCAAACAAGTAGATTTAAACCCAGAAGGAGCCAAAGATTTAGCCTATGAATTAGGAACGTTAGGAACCAACCTGTTTTTAGTTTTGGCTACCGCCCAAGAAGATAAACCCATGTTGAGTTGTTATATTTCGAAAGAATTAGTAGCCGATAAAAACCTAAATGCAGGGCAAGTGGTTCGTGAATTAGGTAAATTCATCCAAGGTGGTGGAGGTGGGCAACCATTTTTTGCAACCGCTGGAGGCAAAAACCCCGAAGGAATTGCAGCAGCTTTAGAGAAAGCAAAAGATTTTTTGAAGTAATTAAAAATCCCTTCAAAAAAAGCTAAAAAATTAGTATCAAAAAAAGAACCAATGCAATTTAGAACCCAAATACCCATTTCTAAAACAAATAATCCGATAGATTATACTTCAAGAGTGGTGTCTTTGGGTTCTTGTTTTGCAGTAAATATGGCCGAGAAACTGGATTATTTTAAGTTTCAAAACAATTGCAATCCGTTTGGGATTTTGTTTCATCCATTAGCAATTGAAAAACTGGTTCGATTTGCAGTTTTGGATAAAGAATACACCGAAAAAGATGTTTTTTTTCAGAACGACCGTTGGCATTGTTTTGATGCCCACTCGGACTTAAGCACTGCTAACAAAGAAGCATTGCTGCGCCATTTAAATACCATTTTAAAAACCACCAAGCAGCAGCTACAGCATGCCTCGCATATTCTTATAACTTATGGTACCTCCTGGGTGTATCGTGCCATTGCAACCAATGAGATAGTAGCCAATTGCCATAAAGTATCCCAAAAACAATTCTGCAAGGAGTTGCTAACCATAGCCACAATTACACAAAGTATTGCCGCTACCATTGCACAAATACAATCCATCAATCCAGAGGTAAAATTTATTTTTAGCGTTTCGCCGGTGCGGCACATCAAAGATGGTTTTGTAGAGAACCAACGCAGCAAAGCCCATTTAATTAGCGCATTACATGCATTAGATTTTGAAGGTTTGCCAATGCGTTATTTTCCGAGTTACGAAATCATGATGGACGAACTACGGGATTATCGATTTTACAAAGAAGACATGCTACACCCCTCCGAGCTAGCAATAAATTATATTTGGGATCGTTTTAAAGAAACCCATATCGATTTATCCGCTTATGCAACTATAGAGGCTGTAGCAACCATCCAAAAAGCATTACAACACCGCCCATTTAATCCAACATCAGAAAGCCATCAAAAATTTGAAGCCAATCTACAGGCCAAAATAGCCCAAATGGTTTTGCAATATTCCTACATGAAATTTTAATTATGATAAAAAAAATCGTTCTTTTTGTAAGTTTACTAGCACTAGTAGTGCTGGGGTTTAGGTTTTGTGATTTCAAAAAAGAAGCTGACACCACCACCATAGATAGTGCGGGTTTGATACAACAGCAAATTCTAAACGTGGGCAAATTAATTGTAACCGAAGGACATTTCTCAGAAGTGATCACCTACAAAAATCAAGAAAAATACTTGATGGGAATGGTTTCTTTTGACAAAAAAGCATTAATTGTTGTCAATGCCGATGTAACCGTAGCCTATGATTTACATAAAATGAAATACGACATAGACCCCATAAACAAAATCATATCCATTGTTTCTATCCCAAAAGAAGAAATAAAAATTAGTCCAGATATACAATTTTATGACGTAGAACAAAGCAAACTAAATCCTTTTACAGGAGATGATTACAATAAAATAAACAAATCCGTAAAGGCAAATCTTACTCAAAAAATACAAAAATCTACCCTAAAGAGTAATGCTCAAAACAGATTAATAAGTGAATTATCCAAACTATTACTTACCACCACTAATTTAGGTTGGACCTTAAAATACCAAGGCAATGTAATTGCAAATGATAAAGCCCTAGACCAACAAATTAAACTATAAGTAGTTTTTTTGCTTTCCAAAAATAGCTACAAAATAGCTGCAAAAAACCGCAAATAAGCTGAAATTAAAGCTCAATTTGCGGTTTTTTGTTGGCTTATGAATTCCTGTAACCAACCCTGTCGGATACCCGTATTTACGCATTGGTGTTGTTGTTGAAAATTAATTCCAAACCACCAGTTATTAAGTGTGCAATCTCGGGTCTGTTTGTTTTTAATTGTTCCAAATGGGCCAAAACTTCCGATAGAAAAACCACATCCTGTCGGTCATTCAGGAGCTCCGCAATTTCTACCATAAGCAACCAATCTTTGGGATGGTTTTGTTTTAAATCTTCAAAAATAATAACCAAACAAGCCGTAGTGTCTTTAGCGTTTCGGATGCTTCGCACCGATTGGTACAAAACCTCCAAATCATCCCGTTCTGCAGTTGGTTGCGCTTTAATGGTGCTACTCAACGGAAGCGGTGTGATCCAATCCAAACTACTGGCATCCGCAGGTCCCGAGAAAGCCGAAACTACTTTTTTGCCCACTGCCATATCATAAACGCCCCATTCTGGTTGAAACAAAACCGTTTCGCCATGCGTCACCGTACAATTTTTAAAACGGATTAAGACAATCTCTCCTGGCAAGTTTCTAGAACCCGTAACAATTTGTCCCTCGACGGTAATACCGCCTTCAAACTCCAATTTAACCGTTTCCGATTCTAAGATAGAATAGGCCTCCAAATCTTTAGGGCTCATATCTTCAATAGCCAAATTGATGCCTCGTAACTTTCCTATAGGGCTACCAAAGCCATCCGGATGGGTCAAAGCACCATGCCCAACCAATTCTTTTTCTCGATAAGCCAGAGCGGTCTTTCCGGTAGTTTGTACATAAATAGGATTGCCTTGGTGGGCAATCACCTTACTAAAAACACCAGAAATTTGCAAGCCCGTGCTCAACTCAATGGTACCCAAGGCAGCAGAGTTCAGGAGCTTTTCAATGCCAGACAAGCCACCGGTGCGCAATGCCATTTTGTTGGCAAACTCCTCTAAAATCAAATTCAGATACGCAAAACTAGGAGTGACATACAGCTGCGGTTGCAATTTTGTAATATCAAAATTTTGGTATGCAGCAGTTATATCATACGGAATTTTAGTCACTTTTTCAGTCATACAATAGGCACTCTCGGCAATAGAAGACAACAAGCCAGCGCCATAAATCTTAGGGTTTTTTATAGTTCCAATCAAACCATATTCCACCGTCCACCAGTGCAGGTTACGTATTTGTGCCATTTCGGACAATTCACCCATATTGTTCTGTAGGTCTTCCACCGCCTTTTCGGCCGCATCAATAGTAGCTTGTGGCGTTCCTTCAGCTTCTTTAACAATAGACAACAGCCGGATCGCCTCATACATCTCATAATCTTTGCTAGACGAAATAGCCTTGCAACCAATTTGGCCAAAACGACGCAAATATTCTGCATATTCTGGATTTGCAATTATAGGCGCATGCCCAGCACCTTCATGAATTATATCCGGAGCCGGTGTGTATTCAATATGTTCCAGCTGCCGAATATCCGATGCAATCACCAAAACATTGTATGCCTGAAACTCCATAAACGCATTGGGCGGTATAAACCCATCTACCGCAACAGCAGCCCAACCTATTTCGGTCAAAATACGGTTCATGCCATACATGCTAGGTATGGTATCTACCTCAATACCCGTTTTTTGCAGCCCCTCTAAGTAAGAACGATGCGCCACCTGAGATAAGTATGCCACATTTTTGCGCATAACATAACGCCAAACTGCCTGATTTATAGGAGTATAGTTGTTATAATCCTGAGGTTTGATAAATTGCTTTAAATGCTTAGGCAATCGGTCCAATAAGAGATTGTTTTCAAAAGTTGCGTTCATGTAACAAACATTGTAGTTTAAAGCATAAAAGTACAATTTTTAGAAGCCATTTCCCGCTTTTCATTCCAAGTTTTTGTTTGCCCGTTTGTTTTTCTAAAGTTCCATCAGGAGCTTCCTGCGGTCGCTCTGCTGCACCTAGAAAAACAAAAAACGGCCTTCTCAAAAAGCTTTCCATTGCAATCGGGGCTAGGGAAGCGTGGTGATTGATGGGCTTTTTTTTTAATAATTCAGCAATTGGTAATTTAGGATATCGTAATGTCTTTGATACTAACGGTCTGTTGGATTAGACTCGTTACAAACCAAAAATGCTTTAATTAGACCGCAACTGGAGTATATTTTATGCTTTATTTGATCCTTAATGCTAATTTGATAATAATAGAATGTATAGAAAAACAATGTATTGAAAATAAAACCACTGCCCCGCTAGGGCGATTTGCGTGAGGGATTGTAGTGGAGCTCTTTTTTGGCGCCTTTTTTGAAGGTGCCAAAAAAAGCGGGAACAGAAAGCCCGACCCAAAGTGGTAAGGAGGAACGACAAGCTACTTTGGGTCACGCCCAAAGGATTTGTAATTGCTTTTTTGGGCGATCAATTGTATGCTTTTGTGGGTTGTATTTTGGTGTTATTGGGCGTTATCTCTAAAATAAGTTATTTTGTGATGGAACATCTCGGCCATGTTTTTGGCTCGGAATTTGGCTTCTTCGGCAATGGTTCCTGCAAACAAATGGTCTACTGTTTGGGTAAATAAATGCATCCAGCGCTCAAAATGTTCGTGGTCTATAGGCAGGTGTTTGTGTGGCGGAAAGGGGCTGCCGGAGTAGGTGTGGGTTTCTAATAGGATGGTTTGCCAAAAACGGTACATTTTTTCTAGATGGTCTGGCCAGTGGTTTGCTATCTTTTGTTGGAATATGGGGCCTATAAAAGGGTCTTTTTGAACCCGTGCATAAAATTGGTCTACTAATAATTTAATGTCTTCGAGGGTGGTTATGTCGGTACGATTAGTCATAGTTTAGGGTATAAAAAAAGCCTACTCAAAGGTAGGCCATTAATTAGTATTTGAAAAAAAATTAACCAATTAGTTGGGTGAATAAGTCTTGTTTGTCATTGAGGTATTGGTATTCAAATCCCTTGGTTGTCATTTTGTTTTTGATGGATAAAATATCTTCTTGGTTTTTTAGTTCTAGACCTACAATGGCGGGGCCTACTTCTCTGCTGGTTTTGCGCGTAAATTGAAAATAGGTAATGTCATCATCTGGACCTAGGATGTCACTTACAAATTCTTTTAGGGCACCTGGACGCTGCGGGAACTGAATCATAAAATAGTGCATTAAGCCTTCGTAGAGCAAAGAGCGTTCTTTGATTTCGGCAGTTCGTTCAATATCGTTGTTGCTTCCGCTGACTACACAAACCACGTTTTTGCCTTTTATTTGGTCTTTATAAAAATCCAAAGCGGCAATGGTTAGGGCGCCTGCGGGTTCTACTACCAAGGCTTCTTCGTTATACAAACGCAAAATGGTGGTGCAGACCTTTCCTTCTGGAACTAGGATAATATCGGTTAGGTTTTTTTGGCATATTTTGAAGGTGAGGTCTCCAACTTGTTTTACTGCAGCTCCATCTACAAATTTGTCAATGGTTTCTAAGGGGGTGTTTTTGCCTTGAGCAATAGCTGTTTTCATAGAGGGTGCGCCTAGGGGTTCTACACCTATAATTTTGGTGTTGGGGCTCAAATGTTGGAAAACCTCAGAGAGTCCAGAGGCTAATCCGCCCCCGCCTATGGGTACAAAAACATAGTCTATGGGCTCTGAAAAAGATTCTAAAATCTCCAAACCTACGGTGCCTTGTCCTGCTATTACCTTGGCGTCATCAAAGGGGTGTACAAATGTTTTGTTGTTTTGGGTGGCATCTGCAATTGCTGTGAGGTATGCATCATCAAAGGTGTCTCCTGTTAGTACAATTTCTACAAAAGATTTACCAAAGAGTTTTACTTGTTTTATTTTTTGTTTTGGGGTAGTCTTGGGCATGTAAATTTTGCCTTGTATTTGCAGTAAATTACAAGAGTAGGCAACTCCTTGTGCGTGATTTCCGGCACTGGCACAAACTACGCCGTGGCTTTTTTCGGCAGTGGTTAAAGAACTCATTTTGTTGTAGGCACCTCTTATTTTGTAAGAACGAACAATTTGTAAATCTTCTCTTTTTAATAAAATAGTTGCTTCAAACTCTTCCGAAAGATTTAGGTTTATTGTCAAAGGCGTTGGGGTTACAACTCCTTCTAATTGTTTTTTTGCTTTTTCAACTTCTTTAAATATAGTCATGGTTTAATTTGTTATATTTTTTAATTCTAATTTTGGAATTTAAAAAATGAGATCCTCCAGAATGTTTTTAGGATAATAAAATGTTTTTTCTTTTTTGGAATACCAATATGGTTTGTTTTTCTGTTTGGTTGTTTTTTGGCATTAAAAAAACCTCCTGTTGATGGGAGGTTTCATAAATGTATCGTAAAATAAGTATTTATAGCTGCCCTCGCTGTTATTGTAAAATAATACTAGTAGTGCAAATAATACGTAATAAATGGTTCATGGTTGGTGTTTTTTAAGATAACAAATGTAGTATTTTTTTGGATAGGAGGGGATTTAAAAAAACTATTTTTTTGAGGGCAAAGGCGGGTATTGTGCTAGAATTTTGGTTACAAAATCGGTAATTATGGCTTCTTTGTTGGCTCTGTTTTCGGTTAAATAGCCCACGCCTTCTCCTTCCCAGACTAATTCTTGTTTTTGGGCGTCAATTAGGTCAATGTATAGCGTGCCTTCGGTCGAGGAACTTACGTAATTGCGGCCTCCCCATAGGTAAGGATTCCATCCAAATCCCCATCCATATCCCCAAGTGGCGTTAAATTGGCTTACTTCTAGTTTTTCTCTTTCTTTGGTAAGGATGTTTATTAATAAATCTGGATTTTCACTTTTTGTCATTCCTTTTTTGCTGAGTTCTTGATCAATGGCACGCAGAATTCTTTTTTTGTCAAATTCTGAAATGGGCACTTTGTCTATACCTTTTTTATGGAAGGCATAGGTTTTGTATTTACTAAAATCTGCCTGAGTATCATAGTCTGCATTTACTCTAATGCTGCTGCAAGATCCTAGTAGCAAAATAAATACTAACGAAAAAAGTTTGATTGCTTTCATAATTCGTAGGGTTTGTGTTAAAGTGGGTTTGTGTTTTAGAAATCTAATAAAGCATCTGCAACACTATTTGGCAAGGTTACTTTTAATAAAGGTTCGTTTTCCATGGCTCTTTTTATAGCAAAAATAGCTCCTTCATTTCGGGCCCAACTTCTTCTTGAAATACCGTTGTTGACATCCCAGAAAAGCATTGATGCTAAGCGTTTTGATGCTTCTTTAGATCCATCAAGAACCATACCAAATCCGCCGTTAATTACTTCTCCCCAGCCTACGCCACCGCCATTGTGGATAGATACCCAAGTGGCGCCTCGAAAACTATCTCCAATTACATTTTGTATTGCCATATCTGCAGTGTATCGCGAGCCGTCATAGATGTTGGCAGTTTCTCTGTATGGGGAGTCTGTTCCGGATACATCATGGTGGTCTCGGCCTAATATAACTGGGCCTATGTGTCCTTTGGCTATAGCCTGATTGAATGCTTCGGCAATTTTTACGCGTCCTTGGGCATCAGCATATAATATTCGGGCCTGTGAACCTACCACTAGTTGGTTGGCCTGTGCGCCTTTGATCCAGGTGATGTTGTCCTGCATTTGCTGCTGAATTTCGGTAGGGGCTGTTTTGGCCATTTCTTCTAGAACGGCACAAGCTAGAGTATCTGTTTTTTGTAAATCCTCTGGTTTTCCGGAGGCACAAACCCATCTAAAAGGACCAAATCCATAGTCAAAACACATAGGCCCCATGATGTCTTGCACGTAGCTTGGGTATTTAAAATCGACAGCGTTTTTGGCCATAATAGCGGCACCAGCGCGCGAAGCTTCTAGCAAAAAAGCATTTCCGTAGTCAAAGAAATAGGTTCCTTTGGCGGTGTGTTTATTAATGGCATCCGTATGACGGCGTAGGCTTTCTTGTACTTTTTGTTTGAACAACTCAGGATTTTGAGCCATCATGGTATTGGCTTCTTCAAAACTAATACCTACCGGATAATAGCCGCCAGCCCAAGGGTTATGTAGTGAGGTTTGGTCGCTTCCTAGGTCTATATGGATGTTTTCTTGGTCTAGTTTTTCCCAGACATCTACCACATTGCCAAGATAAGCAAGAGATACCACTTCGTTATTGGCTTTGGCCAAAGTAACTCTGCTAACCAATTGGTCTAAGTTTTCAATAACTTCGTTAATCCAACCTTGACTCTGACGAATGTGTGTCATTTTGGGATTTACCTCGGCGCAAATGGTGATGCATCCCGCAATATTTCCAGCTTTGGGTTGTGCGCCACTCATGCCGCCTAATCCAGAGGTCACAAACAAACTGCCTTGGGGTGTTTTTTTGATTTTTCTAAAACCATTTAGAACCGTAATTGTAGTTCCGTGTACGATGCCTTGTGGTCCAATGTACATATAACTTCCGGCAGTCATTTGTCCGTATTGGGATACGCCCAAGGCATTCATTTTTTCTAAATCATCTGGTTGGGAATAATTCGGAATAACCATTCCGTTGGTAACCACTACTCTTGGTGCTTCTTTATGCGAAGGGAATAATCCCATTGGATGTCCCGAATACATGGTCAGGGTTTGGTCTTCGGTCATTTGGCTGAGGTACTGCATGGTCAGAAGGTATTGTGCCCAGTTTTGAAACACGGCACCATTACCTCCATAAGTAATTAACTCATGCGGATGCTGGGCTACGGCATAGTCCAAATTGTTTTGTATCATTAGCATAATGGCTTTGGCTTGCTGGCATTGGCCTGGATATTCGTCTATGGGGCGGGCTCGCATTTGGTAATCCGGACGAAGGCGGTACATATAAATACGGCCATAGTTGTTTAGCTCCGCTCTAAATTCGGGCAACAACTCCGCATGGTCTTTGGGGTCAAAATAGCGTAGGGCATTGCGTAGGGCTAGTTTTTTTTCGTCCGCACTCAAAATTTCTTTTCGTTTGGGTGCATGATTTATGTTGGACTCAAAGGGTTTTGGTTGTGGCAATATTGCCGGAATGCCCTGCTGGATTTGTTCTTTAAAAAGGGCTTTGTCGGTGTCTGAAAAAGTAGTGTTTGGGATGGAATTAGATTTCGGATTCATGTAGTGGGTGTTTTGGGTGCATAATTAGTAAGCCTCTTGCCTTTTTAGGTATTGTTTTTAAGAGGGTTAAGGATAACGAATATCCGACCGATGATAGGATTTGTAAATAGCAATCCTAAATTTTTGCGAAAAACTATCCATTTTTATTTTTTAAAATCCCCGGTTTTTTTATCATATCCATACGGACAATGACGGCAACCATTCTTGCAACAATACCCTCTTTTTAAATGGTATTTTTCTGTAAAACATTTGTAGCCTTCGGGCGTGTAGTAAAAATCCTCTCCTTGGGTTACTTTGTTTTGATTCTCTGGTTCTGGCATGATGGTATATAAAACGGCTGGTTATTTTTTTTAAAGAAGTTTCTACCTACAAATTTATACTTTTATACGCAATGTACCGTAGTATCCGGATTTATTTAATGGAAAGAATGTTGGATTTTTTAGTACATTTAGTCCTGAAATTTAAAGTAATAGTATGTTTTTAGTGTTTGTAAAATGGATGGTGCCCAAAGGGTTTAGAGGATGGACTATGTATCCTTTTGTATTTGTAAAATGCAAATTAGATAAGGGAGATGCTGTTTTTGTCAACCACGAAAAAATACATTTACGCCAACAGACGGATTTGCTGATCATTCCTTTTTTTGTTTGGTATTTGTTTGAGTTTTTGTTTCGATTGCTGCAATACAAAAATGCGGAATTGGCTTATTTGAACCTTAGTTTTGAACGAGAGGCATATCGTAATGAAACGGATCTTAATTACTTAAAAAACAGAAAATTTTTAGAATTTTTAAAGTATTTGTAATAAAAGAATAAATAAAAGAGAAATTATATTTTTTTTGTATTAAAAAAGTAAGATAAATAGTATTTTTATTTTAAAAACATGCTTTTTGTCTCTTAAATACGTTCTTTATCTGGGTGTTTTTATTTTTTTGGGTTTATTATTTGTAAATTAGTAGAACCCAATAAAGAAGCATTTTTGTTTTTTTAGGGTAGTTTTTTTGGAATGGTTTCTAACATTAAAATAATTTAAGTAAACTAAATATTTTACGCTTATGAAAACAAATTTACCTCCTTCAATGTACCTGCTTTTACCATTTCTGTTTGTAGTTTCGGCGGCAAGTTCTCAAATGTTTGTTAGCCCAAATAGTAGCGTTTATGTTAGCAATCAAGTAGTTTATATCCAGCAAGCTTTAGAATTAAATGCGGCTACTAGCCATTTTTATTTAAGAAAAGATGGGCAATTAGTACAAGCCACTCCTGCCTTGAGTGCCAACCAAGGACTCGGAAGTCTATCGGTTTACCAAGAGGGTAGTAGTGATAATTACCAATATAATTACTGGTGCTCTCCTGTAGGAGGCAATGTGGCTACGGCAGGAAATTCTGGCTTTACAATTACCCAATTAATGGATGTGGCTTCTGTAACAAACAGTACTCCGGTGACTATTTTGGCTTCTAATAACTATGACGGAACTGCTTCGCCGTTAGCAATAGCACCTTACTGGATTTGGAAACTCCCTTCAACAAGTTCCAATTGGGTATTTGTAGGTTCTAGCAATACGCTACAAGCGGGCGAAGGATTTACCATGAAAGGAACCTCAGGTACCAATACCAACACCGTTAATGGGGTACAAAACAATCCTGGTGCCAAACAACGGTATGACTTTAGAGGAAAACCCAATGATGGAACCATAGCTATTCCTGTTTTGTTGGATCAACTGGTCCTTACCGGAAACCCATATCCCTCAGCAATTGATTTGGCAGCATTTTTAACGGATGCTACTAATTCAACAGGTATTGCCTACTACTGGGAGCAAGATAAAACCAATGCATCTCATTATATTGCTAATTATTTGGGGGGCTACGGTACTTATTCTCCCATGGGAGGTTCGGGTAACGGTGTCTACACACCTGCTACTTTTTATTCTTATGATGGGTATGGAAATCCTGTTGCTGCAACTGGTATGGGAGCTGTTTATGAAAGAAAATTTGCCCCAATTGGACAAGGCTTTATGATCCGAGGTAGTGCTGATGGTGTGGTAGAAATGAAAAATAGTTACCGAAAGTATGTAAAGGAGGCCAAAGCCAATCTGTCTGAATTTGAAAGAAATGCCAACGCAAACAAAACCCCAAAAAAGAATGCTACAGATACCGCCATCGCCGATGCGATAACACCACAAATCCGGTTTAATGCTTTGCTAAACAACCAAGGAGTGCGTCAAATAGTACTCGCATTTGCGCCAAATGCTACCGACGGTATGGACCATGCCATGGATGCAGCGCCAGCAGGTTTAAATGTGGTGGCAGATGTTTGTTTTGTAGTAGCCGATAATGAGCTAGTAGTTAATGCACTACCGTTTGATTTAGACAAAAAAATTCCGCTGGAGTTTTCTAACAATATGCAGGCCAATTTTAAAATTAGCGTAAATCAAATTCTTAACCTAGACCAACTAGATGCGGTTTATTTGCATGATAAAATAGCCGATACGTATTTGGATATTAAAGAGAATTTTTTTGAGGTGGTATTGCCCGCAGGTGTAAATAAAACCCAGTTTGAAATTACCTTCAAGACGGATCGGGTTTTAGCGGTGAATGAGCTTGCAAAACAAGATTTTGTAATGTATCAAAACAACGAAACTAAAAACATTACGATTAATAATCCGCTTCAAAAAGAACTTGTTTCTTGCGCGGTATATGATATTGTAGGAAAACTTGTTTTTAGTAAAACCAAATTGGGAGCGGATTTAAACTATACTTTTTCTAGCTCAGGATGGAGTGATGGGATTTATATTGTTCAGTTGGAAACCAAAGATAAAATCCGTAGCACTCAAAAAATTAGTATCCATAATTAAGCTATTTAAAACAATCTCCAAAAAATGTAATCTTTAAATGGATTGCATTTTTTTGTTTATAAGTTTTATCTTTGTAAAAAAAGTTGAATCAACAAATAACCACCTCCTTTCCCTTGGGTATTACCGTAACGGTCAAACGCGAAGATTTAATTCATCCGTATGTTTCGGGCAATAAATTCCGAAAACTCAAGTATAATTTGCTGCAAGCCGAAAAAGAAAACAAAGGGTGTTTGCTTACCTTTGGCGGCGCTTTTTCTAACCACATTGCTGCTGTTGCCTATGCAGCTCAAGAGAGCGGCCTGCAAAGTATTGGTATTATTAGAGGAGATGAGTTGCGAGACAAGATAGCACAAAACCCTACCTTAGTGTTTGCTCAAGCTTGCGGTATGCAGCTAGAATTTGTTTCAAGAGAAGCATATCGAAATAAAAATTCTGCAGAGTTTATAGCCCAATTACAAGCCAAATGGGGCGATTTTTATCTTATTCCTGAAGGAGGCACCAATGCGTTGGCAGTAGAGGGGTGCCAAGAAATTTTGACACAAGAGGATGCCGCTTTTGATTATATCTGTTGCGCTGTAGGCACCGGAGGTACCATCTCTGGAATTATCAATAGTAGTTTGCCGCATCAAAAAGTTTTAGGATTTCCGGCTCTCAAAGGCGCGTTTTTACAGGATGAAATTTGTATTTTTGCAAAAAAAAACAATTGGGAATTAATTGAAGAATACCATTTTGGAGGGTATGCAAAGGTAAACGAAGCATTAATACATTTTATAAACCAATTTTTTAAAGAAAATAACATTCCGTTAGATCCCATTTATACCGGAAAGTTGTTTTTTGGCGTTATAGAAAGGATTCAAAACAACTATTTTCCGCCAGAATCCAAAATTTTATTAATTCATACCGGAGGATTACAAGGAATACAAGGAATGAACAATACATTAAAAAACAAACAATTACCCCTAATAGAGAGCCATGTTTAAAAAAATTATTCTTGTTTTAACCCTAGTGACTTTAATGAGTTGTACTGCAACAAAGTCACCAATAAAGACTACAAAAACAGCAGCTGCATCCGCAAAAAAACCAGTAACAAGGAATGTTAGAACCCATACTAGCACCAGACAAACGCCATCCAGAAGCCCACAGAGGACAGCTCAAAAAAACACCCATACAGAAGTCATTCAATCGACTTCTAGAACTGTTGTATCTAATGATGTTATAGGAGATTATATCTTGCAGTACAAAAACATTGCCATGAATAATATGAAAACGTACGGAATTCCGGCAAGTATAATTTTGGCGCAAGGTATTTTAGAATCGGGAGCCGGAAGGGGTGATTTAGCACAAACGGCTAACAATCATTTTGGGATAAAATGCCATACTGGTTGGACTGGAGATAGTGTAAGGCATGATGACGATGCAAGTCAAGAATGTTTTAGAAAATATACCGAAGCCGCAGAATCCTTCAAAGACCATTCGTTGTTTTTGACCGGAAGAAGCCGTTATTCTAATTTGTTTTCTTTAGATAAAGATGATTTTCGTTCTTGGGCCAAAGGGCTCAGGCAAGCCGGATATGCTACAGATCCGCGTTATCCAGAAAAATTAATATCGTATATAGAACGGTATGATTTAGGACAGTATGATGCTTTTGTGCTCGGGAATAATTACATTCCTACGGAGAACAACACAGCAATCAGAATTAACAACAGTGCTATGGTGTATGATCCAAATGCAGTGTATCATGAGGTGCAAAAAGGCGATACGCTGTATTCTATTTCTAAAAAATACCAAGTGCCAATTACGGCTCTAAAGCAAAAAAACAATCTTTTAGAAAATACGATTTCTATAGGGCAAAAACTCATTGTAAATTAATTATATCCAAAAACACCAAATAGAATGCGATACCAAAGAAGTAGTCAGCTTTTTGCTGAAGCGGAAAAAGTAATACCAGGAGGAGTAAACTCTCCCGTAAGAGCTTTTAAAGCCGTAGGAGGAACTCCTATTTTTGTAGAACGAGCAAAAGGAGCTTACTTGTATGATGCAGACGGAAACCGTTTGATAGATTACATCAATTCATGGGGGCCTATGATTTTGGGTCATGCTTTTGAGCCAGTAGTACAAGCTGTTATTGAGAAAGCTAAATTAGGAACGTCGTTTGGAATGCCTACGGAGTTAGAAACTCAAATTGCTGCCTTGGCAGTACAGATGGTTCCTAATGTAGATAAAATACGTTTTGTAAACTCAGGTACAGAGGCTTGTATGAGTGCCGTACGTTTGGCTCGTGGCTATACTAAGAGAGACAAAATAATAAAATTTGCAGGGTGCTACCATGGGCATTCGGATTCTTTTTTGATCCAAGCCGGTAGTGGCGCCGTGACCTTTGGATCTCCTAATAGTCCTGGTGTAACCGCCGGAACCGCCAAAGATACTTTACTTGCTACGTATAATGATTTGACTAATGTTGAAACATTAATTAAGGCCAATCCAAACGAAATTG
This sequence comes from Flavobacterium crassostreae, assembly GCF_001831475.1. Taxonomy (NCBI): domain Bacteria; kingdom Pseudomonadati; phylum Bacteroidota; class Flavobacteriia; order Flavobacteriales; family Flavobacteriaceae; genus Flavobacterium; species Flavobacterium crassostreae. The sequence continues at coordinate 57,994 of NZ_CP017688.1, read as the reverse complement.
CGGCTATTATTTTGGAACCAGTAGCCGGAAATATGGGATGTATTCCTCCTCAAAAAGATTTTTTAGAAGGTTTGAGAACATTATGTACCGCACACGGAATTTTACTAATCTTTGATGAGGTAATGACTGGTTTTAGGTTAGCCAAAGGAGGTGTGCAAGAACTATTTGGTATCCAAGCAGATTTGGTTTGTTTTGGAAAAGTAATCGGAGGCGGCTTGCCAGTGGGCGCCTTTGCAGCACGTAATGAAATAATGGATTATCTAGCACCTCTAGGGCCGGTGTATCAAGCCGGAACCTTGTCCGGAAATCCATTGGCAATGGCAGCAGGACTAGCGATGTTACAGACCTTAAATAACGATGCGGCTATTTTTGATAGATTAGCTCAAAAAACAGCCTATTTACGCGCAGGTATAGAAAAAGTGCTTACCGCCAACCAGGTCGTTTTTACCACCAATAGTATTGGATCTATGATTTCGGTACATTTTGATGCGAACCCTGTGGTAGATTTTCAATCTGCAGCTAAGGGTGATAATGCTACTTTCAAAAAATTCTTTCATGGTTTGTTGCAAGAAGGAGTTTATATAGCGCCGTCTGCTTACGAGACTTGGTTTATCACGGATGCGCTTACGTATGAGGATTTAGATTTTACTATTGCTGCTGTAGACAAAGTGAGCAAAACTTTTTAATATAAACAAAAAACTTCCGGCTTTTAAACCGGAAGTTTTTTATTATTGGGACATTTTATCGTGTTTTCTTCTTTTGTTTCTTTCGTTTTTTTCTTCCCATTTATTGTATTGGTCTGGAGACAAAATGCGTTTCATTTTTGTTTTCAAAGCAATTTTTTCGTCCAACATTTTGTTTTTTGATGCCAATCGTTCTTCGGCAGTAGGTCTGTCTGTAGGCTTTGGTTTGTTTTGCATTCGGGCATTTCTTTGCGTGCTTCTTTCGGCAAGAATGGTTTTGATTTCTTGTTGTTGTTTGGAGTCCAGATCGAGTTCGAGGGTAAGTTTTTTTAGGAGTACTTCGTTTTTTTGCTCAGGAGTAAAACGCTCTACGTCCCCTTTTGGATGCATGGCTCTTTTGTTTTGCGCAAAAGCGGTTAAACTAACCGTTATTAATGCAAGAAGAATTAATTTTTTCATGGTACTTTTTTTATAGGTTATTACAGTAAGACTATAAATTTAGTCAAAGGTTTAATACTTAACAAAAAAACAACCAAAATGATATTTATCAGCTAAAATTCAAAAAGGAGTTATATCTTTGCGGTGTGAAAAAATATGCAGTCATAATCCTCTTAGTTTTGTTTCTAAAACCACTATTTCCGGTTGTAGATTACGTGGTTAATTATGATTATATTTCACAAGTTCTGTGTATTAATAAAGCAAAACCAGAACTTAAATGTAACGGAAAATGCCACTTAATGCAAGAACTGGCAAAAACAACCCAGGAAGATAAATCTATTTCATCCAATAAAAAACAAAATACACCCTCTTTGGTAGATCTTTTTATTACCAATGTAGATTCTTTTTCTTTTTTGCTTTTTCAGAACCAAAAGGATTATACCCTAAATTCTAGATACACTAATTGGTACTCGCACTTAAGGAGTACTAGTATTTTTCGTCCGCCCCTTTTTATTTTTTAATTCTCTTTTTATTGTTGTGTCTACTTCTCTTTGGCAAAAGCCTAAGGGTAGGTATCTGTGCGCAACTTATTTTAAAAAATTAGTAAAAAATAAATACACCAATTATAAAAATGAAAAATTTAGTATATAAAGCTCTTGCTGTTTTGGTATTGAGCACCACACTTGCCGCCTGTTCTCCAAAAGAGGAAGAAACTGTTTCTGGAACCGGTACTTTGGCCTTAGAATTTGATAACAGTTTTAAGGGCGATAATTTGATTCTAGGATCGCAGGCAAATGTAACGGCAAGTAACGAAGTTCTTAAAATTACTACTGCAAAATACATAATTAGCAATGTGGTACTAACCAAAGAAGATGGAACTACCTTTACGTATCCCAAAAATCAAAGTTATTTTATTGTAGACGAAGCCACTGCCGCTAGTCATGTAATTGCGCTAAAAAATGTGCCAGCAGCAAACTACATTAAAGTTAGTTTTGGTATAGGAGTAGACAAAGAACAATGGAAATTGGGTGCAGACGGACAAGGTGATTTTTTGGCGCAAGCCCAAGCCTCGAGCATGATGTGGAGCTGGTCTGCGGGCTATAAATTTGTGGCATTTGAAGGAAACTTTACTTCTGCAACCGTTGCGCAACCACTGCCTTTTAAAATTCATACCGGACAAACCGGAACGGATTATAACTACACAACGGTTGCTCTGGATTTAAAATCTAAGGCATTAGTACGCGGGGCTATTACGCCACAAATCCACATTATTGCAGATTTGGCCAAGGTGTTAAACAGCACCAATACCATCCAACTATCCGATAACAATCCTAATGGAACTGGCGCAATGATTATGGGAGGTGCTAAACTGCCTCTAATCACTCAAAACGTAGCTACTATGTTTAGTGTAGACCACGTACATAACGATTAATTTCATTTAAGGGGCATCCGAGTAGTGCTAACCAGATAGGAGCAACACTCTGGTGCTCTTTTTTAAATTTAGAACCATGAAAATAAAACATTTTCTTTGGCTAGTATTCCCTATATTGATTAATTGCTCAGATTCGGACCAAGACGCTAAGTATATAAACCTGCCGTTGGATTTTTCGGTGCCATCCAATTTTCCAAATTTGGCTTACGATATTGCTGCAAATCCTCCAACTGAAAAAGGGTTTGAGTTGGGCAAAAAATTATTTTATGATGGCCGTTTGGCTTCCGATGGATTGGTATCGTGTGGGTTTTGTCACCTACAAGAAAATGCGTTTACTCACCACGGACATACTGTTAGTCATGGTGTGGACAATGCTTTAGGTATCCGGAATGCTCCAGCAATTCAAAACATGGCGTACCAACGTATTTATATGTATGACGGAGCAACAAGCCATCTGGATTTGCAACCCATAATTCCTTTGACCAGCACCGTAGAGATGAATGGCGATCTAAACCGCATTCTTGCCATGATGAAGGCGGATCCAAACTACCGTGAATTGTTTAAAGTTTCCTTTAAAGATGGTGCTGTTTCGATAGAGAACATGCTCAAGGCGCTGTCTCAATTTATGGTTATGCTTACCTCGTCTAATTCTAAATTTGACCATTACAGACGCAATGAAGCCGGAGGAACCCTTACCAAGGAAGAAATGGCGGGATATACTATTTTTAAAAATAAATGTGCCTCATGCCATGCAACGGATTTAATGACAGATGATTCTTTTAGAAACAATGGCTTGGCAATTAACCCTCTAATCAATGATGTAGGACGTTATAGAGTAACGGAGCAAGCAACTGATTACTACAAATTTAAAGTGCCCAGTTTGCGTAATGTGGCAGTAACAGCTCCTTATATGCATGATGGCCGTTTTGGTAGCTTAGCCTCAGTACTGAATCATTATAGCACAGCGGTAGTAGATGGAGCAACTTTAGATCCTATTTTAAAACAAAACGGAAAATTAGGAATTACGCTTTCAGAAACCGATAAAGAGCAATTGATCGCTTTTTTAAATACCTTAACCGATTATCAATATCTTACCGATAAACGATTTTCAGAATTTTAATACCATGAAAAACCCAATAATACTATGTTTGTTTGCTCTTTTGTCTTTTCAGATATCTAGTGCTGCAGTTGTCAAGGATAGCATTTTTAGATTTAGCTTTCAAAAAATGCAATTAGAATCGGCCCTTCGGATGGATTGTGATGCTTGTGGGTGTTCTGCAAGTGGTGGAAGTATGGGGTTTAGCTCCATGTTGAATAAAAATTTTGTAGGTGTACGTTATTTTAATCAAAGCTATTCTAGCAGAGACGGTATTTTTGCAAACTCTCCTTGGATTGCCGAAGATTTCAACACCACCCAAATTTGGGGCAAAATTCCGGTGACTAACAAAATAAAGGTAGCAGCCTTGATTCCTTATCATTTTCATAATAGAGCCTTAACGGCAGGTACCGAAAAGATTAGTGGTCTAGGAGATATGACTCTGATGGCAACCTATTTGGTTTACCAAACCCAAAAAGACAGCACCCTATTGGATCACAACCTGCAAATAGGTGGTGGTCTAAAAATGCCAACCGGAAAATTTAGTGAGGCAAATAATCGGGGCACTGTTAATCAAAGTTTTCAATTAGGTACTGGTAGTTGGGATTACCTATTGCTAGCAGAGTATGTGGTCAAAAAGAAAAAATTAGGACTCAATACCATGGTTAACTACAACCTAAAGACAGAGAACGAAAAAAAATACCAGTTTGGTAACCAATTAAATTACAGCAGCACTCTATTTTATTTGTTTACTGCCCAAAACATACAAGTAGTGCCCCAATTTGGAGTGGCTGGAGAGGTTTATGAAACCAATAAACAACACGGACAAAAGGTCCACGATACAGCAGGAGACGTACTTTTTAGCAAATTTGGTTTAGAGATTGGCAAAGACAAATTTTCATTAGGACTCAATGGCATGTTGCCTTTAAGTCAAAATTTATCCAATGGCAACATGGAAGCAAATTCCCGTTGGAGTGTCCATTTAAACTACAGTTTATAATAGCATTAGACTACAGTTTCTAAATCTCCAAAAACAGGCTTTGTTTTTGGAGATTTTTTGCTTTTAGAGCACCTCAAAAGCTATTTTTAGTTGTTCGGGTAGCAGTCTGAAAGTCATTCGGTGGTATTTAGTCACGCCATATTTTCGGATAGCTTCTCGGTGTTCTTTGGTAGGGTAGCCTTTGTTTTGTTTCCAGTTATACATCGGAAATTCCTCATGAATCCGTTCCATATATGCATCCCGATACGTTTTTGCAAGCACCGAAGCCGCTGCAATACTCTGGTATTTAGCATCTCCTTGGATGATGCATTGATTAGGGATAGAAGCAAGCCATTCTTTTTCCGTAAGGGTAAAAATTTTGCCAGAACTATTTTGCTGCCATTTTTTTTGGATAAAAGCACTATTGCCATCCACAATCACGTATTCTGGTTTTGGATGCAATTGCAACACACTTTCTTGCATTGCTTTTATAGAAGCATTTAAGATATTGATTTGGTCAATTTCTAAAGGTTCCAGATGCGATACCGCAAAGCATACAGCCTGTTGTTCAATAATGGGTCGTAATTTTTGACGTATTTTTTCAGAGAGTTTTTTACTGTCCTTTAAATAAGTATTTTCAAAATCAGCAGGCATTATTACCGCTGCTGCAGTTACTGGACCCGCAAGGCAACCGCGTCCGGCTTCGTCAGCTCCGGCCTCTAAGACAAAAGAAGAATACTTTTTTTTGAGCATGGCTAAGGTTTTAAGACCACAAAGATTGTCATTTTTTTACAATAGTACTCTATTTTTAAGAGCAGATAGCCATTATTTATTGAGGGTATTTATTCTGTTTTTTTATACGTTTGTATCCTTTACCTTTGTGGAGGTTATTTGTAATTAAAAAACAGCTTGTAATTATATCTTTATCTAAATGAGAACCCTTCTTTATATCTATATACTCCTAATTCCGACACTTGTGTTATCTCAGGTTGTGTCAGAAAAACCATCCAGTTCTAAACCCGAAAGCCAAGCAAATGCACCTTCTTTAGATCCAAATGCCTCTCCAAAAACCCCTACAATAGACCAATACCGTTTTATAAACATCGAACGCGATACCACTTATTTAGATACTTCTTTGACCATTCAAAAAGAATACCGTTTTAATTATCTGCGTAAAGACAATTTTGGTCTGTTAGCATTTTCTAACGAAGGACAAACCTACAATACCCTACACTATGGTTTAGAGAAAACCACTGCTTATCCAGAATTTGGTTTCAAAGCCAAGCATTTTAATTTTCTAGAAGCGCAAGACATAACCTACAATTCTGTAGCGACACCCCTAACGGAGCTATACTTTAAAACCGTAATGCAAAAAGGGCAGTCCTTAGACGCTTTTTTTACCCTAAATTTAAATCCAAGGCTTAATCTTTCAATAGCATACAAAGGGTTACGATCCCAAGGAAGGTATATAAACCAACTTGCAAGTACCGGTAATTTTAGATTTACCGCAAGTTACAATACCCTAAACCAACGTTATTATGCCAATGCACATTACACCTACCAAGATATTTTAAATCAAGAAAACGGTGGCATTACTACCCTTTTGGACTTTGAAAGCAAAGATCCCACCTATGCTAACCGAGAAAAATTACAAGTTTACTTTACCGATGCCAAATCTTTTCTAAAAGGCAAACGCCTATTTATAGATCATTTTTTTCAACTCAACGCCAACAAAGGAGCCAACAACCTCTACCTTGGGCACCAGTTTAATTATGAAAACAAATTTTTTGAGTTCAACCAAGCCAATGTTGCATCCAAGGTAGGAACCACCACCGTATACCGTTTTGGAGACACCTATACCAATAGCGGCATCAACGACCAGACCCATTATAACAAAATGTACAACAAAGCCGGACTGACCTACCAAAACCGCACTTTGGGTAGCCTGCAACTTTTTGCAGACCATTTTACGAGCAACTACTACTATTACCAAATTCTGATAAAAAACCAACAAACCATACCCGCCTCCTTGAACAGAAACCTCTACAATCTAGGCACACAATACGATTACAAAAAACACCAATGGGCCAGCAAAATTTTGTATTCAAAATCCCTGACAAAACAATCCATGTCCAATCTAGAGGCCGTTTTGCAATACGATTTAGACACCCAAAACCACTTTAAGCTACACTACCAAAACACCCATAAGCTGGCCAATGACAACTATATTTTGCACCAAAGCAGCTACCTAGGCTACAACTGGTCCAAAGACTTCAGCCCCGAAAAAATAAACGCCCTAACCCTAGATGCCACCACAGCCTGGGTTAGCGCCACAGTACAGTTAAAAACCCTAAAAGACCACTTGTATTTTACAAATACCGCCACCAATGCCAGCCAACAAATAATAACCCCCCAACAATACCAAAACACCATCAACTACCTTAGCATAAAAGCAAGCAAAGCCTTTACTTTTGGAAAACTAGCATTAGACAACACCCTTTTGTATCAAAAAGTAACCCAACCACAAGCCATACTAAATGTACCCCAATTAGTCACCCGAAACACCCTTTACTACACGGATTATCTTTTTGATAAAGCCTTGTTTTTTCAAACCGGAGTTACCCTAAACTACTTCACCAAGTACCAAGCCAACGCATACAACCCCATTCTAGGAGAGTTTTTTGTTCAAAATAAAAAAGAAATAGGCAACTACCCCAATTTAGATTTTTTTATCAACGCAAAAATCCAAAGAACCAGAATTTACCTAAAAGCAGAACATTTTAACTCCTCCTTGACCGGCAATAATTTTTATGCAAGCCCGAACCAACCATACCATGATTTTATGATTCGTTTTGGATTAGTCTGGAACTTCTTAAATTAAGCTATTTCATTTGGGCGTTTTCTCGCGCTATCCGCTATATCTTTACTTGCTTAAAGAAAGCAAGCAAAGGATGCCGCTACTATCCCGAACGCAGCCTGCTAAAAAACAAACGTATTTTATAACAAAATACTATCTTTGCAGGAGTAATTATCACAATCTTACCAATAAAACAGACAACAGCATGCAATACGCCGAAAACATATTAGGTACAATAGGAAACACCCCTTTGGTGAAATTAAACAAAGTAACCCAAGAAGTAGCCGCTTTAGTACTTGCAAAAGTAGAAACGTTCAATCCAGGAAACTCCGTAAAAGACCGTATGGCAGTCAAAATGATCGAAGATGCCGAAGCAGACGGACGTTTACAACCAGGCGGCACCATCATCGAAGGCACCTCCGGAAACACCGGTATGGGACTAGCGTTGGTAGCCATCATTAGAGGCTATAAACTGATCTGTGTAATCTCAGACAAACAATCCAAAGAAAAAATGGACATCCTTAGAGCCGTAGGCGCAAAGGTAGTGGTTTGTCCTACAGATGTAGAGCCCACAGATCCAAGATCCTATTATTCGGTATCCAAGAGATTAGCCACCGAAACGCCTAACTCTTGGTACGTAAACCAATACGATAACCTATCCAATGCATTGGCCCACTACCAACAAACCGGTCCCGAAATTTGGGAACAAACCAAAGGAAAAATAACCCATTTTGTGGTAGGAGTAGGGACTGGAGGCACCATCTCTGGAGTCGGAAAATATTTAAAAGAAAAAAACCCAAATATTAAAATCTGGGGTATTGACACCTACGGTTCTGTATTTAAAAAATACCACGAAACCGGAATTTTTGACGAAAACGAAATATATTCGTACATAACCGAAGGGATAGGAGAAGACATTTTGCCCAAAAACGTAGATTTTTCTCTAATAGACGGATTCACAAAAGTAACCGATAAAGACGCTGCAGTCTACACCCGCAAGATAGCCCTCGAAGAAGGGATTTTTGTAGGCAACTCCGCAGGAGCAGCCGTAAAGGGACTCCTACAACTACAAGAACATTTTCAGCCCGAAGACGTCGTAGTAGTGCTTTTCCATGACTCCGGAAGCCGATATGTAGGCAAAATGTTCAATGATGATTGGATGCGCGAAAGAGGTTTTCTAGAAGAGCCCATAACCAAAGCCGAAGACGTTATCAAAGAACACCTAGACAAACCATTAATAGTAGTACGCACAGAGGAGTTAGTATCGCACGCCATAGAACGCATGCGCAAATACAAAATATCTCAAATTCCAGTTGTAGATACCACTGGGTTTGTGGGTTCGCTTGATGAATCTCACTTGTTCCAAAGTTACCTACAAGACAAAAATACCGCAGACAAACCCATCAAAGAAATCATGGGAAAACCATTTCCGATAGTGGCCAAAGGAACCAAAATTGAAGCTATAGCCCCTTTATTCACCAGAGACAATGCGGCTGTTTTGATTGATTTAGGCAACGGAAAACACCATATTATTACAAAATACGATATTATAGGATCTATCCAATAGCAGTAATATACATACCCACGGATTTGCTGTTTTGCTAAAAACATACCAAAACAGCAAATCCGTTTTTTTTTAACGGCTACATTTTATAAACTCTCTACCAGATGACTTTTACCGCAATAGATTTTGAAACCGCCACCGCATTTCACCCTTGTTCTGTAGGTATAGTTACCGTAGAGAACGGCATCATTGTAGAGGAATTTGTGAGTTTGATAAAACCACCCAACAACCTTTATTCTCCATATACCATTTCTGTTCACGGAATTTATCCTCAAGACACTGCCAATGCCAAAACATTTGCACAGCTATTTCCGGAGATCCAAAAAAGACTACAAAACAGAATAATTGTAGCCCATAACGAGAGTTTTGATCGCAATGTATTGTTCAAATCCATGGCGTTTTATAACCTAAACCACCAAAATTTGGGTATTGCCAACCAATGGGAGTGCACCGTCAAGATATATAAAGCAAAAGGCCTAAAACCTACCAAACTTAGTGATTGTTGCCGTGCCATGCAAATTGCCCTTAACCATCACGAGGCGCTTTCGGACGCAAGAGCTTGTGCTAAATTGTACCTACTAAAATAACTTAAAAATTGTTTAAAGACTTTGTTTTCATTACTTTAGTGGTTTAGCTACAGTATTTATGATAAAAAAAGCCTTTTTGCATTACCTCTGGAAATTTAAAAAATTCGATACGCTTGATTTGGTATCCGTTCACAAAGAACAAATTTCAATTATAGATCTAGGGAGTTATTTAGAATCCGAAAACCCGATTTTTTTTAATGCCCAATTGGTCATAAATCATCAAAAATGGGCCGGAAACGTGCTGATGTATCCAAAGTCTTCCGATATAACTGTTCTTGAAAATGCCTTAGATCCCTCTCTCCAAAGCACTATTTTATATGTAGTGTGGCTGCATGATTTAGCCTCTTGTACCAAAGAAAATTCCGAAATCCCTATCCTAGAACTTCAAACTTACGTTAATCCAGAAATAGTATCTAGTTACCAACTATTAATGACTCCAAAATCTTGGATTTATTGCCAAAAGGATTTAAAAAATAGCTCCAATTGGGCACGTACGGATTGGTTAGAAAAACTTTTTTTGGAACGATTAGAACAAAAAACAGCCACCATCAGAGCATTACTTGCCACAACGCGGAATGATTGGGAAGCTGTTTTGTTTTGTCTAGTAGCCAAAAATTTTGGGCTCAATATAAATGGATCTCTTTTTTATCAAATAGCACAAAGCATTCCGTTTACTATTTTAAGAAAAGAAAGCAATGCTCCCGAAAACCTAGAGGCGCTATTGTTTGGTTTTGCTGGTTTGCTTGATTCGGAAAATCAAGACGGGTATTTTGCGGATTTAAAGTTTCGATATTTTTATTTATTGCATAAATACCAATTAGAGCCCCCAACCTTGGAGCCTGTACAGTACGCAAAGCTACGTCCGGATAATTTTCCTAACATTCGATTGTCTCAGCTTGCTAATTTGTATAGCAACCAGCATAATTTATTTTCTAAGATCATAGAACTGGATACTTTGGAGTTTGCATACACGCTTTTTGATGTAGCAGTTTCTCCCTATTGGAAGACCCATTATGGATTTGGCAAAGAGAGTAGTTTTAAACCCAAAAAAATTTCTAAGTCGTTTGTGGATTTATTGGTTATCAATACCATAATTCCGTTTCAATTTGCTTACCGTAGCAGCTTGGGTCAAGATGCGTCGCGAGAGAGCATCTCTTTAATGCGAAAAATTAGTCCAGAAAAAAATAGTGTAGTAACTAAATTTGTAGCCTTTGGTATGACAGCTGCTGATGCGTTAGATTCGCAATCTTTACTGCAGTTAAAAAAAGAATACTGTCTAAAAAGCAAGTGTTTGGATTGTGCTATTGGAGTAGCAGTATTGCAATAAATACGTTTGGTCTTTTCAGAATAGGCTGCCTTAGTGAAAATAAAAACGTATTTTTGGGGGACTTTTTTTTATACTAAATGCCATGCCAGAAAAAATACCTAGAGTAATAAAAATGAAATATTTTTTTGAAAAATACGGTTTTCATGTTTCTTCTCGTCTAGCCGATAAATTAGGAATGCGGGTTACCAATGTGCGGCTGTTTTTTATTTACATTTCTTTTGTAACAGCAGGATTGTGGTTTGGGGTTTATCTTACGTTGGCTTTTTGGATCAAATTAAAAGACCTAATACGCGCAAAACGCACTTCGGTTTTTGATTTATAACGAGCTAGAAATAAAAAAGGGATTATAAAGTGGTGTCACTTTATAATCCCTTTGGTAACCTAAGGTTTGAGATTATTTATCAGGGTTGTTTAATTTGCTGTGTTTTTTGCCATATACAAAATACAATGCAACACCAATTCCCATCCATAAAACCAATCGGATCCAACTCTCATAAGGCAAAGAGTACATCAAATAACTACACACCAAAACTCCTGCAATTGGAACAAAAGGAACCAATGGCGTTTTGAAAGATCTTGGAGCGTCTGGCATTTTTTTGCGCATAACCAGTACACCCACGCATACCAGCACAAAGGCAAGTAGAGTACCAATACTAACCATATGTCCTAGATCACTAACAGGTACAAATCCAGCAAAGAGACTCACAAAGACCATAAAGAAAATATTGGTTTTATAAGGTGTACGAAATTTAGAGTGTATTTGTCCAAATAACGGAGGCAAAAGTCCATCTTTACTCATGGTATAAAATACACGGCTTTGTCCCATTAACATAACCAACATTACAGAGGTGTATCCAGCCAATATAGCTACAATTAAACCCGTTTGTAAAAAACTATATCCCGTAACTGCAAAAGCTGTTGCTGCAGGTTTAGCATCTCCAACAAATTTATAATAAGGAACTAGTCCAGTCATTACATGAGCAAAGAGTACGTACAAAATAGTACAGATAACCAAGGAGCCTAAAATACCGATTGGCATTCCTTTTTGCGGGTTTTTGGCCTCTTGAGCCGCTGTAGATACCGCATCAAAACCAATAAATGCAAAAAAGACCGTTCCGGCACCAGCAGCTATTCCGGACCAACCAAATTGGCCTTTAATACCAGTATTTTCGGGTACATACGGAATATAATTAGCAGGGTCTATATAGCTCCATCCTAATATAATAAATAGTACTACTACAATAACCTTAAGTACTACTAATGCGTTATTTATAGAGGCGGATTCTTGCGTTCCTCGTATTAACAATAAAGAAAGTGCTGATACAATTAATATTGCCGGCAGATTGATGTAGCCACCCTCTATAATGGTTCCATCACCCAAAGTGAGGGTTTCCCAGGGGGAGCAAATTAATTTTGGGTTTAGATGCACCCCATACTTGTTTAGGAGCTCTAATAAATACCGGGACCAACTAACGCCAACCGTGGCTGCACCCAAAGCATATTCAAGCACCAAATCCCAGCCAATAATCCATGCCATAAATTCTCCCATGGTGGCATAAGAGTAGGTGTAGGCACTACCCGCAACAGGAATCATAGAAGCAAATTCAGCATAACAAAGCCCAGCAAAGGCGCATCCAATGGCTGCAAGAATAAAAGATAAAGTTACTGCTGGTCCAGCATGTTCTGCAGCTGCTATTCCGGTTAAAGAGAATAATCCGGCTCCAATTATGGCACCAACTCCAAGAGCAACAAGAGATCTAGAGGACAATGTTCTTTTTAGACCTTTTTCGTCTTCAGAAGCTTCATTTAGTAAAACCGAAAGCGGTTTTGTTTTCCAAATTGACATATGTTTTTAGGTTTATTATTATTAGTGCTCAAATGTATTATTTTTTATAAAATATAAAAACAATAATGCAATATAACTTAAAATAAAATTGTTATAAATAGGTAGTAAACTCTCCGAATAACGAACTAGCTTCCTAAACAAATTGAAGATTTGTTTGTTTATTAAGTAATTAGGTGCCATGTTGTTATTTTTTAATTTTTGGATTGTTGGTTTGCCTACAAAACGGTACATTTATAAAGTGTCTCAGTAATTCATTATTAAGTGCATTGTTGCTAGATAGTTGCAAAATATAAATTTGGTATTAAAAATATGTTGTTCTCAAAAATCCGTAGTTATTTTAATTATTCAAAAGAGCAAACCCGAGCTGTTTTGCTATTGTTGGGTTTAATTATTGGATTGCAGTTGCTTTATTTTTGTGTAAACGTTACCGCTACAAGTCCAGAGGATCCTCAGGGGCAAAAATGGCTTTCTTTGCAAACAGAAATAGACTCTTTAAAACAAGAAGCAATCCCAGTAAAATCAAAAATAGCGCCTTTTAATCCTAATTTTATTACGGATTACAAAGGCTATCGACTGGGTATGTCTGTTCCGGAGATCGATAGATTGCATGCTTTTAGAAAGAAAAATAACTTTGTAAATAGCGCCAAAGAATTTCAGGCTGTAACTCAAGTGTCGGATTCTTTATTGCAAGAAATGGCCGTATATTTTAAATTTCCGGATTGGGTAACACGGGCTCAAAACACTAACCAGCATCGGCAATATTCTAAAAAATCTTTTACAAAAACAGATGTTGTAAAAACAGATATCAATAAAGCAACTCCAGAAGACTTAATTAAGGTTTATGGAGTAGGGGCGGTTTTTGCGGATAGAATTTTAAAACGCAAAAAACAATTGGGTTGTTTTGTGGCTATGGAACAAATGGAAGAAATTTGGGGTCTTTCGCCACAGGCTATAGAAGGAGTTAACCGCTATTTTAAAGTAATGGAGCTCCCATCTATTGCAAAATTAAACATAAATACAGCCTCTTTGAAAGAAATAGCACAGTTCCCATATTTTAAATATGCTTTGGCTAGAAAAATTATTATCTATCGCAGTAGTAACGGCGATTTTAAAAACATACAGGATTTAACAAAAATTAAGGATTTTCCAACTGAAAAAACTGGTATAATTGATTTATATTTGAGCTTTTAAAACCAATAAACCATACTATGAATTTTGACCCAAACGAAACACAATTGATGATTGCGCAGTCCATACGTGATTTTGCCGAAATAAACATAAGACCCAATATAATGGAATGGGATGAGGCTCAGGTTTTTCCGGTGCCTTTGTTCAAAAAGTTAGGTGAAATGGGCTTTATGGGCATTTTGGTTCCTGAGGAGCTGGGAGGTTCTGGTTTGGGATACCACGAATATATTACCATTGTGGAAGAAATTTCAAAAGTGGATCCTTCTATAGGGTTGTCTGTAGCAGCTCACAATTCGTTATGTACTAACCATATTTTGTCTTTTGGAAACGAAGAACAAAAGAAACGTTGGGTTCCTAAACTAGCTACTGCAGAGCATATTGGTGCTTGGGGATTAACGGAGCACAATACGGGTTCGGATGCAGGTGGAATGCATACTACGGCAAAAAGAGATGGGGATCACTGGATCGTAAATGGAGCTAAAAACTTTATTACGCATGCTATTTCGGGAGATATTGCAGTGGTAATTGTACGTACGGGCGAAAAAGGAGATTCTAAAGGGATGACAGCCTTTGTGTTTGAAAAAGGCATGCCTGGATTTAGCTCAGGCAAGAAAGAAAACAAATTAGGAATGCGCGCTAGTGAAACCGCAGAATTGATTTTTGATAATTGCAGAATACCAGATGCCAATAGACTAGGAGAGGTTGGGCAAGGGTTTATACAGGCAATGAAGATACTAGATGGAGGCAGGATATCTATAGGTGCTTTGTCTTTGGGTATTGCTAAAGGAGCTTATGAAGCAGCTTTAAAATATTCTAAAGAAAGACACCAATTTGGTAAGCCAATTTCTGAATTTCAAGGGATCTCTTTTAAATTAGCCGATATGGCTACAGAGATAGAGGCCTCAGAGTTGCTATTGCATAAAGCAGCTTTTTTAAAACAAGAACACCGCCCCGTTACCACTCTAGGAGCTATGGCAAAAATGTATGCCTCGGAGGTATGTGTGCGCGTTGCTAACGAAGCCGTACAAATACATGGTGGATATGGTTATACTAAAGACTATCCGGTAGAAAAATTTTACAGAGATGCAAAATTATGTACTATAGGCGAGGGAACTACTGAGATACAAAAAGTAGTAATAGCCAGAAATGTATTAAAGGCGTAGGGGTTCCGGGGTTAAAATGAAAATATTTTGGATGGCTATTTGCCGGATTTCTGTGTGAAGGATAGCAGTGAAAATCCTTTTATGAAGCCTTGCGGAATAAAAGATTGTAACGAATAGCCTGACGGCAAACCAAGAGGTTATTCTGGAATCAAGAGCTCCTTTTTGCCGGCACACCCAAAAAAAGCACTAATTTATGCTTGTAAAGTCAAAATAATGACTACTTTTGCACACTTAACGAAAGGGGGTGTCAAAATTATGTTAATTATACCAATTAAAGACGGAGAAAATATCGATAGAGCATTAAAGCGCTATAAAAGAAAATTTGATAAAACAGGAACTGTTCGTCAGTTAAGAGCACGTACTGCTTTTATTAAACCTTCTGTAAAAAATAGAATTAAAGTGCAGAAAGCAGCTTATATTCAAAACATGAAAGACAACTTAGAGAACTAAGTAGTTTTTGTTATTCAATAAGTACCGTTAGTCATTAAAGTTTTTATAACTTTGATGCTAACGGTTTTTTTATTTTATATGACAATCCTTCACGCTTTTCAAGAGTATTTAGAAAAAGAAAAAAATTACGCATCGCATACCGTGAAGGCTTACGGTAGAGATGTGCAAGAATTCCAGCGCTTTTTAGTATTGGCATTTGATCAGCAGGATTTGCTCGGGGTGGTGTATAGCCAGATTAGGTCTTGGATTGTGGTTTTGGTAGATGGGGGCTTGTCTAATCTTACCGTTAATAGAAAAATTGCATCCTTGCGGGCTTTTTATAGGTTTTTGCTAAAAAGCAAGCAAATAACAGATTCTCCATTACTTAAGCATAGGTCGTTGCGAGTCAAAAAAACGTTGCAAATTCCTTTTTCGGAAAAAGAAATGACTCATGTTTTGAAAGCGGATCAAGAGGAGGTTACTTTTGAAACGGTTCGTAATAAATTGATTGTAGATTTGTTTTACACCACTGGCATGCGTAGGGCAGAGTTGCTTGGTTTGCGTTTGGATGGGGTTAATTGGTCTGCTCGAACCATTAAGGTTTTAGGTAAACGAAATAAGGAGCGCATTATACCTATATTGCCTATAGTGCAAGATCAGTTGGTGCTGTATAATACGTATAGATCGCAATTAGAAAGTATAGAAGATACAGAATGTTTCTTTTTGTCCAAAAAAGGATCTAAATTGAGTATTTCTTTTGTGTATCGTTTAATTAATTCTTACTTTAGTGGAGTGTCTGAAAAAGTAAAAACAAGTCCGCATGTCTTACGGCATACCTTTGCGACTCATTTGCTAAATCATGGTGCAGATTTGAATTCTGTCAAAGAGTTATTAGGTCATTCTAGTTTGGCTTCTACACAAATTTATACCCACAGTAGCTTGTCCGAGCTCCAAAAGGTGTATAAAGAAGCACATCCCAGAAATAAATAGTATTTGTTTGATGGGTAAGTTTAACAATTAAATAAATGAATTATGAAGGTAAGTATTCATGCAGTCAACTTTACTGTTGATGCAAAATTAGTAAGTTATGTTCAGGAAAGAATGGATAAGCTAGAAAAATATTACGATAAAGTAGTTTGTTCGGATGTTTATTTGAAACTGGACAACACCAGTGATAAAGAAAATAAAATAGTCGAAATTAAAATGAATGTGCCTGGAGACGACTTTTTGGTCAAAAAACAGTGCAAAAGCTTTGAAGAAGCAGTGGAGCTTTCGGCTGAATCTTTAGAGAGAATGCTTGTAAAAAGGAAAGAAAAGGTGCGAGCGCATATTTAATGTGAAATTTTTTTAAAAAAATGTTTTGATTCAAAGATAAAATACATACATTTGCAGTCCGTTAGAAATAGCGGACTTTTTTTTGATAATGCCAGTGTAGCTCAGTTGGCTAGAGCAGCTGATTTGTAATCAGCAGGTCGTGGGTTCGAGTCCCTCCACCGGCTCTAAAAAAAAAGAAAAGAATACAGCTTTGGTTTTTAAATAAAACGGCTAAGCTTTTTTTTAGGTTATAAAAGGTTGTTTTTGAAATAGAACCTTTTTTGAAATAATGTGTAGATTATTAGTTAATGGGGAGATACTCAAGCGGCCAACGAGGGCAGACTGTAAATCTGCTGTGTAAACTTCGCAGGTTCGAATCCTGCTCTCCCCACAAACAATGACTTTTGGGTTATTGAATAATAATTTTGCCGGTGTAGCTCAGGGGTAGAGTGCTTCCTTGGTAAGGAAGAGGTCTCGGGTTCAATTCCCGACATTGGCTCAAGTAAGTAGGAAATTGAAATTAATATATAACTAAGATTAAAAATTAAGTAAAATGGCAAAGGAGAATTTTAACCGTTCCAAACCGCACTTAAACATAGGTACAATTGGACACGTAGATCACGGAAAAACAACATTAACGGCTGCAATTACAAAAGTATTGTCTGATGCAGGTTATTGTCAAGCAAAATCATTTGATCAAATTGATAATGCTCCAGAAGAAAAAGAAAGAGGTATTACAATTAATACATCTCACGTAGAGTACGAAACAGCTAATCGTCATTACGCTCACGTTGACTGTCCAGGTCACGCGGATTACGTAAAGAACATGGTTACTGGAGCGGCTCAAATGGATGGTGCTATTCTTGTAGTTGCTGCAACAGATGGTCCAATGCCACAAACACGTGAGCACATCTTGTTAGGTCGTCAAGTAGGTATTCCTAGAATTGTTGTATTCATGAACAAAGTGGATATGGTTGATGATGAAGAGTTGTTGGAACTTGTTGAAATGGAAATTAGAGATTTATTGTCTTTCTACGAATATGATGGTGATAATGGTCCTGTTGTTCAAGGTTCTGCTTTAGGTGGATTGAATAACGATCCAGTATGGGTTCCAAAAATTATTGAATTAATGGAAGCGGTTGATTCTTGGATTGAAGAGCCGGTTAGAGATGTTGCAAAACCTTTCTTAATGCCAGTTGAAGATGTTTTCTCAATTACAGGTCGTGGAACTGTTGCTACAGGTCGTATCGAAACTGGAGTTGCTAATACAGGAGATCCAGTTGAGATCATTGGTATGGGAGCTGAAAAATTAACTTCTACAATTACTGGAGTTGAAATGTTCCGTAAAATCTTGGATAGAGGTGAAGCTGGAGATAACGTAGGTATACTTTTAAGAGGTGTTCAAAAAGAAGACATCAAAAGAGGAATGGTTATCTGTAAGCCAGGTTCTGTTAAGCCACACGATACATTCAAAGCAGAGGTTTATATCTTGAAAAAAGAAGAAGGTGGACGTCATACTCCATTCCATAATAACTACCGTCCACAGTTTTACGTACGTACAACAGATGTGACAGGTATTATTACTTTACCAGAAGGAGTAGAGATGGTTATGCCAGGGGATAACTTAACAATTGATGTTAAATTATTAAGCCCAATTGCATTAAGTGTAGGTTTACGTTTTGCGATCCGTGAAGGTGGTAGAACAGTAGGTGCAGGACAGGTAACTGAAATTGCATAATTCTATATAATAATTTAAAACCAGTAACCGCTTAGGTTGGTTGCTGGTTTGTATACGGGCGTAGTTCAAGGGTAGAATAGCGGTCTCCAAAACCGTTGATGGGGGTTCGAATCCCTCCGCCCGTGCAAAAAAAACATATCTAAAATGGCAAAAATAGTTAATTACATAACAGAATCATTTGAAGAATTAAAATCAAATGTGACTTGGCCAGTTTGGGCTGAGGTGCAACGTCTAACAATTATTGTTGCTGTTTTTTCAGTATTATTTGCCTTAGCAACTTGGGGTGTAGATGAGTTTTTTGCAAAAGCATTAGCTGGATTTTTTAATTGGATAAAAGCTTAATTTTTGTGATGACAGATAATAATGTGAAAAAATGGTATGTAGTTCGTGCAGTAAGCGGACAAGAGAATAAAGTTAAAGCTTATATTGAAACCGAAATTTCTAGATTAGGAATGGAGGATTACGTTTCTCAAGTTTTAGTTCCTACAGAAAAAGTAGTTTCTGTAAAAGACGGAAAGAAATTAGTTAAAGAGAAAGTTTATTTTCCAGGATATGTAATGATCGAAGCTAACTTAGTCGGAGAAGTGCCTCATATCATAAAATCAATAACTAGTGTTATTGGTTTTTTGGGTGAAACTAAAGGAGGAGAGCCTGTTCCGCTTCGATTATCAGAAGTAAATAGAATGTTAGGTAAAGTAGATGAGTTGGCTGTTAATACAGATAACCATGCAATTCCTTTCAACGTAGGAGAAACAATTAAGGTCATTGATGGACCTTTTAATGGTTTTAACGGTACCGTTGAAAAAATAAACGATGAAAAGCGTAAACTAGAAGTAATGGTTAAGATTTTTGGAAGAAAAACACCATTGGAGCTAAGTTTTATGCAAGTTGAAAAAGTATAATTTTTGTTACATTACCTATAATATCCATTACAATCGCTTCCAAATGATTGTAATGTTAAATTTTTAAAAAAATGGCTAAAGAAATTAGTAAAGTAGTTAAACTACAAGTTAAGGGAGGTGCTGCGAATCCGTCGCCACCGGTTGGACCTGCTTTAGGAGCTGCTGGGGTAAACATCATGGAGTTTTGCAAGCAATTTAATGCTAGAACTCAAGATAAACCCGGCAAAATATGCCCAGTACAAATTACTGTGTATAAAGACAAATCATTTGATTTTGTTATTAAAACTCCTCCTGCAGCCGTTCAGCTATTGGAAGCTGCGAAGCTTAAATCTGGTTCTGGTGAGCCTAATCGTAAAAAAGTAGCTAGTGTTACTTGGGAACAAATTAGAGCTATTGCTGAAGACAAAATGCCTGACTTAAATGCATTCACTATGGAGTCTGCAATGAGTATGGTTGCTGGAACAGCTAGATCTATGGGTATAACTGTATCAGGAGACGCTCCTTTTTAATTAAGAGAAAGAAATGGCAAAATTGACAAAAAAACAAAAAGAGGCTAGCTCAAAAATTGAGAAGAATAAATTATACTCTTTGAAAGATGCTGCGGCATTAATTAAAGTAGTTGCTTCTGCAAAATTTGATGAGTCTGTTGATATCGCAGTACGTTTGGGTGTAGATCCAAGAAAAGCGAATCAAATGGTAAGAGGTGTAGTAACATTGCCTCACGGAACAGGTAAAGATGTTAAAGTATTAGCATTAGTTACTCCAGATAAAGAAGCGGAAGCTAAAGAAGCTGGTGCAGACTATGTAGGTCTTGACGAGTATTTACAAAAAATAAAAGACGGTTGGACAGATGTTGATGTGATCATCACTATGCCAAGTGTTATGGGTAAATTAGGACCATTAGGACGTATTTTAGGACCTAGAGGTTTAATGCCTAACCCTAAAACAGGTACTGTGACTATGGATGTTGCAAAAGCTGTTCAAGAGGTTAAAGCTGGTAAAATCGATTTTAAAGTTGATAAAACTGGTATTGTACATGCAGGAATTGGTAAGGTTTCATTTGGAACAGAACAAATTTTTGAGAATGCACAAGAAATTATTCAAACATTAATCAAACTTAAGCCAACTGCTGCTAAAGGTACTTATATCAAAAGTATTTACCTTACAAGTACAATGAGTCCTGCTATTGCATTAGACCCAAAAGCAGTATAATTGGTAGTTAATAATTTTTAGTATGACTAGAGAAGAAAAATCAATCGCGATTGAAAATTTAACTGCACAGTTAGCTGGTACAAATATTGTTTACATAGCAGATATTTCTGGACTGAATGCAGATACAACTTCAAAATTAAGAAGAGCTTGTTTTAAGGCTGGGATCAAATTAGAAGTAGTTAAAAACACGTTGCTTGCAAAAGCAATGGAGGTTTCTGAAAATGAGTATGGTGATTTACCTACAATTTTAACAGGAAATAGTGCCATCTTTATAGCCGAGGTTGCTAATGCACCAGGTAAGATAATTAAAGATTTCCGTAAAAAATCTCACTTACCTCTTTTAAAAGGAGCTTATGTGAATTCTGAAATTTATATTGGAGACGATCAATTAGATATGTTGTCTACCATTAAATCTAAAGAAGAACTTCTTGGAGAGCTTATTGGATTGCTTCAATCACCAGCTCAAAGAATTATCGCTGCACTTCAAAACAAGTTTGCTGGTCAAGAGCAAGAAGAAACTGAAGAAGCATAATAGCAACCAAATTATTTTTGGTTGGTGTTACTTACAACGCGCACAATAAACAAAATATATTTTACAAATCATTTTAAACGATAGAAAAAATGGCAGATTTGAAACAATTCGCAGAACAATTAGTTAACTTAACTGTAAAAGAAGTTAATGAATTAGCAACAATATTAAAAGACGAGTACGGAATTGAGCCAGCTGCTGCAGCTGTAGTAGTTTCTGCAGGTGGTGGAGAAGCTGCTGAAGAAGCTCAAACAGAATTTACAGTGGTATTGAAAGAAGCTGGAGCTTCTAAATTAGCAGTTGTGAAAATGGTTAAAGAACTTACAGGTTTAGGTCTTAAAGAAGCTAAAGATGTAGTGGATAGCGCTCCTTCTAATGTTAAAGAAGGTGTTTCTAAAGAAGAGGCTGAAGGTCTTAAAAAATCTTTAGAAGAAGCTGGAGCTGTTGTTGAATTAAAATAATTCTAACATAGTTTGAAATAAGGTTTAGGTCTAGGGTTTAACCACCCAAAGACCTAAACCATTTTTCGTATAAAGAAAGTCTATCTAGTTTTGCAACAAAAATAGCCTTTAAACCTAATACATTTTACCCATTACGAGGAAAAAAAATTAACAGATAATAAGAAAGTAGTTATCCTAAATTGGTTTTTAAAGATGTAACGGCGTAAAATTTTCGTATGAATGCAATTATTTGTACACAAAAAATTACTTTTATAATCAAAATTTTGTCCATTGATGATAACAAATCAGACTGAAAGATTGAATTTTGCCTCTACTAAAAATATCCCGAATTATCCAGACTTTCTAGATGTTCAGGTTAAATCTTTTCAAGATTTTTTTCAACTAGAAACTAAATCTGATGAAAGAGGCAATGAAGGACTTTATAATACCTTCATGGAAAACTTTCCAATTACAGATACAAGAAACAACTTTGTATTGGAGTTCCTTGACTACTTTGTAGACCCACCACGGTATACTATTCAAGAATGTATAGAAAGAGGTCTAACCCATAGTGTGCCTTTAAAAGCAAGATTAAAGCTATATTGTACAGATCCAGAACACGAAGATTTTGAAACGATTGTTCAAGACGTATATCTTGGTACAATTCCTTATATGACTCCAAGTGGTACTTTTGTTATCAATGGTGCTGAACGTGTTGTTGTTTCACAACTACATAGATCTCCAGGGGTTTTCTTTGGACAGTCTTTCCATGCAAATGGAACAAAATTGTATTCTGCTAGAGTAATTCCTTTTAAGGGTTCTTGGATAGAATTTTCTACAGATATTAATAGCGTAATGTATGCTTATATTGATAGAAAGAAAAAATTACCTGTAACTACTTTATTTCGTGCCATTGGTTTTGAAAGAGACAAGGATATCCTTGAAATTTTTGACCTTGCAGAAGAAATTAAAGTATCTAAAACAGGACTTAAAAAATATATCGGTAGAAAACTAGCTGCTCGTGTTTTAAATACATGGCACGAAGATTTTGTGGATGAAGATACTGGTGAAGTAGTTTCTATCGAACGTAACGAAATAATCCTTGATAGAGATACCATTATTGACAAAGATAATGTAGAAGAAATCATTGATTCTAACGTTAAATCTATTTTGTTACATAAAGAAGATGCTAATCAAGCAGATTATGCCATCATTCATAACACGTTACAAAAAGATCCAACCAATTCTGAGAAAGAAGCTGTTGAGCATATTTATAGACAATTGCGTAACGCAGAACCGCCTGATGAGGAAACTGCACGTGGAATTATTGATAAATTATTCTTCTCAGACCAACGTTATAACTTAGGAGAGGTAGGTCGATATAGAATGAATAAAAAATTACAGTTAGATATTCCGATGGAAAAGCAAGTGCTTACCAAAGAAGATATCATAACTATAGTTAAATATTTGATTGAATTGATCAATGCTAAAGCAGATATTGATGATATTGATCACCTATCCAATCGTCGTGTTAGAACGGTAGGAGAACAATTGTCACAACAATTTGGTGTTGGTTTAGCGCGTATGGCTAGAACCATTAGAGAGCGTATGAACGTTAGAGATAACGAAGTCTTTACGCCAATTGATTTGATTAATGCCAAAACATTATCATCGGTTATCAACTCTTTCTTTGGTACTAACCAATTGTCTCAGTTTATGGATCAAACCAATCCATTAGCAGAGATCACGCACAAGAGAAGATTATCTGCCCTTGGACCAGGAGGACTTTCAAGAGAAAGAGCTGGATTTGAGGTTCGTGACGTTCACTATACGCACTACGGACGTTTGTGTCCTATCGAAACACCAGAGGGGCCAAACATTGGTTTGATCTCTTCTCTTGGAGTTTATGCTAAGGTTAACGGCATGGGTTTCATTGAAACACCTTATCGTAAAGTAACCAATGGTGTTGTAGATTTAGAATCTACCCCTGTTTACTTAAGCGCCGAAGAAGAAGAAGGGATGCTTATCTCGCAAGCAAATATTGAGATGGATAATTCTGGTAAAATTACTGCCGAAAACGTAATTGCGCGTATGGAAGGTGATTTCCCGGTAATTGATCCAGAAAAAGTAGATTATGCCGATGTGGCACCAAATCAAATTGCCTCTATTTCTGCTTCATTGATTCCTTTCTTGGAACATGATGATGCCAATAGAGCCTTGATGGGATCTAACATGATGCGTCAGGCTGTACCATTGATTCGTCCTGAAGCTCCAATTGTTGGAACTGGTTTAGAGCGTCAAGTAGCTTCGGATTCTAGAGTATTGATTAATGCAGAAGGAGATGGAACCGTAGAATATGTAGATGCTAATATCATCACCATCAAATACGATCGTTCAGAAGAAGAAAGAATGGTTAGTTTTGAATCGGATGAAAAAACATACAATCTAATTAAATTTAGAAAAACCAATCAAGGTACAAGCATTAACCTAAAACCTATTGTAAGAAAAGGGGATAGAGTGGTTCTTGGACAAGTATTATCCGAAGGATATGCTACTCAAAATGGAGAGCTTGCCTTAGGGCGTAACCTTAAAGTGGCGTTTATGCCATGGAAAGGATATAACTTTGAGGATGCGATTGTAATTTCTGAAAAAGTAGTTCGTGACGATATTTTTACGTCTATTCACGTGGATGACTATTCACTGGAAGTTAGAGACACAAAATTAGGTAACGAAGAACTTACAAATGATATACCTAACGTTTCTGAAGAGGCTACAAAAGACTTGGATGAAAACGGAATGATTAGAATTGGTGCCGAGGTAAAACCTGGGGATATTCTAATTGGAAAAATTACTCCAAAAGGAGAATCAGATCCTACTCCAGAAGAGAAGTTGCTTCGTGCAATCTTTGGAGATAAAGCCGGAGATGTAAAAGATGCTTCTTTGAAAGCGTCTCCATCTTTACATGGTGTTGTTCTGGATAAAAAATTATTTGCAAGAGCCGTAAAAGACAAACGCAAACGTACCCAAGACAAAGATGCTTTAGGTGCTCTAGAAATGGAATTTGAAACTAAATTTGTAGAATTAAAAGACAAATTAGTTGAAAAACTTTTCTTGATCGTTAACGGTAAGACCTCTCAAGGTGTAATGAATGATTTGGGTGAAGAAGTATTACCAAAAGGTAAAAAATACACTCAAAAGATGCTTTATGCTGTGGAAGATTTTGCCCACTTAAGCAAGGGACAATGGGTAGCAGATGATGCAACTAATAAAATGGTTAATGAATTAATTCATAACTATAAAATTAAGTTGAACGACTTGCAAGGTTCTTTACGTAGAGAAAAATTCACCATTACTGTTGGAGATGAATTGCCAGCAGGAATCTTGAAATTAGCAAAAGTATACATTGCTAAAAAACGTAAGTTGAAAGTAGGGGATAAAATGGCTGGACGTCACGGTAACAAAGGTATTGTTGCTCGTATTGTTCGTCACGAAGACATGCCTTTCCTTGAAGACGGAACTCCTGTTGATATTGTATTGAATCCACTTGGAGTACCTTCTCGTATGAATATTGGTCAAATTTATGAAACGGTATTAGGATGGGCTGGAATGAACTTGGGTAGAAAATTTGCTACGCCAATTTTTGATGGTGCTTCTTTGGACCAAATTAATGAATTGACTGACGAGGCTGGAATACCACGCTTTGGACATACCCATCTTTATGATGGAGGTACAGGAGAACGTTTCCATCAAGCAGCAACCGTTGGTGTGATCTATATGTTAAAATTAGGACACATGGTGGATGATAAGATGCACGCACGTTCTATCGGACCATACTCATTGATTACGCAACAACCACTTGGTGGTAAGGCGCAATTTGGAGGGCAGCGTTTTGGAGAGATGGAAGTTTGGGCATTGGAGGCTTATGGAGCATCCAGTACTCTTAGAGAAATCCTAACTGTGAAGTCGGATGATGTTATTGGTAGAGCCAAAACATACGAAGCAATTGTTAAAGGAGAAACTATGCCAGAACCAGGATTGCCAGAATCATTCAATGTATTAATGCATGAATTGAAAGGTTTAGGATTAGACATCAGATTAGAAGAATAAGCATATTTATAAGTTTTCAGCCTTGATTTTTTCAGGGCTGAATTCTCATTTTTAAGAGTTTTTAAGATTTATACCCGTAAATCGTTCCGATTTTTTAAAAACAAAAGAGCGTTTTTAACTAGCACTTCAAAAAAAGTTTGAAGTTTAGAGAAGTAACCCGAGGTAGTGTTTGAGTCAACTAGCCAATCAAAGTTTTAAGTCCAAGTTGACTTTAGGTTTTTAAACTTTTGACCAAATCAAGAATCAATTTTTTAATTGCAAATAAATCAATAGTAAAAACTATGATGAATAATAGAAATAATAATAAAGATAAAAATCCTGTAAAAAGATTTAATAAAATATCCATTGGATTAGCATCCCCAGAATCTATCTTAAAAGAATCTAGAGGAGAGGTTTTAAAACCAGAAACAATTAACTACCGTACGCACAAACCAGAGCGTGACGGTCTTTTTTGTGAAAGAATATTTGGACCTGTTAAGGATTTTGAATGTGCTTGTGGAAAATACAAAAGAATACGTTACAAAGGTATTATTTGTGACCGTTGTGGTGTTGAAGTTACGGAGAAAAAAGTACGTAGAGATAGAGTTGGTCACATCAATCTAGTGGTGCCTATTGCTCATATCTGGTATTTCCGTTCGCTTCCTAACAAAATTGGTTATATCCTTGGGCTTCCATCTAAGAAATTAGACATGATCATTTACTACGAAAGATACGTAGTGATCCAAGCAGGTATTGCCAAAAATGCAGATGGCGAATCAGTACAAAGATTGGATTTCTTAACAGAAGAGGAATATTTGAATATCTTAGATACGCTTCCTGCAGATAACCAATATTTAGACGATTTTGATCCTAACAAATTTGTTGCCAAAATGGGAGCAGAGTGTATTATGGATTTATTAGCGCGTATTGATTTAGACCAATTGTCTTACCAATTGCGTCACTCGGCCAATAACGAAACCTCTAAACAACGTAAAACAGAAGCTTTAAAAAGATTGCAAGTTGTGGAATCTTTCCGTGAGTCTAACTTGAACCGCGAAAACCGTCCAGAATGGATGATTATGAAAGTGGTTCCGGTTATCCCACCAGAATTGCGTCCGCTTGTGCCATTGGATGGAGGTCGTTTTGCAACTTCAGATTTAAATGACTTATACCGTCGTGTTATCATCCGTAACAACCGTTTGAAAAGATTAATGGAGATCAAAGCTCCAGAAGTTATCTTAAGAAACGAGAAACGTATGTTGCAAGAATCGGTAGATTCCTTATTTGATAATACCAGAAAAGCATCTGCTGTTAAAACAGAATCCAACAGACCATTAAAATCATTGTCAGATTCCCTTAAAGGGAAGCAAGGACGTTTCCGTCAAAATTTACTTGGAAAACGTGTGGATTATTCTGCTCGTTCGGTAATTGTTGTTGGACCTGAATTGAAATTGTTTGAATGTGGTATCCCTAAGGATATGGCCGCCGAATTGTACAAACCTTTTGTAATCCGTAAATTGATTGAAAGAGGTATTGTTAAAACGGTAAAATCAGCCAAAAAAATAATAGACAAAAAAGAGCCAGTAGTTTGGGATATTCTTGAAAATGTAATTAAAGGACACCCAATATTGCTGAATCGTGCTCCTACTTTGCACAGACTTGGTATCCAGGCATTCCAGCCAAAATTAATTGAAGGAAAAGCAATCCAATTGCACCCATTAGTTTGTACGGCATTTAATGCGGATTTTGATGGGGATCAAATGGCAGTTCACTTGCCATTAGGACCAGAAGCGATCCTTGAAGCACAATTATTAATGTTGGCTTCACACAATATTTTGAATCCTGCAAATGGTGCTCCAATTACGGTACCGTCTCAGGATATGGTCTTGGGTCTATATTATATGACCAAAGAAAGATTGACTACTCCAGATAAGAAAATTTTAGGTCAGGATTTGACTTTCTATTCTGCTGAAGAAGTAAATATTGCATTAAACGAAGGAAGATTAGAATTGAATGCTAGAGTGAGAATTAGAGCAAAAGATTTTAACGACGCTGGAGAATTAGTGTTTAAAATTATACAAACCACTGCAGGACGGGTATTATTTAATGAAGTAGTACCAGAAGCAGCTGGATATATCAATGATGTATTAACTAAGAAAAACCTTAGAGATATTATCGGTCACGTATTAAATTCAACAAGCGTTCCAGAAACGGCAGCCTTCTTGGATAATATGAAAGATATGGGGTATAAATTTGCCTTTAGAGGAGGGTTATCTTTCTCATTAGGAGATATTAGAATTCCGGATCAAAAACCAAAATTAATTGCTGATGCCAGAGAGCAAGTAGAAGGAATTTCTGCAAACTACAACATGGGTCTTATTACCAATAACGAACGTTACAACCAAGTTATTGATGTATGGACTTCGGCAAATGCACAATTAACAGAGTTGGCAATGAAAAACATTAGAGAAGACCAACAAGGTTTCAACTCTGTGTATATGATGCTTGACTCTGGGGCGAGGGGTTCTAAGGAACAAATTCGTCAGTTAACTGGTATGCGTGGATTGATGGCCAAGCCAAAAAAATCTACCGCTGGTGGTGGAGAAATTATTGAAAACCCGATTCTTTCCAACTTTAAAGAAGGTCTTTCTATCCTTGAGTATTTTATTTCTACTCACGGTGCGCGTAAAGGACTTGCGGATACTGCCTTAAAAACAGCCGATGCAGGATATTTAACCAGAAGACTACACGATGTTTCGCAAGATGTTATTGTTAATATTGAAGACTGTGGCACATTGCGAGGTGTTGAAGTATCGGCATTAAAAAAGAACGAAGAAATTGTAGAATCATTAGGAGAAAGAATTTTAGGACGTGTTGCATTGCAAGACGTAATTAATCCGTTGACCAATGAAGTTCTAATAAAATCTGGAGAACAAATCACCGAAGCAATAATGAAAGTTATTGAAGCCTCTCCAATTGAGAGAGTAGAGGTACGTTCTCCTCTAGTTTGTGAAGCACCAAAAGGAATTTGTGCAAAATGTTATGGTAGAAACTTAGCTACCGGCAAAATGACCCAAAGAGGGGAAGCAGTTGGAGTAATTGCAGCCCAATCTATTGGAGAGCCAGGTACTCAGTTAACCTTACGTACCTTCCACGTTGGAGGGGTTGCGGGTGGAATTTCTGAGGAGTCTAGCATTATTACTAAATTTAATGGTAAACTAGAAATTGAGGATTTAAAAACCGTTAAAGGAGAAGATGGTGAAGGTAACGCAGTAGATATTGTAGTTTCTCGTTCTACAGAATTAAAATTAATAGACGAAAAAACAGGTATTTTACTAAACACACACAACATACCTTACGGTTCCAGTATTTTTGTAAAAGACGGACAATCCGTTGCACAAGGAGATGTTATCTGTAAATGGGATCCGTATAATGGAGTTATTGTTTCGGAGTTTACTGGTAAAATTGCTTACGAAGATTTAGAACAAGGACAATCGTTCATGGTTGAAATTGATGAGCAAACCGGTTTCCAAGAAAAAGTAATTTCGGAGGCAAGAGCTAAAAAATTAATTCCAACTTTATTAGTTTACGGTAAAGATGATGAGTTAATACGTTCGTATAACTTACCGGTTGGAGCCCACTTAATGGTTGAAAACGGAGAGAAAATTAAAGCAGGTAAAGTATTGGTAAAAATTCCGCGTCGTTCTTCTAAATCAGGAGATATTACAGGAGGTTTACCACGAATTACAGAGCTTTTAGAGGCGCGTAATCCTTCTAACCCAGCAGTAGTTTCTGAGATTGATGGTGTGGTTTCTTTTGGTAAAATTAAAAGAGGTAACCGTGAGATTGTAATCGAATCTAAATTTGGAGACATCCGAAAATACTTAGTAAAACTTTCTAGCCAAATTTTGGTACAAGAGAATGACTTTGTACGTGCTGGTGTTCCTTTATCCGATGGAGCAATCACCCCAGAGGATATTTTAAGAATTAAAGGACCTGCTGCTGTACAACAGTATTTAGTAAATGAGATTCAAGAAGTATACCGTTTGCAAGGAGTAAAAATTAATGACAAACACTTTGAGGTAGTAATACGTCAAATGATGCGTAAAGTAAGAGTACAAGACCCAGGAGACACCTTATTCTTAGAAGATCAATTAATACACACCAAAGATTTTATTGTTGAAAACGATAAATTATACGGAATGAAAGTAATTGAAGACGCTGGAGATTCTGTTAACCTAAAAGAAGGGCAAATTATTTCTCCACGCGAATTGCGTGATGAAAACTCTTTACTAAAACGTAATGATAAAAACATTGTTGTAGCACGTGATGTAATCACAGCAACAGGAACTCCTGTATTGCAGGGTATTACTAGAGCTTCGCTACAAACAAAATCATTTATCTCAGCGGCTTCTTTCCAAGAAACGACCAAGGTATTAAATGAAGCTGCAGTTGCAGGTAAAATTGATTACTTAGAAGGCTTGAAAGAAAATGTAATTGTAGGACACAGAATTCCTGCAGGAACAGGGATGAGAGAATATGATAATGCAATTGTTGGTTCTAAAGAAGATTACAACGATATGATGGCTAATAAAGAAGAATATATTTACTAAAAACATGAGTAACTCAAATCAACAAGATCAAATTAATATAGAATTAGATGAGAAAACTGCGGAAGGAATTTATTCTAACCTAGCCATTATCAACCATTCTTCTTCCGAGTTTGTTCTGGATTTTGTAAGCATCATGCCAGGTATTCCTAAGGCTAAAGTAAAATCAAGAATTGTCTTGACCCCACAACATGCCAAAAGATTGTTAAAGGCCATAGGAGAGAATATCCATCGTTTTGAAATTGCCCATGGCGAGATTAAAGACACGGAACAAACTCCCATACCACTCAATTTTGGTCCCACCGGACAAGCATAGTTATACATTAAGAAACCGCCTCAATACTTTTGAGGCGGTTTTTTTTATTAGAACACTAGTGTTTTAGAGCTTTTCAAAGATTATTCTGTAGTAGATAGGATAGCTTAATGTATTTTCTAAAAATATTTTTTAAATAGCTTGCCCTAATGACCAAAGTATAGTGTAACTTTGTCCCAATAAAAAGAAAAGAACTTTCTTATAATTAAGGCTTTATGAATGGTATTATTCCAACAAAGATTAAAAAATCACTACTTTTTGGGTTGGTTATTTTCGGGTTTCTATTGTTCTCTGGGTCTGCATTTGGTCAAGTTCAAGAACAAAATACCCTCTGGACTACAAATGGTGCGTTGGTTATAGAGCAGGAGTTCCAGACAGAAACAAGCAAAGCCTCCAAAAATATGGAATTTGTATTGTGGTTTATGGGGTCTTCACAAAAACCGCACAATCCGTATTCAGCACCAGGAACCTTAAGTACTAAAAAACAAATTATCAGCTCTGGAATTTATCTCAATAGGCTATTAACTAAGGCTTTTTTAAAAAAGGCAGTAAATCATGAAATAGCTTTGACATAATCCCAGCAGTCCATAAAAGAATACACATAAAAAAAACGCTAACTTACTTTAGATTAGCGTTTTTTTTATGCTTATAGTTGTATTTTATTCAAACTCCGAGGTGAAAAACAAGTGTACACTTGGGTATTTGTTTTGTGTCATTTGAATGGTAAAGTCAGAATCTGCAAGAAATACCAATTGCCCGTATTTATCTTTGGCCAAAAATTTCTGTTTAATTCGTTTAAACTCCTTAAATTCTTCATTTTTAGGATCGCTCGGTTTTACCCAACAAGCCTTATGTACCGGAAAGTTTTCATAAGTACATTTTGCACCATATTCATGTTCCAATCGGTACTGAATAACTTCGTATTGGAGGGCTCCAACGGTACCAATTATTTTTCGGTTATTCATCTCAAGTGTGAACAACTGTGCTACCCCTTCGTCCATTAATTGGTCTACTCCTTTATCTAGTTGCTTGGCTTTTAAAGGATCTGCATTATTGATGTATCTAAAATGTTCTGGAGAAAAACTTGGAATCCCTTTAAAGCTCATGATTTCGCCCTCGGTTAGTGTATCTCCAATTTTAAAGTTTCCGGTATCATGAAGTCCAACAATATCTCCAGGGTAAGAAATATCTACAATTTCTTTCTTTTCGGCAAAAAAGGCATTCGGACTAGAAAATTTTAGATTCTTTTTTAATTTAACGTGGTAGTAGGGTTTGTTTCTTTCAAAAGTTCCAGAAACAATTTTGATAAAAGCCAACCGGTCTCGGTGTTTTGGGTCCATATTGGCGTGGATTTTAAACACAAATCCAGTCATTTTTTCTTCGGTAGGATCCACTAATCTGGTTTCCGATTCTTTAGGTCTTGGAGATGGCGCAATGGCCACAAAACAGTCTAAAAGCTCTCTAACTCCAAAATTATTTAAGGCAGACCCAAAAAATACAGGCTGTAATTTGCCGTCTAAGTAATCTTGTTGGTTAAACTTTGGATAGACTTCGTCAATTAACTCCAATTCTTCTCGTAGAGTAGCAGCAGGTTTTTGTCCGATTATTTTTTCCAATTCTGGATTTTGTACCTCCGAGAAAGCAATAGTTTCTTCTATATTTTTACGATTATCTCCGCTAAATAAGTTGATGTTTTGTTCCCATAAGTTATAGATTCCTTGAAAATCATACCCCATTCCGATAGGAAAACTCAAAGGAGTAACCGTTAGACCCAGTTTTTGTTCCACTTCGTCCATAAGGTCAAAAGCATCTTTACCCTCTCGGTCCATCTTATTAATGAAAACAATTATGGGTATTTTTCGCATTCTACACACCGATACTAACTTCTCAGTTTGCTCCTCAACTCCTTTTGCTACATCAATAACTACAATAACACTATCTACTGCCGTAAGGGTTCTAAAGGTGTCTTCGGCAAAATCTTTATGCCCAGGCGTATCCAGAATATTGATTTTTTTGTCTTTATAATTAAATGCCAGAACCGAGGTAGAAACCGAAATCCCTCTTTGGCGTTCAATTTCCATAAAATCACTCGTGGCTCCTTTTTTAATTTTATTGTTTTTGACCGCACCAGCCTCTTGAATGGCACCACCAAAAAGCAGTAGTTTTTCTGTAAGGGTAGTTTTACCGGCATCTGGATGCGATATAATTCCGAAAGTTCTTCTTCTTTGTATTTCTTTTAAAAAGCTCATATTTATTGTAAATAGTTTGCAAAAGTACTATTTATAAACGCTAATTAAAAAAATGTAGCCGTATTTATAAAAACCAAACCTTAAAGTCTCCAATTTTTTTTGCAAGCATTTTAAAAGTGGTAATGCCTCGTTTTTTTTTGAAGTAAATCAAAAACTGTTTTGAAGTGTTTTTATTGCATGTAGACGTTGTTTTAAGCAAGTCCAAAGCGTGTTTTTGAAATAAAAAAACCAACTGCAAGCGCCCTATAAATTTTTGTTAATAATAAGCCGTAAAGTTGTATTATATAATGGAATGGTTATTTTTGTTTGCCTCAAATTTAGCGCATTCTTTTGCAGGAACTTTTTTATTTCTAGATTCTAAAGGTGTATATTTGGCCTCCAATAACGTGCATGACAATGCAAATCAGAATATAATTGCTATAAAAATATAAATTTTAAATAATGCTATTAAAAACAATACCGATGAAGTCCGTTACAATTGCAATTGCCCTTGCTCTTTTTTTGTTTTCTACAAATACCATCCAAGCACAAGAGATTATTGCGGATACAGTTGTGGCTCCTGTTGTCAAAAAACTACCAACCAATGCCAGACAAAAAATTGACGGTATTATTGCAACTGTAGGAGATTATATTATTCTGGATTCAGATATTGACAAATCGTATTTGGAGATTTCAAGTCAAGGCAATTCTATCAAAGGCATTACCAGATGCCAAATGTTAGGAAAACTAATGGAAGATAAATTGTACGCCCATCAGGCAGTGCAAGACAGTATCAAGGTTACCGATGCAGAGATTAAAGGAATGATGGAAGAGCGGTTAAACTATATGGTAGGTCAGATAGGTTCTTTAGAAAAAGTAATACAGTATTACAAAAAAGATTCTGAAGAAGATTTTAAAAGCTATTTTTTTGATATTCTAAAAGAGCAAAAGCTGAGTTCAGAAATGACCAAAAAAATTATTGAAGAAGTAGAGATTACCCCAGAGGAGGTAAGGAACTTTTTTAAATCCATACCCAAAAAAGAATTGCCTTTATTTGGTGCAGAAATGGAAGTAGCACAAATAGTCGTTACACCAAAGATTTCGGATCTCGAAAAACAAAAGGTCATTGATCGCTTAAATGAATTTAAAAAAGAAGTTCAAGCAGGGTCTAGTTTTGCAACCAAGGCAGTATTGTATTCCAAAGATCCAGGGTCTGCCTCTAATGGTGGTTTTTACAAAATGACCAGAAAGACCCCTTTTGTAAAAGAATTTAAAGATGTTGCCTTTAGTTTGCAAGAAGGCGAAATTTCGGCTCCATTTGAAACCGATTTTGGATTCCATATTATTATGGTAGATAAAATAAATGGACAAGAGGTTGCTTTACGACATATTTTATTAACGCCATCGGTTTCTGAAGAAGCCGTTCAGGAGGCGAAAGAAAAAATAACATTAATTAGAACCAAAATTCTGGACAAAAAACTCACTTTTGCAGAAGCGGCCAGAACCGAGTCGGATCAAAAAGAAACCAGAGCCAATGGAGGCGTTTTGATAAATCCTAAAACCCAAGACACCCGTTTTGAATTGACCAAAATGGATCCCAGTCTTTACAGCCAAGTTTCGAACCTAAAAGACGATGCTATATCGCAACCTATTTTGGATACAGACGAAAATGGAAAGAAAAGTTTTAAACTCATCACGGTAACCAACAGAATAAATGAGCATACGGCAGATTATGCCACGGATTACATCAAAATTAAAGAGCTCGCTTTGAAAGAAAAACAAATCAAAGCAATTGGAAAATGGTTTGAAGAAAAAATTAAAGAAACCTATATCAAAGTGCTCGGAGAATACAGAGACTGTGATTTCACCAATAATTGGCTAAAGAAATAATATTTTTTATACTAAATAAAAAGAGTTAGTTTTATGAATTCATAAGCTAACTCTTTTTTAATTTAAACACTTCCTTACCATGTCTGATGTTGCGGCAATACACAATCTAGTTCAAAAACGAAACGAACTTAAAAACGAAATAGCAAAAATAATTGTAGGTCAAGATGCTGTAGTAGACCAAATCTTGCTCTGTATCTTCTCTGGAGGCCACGCATTATTGGTAGGGGTTCCAGGATTGGCCAAAACCCTATTGGTAAATACGCTGGCGCAAGCCTTAGGTTTGGATTTTAAAAGAATACAATTTACGCCAGATTTAATGCCATCGGATATTTTGGGTAGCGAGATTTTGGACGAAAACCGTCAGTTTAAATTTATAAAAGGCCCTGTTTTTTCAAACATTATTCTGGCAGATGAAATCAATAGAACCCCGCCCAAAACACAGGCAGCCTTGTTGGAGGCAATGCAAGAACGCTCGGTAACCATTGCAGGACTTAATTATAAATTAGCCTTGCCTTATTTTGTTTTAGCCACCCAAAATCCAATAGAGCAAGAAGGGACTTATCCTTTGCCAGAAGCCCAATTAGATCGTTTTATGTTTGCTATAAAACTATCCTATCCAAGTTTTGAAGAAGAAGTAGAGGTAGTAAAAAGGACTACCTCGGAGGTAAAAAACACCATAAGCCCTTTGTTTACGGCGTCACAGATTATAGAATTTCAGCAATTAATCCGCAGAATTCCTGTTGCAGACAATGTAATTGAATATGCTGTAAACCTTGTAGGTAAAACAAGGCCAGATAGCGTATTGGCAACAGAGTATGTCAAAAATTATTTGGATTGGGGAGCAGGGCCAAGAGCTTCGCAAAATTTAATCTTGGCAGCCAAAGCACAAGCTGCTTTTAAAGGGAAATTTTCTCCAGATATTGAAGATGTAAAAGCCGTCGCAATAGGTATTTTAAGACACCGAATTATTAAAAATTATAAAGCAGAAGCAGAAGGCATTACAGAAGAGAAAATAATTGAAGCCTTGCTTTAAGATTTAAGATTTCTGTTTTTTTATAAAAAGCAATTTTTATGTTAAAATAAAACGAGTCTGTTTGTATTTTAATACCATGCTAATAAAGTATCTACTTGCTAGAGTAGGTTTTTGTTAGGAGCGTGTTTAGTGGTGTAAACATGACAAAAGTCATATAGGATCTACCTTTGGAGTGATAGTTTTGTGGTGAATTATTTTACAATAAAAAAAATTATGACTCCAAACAATACTATTTTTAAAAGACCAACACCAATTGATAAAGAAGTTTCTTGGGATAAAACCCAAGTGATTATGAGCAAAACAGATTCTAAAGGAATTATTGAATATGCTAATGAAGTTTTTATTGACGTTTGTGGTTACGAAGATTATGAACTCATGTCTCAGCCACACAGTTTGGTAAGACACCCGGATATGCCACGGGTGATCTTTAAGGTGCTTTGGGAAAATTTAAAAGCAGGAAGAAATTTTTATGCAGTAGTAAAAAACCTTGCCAAATCCGGAAGGTATTACTGGGTGGTTACCGATTTTGAAATTTCAAAAGATGCTAATGGCGAGATTACCCACTATTTTGGTAGAAGAAAAGCGGTTCCAGAAGAGGTGATTACAAAACACATTGAGCCTTTGTATAAACGATTGCTGCAAATTGAGTCGGTAAGCGGTTTGGAGGCAAGTGAGCGGTATATGATTGGTTTTTTGGAAGAAAAAAACCGAACCTATATAGAATATGTTAAAGAATGTATATTGGATTACGAACAATCCCAATATTTTCAAAAAAAGAACGAGCAAGAACAAGAAGAGGAAACAGAAAGTAAAGGTTTTTTTGCTAGATTTTTTGGAAGATAAATACCGGATATATTTATGCTCTAAGAGATGTCTGGAAAATTTATTTTGGCTAAGCTGTTACAGTATAGCATTTTGAGTTGTTTTTAGGCCTTATGCAATGCTAATGGTATTTGTGTGCTAAATTTACAGCAATGGGAACTATTAAAATTATATTAATTTGATAATTTAACACTTTAATTTTGCGTTATTCTCAATAGAAGGGACTTAATTCGGGTATTTAATAATAATATTTTTTGAAATCACGACTTCTATTAAATTTTTTTTAAGTCTCATCATAAATTCTTAAATTTGCTTTACTAATAAGAAACACCTATATATTATGGCTTTTGATATTGATATGATTAAAAAAGTGTACGACAACATGGTTACTCGTGTTGATGCTGCACGAGAAGTAGTTGCGCGTCCACTTACTTTGACTGAGAAAATTTTGTACAACCACCTTTGGGAAGGAAATGCTAAGCAAGCCTACAAAAGAGGAGTGGATTATGTAGATTTTGCTCCAGATAGAGTAGCATGTCAAGATGCAACAGCCCAAATGGCTCTATTGCAGTTCATGCATGCAGGCAAGAAAACGGTTGCAGTTCCTACAACGGTACATTGTGATCACCTTATTTTGGCTAAAGTAGGTGCCGAAAAAGATTTGGCATTTGCAAAACAACAATCCAGCGAAGTTTTTGATTTTCTTTCTTCGGTTTCAAATAAATACGGCATCGGGTTCTGGAAACCAGGTTCTGGAATTATACATCAAATTGTTTTAGAAAATTATGCCTTTCCGGGTGGAATGATGATTGGTACCGATTCTCATACCGTGAATGCAGGCGGTTTAGGGATGTTGGCCATTGGAGTTGGAGGAGCAGATGCAGTAGATGTCATGTCCGGAATGTCTTGGGAACTAAAGTTTCCTAAATTAATAGGGGTCAAGTTAACCGGAAAATTATCTGGTTGGACCGCACCAAAAGATGTAATTTTAAAAGTAGCAGATATTCTTACTGTAAAAGGTGGGACAGGTGCAATTGTAGAATATTTTGGCGAAGGTGCCACAAATATGTCTTGTACCGGTAAGGGTACCATTTGTAATATGGGAGCCGAAATTGGAGCAACAACTT
Source organism: Flavobacterium crassostreae (assembly GCF_001831475.1). Classification (NCBI taxonomy): domain Bacteria; kingdom Pseudomonadati; phylum Bacteroidota; class Flavobacteriia; order Flavobacteriales; family Flavobacteriaceae; genus Flavobacterium; species Flavobacterium crassostreae. The sequence goes on along the minus strand of NZ_CP017688.1, from coordinate 20,161 downwards.
CTACCTTTGGTTATGACGATTCTATGCGCAGGTATCTATCTGCAACAGGACGACAAGATGTAGTAGATGCTGCGGATAAAGTGGCTAGTTATTTAACAGGAGATCCCGAAGTGTATGCTAATCCAGAGCAGTATTTTGATCAAGTAATTGAGATTAATCTCTCAGAATTGGAGCCGTATATCAATGGTCCTTTTACGCCAGATAGAGGTACGCCAGTTTCTGAAATGAAAGCCGAAGCGGCGGCTAACGGATGGCCTCTAAAAGTAGAATGGGGATTAATAGGGTCTTGCACCAACTCTTCTTATGAAGATATGGCTCGCGCTGCATCTATTGTAAACCAAGCTGTAGCCCACGGCATTACTCCAAAAGCAGAATTTGGAATCAATCCAGGATCCGAACAAATTAGATATACCATCGAAAGAGATGGCATCATTGCTACTTTTGAGAAAATGGGAACCAAAGTATTTACCAACGCATGTGGTCCTTGCATTGGGCAATGGGATAGAGCTGGAGCAGATAAGCAAGAAAAAAATACTATTGTACACTCTTTTAATCGTAATTTTTCTAAAAGAGCAGATGGTAATCCCAATACACATGCCTTTGTGACCTCTCCAGAAATGGTAGCGGCGCTGGCAATTTCAGGAAGATTAGACTTTAATCCACTTACCGACACATTATTGAATGATAAAGGAGAAGAAGTGAAATTAAATGCTCCTTATGGCGATGAATTGCCTAAAAGAGGTTTTGATGTAGAGGATAATGGTTTTCAGGCGCCTGCACTAGATGGATCTGGAGTGCAAATCGCTGTTAGCGAAACATCAGACAGGTTACAGTTATTAGCTCCATTTGATGCTTGGGACGGTAAGAATATAACCGGAGCAAAATTGCTAATAAAAGCATATGGAAAATGTACAACAGACCATATTTCAATGGCAGGACCTTGGTTGCGTTTTAGAGGGCATTTGGATAATATTTCGAACAATATGTTGATCGGTGCCATAAATGCATACACTCAAAAAACCAATTCGGTAAAAAATCAACTAACCGGTGCTTATGATGCTGTCCCTGCAGTAGCTAGAGCCTACAAAGCAGCCGGAATACCTTCGGTAATTATTGGAGATCATAATTATGGAGAAGGATCCTCTAGAGAGCATGCCGCAATGGAACCTCGCTTTTTGGGCGTGAAAGCGGTACTCGTAAAATCATTTGCACGTATCCATGAAACCAATCTTAAAAAACAAGGACTTTTGGGATTAACTTTTGCAAATGAGGCTGATTATGACAAAATTCAAGAAGACGATACCATCAACTTTGTAGATTTAGTAGATTTTGCTCCAGGAAAACCGTTAACCATAGAATTTGTACATGCTGATGGAAGCAAAGATCTAATCTTGGCTAACCACACCTATAATGAAGGACAAATTGGATGGTATGTTGCTGGATCTGCATTAAACTTGATTGCAGCCGAAGCATAATATTTTTGGCATCCATAATTATATTAAAAGAGCTCTGTGCAAACAGAGCTCTTTTTGTTTTAGCGATAATTGTTAAAATGGATATAAATGATTGTTAAAAATTGGGATATAATTAATTATAAACTAAATTAGCTTTTCAAAAGCATTCTTAAATTTTGTATGCTTTGTAAGATTAATGTTATAACTTTATTGTGTTGTAAAACACCAAGATTTTAGCAAAATATAAATTATTGTTTATGAAATATACTAGTTGGATTTTAGGAGTGTTTTTTTTAGGTAGTTGGAGTGTTTTTTCTCAAAAAAAATATACAGAACATACCGTTGCCAAAGGAGAAACTATTACTAAAATTGCGCAACAATATAGTGTAAAAGCAGCAGCAATTTATGCCCTAAATCCAGAAGCCAAAACAGGAATAAAGCTCCAATCGGTTTTATTAATTCCCTCCAAAGTGCTTACCAATACTGGAGTAGCTAAGCCAATTACACAGACCCAAAACTATACCGCTTTACCTAAAGAGACACTTTATGGAATTGCAAAAAACAATAATATAACCGTTGCAGATCTCTATGCTGTTAATCCAAAATTAGAAGAAACGGGTTTGAAAATAGGTCAAACCATACAAATACCTAGCAAAGAGCCCATTGTGCGTCAAGAAGCAATAGCAGATAACACGGCTACAGAACAAACAGTTTTAGTAACTACTCCCGAAACGTTTGTTCGAGAAATTATGCCAACAGAAACCAAGTATGCTATTGCAAAACAATATGGGATTACGGTAGCGGCAATTGACAAAGCCAATCCAATACTTGAAACGGAAGCCCTAAAAATAGGACAAAAAATAATTATACCGGCCAAACAAGAAAGCAATCCCGAAGAAGAAAGCATACCTCAAGTATCTCAAAAAGAAGCTCCGGTATTGGTTGCGGTTGCTAAAGAGCAGGATTCTAAAAATGCACACAAAGATACCTCTACAAATTTTATAAAAAACAGCAGCAATAATTCTGCACCTCAAACTACTATAACCCGTACGGTATTGCCCAAAGAGACCAAATACGGTATTGCTCGAGAATACGGTATTACAGTAAAAGAATTAGAAAAACAGAATCCAGAAATAGTTTCTAACCTACCAATAGGGTATGCCTTAGTTATAAAAAGTAGCCACCAAGCTGCAACAGAAACCAACAAAGAAGCAATAGTAGCTACCCAAAGTCCAGATGCGTCAGAGAAAGAAGTAAGTAAAAGCCTTAAAGATACCCGTAATGAAGAGTTTTTGGATCAATTAGTTTCTGCGGCCTCAGAAAATTTAGGAACCAGATATCGGTACGGCGGTAACGGTGAGAATGGTATTGATTGTTCCGGACTAATGTGCAATACCTTTAATACCTTTGATATACAATTGCCTAGAACCTCCATTGAACAATCTCAATATGGTGTGGTGGTAAATAATGAAGAAGCTCAAAAAGGAGATTTAATCTTTTTTAAAACCAGTAGAAGAAACCGTATTAACCATGTTGGTATGGTTGTAGATGTGAGCGATGGCGATATTAAATTCATTCATGCATCGGTAAGTTCCGGAGTAATTATCTCTTCCGTTAAAGAAAAATACTATAGCAAAAAAGTAACTCAAATCAATAGAGTACTTTAGTGTATTTGCTTTAGTGCAATACACTTGCCTCAAAAAGATCTTTCGGTTTCTTTTAATTTCAAAAAAAACTAATTTTTTTTTTATGCAAAGTCCTTAAACAACTGTATATAGAATACCAGTTGCTTAAGGACTTTTTTGATAGGTAGCATAATTAAATAATTTAGCTTGGATTAATTTTTTAATTAGACTTAATGTAAATTAGTTTTTCATTTCAAAAAAAAATAGTTCCTGATGCAAAACACAATAGATAATTTACAACCTTTGAATTAAATTAATTTAAACCAAATATGAGCAAGACAAAACTAGTAATTAACAACAATGGATCCATCAAGATTGATGGCGATTTTGAAATAGTAGATAGCAACGGTAATAGTTATGGATTAGAAGGCCGAAAAGCATTAGGTCTTTGTCGTTGTGGGCTGTCTTCTAACAAACCATTTTGTGATGGCGCACATCGTAATAATTTTGAGCATACTTCAGAAGCTTTTGATTTACCACCTATGAAAACAAGCTAAACTATTTTGTTTTTCGATAAAACCAATATAAAAACTGCACCCCTTAAAAGTGCAGTTTTTTTTATATACCAATGGAGTTAGAATACTTTTGTGAAGCTTTGGGATATTGTATTTGTGGTGCTTTTTTTTGTGTTAATAATGGATACTTCGTTTTGTGGGTGCAAATAAATTTGTCCAAAAGAAGTGTTCTCGTTTTTTAAGTATAGCTGTTGTTATATGTTGCCAAAAGCGCCTATTTTGCTACGGCTCTCTTACGGAAAAATGTATTGTGATGGTGTGTTTTTTTTGGGTGGTAAGTTTTAAATGAATTCAAGCTACAAAAAAATGTATATCTTTAACAAAAGCAACATTAAAAATAATAGGATATGCAAAAAAACAGTTCCGATAATCCGGATAATTTTAAGAGAGAATTAGGTTTGCTTGACGGCATGATGCTGGTAGTGGGTTCTATGATAGGCTCGGGAATTTTTATTGTTAGCTCGGATATGGTGCGGCAATTAGGTTCCGCAGGCTGGTTGATTGCTATGTGGGTACTGACGGGAGTAATTACGGTGATTGCTGCAGTGAGTTATGGAGAGTTGAGTGCTATGTTTCCTAAGGCAGGAGGACAATATGTGTATATTAAGGAGGCATACGGAAAATTGATAGGCTTTCTGTACGGATGGAGTTTTTTTGCGGTAATACAAACCGGTACTATTGCAGCTGTTGGTGTGGCTTTTTCAAAATTTGCAGCATATATTTTTCCTACTTTTAGTGAAAAAAATACGGTGTTTGAGTTGGGAGATTTTCAACTTAATGCGGCACAATTTGTGGCTATTGGAACCATAATTTTACTGAGTTATATCAATAGTCTGGGGGTTAAAAATTCTAAAATTTTACAAACGGTACTCACTGTGGTTAAAATAGTCTCTTTGGCAGGATTGATTTTGTTTGGCTTTTTTGCCGCAAAGGCAGCCGTTTGGAATGCTAACTGGGCCAATGCATGGCAATCGCAATCCTTAGATCTTGCAAGTGGTACTTGGACAACTATAAGCGGTACAGCATTATTATCAGGCATTTCGGCAGCATTGGTGGGTTCTATGTTTTCTAGCGTTGCTTGGGAAGGAGTCACTTTTATTGCAGGCGAAATTAAAAACCCAAAGCGCAATGTTGGACTTAGTTTGTTTTTGGGCACTCTAACGGTAAGTAGCATTTATGTTTTGACCAATATAATGTATCTGGCTGTGGTGCCTTTGCAAGAAATTGCTACAGCACCTTCGGATCGGGTTGCGGTGGTGGCATCGCAATATATTTTTGGTAGTATGGGCGCATGGATCATTGCGGTGATGATTATGGTGTCTACCTTTGCGTGCAACAATGGTTTGATTATGGCTGGAGCTAGAGTATATTATACCATGGCACAAGATGGTCTGTTTTTTAAAAAAGCAGCACAATTAAATACCGCTAGAGTACCAGCATGGTCTATTTGGGCGCAATGTATTTGGGCTTGCGTGTTGTGTTTGACCGGAAAATATGGCGATCTATTAGACTTTGTGGTTATTATTGTTTTGATTTTTTATGTGTTAACTATTTTGGGTATTTTTATTTTACGTAAAAAAATGCCAAATGCAGAGCGGCCTTATAAGGCTTTTCTGTATCCTTTTTTTCCAGGATTGTATATTGTTATTGGTACTGCCTTGTGTCTGGCCTTGTTGTATACCAAAACAAGCACTAGCGGATGGGGTGTTTTGATTATGTTGTTAGGGATTCCGGTATATTATATAACCAAACGTAAAAGGTAATATTTTGGTTTTGTTTCACAAAAAAACCGTCTCGTAAGCACGAGACGGTTTGTGTATTTAATAACAATACGGAATGCTATAATTTTTATGGATTACTGGAACCCAAAATCCACCCATAGCGTTTTAATTCCAGACTGCAATAGTAGGCTAGTAGTACGTAAAACGTCTTACTTTAGCAATATATTTTGCCAAACGGATTACTTGATGGCTGTACCCATATTCGTTGTCATACCAGATGTATAGTACAATGTTTTTTCCGTCATTAGAAACAATAGTAGCGTTGCTATCGTAAATAGATGGCGAAGAAGTACCTACAATATCCGAAGAAACTAGCTCATTGTTAAAAGAATATTTTATTTGCTCTACAAGATCTCCCTCTAGTGCATATTTTTTCATGATGGCATTGATCTCTTCTACTGAGGTTTGTTTGTTTACCTCTAAGTTTAAAACCACTAAAGAACCATTCGGTACCGGAACACGGATGGCGTTAGAAGTTAATTTTCCAGCCAAAGAAGGCAATGCTTTTGCAACGGCAGTACCAGCACCAGTTTCTGTGATAACCATATTCAAGGCTGCAGCTCTACCACGACGGTATTTTTTGTGCATATTATCTACCAAGTTTTGGTCGTTGGTATACGAGTGTATGGTTTCTAAATGCCCTTTAACTACTCCTAAAGTATCTTCTACGGCTTTTAAAATTGGTGTAATGGCATTTGTTGTACAAGATGCTGCCGAGAATATGTTAATTTCGTCTGGGTTGTATTCATTTTGGTTAACTCCATGTACAATATTGGGCACTCCTTTTCCGGGAGCAGTTAATAACACTTTATGGGCTCCTTTAGATACTAAATGTCTGCTCAAAGCTTCTTCTGTAGTAAAAGCACCAGTGTTATCAATAATTAATGCATGGTCAATATCATAGGCTGTGTAGTCAATATCTTCAGGAGCATTAGCCGTTATTAGGTGTACAGTGGTTCCGTTTACAATCAAAGCGTTGTTTTCAGGATCTGCAACTACAGAACCTTGAAAATCACCATGAATAGAATCGTAACGCAATAACGAAGCTCTTTTTTCAAGACTTGCAGCATCATTTTTATCTCTAGTTACAATAGCTCTCAATCGCAATTGGTTTCCTTTTCCTGTTTTAGACATTAGCTCACGGGCTAACAAACGTCCAATTCTTCCAAAACCATAAAGCACAACATCTTTAGGTTGGATTTCTTCCGAAGATTTTGCGTCTTTTAATTTATCAAGTACAAAATGCCTTGCATCTGGATATTTTTCATCTTCCAAAAGATACTCGTACGTCAATTTACCAATATCTAATTTAGAAGGCGGTAAATCTAACTCTAAAACCACTCTAGCAATTTCTACAGAGTCAAAAATAGTAATTGGCTTGCCTACAAATTCTCCTGCGTATTGGTGTAAGTTGATGATTTCATTTACATTTTTATCTAATAATTGGTTTTTGAACAAGACCATTTCAATAGACTTGTCATACCATAAATCACTAATGATTTTGATTAATTCAACTCCAGCACGACGTCTGTCTACTTGAAAGGATACTTCTTTTTGGTACAAAGCGGTGTTTTTCATAGGTGAAAATTTGTAAAAATTGAGTAGTTATTTTTTAAATTTGGCGCAAAAATACCCATTTCAAACGATTTCGTAAACTATTTTTTGGTTTTTTTTTAAATAAAAAAAGCCAGCTCTCAAAAATACAGCTGGCTTTGTGGGCTAATGTCTCTATCTATATGATAACACGCAGGTGTTCTTTGTTTTTGTTTAGCATTTCCAAACGAATGCTTTGTTTTTCTTCTTTTTGATTTAGCATTTTAGAGACAGACTCTACATCTTTAACCTTAATGTTGTCTATACTCAAAATAATATTACCCAATAATTCCTCTTGGTATTGCATTAAATTAGGGTTAGTAATGGATTTAATTTTAACCCCATTAGTAATGCCAAATTTCTTCTTGTCTTCGGGGGTTATATTCTCTAGCTCAATACCCTTAAATTCGGTACTAAAAAATTCGTTTTTGCTCAAAGATACCGGGATTACTTTGGTTGCTCCCTCTCTTATGATAGTTACTTGTACCTTATCATTGGGTCTTTTAGTATTTATGTAACCAGACAAATCGGCATAGGTGGCTATGTTTTGATGGTCTAATTTTATAATAATATCGCCTTTTTTAAGACCAGACTTTTCTGCACCAGAGTTTTTGGCTACTTTATGGATATAAAAACCCTCGGTTTGGGTCAAGCCTAATTCTTTAGAAGCCATAGCATTCAATTCGCCGCCTTCTACTCCCAGAATGCCACGTTGCACATTGCCGTATTCCATTATATCTTCAATTATTTTTCGAGCAATGTTAGAAGGTACCGCAAAAGAATAGCCTACATAAGAGCCCGTCATAGAGGAGATCATGGTATTGATTCCGATTAAATCTCCTCGAGTGTTTACTAAAGCGCCACCGCTATTTCCTGGATTTACTGCAGCATCGGTCTGGATAAACGATTGGATGCCATTGGTTCCTAAATTTCTGGCTTTCGCCGAAACAATTCCTGCAGTTACCGTTGAGGTCAAATTGTATGGATTTCCTACGGCAAGCACCCATTCGCCAATTTTTACAGAATCGGAGTTAGCAAAAGAGGTGTAGGGTAGTTTTTCGTTGGCATCAATCTTCAATAAGGCAATATCCATTTTGGAATCCGTACCGATGAGTTTTGCTTGGTACGATTTTTTGTTGTTTAAGGTAATTTCAATCTCAGAGGCATCTTTTATAACATGATTGTTAGTCACAATGTATCCATCGGCCGAAATAATCACCCCAGATCCCGTACCAATTTGCTCTTGAGATTGGCCGCCTTTATAGCCATAAAAGTATTCTAAAATGGGATTAGAAAGGGTTTTGTAGGATACATTTTTTACGTGTACCACAGTATGGATGGTATTTTCGGCTGCTTGAGTAAAATCTACCGCCTCAGAGGCCAAGCCAACCGTTTGTCCGTAAGAGGTGTTGGCTGTAGTGGTAATAGAATTATTGTTTGCAGCAAAATAGCCTGTGTGGTCCAACAATAACTTATAGGTTCCTAGCGTGACTACTCCACTGAGTAATGCTGCCAAAAAAAGTTTTGTAAATTGGTTCATATATTTGTTTGTGTTTTTAGGTTAATAGAGTAAATTTAGGCACAAATAGGCTTCTTAAAAAATGGTTTAACGCTCTTTAACACGCCTTAACATTTCATTAATAGTCGTACTTTTGTGGCAATAATTAACCCAACTATGCAAATAAAATTTTATAAATACCAAGGCACCGGAAATGATTTTGTAATGATTGACAACCGGTTAGATACTTTTCCTAAAGAAAACACCAAACTCATTGCGCATTTATGCAACAGACGTTTTGGGGTAGGAGGAGATGGCCTTATTTTGTTAGAAAAAGACCCCGATACAGATTTTAAAATGGTGTATTATAATGCCGATGGAAACCAAAGCAGCATGTGTGGCAATGGCGGCAGGTGTTTGGTTGCTTTTGCCAAAAAATTACAAATTATAGATCACAAGACTACTTTTAGTGCCATTGATGGTTTGCACCATGCTTGGGTGGCCAAAGACGGAACGGTTTCCTTACAAATGATTGATGTAGATACTATTGAAATCAACCAAGGATACTGTTTTTTAAACACGGGTTCTCCACATCATGTAGAGCAAGTAACGGATTTAAAATCGTATGATGTAAAACAAAAAGGATCCGAAATTAGATATGGTGCGCTATACGCAAAAGAAGGAAGCAATATCAATTTTGTAGAAAAAATAAACCCAGACACCTTTGCGTTACGCACCTACGAAAGAGGCGTCGAGGACGAAACACTAGCCTGTGGTACCGGAGCAACAGCAGTAGCTTTGGCCATGTACGCAACAGCAGAAACCACCGCCACCACAATAAATATAAATGTAGAAGGAGGCAAACTAGCCGTTTCGTTTGATAAAAAAGGCAACCAATTTACCAATGTGTTTTTGGTGGGTCCCGCAACATTTGTTTTTGAAGCAACCATAGAGGTATAAATTTTCCCAAAACGATCTAACCCCTAATTTTATAATGCGTACCCTCAAAGGAGAGACCATCTATTTGCGTGCCTTAGAACCCAATGATTTGGAGTTTATCTATGCCATAGAAAACGACCAAAATATTTGGGAGGTTAGCAATACACAAACCCCATACAGCCGTTTTTTGGTCAAACAATATTTAGAAAACGCCCACCAAGACATTTACGAAGCCAAACAATTGCGGCTAGCTATTTGTCAAGACGAAGATTTTCCGGCCATAGGATTGATTGATTTGTTTGATTTTGACCCAAAAAACAATAGAGCAGGCGTGGGGATTGTTATCCATAAAAAAGACAACAGAAATCAAAACATTGGCACTGAAGCACTTGGTTTATTGATAGCCTATTCTTTTTCCCATTTAAATCTACACCAACTTTATGCAAATATTGCCTGCGAAAACCAAGCAAGTAACGCACTTTTTACTAAATTTGGTTTCAAATGTATAGGCACAAAAAAAGATTGGAACTTAGTTCAAGGCGTGTATAAAGACGAGAGAATGTACCAATTAATTAATCCACAATTTTAAAAATTTAATTTTGAACTCAAAAAAAATTATTTCTATCGTAGCGGTTGTACTAGTTACGGGACTGCTAGTTTACGGTTTTGTATTGGTACAACAGATTTTTTCTGTGAATACCAAATTTACAGATTCGGAGGTTTATGTAACCATTCCTACCAATGCCACTTATGCACAAGCCAAAGAAATCCTGACTCCGTATGTACAAAATATGGATCGTTTTGAAATGGTTGCCAACAAAAGAAATTATCCAGAATCCGTAAAACCAGGACGTTTTTTATTTACCAAAGGAATGAATAGTTATGAATTGGTAAAAAGTTTGCGAACAAACATTCCTGTAAAACTGGCCTTTAATAACCAAGAACGTTTAGAAAATCTAGCCGGTAGAGTAGGGTCTCAAATTGAAGCCGATAGCATGTCCTTGATGGCAAGTTTTAAAGATTCTATTTTTTTAAAAGAAAATGGATTTAACCAAGACAATGTTTTTGTACTCTTTATACCCAATACCTATGAGTTTTACTGGAACACACCAGCAGTAAAATTTAGAGATAAAATGATTAAAGAATACCGCAATTTTTGGAACACCCAACGCCTTGCAAAAGCAGAACAACAGGGTCTAACTGCAATTGAAGCAACCATCTTGGCCTCAATAGTTCATAAAGAATCTGTCAAAAAAGACGAAAGACCCAGAATAGCAGGAGTTTATCTAAACCGCCTACGATTAGGAATGCCACTTCAGGCAGATCCTACCGTTATTTATGCCATCAAAAAGAGCACCAACAATTTTGATCAAGTCATCAAGCGCGTATTCTATACGGATTTGATTATGGAATCGCCATACAATACGTATGTAAACCTAGGGCTTCCTCCTGGGCCTATAGCAATGCCAGATATTACGGCTTTAGAGGCTGTTTTAAATCCAGAGAAAAATGATTTTATTTATTTTTGCGCCAGCGTTACACGTTTTGGCTACCATGAATTTGCTGCCAACCTATCCGACCATAATAAAAATGCCAAAGCCTATTCTAACTGGATCAATAATCAAGGCGTAAAAAGATAATTTTGAACCTAAAGAGCTACTGTTTTTATTTCATTTTATTCTGGTTTGGTACCCAATTTTCTTTGGGGCAAAACAAATTAGATCTTTTTTTAAAACCCGCAGACACCTTAAATTCTAAAAGACAAAAAGCAGTACTGGTTACACAAACAGTAGTAGCTTCAGCCGCATTGGTGGGGCTACACCAGCTTTGGTATGCAGGGTATCCAAAATCCAATTTCCATTTGTTTAATGACAACCAAGAGTGGTTGCAAATGGACAAAGCCGGACATCTGTACGCTAGTTACCACTTAGGAAGAATAAGTGCTCAAGCCCTAAAATGGAGTGGTACTAGTGCTCCAAAACAATTGTTTTATGGTGCTGGAGCAGGATTTGTATTCTTGACAACCGTGGAGGTAATGGATGGTTTTTCTTCGGAGTGGGGTTTTTCTGTGGGAGATGTTTTGGCTAATGCAGCCGGAACAGCATGGTATATAGGCCAAGAGTTGGTTTGGAAAGAGCAGCGCATACAGCCCAAATTTTCTTTTCACCAAACTTCCTACCCACAATACCGTCCTGCGGTTTTAGGAAGTTCTATCTCCGAACAAATTTTAAAAGATTACAATGGCCAAACCTATTGGCTCTCTATTAATTTACATTCTTTTTATAAAACAACCAAGCTTCCTAAATGGCTGAATCTAGCCATAGGATATGGAGCAGATGGAATGCTGGCTGGTACTGCAAAAAAAGCACATTATTTGATGTATCCAGAAACACAAAAAACACGACAATTTTATCTAAGTCTGGATGTTGACTTAACGAAAATACCTACAAAATCACATTTTTTAAAAACTGTATTCTTAGTTTTTAACCATTTAAAAATTCCGGCACCTACCCTAGAATACTCGGTTAATGAGGGGTTTAGAGGGCATCTATTGTATTTTTAGGCAACTTTAACATCTTGGTATTCAGTATTCTAAATTTTGTTGTATCTTTGCCCGCAGAAATTTCATAACGGGACAGCGTTTTGAAGAAAAACAATTTATGGTAAAGAAGTGGTATTTTTATGCAAGTTTAACGGTTATTATAGGGTTTTTAAGTTCGGGTTTTAGACCCCTTAAATTAGACACAAATAAATGGTTTCTTGTAAAAAACACAGATGGAAAACAATACTTATATCCATCTTTAGAAGCAGAAGATTACACCAATTTGAATATTCCTTTCACCGGAAATTTATTCATTGGCTTTAAAGAAGCTTTAGGCTTTAAAGAATCTCAAGGGAAATATAAAAAAATAAATTCTCTTGGTTATTTAGGAAAATACCAATTTGGTATGGAAACACTCAAGTCTGTTGGAATACGCGATAGTCTTTTGTTTTTAAGAAGTCCTAAAGTACAAGAACGTGCTTTTGTAGCGTTGTTGTCAAAAAACAAAGCAATATTGCAAGATGTTATCCAAAAATACGAAGGTACTGTTGTAAATGGGATTTTAGTTACAGAGTCTGGAATTTTGGCTGCAGCCCATTTAGGTGGCGCTGGTTCTGTAAAAAGATATTTTAAGAACAACGGCAAAAAGTATATTAAGGATGCTTATGGAACGTCTATAAGAAGTTATATGAAAGCCTTTGGCGGTTACGACACGTCTTTTATTACTGCAAATATAAATGCAGTGGTTCGTTTACGATAGGGTGCATATCCCTTAAAAAAAAAGCGGTTCTAATTAGTAGAACCGCTTTTTTTATGTTTTATTTTTATATTTTAGGGTTTTGTAGACGGTATTCTGGATCCGTTACCTTATAATTTACTAAATTCTAACGGTACGCTCGGATTTAATCTATAAGTATTTTTAAGATAGTAATGGCTGCTTTGCTTATTTTTGTGCCAGGGCCAAAAACAGCGACTACTCCAGCGTCAAATAGATAAGCATAGTCTTGTACCGGAATTACACCTCCAACCACTACCATGATATCTTGTCTTTGGTATTTTTTTAATTCTTCCATAAGTTGGGGCACGAGTGTTTTGTGCCCAGCAGCAAGAGACGAAATCCCTAGTACATGGACGTCATTCTCTATGGCTTGTTTGGCTACTTCGGCAGCAGTTTGAAATAGTGAACCAATATCTACATCAAAACCAAGATCCGCATAAGCTGTTGCAACTACTTTTGCGCCTCTGTCGTGCCCATCTTGTCCTATTTTTGCAATCATAATTCTAGGTCGACGCCCTTCTTGTATGGCAAATGTATTGGCTAATTCTTTGGCTTTTTTAAAATTTTTATCCGCCTTAATTTCGGTACCATACACACCACTAAAAGATTTAATTTCGGCCTTGTGTCTGCCAAAAACACTTTCTAAAGCACTGCTTATTTCGCCTAGTGTTGCTCTGTAGCGCGCGGCTTTTATAGCAATTTCTAATAAATTACCTTTGCCAGTTTGCGCACAAAGTATTAATTCTTGTAAGGATTGCTCTACTTTTAGAGCGTCTCTTGTTGCTTTTAATTGTTCTAATTGTTTTAATTGCTGTTGTCTAACCGCTTGGTTATCTACCTCAAGTAGTTGGAGCGGTGCTTCTTTTGGTAATGCAAAGGCATTTACGCCTACAATAATATCTTGATTGCTGTCAATTCGGGCTTGTTTTTTTGCGGCAGCTTGCTCAATTCGTAATTTAGGGATTCCGGCTTCGATGGCTTTGGTCATTCCACCAAGCGCTTCTACTTCTTCGATTAATTTCCAAGTATTTTGGGTTAGTTCTTGGGTTACTTTTTCGAGATAAAAACTCCCCGCCCATGGGTCTACTGTTTTGGTTATTTTGGTTTCTTCTTGCAAAAATAATTGGGTATTGCGGGCAATTCTAGCAGAAAAATCGGTTGGCAAGGCAAGTGCCTCGTCTAGGGCATTTGTATGCAAAGATTGGGTTCCGCCAAAAACAGCTGCAGTGGCTTCAATGCACGTTCTGGCTACATTATTAAAAGGATCTTGTGCCGTTAGACTCCAACCACTAGTTTGACAATGGGCGCGTAAGGCGACTGATTTTGGGTCTTTCGGAGAAAATTGTTGTACTAGTTTTGCCCAAATGATTCGTGCGGCTCGCATTTTGGCAATTTCCATAAAATGGTTCATGCCTATTCCCCAAAAAAAGGAAAGTCTAGGGGCAAAATCGTCAATTTGCATGCCTGTGGCTAATCCGGTTTTGATATATTCTAGACCGTTAGCCAATGTATAGGCTAGTTCAATATCTGCGGGAGCTCCTGCTTCTTGTATGTGGTATCCAGAAATAGAAATAGAGTTGAATTTAGGCATTTGTTTGCTGCTGTATTCTAAAATGGCAGCAATTATTTTCATAGATGCGCTAGGGGGATAAATGTAGGTGTTGCGTACCATAAATTCTTTAAGGATGTCATTTTGAATGGTTCCCGATAGTAATTCTGGCGGTACTCCTTGTTCTTCTGCAGCTACAATATAAAAGGCCATAATGGGCAATACTGCACCATTCATGGTCATCGAAACAGACATTTGATCTAGTGGAATTTGGTCAAAAAGAATTTTCATGTCTTCTACAGAATCGATAGCTACACCTGCTTTACCAACGTCTCCAACCACACGTTCGTGGTCCGAGTCATAGCCGCGATGTGTGGGTAAGTCAAACGCAATGGATAGCCCTTTTTGTCCTGCGGCTAAGTTGCGTCTATAAAAAGCATTGCTTTGCTGAGCGGTCGAAAAACCAGAATATTGGCGTATGGTCCAAGGTTTACGCACATACATTGTAGTATAGGGTCCTCGGAGATATGGGGCAAATCCTGCTCCAAAATCAAGATGCTCCAGATTTTCAATATCCTCTTGGGTATAGGTAGGCTGGAGTTTAATGTTTTCAGCAGTCCAAAATCCTTCTGCTTGTTCTTCTGGCCGAGGGATTGTAGTTTTTTTATTTTTTAATTGAATATGAGAAAGGTTGTTTCGTGTCATTTGGAGCTATTGATTTTGCACTGTTGGTAATCTTGTTTGCTACTCTGGGCCCACTTATTCTGAGGCTAATCTTTCTTGCTCTACTTTTTCAGCTATTCTTTTTTCAATTATAGGGGTCAGAAGCGTTTTTCTTGGATTTAATTTAACAAAAGGAAATAGCTCTAAGTTGGATTTCATTTTATCCTCGGTATTTTGGTATTTGTTTGTGCCTACCAAAACCTCTTTGCCAGCATCAAAAAGTGCTTGTTCTTTGTCTGCGCTTTCTTGTATTTTACGTTTTATAACGCCTTGATTTAATTGTTTCAAAAATCCACCATTAGACTCTATATCTTTAAATAATACTAGCGCTTTTTCTGCTAGTTGGTCTGTTAGAGATTCTATATAATAACTTCCATCTGCAGGATTGTTTACTTTGTCAAAGTAGCTTTCGTTTTTAAGAATTAATAATTGATTTCGAGCCATTCGGTCTCCAAATTCATTGTCTTTGTGGTATAAAGCGTCATACGGCAAATTTGCAACAGTGTTTGCGCCACCTATTATTGCGGCCATGCATTCGGTGGTGGTACGCAACATATTGGTGTTGTAATCATAAACTGTTTTGTTGCGTTTGGTAGGAGTAACAAATAAGTGGCAATCTAGGTTGTGTTGGTATTCTTGAGCTACAAGTTGAAATAAAATCCGGATGGCACGAAGTTTTGCAATTTCAAAAAAATAGTTACTCCCTACGGCTACTTTTATAACCAATGGCTCGTTGATAATAGGAATCCGGTTAAAATATTCATTTGCATGCGCAACGGCATAAGCAATCTGCTGTACCATATTTGCTCCAGCATTTTGATACAAGCTACTATCGATACTTAAAATAGCACTATTGGGTAGTTTGGTGGCAATTAAATTAAGGGTGTCAAAATTGGTTTTGTGGGGCGTAGCAAACCAGTTTCCATCTCTGGCTAGTTGTCCAATAGGATCTAAGTTGTAGTAGATGGTTCCTTTTTTTTGGTGGGCTATAGTGGCTATTTTTTGCATAAAATCCATACAAATAAAGCGCAGGTTAAAATAAACAGGAACGTTCTCTAAGGGTAGACTTTGTAATAATTTTTCGATAGCAATACCTTGGTCTTCAATGCTAAAACACAAACTCTCGGCACCACGATGTAAGGAGTCTAAAGCTCTCTGTATGGATTTATCTACATCAAAAACAAAAATATTTTGGCATATTTTAAATTTGGATGCTTTTGTGACCACTTTCAGGCTATTTGCAAAGGTGTCCTTATGGTAAAAAGGCTTTACTTTTATGCCTTCTGGGGAGTTCCAAATTACCGAATTAGTATAGTCTTCTCCTTTGAGTTCAAATTGAATTTTTTGTTTCCATTGTTTGGATGAAACGGGGTCAAAATCTTCGAATTGATTGGTAGTCATTTGAATTTCTTATTTAGGTGAAGAGTTATGGATTGGTTTTTTGGATGCTGTCACTTTCAAATTCTATAATGTAAATATCTTCATTTTCTTTTTTCATGAAGTATTTTTCTCGGGCATATTTTTCAATCTGCTCGGGGTTTTTGAGCTGTTTTATTTGCTCTTCGTCTTTTTTTATTTCTTCTTGATAGTAAGCCTTGTTGTCTTCTAGTTCTTCAATTTGGTTGTCTAGAAACCGATGGTCAAAATACGAATAATTATCCAAAAAAACCATCCAACTGACAAAAAACAATATAGCCCAAACGTATTTGTTGCTCAAAAATTTAAACCAAGGTTTGTTTTTATAAGGATTTTTCATTTGGATTAATTTTAATTTTATAGGATAATAGGTGGTACAAAGGGGTTTATTGGTGTGTTGTGCTGCAAGCCAATAAGCAATAACTACTGTTTAAACTGTTTTTAGAGTAGTTGGACTATAAATTTACAATAAAATTAGAGTATCTCTTGGTTAATTACGTCTCTAAGAACTGCAATTGCTACGGTATTGTGTTTGTTATTTGGAATTATAATATCGGCAAAAGTTTTAGATGGCTCTATAAATAGTTGGTGCATTGGTTTTAAGGTGTTTTGGTAGCGGTCCAAGACTTCGTTACTGTCTCTGCCACGTTCTGCAATGTCTCTTTTAAACCGTCTAATTAATCGTTCGTCTGTATCGGCTTGTACGTAAATTTTTAGGTCTAACAAATCTCGTAATTCTGGATTGGTCAGAATTAAAATTCCTTCTACAATTAGCACTTTTGTAGGAGAAGTAGTTGTGGTTTTTTCGGTTCGGTTGTGGTCTACAAACGAATATATGGGTTGTTGGATGCTTTTGTTTTGTTTGAGGTCTTTAAGATGGGTTATTAAAAGATCAAAATCAATGGCGTTAGGATGGTCAAAATTGCTTTGTATCCGTGCATCTAAACTTAAATGGTGGGTTTCTTTGTAGTAAGAATCCTGAGATATAACCGTAGCAACACCCTCCGGTAATCCCTGAAGAACCTGATTTACTATAGTTGTTTTTCCGCTTCCTGTTCCTCCAGCAATACCTATAATTAGCATAAATTGAGTGGGTTTGTTTATAAACTACAAAAGTAATACTTTATGTGCTATTAAAAAGCCTCAAAGGGCAGCTAGTGGTATTTTGAATGTTTTTTAAACTAAGGCAATCGTTATTTATGTGAGTTAAAAAAAATCACATTTTATGTATAATAAAAATAGTGGGGCGTTTGTGTAAATCAATAGATTCTTTTTTCCAGGCAGCTATTCTTTTGGTTTTGATATACTCCGTAGGCAAGGTAATGTCTGTGGCAATGCAAAGATGCGTTTCTGGATGCAAAGCCTGTATTAGATCTTCTAGAAGTTTGTTGTTGCGGTAAGGAGTTTCAATAAAAATTTGCGATTGGTTTTTTTCAAAAGAAATTTTTTCTAGGGTTTTTAAACTCGCTTTTTTTTCGTCTTTATCAATTGGTAAGTAACCATGAAAAGTAAAGCTTTGTCCGTTCATTCCAGACGCCATCATGGCTAATAATATGGAGGAAGGTCCTACTAATGGGACTACGGTGATGCCTTTTTCATGGGCTAATTTTACAATTACAGCTCCGGGATCTGCTACTCCTGGACAGCCTGCTTCGCTCATTAAACCTACATTTTTTCCTTCTAATAGAGGTTTTACAAAGTCCAGATGTTCTTTGATTTCGGTGCGCTTGTTTAGGGTAAACAAAATTAATTCGGCTTGTTTTTTCTCTGGATAAACTTCTTTAATAGATTTTCGAGCTGTTTTTTCGTTCTCAACGATATAATGGTCAATGAACGTTAGGGCTCTTTTTACGGTTTGTGGCAAAACGTCCATAGGGTCACATTCTCCCATGGTGGTAGGGATTAAATAGAGTTTTCCGAAAGGAGTAGTTGCTTTCATGCAGGTAGTTTTAAGTTTATACTCTTTGTAAATAACACAAAAAGTAAGGTTTGGAGTAGTTTAAAATAGATCTAAAGTACGCCTAAAATGGGCTTAATGGTGTTGCTGGATTAATTTTGCAGCTATAATAGTACAGGCTTCTTCTAGCATGTTGTACACAATCTCAAAACCATTTGTGAGTCCGTAATATGGATCCGGAACATCCACATTTTCATTAGGGAACAATTCATTCAAAATAATGTGTACTTTGTTTTTTTGTTCTGTGGTTTCGGATAATGCTATAACGGCATCATAATTGGATTTGTCCATGACATAAATGTAGTCAAAACGATCCAAATCTGCTTTCTGGAACTGCCTTCCTTTTTGTTTTGTGATATCCAAATGATGCGCTTTTGCTGTAGCAATAGAGCGTTTGTCGGGAGATTTACCAACGTGCCAAGATCCTGTTCCGGCAGAATCTACCAAAAATGTACTTTTAGGCAATTTGGATGCTAATATTCCTTCGGCCAATGGTGACCTACAGATATTACCTAAACAAACCATAAGAATTTTTACTGGCATGGGGTTCTAAAGGGTTAGTTTTTTGTGTATATCGTCTGCAAATTTTTTAAATTGTTTGTCTGTAGCAACCAGATTATCAACTGTTTTGCAAGCATGCAGTACTGTAGCGTGATCCCGATCTCCTATTTGAGAACCAATGTTTGCTAAAGAAGCTTTGGTGAATTTTTTTGCAAAAAACATGGCCAATTGTCTTGCTTGTACTACGTGTCTTTTGCGAGTTTTGGATTGCAGAAGTTCTAAATCTAATTGAAAATAATCCGAAACTATTTTTTGGATATAATCAATAGAAATTTCTCGTTTTACGTTTTTAACAAACTTTTCAACCACACCTTTGGCAAGCTCAATGGTTACTTCTTTTTTGTTAAAAGACGATTGAGCAATCAAAGAGATAATGGCGCCTTCAAGCTCTCTAACATTGGATTTGATATTGCTTGCAACATATTCTATAATATCTTCCGGAATTTCTACCCCATCGCGATACAAAATATTCTTTAAGATGGATATTCTGGTTTCGTAATCTGGTTGGTGCAATTCTGCGGATAATCCCCATTTGAACCTAGAAAGCAAACGTTGTTCGATATCTTGCATATCTACCGGCGCTTTGTCTGAGGTCAGGATTACTTGTTTTCCGTTTTGGTGCAAGTAATTAAAGATATGAAAAAACACGTCTTGGGTTCCGGATTTACCGGACAAAAACTGTACATCATCAATAATTAATACATCAATAAGTTGGTAAAAATGTATAAAATCATTTCGATTGTTTTTTTTGACCGAATCAATATATTGTTGGGTAAATATTTCAGCCGAAATATAAAGCACCGTTTTTTCGGGATATTTGTCTTTAATTTCTACCCCTATGGCATGGGCTAAATGTGTTTTGCCAAGTCCCACACCACCAAAAATCAGTAAGGGATTAAAAGAGGTTCCGCCAGGTTTGTTAGCAACAGCAATACCTGCTGAACGTGCTAATCTATTGGAATCTCCTTCCAAGAAATTATCAAAACTATAATTGGGATTTAATTGGGACTCAATTTTTAAATTTCTAATTCCGGGTATAACAAACGGATTTCTTAATTCGGGGTCTAAATTTTTAAAAGGAGCATCTACGTTTTGCGGTTTCATGGGTGCTCTATTAGCACTAGGTAACTGCTCGGTAAAAGGTTGTTTGTTGCCATAAGTATTCTCCAT